>NZ_SJEV01000002.1 GCF_008642235.1 Planctomonas psychrotolerans | reverse complement strand
TGCCGGCGGCCGTGTAGGTCCGCGACGCGGTCGCACCGGTGCCGGTGCTTCCGTCGCCGAAGTTCCACGTGTAGGACGCGATCGTGCCGTCCGAGTCGGTCGACGTCGATCCGTTCACGATCGCCGTCAGGCCCGACACCGATGACGTGAACCGCGCCACCGGGGCCACATTCGCCGGCGTGCCGGACTGCACCGTCACCGTCTGCGTGGTCGTGTGCGATCCGCGGGCCGCGTCCTGCACGGTGAGGCTGATCGTGTAGGTGCCGGCTTTCAGGTAGGTGTAGTTCACCGTCGGACCCGTGAAGGTGTTCGAGCCGTCGCCGAACGACCACGAGTAGGAAGTGATGGTGCCGTCCGGGTCGGTGGATCCCGTGCCGTCGACCGCGACCGCCAGGCCGGACACCTTCGCCGTGAACGACGCGGTGGGCAGCTGGTTGGTGGTCACGTTGATGGCCGCCGTGGACACCGAGACCGCGCCGCGGTTGTCGGTGACGGTCAGGGTGACCGTGTAGCGACCGGCCGCCGCGTAGGTGCGCGAGGCGGTGACGCCGGTCCCGGTCGAGCCGTCGCCGAAGTCCCAGGCGTAGGAGACGATGCTGCCGTCCGTGTCGGACGACGTGCTGGCGTCGACCGCCAGCGCGAGAGCGTTCTGCGTGCGCGTGAAGGCCGCCGTGGGAGCGACGTTCGGTGCCGTGCCGCTGACCTGTCGGCCGGAGCGGGTGTAGTGGTCGGTGACCTGAGCGAGCGTGAGGGGCGCGTCGTACACGGCCACCTCGTCGATCGTTCCGGCGAAGAACGTCGGGCCACCGGGGGCCAGGGCGTTGTCGCCACCGATGCGCCAGTATCCGGATGCTGCTGCGGCGGTCGTCGCGGTGGAGTTGATGGCCACGAGCCGACCGTCGACGAACAGCTCCATGCCACGCGGGCCCACCGAGCCGACCGCGTGGTGCCACTGGCCGTCGTTCAGGCCGGTCGCGGTAGAGGACACGAGACGGGAGGGGGAGCCGAAGCCGCCGCGGAGTCCGAAGGATACCTTTCCGGTGCCGTCGATGAACAGGTTCCGGTTGGTCGTGGTCGCCTGCGTGGTGGTCGTCGAGGTCGTGGTGACCGTGGTCGCCGATCCGAGGTCGACGAGGTTTCCGCCGGTTGTGCTGGTGGTGCGGAACCACGACTCCACGGCGAAGTTCGTGGGCGCCGTGACGGCCTGACGCGCGGTGGCGACGCCCGTGACCGTGCCCGGGAAGGTGGCCGCGGTGTTGCTGTCGCCTCCGATCGCGCCGGCCGTGCCGCGGGTGATGCCCGTGTCCGGTGTCGCGCTGTTCGCGCCGGCCCAGTCGAGGAAGTTGCCGGAGGAGTCGTTCAACCGCCAGTAGGAAGCGGGGGTGTCGCCGAGCACGGTGTTGGCGTAGGCGCTGTTGGCCGAGCTGGGCGCCGTGGCGGAGACGCTGTTGCCGATGACGGTGTTGCCGAACGGGTCAGTGGCGCGCACCCGGTAGGTGTAGGTGCTGCCCGGGGTGAGACCGGAGTCGGTGAACGACATCACCGGACGATCGAAGTTCGCGCGCGAGCCGACCGTGACCGGCCCGTAGACGCGGTTCGTGCTGCCGTTGCGGTAGACCTCGTAGGTGAGGAACTCGTTGTCGCGGTCCCAGTTGGTGAGCCAGCGCACGTTGACGGCGCCGGAGGCGGCGGGCGTGACCGTGGGCACGAAGGCGGATCCGCTGACGCGGGGTCCGTCGTCGTTCGGGGCGATCTCCTTGCTGGCGAAGCGCACGATGCCCTGCTGCGGGAGGTTATTGACCCGGGTGAATTCGCCGGCGAAGACGACGTAGTCGTCGGTCGCCGCCACGGCCCACGGTCCCTGGGTCGCGCCCGACACCGTGCCGGAGTTGAAGTCGGGCCACCAGCTGAGCATCTTGGGCGACGGGTTCCCGGCGAACTCGCCGATCGTCGTTCCCGGGCCGCTGGCGGACTTCGTCCACGCCATGCCGCGGTGGTAGACCTTCGGGTTGAAGGTGTCGGGGAACTCGCCCTGCTCGGAGCAGTCATGCGGGTGACCGGCGAGGTAGACGGTGTCGGAGTTCACGGCGACGTCGTAGCTGTCGCCCTTGCAGGTGTTGAGCCAGACGATGTCGCCGTTGGCCCAGTCCGCCCGGAACGACCCCTCCAGGGTCTTGCCGCTCACCGGATACATGTAGGCGGTGCCGTAGACACCGGTCGAGTCGGACTTGAGGCTGTAGATGGCCGCGGTGGAGAAGCTGGTGGCGCTGGTTCCGGCCTGGCGTACCTCGCGGTTGATGTTCCAGGGCATCGACGCGCCCGTCGTGGTGTTGACCGCGCCGAATCCGTAGCCGGGGTTGTCGCTGCCGTTCAGCAGGGTGAAGTGACCGCCGACGACGAGCTTGCCGCCGTCGGGTGACAGTGCGAGGGCGAGCACGCGCTCGTTGGCCTGCGCGTCCATGGGGAGCACGGCGCCGTTACTCGCGTTCAGCCCGGCGATGCGCATGCGCGGGGTGCCGCTCACCGACGTGAAGTTGCCACCCACGTACACCGCGGTGTTGCTGGCGACCACCGACTCGACGGCGGTGTTGAACGACGGGGCGAACGACGTGATGAGTGCGCCGGTGGTCGGGTTGAGCGCGGCGACCCGGTTGCGGGTCGTGCCGTTCACGGAGGTGAACGTTCCGCCAATGTAGACGCGGGAGCCGTCGGGGGACGCGACCACCGAGTTCACCGTGCCGTTCACGGTCGGAGCGAAGGAGGTGATCAGCGCGCCGGTGGTGAGGTTGAAGGCGAGCAGGTTGGAGCGGGGGATGTTGCTGGAGGTGGTGCTGCCCGCGGGACGGGCGTTCGCGAAGCTACCGCCCGCGTACACCGTGTTGCCGACGATGGTGGTGGACCAGATGATCCCGTCGATCTGCACCGTAGGGAGAACGTCGGTGGAGACAGTCTCCACCTCTCCGGGTGCAGGCGCTGTGTCGGCCTGAGCCGGCAGTGCGGTGAAGAGTCCGGCGGTGACGAGAACCGCGGTTGTCGCGGCGAGCGCGCGCAAGCGGGCAGACAAAAAGAGAGGCATCGGGGCAGGCCTTTGATTCGGGTGTTGGCGGCATTCGGGCAATGCGCCATTCCGCGAAGCATAGGGACTATCTCAATCCGACTGCAACAGTTTGATGAATATTCTTCAGTTCGACGCGTCGGCGCGTGTCGCTGGACGCGCGGACGCGCTAGTCGAAGCGGGGACGGACCAGCGGAAATAGCACGTATCCGCCCCATCGAGCAGGAGTTGACGCAGCTCGAGCGGGACGTCGAGGTCGACGTCGGGCGGCAGCAGCGACACGCCGGGAGCGACCAGTGCGGGGCTGACCGACAGGCACAGTTCGTCGACCACGGATGCGCGCAGCAGGGCGGCCGCCAGGGTCGGTCCGCCCTCGCACACCACCGATCGGAGACCCTCCGCGCGGAGGGCCGCGATCATGTCGGTCGGGGACAGGCTGCCGTCGGTGTCGTCCACCGGCAGGAGCCGAGCATCGAGGTCGCCGAGCCGCCGTCGTACGCCGCCCTCCACGGACCGCGGACACAGCACGAGCAGCGGCCCGCGGGAGCCGTCGCGGGTCAGTTTCGCGCCCGACAGGTCACCGGTGCGAGTGACCACGGCGAGCGCCGCGCTGCGGGGGAGCACGTACCCTTCGGTTCGGACGCTCGACGCCCCGACGAGGACCACGTCGCTGTGGTCGCGGATCACCCCGAGGATGCGACGATCGGTGCGGCTCGACAGGGTCTCCGAGGTTCCGTCCGATCCCGTCGCACTTCCGTTCGCACTGCCGATCAGGTTGATCCTGAGCCAGTCCGGGCGATCGGGTCGGTAGTTCTCGGAGAGCCACCCGGTCGTATCCGGGTCGTCCGTGTCCCGGGACTCCCGGGGAGCGGGGTGCACCCGGGACACGATCATGCGGCCGTCCTCAGGCGGACCTGACGCTTGGTGCGGCCGAGGAGCGCGGTCATTCCGCGGAGGCGCAACGGCGAGATGGCGGCCGACAGCCCGATCGTGTTCGGGAAGTCATCGGGTACCGCGAGGACCTCGTCGACCGTGAGGCCGCCGAGACCGTGCGACAGAATGGACGCGAATCCCCGGGTGGTCGGCGCCTCCGCCGGTGCCGTCGCGTACATGTGCACCCGGGAATCGTCGTCGACCTCCACGAAGAGATAGACCGGCGACTGGCATTCCTCGACCCGTTCGAGAAGGTCCGGGTGGTCGCGATAGCGCTCGGGCAGGTCGGGCAGGTCGTTGGAGAACTCGAGCAGGAGCTGCAGCCGGTCGGGCTGGCCCAGCTCGAGGAAGTCGTCTCGGATCTGACGGAGGGACTCGGGCAGCGGATTCGTCACCGTCCCATTCTCCCGCACCCGAGCCCGATCGTTCCCCCGCCGCCGCGGCGGGTGCCGTCGGCGGGGGAACCCTCGCGGGCTCAGGCCGGCAGGTCGCCGGGTTCGGTGCCCGTCACGATGGGAACGCGCACGGCGCTGCCCCACTCGGTCCAGGATCCGTCGTAGTTGCGCACGCCCTCCAGTCCGAGCAGGTGGGTGAGCACGAACCAGGTGTGGCCCGACCGCTCGCCGATGCGGCAGTAGGCGATGACCCGGTCGCCGTCGCTGAGGCCGGCCTCGTCGCGGTACACGCCGTTCAGCTGGTCGAGCGGGCGGAACGTGCCGTCCTCTGCGGCGGCGCGGGCCCACGGCACGCTCTTCGCCGTGGGGATGTGTCCGGCACGGAGTGCACCCTCCTCGGGGTAGGCGGGCGCCGTGGTGCGGGAACCGCTGTACTCCTCCGGGCTCCGCACATCGATCAGCGGGTTGCCGAGGTGCGCCAAGACGTCGTCCCGGAAGGCGCGGGCGGTGGTGTCGTCGCGCTCGATCACCGGGTACTCGACCGCCTCGGGCGTCGCTGCCTCGGTGGTCAGGGCGCGTCCCTCGGCGATCCACTTGTCCCGTCCGCCGTCGAGGAGTCGTACGTCCTCGTGACCGAACAGGGTGAAGACCCACAGGGTGTACGCCGCCCACCAGTTGCTCTTGTCGCCGTAGATGACGACCGTGGTGTCGCGGGTGATGCCCTTGGCGCCGAGTACAGCGGCGAACCGCTCGCCCTGGATGAAGTCGCGGGTGACCGGGTCGTTCAGGTCGGTGTGCCAGTCGATCTTCACCGCGCCGGGGATGTGTCCCGTTTCGTACAGCAGCACGTCCTCGTCGGATTCGGCGACGACGAGACCCGGTGTTCCGAGATTCTGCTCGAGCCAGTCGGTGCTGACGAGCCGTTCGGGGTGGGCGTACTCGGCGAATCGGGGTGACGGGTCGGGTGCGACTGCCAATGGGACCTCCTGGGACGTGGCGTTCGGACGTGGGCTGCGGGATAGGCTGAAACTCCTCTTCCCCTCCTGCGAGACTACGCAATGCACTGCCGCTTCCTGGGCCGGGAGACGACTTCTGACCACTTCGCCTGCCACGGGAGCCCTCGCACGTGAGAAACGAGCACATCGGATCGGCCCCCCGACTCGCGGATCGCGCCCCCACGATCTCGGGTCCCGAGATCGCCGCGCTTCTCGTGCCGCCGCGCCAGTTCGCCACGGCGTCGTTCGATTCCTATCGACCGGACCCCGACTACGACTCCCAGCAACGGGCGCTCGACACCCTTCGCGACTTCGCTTCGGCGTGGGGGCCCGCGCGGTCGGGTGGGCTCTTCTCCTGGGGCAGGAAGGCGCCGAAGTCCAAGCCCGGCGTCTACCTCGATGGCGGATTCGGCGTCGGCAAGACCCACCTGCTCGCCGCGCTCTGGCATGGTGCACCCGGGCCGAAGTACCTCGGGACCTTCATCGAGTACACCTCCCTCGTCGGTGCTCTCGGGTACCGCGCGGCCGTCGACCTGCTCGCCGGTGCGAGCCTGATCGCGATCGACGAGTTCGAGCTCGACGATCCGGGAGACACCATGATGATGACCCGCCTCATCGGCGACCTGGTCGCATCCGGTTCCCGAGTCGCGGCGACGTCGAACACGCCGCCGAACGCGCTCGGGGAGGGCCGCTTCGCCGCGGCCGACTTCCTGCGCGAGATCCATGCCATGTCGGAGCAGTTCGACACCCTGCGCATCGACGGGCTGGACTACCGGAGGCGGGAGTTCGAGGGCCATGCCCGTGCCCTGCCGCCGGGCGAGCTGGCGGAGGCGGTGGCCGCTGCCGAGCGGAGCGGTCGAGCGATCACCGAGGACACTTTCGACGGTCTGATCGCGCACCTCGGTACCGTGCACCCCGCGCGCTACATCAAGCTCATCGACGGCGTGGACACGGTCGCCCTCACCGACGTGCACGAGCTCGGGTCTCAGACGGATGCGCTGCGTTTCGTGGCGTTCGTCGACCGGCTCTACGACGCGCAGGTACCCGTGCTCGCGTCCGGGCTGCCGCTCGACCAGGTGTTCGCCGCGGACATGCTGGCGGGCGGATACCGCAAGAAGTACCTGAGGGCGACGTCGCGCCTGATCTCCCTCACGTCCGGCTGACCGTCCGGTCGGGTGCACCCCGGTGACCCGTATTCGTACTCCCATCCGCTGCGATGCGCCTGTGTGTAACAGGATGTTTACGCGGACGCCGGGTGCGTAACGTGCTCGAAACACGCTGCGCGACGGTGTGAAATCTCGCGTGGGAAGACTTACGGCCATACCGGACCGCCGGAGTCGCTCGCTTGCCACCCGCTGAGGCGCGCCGGTATCGACCCGCACACCTACGAGAGGTTCTCAGCCATGGATCAGGGCAATACCGCCTTCCTACTCATCGCAGCCGCGCTCGTGCTGCTGATGACCCCCGGACTCGCGTTCTTCTACGGAGGCCTCGTGAAGGCCAAGAGCGTGGTGAGCATGATGATGCTCAGCTTCGGTTCGCTCGGGCTCATCGGTGTCCTCTGGGTCCTCTACGGCTACGCGATCGCCTTCGGCAACGGCGCGGAGGGTGTGGCGGGGACCGACACGTACATCGGCATCGACGGCATCATCGGTATCGACCCGGCCAACCTCGGTCTCGAGGGGCTCCTCGCCGACGCCGCCGACCCGCAGGGCGCCTACCCCGTGATCGCCTTCGCGGCGTTCCAGGCGACCTTCGCGATCCTCACCGTGGCGCTGATCTCGGGGGCAATCGCCGACCGCGCCCGTTTCGGTCCGTGGCTCCTCTTCGCGGGCATCTGGGCGACCGTCGTGTACTTCCCCGTGGCCAACTGGGTCTTCAACTTCACCGTCGGTGAGGAGGGCGTGGTCGACGGCGGATGGATCGCCTACAACGTGGGCGCCATCGACTTCGCCGGTGGTACCGCGGTGCACATCAACGCGGGTGCGGCGGCCCTCGCCCTCGCCCTCGTGCTCGGCAAGCGGGTCGGGTTCGCCAAGGGCATCCAGAAGCCGCACAACGTGCCGCTGGTCCTGCTCGGTGCGGGTCTTCTCTGGTTCGGCTGGTTCGGGTTCAACGCCGGTTCGGAGCTCGCCGCCGATGGAGTCGCGGCCCTCGCCTTCCTCAACACCATCGCCGCTCCGGCAGCAGCAATCCTCGGCTGGCTGCTGATCGAGAAGATCAAGGACGGCAAGGCGACGTCGGTCGGTGCCGCGTCGGGTGCCGTGTCGGGCCTCGTCGCCATCACGCCGGCCTGCGCCTCGCTCACGCCGTTCTGGGCGATCGTGCTCGGCCTCATCTCGGGTGCCGTCTGCGCCCTCGCGATCGAGCTGAAGTTCAAGCTCGGCTTCGACGACTCGCTGGACGTGGTGGGCATCCACCTCGTGGGCGGTCTCATCGGAACGCTGTACATCGGCTTCTTCGCCAGCGACGTCGGCCTCATCTTCAGCGGCAACCTCAACCAGCTGGGCGCCCAGGCCATCGCGGCGTTCGCGGTGCTGGTCTACTCCTTCGTGCTCGCCTTCGTCATCGGCCTCGCGATCGAGAAGACGATCGGGTTCCGCGTGAAGAACGAGGACGAGCTGGCGGGAATCGACACCATCGTGCACGGCGAAGAGGGGTACGTGCTCGAGAGCCGCTGATCGCACGATCCGCACAGCGCAGCACAGCGTCGCGTGAAGCGGGTGCACCACGTCCTCCGGGGCGCGGTGCACCCGCTTCACGTCGTCGGGGTAGTTCGCTGATAGCCGACACGCGTGCTCGGGCTCGCCGATGAGTGCACACTTGACCCGTGCCCATTCCTCTCGACCTTCGTCGAGGCGACAGACATTGGAGAGATACACCATGCCCGTACCCGAGCTGACTTTCAACAACGGCGTCACCATCCCGCAACTCGGTCTCGGTGTCTTCCAGACGCCGCCCGATGAGACCCAGAAGGTCGTGGAGCAGGCGTTCGAGGTGGGCTACCGGCACATCGACACCGCTGCCGGCTACTACAACGAGGAGGGCGTGGGCGCGGCGATCGCCGCCACCGGCATCCCGCGCGACGAGATCTTCGTCACCACCAAGCTGCGGAACGGCGA
This sequence comes from Planctomonas psychrotolerans, assembly GCF_008642235.1. Lineage (GTDB taxonomy): Bacteria > Actinomycetota > Actinomycetes > Actinomycetales > Microbacteriaceae > Planctomonas > Planctomonas psychrotolerans. The sequence continues at coordinate 406,428 of NZ_SJEV01000002.1, read as the reverse complement.
CCAGGGCTACGACAGCACGCTGCGCGCCTTCGAGGACAGCCGCACGAAGCTCGGCGTCGACGCCGTGGACCTGTACCTCATCCACTGGCCGTACGCGAAGCACAACCTGTTCGTCGACACCTGGAAGGCGTTCGAGAAGCTGCACGCCGACGGTCTCATTCGGTCGATCGGTGTCTCGAACTTCCTCGAGAAGCACCTCGAGGAACTGCTCGAGAAGACGGACATCGTGCCCGCCGTCAACCAGATCGAGGTGCACCCCACCTTCCAGCAGCAGCAGTTGTCCACCTTCTCGGTGGCCCGCGGCATCGAGGTCGAGGCGTACAGCCCGCTCGGCCAGGGTGCGGACCTCGAGTCCGACGTGGTGACGGGGCTGGCCGAGAAGCACGGCAAGACCCCGGCGCAGATCGTGCTGGCCTGGCACCTCGCCCAGGGCCGCATCGTCATCCCCAAGTCCGTCACGCCCGAGCGCATCCTCTCGAACTTCGAGTCGATCGACGTGTCGCTCGACCTGGACGAGCTCGAGGCGATCAACGGTCTCGAGTCGGGCAACCGCATCGGCGCCGACCCCGACACCGCGGACTTCACGCAGTACCGCAACTAGGTCCTGCCGCGTCGTGAGCCGGGCGGATCCTTCGAGGTCCGCCCGGCTTCGTCGTGTGCCGCTCGTGGTGCTCGTGCTTCTCGGCGTGCGCTCTCCGCGTCAGGGGCGGGGAAGCGGTGCGGCCGGAGTGCCGAGCGCATCCCGGCTCAGCAGTGTGGCTCCGGCCACGGCGGCGGGCATCACGATCACGGCGCCGAACGGCACGAGGAAGAGCAGGTAGGTCAGCACGCCGAAGCCCAGTGTCCGGGCGCGGCGCGCCCCGAGGATGTGTCGCCGGGTGCGCAGCGTCATACCCCGGGCCGTGAAAGCGAAGCCCGTGAGCTCGAGTGTGAGGAACCATCCGCCGACCAACGCTCCCAGCACCGGGACGACCGTCTGTCCGAGCACGGGGACGAAGCCGCAGACGAAGAGGGTGACCCCGATCAGCGCGGTGACCACCAGGAGGCGCAGGGCCTCGCCGACCGACCGGCCGAGAGAGCGCCAGAAGCCCTCCTCCGGTTCGGGCGGGGCGTTCCCCAGTCGTTTCTCGACAGAGCGCCAGATGCGTTCGTAGAACGGGTCGCCGACGGCCAGCGTGACCGCGGTGAACGTGTACAGGATTAGCAGCACCGCGATACCGAGAAGCGCGATGGTGGCCACGACGCGGGTGATGGTGCGGAGCGGCTCGCTCCACTCGTCGGCGAACGGTGTGGCCCAGGCGGTGACGGTGTCGAAGTTCATCAGCAGCACGACGATTCCGGCCACGTAGAAGGCGGCCACGATCAGGGCGGGCACCGCGCCGATCAGCATGAGTCTCGGAGCGGTGATCCACAGGCGGAGTCCCTGCCCGAGGAAGCCGGCACCGGTCAGGAACTGCCGCAGCACGCCTGCAGCCCGGCTGCCGTTCGGTCGGTTCTCCTGCATCCTCTCAGCGTATTGGCGTGGCGACCCAGGACACGGCAGTCCGGGCACGCTGGACGCGGGCCCGTCGGCTCTCGGCCACCGCCCTCAACCTCCCCCCGGATGCCGGTGCCGGTGCCGGTGCGGGTGCGGGTGCGGGTGCGGACAGCGGTGACGGCACCGCCCGCGCCGGATTGCCGACGAAGGTGGCGCCCTCCGGAACGTCCTCGCCCTTCATCAGCAGCGCGTCAGCGCCGAGCGTCGCCCCGGAGTGCAGGGTCGCGCCGTAGTTGATCCAGATGTCCACGCCGAGGGAGCACCTGTTCCCCACAGCGATACGATCGGATTTGAAGGTGCCGTCCTCCATGGAATGCCCCTGGATCGTCGATCCCTCGTTGAGCGCGCAGTCATCGCCGATGCTGACGAGCGATTTCTCGGGCATCGTGCACCCCGCGTCGTAGAGTCGCTTCCCCACCTCGACACCCAGCAGCCGCCAGATGAGGGACCGGAAGGGGGTCCCGCTGAAGGGCGGCACGGCCAGCAATTTCCATAGTCGCTCGTGACGCCAGAAGTAGGGGTCGTAGATGGAGCAGAACCGTGGTGTCAGCCGTCGGAAGCCCATGACGGATCGCTCCACGACCACGAGGATGAGCACGCGGGCGAGCTGGAACACGAGGAGCGCCCCGCCCGCGACCAGGAGACCGAGCTCGCTGTGCGCGGAGACGGCCAGGGCGGCGATCAGCACACCGGTGAAGAGGAGGAGCCAGCGCACGGCCAGGAACAGCACCATGCTGAGGATGTTGTGGCGATTCTTGGCGGGGAGGGTGCGGCGCCGGGCCTCCTCCATCTGCTCCTCGCTGAACCGGGCGTCCCGTTGGACCGATCGGGGGATCTCGAACGCCGGTGACCCGAGAAGGCCGACGTTCGAGCGAACCGGACCGTCTATCGGAACCATCACCTTCGTGGCCAGCAGGCAGTTGTCGCCGACGGTCGAGCCGATCGGCACGGTGATGTGGTTGCCGAGGAAGTTCCGCTCGGCGATGCGAACCTCGGAGAGCCGGAACGAACTGCTCGTGAAGTCGGCGTTCATCATGTTGAGGCCGTCCGCGACCATCGTTCCCGTGCCGACGGTGGAGAGGAACGGCGACTCGTGCGCCAACGTCGGTCCGAAGTTGGACCCCGTCTGCTGGACGACTCCGAGCTTGTACCCCAGCGCCCGGAGGTAATGCACGATGTACGAGCTGTCGCCGAACACATCCTTGTAGATGCGGATGTTGGTCAGCAGCACGATCGTTCGATGAAGCGTGTAGTGCACGCCGTAGAGGGGATACACCACGTCCGGCTCGAGGAAGCGGTTCAGCAGGCGGGGGAGCGTTCCGACCAGAACGAGACCGATGAGGAAGACACCGCAGAAGACGCCGAGCGTGACCAGCGCGACGGTGAGCACGAAGGCCGGGTCCTCCGGGTGGTCGGTGTCGAGACCCGCGGGCAGCAGGATGTCGAGCAGAACGAAAGCGAGGGGGGAGACGACGAGCAGGCGCCCCGCCAACTGGAACAGGCTGAAGATGACCCTGCGGCGTGTGCTGCACACCGTGCCGGGGACCCGCAGGTATTCCGTCGTCGTCCGTGCGGCGGGGGAGCCGTGCCACACCTCACCGTCGGGAACGAACTGGCCGGTCTGAAGCGACGAGGCATGGCCCAGCTGCGCGGAGTTTCCCATCGAGGAGCCGATGTCCAGCGTGGTCCGCTCGGAGACGAAGACGTTGCTCCCCAGTGTGACCGTGCCGGTTTCGATGGTGCCGGATCGCGCCCGGTAGCAGAGGAAGGAGCAGTTCTTCTGGATGACGGTGTCCGGGCCGATCGTGAGCAGATCCGGACAGGCGGGGAGCTTGCGCGAGAGGATCACGACGCCCTTGCCGATGCGGGCGCCGAGGAGCCGGAGGTACAGCACGTACAGCGGTGAACCGGCGAAGAGGAGAAGCGGGCTGGTCCGGGTGATCGTCGTGACCGCCCAGAAGCGCAGATAGCCGAGACTCCAGAGGTCGATCTCCGTCTGCTTCCAGCGTCCGACCAGCACCCACTTGATGACGATCGGGGTGATGGACAGCACCAGGAAGCTTCCGACGCCGATTCCGGTGGCCCGGAGCCAAATCTCGGCGAAGGTGTCCGCCGCGACCAGCCATTCGAGGCCCACGATCGCCAGGGCGGCGGCGTAGGTGGCGTAGCCCATCGCGACGAGCACCTGGAGCGCACCGCAGATCACGTACGACGCCGTACTGGCCACGCGAATCGGTGCCGACGGGACGCGGTGCTCCTCGAGGTCGACCGGTCCTCGCCTGCGCTCGGTCTCCCGCTCATCGAGGTGAGCGGCGAGTCGCCGGACGGTGGGGTGTTCGTAGATGTCCTGCATGGCCAACCAGGGCAGGTCGGTCTCCTTCCGCAGCAGAGCGCAGAAGTGGGCCATCATCAGAGAATCGGCACCGAGATCCTCGAAGAAGGATGCCGTCGCCGACACCCGATCCACGCGCAGCACGGCGGCCAGCCGGGCGGCGAGGGCCACCTCGGTGGCGGTCACCGGGGGAGCGACGGAGGCGTCGCCCAGGACGCCGATCCGGTGGGTGGGCAGAGGCAGGCGCTTCCGGTCCACCTTGTCGCTCGCCATCAGGGGAATCGTCTCCACCTGCTCGTAGTAGGCCGGGACCATGTAACCGGGCAGTCCCGTGCGAAGCATCCGGTGCAGTTCTGCGGCATCGAGGTCGGGGACGCCCGGCCGCAGGATGTAGTAGGCCGCGAGTTCCACGGTTCCGGGTGCCGGCTCGTACGTGTGCACGACGGCCAGCGAAATATCCGGGTGCTGCAGGACGGCGGACTCGATCTCCGTCAGTTCGACCCGATAGCCGCGGATCTTGACCTGCGTATCGATGCGCCCGAAGTACTCGATCCTGCCGTCGGCATTGATCCGACCGAGATCCCCGGTGCGGTAGATCCGCCCGGAGGGGTTGGAGGGGAGGCTCAGGAAGTCCGGGATGAACGCCTTCTCGGTGAGGTCCGGTCGGTTCACATACCCGCGGGCGAGGCCCACCCCCGCCAGTCCGATCTCTCCGGTCTCCCCGAACGGGAGGGCCCGGGACTCGTCGGGGTGCAGGATGACGACGGTGTAGGTCGGCAGGGGAACACCCAGTGAGACCGGACCGTCGGGGTCGACGACGCCCCACGTCGCCGTGACCGTCGCCTCCGTGGGGCCGTACACGTTGAGGAAGCGGCGCTCCGGGCTGTGCCAGCGCGTGATCAACTCCTTCGGGCACGCTTCGCCCGAGACGAGCAGGAATCGAAGGTCCGGGAGGTCGTCGTCGATGGTCGCCAGCAACGTGGGAACGCAGCACATCGCCGTGACCCGTTTCGCCCGCAGGTACTCTGCGAGCTCGGCGCCCAGCAGGCTGGACCGGCCGGGCTTCGGCACGAGGGTGGCCCCCACCAGGAGCGGGACCCAGGTCTCCTCCACGGAGAAGTCGAAGGCGATCGTCATGCCCTGGTACATGCGGTCCGAGGGCAGCAGACCGTAACTGCTCGACGCCACCCGCACGAAGTTGCAGATGCTCGCGTGTTCGATCGCCACGCCTTTCGGTCGGCCCGTCGAACCGGAGGTGTAGATGATGTACGCCAACTCGTCGGTGGACTCCCCGACGTCGCCAGCGGCGAGGCGCGACGGGTCCGCGGCGTCGAGCTGCTCCTGCACGACGTCGAGGCACACCGTCGGTGCGGCCACCTCGGGGATGAGGTCGGTGAGCTGCGACACCGACAGGATCAGCACCACGTCGGCGTCCTCGACGATGTACTGGAGCCGGTCCGGAGGGAACCCCGCGTCCAGGGGCACGTACGCCGCCCGGATCTTCAGGACGGCGAGCATGCCGATGTAGTTCCGCCATTGGCGGTCGAAGAGGAGCGCAATACGGTCACCGGGTCGGGCACCGCGCTGCAGAAGATGGCGGGCGAGCTGGTTCGCCCGCGCATCCAACTGCTGGTAGGTGAGAATCACGTCCCCGGCATCGACGGCGATCTGCGCACCCTTGCCTTCGGCGAGCAACCGGTCGCACCGGTCTTCGATCAGCTGGTCCAACCGCTCACCCGGTGTCCACCGGACGGCCTGGTCGGCTTCGGGGGCGCGCAACACGCCGGCGGACTCGCTCGTCGGAGGCGCACTCGTCGGAGGCGTGCTCCGGGGGGCGATGGGGCGGGCGATGCGGGTTCGGGGGCTCGCGGTCGTACTCATGGTGTCCCTTTGCTGGAGAGAAGAGCTGGGTGAGAGGGGGAGCAGCGTCCGGTGCGGGACGCTCAGGCGACCGAGGTCAGTGCGACCGGCGCACCGGTCACCGCCTCCGCGGCGTCGGAGAGGATGTCGAGACCTCTCGACAGGTCCTCGGGGCTGATCGTCAGCGCCGGCATCGCTTTGACGACCTCGCCCAACGGGCCGGACGTTTCGACGAGCAGTCCACGGGAGAAGGACTCCGCGGCGATGCGCCGGGCCGTCCGGGGGTCGGGATAGGAGATGCCGGCGAGGAGCCCTCGGCCACGGACGACGCCGTCGGCGGTTGCCGCGATTCGCGCGAGCCCATCCCGCAATCGGACGGCGAGATCCGCGACCTCCGCCTCGAGCCGGTCGTCCCGCCAGTAGCGCTCCAGCGCCGCCGTGGCGGTGACGAACGCCGGATTGGGACCCCGGAAGGTTCCGTTGTGCTCGCCCGGCTTCCAGACGTCGAGTTCGGGCGTGAACAGCGTCAGCGCCATGGGAAGCCCGAAGCCCGAGATCGACTTGGAAAGGCAGACGATGTCGGGAACGATCCCGGCCTCCTCGAAACTGAAGAACCGTCCCGTGCGCCCGCAGCCGGCCTGCACGTCGTCGACGATGAGCAGCACGCCGTGTTCCGAACAGAGGGCGGAGAGGCCCCGCAGCCAGTCCGCCCGGGCGGCACGCAGTCCACCCTCCCCCTGCACGGTCTCCACGATCACCGCGGCGGGCGTGTCGAGCCCCGATCCCGGGTCCTCCAATGCCTGCCGGAGCCAGAGGAAGTCCGGTTCCGGGGCGTCGAGGTAGCCGTCATACGGGATGCTCGACGTGTAGGGAAGCGGAATCCCCGCTCCGGACCGCTTCATCGAATTGCCCGTCACGGACAGGGAACCCAGGGTCATCCCGTGGAATGCGTTCGTGAATCCGACGACGTGGTGCCGACCGGTGACCTTCCGCGCCAGCTTCAGTGCTGCCTCGACCGAGTTCGTTCCGGTCGGGCCCGGGAACATCACTTTGTAGTCCAACCGCCTCGGTTTGAGGATCACCTCCTCGAACGTCTCCAGGAAGCGCCGCTTGGCGGGAGTCTTCATGTCGAGGGAGTGCACGATCGAACCTGAGAGGAGGTATTCGACCAGGGGGGTGAGCAGTTCCGGATTGTTGTGGCCGTAGTTCAGGGCCCCGGCGCCGGAGAAGAAGTCCAGGTACTCCCTGCCGTCCTCGCTCCGGAGCGTGCTTCCGGCCGCCGTGTCGAAGACGGTGTCCCAGCCGCGGGAGTAGCTGCGGACCTCTGACTCCAACGTTTCGAAAATGTCCATCGACGGATCTCCTTCGCGACTCTGCGAGGGGCGAAGATCCGGATTCGACGTGCGAATCCGACACCCGATGCGATCCCGAAGTCGGAACAGACGACGCACGCCGGTGTGCGCGCCCTCTTCGGAAAAGATCGGATGACCCGTTGGACCGCCGGTCGGACCGTCGGGACACCACCCACCACGGACTGTAGGCATCGGACGGTCACCGGAGCGTTACACCGCCGTTACGGCGATGACGCCGCCGATGCCGCGTCGGCGGTTCACTCCGATCGGTGCACCTCGGCGAACGTCGCGGTGGCGAACGCGAGCGCGCCGGCCATGTCCCGAAGAAGCTCGGAGTCGACGTTCTCGATCGTGTCGCAGCTCTCGTGATAGCAGGAGTCGAAGGCGCGACCGGCGGTGCCGCCGTAGTGCTTCGCCTGATCGACGGTCTTGGCCTCGTCGTCACCGGTGAACAGACCCCCGACCGGTATCCCGGCGTCGGCGAAGGCGGCGTAGTCCGATTCGCCATCGAGGGGGGTGAACTCTGCGGGAAGCCCGCTCTGGTCGAAATATCGGAGGAATGTCTCCTCGATGATCTCCGAACCGGCTGGGCCGCCCCGTCCGACGACCGAGCCGTCGCCGTCGTGGACGAACCGCGCACCGTTCGGCGAGGCGGCCATGTCGACGTTCAGATTCAGCATCACTCCGTCGAGCTCCGATGTGCTCAACTCCTCGACATAGTGCTCCGAGCCGTGCAGGCCGTCTTCCTCGCCGCCCCAGAACGCGAAGCGCACGCGGTTGGTGGGCTCCATGCCGTCCTCGGCGAACCAGAGGGCGGTTTCGAGCAGCGCTGCGACGCCACTGCCGTTGTCGTTGATTCCGGGACCCCGGCGTACCGAATCGAGATGTCCACCGACCACCACGGTGTTCAGGGCGTTCCCGCCCGTGTCGGCGAGGACGGTGAAGGTCTCCACTCGCGCATCCCGGTGGTCGCGATAGCTGAACGACTGTCGGACGGTGTCGTAGCCGGCCGCTCGCAGTTGCTCCTCCACGTACCGGGCGGATTCCTCGTACCCGCTGGTACCCGCGGCGCGGTTGCCGCCGTTGGCGTCGGCGATGCGCTGCAGGGCGTCGAGGTGACCGAGCACATCCCGGGTCGAGAACGCGTCGGAGACCATGCGGGCGTCGATGCCGCTCGATCCTGCGTCGACGACCTCGGACAACCGTGGATCGGGCGAGAACGCGCTCGAAGGGACCGAGCACCCCGTCAGCACGAACACGAGAAGAAGAGCGAGAGTCACGGCAGCGCGACGACCGCCGGTATCCGCCATGTCCATGCCCGTTCCGCCTCGGCTAGCCGAGGCGTCGGCTCTCGATGAGGGACCCGGCCGAGAAGGCGACAGCCGCGGTGTAACCGGACGGCATGCCGAGCTCACGGGGGTCGATGTCCATCACCTCAATGCCCTCGATGTTCCGGGCCGACGCTTCGACGGTCGAGGGTTCTCGAAGGAGGCCCGTGCCGAGAACCTTGAGGAACGCTTCCTTGCGGGTCCACAGCCGAGCACGTACGCGTGTTGCCTCGGGGTCGGCGATGCCGGCGAGGGAGGAGCGTTCAGCCGCGGTGAGGACGACGTCGTCGAAACCCGCGAACCTCACCCGGGCGCTGTTCTCCACATCGATGCCGACCGCGGTCGTTCCGGGGCCTACCGCGCCGACCATGGCGCACCAAGGTCCGGACCGACTGAGGCTGATCCGCACCGGCTCCCCGCCGCGGCGAGCACTGTATCCGGGACGGCCGTGGTCGATGGATCCGGACGATCGGCAGTTGCGACACGAGTAGTCGAGGACGAGCTCGCGCGGAGCTGCGGAGAGAATGTTCGCGGCGAACGACCGGATGGCCAGCCGTCCACCGAGGAAGCGATCCCTGTCCCAGCCGCTCGCGAAGGTCGCCGCCCGCCGCAGCTCGACCGGATGCAGTTCCGACGCACGATCGTCCAGCGGATCGTCGAGACGCACCGCTGACACCAGCAAGTCCCCGAACCGGATCGACGCCACCGTTCCACGTTAGATCGTTCACGCGCTTACCGAAATGAAGAAATCTCATTATTGTGGAATCCTCACGCATCAACGCCGATGTCGTGATGGCGACGCACCGAGGCCCACGCCGAGGGGCGGCGCACGAAATCGTCAAAGGAACCCGACATGGTGATTTCCGAAGCCCCGAACGCCGTTCTGCCCGACTGCCCGCCCATTTCTCGGCTGTGTCTCCTGGGCGGACCGTACGCCGTGCATGGGCCGCACCGGCTGACCGCGCCGGAAGGGGCTGAGCGGTTGGTGGTCTTCGTAGCCCTGTACGATCACCGGCCGGTCCGCCGCCGCAAGATCGCGGGAACCCTGTGGCCCTCGGTGAGTGAGGAGAGGGCGGCGGGGAATCTTCGGGCCGCGCTCTGGCGCCTCAACGCGTCGGGTCTCGACGTTCTCGATGCGGACAAGGATGTGCTGGCGATCAAACCGGACGTGCGCATCGACCTGTTCGAGTTGTCCGCCTGGGCGAAGCGGGTGATGACCGGGACGGCGGTGGCCGACGACCTGACCCTCGACCATGTGCACGGGGCGGCGCTCGAACTTCTTCCCGGGTGGTACGACGAATGGGTCGTCATCGAGCGTGAGCAGTTCCGTCAACGCCTTCTGCACGCGCTCGACGTGCTGAGCAGACGGCTGACGCTCGAAGGTCGACACGCCGAGGCCATCGAGGCGGCCGTCATCGCGGCCGCCATCGAACCACTGCGGCAGACGACGCAGGAGGCTCTGATGCTGGCCCATATCGCCGAAGGAAACGTCAGTGAGGCGCAGCGCGTACTGGACGCCTACGCGCGCCTGCTGCACGCCGAGTTGGGGATCCTGCCGACGACCCGACTCTCGAGCCTCGTGCGCGCTGCGCACAGCGAGGTACGCCCCGTGCATCCGATGAGAGTGGGCGATACCGGACTCGAACCGATGACCTCTTCCGTGTGAAGGAAGCGCGCTACCAACTGCGCCAATCGCCCGCCGGATCCATGATGCCATACGTTTCGGGCCCCGGAATACGCCGGTGCCCCTCCCCGCGCCCGCCAATCCCGCGCGCTGTTTTGGCACTCGGCGCACCGATCGGATAGAGTCTCCAAGCACACGAAAACGTGGGCATGCGGATGTGGCGCAGTGGTAGCGCATAACCTTGCCAAGGTTAGGGTCGCGAGTTCGAATCTCGTCATCCGCTCGAATGGGGTCCTGAATTCTCAGGACTCCTGTTCACAGGTGGAGTGTCACCGTCGGTGGAGTGGCCGAGAGGCGAGGCAGCGGCCTGCAAAGCCGTCCACGCGGGTTCAAATCCCGTCTCCACCTCGCAAGAACAGCATGAGCGATTGGCGCAGCGGTAGCGCGCTTCCCTGACACGGAAGAGGTCGCTGGTTCGATCCCAGTATCGCTCACACACGAGAAGAAGCCCCGGTTGCCCGGGGCTTCTTCGTTTCTCCGGCACGCACGGGCGTCCCCGCGACACCGTCGGCCACGCCTCCGTTCGGCATCGTGACTAGCCTGTGCAGCGGAGGCCCCCATGACGAGCGACACCGGCAGCACCGACGTTTCGACGAGCGCCACCGATCGCATCTCCTTCGCGATCGTCGGCAGCGGTTGGCGCACCGAGTTCTTCCTGCGCATCGCCCGGGCGATGCCCGACCGCTTCGAGGTCTGCGGGCTCGTGACCCGCAGCGACGAGACAGGACGCCGCATCGAGGCGGACTGGGCCGCGCCCACCTACCGCACCATCGACGAGCTCCTGGCGGCGACGTCCCCGCGGTTCGTGGTGGTGTCGGTGCCGCGGGCGGTGGCACCGGATGCCATCGAGAACGTCGCCCGGCACGGGGTCGCCGTGCTCACCGAGACGCCACCGGGCACCGACGTGGAGGCGATGCTGCCCCTGCACCGGCTCGTCGAGTCCGGCGCGCGCATCCAGGTGGCGGAGCAGTACCACCTGTCGCCCCTGCTCAACGCGCAGCTCGCGATCGCCCGTTCCGGGCGTCTCGGCGCGATCAGCTCGGCGCGGGTGGCGCAGTGCCACGACTACCACGGCGTCAGCATCCTGCGCCGAGCCCTCGGCATCGGTTTCGAGGACGCCGTCATCACGGCCAGCCGATTCGACTCGCCGCTCACCGTCGGCCCCGGCCGCACGGGCGACCCGACCGAGGAGGTGGTGGTGACGGCGCACGAGGTCACCGCCCGCCTGGACTTCGGCGACCAGCTCGGCGTGTACGACTTCGCGGGCGAGCAGTACTTCTCCTGGATCCGCGCGAACCGGCTCCTGATCCGCGGCGACCGGGGCGAGATCTCGAACACCGAGGTGCGGTTCCTGCACGACTTCCGCACGCCCATGCTGCACACCATCCAGCGGATGAGCGCGGGGGAGGGCGGCAACCTCGAGGGGCAGTTCCTGCGCGGCCTGATCGCCGGCGACGAGTGGGTCTACCGCAACGAGTTCCTGCCCGCACGCCTCAGCGACGACGAGATCGCCATCGCCACCTGCCTCGTGCGGATGGCCGAGCACGCCGACGGCGGACCCGACTTCTACAGCCTCGCCGAAGCGGCCCAGGACCACTACCTCGCGCTGATGATCGCGCGGGCGGTCGACACCGGCGAGGCAGTGCGCACCGAGCCGCAGGCCTGGGCGCGCTGACGGCGGGGCCTACGAGTCCTGCGCCGCCTGCTCGGCAGCCGCCCGCTCCGCCCGGGCGCGACGCTCGGCATCGCGCTCCTTCACGCGCTTGTTCTCGGCGCGCACCTCGGCCTGCACGCCCCGCTCGTGCGCGAGCCACTCCGGCTGGTCGGCCAGCAGCGCCGAAATCTCATCGGTCGTGAGCGGATCGGTGACTCCGCCGCGGGCGAGCCCCGACACCGACACCCCGAGCTTCCGTGCGACCACATCGCGCGGGTGCGGTCCGTGCAGGCGCAGCTCGACGAGCCACTCCGGGGGAGAGGCCAGCAGGTCGTTCAGTTCGGTGCGCGAGACCGGGGTGTTCCGGAACGCCTCCGGCGCAGCCGGCAGGTAGATCCCGAGCTTCTTCGCCGCCGATACGGGCTTCATGGTCTGCGGCTTCTTCTCGGTGCTCATGAGGCCAAGGGTAACGGGCGTGCACTAGCCTGTGGATTCCTCATCGCGCACGCGGAGCGGATGACGGACCGGAAGGGGACGGCGTGACCACACCCTTCCGTGTCGGTTACGTGCCGGGCGTCACCCTCACCAAGTGGGTGCGCATCTGGAACGAACGGATGCCCGACCGGCCCCTCGAGATCGTCCGCATCACGCCGTCGACCCAGGTCGCCGCACTCACCGGACCCGCCGGCGATGTCACCCGCGTGGACGTGAGCTTCGTGCGCCTGCCGGTGGATCGCACCGGGCTCTCCGTCATCCCGCTCTACACCGAGGCGCCCGTCGTGATCGCGCCGAAGGACTCCGTACTCGCCGACGTCGAGTCGGTCGAACTGTCGGACCTCGCCGGAGAGACCCTGCTGCCGGTGACCGCGTCGCACACCGACCGGGAGATCGAGGATGCCGTCGAGCTCGTGGCGGCGGGCGGAGGCCTCCTCCAGCTCCCGCAGTCCCTCGCCCGGTTGCATTCCCGCCGGGACGTGCTGCACCGGCCGGTGACCGACGCGGACCCCACCGAGATCGCCCTCGCCTGGTTCGCCGACGACACCACCCCCGAGATCGAGGAGTTCGTGGGCATCGTTCGCGGCCGCACCGCCCGCAGTTCGCGCACCAGCCCGACGGGGGATCAGGCGCAGCCCGGGGCCGGCACCGGGGAGGGCGGGCGCGAGTCCAGCGGCGGCAAGACCGGCGCCCGGAGCGGCCCGCGCGACGGGAGGAAGGCGGGACAGTCCGATGGCGGGGCCCGCGATCGAGCGCGCGGCGACGCCCGCAAGCGGGCGCAGGCGAAGGCGGGCCGGAAGGGCGGCAAGGGCAAGCGCCGCTGACGTCCTCCCGCACCGGCTCGACGGCGGAACGCGGCCCGCCACGCCGGTACAGTTGGAGGGTTCACCAGCAACAGGAGGAGCGTTCTTCGTGACCCAGCACATCGATGCGGCAACAGTCCCCGACGAGCCCATCGAGGTCACCGAGACCACCACCGGATTCGACCTCTTCCCCGACCGCTCCGTCGTGGCCATGCGCGTGAACGGGACCCTGCGCGACCTCGCGGCGCCGCTCGTGATCGGCGACCGGGTGGAACCCGTGCCGGTGTCGTCGCAGGACGGCCTCGACATCCTGCGCCACTCGACCGCCCACGTGCTGGCGCAGGCGGTGCAGTCCCTGCACCCCGACGCCAAGCTCGGCATCGGCCCGTTCATCACCGACGGCTTCTACTACGACTTCGACGTGGCGTCGCCGTTCGCCCTGGAGGACCTCAAGGGGCTCCAGAAGGCGATGGACCGCATCATCCGCCAGGGACAGCGCTTCACGCGTCGCGTGGTGAGCGAGGACGAGGCCCGCCGCGAGCTGGCCGACGAGCCGTACAAGCTCGAACTGATCGGCCTGAAGGGCGGCTCGTCCACGGATGCGGTCGCAGGCGATGCCGGGGAGTCCGTCGAGGTCGGTGGCGCCGAGCTCACCATCTACGAGAACGTCGACGCGAAGACCGGCGAGCGCTACTGGCAGGACCTCTGCCGCGGCCCGCACGTGCCGTCCACCCGCATGATCGGCAACGGCTACGCCCTCACCCGTGTCGCCGCCGCGTACTGGCGGGGCTCCGAGAAGAACCCGCAGTTGCAGCGCATCTACGGCACCGCGTGGCCCACGAAGGACGAGCTGCGCGCCTACCAGGAGCGCGTGGAGGAGGCGTTGAAGCGCGACCACCGTCGCATCGGCAGCGACCTCGACCTCTTCTCCTTCCCCGACGAGATCGGGTCGGGTCTCGCCGTCTTCCATCCGAAGGGCGGCATCATCCGCCGAGAGATGGAGGACTACTCCCGCAAGCGGCACGAGGCCGGCGGTTACGAGTTCGTCTACTCGCCGCACATCACGAAGTCCACGCTGTTCGAGACGAGCGGTCACCTCGGCTGGTACGCCGATGGCATGTTCCCGCCGATGCAGCTCGACGAGGCGCGCAACGACGAGGGCGAGATCACGCGGCAGGGCGCCGACTACTACCTGAAGCCGATGAACTGCCCGTTCCACATCCTGATCTACCGCTCGCGCGGTCGGTCCTATCGCGACCTTCCGCTGCGGTTGTTCGAGTTCGGCACGGTGTACCGGTACGAGAAGTCGGGCGTGGTGCACGGCCTCACCCGGGTGCGCGGGATGACGCAGGACGACGCCCACATCTTCACGTCGCGGGAGAACATGGCGGAGGAGCTGAAGGGCACGCTCGACTTCGTGCTCAGCCTGCTGCGCGACTACGGCCTCACCGACTTCTACCTCGAACTGTCGACGAAGGACCCCGAGAAGTACGTCGGCGACGACGACACCTGGACGGAGGCGACCGACACGCTCCGCCAGGTGGCCGAGGAGACCGGTCTCGAGCTCGTGCCCGATCCGGGCGGCGCGGCGTTCTACGGCCCGAAGATCTCCGTGCAGGCGCGGGACGCCATCGGCCGCACCTGGCAGATGTCCACGATCCAGCTCGACTTCAACCTGCCCGAGCGGTTCGAGCTCGAGTACACGGCGTCGGACGGATCGCGCACGCGCCCGGTGATGATCCACCGCGCCCTGTTCGGCTCGATCGAGCGCTTCTTCGGCGTGCTCACCGAGCACTACGCCGGAGCGTTCCCGGTCTGGCTGTCGCCCGTGCAGGTGATGGGCGTGCCCGTCGCCGAGGACTACGCCGATTACCTCGCGGACATCATCGATCGCCTCCGCGGCGAGGGTGTGCGCGCCGACATCGACCGTTCCGACGACCGGATGCAGAAGAAGATCCGCACCCACACGATGGCGAAGATCCCGTTCCAGCTCATCGTCGGCAGCGAGGACCGGGATGCGGGCACCGTGAGCTTCCGCTTCCGCGACGGCACGCAGAAGAACGGCGTGAGCGTCGAGGAGGCGATCGAGCGCATCCTCACCAGCGTCCGGACGCGCGCGCAGGTGGAGACGGCGTGGCTCGACTGACCGTGTCGGACTACGACACTCCCGATGGATCCGGCGACACGTCCGCCGGAGCGCCGGGCGACGCGACGGCCGGTGACGCGACGGCCGGAGGCGCGGAGCCGCGCGCGGAGAACTCGGCCGAAGGCTTCGCGCTGGCCGGCGTGCCCGACGAGTTCCAGCGCCTGTGGACCCCGCACCGCATGGTCTACATCGAGCACGGGCAGCAGCCCGCGAAGGACGACTGCCCGTTCTGCATCGCCCCGTCGATGGACGACGAGCACGCCCTCATCGTGGCGCGCGGCACCCACGCATTCGTGCTGCTGAACCTCTTCCCCTACAACAGCGGCCACCTGCTCGTCTGCCCGTACCGGCACGTCGCCACCTACGACCTCGCAACGCCGGAGGAGGTCGCCGAGATCGGCAGCCTCACCCAGACCGCCATGCGCGTGATCCGTTCGGTGTCGGGCAACGACGGCTTCAACCTCGGCATGAACCAGGGGGTGATCGCGGGGGCCGGCATCGCCGCTCACCTGCACCAGCACATCGTGCCGCGCTGGGCCCAGGACGCGAACTTCCTGCCGATCATCGCCAAGACCAAGGCACTCCCGCAGCTCCTCGGCGACGTCCGCCGGAGCATCGCCGACGCCTGGCCTGCGGCGGGAAGCACCCCCGAGACGAATTAGACTGGACCCCATGTCAACATCTGCTTCCTCCGGTTCCACCCCCTCGGGCGAGGTCGGCTCCAACCGCGTCAAGCGCGGCCTCGCCGAGATGCTCAAGGGCGGCGTCATCATGGACGTCGTCACCGCCGACCAGGCGAAGCTCGCCGAGGACGCCGGCGCCGTCGCGGTCATGGCGCTGGAGCGCGTGCCCGCCGACATCCGCTCGCAGGGCGGCGTGGCGCGGATGAGCGATCCCGACCTCATCGACGGCATCGTCTCCGCCGTCTCCATCCCCGTGATGGCGAAGGCCCGCATCGGCCACTTCGTCGAGGCCCAGATCCTGCAGGAGCTCGGCGTCGACTACATCGACGAGTCCGAGGTGCTGAGCCCCGCCGACTACGTCAACCACATCGACAAGTGGAAGTTCACCGTGCCGTTCGTCTGCGGCGCCACGAACCTCGGGGAGGCGCTCCGCCGCATCAACGAGGGCGCAGCGATGATCCGCTCCAAGGGCGAGGCCGGTACCGGCGACGTCTCGGAGGCGACCAAGCACATCCGCAAGATCAAGTCCGAGGTCGCCGCGCTGTCGTCGATGTCGAAGGACGAGCTGTATGTGGCGGCCAAGGAACTGCAGGCCCCGTACGACATCGTGGTGGAGATCGCCGAGACGGGAACGCTTCCGGTCGTGCTGTTCACCGCGGGCGGCGTGGCCACCCCGGCGGATGCGGCGATGATGATGCAGCTCGGCGCGGACGGAGTATTCGTCGGTTCCGGCATCTTCAAGTCGGGCGACCCCGCCAAGCGCGCGGCCGCCGTGGTCAAGGCGACCACCTTCTACGACGACCCCGCCGTGCTGGCGGAGGTCTCCCGCGGCCTCGGCGAAGCGATGGTCGGCATCAACGTGGCCGACCTCGCCGCGCCGCACCGCCTCGCCGAGCGTGGCTGGTAGCGACACGATCGCCCCGCCCGTCGGAGTCCTCGCGCTGCAGGGGGACTTCCGCGAGCACCTCCGGGTGCTGACGATGCTCGGTGCGCGCGCCGTTTCGGTGCGCCGCCCCGAGGAACTCGACGACGTGTCGGGCCTCGTCATCCCGGGCGGCGAGTCCAGCGTCATGGACAAGCTGTCCCGGTCGTTCGGGATGGCCGAGCCGGTGCGGGCGGCGATCGACGAGGGACTGCCGGTGTACGGCACGTGCGCGGGCCTCATCATGCTCGCCGATCGCATCGTCGACGGCATCCCGGGTCAGCGGAGCTTCGGCGGAATCGACATCGCCGTGCGCCGCAACGCGTTCGGGCCGCAGACCGCGTCGTTCGAGGTGGACCTCGATGTGCCCGTGCTCGGCGACCCGCCGCTGCACGCGGTGTTCATCCGCGCCCCGGTGGTCGACTCCCTCGGACGAGAGGCGACGCCGCTCAGCGCACTCGACGACGGACGCGTCGTCGCCGTGGAGCAGGGCAACCTGATCGGCACATCGTTCCATCCCGAGATGACGAACGACTACCGCTTCCACCGCTACTTCCTCGACCGGGTACGGCGGGTCGCCTTCCGCGGCTGAACCACCGCCACCTCCCGCGACACGGGTCCCACGGACCCTGAGCCTGTCGAAGGGTCGGAACGTCCCTTCGACAGGCTCAGGGACCCTATCACTCAGGGTATGCATCGCCCGGGACCGTATTGCTCTGGGACCGTGTTGGCTCAGGAACCGTGCACCTCAGTCGAGGCCCTCGAAGACATCGGTGAGGAGCGGGGCCCCCGGGTCCCGGGGCGGCCACACGATCGCGTGGAACTCGCGCCGCAACGCCGCCCGCCACTCCTCGTCCAGCAGGTCGTCGAAGAGCACATGCCGCTGGCTGCGGTGCTCCTTCAACCCGGCGAGCACGAGATGGGACACCGGCCTGGTGTTCACCCGCACGCTGACGATGCCGTCCGGGACACCCCGCAGGTGGTAGACGCGCTGCGGATCCCAGACCGGAAGGCCGTGCTCCGCCCGCCACACCTGCATGCGGTCGAACAGCAGCTGGGGGATCACGCCGTGCACCAGGCGCCGCAGGCCCACCCCGCCTTCCGCCCGCACGCGGTGGAACGCCTCGTCGGTGGCCCGCCCGATCCGAATGTGATCCGGATGCCCGCTCACGCCGTCGGGCCCGAAGGTGAAGACGACATCCGGCCGTTCCGCTTCGAGGAACGCCGCCACGCGGTCCACGAGCTCGTCGTACGGCACCGCGTCGAGGCGGCCGTCCGGGTACCCGAGCCAGTCGTGCCGGTCGGGCGTTCGGCCGACCGCGATCCAGGCGCGTTCGTCCTCGTCGCGACGGAAGGCCCCGAGCCCATCGGGCGGCGCCTGCACCCCCGGCGCGACCTCGCCCGCATCGCCGTCGGTCGCGTGCAGCACGGCGAGACGGAAGTCCGGCTCGGCGGCGTGCAGCGCGACCGAGCCGTACAGCGCATACGACTCGTCATCCGGATGGGCGACGCAGATCGCGAGGGAGCGCGACGTCATGGCGCCGATGTTATGCCCGCGCGGGGGAGCGGCACCAGCGGGAATAGTCGCGTCCTCTAGACTTAAGCGTCTTTTGCGGTTAGGAGCCACCAGCCATGTCCGGTCATTCCAAGTGGGCGACGACGAAGCACAAGAAGGCGATCATCGACTCTCGCCGGGCCAAGTCGTTCGCCAAGCTCATCAAGAACATCGAGGTCGCAGCCAAGATGGGCGGTGCCGATCTCGCCGGTAACCCCACGCTCGTGGATGCCATCCAGAAGGCCAAGAAGACGTCGGTGCCGATCGACAACATCAACCGCGCGGTCAAGCGCGGCGCCGGGCTCCTCGGCGAGTCGGTGGACTACCAGACCATCATGTACGAGGGGTACGGCCAGAACGGCGTCGCGATGCTCGTCGAATGCCTCACCGACAACAAGAACCGGGCCGCCGCGGAGGTCCGCACCGCGATGACCCGCAACGGCGGAACGATGGCCGATCCGGGAAGCGTGGCGTACAACTTCCACCGGAAGGGCGTCATTGCCGTCCCGCACGCCGACGGCATCACCGAGGACGACGTGCTGCTCGCCGTGCTCGACGCGGGCGCCGAGGAGGTCACCGACCACGGCGAGCTCTTCGAGATCCGAACGGAGCCGTCCGACATCGTCGCCGCCCGGAGCGCCCTGCAGGAGCAGGGCATCGACTACGACTCCGCCGACGTGGAGTTCGTTCCCTCGCTCAAGGTCGAGATCGACGCCGACACCGCTCGCCGGGTGTTCAAGCTCATCGACGCGCTCGAGGACCTCGACGACGTGCAGAACGTCTACGCGAACTACGACGTGCCGGCCGAGGTCCTCGCCGAACTCGACGAGGACTAGCGGCTCCAACCATGCCGTTCCGCGTGCTGGGCATCGACCCGGGACTCACCCGCTGCGGCATCGGTGTGGTCGACGTGCGTTCCAACCGCTCCGCCGTGCTCGTCGAGGTGTCGGTCGTGCGGACGACCGCAGACATGACGCTCGACGCTCGACTGCTCGAGCTCGGCCGGAGCATCGAGGACGTGCTCGACCGGCACCGGCCGGACGTGCTCGCCATCGAGCGGGTGTTCGCTCAGCAGAACCTGAAGACGGTCATGGGCGTGGCCCAGATCAGCGGGGTCGCTCTGCACGAGGCGGCGCGGCGCGGCATCCCCGTGGCGCTCCACACGCCGAGCGAGGTGAAGGCTGCCGTGACCGGGTACGGATCGGCCGACAAGCGGCAGGTCGGCACGATGGTCGCCCGCATCCTCGGCCTCACGGAGGCGCCGAAACCGGCCGACGCCGCGGACGCGCTGGCCATCGCGATCTGCGCCGCCTGGCGGCAGAGCTCGACCCCGTCGGTCGCGTCCCCGGCACGCCGGAGCAGGGTGCCGTCGGCGCGGTCCGCCGCGGTGTCCACGCCCGCGCAGGCCGCGTGGCTCGCCGCCGAGCGTGCGGCCCGAAGTCGGAGGTAGCTCGTAGGCTGAGGCGGTGATCTCCTCCCTCCGCGGCACCGTACTCGTCGCATCCGGTTCGACCGTGGTGCTCGAGGTCGGCGGCGTCGGGTATTCGGTGCAGGTCACGCCGGCGCACGCCTCATCGCTCTCGGAGGGACAGGAGGCGATGCTGCTCACGTCCCTCATCGTGAGGGAGGATTCCCTGTCGCTCTTCGGCTTCGCCGGAGCCGACGAACTGCGCGTCTTCGACCTGCTCTGCGGGGTCACCGGTGTCGGACCCAAGTCGGCCCTCGGCGTGCTGGCGAGCGTGGACCCGGCCTCGATCGCCGCCGCCGTGGCGACCGAGGACGACGCGGTCTTCCGCCGCGTGTCCGGCATCGGACCGAAGACGGCCAAGCTGATCGTGCTGCAGCTCGCGGGCAAGATCGTGGTCAGCGCGCCGGTCCGCGCCGCGGCCCCCGCGCCGACCCCGTCGAACGGCGGCAACGTGGTCGCCGCGCTCGTCGGTCTCGGCTGGTCGGAGCGCGTCGCAACCCAGACGATCGACGAGATCCTCGCCGAGGACGACACCGACCCGTCCACGGCGGTGCTGCTCCGCCTCGCGCTCGCCCGGCTCGGTCCGCAGCAGGCCGTCGGGGGAGCCCGATGACGGCCTTCGACGGCGCCGCCGACATCGCGAACCCGGAGGTCGAGTCCGACGCCGAGCTGGCGTTCGAGGGAGCCCTGCGCCCGAAGACGCTCGCCGAGTTCGTGGGCCAGACGAAGGTGCGCGGGCAGCTGGAACTGCTGCTGAAGGCCGCCGACCTGCAGGCCCGCACGCCCGACCACATCCTTCTCGCCGGTCCCCCCGGCCTCGGCAAGACCACTCTCGCCATGATCGTCGCGCAGGAGAGCAACCGACCGCTCCGCATGTCGAGCGGACCCGCCATCCAGCACGCCGGCGACCTCGCCGCCGTGCTGTCGTCGCTCGTACCGGGGGAGGTGCTCTTCATCGACGAGATCCACCGGATGGCGCGCCCGGCCGAGGAGATGCTGTACCTCGCGATGGAGGACTTCCGCATCGACATCATGGTCGGCAAGGGAGCCGGAGCCACCTCCATTCCACTCGACCTCGCGCCGTTCACCCTGGTGGGCGCCACCACCCGGAGCGGGCTCCTGCCGAATCCCCTCCGCGACCGGTTCGGCTTCACCGCTCACCTCGAGTTCTACGACGACACGGAACTCGAGCAGGTGCTCGGCCGCGCCGCACGCCTGCTCGACCTGTCCATCGACCGTCGCGCCCTCGCCGAGATCGCCGGGCGCTGCCGCGGAACGCCCCGCATCGCCAACCGGCTGCTGCGGCGCGTGCGCGACTACGCGCTCGTGCACGGGGTCGACGCCGATCTCGGGTCGGTGCACGCCGCGCTGGAGCTCTACGACGTCGACCCCCTCGGTCTCGATCGGCTCGACCGCGCCGTGATGGAGATCATCCTGACGCGGTTCGGCGGGGGACCGGTGGGCCTCAGCACCCTCGCCGTGTCGGTCGGCGAGGAGGCCGAAACCGTGGAGTCGGTGGTGGAGCCGTTTCTCGTGCGCATCGGCTTGCTCACCCGCACACCGAGGGGCCGGGTAGCCACGCCCGCGGCCTGGCGACACTTCGGTCTGCCGGGTCCCAGCCAGGGCCTCTTCGGCGATGACCTATAATTCGAGTTGGTCTTCACGAACGCGCGATTCTGTGCGCGCGACCACCGCCACCATCGAAAGGCTTCCTAGATCCTATGGATCCGTTTACCCTCATCATGCTCGCGGTCCTCGCGATGCTCATCTTCTTCATGTTCCGCAACGGTCGCAAGCGCCAGCGCGACCTCGCCGCACTGCAGGAGCAGATGGTTCCCGGAGCCGAGGTGATGACCAGCTTCGGTCTCTACGGAACCCTGCTCTCCATCGATGAGGAGGCGAACAC
This sequence comes from Planctomonas psychrotolerans, assembly GCF_008642235.1. GTDB lineage: Bacteria > Actinomycetota > Actinomycetes > Actinomycetales > Microbacteriaceae > Planctomonas > Planctomonas psychrotolerans. Next base: position 384,703 of record NZ_SJEV01000002.1, on the reverse strand, counting down.
GGTGCTGGTGGAGACGTCGCCCGGCGTGACCCTGAAGCTGCACCGCCAGGCCCTGACGCGCGTCGTCGACCCGGTGCTCGCCGAGGACGAGGACACGTCCGACACCGTCGACGACACCCTCGCCGACGACACCGTGGTGATCGACGAGACCACCCGGCCGCAGTTCGGCGAGCGCACCGCGTCCGGCACCGCTGCGTCCGGCACCGCCCGACCGATCGACGACCGCGCCGCTGGCCTCGACGACGACACCGACCCTTCGGGTCGCGACCGACGATCCGGCGACTAACACAACCATCTGCTCGGGGGGGCACAGTGCTCCGCCGCGCTCGTAGAAAGCAGAGTCCCTGAGTTGGCACAGTCGTCGACCCCCGTGCGCAAGGCGCGCCGTTCCCTGATCTGGCTGGCCGCGATCATCGTCGCGCTCGTCCTCGGCAACGCGGCCAGCGTGATGTTCTCGGACGGATCCTGGACCCCGAAGCTCGCGCTCGACCTCGAGGGGGGAACGCAGATCATCCTGGCGCCGGTGCTCGGTGACGAGGAGGCCAATCCCTCCGGCGAGCAGCTCGCCCAGGCCGTGTCGATCATCCGCGAACGCGTCAACGCGAGTGGCGTGTCCGAGGCGGAGATCACCACCCAGGGTGGCTCCAACATCGTGGTGTCGATCCCCGGCCGGCCCGACGAGGAGACGCTGAACCGCATCGAGCAGTCGGCTCAGCTCGAATTCCGACCGGTCCTCGTGGCCGGAGCTCCCGGACCGGTGGCCGAGGAGACGCCCGCCCCGGAAGGGGAGGCTGCACCCGACGCCGAGACCCCCGCGGTCGACGGTGCGACGGACGACCCCGCGGCCGAGGCCCCGGCCGAGGAGGCCCCCGCCGAGGAGGCTCCCGCCGAGGAGGAGCCCGCGCCCGAGGCGACGCCGGCCACCGAGCCCACCGATGGCAGCGACCTCGCCTGGGTGACGCCGGAGCTGCAGGAGGCCTTCGACAGTTACGACTGCGACGCGGCCGACAACGACAACAGCACCGCCCCCGCCGACCAGCCGCTCATCACCTGTGAGGCCGACGGATCGGTGAAGTACATCCTCGGCCCCGTCGAGGTCTCCGGCGAGCGGATCTCCGACGCCACGAGCGGCCTGCAGCCCACCGCGCAGGGCGGCACGAGCAACATCTGGGCCGTGAACATCGAGTTCGACGGCGAGGGCACCGAGCAGTTCGGTGAGGTCTCCACCCGCCTCGTCGGTCTCGAAGGCGTGCGCAACCAATTCGCCATCGTGCTCGACGGCCAGGTCATCTCCGCCCCGCGCACCGAGGGCGCCGTCACCAACGGTCAACCGAGCATCACCGGGAGCTTCACCCAGGAGACGGCCAAGACGCTCGCCGACCAGCTCAAGTTCGGCGCCCTGCCGTTCAGCTTCACGGTGCAGAGCTCCGAGCTCATCTCCGCGACGCTCGGTACCGCCCAGCTCGCCAGCGGTCTCCTCGCGGGCTTCATCGGACTCGTTCTCGTGGTGGTGTATTCGCTCGTGCAGTACCGGGCGCTGGCGGTCGTGACCATCGCCTCGCTCGTCATCGCTGGCGTCCTCACCTACCTGATCATCACCCTCCTGTCCTGGCGCGAGGGGTACCGCCTCTCGCTCGCCGGTGTGGCCGGTCTGATCGTGGCGATCGGTATCACCGCCGACTCGTTCATCGTCTACTTCGAACGCATCAAGGACGAACTTCGCGACGGGCGAGGGCTGGTCTCCGCCGTGGAGAGCGGGTGGAAGCGCGCCATCCGCACCGTCATCGCGTCGGACACGGTCAACTTCCTCGCGGCGGCCGTGCTGTTCATCCTCGCCGTCGGCAATGTGCGGGGCTTCGCCTTCACACTCGGACTCACCACGCTCATCGACCTGCTGGTCGTGGCCATGTTCACACACCCCATGCTGCAACTCCTCGCCACGACCCGGTTCTTCAACGACGGTCACCGCCTGAGCGGACTCGATCCGCGGGCCCTCGGCGCCGTCTACCGCGGCCGCGCCACGTTCCGCACCCCCGCCGTCGTTGCCGGCAAGAAGCCGGTGACGAGCGCCCGCGAGGCCGAGAGGCGACGCACCATCGCGGAACGCAAGGCGGAGGAAGCCTCCCTGGTGTCGGCCTCCCGCAGTTCGAAGTCGGATAAGGATTCCTGATGGCCAATTTCACCGAGTTCGGCAACGACCTCTACACCGGCAAGCGCTCGATCAACATCGTCGGACGCCGGAAGCTCTGGTATTTGATCGCGGCCATCGCCATCCTCATCGCGGTAGTCGGCCCCATGCTGCGCGGCGGTTTCGTGTTCGGCATCGAGTTCACCGGTGGATCCGAGTACCAGGTCAGCTCGCCCGAGTCCACCAGCCAGGACCTCGCGACGGACGCTGTCGCGACCGTCTCCGACGTCCCGGCCCGGGTGTCGGTCGTCGGCAACGAATCCGTGCGCGTGCAGACCGAGCAGCTCAGCAGCGACGAGAGCGCCGAGGTGCGCACCGCCCTCGCGGAGGCCTACGCGGTGCCCGAGGCCGATGTCACCGAGTCGTTCATCGGACCCGCCTGGGGCGCCGACATCACCGGCGCGGCCCTGCGGGCACTCGCGGTGTTCCTGCTCCTCGCTGCGGTCGTCATGGCCATCTACTTCCGCACCTGGAAGATGTCGGTGGCGGCCCTCGTCGCCCTTCTGCACGACCTCGTCCTCACCGCCGGCATCTACGGCATTTCGGGCTTCGAGGTCACCCCCGCGGCGGTCATCGGGTTCCTGACCATCCTCGGCTACTCGCTCTACGACACCGTCGTGGTTTTCGACAAGATCCGCGAGAACACCGCCGAGGACGGCACCGAGTCGCGCCGGACCTTCGCCGGGTCGGTGAACCTCGCGGTCAACCAGACGCTCGTCCGGTCCATCAACACGTCGGTCGTCGCCATCCTGCCGGTGGCGTCCATCCTGCTGATCGGTGCGATCCTGCTCGGAGCGGGCACGCTCCGTGACATCGCCCTCGCGCTGTTCATCGGCATCCTGGTCGGCACGTACTCGACGATCTTCCTCGCCGCACCGATCTACGCCCACCTGCGGGAGGGCGAGGACGAGATCCGCAAGGCCGACGCGCGCACCCTCGCCGCCCGCGAGAAGGCCGGCGACGCGGCGCCGAAGGTGGCCACCGGCGCGGCGCGACCCGTGACGGCGGGCGAGCGATGACGCCGATGGATTCCGCGGGGTTCGGTGCGGAGATCGACGCCGCAACGGCCATCGCCCGCGTGACACCGGGTGACTCCTGGCTGCTGGACGTGCGCGAACCGACCGAGTGGGAGGCAGGCCACGCGCCCGACGCCCACCACGTGCCCATGGGCTCCCTGCAGGACCGCCTCGAGGAGATCCCCGACGACACCCACGTGCTCGTCATCTGCCGATCCGGCGGCCGATCCGCCCGGGTGACGAACGCCCTCCTGCGGGCGGGCTATCCGGCGACCAACGTGGTGGGCGGCATGGAGAGCTGGCAGGACGCCGGTGGTGCCGTGGTGCGCAACAACGGAACGCCGGGCATCGTCGCCTGACCGCGAACGCGTCCTTCCGACTCCTCGCGCGGTGCTATTTTTGAGCGTATTCGAGTGTGAGGAAGTGCGGGCATGACGGAGACCACGACGTCCACCACGGCGTCGCTCCGACGTCTCGTTCCCCGCCTGTTCTCGCGTGCCCAGCCCGCCGGCGCCGTGGACAATCTGGTGCGGACGCTCCGCACCCACCACCCGCGGGCCGACCTCTCGCTCATCGAACGCGCGTACCTCGCCGCCGAGCGCGCCCACGAGGGGCAGAAGCGGAAGAGCGGCGAGCCGTACATCACCCACCCGGTCGCGGTGGCGCAGATCCTCGCCGATCTCGGCATCGGGCCGAAGACCGTGGCGGCGGCGCTGCTGCACGACACGGTGGAGGACACCGACTACACGCTCGACATGCTGCAGCACGACTTCGGCGACGAGATCGCGATGCTCGTCGACGGGGTCACCAAGCTCGACAAGCTGAAGTACGGCGACAGCGCACAGGCGGAGACGGTGCGGAAGATGGTCGTCGCGATGTCGAAGGACATCCGCGTGCTCATCATCAAGCTCGCCGACCGCCTGCACAACGCCCGGACGTGGGGATTCGTCAATCCGGAGTCCGCCGCGCGGAAGGCGAAGGAGACCCTCGAGATCTACGCGCCGCTCGCGCACCGGCTGGGGATCCAGGCCATCAAGTGGGAGCTCGAGGACCTGTCGTTCGCGGTGCTCTATCCGAAGTTGTACATCGAGATCGAGAGTCTCGTGCGCCAGCGCACCCCGCAGCGCGAGGAGTTCGTGCAGCACGTGATCGATTCGGTGAACGAAGACCTCAAGGCCGCGCGCATCCGGGGCACCGTGGTCGGCCGGCCGAAGCAGTACTACTCGATCTACCAGAAGATGATCGTGCGCGGCCGCGAGTTCGACGAGATCTACGACCTCGTGGGCATCCGCGTGCTCGTCGACTCGCTGCGGGACTGCTACGCCGTGCTCGGGTTCATCCATGCCCGGTGGAACCCGGTGCCCGGCCGGTTCAAGGACTACATCGCCACCCCGAAGTTCAACCTGTACCAGTCGCTGCACACCACGGTCATCGGGCCGCAGGGACGGGCCGTCGAGATCCAGATCCGCACCAACGAGATGCACCGCCGCGCGGAGTTCGGCGTCGCCGCGCACTGGAAGTACAAGGAGCAGGTCAACTCCGGCAAGGGCGCGGAGGGCGCCGTGCAGAGCGAGACCGACATGGCCTGGCTCGCCCACATCTCCGACTGGCAGGCCGAGACGGCCGACCCGGGGGAGTTCCTCGACTCGCTGCGCTTCGAGATCGGGGCGAAGGAGACCTACGTCTTCACCCCGAAGGGCAAGGTCATCGGGCTGCCCGCCGGTGCGACACCGGTGGACTTCGCCTACGCGGTGCACACCGACGTCGGCCACCGCACGATGGGCGCCAAGGTCAACGGGCGACTCGTGCCGCTCGAGTCGACGCTGAACAGCGGTGACGTGGTCGAGGTGTTCACCTCGAAGAACCCCGACAGCGGACCGAGTCAGGACTGGCTCAACTTCGTGCGGAGCCCGCGTGCGCGGAACAAGATCCGTCAGTGGTTCACCAAGGAGCGCCGCGACGAGGCGATCGAGCAGGGCAAGGATGCGATCACCCGTGCCATGCGCAAGCAGAACCTGCCGCTGCAGAAGCTGATGAGCCAGGACGTGATCTCCGAGGTCGCGTCGACCATGAAGTACGCCGACGTGTCCGCCCTGTACGCCGCTCTCGGCGAGGGGCACATCTCGGCCCAGTCGGTGATCGAGAAGGTGCTCGTCGCCATTCAGGGCGAGCCCGACGACGAGATCGAAGACGTCGTCGCGATCACCCAGCGGTCGAGGTCGCAGGTCAACAGCGACTCCGGCGTGCTCGTGCGCGGCGCCCCCGACATCCTCGTCAAGCTGGCGAAGTGCTGCACCCCGGTGCCCGGCGACGAGATCGTCGGTTTCGTGACCCGGGGTTCCGGCGTCTCGGTGCACCAGAAGGTGTGCCACAACGTGGCGTCGCTGTATCAGGAGCCCGAGCGGATGATCGACGTCGAATGGGCGCCGTCGTCGAAGAGCCTGTTCCTCGTGCACATCCAGGTGGAGGCGCTCGACCGCGCCGGACTGCTGTCGGATGTGACCCGGGTGCTCTCCGAGCACCACGTGAACATCCTGTCGGCCAGCGTCTCCACGTCGACGAACCGGCTCGCGATCAGCAGGTTCGTGTTCGAGATGGGTGACACCACGCACCTCGACCGGGTACTGAACGCGGTGCGCCGGATCGACGCCGTGTACGACGTCTACCGCGTCAACGCGGGCTGACCGGCCCCGTCACGGGGCGGGTACGGCGGCGGGCGCGGGCGGAGCCCCGGGCGGTCGGGGGCGCCCCGTCGCCAGGGCGCAGAGCCGGTCGATCGCCTTCCGCTTGTGCGGCAGGTTGCGTCTGCGTCCGAGATAGGCAACGACCTCGCCCGGATTCCGGCCGCCGAGGTCGAGGAGGGTCCGCACCGTCCGCTCGTCGGCATCGGTGAAGAGCGAGAAGCGCGCCAGGTCGGCGCAGGTGCGGAGCACCGAGGTCACGGGCATTCCCCCGAAGGACACCACGTCGTCCCGGTCGACCACGACCTCGCGCAGGATGCGACCCGCTGCCGCTCCCGGATGCACCCGGGACATCGTGTCGACGCAGAACCGGTGCGGCAACGGCGGCTCGCCCACGGCACCCCATACCCACGCGGCGCTCCCCAGCTCGGCGATCACGCGCGCCGGGGCGACGGCGGCGAGTGCCGCTCCGCGCTCGGCGCGGCCGGAGGGCGAATCCACCGGACGGAAGCACTCGTCCACCCGGTAGAGCTCGCCATCGAGCCGGGCCGCGCAGAGTTCGGCGAGCGGAAGGTCGAGGGGGGAGAGCACGGCGGAGAGCACGGGAGCGGGGCGTGGATTCATGCGCCCATGCTGGCCGAACACGGGACGGGAACCCTCGCGGGGAACCTCTCCTGTGGAGAAAATCCCTGCGAGAGTCGGTGCGTCGGTTGCGGCTAGGAGCCGAGCGCCTCGAGCCAGACACGACGCGCGTTCAGCGCCTCCTCGGCCTCGGCGATCTTGCGGCTGTCGCCCGATCGGCGGGCGTCCTCGAGCTCGTTCTCCAGCTTGCCGATGGCGTCGGTGAGCTGGCTGGCCAGACCCTCCGAGCGCGCCTTCGTCTCCGGGTTGTTCTTGTGCCAGTGATCCTCGTCGAGCTTGCGCACGTGGTTCTCCACCTTGCGCAGTCGATCCTCGACGGGCTTGACCTTGTCGCGGGGCACCTTGCCGATCTCGTCCCAGCGACGCTGGATGCCCATCAGCCGTTCCCGCGCCGTGGCCCGGTCGGAAACGGACAGGATGGCTTCGGCATCGTCGAGCAGGGCGAGCTTCTGGGCGAGGTTGGCCTCGAACTCCTCGTTGTCCTGGGCGTCCACATCGGCCTTCGCGCCGTACAGGGCGTCGCCGGCCGCCTTGAACTTCGCCCACAGGGCATCGTCGTAGCGCTTGCCGGCCCGGCCGACCGTCTTCCACTCGTCGAGGAGTGCGCGGTACCCGGGGATGCCGTCGACACCGCGGGACACGAGCGCCTCGGCCTGCTCCACCAGACGCTGCTTGGCGTTGCGGGCGTCCTTGTGCACGCTGTCGAGCTCCGCGAAGAACGCCTTGCGGTGCTGCTCGAGGCCGGTGCGTGCGGTGCGGAATCGCTTCCACAGGTCGTTGGCCTCGTTCTTCGGCAACCGGGGACCGTCCTGCTGGTGCTTCTGCCACCGGGCGAACAGGGCGTCGAGTTGCGCGGTGGTCTGCTTCCACTGCACCTTGGCGGGATCCTGCGCGGCGAGCGCCTCGGCCTCGACCACGATCTGGGTGCGTTCGGCGATGGCGGCATCCACGACGGCCCGAGCTTCTTCGCTCTGCTTCTCGGTGAGCTGTCCCACGGTGGTGCGGAGGGCGTCGAGCCGGGTGACGAGCGCCTGCAGGTTGCCCACGGCGTTCGCGCCGGTGACCGTCTCGGTGAGGTGCGCCACAGCCTTGGCGATGTCTGCGGCGGGGGCGCCGCCGCGAGCGCGCTGCTCGAGCAGCGTCACCTGGCCGTTGAGGTCGGCGAACTTGCGCTCGAAGTAGGCGAGAGCCTCCTCGGCCGTGCCGTCGGGGTACTGGCCGACGACCCGTTCGCCGTCGCCGTCACGCACGTAGACCGTGCCGGTCTCATCGACTCGGCCCCACGGGCCTTGGTTCTCACTGGACACGAAACTCACCTTGTTCTCAGCCTTGGTCACCACACCGGCAACGCCGGTGCCTTCGAAGAGTGCGTTCCAGCCTATTGCACGGAGGGCGGACAGGCTCCTCTCCCGCGGTTCCGGGGCTGCCGTGCAGCAGCGGAGCTCTACTCGACCGTCACGCCGGTGATGGTCGCGGGCACGACGGGCGCGCCGTCGGTCGCCCCGTTGGGGCCCGGAGTGATACCGCCGCTGGTGATGGACTCGGTGAGCGCGTCCAACCCGCTGGTGACGCGACCGAAGACGGTGTACCCGCCGGTGGAGCCGTCGAGCGGCGTGTCCTCGTAGACCACGAAGAACTGGCTGCCGTGTCCGAACGTGCTGGCCGTGCGGGCCATGGCGATCGTGCCGGCGGGATAGACGTTGTCGGCGGGCGGGTTCTCGACCGGACCCCAGGTGTAGCCCGGGTCGCCCGTTCCGTCACCGTTCGCCGATCCGCACTGCAGGATGGCGGTAGTGAGCCGGTGGCAGGTCGTGCCCGCGTAGAAGTCGCTCTGCGCGAGGCTCACGAACACCGAGGTCGCCTGCGGTGCACGGTCGCCGTACAGCTCGATACCGAGCTGCACCGACTCGTTGAGCGTGAGCTCGCCGGTCCACACGCGGGATTCGGCGACGTCGACGGACGGCACGGGACCCACGTTCTCGCCGGCCGGGTCGGTGGGAGCGGCGCTCGGTGTCTCGGTGGGTACGGCCTCCGGCGTCCCCGGACCGACGGTGAAGTAGAGGACCTGGGCGCCGATGGCGAGGGCGAGCACGACGGCGAGGGCTATCGCGGCGAGGATGTTGTCGCGCCGACGCCGCCGGGAGCGACGGGCGTGCAGTGCCTGCCTCGCGTGGTATTCGCGCAGTCGCTGCCGCGACGCGCGCGCTTCCCGGTCCCTCGATGCCATCTCGTCCCCTCGCTGTGCCTGTGCACCAGCACACACTACTGGGCGGCCCGCTCGAGCCCCGGTGGGCCGCCTCGTCGTCCGCGTCGTCCTGTCCGTGGCAGCAACTACCATCGCTGGTATGACGGATGCGGGCCGGGGGCTGTACGGCGGAACGACCCCGCTGGCCGTGCGGATGCGTCCCCGCAGTCTCGACGAGGTCGCCGGGCAGAAGCATCTGCTCACTCCCGGATCCCCGCTCGTCAGTCTCGCCAGCGACGCGACGGGCCAGAAGGGATCCGTGTCCGTCATCCTCTGGGGACCGCCCGGCACCGGCAAGACCACGCTGGCGCAGGCCATCGCCCACGGCTCCGGGCGGTCGTTCGTCGAGCTCTCGGCGGTCACGGCGGGCGTGCGCGACGTGCGCGCCGTCATGGAGAAGGCCATGAGCGACCGGGACCTGTACGGCGTGTCCACCGTGCTCTTCCTCGACGAGATCCACCGCTTCACCAAGGCGCAGCAGGATGCGCTGCTGCCGGGGGTGGAGAACGGCTGGGTCATCCTCGTCGCGGCCACCACGGAGAACCCGTCGTTCTCGGTGATCTCACCGCTGCTGTCCCGCTCGCTCCTGCTCACCCTGCAGCCGCTGAGCGATGACGACCTCGGCATCTTGATCGATCGCGCGGTGATCGACCCGCGCGGTCTCGCCGGACGGTTCTCGCTGAGCGATGAGGCGCGCGACATGATCATCCGTCTCGCGTCGGGCGACGCCCGCCGGGCCCTCACCGCACTCGAGGCCGCCGCGGTGTCGGCGGGCTCGCTGGCCGGCGGCTCCGACGCAGGGGAGGGTGCGGACGGGGCGGCATTCGAGGACGCCGGGCTGTACGGCGGAAGCGACGACGACGGTGACGACGACGACGAGGGCGACCACGAGGAGGGAGACGTCGGAACGGGCCCGTCCGCCGCCGCGGGAGCGCCCATCATCACGCCGGAGCAGGTGGCGCTCGCGGTGGACCGGGCGCTCCTCCGCTACGACCGCAACGGCGACGAGCACTACGACGTGATCAGCGCCTTCATCAAGTCGATCCGGGGCTCCGACGTCGACGCTGCCCTGCACTACCTCGCACGCATGATCGAGGCGGGGGAGGATCCGCGGTTCATCGCGCGGCGCATCATCATCTCGGCGTCGGAGGACATCGGCCTCGCCGACCCGCAGGCGCTCGTCGTGGCGGTGGCGGCCGCCGACGCCGTGCAGCTGATCGGCATGCCGGAGGGGCGCATCCCGCTGGCCCAGGCGGTGGTGCACCTGGCCACCGCGCCGAAGTCGAACGCCGCCTACCTCGGGATCAATGCGGCCATCGCCGACGTGCGGGCCGGGCGGATCGGCCGCGTTCCGCACCACCTCCGCGACGCGCACTACGCCGGCGCCAAGAAGCTCGGACACGGCAAGGGCTACCGCTATCCGCACGACGCCGACTTCGGCGTGGTGCCGCAGCAGTATCTGCCCGACGAGCTGCGGGATGCGCGGTACTACACTCCGACGTCGCACGGCCACGAGCGGGAACTGTCGGCCCGGGTGGAGAAGTTGCGCCGCATCGTGCGCGGCAACGGGTGACCCCGTCGAACGGTCCGGCCGCGTGCTATTCTTGACGTCGCCTGAGTTCGTTTTCGCGTGCGGCTGCGTCGAATCTGTAACGACGGGAATCGTCCTGTAGCCGGACGACCCTTGGCGAATCCCTCTGATCTTGTGATGAGCACCCCTGTGCTGGCACGTCCGTGCCCGGCATTCGCGCGTGCATGCGTGCACGCGGACGGCATCACTACGCACTGCTTACGGAATTCATTCATCGAAAGGAACCCGTGTCTACCAAGTCACGCACCCGCAGCAAGACCCGCCTCTCGCGCGCGCTGGGCATCGCCCTCACGCCGAAGGCCGCCAAGTACCTCGAGAAGCGTCCCTACGGCCCCGGTGAGCACGGCCGGTCCAAGCGCAAGCAGGACTCCGACTACGCCGTTCGTCTGCGCGAGAAGCAGCGTCTGCGCGCCCAGTACGGCATCCGCGAGGCCCAGCTCAAGATCGTCTTCCAGGAGGCCCGCCGTGGCCAGGGCCTGACCGGTGAGAACCTGGTCGAGCTGCTGGAGATGCGCCTCGACGCCCTCGTGCTTCGTGCCGGCTTCGCCCGCACCACCGCACAGGCGCGCCAGTTCGTGGTGCACCGCCACATCCTCGTCGACGGCAAGATCGTCGACCGCCCCTCGTTCCGCGTGAAGCCGGGTCAGACCATCCACGTGAAGACCCGCTCCGAGGGCACCGAGCCGTTCCAGGTCGCCGCCGCCGGTGGCCACGTCGACGTTCTGCCCAAGGTTCCGGGCTACCTCGAGGTGGAGATCGACAAGCTGCAGGCGCGCCTCGTGCGCCGCCCGAAGCGCGCCGAGGTTCCGGTGACCTGCGAAGTGCAGTTCGTCGTCGAGTACTACGCAGCACGCTAGTCCGGCGGGCGCACGACGCCCGACCCGGCACCGCTAGTGTGGAGGCGGATCACCCGAGGGTGGTCCGCCTCGCGCGTTAAGCGACACCGCTCGAAGCGCTCGCCGCTTCCCACGAAAGGGTCACACCATGTCGGGTGGAGACATTGCCGGACTCATCGCGGCCGGTGTATTCGCGATCCTCGTCGCCTTCCTCGCCCTGCCCCTGATCAAGCTCGGCAGAGTGTTCGACGAGACCACGGTCGCCATCCGTGAGGCGAGCAACGGCATCACCCCGATTCTCGAGGAGACGACCGTCACCATCCAGGAGGCGAATCGCCAGCTCGCCCGGGTCGACACCATCACGGGCAGCGTGGCGGATGTCACCGGCAACGTCTCGGCGCTCGTCTCGCTCTTCGCGGCGTCGGTCGGCGGCCCGCTGATCAAGATCGCCGGGTTCACCGCCGCCGTGCGGGCCGGCATCGCGGGGCTCCGTCCCGCCCGCCCGGGCAAGACCCGCTGACCCGTCCGCTGCCGGTCGCCCGGGAGCGGCGTCGACCGTTTTCTACCACTCGAGGAGTACCGCACATGAAGATCGTCCTGTGGCTCGTCGTCGGCATCGGGATCGGGTTCGGAGCGGCGCACGTCGTCAGCCGCACGCCGCAGGGTGCCCGATTCTTCGACCGGATCAACGCGCGCGCCGCCGCCGTGCGGGACGCCGCCCGCGCCGGCTACCTCGAGCGCCAGGCCGAACTCCGCGCCGTGGTCGGCGCCGCCGAGACCACCATCTCCGACCTCGACCGCTGACGCGGCTCCCGCAGCCTTCCCCTTCCATCTCCTACCCCGACGGGCCCCATGCAGACCGCAGACATCCGCCAGCGCTGGCTCGACTTCTTCGCCCAGCGCGGCCACACGATCGTTCCCTCCGCGTCACTGGTGAGCGACGACCCCACCCTCATGTTCACGGTCGCCGGCATGGTGCCGTTCGTGCCGTACCTCACCGGCCTGGTGCCTGCGCCGTATCCCCGAGCCACCAGCGTGCAGAAGTGCATCCGCACCAACGACATCGACGAGGTCGGCAAGACGCCGCGGCACGGCACGTTCTTCCAGATGAACGGCAACTTCTCGTTCGGCGACTACTTCAAGGAGCAGGCCATCGCGTACGCGTGGGAGCTCCTCACCACGAGCGAGGCCGACGGCGGGTACGGATTCGACGAGCGCGACCTGTGGGTCACCATCTACGAGGACGACGATGACGCCTTCCGGTACTGGAAGCAGGTGGCGGGCCTGCCCGACGAGCGCATCCAGCGCCTCGGCAAGGACACCAACTACTGGTCCACCGGCCAGCCCGGCCCCGCCGGTCCGTGCTCCGAGATCTTCTTCGACCGCGGTCCCGCCTACGGTGCGGACGGCGGGCCGGCGACGGACGACGACCGCTACGTCGAGATCTGGAACCTCGTCTTCATGCAGTACCAGCGCGGCGAAGGCACCGGCAAGGGCGACTTCGACATCCTCGGCGAACTGCCCAAGAAGAACATCGACACCGGCATGGGCCTCGAGCGCGTCGCGTTCCTCAAGCAGGGCGTCGAGAACATGTACGAGATCGACCAGGTGCGTCCCGTGCTCGACCGCGCCGCGGCACTGTCCGGTCGCCGGTACGGCGCCGACCACGACGACGACGTGCGGATGCGCATCGTCGCGGACCACGTGCGGTCCTCCCTGATGCTGATCGCCGACGGCGTGAACGTGTCGAACGAGGGCCGCGGCTACATTCTCCGCCGGCTCCTCCGCCGCACCGTGCGCGCCATGCGCCTGCTCGGCGTGGACACCGCGACCCTTCCCGAGCTCCTCCCGGCGTCGCGGGATGCGATGAAGGCGGCGTACCCCGAGGTCGCCACCGACTTCGACCGGATCAGCCGCATCGCCTACGCCGAGGAGGACACGTTCCTCCGCACGCTCGCCAGTGGCACGAACATCCTCGACCTCGCGGTCGCGGACACCAAGAAGAAGGGTGCGGCCGAGCTGCCCGGCGACACCGCGTTCCTGCTGCACGACACGTTCGGTTTCCCCATCGATCTCACGCTCGAGATGGCGGAGGAGGCGGGGCTGCAGGTCAATCGGACGGAGTTCGACCGACTCATGGCCGACCAGAGGTCGCGCGCCAAGGCCGACGCCAAGAACAAGAAGACCGCGATCGCCGACCTGTCGGTGTACAGCGCGTTCCGGGCGTCCGGCGAGACCGTGTTCACCGGGTACGACGTGCTGGAGACGGAGACCAGCGTGCTCGGCATCCTGGTCGACGGCGCGTCGGTGACCCGCGCGTCGACCGGCGACATCGCGGAGATCATCCTCGCCGAGACGTCGCTCTACGCGGAGTCCGGTGGTCAGGAGGCCGACGCCGGCACCATCGTGGGCACCGGGTTCGAGCTCGAGGTGCTCGACGTGCAGCGCCCCGTCAAGGGCCTCACCAGCCACCGGGTCTCCGTGCGGGCGGGCGAGGTGGGGGTCGGCGACGCCGCTCGCACCGTGGTCGACGCCGACTGGCGTCGGGGGGCGACGCAGGCGCACTCCGGCACGCACATCGTGCACGCCGCACTGCGGCAGATCCTCGGCCCGGAGGCGCACCAGTCCGGCTCCTACAACAAGGCCGGCTACCTCCGGCTCGACTTCTCCTGGAACCAGGGCCTGTCGGCCGAGACCCGCAGCGAGATCGAGGACCTGTCGAACCAGGCCATCCGCGACGACCTCGAGGTGACCACCCGCGTCCTGCCGCTCGACGAGGCGAAGGCGCTCGGCGCGATGGCGCTCTTCGGCGAGAAGTACGGCGACGAGGTGCGCGTCGTGGACATCGGCGGCCCGTGGTCCCGGGAGCTCTGCGCGGGAACGCACGTGCGGCACAGCAGTGAGATCGGCCTGATCAACCTCGTCAGCGAGTCGTCCATCGGCTCGACGAGCCGCCGCGTCGAGTCGCTCGTGGGCCGCGACGCCTTCCGCGACCTCGCCACCGAGCGGGCCATCGTGTCGCAGCTCACCTCGAGTCTCAAGACGCCGCGGGAACAGCTGCCGGACCGCATCGCCGAGCTGATGGCGAACCTCAAGGCGGCGGAGAAGAAGATCGCCGACTTCGAGTCGCGCCAGCTCGCGCAGCGGATCCCCGAGCTCGTTTCCGGCGCGCGGCGCGTGGGTGCCGTCACCCTCGTCTCCGCGGCGGTCGGATCGCTCCGGTCGAGCGACGAGCTGCGCTCCCTCGTCACCGGCGTACGGGAGCGGCTCGGCTCGGACGCCGCCGTCGTCGCACTCGCGGCCGACGTGTCGGGCAAGCCCGCGGTGATCGTGGGCACCAATGCGGCGGGCCGGGAGACCGGCGCGCGCGCCGGCGTGCTGGCCCGTGCCGCCGCTGCCGTGCTCGGCGGCGGCGGGGGCGGCAAGGACGACCTCGCTCAGGGCGGTGGATCCGACGTCGCGGCCATCCCGGCCGCGCTCGAGTCCATCTCGACGAGCCTCAGCTGATTCTCGTGCGCAGGGGAGTCCGCATCGGCGTGGACGTGGGCAAGGCGCGCATCGGGCTGGCCCGGTGCGATCCGTCCGGCATGCTGGCCACACCGCTCAGCACCGTGGCCCGCGCGGCGACGGGGGACGCCGACCTCGCCGAGATCCGCGTCGCCGCCGACGAGGCGGACGCGATCGAGTTCGTGGTGGGACTGCCGCTGTCGATGTCGGGGGCTCGCACGCCGTCGACGGAGGACGCCGTGGCCTTCGCCGAACGACTCGCCGCCGCTGGTGGACGGCCGGTGCGGCTCGTCGACGAGCGACTCTCCACGGTGACCGCCCAGGCCGCCCTCCACAGGTCCGGCCGCAACACTCGCTCCTCACGTTCCGTGATCGATCAGGTTGCCGCCGTTATAATCCTGCAACATGCTCTCGACAGCGAGCGGGCCGGCGGGTTGGCGCCGGGTTCCGTTCTTTCGACCGAAGGACCGTAACCCTGTCAACTCCGACATCCCCACGTAACCCCGGCACCGGCGCCCCCTCTACCGGGGCGTCGAGCGACCCGTTCGCCGAGCTGTTCTCCGAGCGGCCCACCCCACCCGACTCGACCGGCGGGAGCGGCACCGGGCGCGGCCCGCGGTCCACGCGGGGCGGAGGCGGGAGACGCCCGCACCCGAAGTGGCCCTACGCGCTCCTCGTCGTCGTCGCCCTGCTCGTCGGCGCCGGGGTCGCCGTGTACGCGGTGGTGATTCCCGCGGTGTCCGGCATCTTCGCGCCGTCGACGGCGGAGGATTATGCCGGACCAGGCGAGGGCGAGGTCACCGTGCTGATCGAGTCCGGAGCGACCGGCTCGAGCATCGGAGACACGCTCGCCGAGGCCGGTGTCGTCGCGTCCTCTGCCGCCTTCTACGAGGCCGTCGTCGCCACCGTGCCCGAGCCCGTCTTCCAGCCGGGCACCTACCTCCTGGCCGAGAAGATGAGCGCCCGAGCGGCACTCGAACGGCTCCAGGACCCCACCAGCCGCATCGAGGACACGGTCACCATTCCGGAGGGGACCACGGTGTCCGGCGTCCTTCCCCTGCTCGCCGACGCGACCGACGTCCCGCTCGCCGATCTCGAAGCGGCGGCCGCGGATCACACGTCGTTCGGTCTGCCCGCCGAAGCACCCCGCCTCGAGGGCTACCTCTTCCCGGCCACCTACACGTTCCAGCCCGACACGTCGGCACGCGACATGCTGCAACGGCTCGTCGACCGGCAGTTCCAGGCGCTCGACGAGGCGGGCGTGCCCGAGGCCGACCGGCACCGCGTGCTCACCCTCGCCTCCATCGTGCAGAAGGAGGCCCGCTACGACGACGACTTCTACAAGGCGGCCCGCGTCTTCGTGAACCGGCTCGACCAGGGCATGGCCCTGCAGTCGGACGCGACCGTCTCCTACGGTGTCTCCTCGACCGGCCGGGTGTCGACCACCGACGCGGAGCGCGCCGACCCCAACCCGTACAACACGTACGTGTATCCGGGCCTTCCCGTCGGACCCATCTCCAACCCGGGCGACCTCGCCATCAAGGCGGCGATGAACCCCGCCGAGGGTCCGTGGCTGTACTTCGTGACCGTCAACACGCTCACCGGCGAGACGAAGTTCTCCGAGACCTTCGCCCAGCACGAGGCGGCGGTGGCGGAGTGGATGCAGTTCATGCGGGACAACCCCGGCAATGGCTGACGCGCGGCCCGCGCGTCTCGCCGCGCTCGGGTCGCCGATCGCCCATTCGCTGTCGCCGGCGCTGCAGAGCGCCGCATACCGAGTGCTGGGCCTCGACTGGCAGTACGACGCGATCGAGGTGACGAGCGCCGGTCTCGACGGTTTCCTCCGCGGGCTGGACGACGACTGGCGGGGGTTGTCGCTCACCATGCCGTTGAAGCGCACGGTGATGCCGATGCTCGCCCGCATCGACCCGGTGGCCGAACTCACCGGGGTCGCGAACACCGTGCTCCTGCACGGAGTCGACGGCGCCTTCGCCGGCACTGACGAGGTGGACGGGAACGTCGGAGCCGGACGACCGGGCATGTCGGGGTTCAACACCGACGTGTACGGCATCGAGCAGTCCCTGCGCTCCGCGGGGGTCGTCACCGCCGCGAGCGCGCGCGTGCTCGGCGGGGGCGCCACCACCGCATCCCTGCTCGTCGCCCTCCAGCGGCTCGGTGTGCACCGGGTACTGGTGTCGGTGCGAAACCCGAGCCGGGCAGCCGAACTCCCCGGGCTCGGGTCGCGTCTCGGTCTCGACGTGACGGTGCGCGCGCTCGACGACACGGTGAAGGACCCCGCGTTCGCCGACCCGGATGTCGTGGCGAGCACCATGCCCGGGGACGCCGAGGTGGCCCTCGACTTCCCTCCGCACGTGCGCGAGCGTGCCGTGCTGTTCGACGTGGCGTACTCGCCCTGGCCGACCCGCGTCGCCGCGCACTGGTACGAGGCCGGAGGGCGCGTCGTGCCCGGCATCGACATGCTCATCCACCAGGCGCTCCTGCAGGTGCGCATCTTCGTGTCCGGGAACCCGGAGCGTGTGCTCCCCGACGAGCCTCGTGTGCTGGCGGCCATGTCGGCGAGCGTGAACCGCGACCTCGGTTCCGACTGGCACGGCCCGGACGCCGCCTGACCCGACGTTCGCCGCCCGGCGAGGCGACCGACTGGCTCGCCGGGCGACGGGCCTGTGGGAGGATTCTTCTCGGAGAAAGGTGCTGCACATGCTGCGTTGGCTGACCGCCGGGGAGTCCCACGGACCCGAACTGATCGCGACCCTCGAGGGCCTGCCCGCGGGTGTGCCGATCTCGCTCGACGCCATCCGCACCGACCTCGCGCGCCGCAAGCTCGGCTACGGGCGCGGCGCACGCATGAAGTTCGAGCAGGACGAGCTGGCCCTGTCGACCGGCGTGCGGCACGGCTTCACCCTCGGCAGCCCGCTCGCCGTACGCATCGGCAACACGGAATGGCCCAAGTGGGTCGACGTGATGAGCGCGGAGCCCGTCGATCCGTCCACCCTCACCGGTGCACGGGCGGCGCCGCTCACCCGCCCTCGCCCGGGGCACGCCGACCTCGTCGGCATGCAGAAGTACGACTTCGACGAGGCGCGTCCGGTGCTGGAGCGCGCGAGCGCCCGCGAGACGGCCGCCCGCGTCGCCCTCGGCGCCGTGGCGCGATCCTTCCTCTCCGAGCTCGGCATCACCCTCGTCAGCCACACGCTCTCCATCGGGCCCGTGCGGGCACCCGAGGACTCGTCCCTTCCGACGCCCGCCGACGTCGACACGCTCGACGCCGACCCGCTGCGGTGCTTCGACCCCGAGACATCGGCGCGCATGGTGGCGGAGGTCGACAGCGCCCACCGCGAGGGCGACACCCTCGGCGGAGTCGTCGAGGTGCTCGCCTACGGTCTCCCGCCGGGTCTCGGCTCCCACGTGCACTGGGACCGACGCCTCGACTCCCAGCTCGCCGGCGCCCTCATGGGCATCCAGGCCATCAAGGGCGTCGAGGTCGGTGACGGCTTCCTCACCACCACCCGCCGCGGATCCCAGGCGCACGACGAGCTGGTCGCGTCGCCCGACGGCATCGCTCGGGTGAGCGACCGCGCCGGCGGGATCGAGGGGGGCATGAGCACCGGAACCGTACTGCGGGTGCGCGCCGGCATGAAGCCCATCGCCACCATCCCGCACGCCCTCCGCACCGTGGACATCGCCACGGGCGACGCGGCGCCGGCTCACCACCAGCGTTCCGACGTGTGCGCGGTTCCGGCCGCGGGCGTGGTCGCGGAGGCGATGGTGGCGCTCACCCTGGCAAACGCCGTGCTCGAGAAGTTCGGTGGCGACTCGCTCGGCGAGACCCGACGGAACCTCACCGGGTACCTCGCCGCCATCCCCGAGACCCTGCGCACCGGTTCCTCGGCGAGCCTTCCCGTCTAGTGGCGCTCGTGCTCATCGGCCCGCCCGCCGCGGGCAAGACGAGCGTGGGGCGGAAGCTCGCCCGCATCCTCGACCGACCGTTCGTCGACACCGATCGACGCATCGTGGCCGAGCACGGTCCGATCGCCGACCTCTTCCGCGACCACGGAGAACCGCACTTCCGCGCACTCGAACGCGCCGAGATCGTTCGCGCGCTCGCGGGCAACGCCGTCGTGTCGCTCGGCGGGGGAGCCGTGCTCGACCCGGACACGCGTCGGGATCTCGAGACGCAGCCCGTCGTGCTGCTCACCGTCAGCCGGGAGGCGGCACTGCGCCGCATAGGGGGGAGCAAACGCCCGCTGGTGAACGGCATCGACTCCTGGCAGCGGCTCGTGGACGAGCGGGCCGACCTGTACGCATCGCTGGCCACGCTGACCTGCGACACATCCGACCGACCCGTATCCCGGGTCGTCGACGAGATCGCCACCTGGGCGAGGGAGAACGCATGAGCGCCGACGACACCGAGGCCCGCAGAACCGACAGCACCGAGATCCGCGTCACCGGCGTCGACGGCTACGGCATCCACGTGGGCCGCGGGGTGCTGTCCCGCATCCCGGACGAGCTCGGCAGCGCCGTGCGCAAGGTGCTGATCGTGCACGCACCGCCGCTCGCCGCCCTGGCCGGCGCCCTGCGGGAGGAACTCCGGGACCGCTACGAGGTCTACCTCGCCGAGGTGCCCGACGCGGAGGGGGCCAAGCGGGTCGAGGTGGCGGCGTTCTGCTGGAAGATCATGGGCACCACCGACTTCACCCGGTCGGATGCCGTGATCGCGTTCGGCGGCGGCTCCACCACCGACCTCGGCGGTTTCGTCGCCGCGACCTGGCTGCGCGGCGTCAAGCTCCTCCAGATCCCCACGACCGTGCTCGGCATGGTGGACGCCGCGGTCGGCGGGAAGACCGGCATCAATACCGACGAGGGCAAGAACCTCGTCGGCGCCTTCTACGCGCCCGCCGCGGTGCTGGTCGACCTCGACCTGCTGGAGAGCCTGCCGAAGAACGAGATCCTCGCCGGCTTCGCGGAGATCGTGAAGGCCGGCTTCATCGCCGAGCCGGAGATCCTCGACATCCTCGAGGCCGACGTGGCGGTGGCGACCGATCCGACGACCGACCAGTTCCGCCGGGTGCTCGAGCTCGCCATCGCCATGAAGGCCCGCGTGGTGAGCGAGGACTTCACCGAGCAGGGTCAGCGCGAGATCCTCAACTACGGGCACACGCTCGGCCACGCGATCGAGCACTCCGAGCGCTACCAGTGGCGGCACGGCGTGGCCGTGTCGATCGGCATGGTCTTCGCCGCCGAACTGTCCCGGCTCACCGGGTCGCTCAGCGACGAAGCCGTGGACCGGCACCGTCGCATCCTCGAGTCGCTCACCCTGCCCACCACCTATCCGCTCGGCCGATGGAAGATGCTGCTCGCGACCATGCAGCGCGACAAGAAGGCGCGGGGCGGAATGCTGCGCTTCATCGTGCTCGACGACATCGCGAAGCCGTCGGTGCTGACCGGGCCGGACGAATCGCTGCTCTTCGCGGCCTACCAGGAGATCGGCTCGTAAGGCGGGTGATCGTCGACAACGCCGTCTACGTGGACGGATACCGCACCAAGAACCCCGCGAACCTGCAGGAGACCTTCGAGCTGTTGCGGGAACGGGCCGGCATGGCCTGGATCGGCCTGTACCGGCCGGATGCCGCGGAGATCCGTGCGGTAGCCGACGAGTTCGGTCTGCACGCGCTCGCCGTGGAGGACGCGTCGAAGGGTCATCAGCGATCCAAGCTGGAGCGTTACTCCGACACGCTGTTCCTGGTGCTGCGACCGGCGCGCTACCTCGACTCCGAGGAGAAGGTCGAGTTCGGCGAGCTGCACGTCTTCGTCGGGCCGGCGTTCGTGGTCACCATCCGTCGTGCGGAGTCCCCCGACCTCGCCGTGGTGCGGCATCGCCTCGAGGCCGCTCCCGACCTGCTCGGGCGCGGGTCGCTCGCGGTGCTGTACGCCATCCTCGACCAGGTGGTCGACGAGTACGGCCCCGTCGTCGCGGGACTCGAGAACGACATCGACGAGATCGAGGACCAGCTCTTCAGCGGGAGCGATGCCGACGTGTCGCGCCGGATCTACGCCCTGCTCAGCGAGGTGATCAACTTCCGCCGTGCCGTGCATCCCCTCATCCCGATGCTCGAGACACTCGTGCGGGGCGCGGGCGGCACCGACGCGGCGGACGCGGCGGTCGCGCCCGACGTCGAGCTCGAGCGCCTGCTGCGCGACGTGCTCGACCACGTGCTGCGGGTCTCGGACAGCGCGGATTCCTTCCACGCACTGCTGCAGAACGCCCTCACCGTGCACTCGACCCTGGTCACCCAGCGGCAGAACGACGAGATGCGCCGGCTGTCGGAGGCCGGCCTCGACCAGAACGAGCAGACGAGGCGCCTGTCCGAGACCACGCTCCAGCAGAGCGAGCAGATGAAGAAGGTGTCGTCGTGGGCGGCGATCCTGTTCGCACCGACCCTCATCGGCACCGTGTACGGCATGAACTTCGACACCATGCCGGAGCTGCACTGGACCTACGGCTACCCGCTCGCAGTCGGGGCGATGGTGGCCATGGGTGCGGCCCTGTACACGATCTTCAAGGCGAAGAAATGGCTGTGACGGGCCGCCGGGACGGCCGCCGTTAGGCTCGGATGCCATGGGCACCATCCTCATCCTCAACGGTCCGAACCTCGGCCGTCTCGGCAGCCGCGAGCCGGACGTCTACGGCAGCGGGTCGCTCGACGACCTGCGCGACCACCTGACCGGCATTGCGCCCGTCGGTGTGGACATCGACCTCCGGCAGACGAACGACGAGGCCGAGCTCATCTCCTGGCTGTACGAGGCGGTGGACGGACGCATCCCCGTCGTGCTGAACCCCGCGGCCTTCACGCACTACTCCTACGCCCTCCGCGACGCCGCGGCGCTCGTGACGAAGGCCGGGCTGCCCCTCGTCGAGGTGCACATCTCCAACCCGCACGCGCGGGAATCCTTCCGGCACACCAGCGTGATCTCCGCGGTCGCGACCGGGGTCATCGCCGGGTTGGGCTTCGAGTCCTACCGGCTCGCGGTCGACCACATCGCCCGCACGAGCGGGTAGGCTGTACCGTCGGACCGCGAGTCGCACCGCCTCACGCGTCCTCCTCGCTCCGGCGCATCCCGCCCCCTCACTGCTTAGGACCGTTTCTTCATGGCTTCAACCGCTGACATCCGCAACGGCGTCGTCCTCAACATGGACGGCCAACTCTGGACGGTCATCGAGTTCCAGCACGTGAAGCCCGGCAAGGGCGGCGCGTTCGTGCGCACCAAGGTCAAGAACGTGATGAGCGGCAAGGTGGTGGACCGCACCTTCAACGCGGGCGCGAAGATCGAGACCGAGACGGTCGACCGACGCGAGTTCCAGTACCTCTACGCCGACGGCGAGAGCTACGTGTTCATGGACGTCACCAACTACGACCAGATCACCCTCAGCGCCGCCCAGGTGGGCGACGCAGCGAACTTCATGCTCGAGAACCAGAACGCCACCGTCGCGCTGCACAACGGCAACCCGCTGTACGTGGAGCTGCCCGCATCCGTGGTGCTCGAGATCACCTACACCGAGCCCGGCCTGCAGGGCGACCGCTCGACCGGGGGCACCAAGCCCGCGACCGTGGAGACCGGTCACCAGATCCAGGTGCCGTTGTTCCTCGAGCAGGGCACCCGCGTCAAGGTGGACACCCGCACGGGTGACTACCTCGGCCGCGTCAACGACTAGTCCGCGGCTCCCGACCCGATGAGTGCCAGGACCAAGGCGCGCAAGCGCGCGCTCGACGTGCTGTACGTGGCCGACGTGCGGCAGATCCCCATCGCCGACTCCCTGGCGAGCGAGGCGGCCAGGGCGACGCACGAGCCCGACCGCGCCGTGGCGTGGGCGTACGCGCGTCGCATCGTCACCGGCGTGATGGAGCACATGGGCGAGATCGACGAGCTCATCCAGACCTACTCGCAGAACTGGTCGCTCGAGCGCATGCCGATCGTCGACCGCGCGACGCTCCGCATCGGCATCTGGGAACTGCTGTTCAACGACGAGATCCCCGAGGGCGTGGCGATCTCCGAGGCGGTCGACCTCGCCCGCTCGCTCAGCACCGACGATTCGGCCGGGTTCATCAACGGGATGCTGGCGAGCATCGCCAAGACGAAGTCCTGACGACCCTCCCCACCAGATTTCGCCGCGTTACGGTTCGGCTTTGCCGAACGTCGGGGTGCGCCTAGCGTCGGCTGCGTGACCTTCGCCGCCGCCCTCCCCGCCTCCCGCGCCCTTCCGGTGCGGCTGTCCGGCGTGGGCCGTGCCCTCGGTGGCCGAACGGTGCTGCGCGACGTGGACATCGACGTCGAACCGGGCGAGATCGTCGCGCTGATCGGTCCCTCGGGATGCGGCAAGTCCACGCTGCTCCGGCAGGTGAGCGGCCTGGACGCCCCCGACCGCGGATCCGTCAGCATCGACGGCACCCCGGTCGCCCCGGTCGATCAGCGCTGCGCGGTGGGGTTCCAGGAACCCCGCCTGCTGCCCTGGCGCTCGATCGCGCAGAACGTGTCGCTCGGACTGCCCCGCGGCACCGACCGCACCACGGGTGCCGCCCGGGTGGCCGAACTCCTCGCGCTGGTCGGCCTCGACGCGTCGCGGTCGCTCCGCCCGCGGCAGGTCTCCGGCGGCATGGCCCAGCGCGCATCCCTCGCGCGCGCCCTGTCGCGGAGCCCCGGCGTGCTGGTGCTCGACGAACCGTTCGGCGCACTCGACGCGCTCACCCGCCTGCGCATGCAGGACCTCCTGCTCGACGTGCACGGTGCCGAGCCCACCACGGTGCTCCTCGTCACCCACGACGTCGACGAGGCCCTCTACCTCGCCGACCGGGTCGTACTGCTGGGCGAGGACCCGGCGGAGCCCGGTGAGGGATCGGGCATCCGCCGCGTGCTCGAGGTACCCGGAGCCCGACCCCGCGACCGGGCGAGCGCCCAGCTCGCCGAACTGCGCGCCGAGTTGCTCGAGGGCCTCGGCGTGTCCAGCCACCACGTTCCCACCCCCACCGCAAGGAGCACCCCATGACCCGCCGTTCCCGTCTCCGACGTTCGGGCGTCGCGTCCGCCGTCGCCGGCCTCGCCGCTTCCGCCCTCCTGCTCACCGGCTGCGCTGCGGGCGAGGGGTCGGCGCTGAACGAACCCGAGCCCACCGACGCTGCCGAACAGCGCTGGAGCGCCGACACGCTCGACATCGACTTCGCCACCTACAACCCGCTCAGCCTGGTGATCAAGGACCAGGGCTGGCTCGAGACGGCGACCACCGGGGACGTGACCGTCAACTGGATCCAGTCGGCGGGCTCGAACAAGGCGAACGAGGCGCTCCGCGCCGGTGCCGTGGACGTGGGATCGACCGCCGGCTCCGCCGCGCTGCTGGCCCGCTCGAACGGATCGCCGATCAAGACCATCGACATCTACTCGCAGCCCGAGTGGTCGGCGATCGTCGTGGGCGCCGACTCGCCGATCACCGACGTGACGGAGCTGGCGGGCAAGTCCGTCGCGGCCACCAAGGGCACCGACCCGTACTTCTTCCTGCTCCAGTCGCTCGAGGAGGCCGGAGTTCCGCTCGCCGACGTCGACGTGCAGAACCTGCAGCACGCGGACGGGAAGACCGCGCTCGAGAACGGCAGCGTCGATGCCTGGTCGGGACTCGACCCGCTGATGGCCACGAGCGAGGCCACCGCCGGCTCGAAGCTCATCTACCGCAACGTGGACTTCAACACCTACGGGTTCCTGAATGCGACCGAGGAATTCCTCGACGAGTCGCCCGACCTCGCCCAGCTGGTCGTGAACGCCTACGAGAAGGCGCGTGCGTGGGCGCAGGAGAACCCGGAGGAGACGGCGCAGATCCTCGCCGACGCGTCCGGCATCGACCTTGCGATCGCCACGGCCGTGCTCGACCGCACCACGCTCGACCTCGATCCCGCGCCGGGGGAGACCCAGCGCGAGGTGCTCGAGGTGGTCGGTCCGATCTTCGTGGAGTCGGGCGACGTGTCGGATCAGGACGCGATCGACACCGCCCTCGACTCGCTCTTCGACCCGAGCTTCGCCGACCGGTCGAACCCGGACGCGCTCGACTGATGGGAAGCGCCACGAGCCAGGGCACGCGACGGGACGACACCGCTCCGTCGGTCGCGGCCGAGCGGGCGGGGACGGAGCGGTCGGCGACGATCGGGTTCGACGCCGCTCGGGGCACCGCCGCGGCGGGTGCGCGTGCTGCCGGTGCGGATGCCGGGGTGGCGGCCCGCCCGGGCCCCGGTCGCGACGGGGACCAGGGCCGCGGCGGCGCCGAACCCTCGGCGCGGCGCCGAACCCGTCCGGCCCGCGTCCTCCTCGGCCTCGTCGTGCCGGTGCTGCTTCTCACCATCTGGCACCTCGCATCCGTCACCGGATTCGTCGAGTCGTATCTCCTGCCCGGACCGGTCGCGGTGTGGGAGGCGGGAGTGGATCTCGCCGAACGCGGCCTCCTCGGACCCTACGTCGCCATCTCCACCCAGCGCGTACTCCTCGGTTTCGTCGCCGGGGCGCTCGTCGGCATCGTGCTGGGGGCGCTCGTCGGCCTGTCCCGTCTCGCCGACCTGCTGCTCGCCCCCACCATCGGCGGGTTCCGCGCCGTGCCGTCGCTCGCCTGGGTGCCGCTGCTGCTGCTCTGGGTGGGAGTGAACGAGGACTCCAAAGTCATCCTCATCGCGATCGGGGCGCTGTTCCCGGTGTACACCACGGTCGCCGGTGCGCTGCGCCACGTCGACCCGCACATCGTGGAAGTGGGCCGCGCCTTCGGCCTGCGCGGCGTTGCGCTGTTCACGACGGTGCAACTGCCCGCCGTGCTCCCGTCGGTCGTGTCCGGCCTGCGGCTCGCCCTCGCTCAGGCCTGGCTGTTCCTCGTGGCCGCGGAACTGATCGCCGCGTCGATGGGGCTCGGCTTCCTCCTCACCGATTCCCAGTACAACGGGCGGGTCGACCGGATGCTGCTCGCCATCGTGCTGCTCGCCCTGCTCGGCAAGACCACCGACGCGATCATCGGACTCGCGGAGCGGTACCTGCTCCGGCGGTGGGGCTGAGTGCCCGGCACGAACGCCGTCCGCGCCGAGGACCTCCGGTTCCCCCCTCCCGCGGATCTCGCGGAGAACGCCAACCTGACGGCGGACGCCTGGGCCGAGGCCGATGCCGACCGCATCGGCTTCTGGGAACGCCAGGCGGAACGCCTCACCTGGGCGACGCCCTGGCACACCGCGCACTCCTGGCGCCCCGCGCTGGACGACGCCGGTGTCCCCGCCATCCCGGCGGCCGGCTGGTTCGAGGGCGGCACGCTCAACGTGGCGGTCAACTGCGTCGATCGACACGTGGCCGCGGGGCACGGGAGCCGGGTGGCGCTGCACTTCGAGGGGGAGCGGGGCGACCGGCGCACGATCACCTACGCCGACCTGGAGCGCGAGGTGAACCGGGCGGCGAACGCGCTCACCGACCTCGGCATCCGGCGCGGGGACCGCGTGGTGATCTACCTGCCGGTGCTGCCCGAGACGATCGTCATCACGCTGGCGGTGGCCCGGATCGGTGCCGTGCACTCGCTCGTGTTCGGCGGGTTCTCCGCCGAGGCGCTGCGGTTCCGCGTGGAGGACACCGGTGCCAAGCTGCTCGTCACGAGCGACGGACAGTTCCGCCGCGGCGTCGCCGTGGCCACCAAGAGCAACGCCGACGCCGCGGTCGCATCCGCCCCCGCGCTGGAGCACGTGCTCGTCGTGAGGCGAACGGGGCAGGACCTCGCCTGGACGGAGGGTCGCGACGTGTGGTGGCACGACGTCGTGGACACCGCGTCACCGGTGCACCGGGCGGAGGCGTTCGACGCCGAGAATCCGCTGTTCATCATGTACACCTCCGGCACCACGGGCACGCCGAAGGGGCTGGTGCACACGAGTGGCGGTTACCTGACGCACGCCTCGTGGGCGCACTGGGCGCACTTCGACGTGAAGGACGACGACGTGCACTGGTGCACGGCCGACCTCGCCTGGGTGACCGCGCACACCTACGAGATCTACGGTCCGCTCTCCAACGGGGTCACCCAGGTGATCTACGAGGGCACACCGAACACCCCCGACCCGGGGCGTCACTTCGAGATCATCGAGCGCTACGGCGTGACCACCTACTACACCGCTCCCACGCTGGTGCGGAGCTTCATGAGCTGGTTCCCCGAGGGGCCGCAGGGGTACGACCTGTCGTCGATCCGCCTGCTCGGCTCGGTGGGGGAGGCGATCAACCCGCAAGCGTGGCTGTGGTTCCGCGAGCACGTGGGTTCGGGGTCGGCGCCCATCATCGACACCTGGTGGCAGTCGGAGACCGGCGCGGCCATCCTCGCGCCGCTACCGGGCGTGACGACGCTGAAGCCGGGGTCCGCGACGCGGCCGCTGCCCGGCCTGTCGGCGAAGGTGGTGGACGACGACGGCATCGAGGTCGCCCGAGGATCGAGCGGCTATCTCGTTCTCGACGCGCCCTGGCCCGGCATGGCGCGCACCATCTGGGGCAATCCGGCGAGGTACCGCGAGGCGTACTGGGCGCGGTTCGCCGCGCAGGGACTGTACTTCGCGGGCGACGGAGCCCGGTACGACGAGGACGGCGACATCTGGCTGCTCGGACGTGTGGACGAGGTGATCAACGTGTCGGGCCACCGGTTGTCGACCATCGAGGTGGAGTCGGCGCTCGTGTCGCATCCGGCCGTGGCGGAGGCGGGCGTCACCGGATACGCGGATCCGATCACCGGTCAGGCCATCGCCGCCTTCGTCATCCCGCGATTCGCGGAACGCCCGGACGCAGCGGACGTCCCCGGCTGGCGGGCGCTCGGCGCGTCGCTGGAGAGGGAGCTGCGCGACCACGTGGCGGCCCGCATCGGCCCGATCGCGAAACCGAAGCGCATCCTCCTCGTGCCCGACCTGCCGAAGACGCGGTCGGGGAAGATCCTGCGCCGGCTCCTCGCCGACCTGCTCGAGGGACGGGAGCTGGGCGACGCCACCTCGCTGCAGGATGCCGCCTCCGTCGACGCGATCCGCCGCATCCTGGAGCCCTCCGGTCCCTGAGCCCGTCGACGGCGTTAGCGCTGCCGTTTCGCTCGATCGCCCGCGGTGATACGCGGGCGATTGAGCAAACGCGCGGCGCGGGACCGCACGGTCCCTGAGCGTGTCGAAGGGACGCGAGGCGCGCAATGACCAGGTGCGGATGGTGACACGCCGTTGCGATGAGGACGCGCGGGCGCTTCGGACCTGCGCTGATGGTGCGCCGCCCGCACATGTCCGGAGCGCCCGCGTGATCCGGCCGCCTCGGCGCGTCGCTGCTGTTTCATGGATGCGGGGAGCGGGCGGGTACGTCTTTCTAGCGTGCGGTTGAGTCGCGCTGCCGTTTCGGTCGACCGCCCGGAGAGATTCGCGGGCGATCGACGGGAACCGCGGCGGGATCGGTGGAAACAGCGGCGGGTGATCGCAGAAGCGGCGTGGCGGGTGCGTTTCCGTGCGCGTTGCGTTCCTTCGACGTCCTCAGGAACCGTGGGGTTGATCCCTTCGACGGGCTCGGGAACCGGCGGGGTCGGGGACCGCAGGGCCTCGACCGGGCGAGCGGCACGGTAGAGTGAGCGGGAAGACATCCTTTAAGTTCCGTCCAGAGAGGCGGGGAAGGAGGTCAGGTTGAGCGCACGCACACTGCTGCATCAGGCTGATATCACGCGGGCACTCACGCGCATCGCGCACGAAGTGCTCGAATCGAACCGCGGATCCGCCGGCCTCGTGCTCCTCGGCATCCCGACCCGCGGGGTGCTGCTCGCCTCGCGCCTCGGCCGCATCCTCGCCGACATCGACCCGGACTTCGATCCCGCTTCGGTCGGCTCCATCGACGTCACGATGTACCGCGACGACCTCTCGCGGAAGCCCACCCGCGCCCCCGCACCCACGTCGGTGCCGCCCGGCGGCATAGACGGCACCACCGTGGTGCTCGTCGACGACGTGCTCTACTCGGGCCGCACCATCCGGGCCGCACTCGATGCCATCAGCGACCTCGGCCGCCCGCGCGCGGTGCGCCTCGCCGTGCTCGTCGACCGCGGACATCGCGAGCTCCCCATCCGCGCCGACTTCGTGGGCAAGAACCTGCCGAGCGCGCAGCACGAGCGGATCTTCGTGCACCTCGCCGAGCTCGACGGCGACGACTCCGTCAGCATCGACTCGCTCAGCACCAACCCCGCGAGCACCGACCCCGCGAGCACCGCCCAGGTCGATGCAGCCGCCGGATCCACCACGCACGGGAGGGCCCGACCGTGAGGCACCTCCTCTCCACCCGCGACCTGTCCCGCGACGAGGCAATCCACGTCCTCGACGTCGCCGAGAACATGGCCGACGTCGCGACCCGCGAGGTCAAGAAGCTGCCGACGCTGCGCGGCCGCACCGTGGTCAACCTCTTCTTCGAGGACTCCACCCGCACCCGCATCTCCTTCGAAGCGGCCGCGAAGCGCCTCTCGGCCGACGTGATCAACTTCAGCGCCAAGGGGTCGAGCGTCTCGAAGGGCGAGAGCCTCAAGGACACCGCGCAGACCCTCGAGGCGATGGGAGCGGATGGCGTCGTTCTCCGCCACCCGGCCTCGGGTGCGCCGCACGTGCTCGCCGAGAGCGGCTGGATCGACGCCGCCATCGTCAACGCCGGCGACGGCACGCACGAGCACCCCACCCAGGCGCTCCTCGACGCCTTCACCATTCGCCGACGCCTGCACGGCGGTACCCAGCGCAGCAGCGACGGTGCCGCCGCGCACGGCACCGCCCGCGGCCGCGACCTCGACGGCGTCTCGGTGGTGATCGTGGGCGACATCCTGCACTCCCGCGTCGCGCGTTCCAACGTGTGGCTGCTCACCACCCTCGGCGCCGCCGTCACCCTCGTGGCGCCACCCACCCTCGTGCCCATCGGGATCGACACCTGGCCGGTCGACGTGTGCTTCAGCCTCGACGAGGCGATCGACACGGTGCGCCCCGACGTCGTGATGATGCTGCGCATCCAGGCCGAACGGATGAGCGCCGCGTTCTTCCCGAACACCCGCGAGTACGGGCGGGTGTGGGGTCTCGACGACGCACGAACGGCGCGGCTCGCGCCCGATAGCATGGTGATGCATCCCGGCCCGATGAACCGGGGCCTCGAGATATCCGCCGCCGCTGCGGATTCGGCCCGGTCCACGGTGCTCGAACAGGTTGCCAATGGTGTCTCCGTGAGAATGGCAGTGTTGTACCTCCTCCTCGCGGGGCAGGGAGAGGGCTTATGAGCGCGCACGAGCACGACTACGTGATCCGCGGAGCGTCGCTCGTCGACGGCGAGCGCACCGACATCCGCATCGCCGACGGCCGCATCGCCGAACTGGGGACGGCGCTGTCCGCGGCGGGAGCCACGGCGATCGACGCCGACGGGCTGCTCGCCCTTCCCGGGCTCGTCGACCTGCACGTGCACCTCCGCGAACCCGGCTTCGAGCAGAGCGAGACCGTGCTCACCGGCACGCGCGCGGCGGCGGCGGGCGGCTTCACGGCCGTCTTCGCCATGGCGAACACCTCACCGGTCGCCGACACCGCAGGGGTCGTGGAGCAGGTCGAGGCGCTCGGTCGCCGGGCCGGCTACGCCACGGTGCGCCCGATCGGTGCCGTGTCCGTGGGTCTCGCGGGGGAGCGGCTCGCCGAGCTCGGCGCCATGGCCACCTCGCGCGCCGGCGTGCGCGTCTTCTCGGACGACGGCCACTGCGTCTCCGACGCCCTGCTCATGCGTCGTGCGCTCGAGTACGTGAAGTCGTTCGACGGCGTCATCGCCCAGCACGCGCAGGAGCCGCGCCTCACCATCGGCGCGAGCATGAACGAGAGCGCCCTCTCCGGCGAGCTCGGCATCCCGGGCTGGCCCGCCGTGGCCGAGGAGTCGATCATCGCCCGCGACGTGCTCCTCGCCGAGCATGTGGGCTCGCGCCTGCACATCTGCCACGTCTCCACCGCCGGTTCGGTCGAGGTGCTGCGCTGGGCGAAGGCCCGCGGCATCGACGTGACCGCCGAGGTCACCCCGCACCACCTGTTGCTCACCGAGGATCTCGTGGCCGGCTACGACGCCCGCTACAAGGTCAATCCGCCGCTCCGCTCGTCGGAGGACGTGCTCGCGCTCCGCGCCGGCCTCGCCGACGGGACCATCGATATCGTGGCCACCGACCACGCGCCGCACCCCGCCGAGGCGAAGGACTGCGAGTGGGGCGCCGCCGCGTTCGGCATGGTGGGCCTCGAGTCCGCGCTCTCCGTGGTGCAGGCAGCCGTGGTCGACTCCGGACAGCTCGACTGGGCGGATGTCGCGCGCGTGCTCTCGTACACGCCGGCCCGGATCGGTCGCCTGTCCGGGCACGGGGTGCCGCTCGCCGTGGGCGCCCCGGCCAACCTCGCCCTCTACGACCCGACGGCGTCGCGCCCCTTCGACGTCTCGCGGCTGGCCGGCAAGGGCACCAACTCGCCCTACCTCGACCGCACCCTGCCGGGCAGTGTGCGCGCCACGTTCCACCGGGGCTACCCCACGGTGCTGAATGCGACGCCGCTCGCCGAGGAGACCGTCTCCGCCAGCGCCGAGCACGCCGATCGTGCCGCGGGCACGCGGGGAACCGAGTGAACGAGCGGGTCGTCCCCGGCGTGATCGTTCTCCTGCTCCTCGCCGGTCTGCTCACGCTCATGTATCGCGGGTGGCGGGCGCGTCAGCGCAGGCAGTCCGGCATATCGCGCCCACCGACCCCTCCTGCGACGCTCGGCCCCGACCTCGCGAGCCTCGACGTGCTCTACGTGGCGACCACCGTGGCGGCGGAGCCGCTCGACCGCATCGCGGTGCACGGCCTCGGCTACCGCGGCCGTGCGCTCGTCCGGGTGACGCCGGAGGGCGTCGTGCTCGCCATCACCGGCGAGGACGAGGTCTTCATCGGGGCGGACGCCATCGACGGGCACGGTCTCGCCACCTACACCATCGACCGCGTGGTCGAGTCGGGCGGCCTCGTCGTCATCACGTGGAGGCTCGGCGGACCCGACGGCATCCTCGTCGACAGCTACCTCCGGGTGACCGACGCCGACGCGCGCCCCGGCCTGCTCGCAGCGCTCGAGCGCATCTCCCGAACCGAAAGGACTTCCGAGTGACCCACCTACCCGCAGTACTCGTGCTCGAGGACGGTTCCCGCTACACCGGCCGGGCCTACGGCGCCACCGGCCGCACGCTCGGCGAGGCCGTGTTCGCCACCGGAATGACCGGCTATCAGGAGACGCTCACCGATCCCTCCTACGCGGGGCAGATCGTGCTGCAGACCGCCCCGCACATCGGCAACACCGGCGTGAACGACGAGGACCAGGAGTCCGCGCGCATCTGGGTGGCCGGCTACATCGTGCGGGACCCCTCCCGCGTCGTGTCGAACCACCGGGCCACGCGCAGCCTCGACGACGACCTCGTCGCCCAGGGCATCGTCGGCATCTCCGGAGTCGACACCCGCGCGGTCACCCGGCACATCCGCGACGCCGGTGCCATGCGCGCCGGGATCTTCTCCGGCGAGGATGCGGCGCTCGACGCCGACGAGCAGCTCACCGTCGTGCGCTCCGCGCACGAGATGACCGGACTCAACCTGTCCGGGGCCGTTTCCACGGCCGAGCTCTACACGATCCCGGCCGAGGGGGAGCGGATCGGTTCCGTCGCGGTGCTCGACCTCGGCATCAAGACCGCCACGGTGCGCCAGCTCGCGGCCCGCGGCCTCGACGTGCACGTCGTGCCGCAGTCGATCACCATCGAGGAGCTCGCCGAGCTGAATCCCACCGCCGTGTTCTACTCGAACGGCCCGGGCGACCCGAAGGCGAGCGAGTACCACGTTGAGCTGCTCCGCGACGTGCTGCGCCGCGGGCTGCCGTTCTTCGGCATCTGCTTCGGCAACCAGCTGCTCGGGCGGGCCCTCGGCTTCGAGACCTACAAGCTGCCCTTCGGCCACCGCGGCATCAACCAGCCCGTGCTCGATCGGCGCACCGGCAAGGTGGAGATCACCTCGCACAACCACGGATTCGCCGTGCGCGCCCCGCTCGACGGACCCGTGGACACCCCGGCCGGCTTCGGCCGCGCCGAGGTGAGCCACGTCGATCTCAACGACGACGTGGTGGAGGGGCTGAACTGCCTCGACATCCCCGCGTTCAGCGTTCAGTACCACCCCGAGGCCGCCGCCGGCCCGCACGACTCCACCTACCTGTTCGACCGGTTCCTCGACCTGATCAAGGACGCGAGTGCGTCGACGGGATCGGGCCCGTCGACGGGCTCAGGGACCGTGGGGGACACCGCGACGGACTCCACAACCGCGACGAAGGAAGGCAACTGATGCCCAAGCGCACCGACATCAACTCGGTCCTCGTGATCGGCTCCGGACCCATCGTCATCGGGCAGGCCGCCGAGTTCGACTACTCCGGCACCCAGGCGTGCCGCGTGCTGCGCGAGGAGGGCATCCGGGTCATCCTGGTCAACTCCAATCCGGCGACGATCATGACCGACCCCGGATTCGCCGACGCCACCTACATCGAGCCGATCACCAGCGAGGTGCTGGAGAAGATCCTCGCGAAGGAGCGCCCGGACGCGGTGCTGCCCACGCTCGGCGGCCAGACCGCCCTCAACGCGGCCATCGAACTCGACCGCCTCGGCATCCTCGCCAAGTACGACGTGGAGCTGATCGGCGCCAAGGTCGAGGCCATCCAGAAGGGCGAGGACCGCCAGCTGTTCAAGCAGCTCGTGCTGGAGTCCGGTGCCGACGTGGCCCGCTCGCACGTGGCCCACACGGTGGAGGAGGCCGTGGACTTCGCCGAGGACCTCGGCTACCCGCTCGTCGTCCGACCCTCGTTCACCATGGGCGGGCTCGGCTCCGGCTTCGTCTACACCCGCGACGAGCTCGTGCGTTTCGTCGCCGACGGTCTGCACCAGAGTCCCACCACCGAGGTGCTGATGGAGGAGTCCATCCTCGGCTGGAAGGAGTACGAGCTCGAGCTGATGCGCGACACCGCCGACAACACGGTGGTCGTCTGCTCGATCGAGAACGTCGACCCGGTCGGCGTGCACACCGGCGACTCCATCACGGTGGCGCCCGCCCTCACCCTCACCGACCGCGAGTACCAGAACCTCCGCGACATCGGCATCGACATCATCCGCCGGGTGGGCGTGGACACCGGCGGCTGCAACATCCAGTTCGCCATCGACCCGGCCAACGGCCGCGTCATCGTGATCGAGATGAACCCGCGGGTCTCCCGCTCCAGCGCGCTCGCGTCGAAGGCCACCGGCTTCCCCATCGCGAAGATCGCGGCGAAGCTCGCCATCGGATACCGTCTCGACGAGATCCCGAACGACATCACCAAGGTCACCCCGGCGAGCTTCGAGCCGACCCTCGACTACGTCGTCGTCAAGGTGCCGCGGTTCGCCTTCGAGAAGTTCCCCGCCGCCGACCCCACCCTCACCACCACCATGAAGTCGGTCGGTGAGGCCATGGCGATCGGCCGCAACTACGCCACCGCACTGCAGAAGGCGCTGCGTTCCCTCGAGAAGCGCGGCTCGTCGTTCTCGTGGGGCGAGGAGTCCCGCTCGATGGAGGAGCTGCTGGAGATCAGCCGCACCCCCACCGACGGCCGCATCGTCACCCTGCAGCAGGCGCTCCGGGCCGGGGCGACCGTCGAGCAGGCCTTCGAGGCCACCGGCATCGACCCGTGGTTCCTCGACCAGATGGTGCTCATCAACGAGGTCGCCGACGAGATCCGGGCCGCCCCGCACCTCGACGAGTCGGTGCTCCGGCACGGGAAGGATCATGGCTTCTCGGATGCGCAGATCGGCCAGCTCCGCGGCCTCGCCGAGGCGGAGGTGCGGGCCATCCGGCACAACGCGGGAGTGCGCCCGGTCTTCAAGACCGTGGACACCTGCGCGGGGGAGTTCCCCGCGCTCACCCCGTACCACTACTCGAGCTACGACAGCGAGACCGAGGTCGCCCCGAGCGACCGCCGCAAGGTCATCATCCTGGGGTCCGGTCCGAACCGCATCGGGCAGGGCATCGAGTTCGACTACTCCTGCGTGCACGCGTCGTTCGCGCTGTCCGACGCCGGGTACGAGACCATCATGATCAACTGCAACCCGGAGACGGTGTCCACCGACTACGACACCAGCGACCGGCTCTACTTCGAGCCGCTCACGCTGGAGGACGTGCTCGAGGTCATCGCCGCGGAGAGCGCGAGCGGTGAACTCGTGGGCGTGGTCGTGCAACTCGGCGGGCAGACCGCTCTGGGTCTCGCGAAGGGCCTGCAGGCGGCGGGCGTGCCGATCCTGGGCACGTCGCCCGACGCCATCGATCTCGCCGAGGAGCGCGGCCTGTTCGCGGGCATCCTCGACGACGCCGGCCTCGTCGCGCCGAAGAACGGCACGGCCATCGCCGTGGACGACGCCGTGCGCATCGCGGAGGACATCGGCTACCCGGTGCTCGTGCGACCGAGCTACGTGCTCGGCGGGCGCGGCATGGAGATCGTGTTCGACAGCCCGTCACTCGTCGACTACTTCGACCGGATGAAGGACACGGCCATCATCGGCCCATCCAGCCCACTCCTCATCGACCGCTTCCTCGACGACGCGATCGAGATCGACATCGACGCGCTCTACGACGGCGAGGAGCTCTACGTCGGCGGCGTGATGGAGCACATCGAGGAGGCCGGCATCCACTCCGGCGACTCGAGCTGCACCCTCCCGCCGGTCACCCTGAGCCGCGCCGAGATCGACCGGGTGCGGGCGGCCACGCTCGCCATCGCGCAGGGCATCGGCGTGCAGGGCCTGCTCAACGTGCAGTTCGCCATCGGAGCCGGGGTGCTCTACGTGCTCGAGGCCAATCCGCGCGCCTCCCGCACCGTCCCCTTCGTCTCCAAGGCGCTCGGCATCCCTCTGGCCAAGGCCGCGTCGCTGATCATGGTCGGATCGACCATCGCCGACCTGCGCGCGAGCGGCCTGCTCCCGCAGCAGGACGGATCGGTCGTGCCGCTCGACTCGCCGATCTCGGTGAAGGAGGCGGTGCTGCCGTTCAAGCGCTTCCGCACGCGCGAGGGCAGCATCGTCGACTCCGTGCTCGGCCCGGAGATGCGCTCCACGGGAGAGGTCATGGGCATCGACCGCGACTTCCCGCGGGCCTTCGCGAAGAGCCAGGAGGCCGCGTTCGGCGGGCTGCCGCTCTCCGGCACCGTGTTCGTGTCGGTGGCGGACCGGGACAAGCGCGCCATCATCCTGCCCGTGCTGCGGCTGCTCGAGCTCGGCTTCGCCATCAAGGCCACGAGCGGCACCGCGGAGGTGCTGAACCGACACGGCATCCGCGCCGAGATCGTGCGCAAGTACAGTGAGGGCGACGAGTCGGCCACCGGATCTCCGTCGATCGTCGACCTGATCAACCGCAACGAGGTCGACGTCGTCATCAACACCCCGAACGGCAGGTCCGCCCGCGCCGACGGCTACGAGATCCGCGCGGCCGCCGTGGCCGCGGACAAGCCCCTGTTCACCACGATCGCGCAGCTGTCGGCCGCCGTCGCCTCGTTCGAGGCGATCCGGGCCGGCTTCGACGTGAAGTCGCTGCAGGAGTACGCCGTCGATCGGGCGGCCCGCCTGTGACGGCGACCCCCGCCCCCGCCGACAGCCGCCCCTTCGGTGCCCGCCTGGGCGACGTCTTCGCCGAGCACGGCCACCTGTGCGTCGGAATCGATCCGCACGAGTTCCTGCTGCGCGACTGGGGCCTGCCGGTGAGCGCCGCGGGCACCCGCGACTTCGGGCTCCGCGTGGTGGATGCGGCAGCCGGTACCGTGGGCATCGTCAAGCCGCAGGTCGCGTTCTTCGAACGCTTCGGATCTGCGGGGTACGCCGCGCTGGAGGACGTGCTGGCCGCCGCCCGGGCTGCCGGGCTCCTCGTGATCGCCGATGCCAAGCGCGGCGACATCGGCACGAGCGTCGACGCCTACGCCGCGGCGTGGCTGACGCCCGGGTCCCCGCTCGAGAGCGACGCCCTCACCGTGAGTCCCTACCTCGGCGTCGGCGCGCTCGCGTCGACCTTCGCGCTCGCCGCCTCGGCGGGCAAGGGCGCGTTCGTGCTGTCCGCGACGTCGAACGCCGACGCGGCAGCCGTGCAACGGAACGGTGTGGCGGCCGGGGTGCTCGCCGCGGTGCGCGCCTGGAACGCGGCCCGCACCGCGCCCGACGGCGCGGCTCCCGTGCCGTTCGGCGCGGTGGGCGTCGTGCTCGGCGCCACCGTCGACCTCGCTGCGTTCGGCATCGACACGGACGAGGAGAACGCGCTGCCGGGCACGCCGGTGCTCGCCCCCGGCTACGGATCGCAGGGCGCCACCTTCGACACGGTGCACAGCACTTACGGCGGTCTCGCCCGGGGCACTATCCTGAGCGAATCCCGCAGCATCCTGTCGGCGGGACCGGACTCGCTCGACCGGACCCTCTCCCGTCGGGCGCTCGAGGCACGGGAGGTGTTCGCGTGAGGCCGAATCCGCCCGAGGTGGATCGTGCGGCCGCATCGAAGGCGGCGGTGGCGGCACGACGGGCACGCGCCGCAGTGAAGCAGGACATCCTCACCGGCGCCCGGACGCCGCTCGCCGTGCTTCGCGCGTCCATCGACCCCGCGGCGAAGCCGGAGCACACGCTCCGCGTGACGGAGTACCTCACGAGCATCCCGAACATCGGCCCCACCAAACTCGAGCGCATTCTCGCCGACCTCGGCATCTCGCCGGCCAAGCGGCTGGGCGGCCTCGGCGTGCACCAGCGCGAGCACCTCGAGGACTTCATCGTGCGCTGGCAGACGGCCAAGTCGATCATCGAGCCGTCGCGGCTCGTGGTGCTCGCCGGACCGACCGCGGTGGGCAAGGGCACTGTGTCGACGCACATCCGGGAGAACTACCCCGACGTCATGCTGTCGGTGTCGGCCACCACCCGCGCGCCGCGCCCCGGCGAGATCGAGGGCGTCAACTACTACTTCGTCGACGATGAGGGTTTCGACCGGTTGATCGCCGACGGCGCACTGCTCGAATGGGCCACCGTGCACAACGCCTACCGCTACGGCACCCCGCGCGCGCCGATCGAGGCTGCGCTCGCCCAGGGCAAGAGCGTCCTGCTCGAGATCGACATCCAGGGCGCACGGCAGGTGCGGCAGGCGATGCCGGAGGCGCGACTCGTGTTTCTGCTGCCGCCCAGCTGGGACGAACTCGTGCGTCGACTCATCGGCCGCGGCACCGAGTCGAGCGAGGAGCAGTCCCGTCGCCTGGTCACCGCGAAACAGGAACTCGCCGCGCAGGACGAGTTCGATTACGCGGTCGTCAACCGCGACGTCCCGGATGCGGCCCGCGAGGTCGTAGACTTGATGCAGATTCGATCGGTGTCCCCGGCGTCGACCGCGCGCTGATCGCGCTTCTTCCGATTGCGGGCGCCCGGGCGCGACAGCCGCCCGCTCCCGCCCGGACCACGACGAAACCGATGCGGGCCCGCCCGCCGCTTCACCCCACGACCCCATCACCACGAGGAGAGACCATGGCCGACAAGCTCACCGGAATCATCGACCCGCCCATCGACGAGCTGCTGGAAAAGGTCGACTCCAAGTACGCGCTCGTGATCTTCGCCTCGAAGCGCGCACGCCAGATCAACGACTACTACGCCGACCTGCACGAGGGAAGCCTGTTCGACAACGTGGGACCGCTCGTCGACTCCACCATCGACGACAAGCCGCTCTCCGTCGCCCTGCACGAGATCAACGAGAACAAGCTCGTCGCCAAGGCCGCTCCGGCGCCCGAGCAGTAACACGGAACGACGAGCAGTACCGCGAACGACGAGACTCCCGGCGCCCCGAGCCGCCCGCCCGTGACGAATCCCGAACGCCTCACCGTCGTCGTCGGCATCAGCGGCGGGATCGCCGCCTACAAGGCCGTCGGAGTGGTCCGCGGGCTCGTTCTCGCCGGTCACGACGTTCACGTCGTGGCGACGGATGCCGCGCTGCGGTTCGTGGGGCGACCCACGCTCGAGGCGATCAGCCGCAACATCGTTCACAGCGACCTCTACGAGGGCGTCGCGCAGGTCCGGCACGTGGCGATCGGTCAGTCCGCCGACCTCATCGTCATCGCGCCCGCCACGGCGAACACCCTGGCGAAACTGGCGACCGGTCTCGCCGACGACCTGCTCGGCACCACCGTGCTGGCGAGCACCGCGCCCGTGATCGTGGCGCCCGCCATGCACACCGAGATGTGGCAGAACGCGGCCACCGTCGCGAACGTGGCCACTCTCCGCTCCCGCGGGATCGCGTTCGTCGGACCGGAGAGCGGACAGCTGACGGGGTCGGACTCCGGCCCCGGGCGGATGGCCGAACCCGATGCGATCGTGGCCGCCGCCCTCGCCCTGGTGCCCGGTGCGCCCGCTGCGGAAGGCGCGCCCGGCGCCGATCCCGGACCTGCCGTCGACGGCGCGCCCGGCGCCGATCCCGACCTGCCGACTCGCCACGACCTCGCCGGTGTGCGCCTCCTGGTGAGTGCCGGCGGAACTCGCGAACCTCTCGACCCGGTGCGCTTCCTCGGCAACCGGTCGAGCGGCAAGCAGGGCGTCGCGCTCGCCGTCGCCGCCCGGGACCGCGGTGCCGAGGTCACCCTCCTCGCCGCCCACCTCGAGGTGCCCGCACCGGAGGGCGTCGACGTGGTGCAGGTCGAGACGGCCAAGCAGCTCGCGCAGGCTGCGGCGGAGTACGCACAGGACTCGGACGTGATCATCATGGCCGCCGCCGTGGCGGACTACCGCCCCGCATCGATCGCCCAGACCAAGCTCAAGAAGGATGCGATCGGCGACACGATGACGCTGGAGCTCGTCAAGAACCCCGACATCCTCGCGTCGCTGGCCGCGAACCGCCGCGCCGATCAGGTGGTGATCGGCTTCGCCGCCGAGACCGCGGGCGACACCGCGGAACTGCTCCGGGTGGGCCGGGAGAAGCTCGAACGCAAGGGCTGCGACTTCCTCGTCCTCAACAGGGTCGGGTGGCTCCGGGGCTTCGCCGTGGATGACAACGCCGTCGTGGTCGTGTCACGGGGCGGAGATATAGTGATGGAGGCCTCCGGCAGCAAAGCCGCCGTGGCCGATCGCATTCTCGACGTCCTCCGCCCTTCCGGCTCGTAGTCCGGCGCTGCTGGACGTCCCCCGACCGCATGGAGACCACGTGACGGAACTGCGCCTTTTCACCTCCGAGTCCGTGACCGAGGGGCATCCCGACAAGATCTGCGACCAGATCTCGGACAGCATCCTCGACGGTCTTCTCGAACAGGATCCGCACAGCAGGGTCGCGGTCGAGACGCTCGTCACCACCGGTCTCGTGCACGTGGCGGGCGAGGTCACCACCACGGGATACGTCGACATCCCCACGATCGTGCGCGACCGCATCCGCGCCATCGGCTACACCTCGTCGGCGCTGAGCTTCGACGGCTCGAGCTGCGGCGTCTCGGTGTCGATCGGCGCCCAGTCGCCGGAGATCGCCTCCGGCGTCGATCACTCGGTGGAGGAGCGCACGAACGCCGCGTCCGACCCCAGGGACCACCAGGGCGCGGGCGACCAGGGCATCATGTTCGGCTTCGCCACGCGCGAGACGCCCGAACTGATGCCGCTGCCGATCTGGCTGGCGCACCGGCTCGCCGAGCGCCTCTCGGAGGTGCGGCGGAGCGGACAGCTCGACTACCTGCGACCCGACGGCAAGACGCAGGTCACCATCGGCTACGAGGGCTTCGTGCCCCGCACCGTGGAGACCGTGGTGCTCTCCACGCAGCACTCGCCCGACGTGAGCCTCCCCACGCTCGAGGCGGAGGTGAACGAGGTCGTGATCCGGCCCGTGCTCGAGGCGGCGGGCTTCGATTCCGCGCACGCCACGAAGCTGATCAACCCGGCAGGACGCTTCGAGATCGGTGGACCGAAGGGCGACGCGGGGCTCACCGGCCGCAAGATCATCGTCGACACCTACGGTGGCGCCAGCCGGCACGGTGGGGGAGCGTTCAGCGGGAAGGACCCGAGCAAGGTCGACCGCAGCGCCGCCTACGCCATGCGCTGGGTCGCGAAGAACGCGGTCGCCGCGGGCCTCGCCGACCGGCTCGAGGTGCAGGTCGCCTACGCGATCGGCAAGGCGTCGCCCGTGGGCCTGTACGTCGAAACGTTCGGTACGGCGCACGCACCGGAGGACCGGATCATCGCCGCCATCCGCGACGTGTTCGACCTGCGCCCCGCCGCCATCATCGAGCAGCTCGACCTGCTGCGCCCCATCTACGCCGAGACGTCCACGTACGGGCACTTCGGCCGCGAACGGCCGAACTTCACCTGGGAGCGGCTCGACCGGGCGGACGACCTCCGCAGCGCGGCCCGGCTCTGACCGTGACGGGCGACACCGCGCCGGCGTCCGCGCCGATCGCGCGGGTCGCCCTGGATTCGCCGCTCCCGCAGCTCGACCGGCTCTTCGACTACGCCATCCCGCCCGAGCTGCGGGACACCGCGGTACCGGGGGTGCGTGTGCGTGTTCCGCTGCGGTCGGCCGGGCGAGTGGCGGACGGCTTCCTCGTCGAGGTGGTCGCCGAGCACGACTATCCCGGCGTGCTGAGCCCGCTCGACTCCGTGGTGTCTCCCGTGCGCGTGCTCACCCCGGAGGTGTGGCGTCTCGCCCGCGCGGTCGCCGACCGCAGCGCCGGGAGCGCCGTCGACGTGCTGCGCTTCGCCATCCCGCCGCGGCAGGCGCGAGTGGAGAAGGCGTACCTCGCCGCGACCGCGACCGCAGCCGTCCCGGCCGCCGCGCCGGACGGAACCGCGGACCGCCCCGACGGGGAGGGCGCCGGTGCGACGGTCGACGTCACCGGGTACGTGGAGGGTGCGTGGGCGCGCGCGCTCGCCGACCGCGCACGCGTCGCCGTCGACGCCGTGCCGGGAGTCGTCGAGGTCGCACCGGGACGCTGGGTGGGCCGCTGGGCGCTCACCCTGGCGCAGGCCGCGGCCGCGAGCCTCGCCCGCGGCGAGAGCGCCATCCTCGCGCTGCCCGACTTCCGCGACCAGGCGCAGGTGGAGTCCGCCCTCGCGACTCTCGTGCCGCCCTCCGCGGTCGCCCGGGTCGATGCCCGCCAGTCGAACCCCGACCGCTACCGCGCATTCCTCTCCGGTCTGGGTGACGAGCCGCGCATCCTCCTCGGCACCCGCTCCGCGGTCTACGCCCCGGCCCCCCGACTCGGCCTCATCGTGCTCTGGGACGACGGGGACCCGCTGCACGCCGAACCGCTCAGCCCGTACGCGTCGTCCCGCGACGTCGCACTCGTGCGCCAGGCGCAGTCCGGCTGCGCGCTGGCCTTCGTCGGACACAGCCGAAGCACCGAGGTCGAACGGCTGGTCGAGCTCGGCTTCCTCGACGAACTGCTGCCGCTGACGGGCACCGCCCCGCGCGTGATCCCCACGGTGTCGCAGCCGGCGCCCGACGGATTCGCGCAGGCCGCGCGCATCCCGTCGACGGCGTGGCGCGAGGCGCGGCAGGCGCTCGAGTCGGGGCCGGTGCTCGTACAGGTGGCCCGACCCGGTTATGCGCCCGTGCTGGCCTGCGCCAGCTGCGCGCACGCCGCGCGCTGCAACCGCTGCCAGGGTCCGCTCGGCAAGGCGTCGGCGAGCGCCATGCCGTCCTGCGGCTGGTGCGGTGCCCTCGCGGCCGACTGGCGCTGCACCCACTGCGAGGGCGACCGACTGCGGTTCGTCACCCGCGGCTCGGGTCGCACGGCCGAGGAACTGGGGCGCGCGTTCCCCGGTGTGCGGGTGATCGTGGCCGACGGGGAGCACACCGTGCTCGAGGTGTCCGACGCCCCGGCGCTCGTGGTGGCCACCCGCGGTGCGGAGCCCGTCGCCGCGGCCGGTTACCGAGCGGTGCTGCTGCTCGACGGGGAGCGGATGCTGGCGCGCGAGAGCCTGCGCGTGGGGGAGGACTGCCTGCGGTGGTGGTCGAACGCCGCGGCTCTCGCTGCCCCGAAGGCGCCCGTGCTGCTCGTCGGCGTGGGCGGAGCGCTCGCGCGGGCGCTGAACACCTGGCGGCAGGCCGACTACGCCCGCGCGGAACTGGCCGACCGCCGAGCGTTGCGGTTCCCGCCCGCCGTGCGCGTGGCCGCCGTGGAGGGCGGAGTCGACGCCGTGCGCACCGCGATGGAGCGCGTGGCCGAGCTGCCCGGTGTGGACGTGCTCGGTCCGGTCGACGTCGATGCGCAGAACGTGCGGGCACTCGTACGGCTCGAGTACGCGCAGGGCGGCGCCGTCGCATCCGCGCTACGATCGGCGGTCGTGGAGAACGCGAGCACCCGGCGCAAGGGACCGCCCGCGAAGGGCGGCTACCGCCAGCGCCCGTCCCTGCGCGTGCGGTTCGACACCTCCGACATCCTCTGAGACCGCCACCCCCGATTCCCCCCATTCACCGACACCACCACCGAACGAATCCACCAGAGAACAGGGGAGAGCACGCGGCATGAGACTCATCTTCGCCGGCACCCCGGATGCCGCCGTGCCCAGCCTCGACGCCCTCGCCGCATCGGCACACGACATCGTCGCGGTGATC
Source organism: Planctomonas psychrotolerans (assembly GCF_008642235.1). Classification (GTDB taxonomy): domain Bacteria; phylum Actinomycetota; class Actinomycetes; order Actinomycetales; family Microbacteriaceae; genus Planctomonas; species Planctomonas psychrotolerans. Next base: position 341,337 of record NZ_SJEV01000002.1, on the reverse strand, counting down.
ACCCGCGCCGACGCGCCGATGGGGCGGAAACGCGTCCTCACGCCGTCACCGGTGGCCGTGGCGGCGGACGCGCGCGGGCTCGAGGTGATCCGGGCGAACCGGCTCGGTGAGGACCTCACCGGCCGGGTGGCCGATCTCCGCCCGGACCTCGGCGTGATCGTCGCCTATGGCGGGCTGGTGCGGGAGCCGCTGCTGTCCACGCCCCGGCACGGCTGGATCAACCTGCACTTCTCCCTGCTTCCGGCCTGGCGCGGCGCCGCACCGGTGCAGCGCGCGCTCATGGCGGGGGACACCGACACCGGGGCGAGCGTCTTCCAGCTCGAGGCCGGACTCGACACCGGACCCGTTTTCGCCACCGTGTCCCGCTCCACCGGGCCGGGCGAGACCGCGGGCGATGTGCTCGCCGCGCTCGCCCACGACGGAGCGGCCCTGCTCACGTCGGTCGTGAACGACCTCGCCGCGGGCACCGCGCGGTCCACGGCGCAACTCGGCGACCCCACCCTCGCGCCCAAGCTCACCCTCGACGACGGGCGGCTCGACTTCACCCGCCCGGTCGCGGAGGTCGACGCGCGGCTCCGCGGAGTGACTCCGGAGCCGGGCGCGTTCACCACCGTCGGCGGCCAGCGGCTCAAGGTTCTCGCCGCCGCACCGGTCGCGGGCGGCGACCCGCTTCCCCCGGGCAGGCTCGCGCTGCGCGACCGGCGGGTGCTGGTCGGCACGGCGACCGACCCCCTCGCCCTCGACACCGTGCAGCCCGCCGGCAAGCGACCGATGCCCGCCGCCGACTGGTGGCGCGGGCTGCCCGACCAGCACGGGGTGACGGCCGAATGAGCGATCGACGACCGCCCGCCCCGACGGTCACGGCGGCGAGACGCGTGGCGTTCGACGTGGTGCGCGCCGTGCACGAGTCCGACGCGTATGCCAACCTGCTGCTCCCCGTGCGCATCCGCCGGGCGAAGCTGTCGACGAAGGACGCGGCGCTCGCGACGGAACTCGCCTACGGCACGCTGCGCATGCTGGGCTACTACGACCGGGTGATCGAGCTCGCCGCCAAGCGGGACGCCTCGGCCATCGACCCGCCCATCCTCGACGTCCTGCGCCTCTCGACGCACCAGCTGCTGTCGATGCGCGTCGCTCCGCATGCCGCCGTCAACGAGGGGGTGGGGCTCGCCCGCATGGTCGGCTCGCGGTCGGCCACCGGCTTCACGAACGGCGTGCTCCGCGCCATCACCCGGTCGACTCCCGATGACTGGCGGGACCGGGTGCTGGGCTCCGCGACGAACGACGACGAGCGGTTGTCGCTCGAGCACTCGCACCCGGTGTGGATCGTGCGCGCGCTCCGCCGCGCCCTCGCCCGCGACGGACGGGAGGACGAGCTCGTCGACCTGCTGCGCGCCGACAACGTGGCGCCGGCCGTCACACTGGCCGCGCTGCCCGGGCTCGCGGAGCCGACCGACGTGGGCGATCATCCCGCCGCCTTCTCGCCCTACGGGGTGTACCTCGACGGCGGGGACCCGCTCGACGTCGCCGCGGTCGCGTCGGGCACGGCGCGCGTGCAGGACGAGGGGTCGCAACTGGCCGCCCTCGCGCTCACCGCGGCGATGCCGATCGAACCGGGCGAGCACTGGCTCGACCTGTGCGCCGGGCCGGGCGGCAAAGCCGCGCTGCTCGCCGCCGAGGCCGCCCGCGCGGGCGCCACCTTCACGGCCAACGAGATCGTGCCCGCACGGGCCGACCTGGTGCGCGAGGCGCTCTCCGCCGTGCCCGGCGACATCGAGGTCTGGCAGCTCGACGGCACCACGGTGGGCGGCAGCCACCCGCAGGCCTTCGACCGGATCCTGCTCGACGCCCCGTGCACCGGGCTGGGGGCGCTCCGGCGCCGACCCGAGGCCCGCTGGCGGAAGACGCCGCGCGACGTGGCCGACCTCGCACCGCTGCAATCGGCGCTGCTGGACTCCGCGGTCGCGGCGCTCGCGCCCGGCGGGGTGATCGCCTACGTGACCTGCTCGCCGCACCTCGCCGAGACCCGGGCGGTCGTCGAGGGCGCACTCGCCCGCTCCGACGGCCGACTGCGGGCCCTCGACACCCCCGTGCTGCTGCAGTCGGTCGCGCTCGCGCCCCTCGAACAGCCCGAGGGCGACTCGGCCGTGCAGCTGTGGCCGCATCGACACGGGTGCGACGCCATGTTCATCGCCCTGCTGACCACGTCGTAGGCTCGTTCGCATGTCCGTGCGCATCAACCCGAGCATCCTGGCCGCCGACTTCGTGAACCTCGAGAGCGAGGTGCGTCGCATCCGGAGTGCCGACCTCGTGCACGTCGACGTCATGGACAACCACTTCGTCCCGAACCTCACTTTCGGGCCCGGCACCGTGCAGCGCCTCGCCGAGGTGAGCGACATCCCGCTCGACGTGCACCTGATGATCGACGACCCCGACCGCTGGGCTCCCGATCACGCCGAGGCGGGCGCCTACTCGGTCACGTTCCATGCGGAGGCGGCCGCGGATCCGGTGGCGCTCGCCCGCCGCCTGCGGTCGATGGGCGCCCGGGCCGGCATCGCCCTGAAACCCGGCACCCCGGCCGAACCGTACCTCGACCTGCTCGCCGAGTTCGACCAGGTGCTCGTGATGACCGTGGAGCCCGGATTCGGCGGCCAGTCGTTCCTCGAGTCGACGATGCCGAAGCTGCGCGCGCTGCGCGAACGCGTGTCCGGTGCCGGCCTCGACGTGTGGCTGCAGGTGGACGGCGGCATCAACGAGGAGACCATCGTCACCGCCGCGCGGGCCGGAGCGGACACCTTCGTCGCCGGCTCCAGCGTGTTCGCCGGGGATCCCGCCGACCGCATCGCCTCCCTCCGCGACGCCGCCGCCTCCACCCACGCCCACTGACCCGCTCCGGTCCCTGAGCCTGTCGAAGGGGCGTGAGGTGGGGTGCGTCGCGTCGCATACGGTCCCTGAGCCTGTCGAAGGGGCGTGGGGTGGGTCGTGTCGCGTCGCATAGGGTCCCTGAGCCTGTCGAAGGGGCGTGGGGTGGGGTGCGTCGCGTCGCGTACGGTCCCTGAGCCTTCCGAAGGGGCGTGGGGTGGGGTGTCGCTTCGACCGTCGCCGAGCGACCGTCGTCGAGCAACCGACGGGGACCGACAGGCAGGGCGTGGTTGGATGGGGGAATGACTGATTCCGCACAGACCAAGCCCGAAGTCGAGTTCGTCGAGGGCCCCGCGCCCGAGCAGCTCGTGATCACCGACATCCGCGAGGGCGACGGCGACGAGGCCACGGCAGGCTCCACCGTGAACGTGCACTACCTCGGCGTCGACTTCGAGTCCGGTGAGGAGTTCGACTCTTCGTGGGACCGGGGACAGGCCATCACCTTCCCGCTCGCGAGCCTCGTCAAGGGCTGGCAGGAGGGCATCCCCGGCATGCGCGTCGGCGGCCGCCGCCAGCTCGTCGTACCGCCCGCGCTCGCCTACGGCCCCGCGGGCGGCGGACACCGCCTCTCCGGCCGCACGTTGATCTTCGTCATCGACCTGCTCGGCGTGCGCTAGGCGCACCCGACCGGGGCGGGCTCGGCGAACCGGTACCCTTGACCGGTGAAGACCTTCGATGAACTGTTCGTCGAGCTCCGCGAGAAATCCGTCACGCGCCCCGAGGGCTCGGGCACGGTGCGCGAACTCGACGCCGGTGTGCACGCAATCGGCAAGAAGATCGTCGAAGAGGCCGCCGAGGTGTGGATGGCCGCGGAGTACGAATCCGACGAGCGCACCGCCGAGGAGATCTCGCAACTGATCTACCACCTCCAGGTGCTGCTGATCGCACGCGGCCTGGAACCGGCGGACGTCTACCGACATCTGTGACCCGGCCCGTCCGGCCCCTGGCCGGACGGCCGGCACCAGATCCGACGTCCGCTTCCCCCGAATGGAAACCCCATGCTCCGTGTAGCAGTGCCCAACAAGGGCTCGCTCTCCGACACCGCCGCGCAGATGCTCGCCGAGGCCGGTTACACCGGCCGCCGAGACCCCAAGGAACTGCGGATCGTCGACGCCCGTAACGACGTCGAGTTCTTCTATCTGCGCCCCCGCGACATCGCCACCTACGTCGGCTCCGGCGCTCTCGACGTGGGCATCACCGGGCGCGATCTGCTGCTCGACTCCGAGTCGCCCGCCAGCGAGACCGCGACCCTCGGGTTCGCCGAGTCGACCTTCCGCTTCGCCGGACCGACCGGTGCGTTCACCGAGGTCGCCGACATCGCCGGGCACCGGGTCGCCACCAGCTACCCCGGACTCGTCGGAGCCTTCCTCGAACGCGCCGGGGTGAACGTCACGCTCGTCCGCCTGGACGGCGCCGTGGAATCGGCCATCCAGCTCGGCGTCGCCGACGTGATCGCCGACGTCGTGGAGACCGGGACCACCCTGCGCAAGGCCGGGCTCGAGGTCTTCGGACCGGTGATCCTCGAGTCCGAGGCCGTGCTCATCTCCAGCCCGACCGAACCGACCGCCGCATCCGTGCTGCTGCGTCGCCTGCAGGGCGTGCTGGTGGCCCGGCAGTTCGTGCTCGTCGACTACGACGTGCCGGCGAAGCTGCTCGACGCCGCGCTGGAGATCACCCCGGGCATCGAGTCGCCCACCATCTCCCCGCTGCGCGACCCCGAGTGGATGGCCGTCCGGGCAATGGTTCCGCGGGGCGACACGAACCACATCATGGACTCGCTGTACGAGGCGGGCGCTCGCGCCATCCTGGTCAGCGCGATCCACGCCGCACGCATCTAGGATGCTCCCCATGTCGACTACCCCGACCTCGCTGGCCGTGCGGGTGATCCCGTGCCTCGACGTGGCCATGGGCCGCGTGGTCAAGGGCGTGAACTTCCTGAACCTCCGCGACGCCGGGGACCCGGTCGCGCTCGCCCGCCGCTACTACGAGCAGGGCGCCGACGAGCTCACCTTCCTCGACGTGACCGCGACCGTCGACGACCGCGAGACCATGTACGACGTGGTGCGCGCCACCGCCGAGCAGGTCTTCATCCCCCTCACGGTGGGCGGAGGAGTGAGGTCCACCGCCGACGTGGCCCGGCTCCTCGCGAGCGGCGCCGACAAGGTGGGCGTCAACAGCGCGGCCATCGCCCGGCCCGAACTCATCGCCGAGATCGCCGACCGCTTCGGCGCCCAGGTGATGGTGCTGTCGCTCGACGTGAAGCGCGGCGGCACGACGGACTCGGGCTTCGTGGTCACCACCCACGGCGGCCGGACCGAGACCGACATCGACGCGCTCGAGTGGGCGGCACGCGCCATCGACCTCGGCGCCGGCGAACTGCTGGTCAACTCGATCGACGCCGACGGCACGCGCGAGGGCTTCGACACGGAACTGATCTCGCTCATGCGGTCGGTCAGCTCCGTTCCCGTGGTCGCCTCCGGAGGCGCCGGCGAGGCGCGGCACTTCCCGCAGGCGATCGCCGCGGGCGCGGACGCGGTGCTCGCCGCATCCGTCTTCCACAATGGCGAGATGACGATCGGCGACGTGAAGCGCGAGCTGCGCGACGCCGGGAACACGGTGCGCGAATGACCGCAATCCCCGACACCGACGCGGCAGTGCAGGCGGTGCTCGACCGAGCGCGATTCGACGAGAACGGATTGCTTCCGGCCGTCATCCAGCAGCACGACACTCGCGAGGTGCTGATGCTCGGCTACATGAATCCCGAATCGCTGCGCCGCACGCTCACCGAGGGCCGCGTGACCTTCTGGTCCCGGTCGCGGCAGGAGCTGTGGCGGAAGGGCGACACGTCGGGGCACGCGCAGTACGTGCGGGCGGCCGCCCTCGACTGCGACGCCGACACCCTGCTCGTGCAGGTGGACCAGGTGGGCGTGGCCTGCCACACCGGCACGCGCACCTGCTTCGACGCCGACGTGCTCGCGCCGGCACTCGGATCGCAACCGGATGACGGGGGAAACCGATGAGCGCCGGATCCACCACGCGGGCGGCCTTCGACGCCCTCCTGCCCGAGCACCGCGTGATCCCCGTGGTGCGCGAGCTCTTCGCCGACGGGGAGACCCCGGTCGGCGTGTACCGCAAGCTGGCCGGCGCGAGACCCGGCACCTTCCTCCTGGAGTCCGCCGAGCAGGGCGGCATCTGGTCCCGGTTCTCCTTCGTCGGCGTCTCGTCGTTCGGCGTGCTGACCCAGCAGGGCGACACCGCGCGCTGGCTCGATTACGGGTTGCCCGCCGAGCGCGCACTCGGCGCGGACGCCCCCGACGGGCCGCTCGATGCGCTCGCGGCCCTGTACTCGCGGTGGGCGACGCCCCGCATCGACGGACTGCCTCCCCTCACCGGCGGACTGGTCGGCTTCATCGGCTGGGAGGCCATCCGCCAGATCGAGCGGCTGCCCGACGCCCCGCCCGCCGACTACGCCGTGCCCGGACAGGCGCTCAGCTTCGTGTCCGAACTCGCCGTGCTCGACCACCGACTCGGCACCGTGCAACTCGTGGCCACCGTGCTGAACGATGGCACCGACGACGCCGACACGCTCTGGGCCGATGCCCAGACCCGTCTCGAGCGGTTGCAACGCGACCTCGCCGAACCGGCCGAGGCGTGGCTGGCCGAGGCCGACCTCTCCATCGCCCCGACACCCGTGCCGCGCTCCACCCGCGCCGAGTACGAGGCCGCCATCGAGCGGTCCAAGCAGTACATCCGCGACGGCGACGTGTTCCAGGTGGTCGTCTCCCAGCGCTTCGACCACGAGATCGCCGCGCATCCGATCGACGTCTACCGGGTGCTGCGCAGCCTCAACCCCAGCCCGTACATGTACCTGCTGACCCTCGACGACCCCGACGGTGCGCCGTACTCGGTGGTCGGGTCCTCACCCGAAGCGCTGGTCAAGGTGCAGGGCGATCGCGTCTACATGCACCCGATCGCCGGATCCCGTCCCCGCGGCGCGAGTCCCGAGGAGGACGGCACGTTCGCCGACGACCTGCTCGCCGACCCGAAGGAGCGCGCGGAGCACCTCATGCTCGTCGACCTCGCGCGCAACGACCTGCTCAAGGTGTGCGCCGCCGGGTCGGTCGAGGTGACCGAGTTCATGCAGGTGGAGCGGTTCAGCCACATCATGCACCTCGTGTCGTCGGTGGAGGGCAACCTGCGACCGGGGGAGTCCTCGATCGACGTCTTCCGCGCCACCTTCCCGGCCGGCACACTGTCCGGCGCTCCGAAGCCGCGCGCGCTCGAGATCATCGATGAGCTCGAGCCGGCGCAGCGGGGCGTCTACGGCGGGGTCGTCGGTTACTTCGACTTCGCGGGCGACGCGGACCTCGCCATCGCGATCCGCACGACGACCATCGCCGGGGGGATGGCGCGGGTGCAGGCCGGAGCCGGACTCGTCGCGGACTCCGACCCCGAGACGGAGTTCATCGAGTCGCAGAACAAGGCGGCGGCACCGCTCCGCGCCGTCGCCGTGGCCAACGCCATGCGCCGGGTGCACTGACCGTGACCGACCGGACCGCCCCGGACAGCACCGGGTCCGACGGTCGAGCGCCGGACGGCCGCACGACGCACGGTCGCCGCCTCAAGAGCCTCGCCATCCTCGCGGGTCTCGCGCTCGGCGCCCTGGTGCTCCTCGCCTGGTCGCAGCAGTGGTTCACCCTCACCCTCGTCGGCGACGTGCCGACGGAGATCGGGGTGCCCGGCGCGGTCGCCGCACCCGCGCTCAGCGCGCTCGCCTTGGCGAGCCTCGCCCTCGCTGCGGCGCTCTCCATCGCCGGCATCGTGTTCCGGGTGATCCTCGGCGCGCTGCAGATCCTGCTGGGGGCGTGCGTTGCGCTGTCCGCCGTGCTCGCGATCGCCGACCCGATCTCGGCGGGTGCTCGCACCGTCACCGACACGACCGGCGTGGACGGGCAGGCGTCGATCGCGGCGCTCGTCACCGCCAGCGCCGCGACCGCGTGGCCCGGGGTCACCCTGGCGCTCGGCGTGCTCCTCGCCCTCCAGGGCGTCGGCATCCTCGCCACCGCGCGGCGGTGGCCCGCCGGCTCCCGCCGCTACGCCGCGGCGTCGACAGAGTCACCCCTGCGCTTCGCGCCCGTCGACGACGACTCGGCACCGCGCGACCGCTTCACCGACTGGGACACGCTCAGCGAAGGCCAGGACCCCACCGACTCCCGGGGGCGGTCGACGTCCGACTAACGGCGACCGGCCCGTCCGCCCGTCCGGCTTCGAGCCTCCGAGCGCCGCCTACAGCCGGGCGAACGACAGGGCGGACTTCGCCCACTCGTAGGAGATGCGGTGCGACTCGTAGAGCGAGTCGACGCTGGGCTTGTCCACCTCGATCATGAAGTCGCCGTCGTAGTCGTCGGGCATCGCCGCGACGATCTCGTCGAAGTCGAGCACTCCGAAGCCGGGTTCCGCCCACAACCGCTTGGTGTTCGCGAGACCGCGGTAGTCGAGGCCCTCGCGGGACTCGGGGTCGAGGTAGTCGGCGAACACGTCCTTGATGTGGATGCCGCCCACCCGGTCGGCGTACCGGCGGATGAACGGCGCAGGCTCGACGCCCGCGAGCCGCAGGTGCCCGGTGTCCGGGCCGATGCCGATCACGTCGCGACCCAGCGTGTCGAGCAGCGTGGTGATCTCGTGCTCCGTCTCGAAGACGCCGCCGATGTGCGAGTGGTGCAGCGGACGGAGTCCCTCCGCCTGCAGCACCTCGCAGACCCGGCCGACGTTCTCGATCGCGAGGGCCAGACGGTCCTCGCGGAAGTCGGCGCCGATCCCCGGCCGCTCCATGCGGGCGGGGATGGACATCGACGACACCATCGTCCGGTCGAGTCCGAGTGCCACCTGGTCGGCGGCGAACGCCTTCGCGCGCTCCACCTCGGCGTCGATCTCGATCGTCTCGTCGAACGGCGAGCTGAACAGGCTGAGCGACGGCGCGAGCCCGTAGCTCGCGATCCACTCGGCGTACTCCGCGGCCGTCATGCCCTCCGGCACGTCGGCTTTCACTGCGCGGAATCCGATGTCCTGGAAGTCGCGGAAGGCGCCGTCGAACACGGCCTTGGACTTGTCCGCCTTGCCGTCCCGAGCCCAGTAGGGGATGGGATTCGCGGCCACGAGCGGGGTGCGGCGCGGGGATGAAGAGGAGGACATGGGAAGCCTTTCGGGGTCGGGCGCAGTCACGCCATGGTGTCGAGTTCGAGCAGGGAGACCGGATAGCGGAGCGGCCGGCCGGCGGCGAGTCGCGCGACCTCGGTGACGGCGGCGTCGCCCATCATCGACAACTCGTTGCCCATCGCCCCCGCGATGTGCGGGGTGAGGAAGACGTTCGGGAAGGTGTACAGCTCGTCGCCGGTGGACAGCGGTTCGGGGTCGGTCACGTCGAGGACGGCGGAGATGCGGCCGGACCGCGTCTCGTCGCGCAACGCGTCGGTGTCGACGATGGCCCCCCGCGCGGTGTTGACGAAGGCGGCGCCGTCGCGCATCGCGGCGAGCTCGGCGCGGCCGATCATCCCCACGGTGGAGGGCAGAAGCGGCGCGTGCAGCGAGACGACCGCACTCTCGGCCATGAGCTGCCCGAGCGGCACGAGGCGCGCCCCGAGAGCCTCCGCCTCAGCGGGGGACAGGTCGGGCGTCGCGAGCAGCAGCTCGAACGAGAACGGTCGAAGCAGGTCGAGAACGATGCGGCCCACCCGTGATGCGCCGATGATCCCGACGGTCGCGCCGAAGTTGCCCGCGTCGAGCGGAAGCGGCGGGCGGGCGTACTCGCCCTGCCCGGCGGCGAGTTCACGCGAGCGGGCGAACGCCTGCTTGCCGGCGAGCAGGATGGCGGCCAGCGTGTACTCGGCCACCGGTCGGGCATTCGCCTCCGCCGCGGTGGTCACCGCCACGCCCCGGTGCCACACCTCGCGGTCGATGTGGCCCTTCACCGTGCCCGCGGCATGGGCGACGAGCCGGAGGGACGGTGCCGCGTCGAGCACCTCCGCGTCGATCCGCGGGCATCCCCACCCGGTGATGAGCACGTCGGCCCTGCCGAGGAGCGCTCGTGCGTCGGGGGAGTCGAACTCGGTGAGCACCGTGTCCGACAGCACGTCGGCCACCCGGGAGAGTGCTGCGCGCTGCGGTGCGGGGAAGAGCTGCTCCCGCAGCTCATCCGACCGCATCGCGAACAGCACCGCCGGGCGGCCCGACGGCTCCACGGTGGTCGTGTCGCCGGGCTCCGCCACTATCCCTTCACCCCGAAGTTCGCGAGGCCGGCGACGAAGCGCTTCTGGGCCACGACGAACAGGAGGATCATCGGCAGCGTGGCGAGCGCCGTGCCCGCCATCAGATACGGCCAGTGCACATCACCGGTCGCCTGCGAGAACGTCGCGAGACCGAGCTGCAGAGGCCGCAGGTCCGCCGACTGCGTGATCATCAGCGGCCACAGGAAGCCGTTCCACGCCGCCTCGATCTGGAAGACCGCGATGGTGAGGATGGCCGGCTTGATCAGCGGCGTCATGATGCGCAGGAAGATGCCGAACTCGCCGACACCGTCCATCCGTGCCGCGTCCGCGAGTTCGCTGGGCAGCGACACGTAGAACTGGCGGGCGAGGAAGGTGAACAGCGGCGCGGCGCCGAGCGGGATGATGAGACCCCACCAGGTGTCGAGCCAGCCGGTGCCGCCCTGACCGAGGATGTCGTTGCCGCCGGCGAGCGGAATCGACCGCACCACGAGGAAGAGCGGCACGAGGATCAGCTGGAACGGCACCATCAGCAGGGCGATGAAGTAGTTCAGCAGGAACTTCGACCCGCGGATCGGCATCTTCGCCAGCGTGTACCCCGCCATGGTGCACAGCACGATCGTGAATGCGGTCTCGCCGACGGCGATGAAAAGGCTGTTCCGGAAGTACATCAGGAACGGCGCGGTCTGCATCGCCTCGACGAAGTTGCTGAACAGCAACTGCTCGGGGAGCCAGGAGAAGCTCGCCGCCTCCGCCCGGCCCTTGAGCGCGGTGAGCACCATCCACACGAACGGAGCGATCATGACGATCGCGCCGGCGGTGAGGAGGATGTAGATCACGACTTTGCCGAGGCGGGTGTCGCCGGTGATGGACTGCTTGCCGCGGGAGCCGCGTGACGGCGGCGGGGGAGGAGTGGCCTCGTCAGCCTTGCTCGGCGGATTTCGCAGGTCAGTCATTGGTGTTCGCTCCCTGCAGTCGTCGACCGATGAGGATGAAGGCGCCGATCAGCAGCATCATGATGATGGTCTCCGCCGATGCGTAGCCGAGCTGGAGGTTCTGGAACGCGTTGTTGTAGATGTCGAAGACCAGCACGTTGGTGGCCGTTCCCGGCCCGCCCTTGGTGGTGATGTAGATGAGGTCGAACACCTGGAAGGTGGACACGATCGAGGTGATCAGCACGAAGAACTGCGCGGGGCCGAGGGCCGGCCAGGTCACGTTCCAGAAGACGGTCCACTTGTTGGCGCCGTCGATGGTCGCCGCCTCGATGAGCTGCGTGGGAACGCCCTGCAGCGCGGCCAGGTAGATGATCATCTTGGCGCCGATGCCCTGCCAGATGCCGATGATCATCAGGGACGGCAGCGCGAGGTCCGGGTCGACGAGCCAACTGGCGCGTCCCAGCCCGAAGAAGCTGAGCACCTCGTTCGCGAGGCCGGAGCCGGGGTTGAAGATCCACAGCCACACGACGCCGACCGCGACGCTTGCGGTGACGGTGGGCACGTAATAGGCCGTGCGGAAGAAGGACAGGCCCCGAATGCGCTGGTTGAGGCCGATGGCCACGAGCAGGGCGATCACCATCGCCACCGGGACGACCACGATGGCGAAGATGATGGTGTTGACGAACGCGGCGCGGAACGAGTTGTCCCCCATCAGTTCGACGAAGTTGTCGAAGCCCACGAAGTCGGTGCGTCCGCCGAAGCTGTAATCGGTGAAGGCGAGCACGAAAACCGCGATGACGGGGATGATCGTGAAGATCACCGAGTGGACGAGCGCGGGCATGATGAACCACCATCCAGCGCGCTTCTGGTGCCGGAGGATCGAGCCCTTGGAGTGGTGCTTCTCCTTGCGGGGAGCGGTGGTGCGCTGCCGAATCGGGCTGTCGGCCCTGGTCGCGGTCATGCGGATCGCGCCTCGGTGCCGGGATCGGTTGCCACACCGATGGGATGGACGTTCATGGAGGTCTCCTTCGACCGGATTCGCGACACGTGCGGGAAGAGCACCGGGCGGCGGTGATCCCGCCGCCCGGTGCTGATGGGTGGTGCTAGCCCGAGAGCGCTTCGCTCTCGATGCGCTCGAGCGCGTCCTCGGCGGACGTCTGGCCGAGCAGGACCTCGTCGATGGTCGGACCGAAGATGCTGCGCACCTCGAGCCAGTTCGCCGGACCGCCCTCGTAGATGCCGTTGTCCAGGTTCTCGAAGGTGAACTCGGCAAGCGGGTTCGACAGGGATGCGGCGTCCTGCGGTACCTCGTTCGACGCGGGGATCTTGTTGTTCATGAGCGCGATCCGGTCCTGGTTCTCGACCGACATCATCGCCTGGATGAATGCCCACGCGGCGTCGGGGTAATCGGTGTTCGCGCCGACCGACGACAGGTCGCCACCGATCATCTCCGCGGGCCGGCCGTTGTCCGGGAGGAAGAACGCGAGGTCGTCGCACTCGATCACGATCTCGCAGTCGATGGAGCTCTGCACGAAGCCCATGGGGGCCTCGTCGCTCAGCACGAGCGCGGTCTGCGCCGCGTTCTGCTGGCCGAACTCCTGCACGTTGCCGATCATGTCCGCCATGAACTGCAGCGCCTCGATGCCCTCCTCGGAGTTGAAGTTGGGCTCGTCGCCGTCGTAGAGGTCGACGCCGGTGGAGGAGAGGAAGATGACGAAGGCCTGGCGGTAGTTGCCCGGTGTGGTGTTGAAGTCGAAGCCGGGCCGCGTGATGTTGCCCGCGGCGTCGCGCTGCGTGAGTGCCTCGGCGGCGGCCTTCAGCTCCTCGAACGTCTCCGGCGGGTCGTCGGGGTCGAGCCCCGCCTCGATGAAGGCGCTCTTGCGGTAGGCGATCGCCCGCGCGTCGACGACGAGCGGGTACGCGTAGACCGCCTCCTCGAAGACACCGGCCTGCAGCAGTTCCTCGCTGACCTCGCCCGGCTCCTCGGGAGTGATTCCGAACTCCTCCAGGTCCATGAACACTCCGCGGTCGGCGAACGGCGCGGTCCAGCCGACACCGCTGACCAGCACGTCGTAGCCGCCACCACTGGCGATCGACGTGGACATCTTCTCGTTCAGGTTCTGGTAGGTGGCGAAGTCGGGTTCGACCTCCATGTTCGGGTAGGTCTTCTGGAACTCCTCCACGACCTGCTCGAACGCCGCCTGACCCTCGTTGTTGGTCGGAAAGCTGGGCGTGAGCACCCGTAGCGTTCCCTCGACGGATGCCGGGTCCTCCTCGGGGCCGTCGGTTCCGCCGCCCCCGGACGAGCAACCCGTCAGTCCCAGCGTCAGCGCCGCGGACGCGGCGATCACGCTGGCTGCTTTTCGATTCATGGAAGTCTCCTTTGACTGTGATGGTGCGGGATCGACTGTAGAACGACGGAAAGCGCTTGCCGATCGGGTTTGGAAATCGCTTGCCAAAAACACTGTAAGGAGCATCGTGCGGTGCGTCAAGTAGGTCGAGCATCACGGTGTGGTCACGTATCGGGAGCCGGGGGAGGCGGATTCCGTGATCTAGGCTCGGGGTCGCCATGACAAATTCACCTGCGGGCGGGTCGAGGTCGATCCGCATCCTCGCTCTCCTGAACACGATCGGTGACGTGCTGCTCCTGCAGCTGTGTTTCTTCGTGGCGTCCCTCGGGGTGGTGACCGTTCCGCCGGCCGCCATGGCACTGCAGACGTCCCTCGACGACGTGCTGTTCCGCGACGAGTCCGCGGGCATCCGGGTGTTCTTCACCCGCTTCGCCGCCGCTGCGGGCCGGCACTGGCGGCTCGCCCTCCTCGTTCCCGTGCTGACCGTCGGCTTCGTCGTCGGAATCCTTTTCTGGTCGGCCGACCGCAGCCCCCTCGGTTTCGTCGCTCTGGCCCTGCTCGTCCCCCTCGCCGGGCTCTTCGCGGGGCTGTACCTGACGGGGCTCGCATCGCTCGTCGGACCCCGTGTCGATCGGAGTTCCCGGGAGCTGGTGCTCGCCGCCTGGCTGCGTCTGCGGGAGCAGCCGCTGCACGCGGCGGGGTGCGTGGTGGTGCTGGTCACCTGGTTCCTTCTCCTGCTGCAGGTGCCGACGCTCGTGCTCGTGGGGTCCGGGGTGGCGCCGGCGATGCTGGCGTTCTGGCTTCGCCGGGGGGTGCGTCGACCGAATCCCTGAGGCCACCGAAAGGTGACGTTGTCCTTCCCACGAATACCGTCTAAGTGTTAGGTTTTCGCATAGCCGTTCACCGACGACGCGGCACGGAGGAATCATGACCCACACCAGCCCTCACGTCTCGCGTCTCCGGCTGGGAGGACGGGGCGGCCCAGCGTTCCTTCCGACCGGCGCACCTGCCCTCTCCTGGCAGGTCGAGGGTGAGCCCGGCTGGCGGCAGCATGCCGCCCGGGTGGAACTGCGTCGCGCCGGCGACATCGAGGCGGTCGACATCGAAGGCGCCGACTCGCAGGCGATCGGCTGGCCCTTCGCGCCGTTGGCGCCCTACACCGAAGCCGAGATCCGGGTCGCGGTCCGCTCCGCCGACGGTGACTGGAGCGAGCCCGGGGTATGGAACCGCGTACGCACCGCCGCCCTCGGTCCCGGCGACTGGAGTGCCGCCTTCATCGCGTCGCCGACACCGACCGACGAGAGCCGCGGCACCGTGCGGTTCCGTCGATCCGTCGAGGTGCGCGGCGCCGTCCGCTCCGCCATCCTGTCCGCGACAGCCCACGGGGTGCTCGAGACCGTCGTCAACGGTGCCCCGACGAGCGACGAGGTCCTCGCTCCAGGCTGGACCGCCTACGACCAACGCCTGCTGTTCTCCTCCTCCGACGTCACCTCCCTGCTTCGACCCGGCCGCAACATCCTCGGCGCCACCGTGGCCGAGGGGTGGTACCGCGAGCGCTTCGGTTTCGACGGACGATTCGCCGTCGCCTACCCGGGTCCGACCGCCCTGTCGGCGCAGCTGCGCATCGAGTACCAGGACGGCTCCGTCGACCTGATCACGACGGACGAGTCGTGGGAAACGAGCACGGTCGGTCCGTGCGTCTCCGCGAGCATCTATCAGGGTGAGCACTACGACGCCCGGTTGGAGGACGCCGCGCTCACCGACCCCGCCGCTTCCCTGCCGGGAGCGGCATCCGCCGTGATCGTCGACGCTTCGCCGGAGCGGCTGGAATCCTCCCCGGTGCCGCCCGTTCGCCGCATCGAGCGGGTCGCCGTCACCGACGTACTGACCTCGGCGTCGGGGCGGCCCATCCTCGACTTCGGGCAGAATCTCGTCGGCTGGCTCGAGCTCCGCCTCGACCTTCCCGTGAGCACGGAGATCACTCTCCGGCACGCAGAGGTGCTGGAGAACGGCGAGCTCGGCATCCGCCCGCTTCGTCACGCGGCGGCGACCGACCGATACACCGCCGCGGGCGGCGAGCGCACCTGGAGCCCGCGTTTCACCTTCCACGGTTTCCGCTACGCGCAGATCGACGGACTGCCCGAGGAAATCGATCCGACTCACGTCACCGCCATCGTCGTGCACACCGACCTGGAGCGCACGGGCTGGCTCGAGACCAGCGATCCGATGCTCAACCAGTTGCACCAGAACGTGCTGTGGGGCATGCGGGGCAACTTCCTGAGTATTCCGACCGACTGCCCGCAACGCGACGAGCGCCTCGGCTGGACCGGTGACATCCAGGTGTTCGGTCCGACGGCGTCGTACCTCTACGACGTGTCCGGCTTCCTCCGGTCGTGGCTGCGGGATCTCGCCCTGCAGCAAACCGACACCGGCGTGCCGATGGTCATTCCGTCGCCTCTGCCCGATCCCCCCACGGCGGCCGCGGCCTGGGGAGACGCTGCTACCCTCCTGCCCGACACCCTGTTCACGCGCTACGGCGATGCGGCCGTGCTCGAGGAGCAGTACGCGAGCATGCGCGCGTGGGTCGAGACGCTTCGGCGCCTCGCCGGTGACGATCACCTGTGGACGGGCACGTTCCAGTTCGGCGACTGGCTCGACCCGTCCGCCCCGCCGCACAACCCCGCCGGCGCGAAGACGGACGCCGACATCGTCGCCACCGCCCACTACTTCCGATCGGCCGGGCGCCTCGCGGAGGCCGCTCGAGTGCTGGGCAAGGACGACGATGTGCGCGAGTACTCCGCACTCGCGGAGTCGGTGCGGGAGGCGTGGGTGCACGAGTACGTCACCGGCGCGGGACGCGTGCTGTCCGACGCGCACACCGCCTACGCGCTCGCGATCGCGTTCGGCATCCTCGAGGGGGAGCAGCGGCAGGCGGCCGGAAACCGCCTCGCCGAGCTGGTGCGGGCATTCGGCTACCGTGTGCGCACCGGGTTCGTCGGCACTCCCCTCATCTGCGACGCCCTTACCAAGACCGGCCACGTGGACACCGCGTATCGGCTCCTGCTCGAACGCGGTAATCCGTCGTGGCTCTATCCGATCTCCATGGGCGCGACCACGATCTGGGAACGCTGGGACAGCATGCTGCCCGACGGCACCATCAATCCGGGTGAGATGACGTCGTTCAACCACTATGCCCTCGGTGCGGTGGCCGACTGGATGCAGCGGACGATCGGGGGCATCGCGCCGGCCGAGCCCGGGTACCGCCTGATGACCATCGAGCCCCGACCCGGGGGTGGGCTGACCTCCGCGCGAGCGGCCCTCGAAACCGGGTACGGGCGGATCGAGACGCACTGGCGAATCGAGGACGATCGGTTCCTCCTCGCGCTCACCGTGCCGAGCGGTACGGAGGCGCGGGTCATTCTGCCCGGGGGCGACGGCGAGATCAGGGTCGGCAGCGGCCGGCATGAGTGGATCGTCCCGCTCGCCGCGCCCCGGGAGAGTACCCGTGCGTTCTCCCTCGATTCGCCACTCGCCCACTTCGCCGACGACCCGGACGCCAAGGCGGCGCTGGAGCAGTTCTTCGCCGGAATCGGATACTTCATCGCGTCCGGGTGGAACACGTCCGGCTCCTGGCGCTCGGATGCCCGTCTCGGCTCGAGCCTCATCATGTTCCCCCGGGAACAGCGGCCGCGGCTCGAGGCCCTTCTCGTCGACCTGAACGCTCGATGACCGGGGCAGAGCGCGGTCGACCGCGCACGATCGTCACCGCCGACCCGGAACTCGACGATCTCAATTCGATGATCCGGCTGCTCCTCCACAGCAACGAACTCACCATCGACGGGCTCGTCTACGCCAGCAGCCGGTTCCACTGGCGAGGCGATGGTGCTGGGACGACGTTCTTCCTCCCCGATCGCGAATACGATGAACCGCAGACCTCATGGCGATGGGCGGCGGGCGAGCGGTTCATCGAGGACGCGATCGACGCTTACGCGCTCGTGCACCCGAACCTCATCGTGCACGACCCCGGCTACCCGAGCCCGGAGGCGCTTCGGTCCGTGGTGCGGGAGGGGAACGTCGCTTTCGAGGGGGACATGTCGGCTGACACTCCGGGATCCCGCCTCATCGCCGACGTGCTGCTCGACGGAGACGACGCGCCCGTCCATCTGCAGAACTGGGCGGGTACCAGCACCGTAGCGCGCGCCCTTCGCTCGATCGAGGAGGCCCACTCGGCGGCCGAGAACTGGCCGGAGATCAAGGCGGCGGTCAGCCGGAAGTCGATCGTGCTGAAATTCGCCTCCCAGGACGGGACGTACGACGACTACATCCGCCCCACGTGGCCCGACATCCGCGTGATCGACGTGGCCACCATGGCCTGGGGTTACCTTGCGCGACGTGTCGCCCTGCCGCACGACGCCGAGTTGCTCACCGCGGCGTGGATGCGGGACAACATCACGGAGCACGGGCCTCTCGGTGCCCTGTACCGGGTGTGGGGCGACGGCCGCCAGATGGTTCCGGGCGATATCACGGACTTCTTCCACCTGAGCGGGCTGAGCCGCGACGAACTGACCGAGGCCGGATTCCGGGTGTGGACCGACCCCCGACCCTCGGGAGAGTGGATCTCCGAGGGCGACACGACGAACATGCTCAACCTGCTGGGCAACGGCCTCCGTGGGCACGAGCATCCGTCGTTCGGCGGATGGGGAGGCCGCGCGCAGCGCGTCGACGAGGGTCCGGACACCTGGAGCGTCGCCGCGGCTCGGGACGAGGCATCGGACGGAAGCGCTCCGGACGAGTACTCGGTCACCCGCTGGTTCGCCGCCGCGCAACGCGCGTTCGCCGCCCGGCTCCGCTGGTCGGTGTCCGCGGACTACCGGGCGGCCAATCACGCCCCCACGCTCTCCGTGTCACCCGGACTGGACCTCACGGCCGCGCCCGGATCGCGAGTCGTGCTGCGCGCGACCGCCGACGACCCGGATGGCGATGCGGTGACGCTGCACTGGTGGCAGTACCGCGAGGCGGGAACGGTGCCCGGCGCGGTCGAGCTCGACGGCGCGGACGGGGCCGAGGTGGCCGTGATCCTTCCCGCCGATGCTGTTTCCGGGCAGACGTTGCACCTGATCGTGGAGGCGACGGACGACGCGGAGCTCCCGCTCACGACCTACCGGCGCGTGATCGTCACCGTCCTCTGACCGCACCCGGGCATGACCGCCCGCACCGCCGTACTGTCGGCCCGCACCGCCGTCCGACCGCACCGCCGTATTGACCGCCGCATCGAAGGAGAACACCCGTGCTCACCCCCCTGACCGGCCCGCTGCAGGGCGGAGCCGACGACCGGCTCGGCGACACCGTCGCCCGTTTCGAGGCCGCCCTCCGCAACGATCCCGACTACTCGTTCCAGGCGGCGGCGTACGCCGACGGTGAATGCGTGCTCGACGTATGGGGAGGCCCGCACCTCCGCGGCGACTCGGTGATGGTCCCGTTCTCGGTCACCAAGAACACCATCGGATTCTCGATCGCGCTCTTGATCGATCGCGGCGAACTCGACCTCGACGAGCGGGTCGCGCACTACTGGCCCGAGTTCGCGGCCCTCGGCAAGCAGCACGTCACCGTGCGCATGCTGCTGTCCCACCAGGCGGGCCTCCCGCAGGCTGAACCGCCGCTCTCCTGGGACGAGCTGCTCGACCATCACGCCGCGGCCGAGCGGCTCGCCGGCACGCGGCCGTTCTGGTATCCCGGCTCGGCCTTCGGCTACCACGCCATCACCATCGGGAACCTCGCATCGGAGCTCGTCTTCCGGGTGACCGGGCGCACTCTGCACGACTTCTACGAGGACGAGATCCGCCGACCGTACGACGTCGACTTCTACCTCGGCCTGCCACCCGGGCTCGACGCGCGACGCGTGCCCGTGCAACCGATGGTCCAGCCGGTGACCCAGACGGACGCGCGGCTGCTACCTCCGCTGCTCGCCCGGGTGATGACGTTCACCGGTTCATCCCGCGACATGGCCAATGACGAGCGGAGCTGGCGCTTCGGTCACCCGGCAACCTCGGGCACCGGGTCGGCGCGCGGCATCGCACGCCTCTTCGCCGCGGCCGTCACCGGAGTGGAGGGCGCCCCCGCCTTCCTCCGTGCGGACACCGTCAGCGTGGTGGGTCAGCAGCAGGTGCGGGGCTTCGACGAGGTGCTCTCCCAGTCGGATCGGGCGCACTCCATCGTCTTCCAGAAGCCGACGCCCGCCCTGCCGTTCGGTGGGCCGCGGGCCTTCGGCCACGATGGAGCCCAGGGCGCTCTCGGCGGCGTGGATCCGGACACCGGGGTGGCCTACGCCTACACGGTCGCGCGCGGGCCGTGGCCGGGCGGTGCCGACCCGCGCGCCTTGGCGCTGGCGGCGGAACTGGGTGTCGCCTTCGGCGGGTGAGCCAGTCCGGCCCGAAGCGGGTTCGCGGACCGTCAGAGGTCCAGGCCGTGGCCGAACGGGTAGAGCGGATCGACGGTGTCGGACGGCACGTCCGGGCGGCTCTCTTCGACCGCGGCCATCGATCGAGGCAGCTCGAACGGCAGGCGACCGCGCGGCGCAATGCGTCCGGTGATCGCGTCGAGGAGCGCGGCGTCGGAGGCGCCGTAGGTGCCGACCAGCGCGGTGGCGGCAGTGGCGATCTCCCCAAGGATCGCCGGGCGCTCCAGCTGGACGTCGACGACCACCGGCACGACGTCGGCGAGAGCGCGCACATGGGCGATCACCTCGGGCGGGAAGTCGAGCGATCCCTGGTGGAACATCGCCTCGAGGAAGTAGGTGTCGCGCGGCTCGAACGGGGCGGCGAGCCGGAGCAGGGCCACATCGGCGGCGGCGGGATCGTCGACCACCGTGCCGAGCCCCGCGACGGCCTCGGCCGCGACGCCCTCGAGGTAGAAACGCAGGCTCGGGCGCAGCGGAAGCACGGACCCGCCGGCAGGCGCGTCGGCGTTCTTCAGCACCGTCACCGATTCCGCCTGCGCCCGGTGCCCCGCCTCGCGGAACTCCGGGGCGCCCACGATGCGTTGCGCGTCCTCCTCGTCGAGGTACGGATCGTCGAAGAGGCCGAGCTGGAACTTCACGATGAGCAGGCGGCGCACCGCCTCGTCGATGCGGGACTCGGGCACGCGGCCCGATCGGACGAGTTCGAGCACGAGGTCGGTGCGCTCCTCGCCGCCGAACTGGTCGGCGCCGGCGTCGAGGATGCGCTCCATCCGGTCGATCGGAGAGAGGTCCTCGACCCCCCACGCTCGCGCGGGGAACGGGAGACCCATGATCTCGACGTCGGTGACGAGGCCCCAGTCGGTGACGACCACGCCGTCGAACCCGAGCTCCTCCCGCAGCAGGCGTGTCACGATGCGGCGGTTGAAGCTGAACGCGACCTCCTCGACCCGTTCGCCGTCCAGCTCGAGGTCGATCGGCTTGCCGTATGCGGGCATGATCGCGCTCGTGCCCGCGGCTATGGCCGCACGGAACGGGGCCAGGTGCTCGTCGAACCGACCGCCGGGATAGACCTGGTCATGACCGTAGACGAAGTGGGAGTCCCCGCCGTTGCGCAGCGGCCCGCCGCCGGGGAAGTGCTTGGTCGTGCACGCGACGCTGTCCGGACCGATCCGCTCGCCCTGGAACCCTTCCAGATGGGCGACGACGAACGCGGACGCTGTTGCGGTGTCCGCACCGTAGGTCTGGCCCTGTCGTGCCCAGCGCGGCTCCGTGGCGAGGTCCACCTGAGGATGCAGCGCGGCACGGATTCCGAGCGCCACGTACTCCGCACGGGCGATCTCGGCGAAGCGGCGCACCACGTCGACATCGCCGATCGCGGCGAACCCGAGCGGTTCCGGCCACTGCGACAGGTCACCGGCCGCGATCGAGGCGCCCGCGTTCTCGCTGAACGCGTGTCGTGGGTCGGTCGATAGGGTGATCGGGATACCGTGCGGCGTCTCCTCGGCCAGCTCCTGCAACGCGTTGTGCCAGCGCACCGTCTCGCGAACGGAGGGCAGCGCGCTGACGTTGAAGTGATTCAGCAGCTTCCCGGACACGACGTCCCGCGGGGTCGACGGTGAGAAGCCGGCGGCGGTGTCGTGCGCTCCGGCTTCGCCGACCCCGAGCATCGAGTGGAACAGCAGCCCGGCCTTCTCCTCGAGGGAGAGCCGGGCGACGAGATCCGCGGTACGGTCCTCTGCGGACAGTCGGGGATCCTCGTAGGGATCCATGCGGCCGTTGCCGTTGAGGTCCCGGAACTGCACGCCATCCGGCGTCATCGACCTGCTGCGCGTCATTGCTCGTCTCCGTCTCGGCCGACGGTCCCGCCGCCGGATGTCCGCCGACCCTAACAGTAAAAGCGAGTGACTGCTAGGTTTTCAGAGCCCGGCGGGTCTCGACTGAGACGGGTGCGGTGCGTCGCCGAGCTTCTCCTGCTCGAGCCACAGAGCGCGCGTCAGCTCCTCCCGGATCCCCGCGTATGCGGGGTCGTGGTAGACGTTCCGCAACTCCGAGGGGTCAGCGTCGAGGTCGTATAGTTCCCATTCCGGTGGGTAGTTGTAGTACCCCGCACCCTGCTGACCGAGGCCGTCGTTGTAGAAGTAGATGAGCTTGTGTCGCGCAGTTCGGTACCCGTAGTGCGCCGAGGACTTGTGGATGATGTCATCGTTCTCCCAGTACCGGTAGTACGCACCTTCCGCCGGTGGCTCCGTCGGTGCGCCGACGAGATCTCCCCAGAAGCTACGGCCCTGCATGCGCGGGTGGTGCGGTGCGCCCGCGGCGTCGAGAATGGTCTTGGCCCAGTCCACGTTCGTGACGATGCCGTCGAACGTCCGGCCGCCCGCGATCGCACGGGGATAGCTCAGCAGCAGCGGCATGCGCAGCGATTCCTCGTACATGAAGCGCTTGTCGAACCAGCCGTGCTCGCCGAGGAAGAAGCCCTGGTCGGATGAGTACATGAGCAGCGTGTCGTCGAAGTCGTCGCGCTCGCGGAGCCAGTCGAGCACGCGGCCCACGTTGTCGTCGACGGATGCGACGCAGCGCAGGTAGTCCTCCATCATGCGCTGGTACTTCCAGAGCGCGAGCTCGTCGTAGTCGAGGTTCTCGGGCGGGTCGACCTTCAGGTCCGACGTGCTGAGATCGTCGGCCACGCGCATGCGTGCCCGGCGGGCGGCGGTGGAGCGGGTGGAATAGTCGTCGAAGAACGTCTCGGGCACCGGAATGGGGTCGGAGTACAGCTCCAGGTGCTTGGTGTCCGGTTCCCACGATCGGTGCGGCGCCTTGTGGTAGATCAGCACGCACCAGGGGTCGTCCCCTTCCAGCCCCTCGACCCAGTCCGTCGCGAGGTCGGTGATGATGTCGGTGGCGTAACCCTCGACGATGCGCTCGCCGTCCTCGGACAGGAATTTCGGATCCCAGTACTCGCCCTGACCGTGGCTGCCGCTCAGCACCTCCCAGTGATCGAAGCCCTGCGGGTTGTGCCCCTCCCCGACACCGAGGTGCCACTTGCCGATCATCGCGGTGCGGTAGCCGGCATCCTTCAGCTGGCTGATGAAGGTGGGCTGGCTCGCGTCGATGGTGGTCCAGAGCGTCGTGACGCCGTTCACGTGGCTGTGCGTGCCCGTGAGGATCGATGCACGGCTGGGGGAGCAGAGCGAGTTGGTCACGAAGCAGCTGTCGAAGCGGACACCCGCGACGGCGATCTCGTCGATGCGCGGGGTGGTGTTCACCACGGAACCGTATGCCCCGATCGTCTGCGCACCATGGTCGTCGGTGAGGATCATGACGATGTTGGGTCGTTTGTCGGTCATCTGTCGGTGCCTTCCGGGGTCGGAATTCGTCGGGGATCGGGGTCGTGCGTGGGAGGCGCGGCGGAGGGGGAGAATGCGCCGGACGCGAGCAATTCGAGTCGCGCCTCGGCGGCCTCGAGCCAGGCGAGCAGGTTCGCTCCGAGCAGGCGGCCGCGCCCGTCGAGGAGCAGGTTCACCTCTCGGTTCCAGGCGACCTCGGCGGAGTCGACCCCGGGCGACACCGAGTCGTGGTCGATCGAGAGGCGTCGGTCGTGCTGGGCGCGACGGAAGCGCTGTTCTATGCGCACGAGCTCGAGTAGTGCCCCGGGCCCACGGGAGCGCGAGAAGAACATTCGCACCTGGAAGTCCGGATCCATCGGCCGCTCGGCCGGCTCGTAGGGGGAGTCCACCCACTCCTCGAAGGTGATCCTGCCGCGCTCCGTCAGGGCGTAGAGCTTCGCGTCCGGGCCGGAACGGCGAGGATCCGGTGTCGAATCGACCCATCCGCGTTCGAGGAGGCGGCCGAGTTGACGATAGATCTGCGACGTCCGGGCGGTATAGCCGAGTGCCCAGCCGTAACGGTCGAGCCACTTGCGGACGTCGTACCCGGTGTGCGGATGCTGTGCCAGCAATCCGAGAGTGACGATGTCGAGCCGTTGCAGCATTGCTCTCCCTCGAACGAGCTAATCCATCTGTGGAATAGCAACTCGGGAACTGTATCCCGTATTTTCCTGCAATCGCAAGATCCGAGCAGAGAACTTGATGAATACCTCAACCGAAATGTTATGAGTTACTTGGTATTTGTTGTCCCAAAACCTTGCAGGTACTCGGATTTGCGTCTAGGGTTCCACACCAGACGGTCCGACAACGGGCTGCGCACCATGGAAGGACAAAGATGTTCAAGTTCACACGAGCCGCGGTCGTCGCGGTTGTCGGCGCGCTCGCCCTTGCCGGGTGCAGCACGAGCGGGTCGAATGGCGGCAGCTCCGGCGGCGGTTCCGGTGATGGGTCTGGCGGCACCCTTACCTGGGGCGTCATCGCCGAGGCATCGACGTTCGCGCAGAAGGACATGCGGTGGGCGAACGAGTCGCCCTACGCGCAGGCCGTTTACGACACCCTGCTCCGGGCCACGCCGGAGGGCGAGGTCGAGGCCGGCCTTGCCACGGAATGGGAGTACAACGAGGACCGCACCGTCCTCACCATGACGCTGCGCGACGATGTCACCTTCACCAACGGGGAGACGCTCACCGCGGAGGACGCGGCCGCGAGCCTCCTCGCGTTCAAGGACGGCACGTCGCCTAACGCCTCGAACTTGGTCAACCTCGAGGCCGCGCAGGCGGTCGATGACACGACGCTCGAGCTGACCCTCACGGCGCCGGACCCCGCGCTGGAGACCTACCTCACCCAGAACTCCGGGCTCGTCGCCCCCGTCGAGGCCATCGACGACCCGGCCACGGCGCAGAACCCTATCGGTTCCGGACCGTACGTCCTCAACACCGGAGAGACCGTCGTCGGAAGTAGCTACGTGTTCGACAGGAACGCCGACTACTGGAACCCCGACGACCAGCACTACGACAAGCTCGTGCTTCAGTACTACGCCGACCCCACCTCGTTGCTCAACGCGATCCAGGGTGGTCAGGTGAACGTGTCGAACACCATCGACGTCAGCGCCATCGCTCAGATGGAGGCCAGCGGCTTCACCGCCAACGAGTTCGCGCTCAACTGGTGGGGCTTCCTCCTCAGCGACCGCGACGGCACGATCGCCCCGG
This sequence comes from Planctomonas psychrotolerans, assembly GCF_008642235.1. GTDB lineage: Bacteria > Actinomycetota > Actinomycetes > Actinomycetales > Microbacteriaceae > Planctomonas > Planctomonas psychrotolerans. Next base: position 316,315 of record NZ_SJEV01000002.1, on the reverse strand, counting down.
CTCTCGCCGACGTCCGCGTTCGCCAGGCGATCAACTACGCCCTCGACAAGGAAGCACTCGTCGCCACCGTCGGCAGCGGCTACGGTACCCCGACGTCGCAGATCTTCCCGCCGTCCTCGCCGAGCTACGACGAGTCGCTGGAGGACTACTACACCTACGACCTCGACCGGGCGAACGAGCTCATGGCCGAGGCCGGTTTCGCCGACGGCTTCGAGGTGACGATGCCCCGCGCTCCCGCCATCCCCGAGTCGCACTGGACCCTCTACGCCGACCAGCTGGCCCAGATCGGGATCACGGTCAACTATGAGGAGCTGCAGGGCGCCGAGTTCATTCCCGGCATTCTCGGCGGGAACTACGCGATGACCTGGTTCACGCTGCAGCAGGACCCCACCGACTACCAGCTGGCCCAGTTCCAGATCGCCGAGGCCGCAACCTGGAACACCCTGCACCAGAGCACCCCCGAGGTCGAGGCATGGATCGACACCATGCAGACCGGTACCGAGGAGGAAGCCACGGAGGCGGGCGAGGCCCTGAACGCCTACATCGTCGAGAACGCCTGGTTCGCGCCGATGTACCGCCCCACGGCGATCTTCATGAGCGACGCCAGCACGCAGGTCACCACCCAGATCGGCAACGCGGTTCCCTACCTCTGGAACGTTCAGCCCAAGTAAGCCCCGGTGCCGGGTCGGGCCAGCTCGACCCGGCACCCCCTCATTCCCCCCGCTTTTCGAAGGATCGATGATGCTCCGCTTCATACTCCGCCGCCTGCTCGCGGGCGTGTTCCTCCTGTTCGTCGTCTCGAGCCTCGCCTACCTCTTCCTCTACCTCGGGGCGGGCGACATCGCCCGTCAGATCCTCGGCGTATCGGCCACCCAGGAGCAGGTCGCCCAGAAGGCGACCGAACTGGGCCTCGACCAGCCGCTGGCCACCCGCTACGTCGACTGGCTCTCCGCTGCGGTGAGGGGCGACTTCGGCACGTCCTGGTTCAACAATCAGCCGGTCGTCGAGGCGATCACCTCGCGTCTCGCCGTCACGCTCTCGCTAGTGATCGGCACCACGATCCTCACCGCGGTCGTCGCGACCGCCCTGGGAGTCTGGGCCGCGAAGAAGCGCGGCGCCGCCGACCGCCTGGTGCAGATCGTGTCCGTTCTCGGTTTCGCGATCCCCGGCTTCCTCATCGCCATTTTCCTCGTCAACGTCTTCGCCCTGAACCTCGGCTGGTTCCGGCCGACCGGATTCGTTCAACTGGGCACGTCGTTCCCTGGCTGGCTGAGCACGGTGACTCTGCCGATCCTCGCCCTGTCCACTGGCGCCATCGCCGCGATCGCGTCGCAGGTTCGGGGTTCGGTCATCGATACCATGCGGCAGGACTGGGTGCGCACCCTGCGCAGCCGCGGACTGTCCGAGAACCGCGTGCTCTACAAGCACGTGCTGCGGAACGCCGGCGGCCCCGCTCTCGCCGTGCTCGCGGTGCAGTTCGTCGGATTGCTCGGCGGCGCGATCATCGTCGAGCAGATCTTCGCGATCCCCGGCCTCGGGCCCGTGGCCGTGGGGTCCACGGCACGCGGCGACATTCCCCTCGTGATGGGCCTCGTGGTCGTCACCGCCGCGATCGTCGTGGTCGTGAACATCGTCATCGAAATCCTGCACGGATTCCTGAACCCGAAGGCGCGCATCTCATGAGCGAATCCGCTACCACTCCCACCCCCGACGTGGCGACCGAGGTCCGCGCGGCCCGGTCCCACGTCGGGCGGCGCCTCCTCCGGAACCCGACCGGGCTCGCCGCCATCATCGTGCTCACGGTGATGATCCTGCTCGCGATCTTCGCCGACGTGCTCGCGCCCATGGACCCGAGCAAGGCGAACATCCAGGACGTGCTCGCTCCCGCGAGCGACGCCCACCCGCTGGGCGCCGACAGCGCCGGCCGCGACGTGCTGTCCCGGCTGCTCTTCGCCACACGGTTCAGCATCGCGGGCGCCCTCTGGGCGGTGCTCATCGCCGCGGTCATCGGCGTGACGAGCGGCCTGCTTGCCGGGTACTACCAGAAGTGGTTCGAGTCGGTGTCGGTCTGGGTGGTCAGCATCATCCAGGCGCTGCCCGGAATCGTCGTCCTGCTCGCGGCACGCGCCGTCATCGGCCCGTCGATCTGGCTGATCATGGCGGTCTTCGGTGTGATCCTCGCGCCCGCGTTCTATCGCCTCACCTACGCGGCGGTGGTGGGGGTGCGGAACGAGTTGTTCGTCGACGCCGCCCGGGTCGCCGGTGTGGGTGACGCGAGCATCATCGGCCGGCACATCCTGTCCGTAGTCCGTGCGCCGATCATCATCCAGGCGGCGCTCCTCGCAGGAATCGGCATCGCCGTGCAGTCCGGACTCGACTTCCTCGGGCTCGGCGACACGAATGTGCCCACCTGGGGGCAGATGCTCTCCGATGCATTCTCCCGGATGTATCAGGCTCCGATCCTGCTGATCTGGCCGTCCCTCGCCATCGCCCTCACGTCGATCTCCCTCGTCCTGTTCGGGAACGCGCTCCGCGATGAACTCGAGCGCGCTGCGGGCAAGCCGAAGAAGCGTCGTCGCGGTGCAGCCGCGTACGTCCCGGACGCCTCTGGGCCGGCTCCGGTCACGCACGTCGAGGATGGCGACGACGCCCGGTCCGTGCTGCTGCAGGTGGATGACCTCGTGGTCGGCTATGACCAGCCCGGCGGCGGCGTCAAGCAGGTCGTGAACGGCGTATCGCTCCAGGTTCGGAAGGGCGAGGTGCACGGCCTGATCGGCGAGTCGGGGTCCGGTAAGACGCAGACCGCGTGGTCGATCCTGCGCCTCCTCCCCGACGGCGGGCGCATCGTCGGCGGCTCGGTGTCCTTCGACGGCAAGGATCTCGCCCACTCCAGCGAGAACGAGATGGTGAAGATTCGCGGTCGGCGCATCGCCTATATCCCGCAGGAGCCGATGTCCAACCTCGATCCGTCGTTCACGATCGGCAGCCAGCTCGTCGAACCGATGACGGTCGCCCTCCGCGTCTCCCGGGCAGAGGCGAGAAAGAGGGCACTCGAACTGCTCGCGCGGGTCGGCATCCCGAACCCGCAGCGCACCTTCGACTCCTACCCGCACGAAGTGTCCGGCGGGATGGCGCAGCGCGTGCTCATCGCCGGTGCCGTCTCCTGCGAGGCCGACCTCATCATCGCCGATGAGCCCACGACCGCTCTCGACGTGACCGTGCAGGCGGACATCCTCGACCTGCTGCGCGACCTGCAGAACGACCTTCACGTCGCCGTGCTGATCGTGACGCACAACTTCGGCGTCGTAGCCGACCTCTGCGACCGGGTGTCGGTCATGCAGGACGGCCGAATCGTGGAGACGGGACCCGCCCGGTCGATCTTCCGCGACCCCCAGCACCCGTACACACGGTCGCTGTTCGACGCGATCCTCGAGGACGGCGCCGCGCGCGGCCCGCTCGCCCACTCCGCCGACCGCAACACCCTCCCCGAAAGAAGTGCACGATGAACGCTGAGCCGCTTCTCGTCATCGACGACCTCGTCGTCGAGTACGCCGCCAAGGGTTTCGGCAAGAAGCCGTTCCGTGCCCTCAAGGGCGTCTCACTCGACATCCGCCCGGGGGAGTGCGTCGGCCTCGTCGGCGAGTCCGGCTCCGGCAAGACCACTCTGGGCAGGGCCGTCCTCGGCCTTGCACCGGTCACCGAAGGCAGCGTGCGCTTCAAGGGGAAGGACATCTCGCACCTCAAGCGGCGCGAGCGTCGAGCCCTGGCGGATGAGATCCAGGTCGTGTTCCAAGACCCGTACTCCTCTCTCAACCCCTCGCTGACGATCGAGCAGACGCTCGCGGAGCCCCTTCGCGTGCAGAACGTGTCCGCCGCAGATGCGTCGAAGCGAATCCGCGGGCTGCTCGATCAGGTGGGGCTCCCGTCGAACTCCGCCGACCGGCTGCCCCGCGAATTCTCCGGCGGCCAGCGCCAGCGCATCGCGATCGCGAGGGCGCTCGCGCTCTCGCCGCAGCTGATCGTCTGCGACGAGCCGGTGTCCGCCCTCGACCTGTCCACCCAGGCGCGGGTGCTCGACCTGTTCAAGGACATCCAGGAGGAGACCGGCGTCGCCTACCTCTTCGTCTCGCACGACCTCGCGGTCGTGCGGCACCTCTCCCACCGCGTCGCGGTGATGTATCAGGGCGAGATCGTCGAATACGGCGACGGCGGCATCGTGACGTCGGCCCCGGAGCACCCCTACACGCAGCGTCTCCTCCTCGCTGCCCCGGTGCCGGACCCCGTGCGGCAGGAACAGCGTCGGGCGGACCGGCGACGACTGCTCGACTCCCAGCGGGACATGGAGGTACAGGCCGGTGTCGCCTGACCGACCCCCCGTCGTGCGCTTCGGCGCCGCCTACTACCCCGAGTACCAGCGGACCACGGATTCGGACCGCGACTTCCGGCTCATGCGGGAGGCCGGCTTCACGGTCATTCGCGTGGGCGAGTCCGTCTGGTCCACCTGGGAACCCGAGGAGGGACGCTTCGACCTCGACTGGCTCGAGGCCACCCTCGACGCGGCGCACGCGAACGGCATCGGGGTCGTCCTCGGGACGCCGACGTACGCGGTGCCGATGTGGCTCGCCCGCCGCCACCCGGAGATCGCCGCCGCGCCGGCGACGGGGACCCGCGTGCAGTGGGGCGCGCGGCAGGAGATGGACTTCACCCACGGTGCCTACCGGCACTACGCCGACCGGGTGATCCGCGCGGTCGTCACCCGCTATCGCGACCACCCCGCGGTGATCGGCTACCAGGTCGACAACGAGCCCGGTTTCCGGCTCCTGCTGAACGATTCCGTCTTCGAGCAGTTCAAGGATCGCCTGCGACAGCAGTACGGCTCCGTGGACCGCCTCAACGAGGAGTGGGGACTCGTCTACTGGTCGCACCGCCTCACCACCTGGGACGACCTGTGGCGGCCGGACGGCAACCTCCAGCCTCAGTACGATCTGGCATGGCGACGCTTTCAGGCGGACCTCGTCACCGGGTTCATCGGTTGGCAGGCCGACCTCGTGCGGGAGCTCGTCGGGCCGGGGCCGTTCATCACCACCTGCATCTCCTACGAACAGCCCGGCATCGAGGACGTCGACCTGTCCGCGCGCCTCGACATCGCCTCGGGCAACGCCTATTACGAGATGGAGGACGGCCTCGTCCATCCGTCGTCCGCACCCCGGTCCTCCGGGCCGATGGGGTGGATCGTCCGCGGAGCGTGGGCGGTCGCCCAGCTCGGCGACCTGATGTACTCGTCCAAGCAGGCCCCTTTCCTCGTCACCGAGACGAATGCCGGGTCCATCGGATTCTCGATGATCAATCAGACACCGTACGACGGGCAGTGGAAGCAGGCGGCGTGGATGCTCGTCTCCCGCGGCGCGCGGATGATCGAGTACTGGCACTGGAACACCCTCCCGTACGGGGCGGAGACTTACTGGGGCGGTGTCTTGCCGCACAGCGGCGAGCCGGGCCGTGCCTACCGCGAACTGGCCGAACTCGGTGCCGACCTCGCCACCGCGGGCGCGGCGTTCGAGGACGCGGAGCCCGACTACGACATCGCCGTGCTCTACGACTCCGACAGCAAGTTCGCCCTCGGTGCGCAATCCCCGGTCGCCACGCCGGGCGCGTTCACCGATCCGGAGTCCTACCGCCGCATCATCTCCTCTTTCACCCGGGGAATCTTCGACGCCAAGCGTCAGGAGCGGCTCGTGCGGCCGCAGCAGCTTCTGCCGAGCAGAGGAGCATCCGTTCCGCCGACCGACGCGGCCGCTCGGTTCCCCGTGCTGATCGTGCCGGCCCTGTACACGGCCGCCGACGAGGATCTCGACTTCCTCGCCGACTACGCGCGTGCCGGCGGTCACCTCGTCGTCGGCCCGCGCACGGCGTATGGCGATCATGAGGGCCGGGCCCGAGCCGAACGCCAGCCGGCCCGGCTCGCCGAGCTCGCCGGGGTCTGGTACGACGAGGCGGCGAACCCGCCGGCGCCGATGGTGCTCGATTTCGCCGACGGCTTCCCGTCGGCCGGCACCGGGATCGACTACCTGCAGGGGCTCGAGGTCGATGGCGCCGACGTCCTGGCCCGTTACGTCCACCCGCACTTCCGGCGCTGGGCCGCGATCACCACCCGGGCCGCGAACGCCGGCCGCATCACGGTCGTCGGCGTCATCCCCGACCAGGACCTCGCGCGGTCGCTGGCCGAGTGGCTCGCGCCACGACCGGTGAGCGGCTGGGTCACTCTCGACGCCTCCGTGACGGCATCGAGCTCCACCGACGGGAACGGCCGAACCGTCACCGTTCTGCACAACTGGGGCTGGGACGACGCGATCGCGATCGCACCCGCTCCACTCGACGACCTGCTCCGGGGCGACACGTTCGCTCCGGGGGAACACGTGCGGCTCGGGCCGTGGGACGTTCGCGTCCTGCGCTCCGTCGGCCTCGATCGCAAGGAGACCTCCGAATGAGCGACACCACCATCAACGATCGCGTCGAGGCGGACGTCGAAGCCGCCCTCGACGAGATGACCCTCGAGGAGAAGGTCCTGCTTCTCACCGGGAAGGACTTCTGGAGCACCTGGCCGATCGAGAGGATCGGACTGCGCAGGATGGTGGTGTCGGACGGCCCCTCGGGAGTGCGTGGAGAGGCCTGGGACGAGCGCTCGCCGTCCCTGAACCTGCCCTCCGCCTCCGCCCTGTCGGCCTCGTTCGACCCCGACATCGCGCGTCGCTACGGCGCCGTGGCCGCGTGCGAGGCCCGACGCAAGGGCGTCGACGTCGTGCTCGGCCCGACGATCAACCTCCACCGTGCGCCGCGCGGGGGCCGCCACTTCGAGGCCTTCAGCGAGGATCCGGTGCTCACCGCCGAGCTCGCGAAGACGTACGTGACCGGCCTGCAGGACAATGGCGTCGGCGCGACTCCCAAGCACTACATCGCGAACGATTCCGAGACCGACCGCTTCACCGTCGACGTGCAGGTGGAACCTCGTGCCCTGCACGAGCTGTACCTCCGCGCCTTCGAGACGGCGATCACCGAGTCGCGGGCGTGGCTCGTCATGAGTTCGTACAACGCCATCCACGGTGTGACGGCGACGGAGCACGAGTTGCTCGAGACTCCTCTCAAGACCGACTGGGGCTTCGACGGTGTGGTCATCAGCGACTGGACCGCCGTGCGCAGTCTCCGTTCGGCCGAGGCGGAGCAGGACCTCGTCATGCCCGGCCCCGACGGCCCGTGGGGGAACGCACTGGTCGACGCGGTCCGCGACGGCCGCATCGCCGAGGACGTCGTAGACCGCAAGGTTCGGCGCATCCTCCGGCTCGCGGCGCGTGTCGGTGCCCTCGGCGACACCGCGCCCGGCCCGCTCGTGCATGTCGAGGACGGCATCGCGTTCTGCCGCACGGCGGCCGCCGAGGGCATGGTGCTCCTCGAGAACACCGGCGCACTGCCGTGGCGGGCGAACGCGCTGACGAGCGTCGCCGTCATCGGCAACAACGCCGAACACGTCCGCACCCAGGGCGGGGGGAGTGCGACGGTGCTGCCCGAACGCACCGTTTCCCCGCTCGCCGGCCTGACGGCCGCGCTGCCCGGCGTGGAGGTGCGGTACGCGCTCGGCGCCGTCAACCAGACCGGCCTCGCCGGCATCCCGCGCGAGCGGATGACGAACCCCGTCACCGGTGGGCCGGGCGCCCGGGTGCGCTTCCTCGACGCCGCGGGCTCGGAGATCTTCGCGGAGGACAGGCTCGCCACCGAGCTCGTCTGGTTCGGCGGTGATGCCCCCATAGCCGAGTCGAAGCAGGTGGAGGTCTCGTTCTCGTTCCTGCCCGCCCGCACCGAGCGGCTCGACCTCGGCTTCGCCGCCGCGGGGTACGGCCAGTTCTTCCTCGACGGCGAGCTCGTGATTGACGAACTGGTGGAGCCGGAGGGGAACGATCTCGGTGCCGCCTTCATGGCACCGCCGGTGCGTGCCGTGCCGAGGGACCTCACCGAGGGTGCTCCCGTCGAGGTGCGCTTCCTGTACGAGCAACCGTCGCGGGACGACGCGCTGCTGAACGCGCTGGCGCTGAACGTGGGCACCCAGCCCTCGACGGTGGATGAGGACCAGCTCATCGCCGAGGCGGTCGAGGCGGCCCGTGCGTCGGATGTCGCCCTCGTCGTCGTCGGCACGAACTCGCGGGTCGAGTCCGAAGGCTTCGACCGCACCGACCTGCGCCTGCCCGGCCGCCAGGACGACCTTGTGCGCGCGGTCGCCGCCGCGAACCCCAACACCGTGGTGCTGATCAATGCGGGGTCCCCCGTGCTGCTGCCGTGGCGGAACGAGGTGGCAGCCGTGCTCGTGGGCTGGTTCGGCGGGCAGGAGTTCGGCAACGCGGTCGCCGATGTGCTGCTCGGCGCGGCGGAGCCCGGTGGGCGGCTGCCGACGACCTGGGCGGCGGAGGAGGAGGACGTCCCGGTCTTCGAGACGACGCCGACGGACGGCGTGCTCGAGTACACGGAGGGCATTCACATCGGCTACCGGGCATGGCTGCGTGCCGGGACGGAACCGGCGTACTGGTTCGGCCACGGACTCGGGTACACCGACATCGCCCTTCGCGATCTCGAAGCCCCCGCCGAACTGCTCGAGGGCGACTCCGCGACCATCACCGTGACCGCCACCAACACCGGGGACCGGGCCGGTAAGCAGGTGGTGCTGGTCTTCGCCGAGCGCGCGGACTCCGTGGTGGAGCGTCCCGTGCGCTGGCTCGTGGGCTTCGCGTCCGTCCGGCTCGCACCCGGCGAATCGGGTGCGGTTTCCGTCGAGGTGCAGTCGAAGCTCCTCGCGCACTGGTCCGAGCGCTGGATGTACGAGCCGGGGGAGTACACCCTTCGCGCGGGTACCACGGCGAACGACCTGCCCCTGTCGGCGACGCTCGAGCTGCGTCCGAAACCCTGACGAACGACCGGAGTCCCGCATCGCCCGCTTCTCGTCGAGGCGGGCGGTGCGAGCGTCGGCGTTACAGCGGGCGTTCGACCAGCGTGTTGAAGTAGGAGCCGAGATCGGCGGCCATGTCGACGGAGGTCCGGTCGAGCAGCCACTGGATCTGCAATCCGTCCATCAGCGCGATCGTGCCTCGGGACGCTGTTTCGGGGGAGATCCCGGGGCGCAGTTGCCCGCTGTCGGCGAGTTGCCGGAGGGCGGTCAGCGTGATCTTCCGGGTGCTCTCGTACCGTTCCGCGAAGTATCCGTGAGCCGGGTGCTCGGGCGAGGTCGCCTCCGCGGCCAGGGTGCAGAACAGCTCGACGACACCCGGAGTGGACGCGTTGTACTCGGCGAGCCTGATGAACGATCGAAGGAGCTCCGCTCCATGGACCGGATCGAACGGGAACTGCTCCCGCGTCTGTTCATCGCGTCGCTCAAGCACCGCGGCGAGGAGGGCGCTCTTGCTGGGGAAGTGGTGAAGCAGTCCGGCCTCGCTCATCCCGACGCGCTCCGCTACGGTGCGGAGCGACCCACTCCGATACCCTGACTCCGCGAAGACGTCCAGCGCCGCGTCGAGGATGACACCCCGTGTGGATTCGGTCTTGGCGTAGGGACCCCGCGGGCCCCGCGCACGACTGCCGTCCATGCCCACGAAACCCCCTTCGTGCCTCGATCGTCGCCCTCGGAGGGCGATGCTTCTAATATAGAGTAACCGCTCGGAATTGAACGGTTCGCGCACGCCGTTCCGGAGGACTGCTCATGGCGACACGATTCCCGAACTGGGTGTTCGGCACCGGCACGGAACCGGATCCCCGGTTCAGCCTGGCCAACGAGCGCACGTTCCTCGCCTGGATCCGCACGTCGCTCGCCCTCATCGCCGCGGGCGTCGCTCTGGAGGCCCTCGAGCTTCCGATCCAGCCCGGTCTCCGCATCGCGTCATCCGTCCTGTTCATCGTGCTGGGCCTGCTCGCCGCGATCCAGTCCTGGGTGGGCTGGGCCCGCACCGAGGGTGCCCTGCGCCAAGGGCGTGCTCTCCCGGCGCCGTCCCTGGGTGCGGGCATCGCCCTCGGACTCTGCGTGGCGGTGGTTCTCGTGTCGTTGGGGTTCCTGTTCCCGTGACCTCCGACCCGCCGTTCGATCCCGGGCTGCAGCCCGAGCGGACCCTTCTGGCGTGGCGGCGCACGGCGCTCGCCGTGGCGGTGGGCAGCGTCTTCGGGGCGCGTCTCGCCTTCCCGGTTCTCGGTTCCGTCGGGGTACTGATCGGGCTTCTCGGCGCCGTAGCCGCGCTCGTCGCCTACACGACGGCCAGTGTTCGGTACCGCCGGTCGCATCAGGCGCTCGTCGCAGGGCGGCCTCTCCCGGGCGACGCCGCGCCGCTCGCCGCACTCGCCACCGCCTCGGTGCTGATCGGCATGGCCGCATTCGCCTACGTGCTCCTGCTGTCCTTCGGGAGGTTCCTCCAGTGAGGGATGACCGACGGACCGGACCGCCCGAGCCCGAGCGATCGAACGCCCCGAACAACCACGGCGGGTCGGTCGAGCACGTACAGACCGTCGGCGCGTCCTGTTGCGCACCCCCGCGCGCACCCGGCGCACGCGACGAGGTGTGGTCGCCGTCGATGGCCGATCGGCCGGGGACGCACCGGGTCGAGCAGGTGCGCATTCCGGGCGGCGTCTTCTCGATGGGCGATGCAACCGGAGACCGCAACGCGCTCGACGGCGAGGGTCCGGTGCACGACGTCGCTCTCGACCCGTTCTCGATCGACGCCACCAGCGTGACCAACGCGGATTGGGCGTCGTTCGTCAGCGAGACCGGCTACGTCAGCGAGGCGGAGTCGTTCGGGTACTCGGCCGTGTTCCACCTCGCCGTCGCCGCGGACCCCGCTGCGATCATGGGCCGCGCATCCGGCGCGCCGTGGTGGTTCGGCGTGCGGGGGGCGGACTGGCGGCACCCGGGCGGTCCGCAGTCGACGATCGACGGCCACGAGGACCACCCGGTCGTGCACGTCAGCTGGAACGACGCGACGGCTTACTGCGCGTGGGCGGGTCGGCGATTGCCCACGGAGGCGCAGTGGGAGTACGCATCCCGCGGCGGCATCTCCGGAGCACGGTACCCCTGGGGTGACGAGCTGATGAACGGCGAACACTGGCGCGTCAACATCTTCCAGGGCCATTTCCCTGCCGTGAACACCGCCGAGGACGGATTCCCCACGACCGCTCCCGTGCGGTCGTTCGCCCCGAACGGCTTCGGGCTGTGGCAGACCGTGGGCAACGTGTGGGAGTGGTGCTCCGACTGGTTCGACGCCGACTACTACGCCCGGTCACCCCGGGGGAACCCGACCGGACCCGGCGCCGGTTCCGCCCGCGTGCTCCGCGGCGGGTCGTACCTCTGCCACTCGTCCTATTGCAATCGCTACCGGAACGCCGCCCGGTCTTCGAACACACCAGACTCATCGATGGGCAACGCCGGGTTTCGCACCGTCGCTCTGGCCTGACGTCGCTCTGGCCTGACGTCGCTCTGGCCCGACGTCGTCCTGGCCCGACGTCGCGGTATGGCCCGCCGACGGACGATCGCCGCGAGTCGTCGCTCGCAGTCCGTCAGGCCGTCGGCGCCTCGACTATTCCGCTGGGGGCGAAGCCCATTCGCCATGCGCCGACCCAGATGCGTTCGCCGGGCGTCGCCTCGAACGGTTCGGCGTACAGGTGCCAGTGGCGGCCGTCGGGCTCCGGGGCACCGGTCACCGATCCCATCGGCGACACGGCTTCCGCGGCTTCGTCGGTGACCTGCCGGGGTGGGTCGCGAGTCCAGCCGATCGACGCCCCCTCCGTGCTGCAGGCCGCGTGAATCAGGCCGTCGACGATCGACACCTCCGGCAGGGCTGTGCTCGGTTGCCGGCCACCGGGACGCCAGGCGTCGAGCAGTTCCCGTTCGGGCAGTAACCCGAGGTCGCCGTAGCGCGAGGTCCACGTGTCGAGGGCGCTGCGCAGCTCCTCCAGTGCGTCGGCGTGCTCCGGGTCGACCGCGAGGTTCCGGGTCTCGTGCGGATCCGCCGCGATGTCGTACAGCTCCTCTTCGGGCTTGGCGGGCGCGACGATGGTGCGCTGCAGGTCGGTCAGTCGGTCGGGGTGCTGCCCGCGGGCGAGCTGCCCGGCCTCCTCGAAGGCGAGGCGCCGGAACTCCCGCCAGGTGTCGAGGTGGTCGGCGTACTGGTGATGCTGCAGCTCCGACCGGTCGGGGTGGAGGTTGCGGATGTAGCGGTAGCGGCCGTTCCGGACCGTGCGCACGGAGTCCTCCTGCTCGTCCATGCGTTCCCGCGCCCCGAACGCATAGGTGTTCGGCGATCGGAACTCGCCATGGCTGTCGAACAGCGGGGCGCCGTGCATGTGGTCGGGCACGGGCAGGTCGAGCGCGGCGAGCATCGTCGGGGCGAGGTCCATCAGCTGCACGATCTCGGTGCGGACCGTCCCCGGCGCGATCGATTCCGGCCAGCGGACGATGAGCGGCTCGCGGAGGCCCGCCTCGTGCGCCCACCGCTTGGCCCGCGGCATACCGAGGCCGTGATCGCTCCAGAACACCACGATGGTGTCGTCGCGAAGGCGATCGTCGTCGAGCTCGGAAAGCAGTCCGCCCACCCAGGCGTCCATCTCGGTCACGAGGTCGAGGTAGCGGGCCCAGGACCGACGGAACACCGGAGTGTCGGGATAGTAGGGCGGAAGCTCGACGTCGTCGGGGTGGTGCCGCTGCTCGTCGGTCACGTTCGACGTGACCCGGGCGAAGGCATCGTCGTCGAGATAGATCTGCGACTCGTGCGTCACCATGCCGTGGAAGGCGGCGAAGAACGGCGTTGCCGGATCGGGCCGGTTCCGCCAGTGGCCCGTCTCGCTGCAGTCGTCGAACGCCGTGGGCGGGGTGTCCACCTGGAAGTCCGTGAACCAATTGTTGGTCGTGTAGTAACCGGCGGCCCGGAGGTACTCGGTGAACAGGGTCACTTCCGGCGGCGGAACCGCTTTCGTGCGCATGTGGATCGTGCCGATCGCGGTCGGATAGCACCCGGTCATGATCGCGGATCTCGACGGCGCGCACACGGGCGCGGCGGCGAAGGCGTTGTCGAACCGGGCTCCGTCCGCGGCGAGCGCGTCGAGGTGGGGCGTCACGGCCTGCTCGGCTCCCGGCCAGACTCCCGCATACGTGCCCAGGTGCGGGCTGATGTCGTGGGTGGAGATCCAGAGAACGTTCGGGCGGGCGGTCATCGGTCTGCCTCGGGTTCGGGCACCGCGGCACCGGCGCGCTCGTCGCGGTCCGCCCACTCCAGCAGGGGGGCGATGTCGAACACGGCGTCGTCGATACCGGCGTGCAGATCGCCGATCGAGGCGTAGCGGTGCGGAACGGTGGCGATGGTGAGGTCGCCGGGATGGACGTCCTGCACCTCGGCCCAGGTGATCGGTGCGGACACCGTGCCTTCCGGGTTGCCCCGCACCGAGTACGCGGCGGCGAGCGTGTGGTCGCGGGCGTTCTGGTTGTAGTCGACGAACACCGCCGCGGGATCCCGCTCGCGCCGCCACCAGGTCGTCGTCGCGTCCTGCGGCACGCGCCGCTCGACCTCACGGGCGAACGCGGCAGCGGCCCGCCGCACATCGTCGAATCCGTGCTCGGGGCGGATGCGCACGTAGATGTGGAGGCCCGATCCGCCCGACGTCTTGGGCCAGCCGACCGCCCCGAGGTCGTCGAGCACCTCGTGCGCCACGCCTGCGACCCGACGCACGCGGTCGAAGGTGGACTCCGGCATCGGGTCGAGGTCGATGCGCCACTCGTCCGGCCGCTCGGTGTCGGCGCGACGGCTGTTCCAGGGATGGAACTCGACCGTCGACATCTGCACCGCCCAGGCCACGTGGGCGAGCTCGGTGACGCAGAGCTCGTCGGCGGTGCGGCCGTATCGCGGGAAGAAGACCCGCACGGTCTCTATCCAGGGCGGCGCACCCGCGGGCAGCCGCTTCTGGTGCACCTTCTCGCCGCTGACACCGGTGGGGAACCGGTGCATCATGCACGGCCGCTCGCGGAGCCCGTTCAGGATCCCGTCTCCCACGGAGAGGTAGTACTGCACGAGATCGAGCTTGGTCTCGCCGCGGGCGGGGAAGTAGACGCGGTCGGGATTGCTGACGCGCACGGTTCGTCCGCCGACCTCGAGCTCGACGGCGGGGCTGCTCGACTTCGCCACTATGCGTTCTCCTCCGGTGCGGTTCTGCTCGGGTCCTCAGGACCGTGCCGGCTTCGGTGCCGGCGTCGCGCCCGCCTCGGCGGCGCACACTCGGACGCTACTCGCTCGACTGCATCTGGCTCGGCCGCACCATGCTCGGCCGCTTCGGATCGAACCGCCAGTCGGGGAGGAGGTACTGCATGCCGACGGAGTCGTCCCGGTGCCCGAGTCCGTGCTCGGCGTAGAGCGCCGAGGCGGCGTCGAGGGCGGCGCGGTCGAGGTCGATGCCGAGACCGGGGCGCTTCGGCACCTCGATGCAGCCGTCGACGATCGGCACGGGTTCGGTGGTGAGCCCCTGGCCGTCCTGCCAGATCCAGTGCGTATCGAGCGCGGTGATCGTCCCGGGCGCCGCTGCGCCCACGTGGGTGATCATGGCGAGAGAGATGTCGAAGTGGTTGTTCGAGTGCGAGCCCCACGTCATGCCGAACTCCGAGCACAGCTGCGCGACCCGCACCGAACCCTGCATCGTCCAGAAGTGCGGGTCCGCGAGCGGAATGTCCACGGCATCGGAGCGGATGGCGTGCGCCAGCTCGCGCCAGTCGGTGGCCACCATGTTCGTCGCGGTGGGAATGCCGGTGGCGCGGCGGAACTCGGCCATGGTCTCCCGGCCGGAATACGTGCCCTCGGCCCCGCACGGGTCCTCCGCGTAGGCGAGCACCCCGCGGAGCGGCGCGCACAGTTCGATCGCTTCGGCCAGCGACCAGCTGCCGTTCGGGTCGATCGTGACGCGGGCGTCGGGAAAGCGGTCGGTGAGCGCCCGCACGGCAGCGATCTCCTCCGCGCCGTCGAACACCCCGCCCTTCAGCTTGAAGTCCCGGAACCCGTAGCGCTCCCGCGCCGCCTCGGCGAGGGCGACGACCGCGTCGGGGGTCACGGCCTCGCGTCGCCGCAGCGACGCCCAGGCGTCCCCGTCCTCCGGAGCCGGATAGGGGACGTCGGGGCAGCGGGACGCGTCGCCGATATAGAAGAGGTAGCCGAGCAGCTGCACGCGGTCGCGCTGCTGGCCCTCGCCGAGGAGCTCGGCCACCGGCACGCCGAGGTGCTGGCCGAGCAGGTCGAGGAGGGCGGACTCCAGCGCGGTGATCGCGTGGATGGTGGTGCGCAGGTCGAAGGTCTGCAGTCCGCGTCCGGCGGAGTCCCGATCCCGGTACCGTGCCGTGGCGGTGCGGAGCAGGCTGCGGAACTCCGCGATCGGCCGGCCGAGGAACAGGGCGCCGACATCCTCGATGGTGGACCGGATCGACTCCCCGCCCGGCACCTCGCCGAGGCCGGTGCTGCCGCTGCTGTCGGTCACGATCACCACATTGCGGGTGAAGAACGGGGAGTGCGCGCCGCTGAGGTTCAGCAGCATGCTGTCGTGGCCGGCGACCGGGACGACCTCCACCGCTTCGACCGTTGGGCTGGCTGCGTTCACGGGAAACCCCCTCGTTTCGGTCGCACATCCGTTTGGGACAGCACGGTGGCAGCAGCATAACGGTCCGCTTGCTACCACCCCCGGTCTCGACCAGGGTGGTGGGGCGGGGGGCACCGGGCGGGGAACGGATGCGGGAGCGCACCGGCGGGCGGGCGGGTGCGCCTCGGCTAGGCTGAAGGGGTACAGAGAGATCGAGGAGACCACCGCACCATGAGCGCAGATTCCGCAGAGTCCGGCCACGGAAGTTCGCCCGCAGCCTGGGCCGCCGTCGTGATCATGTTGATCGCTTTCGCCATCGGCACGCTCGCGTTCTGGTTCGAGGTGGAATGGCTCGTCTGGGCGTGTGCGGGACTGGTGCTCGTCGGGGCGCTCCTCGGTCTCGTCCTGAAGCGCATGGGCTATGGCGTCGGCGGCCACCGCCACACGCCGAAGGCACACAACTAGGTGCTCGACGATCTGGTAGCCGGCGCCGTCCTCGACGCGTCGGAACGTCGACTCACCCGTTCCCTGTCCTCGGTCGAGGCTGATGCACTGGCGATGCCCCCGGCTCTCGACGCCCTGCACGCCCTCGCGCCCGCCGACCGGGTGAAGATCATCGCCGAGGTCAAGCGGGCCAGTCCGTCCCGCGGACCCCTGGCCGACATCCCCGATCCCGCGTCCCTCGCGGTGTCCTACGAGACGGGCGGCGCCAGCGCGATCAGCGTGCTGACCGAGGGACGCCGTTTCGGCGGCAGCCTCGACGACCTCGTCGCCGTGCGGGATGCGGTGCGCGTTCCCGTGCTGCGCAAGGACTTCCTCGCCGAGCCGTACCAGGTGTTCGAGGCCCGGGCGGCCGGCGCGGACCTCGTGCTGCTCATCGTCGCGGCGCTCGACGACACCGTGCTGCATGAGCTCTTCGAGCTGACCCGCGAGCTGGGCATGACCGCCCTCGTCGAGACGCATAGCGCCGACGAAGTGTCCAGGGCGCTCGACGTGGGTGCCGCGCTCATCGGGGTCAACGCCCGCGACCTGTCCACCTTCGAGCTCGACTCGGACCTGTTCGGCCGACTCGCCGACTCGATCCCGAGCGGCATCATCCGGGTCGCCGAGTCCGCCGTGAAGTCCGCGGCCGATGTGGCGCATTACCGGCGGAGCGGCGCGGACGTCGTGCTCGTCGGAGAAGCACTCGTGACGGGGGACCCCGTCGCGACCCTCACCTCATTCCTGGAGACGGAACCGTGGCACTGAGAGAACAGACGGGCCCCTACTTCGGCGCCTTCGGCGGCCGTTTCGTGCCCGAATCGCTGATCGCCGCGCTCGACGAGCTGTCCGAGGCGTGGGAGAGCGCCAAGCAGGATCCCGCGTACGCGACCGAGTTGCTGTCGTTGCACGCCACCTACACCGGTCGACCGTCGATCGTCACCGAGGTGCAGCGCTTCGCCCGGCACGCCGGAGGAGCACGCATCCTGCTGAAGCGCGAGGACCTTAACCACACCGGTTCGCACAAGATCAACAACGTGCTCGGCCAGGCCCTGCTCACCAAGCGGATCGGCAAGCAGCGGGTCATCGCCGAGACCGGCGCAGGGCAGCACGGCGTCGCCACCGCCACCGCGGCCGCGCTGTTCGGACTGGACTGCGTGATCTACATGGGCGAGGTCGACACCGAGCGGCAGGCGCTCAACGTGGCGCGGATGCGACTGCTCGGCGCCGAGGTGATCCCGGTGAAGACGGGTTCCCGCACCCTCAAGGACGCCATCAACGACGCGATGCGCGACTGGGTCACCAATGTGGAGACCACCAACTACATCTTCGGCACCGTCGCCGGTCCCCACCCCTTCCCCGAGATGGTGCGCGATCTGCAGAAGATCATCGGCGAGGAAGCGCGCGAACAGGTGCTCGCGCTCACCGGCCGGCTGCCCGACGCCGTCGTCGCCTGCGTGGGCGGCGGATCCAACGCGATCGGCATCTTCCACGCGTTCCTCGACGACGCCGACGTGGCCCTGTACGGCTTCGAGGCCGCGGGCGACGGCGCGGAAACGCTCCGGCACGCGGCGACCATCACCAAGGGCCGTCCCGGAGTGCTGCACGGCGCCCGCAGCTACCTGCTGCAGGACGAGGACGGCCAGACCGTCGAGTCGCACTCCATCTCGGCCGGGCTCGACTACCCCGGCGTCGGACCGGAGCACTCCTGGCTCGCCGACCTCGGCAGGGCCTCGTACCGGCCCGTCACCGACGCCGAAGCCATGTCGGCCCTGCGTCTCCTCAGCCGCACCGAGGGCATCATTCCGGCCATCGAATCGTCGCACGCCCTCGCCGGCGCGCTCGAGCTCGGCAAGGAGCTCGGGCCCGACGCGATCATCCTCGTGAACCTCAGCGGTCGGGGCGACAAGGACATGGAGACCGCGGGTCGCTACTTCGACCTCATCGACCAGGAAGCCGAACAGGTATGAGCACGGCCGGCACGCACGAGAGCACCGTCGGCGCTGCCATCCGGGCCCGGAAGGATGCGGGATCGGGCGCGCTGATCGGCTACCTGCCGGTCGGGTTCCCCGACCTCGCCACGAGCATCGACGCGGCGGTGGCGCTCGTGGAGAACGGCGTCGACGTGATCGAGCTCGGCCTGCCCTACTCCGACCCGGTCATGGACGGCCCGGTCATCCAGGCCGCCACCCAGCGCGCCCTTGCCGAGGGCTTCCGGTTGCGTGACGGCTTCGAGGCGGTGCGGCAGATCACGGCTCGCGTCGACGCCCCGGTGCTCGTCATGACCTACTGGAATCCCGTCGTGCAGTACGGCGTCGACCGGTTCGCCGACGACCTCTCCGCGGCCGGCGGTGCCGGGTTGATCACCCCCGACCTCATCCCGGACGAGGCCGCCGACTGGATCGCCGCCTCGGACCGGGCCGGTCTCGATCGCGTCTTCCTCGCCGCACCGTCGTCGAGTCCCGCCCGACTCGAGCAGGCCGTCGCGGCCAGCCGCGGTTTCGTCTACGCGGTGTCGACCATGGGCATCACCGGGGCACGGGCCGACGTGGACGCCGCCGCGCGGGGTCTCCTCGAGCGACTGCGCACCGCGGGCGCCGAGCACGCCTGCGTGGGAGTCGGTGTCTCGACCGCCGAGCAGGTGCGCGAGATTTTGGGCTACGCCGACGGGGCGATCGTCGGCTCTGCGCTGGTTTCCGCGCTCGCGAACGGCGGCGTGCCCGAGGTGGCGCGCACCGCTGCGGCGCTCGCCGCGGGCACTAAGGTAAATTAGCCGCCGGGCCACCGGCCCAGAGCTTCAGCTGTCGAAAGTGAGCCCGTCGATGCAGTTCCCCCTGAGCATCCCCAGTCCCGATCCGGAACAGACCCGGTTCGATCTGACCGCCTGGCTCGCCGACCTCGGCGTCAACCTGCCGCTCACGTTCGTCATCCACGCCTACGCGCTCGCCCTCCTGGCCGGCATCTTCGCCGCCATGATTCTGACCGGACGCAGGCTGACCGCCCGTGGCGCAGAGCCGGGCGTCGTCCTGGACATCGGTCTTCTCGCCGTGTTCTTCGGGATCGTCGGTGCGCGGGCGTACCACGTGCTCACCCACCCGGCCGATTACTTCTACGAGGGTGCCGACCCGTGGCGGGTCTTCTACATCTGGGAGGGCGGCAACGCGATCTTCGGGTCGCTCCTCGGTGGAGCGGTCGGTGCCTGGATCGGCTGCCGCATGACCGGCGTCCGGTTCTGGTCGTTCGCCGATGCCCTCGCGCCGGCGATGCTCCTCGCGCAGGCGATCGGCCGCCTCGGCAACTACTTCAACAACGAACTGTTCGGCACCCCGACCACACTGCCGTGGGGCCTCGAGATTCAGTCCACGAACCCCGCGTTCCCCGCCGGGCTCCCCGAGGGCACGCTCTTCCACCCCACCTTCCTCTACGAGATCGTCTGGAATCTCGCCGGCATGGCGCTGATCCTGCTGCTGGAGCGCAAGATCCGCCTGCGCTGGGGACGGGCCTTTGCGCTCTACCTCATCTGGTACGGCATCGGACGTTCCGTCTTCGAGTCGATCCGCATCGACCCGAGCGAAATCTTCTTCGGTATCCGCACGAACGTGTGGGCGGCCCTCGCCGCGATCGTGATCGGCGTGGTGCTGTTCATCGTGCAGACCCGTCGCCACCCCGGCAAGGAGATCAGCGTCTACGTCCCCGGCCGTGAGTGGGCGCCCGCCCGCGCTGATGTAGAATCCGTGTACACCGATTCGGATTTCGAGAACGGCTCGAGCGCTCTCGAACACCACGAAGCGGCGAGTTCTGCGGCCGCCACAAGCGGAACCCGCGCGAAGTCCTAGACGCGGGGCGGAACAGCCCCACCGAGTTCTTCGCCTGCCGGTTTCCGGCACACTTCTTCCGGGCCGACGTCGTCCCTCCTCCCCATATCTTTCCGGCCATGTGAGGACGATTGTCCATGACGACGAACGTTAGCCCGGCGCCCGCCGGCGCACCGCACTTCAGCACCACCCCGCTCGCGCAGGGCATGTACGACCCGCGCTTCGAGAAGGACGCCTGCGGTCTCGCCATGGTCGCCACCCTCCGGGGCACGGCGGGCCACGACATCATCGACGCGGCACTCGGCGCGCTGCGGAACCTCGAGCACCGCGGAGCCATCGGGTCCGACGCGGGCACCGGAGACGGCGCCGGCATCGTCACCCAGGTGCCCGATGCGTTCCTCCGCGAGGTCGTCCCGTTCGAGCTGCCCGAGCCCGGCGCCTACGCCGTGGGCCTCGCCTTCCTGCCGACCGATGACGACGAGCGCGAGCGGATCAAGTCCGGCATCGCCGTTCTCGCCGAGGAGGAGGACCTCACCGTCCTCGGCTGGCGTGACGTGCCCACCAACGCCGATGAACTCGGCAACCTCGCCCGCGGCGCGATGCCGGTGATCGAGCAGCTGTTCGTGTCGAGCATCCGGCGCACCGACGCGGGCGCGCCGGTCGCCGGAATCGCGCTCGACCGCCAGGCCTACCGGCTGCGGAAGCGCGCCGAGCGCTCGCTCACCGCGTACTTCGCGTCGCTGTCCGCGCGCACGCTGGTCTACAAGGGCATGGTCACCACGCTGCAGCTGGAGCCGTTCTACCCCGACCTGTCCGACCCGCGCTTCGCGTCGAAGCTCGCGCTCGTGCACTCCCGCTACTCCACCAACACGTTCCCGTCCTGGCCGCTGGCCCAGCCGTTCCGCATGATCGCGCACAACGGCGAGATCAACACCGTGCAGGGCAACCGCAACTGGATGCGCGCGCGCCAGTCGCAGCTCGAGTCCGAACTCCTCGGCGACCTCGGTCCGATGCTCCCCATCGTCACGCCCGGCGCGAGCGACTCCGCGTCGTTCGACGAGGTGGTCGAGCTGCTCAGCCTGACCGGCCGATCGCTGCCGCACGCGGTGATGATGATGGTGCCGGAGGCCTGGGAGAACCAGACCGACATCGACCCCACCCGGCGCGCGTTCTACGAGTACCACTCGATGCTCATGGAGCCGTGGGACGGCCCCGCTGCCATCGTCTTCACCGACGGCGCGCTCGTGGGCGCCACCCTCGACCGCAACGGCCTCCGCCCCGGACGGTACCTCGTCACCGACGAGGGTCTCGTCGTCCTCGCGAGCGAGATCGGCGTGCTCGACATCGACCCCGCGCGGGTCGTGCGGAAGGGCCGCCTGCGCCCCGGCAAGATGTTCCTCGTCGACACCGAGGCCGGTCGCCTCATCGAGGACGACGAGGTCAAGGGGGAGCTCGCGGCGTCGCAGCCGTGGGCGGACTGGCTGGACGACGGCCGCATCAACCTGAACGACCTCCCCGAGCGGGAGCACATCGTGCACACCCCGGCGTCGGTCGTGCGCCGCCAGCGCACCTTCGGCTACACCGAGGAGGAGGTCCGCATCCTGCTCGCGCCCATGGCGCAGAAGGGAGCGGAGCCGCTCGGAGCCATGGGCTCGGACACGCCGATCGCCGTGCTGTCCACCCGAGCCCGCCTGCTGTTCGACTACTTCACCCAGCAGTTCGCGCAGGTCACGAATCCGCCGCTCGACTCCATCCGCGAGGAGGTCGTGACCTCCCTCAAGCTCGGCCTCGGACCGGAGCGCAACCTCCTCTCCGCGACGCCCGAGCACGCCCGTCAGGTGATTCTCGACTTCCCGGTGATCGACAACGACGAGCTGGCGAAGATCCAGCACATCGACCCGCACCCGGGCAGTCGCACCACCACCACCATCCGCGGTCTGTATCGCGTGGACGACGGGCCGCAGGCCATGGAGCGCCGCATCCAGGCGATGTGCCGCGAGGCCGACGAGGCAATCGCGCACGGGGCGATGTTCCTCGTGCTGAGCGATCGCGACTCCACCAGCGACCTCGCTCCCATCCCGTCGCTGCTCATGGTCGCCGCCGTGCACCACCACCTCATCCGCACCGAGAACCGCATGCGCGTCGGCATCGTCGTCGAGGCCGGCGACGTGCGCGAGGTGCACCACGTGGCGACCCTGATGGGCTACGGCGCATCCGCCGTGAACCCGTATCTCGCCATGGAGACGTGCGAGAACCTGGTGCGGAGCGGCATGATCACCGGCGTGACGCCGGAGAAGGCCGTCAAGAACCTGATCAAGGCGCTCGGCAAGGGCGTGCTCAAGATCATGTCGAAGATGGGCATCTCCACCGTGTCGTCGTACGCGGCGGCGCAGACGTTCGAGGCCGTGGGACTCAGCCGCGAGTTCATCGACCAGTACTTCACCGGCACGCCCACCCGCCTCGGCGGGGTCGGCATCGACGTCATCGCGGCCGAGAGCGCCTCCCGGCACTCCGCGGCGTATCCGCCCGACGGCGCGATCATCGCGCACGAGCGACTCAACACCGGCGGTGAGTATCAGTGGCGCCGCGACGGGCCGCCGCACCTCTTCAACCCCGACACCGTGTTCCGCCTGCAGCACTCCACCCGCACACGTCGCTACGACATCTTCCGCGACTACACGCGCATGGTGGACGAGCAGGCCAAGAAGCTGATGACCCTCCGCGGGCTGTTCAGCATCGAGGCGGGATCGCGGCATCCGGTGCCGATCGACGAGGTCGAGCCGGTCAGCGCGATCGTCAAGCGGTTCTCCACCGGCGCGATGAGCTACGGCTCCATCTCGCAGGAGGCGCACGAGGCCCTCGCGATCGCGATGAACCAGCTCGGTGCCAAGTCGAACACGGGCGAGGGCGGCGAAGACGTCGAGCGCCTGCTCGACCCCGAGCGCCGCAGCGCCATCAAGCAGGTCGCGTCGGGCCGGTTCGGCGTGACGAGCATGTACCTGACCCACGCGGACGACATCCAGATCAAGATGGCGCAGGGCGCGAAGCCCGGCGAGGGCGGGCAGTTGCCGCCGACCAAGGTGTACCCGTGGATCGCGCGCACCCGCAACGCGACCGCCGGCGTCGGCCTCATCTCGCCGCCGCCGCATCACGACATCTACTCGATCGAGGACCTCAAGCAGCTCATCTTCGACCTGAAGCGGGCCAACCCGTCCGCCCGCGTGCACGTGAAGCTCGTCAGCCAGTCCGGCATCGGTGCGGTGGCCGCGGGCGTGACCAAGGCCCTCGCCGACGTGGTGCTCATCTCCGGCCACGACGGCGGCACCGGCGCGAGCCCGCTCAACTCTCTGAAGCACGCCGGCACCCCGTGGGAGATCGGCCTCGCCGAGACCCAGCAGACCCTCATGCTGAACGGCATGCGGGACCGGGTGGTCGTGCAGGTCGACGGTCAGATGAAGACCGGGCGCGACGTGCTCGTCGCCGCGCTGCTGGGAGCCGAGGAGTACGGCTTCGCCACGGCGCCGCTCATCGTCTCCGGATGCATCATGATGCGGGTCTGCCACCTCGACACCTGCCCGGTGGGCGTGGCGACCCAGAACCCCGAACTGCGCTCGCGCTTCAACGGCAAGCCGGAGTTCCTCGTCAACTTCTTCGAGTTCCTCGCGCAGGAAGTGCGGGAGTACCTCGCCGAGCTCGGTTTCCGGTCCCTCGAGGAAGCGATCGGACACAGCGAACTGCTGAACGTCGACGCGGCCATCAAGCACTGGAAGGCGGACGGTCTCGACCTCACGCCCATCCTCATCGGCCCCGAGTTCGCCGACGACGAGCCCCGCATCAACCGGGTGCCGCAGGACCATGAGCTGGAGGAGCACTTCGACAACGAGCTGCTGCACCGCAGTGCCGAGGCGATCGCCCATGGCACCCCGGTCTCCATCTCCATGCCGGTGCGCAACACCGAGCGCGCCGTCGGAACCATGCTCGGCCACTTCCTCACCCGCAAGCACGGGGTGAACGGCCTGCCGCCCGGCACCATCGACATCACCCTCACCGGATCGGCGGGCCAGTCGTTCGGCGCCTTCCTGCCGCCCGGCATCACCCTGCGCCTCGAGGGCGACAGCAACGACTACGTGGGCAAGGGACTCTCCGGCGGCCGCATCACCGTGCGCCCCGACCGCAGCGCGTCCTTCCCGGCCGAGCACAACGTGCTCGCCGGCAATGTGATCGGCTACGGCGCCACGCAGGGCAGCATGTTCCTGCGCGGCATCGTGGGGGAGAGGTTCCTCGTGCGCAACTCGGGGGCGACCGCGGTGGCGGAGGGCGTGGGCGACCACGCGCTCGAGTACATGACCGGCGGCCTCGCGGTGATCCTCGGCGAGACCGGCCGCAACCTCGGCGCCGGAATGTCGGGCGGAACCGCCTACATCCACCGGCTCGTGCCCGACCGGGTGAACCGCGACTCGCTCGAGTCGGGCGAGCTCGAACTGCATCCGCTCGGCAGCGCCGACATCGAAATCCTGCGCGACCTGCTCACCGAGCACGTGGCCGAGACCGACTCCGCCGTCGCCGCGCGCATGCTCGCCGACTTCGACGCGACCGTGCAGGACTTCGTCAAGGTGCTCCCGCGCGACTACGCGGCGGTGCTGGCCATGCGCCAGAACGCCGTCAACGAGGGACTCGACCCCGATGGGGACGTGGTCTGGGGAAGGATTCTGGAGGTGACCGGTGGCTGATCCGAAGGGATTCCTCAAGGTCCGCGAGCGCGAGCTCCCGGCGAGACGACCCGTGCCCGTGCGGCTCATGGACTGGAAAGAGGTCTACGAGCAGCAGGACTCCAACGAGCTGCGCCGCCAGGCCGGCCGCTGCATGGACTGCGGCATCCCGTTCTGCCACCAGGGCTGCCCGCTCGGGAATCTCATCCCCGAGTGGAACGACCTCATGTGGCGGGGCGAGGGACGTCAGGCCATCGAGCGCCTGCACCTCACCAACAACTTCCCGGAGTTCACCGGCCGGCTGTGCCCCGCACCGTGCGAGAGCTCGTGCGTGCTCGGCATCAATCAGCCCGCCGTGACCATCAAGCAGGTCGAGGTGTCGATCATCGACCAGGCGTTCGCGAACGGCTGGGTGCAGCCGCATCCGCCGGAGCGCCTGACCGGCAAGACGGTCGCCGTCGTCGGCTCCGGTCCCGCCGGTCTCGCCGCCGCCCAGCAGCTCACCCGCGCCGGGCACACGGTCGCCGTCTTCGAGCGCGACGACCGCATCGGCGGACTGCTGCGCTACGGCATCCCCGACTTCAAGATGGAGAAGAAGCACCTCGAGGCCCGCCTCAACCAGATGATGGCCGAGGGGACGCGATTCCGGGCCGGGGTGAACATCGGCGTGGACATCCGCTGGGCCGACCTCCGCCAGCGCTACGACGCCGTCGTGATCGCCACCGGCGCCATGGTTCCGCGCGACCTGCCCATCCCGGGGCGCGACCTCGCCGGTGTGCACTTCGCCATGGAGTACCTCACCCAGTCGAACCACGCCACCGCGGGCGACGACGTCCCCGACCAGATCTCCGCGACCGACAAGCACGTCGTCATCCTCGGCGGCGGCGACACCGGTGCCGACTGCATCGGCACGGCGCACCGGCAGAAGGCGGCGTCGGTGACGAACCTCGCCATCGGCAAGCAGCCCCCCGCCGCACGGCCGGACGAGCAGCCGTGGCCGACCAACCCCACGCTCTTCGAGGTCTCCAGCGCGCACGAGGAGGGCGGCGAGCGGGCGTACCTCGCCTCGACCGTCGAGTTCCTGCCGAACGAGGACGGCGGCGTCCGCGCCATCCGGATCGCGGAGACCGAGTACCGCGACGGCCGCCGCGTGCCGCGAGCCGGAACCGAGCGCGAGATCCCCGCCGACCTCGTGCTGCTGGCCCTCGGGTTCACCGGCCCGGAGCGCGACGACCTCTCCGCGCAGCTCTCACTGCCGTTCGACGACTCCGGCAACGTGGGACGCGACGGCGAGTACCAGACCTCGGAGCCCGGCGTCTTCGTCGCCGGCGACGCGGGTCGAGGACAGTCGCTCATCGTCTGGGCCATCGCCGAGGGTCGGGCTGCGGCGTCCGCCGTGGACCGCTACCTTGAAGGGGAGACAGAACTCCCGTTCCCGGTTCGGCCCACCGATCGCGCCCTCACCATCTGACGGGCGCCGCGGAACCGCGGCCATCAGCTTCCATCCCCACCATCATCACAACGCGCTGACCGGCGCAGAAATGTGAGCACACACAGTATGAGCAGACGCGCCAAGATCGTCGCCACCCTCGGCCCGGCGACCTCCTCGCTGGAGAACATCCGGGCCATTATCGATGCCGGTGTCGACGTGGCTCGGATGAACCTCAGCCACGGAAGCTACGACGTGCACGAGGGCATCTACGCCAGGATCCGCGAGGCGAGCGAGGAGTCCGGTCGTGCCGTCGCCGTGCTGGTCGACCTTCAGGGCCCCAAGATCCGCCTCGGCAAGTTCGCCGCCGGGCCGCACGACCTCGCCGTGGGTGACACCTTCACCATCACCGTCGAGGACATCGAGGGTACGAAGGACATCGCGTCGACCACGTACAAGGGCCTCCCCGGCGACGTGAAGCCGGGCGACCCGCTGCTGATCGACGACGGCCGCGTCACGCTGCGCGTCGTCGAGTCCGACGGCACCCGCGTGAAGACCGTCGTCGAGGTCCCCGGTGCGGTCTCGAACAACAAGGGCATCAACCTGCCCGGCGTCGCGGTGAACGTCCCCGCGCTGTCCGAGAAGGACGAAGCCGACCTCCGCTGGGGCATCCGCCTCGGTGCCGACATGATTGCCCTGTCGTTCGTGCGGAACGCCTCCGACATCGTGCGCGTGCACGAGATCATGGCGGAGGAGGGTCGCAAGATCCCCGTCGTCGCGAAGATCGAGAAGCCGCAGGCCGTCGAGGCGCTCGAGGAGATCGTCGACGCGTTCGACGCCATCATGGTCGCCCGCGGCGACCTGGGTGTCGAACTGCCGCTCGAGGCCGTGCCCATCGTGCAGAAGCGGGCCGTCGAGCTCGCCCGTCGCCGGGCCAAGCCGGTGATCGTGGCCACCCAGATGCTCGAGACGATGATCTCGAGCCCGCGCCCCACGCGCGCCGAGGCGTCCGACTGCGCCAACGCGGTGCTGGACGGCGCCGACGCGCTCATGCTGAGCGGCGAGACCAGCGTGGGAGAGTTCCCTGTGGTGACCGTCGAGACCATGGCCCGCATCATCGAGTCCACCGAGGAGCACGGCCTCGACCGCATCGCCGGGCTCGGCACTCGCCCGTTCACCCAGGGTGGTGCGATCACCCTCGCCGCCGCCGAGGTGGGCGAGTTCGTCGAGGCCAAGTTCCTCTGCGTGTTCACCGAGTCGGGCGACTCGGTGCGCCGCATGGCGCGCCTGCGCAACGGCATCCCGATCCTGGCGTTCACGCCCGACCCCGCCATCCGTCGCCGCATGGCGCTCAACTGGGGTGTGGAGTCGTTCGTCGTCTCGCGCGTCACCCACACCGACCAGATGGTCGCGCAGGTGGACGAGGTGCTCACGTCGACCGGAATGGCCGTCGCCGGCGAGAAGGTCGTCATCATCTCCGGATCCCCTCCCGGAATCCCCGGGACGACCAACGACATCCGCGTGCACCGCGTCGGAGACGTCCTCTAAGACGTTCGCACCCTCGCCGCCCGTCTTCCGTGCCCTCGCCCCGTCCACACCTCGGGCGGGCGCACGGAGCACGGGCGGCGAGCGCGCTAACGGGGGCATCCGCGGCCGGGGTCCGCGGCGCGGGTTGGCGGCGCACGCGGCCGGGTTCCGTGGTAAGCCGGAGTGATGTGGTTCGACACCTGGTCCGACATCCTGCGCATCCTGATCCTCGGCACGGCGGCATACGTCACGCTGATGCTGCTGCTCCGCCTCACCGGCAAGCGCACGCTCAGTCAGCTGAATGCCTTCGACTTCATCGTCACGGTCGCCCTCGGCTCGACGCTCGCCACCATTCTGCTCAGCGACACGGTGTCGTGGGCCGACGGCGCCACCGCCCTCGCCCTCCTCGTGGTGCTGCAGCTGATCGTGGCCGGGCTGTCATCGCGCCGCGAGCGCGTCCGCCGGGTCATCACCGCCGAACCCCAGCTGCTCCTCCAGGACGGGATGATGATCACGCACGCGCTGAAGTCCACCCGCGTGACGGAGTCGGAGATCCGCCAGGTGATCCGCGCCAGCGGGTACGGCGACCTCGACTCGATCGCCGCCGTGGTGCTCGAGACGAACGGCAAGTTCAGCGTGATCCCCGGCTCGCAGCGCGGCACCGGGTCGGCGCTCACCGGCGTGAAGAACGCCCATCCCGACCCGTCGGGGCGTTGAGCAGCCCCGCCGCTACCGGTCGGAATTCCGTGGTGCCGGATGCGGGACTTGAACCCGCACGTCCTCTCGGACAAAGCATTTTGAGTGCCCCGCGTCTGCCATTCCGCCAATCCGGCTCACCACGGCGAGGTTCAGAATACCGTAGGCTCTAGGTCGTGTCTGACCAAGAAGCATCCTCGTCCGCCCCCCGTCGCGTCGTCGTAGCGGAGGACGAATCGCTCATCCGCCTCGACATCGTCGAGACGCTCCGCGACAACGGCTTCGAGGTCGTCGGCGAGGCCGGAGACGGTGAGACCGCGGTCGCCCTCGCCACCGAGTTGCGTCCCGACCTCGTCATCATGGACGTGAAGATGCCCCAGCTCGACGGCATCTCCGCCGCTGAGCGGCTGAGCAAGGGGCACATCGCGCCCGTCGTGCTGCTGACCGCCTTCAGCCAGAAGGAGCTCGTGGAGCGCGCCAGCGAGGCCGGCGCCCTCGCCTACGTGGTGAAGCCCTTCACCCCCAACGACCTGCTGCCCGCGATCGAGATCGCTCTCGCGCGCTACGCCCAGATCCTCACCCTCGAGGCCGAGGTCACCGACCTCGTCGAGCGGTTCGAGACCCGCAAGCTCGTCGACCGCGCCAAGGGCCTGCTTAACGAGAAGATGGGCCTCACCGAGCCCGAGGCGTTCCGCTGGATCCAGAAGGCGTCGATGGACCGTCGCCTCACGATGCACGACGTCGCCCAGGCGATCATCGAGCAGCTCAGCACCAAGAAGTAGCCGCCCGCGGCGACCGCCGCGCGTGCATGCCGCCTGGCCGCGCGTGCCGCTGACCGAGAGTCAGGCGCGGTCGCGGAGAAGGTTCGTGATGCGGACGGTGGACAACCGGCGTCCGTCGGCGTCCGTCACCACGATCTCGTGGGTCGTGAGCGTGCGGCCGAGGTGCAGGGCAGTGCAGGTGCCGGTGACGGTGCCCTCGGTGACGGAGCGGCTGTGACTCGCGTTCAGCTCGATGCCGACGGCGATGCGGTCCGGACCGGCGTGCATGCTCGCCGACATCGACCCCAGCGATTCCGCCAGCACCACGTGCGCGCCACCGTGCAGAATGCCGTAGGGCTGCGTGTTGCCCTCCACCGGCATGGTGGCCACCGAATGCTCCGCTCCGAGCTCCAGCACCTCGATGCCCATCTTCTCGGCGAGCGCACCGATGTCGGTGGGCAGCCGGTGCGACGCCCGGTCGTCCGGCGAGGGCGCGGCGGCGGTGGACATGATCTCCTCGACGGGCTGGGACGGCGAATGCGGAAGGGAGGATCGGACCGGCGGCGGACGAGCTCCTCCGGGCGGGGAGGGCCTGTCGGGAGTCCCTTATAGGCTTGCCGTGTGCCGAACAGCGAAAAGCCTACCCTTCTCATCGTCGACGGCCATTCCCTGGCGTTCCGAGCGTTCTACGCGCTTCCGGTCGACAGTTTCTCCACGAAGGACGGCCAGCACACCAACGCCATCCACGGCTTCCTCGCGATGCTGCTGCTGCTCCTGCAGAACGAGAAGCCCACGCACATCGCCGTCGCCTTCGACATCTCCCGGTACTCGTTCCGCACGAGGGAGTACGCCGACTACAAGGGGACCCGCGGCGACACCCCGCCCGAGTTCGGCGGCCAGATCCCCCTGCTGCAGGACGCGCTCAAGTCGATGAACATCGTCACCCTCGCCAAGGAGGACTTCGAGGCCGACGACATCCTCGCCACCCTCGCCACGAAGGGACGCGAGCAGGGCTACCGGGTGCTCGTCGTCTCTGGCGACCGCGACACCATCCAGCTCGTCAACGACGACGTGACGCTGCTCTACCCGTCGGCCATGGGCGTGTCCCAGCTCACCCGCTACGACGCCGCGAAGGTGTTCGAGAAGTACGGGGTGGCGCCCGAGCAGTATCCGGACATCGCCGCCCTGGTGGGGGAGACGAGCGACAACCTCCCCGGCGTCGACAAGGTCGGCCCGAAGACCGCCGCCAAGTGGCTCACCCAGTACGGCAGCCTGGATGCCGTGCTCGAGCGCCGCGACGAGATCGGCGGCAAGGTCGGCGAGAACCTGCGCGCGCAGGCCGAGAACGTGGTGCGCAACCGCAAACTCAACCGCCTGCTCGTAGACGTCGAGCTGCCGGTCGGCCCGGACGACCTCGAGCGCCGCCCGATCGACGAGCCCGCCCTGCGCGAGATCTTCGGACGTCTTGAGTTCAAGACGCTGCTCGACCGCGTGCTGAAGCTCGAGGGCGCGGAGGAGTCCGTATCCAGCGCATCGACGGTCGAATCGCCGGTGAACGAGGACGTCACCGCGCGCACGCCGCATCCGGCGACGCAGACGCTGCTCGACGAGGAACTCGAGAAGTGGCTCACTCGATCGGCGGCAGCCACGCCGAACGGTCTCGGTCTCACCGTCGAGGTGCTCGACGGCCGCGCCGTGGGCTTCGGTGTCGCGAGCGCCACCGAGGCGGTGACACTGCCGTGGACGCCCGGACGCGCGGACTACGCGCCGTTCGAACGGTGGCTCGCCAGCGACGCCCCGAAGGTGATGAGCGACGCCAAGTATCAGGTGAAAGCCATGATCCGGTCGGAACTCGATTTCGCCGGCCTCGCCTTCGACGCCCACGTCGCGGGGTGGCTGCTGCGCCCCGGCACGCCCGACAAGACCCTCGCCGCCCTCGTGTCCCGCCACCTCAACGAGGACCTGCCGCAGCCCGACGCCAACCAGCTGCTGCAGCTCGACGACGTGCTCACCGCGCCCCTCGAGGCGTGGTTCACCCTCCGGGTGGCCGACGCCATGCGCGCGGAGTTCGACGAGAAGACCCTGTCGGTGCTCACCGACCTCGAACTGCCGATCATCGGCGTGCTCGCCCGCATGGAACTCCGCGGCGTGACCATCGATCGCCCCGGTCTCGCCGACCTCTCCGCCTCGCTCGCCGAGCGGATCTCCGATCTCGCCGCCCGCGCGTACGCCGAGGTGGGCCGCGAGCTGAACCTCGGATCGCCGAAGCAGCTGCAGGAAGTGCTCTTCGACCAGCTCGGCATGCCCAAGACCCGGGCGAACAAGACCGGCTTCTCCACGGATGCCGGTGCTCTCGCCGACCTGCAGGCGAGCCACCCGCATCCCTTCCTCGACCTGCTGCTCGAGCACCGCGACAAGAGCAAGCTCCGCCAGATCATCGAGACCCTCGAGCGGTCCATCGGCACCGACGAACGCATCCACACCAGCTACGTGCAGACCGGCACGAGCACCGGACGCATCTCGTCCACGGATCCGAACCTGCAGAACATCCCGATCCGCACCGAGGAGGGACGGCGCATCCGCACCACCTTCCGGGTGGGCGAGGGCTACGAGACTCTCCTCACGGCCGACTACTCGCAGATCGAGATGCGGATCATGGCGCACCTCTCCGGCGATGCGGGCCTCATCGAGGCGTTCCGGAGCGGTGAGGACCTGCACCGGTTCGTCGGGTCCCGCATCTTCCGGGTCGACCCGGCCGACGTGACGTCGGAGATGCGCAGCAAGGTCAAGGCGATGTCCTACGGTCTGGCATACGGACTCAGCGCGTTCGGCCTCTCGAAGCAGTTGCGCATCGAGTCGGGCGAGGCGAAGCAGTTGATGACCGACTACTTCACCCGGTTCGGCGCCGTGCGCGACTACCTCCGCAACGTGGTGGAGCAGGCGCGCGACGACGGCTACACCGAGACCATCTTCGGACGGCGGCGCCCGTTCCCCGAGCTGAAGAGCCCGAACCGCGTGCTGCGCGACAACGCCGAACGGGCCGCGCTCAACGCGCCGATCCAGGGCTCGGCGGCCGACATCATGAAGTTCGCGATGATGCGCATCGAAGCCGACTTCGCGCAGCAGGGCCTCGAGTCGCGCATGCTCATGCAGGTGCACGACGAGCTCGTCTTCGAGGTGAAGGCGGGGGAGTGGGATGCGGTCGAGGCCGTGGTGACCGACCGAATGGCGCACGCCGCGGAACTGACCGTACCGCTCGACGTGCAGGTGGGCCGCGGCTCCAATTGGGACGAGGCGGCCCACTGATGGCGACGCACCTCGGCGCCCTGCTCCACCGGGAGTCGGTCCAGCTCGATGCGCGGGCCGACGACCGGCTCGACGCGGTGCGGCAGGCCGGTGCCGCGCTCGTGGCCGCGGGCGCCGTCGAGGAGTCCTACGTCGACTCCATGCTGCGGCGGGAGAAGACGGTCTCGACCTACGTGGGCGAGGGCATCGCCCTGCCGCACGGCACGATCTCGGGCAAGGGCGCCGTGCTGGAGGATGCACTCATTGTGCTGCGCTTCCCCGACGGCGTGGACTGGAACGGCGAGACGGTCACGGTGGTCATCGGCATCGCCGCGGCCGAGGGCAGGCACATCGCGCTGCTCGCGCGCCTCGCCGACATCCTCCTCGACGAGACCCATGCGAGCCGGCTGCGCCGGGCGGAAACGGTGGACGACGTGCTCGCCGTGCTGGGCACCGAAAGCTCCTGACCCGGCCGTGTCGAGACGAGGGCGGGGCGAATAGTCTGGATCGCATGACCGGTTCCGACACCCCACGCACCCCCACGCCCATCGACGCGATCGCCGACGCATGGGTCGATACGCTTCTCGACCTGACACCGGAGCTGCGCGTATACCTCGGCCGGCCCGGCCGCGAGGGGGAGTACAGCGACTACTCGCCCGCCGGCGCCGAGCGGCGGACCGAGGAGTCGAAGCGGGTGCTCACCGATCTCGACGCGGCGACGCCCCAGGACGGGGTCGACGAGGTGACGAAGGCGGACCTGCGGCGCGACCTGCAGCTCGGGCTCGACCAGAACGCCGCCGGCTTTCCGCTGCGGGATCTGAACGTCATCGCGTCGCCCGCGCAGGAGATCCGCGAGATCTTCGACCTCATGGCCACCGGCTCCGAATCCGACTGGGTGCACATCGCCACCCGCCTCGACAACGTTCCCGGCGCCGTGGCCGGCTACATCGAGACGCTTCGGGAGGGCATCCGCACCGGAACCACACCCGCCAAGCGACAGGTACGCGAGGTGGCCGCGCAGGCCCGCAAGCACGCGGCCGGAAACGGGTTCTTCGATTCCTTCACCACCGGCGCCGCCGCGAGCGACGGGGAACTGCCCGACTCGCTCCGCGCCGACCTCGCCTCGGGTGCGGGCAGGTCGAGGGAGGCCTACGACGCGCTCGCGGGGTTCCTCGAGTCGGAGCTCGAACCGGCAGCACGCGAGGACGATGCCGTCGGACGGGACCACTACGCTCTCGCCTCCCAGAGCTTCCTCGGCGCCACGATCGACCTCGACGAGACCTACGAGTGGGGCATCGAGGAGCTCGCTCGCATGGTGGCCGAGCAGGAGGCCATCGCCCGGGAGATCCTGCCGGGCGCTTCCGTGCTGGAGGCGATCGAGTACCTCGACAACGATCCGAGCCGCAAACTGCACGGCACCGACGCGCTGCAGCGGTGGATGCAGGAGACCAGCGATCGCTCGGTGGAGGAGCTCGGGCGCACCTCGTTCGACATCCCGGAGGAGATCCGCGCGCTGGAGTGCAGGATCGCGCCCACCCAGGAGGGCGGCATCTACTACACCGGGCCCGCCGACGACTTCTCCCGTCCGGGCCGGATGTGGTGGTCGGTTCCCGAGGGCGTGACCGAGTTCGACACCTGGCGCGAACTCACGACCGTGTACCACGAGGGCGTCCCCGGTCACCACCTGCAGATCGGTCAGGCCACCTACAACAAGTCCCGCCTCAACAGCTGGCGACGCATCGCCGGCACGTCCGGCCACGCCGAGGGTTGGGCGCTCTACGCTGAGCGGCTCATGCAGCAGCTGGGCTACCTCGACGACCCCGCCGATCGGCTCGGCATGCTCGACGGCCAGCGGATGCGCGCCGCCCGTGTGGTGCTCGACATCGGAGTGCACCTGCGGAAGCCCCGACCCGACGGGAACGGCACCTGGGATGCCGCCTACGCGCTCGACTTCCTGCGCAGCAACGTGAACATGAACGACGGCTTCGTGCGCTTCGAGGTGAACCGCTACCTCGGCTGGCCGGGACAGGCGCCCTCGTACAAGGTGGGGCAGCGGATCTGGGAGCAGCTGCGCGACGACTACGAACGTCGCGCCGGTGCCGACTTCGACATCAAGGAGTTCCACCGCCGTGCCCTCGACCTCGGCGGCGTCGGCCTCGACACGCTGCGGTCGGCGCTCGCAGCGTGACGCGCCCGCTCAGCTTCAACCTGTTCGAGATGAACACGGTGGGGCACATCTCGCACGGCATGTGGCGTGCACCGGGCAACACCAGATCGCGGTACACCGATCTCGACTTCTGGACCGACGAGGCCCGGCTGCTCGAGGAAGGCCTGTTCGACGCGGTGTTCCTGGCCGACGTGCTCGGCGCATACGACGGGTACCGCGACGGACCGGAGACCGCCCTGCGCGAGGCCGTGCAGATCCCGAACAACGACCCGCTGCTCGTGATCCCCGCCATGGCGGCCGTGACCACGCGTCTCGGGTTCGTGGCGACGTTCTCCACCACCTACGAGCCGCCGTTCCCCTTCGCCCGCCGCGCCAGCACGCTCGACCACCTCACGAAGGGCCGGTTCGGCTGGAACGTGGTCACCTCCTACCTGCCGAACGCCGCCCGCAACTTCGGTCTCGCCGACGAGCTGAGCCACGCGGAACGCTACGCGCGGGCGGACGAGTACCTCGACGTGCTGTACCAGCTCTGGGAGGGGTCGTGGGCGGATGACGCCGTGCGCCGGGACGCGGACCGCGGCGTCTACAGCGATCCGGATCGGGTGCGCCGCATCGACCACGACGGGACGTACTTCCGTGTCGCCGGTCCTCACCTTTCCGAGCCGTCGGCCCAGCGCACTCCGGTGATCTATCAGGCGGGCAGTTCGCCCGCCGGTCGCGCGTTCGCGGCGAAGCACGCCGAGGCGGTCTTCGTCGGCGGGTCGTCGCTGGGCGACTTCGCCGCGAGCATCGCCGACATCAAGGGCCTCGCGGAACGGAACGGCCGCGGACCCGACGCGGTGCGCACCCTCGGGAGCGCCGTGCTCATCGCCGGCAGAACGCGGTCGGAGGCCGAGCGCCGCGCCGCCGAGTACGAGACTCTCGCGAGTGCCGAGGGGTACCTCGCCCACGCGGGTGGCGGCAGCGGGATCGACCTCGCCGCGTATCCGCCCGAGACGCCGATGTCCGACGTCCTGGCGAGCATCGGCGCCGGGCGCGACGCCTCCACGGCGGCCCGCTACGCGCCGGGATCCACCGTCGGCGACGCGCTCCGGGCCGTGACGCGGTTCGACCGCGGACCGTTCTTCGCGATGGGCACCGGCGACGACATCGCCGACGCGATCGATGGCTGGGTGCGCGACACCGGCATCGACGGATTCAATCTCCGCCAGTTCACCACGCCGGGCACCGTCGAGAACTTCGTGGAGTACGTCGTGCCCGCGTTGCAGGAGCGCGGCCTCTACCGCACGGCGTACGAGCCGGGCACGCTGCGCGAGCGACTGTTCGGCGAGGGCGTCGCGCGGCTGCCCGCGGCCCACCCCGGTGCCGCCCACCGCCGGCCCGCCACTCCCTGACGCCCCCGCGGTCTCTGCGGGGCCTGAGCTCGTCGAAGGGCCGTGACGTCGGTTCGCGTCCCTTCGACAGGCTCAGGGACCGTGGGCCGTGACGTCGCCTGGCGCTTGCGGTGCCCATACGGTCCCTGAGCTCGTCGAAGGGACGTGACGCCGCCTTGCGTCCCTTCGACAGGCTCAGGGACCGTGGGCCGTGACGTGTGACGTCGGTTTGGGTCCCTTCGACAGGCTCAGGGACCGTGCCGCGACTGGCGCGGTGTTGCAGCGGACGATAGACTTGAGAGTCGCAATTCTGCGGCATTCCTATTCGCCGTCACGGCGGAAGCATCCCCCAAGCACGATCCCGCTCGTGACCAACGACCATGTCCATCCTGGAGTAACCACTTTTATGACAATCGTAACGACCGACAAGGCGCTCAAGCAGGTAGCCGTGAACGACATCGGCTCCGCAGAAGACTTCCTCGCCGCGGTCGAAAAGACTATGAAGTTCTTCAACGACGGAGACCTCATCGAGGGCACCGTTGTGAAGATCGACCGTGACGAGGTGCTCCTCGATGTCGGTTACAAGACCGAGGGCGTCATCCCCTCCCGCGAACTCTCCATCAAGCATGACGTAGACCCGAGCGAGGTTGTTCAGGTCGGCGACAGCGTCGAGGCTCTCGTTCTCCAGAAGGAGGACAAGGAGGGCCGGCTCATCCTGTCCAAGAAGCGCGCGCAGTACGAGCGCGCCTGGGGTGACGTCGAGAAGATCAAGGAGTCCGATGGCGTCGTCACCGGCTCGGTCATCGAGGTCGTCAAGGGTGGACTCATCGTCGACATCGGCCTCCGCGGCTTCCTCCCTGCGTCGCTCATCGAGCTGCGCCGCGTCCGCGACCTCACGCCGTACCTCGGCCAGGAGATCGAGGCCAAGATCCTCGAGCTCGACAAGAACCGCAACAACGTAGTGCTGTCTCGTCGTGCCCTGCTGGAGCAGACGCAGTCCGAGAGCCGTTCGACGTTCCTCAACAACCTGCACAAGGGCCAGGTTCGCAAGGGTGTCGTGTCGTCGATCGTCAACTTCGGTGCGTTCGTCGACCTGGGCGGCGTAGACGGGCTCGTCCACGTCTCCGAGCTCAGCTGGAAGCACATCGAGCACGCCAGCGAGGTCGTCGAGGTGGGCCAGGAAGTCACTGTCGAGATTCTCGAGGTCGACCTTGAGCGCGAGCGCGTGTCGCTGTCGCTCAAGGCCACTCAGGAGGACCCGTGGCAGGTCTTCGCCCGCACGCACGCCATCGGGCAGGTCGCGCCGGGTAAGGTCACCAAGCTCGTTCCGTTCGGTGCGTTCGTTCGCGTCGCCGACGGCATCGAGGGCCTCGTGCACATCTCCGAGCTGTCGGGCAAGCACGTCGAGCTCGCCGAGCAGGTCGTCTCCGTCGCCGACGAGGTGTTCGTCAAGGTCATCGACATCGACCTCGAGCGTCGCCGTATCTCGCTGAGCCTCAAGCAGGCCAACGAGGGCGTGGACCCCGAGGGCACCGAGTTCGACCCGGCGCTCTACGGAATGCTCACCGAGTACGACGACCAGGGGAACTACAAGTACCCCGAGGGCTTCGACCCGGAGACCAACGAGTGGAAGGAAGGCTTCGAGAGCCAGCGCGAGAAGTGGGAGCAGGACTACGCTGCAGCCCAGGCTCGCTGGGAAGCCCACAAGAAGCAGGTCGCCTCGGCGTCCGAGGTCGAGAGCTTCGAGTCCGTCGCCTCGTCCGCTTCCAGCTCCGCTCCGTCGAGCGACGCCGGCGGTGCGGGAACCCTCGCCGACGACGAGTCGCTCGCGGCTCTGCGCGAGCGTCTCTCGAGCAACAGCTAGTTCCACCAGCATCACGGCACCGGCCGGGCTCCTTCGGGGGTCCGGCCGTTGCCGTCTGCCCGGTTGTCGCGGTTGAGCGGTGGAGCACTGCCTGCGGTCGGCG
Organism: Planctomonas psychrotolerans; assembly: GCF_008642235.1. Lineage (GTDB taxonomy): Bacteria > Actinomycetota > Actinomycetes > Actinomycetales > Microbacteriaceae > Planctomonas > Planctomonas psychrotolerans. Next base: position 278,482 of record NZ_SJEV01000002.1, on the reverse strand, counting down.
CGACGCGCGGTGCGCTTCGGTACAGCGGCGCAGGACGGAGGACGGTCAGGCGACCCGCGTCGCGACCGTGCGGCCGGCCCGCCGGCGCCGCAGCGCGCGAACGCCGAGCACGGCGACCACGATCAGCGCGGGGACGGCGATCACCACGAGGATGGGCACGACCAGGCCGAGGAAGGCGAGCAGAACGCTCGCGACATCCTCCGCCGCACTGACGACCGGGGCGGCGATGCCCGCGGTCACCGCGTTGAGCACCGGCCGCACCGACATCTTGATGAGGTGAACGCCGAGCGCGAGGAGGGCACCGACGGCGATCGGCACCCACGAGTCCGACGCGAAGAACTCGGCCGGATCCGTCACGGCGACGGTCTCCGCCGACGACCCCGAACCGAACACGAGACCACCGGATGCCGGTCGCACGAGCGTCTGGATCCAGTCGTTGACCGTGTCCACCGCGGGGATCTTGTCGGCCACGAACTCGATGACCAGCAGCACGGCGACGATGCCGAGCACCCACTCGTTCTCGAGCCACGCCCACCCACTGGGCAGCGACACCACATCGAGGAAGCGGGCGGCGAGACCCAGCGCGAGCAACGGGATGTACGCGTTCAGTCCGGCGGCCGCGGCCAGCCCCGTCCCGGTGAGTATCTCGAGCATCGGCATCCCTTCGCGGTTCGATGCTACGCGAGCGGCACAGGCGAGTCGGGCGCGGAATAGCATGGACGCGTGTTCCTCATCGGGCTGACGGGCGGTATCGCCGCGGGCAAGTCGGCGGTCGCCTCCCGGTTGGCCGAGCACGGCGCCGTGCACATCGACGCCGACGTGCTGGCCCGTGAGGTGGTGGAGCCCGGCACACCCGCGCTCCGTCGGATCGCCGAGGAGTTCGGCTCCGACGTGCTCACCGAGGACGGAGCGCTCGACCGCCGTGCGCTCGGCGATATCGTGTTCGCCGACGCGGGTCTGCGTGAGGTGCTGAACTCGATCACCCACCCTGCGGTGCGGGAGCGCACGCGCGAACTGATCGCAGAAGCGACCGCCGCGAACCCCCGCGCCCGCATCGTCTACGACGTGCCGCTCCTCGTGGAGGCCGCCGTCGACCACCCGTTCGACGCGATCGTGGTCGTGCACGCCACCGACCGCGTGCGGCTCGACCGTCTGGTGCGGTTGCGCGGAATGTCGCCGGGGGAGGCAGGACGGCGGATCGCGGCACAGGCCTCCGAAGAGGAGCGCCTGACCATCGCCGACGTCGTCATCGACGCCAACGGATCACTCGAGGAGACGCTCGCCCAGACCGATGCGTTCTGGTCGAGCATCCCGCGTTCCGCCTCGAGCTGATGCGGAACACACGTTGCGTTCGGCCTGAAGCTGCGTTCGGCCTGAAGCTGCGTTCGGCCTGAAGCTGCGTTCAGCCTGAAGCTGCGTTCAGCCTGAAGCTGCGTTCAGCCTGAAGCTGCGTTCAGCCTGAAGCTGAAAGGGGCTCGGATGTCGGTGGTCCCGCTTAAACTCGAAGCATGCAACCCACCCGCTCCGTTCACCCCTTCGAGGTTGTCAGCGAGTACACGCCGAGCGGTGACCAGCCGCACGCGATAGCCGAGCTCGCCGGTCACATCAACGCGGGCGAGACCGACGTGGTGCTGCTCGGGGCCACCGGAACCGGTAAGTCGGCGACCACGGCGTGGCTGATCGAGGCGGTGCAACGGCCGACCCTCGTGCTCGCCCACAACAAGACGCTGGCGGCCCAGCTCGCGACCGAGTTCCGTGAACTGCTGCCGAACAACGCGGTCGAGTACTTCGTCTCGTACTACGACTACTACCAGCCCGAGGCCTACGTTCCGCAGACCGACACCTTCATCGAGAAGGACTCGTCGATCAACGCGGAGGTGGAGCGCCTCCGCCACTCGACCACCAACTCGCTGCTGAGCCGCCGCGACGTTGTCGTGGTCTCCACGGTGTCGTGCATCTACGGCCTCGGCGCCCCCGTGCAGTACCTCAACGCGATGATGGCGCTGCAGGTGGGTCAGCGGGTCAACCGCGACGACCTCATCCGCAAATTCGTGTCGATGCAGTACCAGCGCAACGACGTGGACTTCTCCCGCGGCAACTTCCGCGTGCGCGGCGACACCATCGAGATCATTCCGATGTACGAGGAGCTCGCGATCCGCATCGAGATGTTCGGTGACGAGATCGAGGGCCTGTACACGCTGCATCCGCTCACCGGCGATATCGTGCGCAAGATGGACTCCGTGTCGGTGTTCCCCGGCTCGCACTACGTCGCGGAGCGCGACGTGATGAACCGGGCGATCGGCACCATCTCGATCGAGCTCGAGGAGCGGCTGAAGGTGCTGGAGCGCGAGGGCAAGCTGCTCGAGGCGCAGCGCCTCCGCATGCGCACGAACTTCGACATCGAGATGATGCAGCAGATCGGCTTCTGCTCCGGGATCGAGAACTACTCCCGGCACATCGATGCCCGCGGGCCGGGCGAGGCCCCGCACTGCCTGCTCGACTACTTCCCGGATGACTTCCTCGTCGTCATCGACGAGTCGCACGTGACGGTGCCGCAGATCGGAGCGATGTACGAGGGCGACTCCTCCCGCAAGCGCACTCTCGTGGATCACGGGTTCCGGCTCCCCAGTGCCCTCGACAACCGTCCGCTGAAGTGGAACGAGTTCAAGGAGCGGGTCGGCCAGACGGTGTACCTCTCCGCCACCCCCGGGAGGTACGAGCTCGGCATCACCGACTCGGTCGTCGAGCAGATCATCCGCCCGACCGGGCTCATCGACCCGCAGATCGTCGTCAAGCCCACCAAGGGGCAGATCGACGACCTGCTCGAGGAGATCACGAAGCGCACCGAGAAGGACGAGCGCATCCTCGTCACCACCCTCACGAAGAAGATGGCGGAGGAGCTCACCGACTTCCTCGCCGAGGCGGGTGTGCGCGTGCGCTACCTGCACTCCGACGTCGACACCCTGCGTCGGGTCGAGCTGCTGTCCGAGCTCCGCACCGGCGTGTACGACGTGCTGGTCGGCATCAACCTGCTCCGCGAGGGGCTCGACCTTCCCGAGGTGTCGCTCGTCGCCATCCTCGACGCCGACAAGGAGGGCTTCCTCCGGTCGTCCACCTCCCTGATCCAGACCATCGGGCGCGCGGCCCGCAACGTGTCGGGCGAGGTGCACATGTACGCCGACGTGCTGACCGATTCCATGCAGCGGGCGATCGAGGAGACCGACCGACGCCGCGAGAAGCAGGTGGCCTACAACCTCGAGCGCGGGGTCGACCCGCAGCCGCTCCGCAAGAAGATCGCCGACATCACCGACGCGCTCGCCCGGGAGGGAGCCGACACGAAGGAGCTGCTCGACGGTCGGCAGGGCGGCAAGCGCTCGCCCACGCCGAACCTGCGCCGCGAGGGCAGGGCGGCGTCCGGCGCCAACGAACTGGAGTCGATCATCCGCGACCTCAACGACCAGATGCTGCAGGCCGCGGCCGAGCTGAAGTTCGAGCTCGCCGGGCGCCTCCGCGACGAGTTGGGCGACCTGAAGAAGGAGCTGCGGCAGATGGAGAAGGCCGGTCACCTGGCTTAGCGACCGTCGCGCTCATCTGCCGGCGAGGGCCCCGGTTACGCCCTCGGGGAACCCGCCGGGGAATGTCGGGGGTGCCGCCTAAGATTCATAGAGTGTCAATTTCCGAGGTAGATGCGTCTGCCAAGCTCAGTGTCCGCGGTGCCCGAGTCCACAATCTCCACAACGTCGACCTCGATATTCCGCGGGACTCCCTCGTGGTGTTCACAGGACTGTCCGGCTCCGGCAAGTCGTCCCTCGCCTTCGACACCATCTTCGCCGAGGGCCAGCGCCGCTACGTGGAGTCGCTCTCGGCCTACGCCCGCCAGTTTCTCGGGCAGGTCGATCGCCCCGACGTCGACTTCATCGAGGGCCTGAGCCCTGCGGTGTCGATCGACCAGAAGTCGACGAACCGCAACCCCCGCTCCACGGTCGGCACGATCACCGAGATCTACGACTACATGCGTCTGCTCTGGGCGCGCATCGGCGTGCCGCACTGCCCGGTCTGCGGAGAGGTCATCAGCAAGCAGACGGTGCAGCAGATCGCCGACCAGCTCATGGAACTGGAAGCCGGTACCCGCTACCAGGTGATGAGCCCCGTCGTGTCGCAGAAGAAGGGCGAGTTCGTCGACCTCTTCAAGGAGCTCGCCTCCACCGGGTACTCCCGCGCGGTGGTCGACGGATCCGTGGTGCAGCTGAGCGACCCGCCCGTCCTCAAGAAGCAGTTCAAGCACGACATCGCGGTGGTGGTCGACCGCCTCGTCGCCGGACCGGATGTGCTCGGCCGGCTCACCGACTCGCTGGAGACCGCGCTGCGCCTCACCGACGGTGTGGTGGCGATCGACTTCGTCGACGTGGACGGCCCGGCCGGGCTCCGCACCTACTCGGAGAAGCTGTCCTGCCCCAACGACCACCCGCTGCAGCTCTCCGAGGTCGAGCCGCGGACCTTCTCCTTCAACGCGCCGTTCGGTGCCTGCCCGGAGTGCTCCGGCCTCGGCACGCGGATGTCGGTCGACCAGGACCTGCTGATCGGCGACGAGAACCTCAGCATCAAGAACGGCGTCATCCTGCCCTGGACCACGCAGGGCAAGGGCCTCTTCAACTACTACGAGAAGCTGCTCGCGGGTCTCGCCCGCGACCTGAAGTTCTCGCTGTCGACCCCGTGGAAGAAGCTCGACCCCTCCGTGCAGGAGGCGGTGCTGCGCGGCGACAACTTCGAGGTGCAGGTGCGCTGGAAGAACCGCTTCGGGCGCGAGATGACCTACTCGTCCGGTTTCGAGGGCGTCATGCCGTACATCGAGCGCCAGTACGCCCAGGCGGAGACCGACAGCCAGCGCCAGCGCTGGTCGGAGTACCTGCGGGAGATCCCGTGCCACGTCTGCGACGGACGCCGGCTGAAGCCCGAGGTGCTCGCCGTGCTGATCCACGGCACCAACATCGCGGAGGTCGCCGAGCTCAGCCTCACCGATGCGCAGGCTTTCATGGCGCAGCTCGAGCTGACCGACCGGGAAGCGACCATTGCGGCGCAGGTGCTGCGGGAGATCCGGGTGCGCCTCGACTTCCTCATCGAGGTGGGGCTCAACTACCTCAACCTGTCCCGCGCGGCGGCGACCCTCTCCGGCGGGGAAGCCCAACGCATCCGCCTCGCCACCCAGATCGGGTCCGGGCTCACCGGCGTGCTCTACGTGCTCGACGAGCCGAGCATCGGCCTGCACCAGAGGGACAACCGCCGTCTCATCGAGACCCTGGTGAAGCTGCGCGACCTCGGCAACACGCTCATCGTGGTCGAGCACGACGAGGACACCATCCGCACCGCCGACTGGATCGTCGACATCGGCCCCGGTGCCGGTGTCAACGGGGGCACGGTCGTGCACTCGGGGTCCTACGACGACCTCGTGCAGAACGAGCGATCGCTCACCGGCGACTACCTCGCCGGTCGCCGCTCGATCGAGATGCCCGCGAAGCGGCGGAAGATCGACAAGAAGCGGCAGATCCAGGTGGTGGGCGCCCGCGCCAACAACCTCAAGGACGTCACCGTCTCGTTCCCGCTCGGCACCCTGACCGCCGTCACCGGTGTGAGCGGGTCGGGCAAGTCGTCGCTCGTCAACGACATCCTGTACCGGGTGCTCGCCAACCAGTTGAACGGCGCCCGCAAGGTGCCGGGCAAGCACTCCCGGGTCACCGGGCTCGAGAATCTCGACAAGGTGGTGCACGTCGACCAGAACCCGATCGGCCGCACCCCGCGATCGAACCCGGCGACCTACACCGGCGTCTTCGACAAGATCCGCAACCTGTTCGCCGAGACGGCGGAGGCCAAGGTGCGGGGGTATCTCCCCGGCCGGTTCAGCTTCAACGTCAAGGGCGGGCGCTGCGAGGCGTGCTCGGGTGACGGAACCATCAAGATCGAGATGAACTTCCTCCCCGATGTCTACGTGGCCTGCGAGGTGTGCGGGGGAGCGCGCTACAACCGCGAGACCCTGGGCATCCACTACAAGGGCAAGAACATCGCCGAGGTGCTCGACATGCCGATCTCCGAAGCGGCCGACTTCTTCGAACCCATCTCGTCGATCCACCGCTTCATGAAGACCCTCGTCGACGTGGGCCTCGGCTACGTACGGCTGGGGCAGAGCGCCACCACCCTGTCGGGCGGAGAGGCGCAGCGCGTCAAGCTCTCCACCGAGCTGCAGCGGCGGTCGAACGGGCGCAGCGTGTACGTGCTCGACGAGCCGACCACGGGCCTGCACTTCGAGGATGTGCGCAAGCTCCTGCTGGTGCTCGGCGGGCTCGTCGACAAGGGAAACACCGTCGTGGTCATCGAGCACAACCTCGACGTGATCAAGTCGGCGGATTGGCTCATCGACATGGGTCCGGAGGGCGGGGCCGGTGGTGGCACCGTGCTCGCGACGGGCACACCGGAACAGCTCGCGAAGGTCGAGGCCAGTCACACCGGCACGTTCCTTCGCGAGGTGCTGGAGCAGCGCTAGCCGACATGGCGAACACCGTCTCCTACCGCCCGAAACCCGGCGAGATCCCCACCGACCCCGGCGTGTACCGGTTCCGCGATGCTCAGGGCCGCGTGCTCTACGTGGGGAAGGCGAACAACCTCCGCGCCCGACTCAGCAACTACTTCGCGCCGCTGCCGAGCCTGCACGAGCGGACGCGACGCATGGTGACCACGGCCAGCAGCGTCGAGTGGACCGTGGTGGCGAGCGAGTTCGAGGCGCTCCAACTCGAGTTCACCTGGATCAAGGAGTTCGACCCGCCCTTCAACGTGCGGTTCCGCGACGACAAGTCGTACCCGTATCTCGCCGTGACCCTCGGCGAACCCGTGCCGCGGGTCTTCGTCACCCGCAATCGCAAGATCAAGGGCGCCCGGTATTTCGGGCCGTACACGAAGGTATGGGCGATCCGGGAGACGGTGGACTCCATGCTCAAGGTGTTCCCGATGCGCAGTTGCACCGAGGCCACCTACAAGCGGGCGCAGCAGACGAACCGCCCGTGCCTCCTCGGCGACATCGGCCGGTGCGCTGCGCCGTGCGTGAACCGCGTGTCGGTGGACGAGCACCGGTCCATCGCGAACGACTTCGTCAGCTTCATGGCCGGCAACGACAGCACCTACATCACGCGCCTCGGGAAGCGGATGCGAGCCGCGTCCGACGAGCAGGACTACGAGGCCGCCGCGCGCTACCGCGACAGCATCGGGGCGCTCGAGGCGGCGCTCAGCAAGACCGCCGTGGTGTTCAACGACCGCGTCGACGCCGACGTGTTCGGAATCGCGGCGGACGAACTCGCGGCCGCGGTGCACCAGTTCCTCGTGCGCGGCGGGCGCATCCGCGGAACCCGCACGTGGGTCGTCGACAAGGAACTCGACATCGGCATCGGCGAGCTGGTGGAGACGGTGCTGCACAACGCCTACGACGAGGACTCCTACCCGCCTCGGGAGATTCTCGTGCCGGAGCTGCCCGAGGACGCCGCCGATCTCGAGAAGTGGCTGACGGAACGCCGACGCGAGGGCATCCGCGAGGAGCCGCGCGGCCCCGGCCGGGTGTCGCTCGGCGCCGTCGACCTGCGGGTGGCGCAGCGCGGGGACAAGAAGGCCCTCGCTGCGACGGCCGCGACGAACGCGCAGCACTCGCTGATGCTCTACAAGACCCGCCGCAGCTCGGACTTCGTCGCCCGGTCGCAGGCCCTCGCCGACATTCAGGAGGCGCTCGGCATGACCGAGGCGCCCCTCCGCATGGAGTGCTTCGACGTGTCGCACCTCAGCGGGACGAACATCGTCGCGTCGATGGTGGTGTTCGAGGACGGCCTCCCCCGCAAGGATCAGTACCGGCGCTTCAGCATCCCGGAGTCCACCGACGACACCGAGTCGATTCACCAGGTGCTCACCCGCCGCCTCGCCTACCTCGGAACCGAGCCCCAGCGCTCGGAGGAGGATCTGGCCGTCAAGAAGTTCTCCTACAGCCCGAACCTGCTGATCGTGGACGGCGGCCAGCCGCAGGTGCAGGCCGCGGCGCGCGCCCTCCGAGAATCGGGCGTCACCGGCATCCAACTGGCCGGCATCGCCAAGCGCCTCGAAGAGATCTGGCTGCCCGACAGCGACTACCCCGTCATCCTGCCGCGCAACAGCGACGCCCTGTTCCTCATCCAGCGCATCCGGGACGAGGCGCACCGCTTCGCGATCACCTACCAGCGCAGCCGGCGCAAGCGCGACATCGGGTCGCAGCTCAGCGAGATCCACGGGCTCGGACCGTCGCGCGTGCAACGACTGCTGAAGCACTTCGGGTCGGTGTCCCGGTTGAAGGCCGCCGGCCTCGACGACATCGCCTCGGTGCGCACCATCGGACCCGCCCTCGCCCGTGTGGTCTACGACAGCCTGCACGACGATCCGCGCGACTCCGACGGAGGCGCCTCCACTGTCGGGAACGACGGCAGCGGTGCGACCGACGAGTACGCGTCCGAACTAAGCTTGAACGGTCCCAGCGGCCCCGAACCGAAGGCGTGACTGCATGAATGCGGAGTCCGACCAACACCAGGTGCTGATCGTCACCGGAATGTCCGGAGCGGGCAGGTCCACCGTCGGCAACGCGCTCGAGGATCTCGGCTGGTACGTCGTCGACAACCTCCCGCCGCAGATGCTGCGCCCCCTCGTGGACCTGAGCGGCCGGGCGGGGGACACCCTGCCCAAGATCGCGGCTGTCGTCGACGTGCGCGGCGGTGACTTCTTCCTCGACCTCCGGGACATCGTGCAGAGCCTCCGCGGCGGCACCGAATTGCGCATGCTCTTCCTCGAGGCGACCGACGCTGCGCTCGTCCGCCGGTTCGAGCAGGTGCGCCGCCCGCACCCGCTGCAGGGCAACGGAACGCTGCTCGACGGCATCTCGGCGGAGCGGGAGCGGATGGTGGAGATCCGCGAGTCGAGCGACATCATCATCGACACGTCCGAACTGAACATCCACCAGCTCGCGACGAAGATCACCGAGGAGTTCAGCGCGGTCGACGAGGCCGGAGTGCGCGTCACGCTCTTGAGCTTCGGATTCAAGTACGGGCTGCCTACCGACGTCGACATGGTCGCCGACATGCGGTTCCTCCCGAACCCGTTCTGGGTGCAGGAGCTCCGCGCGCACAACGGCACCGACCCCGAGGTCAGCGACTACGTGCTCGGCCAGGAGGGCGCCGCCGAGTTCGTCGAACTGTACGGCCGCGCGCTCGATCCGGTGCTCGCCGGCTACCAGCGCGAGAACAAGAGACACGCTACGATCGCCATTGGTTGCACGGGGGGAAAGCACCGTTCCGTTGCCGTCGCCGAGGAGCTCGCGAAGCATCTGCGCGCCCTCCCGGGAGTGGCCGTGAGCGTGAAGCACCGCGATCTCGGACGCGAATGACTCCGCGAAGCGCAAGGGAGAATGTGGATTGGCTCTGACAGCCGACGTCAAGGACGAACTGGCCCGGATCGAGGTCAGCAAGACCACGGTTCGCGCCGCCGAACTGGCGACCATCCTCCGCTTCTCCGGCGGCCTCCACCTCATCTCCGGGCGCATCGCCGTGGAGTCCGAACTCGACACGGCGCAACTCGCCCGACGGGTGCGCAAGGACCTCGCCGAGCTCTACGGGGTGCGCAGCGACATCTCGGTGATCGCCGCGTCCGGGCTCCGCCGCACCAACCACTATCTCGTTCGTGTGCTCGAGGGGGAGACGCTCGCCCGCCAGACCGGGCTGCTCGACGCGCGTCGTCGCCCGATCCGCGGCCTCCCGAATCGTCTGACGACCGGATCGCGTGAGGAGATCGCCGCCGTCTGGCGCGGCGCATTCCTCGCCGCGGGCTCGCTGACCGACCCGGGACGATCCGCCGCCCTCGAGGTCGTGTCGCCCGGAAACGAGGCGGCCATGGCGCTCGTGGGCGCAGCGGGGCGACTGCAGATCGCGGCCAAGGCCCGCGAGGTGCGCGGTGTGCACCGCGTCGTCATCCGCGACGGCGAGTCCATCAGCGCGATGCTCGTGCACATGGGCGCCTCCGCGAGCGTCGCGTCCTGGGACGAGATGCGTCAGCGCCGCGAGGTTCGCGCGACCGCGAACCGGCTCGTCAACTTCGACGACGCGAACCTGCGCCGCTCGGCGCAGGCCGCCGTCGCCGCCTGCGCCCGCGTCGACCGCGCCATGGAGATCCTCGGCGAGGACATCCCCGACCACCTCCGCTACGCGGGGGAGCTTCGCCTCACGTTCCGCGATGCGAGCCTCGACGAGCTCGGCCACCACTCCGACCCGCCGATGACCAAGGACGCCGTCGCCGGACGCATCCGCCGGCTGCTCGCCATGGCCGACAAGAAGGCCGCCGATCTCGGCATCCCGGGCACCGATGCGAACCTCCCGCCCGACCTCGATGACGTGTGACCCGGTACGCCGGGAGCGCTCGGGTCTAGACTCGGAAGGTCACTGCGGGACCGGCAGTGTGCCGGCTTTCGTCCCGATAGAGGAGATATTCAATGGCTGACTACACGCTCATCGACCTGCCCTACGACTACTCGGCGCTCGAGCCGAACATCAGCGGTCGCATCATGGAACTGCACCACGACAAGCACCACAAGACCTACGTGGACGGCGCCAACACCGCACTCGCCAAGCTCGCCGAAGCCCGCGACAGCGAAGACTTCACCTACGTGAACAAGCTCGAGAAGGACCTCGCCTTCAACCTCTCCGGCCACGTGAACCACACGGTGTTCTGGAACAACCTCTCGCCCGACGGTGGCGACAAGCCCGACGGCGAGCTGGGAGCGGCGATCGACGAGTTCTTCGGCTCGTTCGACAAGTTCCGCGGCCACTTCACCGCCAACGCGCTCGGCATCCAGGGTTCCGGCTGGTCGATTCTGGCTTGGGATTCCCTCGGCCAGAAGCTCATCATCGAGCAGCTCTACGACCACCAGGGCAACATGGCCACCGGAACGGTGCCCCTCCTCATGCTCGACATGTGGGAGCACGCGTTCTACCTCGACTACGTGAACGTGAAGGCCGACTACGTCAAGGCGTTCTGGAACATCACCAACTGGTCCGACGTCTCGGCTCGCTTCGTCGCGGCCCGCGAGAAGACGAACGGCCTGCTGCTACTGTCGTAGCGCGCTCGTCGCGGGGACCCGACACGGGTCCCCGCACCCTCTCTACCCCGTCATCCGCGTCTTCCGACGCCACGAAGTAACTGGAGCACTGTGTCAGTCAAGATCGGAATCAACGGCTTCGGCCGCATCGGCCGCAACTACTTCCGGGCCGCACTGGCCAAGGGGAGCGACCTCGAGATCGTCGCCGTCAACGACCTCACCGACAACAAGGCGCTCGCGCACCTCCTGAAGTACGACTCCATCACCGGCCGACTCGACGCGACCGTCGAGCTCGAGGGTGACTCCATCGTCGTCAACGGCAAGCCGATCAAGGTGCTCGAGGAGCGCGACCCGGCCAACCTGCCGTGGGGCGAACTCGGCGTCGACATCGTGATCGAGTCCACCGGTCGTTTCACCAAGTCCGCCGACGCCCGCAAGCACATCGAGGCCGGCGCCAAGAAGGTACTTGTGTCGGCTCCCGCCACGGGCGACGACGTGGCGACGCTCGTGCTCGGCGTGAACGAGGGCACCTACGACCCCGCCACGCACGACGTCATCTCCAACGCGTCCTGCACCACCAACTGCCTCGCGCCGCTCGCCAAGGTGTTCATGGACGAGTTCGGCATCGAGCGCGGACTGATGACCACGGTGCACGCCTACACCGCGGACCAGAACCTGCAGGACGGCCCGCACAGCGACCTCCGCCGTGCGCGCGCCGCTGCGCTGAACATCATCCCCACGTCGACGGGTGCCGCCAAGGCGCTCGGCCTCGTCATCCCCGAACTCGTCGGCAAGCTCGACGGCTACGCCCTGCGCGTGCCGGTGCCGACCGGTTCCATCACCGACCTCACGATCGAGACCTCCGCGTCCGTCACCGTCGAGCAGGTCAACGCTGCCTACAAGGCCGCCGCCGAGGGACCCCTCAAGGGCGTCCTCAAGTACACCGAGGACCCGATCGTCTCGAGCGACATCGCCGGTGACCCGCACTCCTGCATCTTCGACGCCGGGCTCACCAAGGTGATCGGCACCCAGGTGAAGGTGGGCGGCTGGTACGACAACGAGTGGGGATACTCGAACCGCCTCGTCGACCTCACCGAGTACGTGGCCGAGCGCCTCTAACCGCCGACCCGTGGCCCTCCGCACGCTCGACTCGCTCGGGTCGCTGTCCGGCAAGCGCATCCTGGTGCGCTGCGACCTCAACGTCCCGATGAAGGGGGGCGCGATCACCGACGATGGTCGGGTTCGCGCCTCCCTCCGCACGATCAATACCCTGCTCAACGCCGGCGCGCAGGTGATCGTGCTCTCGCACCTCGGTCGCCCCGACGGGGCACCCGATCCGCAGTACAGCCTCGCCCCGGTGGCGCAGCGGCTCTCCGAGCTGCTCGGCAAGCGCGTCACCTTCGCCTCGGACACCGTGGGCGGAGCTGCCGAAGCCGAGGTGAACCGCCTCACCAACGGCGACGTGCTGGTGCTCGAGAACCTCCGGTTCAACCCGGAGGAGACGAGCAAGGACGAGAACGAGCGGCGCGGGTTCGCCCAGAAGCTCGCCGACTACGCCGATGCCTTCGTGTCCGACGGGTTCGGTGTGGTGCACCGCAAGCAGGCGAGCGTGTACGAACTCGCCACGCTGTTGCCGAGCGCCGCCGGCCTCCTCATCGCGTCGGAACTCGGCGTGCTCGAACGGCTCACCAGCACGCCCGAGCGGCCCTATACGGTGGTGCTCGGCGGCTCGAAGGTCTCCGACAAGCTCGGCGTCATCGAGCACCTGCTGCCGAAGGTGGACTCGCTACTCATCGGTGGAGGAATGCTGTTCACGTTCCTCGCCGCGCAGGGGCACAGTGTGGGCAAGAGCCTGCTCGAGTCCGACCAAATCGAGGCCGTCCGCGGTTACCTCGAGGCGGCCGACCGGCACGGGGTGCGCATCGTGCTGCCCACCGACATCGTGATGGCGAGCGAGTTCGGCGCGAAGGCGAAGACCGCCGTGCGACCCGCGGACTCGCTCGAGGACACCCCGTTCGGCGACTCCGGTCTCGGACTCGACATCGGACCGGACAGCGCCGCGGCCTTCGCGGAGATCATCCGCTCGTCGAAGACGGTGTTCTGGAACGGCCCCATGGGCGTCTTCGAGCTGGAGCCGTTCGCCGACGGCACCAGACGGATCGCCGAGGCCCTCACCGAGGTGGACGGCCTCAGCGTGGTCGGCGGCGGCGACTCCGCCGCCGCGGTGCGCGCGCTCGACTTTTCGGACGACCGTTTCGGTCACATATCGACGGGTGGGGGTGCGAGCCTCGAATTCCTCGAGGGCAAGCGCCTGCCCGGACTGGAGATCCTCGGATGGCAAGCATGACCGACGGCGCAGGCCGCACCCCGCTCATCGCCGGCAACTGGAAGATGAACCTCGATCACCTCCAGGCGATCGCGTTCGTGCAGAAGCTCGCGTGGAGCCTCAAGGACGCGCGGCACGACTTCGCGGCCGTCGAGGTCGCCGTCTTCCCGCCGTTCACCGATCTCCGTTCCGTGCAGACCCTCATCGCGGCCGACAAGCTCCCGCTGGAGTACGGTGCGCAGGACATCTCGGAACACGACTCCGGCGCGTACACCGGAGAGGTCTCGGGCGCACTGATCTCGGCGCTCGAGTGCCGCTACGTGCTGATCGGCCACAGCGAGCGACGCACCCTGCACGCCGAGACGGACGAGCAGGTCGCGGCGAAGGTCGACGCGGCGCTCCGCAACGACCTGGTACCGATCATCTGCGTGGGCGAGACGTCGGAGGACCTCGAGAAGCACGGCCCGAGTGCCGTGCCGGTCGCGCAGCTCCGGGCGGCACTGGCCGGGGTCACGACCGCCGCGGACATCGTCGTCGCCTACGAGCCCGTGTGGGCCATCGGCTCCGGTCAGGCGGCAACCCCCGATCAGGCCGAGCAGGTCGCCGCCCAGCTCCGCAGCACCCTCGCCGAGCTGCTCGGAGCGGATGTCGCCGGCAAGACCCGCATCCTGTACGGCGGATCGGTGAAGGCCAACAACATCGCCGGGTTCATGCGCGAGCCGAACGTGGACGGCGCCCTCGTCGGCGGCGCGAGCCTCGACCTCACCGAATTCGCCAGCATCGTACGCTTCCGCAACCACGTCGGGGTGTAGCTCGGGCCGCGCGCCGCGTGACCGGCGTGCGCACGTTTGTTATGATCGATGACGGTCCCCGTGGCCTCCGACTGTTCACAGCTTTTCGAAAGGCCCCGTGTGGAAATCCTTCAGGTGATCGTGCAAGTGATGCTCGGTGTCACGAGCCTCCTGCTCACCATGCTGATTCTGCTGCACCGCGGCCGCGGCGGAGGGTTGTCCGACATGTTCGGTGGCGGCGTCACCTCCAACCTCGGCGCCTCGGGAGTCGCAGAACGCAACCTGAACCGCATCACGGTGATCCTCGGCCTGGTCTGGATCACCTGCATCGTCGTCCTCGGCCTCATCACCAAGTTCGACGCCGGGGTCTGACCCTTTCCCACAGGGGCGCAGACCGCACCTTTCGACAACCAACCCGACTAGCACAATAGAGGACTTTCAATGGCATCTGGAGGAAGCGCGATCCGCGGATCGCGAGTGGGCGCTGGCCCCATGGGCGAGCAGGACCGCGGCTACCACGCGGAGCGCATCACGGTCTCGTACTGGGACGCACTCGGTAACGAGACCGTGCGTCACTTCGCCGCCAACCTGCCCGAGGAGGAGATCCCCGAGACGATCGACTCGCCGCAGTCGGGTCTCCCCGCCGGCCGTGACCGCGAGAACCCGCCGTCGGTCGCCAAGCTGGAGCCGTACAAGACGCACCTCGCGTACGTGAAGGAACGACGCACCGAGGAAGAGGCTGCCCAGCTGCTCGAGGAAGCCCTTCAGCAGCTCCGCGCCCGTCGCGGCAAGCTGAGCGCGCAGAACTAGACGCGACCCGAACGACGAAGAGCCCCGACCGCACTGCGGTCGGGGCTCTTTCACATAACGAGCACGGTGCCTGAGCTCGTCTCAGAGACGCACCGATACGGTCCCTGAGCTCGTCGAAGGGGCGCGCCCCACGGTCCCTAGACCTGTCGAAGGGGCACACCCCACGGTCCCTGAGCCTGTCGAAGGGGCGTAAGCGATCTCCCTTCGACAAGCTCAGGGAGCGTGGTGCAGCTCAGGGAGCGTGGTGCAGCTCAAGGAGCGTGAAGCGGCTCAGTACGCGCTGAGGAAGAGGTTTTCGGGCACGTCGGCCGCGGCTTCGCGGTCCACGAAGAAGACGGTGCGCTTGCGGCCCTTCACGCCCGCGACAGGCACGCCCGCGCGGTCGGCGCCGGCCAGTGCCAGACCGAGAGCGGAGGCCTTGTCGGGGCCCGCGAGGACCATCCACACCCGCTGCGATGCGTTGATCACCGGCAGGGTGAGGCTGATGCGCTCCGGCGGCGGCTTCGGCGAGTCCGCGACCGCGAGCACGGTTTCGTCCTTCACGTTCACGCTGTCGTGGTCGGGGAACAGGGACGCGATGTGCCCATCCGGGCCGACGCCCAGGATGGTGATGTCGAAACGCGGTGCGGCGAAGTCGCCGTCGGAGTGTTCCGCGAGCTCGGCGGCGTACGTCCGCGCCGCCTCCTCGAGGGTCTGCCCGTCGTCGGTCGACGGCATCGGATGCACGTTCTCGTCCGGCACATCGATGTGTCGCAGCAGCGCCTCGCGCGCCTGCCCCTCGTTGCGCTCCGGCGTCACCGCCGACGCGGATCTCGGCGTCGAGCCGGGCACGGGAACCAGCCGCGGAGTGATCGCCGCTCAGGTCGCTCGACACCACAATGACCCGCATGGGGTGCTCGCGGGACGCGTCGTTGGCGGCCTCGATCGCTTCCTCCTCGCTCCCGAGGGAGGTGGAGATCACGAGGGTGAGCACGCGACCCAGAGCGACGGCTCCGCCCTCCTCGCGGATCTTGACGAGGGTCTTCGAGATCTTACTGGTGGTCGTGTTGGGCAGGTCAACTCTCATGGTCGCCTCCAGGTTCTTCCGTCGCGGGCGAGAAGGTCATCGGCGGAGGGCGGCCCCCAGGTACCGGGCCGGTACTGCTCGAGCGGACCCTGCTCCGCCCAGAACTCCTCGATCGGATCGAGGATCTTCCACGACAGTTCGACCTCGCGGTGCCGGGGGAACAGGGGCGGATCGCCGAGCAGAACGTCGAGAATGAGGCGTTCGTACGCCTCGGGGCTGGCCTCGGTGAACGCGTGCCCGTACCCGAAGTCCATGGTCACGTCACGCACCTGCATCCCGGCGCCGGGCACCTTCGATCCGAACCGGATCGTCACGCCCTCGTCGGGCTGCACCCGGATCACGAGGGCGTTCTGCCCGAGCTGCGACGTCTGGCTCTCGGCGAACAGATGCTGGGGGGCCCGCTTGAACACCACGGCGATCTCGGTGACCCGGCGACCGAGGCGCTTGCCCGCGCGCAGGTAGAACGGCACACCGGTCCAGCGGCGGGTGCCGATGTCGAGTCGCATCGCTGCGTAAGTCTCCGTCGTGGACTCGGGGTTCATCCCCTCCTCCTCGAGGAACCCGATGACGGACTCGCCACCCTGCCAGCCGGACGAGTACTGGCCGCGCGCGGTGGCCGTCGACAGGTCCTTCGGCAGGCGCACCGCGGAAAGCACCTTCTCCTTCTCGTCGCGCAGGGCCTCGGCGTCGAACGACACCGGTTCCTCCATCGCGGTGAGGGCGAGAAGCTGCAGCAGGTGGTTCTGGATGACATCGCGGGCGGCGCCGATGCCGTCGTAGTACCCGGCTCGGCCGCCGACGCCGATGTCCTCCGCCATGGTGATCTGCACGTGATCGACGTAATTCGCGTTCCAGATGGGCTCGTAGAGCTGGTTGGCGAAGCGCAGAGCGAGGATGTTCTGCACCGTCTCCTTGCCCAGGTAGTGGTCGATGCGGAACACCGAGTCGGGCGGGAACACCGACTCGACGACGTCGTTCAGCTCACGAGCCGTCTTCAGGTCGCTGCCGAAGGGCTTCTCGATCACGACACGGCGCCAGCGCCCATCCTTCTGCTCCGCGAGACCCGACCGGCGCAGCTGCTCGGTTACGAGGGGGAACGACTTCGGTGGAATCGACAGGTAGAACGCGTGGTTCCCCATCGTGCCCCGCTCGCGGTCGAGCTCCTCGGTCACCTTCTTCAACTGGGCGAACGCCTCGTCGTCGTCGAACGTTCCCTGCACGAACCGGATGCCCTGCGCCAGCTGGTGCCAGACATCCTCGTCGAATTCGGTGCGCGCGTACTGCTTCACCGAGTCATGCACGACCTGCTCGAAGTCCTGGTCCTCCCAGTCCCTCCGGGCGAACCCGACGAGGGCGAACCCCGGGGGGAGGAGGCCGCGGTGGGCGAGGTCGTACACCGCCGGCATCAGCTTCTTGCGCGCGAGGTCACCGGTCACGCCGAAGATGATGAGGCTGCTGGGTCCGGCGATGCGATTGAGTCGACGATCCGACGCGATGCGCAGCGGGTTGTTATCCGGGGTGATTTCCACCGGCGACATGAAGCTCCTTGTATTGGGCCGGGGATCCCGACACGAATGATGCGGCGGCGCCTGCTAGCGCAGCGCGCTCACGAGCGTGACCGCGCCGCCCTCAGGATCGGTGAGGTGCAGGCGCAGCACCGGCCGACCGTGATCGGCGAGCACGCTCGCGTCGCCGGTGGCCTGTGCGGCGATGAGCTGACCGAAGGTGAACGGACGGTCCGGCACCTCGAGGTCGCCCGACGGCTCGGTCGTGAGCTGCAGGAACACTCCGACGGCGGGCCCGCCCTTGTGGTACTGCCCGGTGGAGTGCAGGAAGCGAGGTCCCCACCCGAAGGTGACCGGCCGTTTGGCCCGCTGCGCGAGGAGGTCGCGGAGCTCGGCGAGCTGGGGCAGCGCGACGCGGTCCGCATAGGCCTGCACCGACACGTACCCGTTCTCCGGTAGAGCCGCGAGCAGGGCGTCGACGGCGCCGGTGAGCGTGGTCGCGTTCGCGACGACAGAATCCGTTCCGCGCACCTCGATGTCGTCCGCGGTGAACGCGGGTTCGGTCGGCTCGGGTCGCGCGTCGAGGAGGCCTCGGGCGGCGACCTTGGCCGACTCGACGTCGGGCTGGTCGAACGGGTTGATGCCGAGGAGGCGGCCCGCGACGGCGATGGCGTACTCCCAGGTCAGCATCTGAGCACCCAGGGTGCCGCTGACCAGGATGTCGCCCTCGTGCCCGCTGCCGGCGGCGTCCGCGTCCTCGACGAGGCGCACCACCTGCAGGTCGGGGAGGTCGAGCGTGAGCTCCGGTGCATCCACGTCGAGCACGACGGGAAGCAGGCCGGTGCCGTTCTTCCCGGTGGACTCGGCGATGAGCTGCTCGGCCCAGTCCGGGAAGCCGAGAATGTGCGTTCCACTCGCGACGAGGGCGAGCTTGTCGCGGAGCGGCGAGGTGCCGGCGATCGCGGCTCCCAGGATGAGGCCGGGGTTCTCCTCGGAGTCGGACGCGAGGAGGTCCTGCACGACCTCGGCCTCGTCGAGGAGCTGCTGGATGTCCACGCCGGCGAGCCCGGACGGCACGAGACCGAAGGCGGTGAGCGCGGAGAACCGTCCACCGACGTTCGGGTCGGCGGTGAAGAACCGATAGCCGAGGTCGCGCGCGAGCTCCTCGAACGGGGAGCCGGGGTCGGTCACCACGATGATGCGCTCGCGCGGGTCGATGCCCGCGTCGCGGAAGGCCTGCTCGTACACCCGACGCTGGCTGTCGGTCTCGACCGTCGATCCGGACTTGGACGACACGACGAGCACCGTCGACGCCAGGCGATCCGCGAGTGCCGCGGAGACCTGGCCGGGGTCGGTGGAGTCGAGCACCGTGAGGTCGACGTCGGCGGTGCGGGTGATCACCTCGGGCGCGAGGGAGGATCCGCCCATCCCGCCGAGCACGACGTGGTCGATGCCCTTGGCACGCAATTCGTCGCGCAGGGCGACGATCTCCGGCACGAGGGGCGCCGAGACCGTGACCGACTCGGTCCAACCGAGTCGCTTCGCGGACTCCTCCTCGGCGTCCGGCCCCCACAGGGTGGCATCGAACGACGCGATGCCGGACGCGACCTTGTCGGCGATCAGGGTGGGGAGGACGCGGGATACCGCGTCCTCCGCGTCGCCGCTCACGCGGACGCGCACGCTCACTTGGCGCCGTCCAGAGCCGCCTTGACCGTTTCGAGGAGTTCGTTCCAGGACACGACGAACTTCTCGACGCCCTCCTTCTCGAGCAGCTCGGTCACCTCGCGGTAGGAGATGCCCTGCGCGGCGATCGCGTCGAGCACCTCGTTCGCCTCGGCGTAGGAACCGCTCACGCGGTCGCCCTCGATCTCGCCGTGGTCGAAGGTGGCCTCGAGGGTCTTCTCCGGCATGGTGTTGACCGTGTCGGCGACCGCGAGTTCGGTCACGTACAGGGTGTCGGGGAGCGACGGGTCCTTGACGCCGGTGGACGCCCAGAGCGGTCGCTGCTTGTTCGCGCCGGAGTCGAGCAGGAGCTTCGCCCGCTCGCTCTCGAAGGACTGCGTGAAGACCTCGTAGGCGAGGCGGGCGTTCGCGAGGCCGGCCTTGCTCTTCAGGGCGAGAGCCTCGTCGGTTCCGATGGCCGTCAGGCGCTTGTCGATCTCGGCGTCGACCCGGGAGACGAAGAACGAGGCGACGGAGTGGATGGTCGACAGGTCGATACCCGCCTCCTTCGCCTTCTCGAGTCCGGAGAGGTAGGCGTTGATGACCTCGCGGTACCGCTCGAGGCTGAAGATGAGGGTGACGTTCACGCTCGTGCCCACGGCGATCGCCGCGGTGATGGCTTCGAGGCCGGCGAGGGTCGCCGGGATCTTGATCATCACGTTGGGCTTCTCGATGCGCTCCCACAGCTTCTTCGCCTCGGCGATGGTGGCGTCCGCATCGTGCGCGGCGGTGGGGGAGACCTCGATGGAGACGCGTCCGTCGAAGCCGTTGGTCGCGTCGTAGAGGGGACGGAAGATGTCGGCGGCGTGGCCGACGTCGGCGGTGGTGATCTCGAACACGGCGCGGTCCACGTCGGCGCCGTCGGCGGCGAGCTCACGAACCTGCTGGTCGTACGCCTCGCCGTTCGACAGGGCGCTGGCGAAGATCGTGGGGTTCGTGGTGACGCCGACCACGTTCTTCTCGTCGATGAGCTTCTGCAGCCCGCCCGACTGGATGCGCTCGCGCGACAGGTCGTCGAGCCAGATGCTGACGCCGAGGTCGGACAGCTGTGCGGTGGGGGTGTTGTTCGTCATTGTTCTGTTGTCTCCTTGTGGGAATCGCTCGGGGATGGTCGTTCCGTGCGGTGCGACTACACCGCGGCGATCGAATCCTTTGCCGCCTGCGTCACGGCCTCGGTGGTGAGGCCGAACTCGCTGTAGAGACGCTCGTACTCGGCCGACGCACCGAAGTGCTCGATCGACACGTTACGTCCGGCGTCGCCGACGTAGGGGTACCAGGTGAGGGCGATGCCGGCCTCGACCGAGACCCGTGCGCGGACCGCGGCGGGCAGCACCGACTCGCGGTACTCGACGCTCTGCTCGTCGAACCACTCGAGGCTCGGAGCGCTGACGACGCGGGCGTTGATGCCCTCGTCACGCAGTGCTGCGCGGGCCTCGATGGCGATCTGCACCTCGGAACCGGTCGCGATCAGGATGACGTCGGGAGTGCCGTTCGGCGCCTCGGCGAGCACGTAGGCGCCCTTCGAGACGTTCTTCGCCGACGCCAGGGTGTCGCCGGACGCGTCGCCGTCGCCGCGCTCGAACACGGGCAGGTTCTGGCGCGAGAGCGCGATGCCCGCCGGTCCGCGCCGACGGCCGAGAACGGCCAGCCAGGCGTAGGCGGTCTCGTTGGCGTCGGCCGGGCGTACCACGTCGAGGCCCGGGATGGCCCGGAGTGCCGCGAGGTGCTCGACCGGCTGGTGCGTGGGGCCGTCGGCGCCGAGGGCGACCGAGTCGTGCGTCCACACGAAGATCGACGGCGCCTGCATGAGCGCGGCGAGACGCACGGCCGGGCGCATGTAGTCGCTGAAGATGAGGAAGGTGCCGCCGAAGGGACGCGTGTTGCCGTGCAGCACGATGCCGTTCAGGATCGCGGCCATCGCGTGCTCGCGGATGCCGAAGTGCAGCACGCGGCCGCGCTCGTTGCCGGTCCAGGCTCCCGTGGAGCGCTCCGCGGGAACGAAGGAGTCGGCCGATTCGATGGTCGTGTTGTTCGACTCGGCGAGGTCGGCGGAGCCGCCCCAGAGCTCGGGGATGAGGTCGGCGATGGCGTTCAGCACCTTGCCGCTCGCGGCACGGGTGGAGACGTCCTTGCCCGCGGGGAACACGGGAAGGGCGTCCTCGAGTCCGTCGGGCAGGTCGCCGGCGAGCACCCGGTCGAGCAGTGCCTTCTTGTCGGGGTTGGCCGAAGCCCACGCCTCGAACTTCTCGTTCCACTCGGCGTGCTGCGCCTGACCGCGGGTCACCGCCTCACGGGTGTGGGCGAGCACGTCCTCGTCGACCTGGAAGGTGCGCTCGGGGTCGAAGCCGACGACCTCCTTGACGGCGGCCAGCTCCTCGGCACCCAGCGCGGACCCGTGGATCTTGCCGGTGTTCTGCTTCTTGGGGCTGGGCCACCCGATGATGGTCTTCAGCACGATGAGCGAGGGCTTGCCGGTCTCGGCCTTCGCGGCCTCGACGGCGTCGTGCAGCTCCTGCACGTCCTCCACGTAGTCGCCGGTCTTCTTCCAGTCGACCGTCTGCACGTGCCAGTTGAGTGCTTCGTAGCGCTTGGCGACGTCCTCGGTGAACGCGATGTCGGTGTCGTCCTCGATCGAGATCTGGTTCGCGTCGTAGATGACGACGAGGTTGCCGAGTTCCTGGTGGCCGGCGAGGGAGGACGCCTCGTTGGTGATTCCCTCCTGCATGTCGCCGTCACTGGCGATCACGTAGACGAAGTGGTCGAAGGGGCTCTCGCCGGGTGCGGTGTCCGGGTCGAACAGTCCCCGCTCGAAGCGGGAAGCGTAGGCGAACCCGACGGAGGAGGCGAGGCCCTGGCCGAGCGGCCCGGTGGTGATCTCGACGCCGTCGGTGTGGCCGTACTCGGGGTGTCCGGGGGTCTTCGAACCCCACGTGCGGTACTGCTGCAGGTCCTCGATCTCGAGGCCGTAGCCACCGAGGAAGAACTGGGTGTACTGCGTCAGCGAGCTGTGCCCGGCCGACAGGATGAACCGGTCGCGGCCGAGCCACGTCGCGTCGGACGGGTCGCGTCGCATGACCTTCTGGAACAGCAGGTACGCAGCGGGAGCGAGGCTCATGGCCGTGCCGGGGTGTCCGTTCCCTACCTTCTCCACAGCATCAGCGGCGAGGATCCTCGCCGTGTCCACTGCCCGGTTGTCGATGGAATCCCATTGCAAAGCTGCCACTGGTGAATGCCCTTCCGAAGATGCAAAATCAGGCCCAGTCGGACCTCGACCAGTATAGGGAACGGCGCAAGCGGGGGCGCGGGGTTGCCGACATCACGCGTCATGGGTACGTGACAGCCGGGCTCGGACCGCGTCCGAGCCGCGTCCCAGCCGGTCGGGATCGCTCGGACGGGGGCGACGCCGGTACCCGACCGGGCATGACCTAGACTGGGGTTCCCGGAAGAGTTTCGTTAGTGCGAGGTGCGGTGTCTGTTCGAGCTGGAGTGGACGTAGCATCCACCCGAGGCCACGTCGACCGGGAACGGTCGACCGTCTCGCGCAAGGCGAAGGCCTATCTCGCCCTCACCAAGCCTCGCGTGATCGAGTTGCTGCTGGTCACGACGGCGCCGGTCATGATCCTCGCCCAGGGCGGCATCCCGAACCTCTGGCTCGTGCTCGCAACGCTGATCGGCGGATCGCTGAGCGCCGGATCGGCGGGCGCCTTCAACTGCTACATCGACCGCGACATCGATCGCGTTATGAAGCGCACGCAGGGTCGACCGTTGGTCACCGGCGAGTTGAGCGACCGGGAGGCCCTCGTCTTCGCGTGGGTCATCGGGGTGGCGTCCGTGCTGTGGCTGGGCGTCTTCACGAATTGGCTCGCCGCCGGGCTCTCCGTCGTCGCCGTTCTCTTCTACGTGTTCGTCTACACGCTTTGGTTGAAGCGCCGCACGCCGCAGAACATCATCTGGGGCGGTGCCGCCGGATGCATGCCGGTGCTGATCGGCTGGGCCGCGGTGACCGGCTCGCTCAGCTGGACGCCGGTCATCCTGTTCATGATCGTGTTCCTCTGGACCCCGCCGCACTACTGGCCCCTGTCGATGAAGTACCGGGACGACTACCAGTCGGTGAACGTGCCCATGCTCGCCGTGGTGCGGGGCCGGGCTCAGGTCGGGCTGCAGACCATCCTCTACGCCTGGGCCACGGTCGCCTGCTCGCTCCTTCTCGTGCCGGTCGCCGAGATGGGCCTCCTCTACACGGTCACGGCCCTCGCCGCCGGCGGCTGGTTCGTCTACGAGACGCACCGTCTGTACGGCGCGGCGATCCGTCACGAGCAGGTGCGGCCCATGCGGGTGTTCCACGCGTCGATCAGTTACCTGTCGCTGCTCTTCCTCGCCATCGGTGTCGACCCGCTCCTCCCGTTCTAGCCGGTCACGGGCGCTGCCCCTGACGAAGCGACGCTCCTACGGTCGCTGAGCTTGTCGAAGCGGCGTGAGGTGCGTTGCGTCCCTTCGACGAGCTCAGGGACCTTGGGGGTGAGTCCCGCCGTCGGCTTGCCTTGGGAGGAGCGGCGCGTCGAGTCCGTAAGTGCACGGTCGCTGAGCCTGTCGAAGCGGCGTGAGGTGCGTTACGTCCCTTCGACAAGCTCAGGGACCGTGGTGGTGCGTCCCGCCGTCGGCTCGCCTCAAGAGGAGCGGCGCGTCGGGTTCGCAAGTGCACGGTCGCTGAGCCTGTCGAAGCGATGTGAGGCGCGTCGTGTCCCTTCGACAAGCTCAGGGGCTGTCGGGTGCGTCGCGGCCCTCCGACGGGCTCAGGGATCGAGAGGGCCCTAGTCGGCGATGGATGCCTCGGGCTGGCGCTCGACGACCAGTCCCTCGGCGGCGGGGGAG
This sequence comes from Planctomonas psychrotolerans, assembly GCF_008642235.1. Lineage (GTDB taxonomy): Bacteria > Actinomycetota > Actinomycetes > Actinomycetales > Microbacteriaceae > Planctomonas > Planctomonas psychrotolerans. The sequence continues at coordinate 254,250 of NZ_SJEV01000002.1, read as the reverse complement.
CCGCGCAGGCTCAGCAGCACGGCCGTCATCGCCGAGGTGAGCACGCAGGCGAGCACCATGTGGGTGCCGACGAGGATGCCGGGAAGACCCAGGCGCGCCTGAGCGAGGCCTACAACGATCTGCAGGGCGAGTACGACAAGCAGCAGTCCGGTGTACCGCACCGTCCGGGGGAGCCGCTCCCGCCGCGCGCTCAGGTACAGGGCGATCGTCAGCACGAGGAGCGCGTAGGCCGGCCAGCTGTGCACGTGCTGCAGGAACTCGGAGTCCAACCCGTTCCGCGCCGCACCGCTATCGCCGGCGTGCGGACCGGAACCGGTGGTGACGATGCCGACGAGGATCGTGACCGAAGCGAAGACCGCCGTCGTCAGGGTCAGCCCGCGCACCCACCGAGGCGCCAGGTTCGCTCGGGGCTCCCGTGGGTTGCAGGCCCGCCAGACCAGCACCGTGGACAGCGCGACGAGCACCACGGACACCACGAAGTGCAGCCCCACGACATACGGGTTCAGCTGGGTGCGCACCGAGATGCCGCCGATGATCGCCTGAGCCGGGATGCCGAGCCCGATGGCGAGCGCCAACGAGAACAGACCGTAGCCGCGATTGCGGAGCCGCAGCACGGCGAAGAAGGTGAGGATCGCCACGATCACCAGCAGGAACGTGAGGAGGCGGTTGCCGAACTCGATCACCCCGTGAATGCCCATCTCGGGCGTGTTCACGAACGAGTCGGCCGTGCAGCGCGGCCAGGTCGGGCAGCCGAGCCCCGATCCGGTGAGTCGGACCGCGCCTCCGGTGCCCACGATGAGCGTCTGCACCGCGAGAGTCGTCCAAGCGAGAGCGCGCACGCGCCGGTTCGCGTCGATCGGCAGGCGGTCGTGGATGCGTCGCCACACGAGGGCGAGTTGCCCGAGGAAGCCGCCACTGGGAGAACGCCCGGTATCGACGCTGTTGGACACGCGGTGCCTTTCGATCGAGGGGGATCTGACATAGAATTGGGCGGTTCACGAACACAGCCCAGCCGAATCTCGGCGCGTCATCGTCGACAGCGGGAAGATCCGTCACCCGCCAGGTGTCAGTCTAAGAAGTGTTCGTCATCGTTGAGTGAACGTCCACTCGGATTCCGCAGCCCCGCGTCTCATCCTGAGATCAGGCTGTGCATGAGCACCAAGCCCGCAAACTGGGAACAACCATAAGACGCTAATCGTTGAGATGGTGAGGAAAGAGGTACACATGTCAGATGTCCTGATCGACCGCCCCGAACTCGAAAGCCTCGGCCAGTACGAATTCGGCTGGTCCGACTCGGACGTCGCGGGCGCCTCCGCCCGCCGCGGCATATCCCCCGAGGTCGTCGCCGACATCTCCCAGCTCAAGAACGAGCCGGAGTGGATGCTGAAGAACCGGCTCAAGGGCTACCAGCTGTTCGGCAAGAAGCCGATGCCCACGTGGGGTGCCGACCTCTCCGGGATCGACTTCGAGAACATCAAGTACTTCGTTCGCTCGACGGAGAAGCAGGCGCAGACCTGGGAAGACCTCCCCGACGACATCAAGAACACCTACGAGCGACTCGGCATCCCCGAGGCCGAGCGCCAGCGCCTTGTGTCCGGTGTGGCCGCGCAGTACGAGTCCGAGGTGGTGTTCCACTCGATCCAGAAGGATCTCGAGGAACAGGGTGTCATCTTCATGGACACCGACACCGCGCTTCGCGAGCACCCCGAGTTCTTCACCGAGTACTTCGGCACCGTCATCCCGGCCGGCGACAACAAGTTCGCCGCGCTGAACACGGCCGTATGGTCGGGCGGATCGTTCGTCTACGTGCCGAAGGGCGTGCACGTCGAGATCCCACTGCAGGCGTACTTCCGTATCAACACCGAGAACATGGGCCAGTTCGAGCGCACGCTGATCATCGCCGATGAGGGCAGCTACGTTCACTACATCGAGGGCTGCACCGCGCCGATCTACAAGTCGGACTCCCTCCACTCCGCCGTGGTCGAGATCATCGTGAAGAAGAACGCTCGCGTTCGCTACACGACGATCCAGAACTGGTCGAACAACGTCTACAACCTGGTCACGAAGCGGGCGATCGCGCACGAGGGCGCGACCATGGAGTGGATCGACGGCAACATCGGTTCCAAGGTGACGATGAAGTACCCGTCCATCTACCTCATGGGCGAGCACGCGAAGGGCGAGACCCTGTCCGTAGCCTTCGCCGGCCCGGGACAGCACCAGGACGCCGGCGCCAAGATGGTGCACATGGCGCCGTACACGCAGTCGTCGATCGTCTCCAAGTCGATCGCCCGCGGCGGTGGCCGTGCCGGATACCGCGGTGAGATCCGGGTGGACGCCAACGCGCACCACTCCGCGAACACCGTGCGCTGCGACGCTCTTCTCGTCGACACCATCTCCCGCTCCGACACCTACCCGGCCATCGACATCCGGGTGGACGACGTGCAGCTCGGGCACGAGGCGACCGTCTCCCGCGTGAGCGAGGAGCAGCTGTTCTACCTCATGTCCCGAGGGATGCCCGAGGACGAGGCCATGGCCATGATCGTGCGCGGCTTCATCGAGCCCATCGCCCGCGAGCTTCCCATGGAGTACGCGCTCGAACTCAACAAGCTCATCGAGATGGGCATGGAAGGCAGCGTCGGTTGACCTCCCTTCCCCCGACGAAAGGATCTGTCGCCTAGATGACGACACCCATCGCCACCAACACCACTCAGTCGATCGACACCGTTTCCCCCGACGCAGCCCCCGCTCAGCACGGCGCCAAGGCGCACACTGACGGCGGCTGGTCGGGTGTACCGGTGCAGACCCGCTCGGCACGTTTCGCGTCCGCCGACGTCGCCGACTTCGGTCCGGTCACCGGACGCGAGATCGTGTGGAAGTACACGCCCGTCGCGCGCCTCGGTCATCTCATCGACGGCGACCTCGACGGCTCGTCCTACGACGTGGGTTTCCCCGCCGTCGACGACGTCTCGGTCGAGTGGGTGCCGCGCACCGATTCCCGGATCGGTTCCGCTGGTCTGCCGGAGGAGCGGGCGTCGGCCAACGCGTGGAGCTCGTTCGACGAGGCGCTCGCCGTGACGATCACGGGCGAGGATGAGAAGCAGGTCGTCGTGGCCCGGTCCTCCCTCGGCGAGACGGCCCGGGCCGCTCACACGGTGATCACGGCGGCGCCGTTCAGTCGCGCCCTCGTGATCCTGGAGAACGCCGGCTCGGCGAACCTCACCGAGAACATCGAGTTCGTCATCGGCGACTCCGCCGACATCACCGTCGTGAGCCTCCAGGAGTGGGCGGACGACGCCATTCACCTGGCCAGCCACTTCGCCGTCGTGGGCCGGGACGCCCGCTTCAAGCACGTGGTGGTCACGCTGGGTGGCGACATCGTGCGCGTCAACCCGTCGGTGCACCTCGCGAACGAGGGAGGGGACGCGGAACTCCTCGGCCTCTACTTCGCCGACTCCGGTCAGCACCTCGAGCAGCAGGTGTACGTCGATCATGACGCCCCGCACACCAAGAGCCGCGTCAACTACAAGGGCGCGCTGCAGGGCGTCAAGGCCCGCACCGTCTGGATCGGCGACGTGCTCATCCGGCACAGCGCCCCCGGCACCGACAGCTACGAGCAGAATCGCAACCTCGTGCTCACCGAGGGCACGCGCGCCGATTCGGTGCCGAACCTCGAGATCGAGACCGGGGACATCCTCGGTGCCGGTCACGCCAGCGCGACCGGGCGCTTCGATGACGAGCAGTTGTTCTACCTGCAGGCCCGCGGCATCCCCGAGCAGGAGGCGCGGCGACTCGTCGTGCGCGGCTTCCTGATCGAGATCGTGCAGAAGATCGGCTCCGCCGAACTGCAGGAGCACCTCGCTGTCCGCATCGAGGAGGAACTCCTCCGCAGCGCCACGGTGTCGGGTGCCGCGCCGCTTGCTTCGGCCACGGAAGGGGCTTCCGCATGACCGCCGTCCGCATCCTCCCCGAGGTCGAGCTCGAGCCCAACCAGGCCTTCAAGATCACGATCGACGGGGTCGACATCGCCCTCGTCAAGGACTCCGCCGGCGTGTGCCACGCCATCGGGGACACCTGCACCCACGGCGACATCTCCCTCTCCGAGGGATTCGTCGAGGACGAATCACTGGAGTGCTGGGCGCACGGGTCGAAGTTCGACCTGAACACCGGCAAGCCCCTGACGCTGCCGGCCTACGAGCCCGTGCCCGTCTACCCCGTGACAATCGTCGATGGTGACATTTACATCGACCCCACCCCCATCAGCTAGGACGAACATGTCAGTACTAGAGATTTCCGACCTGCACGTCAGCGTCGAGACCGACCAGGGCACCAAGCAGATCCTGCGCGGCGTCGACCTCACCATCAACGAGGGCGAGATCCACGCGATCATGGGCCCGAACGGGTCGGGCAAGTCGACCCTGGCCTACACGATCGCCGGTCACCCGAAGTACCACGTCGAAGGCGGATCGGTGAAGCTCGACGGCGAAGAGGTGCTCACCATGAGCGTCGACGAGCGCGCCCGCGCCGGTCTCTTCCTCGCCATGCAGTACCCGGTGGAGATCCCCGGCGTCACCGTGTCGAACTTCCTCCGCACCGCGAAGACCGCGCTCGACGGCGAGGCCCCCGCCATCCGCGGCTGGATTAAGGATGTGCGCGAGTCGATGACCCGCCTGCGCATGGACCCGACGTTCGCCGAGCGCAACGTGAACGAGGGCTTCTCCGGTGGCGAGAAGAAGCGCAACGAGATCCTGCAGCTCGAGCTTCTGAAGCCGAAATTCGCGGTGCTCGACGAGACCGACTCGGGTCTCGACGTCGACGCGCTCAAGATCGTCTCCGAGGGCGTCAACCGCGCCAAGGAAAACACCGGCCTCGGGTTGCTGCTCATCACCCACTACACCCGCATCCTCCGCTACATCCGTCCCGACTTCGTGCACGTCTTCGTCGCGGGCCGGGTGGCCGAGCAGGGCGGGCACGAACTGGCCGACCGGCTCGAGGACGAGGGTTACGACCGCTTCCTCGCCGGCGCGCCCCTCAGTTAGGACCGACGACATGGTATCGACCCTCGCACCCGACCGGTTCGACGAGATCTCCGAGGCGCTGAAGGATGTCGTCGACCCGGAGCTCGGCATCAACATCGTCGATCTCGGGCTCATCTACGACCTCGGCTGGGACGACGAGCACGACGCCCTCGTGGTGAGCATGACGCTGACCAGCGCCGGGTGCCCGCTCACCGACGTGATCGAGGAGCAGACCGCCGAGGCGCTCGACGGTCACGTGGAGGCGTTCCGCATCAACTGGGTGTGGATGCCGCCGTGGGGACCCGACAAGATCACCGAAGACGGTCGCGACATGATGCGCGCGCTCGGTTTCTCGATCTGACGAACACGCAGCGAGAAGGGCCGGTCGACGATGTCGACCGGCCCTTCTCTGTGCTATACGGTCCCTGAGCTTCGTCGAAAAGATGCGCGTCGTCCCTTCCACAGGCTCAGGGACCGTGGGGCGTCGTAGAGACGTCGCCCGGCTACTCGCCCTTGCGGGCGTCGAGGGCGCGGACGCCCTTCCAGGCCAAGGGGAGCGCGGCCGCCGCGATCAGCCACTTGGCGATCCCGCCGATGATGAACGGGTAGACGCCGAACGCGAGCACCGTGCCGAGGTCGTTGGCCACGCCGAGGTTGCCGAGCACGATGGCCATGTACGGCAGACCGAAGGCGAACGGCACGAGGCTCGCGAGGAAGAACCCGGCGAGGGCGGGAAGGGCCTTCCGGTCCCAGTTGCGCTCGGCGAGCCAGCCGATGAGGGCCGCGGCGAAGACGAAGCCGATGATGAAGCCGAAGCTCGGCTTCAGCACTGCGAGCGGACCGCCGGTGAAGCCAGCGAAGATCGGCAGGCCGATCACGCCCAGCACGAGGTACAGTCCCAGCGACATCGCGCCGCGCTTGGCGCCGAGCGACGCGCCGACGAGCATCACCGCGAGCGTCTGGCCGGTGATGGGTACCGGCCACATCGGCACCTCCACCTGGGCGAGGCCCGCGGTGAGCGCGGCGCCAGCGACCACCAGGGTCACGTCGGTGGTGACGCTCCGGGACAGGATTCGATCGGCCAGTACGGTGGGCGAACCGAGGGCTGCGGCGGTTGTCATGCGCTATCTCCTAGAATAGGGAGGTTGATCGGAGGGATTCCGATTCGATACGTCGGGCTATGTAGCCGAACTCATCCTATGGGCCGCCCCTTCCTTCGCTTGTTGTGGACACCCGACCAAGGAAAAGGACTTTCACTGTGCTCGCTGTTTCCGACCTGGAGCTCCGCGTGGGGGCGCGCCTCCTCATGGACGGGGTCACCTTCCGGGTGAGCCCCGGTGACAAGATCGGCCTCGTCGGCCGTAACGGCGCCGGAAAGACCACCCTGACGAAGGTGCTGTCCGGGGAGCTCCCGCCCACCGGTGGTCGCATCGAACGCTCCGGCGAGATCGGCTACCTCCCTCAGGATCCCCGGTCCGGCAACCCCGAGGATCTCGCGCGCACCCGCATCCTGGACGCCCGCGGGCTCGGCAGCATCGGCATCAAGATGCAGCAGGCGATGCTCGACATGGCCTCGACCGACTCGAAGGTCAGCGACGCCGCCATGAAGACGTACGGGCGGCTGGAGGAACGCTTCTCCGCGCTCGGCGGATATGCGGCGGAGGCGGAGGCGGCGTCGATCGCCAGCAATCTCAGCCTGCCGGACCGCATCCTCGACCAGCCGCTCAGCACCCTCTCCGGCGGTCAGCGCCGACGCATCGAGCTGGCCCGCATCCTCTTCTCGGGTGCCGACACGATGCTGCTGGACGAGCCCACCAACCACCTCGACGCCGACTCGATCGTGTGGTTGCGGGAGTTCCTGCGCAACTACCAGGGCGGGCTGATCGTGATCAGCCACGACATCGAGATCGTCGGGGAGACCGTGAACCGGGTCTTCTACCTCGACGCGAACCGCACCGTGATCGACATCTACAACATGGACTGGAAGAACTACCTGCGTCAGCGGGCGTCCGACGAGGAGCGGCGCAAGAAGGAACGCGCGAACACGGAGAAGAAGGCGTCGGTGCTGCAGATGCAGGCGGCGAAGTTCGGCGCCAAGGCGTCCAAGGCCGCCGCCGCGCACCAGATGGTGCGGCGGGCCGAGAAGATGCTGTCCGGACTGGACGACGTGCGCACGGTGGACCGGGTGGCGAAGCTGCGCTTCCCGGAGCCGGCACCGTGCGGTCGCACGCCGCTCATGGCGAGCGACCTCAGCAAGAACTACGGGTCACTCGAGATCTTCACGGCGGTGGACCTGGCGATCGACCGCGGCTCGAAGGTCGTCATCCTCGGCTTCAACGGTGCGGGCAAGACGACGCTGCTGCGCATCCTCGCCGGCGTGGACCAGCCCGACACCGGCCAACTCGAGCCGGGTCACGGCCTGCGGATCGGCTACTACGCGCAGGAGCACGAGACCCTCGACGTGAAGCGGTCGGTGTTGCAGAACATGGTCTCGGCGTCGCCGAACATCACCGAGACCGAGGCGCGGCGCGTGCTCGGCTCGTTCCTGTTCACCGGCGACGACTCGTCGAAGCCCGCGGGCGTGCTGTCCGGTGGGGAGAAGACCCGTCTCGCCCTCGCGATGATCGTCGTGTCCGGCGCCAACGTGCTGCTGCTCGACGAGCCCACCAACAACCTCGACCCTGCGAGCCGCGAAGAGATTCTCGACGCCCTCGCGAACTACTCCGGCGCCGTGGTGCTCGTGAGCCACGACGAGGGCGCCGTGGAGGCCCTGAACCCCGAGCGCGTGCTGCTCATGCCCGACGGCACCGAGGACCACTGGAACCCGGACTACTTCGACCTCATCACGCTCGAGTAGCGCGTCGCCCGACCCTGCGCCATCCGGTCCCTCAGCCGCACACGGTTCCCCAACCATACGGTCCCTGAGCCTGTCGAAGGGACGTGGGTGAAGTTGCGTCCCTTCGACAAGCTCAGGGACCGTGTGGGACGACCTGCGAGAGGCGCTAGCGGTCCGCGAGGATGCGGTCCTCGATCTCCGCGTCGTCCGGCGCACGCGCGGCCCGCTTGCGCTCGCGCTTGCGTGCCCGCTCCTGCTCCTCCGGCTCGTCGGCGTTGCGGATGCGGTACTCGTTGCGGATCGCGTAGCCGAGACCGAGGAAGCCGAGGATGCCGAACACGATCCACTGGAACGCATAGGAGAGGTGCGACCCCTCGTCCTCGGCCGGGCGCAGCGCGGCGAGCGGGCGCGTGTCGGGCGCCGGGTCCTCTGACACCAGCAGACCGTATGCTTCGCTGTACAGAGGCGCGTCGAGGGTCTCGGCGATCTTCGGAAGGTGCACCGTGGCGATCTGGCCGTCGGGCGCGAGCCGCCCGGGCAGCACCGGCTCGCCGGGCTTCAGTCGCACCACCACGTCCACCTCGCCGACGGGCGGTGCGGGCACGTCGTCAGGATAATCCTGCTCGTTACCGACCGGCAGCCAGCCTCGGTCGACCACGAACACGCTGCCGTCGTCGAGCTGCAGGGGAGTCAGAACCTCGAACCCGGGCCGCCCGTTGAACGGCCGGTTGCGAGCGAGCACCTGCTCGTCCGTGAGGTAACTGCCGCGAAGTTCGACCGGCGTCCACTTCTGATCGTCGTCGAACGAGTCGACGGTCGGCAGCACCTGCTCCAGGGGAACAGGCTCGCGGTCCCAGTTCTCCGTCACCTTGCGGATCTCCGCCAGCGCCTGCTCCCGGCGGTCGAACTGCCAGTTGCTGAGCAGTCCGCACGCCACGGCGAACAGGACCGTCACCGCCAGATACGCCGCCCAGCGCAGATTGACGACGAAGCGCCAGCCCTTCACGGCAGCGGCTCCGTCGCGGTCGGTGCATCGGCACCCACAACCCGCAGCGGGAACTCCCGCGCGCCGAGGAACTCCCGCAGGTAGTCGACGTGGTCGTCGCACGCGAGCCACGCCTTCACCCGGTCGGGCGAGTGCAGGCGCGGATTGCGCCACTCGATGCGGAAATCAGCCTTCGTGCGGCAGCCGGCACGCGAGCAGGTGAGGTCGCCCGCCGTCGTACCGGGGATCACGCCGCAGAGCCGGAGGACGACCTCGGGTCGGTGCCGCCGGTGTCCCGCGCCGGCATGGCCTGGGTCGGAACCGGCTGAGCCCGCACCGCCACCACGCCACCGGGCCGCTCGACGTGGCCCGCGGGTCGCGCGCCCACGTTCGCGAGCACGACGGCGAGGTAGGGGAGCGCGATCGCCCCTACGGCGACGACGAACAACCACCAGCCCTGAACGAAGAGCAGGAGCACGATGCACACCATACGGATGCTCATGGCCAAGGTGTACTTGAGCATGCGCGCCCGGCGGTCATCGGCCGGAGCCATGGGCAGGGAGGTAATTGACGAATTTTTCACTGGGACACCGTCTTGCAGGGGGTCGGATGCCCTGCTCCGTATAAGCCTACGACTAGGCTTGTACTCGCTTTATCAGCCGGCTCACATGACGAGTGCGCCGAGGGAGAACGGAACGCATGACGACCACACGGACCGTTCTCATCACCGGTGGGAACCGCGGCATCGGCTACGCCATCGCCGAGGCATTCATCGCCTCGGGCCACCGCGTGGCGGTGACCGCGCGATCGGGCGAGGGACCGGCCGGCAGTCTCACCGTGCGCGCCGACGTGACCGACTCCGAGTCCGTCGACCGGGCATTCAGCGAGGTCGAGGCGGAACTCGGACCGGTCGAGGTGCTCATCGCCAATGCGGGCATCACCCGCGACACGCTGCTCATGCGCATGACGGAGGACGACTTCACCTCGGTCGTGGACACGAACCTCGGTGGAGCGTTCCGGGTGGTCAAGCGCGCGTCGAAGGGCATGCTGAAGGCCCGCTTCGGCCGCATCGTGCTCATCTCCAGCGTGGTGGGCCTGTACGGCTCCGCCGGTCAGGTGAACTACGCTGCATCGAAGAGCGCGCTGGTAGGCCTCGCCCGCTCGGTCACCCGGGAGCTCGGCGCGCGCGGCATCACGGCCAACGTCGTAGCGCCGGGGTTCATCGAGACCGACATGACGGCGGAACTGTCGGAGGCGGTCACGGCCGAATACCGCAAGGCCATTCCCGCGGGTCGGTACGGCACCGCGAGCGAGGTGGCGGAAGTGGTCGAGTGGATAGCGGGGGATTCCGCCGCATACATCTCCGGTGCTGTCATCCCGGTCGACGGTGGGCTCGGAATGGGACATTGAGCGTGGCGTTCCGTGTTGCCGAAGGCTGACCGCGCGTCGGACACTGAACTACTGAGCGCCTGGGACATCGGCCCGCACTCCCTCGAACGGCTCGGCGCGACCCAGAATCACGCCTACCGCGTCGACGCGGCGGATGGTCGCCGCTACCTCCTGCGCATCCATGTCTCGCATCGCCTGTCCGCCGAGATCGACGCTGAACTCGCCTGGCTCGAACTGCTGACGGCGTTCGGTGAGGTCGCGGTGCCAGGGCCCGTGCGTCCCCGGGGCGGGGGCTGGACCGCGGACACCGAGGAGAACGGGGTGCGGCGCAGCATGTCGTTGCTGCGCTGGATCGACGGCACGATGTTGAGCGCTCTGCCCCCGACCGCCGACGTGCAGCCCTTCGCCCGAGCGCTCGCGGCGCTGCACCGCCGGGGCTCCGACCCGGATGCGGCCGGGCTCGGCCGGTCGCGGCGCGCCTACGACATGGACTACGTGCGTCGCCGCCTCGCGGTGCTCGAGCGTTCCTGTCCGGAGGAGCTCGCCCGGGGAAGCACACGCCAGGATCTGTCGAACGGTGCATCGGCGCTGGAGGCCGCGCTCCGCGAATCCGGGGACGCCATCATGGTGCACGGCGACTATCACCCCGGCAACCTCATTCTGGGGAACGGCCGAGCAGCGGTGATCGACTTCGACCGCTGCGGCCTCGGCCCCGCCGCGATGGACGTGGCGTCGGCCATCCTCTACCTGTTGCCGCGCCAGCGCATCCGCTTCCACGAGGCCTATGCCGACGCCGGCGGCCCCGCGCGGGTGGAAAAGGCGACCTTCGGCACGTTCCTGTTCCTCGCGTACCTCGACAACGTGGCGCACCTGTCGAAGGTGGCGGGGGAGCGTGCGACCATGGCGGGGAACGTCGCGCAGCTTGCGGCGTTCGCCCGGGCGCTGTAACAAATCCGTCCGTCGAGGCCCTCCGGCGATGCGGTCGTCGAGCCGGTCAGCCGCTGAGGCCGACGAGCGCGAGGACCGACCCGAGGTCCCGCCGGTCGACGATGACATCGGCCTGCGCCCGCACCAGCGGCTTGGCGTCGAACGCCACGGACAGACCGCCCGCGTCCATCATCGCGAGATCGTTGGCACCGTCACCGACGACCACCACCCGCGCATGCGGCACCGAGTGCTCCGCCGCCCACTCGACGAGCGCCTCGCGCTTCGCCGCGGCGTCGATGATCGGTCCCACGAGACTACCGGTCAGCACGCCGTCCACGACCTCCAGCCGGTTGGCGCGCCAGTGGTCGAGGTCGAGGTCCGCGGCGATCGGGTCGAGCAGTTCGTGGAACCCGCCGGAGACGACCGCGACCACGCACCCGGCCGTGTGTGCCTCGGCGACGAGGCGTCGCGCGCCGCGCGTGAGCTCGATCTTCGCCGACACCTCCGCGAAGACGGAGACCGGGAGATCCTTCAGCGTGCCCACCCGCGCGCGCAGGCTCGCCTCGAAGTCGAGGGCACCGGCCATGGCCAAGTCGGTCAGGCGCGCGACTTCGTCGAGGCTGCCCGCCGCCTCGGCGAGCAGCTCGACGGCCTCGTTCTCGATCAGTGTCGAGTCGACATCGAGGAGGATGAGGAATGGCGCTTCGGCACGGGGTGTCATGGCGCCGCTAATCATGGAACGACGCGTACTCCCTTACCCACGACGGTGATGCCGCTGTCGGTCACCGTATATCCCCGAGCGCGGTCGCGTTCGTGATCGATGCCGATGTTCGCACCCGCCTCGACCACGACATCCTTGTCGAGGATGGCGCGCGAAACCACGGCGTTCGGCCCGATGTGCGCCTTGTCGAAGATGATCGAATCGACGACCCGGGCACCCGACTGGATGACGGCCCACGGCCCGAGCACGCTCCGCTCGATGTGCGCTCCGGAGATGAGCGAGCCGAGGGAGACGATCGAGTCGTTCATGGTGCCGTTGTTGCCGTGCGCGTCGCGCACGAACTTCGCCGGCGGGGAGTTGAGCGCCTGACTGAAGATCGGCCAGTCCTGGTTGTACAGGTTGAACACCGGCAACGCCGCGATCAGGTCCTGGTGGGCGTCGAAGAACGAGTCGATCGTTCCCACGTCGCGCCAGTAGTAGCGGTCACGATCCGTGGCGCCGGGCACCTCGTTGCGGTTGAGGTCGTACACCGCCGCGTTCCCCTGCGACACGAACCACGGCACGATGTCGCCGCCCATGTCGTGGTTGGAGTCGGCCAGTTCACCGTCGCGGATGACCGCGTCGATGAGCTGGTCGGCGTTGAAGACGTAGTTGCCCATCGACGCGAGCACCTCGTTCGGCGAGTCGTCGAGCCCCTGCGGGTTCTTCGGCTTCTCGAGGAACTCGCGAATCTTGGTGGGATTCGACGGCTCGACGTCGATGACGCCGAACTGATCGGCGAGGGAGATCGGCTGCCGGATCGCGGCCACCGTTACGCCGAGGCCGGAGGCGATGTGCGCCTCGATCATCTGACTGAAGTCCATGCGGTACACGTGATCGGCGCCGACCACGACGACGATGTCGGGCTTCTCGTCGCGGATGAGATTGAGGCTCTGCAGGATGGCGTCGGCCGACCCGCTGAACCACCGCTTGCCCAGACGCTGCTGCGCGGGTACGGATGCGATGTACGCGTTCAGCATCCCGGAGAGCCGCCAGGTCTGCGACACGTGGCGGTCGAGCGAGTGCGACTTGTACTGGGTGAGCACCACGACCTGGCGAAGACCCGAGTTGATGAGGTTGGACAGCGCGAAGTCGATGAGGCGGTACTGGCCACCGAATGGCACTCCGGGCTTGGCCCGGTCGGCGGTCAACGGCATGAGCCGCTTGCCCTCACCGCCCGCGAGGACGATTGCGAAGATCTTCTTTGATGCCATGCGACCCAGCGTAGAGGGAAACGAAGCACGTGTACTAGCGTTCGTACCGTGCGAGTAGATCTGATCACCAAGGAGTATCCGCCGGAGGTTTACGGCGGTGCCGGCGTCCACGTCACCGAGCTCGTCCGCGCACTGCGCCGCGACACGGAGGTCGTCGTCCGCGCTTTCGGAAAGCCGCGGGACGAGCCCGGCACCTTCTCCTACGCCGTGCCGGCGCAGCTCGAGGGGGCGAACGGCAGCCTCTCCACGCTCGGCGTCGATCTGCAGATCGCCGAGGACGCCCGCGGTGCCGACCTCGTGCACTCCCACACCTGGTATGCGAACGGTGCGGGGCACCTCGCGCAGATGCTGCACGGCATCCCGCACGTCGTGACCGCGCACAGCCTCGAGCCCCTGCGCCCCTGGAAGGCCGAGCAGCTCGGCGGCGGGTACCGTATCTCCAGCTGGATCGAACGCAACGCCTTCGCCGACGCCGACGCCATCATCGCCGTGAGCGACGGGATGCGCCGCGACATCCTGCGCTCCTACCCGTTCCTCGACGAGAGCCGGGTGACGACCGTGTACAACGGCATCGACCTGGAGCGGTGGAAGCCGCTCCACGACGAGGCCCTCGTGCGATCGCTCGGCATCGACCCGAACCGCCCATCCGTCGTGTTCGTCGGACGAATCACCCGCCAGAAGGGCCTGCCGTACCTGTTGCGCGCCGCGGCGATGCTCCCCAAGGACGTCCAGCTCGTGCTCGCGGCCGGCGCCCCGGACACCCCGGGCATCCTGGCCGAGGTCACCGCGCTCGTGCGCGAGCTGCAGGAGCAGCGGGACGGCGTGGTGTGGCTCGATCGCCTCCTCAGTTTGGAGGAGCTCTCCGGCGCACTCAGCGCGGCGACCGTGTTCGTCTGCCCGTCGGTGTACGAGCCGCTCGGAATCGTGAACCTCGAGGCGATGGCGTGCGGCGCGGCCGTGGTCGGCACCGCGACGGGCGGCATTCCGGAGGTCATCGACGACGGTGTGACCGGTCGACTGGTTCCCATCGACCAGGCCACCGACGGCACCGGTACTCCGCTCGACCCGGAGAAGTTCGTGGCCGATCTCGCCCGCACACTGACCGAGGTCGTGGCCGACCCCGACAGCGCGCGAAGGATGGGCGAGGCAGGGCGTAAACGAGCCGAGACGCAGTTCAGCTGGACCACGATCGCGGAGCAGACGCGCGGGATCTACGCGGCGCTCACCGGCTGATCGCTCCCGGTAGGCTCGCAGCATGACCACCGTGCTTGAACTGACCGATGTCTCCCTCGTCCGAAACGGCACCAGGATCCTCGACTCGGTCAGTTGGACGGTGGACAGCGACGACCGCTGGGTCATCCTCGGACCGAACGGTGCCGGTAAGACGAGTCTCCTGCAGGTGGCCGCCGCCTTCCTCCACCCCTCGAGCGGGACCGCCCGCGTGCTCGACGACACGCTCGGGCGGGTCGACGTGTTCGAGCTTCGACCCCGAATCGGCTTCGCGTCCACCGCGATGGCGCGGCGCATCCCGCCGCAGGAGAAGGTGCTCGACGTCGTCATGACGGCGGCGTACTCGGTGACGGGTCGCTGGAACGAGGACTACGAGGGCTACGACCTCGAGCGCGCCCGTGAGGTGCTGGGCGACTGGAAGCTCGACCACCTGGAGTCCCGCCGATTCGGCGACCTGAGCGACGGCGAGCAGAAGCGGGTGCAGATCGCACGGTCGGTCATGACCGATCCCGAGCTGCTCCTGCTCGATGAGCCGGCTGCGAGCCTCGACCTCGGCGCGCGCGAGGAACTCCTCGGGCTGTTGGGCGGGTACGCCAGCGCACCGGAGGCACCCGGCATCGTCATGGTCACCCATCACGTGGAGGAGATCCCGGTGGGCTTCACTCACGCGCTGCTCCTGGCCAACGGTGGCGTCGCGGCCGCCGGTCCCATCGACGAGGTGCTGGTGTCGGACACGCTCTCGGACGTGTTCGGTCTGCGCCTCGATGTGCAGAACTCGGACGGGCGTTTCCTCGCCCGGGCAGCGTAGCGGTCTGCTAAACTCTCTAGTTGGCCCGCGGGCCCACGGATTGAGCATCACCCACCACTCGACCGCAATTCCCTGAGGAAAGTAACCGATGAAGACTGACATCCACCCCAAGTACGAAGCAGTGGTCTTTCGCGACCTCGCCTCCGGCGCGACGTTCCTGACCCGCTCGACGGTGGGCAGCGCGAAGACCATCGAGTGGGAAGACGGCAACACCTACCCGGTCATCGACGTCGAGATCTCGTCCGAGTCGCACCCGTTCTACACGGGCAAGCAGCGCATCCTCGACTCCGCCGGCCGCGTGGAGAAGTTCAACACCCGCTACAAGGGCTTCGGCTCCTAAGCAACCACTCCAAACAGCAACCGTCAGCGACAACAGGGCGACCGGCCTCGGCCGGTCGCCCTGTTATGCGTTCACAGGGTTGGCACCGGTGCGCGGTAGTGCGCCGGTGCCGACCCTCTCGTCACGGCCTGCGGGCGATGAAGTCCCCGAACCCGACCTGCTTCGGTCCTCCCGTGGCACCCGCCGACAGGTAGGCGTTGACCGTCGGGAACCCGCTGACCTGCAGTCCGGGAGTCGCATCGGTGACGGTGGTCTGCCAGCTCGGTTCGACGCTTCCACTCGGCCACAGCTTGGCGCGCAGCACGGTCGGGTGCGCGCCCACCGCATCCACGCGGAGCTGCAGTTCCGTACCGACCTCGTACCGGGTCGGGCCCAGCGGGATCGCCGCCCCCAGCGTCGACTGGGCGCCCGACGGGTCCGTGCGCACCAGTTGAACAGACGCACCCTCCTCGGGCGTCACCCGCACCTTCGCCCCGTACGCACCGACGCCGGGGACCGTTCTCGGGGAGATCGACGAGTACAGCCGGCTGCCCGGATCCAGCTCGTCGAAGGTCAGCGAGGTGCTCACCGCGAGGGATGCGGTGGAAGCGTCGGCGAGCCGCACCTCCGGTCCGCGACTCGCTGGCACGATGAGGCGCCCGGATCCGTTCGATGTCGCGAAGTACGACGCGCTCGACCCGCTCGTCCACCGACCGCCGGTCGCGGCCGCGCCCCAGGTGCCCGTCAGCTCCCGCGAGAAGTCGTCGGCCGCCACCGGGGTGAGCCAGCTCGTCGGGGCGGTGATGCGTCGGGTGTTCGAGGCGACCGCTCCTTCGTTGTCGGTGACCGTGAGGGTCACCTCGTGGCTGCCCGCGGTGTACCGGTGGGCGACATTGCGCCCGACGGCCGTGCTGCCGTCGCCGAACTCCCACTCGTACCGGGCGATGTACCCGTCGGTGTCGGTGGAGGGCGAGGCGTAGAAGGTGCAGCTGAGCAGCGGGCAGCTCGACGTGTACCCGGCAACGGGAGGGGAATTTGGCTTCTCTCGTGTTACCGAGAAGCGATCCGTGAAGGTGCCACCCGACGTGCGTGTGAATGCCCCGGTCAGTGCATCCTCCGTGGCCGTCATGTCGAGGAAGCCGAACGTGGGGTTCACGTTCCGTCCGGACCAGGCGGCGAAGTACCCGATCTCGCTGTCGGCCAGGTTGATGTCCCGGAACTCCACTCCTCCCGTGCCGATGGTGGTGAAGACGGTGCCCGCCCCCGCGGTCACGTCGGGGTCGCGGTCGGCGATGCACGCCTCGTTCACCGTTCCCGCCGAGAGGCGGCTGCAGTTCGTGCCCGTGGCCAGTTGCTGGGAACGCTGGTAGATGTGCTCGTGACCGCCGAGCACGAGGTCGACCTTCTTGTCGACGAGTAGGTTCATCATGTCCTCGCCGGCGCCGCACGGGTAGCGACCGATGGTGAGACACGGATTGTGCATGCCGACGACCACCCACGGGATCTCGGCATCCCGGGCTCCGTCGATGGCGTCGGCGGTCCACTCGTAGCGGGCGCTACCCGCCGGGTAGGTCCACACGCCGTCGTCGAACGGCATGCCGGGGGAGATCATGACGTAGCGCACCAGCGGGTCCTCGGCCGGGACGTCCACGTAGTACTCGCGACCGTAGCTTCCGACGAGTCCGGGCAGCCGGTTGGGCAGGCAGCCGGCGAAGCTGTCGATGTGTCCGTTGCGCCCGTTGCTCTCGTGGTTGCCCGCGAGGAGCTCGAACGGGAGATCGGTGCCGACGCGACTGGTCACGAGGTCGCACCAGGCCTGCTCCTCACCGGTCACACCGTAGGAGAAGTCACCGAGCGCGAAGTGCACGTCGGGATCGGCCGCGCCGATACCCTCCAGCACCTTCCGGGCGCCGTAGCTGGACGAGTAGTCCCCCGCGGCTGTGAAGCGGACCGAGCGCTCCTCGGTCGTGGTCGACGTGGTCGTCGTAGTCGTCGCGGTCGACGCGGTCGACGCGGTCGCCGGTGAGGCGACCACGGAACCGGTCAGAAGTGCGACCACCGTGGTGGTGATCGCGGTTATTGTGCGCAACGCGGACACGTGCCCCCCAAGGCCTCATTCCGCACCCCGCGGCACCCCCGTGCGCGTGAATACATCGATCCGGAACGATGCGGTCAGGTCACTGTACCGGGCGGGGGAGCATCGGGTGGGCGGGGAGACGCCCCAAGACGGGTTCGCTTAGACCCCGCGCTCCGGCCAGGCGCCCGACGACGTGAACAGGGGATCGCGCGTGCGGCGCATGTAGTCCTGGAAGTTCTCGGACTGCTGGCGGCACCAGCCCACCTGCATCGCATGCAGTGACTCCGGTGCCACGTCGAGCTCCTCCGCGAACGCGCGGGCGAGCGCCTGCGCCACCCGGCCGGCGGCCACGGCATCCGCACTCGCCTCATGGGCATCGGTGAGACGCACGCCGTAGTGTTGGGCGGCGACCGCCAACGTGCGCTTGCCCTTGCGGTACCGATCCACCGCGCGGTCGATCACCAGCGGATCGATAACCGGCAGCGGGTTCTCCAACGGCCGGATGCCGTTCCGCAGGGCCTCGCGGTTCAGCAGCGTGAGGTCGTACGGCGCGTTGTAGATGGTCAGCGGCAGACCGCGCTCGAGGAGCATGCGCAGGGTGGCGATGATCTCCGTCACCACGTCGGCCGTCGGCCTGCCCTCGGTGCGCGCCCGCGACGTGCTGACGCCGTGCACGGCTGACGCCTGCGCCGGAATGTCGATACCGGGATCCGCCAGCCAGTCCCAGCGCTCCACGCAGGCACCCGTCACGTCGAGCACGCCGATGCTCGCCGTGACGATGCGCGCCGTCTCGACGTCTATCCCCGTGGTCTCGAGGTCGAATACCGCCAGTTGCTCAAACCATCTGCTGCTCACGCGGGCAGTCTAGGAACGACCACCGGCACTTCCGATGTGCAGCCAGTAGAAGCTCTGCGTGCCGAGCGTGAGGGTGAGCGTGCCGTCCTCGTTGATCGTCGGGAACACACCGCCGCCGAACAGGTCGTACAGGGCCGCGCCCTCGTGTCCGGTCACATCGATCGTCACCGACACCGGGTTGTGCGCGAAGCTGAACACGCAGAGCACATCCTCGGCCTGATCGCCGAAGTGGGTGCCGCTGCCCTCGTAGGAGCGGACGAACGCGAGCACCGACTCGTGATCGGTCGAGAGCACGCGCATGGTGCCGAGTCCGAACACGGGATGGGCCTTGCGCACGTGGATGACGTTGCGCACCCAGTGCAAGAGCGACCGGGACTGGGCGAGCTGCGACTCCACGTTGATCTGGGCGTAGTTGTAGACGAGTGACTGCACCACCGGCAGGAACAGTTTGCCCGGGTCGGCGGTCGAGAACCCGGCGTTGCGGTCGGGCGTCCACTGCATGGGCGTACGCGAGGAGTCGCGGTCGGGCAGCCAGATGTTGTCGCCCATGCCGATCTCGTCGCCGTAGTAGAGGAACGGGCTGCCGGGGAGGGAGAAGAGGATGGCGTGGGCCAGTTCGAGCTCGGCCCGCGAGTTGTCGAGCAGCGGGGCGAGCCGGCGGCGGATACCGATGTTCGAGCGCATCCGCGGGTCGTACGCGTACCAGCCGTACATCGCCTGCCGGTACTCCTCCGACACCATCTCGAGCGTGAGCTCGTCGTGGTTCCGGAGGAACACGCCCCACCCGGCACCGTCGGGGATGTCGGTGGTCTCGCTGAGAATGCGCACGAGCTCGTCCGACTGCTGGGAACGCAGGGAGTAGAAGATGCGGGGCATCACGGGGAAGTCGAACGCCATGTGGCACTCGGGCTCCTCCTCGGTGCCGAAGAACGCGGCGACCTCACGCGGCCACTGGTTCGCCTCGGCGATGAGGATTCGGCCGGGGTACTCCAGGTCGACCATCGACCGGAGCTCCTTGATGAACTCGTGGGTGGGCGGCTCGCCCTCGCCGTTGCCCTCCTCGGACTCGAAGAGGTAGGGGATCGCGTCGAGACGCACGCCGTCGACGCCCATGTCCATCCAGAAGCGCACGATGTTCGCGACCTCTTCCCGCACGGCGGGGTTCTCGAAGTTGAGGTCGGGCTGGTGCGAGAAGAAGCGGTGGAAGAAGAACTGTCGGCGGATCGGGTCGAACGTCCAGTTCGACTCCTCCGTGTCGACGAAGATGATCCGGATGTCCTTGTACTTGTCGTCGGTGTCGCTCCACACGTAGTAGTCGCCGTACGGACCCTCGGGGTCGCTGCGGGACTGCTGGAACCAGTCGTGCTGGTCCGACGTGTGGTTGAGCGGGTAGTCCATCACGATGCGCATGTTGCGCTCGTGCGCCTTGGTGACGAGCTCGCGGAACTCGTCGACGGTGCCGAACTCGGGGAGCACGGCCCGGAAGTCGGAGACGTCGTATCCACCATCGCGGAGCGGCGACTGGTAGAACGGCGGCAGCCAGAGCGCATCGACACCCAGCCACTGCAGGTAGTCCAGTCGGGAGATGAGTCCCTGAAGGTCACCCGTGCCATCACCGTTGCTGTCGACGAACGACCGGATCATGACCTCGTAGAACACCGAGCGCTTGTACCAGTGCAGGTCGAGGGTGAGACCCGGCAGGGTGATGGGGGCGGTGAAGCTCACAGAGTGCTCCTTCTGACCCGCGAGGGTCCGTATTGGCAGACGTGGGTAAAAGTCTAGAGGTGCCGGGAACGACTCGGCCCGCACGCGCTGCGGCAGTTCACGGCGGCTTCGCTCGTCCCCAGTACCTAGACTTGTCGGCAAATGACTGTCGTTCCCTCACCCTACGCAGCCGAGCTCGCCCGTGTCCCCGTCACCGAGAACGAGGTGGAGGTGCTCGGGAGTACCACCCGGTACTGGGAGTACGGGGAGGCGAACAGTGCGACGACCCTGGTGGTGGTGCACGGCTTCCGAGGAGACCACCACGGGCTGGAACCGGTCATCGCGCAGCTGTCCGGGTTCCGCATCCTCTCTCCCGACCTGCCGGGGTTCGGGGCGTCGTCGCCGCTGACCGGTGCGGCGCACGACATCGACGGGTACGGCCGTTGGCTGCGCGGGTTCCTCGACGCTCTCGACCTGCACGACGCCGTGCTGGTCGGTCACTCCTTCGGATCGATCGTGGTGGCCGCGGCGGTCGCCGACGGCGTGCCGACGCCTCGGATGGTGCTGATCAACCCCATCGCCGCGCCCGCTCTGTCCGGTCCTCGCGGCGTCCTGACCCGTTTCGCCGTCTTCTACTACTGGCTCGCAGCCGTGCTGCCCGAGGGCGCGGGATTCGCCCTGCTGCGCAACCGCATCATCGTCCGGGGCATGAGCCTCGCCATGGTGAAGACGCGCAGGCCTGCGCTGCGGCGGTGGGTGCACGAACAGCACGACCGGTACTTCAGCGCGTTCGCCGACCGGCGTGTGGTGCTCGAGGCGTTCCGGGCCTCGGTCGGCAGCGACGTGAGCGAGTTCGCCCCGGGGATCGACCAGCCCACGCTGCTGGTCGCGGCCGAGCGGGACGACATCACCACCGTGGCTCAGCAGCAGCGCCTGCGGGACCTCTTCCCGTCCGCCGAGCTGCACGTCATCCGCGGCGTCGGCCACCTCATCCACTACGAGACGCCGCACACCGCGGCGGCGCACATCACGCGCTTCGTGGCGCGGGGGCAGCGCTCGTGAGGCTCGTGTTCGACTGCCGGTACACCCGGGTGGGGCGGCACGATGGCATCAGCCGGTACACGGCCGGGTTGGTGGCGGCCGTGGCGCGGCGCCACGACCTGACCATGCTGATCAGCGATCACCGCCAACTCGAGATGCTGCCCGACCTGCCGTGGGAGCTGGTTCCACCGCCCACGAGCGCCAGGGAACCGCTGCTCGCCCTCCGCGTCAACCGCATCCGCCCCGACGTCGTCTACAGCCCGATGCAGACCATGGGCACCCTGGGTCGCCGCTACCGGGTGGTGCTCACGATGCATGACGCCATCTACTACACCCATCGCACTCCGCCGCGCGACCTGCCCACCGCCATCCGACTGCTCTGGCGGCTCTACCACCTCTCCTGGGCGCCGCAGCGCGCACTGCTCAACCGTGCCGATGCGGTGGTGACGGTCTCGGAGACCACGGAGCGGCTCATGCGCGAGCACCGCCTCACCCGCCGCCCGATCACGGTGGTGCGGAACGCCGCCACCCTCGCCGGAATGGCCCCGCCGGCGGATGGGACGCGGGAGCGGGTGCTCGTCTACATGGGCTCGTTCATGCCCTATAAGAACGTCGAGACGCTGGTCGCGGGGATGCGGCACCTGCCCGACTACGAGTTGCATCTCATGAGCGGCATCAGCGCCGCCGACCGGGCGCGCCTCACCCGGGTCGCGCCGGACGCCCGGGTCGTGTTCCACGACGGCGCGAGCGACGAGGAGTACGCGACGCTGCTCGGACGGGCGACCGCCCTCGTGACCGCGTCCCGTGACGAGGGATTCGGCATCCCGCTCGTCGAGGCGATGAGTCTCGGCACCCCCGTCGTGGTCAGCGACATCCCCATCTTCCGGGAGATCGGCGGGGATGCGGCGCTCTATTTCGAGGCGAGGAACGCTCGGAGCTTCGCCGATGCGGTGCGATCCCTCGAGGGGTCGGACCAGTGGCAGCGGCGATCCGCGGAGGCGCTGCGGCAGGCGGACCTGTTCAGCTGGGAGCGCTCGGCCGACGCCCTGCTCGACCTGCTGCTCCGGGTGGCGGACGACGACGAACGCGGAACGGCGACGACCTAGTCGACGGTGCGCTCGGCGACGAGATCGAGGTCCTCCGCGGTGCCGGCCAGCTCGACGAGCGTCAGCGCACCACCGGAGAAATCGAAGGCGTGCGCCGAACCGTTCCCGATCCGGTGCCGCCCGCTGCCCTCCGGGAGCAGGTCGCCCTCGACGGAGCGCACGAGTGCGCCGATCACCCCGCCGTGCGTGACGGCGAGAACCGGCTCGTCACCCGCGTGCTCGGCGAGCCGGGAGATGGCCCGGAGCGCACGCTCGGTGAGGGCGTCGGTCGACTCCTTGCCGGGAACGATGCCGTCGGGGTAGCGCTCGTGCGCCTCGTCGCCGGTGAGGCCCTCCGCCGCGCCGTACGCCCGCTCGGCCAGGTCGGGAACGGCCACCGGTTCCGGCAGGCCCAGGCATTCGGCGAGGATCGCCGCGGTCTCCGCGGCGCGGGAGAGGGGACTGGTGTACACCCGGCTCCAGGTGCGGTCGGCCAGGGCATCCGCCGCAGTCCGCGCCTGGCGTCGCCCCACGTCATTGAGGGCGATGTCGCTGGAGCCCTGAATGCGGCGCGCGAAGTTCCAGTCGGTCTGCCCGTGTCGCACGAGCACGATGCGCGTCACGATGCGAGCAGGGTGGCGAGCGAGCGGAGCGTCTCCGACGTCCCGCCGTTCAGTCGCATGGCAGCACGTCCGTCCCCCTTGGTCACGCCGCGGTTGATGATCAGCACGGGTAGGCGGCGACGGGTCGCCTGTTCGAGCAGTCGGATGCCCGAGTTGACGACGAGGGACGATCCGGCGATCAACAGTGCGTCCGCGCTCTGCACCATCGCCGACGCCTCCGCGAACTTCTCGACGGGGATGAACTCGCCGAAGTAGACGATGTCGGGCTTCAACATGCCGCCGCACACCGTGCAGTCGGGGATGACGAATTCGTCGGCCCGCGCGATCTCGGCATCGCCGTCGGGGTTCAGCACCACCGACTCGGGCTGCTCGAGCCACGGGTTCTCGGCCGCGATCCGGTCCGCGATGCTGGACCGGGCGAACGCCTGACCGCAGGTGAGGCAGATCACCCGGTGCATCGACCCGTGCAGGTCGACGACCCGGCCTGAACCGGCCTTCAGGTGCAGGCCGTCGACGTTCTGGGTGATCACCCCGTTGACGATCCCCGCGCCCTCGAGGTCGGCGAGTGCGCGGTGGCCGTCGTTGGGCTGGGCGGCATCGAACCGCCGCCATCCGACGTGGCTGCCCGCCCAGTAGCGCCGGCGGTACGCCGTGTCGTCGCGGAACTGCTGGAACGTCATCGGGGTGCGGCGCGGGGCGCCCTCACCGCGGTAGTCCGGGATACCGGAGTCCGTGCTCATGCCCGCCCCCGTGAGCACCGCGGTGATCCGGTCGCGCATGACGTCCGCGAGATCCTCCACCGTGCCGGTGGACGGAGCGGCACGTCCGGTCGGCGCAACCGTGACCACCGTGACCATGTTCCCTCCCGAGTGCAGGCGTTACTGTTCTCTGAGTCTAAACAGCGGCGGAGAGCGGAGTGTTCCCGGGCGGATGCGCGCGACGCGAGAAACGGAACAGTCATGCACGTATGTCGGATCACGGACCTCGACGCTCCCGATCTCGCCGACTACTCCCGCCTGACCGACGTGGCGCTCCGCCGGGTGCGCGAGCCCGAGGGCGGTCTCTACATCGCGGAGTCCACCAAGGTGATCACCCGCGCCCTCTCCGCAGGTCACCGACCGCGTTCGGTTCTCCTCCAGGAGCAGTGGCTTCCCGACGTGGAGCCGCTGCTGGCGGACCACCCGGACGTCCCGGTGTACGTGGGGGAGGCGGCCGTGCTCGAGTCGCTCACCGGCTACAACCTGCACCGGGGAGCGCTCGCGGCCATGCACCGCCCCCCGCTCCCGCCGGTGGAGGACGTGGTCGCCGGTGCCCGCCGCATCGTCATCCTCGAGGACATCGTCGACCACACCAACGTCGGCGCCATCTTCCGAGCGGTGGCCGGCATCGGGGCGGATGCGGTGCTCATCACCCCGAGGTGCGCCGATCCGCTCTACCGCCGGAGCGTGCGGGTGAGCATGGGAACCGTGCTGCAGGTGCCGTGGACACGACTGCCCGAGTGGCCGATTGCGGCGCCGCTGCTGCACGACCTCGGCTTCACCCTGGCGGCCCTCGCGCTCGCCGAGAACGCCGTGACGCTCGACGACTTCGCAACCAACGCCCCCGAGCGCATCGCGCTGGTGCTCGGTACGGAGGGCGACGGGCTGAGTAGAACCGCCCTTGAGGTGGCCGACACCACCGTCGTGATCCCGATGCTGCACGGTGTGGACTCGCTCAACGTGGCGGCCGCGAGCGCGGTCGCGCTGTACACCCTCCGCGTTCCGGCCGCTGGCTAGACTGCCGAGGTGCCACGGACCCGCCGCAGAAACCCCCGCCGTCGGCGGGTGTGGGCTGGTGTCCTCGGCACCATGCTGCTCACCGCCGGGGTGTACACGCCCGCGGTGCTGCTCGCACCGCTCCCGGCGGCGGAGTCGGTCCTCGCGGCCCCGGTACCGACCCCGTCAGCAGCCGTCGACCTCGACTGGCCCGACTACGGCGGCAGCGCTGTCGGCGCGGTCGGCTTCGACGGTGTGCTCGCGGCGTCGGGGGAGCAGGGGCGCATGCCCATGGCCAGCCTCACCAAGGTGATCACGGCACTGGTGGTGCTCGACGAGCGACCGCTCGGGACGGGCGAGGAGGGTCCGAGCATCACCTTCACGGCGGAGGACGAGGCCGCCCGCATCGACATCCTGGCGCAACTGGGGTTGGTGCAGCCCGCTGAGGTCGGCACCGCGCTGTCGCAGCGAGACCTTCTGGAGGGCATGCTGCTCGCCTCGGCCAACAACTACGCCGCGGTGCTCGCGCGATGGGCGTTCGGGAGCGAAGCGGCCTTCCTGGCGGCGGCGGACGCCTGGCTCGACGAGAACGGGCTCTCCGACACGGTCGTCGCGGATGCGATGGGTCTGTCACCCGATACGGCGAGCACGCCCGCCGAACTCGTCGACCTCGCGAAGATCGCCCTCGAGAACCCGGTCGTGTCGACCATCGTGGCCGCCGACCGGCTGGAGATCGCGGGGATCGGCGCGCTCTCGAACCGCAACCTGCTAATCGGTTCACCGGGTTTCCGGGGAATCAAGACCGGGACGCTCGACGCGGCGGGGAAGTGCCTGCTGTGGGCGATCGACGTGCCGGTGGACGACGAGACGGTGACCGTGGTGGGCGTCGTGCTCGGCGGGGCGGACCACACCCAGGTTGCGGGGGATGTGCAGGCGCTGGCCGGTGGAGTGCGAGCGGGGTTCTCCGACGTGTCGCTCAGCACGGAAGGGCAGTCGGTCGGCACGGTGAGCACCGCGTGGGGCAGCACCGCCGACGTGGTGACCGCGGACGACGCATCCGTTCTCGTCTGGTCCGACGGCGTCGTCGCGGCGACGGTCTCGCCGACGACCGTTCCCGTCGGCACGCCGGAAGCCGCCGCCGGGGACGTCGCGTACACCGTCACGGGCGGGCAGGTCGCGGGGGCGAGAACCGTCGAGGTGCCCCTCCGTCTCTCCGGTGAACTGGAACCCGCGGGTGCCTGGTGGCGGCTCACCCATCCCGGTGCCGTATTCGGCTGACGCCGCTCCCGGCGCCACGCCCGGCCGACGCCGCTGCCGGTATCGCGCCCGGCCGACGCCGATTGCATATCAGACTTCCGCGCGGGTTGGCACCCTCTTCACAGGGTCGGACCGTAGTGTAGAAAAGAATCAACGCGAGCGATTGCTCAGTACACCGACTGGCGAGTCGATGAAAACCAGAGGTTTCATGAGCAGCTCAACGATTTCGACGCCCGCCGTGCGCATTGTGCGCACGAAGCCCGGCGGTGGCGGCAGCGGTAAGAACGTCGCATCCGAATACTCCGCGCTCCTGCACACCGTGCGGGAGGCCGGACTCCTGGGGCGTCGCAAGGCGTTCTACATCACCATGTTCAGCATCATCTGCCTGCTCACCGCGGGCGCCTGGACCGCGTTCGCCCTGCTGGGTGACAGCTGGTACCAGCTGATCGTCGCGGCCGGCCTCGGCATCCTCTTCACCCAGTTCGCGTTCCTCGCTCACGAGGCGTCGCACCGTCAGGTGTTCGCGTCGGGCAAGGTCAACGACACGTCGGGCCGACTGCTCGCCAACATCTTCGTCGGCATCAGCTACTCCTGGTGGATGACGAAGCACAGCCGTCACCACGCCAACCCGAACGTGGTCGGCAAGGACCCCGACATCGAGCCCGACTTCATCGTCTTTCGCGAGGAGGACGCCACCGGCCTCAGCAAGTTCCGCACCTGGGTGACGCGTCGACAGGGCTACCTCTTCTTCCCGCTCCTGCTGCTGGAAGGCCTCAATCTCCACGTCACGAGCCTCCGCACCGTGTTCGGCCGCGGCAAGGTCGACAAGCGCGCCCTCGAGATCTCCATGCTCAGCGTGCGGATCATCGGCTACCTCGCCGTGGTGTTCTACTTCCTGCCCCTCGGCATGGCGTTCGCCTTCGTCGGCGTGCAGCTCGCCGTCTTCGGTCTCTACATGGGTGCGTCGTTCGCCCCGAACCACAAGGGAATGCCGCAGCTGCCGAAGGACAGCAAGGTCGACTTCCTTCGCCGCCAGGTGCTCACCTCGCGCAACATCCGCGGCGGTGTCGTGATGGACAGCTTCATGGGCGGCCTCAACTACCAGGTCGAGCACCACCTCTTCCCGAACATGGCGCGACCGAACCTGCGGAAGGCCCAGCAGATCACGCGGGAGTACTGCGCGAAGCACAACATCCCGTACACCGAGACGTCGCTGATGGAGTCCTACAGCATCGTGGTCGCCTACCTGAACCGGGTCGGTCTCGCGGCGCGCGATCCGTTCGACTGCCCGATGACCTCGCAGTTCCGCACGCGATAACCACCCCCGTAATGCCGAAGGCCCGCCCCGTTAGCTCGGGGCGGGCCTTCGGCATTACGGGGCATGGGCCTTCCGCTTGCGCGATAGGAGCCCCCCTTTTCGCCTGCGCGACAGGGGCGGCGCGTACGCGGCGGGTCAGGACGCGTAGGGCCCGGCTTCGGGTCGCTTCGCGGTCCGCCCGTCGCCGGACGACTGGTTCCGCACCCGACGGAGCACCCACGGCACGAAATACTCGCGCGCCCAGACGAGGTCCTCGGCCCGCGCCTGTCGCCACGTGCCGACCGGCAGCGCATCCGGCTGGCGGGGCTCGAGCTCGTTCTCCACGTGGAGCGCGGCCAGCATCGCCCGAGCCACCGTATGGTGGCCGAGCGGTGCGAGGTGCAGGCGGTCGACATCCCACATCCGGGTGTCCTGCAGCTCGCGCATGGCCCACAGGTCGACGACCACGCAGTCGTGGCGGGCGGCGATGGCCCGCAGATGCTCGTTGAGGACCGCGACTCTGCCGCGCAGCCTCGAGAAGACCGGTGCCCAGCCCACGTCCATGCCGGCGAAGATCACGACCGTTGCGCCGGTGCTGCCGAGCCGCTCAACCATGCCTTCGAAGCGCGCGGCGATGTCGTCCGGGTCTCCACCGGGCCGGAGAATGTCGTTGCCCCCGCCGTTCGCCGACACGAGATCCGGCTTGAGCGCGACCGCCTGCTCCACCTGTTCGTCGATGATCTGCTGCAGCAGCCGCCCCCGGATGGCGAGGTTGGCGTAGGCGAAGTCGTCGGGGCTGGCGGCGAGGACCTCGGCCACCCGGTCGGACCATCCCCGGTGCCCGCCGGGGCTGCTCGGTTCCGGGTCGCCGACGCCTTCGGTGAATGAGTCGCCGATGGCGACGTAGCGCCGCCACGGATGCAGTTCTGACACGGTCGCCCCTCTCGATGATCGCGCCCCCCATTATCCGCCCCCGCGAGCGCGCCCTGCATCCGCCTTCCGACGGACCCGCTTCCGGCTTCCGACCCTTCGTGTCGGTGCCGGAGGGGCTGGGGATCGCGTCGGGGCGAGGCAGACTGGAGGGATGACACGCTCGCTGCTCGACGACGCCCAGCTCGAGCGGATCCGCGGACGTGCGGCGCGGTACGACCGCGACAACGCGTTCTTCGCGGAGGACCTCGACGAACTGAAGGATGCCGGGTACCTGCGCCAGTGCGTGCCGGTGGCGCTCGGCGGTTCGGGTGCGTCGCTGGAGCACGTGCTGCACGAGCAGATCCGGCTCGCCACGGCGGCTCCCGCGACGGCCCTCGCCCTCAACATGCACCTGCTGTGGACTGCGGTCGCACGCATGCTGGCCGAATGGGGCGACCCGAGCCTCGACTGGGTGCTGCGGGAAGCGGCCGACGGGCAGGTGTTCGCATTCGGAGTGAGCGAGCCCGGCAATGACGAGGTGCTCTCCGACTCGCTCACGCGGGCCGAACCGCAGCCGGACGGCGGCTACCGATTCTTCGGCACGAAGATCTTCGGCTCGCTGTCCCCGGCCTGGACCCGCCTCAGCGTCTTCGGGCGGGACGACTCCGACCCCGGCGCACCGGTGCTCGTGCACGGCTTCATCGAGCGGGACGCAGCCGGCTACCGCATCCTCGAGGACTGGAACGCGCTCGGGATGAGGGCGACGCAGAGCCACACGACCATTCTCGAGGGGGCGTTCGTGCCTGCGGAGCGGGTGGTGCGGGTGCTGCCGGTCGGCCCATCCGCCGATCCGTTCGTCTTCGCTATCTTCGCCGGCTTCGAGCTGCTGATCTCGGCGGTGTACGTGGGGATCGGCGAGCGCGCCCTCGCTCTCGCGGTGGAGTCGGTGCGGTCGCGCACGTCGCTCCGGGCAGGGGGTGCCCCGCTCGCCGACGATCTGGACGTGCGTTCGGCCCTCGCCGATGCGGGTATCGCCCAGGACGGCCAGTACGCCCAGCTGACGGCTCTCGCCCGCGATGTGGACTCCGGGGTGGCCGCGGGCGCGGAGTGGTTTCCGCGGCTGTCCGGGGCGAAGGTGCGGGTGACCCGCACGGCGCGTGAGGTGGTCGACCGCTGCGTGGCGGTAGCCGGGGGCGCGTCGTACCGGGCGGACTCCGAGCTGTCGCGCCTCGCCCGTGACGTGCTGGCCGGCCAGTTCCATCCGTCGAGCGAGCGGGCCGCCCGGCGGGCGATGGCGGCGTCCCTCCTCGGCCCCGTCACCGGTCGCGGCGCCTGACCCGGGCGACCGTGTGTCGCACCCCACGGTCCCTGAGCCTGTCGAAGGGACGTGACGGGCCCGTGTGTCGCACCCCACGGTCGCTGAGCCTGTCGAAGGAACGTGACGGGCCCGTGTGTCGGAGCGGACGCGCCGCGGTTTCGGTCAATCGCCAGCGAAGCAGCGGCGGCGATTGACGGAAACGGCGGCGGCGGTGAGCGAAAGCGCGGCGATCGACCACAGCGGCCGCTCCGACCGCGTGGCGTCAGTGCCTGCGGACGTCGCGACCCGTGACGGCGAGCAGGCGGGACTGCAACGGCGCATCGTCGGGAAGCGGCACCGCGGGGGCGAACAACCCGCTCAACGACAGGGTGTCCTGCTGCGGCTCGTAGATCGTCCACGTCGCCGCCACGAGCTCGGCGTCGAGCGTGTCATCCGTGCCGGTCGCGCGGGCGAGGTCCCAGGCGTGGATGGTGACGTCAGCCACCTGTTCGGTCAGGTAGTCCTCCGCGGACACCACATCGGTGGAGAGGCGCACGGTGGTGCCGGACGGCACGGACAGCCACGCCGCGAGCGCGGCCCTCGAGGCGTGCGCCCACTCGGCGGGCAGATCCGCCTCCGGGCCGACGCTGGCGGGTGCCGGGCTCCCGGCGAGGAGCATCGGCACGGCGCGCTGGCCGTCGATCACGTGGCGCACCAGGTCGCCGACGCTCCAGCCGTCGTCGGGCGTGGGCGCGTCCCAGTCGGTGACCGAGGCGAGTCGGGATCCGAACTCCTCATGGGATCGGTGTTGCAGTTTCAGCCAGTTCACGGTCACGTCGTTCTCCTTCGCGTTCCTTGTGGCCAACGCCGGGGAAGTGCGCATTTCTTCCCGGAGCGGGAACGCACCACCGACAACGGATCACCGATGGCACACCGCCGACGGCAGCCACCGACGACGCAGCGGCGACGGAACCGTCGGTGCGGAACGGTATCGTGTAGTCAAGTGAGCACCCCGGCAATCGACTCCCCGCACCCCGAGGACTCCCGACCGGATCGGATGAGCGCCACGCACCCCGAGGGCCCGCATCGGGACACCAGTCACCTCGGCCGATCCGCCGCCGAACACCTGTCGCCGGCATTTCCGGAGCGCGCGGCGTGGGGCACGGTCACCAAGCTGCGCGCCTGGCAGGAGGAGGCGCTCACCGCCTACTTCGATCGCGAGCCGCGCGACTTCCTCGCCGCGGCCACGCCGGGCGCGGGCAAGACCACGTTCGCCCTGCGGCTCGCCTCCGAGCTGATCGCTCGTCGTGAGATCGACCGCGTCACCGTGGTGGCGCCCACCGAGCACCTGAAGCGTCAGTGGGCCGACGCCGCTGCCCGCATCGGCATCCGCCTCGACCCCAACTTCCGCAACAGCGACGGCTGGCAGGCACGCCACTTCCACGGCGCGGCGGTCACATACGCGCAGGTCGCCGTGCGCGCGGGCCTGCACCGCAGCATCACCGAGTCGGGCCGCACCCTGGTCATCCTCGATGAGGTGCACCACGGAGGCGACGCACTCAGCTGGGGCGACGCCATCCGCGAGGCGTTCCAACCGGCGACCCGACGGCTCTCACTCACCGGAACGCCGTTCCGCACCGACACGGCGCCCATCCCGTTCGTCACCTACGCGCCGGACCATCGCGGGGTGCGGGTGAGCCTCACCGACTACAACTACGGCTACGGCCGTGCCCTGTCCGATGGCGTCGTGCGCCCCGTGCTCTTCCTCGCTTACGCCGGCAACATGCGGTGGCGCAACAAGATGGGCGACGAGATGGAGGCGCAACTCGCCGAGGGCAACACCAAAGATGTGACGTCCCAGGCGTGGCGCACCGCCCTCGACCCCGAGGGCGAGTGGATCCCGCAGGTGCTCGCCGCCGCCGACCGGCGCCTCACCGAGGTGAGGCACGCCATCCCGGATGCGGGCGGTCTCGTGATCGCCACCGACCACACCACCGCCCGGGCCTACGCCGCCATCCTGCAGCGGCTGACCGGCGCACCCGTCACCCTCGTGCTGTCCGACGACAAGGAGGCGAGCGACCGCATCGAGTCGTTCTCGCACGGCACGAGCCGATGGATGGTCGCCGTGCGGATGGTGTCCGAGGGCGTCGACGTGCCGCGTCTCGCCGTCGGCGTGTATGCGACGTCGGCGTCGACGCCGCTGTTCTTCGCGCAGGCCATCGGACGCTTCGTGCGCGCGCGACGTCGCGGCGAGACCGCATCGATCTTCCTGCCGAGCGTGCCCAACCTGCTCCTGCTCGCGAGCGAGCTCGAACGCGAACGCGACCACATCCTCGACCGGGAGAGCACGGGCGAGGACGGCTTGTTCGCCCCCGAGGATGCGATGATGGCGGAGGCCAATCGTGACGACAAGGGATCGGACGCGCTGCTCAGCGAGTTCACGTTCGAACCTCTCGGGTCGCAGGCGACGTTCGATCACGTGCTCTTCGACGGGGCGGAGTTCGGATCGGTGGCCGACGTTGGCAGTCTCGAGGAGCAGGAATTCATCGGTCTTCCGGGAATCCTCGAACCCGACCAGGTGCGCGAGCTGCTGCGGCAGCGATCCGCACGCCAGTCCCGGCACGCGTCGGAGCGGGAGCGGTCGGCGGCCGCGAGCGGGGAAGCGCCCAAGGACGTTCCGCTCTACCGCACCCTCAAGGAGCAGCGTGCGTTGCTCAACCGTCTCGTCGGGATGCGAGCGAAAGTGGCGGGGGAGCCCCATGGCATGGTGCACGCCGAACTGCGGCGCATCTGCGGCGGGCCCGCCGTCGCCCAGGCGACCGTGACCCAGTTGCAGGCGAGGATCGACCAGCTCCGGCGCTGGATGGCCGGCTGACCCCGTCGACTCCGGAACCGGGGCCGACTGCGAAACGCCCCATCGTCTGCGAGGGTTGAGGCATGCAGACTTTCCTGCCCTTCGAGAGTTTCTCGCGCAGTGCCGAGGCGCTCGATTCCCCGCGACTCGGCAAGCAGCGCGTCGAGACGCTGCAGGTGCTGCGCGCCCTCGTGCTCCCCGGCTACGGGTGGCAGGCGCACCCCGCCGTGCAGATGTGGCGCGGCTACGTGCCGGCGTTGACCCGGTACGGCCTGGACATGGTCGAGGCCTGGACCGATCGCGGCCACGCGGACTCCACCGCCCCGCAGATGCTCGAGTTCGCGCCGGAGGTCGCCGGACTCTCGCAGAGGGATCTCGGGAACGCCGGGCGGCTGCCCTCCTGGATCGGGCGGGAGGACCTGCACCTGAGTCACCGGTCCAACCTGGTGCGCAAAGCTCCGCAGATCTACGGGCCGGTGTTCCCCGGCGTGCCGGACGACCTGCCCTACCTGTGGCCCGGGCCGGACCCGTCGCCGGCCGAGGACGACGAGGTGCCCGGCGCGACGCTGTGGATCCTGCGCGCGAGGGACGAGGCCGAGATGGACGAGTGGCGGGCGACGGGGGAGGTGCGTCTCGGGGTGGTCTCTCCGCGCGGAACCGTCTCGCGCAAGTGGCGCGGCCAGTTGGACGACTTCGCGAGCGGCATACGTCGGGGTGATCGTGTCGCGGTGCTCACCGGGCCCGGCACCGAACTGCACACCGGGGTCGTCACGGGCTACCCCCGGGACGTGTCGACGGGCGATGAGACACCGCCGTTCGTGGCGCGCGCCGTGGACTTCGACGGCGTGCTCGCCCGATCCGCGATGCCGTACCCCGCGATGCTGCAGGACCCCCGCGTGCTGTTCCCGGTGCGCGTCGAGTCGTAGGCCCAGGCGCGAAGCGGGTGGCGAGCGGCGGCCGGGGCGCGAAGCGGGTGCCGAGCGGCGGCCGGGGCGCGAAGCGGGTGTCCAGCGGCGGCCGATAGGCTCGCGACGTGCCTGAACGCCCTCCCGAACCGACCGCATACGAGGTGCTGGGGGTACCGAGAACGGCCTCGGCGGCCGATATCCGAACCGCCTATCGTCGGCTGGCCCGGCGGGCTCATCCCGATGTCGGCGGGACAGCGGAACAGTTCCACCGGGTGCAGCTGGCGTGGGAGCACATCGGTGCCCCGAGCGCCCGCGCCGACTACGACGCGGGCCTGGCGTCATCCGCCGAAGCACCGCATCCGGCCTGGGCGGCCGGCACCGCGCCGCCCCGCCGCACACCGCCGCCGTCGTCGTCGGGAGGGTGGACGAGTTCGGACGACGCCGCGCGGGACGCGCGCTCCCGGGCGCGCTCGACGCCGGCGCGGAGCTTCGGGCACCCGGGAGGCAGCGCACGTCAGCACTACCTCGATCTGCTGCGGACACGGTTGTCCGATCCGGTGCCGCCGACTCCTCCGGCGCGGTCGTTCGTCTACGACGGACCGCCGCCCCTGGGCTGGAGCCCCGCTCCCTACGTGCGGCGCGCCTTCTGGCTCGTGCCGGCTGCGGCCGCCGTTCTCGGGTTCGGCTGGTGGGTGATCACCGCTCTCGCTTCCGGGTCGATCGACGGTGGCGCACTGATGTCCGCCCTCTTGATCGCGGGCATCGCCGCGGTCGTCGGGGTGGCTCTCGCCTGGCCGCTCGGCATGCTCGCCTTCACGGCGCAGTCCGGCCGCCGGACCCGGGTGACTCGATCGGCCGAGGACGCTCTCCGGCACGAACAGCGCCTCCGTGACTATCCCGGGCTGCAGCGCCAGTACGAGGAGCATGTCGCGCGCATCCGGCCCGTGCGGGAGCGCGTGCTCGCCGCACCCTATGCCGACGAGACGCAGGGCGACGTGCCGGCCGACATCCGCCTCTGGCTCGAGCGGGCCCGTGCCGAGGAGGCGACCGCCCGTGAACTGCTGAGCCTCGGACCGGATTTCACGGTGTGGAGCGACGTGGCCGTGCCCGGCACTGCCGAGAAGGTCGATCATCTCGTCCTCGGGTTCCAGGGTCTGTTCGTGGTGGATTCGGGCTCGGCGGGCGGAGCGAGCGACTGGACGGCCGAGGGGCTCGCCGCGGAGCATGTCGCCGACGCGGTGAAGAAGCGCGCCCGGACCCTGGGGCGCGCGCT
This sequence comes from Planctomonas psychrotolerans, assembly GCF_008642235.1. Lineage (GTDB taxonomy): Bacteria > Actinomycetota > Actinomycetes > Actinomycetales > Microbacteriaceae > Planctomonas > Planctomonas psychrotolerans. Next base: position 219,830 of record NZ_SJEV01000002.1, on the reverse strand, counting down.
CGGAGCCGACGTCGCCGCGATCGTGCTCGTGGTGGACCGCGACCCGGGCGGCGCGTCGGGAGCCCGCCTGGTGCGCGGCGGATCGCTTCCCGCGTTCCTGGTCGCCCGTTCCCGGCTGGCGGCGGTTCTCGGCTCGGGCCTCCCGGAGGTCGAACGGGGAAGCCGGGACGAGGTGTTCGCCGCGCGGTCGCGACTCGTCGGCAGTGTGCCCTTCGTCTGAGCGCGTGGGCGAGCGGCCGACGGTGCGGTGCGGCTGCACTGCGCGCCTGCCTCGCCATCCCTTCCCGAGCGGGTAACTTCGGTCCGGTGAACGACGACCGCTACGGCTCCGATGTGCTGGCCACCGACTGGAAGAACTCGCGCCGGAAGCCCGCCGAGCGGGTCGAGGCGGAACGGGACCTCGTGATCGAGGATGCGGGAACGGGCTTCTGCGGAGCGGTACTGCACGTCGAGAACTCCGCCGTGCACCTCGAGGACCGGCACGGTCGCGTTCGCGCGTTCCCCCTCGGCCTCGGCTTCCTCCTCGACGGCGTGCCGGTGGACCTCGTGGCGCCGACCCGGCGGCCATCGGCGGGCGCGATGCCCGGGCGGACGGCATCCGGGTCGCTCGCCGTTCCGGAGGCCCGCGCCCGGGTGGCGCGCGCCAGCAGGATCTTCGTGGAGGGTCGGCACGACGCCGAACTCGTGGAGAAGGTGTGGGGAGACGACCTCCGTATCGAGGGAGTGGTGGTCGAGTACCTCGACGGCGTGGACGATCTCGCGTCGCTTCTCGCCGACTTCGGCCCGACTCCCACGAGGCGGGTCGGTGTGCTCGTCGATCATCTGGTGCCCGGGTCGAAGGAGAGTCGCATCGCCGAGCGCGTCCGCTCCGGACCCCACGGCGCGAACGTGCTCGTCGTCGGGCACCCGTTCGTGGACGTGTGGCAGGCCGTGCGTCCGGAGCGGCTCGGAATCGCGGCGTGGCCGGTGGTTCCCCGGTCGATCGAGTGGAAGCACGGCATCTGCGAGGCGCTGGGCTGGCCGCACGGCACGCAGGCGGATATCGCTCGCGCATGGCAGCGCATCCTCGGTCGCGTGTCGACCTATGCGGACCTCGAACCGGCACTGCTCGGTCGCGTGGAGGAGCTCATCGACTTCGTCACCGCGGCATGAGAGCCGACACTCAACCGGATTTCGAACGGAATGCAAGCCCCTAGGCGCGCTCTGCGCGCGGTCTTTGACTGGGGAGCACCACAGCAGCTCCTACGGAAGGCACACCATGAGCACCCCCCAGAACAACGACCGGAATGTCGGTCGCCCCGACGACTCCGTCGCGCGTCCCGTGGGCCGCGGCGATGTCGGCACCCCGCAGACGACCGGCGCCGCGCATGACCGTCACTCGGTGGTCGCGCGCGAGAAGGAGCAGTTCGGCGGCATCAAGTTCGGTTCCGCGTTCTTCGGCTGGCTGGCCGCCACCGGTACCGCCGTCATCCTGACCGCACTCGTCGCCGGAGCCGGAGCCGCCATCGGTCTCGGAGCCGTCGAGGACGCGGACGCTGCCGCGGACGTCGCCGCCGCCAACGCGGAAACCGTCAGCCTCATCGGCGCGATCGCGCTCATCGTCATCCTGTTCGTCGCCTACTACTGCGGTGGGTACGTGGCCGGCCGCATGGCCCGATTCGACGGAGCGAAGCAGGGCTTCGCCGTGTGGCTGTGGGCCATCGTCATCGCGATCATCTTCGCGATCGTCGGTGCCATCGCCGGAAGCAACCTCAACGTCCTGGCGAACCTGAACAGCTTCCCGCGCATCCCAATTAACGAGGGCGACCTCACCACCGCGAGCATCATCACCGCCGTCATCGTCGCTGCCGCGGCGCTCATCGGCGCGGTCCTCGGTGGTCTGGCCGGCATGCGCTTCCACCGCAAGGTCGACAAGGCCGGTCTCGGCGCCTAGTCGACACCCGTCTCCTCCGTCAGCGGCGGCCCCCCGAGGGGGCCGCCGCTTCGGCGTTGACCCGCGGCCGCGCAGGGAAGCGACGTGCGGATGACTTCGGCGTAGGCGCGGTTACCCGCTGCATTCGGATGGAAGGCGTCGGGACCATCGGCCAGCACGAACGGCTGAGCCGAGCCGATGCCGTGGCCGGTGAAGGCGCCGATCACGTCGACGAAACACACGGCACGACCGGACGCGACGGCCGGTGCCACCGCGGCGCGGATGGCGTCATTCAGCGCCACCGTCGTCTCGTTCAGCGCGGCGACGGCGTCGAAGGACGGATCATCGGGGGCCGGGGCCTCGAACAGGAGCGGGTATCCCGTCACCACCAGTGCCGCATCCGGGGTAGCGATCGCGATGTCGGCGAACGTGGCCGAGAGACGCTCCGTGAGCTCACCGGAGTTCAGCAGTTCGCGCACGGCGGCCAGCGACGCATCGCACTCTGGGGATGCCGGGGCTTCGGCGCAGAGGACGGCTACCCCGACGGCATTCAGGTCATTTCCCCCGACGGTGATGGTGACGAGGCCGGTGTCGTCGGGCAGTCGAGGCACCTGCTCCGCCCGCACGTCGACGGTGGTGGCACCGGAACAGCTGGCGTCGACCACGAGGTCGATGGCCGGCTCGGCGGACCCTTCGCCCGCGTCGGTTCCGGCGCGGGACCCATCGAGTTGCGCCGGGTATCCCGCATCGCTTCGGTAGCACACACCGGTCGACCCGCCTCCGCCCTGGCCGGCGGCGAAGGAATCGCCCAGCGCACCATAGCGAAGGGGGAGGGGAGCACCCGTCGGTGTGGGTGACGTGGTCGGCGACGCGGTCGGCGTGCCGGGGAGGGGAATCGGCGATTCGACGCCACGCCCCGTCAGGAGCACGGCCGCGCCGACGAGAACCACCAGTGCCGAGACGATGGCGATCACCACGAGGGCCGGACTCCGCCCGTTCCGCCCCGACTCCATGGGCCGACCGTACTCGCCGGTGAGTCGTGCCGCGAGTCGACGCTCCGGCATGTGACTTTCGGCCCTGTCCTCGCGCACGTGCACTCGGCAGGGTGGAAGCATGGATGTCGCGCCGTCCTTCCCCGGAACCCTGCTGGTGCCCTCGGCCTCGGCGGTGCTCGACGGCCCGCTCACCCGGCGATTCGTGGTCGGGGTGGACGGGTCGGACGCCTCCATCGATGCGCTCCGGCAAGCCGCCCTGCTGGCCCCCGCGTTCGCCGCGACAGTCGAAGTCGTGAGCGCCTGGCAGTATCCACCAGTGGTGATGGACGCGTTCCCCACGGTGGCGTGGACTCCCGAGGAGGACGCGGAGGAGATCATCGCGACCGCCGTGGACACGGTGTTCGGGGGAGCCCCGCCGGCGTGGGTGTCGTCCACCGTGGCGTCGGGGCCCGCGGCGAAGGCGCTGATCACCGCCAGTGAGGGGGCCGACCTCCTCATCGTGGGCAGTCGAGGGCACGGAGGTTTCGTCGGCCTCATGCTCGGTTCCGTCAGTTCCGCCTGCTCCCAGTACGCCCGCTGCCCGGTGCTGATCCTGCACGAGCGGCACGAGCGGCATGAGCGGCACGAGCGGCGGGAACGAGGCGGGCGACCCGAGGGTGACGTCCGGAATGAACGGGCTGACGGACATGCGCTCTGACCACCCCGCCGTCCTTCCCGTCCCATTGCGGGCTCGAATAGTCCACAGGTCCGGCGACTTCCGCGAAGCGCTTGCTACCATGGGTGTCCGACGTCGACGCACAGCAGCTCCGACGCCCACCCTCGAGGGCCGCGCACTCCGTGCGGCGCCGACACGAATGTCGAACATTCGTCCCCGCCTTTCCGAGCAATCGACCCGCTCCGCTCGCGACTCCCGCAACCACGAGGACCCCACCGTGACCGACCTTCACGATCGCATTCTTTCCGCCGCGTATCCGCTCTTCGTCTCCCGGGGCATCCGCGACGTCTCCATCGATGACGTGCAGCGCGCGGCGGGGGTGAGTTCGTCGGAGTTTTCGCGCGAGTTCGCGTCGAGAGATGCGTTGGCAACCGAATGCCTCGAGCTTCGGGAGCGGGAGTGGACCATCGGCGTCGTCGTGGCGGGTGCCCGCTCGCGGGGCACCACGCCGGAGGGACGGCTCCTCGCGATCTTCGACGTCTTCGAGGAGTGGTTCCACCGGGACGACTACGAGGCGTGCACCTTCGTCAGTGTGCTGCTCGAGATGGGGAAGGATCACCCGCTGGGGGCGGCGAGTGCCGGACACCTGCTCACCATCCGCCGTCTCGTGGCGACGCTGGCCGACGAAGCGCAGTTGCGGGACGCCGACGACTTCGCGCTTTCCATGCACATCCTGATGAAAGGCTCGATCGTCAACGCCGTCGAAGGGGACCGCGACGCCGCGGCGCGGGCGAAGGAGATGGCGCGCGACCTGATCGCCCGCCACCGCTCGCACGATCTTCCGCGGGAACTGACTCACACCGACGTCGACTGGTTCGACGGCTGTCTGCCCGACGCGGGCTTCCTCGACGTGCAGTACGACACGACGACCACCCCGGAGGGCTCGCACGCCGACGCGTCCTCTGTCAACGCGGCGGAGGACGCCGGCGAAGACGCCCCGCCCGCGGTGCCGGCGGTGACGTGGGGGGCGGTGCGACGCGATCTGTGGGTCGGTCGCCAGGACGGCGAGTTCGCCGGAATGGTCGAGGAGATCGCGGGCAACTACTCCGCCACCAGCAGGCACGGCAAGTTCGTGGGCACGTTTCCGACCCTCGGCGAGGCGCAGGACTCGCTGAGCGCGGAGGCCACGTCTCCCGCCGAGTGGTGGATCTGAGCCGGCCGACGGACTGAGCGGCCCGAGCATCGGGCGGACCTGGGGCTCGGCGCTGCGCCGTCGAAGAAGCGGCGGTCGTCGCCCGACCGTTCGGCTGCCGAACGCTCCGTTCCCTCGGCGCACTGCGCCCCTCAGTCGGACGGAAGGGTCGCATCCAACGCGACGTAGTACTCGAGCATCGGTTCGTCGTATGCGCTGAAGGGCGCGGGCTCCCGCTGCTGTCTCGCCGCCTCGAGCCGGTCGAGGTAGAACTCCCAGCCCGCCCCCACGGTCGACGGCATCACGCCGTTGCGGAGCAGATGACGGAGGGTGAGCGTGGTGGTCCCGGCCTCCTCGGTGAGGTTCACCGTCACCCGCCACAGGCCGGCGTCCTCACTCCCGGTGATCACCGCCAGCCGGGTGGGTGGAGCGCACTCCAGCACACGGACGGTCTCGGTCGGTGCGCCGTCCTCGGCGGTCCAGCTCATCTCGATCGAACCGGACGCGGGATCGCCCGACCACCTTCCCGCCCAGCGAGCGGTCCAGTCGGGGTGGGTGAGGCTCGTCCACACGTCGTCCGGGGCCGCGACGAATCGGCGATCGAGCGCCAGTACAGGACCATCGGGCGTGTTCTCGATCCGTCCGGTGGGTAACGGTGTCATGGGAATCTCCTTCCTCGTCATCGTGCGCCCACATCGCGACTCGGGCAATCATCCGCTGAGGGAGGCGACGTGGTTCAGTCGTAGTCTCGACCACCGACGCGCCGGGCGGAAGAGTGACCGGGGTGATGAGTGGGCCTGGAACCCCGGGGGCTGTGCTGATGGACGGCGGGGGCGGCGCGCGCCCCCGAAGGCACGCTCCCGTACTGGGGGTGCCGACCGGGTTCACGAATCCGTAACGTGTGTGGCGGGGGATGCGTCGGACGCTCACGACAGAGCGGAAGTCGCATCGGGGGATGCTTTCCGATCGTCGGCTCGTCGAGTCACGTAACGGTTGGTCATCGCGCCACGAGGACGGCGACGCCGCACCGGTGGTGCGGGATGACCGCGCACGACCGATGCTCTGCGCTTCCACCGCGTGCACACCGGTTCGACCCCCGGTGTGCGGAAAGTGACTCATGAAGAAGCCCTCGGCTCGCATCCGCACCGTCCTCGGTCTGTCCGCCGCACCGGTGGCCATCCTCCTCGCCGGAGGTATGGTCTGGCAGGCGTCATCCGCCGCCTTCACCGCCACCACCCGTAACGCGGGCAACTCCTGGTCCACCGGGTCGGTCACTCTGACCGATGACGACCGGGGCGTCGCGGCCTACTCCGTCACCAATCTGGTTCCCGGACAGACCGGCACGAAATGCCTCGTCGTCACGTCGACCGCAACCGTGCCCGGCGAGGTGCGGTCCTACGTGACGAACCTCGCCCCCTCCGCGATCGGCCTCGCCGAGAGGATCACCTACAAGCTGGAAGCCGGCACCGGCGGTTCGTTCAACGACTGCACCGGCTTCGTCCCCGATGCCGGAGTGCAGGAGACGGCGTACCCGGTTTCCGTGGTCGCCGCGGCCCGGCATGACTATGCGTCCGGCGGTCACTCCTGGATCACGACCGGTAAGGCGGGCGGCGAATCGCGTTCGTACCGCGGGACGTGGACTTTCGACACCACGGGCATGACGCAGCAGCAGATCGATGCCCTGCAGGGGTCGTCGATGACCGCGGACCTCGTGTGGGAGTTCCGCAACACCACCCCGGCCCAGTAACGGCACCCGTGCGGAAGCCGCCCGTGACCGCTCCGTCCGGCCGTTCCCTCTGGCGGGACGGCTGGGCGGGGCTTCTCGTCGTGTCGTCCGCGAGGTCGTACCTGATGTTCCTCGCCACGCTCACCGCGATGGCGATCCTGCCTGGGCTGCTCGGCTGGAGCGGCTCGGTGGTGCAGTCCGGGTCGATGGAGCCGAACATGTCGGCGGGAGACGTCGTCCTGACGTCGAAGCTGGCCGACACTGCTCCGCTTCCCCTCGGCCGGGTCATCACCTTCCTGGTGGACGACACCCAGGTGGTGCACCGGCTGGTCACGGTGGGAGACGACAACACCATCGTCACGGCGGGGGACGCCAATCCGGAGGTCGACCCGTGGTCGCCCGCGCGGGAGGACATCACCGGTCAGGCACGAATACTGGTGCCCGCGATCGGACTGCCGAGCTTGTGGATCGGCACGGGGAACCTGTTCGCGTTCGCCATCTGGGCCTCGGCCACGGCGATCGCGCTTCTCGTCGTCGGCTCCTCCCTGGGCGGGAGCAGGTCGAACGCTCCAGGTGCTCGACGTGCACCCGGTGGCCGATCGGGACGGCCGTGGTGGCCGCGTCGGTCGCGGGTCGGCCGGATAGCCCTCGGGACCACCGTCGCAGTGGTCGCCGCGATGGCTCTGCCCATGCTGCCGCACGGCTCGGCCGATGCCGCGTTCTCGGGACAGACCCGGGCGTCCGCCTCATGGTCGGTGCGGTCACAGGCGCCGGTGACCGTGGGATCCATGGCCGGATACGGGATCATCGCGGCGAGCGCGATCACGGATGACAGCAACAACGGGTTCGGCAACGGCAGCTTCGTTCGAGGCTCGGTGGCCACGACGCCCGGCACGACCGTCATCGGGTACAAGGCCCGCGAGATCGACGGACGCATCGACCTCGCCAATGCGGCGGCACGGAACGCCATGGCGGCAGCAACTGCGGCACGATCGGCGCTGCACACCCGCGCCATCACCGCGACGATCGCTCCGACCCTCTCCGGGACCCTGTCGGCCGGCGTGTATGCATCGAGCACCGGCGCATTCTCCGTGCCCGGCAGGCTCGTGCTCGACGCCCGGGGAGACCCCGGGGCCCAGTTCGTCTTCCGCCCGGCGTCGACGCTGACGATGGCCGCGCGAGCACAGATCGTGCTGGTCAACGGCGCCCGGGCCGAGAACGTGTGGTGGGTGGTCGGCACGACCGCGACCCTCGGTTCGACCACATCGTCGACGGACACCATCGCCGCAGGGTCGTATCTGGTCTCCGGCGACGCACGGCTGCGCGGCGTCTCCCTGTCCGGGCGGGTGGTGTCCTTCAACGGGTCCGTCCACACCTCGGTGTCGGTGCTGACGCCGGCCGACTGAGGGCCGGTCAGTCGCGAAGGGGCGATCCTACGACGTCGAACGAGAAGCCGCCCATCTCGCCCGAGAGCAGCGGCATGGCTTTCTCGATCGAGGCGCGCACACTGTCGAGCTGGAGCGACGACCGATGGGCGTCCTCCGACTCCCACAGTTCGGCGACGAACACCGTGTCGGGTGACCCGTCGTCGATGCCCACCTCGTAGAGCAGGCATCCGGAAGTCCGGAGCTCCGGCATCGGCCCGAGAAGGATGGCTACGAGGTCGTCGCGCCGCCCGGGTAGTGCGCCGAGGGTGCCCACATTCGCGAAGGTCATGGGCTCATTGTGCTGATCGATTCACCGGGGGGCAATGCCCGAGCGCAAGCAGCCTGGGAATCCGGACGCGTTGACCGCCTGCGAGCGGAGAGCTGCCTAGGAGGGTAGTGCGGCCTCGATCCGCTCGACGATCTCCGGCGCATCGGGTTCGGTCGACGACCGGAATCGGAAGACGTCGCCCGTGGGCGTGAGCAGGAACTTCTCGAAGTTCCACCGCACCTTGCCCGCGCGACCGGTCGCATCCGGTGTCTTCGTGAGCTCCGCGAAGAGCGGGTGGCGGGACGACCCGTTCACGCGGACTCGCTCGGACATCGGGAACGTCACGCCCCACGTCGTGGAGCAGTACTCGGCGATGGCATCGTCGCTGCCGAGCTCCTGCAGGAACTGGTTGCTCGGGAAGCCGATCACGCTGAATCCGCGGTCTCCGTAACGACGCTGCAGTTGCTCCAGCTTCTCGTACTGGGGCGTGAAGCCGCAGCGCGATGCGACGTTGACCACGAGCAGGACCTTGCCGGTGAAATCGGCGAGAGTCGTGCGAGTGCCGTGCACGGTGACGAGGTCGAACGCGCTGAGGTCCATCGGCCGAGTCTAGGCGCCGGTTCGCCCCGCCGACCTGCGGTGACACGTCGAGGATCAGGCGCGGGCGGAGTGCAGTACCAGCTTCGCGAAGAAGTCCTCGAACATGAGACGCAGGTCGAGCCGGGTGTAGACGCGGATCGGCCGGCCCGTGCCGTCGAACTCGGCCGTGCCATCGGCGAGGATGCGCGGCGCCGGGCGGATCGCATACGCGCTCGACGACGGGTCGGCCTCGAACGCCGACTGCAGTGCGGTGAGCAGCACCAGCGGGCTGTCGCCCATGATGTAGGTCTCGCCGAGCTCCACCCCGTGAGCGCTCGCCATGTCGCCGACCGCATCGATCCGGTCGGCGAGGAGCGTGCCGATCGGGCCGTGCGGGCGCACCCGCACCGTCAATTCGGCGGACGAGAGCAGCGTCTGCCGGTAGGCGTTCCTCGGGACCTGCCAGATCGGCACCGTCGAGTCCGAGAACACCATCCGCGCGGCAGCGATGTCAATGGCCAGGTTGTACTCCACCGCCGAGGCGTTGGGCGGGGGAGTCGCGAGTGCGGGATCCTCCTGCCCGCCGATCCATACCACCGTCATCCGGTCGGCGATCCGCGGCTCGATCAGGCAGGCGCTCGCCACCTCGGTGAGACCGGCACCGCACGCGACGTAGAGCGGGAGGTCGCTGTCCCGCATCGCCTCGGCCACGATCGCGAGCGCTCCGGCGGACCGGTGCGGCGTGCGGGCGTCGGGAAGCGCCACGTTGGACCCGGCGATGACCGGCGCGGCGGTTCCGATCCCCAGCGTCTCGATCACCTCCGTTGCTGCGGCGGCCGCGTTGTCGGCGGTGCGATCGCTCGGGTCGAACGGGTCGCCCGGGCGAAGATGCGACCCGATCACGGCACGGATGTCCACCGATGGCGAGAGAAGGGAGTGAGCCAGCTGGACCAGCCCGTCCGGATCGCCGGAGAAGTCGTTGTCGATGATCACCCGGGCACGGTGGGCGATGTGGGGAAAGGCCATGGGTCCTCCGGATCGTCGCGTCCCAGTATGCACGGTCGACCTATCGCACAACCGGTTGGCCGGATAGACTCGCGGATGCTCGGCGGGCCGCGTGCGCCCGCCCCGGACGAATGGATTCTCGTATGTCTCAGAGGCTCTCTGGCAAGACCGCACTCGTGACCGGAGCGGCGTCGGGCATCGGCTTCGCCGTGGCCAAGCGCTTCGTGGCCGAGGGCGCAACGGTGCTGTTCGCCGACAGGGACGCCGAGGGTGCGGCGCGCGCCGCGGCCGAGACCGGGGACGGCGCGGTCGCCTTGACCATCGACATCACCGACGAGTCGAGCGTTCGCGCCGCGTTCGAGCGCGCATCAGCCGAGGGCCACACCCTCGACGTGGTGGTCGCCAACGCCGCCGTGCAGCTGTTCGGGGCGGACGCCCGCATCGCCGACCTCGACCTCGACACCTGGCGACGCACGATCGACGTGAACCTCACCGGCACCTTCCTCACGGTCAAGCACGCGGTCCGCGCCATGCGGGGGCGGGGAGGGTCGATCATCCTCACCGGCAGCCCGACCGGGCTGAACGGCGAAGGCGCCGACTTCACCGCCTACAGCACGTCGAAGGCGGGCATTCACGGCCTCGCCCGCACCGTGGCGGCCGCCTACGCGACCGAGAACATCCGGGTGAACACCGTCGTACCGGGGTACACGGAGACACCGCTCGTGACCACCATCTCGAGCGATGACGCGGCGCGTGCGGCCATCGTGTCGCGCATCCCCCTCGGCCGTCCGGGCACGCCGGCCGACGTGGAGGGTGTCATGGTGTTCCTCGCCAGCGACGACGCGTCGTACGCCACCGGGAGCCTCTTCCGCGTCGACGGCGGTATGACGACGCTGTGATCGAGCGATCGTGACCTCGCCTGCGGAGCTCCGCCGCGTCTGGCTCGACGACGAGCCGGGGGCGCTCGGCATCCGTGCCGGGCGCTTCTCGGCGACTCTCGTCGGCGACTCCCTGTCCGATATCCGGTTCGACGGCCGAGCCGTGCTCACCGCCATCCGTTTCGTCGTGCGGGATCACGACTGGTCCACCGTGCCCGCCGAGGTGGTCGCCGTGGACGTGGAGTCCGACCCGCACCGGCCGGATGCCGGGCTCCGGCTCGGCATCCGCGCGCAAGCGGGAGACGGGCCCGAGCTCGAATGGACGGCGCGCGTCGAGGTGGACGGCGATCGGCTGCACGTCTCGGCGTCCGCCGTGGTGCTCCGACCGTTCCGGCGCAACCGGATCGGCATCGTGCTGTTGCATCCGCCGTCGTGCGCCGGTGCCGCCCTGACGGTGCGGCACACGGAGGGGGAGACCCGGACGCGCTTCCCCGTCGGGATATCGCCCCATCAGCCGGCCGTCGACATCGTCGGCCTGGAGTGGGCGAGCGCCGGCGTCCGCACCCGCGTCGACCTCGAGGGCGACGTGTTCGAGATGGAGGATCAGCGCAACTGGACGGACGCCTCCTTCAAGACCTACGGCACACCGCTGTCGGTGCCGTTCCCGGTGGAGGTCGGGCCCGGCGGTCGGATCGACCACGCGGTGACGATCACCTGCGCCGCAGCGGACACCGCGGCGGTTGACAACGACACGGAGGACGAAGGCTCCTCCGCGGCGGCTGATGGCCGGTCCCGCACCGTGCTCCGACTGGCGCGTTCCGACGGCCGGATGCCCGCGATCCTCGTCGGTGCGTCCACCGCTCCGGATGCGGCGGGCACGGACGGCGTGGGTCGGCCCGACTGGCTCGGCTGCGGCGTGCTCGTGGAACTCCGGGCCACCGACGACAACTGGCGGGCGGTGCTCGAGCGGGCGGAACGGGAAGCCGGTGCCGGTGTCCTCGACGTGCGCATCGTCGCGTCCGACGCCCGCGAGGTCGACACCGTGCTCTCCGCGCTGACCCCCGGCGGAGCCCGACGCATCGACAGGCTCGGGGTGTACGCCCTCGAGGGGAGCGTCACTGAACCCGCCCTCTGGCGGGCCCTCGTCGACGGGATGGCGGCGTCATCGCTCTCGGCAGAGCTGGTGGGCGGGGCCCGCTCGCACTTCACCGAGCTGAACCGTCGGCACGAGGCGCTTCCCGAGGACGTCCCCGCCCTCACCTTCAGCATCACCCCGCAGATGCACGACGTGGGCCGCACGCAGGTCGTCGAGTCGCTCGGGATGCAGCGGCTCGTCGTCGAGCAGGCCGTGCGCATCGCGGCCGGTCGACCGGTGCACGTGGGACCGATAACCCTGCGTTCCCGCTACAACGCCGTGGCGACCACGCCGCCGGAGGGCATCCGCATTCCGGATCTGCAGAACGGTTACGGCGCGCACCTCGTGGCAGGAGCGACGGATCCGCGGCAGCGCGGCTGGGGGTACGCGGCGTGGGTGATCGCTTCCGCCTCCGCACTGTCGGTCGACGGCGTGGTGTCCCTGACGTTCGCCGAATCGTGGGGACCGCGCGGCTTCCTCGATGCAGCGGGACGCTTCCCGGCGTCATGGGCGATCGAGTGGCTCACCGCCCTGGGCGGACGACCGCGCGTCGCGGTGACCGGGCCCATACCGCCGTCGACCGCGGTGCTCGGTGCGGAGGCCGACGGCTCGACGGTGCTGCTCGTCGCGAACGCATCGTCCGAGGCGCATGAGTTCGACCTGGCCGTGGGCGAGTCGGCCTCGGGTCGACTCGAACGGCTGAGTCCGGGAGCGGACGACCCGGTCGTGGAGGATTCCGCCGCTCGCGGCGGGGTGCTCCGCATCCGCGTCGTACCGGGGGGAATCGCCCGCTGGATCGGTCGGGACGGGTAATCCTCGATCGCTCCGTTCGCCCGACGCTGACCGTCGCGGCGTCGGCTCAGTCCGTTGCCGGGACGGTGTGCTCGATGCGGTCGGAGGCGGTGCGCATGTGCTCGCGCATGGCCGCGGCGACCGCGTCGGGGTCCCGAGCGGCGAGCGCCTCGAGCACGGACTGGTGCTCCCGGTAGGCGATCACCGCCTGATCGGTGTCGCGGAGGGCACGCTCCACCCACAGGCGCAACAGCGAGCGCACCGACTGCAGCAGGTCGCGCAGCACGATGTTGCCCGAACTGGTGGCGATCTGCAGATGGAAGCGGGCATCCGCCTCGATGAAGGCGGTCATGTCATCGAGGCTGTCGCCCATGGCCGCCACGTAGCCGGCCAGCAGTTCGAGGTCCGCGTCGCTGACGCGCTCCGCCGCCAGAGTGGCGGCCTGCACCTCGAGCCCGCTGCGAAGCTCCAGGAGCTCGGCTGTGCGGTTCGCCGACAGCATGAGGCCCCAGCTGAGCGTGGTGGGCAGCAACTCGGAGGTGCTTTCCCGCATGTAGGTGCCCGAGCCCGGCCGGACCGTCACGATGCCGAGAATCTCCAGGGCTGCGAGCGCCTCGCGCACCGCGGACCGACCCACCCCGAGCGCCTCGGAGAGTTGCCTTTCGGGCGGGAGTCGCGACCCGGGTACCAGCTCACCCGTGGTGAGAAGGTCGGTGAGCTGCCGCACCACCTCGCCCACCGCCGTTCCCCTCGGCACCGACTGCAGCTCGAGGCGCACGAGCGACGGGTCGTCGTTCCGGAAGGCGGGCATGTCAAAACAGTACCGCGTGGACTCTGTGCCGACCGGTATGGCCCTAATTCGGACAACCGGTTGACATGTTGCGACGAAACAGGCACTCTGGGGGAGGCCGCGACTGGCCGCCCGACGTTCCATCCCAATGAAGCGAGTGCTCGTGATCCGACAGACCGGCCCGAATCGACGGTGCGGAGCGTGAGCATCGGTCTCAGCACGTACGCCTACTTCTGGCGAGGGTCGGAGCGCGTCGCTCGGCCGATGGATCTGTCCGACATGATCCGGGACACCGCCGCGCTCGGACTCGGGCTCTTCCAAATCTGCGACTGGCCCGCCTTGGACACCATGGACGACAGGGAGCTCGCGGGAATCCGGGAGCTCGCGTCGTCCCTCCGGGTGCGGCTGGAACTCGGCACGCGGGGTCTCGACCCGGACCACCTCCGTCGGCAGATCGCTATCGCGACGGCACTCGGCGCGACGCTGCTCCGCAGCATGTGGACCGCCGGCGACGACCGTCCCGCACCGGCGGAGGCGGAGCGGCGCGTGCGCGAGGTGCTTCCCGACCTCGAGGCCGCTGGCGTCACCCTCGCCCTCGAAACGTACGAGCAAGTGCGAACCGACGCTCTGGTCGAGCTCGTCCGCAGCATCGATTCCGCTTCGGTGGGCATCTGCCTCGACCCCGCGAACACCGTGGCGAATCTGGAGCTGCCGGCTCAGGTGACCGAGCGATGCGCCCCCTTCGTCGTGAACTGGCACGTGAAGGACTTCGACTTCTCTCGCGCACCCGGTTGGGTCGGCTTCGCACTCGCGGGCACGGCGCTCGGACACGGTCGCCTCGACTACGACGCCATGCGCGAGGCCATCCGCCCCGAGGAACGGGGGATCTCGCAGATCATCGAATTCTGGCTGCCCTGGCAGCAGGACGAAGAGACCACCACGCGGCGGGAAGCCGAGTGGACCGCCATCACCATCGACTATCTCAGGAGCAGAAATGACTGACCTTTCGACCGGACCCTTCACCGTCGCCGTCATCGGGGCGGGCGGGAAAATGGGCATGCGCGTGTCCAACAACCTCGTGAAGAGCGCCCACACCGTCTACTACAGCGAGGCGTCGCCCGCCGGGCAGGAGCGCGTGCGTGAGGCGGGCCGGGAGGTCACGGAGACCGCCGATGCCATCGCCGACGCTGACGTCGTCATCCTCGCCGTACCCGACGTGGTGCTGGGCAAGGTCTCCGAAGGCGTCGTACCCCAGCTCAAGTCTGGTGCCATCGTGCTGACGCTCGACCCCGCCGCCGCCTATGCCGGCCTGCTCGCGAAGCGCGACGACGTGGAGTTCGCCGTGGCGCATCCCTGCCACCCGTCGCTCTTCCTCGAGCGTCGCACCGACGAGGAGTACGCCGACACCTTCGGCGGCATCGCCGCCCCGCAGGAGGTCGTCGCGGCGATGGAGTCCGACAACCTGGAGAAGCGCGCGATCGCCGAGGAGATCATCACCGTGATCTACTCGCCCGTGATCGCGGTGCACTGGGTGACCGTGCGCCAGCTCGCGGTGCTCGAGCCCACGCTCGTCGAGACCATCGCCTGCATGATCGGTGCGCTGCTCAAGGAGGCCCTCGACGAGACCGTCAACACGGCTGGCGTACCCTACGAGGCCGCACGAGCGATGCTCTGGGGTCACGCGTCCATCGCGATGACCAACTCCCTGCGCGGCTCGAACCCGTTCTCCGAGGCGTGCCTCATCGCCATGGACTACGGCCGCGAGAGCATCGTCAAGGACGACTGGAAGAAGATCTTCGAGCCCGAGCAGCTCGACTACGTGATCGCGAAGATGCTCAAGATCGACGCCGTCAAGCGCTGATCCGCCGCGTTCCCGTGCCGGGCCGCCGCTACTCGGTTGCCCGGCACGGGAGACGGCCCCTGAGTACGGTCCCTGAGCCCGACGGTCCCTGAGCCTGTCGAAGGGACGCGAGCGCCGTACGGTCCCTGAGCCTGTCGAAAGGATATGAGCGCCGTACGGTCCCTGAGCCTGTCGGAGGGGCGCGCGCGCCTTACGGTCCCTGAGCCTGTCGAAGGGACGCGACGCCCCTACTTCCGGAACACCTCGTCGTCCATCGCGTCGTACCCCTCGACCTGAGGATCGCGGTGCAGACCGCCGCTCAGTGCGTACTCCTCCTCCGGCGAGAGCACGAGGCGGTGACGACCGTAGACGGCGAAGCCGAGAAGGATCACGGCGTAGACGATGACGATCGCGATGATCGCCGGCTGGAAGGTCACGTTGAGCAGGAAGCCGAGGAAGATCAGACCGGAAATGACGGCGGCGATCACGGCGCCGGGCACCCCCCACGGACTGCGATAGGGCCGGTCGGCGTTCGGGAACTTCCTGCGCAGCAGCACGAACGAGATCATCTGCAGCAGGTAGGCGAGCACCGCGCCCCAGACGGCGATGTTGAGGATGATCGCGCCGGCCACAGCGCCCGCTCCCTCCTCGTCGACGCGGCTGAGGATGTCGAGCAGCACGAGCGCGACGAAGCCGAGTACCGCTCCCGCGACGAGTGCCACCCAGGGCGTCTGCCGCTTTCCGGTGAGGGAGAAGAACTTCGGGTAGTAGCCGGCCCGCGAGAGCGAGTACATGTTGCGGCCGTAGGCGAACATGATCCCCTGCAGTGACGCGAGCAGACCGACGAGAGCGAACAGGGCCAGCACGGCGGCGGCGCCATCCCCAACCATCGCGCGGAAGCCGTCGAGAAGCGGTTCGAGAGAGACCGCGGTCGCCTCGGCGCCGAGCACCCCGGTGTTGAGGACGAGCACGAGGAGGCCGGTCACGATGAGGGTGCCGCGAGCCCAGAATCCGGCCTTCGGGATGTCACGGGCCGGGTTGTGCGCTTCCTCCGCGGCGAGCGGCAGCTCCTCGATCCCGAGGAAGAACCACATGGCGAAGGGCAGGGCGAACAGGATCGGCAGCACGCCGTGCGGGAGGAACGCGGTCTGGCCGGGGTCGGGTGCGATGTTGAAGAGGTTGTCCCAGCTGAACAGGCCGGAGAACGCCGCCATGGCCGAGAACACGAGCAGGATGCCGATCGAGATGATCGAGACCACGATGGCGAAGGTGAAGGAGATATTCGCTCCTGCCGAGTTCAGTGCGATGAACGCCGCGTAGAGCACGAGCCACCAGATCCACATGCTCCCCTCGAGGGAGAAGCCGAGCAGTTCGCTCGTGATGCCATTGGCGTACTGGGCGGAGAAGAAGACGATGACCGCGGTCGTCGCCACGTACTCGATGGTCTCGGCGAGGCCGGTGACAAGACCACCCCACGGCCCCATGGCGGATCGGGCGAAGGAGTACGCACCACCCGTGTGCGGCATGGCCGCCGCCATCTCGCCGATGCTGAAGATCATGCCGTAGTACATGACGACGAGCACCGCGAAGGCGATCAGCATGCCGCCGAAGCCCGCGAAGTCGATACCGAAGTTCCAGCCGGAGAAATCGCCGGAGATGACCGCGGCGACGGCGAGCCCCCAGAGGCCCCAGATCCCCGCGGAGCGCTTGAGGCTCCGCTTCTCGAAGTAGCCGTCCGCAGCCGGCGTGTAGGTGACACCGGACGCGCGTCGATTGCCTGTCGCACTCATTCGTATTCTCCCGGGCAGTGGATCACCGATGCAGCGCGCGACCAGGGTCGCGCTCGGGTGACTAGAGCGTAGTGGCGCAATGGTGGGTCGTGTCTACCTTTGCGGGCAACAAGTTTGTGTCACCGTGCCGAAATAACGGGTCCCGCTGTGATTCAATGGTCGGGCGTCCGGTGCCGGTGACCGCGCACGCCGCTTCCCCGAAGCAGTGGAGTCGGAGAGGTGCCGAGGACGCGGTGCGAGGGTGCGCCGCAGGAAATGGCAGACCGCAAGCAGGAGGCGTACGACCATGGCAGAACGCCTGGGCATGCTCAGCACGAGCACGCTGAACGGACTCATCGACTCCGGCGACATCGACACAGTCCTCGTCGTCTTCACCGACATGCAGGGCCGCTTGCTCGGCAAGCGGGTCGCAGCGCGCTTCTTCCGCGACGAGGTTTCCGGGCACGGCGCGGAATGCTGCAACTATCTGCTCGCCGTGGACGTCGAGATGAACACCGTCGACGGTTACCGCATCTCCTCGTGGGAGAAGGGCTACGGCGACATGGCGATGGTCCCCGACCTGTCGACGCTCCGGCTCGTCCCCTGGATCCCGGGAACCGCCCTCGTGCTCGCCGACTTGACCTGGGTCGACCGCACGCCGGTCCGACCGTCACCGCGCGAGGTGCTGAAGACCCAGCTGGCCCGGCTCGCCGAGCGCGGGCTCGAGGCGCACGTGGGAACCGAACTCGAGTTCCTGGTCTTCGAGGATTCCTACCGGGATGCCTGGAGCAAGGGCTACACCGGACTCACGCCCTCCAGCGACTACAACATCGACTACGCCGTGCTCGCCTCCACCCGGATGGAGCCGTTGCTCCGCGACATCCGGCGCGGCATGGAGGGCGCCGGTATGTATTGCGAGGGCGTCAAGGGGGAGTGCAACCTCGGGCAGCAGGAGATCGCCTTCCGGTACGACGAGGCGCTGGTCACGTGCGACAACCACTCGATCTACAAGAACGGGGCGAAGGAGATCGCCGACCGGCACGGCAAGTCGCTCACCTTCATGGCCAAGTTCAACGAGCGCGAGGGCAACAGTTGCCACATCCACATCAGCCTCCGGGGCACCGACGGATCCGCGGTGTTCGCCGACGAGAGCGCGGAGCACGGGATGTCGCCGCTCTTCCGGTCGTTCCTCGCCGGCCAGCTCACCGCGATGCGGGAACTCACCCTCCTGTTCGCGCCGAACATCAATTCCTACAAGCGATTCGTCGAGGGCTCGTTCGCGCCGACGGCGGTCGCGTGGGGCCTCGACAACCGCACCTGCTCGCTGCGAGTGGTCGGCACCGGTGCCGGCATGCGGGTGGAGAACCGGGTGCCCGGCGGAGACGTCAACCAGTACCTCGCGGTGGCCGCGCTCATCGCCGGCGGCCTCTACGGCATCGAGAACGACCTCGAACTCGAGCCGATGCTCGAGGGCAACGCCTACGGCAGCGCGGCGGCCCGGGTGCCGACCTCCCTGCGCGAAGCCGCCGACCTGTTCGCGGACTCCGCGCTGGCGCGGGAGGCGTTCGGCGATGACGTGGTGGAGCACTACCTGAACAACGCGCGTGTGGAGCTCGCCGCGTTCGATGCCGCGGTGACGGACTGGGAGCGCGTGCGTGGTTTCGAGCGACTCTGATTTCCGGCCGCTGATCGGCATCACCACCTACCTCGAACAGGCCCAGACGGGCGTGTGGGATGTTCGCGCAGCGTTCCTGCCGGAGGTGTACCTGCAGTCGGTGACCGATGCCGGCGGCATCGCCGTGCTGCTCCCTCCGCAACCGGTCTCCGACGGCGTGATCGACCGCATCCTCGACTCGCTCGACGGCTTGGTGCTGAGCGGCGGTGCGGATGTCGATCCGGCGCTGTACGGACACCCCGCGCACGAGCGCACCAGCGCCCCGCGCACCGACCGCGACACCTGGGAGGTGGCCCTCATCCGTCGAGCCGTAGAAACCGGCAAGCCGTTCCTCGCCATCTGCCGCGGGGCGCAACTGCTGAACGTGGCCCTCGGTGGCACGCTGCACCAGCACCTCCCCGACGTCGTGGGCACCGAGCGCTACCAGCCGGGCCCGGCTCGGTTCGGCGAGATCGACGTGTCCGTGGAGTGGTCGAGCCGACTCGGCCGGGTGCTCGGCGGTACCGCCGCGAATCTCAGCGTGCAGTGCTACCACCACCAGGCGCTCGATCGCGTGGCCGACGGCCTCACCGTGAGCGCCCGAGCCGACGACGACGGTGTCATCCAGGCGGTGGAACTGGCGGATTCCCCGTTCGGGATCGGGGTGCAGTGGCATCCGGAGCAGGATGCCGTCGACCGACGGCTGTTCGAGGGACTGGTGAAGGCGGCACGATGACGTCCACGACATTGATCAACCCCGCCGACGAGAGCGTCCTCGGCACCATCGAGCACGCCACGATCGCCGAGGTGGATGACGCGGTCGCGCGCGCCGTCGTCGCCCAGCGCCGGTGGGCCGCACTCGCGCCCGCGGAGCGTGCCGCCGCCCTGCGCCGCTTCGCCGCGGCCGTGGACGGCGCGGTCGACGAACTCGCTCGGCTCGAGGTCCGCAACTCCGGGCACCCCATCACGCAGGCGCGGTGGGAGGCGGAGCATGTGCGCGACGTGCTCACCTACTACTCCGCGGCGCCGGAACGGATGCTGGGCAGCCAGATCCCGGTCGCCGGCGGGATCGACATCACCTTCCTCGAGCCGATCGGCGTGGTCGGCGTGATCGTGCCGTGGAACTTCCCGATGACGATCGCGAGCTGGGGCTTCGCTCCCGCGCTCGCCGCCGGGAACGCCGTGGTGCTGAAACCGGCCGAGTGGACCCCGCTCACCGCCGTGCGGCTCGGCGAGCTCGCTCGCGAGTCCGGGCTCCCCGACGGCGTGTTCACCGTGCTGCCCGGGCGCGGATCGGTGGTCGGCGAGCGATTCGTGAGCCACCCGGACGTGCGCAAGATCGTCTTCACCGGGTCCACCGAGGTGGGCAAGCGCGTGATGGCGGGCTGCGCCGACTCGGTGAAGGCGGTGACCCTCGAACTCGGCGGCAAGAGCGCGAACGTCGTGTTCGCCGACGCGGACCTCGAGAAGGCCGCCGCGACCGCACCCTACGGGGTGTTCGAGAACGCGGGCCAGGACTGCTGCGCGCGCAGTCGCATCCTCGTGCAGCGGTCGGTATTCGACCGCTTCCTCGAACTGCTCGAGCCGGCCGTGCGGGGCGTGGTGGTGGGCGCCCCGGGGGACGAGGCGACCGAGATGGGTCCGCTGGTCTCCCGCGCTCACCACGACCGCGTCGCGAGCTTCGTGACCGATGACGCCCGAGTCGCGTTTCGCGGCACGGCGCCGACGGGCCCCGGGTTCTGGTTTCCGCCCACGGTGCTGCTCCCCGCATCCCGCAGCGACCGCTCCGTGACGGAGGAGATCTTCGGGCCGGTGGTGGCGGTGCTTCCGTTCGACGACGAGGCCGACGCGATCGCCCTCGCCAACGACAGCGTCTACGGCCTCTCCGGATCCATCTTCACCCGCGACCTCGGACGCGCACTCCGCGTGTCCCGCGGCATCGAGAGCGGCAACCTCTCCGTGAACTCGCACTCCTCGGTGCGCTACTCCACCCCGTTCGGCGGCTTCAAGCAGAGCGGGCTCGGCCGTGAGCTCGGCCCGGATGCCGCCGCCGCCTTCACCGAGACCAAGAACGTGTTCCTCAGCACCGACGCCTGACCGCGCTGCGCTCGCCGTTCGACAGCACTGCCCGACCGACGCCCACCTATACCGACGCCCACCTATACCGAGCACGACGCTTTCCCGCACGATTCCAGGAGGAAACCCATGACCGTTACGCCCCTCGATCTGACGCAGCGGCTCGCCGGCAAGGTCGCCGTCATCACCGGCGGCGCGAGCGGCATCGGCCTCGCCACCGCCCAACGGTTCGCGGCCGAGGGTGCAACGGTGGTGATCGGCGATGTCGACGAGACCACGGGTCGAGCCGCCGCGCAGTCGGTGGACGGCCTGTTCGTGCGGGTCGACGTCACGGACGAGGAGCAGGTGGACGCCCTCTTCGCGGCAGCGAACGACACCTACGGGTCGGTCGACATCGCCTTCAACAACGCGGGCATCTCGCCCCCCGACGACGACTCGATCGTCACCACCGAGCTGCCCGCGTGGCAGAAGGTACAGGACGTGAACCTCAAGTCGGTGTACCTGTGCTGTCGGGCCGCGCTCCGCTACATGGTGACTCAGGGCAGTGGGTCGATCATCAACACCGCATCCTTCGTCGCGGTGCTCGGGTCGGCCACGAGCCAGATCTCCTACACGGCCTCGAAGGGCGGGGTGCTCGCCATGAGCCGGGAGCTCGGAGTGCAGTTCGCGCGCCAGGGCATCCGCGTGAACGCGCTGTGCCCGGGGCCGGTCGACACCCCGCTGCTGCAGGAATTGTTCGCAAGCGACACCGCTCGTGCCCAGCGGCGCCTCGTGCACGTGCCGATCGGCAGGTTCGCCAAGCCGCAGGAGCTCGCGGCCTCGGTTGCGTTCCTCGCGAGCGACGACGCATCCTTCATCACCGGATCGACCTTCCTGGTCGACGGCGGCATCAGCGCCGCCTACGTCACGCCGGAGTGACGATGGCCGTGACGGGAGGGTCCGATGCACCGGGGTCGCCTGGTGCGCCCGATGCGCCGGTAGCGGCTGTGGTTTCGGAAGCGCCGGACGCCCGGACGGTGCCCGCCATTCCGTCGCCCGGAGCCCCATCGGCTGCCGCCGGGGAGACGCTCGCCCTCGCGGACGAGGCCCTGTTCCGCCCCGTGCGGGCCGGAAACGCCTTCGAGGAGACGGTGGCGCGGTTGCTGCAGACCATTCGTCTCGGCATCGTCGCCCCGGGTGACGCGCTTCCCGCGGAGCGTGACCTCGCCGTGCGCTTCGCGGTGAGCCGTGACACCGTGCGCGACGCCCTCAAGTCGCTCGCCGACGCGGGTTTCGTGGTGTCCCGCCGGGGCCGGTACGGCGGAACGTTCGTGCAGTCGACCCTGCCCCCGCGCGGAGTCGCGAACGCCGTCGAGGACCCGACCGGGGTCGGGGAGGTGACGGCGGCGGAGATCGAGGACATCCTCATCCTGCGGGATGCGCTCGAGACCGGAGCGGCGCGGGCCGCAGCCGGTCGATCGCTGCCCGCGTCCGAGCGCGACGCGCTGTGGAGACGCCTCCGCGACGCGGAGAGCGCGCCGGCGGGGGACTACCGTCGACTCGACTCGCGGCTGCATCTCACCATTGCGGAATCGGCCGGTGCGCCGTCGCTCGTGCCGCTGCTCGCCGAGAATCGGATGCGCGTCAACGCGCTGCTCGACGCGATCCCCCTGCTCGAGCCGAACATCGTGCACTCCAACGAGCAGCACGAGCGCGTCGTGCTCGCCATCCTGACCGGCAACGTCGATGCGGCCGCCGACGCCATGCGGGAGCACCTCGAGGGTTCGGCGGCGCTCCTCCGCGGCTTCCTCGCCTAGTCCCGCCCGCCCGGCCGGCGGTCCCTGAGCCCGTCGAAGGGCGGTCCCTGAGCCTGTCGAAGGGCGGTCCCTGAGCCCCGTCGAAGGGCGGTCCCTGAGCCTGTCGAAGGGACGCAGACCCTCACCGCCGCGATTTCCGTCACGCGCCCCGGATGCGCTCAGCCGCGCCGTCGCTTTCGTCGATCGCCGCCGCAGATACCCGGGCGATTGACCGAAAGGGCGGCGCCAGGGGCGAGGTCCGCCTACCTCCGGGCGGTCGACCATTCGAGCAGGCGATCGAGCGGCCAGGTCGTGACGATCCGTTCGGCCGGAACGCCGCACGCGGCAGCCCGCTCGGCACCGTACGCGAGAAAGTCGAGCTGCCCGGGGGCGTGCGCGTCACTGTCGATGCTGAAGAGGCATCCGGCGCTGAGGGCCAGCTCGATGAGCTCGTTCGGCGGGTCCTGCCGCTCCGGCCTCGAGTTGATCTCGACCGCCACGTCATTCTCCGCGCACGCCGCGAACACGCGCTCGGCATCGAACTCCGACTGAGGACGGGTGCCTCGAGATCCCGTCACGAGTCGGCCCGTGCAGTGCCCGAGCACGTTGGTGTGCGGGTCGCGGATGCCGCCGAGCATGCGGCGCGTCATCGTGTCACGATCCGACCGGAGCTTCGAGTGCACGCTCGCGACGACCACATCGAGCTTCCCGAGCATGGCGGGAGTCTGGTCGAGGGTGCCGTCTTCGAGGATGTCGACCTCGATGCCGCGCAGCAGCCGGAAGTTCGCGTGCTGCGCGTTGATGTCCGCCACCACGTCGAGCTGCGTTCCCAGGCGCTCGGCGGTCAGCCCGTTCGCGACGGTGAGGTTGGGGGAGTGATCGGTGAGGGCCAGGTACTCGCGGCCGAGCATGCGTGCGGCGTCGACCATGAGCGGGATGGGCGAGCCGCCGTCCGACCAGTCGCTGTGGCTGTGCAGGTCGCCGCGCAGGACCGCGCGCAACTCGGCGCCGCCCGTGGCGAGCGGCTCGGCTCCGCGCTCCCGCAGGGCGGCGAGGTAGTCCGGCACCGCTCCATCCGCCGACTGGCGGATCACCTCGTAGGTGCGCGCGCCGATGCCCTTGCGGTTCTTCAACCGGCCGTCCCGGGCCTGCGCCGCCAGCTCATCCCGGTCGAGGTCGCCGACGGTCGCCGCGGCTTTCCGGAACGCCTGCACCTTGAACGTCGGGGCGAGCTCGCGCTCCAACCAGAAGGCGATTTCGGCCAGGGCGTCGACGGGGTCCATGCGTCCATTGTGCCGCTCGGGGAATCGGTTGGTCGTGTTGCCGGCGACGTGCATTCGGCTGCGTCCCTTCGACAGGCTCAGGGACCGTGGGGTGCGTGTCGGGGAGCGGTGCGTCCCTTCGACAGGCTCGGCGACGGTGGGGTGCGGGCGTCGGGGAGCGGCGCGTCCCTTCGACAGGCTCAGGGACCGTGGGGTGTGGGCGGCAGAGAGCGGTGCGTCCCTTCGACGGGCTCAGGGACCGTGGGGCGGGCTCAGCGACGGTGGGGTGCGGGCGTCGGGGAGCGGCGCGGGGATCGTGGGGTGGCCGCGGGCGTCCCGGGGGTTACCCCGATGCCAGATGCCCACGGCGCGCCGATAGGGTTTTCGGCATGGAGCGAATTTCGTGATCGAGGTCCGAGGACTCAGCAAACACTATGGAGCGACGGCCGCCGTCGACGACATCACCTTCGATGTGAGGCCCGGGAGGGTGACCGGATTCCTCGGCCCGAACGGCGCGGGAAAGTCCACCACGATGCGCCTCATCGTCGGACTGGATGCGGCGTCGGCCGGTACCGCCACCGTGAACGGCAGGCCGTACGCCGAGCACCGCGCGCCACTTCGCGAAGTCGGCGTGCTGCTCGACGCGAAGGCGGTGCACACCGGGCGGAGCGCCACGAACCATCTCCGCGCGCTCGCCGCGACGCACGGCATCCGCCGATCGCGGGTCGACGAGGTCATCGCCCTCACCGGGCTGGAGACCGTCGCCTCGAAGCGAGTGGGCGGTTTCTCGCTCGGCATGGGCCAGCGCCTCGGCATCGCGGCCGCACTGCTCGGCGACCCCGCCACCCTCATCCTCGACGAACCGGTGAACGGTCTCGACCCG
Organism: Planctomonas psychrotolerans; assembly: GCF_008642235.1. Lineage (GTDB taxonomy): Bacteria > Actinomycetota > Actinomycetes > Actinomycetales > Microbacteriaceae > Planctomonas > Planctomonas psychrotolerans. Next base: position 195,217 of record NZ_SJEV01000002.1, on the reverse strand, counting down.
GAGGGGGTGATCTGGGTGCGCACGCTCGCGCGGCACCTCGCCGCCGAGGGGCGCACCGTGTTCCTCTCCTCGCACCTCATGTCGGAGATGGCGCAGACGGCCGATCACATCATCGTGCTCGGCCGCGGCCGGGTGATCGCGGATGCGCCGGTCGGGGACATCCTCGCGATGTCCACCGGAACCATCGTGCGTGTTCGCACGCCCGACGCTGACCGGCTGGCCGGCCTCCTCGCCGGCCCCGACGTCGTGGTGACGAGGACCGACGCGGACCGGCTCGACGTGACCGGGCGCACCGCGCCGCAGATCGGCGAGCTCGCCGCCGGCGCCGCCGTCGTGCTGCACGAACTGACGCCCGCCTCCGGATCACTGGAGGACGCCTACCTCGCCCTCACCGCCGACGAAGTGCAGTACCACGCCGGAGGAACCACCGGTTCGCCCGCCTCGCCCGAAGGAACGCCCTCATGAGCACCGCATCCACCGCAATCCCCGCCCGGGCCGCATCCCCGGGAGGATCCGCAGTCTCCTTCGGCGGAATCCTGCGCTCCGAAGCCATCAAGTTGTTCTCGCTGCGGTCGACCATCTGGTGCCTGGCGATCATCTTCGTCGTGCCCATCGGACTCGCCTTCCTGCTCGCCGGCACGGTCGGCGACACCGTCGGGATCCCCCAGGATGCGCAGCAGAGCATCTGGGTGCAGAGCGCCACGCTCGGCATCGGCTTCAGCCAACTGGTCGTCGCCGTGCTCGGAGTGCTCGTGATCACCGGTGAGTACAGCACCGGCATGATCCGCTCCACGCTCGTGGCCGTGCCGCGGCGCATACCGGCTTTGCTGGCCAAAGCGCTGGTCATCGGTGCGGTCACCTTCCTGGTGGCGCTGGCGTCGATTCTCGCCGCGGCGTTCCTGCCACTTGGTCTGCTGGCATCCTCGGGGGTACAACCCGACCTCGGCGACCCGGCGGCATGGTGGGCCTTCCTCGGCGGTGCCGGCTACCTCGCACTGCTGTCCACGCTCGCGTTGGCGATCGGCACGATCGTGCGCAACAGCGCGGGTGGGATCGCCGCCGTGCTCGGTCTGCTGCTCGTGCTCCCCACGGTGCTGCAGATTCTCGTCGCCATCACCGGTGCCGAGTGGGCGCGCAACGTGGGCACCTTCCTGCCGGACTCTGCGGGCGGGCGGATGTTCGCCTACGTGACCGAGGCGCAGGCGGCTCCGGCCGGCGTGCTGGTGCTCGAGCCGTGGCAAGGTCTCCTTGTGCTCTCGGCATGGGTCACCGCCCTGCTGCTCCTCGCCGCGTTATTGCTGAAGCGCCGCGACGCCTGACCTTCCGGCAGCGTCTCCGGCAGCGCGTTCCCGGCGGCACGTTGCCGGCGGCACGCGGCACGCCTCGGCGGCATGCGCACGGGCGGCAGGCGCCCCGGAACGCGCGGTGGGTACGGCGTTGACGGCCCGCCGGGTGTACAACTTGATCGGGCGCCCGAACTGCGGGTTCGCCATCGATCGCAGGGATACGACATGGCGAAGGCCAAGAGCACCAAGCGGATGCCGAAGAAGCTGTACGAGGCCGAGCTGAAGCGGTTGCAGATCGAACTCGTCAGCATGCAGCAGTGGGTGACGGCCACCGGTGCCCGCATTGTGGTCATCTTCGAGGGCCGGGATGCTGCGGGCAAGGGCGGCGCCATCAAGCGGGTCATGCAGTACCTCAATCCGCGCTCGGCTCGCGTGGTCGCCCTCCCCACGCCCAGCGAGCGGGAGCGCGGCCAGTGGTACTTCCAGCGCTATATCGAACGGCTGCCCACCGCCGGGGAGATGGTGCTGATGGACCGCTCCTGGTACAACCGGGCGGGCGTCGAGCGCGTGATGGAGTACTGCACCGAGGAGCAGTACTTCCGCTTCCTCCGGCAGACCCCGATCTTCGAGCGCCTCCTCGTCGAGGACGGCATCATCCTGCTCAAGTACTGGTACTCGGTCTCCGACACCCATCAGGAGGCGCGCTTCCACTCCCGGCTCAACGATCCGATGCGCCGATGGAAGCTGTCCGACACCGACGTGCAGTCGATCACGAAGTGGGAGGACTACTCCCGCGCCAAGGATGCCATGTTCGAGGCGACGGACATTCCCGAGGCGCCGTGGTGGACGATCGAGAGCGACGACAAGAGAGCCTCGCGGCTGAACACCATCAAGCACCTGCTCTCCTCGGTGCCCTACGAGACCCTCGAACCCAATGAGGTGACGATCCCGAGCCGTCCTGAGGCGATGGACTACGTGCGGCCGCCGCTCGACTCCCAGCGCTTCGTACCCGACCACGCGAAGTCCCTGCGGAAGTCCGCCAAGGCGGGTGCGGGCCGGAAGGGCTGAGCACCTCGGCAAAATGCCCCGCTGACCTGCCGCCACGGGGCTTTCGGTGCCCCTCATCGCGGGTCTACCATGGTCTCACCACCGGTACGCAGGGAAGGTGGATGCCGACGAGGGCATGCGTGAACCGACTCGAGCGATCCGATGGTCGTTACGGAGGAGGAGAACCATGGACACCATGCTTTCGGTACGCGAGGGAATGCGCGTCGTCGGCTCGGATGGCTCGAAGTTCGGCACGGTCGAGGACCTCAAGATCGGGGATCCCGAGGCGGTGACGGCCGACGGCCAAGTCGATCCGGAGACCGACGGTATCGCGGACGACGGCATCCGCTCGTTCGAAGAGTCGTCGGGTCTGTCGCACCACGAGGCCGAACGGCTGCAGCGCATCGGATACGTCAAGGTGAAGCGCGGCGCGATCTTCGGCCGACACGCCTACCTCGGCGCCGACGAGCTCGACCGGGTGGAGGACGACGTGCTCTGGATCAAGTCCACGGGATAACCCGGGGCGGCAATATGCCGCCGGGAATGGGGGCGAGCCGTCGAGGCGTTTGCGCGGGGCCCCGTGCGCCTGAAGACTGGGCGGACAGGGCGATCGAGGAGACACCGTGCAACCGACCAACAATGTGGATCGTTACCGGCAGATCGGCACCGTCCTCGCCCGTCACGGACTGGGCACGCTCGCCGACGCGCTGGGTATCGGCAACTGGCTGCCGGGACCGCTCCGCATCCGCGGCGGGACCGTGCGCGGCCATCTGACGAATGCGCAACGCTTCCGGCTCGCTCTCGAAGATCTCGGCCCCACCTTCATCAAGTTGGGGCAGGTGCTGTCGACACGGTCCGACCTCCTGCCGCCCGACTATCTCACCGAGCTGTCGAAGCTCCAGTCGAACGCCGTGCCGATCGACTCCGCGACCGTGCTGCAGGTGATCGCCGAGGAGTTGGGCGCGCCGGTCGACGAGCTCTTCGCGTCCTTCGATCGTGAACCGCTCGCCAGCGCGTCCATCGGCCAGGCGCACGCCGCTGTCACCCTGAACGGGACAGCGGTGGTGGTGAAGGTGCGGCGACCGGGCGCGGTCTCCCTCATCAACCAGGATCTCGAAATCCTGCAGAACCTGGCCGCGCAGGCCAGTCGTCGCTCGGAGTTGGCGCACCGGTACGACGTGGTCGGTCTTGCGTCGGAGTTCGCCCACACGTTGCGGGCAGAGTTGGACTACCTGCAGGAGGGTCGGAACGCCGAGCGTTTCGCCGAGGACTTCCGCACCACCGACTCGCTGCACATTCCCCGCGTTTTCTGGGACACGACCACCTCCCGGGTCCTCACGCTCGAGCGCATCACGGGCACGCGGGTCGACGATGTCGAGGCGTTGGACGCGCAGGGCGCGAACCGCACCGCTATCGTCACGCTCGCCGTCGACCTCATCGCCGAGATGGTATTCACCCACGGGTTCTTCCACGCCGACCCGCATCCCGGCAACCTGTTCGTGGAGTCGGACCGCCGCATCGGGCTGATCGACTTCGGCATGGTCGGCGAGATCGACGACGACCTCCGCGCAGGTATCTCCAAGCTCTTCGTCGCGCTGGCGAGCAACGACGCCGACCGCATCGGCTTCGCGCTCATCGGACTGTCGGTCACCCGGGTCACTCCCGACCGTGACGGTCTCCGTTCCGACCTCGTGCGTTTCATGGCCCTGTACCGTGGCCGCGAACTCGGCGAGGTGCGGATCGGCCCGCTCGTCACCCGCGCGTTCGGCATCCTGCGCGACCACCACATCCAGCTGCAGCCGCAGGTCATCCTTCTGCTGCGCATGCTGCTCATGGTGGAGGGGCTCGGGGTCCGGTTGGACCCGCAGTTCAGCCTCGGCACCGCGCTCGAGCCCTACGCGCGCAGGATGGCCGAGGAGCGGTTCTCGCCGGCGCAGATGGCGAAGCGAGCCGCGAAGGCCAGCCTTGCGGCGGCGGAGTTGAGCATCGAACTGCCCGACAAGCTGCGCCGCATCTTCGACCTGATCGACACGAACGGCGTCGAGGTGCACCTGCGCGCCGCCGAACTCGATCCAATTGTCGGCCGGGTCGAACGGATCGGGCATCGCCTGGTCGCGGGCATGATCGCGTCGGCCTTCATTCGCGGCGTCGGCGAACTGGCCTCGCACAGTTCCGGCCGGAACCGGATGTGGGTCGTGCCGCTGTTCCGCGTCGGTTTCGGCGCCGCGACCGCTCTCAGCGGATACCTCGCCTGGACCGCGCGGCCGAAGCTCGGGCGACGCGGCCGCTGAGGGTGGACCGCCGCCGAGGCCGCGCTGACGTCACGCGCGCGGCGGCGTCGGAGGTCACGCCTCCGGCGCGGTGAACTCGATCCGCTCCGAACGGACGGTCGCCGACACGTCCTGCTGACCGGTGTGCCACTCCTTGCGCACGCGCACGCGCTCGACCGGAACGATCTGCTTGGTCACGACGACCTGTTCTTCCGAGAGCGTCAGCTCGAGGTCCCCATCGGACTCGAGAGCGCCCGTACCGGTGCCTCCGACCGACGTGCCGTCGAGGGGCTCGCGTACAAGACGCACTTCCTCACGACGAACAGTGACGGTGAAGGTGCGCTCCTCGGTGACGATGTACTTCTCCACCCGAACCCGCTCGCTGGCCACCACCTCGGTGCCCAGGGCGAGGCGCTCCTCCGAGCGGATCATTCCGACGGAATCCTCGGCGGCGGATGCGCCGAACCCTGCCTCCGAGCCGGTGACGTTCGTGCTCTTGGTCATGGCGTGCCGATCCTTCTGCTTCGGGGACAGATGCTCGCGCTGGACGACACCCGAGCCACCCGAAGGGCGCCGGCGCACGTCTCGTCGCACGTCAACGGTAGGCGCATCGTCGGAGCGTGGCGAATCCCGCACCGCCCCTTGACCCGTGCATGTTGCGCGCGTAGTGGCCGGATCTCGACTCGCGCACCTCGGCGACCCTACGATGTGCCCGTGGTCACCTCTCACGACGTTCGCGCCGACGATGGCCGGATCCTCCGGGTTCACGACAGCGGGTCGAGCTCCGCGGACGCCTTCACCGTGCTCTGGCATCACGGATCGCCGCAGACCGGCGCCCCGCTTCGGCCGCTCGTGTCGCAAGCCGCGCAACGGGGTATCCGCCTGCTCTCCTACGGTCGTCCGAGTTACGGCGGGTCGAGTCCGCAGCAGGGCAGGGACGTGTCCGGCGCAGCGTCCGACGTCGGAACGATCGTGGAGGCGCTCGGCATCGCCCGGTTCGCCGTGATGGGCGCATCGGGCGGAGGACCGCACGCCCTCGCCTGTGCGGCGTTGCTCCCCGGGCGGGTCACCGCGGCCGCGAGTGTCGCCGGGCTGGCCCCGCTGACCGACGGCGGGCTCGACTGGTTCGCGGGGATGGCTGCAGACGGTGCCTCGCTCCGGTCCGCGTTACGCGGACCGGCGGATCGACGACGCTTCGAGGAGACCGCGGACTTCGACCCCACGAGCTTCACCGTCGAGGACTACGCGGCGCTCGAGGGACCCTGGTCCGCGCTGGGAGCGGACGTCGGTGAAGCCAGCGCCGATGGTCCCGACGGACTCATCGACGACGACCTCGCCTATGTGCGGCCGTGGGGTTTCGACGTGGGCGACATCCGGGTACCCGTGCTCATCGTGCAGGGCGGGCGCGACCGGGTGGTGCCTCCCGCGCATGCCTACTGGCTGCTGGGTGCGTGCCGCGATGGGGAGCTGTGGTTGCGCCCGAACGCCGGACACATCTCGATCCTCGACACGTGCGGGCTGGCACTCGACTGGCTGCGGGCGCACTCCGGCGACAGCTGATCAGCGACTGGTCGACTGGAGGAATCAGCCCCACATGGTCGAGACGAAATCGCCCAGCAGATCGTCGGTGGGGAAGTTCGCCTGGGCGACATAGATGTAGACGTCGTCACGGAGGAAGTGCGTGTAGCCCTCGTCGACGGGGTACTGCTCGTTCGGTCGGATCAGGTAGCACCGGTCGCCGTCGTGCACCTCGTCGCAGGTGTAGCCCTCCGTGGGCAGGGAGGCGAAGAATGCCTCAGCCTCGACCACATCGACCATCGTGATCTGGGCGAAGAGCCCAGTGATGTCTGCGCTCGGTTCCCGCCAGGCGCAGAGCAGTCGCTCCTCACCGGCGAGGCCGGCGTCGGTGTCGGCAGGCGGCGGGTCGTCCGTTCCGGAAGACGGTCGCAATCCGGTCGCGGGGTCGGCGGCCTTTCCGATGACGGCGGGGTCGTTCAGCGGAACGTTCCCGAAGACGGCGGTGTACACCTCAGGTTCCACCAGGCCGCGGCAGTCCGCGGGGATGCTGGCCGACGTTCCCGTGGTGGTCGGTGCGGGCGTCGGTGCCTCCGTCGGGGTGCTCGAGCTGGTCGTCGGTGTCGGTTCCGTCCCGGTGCCGGATCCGGCACCTGATCCGGGGAATGCGGAGGTGCAGCCGGTCACGGCGAGGGCGGCGAGCATGAGGAAGCCCACTCCGGTGCGGCGGAGCGGGTGGACCAGCGGGGGGAGCGTCATGACGGAGCACATCCAATTCTCGGGTGTCGGAATGCCTGGAGGCTAGCAGTGCGTCGACGCGTCCTCCGGAGCGGCGGCATAACGATTGCTGCACTCTTCCCACCACGCCCCCGCGTCCCGCATTTCCGCGCCCCCGGAAGGTATCCCGTCCGAGTCATTGCCCACTGGCAAGTGCCGCAGTACTGTCGGGGAACGCACGCACGCACGCGGCATCTCGATCGAGGGGTAATCATGATCATCACCGGCAATCGGGAGCGTCGAGTCGCGATCGGAATGGCAGCGGTTCTGGTGGTCGGCGGGGTGCTCACGGGCACTCCGGCTGTGGCCGGCAGCGCCCACCCACGGGTGGCGGTGGACCGGTCGGTGTCCACGTCCTACGGCTCAGGAGGCGCCGTGTCGTCGGTCGATCGCTCGGCCAGCGAGGTCGGGATCCAGGTGTTGAAGCGCGGCGGCAACGCCGTGGATGCCGCCGTGGCCACCGCCGCGGCGCTCGGCGTGACCGAGCCCTACAGTGCGGGAATCGGCGGGGGCGGATACTTCGTCTACTTCGACGCCGACACGGGGGAGGTGACCACCCTCGACGGGCGCGAGACCGCACCGGCCGGCATCACGCCGGACGCTTTCCTCGATCCCGCGACCGGGGCACCGTATCCCTTCTCTCCCGAACTGGTGTCGTCGGGCGTGGCAGTGGGCGTGCCCGGCACGCTCGCCACCTGGGACACGGCTCTCGAGCGCTTCGGCAGCCTGCCCCTCGCGCGGGTGCTGGCACCCGCCATCCGCCTCGCCAACCGCGGCTTCGAGGTGGACGCGACCTTCCGCAACCAGACCCTCGACAACGCCGAGCGATTCGCCGCATTCCCGGGCACCGCCGAACTCTTCCTGCCGGGCGGGGACGCGCCCGAGGTGGGTACGACCTTCCGCAACCGCGACCTCGCGCACACGCTGGCTCTCATCGCGCTGAACGGTCCGGAGTACTTCTACGAGGGCCGTCTCGCCGGTGAGATCGCGGACGTGGTGCAGAATCCGCGGAAGGATCCCGACTCGTCCCTGCCGGTGCCCGCCGGAACGCTCAGCATCGACGACCTCGCGGGCTATTCGGTGACCGAGCAGGCGCCGACGCGAGTGTCCTACCGCGGCCTCGACGTATACGGAATGGCACCCTCGTCCTCCGGCGGCACGACCGTGGGTGAGGCCCTCAACATCCTCGAGAATCACGAGCTCGGGAGCGGCGAGCACCTCGGATCAAGTCTGCACTTCTTCCTCGAGGCGTCGGCACGTGCCTTCGCCGACCGGGGCGCCTACGTGGGCGACCCGGCCTTCGTCGACGTGCCCACGGAGACGCTGCTGAGCCAGGCCTTCGCCGACGCTCGCGACTGCACGATCGACCCGAATGAGGCATCCGAGCGGCCGGTCGCCGCCGGTGCGCTCGACGGCTCCGGATGTTCGACGGTGTCGTTCCCGGAGCGCGAGGACACGGAGAATGTGTCGACCACTCACCTGTCCGTGGTGGACGCCGAGGGCAACGCGGTGGCGTACACGCTGACCATCGAGCAGACCGGCGGATCGGGCATGACCGTGCCGAACCGCGGCTTCCTGCTGAACAACGAGCTCACCGACTTCAGCACCGTGTACAACGAGGACGACCCCAACCGGATCGAAGCGGGCAAGCGTCCGCGTTCCTCCATGGCGCCGACCATCGTGCTCGACGACGGCGAGGTGCGTTTCGTGCTCGGGTCACCCGGAGGCGCGACGATCATCACGACCGTGTTGCAGATCCTCATCAACCGCATCGACCTCGGTATGACGCTGCCCGAGGCGGTGGCGGCTCCGCGGGCGTCGCAGCGCAACGCCGCCGCCACCCCGGCCGAGCCCGAGTTCATCGACGAGTACGCGGAAGTGCTCGAGCCCTTCGGCCAGGTGCTGGTTCCGTCGGGCGACACCTTCACGTCGGCCGCCCAGATCGGTGCGGCGGCCGCCATCGAGGTCGAGCCGTCGGGACGGATGATCGCCGCGGCGGAGCCCGTGCGCCGCGGGGGAGGCGCCGGTCTCGTGGTGCGCGACGCCCGCTGACGGCCCGTCCGGCCCACGGTCCCTGAGCTTGTCGAAGGGACACGAGGCGCGAACGTCGCTTCGACAGGCTCAGCGACCGTGTCCGTGGAAGGGACAGGAGGCGCGAACGTCGCTTCGACAGGCTCAGCGACCGTGTGCGTCGAGGGAATGCAAGCCGAACCGGAATGCGCCGAACACTCCCTCATTCGCCGCGAATGCCATATCCTATAGGAAATACCGCCATCGACGAAGGAGTTCCCATGGCCCTCACCGCCGACAACTGGCCCATCACCGCGGCCCTGCTGCAGTTCCCCGGCACGAAGCGCGACGGCACGGTCGTGCAGGACGCGGAGCCGTCCGAGTGGGTCGACACCTTCGCCGAGGTGCGCGAGGCCGGCTTCTCGGCCGTCGACATCACCGACAGCTGGATCCGCCCGGGTGACCTCTCCGAGTCGCGACTCGACGACCTCGCTCAGGCGGCGAAGGATGCCGGCGTGACGATCCCGGTCATCTCCGCCATCCGCCGGAGCGTCATCGACGCCGAGACCGGTGACGACAACCTCGCGTACTCGCACCGCACCATCGACGCCGCCGCGCATCTCGACATGGCCGTGGTGTCGGTCGGCCTGCACCAGGCGCTCACGCCCGAGCAGCAGAAGCAGCTGTGGTTCTGGACCGTCGAGGGTCATCACGACCCCGAAGACGACACGGAGACCTGGAAGAAGACGGTGAGCCGTCTGCAGGAGCTCGGCCGTCACGCGGAGGAGGTCGGCATCCTGCTCTCCCTCGAGATGTACGAGGACACCTATCTCGGCACCGGCGACTCCTCGGCGCGGCTCGTGCAGGACATCGGTATGTCGAACGTGGGCATCAACCCCGACGTCGGAAATCTCGTGCGCCTGCACCGTCCGATCGAGGACTGGTACTCCGTCTTCGAGAAGACCCTGCCCTACAGCAACTACTGGCACGTCAAGGGCTACATCCGCGACGAGGACGTGGCGCGCGACTCCTACGTCGCCATGCCCTCGCCCATGGAAAGCGGCCTCATCAACTACCGCGACGCGTTCAAGCTCGCCATCGCGAACGGCTTCCAGGGCATCATCTGCGCCGAGAGCTACGGCGGGGACGGCCTCAGCGTGTGCGCCGCCAATCAGGACTACCTGCGCGGCCGCATCCTGCCGAAGACCGAGGACTACGCGCTGGGCGAGAGCAAGGTGACCCAGCGCGTGGTGCGAGCCACCCCGTCGAGCTAGCCTCCAACCATCCCACGTCAGGAAGAAGCACCATGTCGAAGAAGACCATCGCCGTAGTCGGTTCCGGATACATGGGCGGGGGCATCGCCCAGATCCTCGCGATCTCCGGCGCAACCGTGCTCATCGCCGACATCTCCGCCGAGATCGCACAGACCAACTACGACCGGCTCATCCGCGAGTCCCGCGAGTTCGTCGCCGCCGGCCTGTTCCCCGAGAACGCCACGGAACTCATCGAGGCGAACCTCACGCCGACCGCATCCATCGAGGATGCGGTGCGCGACGCCGACTTCATCGAGGAGGCCGTTCCCGAGAAGATCGAGATCAAGCACGCCACCCTGGCCCGCATCAGCGCCGCGGCCCGCCCCGACGCGATCATCGGCAGCAACACGTCGACGATCCTGATCGGCAAGCTCGCCGAAGCGGTCACCCACCCCGAGCGGTTCCTGGGCGTGCACTTCAGCAACCCGGCACCGTTCATCCCCGGCGTGGAGCTGATCCCGCACGCGGGCACCGACACGGCGCTGCTTCCCACCGTCGAGGCGATCGTCACCGCCACCGGCAAGGAGACGGCACGGGTGAAGGATGCGACCGGATTCGTGCTCAATCGCCTGCAGTACGCGCTCTTCCACGAAGCCACCCAGCTCGTCGAGGAGGGTGTGGCCACGCCGGATGACATCGACACCATCGTGCGCACCACCTTCGGCTTCCGCCTGCCGTTCTTCGGTCCGTTCGCCATCGCCGACATGGCGGGACTCGACGTCTACGCGTTCTGCTACGCGTCCCTCCAGACCGAGTTCCCGGAGCGCTTCGCCACGCCGAAGATCCTTGAGGACCTGGTCTCCGCGGGCAAGCTCGGCACCAAGTCGGGCGCCGGGTTCCTCAACGTCCCCGCCGAGCGCACCCAGGCCCTCATCGAGTACCGCAACAGGGCGTACGTCGCGATGAAGAAGCTCGTCGACGAGCTGGGCCCCGCGCCGATCAACTAGCACGCATCGATAAGGCATTCGAACTGGAGAACCCGCATGACAGCATTCCCCTCAGAACGCACCGCAATCCTCACCGGGGCGGCGTCCCCGCGCGGGATCGGCCGAGCCGCGGCCTTCTACCTCGCCGAGCGCGGGTGGCACATCGGCATCCTGGACATCGATGCCGACGCGAGTGCGGCGACGGCAGCCGAACTCACCGAGGCCCACGGCGTGCGCGCCCACGGTGTGCGGGCGGACGTGTCCGACGAGGCGTCGGTACGCGCCGCCATCGATGAGCTCGAGGCGGAACTGCCGCAGATCGTGGCCCTGGTGAACCTCGCGGGCGTCAGCTCGCCGGTGCCCTACCTCGAGGTCACCACGGAGGAGTGGCGACGGGTGCTCTCGATCAACCTCGACGGCGTCCACTACGCCACGAGGCGCGTCGCCGAGTCGCTGGTGAAGCACCGCATCGGCCGCATCGTCAATATCTCCTCGGTCTCGGCCCAGCGCGGCGGCGGGACCTACAGCAAGACGCCCTACTCCGCCGCCAAGGCCGGTGTCATCGGCTTCACCAGGTCCGTCGCCCGCGAACTCGGCGAGTACGAGATCACCGTCAATGCCATCTCGCCCGGTCCCATCGACACGGACATCATGGGAGGCACACTCACCGACGAGCGCAAGGCCGGTATGGCCGAGGAACTGCTGCTCAACCGGATCGGTACGCCCCGGGACATCGCGGCCGCGATCGCCTTCCTCATCAGCGAGGACGCGGGATTCGTGACGGGGCAGACGCTGAACGTCGACGGCGGCTTCTACATGCACTGATGCCCTCCGCGTTGCCCCACCCGACCAAGGAGTTCGACAGATGACCAGTGGCACCATGGAGACCCGTGTCGTGACGGGTACGGACCTCGTCACCTCCCGGGCCGTGCTCGGCACGATGACGTTCGGCGCGCAGCTCGACGCTGCGGAATCCGCCCGCGCCGTGGACATCGCCCGGGCCGCCGGGGTCACCCACTTCGACTGCGCCAACTCCTACACGGACGGTGTGGCGGAGGAGGTGCTCGGAGCCGCGCTCGGGAGATCCCGTAGCGAGGTCATCGTCGCCACCAAGGCGTTCAACCCCGTGCGCGGGGTGAGCGGCCTCGGGCGAAAGGCCCTCACTGACGCGCTCGACGCGAGCCTTGGCCGGCTGGGCACCGACTACGTCGACATCCTCTATCTGCACATGCCGGACTGGCAGACGCCCATCGAGGAGACGATCGAGGCGCTCGATTCCCTCGTGCAGCAGGGCAAGGTGCGATACCCGGCCATGTCGAACTACGCGTCGTGGCAGATCGCCGAGGCTCGAGCCCTGCAGCAGGTGCGGGGCTTCGCGCCGGTGCATATCGCTCAGCAGATGTACAACCTCATCACCCGGGGTCTCGACGACGAGTACGCGGCGTTCGCCGAGGCGTACGACATGACCACGCTGATCTACAACCCGCTCGCCGGCGGGCTGCTCACCGGCAAGTACTCCTCCGTCGACGACGCCGCGGCGCCCGGCACGCGCTTCACCGGCCAGCCGTACCGCGATCGCTACTGGAGCGAGCGCCAGTTCGCGGCTGCGGCACAGGTCGCGGCGATCGCGGCCGATGCAGGGCTGACCCCGATCGACGTGTCACTCGGATGGGCGCTCGGGCGCCCTCTGGTCGATGGGATCATCCTGGGCGGCTCGAGCGTGGATCAACTGGAGACCAACCTGGCCGCATTCGCCCGTGGCCCGCTCGGTGAGGACCTCATGGAGCGCTGCGATGCCGTGTGGCAGGAGCTCCGCGGACCGATTCCACGCTACAACCGATAACCGCACCCCTTATAGTCCCTGAGCCTGTCGAAGGGACACACTCCACGGTCCCTGAGCCTGTCGAAGGGACACACTCCACGGTCCCTGAGCCTGTCGAAGGGACACACTCCACGGTCCCTGAGCCTGTCGAAGGGACGCACTCCCCGGTCCCTGAGCCTGTCGAAGGGGCGACCGCACCGTCGAAAGGACACCCCATGACCGAATCCCTTCAGGAAGAACTCGCCCGGGTCGGAGTCGAGCGCTTCACCGCTTCCGATTACGGAGTGGGCGAGGTCGTGCACATCGTGCTGTTCCGCTTGCGTGATGGCAGCACGGCGGAAGACGCCGCCGAGGTCGAACGCCGGTTCCGAGCGTTGTCGGACAGTCGCCGGAGCGGCGAACCGTACATCGTGTCGATCCGGTCCGGGGTGCAGAACAGTGGCGAGGGTGCCTCGCGCGGGTTCGAGCTCGGATTCGTGCTCACCTTCGCCTCGCTGGGCGATCGCAACTTCTACGTCGGTGAGCCGATCATCTCCGACCGCGAACATTACGACCTCGAGCACGCCGCGTTCAAAGAGTTCGCCGGCCCGTTCATCCAGCCGGGGAACGGCGGTGTGCTGGTCTTCGATTTCCAGGATGTTCGCTGAGAACGCGGAGATTCATGCAAAGGAATATATCTAGTCGTGCAAGGGTTGGGGATCACGACGGTGCGAGGACGCGCGGAGCGTTCCCGCACCTTTTTTGCTTCCCTCTGAATCGATAGAAAGCGATACCCATGACGAAGATCGGCATCATCCTCGGAAGTACCCGCCCCGGACGCAACGGCAAGGCCGTGGCCGACTGGGTGCTGCAGCACGCGCAGGAGCGCACCGACGCGGAGTACGAGCTCGTCGATCTGCTGGACTTCAACCTTCCGCTGCTCGACGAGGCGATTCCGGCATCGCAGGGCATCTACGACCACGAGCACACCCAGGTGTGGGCCGACAAGGTTGCCGAGTTCGACGGCTACATCTTCGTCACTCCCGAATACAACCACGCCACGTCGGGCGCCCTGAAGAACGCGATCGACTTCGTCTACGCGGAGTGGAACAACAAGGCCGCCGGCTTCGTGAGCTACGGCTCCGCCGGTGGAGCGCGTGCCGTCGAGGGACTGCGTCTCATTCTGGCCGAACTGCAGATCGCCGATGTGCGGGCCCAGGTCATGTTCTCGCTCGCCACCGACTTCAAGAACTACTCCGAGTTCACGCCTGCCGACGCGCACGTGGGCACGCTGAACGGCATGCTCGACCAGGTGACCGCCTGGTCCAACGCGCTGAAGACCGTGCGGGAGCCCGCACGCGTCTAGTTCTTCTGACGCGGGCAGTGCTGCCGACGGGTGCAGCGCTGCCGACTCGAGGGGTCGATCATTCCAGGATGGTCGGCCCCTTCGTCATGGTCGGACACGGTCGGACACGGTCGGAGAAGGCCGGGTCGGCGGTCGGTTCCGCACGCCCCCGAGCGGGGGCTGGCGAGGCGAAGGGAGATCGCCGTGCGGAATTCACCTGAAGTCCGGTAAATCACTCTTGCGGAAAGGGCCGGGCCTCGCCATCCTGAACGCATGGAAACCCCCACTCGCACACATCGTGCCGCTCTCGTCGCGCTCCTCGCGGCGTCGAGCATCGTCTTCGCCGGTACACCGGCGCACGCGTTGTCAGTGCCGACAACGTCCGACCGATTCGGAACGGCCGCCGCGGTCGCCCTGGATCTGTACCCCGATGGTGCCGACGTCGCCATCCTCGCCTCAGGCGAGAACTATGCCGACGCCCTCGCCGCAGCGCCCCTCGCGGACGCCTACGGAGCACCCATCCTGCTCACCCGCTCGACCACGCTTCCCGAGGTCACCGCGGCCGCGCTCGAGGCGCTCTCCGTGAGCGACGTGATCATCATGGGCGGACCGTACGCGGTCAGCACGTCGGTCCACAACGCGCTCGAGCTCGACTACCAGGTCTCCCGTGTGGCCGGCGTCGACCGGTACGGTACCGCCGCGGCGGTAGCCGGAGCCGTCTTCGACGACGGTGCGGACGTGGCCGTGCTCGTGTCCGGCGAGAACTTCGCCGACGCGCTCGCCGCGGCTCCGCTGGCCTGGGGATACGACGCACCCATCCTGCTCACCGGGAGCACCACGCTTCCCGCGGCCACGGAGGCGGCCCTCGAAGGTCTCGAAGTAGCCGACGTCATCGTGGTGGGCGGGTCCGCCGCCGTCAGCACCGACATCTCGAATGCGCTCGAGTCGGATTACCAGGTCTCGCGCATCGCCGGCGCCGACCGCTTCGAGACCGCGGCAATGGTCGCGGCCGAAGCGTTCCCCGACGGCACGGACATCGCCGTGCTGGTGTCGGGGGAGGGCTTCGCCGATGCGCTCGCGGCCGGTCCGCTCGCCAACGGCTACTACGCTCCGATCCTCCTGACACGTCAGGGGATGCTGCCGGAGGCGACGGCAACGGCGCTCGCTGATGCCGAGGTGGCTGACGTGCTGATCGTCGGTGGTCCCGCCGCCGTCGGCTTCGACGTATCCAACGCGTTGGAGATCGATTACCAGGTGACCAGGATCGCCGGAGGCTGATCCCTCCACCGCCACTCGCACAGAAGCGGCCGGACCACTCGTGGCACGGCCGCTTCTCCGTGAGCGCTCAAGCTCAGCGAGACGGGGAGGAACTCAGCTGGTACTTCCCGGCTGCTCCTCGGTGCTGTCCACGGAGATGCTCCCCGCGTCGGCGTTCCCGACGTCGGTGGTCCCGAGCGGCACCTCGGTGGCGGGCGACGAGTCACCGGCGCCCTTGATGGCGATCTTCTTCGGCGACGGCTGCTGCTTGAACGGTACGGTCACCGTGAGCACACCGTTGGCGAACTGGGCGTCGATGTTGTCGGGGTCGGCACGGTCGGGGAGGGCGATACGGCGGTGGAAGCTGGCGCTGCTTTCGCGCACCATGTACTTCTTGTTCTTGTCCTCCTCCTTCTCGTGCTTCTCGGCCTGAATGACGAGGGAGCCCTCGTCGATGCTGACGTCGATGTCGCTGTCGCTGAAGTTCGGGAGGTGCGCCTCCACGATCAGTCGACTGTCGTTCTCCGTGTAGACGTCCGTGGTCGGAAGAACGGTTCCGCGGAACTTCGTGAGGAAGTCGTCACCGAGGAACTGCCGTTGCAGCGCATCCAGTTCGGCGAGGGGATTGAATCGGGGAATGCTGCGAGCCATTGTGGTCCTCCGTAGTTGTCGGGGTGGTGCGGCTGATGCGTGCGTGGAGTGTTGAGGTTGTGCGGCTGATGCGCCCGTAGTGTGTCGAGGTGGGGCGGCTGATGCGTGCATGCTAGGCGTATTGCCGACGCCCTCGACGTTACCGGCGTGACTACGGGCGCGCCACCCTGACGGGATGACGAGCTGTTCCGCCCACCAGCACCAGCCCGCGGCGATTGGGGCAACGCGCACCCGCACCGGCATAATGCAGCTACCGGTGGCCGTCCTGCTCGGAGGGCGACGACGCGCGAGGGAGGAACGATGCGGCGAGGATCGAACCTCCGGGCGCTCGGCGGCTTCAATCAGACCGTCGTGCTCGACGTCATCCGGCGCTCCGCGTCGGGCGTGAGTCGGGTGGAGATCGCGGAGCAGACGGGTCTCAGCACCCAGACGGTGTCCAACGTGGCGCGTCGCCTGCTGGATGCGGGCATGATCCGGGAGGCCGGAATCCAGATCCGGGGGGTCGGAAAACCGCGGACGGTGCTGCAGCTGGACCCCTCGGGTCACTTCGCCATCGGGGTGCATATCGATCCGGCGGTGATCACGTACGTGCTGCTCGACATTCATGGCACGACCATCGGTCACACCGCCAGCCGCCCGCCGTTCGGCGCCGATCCTGCCGCCGTCATCGCGGGAATGAGCGACACAATCGAGGCGCTGCTCGCGAGCACCGGAGTGGACCGCGCCCGGGTGCTCGGTGTCGGCATCGCGTCCCCCGGTCCCATCGACGCGAAGCGGGGTGTCGTCCTCGATCCGCCGTTGTTGACCACCTGGCACGGCGTCGCGCTTCGCGACGAACTCGAGCGGGTGACCGGGTTCTTCGTGGTGCTCGAGAAGGACGTGAGCGCTGCTGCGGTGGCGGAGGTCTGGACGAGCAGCGGCCACGAACGCGACGACTTCCTCTTCCTGTACTACGGCTCCGGAGTGGGCGTCGGGCTGGTTCTCGGCCGCGAGGTGGCGCGCGGCCCCACCAGCAACGCCGGCGACGTGGGCCACGTCATGGTGGATCCCGACGGTCCGGTATGCCGCTGCGGCCGCCGCGGGTGCCTGGGTGATGCGGTCAGCCCGGAGACCCTCGTGACCACGGCCGTCGCGGGCGGCGTCATCGACGCATCGCCGCAGCCGCTGACCACCGACGACATCGACCGCGGGTTCTCGCGCATCGCCGAGTTGGCGGATGCGGGGGAGCCGCAAGCGATGCGCATCCTCGATGAGGCGGTGCGCGACCTCGCAACCGCGATCGTCACCATCGTCACGCTGCTCGACCTGCACGTGGTCGTGTTCGGCGGTCCCTACTGGGAGCGCATCTCGTCGTTCGCGTCGTCGCGCCTGCCCGAGCTGATCAACGACTCGCCGGCTCTGGTGCTGACCGCACCGGTCGTCGTCACGAGTTCCGCCATCGGTGAGGACGTGGCCGCGGTGGGCGCGGCCTGCCTCATCCTCGACTTCGCCCTGTCGCCGCGGTCGTCCGCACTGTTCATCTCGAAGTAGTCGGACTCTCCTCCCAACCGGAGGCCATTCACCTGTGATGGCGGATCGGCCATTCACCTGTGATGGAATTCCGGCTCGTCGTCTTGACAGCAATTAGTCCATCCGATGTAGTTATACGGGCGCGCACCGTCGGCAACGACGCCGACGGGGATGACGCCACGGACTCGAAGGGGAATCCAATGAAGAAATCGTTCGTTTCCATCCTCGCTGTGGGAGCAGCAGCCACGCTCGCCCTCACCGGCTGTTCCGCCGGCGGCGGATCGGGCTCGGAGTCCGACACGATCAAGGTCGCCTATCAGAAGTTCGGCGCGTTCGTGCAGGTCGACAACCACATGAAGGCGGTGAAGGAGGCCTTCGAGGCCGAGCACGAGGGCATCACCGTGGAGCTCGTTCCCATCGAGGCGCAGGAGAACGACTACGCCACCAAGCTGGCTCTGATGAACCGGTCGGCCGCCACCGCCCCCGACATCATGTACGTCGACACCTTCCGCGTGCAGCCCGACAGCGACGCCGGATACCTGGCCCCCCTCGACGAGTACACCGCCGAGTGGAGCGACTGGGACAACTTCTACGAGAACGCCAAGAGCGCCGGTCTCGGAAGCGACGGCAAGACCTACGGCATCCCCATGGGCACCGACACCCGGGCCCTCTGGTACAACAAGGACCTCTTCGCCGAGGCCGGTCTGCCGGTGCCGTTCGAACCGAAGACGTGGCAGGACGTTCTCGACGCCGCCGCGACGATCAAGGCGGAGCTGCCCGATGTCATCCCGCTGAACGTGTACTCCGGAAAGGCCCAGGGGGAGGCCGCGTCGATGCAGGGTTTCGAGATGCTGCTGTACGGCACGGAGGACACCCTCTACGACGCCGACTCGCAGAAGTGGGTTCTCGGTTCCCAGGGTTTCATCGACTCGCTCGGCTTCATCGAGGACGTGTACCAGGGCGGCCTCGGCCCGACCCCCGAGCAGGCGCTCGACAAGAACGTGGGCAACCTGGTCTCCTCCGAATGGCTCCCGCAGGGCACGTTGGCGATGGATCTCGACGGTTCGTGGCTCAGCGGAACCTGGATCGACGGGGGCACGGCACCGTGGCCCGAATGGAACGACGTGATGGGCCAGGCGGCCATGCCCACGCAGGAGGGGCAGGCACCTGGAGCGACCAGCATGTCGGGCGGATGGACGCTCGCCATGGGCGCCGACTCGGCGAACAAGGATGCCGCGTGGGACCTCATCGCCCTCGCCCTCAACAAGGAGAACTCGCAGGCCTACGACATCGCGGCCAGCCAGATCGCCGTGCGCTCTGACGTGTCGGAAGACCCGACCTATCAGGAGGCGAACCCCACGTTCGGGTTCTTCTCCGAGATCGTCGAGTTCACCCACTTCCGCCCAGCCACGAGCGACTACGCCCAGATCTCCAGCGAGATCACGGTGGCCATGGAAGCCGTGATGACGGGACAGCAGACGCCCGAGGAGGCCGCGGCCGCGTACGACGAGGCAGTGATCGGCATCGTCGGCGAAGACGCCACCACGAGCGCCGAGTAACCCGGTGTCCGCGCCCACCACGGCGCGGCAGAACGACCGGCTGGGCCGGGAGAAGCCATCTCCCCGGCCCCGCCGGCCGCACGCCGCGACCCACCGCTCGTTCCTGCGCGCCGTTCCTCTGCTTCCCGCCGTCATCCTGCTCGCCGTCTTCCTGCTCGGGCCGGTGATCAGCTCCTTCTACGGATCGCTCACCGACTCGTCGCTCTCCGGCGCATCCGCTCAGGACTCGCGCTTCGTCGGGCTGGACAACTACTCGGCGCTCTTCGCGGATGCCGACTTCCCCAAGTCGATCCTCCTCACCCTGCTCTTCCTCGTCGCCTCGGCGATCGTGGGACAGAACGTGCTGGGGTTGGGGCTCGCGCTCCTCATGCGGTCGTCGAACCGGGTCGTCCGGTCGCTGGTCGGCACCCTCGTCGTCACCGCGTGGGTGCTGCCCGAGATCGTCGCCGCCTTCGCCGCCTATGCCTTCTTCAACGACTCCGGCACGCTGAACAACATGCTCGGCGCAGTGGGCATTGACGGGCCGAACTGGCTCTACACGCTGCCCATGCTGTCGGTCATCCTCGCCAACGTCTGGCGGGGAACCGCGTTCTCCATGCTCGTCTACGCCGCGGCCCTGCAGGACGTGCCGCCGGAGATCACGGAGTCGGCCGAGGTGGACGGTGCGCACGGCTGGCAGCGCCTCATCTTCATCACCATTCCGATGATCCGGCGCAGCATCTCCACCAACTTGATGCTCACCACGCTGCAGACGCTGTCGGTGTTCACGCTCATCTTCGTGATGACCGGTGGCGGGCCAGGTACCGACAGTTCGACCCTTCCGGTGCTCGCCTACCAGGAGGCGTTCCAGTTCGGCCAGCTCGGGTTCGGGACGGCCATCGCCACCATCATGCTGCTGGTGGGTGCGGTCTTCTCGATCGCCTACATCCGCGTGCTGAAGCCGGAGGTGGACTGAGATGGGGATGACCTCGCCCAGCAGGCGCACCATGAGGGCGGCGTCGAACAGCGTGCTGCTGCTCGTCACCGCGGCCTTCGCCCTCCCGCTCATCTGGCTCGTGCTCGCCTCATTCGACACGCGCGCGTCGCTGTCGATCAAGCTGCCCGACAGTCTGTCGCTGCAGAACTTCCGTGACGTGATGACTCCGGAGACCGCCTTCGTCCCGTTGCTGAACAGCGTGTATCTCGCCGGCGGATGCGCGATCATCACGGTGATCGTCGCCGTGCTCGCCGCGTACCCGCTCTCGCGGTACCGGATGCGGGTGAACAAGCCGTTCCTCTATGGCGTGCTCTTCGGCACGTGCCTGCCGATCACCGCGATGATGGTGCCGGTCTACGCCCTGTTCGTCGCATTCAACCTGATCGACTCGGTCGCCGGTACCACGCTGTTCCTCGCCGCGACGAGCCTGCCGATCGCGATATACATGACGAAGAACTTCATGGACAGTGTGCCGGTGAGTCTGGAAGAGGCGGCGTGGATGGACGGCGCATCGATGCTGACCACCCTCACCCGCATCGTCATCCCGCTGATGCGACCCGGTATCGCCGTGGTCTTCATCTTCGTGTTCATCGGAGCCTGGGGGAACTTCTTCGTGCCGTTCGTGCTGCTGCTGTCGCCCGACAAGCTGCCCGCCGCGGTGAGCATCTTCTCCTTCTTCGGGCAGTACGGCACGGTCGCCTATGGACAACTCGCCGCCTTCTCGTTGCTGTACTCCCTTCCCGTCATCACGCTCTACGTCTTCGTTTCCCGCGTTCTCGGCGGGTCCTCCGCCATGGCCGGCGCCGTCAAGGGCTGACCACCACACCTCCAAGGAGCTCCTCGTGCACGACAAGTCCACGCTCATCCGCGCCCGTATCCGTCGCTTCGTGAGCGAACGGGTGGCCCCCGCGCTCTACCGCGCGTCGTCGCCCCTCACAATCACGGCCTGGGAGGTGCCCGGGGAGCCGGTGCCCTTCGCCGATGCCCGCGATCAGCAGTTCTCGCCGATCGCGATCGGGGACTCCTGGGGGAGGCCCTGGGGCACGACCTGGCTGCACGTGACCGGAACGGTTCCGGCCGAGTGGTCGACGTTCGACGACCTGGAGACGCGCACCGAGGTGCTCGTGGACCTCGGCTTCCTGTCGGGTCAGGCCGGCTTCCAGGCCGAGGGGCTCGTCTTCGATCCTGAGGGCCGCATCGTCAAGGCGGTGGAGCCGTTCAACAACTATGTGCCTGTGACGGTGGGTCCCGGAGGGAGCATCGATCTGTACATCGAGGCGGCATCGAACCCCGACGTCGGCAGCGACTGGAAGTTCCAGCCGACACCCGTGGGGGACCTCGCGACCGCGGGCGACGAGCCGATCTACCGACTTCGGCGCATGGACGTCGCCCTCCTCGACACCCGCGTGTGGAACCTCGATCGCGACGTGTGGACGCTGTTCGGTCTGATGGAGCAATTGAGCAGCGACCTTCCCCGCACGGCCGAGATCCTTCGGGCGCTCGAGGAGATGACCGACCGCATGGACCCTGAGGATGTGAGCGGTACCGCGGAACTCGGGCGTGGCATCCTCGCGCCGATCCTCGCGAAGCCGGCCTACGCGAGCGCTCACCGCATGGTGGCCGTGGGCCACGCGCACATCGACTCCGCCTGGCTGTGGCCGGTGCGCGAGACCATCCGCAAGTGCGCCCGCACCTTCTCGAACGTGCTCCACCTGATGGAGGAGGACCCAGATTTCATCTTCGCCTGCTCGTCGGCTCAGCAGTACGCGTGGATGAAGGAGTACTACCCCGAATTGTTCGAGCGCATCCGCGCACGAGCGATCGAGGGACGCTTCGTGCCCGTGGGCGGCATGTGGGTGGAGTCCGACACGAACATGCCGGGCGGTGAGGCGCTCGTGCGCCAACTGCTCACGGGCAAGTCGTTCTTCATGCGCGAGTTCGGCATCGAGCCGCTCGAAGTATGGCTGCCGGACTCTTTCGGTTACACGGCCGCATTCCCGCAGATCGTCGCCGCGGCCGGATCGCGATACTTCCTCACCCAGAAGATCAGCTGGAACGAGACGAACGTGATGCCGCACCACACGTTCTCCTGGGAGGGCATCGACGGCTCCCGGGTCTTCACCCACTTCCCGCCCGTGGACACCTACAACTCGCTGCTGTCGGGCGAGGAGCTCGCGCGCGCCCAGCGCCAGTACGCGGAGAAGGGCGCCTCGAACGTGTCACTCGTGCCGTTCGGCTACGGCGACGGCGGCGGCGGACCCAACCGGGAGATGCTCGCCGCCGCGGAGCGGACGAAGTCGCTGGAAGGGTCACCCACCGTGCGGATGGCGACGCCGCGGGCGTTCTTCGAGGAGGCGGAGGCGTCCTATCCGCATCCGCCGGTGTGGTCGGGCGAGCTCTACCTCGAGTTCCACCGCGGCACCTACATCTCGCAGGCCAAGACGAAGGCGGGCAACCGTCGGAGCGAGCACCTGCTGCGCGAGGCGGAGCTGTGGGCGGCCACCGCGGCCGTGCGCGCCGGTGCCGAGTACCCGTACGACCGGCTGGAAAGCGCGTGGCACACGGTGCTCCTCAACCAGTTCCACGACATCCTGCCGGGTAGCTCCATCGCGTGGGTGCATCAGGTCGCCGAGGCGGCCTATGCCGACGTGGCCGCCGACCTGGAGGACCTGATCGCCGCGTCCATCGGAGCACTGTCCGGCACCGGCGGTGCCGGTGATGGCGGTGCAGGTGGGGATGACGGTGAAACCGGAGCCGCGGCGTTCAACGCGTCGCCGTTCCCGGTCGCGGGTGTGCCCGCGCTCTCGTTCGCCCCGTACGCCGCATCCGGTGGGGTGCACGCGACGGAGAGCGACGGCGGGGTCGTGCTCGAGAATGACGCGGTTCGTGTGGTGCTCGATGCGCGCGGCCTCCTGGTGTCCTTCGTGGACCGCGCGAGCGGGCGCGAGGCCGTGCCCGAGGGCCAGCCCGGCAACCTCCTGCAGCTCTTCCGCGACACGCCCACGCAGTGGGACGCGTGGGACATCGACGAGCACTACCAGCGCAACGGGGTCGATCTGGTCGATGCGGACTCTGTGGAGCTGGTGACGCAGGACGCGGGGCGCGCGACCGTGCGGGTGACGCGGAGCTTCGGATCGTCGACGGTGTCGCAGGAGCTGACGCTCGAGGGGGAGTCGACCGCGCTCGACATCGTCACGACCGTCGACTGGCACGAGCGCCAGAAGCTGCTGAAGCTCGCCTTTCCCCTGGATGTGCACGCGGACCGTGCCGCATCCGAGATCCAGTTCGGTCACATCTACCGGGCCACGCACGCGAACACGTCGTGGGATGCGGCGCGCTTCGAGACCTGCGCCCACCGCTGGGTGCACGTCGCGGAGCCGGGCTTCGGTGTGGCGGTTGCCAACGACTCCACCTACGGTCATGACATCACCCGGCGCAGCCTGCCCGGCGGTGGCACCACGACCACCGTGCGCGAGTCGTTGCTGCGCGCTCCCACCTTCCCCGACCCGGCTGCGGATCAGGGCGTGCACGTGCTGCGCACCTCGGTCGGCATCACGCCGGATGTGCTCGGTGCCGCGCAATTGGGCTACCGCATCAACCTGCCCCTCCGCGAGGTGGCCGCATCCGCGGGTGCGGGTTCCGCGGCGGAACCGATCGTGGTCAGCGAGTGCCCGTCGATCGTGGTGGAGGCGGTGAAGCTCGCCGAGGACCGGTCCGGCGATCTGATCGTGCGTCTGTACGAGGCGAGCGGTGGGCGGGGACGCGGCGCAGTGCGGTTCGGGTTCCCGGTGACGAGCGTGGTCGAGGCCGATCTGCTGGAGCGGCCCGTCGACGCCGTCGCCGTGCAGTCCACCACCGACGACGGGGTGGAGCTGATGCTCCGGGCCTTCCAGCTCGTCACGCTTCGCGTGTCGCGGGCCGAGAGGGGGTAGCGCTGCGCGGTTCGCCCGGCCGGGCGCGTCGCCCGGCTGAGCGAATCCGGGCTTCGGGATTACCGGATTCAGTTCGGCGCGGCCGTCACGCTTCGGAGCGGAAGAAGTCGATGGCGGCCGTGCGGAAGTCGCGCGATGTGGGTGCGTTGAAGTGATTGCGCCCGGGTATCTCGAAGAAGGTGCCGGTCGGGGTCGCATCCGCCAGGTCCCGTGACGCTTCGAGGATGCGATCCTCGCTTCCCGTGGCGAAGAGCACCGGTTGAGTGGGCGCGTTCGCGGCGCTCGGCTGCGGCCCGTCGCGCATGCCCTCGACCAGCGCGACGAGTGCCTCGAGGTCATTGCTCGGCAGGCTTCGGGCCATGGTGAGGAAAGCGCCGGTGAGTCGGTCGCCCACTTCGGCGCCGTCGCGGAGGTGGGCCTTCGCCTCCTCCACCGAGAAGCGCTTGAGCGGGTCTCCGTCGGGGATGCCCCCGAGCACCGCGCGGGAGATCCGGTGCGGGGCGATGTGGGCGATCCGCCAGCCGACCCGGGCGCCGAGCGAGTAGCCCACGTAGCGCACCTCGTCGAGCAGGTAGGCGTCGAGCACCTGCAGCACGTCGGAGGCGAGGATCGCCATCGAGTAGGCGTCGGGGGAGTGCGGCTTGTCGCTCTCGCCGTGGCCCCGTTGGTCGATCGCGATCACCCGGTAGCCGGCGCGGGTGAGGTCGCGGGTCCAGCCCGTCGAGTGCCAGTTGGCGAGTGCGGTGGAGGCGAAGCCGTGCACCGCGAGCACGGTCGGAGCGCCGGGATCACCGAACTCGTAGGTGGCGATCTGCAATCCGTCGGTCGAGTAGACGGCACGGGATTCGGGTGCGGAGGCGGCGGGAAGCATCCCGCCATTATGGCGATGTCGCGCGGAGCCTGTATTCGCCCGCGGCTGCGGAGTAACGTGTGCCGCACATGAGGACGAGGAGGTCCCCGCATGCCGTTCTTCATCATCGAGCGGAACTTCGCCGAAGAGGTGCAGGTGCCGCTGGAAGCCGCTGAGGACATCAACCTGATCAATGACGAGGAGAACGTGCGCTGGTTGTACTCGTTCCTTTCGCTGGATCATCGGAAGACCTACTGCTTGTACGAAGCCCCGTCGGTCGAAGCGATCCGGGCGGCGGCGGACCACGCCGGTATCCCCGCCGATTCGATCACCGAGGTAGCGGGACGGGTGCTGCCGTCCGGCACCCTGGCGGCGCTGGGGTAACCGCTCGACGTCGGGCAGCGGGCATCTAGGCCAGTCCGCGCTCCCGCGCGTAGGCGGCTGCCCGGGTGCGGTTCGCCGCCCCCGTCTTGGCGAGGATGCTGCGCACGTGGTTCGCGGCGGTGTGCTCGCTCACGGAGAGGCGGCGCGCGATCTCCCGGTTGCTCATCCCGGCCGCGACCAGGCGGATCACCTCCGCCTCCCGTGCCGTGAGCCCGTCGGGGAACGACCCCGCGGACAGACCCGCCGCATCGAGCGACCGCAACACTCGGACCAGCCCGGCCGGAGCCGCAATCGCGCGGGCGCGATCCGCGTACGCGGCGGCACGGTGCGACGCCGGCTCCCGGCGGTGCAGATGCACCGCCGTCGCGGCCAGGGTATGCGCCACGTGCAGTGCAGCATCGCTGCGCTCATCGAGCTCGAGGGCGGCGTCGAAGCGCTCGAGCGCGTTCTCCGTGCCGCACAGGGAATCGATCTGCCCGAGGTACCTGTCGGCGCTGCCGAAGAGCGCGATGTAGTAGCCGGAGAGGAGATTGAGACCGCTGTACTCCGCCATCCACGGTCGCAGTCGCGCCGCGGTCTCGGCGTCGGAGAGCCATAGGGCAGCCTCCACCAGGAAGACCAGCCGAGCGGGCCAGTCGGCCGACTCGTGTGCCCCCGGTTCATCGTGCTCGAGGAGCCAGTGCAGTACGCGCCGGGCGGGATCCACCATGCCCAACTCCGTGTAGAGCGCCAATAGACCGGGGGCCCACCGTGTCGTCGGGGATTCCGACCCCGACACCAGAGCACGGATCGATTCCAGTCGCCCCGATTCGCGCCGCACCATGAAGCTCTGAAGGCTGTTCGCGCCGGACGTGGCATCCGACTTGAAGGTCGCCTCGGCCGCCTGCACCCGTGCGATGGCGCTGCGCGCGTCGTCGAGGCGCCCCGCGGCGAACACCCGCCCGTAGCGCACGCACTCGATCCAGTAGTCCCAGTACGACCCCCACCGCCGACGGACTTCGACGAGGTCCCGTTCGCCCTGATCCCGTCCGTTCCGATCTCCGACGATGTAGTACGCCGCGCTCCGGAAGTTCGCGGACGCACCGAAGGCCTCCGCGCCGGTCGGTCGCGCGAGATCGGCCAGTTCCTCAGCGCGCCGGATGCGCTCGACCAGCCCCACGGGTCGGAGCGAGTGGCATACGCTCGCGCGCAGCACCCGGGCGAGAACGCGATCGTCCCCGATCCGCCTCGCCGACTCGATGGCCGCGGCTACCAGAGCCTCCGCGTCGCGCGCGGCGCCCGTGAACGCCGTGGCGCGGGACAGGGCGGCGATCGCCTCGAGGTAGAGCGGGTCGGAGTCATCCACCGGCACCCCGGCGAGGGCGTTCGTGAGCGCTTCGACCGCCGGCTTCCCCGGCAGCCCGGGGCGCCACGATGCCTCCTCGAAACCGATCGCCGCGGCGAGGCGCTGGCGCTCGTTCCCGAACTGCATCACCAGTTCGTTGAGTCGCCGCGCCCGGGCGAAGTCGGCGGTGAAGGTCCAGCTCCGGGCCGCTCGCAGGCGAAGGGCATCCCGTTCGGTCGGATCCCCGGTTATATCGGCGGCGCGCTCGAACAGGTCCCCGGCGTCCTCGTACGCGAGCCTGCCTTCGGCGATCTCCGCGGATCGCGTCAGATAGGTGACGGCCGCATCCGAGAAGCCGAGCGCGCGCGCTGACACGTAGTGGTGGGCGAGGCGTTGGGCGAGACGTGGCGCGGTCGGGAACATGGTCTCGAGCGTCTGGGCGATTCGCGCATGCAACCGAATGGTCTCGGCGCCGGGGATCGTGTCGAGGAATGCCTGACGCGCGATGGCATGGGGGAACCGATGCAGTTCGCCGCCCGCACGAGGCGCGTCGACCAAGCCGGCATCGGTCGCGGTGTCGATCGCCCCGAGAGCGGCTGATTCGTCGAGCTCCGTGACTGCGAGAACCTCTCGAAGATCGAATCTCTGGCCGAGCAGTGCCGCGAGCTGCAGAACCGAGATTGCGTGGCCATCCAGCGCGTCGATGCGCGAGCGCATGACGTCCCGGATCGACGCCGGAACCTCCAGGATGCGACTCGGCTCGTCGCCGGAGGGGGAGCGCCCGAGGTCGACGACCAGACGCCACGTCTCCCGCAGCAAGAAGGGATTGCCTCCGGTCAACGCGTGCAACACCTTCGCCGGGCCGGCCGCCGCGGCCATGTCGATGTCCGAGCAGCGGGAGACGTAGTCGGCTATGTCGGTCGGGCTCAGGGGGCCGAGCTCCATCCGGCGCACGCCTTCGAATCGGCGGAGATCGGTGAGCGCGTCCGACAATGCGTCCGATCGGTCGGGTGGAGTGTGGCGGAACGTACCGAGCACCAGCATCCGCGAGTCCTGCGCGGCCGCGATCAGCCTCGTCAGCAATCGTGTCGCCGTCACGTCCGCCCAGTGCAGATCCTCGATGATGAGCACCATCGGATGGATCCGAGCGGCGGCTCGAATGACATCGTTCACCGCGTCGTAGAGGCGGCTCGGACCGTTCCCTTCCAGCGCTGCTGCGCCGTGTCGCGCGAAGGCGCGCTCGAGCAGGATCAGGGACTCCTCGAGGTCGGGATCCGCGTCACCAGCGCGCATGATGTCGACCAGGCGACGGATCGGGTCATCGAACGGCTCGAACGGCTCGCCGTACTCGGGGGTGCAGGAGCCGAAGAGCACGAGGGCCCCGCACGCGTGCAACGCCGTTCCCACCGTGCTGACCAGCCGGGACTTTCCCACGCCGGGTTCGCCGCTGATGAAGACCGCTCGACTGGCCCCGGCGAGCACATCCGCCCATGCGGACTCGAGTTCGGCCTTCTCGTGCCGTCGCGCAACGAAGGGTGGCTGGCCCGAGCGGGACCACCTCGGGGGCAGAGCTGGAGCGGACCATTCCCGCATCCCTTCACGGTAGTGCCGCACGGACTAGTTGAGAAGAACTCAGGGATAGTCAATTCGCGTCATGCGGTGGCGTGGCACGGGCGATCACGCTGTCGTACAGAGCCGCAAATTTCTCCTCGGACCGGATGGGTGGGCGCCGCCCTTCCGAGCATGCGGCCGATGTCGGCGCCGGGATACCGATCGAGGAAACCTCATGAAACTCGTACGGAAACGGTCCATATCGGCGGCTCTCACCGTGGGGTTCGCCGCTGCGCTCGCGGTCTCACCGGCGTCCACGGTGACGGCGGCACCGCGCCTGGTGACCGATCAACGTCAGCTCGTACCGGCGTATTTCTCCCCGGCCGGCCCGCGCTGGGCGAACATGTGTCAGCGGCTGAGCATGAAGCCCGGACCGTCGACGGCGATCATGAACCCGGCATCCGGACCCGGTGACGCCGTCGACGTCGACTACCGGAACGCCATCGACACGTGTCACGCTCTCGGACAACGGGTGATCGGTTACGTGACGACCGACTACACAGGGGTGTCGCTCGACCGGGTGAAAGATCAGATCGACGCGTACTACTCGTTCTACCCGGAGATCGATGGGATCTTCCTCGACGCCATGAGCAACACTCTCGATCGAGGAACGGACTACAGGTTCGACGCGAAGACCCTCACCGTGAGGGAGTACTACCGCCTCCTGCGCGATCACATCACATCGAAGCCGAAGGCCGCATCTTGGTCGTCGTCGTCGTCGTCGACCACTGCGTCGACCACCGACCGGCCGCTGAAGAACTACATCGTCGGCAATGCGGGGGCCGGAGCCGGTGCCGGTGGGTCAGCCCCGTGGCAACTGTCGATGCCCGTCGTGGACAACCTGGTCGTGTTCGAGGGCTCCATGTCGGAGTACCGCGACTGGACTCCGCCCGATTGGCTGTGGGACTACCCGGCGGCGAAGATCAGCCAACTCGTCTACGGCGCGGCGCCCATCCAGTTGGGTCCGACGTCCTTTGGGGTGGCTCGCGATCTGTCGCGCCAACGCAACGCCGGACACGTGTACATCACCGCGGACACTTTGCCGAACCCGTACGACACCCTGACGACCTACTGGCCGAAGCCGGTGGCCACCCCGCCGAAGCACATCTGCTGCATGAGAATGCAGTGACCCGGCGGCCCCTCCGACGCGTTCCTGGCCTTGTCGAGGGGACGTGCCCACACGGTCCCCTTCGCCTGTCGAAGGGGCGCACCCCCACGGTCCCTGAGCCCGTCGAAGGGACGCCACCCCACGGTCCCTGAGCTCGTCGAAGGGACGCACCCCACACGGTCCCTGAGCGCGTCGGAGGGACGCCACCCCACGGTCCCTGAGCTCGTCGAAGGGACGCCCCGAACGGTCCCTGAGTCTGTCGGAGGGACGCGACCTCACGGTCGCTGAGCTCGTCGAAGGGACGCGACCTCACGGTCCCTGAGCTCGTGGCAGGGACGCCACCACACGGTCCCAAGCTCGCTGAAGAAGGGTTCCCACACGGTCCCTGAGCCTGTCGAAGGGACGCAACCACTCGGTCCCTGAGCCTGTCGAGGGGACGCAACCACTCGGTCCCTGAGCCCGTCGCAGGAACCCGACCACTCGGTCCCTGAGCCTGTCGAAGGGACATAGGCGCCGTCGACCGCCCCCTCTTCTCCTCCACAAGCTCGACGGCGAAAAGCCCACTGACCGGCTCGAACCTTCGGGCGAAAATGTCGTAGGTGTGTGCGATAGTACGTGCATGAATCCCTCGCCCACGAAGGCCTCGGGCCGGCAGCAATCGTCCATTGATGGTGATCCGGTCGCGCGGATTCGGACGCTTGCGGACGAGTGCGCGAACGCACTCCCGTGCACCACCGTCCCAGATCTTTCCGACGAGGACACGGTGGCGCTGGTGGCCGAGGTCGAGCGTCTCGGCCGTCGCGTCGACGCCTTACGGGTCGTCCTGGCCGGCGAGGTCGCGGACCGGTCCCGGCCCAATCGCGGTGCGCGCGGGCTGGCTGTGTCCCGCGGTTGTCGGACTCCGGCAGACCTGATCGAGCAACTGACGCAGGTGTCCGGCACGACAGCTCGCCGGCGGGTAGTACTGGCCGGTGATGTGCGTCGTGACTCGTTCCCGGGCGGCGACCGCACCGAAGCACGATTCGATCTCGTGGCTCAGGCCGTCGAAGACGGCACTATAGGCATCGACGCGGCCACGGTGATCACCAAGGGACTCACCTCGCTTCTCGCCCACGGGTCTCTCGACGAGTTGGGAAAGGCGAAGACCGAGTTGGTCGCCGCGGCCACCGGCACGGGCCCTGACAGCACGGTGCCGGTGTCGGCGGACTCGGTGCGGGTGATGGTGTGCGTGTGGCAGGCGAAGCTCGACCCGGACGGCCTTGATCCGGCGGAGGACCGGTCGATGGCGGTGCGGGACTTCCGGTTCGGTCCGGAACGCAACGGGCTGCTGCATGGCTCGTTCCGGCTCATGGCGGAAGCCGGGGGTCGGGTGAAGACTCTGTTCGACGCGTACCTGACCCCGACCACCGCGCCCGCATTCATGACCGAAGAAGAACGGGCAACCGCCGAAGCGGAAGGCGGGAAGGATTCCCGGACGCCGGCTCAGCAGCGGCATGACATCTTCGTCGCGATCATCGACGCCATGGCCCGCAGCGGCCAGGCACCCACAATCGGCGGTGCCGCACCCACCGTTCTGGTGTCCGTCCGGGCGGAGGATCTTGCGTCCGGGCAGGGTGCCGGCTGGTCGGATCGGGTGGAGGGTCCGGTGTCGATGCGGACGGTGCGGCAGATGGTGTGCACCGGTGGCATCCAAAAGGTCGTCCTTAGCCAGGAAGGGCGGATCGTGCGCCTGGGGTCACCGGAGCGGTGCTTCACCCCACCGCAACGACGCGCGATCTCCCTCCGAGACGGCGGGTGCATCATTCCCGGCTGCACCATCCCCGCCGGCTGGTGCGAGATCCACCACGTGATCCCTGATAAGGATGGCGGGCCGACGCATCCGGACAATGGTGTGCTGTTGTGCTGGTTCCATCACCGCACCATCGACACTTCCGAGTGGCAGATCCGTATGCGACACGGCGTCCCGGAAGTGAAACCACCACCCTGGATCGAGTACTTCGGCACGTGGCGACCCGCCACCAAGTCCCGCACCCGACTCCTCGACCGGCTCGACGCCCCACCCGAGTAGAAGCCCACAGCGGAGCGTCGTCACGACCGGACCGGTGCGGATCGCGTCCCGTCGACAAGCTCAGGGACCGTGTGAGGTTGCGTTCCCGTCGGGATACGCAGCGGGCGTGGCGATCGCGAGTAACGGTCGCTGAGCCTGTCGAAGCGACGGGACCGCGCAGCAAGCGCCCCTTCGACAAGCTCAGGGACCGTATGCGTGCGTCCCTTGCGGTTGCGTCCCTTCGACAGGCTCAGAAACCGTGTGAGGTGCGTGCTCCTCGACGACTCAGCGGGCGTGGCGATCGCGAGTTACGGTCGCTGAGCCTGTCGAAGCGAAGCGAAGCGACGGGACGGCGCGGCGAGCGTCCCTTCGACAAGCTCAGGGACCGTATCCGCATAGGCCGCCTCGACCACCCCGGGAACGGCCGTCGCCCGAGGAGTTGGGGGCGGGGGTGGCGTGGTGGGGCTCGGGGGTCGGTGGGCATCTATGGGCGGAGCCCCAGCACGCCACCTCCGCACCCCCACACGACCGCAACCGGTCACATCCCTTCGACAAGCTCAGGGACCGTGCGGCTCAGGGACGCACCCCGCCGTCCCTTCGACAAGCTCAGGGACCGTGCGGCTCAGGGACCGTCGGGCGCGTCCCTTCGACAAGCGAGGGGACGGCGGGGTCGCGTCCCTTCGACGGGCTCAGGGACCGTGCGGGGCGGCGCGCATCTCCGCCTTATGGCTGATGGACACCGCGCGATGGTGGGCATACGCTGGCGTGCGCCTATTTCCCGCACCGGCGATATGCCGGATCCCGGGCGACGGTCGAGCCGCGCGAGCAGCGCCCCGTCATCCGCATCGTCATCCACATCCGAGCACCGAATACCGCCGACCACGCTCACCCCAGCACGCACACGCACGCGCACGCGCACGATTCGAGGAACACCGCTCCATGCTCATCTCCCTGGTCCGCCAGTACTCGCGGCCCTACAAGCCGTTCATCGTCGCAGTGGTGGTGCTGCAGCTCGCGGCCACCATCGCGGCGCTCTACCTGCCCAGCCTGAACGCGGAGATCATCGATCGCGGTGTGGCCCGGGGCGACACCGAGCTGATCTGGGACATCGGCATGGTGATGCTCGGCGTGAGCCTCGTGCAGGTGGCGGCGGCCATCGCGGCCGTGTACTTCGGCTCGAAGGCCGCCATGGCCGTGGGCCGCGACGTGCGACGCGCCGTCTTCCACAAGGTGTCGAGCTTTTCGGCGCAGGAGGTGAACGAGTTCGGCGCACCCAGCCTCATCACCCGCGGCACCAATGACGTGCAGCAGGTGCAGATGCTTGTGCTGATGGGCCTCAACTTCATGGTCGCCGCACCGATCATGTGCGTGGGCGGCATCATCATGGCGCTCCGCGAGGACCTCGAACTGTCCTGGCTCGTGTGGGTGTCGGTGCCCGCACTGTTCGTGGTCGTCGGCTTTCTGGTCTGGAAGCTGATGCCGCTGTTCCGCACCATGCAGACCAAGATCGACAACATCAACGGCGTGCTGCGCGAGCAGATCACCGGCATCCGCGTGGTCCGCGCGTTCGTGCGCGAACCGTACGAGGCGCAGCGCTTCGGGAAGGCGAACCGGGAACTCACCGACGTGTCCCTCGCCGTCGGGTCCCTATTCGTGCTGATGTTCCCGCTGATCGGGATGATCCTGCACCTGGCCACGGCCGCCGTGCTGTGGTTCGGCGGCCTCCGGGTCGACGCGGGGGAGATGGAGGTGGGCGCGCTCACCGCCTTCCTGCAGTACCTGCTGCAGATCCTCGTCGCGGTGATGATGGGCACCTTCATGGCGATGATGATCCCGCGCGCATCCGTCTGCGCCGAGCGCATCGGCGAGGTTCTCGGAGTGACTCCGGCGATCTCCGAGCCGGAGCGGCCGGAGCAGCCCACGCGGCAGGCCGGCGTCGTGGAATACCGCAACGTGACCTTCGCCTATCCCGGGGCCGAGGCGCCGGTGCTCGACAACGTGAGCTTCACCGCGCGACCCGGGCAGACCACGGCGATCGTCGGCAGCACCGGGGCGGGGAAGAGCACGCTCATCTCCATGCTGCCCCGACTGTTCGACGTGGGCAGCGGTGAGGTCCTGCTCGACGGCGTGCCCGTGACCCGGATGGCGCACGCCGACATCACCGACCGCGTCGCGTCGGTGCCGCAGCGGCCCTACCTGTTCTCCGGCACCATCGCCCACAATCTGCGCTTCGGCAACCCGGATGCGACGGACGGCGACCTCTGGGAGGCACTCACCGTGGCGCAGGGAGCGGACTTCGTGCGCGCGAAGGACAACGGCCTCGACGCCCCGATCTCGCAGGGCGGGACCAACGTGTCCGGCGGCCAGCGCCAACGGTTGTGCATCGCGCGGGCGCTCGTCGCCAAGCCGCAGGTGTACCTCTTCGACGACTCCTTCTCCGCGCTCGACGTGACCACCGATGCGCGGCTGCGCGCAGCCCTGAAGACCACGACGCAGAACGCCACGGTGATCATCGTGGCCCAGCGCGTGACCACCATCCTCGACGCCGACCAGATCCTCGTCATGGATCACGGACAGATCGTGGCACGCGGCACGCACGACGAATTGCTGGAAACGTCGCCCACCTATCAAGAGATCGTGCAGTCGCAGGCAGCGGCGGAGGAAGTGGCATGAGCACCGACAAGCCGCGCGCGAACAAGGCGGGCACGAGGAAGGAACGAACGCGACGCTCCGGAGCGCAGGTGGCACCGGTCGCGGCGCCGACGCCCGGTGCGGCGGCGGATGCCGAGGCGCAGGTTCTCGACGAGGAGTTCACCCCCACGGAGGCCGACGGCGACATGTTCGGCGGCGTGCCGGCCAAGAAGGCCAAGCACTTCTGGCCGTCGGCCAAGCGGCTCTTCGGGCTGCTCGCCCCGGAAAAAGCCGCCATCTCAGTTGTCCTGGTCATGGTGGTCGTCGCCGTCGTGCTGAACGTGATCGCCCCGCGCGTGCTCGGCAACGCCATGGACGTGATCTTCAATGGCATCATCAGCCGCGACCTGCCGTCGGGCCTTACCCAGGAGCAGGTCATCGACCGCCTTCGCGCGCAAGGTCAGGACCAGTTCGCCGACCTGCTGACGGGCATGGAGTTCATCCCCGGAGCGGGCATCGACTTCGGGGTGCTCGGCCGACTGATCCTCGTCGTTCTCGGCATGTACCTCGTGTCGTCGTTGTTCATGTGGCTGCAGGGCTACGTGCTCAACAAGATCGTCATGCGAGTGGTGTTCACCCTCCGCCGCGCGACCGAGGAGAAGCTCAACCGACTTCCGCTCGGCTACTTCGACACGCGCCAGCGCGGGGACATGCTCTCCCGCGTGACCAACGACGTGGACAACGTGCAGCAGGCCCTGCAGCAGGCGTTCGCGCAGCTCATCATGTCGGCGCTCAGCCTTATCGGCATCACCGTGATGATGTTCATCGTGTCGTGGCAGCTCGCGCTGATCGCGCTGATCGCACTGCCCCTCTCCGCGATCGGTGCTGGGATCATCGGCGTCCGCAGCCAAAAGCTGTTCGCCGCGCAGTGGAAGAACACCGGACAGCTGAACGGCCACATCGAGGAGTCGTTCAGCGGCTACGACCTCGTGCGCGTCTTCGGCCGCGAGAAGGAGTCGCTCGCCCAGTTCGACGAGAAGAACGAGGAGTTGTACCGGGCTTCGTTCGGCGCGCAGTTCGTGTCGGGCATGATCATGCCCGTCATGCAGTTCATCTCCTATCTGTCCTACGTGGGCATCGCCGTGGTCGGCGGGCTCCGCGTGGCGTCCGGGTCGATGACCCTCGGCGACGCGACCGCGTTCATCCAGTACTCCCGCGAGTTCAATCAGCCGCTCAGTCAGATGGCCGGGATGGCCAACATGCTGCAGTCCGGCGTCGCCTCCGCCGAGCGCGTGTTCGAGCTCCTCGACGCCGACGAACAGGACCCCGACACGGCCACCGAGACGCTGCCGGCGAAGACCGACGGTCACGTGGCATTCGAGAACGTGAGCTTCCGGTACACGCCCGACAAGCCGCTCATCGACGACCTCACCTTCGCCGCACGGCCGGGCGAGACCGTGGCCATCGTCGGTCCGACCGGCGCGGGCAAGACCACGCTCGTGAACCTGGTGATGCGCTTCTACGAGCTGAACTCGGGGCGGATCACGGTGGACAACGTGGACATCACGCACCTCAGCCGCGCCGAGCTCCGCTCGAAGGTGGGCATGGTGCTGCAGGATGCCTGGCTGTTCGGCGGATCGATCTACGACAACATCCGCTACGGCAACCTCGATGCCACCGAGGAGCAGGTGATGGAGGCGGCGAAGGCCACCTACGTCGACCGGTTCGTGCGTGCCCTGCCCGACGGCTACGACACGCTGATCGACGAGGACGGCAACAACGTCAGCGCGGGAGAGAAGCAACTCATCACCATCGCCCGGGCGTTCCTGGCAAACCCGTCCCTACTCATCCTCGACGAGGCGACGAGCTCGGTGGACACCCGCACCGAGTTGCTGGTGCAGCACGCCATGGCAGCGCTCCGCACCGACCGCACGAGCTTCGTGATCGCGCACCGGTTGTCCACCATCCGCGACGCCGACATCATCCTCATGATGGAGGACGGGCGGATCGTCGAGCAGGGGTCGCACACCGAACTCCTCGAGGCGCAGGGCGCGTACTACCGGCTGTACATGTCGCAGTTCGCGGCGGCGCGCGTCGAGTAGCGGGGGACGTTCTTAACCTCCCGTTCACCTCGGCAGTCGATCGTACGGAGCGGCCCACCCGAGACGAAAGTTCCATGATCGATTCCCCGCAGAGCATCCTCGATCGTTCGCAGGCGGCACCCTCCGCCCGCACCCTGATCGACATCCTGCGCGAGTCGGCCGAGGCGCATCCCGAGGCATCGGCCATCGAGGACGCGGACGGAGCCCTCAGCTACGGCGAAATGATGGCGCGGGTGGCGCAGGTGGCGACGGAGCTGCGCAAGGCGGGAGTCGGTCGGGGCCACCGCGTCGGCGTCCGGATGCCCTCGGGCACGCGACGGTTGTACCTCGCCATCCTCGGCATTCTCGCCGCGGGGGCCGCCTATGTGCCCGTGGACGCCGACGACCCCGACGAGCGCGCCCGGCTGGTGTTCGGGGAGGCCCGCGTGATCGGCACGATCACCGGTTCCGGGGTGTACACCGCCGCCGACGGCGCCGAACGGCGGCTGTTCGCCGGACCTGCGCCCCACCCTTCGGTAGCCACCCCGCTGGACGGGGCGCCCGACCCCACGGACGACGCCTGGGTGATCTTCACGTCGGGATCCACGGGAACGCCGAAGGGCGTCGCCGTGTCGCACCGATCCGCCGCGGCGTTCGTCGATGCGGAGGCACGACTGTTCCTCAGAGAGGAACCCATCGCCCCCGGTGACCGGGTGCTCGCCGGTCTGTCCGTCGCCTTCGATGCCTCGTGCGAGGAGATGTGGCTCGCGTGGCGGCACGGCGCCTGTCTGGTGCCGGCACCGCGGAGTCTCGTGCGAAGCGGTATGGACCTCGGGCCGTGGCTCACCACGCGCGGCATCACTATCGTCTCGACCGTTCCCACCCTCGCGGCACTGTGGCCGGCGGAGTCGCTCGAGAACGTGCGGATGCTCATCTTCGGTGGTGAGGCGTGCCCGCCCGAGCTCGGGGAGCGGCTGGCCCGCGACGGCCGGGAGGTGTGGAACACCTACGGGCCGACCGAGGCGACGGTGGTCGCGTGCGCCGCCCGCCTGGGTGGCGCCGGCCCGGTGCGGATCGGCCTTCCACTCGACGGCTGGACCCTCGCGGTGGTGGACGAGAACGGCCGCCGCGTCGCCGAGGGGGAGTCCGGTGAGCTCATCATCGGCGGGGTCGGACTGGCTCGGTACCTCGATGCGGCGAAGGATGCGGAGAAGTACGCGCCATTCCCGACCCTCGGCTGGGAGCGCGCGTACCGCAGCGGTGACCTCGTGCGCTACGAGAGCGCCGGTCTGATCTTCTCCGGGCGCGCCGACGACCAGGTGAAGGTCGGCGGCCGACGGATCGAGCTGGGCGAGATCGAATCGGCCCTGCAAGCGTTGCCCGGGGTGTCCGGCGCCGCGGTGGCCGTGCAGACCACGCCCGCCGGCAACCAGGTGCTCGTGGGCTACGTCGTCCCGACGGAACGGGGGGACTGGGACCGCGACGCCGCCGTGGAGCACCTACGGGGAGTACTGCCCGCCGCACTCGTCCCCGTGCTCGCCCGCATCGACGACCTGCCCACGCGCACGTCCGGCAAGGTGGATCGCGCGGCGCTTCCCTGGCCACTGGCGGGAGCCGCTGAGACCGACACCGAACTCCCCGGCCGCCTGCGGCCTCTGGCGGACATGTGGTCGGCTGTGCTCGGCATGCCGGTGACGAGCGCGGACGCGAACTTCTTCGATCTGGGTGGCGGCTCGCTGTCCGCCGCTCAACTCGTCGCACGCATCCGTTCCGTCGACCCCGAGTTCACGGTCGCCCACGTGTACGCGCACCCGCGGCTCGAGGCGATGGCCGACGCCATCGCCGGCCGCACGCCGTCCGCGACCCAGCCGCGCAGCCCCGCGCCCCGCGCCACACCGGTTGCGACCCAGTGGATCCTGACGCTGCTCGGCGTTCCCCTGCTCGCCCTGACCGGGATGCGCTGGCTGGTCTACCTGCTCACCGCCAGCAGCATCCTCGCGCCGCTCGGCGGCTTCGACGCCCTCCCGACGGTACCGATCGGCGTGCTCCTCACGGGCATCCTCCTCTTCGCGACGCCGTTCGGCCGGATGGCGATCTCGGCTCTGGCCGCTCGTCTCCTCCTCCGGCGCCTCGAGCCCGGAAACTACCCGCGCGGAGGCTCCTGGCACCTGCGCATCTGGTTGGCCGAACAGATCGCGCAGCAGATCGGCGCCGTGGGACTCGCCGGTGCCCCATGGATCACCTACTACGCGCGCGCGCTCGGTGCACGCATCGGCGAAGACGTGGACCTGCACACGCTGCCGCCCGTCACGGGCATGCTCCGGATCGGCCGGGGTGCCTCGGTGGAGCCGGAGGTGGACCTCTCTGGGTACTGGATCGACGGCGACACGGTCCGCGTTGGAGCGGTACGCATCGGTGCCGGGTCGACGGTCGGGGCGCGCAGCACCCTGCTGCCCGGAACGAGGATCGGCAAGAACGCCGAGATCGCTCCCGGGTCGGCCGTGTTCGGCCGGGTACCCGCCGGCCAGCGGTGGGCCGGGTCGCCGGCCGTGCGGGTGGGACGCGCCCGGGTGTGGTGGCCCGCCGCCCGCCCGCCGCGGCGCACGCGCTGGGTCTACGGGTACGCCGTCTCCTCGGTGCTCCTCGCCGTGCTGCCGATCGTGGCGTTCGCGGTCGGTGGCGCCCTTCTCGCCGGAGCGGCGCGCGGTGCCGATGACCTCGTGGAGTTCTGGTGGCGTTCCCTCGCCGCCCTTGTCCCGGCCGTCCTCGCCACCGGCGTCGTCCTGGCCGGCTCCGTCGTGATCATCGTTCGCCTCCTCGGTCTCGGCGTGATCGAGGGCATGCATCCGGTGCGCAGCCGCGTCGGCTGGCAACTGTGGACCACCGAGCGCCTGCTCGACCTCGCGCGCAGCGCGCTGTTCCCCCTGTACTCGGGGCTCTTCACCCCCGTGTGGCTGCGGATGCTCGGAGCCACCATCGGCCGGGATGTCGAGGCGTCCACGGTGCTGCTCATCCCGGCCATGACCACGGTGAAGAATGGGGCATTCCTCGCCGACGACACGCTGGTCGCCTCATACGAGCTGGGCGGCGGATGGATGCGCGTGGCCCGCGCCGAGATCGGTGCCCGCGCATTCCTCGGCAACTCGGGCATGGCCGGTCCGGGGCACCGCGTGCCGAAAGACGGTCTCGTGGCGGTGCTGTCGGCGGCACCGCTCAAGTCGAAGGCCGGCTCATCCTGGCTGGGGTCCCCGCCCGTGCGTCTCCGCCGGACGGTCAACGCGGGTGATGCCCGCAGGACGACGAACCCGCCCCCACGGTTGCGGGTGGCGCGCATCCTCTGGGAGCTCGGCCGCGCGATCCCCGTGTTCGTCACCTGCGCCATCGGGCTCGGCGTGCTGCTCGTCCTCGGCGCCATCACGTCGGCATGGGGACTGCTCGCGGCCATCCCCCTCAGCGGCGTCGTGCTGCTCGCCGCCGGGGCCGTCGCGGCGGCCGTCTCCACGGCCGCGAAGTGGGTGCTCATCGGTCGGGTGCGCGTGGGCGAGCATCCGCTCTGGTCGAGCTTCATCTGGCGCAGCGAGGTGTCGGACACCTTCACCGAGATGGTCGCGGCGCCCTGGTTCGCGTCATCGGCGGGCGGCACACCCGCCCTGGTGTGGTGGCTCCGCAGCCTCGGCGCGCGCATCGGCCGCGGCGTGTGGTGCGAGAGCCACTGGCTGCCCGAGGCGGATCTCGTCACCCTCGGCGACGCGGCCACGGTGAACCGCGGGTGCGTCGTGCAGACGCATCTGTTCCATGATCGAATCATGAGTATGGACACCGTCACCCTCGACGCCGGAGCTACGCTCGGCCCGCACAGCGTCATCCTGCCGGCGGCCCGCATCGCCGCCCAGGCTACGGTGGGGCCGGTGTCCCTCGTGATGCGCGGCGAACTCGTGCCGGAGGCCAGCCGCTGGAGCGGCAACCCCATCGGCCCGTGGCGCGAGGTCACCATCGGCGACTACGCATCGAAGGTGCCCGCGACCACGGGCCGTTCGTGACGCCGGAGGCATCCGGAGACGCGTACACCCCCGAGGTCGGTACCGGCGCATACCGGGTCGAGCACTACGACCTCGACCTCGACTACCGGGTGTCGCGGAACCGTCTCTCCGCCACCGCGACGATCACGGCGGTGGCGGTCGTGCAGCTTCGGAAGTTCTCCCTCGATCTCGCCGGGCTGCGCGTCAGTTCGGTGCGCGTGAATGGCGACCCCGCCCCGAAGTACTCCCACCTCGGCTCGACGCTATCCGTGACTCCCCCCGACACCATCGCGGCGGGGGATCGATTCGCCGTCACCGTGGCGTACGCGGGCGCCCCGTCCCCCCGGCGCACGCCGTGGGGTGAGCTGGGCTGGGAGGAGCTCAGCGACGGCGTGCTCGTCGCCTCCCAGCCGTCGGGCTCGTGCACCTGGTTCCCCTGCAACGACCGGCCCGGCGACAAGGCGACCTTCCGCATCCGGGTCACCGTCGACGCCCCGTACACGGTCGTCTGCAGCGGCCATCTGGTCTCCCGCACGAAGGTCTCCGGCCGCCGATCGTGGGTGTACGAGCAGGAGGTCCCCACGTCGCCGTACCTGGCGACCGTGCAGATCGGCCGGTACGCGACGACCACCATGCGGGCGGGATCCGTGATCGCCACGGTCGCGTATCCGCCGGCCCTCGAGGCGCGCGTCCGTTCCGACTTCGCCGTCGTTCCCGGCATGATGGCGTTGTTCGAGCAGCTCTTCGGACCGTACCCGTTCGGCAAGTACCACCTCGTCGTCACGGATGACGCACTAGAGATACCGCTCGAGGCACAGGCGATGGCGGTCTTCGGTTCGAATCACATCGACGGTGCCGGGTCGACGGAGCGGCTGATCGCTCACGAGCTGGCGCACCAGTGGTTCGGCAACAGTGTGGGCCTCACCGAGTGGCGGCACATCTGGCTCAACGAGGGATTCGCCTGCTACGCCGAGTGGCTCTGGTCGGAGCACAGCGGTGGCGCGTCGGCCGATGCGCTCGCCCGCGGCCATCACGCCCGACTCGCCCGGCTCGGTCAGGACATCCGCATCGGGGAGCCTGGAGCGCGCCTCATGTTCGATGACCGCGTCTACAAGCGGGGAGCGCTGACCCTGCATGCCGTGCGTCGCCGGCTCGGCGACCCGGCATTCTTCGACCTGCTGACCCGATGGTGCGATCGGCACCGGCACGGCACCGTCACGACGGCGGACTTCGTGGCGGAATCGGGCCTCGGGTCGGGCTTCTTCCAGCCGTGGCTGTTCTCGGCCGCCATGCCCGCCCTTCCCTGAGCCACGGTCAACGGTCGCGATCGGCGCGTGGAGTCCTCGACCACCACGTCCACGTCGATGATCGGCTTCGCCGCGAGCCCCGGCACCGACGTGGATCCGACGTGGTGCACCTCGAGCGCCCGCGGTCCGAGCGCCGCGGTCAGCAGGCGGCGAAGGCGATCGAACTGCTCCGGCCACGAGGCGTCGTACGGCACCACCCCTCCCACGTGCACCTGGCGGGATGCGAGCCGGAAGCGACGCCGATCGAGCGTGGCGGCGGGATCGTACGGCCGCCAGAGCGGATGCGTGCGCATGCGGGGCAGGGCGCTCAGCGGCCCACGTACGACGCGAGGTGCTCGCCCGTGAGCGTGGACCGGGCGGCCACCAGCTCGGCCGGGGTGCCCTCGAACACGATCCGACCACCGTCGCGGCCGGCGCCCGGCCCGAGGTCGATGAGCCAGTCGGAATGCGCCATCACCGCCTGGTGATGCTCCACGACGATCACCGACTTGCCCGAATCGACGAGCCGGTCGAGAAGACCGAGCAGTTGCTCGACGTCGGCGAGGTGGAGTCCGGTGGTCGGCTCGTCGAGCACGTACACGCCGCCCTTCTCGGCGAGGTGGGTCGCCAGCTTCAGCCGCTGGCGCTCACCACCCGACAGTGTCGTGAGCGGTTGACCCAGACTCAGATACCCGAGGCCGACGTCGGACAGGCGCTGCAGGATGGCGTGCGCTGCCGGGGTCCGCGCGTCACCCGCGCCGAAGAACTCGGTCGCCTCCGTCACCGACATTGCGAGCACCTCGCTGATGTCCCGGCCACCGAGCGTGTACTCGAGGACCGACGCGTCGAACCGCTTGCCCTCGCACACCTCGCAGGGGGAGGCGACACTCGCCATGATCCCGAGGTCGGTGTAGATGACGCCCGCTCCGTTGCAGTTCGGGCAGGCGCCCTCGGAGTTCGAGCTGAACAGTGCCGGCTTCACGCCGTTCGCCTTCGCGAAGGCCTTGCGGATCGGTTCGAGCATGCCGGTGTAGGTGGCCGGGTTGCTCCGGCGCGAACCACGGATCGCGCCCTGGTCGATCGACACCACGCCCGCATCCTCGGGCATCGACCCGTGCACGAGCGAACTCTTGCCCGAGCCGGCGACACCGGTGATCACGACGAGCACTCCCAGGGGAATGTCCACGTCGACGTCCCGCAGGTTGTGGGCGGACGCGCCGCGGATCTGCAGCGTTCCGGTGGGCTCCCGCACCGCGTCCTTCAGCGCCACCCGGTCGTGCAGGTGACGCCCGGTCAGGGTGTCGCTCGCGCGGAGGCCGTCGAGGGTCCCTTCGTAACAGATGGTGCCGCCCGCCGCTCCCGCGCCCGGCCCGAGGTCGACCACGTGATCGGCGATGGCGATCATCTCGGGCTTGTGCTCGACGACGAGCACGGTGTTGCCCTTGTCCCGCAGCCGCAGGAGGAGCTCGTTCATCCGCTGGATGTCGTGGGGGTGGAGTCCGATGGTCGGTTCGTCGAACACGTAGGTGACGTCGGTGAGCGAAGACCCGAGGTGACGGATGAGCTTGGTGCGCTGCGCTTCACCGCCCGACAGCGTGCCGGCCGGGCGGTCGAGCGACAGGTAACCGAGCCCGATTTCGACGAATGAATCGAGAGTGTGCTGCAGCGCGGCGAGAAGCGGTGCCACCGACGGCTCGTGCACCCCCCGCACCCACTCGGCGAGGTCGCTGATCTGCATGGCGCAGGCATCCGCGATGCTGATGCCGGCGATGCGCGACGACCGGGCGCCCTCGTTCAGGCGGGTGCCCTCGCAGTCGGGGCAGGTCGTGAAGGTCACGGCGCGCTCGACGAAGGCGCGGATGTGCGGCTGCATCGCCTCCTTGTCCTTCGACAGGAACGACTTCGAGATCTTCGGGATCAGACCCTCGTAGGTCATGTTCATGGACTGCAACGCGACCTTCGTCGGCTCCTTGTAGAGGAAGTCGTTCAACTCCTTCTTCGTGTAGTCCCGGATCGGCTTCGTCGGATCGAGGAACCCCGACTCGCTGAAGATGCGCACCATCCAGCCGTCCGCCGTGTAGCCCGGAATGGTGAGCGCACCGTCGACGAGAGACTTCGAGTCGTCGTA
Source organism: Planctomonas psychrotolerans (assembly GCF_008642235.1). GTDB lineage: Bacteria > Actinomycetota > Actinomycetes > Actinomycetales > Microbacteriaceae > Planctomonas > Planctomonas psychrotolerans. The sequence continues at coordinate 151,574 of NZ_SJEV01000002.1, read as the reverse complement.
GAGCTGGGTGAGGTCGATGTCGTTCACCGTTCCCATGCCCTCGCACCGCGGGCACATCCCGCCGGTGATCGAGAAGCTCCGCCGCTCCTTCGTGGTCTTCCCGGCTCGCTCCATCGTCACCGCGCCCGCGCCGCTGATCGACGCCACGTTGAAGGAGAACGCCTGCGGCGGCCCGACGTGCGGCTGCCCGAGCCGGCTGAAGAGGATGCGCAGCATCGCGTTGGCGTCGGTGGCCGTGCCGACCGTGGAGCGGGAGTTGGCGCCCATCCGTTCCTGGTCGATGATGATCGCGGTGGTCAGCCCGCCGAGCACGTCGACATCGGGTCGGGCGAGCGTGGGCATGAAGCCCTGCAGGAAGGCGCTGTAGGTCTCGTTGATCATGCGCTGCGACTCCGCGGCGATCGTGCTGAACACCAGCGAACTCTTGCCGGAGCCGGACACGCCGGTGAACACCGTGAGCCGGCGCTTCGGGATCTCGAGGCTGACGTCCTTGAGATTGTTCTCCCGGGCACCCTGCACGCGGATGACATCGTGAGTGTCGGCGGCGTGCATCCCGGGGAGCCGGGCTTCCGTCGTCGTGGCCGTGCTCATGGGATCTCCATCCGTCCTGCGGGGCTGCCTCAGCGACAGGCCGGTGCAAATCTAGTGGACGCTCCGCGCCGTCCTCTAGAGCCACGGATCACGGGCCCGGCGGAGTCCGTATCATCGGACCTATGCTCGATGCCCGAGCGTCCGCGCCGGGAAGGCTGAGGAGCACACCATGAAGGTCGTCGTCACGGGATCACGCGGCAAGGTCGGGCGCGCGGCCACCCAGGCGCTCGTCGACGCGGGGCACGATGTGCTCGGGGTCGATCTGGTGCCCCCGGTGTTCGACGCCGGGGTCGTGGTGCCCGGTCGGTACAAGCAAGCGGACCTGACCGATGCCGGATCGGCGTTCGCGATCGTGGCCGGTGCCGATGCGGTCGTGCACATCGCCGCCATCCCGCAACCCCTCGGCCACCCCGCCCACGTCGTGATGCACACCAACGTCATGTCGACCTTCAACATGATCGAGGCCGCCGTGCGCTTCGGTGTCAAGCGCTTCGTGAACATCTCGAGCGAGAGCATCGTCGGCAACTTCTTCCCCGAGCGCCCCTTCTCTCCGGACTACGTGCCGGTGGACGAGGAGCACCCGATCTACCCGCAGGACGTGTACGCGCTCTCCAAGGCGTTCGGCGAGCAGATGATGGACGCCGCCGTCCGCCGGTCCGACATCGCGGCTATCACCATCCGGCCGGCCACCGTGCACAACGAGGACAACTACGAGACGAACCTCGGCCCCCTGGTGCGCGACCCCTCGATCGTCAACGGCAACTTCCGGAGCTACATCGACGTCTACGACCTCGCGGACGCCATCGTGCTGGCCACCACGTCCGACCTGCCGGGCCACGAGGTCTTCTACATCGCCAACCCGGACAACGCCGGCGGCCACGATTTCGCGGAGGTCCTCCGCGCGTACTACAGCGACTCCATCGAGTTGCGCGAGCTCGACCGGGTGGACGCCTCCGGCATCTCGACGAGAAAAGCCCGGGAGCTGCTCGGCTGGGAGGCCACCCGCTCGTGGAGCGACTACCTCGACCGGGACGGACGCGCCCTGTCATCCTGAGCACGACCCCTCGACCGAATACGGCCAGAACAGAATAGGACCGACATGCCCAACATCACCGTTCAACTCCTCCGCGGCCGTTCGGTCGAACAGCGCCGGGAGTTCGCACGCCTCGTCACGCAGACCGCCGTGGACGTGCTCGGCGCCCGCCCCCAGGACGTGCGGATGGTGTTCGACGAGATCGACCCCGACATCGTGGCGAACGGCGGTGTACTCGCCAGTGAGGACGACTCCCGTGCGGAGGTCGTCGCCCGCCACGCGGCCGACCCCAGCTGAGCCCCACGGTCCCTGAGCCGCCCACGGTCCCTGAGCCTGTCGAAGGGACGGTGCGGCCCCACGGTCCCTGAGCCTGTCGAAGGGACGGTGCGGCCCCACGGTCCCTGAGCCTGTCGAAGGGACGTTGCCGCCCTCACGGTCCCTGAGCCTGTCGAAGGGACGGTGCGGCCCCACGGTCCCTGAGCCTGTCGAAGGGACGTTGCCGCCCTCACGGTCCCTGAGCCCCATTCGTCAGCGGCCGGGGGTAGAGTCGCCGAGGTGACACGACCAGCCATTGCCACGGTCGGTGAGCTCCGCGCCTCCGGCCATGTTCAGAGAAGTCTCCGCGGCGAGATCCGCGACAACCTGCTGTCCGCGCTTCGCGAGGGGCGCGACCCGTGGCCCGGCCTGCACGGCTTCGACGCCACCGTCATCCCGCAACTGGAACGAGCTCTGCTCGCCGGACACGACATCGTGCTGCTCGGCGAGCGCGGCCAGGGCAAGACCCGCCTGCTGCGCACGATGAACGGCCTGCTCGACGAGTGGTCGCCGGTCATCGAGGGGTCGGAGCTCGGCGAGCACCCCTTCGAGCCCATCACCGCGACGAGCATCCGCCGCGCGGTGCAGTTCGGCGATGACCTCCCGATCACCTGGCGCCACCGCGACGCGCGGTACGCCGAGAAGCTCGCGACCCCGGACACCAGCGTGGCCGACCTGATCGGTGACGTCGATCCGATGAAGGTTGCCGAGGGGCGAAGCCTCGGCGACCCGGAGACGATCCACTTCGGCCTCATCCCGCGGAGCCACCGCGGCATCGTCGCCATCAACGAGCTGCCCGACCTCGCCGAACGCATCCAGGTCGCGATGCTCAACGTGATGGAGGAGCGGGACATCCAGATTCGCGGTTACGTGCTGCGCCTCCCGCTCGACGTGCTGGTCGTGGCCAGTGCAAACCCCGAGGACTACACCAACCGCGGCCGCATTATCACCCCGCTGAAGGACCGCTTCGGGGCCGAGATCCGTACGCACTACCCGACGGAACTGGCCGACGAGGTGGCGATCATCCGGCAGGAGTCCGACCTCGTCGCCGACGTGCCCGACTACCTGGTGGAGATCCTCGCGCGCTTCACTCGGGCCCTGCGCGAATCCAGCGCCGTCGACCAGCGCAGCGGCGTGAGCGCGCGGTTCGCCATCGCGGGAGCCGAGACCATCGCCGCGGCGGCGATCCATCGCGCAACCCGCCAGGGCGAGGAGCATGCGGTGGCCCGCCCGGTGGATCTCGAGACCGCCGTCGACGTGCTGGGGGGCAAGATCGAATTCGAGTCGGGGGAGGAGGGGCGCGAGGACGAGATCCTCGACCACCTGCTGCGCACCGCGACCGCCGAGACCGTTCGTGCTCACCTCCGGGGCGTTGACCTCGCCGCCCTCACCACCGCCATCGAGACCGGCGTGATGATCACCACCGGTGAGCAGGTGACTGCCCGCGAGTTCCTCACCGGACTCCCGCCGCTCGGCGAGTCCGACCTGTACGACGTGGTTTGCGAGCGGCTGGATGCCACGAACGACGGGCAGCGGGCCGGAGCCATCGAGCTGGCCCTCGAGGGCCTCTACCTCATGCGCAAGATCAGCAAGGAGAGCGGCGGAGGCGAAACCATCTATGGCTAGAGCCAATCGCCGGCTCACCCGGGCGTCCCGGTACGGCAGGTATGCGGGCGGACCGGATCCGCTCGCGCCGCCTGTCGACCTGACCGAGGCGCTCGACGCCATCGGCGAGGACGTGATGGCGGGCTCGTCGCCGGAGCGCGCCATGCGGGAGTTCCTGCGCCGCGGCGGCCGTGACCAGGCCGGGCTGGACGACCTGGCCCGGCGGGTGGCGGAGCGTCGACGGGAACTCACCCGCGAGCACAACCTCGACGGCACCCTCCAGGAGATCACCGAGCTGTTGCAGAAGGCCGTGCTGGCCGAGCGCGGCCAACTGGCCCGCGACGTCGACATGGACGACGCCGACCGCATGCTGGCGGAGATGCAACTGGACACCCTCCCGACGTCGCCCGCGGCGGCGGTGCAGGATCTGGCCGGGTATGACTGGCGCAGCACCGAGGCGCGCGCGAACTACGAGCGAATCAAGGATCTGCTCGGCCGCGAGATGCTCGACCAGCGCTTCGCCGGCATGAAGAACGCGCTCGAGAACGCCACGGACGAGGATCGCGCGGCCATCATCGTGATGCTCGGCGACCTCAACGACCTGCTCGAGGCGCACAAGCGCGGCGACGACACCCACGAGCAATTCGATGAGTTCATGGCCCAGCACGGCGACTACTTCCCCGAGCGGCCGGGGTCCGTGGAGGAGCTGCTCGACTCGCTGGCCGCCCGCGCCGCCGCGGCGCAGCGGATGCGCAACTCGATGACGGAGGAGCAGCGCGCCGAGCTCGACGCGCTGGCGCAGCAGGCGTTTGGTTCCCCCGAGCTCATGCAGTCCCTCGCCGAGCTCGACGGAAACCTCCGCTCGCTCCGCCCGGGCGAGGACTGGGGCGGTGCGGAGTCGATGGACGGCGAGAACGGTCTCGGTCTGGGCGACGGCACCGGCGTCTTCCAGGACATCGCCGAGCTGGACGAGCTCGCGGAACAGCTGTCGCAGTCGTACAGCGGCTCGCGGCTCGACGATCTCGATCTCGATGCCCTCACCCGTCAGCTCGGCGACGACGCGGCTGTCGACGCGCGCACGCTTCAACGGCTGGAGCAGGCGCTCCGTGACTCGGGCACCCTGCGGCGCGGTTCCGATGGTCAGCTCACGCTGACCCCGAAGGCGATGCGTCAACTGGGTAAGTCGCTGTTGCGCGATGTCGCGAAGCGGATGTCGGGCCGCCAGGGCAACCGCGACCTGCGGCAGGCCGGTGCGGCCGGCGAACGCTCCGGCGCCACCCGGGAGTGGGCCTTCGGCGACACCGAGCCGTGGGATGTACCGCGCACCATCACGAATGCGCTGGGCCGGACAGCCGGGCGCAGGGCGGGCGGGGCGGGTGTGCGGATCGAGATCGGCGACGTGGAGATCCAGGAGACGGAGGCGCGCACGCAGGCCTGCGTGGCGCTCCTCGTCGACACCTCGTTCTCGATGGCGATGGATGGGCGCTGGGTGCCTATGAAGCGCACGGCGCTGGCGCTGCACACCCTCATCCGCACGCGCTTCCGCGGCGACGACCTCCAGCTCATCGCTTTCGGGCGCTCCGCCTCCGTCATGGGCATCGAGCAGCTCACCGGGCTCGACGCGGTGTACGAAAAGGGCACCAACCTGCACCACGCGCTGCTGCTCGCCAACCGGCACTTCCGCAAGCATCCCTCCGCCCAGCCGGTGCTCCTCATCGTCACCGACGGGGAACCCACATCGCATCTGGAGTCGAGCGGCGATGTCTTCTTCAGTTACCCGCCGCATCCGGCGACCGTCGCCTATGCGGTGCGGGAACTCGATTCGTCGATGCGGTTGGGCGCACAGACCACGTTCTTCCGTCTCGGCGAGGATCCGGGTCTCGCCCGCTTCGTCGACTCGATCGCGAAGCGGGTAGGCGGCACCGTCGTGTCGCCGGAGCTCGACGAACTCGGTGCCGCGGTGGTCGGGTCCTACCTCGGCTCACGCCAGGGCGCCGGTGGCTTCGGTTCGCCGGGGAGCGGATTCGGGGACATGTTCGGCGGCGGCCGCGGTTACTGGACCGGCTGACCGCGCGGGGGTCGGATCAGAACGGTCGGATCAGAACAGGGGCCAGGGCACCGCGGGCATCTCGCCGCGCGGAGCCGGGAATCGCCCCTCCGACCGCAGACGGTCGCATCGTCCCGCGAGGGCGGCGATCTCCCGGTCGCTGATCAACGCGGAGAGCGCTGTGCCGAGATCCGCGGCCAACCCCTCGCGCACCCGGCCCACCCCCTCGAGCTCCTCTGCGGTGAGGGGCTCGCCCAACCAGCCCCACAGCACGGTGCGCAACTTGTGCTCCACGTGGAAGGTGAGGCCGTGGTCAACACCGTGCCGGTGCCCGTTCGGCATGGGCAGCACGTGGGCGCCCTTCCGGTCGGCGTTGTTCACGACCACATCGAAGACCGCCATGCGGCGGAGTGCCGGAGTGTCCTCGTGGATGAGGGCGACCAGGCGGTCCTCCTCGTCGCTGCCGTCGAAGACGTGGCGCCAGCCCTCGTCGGGCACGGCATCCACCGGCACCAGATCCACCGCGTCCTGCTCGGGGTCGAACTCCTGCCAGAGCTGCACCATCCCCACGCCGAGAGGTCCGTCTCGCAGCCACGTCCGTGGAACCACGTCCCAGCCGAACGCCTCGGACACGAGGTACGCGGCGGCCTCACGGCTGGCGAGGTCGCCATCGGGGAAGTCCCACAGGGGGCGCTCACCCGCGACGGGCTTGTAGACGACCACCGTGTCCCCGATGCGTCCCACGAACGTGGCATTGGAGGCCGTCGTGATGCGACCCACCAGCTCGAGCTCGCCGGTCGTCAGGTCGCCGTCGGCGTCCGTCATCCGACGTCGCCGGACAACGGGCAGGTGTGGCCGTCCGGATCCATGGGGTCGCCGCACCGCGGGCAGAGCGGTCGACCCGATCCGACCACCTCGAGCGTGCGCTTCGCGAACGCTCGAGCGGTGCCGACCGGCATTCGCACCCGCAGCACCTCAGCGGGACCATCGTCATCGTCGTCACCCAGATAGTCCGTGTCGTCGTCATCGTCGACTATCGGGTACGCCTCGACCACGACCTGCGCGGTGGACGGATCCCAGCCGAGGCTCATGGCACCGGTGCGGAACTGCGTGTCGAGCGGCTGTTCGAGCGGGTCGTTGTCAACGAGTTCGACCGGTGTCGTGGCCGGGATGCTGAACGCGTTGCTCTCGTTGGTCATGAGCTCGTTGAGGATCTCGTCGATCTTCACCGCAAGAACGGCCGACTGCTCCTTCTCGAGGGCGACGCTGATGATCTGGGCCCGGTTGCGCACCTGCAGGTAGAACGCACGAGACCCGGGCGAGCCGACGGTGCCGACGACGACCCGGTCGGGCCAGGAGAAATCATGGACGATGGTGGGCATGATTCCAGTCTAGGAACGCGGTGGAACCGGTGCCTGAGTGCCCGCCCCGCCGCCGACGGGCGCGTCGCCCGTGCTCGGCGCGGCTCGGAGCCAGGACAGGTCGCCGGAGTCGGTGTTGGTGGCGTGAACATTGGGCCGGCCGGCGCCGTACCGCACGATCGAGACCGACGCGGGACCCACGGTGATGCGCTGGAACAGGTCGAGGTGCATGCCGAGCGCGTCGGCCAGGATCGACTTGATGATGTCGCCGTGGCTCACCGCCGCCCAGACCGCTCCCGGCCCGTGCTCGGCCTCAAAAACCGCGTCGTGCCGCCGGATCGCGGCGACCGACCGGGCCTGCATGGTCGCGAGCGACTCACCGCCCGGGAACACCGCCGCGGAGGGCTGGGATTGCACCACCGACCACAGGCTCTCCTTCGCCAGTTCGGCGAGGGTGCGTCCCTGCCACTCGCCGTAATCGCACTCGGTTATTCCGTTCTCGATCGGCGTCACCGGCACGCCCTGCGCATCGTGATCCTGCCGGTCGAGGATGAATCGCGACGTCTGACGGCAGCGTTCGAGCGGGCTCGACACCACGCCGACCAGCGGCACGGCAGCGAGCCGCTCGGCGGTGTGCGCGGCCTGGTCGCGACCGACCTTGTCGAGCCGCACTCCCGCCGCTCGGCCCGCCAGCACGCCGGTGGCATTGGCGGTGGTACGTCCGTGTCGCACGAGCAGAACTGTGGCCATGCCGACAAGCCTAGACACCGGGTAGGGATGACTCCGCATGTTAAGGATCCTTGACATCCGGTGTAGAGGATCCTTAACATCATTCCTATGGGACCCCGGATCACCGACACCAACGGGACGAGTCCGGTGCGGGAGCGCCGCCGAGAACGGCGCCTGACCCAGGCCGAGCTGGCCGACCAGGTGGGCGTCAGCAGGCACACGATCATGGCCGTCGAGCAGGGCGACTACGCCCCCTCGGTGTACCTCGCGCTGCGCATCGCCCGGGTACTGGGCGGAACCGTCGAGGAGCTCTTTTCGAACGAGACAGGAGACGAGAAGTGACGAACAAGCGGAACAGGTTGGACCGGGTAGCGGAGCGGGTCATGGACCTCGACAGCCCGGCATACGGCGACGAACGGGAACGCGCCGTGTTCATGGAATCCAACGCCTTCGGCCTCACGACCGGGCTCTACTTCGGCCTCGCGGCTGCGCTCGTCGCCGCCGCCTTCGGGCACGTGCTCCTCCCGGTCCTGTTGCTCGCCACGACGATCGTTCCCTCAATGGCAGCCTCCTGGTACGCGAAGCGGCGGCAGGTGAACATGAGGCGGCTCGCCGAGGATGCCGGTGCGCGATCGACGCTCGTGGGGATCATCGTCTTCGGAGCCGCGATGGTGCTCACGTTCGCCGCGATGACCTACACGGTCTTCTCCGGCCAGCCCCTGCTGTCCACGCCGTCGTTCGAGGTGGTTCCGGGGGACGGATTCTTCGGCGGGATGGCGCAGGGAGCGGTGATCGGGGGAATGCTCGGCGGACTCGCCGCGATCGTCGGAGGTGTGCACAGCTACCGGCGGGCGAACCTCCGCCGTGGAACGACCTGATGGGGCGGTAGGTTGCTCTTCAGTCGGGATGCCGGCGCGAGCAGACTGGGGTGGTGAGCGGAACAGCCCCCTGGGTACTGCACGTGGACCTCGACCAGTTCATCGCCGCCGTCGAGGTGCTGCGGCATCCGGAACTCGCGGGCAGACCGGTGATCGTCGGCGGTCGTGGCGATCCGACCGAACGCGCGGTGGTGTCCACCGCCTCGTACGAGGCGCGGGCGTTCGGCGTCGGCTCCGGGATGCCGCTCCGCATCGCGGCTCGGAAGGTGCCGGATGCGGTGCTGCTTCCGGTCGACGCGGAGGCGTACACCGCCGCATCCGACGAGGTGATGGCGACGCTTCGCGCCCGACCGGGGGCGACGGTGCAGGTGCTCGGCTGGGACGAAGCGTTCCTCGGCATCCGGACCGACGATCCCGAGGCGTACGCCAGGGAAGTGCAACGGGCGGTGGTCGAGGCGACGCAGTTGCACTGCAGCGTCGGCATCGGCGACACGCTCGTCCGGGCGAAGGTGGCGACCGGCTTCGGCAAGCCGGCAGGCGTGTTCCGGCTGACCGCCGACAACTGGCTGGACGTGATGGGGCCACGGCCGACCATCGACCTCTGGGGCGTCGGCACCAAGATCTCCCGTCGGCTGGCGTCGCTGGGCATCACCACCGTGGCCGAACTCGCGGCGGTCGATCCGCAGACTCTGGTACCGGAGTTCGGACCGAAGATGGGGCCATGGTACGCGGAGCTGGGCCGGGGTGACGGCGCTCGCGAGGTGGACGCCACGCCCTGGGTGGCCCGAGGCCACAGCCGCGAGACGACCTTCCAGCAGAACCTCACCGAGGCGAGCGAGGTGGAGGAGGCGGTGCGCGACCTCGTCGACCGCGTGCTGGAGGATGTGACGGCGGAGGGGCGTCCGGTCATCGGTCTCACGCTCAAGGTGCGGTACGCCCCGTTTCTCACCAAGACCTTCGCCCGGAAGATCCCGCAAACCGCCGACCGGGACGAGGTGCTGGCCCAGGCTCTGGCCCTCGTCGGCAAGCTCGACCCCGACCGGCAGATCCGGCTCCTCGGCTTCCGGGCCGAGATGACCATGCCCGACGACGCGCGCATCGGGCACACGCCCACCCGCGGCGGGTGGTGACCGCACGTCACGGGCACGTCACAGGTTGCGCAGAGCCGTGATCGCGTCGTCCGATGCGTCGCCGAACGGCTCGAGGATCAGGTCGATCGCCCCGCGTTCGATCTCGGGCGCCAGCTGCCGGGCGGCCGTGCCGCTGTGCGCGGTGACCGCGATGGGGGCGGTCGCCCCGTGGCGTCGTAGCGAGCCGGCGAGCACCTTGTTGGTGTCGGGGTCGGCGATGGTGCTGACGATCCAGCGCGCGGATGCGAGCGGCAGCGTCTCCGGGAACTGCGGGTTGTCCGCGTCGCCGTACCGCAGGGCGACGAGGGAGTGCAGGCCGGCGTTGCGGAGCTCGAGCCGGGCGTACGGGTCCCAGTCGATCACGAGCACCGTGTGGCCGGCATCGGTGAACTGCTCGATCAGGCGCCGACCGAAACGGCCGTTGCCGAACAGGATGACGTCGAACCGCTCACCGTCCGGGGGCGGCACGTCATGGGGCCGCCGTCGTTCGAACACGCCGAGCACGGGGCTGAGCAGGTCGAAGAGTTGCTTCGAGTACAGGATCAGATAGGTCGAGCCGCCGATCGTGATCATCCCGACCAACGTGACGAGTCCGACGGTGTCGGCGTCGAGATGCCCGAGGTCACGTCCGAGCGCCACGAGGATGAGGGAGAACTCGCTGATCTGCGCCACGGCCAGGCCCGCGAGGAACGACACGCGCTTCGGGTAGCCCATCACGCCCATGATGACGAGCACGATCAGCGGGTTCCCGATGAGCACGAACAGGGAGAACGCGATCGCCGCCGGCACCTGGCTTCCCACGGCGGAGAAGTCCAGTTGCGATCCGAGCACGATGAAGAAGAACAGCAGGAGGAAGTCGCGGAGCCCGGTGAGCGACGACGCGATCGACTCCCGGAAGCGAGTGGATGCCAGAGCGAATCCCGCGAGGAAGGCGCCCACCTCCACCGAGAAGCCGAGCCACTCCGTGAGGGCCGCCACCGAGACGGCCCAGGCCACGCTGCACACGATGAGCAGTTCCTGCGACGTGGCGACGAGCTCGAGTGCCCGGGGGAGTACCCACTTCATCATCGCGGACATGCCGACGATCAGACCCGTGCCGCCGAGCACAATCACCCACACCGAGTCGAGACCCGTGCCGCCGCGCTCTCCACCCAGGCTCGACAGTGCGATCATCACGATGATGACGACGACGTCCTGCACGATCAGGAAACCCAGGGCGATGCGCCCGTGGAGCTCCTCGAGTTCCCGTTTGTCGGAGAGCAGCTTGACGATGATGATGGTGGAGGAGAAGGTGAGCGCCACCGCCACATACAGCGCCTCGATGGCGGGCATCCCGAACCACAACGCCAGGCCGTAGCCGACGAGCGAGGTGAACACCACCTGCCCGAGCCCGGTGATCAGGGCCACGCCCCCGATGCTCCGCACGAGATGCAGGTCGAGCTTCAGACCCACCAGGAACAACAGGATCGCGATGCCGATCTCGGCGAGCAGGTCGAGCTCGCCCGCGTCCTCGACCCAGCCGAGGAAGGACGGGCCCACCAGGATGCCGACCAGGATGAAGGCGACGATCAGCGGTTGGCGTGCGCGGTTGGCCGCGAAGGCCACGAGAGCGGCCACCGCCAGGACGGCCGCTGTCGTTCCGAACGGATCCATGGCCGTCGCGGCTAGAGCCGGAGTTCCGTTTCGCCTCTCGAGTGCGAACCATCCGCCGATCCGAGCGAGAACTGCGCACGTGGGGAGATGAACAGGAGCTCGACGCCCTCGGCGTGCGTCAACGGCACGAGGTCGGACTCGTTCTTCTTGAGCACGGCCAGCGCCCGCGTGAGGAAGGCCTCCGCCATCTCCGTGGTGACCCGGTACGAATGGCCGTCATAGGCGATCGTCACCGTCGACGGCACGGCAGGGATTCGGGCCGCGGGAACCCCGGCCGCCGAGGGTGCCGCCCCCGTGCTGCTGGTATCCATCCGTCCGCTCCCTCGGCCCCGACCGCCGGTGACGTTCTAGTCCCTCACCGTTCTCATTCTCGCGGAGTTCGGCACCGATGTGCAGGCCCAAAGTCCTTCGATTCTGGTTGCAGTGGGCGATGAACGAGTGCCTCGCGGCCATCGGCATCCATTCCGCCGAGAATCGCGCTCGGGCTCTCGACATCGGGGAACGCCTCGGAGTGCTGAAGGACTATCCCACCCCGCCGGGGTGCACGTCGCCCTATGCGCCCATCTGGATCACCGAGATCGTCCGTCGCCGATCGACCACTCAACGGCCTGCCGGTGCGGCGAGTGCAGGGGCGGTGGGTGCACCGCTGAGCGCTTCGACCGCCAGTTCCGCGAGGCGGTGGTCCCGGTGCTCTTCGTGAGCGGTGATGGTCACCACGGCGTTCCGGGTCTCGTCGATGATGACGTACTGGCCGTACCGGCCGTCGAGGCGCCAACAGTCGCCCGGTCCCTCCCAGACGGTCATGCCGTACCGGGCGAAAGGAGCGCCGCCTCCGGTCTCGACCCAGGTGCCGTGCATCCGCGCGATCCACGCGGAGTCGACCAGCTGTCGGCCCTCCCACCGGCCCCCGTCCCGCAGCACCCGCCCGATGCGCGCGAGTTCGCCGGTGCGCAACTCGAGTCCGCTTCCGGCCATGATGTGCCCGCGCGGGCACCGGTGCCATTGAGGATTGTGGATGCTCAACGGGTCGAACAGCCGTGGCAGCAACCAGTCCCGCACGTCGCCTACCACGGACGCGAGCATCCGCATCGCCACGTAGGTGCTGGCGTCGGAGTATTGGAACACGGTCCCCGGCCCTCGGCTCGGTCGGCGCATCATTTCCTGCGCGAGGTCCGGCCACGGCACGGGTTCGTCGGCGAACCAGGCGAAGTCGATGCCGCTCGACATCGTCAGCAGGTTCTGAAGAGTGACCGCGTCGGCTCCCGGGCCGAATGACAGAGCGGGCAGGAGTTCCTTCGCCGTCGAGTCGAGGGAGATGAGCCCCTCACCGATGGCCATGCCCGTGGCGAGCGCGCACACGCCCTTCGACACGGAGTAGATGTTCTCGCGGTCGTCGCTTCGCCATCGGTGCTGCGCCTCGTCATCGCCGATGGAGACGTGCACTCCGTAAATGCCGAGCTGTTCGGCATTCACGGCATCCACGAACCGATGCAGCACGGATGACGCGTCGCTCATGCTCTCAGTGTCCCGTACCCACGTCACTGCAGGCGTGGCTTGTCGCCGTGATCCAGTTCGCACGTCGCGATGACCACCCGGAGTTCGCTCCGACCGGCGGGCGCCATGTCCACCAGTGCGAGCTGTCCGAGCGTGTACCGGTTGCCCGAGTTCGCCCGTGCCGTGGAGGTGACGGTGACGTGCGGCCGGTAGCCGGCCAGCGCGAACTGAGGAACGTCGATCGCGATGTCCGCGTGCAGCGCGAGAGCAACGAGAAGGTCTGCGTGGAGGCGATGGAGTGACGGCGCGTTCGTGATGAGGTCGACAAGGATGGTGAAGTCGGGTCCGAACAACGCTGCCTCGCCGATGGTGACCGACACCGGTCTCCGACGGCGAGCGACCGATCGCACGGCGCGGATCACGTCCGCGCGATCCGCAGGCGTCGAAAAGTTGGGCACGACCGTTTACATGAAGTGGCCAGTCGTCGACGGAGAATCCGTCGCCCGCGCACAACGGTTCAAGCGGAAGAACGACGACGTAGCGCGGCACGGCACAACCGTAGGGCAACGAATCACCCGCGACTCTCGATGCGCGTACCTACGCCCACGGAGCGAGTGCGGCACGCACCGCTTCGCCGATCCCTTCAGCGTGCCGCCCGCACCGATCCACCAGTACTGCCGACATGCCCGCACTCTCCGCTCCGGCGACATCGTGTTCGGCGTGGTCTCCCACGAAGAGGCACTCGGCGGGTGGGATGCCCATGTGGTCCGCCAGCGCGGAAAAGGCTCCGACGTCGGGCTTCGCGAGGCCGATCCGTTCCGAGGTGCACACGACGTTGACGAGGTCATACAGACCCGTGACGCGGAGCTTGTCGACCTGTTGCTCGTGCGATCCGTTGGTCAGGATGCCGGTGCGGTATCCGTCCCGTCGGAGCGCTCGCAGAAGGGTGGCGCTGTCATCGAACGGTCGCCATGCGTCTCGGTACGCGTGCGCGTATTGCTCGAACAGCGCATCAAGTGAATCGGGATCGTCGGGGACTGCTGCCCCAAGCGGAGGCAACACGATGAGCAGTCGGCGGCGACGCTGCTCGCGGAAGCTGATCGACCCCGCACGCCACAGCTCGAACTGTTCCTCTTCGGCCGTGAACCAGGAGCGACGCGCCTCATCGGACGGCGCGATACCCAAAGACCGGAAGAAGCCATCAATGCCGATCCGTGCCGAACCTCGGTGATCGAACAGGGTGCCGTCGAGATCGAATCCGACTCCGCGAATCATCCTCATGGTCCTATCCCAACTCTTCACCTACGGAATAAGGTGAGCGACATGATCGGCGCCGTGAACCCACTACTGCCGGCGGACTACGACATCGCCTGGACTGCCACCGCCATCGTGCCCCTCGTTCTTATGGTGTTCGCGATCGTGTCGATCAGCCGGCTTCTGGCGGCGTTCACGCCCGCGCTCGTACTGGGGTGGACACTACTGGTCGTACTGGTGCCCGTCATCGGTCCCCTCGCGTGGTTTCTCATCGGACGGCGCAGTGTTCTCGCCGATCGCTGGTCGCACCGCGTCCCATGATTGAGCCGAGGCAACTCACCCACGGCCCAACAGCGCCCACTCCCTATGCGCTAGCCGACGGCTCGCGGCGGGTCTGCTTGCCCGCATCTCGGCCATTCTCCGCCTCGAACACGCTCCGCTCTCTCCCGTAACGGCGCAGCCGGACGATGCCGGCTCCGACGAGCACGATCGCCATGACGACCTGTGCCCAGTTCCAGCCCGATTGCGTCCCAACGCCGAGGGCAGCAGCGGAAATACGAACGAAAGCGATCCAAACACGATGAGCGCGACGCCCTCGTGGCGGATGCGGTCGAGCGCGAATCGACTTTGGATCAGGGATGCCATGGTGGCGACCATACCGCGTCCGGTGGACGGCCGAATCCGGCCGGCGAAGACGGAGGCGAGGCGTTTCCGCCCGCGCGTTCCGGCGCTCAGCGCCGGGCGGACGGTTGCACGCCGGGATCGGGCGACGTCCTCGCAAGAGGTCCGGCCAGCCACAACTCGACCTCCCGGCGAGAGCGCAGCCGCACGATGACGAGGTCCGGATGCGCGGCTTCGAGCGCGGGCACGGCATGCCTGTACTTCCGCCTCGTGCTGATCGCCCACCGCACGATGTGCTCGGGGTCGGAGAAGAAGGTGCGGAGCGGGCGCTCGACGTTGCCGTTCCACAACTCCTCGTTTCGCCACCGGCGCCGCAGAGTGCGGAGAACGACGCGGGGAAGTGTGGTGCGGAAGAAGGGGACGTCGAGCCACACGAGCATGTCCGCCCGTGCGGCAAGCAGGGGACGCGCCGACCCGTACTGCCATTCGGTGGTCCAGGTCTCAGCCGCACTCATCTCGCGCACATCATCGAGAAAGCCGGCCCGCGGTGTCCAGTCGGCACCATGGAAGAGGGCGTCGATCTCGGTGTGCGGCGCGTCGACCGCCTCGGCGATCCGAGCGGCCAGAGTCGTCTTTCCCGACCCGGACACACCTGCCACGAGGATGCGCCGCGGCCTGCCGGGTAACGGGTCGTCGAAGCGGAGCATGGGAACGAGTGTAGGCAGCGGCATCGTGTTGGACCGGCCGCCGAAGCGCTGAGGAGTGCTCAGTGATCAGCTGCACTCGGGGACGACGCGTCCCCTGAAGGGACGGAAAGACTCGGGACCAGCTCTCGTAGGTTCCGCATCCGGGCCGGAAACTCGGAGGGCACATCCCCGGGAAGATCATCGACCGAGAACCACCGCACGTCCTCGCTCTCATCGCTGGAGGAAACGGCGGTGTCCGTGGAAACGACCGCGACGAATCCGATGTCCCAGTGCACCGCGCAGGTGAAGCCGCCGTGCAGCTCGTGACGGTCGAGATCGGCGATCCGCTCGGACAGCAGCTCGAGCCCACCGATGCCCGACTCCTCCCGGGCCTCCCGCCGAGCAGCCTCGGCCACCGTCGCGTCACGCTCCTCGATGTGTCCGCCGAACTGCACCCAGAAGCGTCCCTTCCGGTGGAAGCACAGCAGCACCTGCCTCAGGTCGGGGGAGAACACGAAACACGACGCCGTGACATGCTCGTCGCCCAAGCTCCGGCGGTGAGCGGCACCGCCGCGCGCGGACACGAACGCCAGGTAGTCCTCGCGGAGGGGCGATACGGGCGCATTCTCGAGGGCGGCGACGAGGTCTTCGGTTCGCATGCCTCCAGTCTGAGCGGTCGACGGGACGAACGGCACACGGGCGGGCGAGACGGGAGCGGTGTGGCGGCAGTCCGGACGGATAAGCGCCGTCCGGCCCTCCCCGCACGCGCCTCCCCGCATAGTGGAGGGATGCAGATCTACTCCGCGTCCCCTCTCGTTCGTGCTCGGCAGGCGACGTCAGACGTCCTGGCTCTTGCCGCCATCGCGCTGTTCACCGCCCTGGGTGTCGCGACGTCGACCCTGGTGTCGGCTCTCGCCGACTTGGGCAAAGGCATCGAGGTCGCGGGCGAGGGCTTCCGCAGCACCATGACGGACGCGGCGTCCAGCATCGACGACATCCCCCTCGTCGGTCGCGGCGCGAGTGCGCCCTTCGACGACGCGAGTCGCGCGGGGGCGGCACTCGTCGCCGCCGGGCAGGAGCAGCAACAACTCGTGGCCGACCTCGCCCTCATCGCGGGCGTGCTCGTCGCGGTCGTGCCGATCGCGCTCATCGTGCGGTTCTGGTTGCGCAATCGCGTGCGTTTCGTACGCAGGGCGACGGCGGCTCGCGCCCTCGCCGCCTCCACGGGCGGTATGCACCTCCTCGCGCTCCGGGCGCTTTCCACCGGTCGGGATGCCGACCTCCTCGGCATCAGCGCCGATCCGGTGGGGGACTGGCGCCGCGGTGACGCCCCCGTCGTGCAGCGCCTCGCCGATCTCGAGTTGCGTTCCGCCGGGGTCAGTCGCCCGGGAACGGCTCAGGCGGGCGCCGCGCCCGGTCGCCGAGCGAGATAGAGCCACGACCGACCCGGCGCATAGGCGAGGTCGCGCACCTCCACCAGCTCGAGCCCCGCATGCACGATCGAGTCTTCGATCGCTGCACGGGAACGGAACCGCAGAGTCGAGGTGGATTCGATCCGCTCTCCATCGGCGTGGAAGATCGTGGGGGAGTCGAACGTCACGAATTCGCCGTCGACGCTGGTCACCTGCACCCAGTCCTCGACGTCGCCGACCCCGGGTACCGACACGACCTGCCCGCTGGCCTCTTTCGTCCAGCCCTCCCAAGCGCGCACCTCCGGTCGCCTCGCCTCGAAGATGAGCGTCCCACCGGGACGCAGTGCGTGTGAGATCGCGACGAGAGTCGCGGCCCAGTCGTCATCGTCCAGAAAGACCTGCGCAACGTTGGCGGTCATCGTCGCCGCATCCACCTGCAGGGCAGGAAGGTCCTCGGCGGTGCCGACGATCCAGGTGACCGCGTCGGCACCGGGCTTGCCGCGTGCCACCGCCACGGACGCACGGGCAGGATCGACCCCCACGACGGCGATCCCGCGTCCGGCGAGCAGCACTCCGAACGTGCCGGTGCCGCATCCCACATCGAGCAGGGTCCGCGCGCCGAGCTCGTCGACGATGATGCGGGCGTACTCGTCGAGATCGGTGCGGTCGGGGTCGAGCGGATCGTAGACGGCCGCCACTCTCGGGTGGTCGAAGATGGCGTCGGGCACGACCTCAGTCTCCCGCATACGGCGAGCCGACCTCAGCCCTTCACCGCCCCCGCCGTGAGGCCCTGCACGATCCACCGGCTGGCGAAGGCGAACAGAACCATGGTCGGGATGACCGTGAGCACCGCAGCGGCGGACATCGGTCCCCAGTCGATGTTGAAGCTGCTGATGAAGCCGTTGATCGCCGTGGGGATGGTCTTGTTCGAGTCGCGGTTCATGAGCGTGACCGAGAGGAACAGCTCGTTCCAGCAGTTGACGAAGTTGAAGATGAACGCCGCGACGATCCCGGGCTTCATGACGGGCACGAGGATGCGGAACAGTGCGCCGATCCTCGAGCAGCCGTCGATCATGGCGGCTTCCTCGAGCGCGTCGGGGACGTTGGCGAAGAAGCCGCGCAACATGATCGTGCTGAAGGGGATGCACACGGCAATGTAGATGAGGATCAAGCCGAAGCGGTTGTCGACGAGGTCCAACTGCGTCATCAGCAGGTAGAGCGGCCCGAGCGCGATGAACGACGGGATCATCTGCGTGACGAAGAAGGCGGTCATCAGGGCGCCCTTGGAGCGGAACTCGAACCGGGAGAGAACGTAGCCGGACAGCAGGGCGATCAGCGTTGCCACGGTGGCGGCAACGGTGCTGACGATGATGCTGTTCAGCACGTACACGCCGAACTGGGACTTCGCGAACAGTCCGATGTAGTTCTCGAGGGAGAACTCGGTGGGCCAGTAGGTGAGGGGCCGGCTGAAGATCGAGCCGGGGGCCTTGAAGGAGGTGACGGTGATCCAGTAGAGCGGGAACAGGGTGATCAGCAGCCACAGGCCGAGGAACCCGAAGCGGACGATTCGGGCCGATCGCGTTTCGGTGTCGATCATCGGGTTTTCGACCCTTTCTCCCGCATGGCGAGGAGGTAGAAGACGGTGAACACGAGCAGCACCGCGATGACGATCAGACCGAGTGCGGAGGCACGACCGTAGTCACCGCGCTGCGTGGTCTGGATCATCCACGTGGTGACGATGTGCGTGCGGTCGGCGGGGCCGCCTCCGGTCATGCCGTAGATGATGTCGGGGAAGTTGAAGATCCAGATCACCCGCAGCAGCACCGTGAGGGCGAGGGTCACGCTGATGTACGGGATCACGATCGAGAACAGAGTGCGCGCGCGGCCGGCGCCGTCGAGGGCGGCCGCTTCGAGCATCTCGTCGGGGACGGACTGCAGGGCGGCGAGGATCATGATCGCGAAGAAGGTCACTCCGTACCAGATGTTGGCGATGAGCACCGCGACCATGGCCGTCGCCGGATCGGCGAGCCAGTTGATGGGCTGATCGATCAGCCCCGTCTTCGCCAGCAGATCGTTGATGACGCCGAACTCGCTGTTGAACATCCAGCGGAACAGGATGCCGATGAGGAACCCGGAGATCGCCCACGGGAAGAACACGAGAGCCTGGTAGACGCCCCGGAAGCGGAACCGGCGGCGGAGCCAGAGGGCGAGCGCGAATCCGATGACGAACTGGGGGACCAGCGAGGCGACGACCCACACCACCGAGTTGCGCAGCACCGTGTAGAAGACGGGATCCGCGAGGATGTCCCGGAAGTTGCCGAGTCCGACCCAGGAGGTGTCGGTGAGGTTGTTCAGGTTGTAGTTGCGGAACGCCATCTGCCCGCCCGCGAACAGCGGGTAGTAGATGAACACGGCGACGAAGATGAGGGCCGGCGCCATGAACGCCAGCAGGCCGAGTCCCTTGCGTACGGTGAAGATGCGACGTTGCGACGAGCCGAGCGTGCCACCCGGCCCGCCCGAGCGCCCGCCCCCGACGGGGCGGGGTGGGGGCGCGGACGCCCCCGCCCCGCCGGGTCCCGCCGCGGGGGCGATGCGGGTGTCGCCTACGCTCATTCGGCCCACTTCTCCATCCAGTACTCGTCCCAGCTGGCGAGCAGTTCTTCGCTGGTCATGTCGCCGACGAGCACGCGCTGCACCTCGGAGTCGGCCTTCTGCGTCCACTCGGTCCACCACTCGACCGAGCGGGGCTGGATCACGGAGATGTACGTGTCGGGGTTCTCCGTCATGGTGACGTAGCTGGCCCAGGCGCCGGTGCTGTAGAACTCGTCCTCGGCGGCACTGGTCAGGATCGGCACGAGGCTGTTCTCCTTGGTGAACCGGGTCGATGCGTCCCCGGAGGAGAGGAACTTGATCAGCTCGGCCGCCTCCTCCTTGTGCTCACTGGACTCGGCGGTGCCCCATCCGGACGTCGCGACGGCCTGCACGGCCTTACCGGTCGGGCCCTTCACGAGGGGCGCCGTGTCCCACTGGTCCTCGGTGATGGCCGTCGAGCTTCCGATGGCACTGATGACCTCGGGGTCCTGCAGCAGGAACGCGGTCGATCCGTTGGAGAAGCCTTCGACCATCTCCGGGTAGCCCCACGCGACGCTCGACGGCGGCGAAGCCTTCGCGAAGAGCTCGAAGTACATGTCCGCGGCGTCCTGCGCCTCGGGGGCGGAGAAGATCGACGAGCCGTCGGTCAGCTTGAATCCGTTCGAGGTGTCGATGTCGTCGGCCACGTACGCCTCGATCGCCGTGGCGAGGTTGCCGTTCCCGTTGGTGCCCCCGCGGAACGCGTAGCCGTAGTTGCCGTCACCGGACTCCTGGATCGCTGTCGCCTGCTCGAGCATCTCCGCCCAGGTCTCGGGCGGCCCATCGAAGCCGGCGGCCTCGACCAGATCCGTGCGGTAGAAGACGCTCAGACCGTAGAAGCCGTACGGGATGTAATAGGTCTGGCCATCGTCGTTGGTCGCGTAGTCGACCGCGTTGGCCGTCATGTCCTCCCATCCCTCCCAGCCGTCGAGGACCTCGGTCATGTCGCTGATCCAGCCGTTCGCGCTGAACGGTCCGACGGTGATGTCGCGCACCTCGAGCACGTCGATTCCGTTGCCGGCCTGCAGCATCTGCTGGATCTTCTGGTCTGCCTGGTCGGTGGGCGGAGAGATCAGCTCGACGGTGACGCCGGGGTTCTCCGTCTCGAAGTCGGCGAGCAACTCCTTGAGCAGCGCGGTCCGGGTCGGGTTGGTCAGGCTCTCGACCATCTGCAGGCGCACGTCGCCGTCACCGCCTCCGGATGAGCTCGAGCAGCCGGAGGCGAGCAGCATGGTGGCAAGGCCGACACTGACGGCGGTGGTCATTCTGGTGATCTTCACGGGGTTCCTTCGAGTGGGGACGGGGGCGGGACGGTGACGTTCATGGTTCTCATGAGGCTTGTGCCCAGTTCCAGAGGACGGGCACGCAGCGCTCGGCGAAGTCCTCGTAGTCGGCCGGGGTGTTGTACGCGTGGGTCGAGAGGCGGAGGTAGCCGATGCCGTCGAACGCCGTGAAGGCGCACTCGACGCCCAGATCCTGCAGCACACGATCGCGGAGGTCGTTCCCGGCGCCGTGCCCGATGGACAGGGGCGCGGGCAGGCGCACGAGCCGGAGCGCGCCCACGGGCATGCCCACGTCGACGCGATGGTCCTCGCCGGTGAAGGCGCTGAACGCGTCGGCGATCACGTCGACCGCGTAGTCGGCGAGGTCGGACATGTAGGCGCGGACGGTGTCCCATCCCCAGGTGTCCTCGACGAAGGCGAGTGACGTGGGTGCGGCGAGCCAGCTGGTGAGATCGAGCGTGCCCTGATTGTCGAACCGCTCCGGGAACGGGTCGGTGGCACCCCACGAGTCGATCAGCGGATTCAACTCCGGCACGAGTGGGCCGCGCGCGACGAGCACTCCGGTGCCGCGGGGCGCGCAGCTGAACTTGTGCAGGTTGCCGACCCAGAAGTCTGCTTCGAGATCGCGAAGCGGGTCGGCGAGCAGTCCCGGTGCGTGGGCGGCGTCCACGAGCACCGGCACACCGCGCTCGTGCGCCGCGCGCGAGAGGGCCGCGACCGGGAACTGGCGGGCGGTGGGCGAGGTGACCTGGTCGACGACGATGAGCGCCGTGCGGTCGGTGATGCCGTCGGTGAGCGCGGCGAGTGACGCGTCCGCATCGGCGTCCAGCGGCACGGCGACGGTTCGCACCGTTCCGCCCCACCGGCGGGCGAGGCGCTCGGCGCCCATGGTGACTGCACCGTAACCGTGGTCGGTGACGAGGATCTCGGCACCGTGGCCTACGGGCAGGCTGGAGTAGACGACGCTCGCACCGGCGCTGGCGTTAGGGACGAACGCCGTGTCTGCAGAATCGGTTCCGAGGAACGCGGCGGCGTGCTGGCGTGCGTCGGCGATGACGTGCGGCAGGGCCGGGAACCACGCCACCGGTGCCGCCTCCATGAGGACCCGGAGCCGCTGTTGCTCGGCCTGCGCGACTCGGGGAACAGCACCGAAGGAGCCGTGGTTGAGATGCCCGAGCGTCGGGTCCAGAGTCCACGCGTCGGCGGCGGGAGCGCCGTCATCGAGCAGCAGCGGTGCCGGTGCGCTGACCGTGCCGCCCGTGCCGCCGACCGCGTCGGCCGACCGCCCCATGGTGGTTCGCGTAACCGTCACTCGCATCCGCCCTTTCGTGTTCCGCACTGAACGCTACAAAGTCATCAGACGACTTAGGTTTCGCCGATGTTACTACGGGAATAATTCGGATGACAAGAGCGATCCTGTCCGATGACTTACGGGGCTAGAAACGCGCCGCGTCGGTAAGCTGTCATCAGCCGGGAGAAGGGTCGCCATGTCCGCAGTCGAGGAGGCATTCCACGGCCTGCGCCGCATGATCAGCTCGGGGCGCCTCGGGCCCGGACAGCGCTTCCCACCCGAGGCCGACCTCTGTGCCGAACTCGGGGTGTCGCGCAGTTCCCTCCGTGAGGCCGTGCGGATGCTCTCGGCGTTGGGTGCCGCGGAGTCGCGGCACGGGTCGGGGGTGTACGTCTCGGCGTTGCGTCCCGAAGACATCATCGGGAGCCTCGCGCTCACCGTCGATTTGCTTCCCCTGTCCGGTCTGCTCGACATGTACGAGTTGCGCCGTGTGCTCGAGTCGCACGCGGCGGCTCAGGCGGCGGCGCGGTCCACCGATGACATCAATGATCGGCTGGATGCGCTTCTCGATGCGCTGGAGGCGTGCGATGACATCGAGGAGTCGGCGCAGCTCGACTCGGAGTTCCACGAGACCATCGCAACCGCGAGCGGCAACCCGACGATGGTGGCGCTCCTCGGCGTCTTCCGCGCCCGCAGCCGTTCCTACCAGATGTTCGGGATGCCGGACGGCAGGTCCATCAAGCGCACGAGCGATCAGGCGCACCGGTCTATCGCACATGCGATCCGGGTGCACGACCCCGTGGCCGCGTCATCCGCTGCCGCCTCGCACGTGGCGCAGACCGAGACCTGGTTGAGGTTCTACCGACCGCAGCCGACCGGCGGTTCGCACTCCACCATCGGCGACGGCTCCGGTGGCGATGTGGATGACGGCAACGTCGACGGCGGCAGCTCCGAAGCGTCAGGAGCCGTCGGATCCTGAGTACCGCGGATCCGTCCGGAGATGGATGAGACCCGCTTCCGTGCTCCGGAATCCGCACGCATCGAAGTAGAACGGTGCGAGGTCGGGTGTGAAGTCCACGTGCAGCCACTCGCATCCGGCGTCCGCTGCAGCCGCCGCCGCGCGGTGCACCAGCTCCCGGCCGATACCGGAATGCTGGTGGTCGCCCCGCGTTTTCGTGTCGATGAGGAACGCGTGATCACCACCGTCCCAGGCGACGTTCACGAAGCCCACCAGCAGGCGGTGCGTGTCGCGCGCGCCGACCCAGCCGAGGCTGTGGCGCGAGATCCGCGGCCACCATCCTGGGCTGGGTGAGCCGCCGTGCGACAGGACGAGATCGCACATCTCCTCGTCGGCGATGGGGTCGCGCCAGCGGTAGGTGATCTTTGCGGCCGCGGGGGGCTTCACGGAACGTCACCGCCGGTCCGGTCATTCGAGGGAGCGGCTCGGCCGTGACTGCGACGCGCCTTCGATGGAGGCCCGTCGAGGTCGGGACGGCCCGGAACCGGGGCGCGGAGACCGTCCCTCACTATCGTGATGAAGACGATGACGACCGCCACGTAACCCGCCACACTGAAAAGCGCGGGGGAATAGCCCCATATCAGTGCGCCGATGTTCCCCATAAGGCAGACGAGGAGCACGCCGAGAAGCACCCATCGGCCGACCGATATCCGTTTCCACCACGTCACTCGATCAGTATGCCGCCGAGAAGCGCGGCGGCCATTCTCCAGCGGCTGCTCCGACGCCGGTGTGGCGAGAGGGAGAGCTGCTGTCCGTGGTCACCCCTACGATCAGTACATGTGGCGAAGGCGGGCATCGGCGGTCGGGGTGTCGTACCTCGCTGTTGCTCGTCGCATGCGGTACCCCGAGCGCTCCGCCGGTGGCCGGAACCCTCCATTCGTCCGTGACTGCCGAGGCCCAGTCGCCTGCTGCGCAGAGTATCCGCGAGGAGCCCGTTCCGGACGGCGTTGTCGCAACAGGCTCATTCACCTCGACCGACGGATCTACGAAGGGAGCGGTTGATGTTGTCATCACGGCTGATCTCGGCGAGTTCGCTGTGCGCGAGTTCGCAACGACACAGGAGCGGCTCGGCGTCCGGGCTCCGTTCGGTCGTTCAGCGACAGAGCCGTGTGTGGGCGGCGGTGGATTCGCGTTCCCGGACATCGTCGCAGGTACGCCGAGCGGTCCACTCATCATGCCCCTCTCGTTCGGTCGTGGCGACCCGACGTTCATCACCGAGATCGTTCTGACCACGCCGGCGGCACCGGATGATGCGCAGAGCTGTATCGACCGGGTCACCGCTCGTGCCCCGATCGAGTGAACTTTCGGCCCGCTGCGTCCGTTCCTCGATCCATTGATCGACGCGGGCAGCGGCGGAGGAGCGAACGGGCAGGTCGTCACCGACGAAGCAGGCCGCCCGGTCGCCTACACCGTGGCACCGGGCGATCTGCTCGCCGAAGTCGCCGGACGGTTCGGAATGTACTCCGATGATCTGTTTCACCTCAATCCCGCACGATCTCCTTCGCCCGAGGATCCAGTGCTGTATGTGGGCGAGGCGCTCAACCTCGATCTGCGGAAGCGATGAGCGGCTTCGCCACCGCTGATGGCTACCGCTGAACGAGCACCTGCGAGTTGGTTCCGTCGGTGATCACGAGGTTGCCTGCGGGACCGGCGCCGCGACGGCAGCCGAAGAGCCCGCCGGTGGCGTGTGACGCCGACCGACGGGCTCTGCGGCATGAGTTGGTTCTACTCGTCGAGGTCGACCGAGCCGTCGATGGTGTTCGCGTCGATGTAGGGCATTCCTTCCCATTCGGAGAAGGCATCGTCGTCGAGGTCGACTCCCATGCTCTCCTCCGCGTCGGTGATGATGAAGTTCTCCTCCGCCGTGCCGGTGACCCTCACGTCCGCATCCGGTTCCACGTTGGTTGCCGATCCGTCGTGCAGCACCAGGAGCTCGGTGACGGAGGTGTCGTCAGCCGCAGCGAGAGTGAATGCTTCCGGACTGACCACGTCGTTGACCACCGCCGTCACCGACACGATCCCCCCGAGATAGACCGCGTCGAAATCGTCGTAGAAGGCTTGGTCGTACACGCCGTCGTACTCGAACTCGGAACCGTTCCCCGACTCGTCCGCATCAACGGCTTCGTCCGTGGGTTCTTCGACGGGCTCCTCCTCGTCGAGTTCCTGTACGTCCTCGACGTCGGCGCTGTCCTCGGCACCGGCGGTGTTGCAGCCGGTCAGTCCCAGGGCGAGCACGGGTGCCGCGCCGAGCACGGCGGCGCGGGTGATCCGGGTGTACTTCTTCTTCTCGGGATGCGTGATGGTGTTCATGTGAGCTGTCTCGAATTCTCTCGTCTGCGAAACCGGCGGCACGACGGCTTCGCCCAACAGAGCTGTGTGCGCCGCATTTCCACGGTAGGTAGCTCGCTCGGGTGACACTGCGGCTTGTGACCGGACTGCAACGGTCCAGCTCGAACACACCTCGCCGCGACCGCGTCGTTACACAGGTGGCGCTTGGACAACAGTCCCGGTCAGACACCGATTCAAACTCGCCGGGCCTGAGAGTTCCGTGTGACTCCCGCATCGGTCATCCGCTCGGTGGTAGTGGTCCGAAGGCGGCTGGAATCACCGGTGAAGCGTCAGCCTCACGGCGAGTACGATCCGAGTGTGCAGGCGTCGTCCTCTGTGCTGGTACGCGTCGCGACGCAGCGAGACGTCGACGCATTGGCGTCCGCCTTGGCCGCCGCGTTCCAGACCGATCCGGTGGTCTCCTGGCTCGTCCCGCGGGACGACGAGCGGGAGCGCCGGATGCCCGCCGTCTTCCGGATGCTCGCCCGGCGCTTCCACGTGGTGCACGGTCACTGTTACGTCGCCGACCTCCATGGCCGCACGGTCGGCGGCGCGATGTGGGACCCGCCGGAACGATGGAAGTCGAGTAGAGCCAGTGAGGTGCGTGCGCTTCCCGAACTGATCCGCGTGATGGGCGGCGCCACTGTGCGCAGCCTGACCATGACGACCGCATACGAGAGGGCGCATCCGGAGGAACCGCACTTCTATCTCTCCGATCTGGGGACCCGTCCGGAGCTGCAGGGGAGAGGCGTGGGGACGGCCCTCATGCGGAAGGCCCTCGCCGAGGTCGACGGTCGCGGCATGCCGGCGTACCTCGAGTCGAGCTCGGAGGCCAACGTTCCCTTCTACGAGCGCTTCGGCTTCGGCACCGTCGGCGAAATACGGCTGCCGAACGGCCCGGTGGTGCCGACGATGTGGCGGCCCGCCCGGTCGTGAGTGGCGCGGGCGCACAAAAGAGGGCCGGCCCGGGCTTCTCAGCCCGAACCGACCCTCTTCTCGGCTCCACATTTCTGGAGAGCCACTGTCTCAACACAGTGTGCGCGAAGGGGGACTTGAACCCCCACGCCCTATACGGGCACTAGCACCTCAAGCTAGCGCGTCTGCCATTTCCGCCATCCGCGCGCATCCGATTTCACCTTGCGGATCAACCGACAACCGAGATTAGCACGAAACTCCGACCCCCTTCGCTCGCTCGCCCTCGTCGCGGCGACCGAGCGGATCAGCCGCGCGCACCACCGGCCGGATGCGCCATCCGGAGCGGGTAGCGTGAAGGAATGAGCGATGCGCAGGAGCCCACGGAACTCGACCTCACGGCGGAGATCGCCCGCGACCTGATCCGGTTCGACACCACGAACTACGGCGAGGGCCGGTCGAACGGGGAGACCGAGGCGGCCGAATACGTGGAGGCGCACCTGCGTCGGCTCGGCCTCGAACCGCAGATGTTCGAGGCGGCGCCCGGCCGCACCAGCGTGGTCGCGCGCGTCCCCGGCCGCAATTCGAGCAAGCCCGCGCTCGTGGTGCACGGTCACCTCGACGTGGTGCCGGCCGACCCGGCCAACTGGTCTGTCGACCCCTTCGGCGGCGTCATCAAGGACGGCCTGCTCTGGGGCCGCGGCGCGGTCGACATGAAGAACATGGACGCGATGATCCTCGCGTCGGTCGACGACATCCTCACCTCAGGCCGGCAGCCGGAACGCGAGCTCGTGCTCGGCTTCCTCGCCGACGAGGAGGCGGGCGGCATCGAGGGCTCGCACTACCTGGTGGAGAACCACCCTGAGCTGTTCGACGGCGCGACCGAGGCCATCAGCGAGGTCGGCGGCTACTCGATCGACCTCGACGGCCAGCGCGCCTACCTGTTGCAGACGGGGGAGAAGGCGCTCGTCTGGGTGCGGCTCATCGCCCGCGGCACGGCAGGCCACGGTTCGCAGGTGAACCGCGACAACGCCGTCACCCGCCTCGCCGGCGCGATCGCCCGCATCGGCAGCCAGGAGTGGCCCGTGCACCTCACCGACACCACTCGCTCGCTGCTCGACCGCGTGGCCGCCATCATCGGCATGGATGCGAAGCAGCTCGCCCCCGACGAGATCGCCATCGCCACCGGCACGGCCGCCAAGTTCATCCAGGCGACGCTGCGCACCACCACCAACCCCACGCTGCTGAAGGCCGGGTACAAGCACAACGTCATTCCCGACACGGCGGAGGCGCTCGTCGACATCCGGGTGCTTCCGGGTGAGGAGGATGCCGTGCTCGAGCGGGTGCGCGAACTCGCGGGAGACGGCGTCGAGGTCGTGGTGGTGCACCAGGACGTGGGGCTCGAGAATCCCTTCGGTGGACCGCTCGTCGAGGCCATGGTGCAGAAGCTCAAGCATCACGACCCCGAGGCGGAGGTGCTGCCCTACCTTCTCTCCGGCGGCACCGACAACAAGGCGCTCAGCCTGATCGGCATCACCGGCTACGGCTTCGCACCGCTGCAACTGCCCGCGAGCCTCGACTTCCCATCGATGTTCCACGGTGTGGACGAGCGGGTGCCGCTCGACGCATTAGTCTTTGGCAGGCGGGTGTTGACTGACCTGCTGCTCGACTACTGATCGCTCCAGCGGTCACCGAAGCTGGAGTGTTCATTGGGTTTTATTGAGGCGATCATCCTCGGCCTGGTACAGGGTCTCACCGAGTTCCTCCCCATCTCTTCCAGCGCACACCTCCGAGTCACCGGACTCTTCTTCGAAGGGGCGACCGACCCCGGCGCCACCTTCACCGCGATCACCCAGATCGGGACCGAGGCCGCGGTGCTCCTCTACTTCCGCAAGACCATTGTGCGCATCATCGCCCGCTGGTTCGGCTCGCTCCGCGGCTCCGTGCCGAAGAACGATCCGGATGCGCGCATGGGCTGGCTCATCATCCTCGGCAGCCTGCCCATCGGCGTGCTCGGCTTCGTCTTCCAGGACATCATCCGCGACACGTTCCGCTCGCTCTGGCTGATCGCCATCGTGCTGATCGTCTTCGGGATCCTCCTGGGCATCGCAGACCGGCTGGGACGGCGCACGCGCGACCTCGAGCACCTCACCGTCGGACACGGCGTCGTCTACGGATTCGCGCAGGCGCTCGCACTCATCCCCGGCGTCTCCCGGTCCGGTGCCACCACCACGGCCGGCCTCTTCATGGGCTACTCGCGACCGGCCGCGGCGGAGTACGCGTTCCTGCTCGCCGTGCCC
Organism: Planctomonas psychrotolerans; assembly: GCF_008642235.1. Taxonomy (GTDB): domain Bacteria; phylum Actinomycetota; class Actinomycetes; order Actinomycetales; family Microbacteriaceae; genus Planctomonas; species Planctomonas psychrotolerans. The sequence goes on along the minus strand of NZ_SJEV01000002.1, from coordinate 123,002 downwards.
GCCGTCTTCGGCAGCGGCTTCTACGAGCTGCTGCAGAGCTTCGACGAGACCGGGGTGTACGGCCCGCTGGAGACGCTGGTCGCCACCGTCGTGGCGTTCGGCGTGGGTCTCGCCGTCATCGCGTTCCTCATGAACTACATCAAGACGAAGAGCTTCCTGCCCTTCGTCATCTACCGCATCCTGCTCGGCGGAGTGCTGCTCGTGCTGCTCGCCACCGGCGTCATCGCCGCATAGGAGAACCGCATGCACTCGTGGGCATCCCTTCCCGTTCCCTCCCTTCCGGGCGCCAGCACGCCGCCGCTCGTGTTCGACACGGCGGCGCAGCGTCTGTCGCTCGCCGAGTGCTCGGGCGATAACAAGGCGGGCGTGTACGTGTGCGGCATCACGCCGTACGACGCCACGCATCTCGGCCACGCCGCCACCTACATCGCGTTCGATACGCTGCAGCGCGTGTGGCGTGACGCCGGATACGATGTGCGCTACGTGCAGAACGTCACCGACATCGACGATCCGCTCCTCGAGCGCGCCACCGCCACCGGCGTCGACTGGCGCGACCTCGCCGCCGAGCAGACGCAGCTGTTCCGCGACGACATGGAGAGCCTGCGGGTGCTGCCGCCCGACGAGTTCATCGCCGTCAGCGAGGTGATCGACGAGATCGCGGATGCCGTGGAGCAGCTCGTCGACACGGGGTACGCCTACTCCGTGCCCGCACCGAGCGCCGTCGACCCGGATGCGGCGGACGTGTACTTCGACATCGCGCGGGCCGAATCCGGCACTCCCTGGCGCCTCGGCCAGGAGAGCAACTACGACGCCGACACGATGCTGCGCTTCTTCGCCGAGCGCGGCGGAGACCCCGACCGCGAGGGCAAGCGCAACCGCCTCGACCCGCTGCTGTGGCTGGCGGCCCGACCGGGCGAGCCGTCGTGGCCCAGCCGTGTCGGCAGCGGTCGCCCCGGCTGGCACGTCGAGTGCTCCGTCATCGCGTTGCGTCACCTCGGCGACGCCGTCACCGTGCAGGGCGGGGGCTCCGACCTGATCTTCCCCCACCACGAGATGTCGGCCGGGCACGCCTCCGCCCTCACCGGCAAGCACTTCGCCTGCATCTACTCGCACACCGGCATGGTGGCGTATCAGGGCGAGAAGATGAGCAAGTCGCTCGGCAATCTCGTGCTGGTATCGCGCCTGCGGGAGCGCGGAGTCGATCCCCGCGCCATCCGACTCGCCGTGCTCGCGCACCACTACCGGTCGGACTGGGAGTGGACGGATGCGGTGCTCGATGAGGCCATCGCCCGCCTCGCCCGCTGGCAGTCCCTCACGGGGTCGGCGGGCGACGGCGCCGACGGTGCGCTCGGCGCGTATGTCGCCGATGGTGACGCATCCGACCTGCTCGCAGCGGTGCGCAAGCACCTCGGCTTCGATCTCGACACGCCGTCCGCCCTCGATGCGATCGACGACTGGGTGGCGGCGCACCCCGGCACGGCTGCGCCCGTCGCGGTCGACCTCATCGACGCCCTCCTCGGCATCGACCTCGCTCGCTGACCCCGCCCCGCACGAACCCCACCCCAATCCCACCCTCCGTCCCGGCACGTGCCCTCCACTCCCGGTAGGTGATGCGTCGCGGGCCGCGAGTGAGAAACGCGTGCCGCGACAGCGTTAGGCTCGGAGGCTCGACGATGACGACGACGAAGGACCGCCATGCCAGAGCTGCACCCCCGCATTCAGCCCATCTTCGACGAGGTGCTCAGGCGCAACGCCGGTGAGGTCGAGTTCCACCAGGCCGCTCTCGAGGTGTTCGAGTCGCTCGGCCGGGTGATCGCGAAGAACCCTCAGTACGCGGAAGCATCGATCCTCGAGCGCATCTGCGAGCCCGAGCGCCAGATCATCTTCCGGGTGCCGTGGGTGGATGACGCGGGCCGCGTGCAGATCAACCGGGGCTTCCGCGTGGAGTTCAACTCCGCCCTCGGGCCGTTCAAGGGCGGACTGCGGTTCCACCCGTCGGTCTACCTCGGCACGATCAAGTTCCTGGGCTTCGAGCAGGTGTTCAAGAACGCGCTCACCGGGATGCCGATCGGTGGCGGTAAGGGCGGCAGCGACTTCGATCCGAAGGGCCGGTCCACCGCCGAGATCATGCGGTTCTGCCAGTCGTTCATGACGGAGCTGTACCGGCACATCGGCGAGTACACCGACGTGCCGGCCGGAGACATCGGAGTCGGTGGACGCGAGATCGGCTTCCTGTTCGGCCAGTACAAGCGCATCACCAACCGCTACGAGTCGGCCGTGCTCACCGGCAAGGGCATCAATTGGGGCGGTTCGCTCGTCCGCACCGAGGCCACCGGCTACGGCGCGGCGTTCTTCGCGCAGGAGATGCTGAAGACCCGTGAGCAGTCCTTCGACGGATCGCGCGTGCTCGTGTCCGGCTCAGGCAACGTCGCGCTGTACGCCATCGAGAAGGTGCACCAGATGGGCGGGACCGTCGTGGCGTGCTCCGACTCGTCGGGCGTCGTCTACGACGCCGACGGGCTGGATCTCGACCTCCTGCGGCAGGTGAAGGAGGTCGACCGCGGCCGTCTCAGCGACTACGCCGACGCGCGCGGGTCGGCATCCGACTACCGGGCGGACAGCAGCATCTGGAGCATCGCCGACGCGACGCACATCGACGTGGCGCTGCCGTGCGCCACCCAGAACGAGCTGTCGGATGCCGATGCTCGCGTTCTCGTCGACAACGGCGTGGTCGCCGTGGCCGAGGGGGCCAACATGCCGTGCACGCCCGGGGCGGTGCGGATCTTCACCGACGCGTCGGTGCTGTTCGGACCCGGCAAGGCGGCCAACGCGGGCGGCGTGGCCACCAGCGCGCTCGAGATGCAGCAGAACGCGTCGCGCGACTCGTGGACCTTCGCGCACACCGAGGAGCGCCTCGAGGAGATCATGCGGGGCATCCACGAGCGGTGCGTCGAGACCGCGGACGAGTACGGAGAGCCCGGCAACTACGTGCTCGGCGCCAACATCGGCGGCTTCACCCGCGTGGCCGACGCGATGCTCGCCCTCGGTGTCATCTAGCGCGGGGCGCTACTCGCGGGGGCGGCGCGGCTCGTCGGGACGGTCGCCCCGGTCGCCGCGGCCATCCCGTCCGTCGTCGCGACGCAGATACTTCTCGAACTCCTGCGCGATCGCCTCGCCACTCGCCTCGGGGGAGTCCACCGTGTCGCGCGCCTGTTCGAGCTGCTCGATGTACGCGGCCATCTCCTCGTCCTCGCCGGCGAGCGCGTCGATTCCGGTCTCCCAGGCCGCCGCCTCCTCCACCATGGCGGCGCGGGGGATGACCACATCGACCATCTCCTCGAGGCGGTCGATCAACGCGAGCGTGGCCTTGGGCGACGGCGCGTTGTGCACGTAGTGCGGCACGGAGGCCCACACCGAGACGGTCGGGATGCCGATCGCCTCGGCCGCCTCCGCGATCACCGAGAGGATGCCGACCGGCCCCTCATAGGTGCTGCGTTCGATGCCGAGCTCCGTGCGCACCGTGGCGTTCTCGCTGGTGGCGAAGACCGAGATGGGCCGGGTGTGCGGCACGTCGGCGAGCAGGGCTCCCAGCAGCACGATGGCCTGCACGCCCGCGGTCCGCGCGGTATCGAGCACCTCGGCGGTGAAGTTCTTCCACCGTCTCGACGGCTCGGTGCCGAGCAGGAGGTAGATGTTGCCCCCGTTGTCGCCACTGACGGCGAGGTCGGCGTCGGCGGCGAGCGGCAGGCCGGGGGCCTTCGGCTCACGGGGACCGTAGATCGTCGCTCCGGGCCATTCGATGAGGCGTCGTCCATCGTCGTCCTGCACGACCTGCGGCCGGGTGAACTGGAAGTCGAAGTACTCCTGCGGGTCCACCTGCGCCAGGGGAATGAGGTCGAGCAGGTCCTTCAGCGCGCGCACGGCTCCACTCGCCGCTTCGCCCGCGTCGTTCCATCCTTCGAACGCGACGACCATCAGTCGTCCACTCGACAGGCTCGTGCCTTCCGCCAATTCGGGCTCCCACCTTGCTCACAACGGCCACCGCTCGGAAGCCTCTGGTCAAGGATAGGCGTGGCGGGCCCGGATAGACTCAGTCGCCGTGACTAACGAGACTCCCGCCGCCGTCCTGTGGGACATGGACGGCACCATCGTCGACACCGAACCGTACTGGCTGGACGGTGAGCGCGCGATGGTCGAGTCCTTCGGCGGCACCTGGACTCATGCGGATGGCATGAAGCTCGTCGGCAGCGGTCTGTGGGACTCCGCCCGGATACTTCAGGATGCCGGCGTGCGGCTGAGCGCCGACGAGATCGTCGACCGGCTCACCGACGGCGTGCTGCTCCGCCTGCGCGACGAACTGCCCTGGCGGCCGGGCGCCCTGGATCTCCTCACCTCGGTGCGCGACGCCGGCGTGCCCATGGCCCTCGTCACGATGTCGGTGGAGCGGATGGCACGCGCCATCGCCGATGCCATCCCGTTCGACGCGTTCGACGTCATCATCGCCGGGGACATGGTCGACCAGCCGAAGCCGCATCCGGAGGCCTATCTCACCGCCGCGGCTCGCCTCGGCGTCGACCCGACGAAATGCGTGGCCATCGAGGACTCGCAACCCGGCCTCGCCGCGGCCGTTGCGTCCGGTGCCACGGTCGTGGGTGTACCGCACGTGCTGCCACTTCCGCAGAGCGACGCCTACGTGCTCTGGGACACGCTGCAGAACCGCACCGTGCTCGATCTGTCGCGTCTCTCGGTGTCCGCGTGACCGCGGAGGCGACGGGCAGCCGGTTCTCCGGACCGTTCCAGGCCGGCGACCGCGTGCAGCTCACCGGTCCGAAGGGCCGCATGAACACGATCGTGCTCGAGCACGGCAAGGTGTTCCACACCCACCGCGGCGCCATCGAGCACGACGCCATCATCGGCCTCCCCGACGGATCCGTGGTGCAGAACACCGTCGGTGTCGAGCACCTCGCCCTCCGCCCGCTGCTCGCCGACGTGGTCATGTCCATGCCGCGCGGCGCCGCCATCATCTACCCGAAGGATGCGGCGCAGATCCTCGCCCTCGCCGACGTGTTCCCCGGCGCCACCGTCGTGGAGGCCGGTGTCGGCTCCGGCGCGCTGTCGATGTGGCTGCTTCGCGCTCTCGGACCCACCGGGCGCCTGCTGTCGTTCGAGCGACGCGAGGAGTTCGCCGAGGTCGCCCGCGGCAACGTGACGAGCTACTTCGGCAGCACACCGGAGAACTGGTCCATCACCCTCGGCGACCTCACCGACGCCCTGCCCACGGTGACCGAACCCGGCTCCGTGGACCGCGTCGTGCTCGACATGCTCGCGCCCTGGGAGTGCATCGGGCCGGTCGCCGACGCGCTCACCCCCGGCGGCGTGCTGCTCTGCTACGTGGCCACCGTGACCCAGCTCTCGCGGGTGAGCGAGGCGATCCGCAATAGCGACCTCTTCACCGAACCGGACGCTTCGGAGACGATGATTCGCGGCTGGCACGTGGAGGGTCTCGCCGTGCGACCCGACCACCGCATGATCGGGCACACCGGATTCCTCGTCACCGCCCGTCGTCTCGCGCCCGGCGCGATCCTGCCGCAGCTGAAGCGCCGCGCGTCGAAGTCCGACTTCGCCGACGAGGACATCGAGTCGTGGACGCCCGGAGCGCTGGGAGAGCGGGACGTGAGTGCGAAGAGCCTGCGCCGTCGTGTGCGTGCGGCCGGTGCCGCCGCCGAGCTGGCCGCCTCCCGCGGCGAGCCCGCCGCTGCTGATGCGGACGCAGACGCGGACGACGCCGGCGCTCGCTGAGCTCGTCCCATACGGTCGCTGAGCCCGTCCCAAACGGTCCCTGAGCTTGTCCCCTTACGGTCCCTGAGCTTGTCGAAGGGGCGTTCGCACGGTTCCGTCCCTTCGACAGGCTCAGGGACCGTGGGGGTGCATCCCTTCGACGGGCTCAGGGACCGTCAAGGGTGCGTCCCTTCGGCGGGCGCAGGGACCGTCAAGGGTGGGGACGGCGCACGGTGCGGAGCCGCCGGGAGTAATCGTCACTAAGATTGTCGGAGCCCGACGCGGCATCGCCGCGACCGGACCGACCCACGTTCTTTTGTCGAAACGAGGACCCGTGCGCACGACTGCCGCGCTCATCACCAGTGCCGGACTCCTACTGGGTCTGACGGCCTGCAGCACGCCCGGCAGCACCGTCGAGCCCACCTGCGACGTGACCTCCGGCAACGCGTCCGAGGCCATCGCCGCGACCGGCGCCGCTGGCGACTCCCTCGACGACCTGTCCTTCCCCACGCCGCTCGTGGCGAGCAGCACCCAGGTCTCCATCCTGGAAGACGGCGCCGGTGAGTCGGTCTCGATGCTCACCCCCATGTTCGCGAACTTCGCCGTCTACAACGGCCGCACCGGCGAGGTCATCCAGCCGTACGGTCCGATTGGCGTCGACCAAAGCACCGGCGAGCCCCAACTCATCACCCTTCAGGCGCTCACCGGTATCGCGGGCTTCCAGGAGGCCATGCAGTGCGCCACCGAGGGATCCCGCGTCGCTGTCGCCGTTCCGCCCGAGGATGCCTTCGGCGAGACCGGGAGCAGCCAGCTCGGCGTCGGCGCCGACGACACCCTCGTGTTCGTGGCCGACGTGATCGAGACGTTCCCGAGCCGTGCTACCGGTGATCCGCGCCCCGCCCGCGCGGGCTTCCCGTCCGTCGTCACCGACCACGACGGCGTGCCCGGCATCACCATTCCGCCGAGCGCGGCGCCCGACGAATACCGCGAGACGCTGCTGCGCGAGGGCGACGGAGTCGAGGTCAGCGAGGGTGACACCGTCATGGTGCACTACACCGGCGTGCTCTGGGACTCCGGCGAGGTCTTCGACTCCAGCTGGACGCGGGGCACCCCCGTCAGCTTCCCCGCGCAGGAGGGCAGTGCCGAGCAGCAGGGCGTGGTCAAAGGCTTCGCGGATGCGCTCATCGGCGCTCAGGTCGGCGACCAGGTGCTCGCCGTGCTGCCGCCCGACGTCGCCTACGGCGACGAGGCATCCGGATCGATCCCCGCCGGGTCCACTCTCGTCTTCGTGATCGACGTGCTCGGCGTGACCGATTAGGTCGCACCGCAGCACGAGCACCGTCCGTTCGAGGAGCCGATCGTGACCGACCAGAAGTCCGCGCCCCGCGTGCCGGTGGAGGAGCGCCTCTTCAGCCTGGTGCTCGCTCTGCTCGCCACCCAGTCCGGCCTCACGAAGAACGAGGTGCTCTCCACCGTTCAGGGTTACCGGCAGAAGTACCGCATGGGCGGTGACAACGCCAACCTCGAGCGGCAGTTCGAACGCGACAAAGACGACATCCGCGAACTCGGCGTGCCGTTGGAGACGATCGAGGACCCGGGGCAGACCGGTAACAACCACATCCTGCGCTACCGCATCCCACGCGGCAGCTACGAGTTGCCGCTCGACATCACGTTCTCCGGAGCCGAGACCACGCTGCTCAACCTCGCCGCGATGGTGTGGCGGGAGGGGTCGCTGAGCGCGGAGTCCCGGCGAGCCCTCATGAAGCTGCGCTCCCTCGGGGTGGAGTCCGACGAACCCATGATCGGCTACGCGCCGCGCCTCCGCGTGCGGGAGTCCGCGTTCGACCCGCTGAGCATCGCGCTCGAGCGCCGCCACATCGTGCGCTTCGGTTACCTGAAGCCGGGCAACGCGGAGGCGCGCCTGCGGACGCTCGCGCCGTTGGCCCTGGTGCAGCATCAGGGCCGCTGGCACGTGCACGGCATCGACCAGGATGCGGAGGAGACCCGCACCTTCCTCCTCTCGCGGATCGTCGGTCCGGTCACCCTCACCGGTGCCAGCTTCGACGACACGGGCAGCGACCACGCGGAGCGCGCACTCCGCGAACTCGATGAGATCTGGGAGAACGGTGTCGGGGTCATCGACGTGGAGCCGGGCACGGATGCCGCCGCTCGCCTCACGCGGCGCAAGGGCAGCGAGGTCACCGGTGAGAACCGGGTCACCCTGCATTACTCGGACCTCAACCTGATCGCCGATGAGCTCGCCGGGTACGGTCCCGAAGTGGTCGTCATCGAACCGGAGTGGCTGCGCGAGGCCGTTCTCGATCGCCTCACCGCCACCGCGGAGGCGCACGGCGCCTCGATCACCGCGGACACCGCCGGGGCCGACGACACCACCGGGATCGACCGTGGCTGAGCGGCAGGCGCCGCTGCAGGCGCAGGACAAACTCACCTTCCTCCTCGCTCTCGTGCCGTACCTCACGGAGCGCGGGCCGGTCAGCGTCGCTGAGGCCGCTGCGCACTTCCGGGTCAGCCCCGAGCAGCTGCGGAAGGCCGTGCGGCTCATCGCGGTGTCGGGAGTGCCGGGCGACACCAGTTCCTACCAGCACGGTGACCTGTTCGACATCGCCTGGGACGACTTCGAGCAGAACGACCAGATCGTGCTCACCCACATGGTGGCCATCGACGACTCGCCGCGCTTCTCCGCGCGCGAGGCGGCCGCGCTCATCGCCGGACTGCAGTACCTGTCGGCGCTGCCGGAGCACGCGGATCGGGAGATCGTCACGTCGTTGATGGCGAAGCTCGCGCGCGGCTCGTCCTCGAATCCGAGCCAGGTCGCCGTCGCCGGATCGGATTCCGACGACGAGCTGCGGATCATCCGCGCCGCGGTCGCCGATGGTCGCCGCGTCGAGTTCGACTACCGCACCGCCCGGGGGGCGAGCGAGCGCCGGCACGTGGATCCGCTGCGGATCGAATCGATCGATCAGGACTGGTACCTCCGCGGTTGGGACCACGACCGCGGTGCGCTCCGCACGTTCCGCCTCGACCGTATCACCCACCTCACCGCTACGACCAAGCCGATCGAGCACCGCCCCGAAGACCTGCCGCTGCCCGACACCCTGTTCGAGCCGTCGGAGGAGGACCTCGTCGTCACGATCGACGTCGCCGCCGCGGCCCTTCCCCTCCTCGGCGACTACATCCCCGACGGCGCGAAGACCCGTCCGAGCGCCACCCGGAACGGATGGCTGGAGACGACGCTGCGGGTCGCGCACTACCACGGGCTGAAGCGGCTCATCGCGGGCATGCCCGGAGTCGTCGTGGTGCTGCAGCCGGAGGACGCGCGCCGGGCCGTCGCCGACTGGGCGTCCGCCGGAGCGGCGCGCTACTTGTAGCCTGTTCTCATGCCGTGGTGGTCGTGGATCCTCATCTGGGGCGGGCTCGTGCTCGCTCTCCTCGGCATGTATGCGTATCTCGGTGTGCGACTGTTCCGCAAAGCGACGGCGGCCCTCCGCGAACTAGCGCTCCTCGCCGAGAAGACGCAGTTGCTGTCCGCGCGGTCGGCTGACGTGGCGGGGCGCGATTTCACCCCCGCTGTGCTGCGCGACTACCCCGACGTGGTGGACGACTACCGGCGCGTACTCGATGTGCGCGAGGCGCGCAGGGAGAACAGAATCGCCCGGGGTAGACTTCTGACCAGCGCCGACTATCGGCTTGCTGCCGCACAGATCAAAGGAGTCTGAACCATGCTTGGAAACCTACAGGGCTGGCACTTCATCATCCTCGTCGTGGTCATCCTGCTGTTGTTCGGAGCTCCCAAGCTTCCCGGCCTCGCCAAGAGCCTCGGTCAGTCGATGCGCATCTTTAAGGGTGAGATCAAGACCATGAAGGAAGAGAACAACACGGATCGCCCGGCCCGGTCGGACGGCACCACGGACGAGTTCCCCCGGAACGATACCGACCGCACCTCGACCGACTACGTCTCGCGCAACAGCCCGAACGATCCGCTGAATAAGCCTTAGCATTCGTGGCCGCTCGTTCTCGTAAGTCGAGTGCCACTGACGGGAAGATGTCGCTCGGGCAGCATCTCCTCGAGCTGCGCAAGCGTCTCTTCATTTCCGGTATCGCGGTGGTGCTGGCCGCCATCGGCGGCTGGTTCCTCTCCGATTTTATCCTCGATGCGCTCCGCGAACCCATCCTTGAGGTGGGGGAGGACCAGGGTCGCGCGGCGACCCTGAACTACGAGACCATCACGTCGGCGTTCGACCTCAAGCTGCAGATCTCGCTCTACGCCGGACTTATCATTTCGAGCCCGGTGTGGCTCTACCAGATTTTCGCGTTCCTGGTGCCCGGCCTCACCCAGAAGGAGAAGCGGTACACCTTCGGCTTCTTCTTCTCCGCGGTGCCGTTGTTCCTGCTCGGGTGCATCGCCGGCTGGTGGGTGCTGCCGCACATCGTCGAGTTGCTCACCCGGTTCGCCGGCATGGAGGACTCGTCGCTCATCACCGCGCGGCAGTACTTCGACTTCGTGCTGAAGCTCGTGTTCGCGGTGGGTATCGCGTTCGTTCTTCCGGCGTTCCTCGTGCTGTTCAACGCGATGAGCATCCTGTCCGGTGAGACGATCCTCAAGTCATGGCGCCTGGCCATCCTCGCGATCACCGTGTTCTGCGCGATCGCGACACCGGCTGCCGACGTCATGTCGATGTTCCTCCTCGCCATCCCCATGATCGGCCTCTACCTGATCGCTGCGGCCATCGCCGTGTTCAACGACCGGCGACGCGCCCGCAAGGTTCGGGTGATGGAAGCGGAGTACGGTCTCTCATGACCTCCTCGCTGTCCCCGGCCGAACGCTACGCCGCGTCACGGACTCGGGCGTCGTCGCCGAAGCTGGATGCGTTCCGCACCGGTCTGCGGTTCGACCTCGACCCGTTCCAGCAGAGCGCGTGCCGGTCGCTGGAGGAGGGCCGGAGCGTGCTCGTGGCCGCCCCCACCGGGGCCGGCAAGACGGTGGTCGCCGAGTTCGCCGTGTTCCTCGCCATGCAGCGGCCCGCGGCGAAGATCTTCTACACCGCGCCGATGAAAGCCCTGAGCAATCAGAAGTACTCCGAGTTCGTGCGGGAGTACGGGCCCGACGAGGTGGGGCTCCTCACCGGGGACACCAACGTGAACTCCGGCGCGCGCATCGTGGTGATGACCACCGAGGTGCTGCGGAACATGCTCTACGCGAACTCCGACCTGCTGCGCGACCTCTCCTTCGTGATCATGGACGAGGTGCACTACCTCGCCGACCGGTTCCGCGGCGCCGTGTGGGAGGAGGTCATCATTCACCTCCCGGAGGAGGTGCGGCTGGTGTCGCTCTCCGCCACGGTGTCCAACGCCGAGGAGTTCGGCGACTGGCTGCAGGTCGTGCGCGGCGAGACCGACGTGATCGTGAGCGAGGAGCGGCCCGTGCCGCTCGACCAGCACGTGCTGCTCCGGCACAAAATGCTCGACCTCTTCGACTCCTCCGGCCTCGCCGCCACCCACCGGGTGAACCCGGAGCTGATGCGGCTCGCCCAGAGCGCCGGGCGCGACTCCCGCGCGTACTCCGGTCCGCGGGGACGGAAGGGGGGGAACGGCGGCGCGAAGGGCGGATACGACCCCGGCCGCATGCAGCGGCCCGAGGTGATCGAGATGCTGCGCTCCAAGCACCTTCTGCCCGCCATCTTCTTCATCTTCAGCCGGGCCGGATGCGACGCCGCGGTGCAGCAGGTGCTCCGCGCCGGCGTGCGGCTCACCCAGCAGCACGAGCGCGACGAGATCCGCGCCATCGTCGACGAGCGGTGCCGCACTCTGCTCGACGCCGATCTCGCGGTGCTCGGCTACTGGGAATGGCTCGAGGGACTCGAGCGGGGCGTCGCCGCCCACCATGCCGGCCTGCTTCCCGCTTTCAAGGAGGTGGTGGAGGAGCTGTTCCAGCGCAAGCTGGTGAAGGTGGTGTTCGCCACGGAGACGCTGGCGCTCGGCATCAACATGCCCGCGCGCACGGTGGTGCTCGAGCAGCTCGAGAAGTTCAACGGCGAGGCGCGCGTGCCGCTGACGCCGGGGGAGTACACGCAACTCACCGGCCGCGCCGGCCGCCGGGGCATCGACGTCGAGGGTCATGCCGTCATCCAGTGGAAGGACGGCCTCGACCCGCAGGCCGTCGCGTCCCTCGCGTCCCGACGCACCTATCCACTCAACTCCAGCTTCCGGCCCACCTACAACATGGCCGTGAACCTCATCGACCAGTTCGGGCGTGAGCGCACCCGCGACATCCTCGAGTCCTCCTTCGCGCAGTTCCAGGCCGACCGCGCCGTCGTCGACCTCGCGCGCAAGGTGCGGCAGCAGGAGGAATCGCTCGCCGGCTACGAGAAGTCGATGACCTGCCACCTCGGTGACTTCGGCGCATACTTCGGCATCCGCCGAGAGATCGGCCAGATCGAGCGCCAGGGAGCGGCCCGCGCCGACACGGCCGGGCGCGGGGAACGCGACGACCGCCAGAAGGAGCTCACCGAGTTGCGCCGCCGCATGAAGGCGCATCCGTGCCACAGCTGCAAGGACCGGGAGCACCACGCCCGCTGGGCGGAGCGCTGGTGGCGGCTCAAGAACCAGACGGATGCGCTGAGCGCGCAGATCCGCACCCGCACCGGAGCCGTCGCGAAGGTCTTCGATCGCGTGACCGAGCTGCTGCTCGGCCTCGGCTACCTCAAGCGCGACGAGTCGTCGAACGTGGTGTCGACGCCGAACGGCCGCACCCTGAAGCGCATCTACGGTGAGCGCGACCTGCTCGTGGCCGAGTGCCTGCGGCACAGCGTGTGGACCGAGCTCGACCCGGCGAGCCTCGCCGCGATGGCGACCGCTCTCATCTACGAGCCCCGGCGCGACGAGGGGAACCCGTCGGAGCGGTACCTGCCGCGCGGCGCGTTCCGCCCCGCCCTCGAACGCACGGAGGAGATCTGGGCGAAGCTCGACGACATCGAGCGGGAACGCCGACTTCCCGTCACGTCGCCCATCTCGACCGGGTTGAGCATGGCGATGCACCGCTGGGCTCGGGGCGGAACCCTCGATGACGTGCTCTTCGAGGCCGATCTCGCCGCCGGTGACTTCGTGCGCTGGGCCAAGCAGACCATCGACCTCCTCGACCAGCTCTCCGTCGTGGCCGACGGCAAGGTCGCCCGCAATGCCCGCACGGCGCTCGACCTGGTTCGGCGCGGCATCGTCGCCTACTCCAGCGTGGCGTGATGACCGCACAGCTCTCCGCCCGCGGTGCCCCGGTGCCACGCTCCCCGGAGTGGCCGATGGCCGGCCCCGCCCCGCGGCCCGTCGGCAGCCGCTCCCCGTCGCCGGCACCGACCCCCGATACCGGCGCTGGACTCCGCGGCGTACCACTGTGGCTCGCGCTCCTGCTCGCCGTGGCATCCGGGTTCGTCTCCGACGTCGGATACCCCGACCGCAACCTGTGGCCGTTCACCCTCGTGGGTGTGGGCGTCTTCCTGTTCGCCCTGCTGGGCCGCACCGGGCGCGGCGCCCTGGCGGTCGGTCTGGTCGGAGGTCTTTCCTTCTACCTCGTACACACCGAGTGGCTCACCGTGTACCTCGGGCCGGTGCCGTGGCTCGCACTGTCGGGCCTGCAGTCGCTGTTCTGGGCGGTGTTCGCCGTGCCGTTGGCGTTCCTGCTGCGAGAGGGCCCCGTGGTGTGGCCCAGTCGGATCGGTCGCGTCGGCATGGTTCCGCTCGCGGTCGCTGCCGTCTGGACGCTGCGCGAAGCGATCACGAGCACCTGGCCCTACGGCGGATTCTCGTGGGGGAGGGTGGCCTACGCGATGTCGGAGAGCCCGCTCGCTCCCCTCGTGGCCTGGGTAGGCATGTCGGGGCTGAGTTTCCTCGTCGTCACCGTGGTGGTGCTCTGCCTCCAACTCGCCCGCGAGGCCGACTGGCCGGCGTACTCCCGCCGCGCCGTCGCCGTAGGCGCGCTCACCCTGCTCGTGCTGATGCCCGCCTGGCCGGCTCCGACCTCCGGCAGCAGCACGATCGCCGCCGTGCAGGGCAACACCAACTCCGGTCTCTTCGCCCAGTACGAGCCCGGGGAGAACCTGCAGAAGCACGTCGACACCACCCGTCCGCTGTACGACCTCGACGCGGACGTGGACATGGTGGTGTGGCCGGAGAACGGATCTGACCTCGATCCTCAGCGCGATGCGATAGCCGAACGGCTGGTGGACGGAGTCAGTCGGGCGATGGACGCGCCGGTCGTGCTCGGCACGGTCACCGAGCGCGACGGGAACAGCTACAACACCTCTCTGCTGTGGGAGGCGGGGTCGGGGGTGACCGACTGGTACGACAAGAAGCACCCGGTGCCGTTCGCGGAGTACGTGCCCGACCGCAGCTTTTGGCGGCCCTTCGCGCCCAACCTCATCGACATGGTGCCGCGGGGGTACTCCTTCGGCACCCGGGACACGGTGCTCGACGTGAACGGTGTTCTCGCGGGCATCTCGATCTGCTTCGACATCACGGATGACGGGCTCGTCGCGGAGATGGTCGACGACGGCGCCGAAGTCATCCTCGCGCAGACGAACAACGCCGACTTCGGTCGCACCGACGAGAACGTGCAGCAGCTGGCCATCGCCCGGCTCCGAGCGATCGAGATCGGCCGAACCGTCGTGAACATCTCCACCGTGGGCACGAGCGCGATGATCGCCCCCGACGGATCGACGCTCGCCGCCCTCACGCCCTACGAGCCGGGCAGCATGGTCGAGACCGTGCCGCTCAGCGACACGCGCACGCCGGCGAGCACGATCGGCGGGCCGCTGTCCTCCCTCATCTACGGGTTCGGCCTCGCGGCGCTCGGTGTCGTGGCGCTGTTCCGCCCGCGGATGCTACGCGCTCGGACCTGATCGCACCGGGAGACGCTTGGCTCCAAGGACGCTGGAGTCATGAGAAACGCCCCTCCCGTTCGAGAACGGGAGGGGCGTCGTGGTGCGGGGCTCTGGGAAAGGGCTAGGCACCAATCTTGTGTTCGCCGCGGCGGGACCGGAGGTACTGGAGTCGCTCTTCGAGCAGCTCCTCCAGCTCGGCGCGGGTGCGTCGCTCGAGCAGCATGTCCCAGTGCGTGCGGGGGGTCTTGGTCTCGACCTCGTCCTGCTCGACGAGTGCCCCGTTGTCATCGACGAGACGGCCTTCCTGGCCGCTCCTCGGGGACTCCCAGGTGTCGGGAACTTCGGCGTCGGCCGCGAAAACAACCTCGAAAGTCGAACCGTTCTCGGACCGGTAGGTCTTCTTCTGACGCGGTGAGAAGGTAACTCCCTCTTCGCTTTGCAGACTCTGTGATCCGAGTCGCATGCCGCGCAAACTGCGATCTGCCATTGTGTGGTCTCCTCTCGCGGACTGTCCCAGTTATAAACGCACAAGCTGGGCGTATCCTTTCCGAAGGCTACGCTTCCCAGCAGTTTCTCAGCGCTATGAGGCAAGAATGCGGCGCGCGAGATCCGCCCGATCCGTCACGATCCCGTCGACGCCCGCCTCGAAAAGGCGGCGCATCAGGAATTCGTCGTTGATCGTCCAAACGTGCACCTCGCGAACGGCCGTGCGCAACCGGCGGATCATCGTGGGCGTGATCGTGGACACGCCCAGTACCCGCACCGGCATCTGCACCGCGTCCACACGGCGGAGCGCCCGTCGCGCGAGAACCGTCAGCCCGACGCGCGCGCTGAGAACGGCGATCGCGAGGCGCGACGCGGACGCCGATGTGGCCACGCCGGGGAGGGTGCGCAGCGTCCGTGTCCGGCGGGACTGGGAGAAGGAGGTGACGAGCACCCGGTGACCCGCGCCGGCGGCGCGGATGACGGCGGCGCTGGCATCCGTCGCGTCCGCCGACTTAACGTCGATGTTGAAGATCGCGTCGGGGAAGGTGTCGAGCGCCTCGGCGAGAGTGAGGATGCGCTGTCCCCGGCCGAGGTCGATCGCCCGCAAGTCCTCGAGCGGGACGTCGGCGATGCTCGCTCGCACGCCGCCCACGCGCTCGAGCGTCTCGTCGTGCCACAGCACGGGCACCCCGTCGCTCGTGGCGCGCACGTCCGTCTCGAGGTGCGTGATGCCGAGGGCCAGGGCGTGCTCGAACGCGAGTGCGGTGTTCTCCGGCGCATCGAGCGCCAGCCCGCGGTGGGCGATCACCCTCGGCGGATCGGGGGAGAAGTACCCGGACACGGGATGGGCGGTCAGGGAATGGCGGGCGCGGGGGGTGTGGCGTTGTCGTCGCGGTGCGGTTCAGCCGGCGTCGCGCTCACGCGAGTCGTGGTGCCCGGTGCATCCGCGATACCCGCCGCATCCGCCGCACCCGTGTCGGGCTGGCGTCGGGCGAGACCCGAACCGCTCGGATCCGTGAACGCCGTTCCGATGCCCTTCAGCGCCTCGGTGAGTTCGCTCGGGATGATCCACAGCTTGTTCGACGCACCCTCGGCGAGTTTCGGCAGCGTCTGCAGGTACTGGTAGGCGAGCAGCTTGTTGTCGGGGTCACCGGCGTGAATGGCACCGAAGACGGTCTTGATGGCCTCCGCCTCGCCCTCCGCGCGGAGCACCTGGGCGCGTGCGTCACCCTCGGCGGAGAGGATGGCGGCCTGCCGGGCGCCCTCGGCGGTGAGGATCGCCGACTGCTTGGTGCCCTCGGCGGTGAGGATGAGCGCCCGCCGATCTCGCTCTGCGCGCATCTGCTTCTCCATCGAGTCCTGAATGGAGGCGGGCGGATCGATGGCCTTCAGTTCCACGCGTCCCACGCGCACGCCCCACTTGCCGGTCGCCTCGTCGAGCACGACCCGGAGCTGCCCATTGATGTTGTCGCGGCTGGTGAGCGCCTCTTCGAGGTTCAGGCTGCCGACCACGTTGCGGAGCGTGGTGGTGGTGAGCTGCTCGACGGCGCCGAGGTAGTTGGCGATCTCGTAGCTCGCGGCGCGCGCATCCGTGACCTGGAAGTACACGACGGTGTCGATGGAGACGACGAGGTTGTCCTCGGTGATCACCGGCTGCGGCGGGAACGACACGACCTGTTCGCGCATGTCGATGAGCGGACGCACCCGGTCGATGAACGGGACGAGCAGGTTGAGGCCCGGCATGAGCGTCTTGTGATAACGCCCGAGCCGCTCCACCACGCCCGCATTGGCCTGGGGGATGATGCGGATGGAGCGGAACAGGATGACGAGCACGAGGATCACCAGGACGGCGACCACGACGGCGAGCACTACATTGCCGAAGGCGTCAGTGGGGTTCATTGCGAGGAGTTCCCTTCGGAGGGGACGACGAACGCCGTCGTTCCCTCGATTGCGGTGACGACGACGCGCTCACCTTCGACGAGGTTGCGGTGGGCCACCTGGGGAGCCACCTTCGCGGTCCACAGTTCTCCGTTGGACAGCTTCACGTGTCCGCCGTACTCCGTGACCGGGGTGACGACCTGGCCGACGAGGCCGAGGAGGGCGTCGAGGTTGCTCTTCGCGGGATCGCCGCCGCGGCGGAGGGCGCGGAGGAGGGGCGGCTTCAACAGGAGCAGCAGGAGAAGCGACAGCAGCGCGGCGATCATGATCTGCAGCCACCAGGGAGCCCCGAGGAGGTCGGCGGTCAACCCCCCGAGCCCCCCGATCGCGAGCATGAGGAAGGTGAGCTCGAGCGTCAGTGTCTCGACGACCACGAAGAGCAGGATGAGGGCCAGCCAGGCGATCCAGGCGTAATTCATCAGGAAGTCGGTCACGGCTCCCCCTTTCAGCGTGCGGGACGCACCGGCGGCCCCGCAGCGGCGCGGAATCCGTGCTTCGAAACTACCAGTAGGCGCGTTCCCGAGCCTGTGCCGCCGCGTGGTCTACGCTCGAAAGTTGGCGGGTCGAGCGGCCCCGAACGTCGAAACGCAAGGAGCAGACCGTGTCGAATCCCCTCACCCCCGGAATTCTGGCCGGCAAGCGCGCACTGGTAACGGGCTCGTCCCGCGGTATCGGCGCCGACACCGTGCACTACCTCGCCGAGGCGGGCGCCTCGGTGGTGGTCAACTACCGCAACAAGAAGGCCCGTGCCGACAAGCTGGTCGGCACCATCGTGAGCGGCGGCGGCACCGCTGTGGCCGTGGGCGCCGACCTCACCGACCCCGAGTCCGTCCGCTCCATGTTCGACACCGTCCGGGCGGAGTTCGGTGGTCTCGACATTCTGGTGCTGAACGCATCCGGCGGTATGGAGAGCGGGATGGCCGCTGACTACGCCATGACCCTCAATCGCGACGCTCAGGTCGACGTGCTGACGGCGGCGATGCCGTTGCTCGGGTCCGGTTCGCGTGTGGTGTTCGTGACCAGCCATCAGGCCCACTTCATCGAGAGCACCCCGACCATGCCGGAGTACCTGCCCGTGGCCCTCAGCAAGCGTGCGGGGGAGGACGCGCTGCGGGCGCTGCTGCCGGACCTCACCGCGAAGGGCGTCGAGTTCGTCGTGGTGTCGGGCGACATGATCGAGGGCACCATCACCGCCACCCTGCTCGAGCGCGCCAACCCCGGCGCCATCGGCGCCCGCAAGGACTCGGCCGGCCGCCTGTACAACGTTTCCGAGTTCGCCGCCGAGGTGGTCTCCGCCGTGGTGGACCCCGTCCCGGACAACAACACGCGGTACGTGGGCGACATCAGCGACTTCACCGGCAAGGACTGAGCGGCGTGCGAGCGAGCGACATCCGCCTCCTCACCACGCTCTCCCGACCGTCGCTGTCGCCCGACGGCGGTTCGGTCGTCGTGGCGGCCACCCGGGCCGACCTCGACGCCGACGCCTACGTGGGTCAGCTCTGGATCGGGCCGACGGACGCCTCCGCCGCGCCGCGCCGCTTCACCCGGGGCTTCCGCGACACCGCACCGCAGTTCTCGCCGGACGGCACCCTCGTGGCCTTCCTCCGCGCCGAGGCGGATGCGGCGCCGCAGTTGCATGTCGTCGACGCGCGCGGCGGCGAGCCCGTTAGGGTCACCGACGAGAAGCTCGGGGTTACCGAGTTCGCGTGGGCACCCGACGGTGGTCACCTCGCCCTCACCTCGCGAGTGCCCGAGCCCGGACGGTACGGCACCATCCCCGAGGTGGGCGGCGACGCCGAACCCCCGCGACGCATCACCACCCAGCGGTACTCGGCCAACGGCGTCGGCTACGTCGTCGATCGGCGCAGCAGCGTGTTCCTGGTGGCGACCCCCGACGTGTCCGCCGAGCCGGCGGTGAAGCGGGTGCCGGAAAGGGTGGGGGAGAAGGCGGGTGACCGCACGGCGCTCGGGGTTACCCCGGCCACGCGACTGACGACGGACGACGCCGACTACTCGCGCCCGACCTTCGGACCCGACGGGTCGCACGTGCTCGCAGTAGCGGCACGCCACGACTCCCGCGACACCGACCTCCGCACCGGGGTGCACGAGATCGCGCTCGACGGGGGAGAAGTGCGCACGATCGTCGGTCCCGAGCACGACCTCGCCATCGCCGACGTAGTTGTCGCACCCGACGGCACGATGCATCTCCTCGCCCAGGAGGTCGGCACGTCCGGCCGCGACTTCGTCGCGCGCAACACCGCCCTCTACCGCGCCAATGCCGACGGGTCGGTCGATCGGCGCACCGATCCGGAGTCGGTGGACCTCGGCGAGGTCGGCAGTGCGATCACACTGGAATCGGACGGATCCGTGCTGGTGCAGAACCGGGTGCGCGGCACCGTGCAACTGCTCCGGGTGCGCGCGGACGACACGATCGAGAGCGTCGTGGACGGTGCCGTCGAGGTGACCGGTGCGGCCGCCGCGTCGGGTGTGACCGCCGTGACGATGACCGATGCCCGAGGTGCCGGCGACCTCGCTGTCGTCCGCGACGGCGTGCTCACCCGGCTCACCGATTTCTCCGCCGCCGTGCGAGACGCGGGTGTTTCCGAACCGCGCGAGCTGACGGTAACCGGCAGGGACGGGTACCCGGTGCACGGCTGGCTGTTCACCCCGGCGGCCGAGGGACCGCATCCGGTGCTCCTCGTCATCCACGGCGGACCGTTCGCGGCGTACTCGGTGGGCCTGTTCGACGAGGCCCAGGTGTACGCCGACGCCGGTTACGCCGTCGTGCTCTGCAACCCGCGCGGGTCGGCCGGCTACGGCCAGGCGCACGGGCGTGTCATCCGACAGCGCATGGGCACGGTCGACCTCTTCGACGTGCTCGACTTCCTCGACGGGGCACTCGCCGACCCGCTGCTCGATTCGGATCGGGTGGGCATCATGGGCGGCTCGTACGGCGGGTACCTCACCGCGTGGACGATCGCGCACGACCATCGGTTCGCTGCCGCGATCGTGGAGCGCGGCTTCCTCGACCCGGACGGTTTCGTCGGCACCTCCGACATCGGCAGCTTTTTCGGCGACGAGTACGTGGGCACCGATCCCGAACTCATGCGCGCCCAGAGCCCGCAGGCCGTGGTGGACCGGGTGCGCACGCCCGCACTCGTGCTGCACTCGGCGAACGACCTGCGCTGCCCACTGCCGCAGGCGGAGCGGTACTACGCCGCTCTGAAGCGCGGGGGAGCGGAGGCGGAACTCGTGATCTTCCCCGGAGAGAACCACGAGCTCAGCCGGAGCGGACGTCCGCGCCACCGTGTACAACGGTTCGAGGTCATCCTCGAGTGGTGGTCCCGCTACCTCCCGGTCGGCGGTGGTGGCTCCGCCGAGGATGCGGATGCCCCGGACGTCGGCATCCGAGACCTGGCCTTCTGATCGTGTCGAGACGCCACGTCCGGAATACGGCGCGCATCCTCCTGCTCGACGGGGAGGGGCGGGCGTTGCTGTTCCTCACCAACTACTCCGTGAACATCGGCCTTCCGCCGCGCTGGATCACGCCGGGCGGCGGCATCGATCCCGGCGAGTCGCCGGAAGAAGCGGCGAGACGCGAACTGTTCGAGGAGACCGGCCTGGCGCTTCCCGACGTGGGTGCGCGGGTGTGGGAGCAGGACTTCGTGCGGCAGCGTCTCGACGGCGACCTCGACACGGGTCACTCGACGTTCTTCGCGGTGCACACCGATGTCTTCTCGCCGGTGTCCGACAACTGGATGCCGGAGGAGTTCCACGACATCCACGAGCATCGGTGGTGGTCGGCCGACGAGCTCGAGGCGTCGGGTGCGGCCTTCGAGCCGGCGGAGCTTCCCCAGCTGATCCGCTCCGCCGTCAGCGTTCGTGCGGCCGGGCGCCCGTGACGACCCGGCTCACGCACGGACGTATGCTGGCGCGATGAGCGACTCCATCGAATCCATCATCCGCGCGGTGGAGGAAGAGGAGCGCACGCTCCTCTTCCCGACATTCACCAATGACGACGCACTGCGCCTCGGTGGCCTCCTCGTCGACCTGGCCCGGGAACGCTCCTTGGCGGTAACAGTCGACATCACCCGCGGCGACCAGCAGCTGTTCCACGCGGCCATGGCCGGTACCGCCGCGCACAACGACGTGTGGATCACACGCAAGGTGCGCACCGTGCGCGAGTTCGCGTCCAGCTCCTACCTGGTCGGTCTGCGGGCGCAGAAGGGCGGGACGGCCTTCGAGGATGCGCCGTGGATCGACCCACTGCGCTATGCCGGACACGGCGGAGCCTTTCCCATCACCGTCGAGGGCGTCGGAATGGTGGGCACCGTCACCGTGTCCGGTCTGCCGCAGCGCGACGATCACGCGCTAGCGGTCGAGGCGATCACGACGTTCCTGGCGACCGCGGGTTCGGGTAGCGACGGCTGAGGTCACACCCTATCGAGGAACGCGATGGCGCGGTGCAGGGCGAGCGTCGCCGCGCCGGCGTCGTAGGCAGGGAGCGACTCATCCATGAACAGGTGGCCGCCGCCGGGGTAGAGGAAGAGTTCCGCGTCCGGGGCGTCCGCCATGAGTGCGCGGGCCGCGTCGATGTCGCCCTCGCCGACGAAGAACGGGTCGGCGTCCATCCCATGGATCTGCACCGGCACGGAGGCCGGCCATTCGCCGAACTCCTGGGCGGGCACGCAGGATGCGAAGAACAGCGCCCCTCGAGCGCCCGCTCGCGTCTGCGCGAGCATCTGGGCGGGGAGCACGCCGAGCGAGAACCCCGCGTAGACGAGATCGTTCGGGAGGTCTCCCACTGACCGGGTGCCGCGGTCGAGCACCTCGGGGAATCCGATCTCCTCGACGTGTGCCATGCCGGCGTCGATGTCGTCGAAGGTGCGTCCGTCGAGGAGATCCGGGGTGTGCACGGTGTGTCCGGCGGCGTGCAGCTGCTCGGCGAACGCGACCACGCCGGGCGTGAGGCCCTGCACGTGGTGGAACAGGACGATCTCGGCCATGTGCTCTCCCGGAATCCCTCGGTGAACGTGCGATCCCAGAATGCTCCACCCGCCCCGATGAGGGCAACGGTCCACGCTCCCTGAGCCTGTCGAAGGGACGCAACCCGCACGCTCCCTGAGCCTGTCGAAGGGACGCAACCCGCACGGTCCCTGAGCCTGTCGAAGGGACGCAACGCCGCGCGGTCCCTGATGCCGCTTCGGCGAGCTCAGCGACCGTCGGTGCCGAGGTCGTCGTCATGACCGGCATGGATGCGCGGCCACTGCGCGCTGGGGCGGCCGTTCTGCCGCATCTGGTCGCCACGGGTGCCCCAGTGCTGCGGCCACCCATCGGGGGAGTCCTCCCAGGTCTCCTTCCTGCCGTACACGGTGCGGTCGAGCAGCCCGTACGACGGCGCCATGATCTCGTTGCCGCGACCAGTGGTCCAATAGGTCTCGAACACCCGGTCGGCGACGCGCAGGTAGGACACCAGAATGCCGAAGTGCCGGCCGGTGATCAGCCGGTCGACGGACTCGTCCGGCACGGAGTACCAGGGCACGGTCCAGCCCATGAAGTCGCGGTACCGGGAGCTCTCGTCGTACGGCCCTTGACATAATGTGGCGTAGGCGACGTCTCTCGAGTTCAGATAGGAGAGTTCGGAGATGTGGCTGGTGGAGAAGGTGCAGCCCTCGCATTGATCGGCCGCCGGCATGCCGGTGTGCCACATCTGGAAGTACGCGATCAGTTGCGATCGGCCGTCGAAGACATCGATCAACGGCACGGCGCCCTGGGCGCCGATGAGCACCGTGGCGGAGTCGACCTCGACCATGGGCAGACGACGGCGTTCAGCGGCCAGCGCGTCGGCGGCCCGAGTGAGCGCTTTCTCCTTGACGCGAAGTTCGTCGATGCGCGCTTGCCATGTCGACCGGTCGGCTATCGTCGGCACGGCGCCGTCACCGTGCATTGCTTCTGTCATGCGACATCTCTAGCGCGGGGTGACGACGTCATGCAATGGGTGGCGAAAGGCTCATGGGCGCGGATTGGCAGATGTCCGATAATGCACATTATGTCAAGTACGCGGTGCGGGGCCACCGTGCAACTCTCCGACCGGCGTGCGGCGTGACAGCGTGTAATGCGCCACGCCGGACGGCGAAACGGCTGTCTCGCTGTCGAAGCGCTCCTCGAGTCCCTCCAGTCCGTCCCACAACCGAACTCCGCGGCCGAGCACGATCGGCACCACGACGATGTGGAGAAAGTCCACCAGGTCGGCGGCCAGGAACTCGCGGACGACCGTCGGCCCGCCTCCGAGGCGCACGTCGAGTCCGCCGGCCAGATCGGTTGCGAGCGCCAGTGCGGCCTGCGGGGTCAGATCGCGAAAGAGGAAGGTGGTCTCACCGAGCACGAGGTCGGGACGTTCGTGATGCGTCAGCACCACCACGGGCGTATGGAACGGCGGCTCGTTCCCCCACCAGCCCTGCCAGGAATGGTCTTGCCATGGTCCGACCTGCGGTCCGAACTTCCCCCGCCCCATGATCTCCGCGCCGATTCCCCGTCTCGTCTGCGCGGCAAAGACGTCGTCGATGCCGTTCGCCCCATCCCCCGTCGCCTCACCCATGTGTCCCGACATCTCCATGAAGGTGCGGGTCGGAAAATACCAGCGCATCAGCCGATCCTGCGCGTGGCCGAACGGAGCGTCGAACGTCCGATCCTCGCCCGTGGCGAATCCGTCCAACGACACGGCCAGATTGTGCACTCGAAGCTGCGCCATGGTCCGACGGTATCACTGATGTGGACGTTGTACACATGCAAGTCCGCGAGACCGTTGAGCCGCGTCGAGAGCGGCGCGGGAGGACGGGCCGACAGGACGCCGTTGCTCCCCCGAGACGTGGGTTCCGCAGGACGCGGAGTCCGGCCGCGGTGGCTGCCCTCCACCGTTTCTGCGAGCATCGATTCGTGAGGTCGATCCATTCGCGGCGCACCGCCATCGCTCTGCTGGCACCGCTCATCGCAGTTTCCGCGGTCGGATGCGGATCTCCCGCGCCGTTGCCCGCCGAGCCGTCGCCCGTGCAGTCACCGTCGGCGGTGAGTACCGACATCCCGTCCCCCGGCGCCGCCATGGACGTGTCGCGCGAGTTGCAGCGACTCGAGACCGAGTACGACGCAACCATCGGCGTCAGCGCCGGGGAACCGGCGACGGGCCGGAGCGTCGCCTACCGACCGGACACGCGATTCGGATACGCATCCACGATCAAACTGTTCGTCGCCGCAGAGTTCCTCCGACGGGTGCCCGCGGACGACCGGAAAGACGTGGTCACCTGGTCCGCCGGTGACGTGAAGGCGGCCGGGTACTCCCCGGTCACCGCGGACCACGTGTCCACCGGCCTCAGCCTGGAGAATCTGGCCGAGGCGGCCGTGCGAGAGAGCGATAACACCGCGACGAATGTGCTGCTCGACCGCATCGGCGGGCCCGGTGGACTGGATGCGGCGCTGGCGCAGTGGGGTGACGACACCACCCACGTCGCACGCGCAGAACCGGCGCTCAACGAGGTGGACCTCGGACGCACCGACGACACGACGACACCCGCCGCCTTCACCGGGAACCTCACGCAGCTCCTGAACGGGCCGATTCTTCCCCCGGACGACCGCGCGTTGCTGCTCGAATGGATGAGCGGCAACGCAACCGGCGACGCGCTGATCCGTGCCGGAGCACCCGCCGGCTGGACCGTTGCCGACAAGTCCGGTGGCGCCGGACCGATGCGGAACGACATCGCGGTCGTCACCCCTCCCGGCGGGGATCCCCTCGTTCTCACCGTCTTGACGCGGAGGAACGATGCGTCGGCCGCCTACGATGACGCACTCGTGGCCGAGGTCGCCGCCGTCGTCCTCAGTGCCTTCGCTGATTGACTCGGTGTCGACAGGGTTCGTCCTTCCCCTTCGCGCTCCCGGCTGACACGATCGACGCATGACTCCCTCCCCTCCGTGGTTCCCGGATGAGGTCGGACTGGCGGGCCGGGAGAATCTCGACAGCGCGCACGTCGAGCGGTACGACGGCAAGATGGACGCCGACCCCGCCGCGGAGGTGGCCCTGCTCCAGCGGTCCGGTCTGACAGCGGACTCCGTGCTGCTCGAGTTCGGCCCGGGCACCGGGCAGTTCACGGTCGCCGCCGCGCGAGTCACATCTCGCGTGATCGCGGTGGATGTGTCACCGCCGATGCTACGGAAGCTGTCGTCGAAACTGAGTGATCGTCGCATCGACAACGTCACCCTCGTGCAGGCGGGCTTCCTCAGCTACCAGCACACCGGGGAGCCGGTGGACGTCGTCTACTCGCGATACGCGCTCCATCACCTCCCCGACTTCTGGAAGGTGATGGCGCTGCACCGACTCCGGCGGATGCTGCGGCCCGGCGGTCTTCTGCGCCTGTGGGACGTGGTCTACGACTTCCTGCCGTCGGAAGCGGAGGCCAGTATCGACGCCTGGTGCGACCTCGGTGGCGCATCCGTCGAGGCGGAATGGAGCCGGGCGGAGTTGGAGGAGCACGTGCGGGACGAGCACTCCACCTTCAGCTGGCTCCTCGAAGCGATGATCGATCGCTGCGGCTTCGGCATCGATGACGTGCAGCGCATACCCGAGACATTCGATTCCAAGTACCTGCTCCGAGCCCGGTGACGCGCCGACCGGGGAGGACTCCTCCCCCGCACCGGCTCACCTCTATGCTCGCTATCCATGGGGCTATGGGATCCGTACGACGTGATGGGCGAGCACTATCAGACGCACGCGGCGGACGGGGCGTACAACGCTCACTACGACCGCCCCGCGATGTTGTCGTGCGTGGGTGAGGTCGCGGGACGCGAGGTGCTCGACGCGGCCTGCGGCCCCGGCTTCTACACCGAGGAACTGCTCGCGCGGGGCGCGTCCGTCGAGGCGTTCGACGGCAGTGCGGAGATGGCGACACTCGCGCGGCGCCGGGTCGGGAACTCGGTGGACGTCCGGGTCGCCAGCCTCGACGACCCACTCCCCTACGACGACGACTCGTTCGACCTGGTGCTGTGCGCCCTCGCGATCCACTACGCCGCCGACCGTGCGGCGACGTTCCGCGAGTTCCATCGAGTGCTCCGCGCCGGCGGCCGAGTCGTGCTGTCCACGCAGCATCCCACCGTCGACTGGCTGCGCAAGGGCGGCTCCTACTTCGACGTCGCGCTCGAGACCGACCGGTGGGACCACATCGGCGGCGCTCAGGACGTGCGCTTCTGGCGGGAACCGCTCGGCGCGCTCTGCGCTGCTGCCACCGACGCGGGATTCCTGATCCGAGGCGTGCACGAGCCTCTGCCGGCGGAGAGCATGCGTCAGTCGTGGCCGGACGAGTACGAGACGCTGCGGCAACGCCCCGGATTCCTCATCCTCGACCTGTTGAAACTCTGACCGCGGGCACGAACGAAAGGCGCACCATGACGTTCTCGGCCAATGTGTCGATCCTCTACAGCGAGCTTCCCTTCCTCGACCGGTTCGCCGCCGCGCGGGCGGCAGGCTTCACCGACGTCGAGTGCTGGTGGCCGTTCGCGAGCCCCACCCCCGAAGACGGTGAGCTCCGTGACTTCTACGCGACCCTGGAGTCGGCGGAGGTGAACCTTCGGGGGCTGAACTTCTTCGCGGGGAACATGGCGGCGGGCGACCGCGGGGTGCTGTCCTCGCCCGCGGCCGCAGAGGACTTCGCATCGAACATCGCTGCCCTGCGCGCCATCGCCGTCGAGACGGGATGCCGCACCTTCAACGCGCTCTACGGCCACCGTCAGGACGGCCTATCCGACGAGATGCAGCGCTCCGCAGCCTCGAGCGCGTTACGGCGGGCGGCCGACGCGCTCGGCGATCTCGAACCGACGATCCTGCTCGAGCCGCTGACCCTCGGCGAGAACGGGGACTACCCGCTCGTCACCATCGACGACGTACTCCGCGTTCTCGACATCACGGGTGAGTCGTCCGTGCGTCTCCTCTTCGACGCGTACCATCTGCACAACAACGGCGCGGATATCGTCGCGGACGTGGTGCGCCACGCCGATCGCATCGGGCACATCCAGATCGCGGACAGCCCGGGGCGCGGGGCTCCCGGCACCGGCGACATCGACTTCGCCGCGTTCCTCGCGGCAGTGGAGTCGACCGGCTACGACGGCTTCATCGGGTGCGAGTATCGCGAGCCCGTGCCGCAGGTCATGCCGACGATCCCCACCAGGGGGTAGGGCGCGCAGCCTCGGGGTCCGAGCCCTCGACAACGGCGCCCGCCGACACGAACGACATCGGGCCCCCCGCAACGCGGAGGGCCCGATGTCGTTCTCAGAAGCGGATCAGAGTGCGCCACCACCGCGCGGGTCGACCGTACCGCGCGACCCGGTACCGGAGTCCCGGTTCAGTTCGTCCGTCACGAAGGGGTCGCCCGTGAGTCCGGCGTCGTCCGTCACGACGGTTCCGTCCAGGACGGGCTCGTCCGACTGGCCGGGCGCGACCGGCGCCGTGTCGATCGGCGGCGTCGTGGTCACCGGGGTCGTGTCGACGGAGTCGTCGGACGAGTCCTTGTCCTTCGTTGCCGCTGCAACGCCGACGGCGGCCGCGGCTGCCGCGGCGACTCCTGCCGCAATGACCTTGCCCGACACCCCGGCCTTGCCGGAATCTCCGCGGGATGCCTCGGCGTCCTCGACGCCGGGGGTACCGACGGTGCCACCGTTGTCGATGGTGCCTCGCCAGGCGCCGGTGGCGTAGTCCTCGGACTCGATGAACGCCTTGAAGCGCTCCAGGTCGCCCTGGGTCTGGTTCTCGACCACGTTCAGCTTGTCCCCGACCTTTTCGACCAGGCCCTCGGGCTCGTACTCGAGGGAGAGGTGCACGGACGTCTGTCCGCCACCGAGGTCTTCGAAGGTCACCTCGCCGGCGTTGGTTGCCCCCTCCGTCGCGGCCCAGGACACCTTGCGGTCCGGTACCTGCTCGAGGATCTTCGCCTCCCACTTGCGTCGTACACCGGCGATCTCGGCGACCCACTCGAGGCGGTCGTCGCCGAGGTGGGTGATTTTCTTGATGCCGTTCATGAAGTGCGGGAATTCTTCGAACTGGGTCCACTGGTTGTACGCCCGGCTGACCGGGACGTTGACCAGGATGGTCTTTTCGATTCTCGTGCTCATGGCAGCTCCTTCGCATCGTTGATGTCGGCGCCCCGGGTACTGGCGCCGTCTTTCGATGCTACTGATCCCGATTCGCCGGGGCCTGCCCCTTGCATTTCTTCGGAGCGTCCGGACAGATACCGTCCCGCAACTCATGCGAGCCGGGCGAGTCGCGAGCGGTCAGCCGTCGATCGACTCGGTGTTGCGCGGGTACAGCGCTAGCAGCGCCCCGGAGAGCACCCAGATCGCCCCGATACCGAGGAACTGCACGGTTCCGCCCCATCCCACGGTGGCCGCCGCGCACGCGGCCCCGGCGGCTGCCGCCGTCGCGCGCAACCCCGCACCGACCGTGAACACCTGACCGCGGAGCGACGCGGGACTCTGCTGCTTCCGGAGCAGGAGCATGGCCGCGGCACTCGACGCGGTGAACAGGCCGGCGATGCCGACCAGCACCACCGTCCACCACAGGCCTCCGTCACGGGCGGCGCCGAGAAGGAGCAGCCCGATCACCGTGAAACCGATGCCCATCGACAGTTCCGGCCGCAGGCGTCCGGGCCGGGCCGCCGTGGCGAGGGCACCCACGAGCCCGCCGATCGCGAACGCGGCCACGATGACCGCACCATCGTTCGCCTCCCGCGTCCGGTCGAGCGCGAGCACCACGGCGGCGACGGGTAGTGCCCCACCGCCGAGCTGGCTGAGGGTGCCGGATGCGGTGACGACGGCCAACGGACGGTGCCTCACGATGTGGCGCAGGCCGTCGCCCATGGTGCGCCAGATCGACGACCCGGTGCTCGGCCGGGGGCGCAACGTCGTGAGGAACAGTCCGGCGACCCCGAGCAGGGCGATCACGGCCATCGCCGCCATCGCGGCCCGCGCCGAACCGAAAGCCGTCGTCACGGCGACGAGGGCAGGCCCGCCGACGGAGCCGAGATTGTAGGAGAGGGCGTCCAGGGCGTACGCCCGTCGCTCCGCCGGGATCTCATCCGTCACGAAGCTCGAGAGCCCGCCGAGGAAGAACGGGCCGGCCGCGCCGGCGGCGATGAGTCCGACCGCCACCACCGCCGTCGGCAGGATGCCGAGGAGTGCCGCGCCGGCGAAGCCCAGCGCGGAGATCGCACCGGCGGCGGCGATCAGGGAGCGCGGGTGCCGGGTGCGGTCGAGCGCGGCCCCGACAAGGGGGGCGGCGACGACGGCGGGTGCGAGCGACGCCGCCACGAGCAGGCCGCCCAGAGCGACGTCGTTCAGGACCTCCACGGAGAGGATGGGGATCGCGACGGCAGCGCCCCCGGATCCGAGACGAAGCGGTGTGGCCGCCGCGAGGTAGCGCGCCCCGCTCACCGGGTCTCCCCTGGTCCTGCACTGCCGCCGTTCGATCCGGTGTCGGCACTCACCCGTTCCACCGGACCCCCTGCTCGACGTGATGGCAGCCCTGCGCTTACCCCGACTGTGCATTCTCACCCTAGGGTGCTCGGAGATGCGTCAGACCCATCGCGGAACGAGACGAGTCGGGCGTCCCGCGTGCGTGTGCGGTCCAGCCTCACATCGCACCCGCGTCCGCGGTCACCGGGCGCGCCGATGACTGCACGGAGTCAGTCGTCGAGACGTCCCGAGAGAGCACCTCGGAATGCGGCCGTTGACGCACCCGAACTCTCGATGCGCCAGTCCAATTCCTTCGACTGGTTGAACCACACCACGCCGATGACATCCGGTTGCGCGGAAAGATAGTCGATCAGTTGTCGTATCCACTCGACCTTCGAGCCACCGACGTCGGTGGAGGCCGTTTCGGCGATCAGAATCGGTTTCTCCGGTGCGAGGGCGCGTAACTGACGTAGGCCCTCACCGAAGAGCGCATCCGGGGCCGTCCACGTGGACCAGGTCGCGGTCGTCCCCCAGTTGTACCCATCGAGCGCCACTATGTCGACGTAGCCGTCCCCCGGGTACAGCCCGTCGATCGTGGGAAAGCCCCAATCGGGAATGTTGGGCGACCAGACCCATTCGACGTTGGTTGCACCCGCTGCCTCGACCAGGTCGTGCACGTGCCTGTACGCCGCGACATAATCGCCCGGCGTGTTGTCATTCACCCCATCGGCCCAGGGGTACCAGTTCCCGTTCATTTCGTGCCCGTAGCGAAGCATGACGGGCTTGCCCCACGCGGCCAGAGCAGTCCCCCATTCGGAGATGTGGGCGTCGTAGTCGCCAGCCGCGATTCTGTCGCTACGGAAAGCCGGCTGATCCACACCTCCGCCCCACTTCCACGGTTCCCAGGTGAGGAGGCTCACGGCGCCACGCGCATGGGCGGAGTCGAGTTCCGCGATCGGCGGTGGCTGCTCGAAATCCTTATACCAGAGCAGGATGGACGGACTCTCGCCGACCGCGGTCGTCGTAGCATCGAGGGTTGCGGTGTCGAGGGGCCACCCGGGGGACATCAGCCCGAACCTGAGAGACGCGTCGCTCGCTGCCCATTCGGTGAGTGCGGGTGGCTGAGACAGGTACGTCGAGGGAGCAGTGGTCGTCGGCAGTGCGGCAGTGTCCGGGACGCCGAGGGCGGTGCCGCTCGCGCTCACGGATGGAGCCGCGTTCGCCTCGGGGGCGACATACGCGTGTGCATCGTGTGGCGCGCGCCAACCCGACTCCCCCGGCGGACTGGGCGGGCTCGGTGGAACCATCGGCTGAGGATCGAGAGCGGCGCCGCTCATGTCCGGGTGCTGACGTCGGGCCGATTCGGACGGCACGTCTCGAGATGAGCCGGCTGAAACAGAGCCGAGGACGGACAGCGCCGGGCTCTCTCGTGCCGCGCCCCTGTGCTCCGTCGCCGGGGATGACGATGCGGACTTCCCGTCCGACACCGAACGGTCGCTATCCATCGCTATGGCTCCTCCGCTCACCGCGAGCGCAAGTGAGATTGCGAGCGTACTAGCGCAGCAATGCTTCAGCCCCATGTGGAAATGCCCCCTCCGCACAGTATGGCGGAGCAGGGGGAGACCTCAACGCCCCCGTCCGAGGGAGGGCTCGGGGTCGTTTCGCCTGCCGAGACATCAGTGAAACGCCTCCCCTTCGTTTCCGGCAGGTAAACGATTTCCCACCAATTTGGTCACCATGCGAAGAAACTATAAGTTGAGTTGATCTCGCGATCCCCCCCTCGCGAGCCGCTCCGTGGCACCCCCGAGCCGCGAGAGATCCCGATTCCCGACTTCCCTTGCGCACGCCCATGCGCCAGGTTCTTCGGTCCCCCGAACGGACCCATCGTGACGTTTACCCTGCCGTCCTGCCGTGAACACGCGTGCACCGCCCCTCGAGAACCACTCCACGGACGCCAGTCCGAGGGAAGCGTTCCTGTCGCATGAGGGCTCCCGCTGACACGGCGACGATCACGCGTGCCGCGGTGCAGTCCGGTGAATCGCGAGTGCGTCGACCCGCCATCGTGCTGACCGATCTCGTGTCGATCGCGGTGGTGCTCGGTGGTCTCACGTGGCTCGTGCTGCAGCAACCCGGAGCACTCGCCGCACTCGCCGCGACGCTCGCAGCCCCAGCACTGATCGCTAAGCGGGCCGAAGACAAGCGCCAGGTCCTCGCCGTGTCCCTGACCGTGGGCATGATCGTCGCTGCCATCGACTATGTCGCATGGCGTTTCACTGTCACCAACTGGGAAGCGTGGTGGCTGGCACTCCCGTTGCTGCTGGCGGAATTGTTCGGCGTCCTGCACGCCGTCGGTGTCATGCACACCGTTTGGCCACGGCGTACACATCGTCATCAGCCCACGAGCGACGCCAGTAAGCACCCGATCTACATCATGGTGCCAACGGCGAACGAAGGGGTCGACGTCGTGCGCCCGACGCTCGCCGCTGCGAAGGTTGCACGAAGCACTTACCTGTCGTGTCATCCCCACGCGAGCGTCACGATCGTTCTGTGCAATGACGGACTGGTCGCCGGTTACGAGCATTGGCGGGAGCTCGAGAAACTCGCGGTGGAGTTGGACGTCGAGTGCATCACGAGGACGATGCCAGGAGGTGCCAAAGCAGGAAACCTGGAGAATGCCCGCACGGTTCTCGGAATCACCGGTGATGCCCTGCTCGTGATTTTCGATGCGGATCAGGTTGCGTTTCCGGAATTCCTCATCCGGACGATCCACGAGTTGGACGATGATCGAGTCGCGTGGGTGCAGACGGGCCAGTTCTATCGGAATCTCGACAACCCTGTGTCCCTATGGGCGGAGCACCAGCAGGCGATCTTCTACGGGATGTTGATGCCGGGCAAATCGACTCTCAACGCAGCGTTCATCTGCGGGACCAACGTGGTGATCCGTGCGGAAGCCCTGGATGAGATCGGGGGGTTCCCCCAGGATTCGGTCACGGAGGATTTCGCTGCGTCCCTGGCCCTGCACCCTCGGTGGAGAAGCGTTTTCGTCCCGGAGCGGCTAGCGGAGGGCCTCGGCCCGATGGACCTGCCCGCCTACTTGAAGCAGCAGGACAGGTGGGCCATCGGGACCCTCGGAACGCTCCGCTCGCATTTCATCCCTCTTCTGTCGTCGCGCCGGACTGGCATGAGCGCGCACCAACGAGCTCAGTACCTCCTGGCGCAGACGCATTACCTCAGCGGAGTCAAGGACCTCATCTTCGTCGTCGCCCCGGTCCTCTTCCTCCTCACCGGCATTCCCGCCGTGAGTGGAGCCGACATCGGCAGCCTCTTCGACCACTTCCTGCCCTATTTCTTGCTATCGCAGGCAGCGTTCTGGGTGGTGGCGGCACGGCGCACCAGCGTGCGCGGTGTCCTGATCGGATTCGGTTCGTTCCCGACGCTCGTGTCGAGCCTCGTCACGGTGCTCGTCGGTCGCAAAGTTGCTTTCCGCGTCACATCGAAACGTCGAAACACCGGTGCGGGCATGCGTCATCTCGCGCCGCACCTGATCGGGGTCAGTGTGTGCGCCGCCGCACTGATTCACGTCAGCTCGAGCGGGCCCATCACCGCCGCCGAGAGTGTCACCATCTTCTGGGTCGGCTACACGACGCTGGCCTTCGTCGGCTTCATCGTGCTCGGGATCCAGGACATTGTCGGTGCTCGGGTCATGGCTTCTCCCACGGCGGTCAGCCGTTCGTCATTCCGCCTCCGTCTCCCCGCGCGACCCGTGGCGGTTCTCGTCTCGATGCTGATCGTTGCGACCGTAACGGTCATCGCGGGTGCGGTGACAACGCTGGGCCCGGCATCGCAGGTGGCCGCGTACACAGCCTCACCTGCCCGGTCGGGAGAACTGGCCGTCGGAGCCGTCCTTCCCGGTCGCCGAGTCGCCACGTCGGTGGCGTACGAGTTCCCCGGTGGACTCGACATCATCGGGCGGACGCAAGAACTGAGCGATCGGTTCGACGCGGACTGGGCGGCTCAGCTCGAGTCTTCGGGTTCTACTCCATGGCTCACACTGACGCTCAGCGAGTCGACGGACGCGTTGCAGTCGAACCTCCTGGGAATGGCCAACGGACTGCACGACGATGACATACAACGCTGGGCGACGGACCTCAAGGACTTCGGATCCCCCGTCTATCTGACAGTGCTTCCGGGCGTCGACACCGCAGAGTCGGCAACGTCAGCGCTGACACCGGGCAGTGACCCGGATGACGTCGCGGTGGCATGGAGCAGGGTGCATTCCGCGCTTCAAGAAGCGGGTGCATCGAATGTCGCCCTGGCGTGGGCGCCGGCGCTCCCGGCCTCCGATGAGGCTTTCGCACCGGACGAGGAACAGATCGACGTCGTGGTGATCACTCTTCTTGCCTATCCGAATACCGAGTGGGTCGAACCGGCGCCCGTCGTCACGGCGGTGCAGAAGCGACACCCCGAGAAGCCGCTTCTCCTGCAGGTTGCGGCGTCGGGAGACGCCGGGCAGAAGGCACGGTGGTTGCAGAGCGTGGCCGGTACCGCCGAGAGCAACGACAGTGTTCACGCAGTCCTGTACTACGAAGCAGACCCGAGCGCTCCAGGCGAATCGGTTGCCGGGTCATGGTCCATCGCCTCCGATGACTGGTCGCGACGAAGCTACGCTGCGATGGCTACCGCTCGGGACCAACCAGAGCTACCGGAGTCCTTCCGCGACGTAACCGCACTCACGGAATCGACCTCGCGATGATGGCCGTTACGGCGGAGCCGACGCTTCGGACTGTCGAGGCATCGATGCGCGACAGCGCCCCGCCGATGCCAGCCCGTCCGACCCGTGCGGTCCGTGCGGTACACGGAGTGCTCGCCATCCTGCTCCTCCAGCTCGTCGGGATGCTGACGCTCCGGAACTCGCCTTTCCAGGACGAAGCGCTCTACATGTATGTCGGCCATCGATATCTGGACCGCCTGCTCGACGGTGATGCCCTCCCCGAGGCGTTCTCGTCTTATCTCTCGGGCCTTCCCTACTTCTACCCCGTCATCGGTGGCGTGCTCGATCGTGCGGGCGGCATCGAGTTCGCACGCGTCCTGAGTACCGTGGCCGTGCTCGCGACGACCTACGCGGCATATCGACTGGGCTCGGCCCTGTTCACCGAGCGTGTCGGCCTCCTTGCGTCAGCCACCGTCGCCGCACAGACGTCGTTCCTCCTCATCGGACGCCTCGCCACGTACGATGCCTGTGCACTCGCGTTCTTCGCCGCTGCAGCGGTGGTCGCCGTGGAGACCAGACGTCATGTCGTGCGGCGCACGGTCGCCGTCGTGCTTCTCTGCGTGTGCGCGGTCGCCGCGAAGTACGCCCTTGCGTCGGTCGTCCCGGCGGCCGGACTGCTTCTGCTCCTCGCACCCGGCCTCCGGCATGACGCTCGGACCCTCGTTCGTATCGCCACCACGGCTGCCATCACGTCGGGGGTCGTCATCACGGGCGGCATCATGCTGCTCGGAGCGGATTCGTCGATGTTGGCCGGGGTGGCCCAGACCACCACCGCCCGTGTCGTGAGCCAGGAAACTTCCACGATGAGTATCGTCGCGACGATAGTCGAGCGGTCCGGAGCGGTGATCGTTCTCGCCTTGGTCGGGCTGGCCCTCCTCGCACGAAAAGGAGGGTCGGCGCTCCTCGCTTCGGGTGGGCTCCTGCTCGTAGCCTCGGTCGTGCCCGCCTATCACCTCCTTCAGGGCGAGCTCACCTCTCTCGACAAGCACCTGGCGCTCTCGGGTTTCCTCCTGGCTCCGCTCGCGGGCCTCGCTCTCGTTCGAGTCCTGGATCGGAGATCGGCGCCAGCCGGGTGGGTCGTGGTCGCGACGGTCCTCATCCTGATGTTCTCGACTGCCGTATCGGATGCCCAACGGCTGTTCCGAGCGTGGCCCGACAGCGCTCAGCTTCACGTTTCGATGCTGAGTCTCGTCCGGGACGGCAGCACCGAAGTGCTGGCGGAAGAAGTAGAGGTGCTGAAGTACTACCTGGTCGACCAGGTCGCACAACCCGAGCAGTTCACGGGACTCGACTTCTTCGACTATGTCGGGTCGGACGGACAGCGTCGCATCGGGGCGGAGGCATACGCCCGTGCCATCGAAGAGGGCCACTTCGATGTGATCGCGTTCCGGTACGGCCCCAGCGCTGAGCTGGCCCGGTCTCTGACCGACGACATCGAGCGGTCCGGACTGTACGAGCAGGTCGCCGAGCATGCGTTCACGGTCACGAGTGGAGACGGTAACTACATCATCTGGCGGCGTTCAGCCGATCGAAGCGAGGAACAACAGTGAGCATGCCAATCTCGATCGTGATCCCCACCTTCAACGAGGCGGGTAACGTCGCCGAACTGGTGGGGCGCCTCAATGCTGTAGGCATCGGCTCGGAGATCCTCTTCGTCGACGACTCGACAGACGACACTCCCGCTGCGATCACCGCGGCCGCGAGGACCTCCGACATCCCGCTTCGGCTGCTGCAGCGGGAAACCCCGGTGGGAGGACTCAGCGGTGCTGTGCTGATGGGGATGACCGAGGCGACGAATGACTGGGTGCTCGTCATGGACGCCGACCTGCAGCACCCCCCGGAGATGATCCCGGTACTGGCGGAAACGGCTGGGCGCGGCGCCGCTGACGTCGTTGTCGCGTCGCGATACTGCGAGGATGGCGACGCGGGAGGACTCTCGAACGCCGCGCGGCGTGCCGTGTCGTCACTCTCGACCGTGTTGACCCGATCGATGTTCCCCTCGAAGCTTCGTGACTGCACGGACCCCATGACCGGCTTCTTCCTCGTGAGGAAGTCGGCACTCGTCATCGAAGACCTGCAACCGCGCGGGTTCAAGATCCTGCTCGAGATCCTTGCCAGGCAACCACGTCGCCTTACGGTGCTCGAAGAGCCTTTCGTCTTCGGCGAGCGATTCGCCGGTCAGTCGAAAGCTTCTCTCTCGCAGGGCGTCCGGTTCATGAGTCAACTCTTGAGCCTTCGTTTCGGGCGTATGTCGGCGTTCGCCGTGATCGGACTGATCGGTGCACTGTGCAACATCGCGATCGTCGCTCTGATCACCTGGGCGGGGTTCGACTACCTTGCGGCCGCGATCATCGCTGCCGAGGTCACCATCGTCGGCAACTTCCTCCTGCTCGAGAGATTCGTGTTCCGCGACCTCACCAGGAGTCGCCCGGGGACGTGGTCGAGGTTCTGGAAGTCGTTCGCCTTCAACAACGCGGAGACGGCTTTGCGACTGCCTCTCCTCTTCCTCCTCGTCGACCTGTGGACCATTGCCGCGGTTCCAGCAACCGGGATCACGTTGATCATCGCTTTCCTGGCCCGTTTCGTCTTCCATTCCCGCGTGATCTACGGGCCGCCAGCGTCGAGTGCCGGTACGCCGTCCATACGCGCCATCGAGGAGTCGGATTCCGACCGGGCAGTCGACGCGCCGTAGGGTCCTCTTCGCCGGGGTACGACGTCACGGACCGGGCTATCCGTCGACGACCGCCGACGGGAGGGTCAGAGTGACGACACCATCGGTAACGTCGATCGTCGCGTCGAGGAAGTCGCGGATGCGGGGCAACCCCTCGGTCGTCGGGCTCACGTGTTCCCCGACCACGACGACACGCATCCCGGCCGCGAGCCCGGCACGGATGCCCGCCTCCGCGTCCTCGAACACGATCGCGTCGCGCGGTTCGACACCCAGAAGTTCCGCGGCGCGGAGGTAACCGTCGGGAGCGGGCTTGCCGTGCGTGACGTCCTCCGCGGTGACGAGAACGGACGGGATACCCACGGCCGCACCGCGCATCCGACCGGTCATGAGGGGGACGCTCGCGGAGGTGACCAGAGCGACAGCGGTCGGTGGCAGCGCCCCGAGGAAGGCGTCGGCACCGGCGATGGCGACGGTGGAGCCGGCATTGTCGAGCTCGAACGCGGTGAGCTCGGACACGAGCGCGGCCACGTCGGTGCCGGCCGGTGCGAAGCGCCGCACGCTGTCTTCGGCGCGGATGCCGTGGATGCTGTGCAGCACCGCATGCGTGTCCAGCCCGAACCGGGTCGCGAACCGGGACCAGATCTCCTCGACGACGGCCGTCGAGTCGACGAGGGTGCCGTCCATGTCGAAGAGCATGGCGCGAGCGGTGAGTGCGATGGGGTCGGACATGGGTGTTCCTCCCTCGGGGCGGGGCTCTCGCCCATGGGGCGGAATTCGAAGTGGGCCCTACCGGGCTCGAACCGATGACATCCACGGTGTAAACGTGGCGCTCTACCAACTGAGCTAAAGGCCCCGATCACCCACGACAGGCGACGGCATCGCCGAGGCGACTCCCTGATCGTACAGGCTGTGCGACCCTACGCGGGGATGGGCGCGTCGAGTTCGGAGAGCGCAGCCGCGTAGGACTCGAACGACCGGGCCTGACCGGGGGCGGTGATGAAGCTGGCCCGGATGATTCCCCCGCGGTCGATGAGGAAGGTGGCCCGGTTGGCGAACCCCTTTTCATCCAGGAAGACGCCGTACTCCTTCGCCACGGCGCCGTGCGGCCAGAAATCGGCGAGCAGGGGGAAGTCGTAGCCCTCGGTCTCGGCCCACGCGCGGAGCGTGTGCTTGGAGTCGACGGAGATGCCGATCAGTTCGACGTCGTGCTCGGCGAACACGGAGAGATTGTCTCGGAGCTGGCAGAGCTCTCCGGTGCAGGTGCCCGAGAACGCGAGGGGGAAGAAGACGAGAGCCACTGATCGTCGGCCGCGGAACTCGCTCAGACGGATGCGCTCGCCGAACTGGTTGGCGAGTTCGAAGTCGGGGGCGAGAGTGTCGTTCTCCAATGCCATGACGGTGGTCCTTTCCTTCCCGCTCCGGGTGCGGGCCAAAACACCGGCTCATCCTACGCCCGCGCGAAACACGCCGGAAACAAGGTTCGCCTGCAGCGTCGCCGCGGTCCCGGTCGGACCGGCCGACCCGGGTCCGCCGAGGCGGCGCACCGGCGCGAATAGAATTAGTAGGCTGGTGAGGTTGCGCTTGACGGCCCGCACCCATGGGCATTCGGGCGGGCGAGACAAAATCTGTCCACCACAGAAAGAGGTCGAAGGTGACGGTCAACGATCAGGACCCGTACTCGGTTTCCACGGAAGATATCGATCCCGGAGAGACCGCCGAGTGGAATGAGTCCCTCGATGCGGTGGTGGAGGAGCGGGGAGCGGGTCGCGGACGCGACATCATGCTCAGCCTGCTGAAGCGCTCCAAGGAACTGCACCTCGGCGTGCCGATGGTCCCGACGACCGACTACATCAACACGATCGCTCCGGAGAACGAAGCCGCATTCCCCGGTAACGAGGAGCTCGAGCGCCGCTACCGCGCGTGGATCCGCTGGAACGCCGCGATCACCGTGCACCGTTCGCAGCGCCCCGGCATCGCCGTCGGCGGCCACATCGCGACCTATGCGTCCTCCGCCGCCCTGTACGAGGTCGGCTACAACCACTTCTTCCGCGGACAGGACCACCCGGGCGGTGGCGACCAGATCTTCGTGCAGGGGCACGCCTCCCCCGGCACCTACGCGCGGGCCTACCTCGAAGGTCGACTGAGCGAGGACCAGCTCGATGGCTTCCGCCAGGAGAAGTCCCACGCGCCGAATGGCATCCCGTCGTACCCCCACCCCCGTCTCATGCCGGACTTCTGGCAGTTCCCGACGGTGTCGATGGGTCTCGGACCCATCAACGCCATCTACCAGGCGCAGACCAACCGCTACCTCACCAATCGGGGCATCAAGGATGCGTCCGACCAGCAGGTGTGGGCGTTCCTCGGCGACGGCGAGATGGACGAGGTCGAGAGCCGCGGCCAGCTGCAGGTCGCGGCGAACGAGGGGCTCGACAACCTCAACTTCGTGATCAACTGCAACCTCCAGCGCCTCGACGGACCGGTCCGCGGTAACGGCAAGATCATCCAGGAGCTCGAGAGCTTCTTCCGCGGCGCCGGCTGGAACGTCATCAAGGTCGTCTGGGGCCGCGAGTGGGACGACCTGCTCAGCCGCGACTCCGAGGGTGCACTGCTCGACCTGATGAACCGCACGCCCGACGGCGACTACCAGACCTACAAGGCCGAGTCGGGCGCCTACGTGCGCGAGAACTTCTTCGGCCGCGACCCGCGCGCGCTCGAACTCGTCAAGGACTACACGGACGAGCAGATCTGGAATCTCAAGCGCGGCGGTCACGACTACCGCAAGGTGTACGCCGCGTTCAAGGCCGCATCGGAGCACAAGGGCCAGCCCACGGTCATCCTCGCGAAGACGGTGAAGGGGTACGGCCTCGGACCGTCGTTCGAGGGCCGGAACGCCACCCACCAGATGAAGAAGCTGACGCTCGACAACCTCAAGCAGTTCCGCGACGAGATGCGCATCCCGTTCACCGACGCGCAGCTGGAGGAGAACCCGTACCAGCCGCCGTACTACCACCCCGGCAACGACGACGAGGCGATCGAGTACCTGCATGAGCGCCGGCGGGAACTCGGCGGCTACTCCCCCGAGCGTCGGACGAAGCACACGGCGATCAACCTGCCCGACGACTCCGCCTACGCGATCATGAAGAAGGGCTCCGGCACGCAGGAGATCGCCACGACCATGGCGTTCGTGCGGCT
The DNA here is from genome assembly GCF_008642235.1 of Planctomonas psychrotolerans. Taxonomy (GTDB): domain Bacteria; phylum Actinomycetota; class Actinomycetes; order Actinomycetales; family Microbacteriaceae; genus Planctomonas; species Planctomonas psychrotolerans. The sequence goes on along the minus strand of NZ_SJEV01000002.1, from coordinate 82,789 downwards.
TCTGAAGGACCTGACCCGCGCCAAGGACTTCGGCAATCGCATCGTGCCGATCATCCCCGACGAGGCCCGCACCTTCGGCATCGACGCCTTCTTCCCCACGGCGAAGATCTACAACCCGACCGGTCAGAACTACACGTCGGTCGATCGTGAGTTGCTGCTGTCCTACAAGGAGAGCCCGCAGGGCCAGATCCTGCACGTCGGCATCAACGAGGCCGGCGCGATGGCGGCGTTCACCAACGTGGGCACCTCGTACGCCACGCACGGTGAACCTCTCATCCCGATCTACGTGTTCTACTCGATGTTCGGTTTCCAGCGCACCGGCGATGCCATGTGGGCGGCGGGCGACCAGATGGCCCGCGGCTTCATGATCGGAGCCACGGCGGGACGCACCACGCTCACCGGCGAGGGCCTGCAGCACGCCGACGGCCACTCGCTCGTCCTGGCCTCCACCAACCCGGCTGTGGTGTCGTACGACCCCGCCTACGGGTACGAGATCGGCCACATCGTGCGCGCCGGCCTCGATCGCATGTACGGCGGCGAGCACCCCGACCCGAACGTCATGTACTACATCACCGTGTACAACGAGCCGATCGTGCAGCCCAAGCAGCCCGAGAACCTCGACGTGGACGGTGTCGTTCGCGGCATCTACAAACTTCGCGCGGCGGAGAACGAGGGCCCCAGGGCCCAGCTGCTCGCGTCCGGCGTGGCGGTGCCGTGGGCGCTCGAGGCTCAGGAACTCCTCGCCGAAGAATGGGGCGTCGCCGCCGACGTGTGGTCGGTGACGTCGTGGAACGAGCTGCGGCGCGACGGGCTCGCCGCGGAGCGCCACAACTTCCTGCACCCCACCGAGGAGGAGCGGATTCCGTACGTGACGGAGAAGCTGCGCGACGCCGAGGGACCGTTCGTCGCGGTCACCGACTTCGAGCACGCCGTTCCTGATGCGATCCGCCAGTTCGTGCCCGGCGAGTACGCCACGCTCGGCGCCGACGGCTTCGGCTTCTCGGACACCCGCCCGGCAGCGCGACGGTTCTTCGCCATCGACACCCCGAGCATGGTGGTGCGCACCCTGCAGATGCTCGCCAAGCGCGGCGAGATCGACGAGGACCTGGCACTGCAGGCGATCGAGAAGTACGAGCTGCACGACGTGAACGCCGGAACCACCGGCAGCGCCGGGGGCGAGAGCTGAGTCTCGACCGCTTCATCGACACGAAACCGTAGGCACCGTGGCCAAGACGAAAGAGCAGACCCTCGCGTGGTTGCGCACCGTGTCGGGCGAACTGGCGACGGCGACGCTGAGGCGGCTGGATGAGACGCTGCCCTGGTACGGCGACATGCCTCCGGGGCGGCGCTCGGCCGTCGGTCTGGTGGCGCAGGCCGGGATCAGTTCGTTCATCAGCTGGTACGACGACCCGAAATCGACGCCGTGGATCGCCGCGGACGTCTTCGGCGCGGCGCCTCGCGAGCTGCTCCGCTCCGTGAGCCTGCAGCAGACGCTGCAACTCATCCGGGTCACCGTGGAAGTGGTCGAGGAGCGCATCAAGAACGGCGACGCCTCCCTGCGGGAGGCGATCCTGCTCTACTCGCGGGAGATCGCCTTCGCCGCGGCCGATGTCTACGCCCGTGCGGCGGAGGCCCGCGGACTGTGGGACGCCCGGCTCGAGGCACTGGTGGTCGACTCCATCCTGAGTGGCGAGTACGACGACGAGCTGCCGTCGCGCATCGCCGCTCTCGGGTGGCATGGTCACGGGGAGGTGAGCGTGCTCGTCGGCACGACCCCGAAGATGCTCGACGTGGACCAGTTGCGGCGCACCGCCCGTCACATGCACGCCGACGTGCTGATCGGCGTGCAGGGGAATCGCCTCGTGCTCGTCATCGGTCGCGCGCACCCGATCGCGTCCGAACCCGAGGAGGGCGCGGCGCCCCTCGAGCCGTTCCTCGAGATCGCCCGGCAACTCGAGCCAGGGTTCGGACCCGGCCATCTGGTTCTCGGACACGAGGTGGCAAGTCTCGTCGAGGCATCGCGGAGCGCGCGTGCCGCGCTGGCCGGCTTCGCCGTGGCCCGGTCCTGGCGTAATGCCCCGCGGCCGGCGCATGCGGATGACCTGCTGCCCGAACGGGCTCTCGCCGGCGACCCGCTGGCCCGGGCGACGCTGATCAACCGCATCTACCGGCCCCTCTCCGATCACTCGACGGAGCTCCTCGCCACCCTCTGGTGCTACCTCGACAACGGCCGGTCGCTCGAGGCGACCGCCCGCGAACTCTTCGTGCATCCCAACACGGTGCGGTACCGCCTGAAGAGGATCTCCGAGGTGATCGGCTGGGACGCGACCGGGTCCCGCGAGGCGCTCATCCTCCAGGCGGCGCTGATCCTCGGCTCGATCGCCGAACCCGGGTCAAATGACGTGCGTATTCCCTCGGCGCGTCGGAAGCGTCCGCGGTGACCGCGGGCGCCGCCCTAGCCGCCGAGGAGGCACGTGGGATTGAAGCCTGGCCACAACGAACGCGACGAATGTTCGTAGCCACCACACATACCCGCGGTCGTGCGGGTTGGGAGGATTGACCGATGATCGTTCTCGTCTGCCCCGGGCAGGGCTCCCAGACCCCCGGCTTCCTCGAGCCGTGGCTGCAGGATGCGCGAAGCCGCGACCTCCTCGACGAGCTGTCCGCGGCCGCGGGCATGGACCTCGCGGCGCACGGCACCGTCTCCGACGCCGACACCATCCGCGACACCGCGGTCGCGCAGCCGCTGATCGTCGCAGCCGGACTGCTCGCCCTGCAGTCGATCCTCGGCGACGGCAGGGACGCGCGGGTCGCCGGGATCGCCGGTCACTCCGTCGGTGAGATCACCGCAGCGGCCGGAGCGGGCATCCTCGGCTTCACCGAAGCCATGACGCTCGTTCGCGCCCGGGCCACCGCGATGGCGGCCGCGGCCGCATTGGAGCCCACCGGCATGAGTGCTGTTCTCGGTGCGGACGAGGACGCGCTGCTCGCGCGTCTCGCCGAACTGGATCTGCAGCCTGCGAACTTCAACGGGGGCGGTCAGGTCGTCGTCGCCGGTGCGCTCGACGCGCTCGATCGCCTGCGAGCGGAGCCGGTTCCCGGCAGTCGGGTGATCCCGCTGCAGGTGGCGGGCGCCTTCCACACCCGGTACATGGAGCCCGCGAAGGACGCCCTCGCGCGTGCGGCGGCCGAGGTATCCCCCGCCGATCCCCGCATTCCCATCTGGACGAACGCCGACGGCAGTAAGGTCGCCGACGGGACCCGCTTCCTCGACCTCGTGGTCGGACAGGTCTCCTCCCCCGTGCGGTGGGATCGCTGCATGGAATCGTTCGCCTCCGCCGGGGTGACCGGACTCGTGGAGGTGGCCCCGGCCGGTGCGCTCGTCGGACTCGCCAGGCGCGGCCTCAAGGGCCTGCCCACCGTCGCCGTGAAGACCCCCGACGACCTGGCCGCCGCCATCGACCTTCTCGACTCGCACACCTCCGCACCCGAACAGGACACCGCCTCATGACCCAGCCCACCCTCACGCAGTCGCGCGGCCCCGAGTTCACCCGGATCCTCTCCGTCGGCGCCTCCCGCGGCGACCTCGTCGTCCCGAACGACGACATCGTGGGACCGATGGATTCGTCGGACGAGTGGATTCGGCAGCGCACCGGCGTGATCGAACGCCGCCGGGCGAGCTCGGAGGTGGGCGTGATCGACATGGCCGTCGAGGCGGCCACCGAGGCGATCGAACGCGCGGGCATCGCGCCCTCGCAGATCGGCGCCGTGCTGGTGTCGACGGTGAGCAACACCGTCACCACCCCGTCGCTCGCGGCGCTTCTGGCCGAGCGGATCGGGGCGACCCCCGCCCCGGCCTACGACATCTCCGCCGCCTGCGCCGGGTACACCTACGCCATCGCGCAGGCCGACTCGCTCGTGCGCACGGGACTCGCGGAGTACGTGCTCGTGCTCGGCGCGGAGAAGCTCTCGTTGTTCGCCAAGCCGACGGACCGGACCATCTCGTTCCTGCTCGCCGACGGCGCGGGTGCGGCCATTGTGGGCCCCAGCGACACCCCGGGAATCTCCGCGACGGTGTGGGGCTCCGACGGCTCCAAGTGGGACGCCGTGGGTATGGACGCGACCTTCGAGGAGTACCGCGACGGCGCCGAATGGCCGATGATGCGCCAGGAGGGGCCCACCGTCTTCCGCTGGGCGGTCTGGGAGATGGCGAAGGTCGCACAGCAGGCACTGGATGCGGCCGGCGTCACGAGCGACCAGCTCGCCGCCTTCATCCCGCACCAGGCGAACATGCGCATCATCGACGAGCTCGCGAAGCAGCTGAAGCTGCCCGAGTCGGTGGCGATCGGTCGTGACATCGCCACGACGGGCAATACCTCCGCCGCCTCCATCCCGCTCGCGACGCACCGCCTGCTCGAGGAGAACCCCGGATTGAGCGGCGGGCTGGCGTTGCAGATCGGCTTCGGCGCGGGCCTCGTCTTCGGCGCCCAAGTGGTCGTCCTGCCCTAAACTGTCCACGGTTCAGTCGACACACCCAAGGAGAAAAACAATGGCATTGTCCACCGAAGAAGTACTCGCCGGCCTGGCGGAACTCGTCAATGACGAGACCGGCATCGCGGCCGACACGGTTGAGCTGGACAAGTCGTTCACCGATGACCTCGACATCGATTCCATCTCGATGATGACGATCGTTGTCAACGCGGAGGAGAAGTTCGACGTGAAGATCCCCGACGAAGAGGTCAAGAACCTGAAGACCGTCGGAGACGCCGTCACCTTCATCACCGCGGCTCAGAACTAGACCGCAACGCCGAGACATGGCCGGCCCCTCGATCACGAAGGGCCGGCCATTCTCACGAAGCGAACCATCGCTGTTTTCCAGGAGGTAGCCGCAATGCCCAAAACCATCGTCGTCACCGGAATCGGCGCCACCACCCCCCTCGGCGGCACCGCGGAGGAAAGCTGGCAGGCGCTGCTCGCCGGGGAGTCGGGTGCTCGCCCGCTGGTGCAGGACTGGGTCGAGAAGTGGGACATCCCGATCAAGTTCGCGGCCCAGGCGAAGGTGCCATCCGTCGACGTCCTCGACCGGCGCGAGACCAAGCGGCTCGATCCCTCCAGTCAGTTCGCCCTGAGCGCGGCCCGCGAGGCCTGGGCCGATGCCGGCTCGCCCGAGGTCGACCCCGAGCGGTTCGGTGTCGATTGGGCCACCGGCATCGGCGGGGTGTGGACCCTGCTCGACGCGTGGGACACGCTGCGAGAGCGCGGACCGCGGCGGGTGCTGCCGATGACGGTGCCGATGCTCATGCCGAACGGGCCCGCGGCGGCCATCGAGATGGACCTCGGCGCCCGCGCGGGCGCGCGCACCGTGGTGTCCGCGTGCGCGTCGAGCACCGAGTCGATCGCGAACGCTTATGACCACCTGCAGAGCGGTGTCGCCGACATCATCATCGCCGGCGGGTCCGAAGCCGCCATCCACCCTCTTCCCATCGCCTCGTTCGCCGCCATGCAGGCCCTGTCGAAGCGCAACGACGACCCCGCCACCGCCTCACGACCCTACGACGTCACGCGGGACGGTTTCGTGCTGGGCGAGGGTGGAGCAGCGGTCGTGCTCGAGACGGAGGAGCACGCCAAGGCCCGCGGCGCACGGATCTACGCCGTGCTCGTCGGCGGCGCGGTCACGAGCGACGCCCACCACATCACGGCGCCGGACCCCGAGGGGTCCGCAGCGGCCCGGGCGATGATCTCCGCGGTGCGGGCGGCGGATGCGGACCTGGCCGACGTGGCGCACATCAACGCCCACGCCACCAGCACCCCCGTCGGCGACATCGCCGAGTACAACGCCCTGCGGCGCGTCTTCGGCGACCGGGTGGAGGGCATCCCGGTCTCGGCCACGAAGGCGTCGACCGGTCACCTGCTCGGTGGGGCGGGCGGCATCGAGGCCATCTTCACGATCAAGGCTCTCGCCGAGCGCACGCTCCCGCCCACGATCAACCTGACGGAGCAGGACCCCGCCGTGAAGCTCGACGTGGTGACGAGCCCGCGCCCGCTCGGAGACGGCGACCTGCTCGCGATCAGCAACTCGTTCGGATTCGGCGGGCACAACGCCGTCATCGCGTTCCGGACGGTGTAGCGCCACCCGCGGCGCCGGTCCGACCGAACGGACCAGCGTCACCGACGAAGGACGGCAGGCTCTCGCCCGCCGTCCTTCATCGGTTCAGGGGATCAGCCCGCGTTGTGCAGCCAGACGACGGAGCTGGCATCGCTCGCGTGCCGGAACGGCTCGAGCTCGTCGTCCCAGGCCTGACCGAGCGCCAAGCGCAGTTCTCGGTGCAGCTCCAGCGTGTTGGATCCGGCGACCTCCATGGCGTAGCGGACGCGATCCTCCGGGACGACGGTGTTGCCGGCGGTGTCCGTCTGAGCGAAGAAGATGCCGAGGTCGGGGGTGTGCATCCATCGGCCTCCGTCAGCGCCTCGCCCGGCATCCTCGGTCACCTCGAATCGCAGGTGCTCCCACCCTCGGAGGGCGGATGCGATCGCCGCACCGGAGCCGCGCGGACCCTCCCAGAAGAACTCGGTGCGCTGGGCGCCCTTCAGCACCGGCTGATCGATCCACTCGAAGTTCACGGCAGCACCGAGAGCGCGACCTGCTGCCCACTCGACGTGGGGGCAGAGCGCGCGGGGACTGGAGTGCACGAATAGCACTCCCCGAGCCTTCAGTTGTGTGGCGCTTCCCACGACCATGGTTCCTCCGATCACAGTGGTACGTCTTCCCCAACGACCGGTGATCGACCAAACGCAGATAGCGGTAAGCCAGCGACATCGCTGCCGCTCCTCGATTATGTCGGTGGGGGCTACAAATGACAACCGTCGCATCCGGCTCAGCGGCGTGTCCGCTCCGCCCAGCGCCCCCGGAGCGCGCAGGATGCCTATACGGAGAAATCAATACCGGGGAATGAAGGTCGGTCTGTGTCGGTTCGTTCGAGTCTGCTCGCCATCCTCGATCAGGGACCGTGCTACGGCTATCAGCTGCGCGCAGAGTTCGACCGGCGCACCGGGGGTACCTGGCCGCTCAATGTCGGCCAGATCTACAACACGCTCGATCGCCTGGAGCGCGATGGCCTGGTGGTGAAGGGCGATTCCGACGCCGAGGGGCACGTGTACTACGAGATCACGCCGTCGGGGAGCGCGGACGTCGCCGAATGGTTGTCCCGCCCGGTGATCGCGTCGAGTGTTCCCCGCGACGAACTGGCCATTAAGATCGCCCTCGCCGCGACACTGCCCGGCGTGGACCTCGCGACCGTGCTCTCCGATCAGCTGGCGGCGTCGGTGGACCGCTTCGAGGCGCTGGCCGCAGCGCGGGGCGACTCCGCCCCCGACACGGAGGCACATGCCGACGGAGACGACCCGGCCGGCATGGCCAAGGCGCTCGTGCTCGACTCGGTGCTTCTGCACGCCGAGGCGGAGGTGCGCTGGCTCGAGCTGGCTGCCGCTCGCGCCGCCCGGGACCTCGCGGGCGACAGGCCGATTCCGCTGCGGGCGACGAAGCCCCGGCGCGGTCGCCCCGCCCGTCGCGAGTCCGCCGCCTCCTAGCGGCACCGTCAGCGTCGGTTCCTGAGCCGGTCGAAGGGGCGTCCACGGTCCCTGAGCCTGTCGAAGGGGCACTCTCTCGTCCCTTCGACGAGCTCAGGAACCGTCAGCGTCGAGCGCCGCACCGCTCCCGGAACCGGCGGCTCAGTGCAGGAGGCGGTCGGCGCGATCGAGCACATTCCTCTCGCCCGCCTCGATCCGCACCGGAAAGCGATTCTCCCGTGGCGGCATCGGGCAGGTGAAGTGGTAGCTGAACGCGCAAGGCGGCAGATACGCCCGGTTGAAGTCGAGCACGACGGTGCCGTCGCCCTCCGGCAGAACCTTGAGGAACCGGCCGACGCCGTAGGTGTCCGTGCCGTTCGTCGCGTCGGCGAACACGAGGAGCAACCGCTCCTCGTCCCAGTAGGCGGCCACCGAGTAGTCGATTCCATCGCGGGAAAAGGTGATGTCGGCGGGCACCACGTGCTGACGTGACATTCCGCTCTCCTGCATGTGCTCGAAGCCGACGGCACGACCGCCCGGCACCGGGGTGAACGACGCGCGGATGACCCACTCGGGGTCGAACGGGTAGGCGTCGATCGAGCCGAACGTCGACATCGCTTCCGAGGAGGCATCCCATACTCGCAGCGCGTAGTCGCCGGACTCGCCGGCGATCACGTATCCGGTGACCCCGTCCCGGAAGCGGATCTCCGACGGGGAGTCGGAGTCCCGGCCGCGCACCACGACGCTGCCGTACACGGGCTCGCCGTCGACCACGATGCCGTCGCCGGCAGACGCGAGAAGCCGGAGCCCCGATTCCCCGACCGGCAGGGGCGCCCACTCCCCCGGCACACCCCAGACGGTCTCGCCCGCCATGCCGTTGTTCCGGGAGATCCACTGCGTGTTCACGAGCGCCAGCGGGCCCTGCGGCGATGTGACGAAACGGGTGCGGGCTTCGCGGTGGCGTACCAGATCGGATTCGGCAGCGACGATCGTGCGTTCGGGGATGGTGCGGGAGCGATTCAGCGTCGGGCGAGTGGCAGGGTGCAGGGTCATGGGATCCGTTCCATCGGTGTCCTCCCCTCCAACCGGCTCACCCGCCGGAATATGCCGCATCGCATCGCATCGAGTCGACCTCGATCACTTCGCATCCGCATAGCTGTCGACGATCGCGGTGGTGACCGGGAAGTCCACGGGGAACGTGCCGAACAGCGAACGCCCGGCAGCCGCTGCGGCCGCGTGCACAGCATCCCGTACCGCGTCGGCGGTGGCCTCGGGCGTATGCACCATCACCTCGTCGTGCAGGAAGAAGACGAGGTGCGGCCCCGTCGGGCCTCCGCCGAGCTCGCGAAGGGAGCTGCGCAGGTGCGCCATCCAGCAGAGCGCCCACTCGGCCGCGCTCCCCTGCACGATGAAGTTGCGGGTGAAGCGGCCCCAGTCCCGCGCCGCACTCCGCGCACGGGCCCGCGCGGCGTCACCGGCGTCCTCGGCACGAGCGTCCGCCTGCGCCGCGAGCCACGCCTCGCCGGGGAGCGGCGAACTCCGGCCCAGCCGGGTGGTCACCTGCTTCCCCTGCTCGCCCGCCCGCGCCGCATTCTCGACCATCCCGATCGCCTGGGGATACGCCTTCGCGAGTCGCGGCATCAACCGGCCGGCTTGACCCTGGGTGGCACCGTACATGGCGCCCAGCATGGCGACCTTGGCGGACGCTCGAGTATCGACCACCCCCCGATCCACGAGCCCCTGATAAAGATCCTTCCCCCGCCCGGCACTCGCCATGGCGTCGTCTCCCGACAGGGCGGCGAGCACCCGAGGCTCCAGCTGCGCGGCGTCGGCGACCACGAGCTTCCAGCCCGGATCGGCCACGACGGCACCGCGCACCTGCCCCGGCAATTGCAGTGCACCGCCGCCCTTGGCCGCCCACCGGCCGGTGACGACACCGCCCGGCACGTACTCGGGGTGGAACCGGCCCTCCCGGATCCACGTGTCCATCCACGTCCACCCGTTCGCGCTCAGCAGGCGGCTGAGCTTCTTGTACTCGAGCAACGGTGGTATCGCCGGATGGTCGATCGACTTCAGTTCCCATTGCCGCGTGCTGGTGGCCGGAACGCCGGCGCGACGGAGAGCGCGCAACAGTTCGGCCGGCGAATCCGGATGGAGGTCGGGGCTGTCGAGCGTTCGGCGCACCACGTCGGCGAGGGCCTCGAGACGCTCGGGGCGGTCCCCGTCCCGCGGACGGGAGCCGAGCAGCTCGGTCAGCACGCGGTCGTGTATCGCGGCGTCGAAGGGCAGCCCGTCGAAGGACATCTCGGCCGCGCTGAGGGCGCCGGCGCTTTCCGCCGCGAGCAGCAGGCGGATGCGTCCCGGTGCTTCCGCACCGGCCACGGCCGCCAACTGCGCCCGGAGCTCGTCGGCCACCGCGGTTCCCGGTTCGTCTTCACCGGGTGGCGAATCAACCGCCAGGAGATCGAAGAGCGTGGCCGAATCCGCGGGCCCGGTCGACGGCTGCACGTCGTCGAGCGGCACGTCCCACTCCCCGGCGGCCGCCCGGGCCAGCACGGAGTCCGCGGTCAGCTCGGACGAGCGGAGGATGGTGTGGCAGAGCCGCAGGTCGTGGCACCTGTCCACCCGAATGCCCGCGCGGAGCAGCTCGGGGTACCACCTCGCCGTCGAGTCCCACACCCAGCGTGGGCGCGATGCTCGCTCCAGCTCGGAGACCGCAGCCGGTATCTCCAATCGCCGCATCGATCGGGAACCGTCCACCGCCGCCCCATCGGCATCCACGACGTCGATGCGGGCACCGTTCGGCGTGGCGGTGAGAACGGCGTACACACTCTCATTGTCACCCGCGCCCCCGACATCCGGCCGTCGAAAGCGTTCCGAGCGGACCCGAAATCAACACGATGACAATCCATGCGCGCACTTCTGCACTATGTGGGCTATCCTTCAAGGAGTAGTTGTTGTGTCTCGCACGTCTTGAATGCTTGCGGCCTTGTCCTGAGCGCCTAGCTTCCTCGAGAAGCGGGCGACGAGCACCACGACGAGCGGCTCCGGGAAATTCGGAACCGATCTAATTTCCATGGAGGAAAAGTAAAAATGGCAACAGGTACCGTCAAGTGGTTCAACGCTGAAAAGGGATTCGGGTTCATCGCACCCGAGGACGGCAGCGCCGACGTGTTCGCGCACTACTCCGCGATCACCACGAGCGGCTACAAGTCGCTCGATGAGAACCAGCGCGTCGAGTTCGACATCGCTCAGGGCCCCAAGGGTCCGCAGGCTGAGAACATCCGCCCGCTCTAACCAACGGCTTCGTTCCGTCCATATGGCGGGCGACCGGGCACATGCCCAGGTCGCCCGCCATATGGCGTTTAACGGGTCGGGCGGAGATGGAGCACATCGCTCATCGGGCACATCGGTAAAGTAACGCGCCAGTGATAGGGCACCGCACTGCGATAGGGCACCGCACTGCGGAAGGGCTCGTCAGTAGATGAAGATGTTCAGCCACTCCCGGTTGTGCGCGTGAACGAGCACCAGGAACAGCACCAGGTCGAACAGCAGGTGCACGCACACCACGTAGGTGAGCGACTTCGTGATCTTGAACGTGTAACCCTGCAGCAGGGCGAACGGGAAGGTGAGGAGAGGGCCCCAGGCGTGGTAGCCGATCTCCCACAGGAACGACGAGAAGATGAAGGCCTGGAGGAGGTTCGCCTGCCAGTCGGGGAAGTGGCGGCGCAGCAGCGTGAAGGTCGTGCACACGAAGAACAGTTCGTCCCAGATGCCGACCGCGTTCACACCGATGAACAGGCGCGTCATCTCGAACGGCTCGGAGACGGCGGGCCAGTTCTCATACACCCCCGTATTGATCATGTAGAACGGCAGAATCGCCCATCCGAGGATGACGATGAACACCAGGTAGAGCCGTTCGATCCTCGTCCACCGCTGCCCGGTGTTGATGGGGAAACGCACGGCGTGGTCGCGGTACACCCAGCGCGACACGACGTACGGCACGATGACCGCGAGGGCGAGAGCGGATCCCATCTGGATCATGTTGCCGACACTGATGTCGGCGTCGAGCGGTATGGCGCTGATGATGAGCATGCCGGCGGCGATCAGCAGCATGTCGCGGAACAGCGGGCGATCGATCAGCCAGGCGATTCCCAGGGCGAGGGCGAGCGCAGGATAGCCGAGAACATCGCTACCGATGCCGAAGAGCAGCACACCCGATGCCGACAGCAGGATCGCCGGAACGAGCTTCACCGAAGCGCGCGGTCGACCGAGAGTGTTCGGGCTGTGCACCGGGGTGGCGGTCATCGGTCGGCACCGGCCGGCGATTCCGTGCCCGTCGCGGGTCCGCCGCTGCCGAGCGGCCGCGCTCGCTCGATCAGCGCGGTCGCTCCGGGAACGTCCGGATCTGACGCATCGAGAACGCGAATGGGATAGTCGAGCACGTCCTCGACCGCGACGGCGAAGGTGATGAAGGCGAGCGGCGACGCCGACTCCCCCGGTGCGACGATCAGCACGCACTCGCCCTCGTCGTCGGCGATCCGCACGTCCCGCATGCCGTGACGCCCGGCGAGTTCCAGGACGCGATCGACGGAGCGTTCGAGTGCGACTTCCGGCTGCGGGCGGGCGGCGCGCAGGATGCGCTCCGCCATCGCGTCCGAGGGACGCACGATCCCCCGCTCGTACAGGCTGATCTGAGCCTGCATCACCCCGGCCGCCCGGGCGAGTGCTTCCTGGCTGAGCCCCGATCGCGCGCGAGCCGCACGAAGTTTCTGGGCGATCGAAATCATCCGGCACCTTCCGTATCGCTCACAGAGTAGCGGACACGTCGGACGCGAACGCGAAAGCCGCCCCGCCCCCCAAAGGGACGGAGCGGCTCCTCGCTGCGACCTACTCGCCGGTGCTCTCCTCCGGGGCCGGCGCATCGGTGTCGGAGTAACTCTCGGAGTCACCCGAACCGTGCGATCCGTAACCGTGTCCACCGCCTCGACTCAGCTGATACGTGACGATCTTGCCGACGGCCTCCGGGCCCTGCTCCCCGAACACGGTGGTGTCCGTGGTCACCCACAACTTCCCGTGGCGAAGCTCGATCGCCGCGGGCAGAGAGGCGGCGACGAGAGGCGTCGGCGCATCCGCGCCCGGAGCCAGCACGGAGATCTGCCCCGACCCGTTCTCTCCGCCGAACAGCTCCGCCACGTAGATGGTGCCCGACTTCTTCGAAACCGCGAGCCCGGTGGGCGACACGAAGCCGCCGGCGACGAGCTCGACCGTGCCCTTGTAGGGGTGCACCTTGTAGACGGCTCCGCGTGCGCCGAGGCTCGGGTCCTCCGGGCCACCGGGCAGCGTGGTGACGTAGAGCCAGCCGTCCGGGCCCTGCTCGACGTCGGTCGGTACCGGCTCGAAGTAGTACTCCTTGCCCGCGACGCACTCCGGGAAGCCTGCCTGCTGCGCGACCTCCGCGTTCACGACGAACGGGCCGATGGGCGGCAACACTGCCACCGTCGACACGGTCCCGTCGTACTTCGCCCGAAGGATTGCGTTCGCGCCCGCATCGGCGACGTACACGCCACCCCGGGTCGCGAATGACGCGTAGGGGTTCGTGTCGACGAGGCCGGTGTACTCCGCGGGCAGGAACGGCTCGGCTTCAGGGTCGATCTGCGCGGCGCACTCGGGGTCGCTCTCGTTGATCCCGACGAATCCGTAGGTGTTCACCTGGTCGGGGTTCACCGTCTCCTCGTGCTGTTGCAGGTCGGCGACGTCACGGACGCCGTACCGCGTCACCTTCTTCAGCATCGCGTAGGAGTGGTCGGGTGACACCTCAGCGAAATACACCCGCCCGTGCCGGGTGGACACAGCGCCGATGCTGTTGCCCGGTGTGCCCGCGCTGGCGAATTCGGACATCGTCCCGTCGCGTCCGACCTCGGTCAGCAGCCCGGCGAAGTCCTGCGAGACGAAGGCGGTGCCACGTCGGTTCACGTCGAGGCTCAGCGGAGTGAGGAGCCCCTCCGCGATGGTCACCGGGTCTCCTACGGTGATCGGCGGACGGTCATCGCGTCCATGGGCGGATGCCGGCGCTGCAATGGCGGCCGACATCACGAGCGTCGCGCATGCGACGCCGGCGAGAAGGGGGCGTTTCACGATGTACTACTCCTTTGTGTTCTTCGTGGTGAAAGGAGAGCTTCTAACTTTCGGGCGCACGCCGAGGACTCCGATGTCGTTTCGACGCGTGATCGCGAGGCAGTTTCCAGCTCGCCTGGCCTCGGCGCTCGTGCGCCGACGACCGCACGATACCGAGAAACTCATAATTTGTCGAGCAATTCTCGGGTAAGCGCGCGCGGTCAGGACACGTCGCGAGCAGCCACCAGCTGAGCGATGTCGATCTTGGACATCCGCATCAAGGCCTCCGTCACTCGGGCGGCCCGCTGCGGATCGGAATCCGTGAGCAGCTCGGTCACCACGGGCGGGACCACCTGCCACGACAGACCGAATCGATCGGTGAGCCAGCCGCACCGCCCGGGTTCTCCCCCGTCGGCGGTGAGCGCGGACCAGAAGTAGTCGATGCGCTCCTGCGACTCGGCGACGACGGAGAACGAGACCGCCTCCGTGAACGAGTGCTGGGGACCGCCGTTCAGCGCATGGAACTCGAGGCCGTCGAGGGTGAAGTCGACGGTGAGCGCGGTGCCCGCCGGCATCGGCGCCCCTTCGCCATACCGCGACACGCCCGTGATCGCGGAGTTGTCGAAGACGGAGACGTAGAACATGGCGGCCTCCTCCGCCTGTCCGTCGAACCAGAGGAAGGGAGAGATCGACTGCATTCCGTGCTCCTATGCGCGTGCGGGCGGTGATCTCCGAAGTTAGTACTCGGTGCGAACGGGGCGCTAGCCGTTTTTCGTGAATGTCGCTCGACTGTCGGTCACGAACGCGGAGTACAGTAGCAGCACGGCAACCGTGGGGGATAACGGTCACCGTATCTGCGTCGAGCCGTCAGGGCGTCCTGCCGATCGACGCTTCCCTCCTGATCCCACCGAGCCTGACGACGGGATACCGGAATGAACCCGAACCACCGCCTCGCCGCTGCCACCGCCGCGCTGTCGATCGCCGCGCTGAGCGTCGCCGGCGTTGCGGCACCCGCGCTCGCCGCACCGCTGGCGCCGGCGTCGTTCATCGCGGCGATCGATGCGGCGGATGAGGGGGACGTGGTCGTGCCCGAGCCGACGGCGCCCGTACAGCCGAGTGTTCCGCAACCGCCCGTGGTCGACACCGGTATCACTCCCGAGCCCGCTCCGACGCCGGACCCCGAACCGACGACGACGCCGATCCCGGCCGACACGTCGACCCCTGCTCCCACGCCTCCGCCGACTTCTCCGACGCCCGCGCCCGGGAGTGCCGTGGTGCCGCCGGTCCCCGCCGAGAACGCTACGGAGCCCGTAGTCGAGGTCCCGCTCGGAACGACGGACGAGCCGTCCGACGTCGGCACGGATGCGGATGCGGAGGCGGATGCGGAGGAGCAGGGCGCCGTTCCGGCACCGGTCAACGCCGGAACTCCCGGCGGCGCTGTCAGCGGCACCGCCGGTAGCGGCGCCGGTTCTGGTGGGTCGAGCGGCGCTGCGGAGAGTCCCTCGTCGGGCTCGCCGCGCTTCTCCTCGGTGCCGGAGGTCGTGCGCAGCTGGCCTTCCGCCCGAGCGGTGGCGTTGTTGGTCGCCGCCGCATGCGCCTTCGCCGCCGCGATCCTCGCGGGCGTCTACTACGGCCTGCTCCGTCGGGACGACCGTCGCCGCGAGGCTGACGCCATGCCCGCCGTGCCCGCCGTGCAGTCGGGTGAGTCGCCCGTCGTCCCGACGAGCACCGTGACGTCGGCCAGCGCCGTGCAGCACGGCGCTTCGGGTTATGGGACGCCCTCGCCCACGCGAGCGAGTTCGACCGTGCAGACCCACGTGCTCAGCAGTACCGGTCGCCAGTTCTGACGCCCGATACCTTCAGCGGTCGCGACTCGCGGGCGCTCGTGCTGACGATTGTCGGTGGCGGTCCTTACCGTGGTGGCATGGAAGAGAACATCTGCCGCGAATGCGGCCACAGCAGCGCCGGTGGAGACAGCTGGGACGCCCTGTGCGGGCGATGCGCAGACCACGCCGTCTGCTCCGACTGCGATGGCCAGCTCGACCTCGACCGTGATGGCGACAACCCCGTCTGCGTCGGGTGTGTGCCCGCGCTCGCGCTCGCGGCATAGCGCCTCACCGATCGACCGAGTCGCCCGCGATCATTCGAACGTCATCCTTCCCCATGACTCTCCGGCGCTGGCGCATCTGGTTCGTACTCGGGAACACCGCGGTGGTGCTCGGATTGACCATCGGAGCGTCCCTGTGGCGCGATGGCAATCCCGGGTGGATCGCCTGGGCCGTCGTCGGGGTGGTCGGCCTTGCGGGAATGGTCGTCGCCGGCATCCGAAGACGTCCCACGGAGAAGCGGGAAGCCGCCGAACGCGCGGCAGCCGGCCCGGATCCCCGGCGCTGGCGCATCGTCGAAACGACCGACGACGAGTGATTCGCGGGTGAGCGCCGCACTGCAACCGTCGTATCGAGCACACCGCACGGTGCCCACCGACTCATTAGGCTAGGCGGTCATGCGAGCACGGCAGGATACTCCCCCCGACACTGCCGAAACCGACGCTGCCGACACGCCAGGCGTGCAGCTCGGCACCGGGCTTCGTTCGTACGGTCGCCTCCTCGCCCACGGACCGGCCTCGCGCCCGTTCATCTCCGCCGCCCTGGCCCGCCTCACCCTGGCCATGATCCCGCTGGGCATCCTCATCCTGGTCGAGCAGGAGCGCGATTCGTACGTGATCGCCGGAGTGGTCAGTGGCGCGTACGCGCTCGGTGCGGCTGTCGGAACCCCCGTGTGGGGCCGCCTGATGGACCGGGTGGGTCAGGTGCCGGTGCTGCTGCCGACCACGCTCACCAGTGCGGCGCTGCTGGGCACGCTGGCCTTCGTCGCCACGACCACCGCCCCCTCCTTCGTGCTCATCGCACTCGCGATCGGCGTGGGCCTCGGTTATCCCGCGATCAGCCCGGCGTTGCGCTCGAGCTTCCGGATCGTGCTCCCCGACCCGGAGTCTCGTCGTGTCGCCTTCGCTCTCGACGCCACATCGGTGGAACTCGCCTTCGTGTGCGGCCCACTGTTGCTCTCGGTCCTGCTGCTTCCCGGCATCGCGGTCCTCCCCCTCGCCGTCACGGCGGGCCTTCTCGCCGCCGGTGGCGTCGGCTACTGCGCGACGGGAGTGGCCCGCCGTGCCACTCCCGCGCGCCAGCAACAGGCATCCGGACACTCCCCCGCCAGCGGAGCTGCCGGCCCGTCGACCTCGCTCATCTCGGCCGGCGTGATCGCCGTGCTCGCCGTGATGCTCATGATCAGCATCGGTTTCGGCCAGCTCGACACGTCGATGGCGGCCACGGCCGACCTCGCCCTCGGCGGTACCGCTCAGGTGGGCATTCTCTTCGCCGCCATCGCGGGAGGCAGCACCGTCGGCGGGCTGGCGTACGGGGCCAGATCCTGGCCGTTCGAGGAGCGGCACGCCGTACCCGTCCTCCTCGCTCTGTTCGGCACGTGCTTGGCCGTTCTCGCCCTTCTGCTGGCCGGCGGAGATGTCAGCCTGCTCGTACTGCTGCCGATCCTGTTCCTCACCGGGCTGACCATCGCTCCTACCCTGATCATGCAGCAGGCGCTGCTCGACCGCGCCGCACCCGCCAACCGGCTGAACGAAGCGCAGGCGTTCCTGTCCGCCTCGAGCACCACCGGCGTGGCGGTCGGCACGGCCATCGCCGGGGTGGTCATCGACGGCGCCGGTCTGTCCTGGTCGTTCGGCGGCGCCGCCCTCGGGGTGCTGCTCGCTGCGGTGGTCGCTCTCGTCCACGTCGGCGGGTTCCCGCGCCGGGCGCGACGCGCACGCGCAGGAGTCAACGCTTAACGGGGTCATCGTTGGGGTGGCATCCGCTCGGAGGTGATCGATCGGGAGCGCCCGCGGCGACCGATCTCCCTGAGCCCGACAGCGCGCCTCGGATCGGCGGATAATGGCGAACGAGGGAACGGTGTGCACCGCTGCAGCGGACACTGCACCCCGCTCCGAGAGCCCCGTTGCCGCGAAGCCCGCCTTCGCGGCCTGACACCCGCCCCAGGAGATTCCCATGGCCGCTGGCCGTAGCCCGCTCGACGACCTGCGCGACACCTTCAGTCACCTGGCCGAGCAGATCAAGATGTCGGGATCCGAGCGGGCGGATTCCGGGGACGTGCTCGGCAATCGACCCACCCCGGCCCGGCCGCTCGCCGAGGTGCAGGCCGAACTCGACGCGCTGGTGGGACTCGACACCGTGAAGGAGCAGGTGCGCGCCCTCGTCGCACTGCTGCAGGTGCAGGCCCGCCGCAAGGCGCACGGCCTGCCCGAGGTCGCCACGTCGCAGCACCTCGTGTTCCTCGGCAACCCCGGCACCGGAAAGACCACCGTCGCGCGACTCCTGGCCGAGATGTACCGTGCGGTCGGGCTGCTGCAGAAGGGTCACCTGGTCGAGGTCGACCGATCGGGCCTCGTCGGGCAGTACGTCGGCGCGACGGCCATCAAGACCGACCGGGTGATCCGGCGGGCGCTCGACGGCGTCCTGTTCATCGACGAGGCCTACGCCCTCGCGCCGGAGGACGGCCGGATGGACTTCGGCCCAGAAGCGATCGAGGTGCTGCTCAAGCGCATGGAGGATCACCGCCACCGACTGGTGGTCATCGTGGCCGGCTACCCGCGGCTCATGGAGTCGTTCCTGCTGTCGAACCCCGGACTGCGTTCCCGCTTCGCCCGCGAGATCACCTTCCCCGACTACTCGGTCGACGACCTCGAGTCGATCTTCACCAAGACTCTGGCCCAGCACGAGTACATGCTCGAGGAGGGCGCCGACCAGATGCTGCGTCGCATCCTCGCCGGTCTGCACGCCGGCGAGGACTCGGGCAACGCGCGGTTCGCCCGCACCCTCTTCGAGCAGGCGCTCAACCGTCAGGCGCTACGACTCTCGCTCAACGAGGAGCGGAGCCTCGATGCGCTGGACCGGGACGACGTGATGACGCTGACGACGGAGGACCTCGTCGAGGCCGCGCGCGCGCTCGGCGAGGGGCCGGCGCCGGAGGAGACGCAGCTGCCGGAGCCGGTGCGCTGGTGGCGCTGGTGATCGCGCGGGCGCACGCCTCGAGGATGTGGTGAAGTAGGGCGGACGGGACTTGAACCCGTGACCGACGGATTATGAGTCCGCTGCTCTAACCAGCTGAGCTACCACCCCGTAGGCCCACGCGATGTGAGCCGATGCGCCGCGACCGGTACCGAGTGCCATCGTCATGCGCTGCCGCCGGCGTGCGATCAATGACCGGGTCGATCACCGGCTCACCACGATACAGGCTCTCGAAGGTGTTGAGGGTGCGCTGGATGTCGTGGGCGGAAACCACATGCAGCGATTCGCGCTTGAATCGCAGCAGCTCCTCGTGCGGCAGCGCGAGGAGCTGCTCGAGCTTGTCGGCGAGGTCGCGGGCGTTCCCGGGCTCGAACAGGTAACCGTTTTCGCCGTCGTGCACCAGATGGGGCAGGGCCATGGCGTTCGCCGCGACGACGGGGAGTCCCGACGCCATCGCCTCCATCGTCGCGATGCTCTGCAGCTCAGCGATGGAAGGCATCGCGAACACGGTCGACCGCGTGTACGCCCGCCGCAGGTCCTCCTCGGACACGTAGCCGGTGAAGGTCGTGCGGTCGCTGATGCCGAGTTCCGTCGCGAGCTGCTCGAGGTTCCGCTTCTGGTCTCCCCCGCCCACGATGTCGAGCTTCACGTCGAGCTCGCTCGGCAGCAGCTTCACCGCCTGCAGCAGCACGTCGATCTGCTTCTCCCCGGTGACCCGTCCGACGAAGATGATGCGGTTCTCGGTGCGCGGCTCGAAGTCGGGGGTGTAGTTGTCGGCATCGATGCCGCACGAGATGGCGTGCACGCCGGTGAGGCCGGTGTACCTCTCGAGGAACTGCGCCGCACGCCTTGTCGGTGTGGTGACGGCCTCGGCGCGGCCGAACGTGCGCCGAGCCGCCCGCCACGCGGCGACGATCGCCCGGTGCTGCCACACCTTCGGCAGCAGGGTGTGCTCGAGCATGTTCTCGGGCATGAAGTGGTTGGTGCCGATGATGCGGATGCCCCGCTTGGCCGCCTCGATGCTGAGACCGCGCCCGGTGATCATGTGCGACTGGAAGTGCACCACGTCCGGCTTCACCAGGTCGAGAATGCGCGCGCTGTTCTGGTTGATGCGCCACGGCAGGGCGAACCGCAGCCAGTCGTGCGGGTACCAGCGCCAGCTGCGCAGGCGGTGGACGGTCATCTCCTGGCCCTCGTGCACCTCCGTCCACGATCCGTGCTTGCGACTCGGCGCCGGGGCCACGATGTGCACCTCGTGCCCGCGCGCCACCATGCCCGCGGCGAGCCGTTCGGCGAACTTGGCGGCGCCGTTCACATCGGGGGGGAAAGTGTCCGCGCCGATGAGGATGCGCAACGGTGTCCTGCCCGCCGGAGATGCGGCTGGCTGAGAGTCGCGGGTGTTCGACACGAGGGGAAAGACCTAACGTTGATTGGCGGAGAACGCACTTTCCGGGCGGCTTTCTCTCCCCCGCGGATGTGCACCACGGTACCGCACGGTGCTCCGCGAACACCGGGGACGCTCCGCGCTCAGCGGATCTGTGGATGGAACTTCGCGAGCTGGAAGACGCCGAAGATGGCGATGGCGGCGGAGACGACGAAGGCCAGGATGGCGAAGGGCGGGGCGCCCGCGGCCTCGCCCAGCACGATGACACCGATGCCCACGGCGACGAGCGGGTCGATGACGGTCAGTCCCGCGATGACCAGGTCCGGAGGACCCGAGGAGTAGGCGGTTTGCACGAAGTAGGCCCCGAAGGCGGCGGCGGCCAGCAGCGCGACGATGCACAGCATCGTCAGGAACTCGACGTCACCGGTCTTGATGCGCACGATGACCACCTTCGCCAGGGTGGCGACGAACCCGTACAGCACGCCCGCCCCGAGGATGTAGGCGATCGCCTTGAACCTCGACCGGAGAAAGGCGAACGCGGCGCCGAACAGGGCGATCACGGCGGCGAGGATGATCAGGATGGTGATCAGCTGACCGTTGTCGATGGGGGTCTCTTTGGCATAGATCGCCGCGAAGATCACGAAAAGACCCACCCCTCCCACGCAGATGACGATCGCTCGGATGGACCGCCGGTCGAGCGCGGTCTTCGTGACTCGGGAATTGACGATCGCGGTGATGACGAGCGCCACCGCGCCGAGGGGCTGCACGACGATGAGGGGGGCGATGCCCAGACTGACGAGCTGGAGCACGATCGCGAGACCCAGCATGAGGGTGCCGATGACCCACGAGGGCCGCTTCACGAGCGCGAGAAGCTGGGTGAGGTTCAGCCCGCCGCTCGCGGCGACACCCGAGCGCGCCTCGACCTTCGACACACCGGTCGACTGGAACTGCGCGCCCAACGCGAGGAATACCGCACCGATCAGGGCGATCGGGATACCCAACGCTTGGTACGGAGTCAGGGATATCGAGTCCGTCAAGTCGTTCAGGTCGGGCGGCACGCCACGACCTTACCGGGCGCTCGGCAGATATTCTTGGCGAATGGCCGTTCTCCCGATCCGGATTTCCGGGGATCCCGTATTGCACACCCCGGCGACCCCGGTGACCGAGTTCGACGACGACCTGCGGCGGCTGGTGGACGACATGTTCGACACCATGGATCGCGCCCCGGGCGTGGGTCTTGCCGCCCCGCAGGTCGGTGTCGGCAAGCGGGTGTTCGTGTTCTCCTATCAGCCCGAGGACGGGCCCATGCGTCGCGGCGTGGCCGTGAATCCCGATCTGCTGATCACTCCGGTGCCGCTCGGGGACCCCGATGACGACGCCGAGGCCGAGGGCTGTCTCTCCTTCCCGGGCGAACGCTTCCCCCTCCGCCGCGCCGAGCGCGCCGTGCTCACCGCGGTCGACGCCGCGGGCGCCCCGATCCGACTGGAGGCGGAGGGCTGGTTCGCGCGCATCCTGCAGCACGAGTTCGACCACCTGAACGGCATCCTGTACACCGATCGGATCGACCGCGGCTACGAGCGCACCGTCGCCCGTATCACCCGGAAGAGCGGGTGGGGCGTGCCCGGCGTGAGCTGGCTACCCGGCGTCGATCACCTCGAGGACTAGGTCACCGCGCGCACCGCCGCGGCCACGGCGGCGGCCGCCAGCACCACCACCACGAAGGGCACGCGCACCGCGTACAGGACGGCGGCCACCAGGAGCGCCGGGATACGGGCATCCAGTTCGATGGCCGTGCCGCGGGCCAGGGTCTGCACCGCGATGAGCGCCGAGAGCAGGGCGACCGTGAGGAGATTCGCCACGCGTGCGGGCGTCGGGCGTTCGAGAACGGTGGCGGGCACCCCGTAGCCGACGAGCTTGAGGGCCACGCAGGCGATGGAGGCGATGAGCACCACGTGCCAGGCGGTCATCAGGCGGCCCCCGTCGAGTTCACCGGCAGCTGTTCCGGCGCCTGCGGCCACCAATTCGCGATGCCGACGACGACCGCCACCAGCGCCGCCGCGAGCACCGGAATGCCGGGAGGCACCACGGGCGTGAGCACGACGGCGACCACCGCGGCGCCCACCGCCACGGCGACCGGCTGCAGCGCGCGCAATCGAGGCCAGAGCAGGCCGAGGAAGGCCGCAGCGGCCGCGGCGTCGAGACCGTACTGCCGCACGTCACCGAGCGCATTGCCGAGGAAGGCGCCCACGAGCGTCATCGCGTTCCACGCCACGAACACCGAGATGCCGGTCACCCAGAAGCCCACGCGCTGCAGGGGCGGCGTGGACTGCGCCGTGGCCACCGCGGTCGACTCGTCGATGGTGAGCCAGCCCGCTGCGAGGCGCCGGAGCCACCCGCTGCCGATGACCGGCGACATCCGTACCGAGTAGAGCGCATTGCGGGACCCCAGCAGCACGGCGCTGCCGATGGCCGCCGGACCCGCCGCGAGTCCGCCGGAAGCGAGCACGCCGATGAGGGCGAACTGGGAGCCGCCGGTGAACATCACCGCGCTCAGCACGGCCGTCTGCCAGATGTCCAATCCGGCCGCGACGGAGAGAGCGCCGAACGATATTCCGTAGGCGCCGGTGGCGAGCCCCACGGCGATTCCCGCTCGGATGGTCCGCCCGCGTGCACCGTCGGCCGATGCCGCGTCCGGAACGTCCGCCTCGCCCACATCCCACCGATCTCTTCACCCTGAACCGGAGCCGCTGTCGATGGCGAAAGCCGACGGCTACCGGTGACGCAAAAAGCCCCCAGTCGTGGAGGACTGGGGGCTTCGCTCCCCGAGTTGGACTCGAACCAACAACCTGCCGGTTAACAGCCGGCTGCTCTGCCAATTGAGCTATCGAGGAATGCTGAAACAGCTTGGCTAGCTTAGCGGAACTCCCCCACTTCCCAAATCGGCCCTCCGGCGGGTCCGGTCACGCCCGCAGCAGGAAGGTGGGCGACGGCACCGGCTCGGCGAGTCCCAGCTGCGTGAGCATGCCGGTCCGGTCGTCGATGCGGAAGGTGGTGACCGTGCTCGACAACTGGTTGGCCACATGCAGCAGCGAGCCGTCGACCACATGGTGGCGAGGCCAGTTCCCGCCGCAGGACGCGATCTCCGTGGGGGTGAGCGTTGCTCCGCCATCGGTCACCGCGAGGGTGGCGAGCCGGTTGCTGCCGCGCAGCCCCACGTGCACGAAGCGTCCGTCCTCGGTGATCGAGAGCTCCGCCGCGGTGTCGCCGGCGACGTCATCCGCGGCGATCGGCGTGGAGGAGACGATGCGCACCGCGGCACCGTCCCGTGCGAGGACGAACACCTCGCGGCTGTGCTCGGTGACGAGGTAGACGTGTCCGGAGGGATGACGGCGCAGGTGTCTCGGACCCGTACCGCCCGCGAAAGCGAGCGAGCCGACGCGTTCGAGCAGGCCTGTCGCGGCATCGGTCGTGTGCACGTGGACGCGATCCGCGCCGAGATCGGCGCTGAGCACCATCCCGTCCTCGAAGACGAGGGTGGAGTGGGCGTGCGGGCCGTCCTGCGACTCGTGCGGGCCGTTCCCCTCGCCCGCGAGGGATTGGCCGAGCCCGCCGACCGCGCCGGTCGCATCGAGCGGAAGCACGCGGAGCGAGCCGTCGCCGTAGCAGGACACCAGCGCCGCCGCCGCGTCGGGGCGGATGGACACGTGGCAGGGTCCCGCTCCGCCGGTGGCCGCGCCGCCCAGCGCCGTCAGAGCACCGGAGTCGCCGCGGAGGAAGGCCTCCACCCGGCCGTTCGCCTCTCCGACCGCGTACAGGATGCGCGCATCCGCCGGGTTGCGGGCCAGGAACGACGGTGAGTCGGCCTCCACCGCCACACCGACGTACTCCAGGGTGCCGTCCTCTCGGGAGCGCAGCACGCCGATTCCGGAGGCGGTGCCACCCATGTCGGCGGTGTACGAACCGCTCCAGTAGAGCGCGGGGGTGTCGGTCATGAGGTCCTTTTCTGTGGGGATGACAGGGGCTCGAACTGGCCGGGCGATGGATCAGTACCCGGCGGACGGATCGACCACACCGACGAAGCGGCCGGTGCCGAGGAACGCCTCGACGTTCACCCGGATCCGCTCGGCGAGCAGCGGCGTGATCATGTCCGGCGTGTCCGCGGTGTGCGGCGTGATGAGGCAGGTGTCGAGCGTCCACAGCGGCGAGCCGTCGGGCAGGGGTTCCGGGTCGGTCACATCGAGCCCCGCGGCGGCGATCTGCCCGTGGGTCAGCGCGTGCACGAGCGCGTCGGTGTCGATCAACGGGCCCCGCGCGATGTTGACCACCACAGCATCCGACCGCATGGCCTCGAACTGCGCGGCACCGAGCAGGTGCCGCGTGTCCGAGGTGCTGGCGGCCGCGAGCACGAGCACGTCGGCGTCGGGCAGCACCTCGGCGAATCGGTCGGCGGTCACGGTGCGGTGCGCCCCCGGCACGGTGCCGGCGCTCTTCCGCACCACCGTGACCGTCACCCGGAACGGTTCGAGCAGTCGGATGAGTTCGATCGCGATACCGCCGGCGCCGACGATCACCACGTTGAGGCCGTACAACGAGCGCCCGTCCGACTCGCCCCAGCTCGCGGCGCGGGCGCGCGCCGGGAACAGTCTCAGGGCGGCGAGGGTGAGGGCGAGGGCGTGCTCCGCCACCGGTTCCGCGTACGCGCCCTTCGCACTCGTCCACACGAGGTCGGGCCGGTCGTTGTCCCGCAGGGCGGAAGCGAAGGCGTCCACTCCGGCGAACGGGAGCTGCACCCACTGCACCTGCGGATTCGCGGCGAGGGTGTCGGTCAGTTCGCTCGCGCGCGTCACCGAGGTCCATACGATGCCGCGGGTATCGCTGTCGATGTCGGACAACCGGCCCCCGGCCGCGTGCACGGCGTCCGCATACGCACCGACCGGTTGCGGCAGCATGGCGATGGGACCGGGGTGCGGGCGCCGATCCTCCGGCAGGGCGTCGCCCATCACGGCCAGCACGGCCGAATGCTGGCCGGCACGCCGGGTGCGGTCGGGCGGGGTGGACGCGGTCGTCGTCGAATCGGTCATCTGGTGGGTCTCCTCGGATGCGGTACTCGTTCGGGCGGGGTGGGACGTGGCGTGCGGGGCTCGGGCGGCGGAAGCGCGTTCGCCGTGGCCTGCACGACCCGCTTCAGCCACTCGAGGTCTTCGAGCGCATACCCGGGAACGCGGTGATAGTCCCGGCGGGCACGACCGGGCGGCGGCGCGGGCTCGGTGGGCGCGAGGAGTTCCGCATCGAGTCCCACGGGCGCGAGATACAGCGTGTCGTCGCAGATCAGACCGATCACCTTGTCGTCGCAGTACAGCGCGTACTCGCCGAACAGGGCGGCGGAGTGAACGGCGAGCGGGACCAGCCGGTCGGTCAGGAGCGCGACGGTCGCCGGATCACTGGACATCGACGCCATTCGCCTGGGTGCCATCCGCCCGGGTGAAATCGGCCTGGGTGCCATTCTCCTGCGTGCCATTCGCCTGCGTGCCATTCGCCTGCGTGCCATTCGCCTGCGTGCCACCCGCCTGGGTGCTGCCCGCGCGTCCCGGGCCCGCCCGTCCTCGCTCGGCGTCGGCCAGGCTGGCTTTGAGTCCCGCGACGTAGGGATGATCCGGCGCGGTCAGCAGGTCGTCGATGGTGCCGAGGCCCACCATCACTCCCCGATTGAGCAGCACCAGCCGGGAGCTGAGGCGGGAGGCGACGGCGATGTCGTGGCTGCCGATCACGGCGGAGAACCCCGCCCGCTGCTGCAGGCCGCGGAGCAGGTCGAGCACCGCATCCCGCCCCAGCACATCGATTCCCGCGGTCGGCTCATCCGCGACCCAGAGGCGCGGTCCGAGCACGAGCGACCGGGCGATGGCCACCCGTTGCCGCTGACCGCTGCTCAGCTCGTGCGGGAACAGCGCCAGCACCGAGCTGGGTAGCGCCACCGCATCGACCAGCGTGAACACGCGCCGACCGGCCTCGCGCTCGTCGAAGCGGCGATCCCGGGCGAAGATCGGCGACGCGATGTTCTCGCCGACGGTGAGCTGAGGGTCGAGTGCCGATCCGGCGTTCTGCGCGAGATACCCGACCGTCGCGGACAGCCGGGTGCGACGGCGGCGGCTCGCGCGACGCATCCGCGTGCCGAGGACGGTGACGTCGCCACCCGTGATCGAGGGCACGCCGGCCGCCGACGGCCCGGTCTCTCCGGCGAGCACCCGGAGGAACGTCGACTTGCCGGAACCGCTCTCCCCCACGATGCCGAGAGTGGAACCCTCGGCGACGTCGAACGTGAGCCCGTTGAGGGCGAGGAAGGCGTCCCGGCCACCGCCGCCCGGATAGGTGACGCTGAGATCCGAGGCCGACACCGCGGCGGCTCCCGATTCGGTTCGCCTGTTCACGCGACCCCCCTTCCTCGTCCTCATTCTGCCGGTCGTTCGATGCCGACCCTATTCGGTGCTGCGGAGGCGGTGCAGTTCCGCCCGACGCGCACGCTGCTCCACGGGATCCGGAACGGGCAGGGATGCCAGCAGTCTGCGGGTGTACGGGTGTCGGGGGGCGCCGAGCACGTCCGCGCCGGCACCCACCTCGATGAGCTGGCCCTTCAGCAGCACCGCGATGCGGTCGGCCAGCATGTCGACGACGGCGAGGTCGTGACTGATGAACAGCGCGGCGAATCCGAACTGCTGCTGCAGTTCGCGGAAGAGCTCGAGCACCCGCGCCTGCACCGACACGTCGAGCGCGGATGTGGGCTCATCGGCGATGAGCAACGTCGGCTCCAGGGCGAGTGCGCGGGCGAGGCTCGCTCGTTGCCGCTGGCCGCCGCTCAGTTCGTGCGGGAAGCGGCTGCCGAAGGCCTTCGGCAGGTGCACCGCCTCGAGCAGTTCGTCCACGCGGGACCGCGCCGCGCCGGCATCCTTCGCCCTGCCGTGCACGACGAGCGGTTCGGCCACACACTCGGCGATCGTCAGCCGCGGGTTGAAGCTCGTCGCGGGGTCCTGGAAGACGAAGCCGATCTCGCTCCGCACCGGACGGAAGTCGGACTCCCGGATGCCGAGCATCTCGTGGCCGAGCACGGAGAGCGATCCGCCGGTGACGGGCGTGAGGCCCGCGATCGCCCGTCCGATGGTCGTCTTGCCCGACCCGGACTCTCCGACGAGGCCGAGCACCTCGCCCGGCGCCACGGTGAACGTCACGCCCTGCACGGCGCGGAACGCCGGAACGCCGAGCCGTCCGGGGTATTCGATCTGCAGGTCCCGCGCCTCGACGACCGGTGTCCCCAGCTCGGAGTGCGGCGCGGGAGCCGGGCCGCGGTCCGCACCGTTCCCGAGCCTCGGCACCGAGCCGAGCAGGGTGCGGGTGTACTCCTCGCGGGGGGACGAGAACAGCGTCTCGACGTCGGCCTGTTCGACGAGCTTGCTCTGGTACATCACGACCACGCGGTCGGCGAGATCGGCGACGACGCCCATGTTGTGGGTGATCAGCACGATGGCCGTGCCGAACTCGTCCCGGCAGCGCCGGAGCAGATCGAGGATCTCGGCTTGCACCGTCACATCGAGCGCGGTGGTCGGTTCGTCGGCCACGATGAGGCCCGGGTTCAGCACCAGCGCCATCGCGATGACCACCCGCTGCTTCTGGCCGCCGGAGAACTGGTGCGGGTAGTAGTCGACCCGCTTCTCCGGGTCGGGGATACCGACCCGGCGCAGGATGTCGACGGCCATGTTCTTCGCCTGGCGGCGTCCGATCCTGCCGTGCGCCCGGATGCCCTCGGCGATCTGCCAGCCGACCGTGTAGACGGGATTCAGCGCTGTCGACGGCTCCTGGAAGACCATCGCGACGTCGCGGCCGCGCACCTCGCGGAGGCGCTCGCCGGTGAGCTGCACGACGTCGTGGGTGTCCTGGCCCTCGCGGTTGCTGAGCAGCACGGCGCCGGACGTGAGCGCGGTGTCGGGCAGGAGTCCGAGGATGGTTTTCGCGGTGACCGACTTGCCCGATCCGCTCTCGCCGACGATGGCGAGGATCTCGCCCGGCGCCACGGTGAGGTTCATGCCGTCGACGGCGGTGACCCGCCCGGCGTCGGTGGCGAACTCGACGCCGAGATTCCGGATGTCCACGACGGTGCTCATGCGGACACGTCCTTCTTCTTCTTCAGGCGCTTGCGTGCGCGCAGACGGGGGTCCGAGATGTCGTTCACGCTCTCCCCGACGAGGGTGAGCCCGAGCACGAACAGCACGATGGCGACGCCTGGGAAGACGCCCGTCCACCAGATACCGCTCGCGGTGTCGGCGAGCGCGCGGTTGAGGTCGTAACCCCATTCCGCGGCGGACGTCGGGGCGATGCCGAAGCCGAGGAACCCGAGTCCCGCGAGCGTGAGAATGGCCTCGGAGGCGTTGAGCGTGACGATGAGCGGCAGCGTGCGCGTGGCGTTCCGCAGCACGTGCAGGAACATGATGCGTCGGGTGCTCGCGCCGATCACCTTCGCCGATTCGACGAATGCCTCCGCCTTCAGTCGCACGACCTCGGACCGCACCACCCGGAAGTACTGCGGGATGAAGATGACGGTGATGGAGATCGCCGCGGAGAGGATGCCGCCGATCAGGCTGGACTGACCACCCGTGATGACGATGGACATCACGATGGCGAGCAGGAGGGTCGGGAACGGGTAGATCGCATCGGCGATGACGACGAGGATGCGGTCGAGCCAGCCGCCGAGGTACCCCGACACGAGTCCGAGGATCACACCGAGG
Organism: Planctomonas psychrotolerans; assembly: GCF_008642235.1. GTDB lineage: Bacteria > Actinomycetota > Actinomycetes > Actinomycetales > Microbacteriaceae > Planctomonas > Planctomonas psychrotolerans. The sequence goes on along the minus strand of NZ_SJEV01000002.1, from coordinate 53,870 downwards.
AAGATCGACAGCACCACCGCGATGACGACGACCGCGAGAGCCGTCTGGGTGCCCCAGATCACCCGGGAGAAGACGTCGTAGCCGCCGACGGTGGTGCCCCAGATGTTCTCCGCGGACGGCGGCTCCTGCCGGCCGAACGCGACGCCGTCCACCCGGGACTGCGCGAAGCCGTAGGGAGCGATGAGCGGGGCGAGCAGTGCGCACAGCACGAACATGCCGGTGAGCACCACCCCGGCGATGAGCATGCCACGCTGCAGTCCGACGCTCTGCCGGAGTTGGGCCACGACGGGAAGCCGGCTGAACAGGGAGGGCTTTCGCGGCGTCTGCTGTTCGGCGGTGGCCGAGCGGAACACCATCTCAGTACCTCACCCTCGGGTCGATGAGTGCCGCGATGACGTCCACGGCGAAGTTCGTCAGCGCCACGATCACGGCGAGCAGTGCGACGATCCCCTGCACGGCGACGAAGTCCCTCGAGGCGAGGTACTGCGCCAGCTGGAAGCCGAGTCCGCGCCACCCGAAGGTGGTCTCGGTGAGCACTGCGCCACCCAGGAGCAGGGCGATCTGCAATCCCATGACGGTGATGATGGGGATCAGGGCGGGCTTGTAGGCGTGCTTGGTGACGAGCCGGAACTCGCTCACACCGCGGGAGCGTGCGGCGCTCACGTAGTCGTTCGACAGCGTGGAGATGACGTTGGTGCGCACCAGACGCAGGAACACTCCGGCGGTGAGGAGACCGAGCGCGAGGGACGGCAGCACCGCGTGCTCGAGCACGTCGCCGATCGCCACCGGGCTGCCCAGGCGGATGGCGTCGATCAGATAGATGCCGGTGGGATTGTCGATGCGGCCGAGGGCGAGCGCCACGCGCGTGTCCGCACGGCCCCCGAGCGGCAGTATGCCGAGCCACACGCTGAAGACCAGCTTCAGCAGCAGACCGGCGAAGAAGACCGGCGTCGCGTAGGCGAGGATCGCGAGGATGCGCAGCAGCGCATCCGGGGCGCGATCCTTCCGGTACGCCGCGACGAGACCGAGCGGGATGCCGATCGCGAACGCGACGATGAGCGAGTAGAGAACGAGTTCCAGCGTGGCGCTGCCGTACTGCAGCAGAACGTCGGTGATCTCCCGGTTGTCGGTGAGCGTGCGGCCGAAGTTGCCGGTGAAGACCTGCCCGAGGTACTCGAGGTACTGCACGTAGATGGGCCGGTCGTACCCGGCCTCCGCGAGCCGTTCCTGCAGCTGTTCCGCGGTGAGCCGATCACCGACGCCCGCCGAGATGGGGTCGCCCACCACCCGCATCAGGAAGAAGACGAGCGTCACGAGGATGAACACGGTGGGAACGATGAGGATCGCCCGAATGACGATGTACTGGCCGAGCCCGATGCCCTGGGTGCGCTTCTTCGGCGCGGGCGCTGTCGAGACGGGCGAGGGACCGGAAACCGGGTCCCCGGGCGGAACGGTGGTCACATCCAACTCTTTCTGCCGGAATGCGGCCGGTGGGTCGCATCGTGCGATGCGGCCCACCGGCCGGGGCACCGGATTCCGAGGAACCCGGATTCGTGCGGACTAGTTCGTCGAGAGCGGTGCGTAACGGAACTTGAAGGACGCGTCGAGCGTCACGCCCTCGACGTCCACGCCAGACACGGCAACCTGCGCGCCCTGCAGCAGCGGCACGGTGGACAGGTCCTCCGCCACCAGGTTCTGGATCTCGCCGAGGATCTCGGCACGGGCGGCGGGGTCCTCCTCCGACAGCTGCTCCGCGAGCAGCTGGTTGACCTCGGGGTCGCTGTAGTGGTTGCCGAGGAACCCGCCGTCGAGGAAGAACGGGGTGAGGTAGTTGTCGGCGTCCGAGTAGTCCGGGAACCAGCCGAGCTGGTACGACGGGTAGCTGTCGTTGCGGCGCTCGCTGCTGTAGACGTCCCACAGGGTCGACTCGAGGTTGACCGTGAACAGACCGGACTCCTCGAGCTGCTCCTTGATCAGCGCGTACTCGTCGCCGGAGGACGCCCCGTAGTGGTCCGGGCTGAACTGCAGGTCGAGCGTCACCGGGGTCTGCACACCGGCGTCGGCGAGCACCTGTGCGGCGTTCTCCGCGTCGGGGCCGCCCTGGCCGTCGCCGTACAGGCCCTGCAGGGCCTCGTTGGCACCGGTGAGTCCTTCGGGCACGTAGGAGTAGAGCGGCGTGTAGGTGCCGTTGTAGACGTCCTCCGCGAGTGCGTCCCGGTCGATGAGGTTGGCCACGGCCTGACGCACGGCCAGTGCCTTCGCCTCGTCGGCCTCGGCGGTGGTCGCTCCGAACGGCTGCGTGTTGAAGTTGAAGACGATGTACCGGATCTCGCCGCCGGGACCCTCGTGCACCACCACGTTGTCGTCCTCCTTGAGGTCGGCGATGGCGGTCGGGCTGAGTGAACGCGTGGCCACGTCGATCTCGCCCTCCTGCACGGCGAGCTGCATGCTGGTCTCGTCGGCGAAGTACTGGGCGGTGACGCCGTCGTTCTCCGGCGCGGGAAGCGTGCCCCCGTAGCTCTCGTTGGGCTCGTACCGGATGATCTCGTTCGCGGTGTAGTCGGTGATGACGTACTGCCCGGCGAAGGCGTTCCCGTCCACGATCGTCTCGGGGTCGGTCAGGGCGTCGGCGGAGAACACCTCCTCGTCGACGATGGGCCCGGCGGGGCTCGACAGCACCTGTTCGAACGTCTGGTCGTTCGGGGACTTCAGGGTGAATACGACGGTCTGGTCATCGGGCGCCTCGACGCCGACCACGTTGGCGAGCAACGAGCTCGGACCGTTCGGGTCGGCGATCGACAGCACGCGGTCGAAGGAGAACTTGACGTCGCTCGCCGTGAGTTCGTTGCCGTTGGCGAACTGGAGACCCTCCTTGAGGGTGATCTCGAACTCGGTGGGCGAGGTGAACTCGCCGGACTCCGCGATGTCGGGCTCCACGTCGGGCGACCCGTACGGGCTGTTGTAGAGGAAGGGGAAGACCTGGTTCTGCACCGCGAACGATCCGGCGTCGTAGGATCCGGCGGGGTCGAGGGAGGTGATGGTGTCGGTGGTGCCGACGATGAGGCTGCCGCCCTCGGCGAGGGGGTCGGTACTCTCCCCATCGTCGCTGGCGCAGCCGGCGAGCACGAGAGCCGCGGCGGAGATGCCGGCTGTCGCGACGAGCACGCGCCGGCGGCGCGAAAAGCTGGAAGTCATGAGCGTCTACCTCTTTCAGGGGTGCGAGGGATTTCTTCGGGGGTGCGAGTGTGCGGGCGGGACGCGCCCGGAGCATTGCTGTGGCTCATTACTAACACAGGTCGAGAAAGGCCCCGGGCATTGACCCGGAATCGTCATCAGGCGCTCAGAGTGGTCGGGGTCCTCCTCGGCGGGTCAATCGCCGCGGAGGGCGCGCCGTTCCGTCTCGACCGACATCAACTCCCGGGAGACCTCCCGGTAGCGGTCGGGGTCGGACCGGGCGTCGGTGCGCTGCAGTCGGCCCAGCAGTTCCGACTTGCGGGCGAGGAGGTCGCGGTCGATGAGGGACACCGTGATGCCCCGCACGTAGGCGGCGAGTTTCTCCTCCGCACCCCGGTTGGGGATCGGTGCCACTCCGAGCTGCTTCACCAGGGTGGCGAACGGCTCAGGCACCTCGAGGGCCACGCGGGAGAGCCACTCCGCGCCGCTGGCGGAGTCGATGCTGCCGACGATCCCGTCCCGCACGACCGCGAGCGACGGGTTGGAGAAGCGAACCTGGGATGCCCGGGTGAGGAGATCCGCGCCGATGATGTCGGGGTACTGCAGCATCGCCATGAGCGCGTCCCGTTCGAGACGGGTCGCGATATCGGTGGGGAGCTGCATCAGCGACATGTCGGGCGCGGCGAATCCGCTGTCGAGGTCGTCGGCGGGTGCGTAGTCGTCGCCGCCGCGGTGATCCGGACCGCTCGGGCCCCCTGCACCGCCCTGGTACCCCGCGCCACCGGAGCCGTGCCCGGTGCGTCCCGCGCTGCCCGTGTTCCCGGTGCCGCGTCGGCCCGCGGCGGTGACGGCGCGGCCCACCTCGGTGAGGTCCATGCCGAGCCAGCCGGCCAGTTCGCGCGCGTAGCCCGGTCGAAGAGCGGGGTCGCGGATCTCGGCGACCACGGGTGCGGCGGCGCGGAGGGCGCTCACGCGGCCCTCCACGGTCTCCAGGTTGTGCGCGGCAAGCAGTTGCTTGATGACGAACTCGAACATCGGCTTCTTGGTACTGATCAGGCGTCGCACCGCGTCGTCGCCCCGGCGGAGACGCAGATCGCAGGGGTCGAGTCCCTCCGGGGCCACGGCGACGTAAGTCTGCGCCGCGAAGCGCTGCTCCTCGGTGAACGCCCGCATGGCGGCCTTCTGGCCGGCGGCATCCGGGTCGAAGGTGAAGATCACCTCGCCGAGTCCGCTGTCGTCGCCGAGCACGCGCCGGAGCACCTTGATGTGGTCGACGCCGAACGAGGTGCCGGAGGTGGCGATGGCGGTGGTCACCCCGGCGAGGTGGCACGCCATCACGTCGGTGTAGCCCTCGACCACCACGACCTGGCGGCTGCGCCCGATGTCCCGCTTGGCGAGGTCGAGGCCGTAGAGCACCTGCGACTTGTGGTAGATCGGGGTCTCGGGAGTGTTGAGGTACTTCGGGCCCTTGTCGTCGTCGAAGAGTTTGCGGGCACCGAACCCGACGGTGGCGCCCGTGAGATCGCGGATCGGCCAGACGAGCCGGCCGCGGAACCTGTCGTACACGCCCCGGTCACCGGAGCTCACCAGGCCGGCGGCGACGAGTTCGGCTTCGGTGAAGCCCTTGCCGCGGAGGTGCCTGGTCAGCGCGTCCCAGCTCTTCGGGGCGAATCCGACGCCGAAGCGCGCGGCGGCGCCCGCGTCGAAACCACGTTCACCGAGGAAGGTGCGGCCCACTTCTGCTTCGGCGCTCCCGAGCTGCTGGATGAAGTACTCGGCGGCCGCGGCGTTCGCACCGAGCAGGCGCGCGCGGTTGCCCTGATCGGTGGCCTCGGCGCCGCCCTCGTAATGCAGCTGGTAGCCGATACGCGCGGCCATGCGCTCGACGGCATCCGCAAAGGTGACGTGGTCCATCTTCTGCAGGAAGGTGTACAGGTCGCCCCCCTCCCCGCACCCGAAGCAGTGGTAGAAGCCGACCTGCGGGCGCACGTGGAAGCTGGGGCTCCGCTCGTCGTGGAAGGGGCACAACCCCTTCATCGAGCCGACCCCGGCGCTCTTCAGCGTGACGTACTCGCCGACCACGTCGGCGAGGTTCACCCGGGCCCGCACCTCGTCGATGTCGCTCTTGCGAATGAGGCCCGCCATGAGTCGATTCTACGTTCGCGCCGCCCGACCCCCGACCGCGTCGGTGCTCTGTGTGAACGACGCGGCTGCGGAGGGGCGGGCGTGCGGGACGGCTCGCTACAGCGGGGTGCCGGGGACGAGGCGCTCGTACCAGAGCAGGGCGGACTGGTCGGTCAGGCTGGCCACCTGGTCCACTACGACCCGTTTCCGCGCGGCGTCATCCGCTGCGGCGTGCCAATCGGCGGTGAATCCCGGATCGAGTTCGTCGGGGCCTCGGTAGTAGAGCATCCCGGCCAACGCGGTGAGGATCTCGCGCTGCTGCAGGTAGATCGGCTGCCGAGTCGTCTTCGACATGACGAAGGCGGCCACGATGCCCTTCAACACGGCGATCTCCGCCTGAACCTCGCGCGGAACGATCACCTCCGCCCCGAATCTGCGGAGGTCGTCGCCGGGGTACGCGTCACGGGTGGCTCGCGTGGCGGCGCCGGCGAATCGGCCGATCAACTGACTCGTGAGGTTCTTCAGCATCGCCTGATCGTGCCGTCCGCCATCCCACCGGTCTATCCACACGTCGAGGGAATCGAGCCGGTCGAACGCCGCGATGAGTTCGTCATGCGAGATCTCGCCGCCCACCCAGGTGTGCATGGCGCTCACGAGTTCGTCATGGTCCACGCGAGCGCTGAGCGAGCGGACGTCGATGTAGCCGCCGAACACGGCGTCCTCGAAGTCGTGCACCGAGTAGGCGATGTCGTCGGACAGGTCCATCACCTGGGCTTCGACGCAGCGTCGACGGTCGGGGGCACCCGACCGCACCCACTCGAAGGCGGCACGGTCGTCGTCGTAGAAGCCGAACTTCTGCCGGCCGCTGGGGTCGGGCACGCCCGTGCGTGCGGGCCATGGGTACTTGCAGCTCGCATCGAGGCTCGCCCGGGTGAGATTCAGCCCGTACACGCTGCCGTCGGGACCGAACACCTTCGGTTCGAGCCGGGTCAGCAGGCGGAGGGTCTGGGCGTTGCCCTCGAAGCCGCCGATACCCGACGCCCACTCGTTCAGCGCCCGTTCCCCGTTGTGGCCGAACGGCGGATGCCCGAGGTCGTGAGCGAGGCACGCGGTGTCCACGACATCCGGATCGAGCCCGAGACTCGTCGCGAGTTCGCGGCCCACCTGAGCCACTTCGAGGGAATGCGTCAGTCGGTTACGCGCGAAGTCGAGCCCCGCCGAGGGGCTGAGCACCTGCGTCTTCGCGGCCAGTCGGCGGAGCGCGCTCGAGTGCAGCAGGCGCGCGCGGTCGCGGGCGAAGTCGCTGCGGCGGGAGCTGTGCACCTCGGGGAGCCAGCGCTCCCGATCCGCACCGGTGTACCCGCCGCTATCCCCCACTGTGGCTCAGCTCGGCCATCGCCAGCTCTCCGCGCGAGTGCTCGCCGAGCTCGCGGGACTCCAGCCAGCGGTCGGGCAGGGCGGGTCGCTTGGGCGAGCCGGCACGGCCGCGGGCGCCCTCGGCGTCCTCGCCGGGGTAGGGCAGGTCGGGGTCGAGGGTTCCGAGCAGGTCGTCGAGCAACTGGAGGCTGGTCACGGTGGCAAGGCTCGCGCGCAGGTCGCCGCCCACCGGGTACCCCTTGAAGTACCAGGCGACGTGCTTGCGGATGTCGCGGCAGCCCCGGTCCTCGTCCCCGAAGAACTCGACCAGCAGTTCCGCGTGCCGGCGGAAGGTGGCGGCCACCTGGCCGAGGTCGGGGCGATAGGTGTCGACGGTCGTTCCCGTTCCGCCGGCGGCGAGATCCCGGAATGCCGCCGCCAGGTCGCCGAAGAGCCAGGGACGCCCGAGGCACCCGCGTCCGACGACGACTCCGTCGCATCCGGTGGTTTCGACCATGCGGATGGCGTCGGCGGCCGACCAGATGTCGCCGTTGCCGAGCACCGGCACGCCGGTCACGGTCTGCTTGAGCTTCTCGATGGCGGACCAGTCGGCGGTTCCGGAGTAGAACTCGGCGGCCGTGCGGGCGTGCAGGGCGATCGACGCGACGCCCGCCCCCTCGGCGGCCTTACCGGCTTCCAGGTAGGTGAGGTGGTCGCTGTCGATGCCCTTGCGCATCTTCACGGTAAGCGGCACGTCACCGGCCGCGGACACCGCGCGCTCGACGATCTCGCGGAAAAGCCCGAGCTTCCAGGGCAGGGCGGCCCCGCCGCCCTTGCGGGTGACCTTGGGCACCGGGCAGCCGAAGTTGAGGTCGATGTGGTCGGCGCGGTCTTCGGCGACGAGCATCGTCACCGCCTCGGACACCGTCTTCGGGTCGACACCGTAGAGCTGGATCGAGCGCGGCGTCTCGGATGGGTGGTGGGTGATGAGCCGCATGGACTCCGGCGTCCGCTCGACGAGTGCGCGACTCGTGATCATCTCGCTCACGTACAGGCCGGCGCCGAATTCGCGGCACAACCGGCGGAACGCGGTGTTCGTGATGCCGGCCATCGGCGCCAGCACGACCGGCACATCGAGGGCGAGCGGGCCGATCGACAGGCTGGGGGCGGGAGCGTATAGCGTTGACACCGCTTCATTCTCCCAGAGACCGGCAGCCGCATCGAACGAGGAGGCCCGCCATCGCGCCCGACCACGACTCGACCTCCGCGGATACGCCCGACGGGGATTCCTCGGCGCCCGGCCTCGGCCGGGTGCGGGAAGATGCCGCGGCGCGCGGGCTCGCGATCGAGGTGGTGCACCGCCCGGCCGCCGACAGCCTCGGCGCGGCGGCGGCCCTCCTCGGGATCACGCCCGCCGACGTGGTGAAGTCGCTCGTGGTGCGTCGGCACGACGGGCAGTACCTTTTCGCGCTGGTGCCGGGCGATCGCCAACTGTCGTGGCCGAAGCTCCGAGCCGTGGTCGGAGTGAACAAGCTTCGTCTGCCGGAGGCGTCCCTCGCGCTCGAGGCGACCGGCTACGAGCGGGGCACGATCACCCCGCTCGGCAGCTCGACGGCCTGGCCGGTGTTCGCCGACGGATCGATGGTCGGGAGCCGCATCGCCATGGGTGCGGGTGCGCACGGGTACAGCCTGTTCGTGCAGGCCGACGACCTGCTGGTCTCCCTCGACGCGACGATCGCCGACATCAGCGACCCCGGTTGAACGACTACACCGGCTGGGACTCGGGCGCGGCGACGTGCTCCTCCCGCGCCACGTCGTCCCGCGAGTCCGTGTCGAGGGCGACCGTGCCGGACTGCGCTGGGCGTCCGAGGGCGCGGTACTCCCATCCGGCGGCGCGGTAAGCATCGGCGTCCAAGGCGTGCCGGCCGTCGACGATGCGGCGGCTCCGCACCAGCGCGGCGAGGTCCGACGGGTCGGCGTCACGGAACTCCTGCCACTCGGTGAGGAGCGCGACCACGTCGGCATCCGCCACCACCTCGGCAAGCGAATCGACGTAGTTCAGGTCGGGGTAGAGCCGGTGCGCGTTCGTGTTCGCCTCCGGGTCGTACACCGTGACGGTCGCGCCCTCCAGGTAGAGCATGCGTGCCACGTCGAGGGCGGGGGCGTCGCGGATGTCGTCGGAGTTCGGCTTGAATGCCGCGCCGAGTGCGGCGACCCGCACGCCGTCGAGCGACCCGCCCGCGAGATCGCGGATGATGTCCACCGTACGGACGCGCCGACGGTTGTTGATGTCGTCGACCTCGCCGAGGAAGGCGACGGCGGACCCGACACCCAGCTCCTCCGCGCGGTACTTGAACGCGCGGATGTCCTTCGGCAGGCAGCCGCCGCCGAAGCCGAGGCCGGGCTTCAGGAACCGTGCCCCGATGCGGTCGTCGAGCCCGAGCGCCGTGGCGAGGAGGTTCACGTCGGCTCCCGTCGCCTCGCACACCTCGGCCATGGCGTTGATGTAGGAGATCTTGGTGGCGAGGAACGAGTTGGCGGCGACCTTGACGAGTTCCGCCGTGGCCAGATCCGCGATGACGACGGGGGTGCCCTCCTCGAGGATCGGCCGGAACGCCGTGCGGAGCTCCCGCTCCGCCCACTCCGAGGCCACCCCGAACACGAGGCGGTCGGGGTGCAGCGTGTCCTGCACCGCGAAGCCCTCGCGCAGGAACTCCGGGTTCCAGGCGACTTCGAGTTCGGCTCCGATGGGTGAGGCCTGCTGCACCAGCGCGGTGAGGCGGGCGGCGGTGCCGATCGGCACGGTCGACTTGCCGACGAGAAGCGCCTTGCGGGTGATCCGGCTGGCGAGGGCGACGAACGCGGAGTCGACATAGGTCAGGTCGGCCGCGGGCGAGTCCTTGGCCTGCGGGGTCCCGACGCAGACGAAGTGCACGTCGCCGAACTCGGCGGCCTCGTCGAAGCTGGTGGTGAAGCGGAGCCGTCCGGTGTCGAGCGCCTCGGCGAGCTTCTCGGGCAGCCCGGGCTCGTAGAACGGCACGCGCCCGGCGCGGAGCGCCTCGACCTTGCCCGGGTCGACGTCGAGGCCGAGCACCTCGTAGCCGAGGGTGGCCATGCAGATCGCGTGGGTGGCGCCGAGGTAGCCGGTGCCGATGACGGTGATCCTCGGTAGGGGCGTCGTTCGAGGGGACGAGGAAGCGGCAGGGGCGGTGGGTGTGTGGGACATGGGTCCTCCTGGGATGGGAATGGGGTGAAGGAGTTCGGGTGGGAACGCACGGGTGGGAACGCGCGGGTGGAGACAAGCGCGGGTGGAGAGAGGAAGGTGGACAAGAGGGGGTCGGGGCGGTCTAGCGGCGGGTGCACTCCACGTTGGCGACGCCCTCGGCTGCGGCGGTGGCGGTGTTGTCGCACTCCACCACGTTGTCGAGCACGGGCGTGAGCGAGTACCCGAATCCGGGTCCGTTCACCTCGGCGGTATTGGAGCGGAAGACGTTGTCGGTGCCCCATCCGCTTCGGATTTCGTGCGTCTGGAATCCGTCGAGCGGTGAGTTCGTGCCGACGTTGTCCTCGATGAGGTAGCCGTTGCCCTTGATGTCGACCCAGGAGTCGGCGCCGGTGATGGCCGACCCCTCGAAGGTGTTGCCGCGCACGACGCCGCCGGTGGTGCCCTCCTTCACGTCGACGCTCTCGGATGTGGTGTCGAAGATCTCGTTGTCGCTCACCACGTTCCGGTCGCTGGTGTCCGGCTCGCAGTCGCTGATGTCGCACCAGTTGCTTTCGGCGGTTCCGATGTAGACGCCCTCACCGAACTTGGGCTTCCGCAGCCCCGTTTCGGAGATGGTGTTGCCGGTCACGAGGTTGTCGCTGCTGAAGGCGCGGAGGTGGATCGCCTCGTCACCGATCGTGTGCACGGTCAGTTCCCGCAGAACGGAGCCCACGGTGCCGTCGGCCATCACGCCCTTCTGGCCGTTGGTCACCGTGAAGCCCACCAGGTTCCAGTATTCGGCTCCGTCGAGGTGGAAGACGTAGCCGTCTTCCGGGTCGTCGCCATCGAGCACCGCGTCCGTCGAGCCGCACAGGAAGATCGGCTCGGCGGCGGTGCCGGAGGTGGCCGCGACGAAGTTGCCGACGTACCGTCCCGGGTCGAGACCGATGACGTCGCCCGGGTTCACCTCGGTGAGGGCATCCTCCAGCTCGTCGGCGGTGGCTACCTCCACGGTCGGTTCCGGGCACTCCGCACTCACGGCGGCGGTACCCGTGCCCGGGGACGGCTCACCGCTGTCCGTCGGTTCCGGTTCGGGAGCCGGTGCGGGACCGGGCGGGGTTTCCGACGAGGTGCCGCCGGATCCCTGCGCCGCCGGACCGGCCGCTCCGGCGATCGTGGCCCAGAGCACGCCCACGGCGAGAGCACCGGCGACGAAGGACGCGAGGATGACGACCCAGAACCGTCTCAGGGGCACGTTCATACGGTCCGTCCGGTTTCGTCGCTGCCGTGAGGGCGGGAGTCGGGGAACATCTGGGTGAGGCGGTGCCGTCCCGCACCGGCCTCCTCGGGCAGCACCACTCCCTTGCTGAAGGACGCGAGCGGGGCGAGATTGGCGTAGGGGTGCACGATACCGCTCCTCTTCCGTCGCACGCTGGTGATCGCCGAGACCACCACCAGCAGTCCGAGACTCAGCCACATGACCGTGAGGGGCTGGAAGATGCTGCGCAGCACCACGTCGAGCGGCTTGGTGCTGCGCCAGCCCGTGAGATCGTTCGTGCGCACCACGGCCGTGTCGGCGGCCCGCTTGACGTCGATGGCGCTCGGTCCGCTTCCCGATGCGGTGTTGCCCTGCACGGTGGAGGTGGCCGCGGTGCCGATGAGGGTGATGGCGTGGTTGGTGACGTCTTCGACCTCGTTGCGCGCGATGACGCCGTAGGCGTCGCGCAGGTAGATCCCGATGTCCCCGCCCACGACGGTGTTGCCCTGCACGGTGGCGTCGGTGACGTCCTCCCGCAACGCCACTCCCTGCAGGTCCGAGTCCTCGACGAGGTTGTCGGTGATCGTCACCGAGTCCACGCCGTCGCTGACGACGATGCCGATCTCGTTGTTCCGCACCGCGTTGTTGTCGACGATCAGGTTCGTGCCGCCGGCGATCTCGATGCCGTACCGGCCGTTGTCCGTGGCCGTGGAGTTGGTCACCTCGTTGTTGCCGTACACGCCGATCGGCAGCCCGGTGGGGCTGGGTCCCTCGGTGAGCGGGCGACCGTCGATGGAGATCCCGTTGCGTCCGTTGTCCGTCGCCGTGACCCGTTCGAGCGTGACGCCCGAGGTGGCTCGCGCGAGGCTGATGCCGTCGACCGCGTTGTTCCGGGCGGTCACGCGCGACACCCGGCTGTTGGTGACGTTCCGGTGGAAGGTCATCCCGTCGACAAGGCTGTTCTCCACCACCGCGTCGCGCACGTCGACGTTGTCGGCGCTCGTGACGAACAGGCCGAAGGCGTTGTCGGAGAACCTGGCGTTGGCGATCGTCGCGGACACGTAGCTGTAACCGGTGAGGTCCGGTTCCAGCGCCAGGGTCGACGGCTCGCCCTCGACGGGTTCGGCGGGGATCAGTTCCGTGCCGTAGACGGTCGGCTTCAGGGCGTCGCCCGCCGCGGCTTCGGCGGCTTCCTCCTGGTCCTTCGGGAGCTCGGCCGGCAACTCGGTGCCGGTGAGCGAGACACCACCGGTCATGCCCGACCAGAATCCGAGGTCGTGGAACTCCGCGTAGGAGAAAGCGGCGTGGCCGCCGACGACCCGGACGTAGGAGCGCCCGTCGGAGGTGTCCCTGTCCGGTTCCCCCGAGTGGATGTCCCAGCTGGTCACCTCGACCGGCTCCTCCGCCGTACCGGCGAGCACCAGCGACCCGCCCATCGTGACGATGGACACGAAGTAGTCCTCGTTGCTCGCCAGCCGCAGCTCGAGGCCGTCGTCGTCGCGCAGGTTGAGGGTGGCACCCTCCTCCACGACGATGTTCTCGGTGAGCAGATACGAGCCGTCGGGTTGACGCACCAGCGACCGCGGTGACAGCGCGAGCAGGTTGTCGAAGCTGTACTCCGCATCGCGTTCCGTGAGCACGAGCGTGTACGTGTTGCCGGTGACGAGCCGGTACGGCTTGTACTGGCTGGCACCGGTCCACTTGGCGGCGTTGGCCACGGCCCGTACGTCGATGATGCGGCGATCCTCCGCGGCGACCATGAGAGCTTCGGCGCTCGGGTCGCCCGTGTACCGCTCCCCGGTGATCGAGGCGTCGGAGGCGCGGGGCGCGGACGCGTCGGGTTTTTCGGCCGCGGTCGCCGAGCCGACGGGGACAGCGACGAGCGCGGGTACGAGCAAGGCCGACGCGATGCCGGTGACGAGAGCGCGCATCAGGCGGCGACCTCGGTCACGAGAGTGCGGGCGTTCTGGCCGTCGCCACCGACGGTGTCCGCGTGCCGGGTGAGCCAGCCCTGCTTGTTCATCGTGGCGAAGGCGTACACCTTGATGGGCAGGGAGATGAAGATGACCGTCAGGGCGAGAAGGGGCAGCAGCACGATGTCGCCGGGGTGCCGGACGAGGTGCGAGATGCCCCGGATGCCGCGGCCGAGCAGCAGCCACCCCACGGTCGCGGCGATGCCCAGTGTGCTGAGCTCCAGTCGGCTGAACAGCAGGTAGAAGATCGTCAGACCCATGGTCACCGGGGTGAGCAGGATTTGCAGCACGGTGATCTTCGTGACGAACGGCGTGCGCCACAACCACCCCTTGGCGATGGCGGTGAGGTAGCAGCGGTAGGAGTTCCTGCTCCATCGCACCCGCTGCTTGACGAAGGCGCGGAAGGTCGACGGGAACATCGAGATGGCCAGTGCCGAGGACTGGTGCACGGTGCGGTAGCCGGAGGCGAGAACGAGCCAGGTCAGCCGACCGTCGTCGCCCGAGACGCACCGACGCCCCAGGAAGAACTCGTTCTCGAGGTTCTCCAGCACCGGCAGCACGGCCGAGCGGCGGTAGACGGCGGTACGGCCGGACAGGCACGGCACCGCACCCGCCTTCCCCATCGCCGGCACGTAGTCGTAGTAGCGGAGGTTGACGAGCCAGTCGGCGATCCGCCGCCACACGCTCGTCTCCCGCTGGTACACGTTCTGCTGCGTGCCCACACCACCGACCATCGGATCGGCGAACGGCTTCTGCACGTTCTCGAGCAGCCCCGGCTTCCAGGAGGTATCGGAGTCGGTGAGCACGAGTAACTCCGACGTGGCCATGCGGATGCCGACCCCCAGCGCGGAGCGCTTGCCGGCGTGGTGGAAGAGCACGGGGGTGACCCTGCGGTCGCCGAGCGCGCTGATGCGCTCGTACGCCTCGGTGTCCCCCACGTCGAGCACGACGATGATCTCGGTCGGGTTGTGCGAGCGCCAGCTGTCGAGGCAACGCAGAAGGATGTCCGGATCCTCGCGGTAGGAGGGCACGATCACCGAGGTCGTGGTGCGGAAGTCGCTCTCGATCGGCGTCGCACGCCGTGACAGGATGACGCGGTAGAGCCAGAGGGCCCACACCACGGTGCCGGCGATGGCGATGGGGAAGAACGGAGCGAGCGCGGCGAAGAAGTCGCCGATGCTGGACCAGCTGAACTGAATGGAGGAGGGGTCGACGAACGTCGGGATGGGCGCCATGGAATCGGGGGTTTCCTTGTCTCGGCGAGGCGGGCGGGTAGCCGAATGAGGCGCGCCGGGGCGCGCTCACGATCACGAGGATCAGGGGCCAGCCAGGAAGTTCGCGTCAGATTCGGGTGTGACGCGGCTTCCGGCCCCTAGGGTCGAGGAAACATTACCGAGCGCCATCTCGGCGAAAAGTGGTTCGCGGCGACATTCACCCCTCGTTCACCGACTCTTCGCCCCGCCGCCCCCCGCAGTAGGAGAACGGGGGCGCGACGCGCCCCCGTTCCTGGCGGGCTCAGGCGAGCAGTTGCCCCGCGAGGTGCCCCTTCAGCCGGTCGAGCGACACGCGCTCCTGTCCCATGGAGTCGCGCTCGCGCACCGTGACGGCGCGGTCGTCGAGGGAGTCGAAGTCGATGGTCACGCAGAACGGCGTGCCGATCTCGTCCTGACGGCGGTACCGGCGGCCGATGGCGCCCGCGTCGTCGAACTCGATGTTCCAGTTCTTGCGCAGGTCGGCGGCCACCTCCCGGGCGAGCGGCGACAGCCGCTCGTTGCGGGAGAGCGGCAGCACGGCCGCCTTGATCGGGGACAGCCGACGGTCGAGGCGCAGCACCGTGCGCTTGTCGACGCCGCCCTTGGCGTTCGGCGCCTCGTCCTCGGAGTACGCGTCGACGAGGAACGCCATCAGCGACCGCGTGAGGCCGGCTGCGGGCTCGATCACGTACGGCGTCCACCGCTCGTTCTTGGTCTGGTCGAAGTACGACAGGTCGGTGCCGGACGCCGCGGAGTGCGTCTTGAGGTCGAAGTCGGTGCGGTTCGCGATGCCTTCGAGCTCGCCCCATTCACTGCCCTGGAAACCGAAGCGGTACTCGATGTCGACCGTGCGTGTGGAGTAGTGCGACAGCTTCTCGGCCGGGTGCTCGAACATCCGCAGGTTCTCGGGGTCGATGCCGAGGTCGGTGTACCAGGCGAATCGCTGATCGATCCAGTACTGGTGCCATTCGGCATCCGTGCCCGGTTCGACGAAGAACTCCATTTCCATCTGCTCGAACTCGCGCGTGCGGAAGATGAAGTTTCCCGGTGTGATCTCGTTGCGGAAGCTCTTGCCGATCTGGCCGATGCCGAACGGCGGCTTCATGCGAGCGGCCCCGAGCACGTTCGCGAAGTTGACGAAGATCCCCTGTGCGGTTTCGGGACGCAGGTAGGCCATGCCCTGCTCGTTGTCGACCGGGCCGAGGAAGGTCTTCAGCAGTCCGGAGAAGTTCTGCGGTTCGGTCCAGTTGCCGGGCTGACCGGTGTCGGGGTCGCGGATGTCGGCGAGGCCGTTCGCCGGCGGGTGGCCGTGCTTCTCCTCATAGGCCTCGAGGAGGTGGTCGGCCCGGTACCGCTTGTGGGTGTGCAGCGATTCGACCAGCGGGTCGCTGAAGACCTCGACGTGACCGGACGCCTCCCACACCTGGCGCGGCAGGATGACGGACGAGTCGAGTCCCACCACGTCGTCCCGTCCGCTGACCATCGACTGCCACCACTGGCGCTTGATGTTCTCCTTGAGCTCGACGCCGAGCGGCCCGTAGTCCCACGCGGACCGCGATCCGCCGTAGATCTCACCCGCCTGGAAGACGAATCCGCGCCGCTTGGCGAGGTTGATGACGGGGTCGAGGCGGGATGCGTTAGCCACGGATATAGAGCTCCTGGTTGTTTCTCCCGGGCTGGGTGCCGGGGCGGAAAAGTCTCGGCCAAGTCTAGAGGGGGCGCTCAGGGACCGTGGACGGGAACGTCCCTTCGACAGGCTCAGAGACCGTGCGTCCATTCGACAGGCTCAGAGACCGTGCGTCCCTTCGACAGGCTCAGGGACCGTGCGTCCCTTCGACAGGCTCAGGGACCGTGCGTCCCTTCGACGAGCTCGGGTACCGTGGGCGGCCGCAGGCCGCGCGGCGTGGTCAGGAGGCGGAGGGGGCATCGACCGCTCCGCCGAAACGGCGACTGCGGCTGGCATAGAGGGTGATCGCATCCCACAGCTGCTGGCGCGTGAAGTCGGGCCACAGGGTGTCGAGGAACACCATCTCGGCGTAGGCGCTCTGCCAGAGCAGGAAGTTGCTGGTGCGCTGCTCCCCCGAACTTCGCACGAACAGGTCGACGTCGGGCAGATCCCCGGTGTACAGGCGGTTCTGGATGGTGCGCTCGGTGATGCCGGACGGTCGAAGGCGGCCGGCCGCAACATCCTCCGCAATGGTCCGCACCGCGTCCGCGATCTCGGTTCGTCCGCCGTAGTTCACGCACATCGTGAGGGTGAGCACGTCGTTGCCCGCCGTGAGCTGTTCGGCGAACTGCAGCTCCTTGATCACCGACGACCACAGCCGCGGCTTGCGCCCGGCCCAGCGCACTCGCACACCCCACTCATTCAGCTGGTCCCGGCGGCGATGCAGCACGTCACGGTTGAATCCCATGAGGAACCGCACCTCGTCCGGCGAGCGCTTCCAGTTCTCGGTGGAGAACGCGTACACGCTGAGGTGCTTCACGCCGATCTGGATCGCGCCGGCGACCACGTCGAGGAGCGACGCCTCCCCTGCACGATGCCCCTCGATCCTCGTGAGGCCGCGCCCGTTCGCCCACCGACCGTTGCCGTCCATCACGATCGCGACGTGCTCGGGCACCGCCCCCTTGGGCAACTCCGGCGGATGGATGCCCGTCCAGTCGAGGGGTCGGAAGTCGACCGCGTCCCGATGCGTCTTGCGTACGGGGCTCACGACAGGGGTCCCCGAGCCGGAAGCGGAAGCGGCGGCGTCGTGCGGTCCACGTACCCGAGCGAGCGCAGGCCGCGTTCGAGGTGCCACTGGGTGTACGCCGACACCACGCCGCTCGCCTTCGAGCGGGTGTCGTCGGTCGCCGCCTCGACGATCTCCCAGTTGCCGCTGAGCAGCGCGGACAGCTGATCGATGGTGGCGAGGTCGGGTCGCGGCGATCCGATCGGCGCGCACGCGTCGCACACGACCCCGCCGAGCTGCACCACGATCGCGCGGTGCGGGCCAGGTGCCCCGCAGCGGGAGCAGTCCGAGAAGCTGGGCGCCCACCCGGCGAGCGACAGCGCCCGAAGAAGGTAGGAGTCGAGGGTCGCGCTCGCCCCGTGTTCGCCGCGGGACAGCGACCGGAGCGCACCGACGAGCAGGAGGTATTGCTGCAGCGAACCCTCGTCCTCGGTCACCCGGTCCGCGGTCTCCACCATGGCACTTGCCGCCGTGTAGCTCGCGTAGTCGGCCGTGATCAGGGCGCCGTACGAGCCGATCGATTCGGCCTGGGTGATGATGTCGAGGCTGCGCCCCTCGTAGAACTGCGCATCCGCCACCATGAACGGTTCGAGCCGGGCGCCGAACTTCGACGCCGTGCGCCGCACGCCCTTGGCCACCGCACGGATCTTGCCGTGCGACCGGCTGAGCATGGTGACGATGCGGTCGGCCTCACCCAGCTTGTGGGTGCGCAGCACGACGACGTCATCTCGGTAGAGCGGCACCTGTCAATTATCGTCGCCGGGCGACGGGTCGCCGCCAGGCGCGCGTGCGCTCAGAGCGCATCGGCCAGTTTCTCGACGATGGCGTGGAGTTCGGCGAGGTGGTCGACGGTGCGACCGGGGTCACGGGATATGTCCGTGTTCAGCCGCATCAGGCGTTGGGTGACGTCGTTGCCCGTCTCCCACGGCAGGTCGGCCTCGTCCACGAGGTCGTCCAGGGCGTCTATGGTGCCCTCGATCTCGTCCGCGAGGTCCGGTGTCGCCTCGGTGAGGGCCCGGGCATACCCGATGCCTTCCTCGAGCGTGTCGATGTCCGCCGGCGTCGTGAGGGCTGACGGCGGTGCCGCCATCGGGGACTCGAGCACGGACAGGTCCGGTGGGGTGCCCGAACAGGCCGTCAGGGCGAGCACCATCACGCCGACCGTGGACAGCCGCAGCGCCCGGATCGCGACGACCGACGGGAACGCGACCTGTCGCAGCCCTGCGGGCCCCCGCGAGGTGGCGGGGCCCCGCTCGGACTGCGACCGCCCGGAACCGGATCGGATCAGGCGGACACCGCGGGGGCGACCAGCTCCCGCTCCCCCGCCTCCGTGCGGATCGCGCGGTTCACCGCTGACACGACCGCCTTCAGCGACGCGGTCGAGATGTCGGCGTCGATGCCCACGCCCCACAGCCGTCGTCCGTTCACCTGCAGCTCCACGTAGGAGGCGGCGAGCGCGTCGCCGCTGGCGCTGAGAGCATGTTCCACGTAGTCGAAGAGCTTGACCTCGACCCCGTGGTCCGCCAGCACGTGCAGGAAGGCGTCGATCGGACCGTTGCCGGTGGCGGTCGCGAGCTGCACGTCGTCGCCGTCGCGGAGCTCGACCTCGAGTGACACCGTGCCGGCCAGGTCGCTGGCCGTTCGCGTGCGGGTGAGCTCGAAGCGTCCCCACTTGATGTCGGCCTTCTCGGCGGGCGCGGGCAGGTACTCGTCCTGGAAGATGTCCCAGATCTGGGCGCTGGTGACCTCGCCGCCCTCGGCGTCCGTCTTGGTCTGCACCACGCCGGAGAACTCGATCTGCAGCTTGCGCGGCAGGTCGAGGGCGTGATCGCTCTTGAGCAGGTACGCGACCCCACCCTTGCCCGACTGCGAGTTCACCCGGATGACCGCCTCGTAGCTGCGGCCCAGGTCCTTCGGGTCGACGGGCAGGTAGGGCACGGCCCACACCATGTCCTCCACGGGTACATCGGCGGCCGCCGCGTCGAACGCCATGCGCTCGAAGCCCTTCTTGATGGCGTCCTGGTGCGATCCGCTGAACGCGGTGTAGACCAGGTCGCCCGCCCACGGACTGCGCTCGTGCACCGGCAGCTGGTTGCAGTACTCGGCGGTGCGCTTGACCTCGTCGAGGTCGGAGAAGTCGATCTGCGGGTCGATGCCCTGGGTGAACAGGTTGATGCCGAGGGCCACCAGGTCCACGTTGCCGGTGCGTTCCCCGTTGCCGAACAGGCACCCCTCGATACGGTCGGCTCCGGCGAGGTACCCGAGCTCCGCCGCGGCGACGGCGGTGCCGCGGTCGTTGTGCGGGTGCAGCGACAGGATGACGTTCTCGCGGGGAACCAGCCGGCGCGACATCCACTCGATGGAGTCGGCGTACACGTTCGGCGTCGCCATCTCGACCGTGGCCGGGAGGTTGATGATCACCTTGCGATCGGGCGTCGGCTCGAAGACGGCGATGACCTGATTGCAGATGTCGAGCGCGAACTCGAGCTCGGTTCCCGTGTAGCTCTCCGGCGAGTACTCGTAGTAGACCTCGGTCTCGGGGATGGCCTTCTCGAACTCGCGGCAGAGGCGGGCGCCGTCGAGGGCGATATCGATGATGCCCTGCTTGTCGGTGCGGAAGACGACGTCGCGCTGCAGCACGCTGGTCGAGTTGTACAGGTGCACGATCGCCTGCTTCGCTCCGGCGATCGACTCGTAGGTGCGGCGGATGAGGTGCTCGCGCGCCTGCGTCAGCACCTGAATGGTGACGTCGTCGGGGATCGCCTTCTCGTCGATGAGGGAGCGCACGAAATCGAAGTCGGTCTGGCTGGCGCTCGGGAAGCCGACCTCGATCTCCTTGTAGCCCATCTTCACGAGCAGATCGAACATGATCCGCTTGCGCTCGGGACTCATCGGGTCGATGAGGGCCTGGTTGCCGTCACGAAGGTCCACGGCGCACCAGCGGGGGGCGACGGTGATGCGCTTCGTGGGCCAGGTGCGGTCGGGCAGATCCACCGGAATCTGCTCGGAGTACGGGCGGTACCGGTGAATCGGCATCCCCGAGGACGTCTGGTTGTTCTTCATGATGTCAGCTCCTGCTTTGAGCGAGTTCCCGCCATCGGCGGTACCCGCTGTTCGTCTGGTCGGCCACGACGAACTCCGCGACGAGGGAGGCCTTGGTTAGGACTCGTCGCGGCAGCTAAGAAGGAGCACACCGAACAGCACGCTCCGAGGGTATCACTTGACGAACGCTCGAACCGAAGAGGGTGAGCGATGGTGACGAACGAGAGGCCGGGAATGTTGGGTGGTGCCGGGAGGCGTCGAGTCGGAGACTGGAAGAGTGAATCGACGGAGAATCTGGATCGCTGCCTCGGCGGCTCTCGTGTTGACGCTGACCGGGTGCGGCAGCTCAGCGGACCCCGCGCAGCCGGTGGACGGACCCGCCAGCGCCCCCGTGCAGTCGGACTCCTCCGCGTCGGGTGAGGTGATCGGGCAGGGCACGGTGCTGCAGTCCGGCGATGGTGCCCCCGAGTTGTGCCTCGGGCCGGTGGCCGAGTCTTTCCCGCCGCAGTGCAGCGGTGTTCCGCTCGTCGGCTGGGACTGGGACGCGGCGGAGCAGGAGGAGACCGCGAGCGGTGTGACCTGGGGAACCTACGCCGTGCAGGGCACCTGGGACGGCACCACCCTCACCCTGACCCAGCCCGCCATTCCGCTCTCCCTGTACGACCCGATGGCCGACATCGACCCGCGCATGGACGAGAGCAACCCCGGCCCGTCGGACGAGGCCGAACTGGCCGGGGTGCAGGCCGATGTGGACTCGCTCGACATCGACGGCTATCTCGGGTCGTATGTGACCAACGGGTATCTGTGGGTGCAGGTGGTTCACGACGACGGCGAACTGCAGGACTTCCTCGACGCGCGGTACGGGGCGGACGTGGTGGTCGTGCAGTCGGCCCTGCGTCCCGTTCCCTCCGGTTGACCGCTCTCCGGCTGACCGGCCCTCCGGCTGACCGAGACCTCGCCCCCGGGTCAGGTGGCGGCGAGGGCGGTGAGCGGCGACACGGAGGTCGCGCGTCGGGACGGCGCGATCGACGCGATCCAGGCCAGTGCCGCGGTGCCCACGATGAGCATGGCGACGAGCGGCCACGGGACGAGGGGCAGGACGAGGGTCGCACCGGCCAGCGAACCCAGGAGCGCCTGGGCGCCGGCCCAGCCGTAGCCGATCCCGAGGAGAACGCCGAGTCCCGCGGCGGCGATGGTCATCTGCGCGCTCTCGGCGAGGATCATCCGTCGCACCTGCGGGCTCGTGAATCCGAGGGCGCGGAGCAGTCCGAGTTCCCGCGTGCGTTGCAGCACGCTGAGGGACAGGTTGTTCACCATGCCGACCGCCGCGATGATGGCCGAGAAGCCGATCAGGCCGCCCAGTACGGCGATGGTGATGGTCAGGGACGGGTCGCCGGCACTGTCGGGGTACTCGGAGAAGAGGAAGGACTCGTAGCTGGTCATCGCGACCGCGAAGGTCGTGACGAGCGTCACGCCGATGACGAGACCCACGGTGGTGCGGGTGCTCCGCTCCGGGTACCGCACCGCGTTGGCGGCGGCGAGGGTGACGGGCGACGACCGGCCGAACAGGCGACCGACGAGGCGAAGGGTGGCGGGGAGGATCCATCGGGCACCGAGCACGACGCCGCTGAACGACGCGATACCGCCGAAGAACGCGACGATGATGCCCGCGGGGCTGACCAGTCCGAGCAGAATGCCGAGGGCGAGCATGCCGGTGCCGCCGGCGACCAGGAGGATGGCGAAGACGAGGCGGACGACGTGCCGGTTCTCGTCGCCCGGAGCGGGCTCCTCCGCGGCACCGGTCGCCTGCAGCGGGGAGACCCCGAGCACCGCCCGTGATCCCACGTGCGACGCCAGCCAGGTGGTCAGCACGACCATGGCCACGGGCAGCACGATGAGCGGATCGATCGCGCGATAGGCGACGTCGGGCAGCGTGCCCGTCGCTATCCCGATACGGAGGGCGGTGTGGCTGATCGCCAGCCCGGCGACGGCACCGATAGCCGCGCCGACGGCACCTACCCGCAACCCCTCGCGGGCGACCGACCGCCGCAGGGTGTGCGCGCTCGCGCCCACCAGGCGGAGCAGTGCGATCGATCTGGCACGCCCCGCCACGATGGTGCCGAACGTATTCGCGGTGACGATGGCCGCCACGTACAGGGCGAGGAGGATGAACACGAGGGCGACGGACGCCAGTGCCACCTGAAGCGTTCCGCCGCCACCGGTGTCGAACAGGTCGGTGAGGAATCCGGTGGCCTGCAGCAGACCGACGCCGAATGTCGAACCGAGTGCCGCGACGAGGATGCCCGACGCGTGTTCGCGAGACGAGGAGTATCTCGGGAGCTCGTTCCCGCGGCTCATGCCGCGCGCTCCATGCTCAGCATGAATCGCGAGATGTCCTCGGCGCTCGAACGGGCGCGATCGTCGACGATCCGGCCATCGGCCAGGAAGATCACCCGGTCGGCACTGCTCGCGGCGATCGGGTCGTGCGTGACCATCGCGATGCTCTGGCCGTATTCCCGGGCTGCGGTGGCGAGGAGCGCGAGCACTTCCCGGCCGGTGCGCGAGTCGAGGTTTCCGGTCGGCTCGTCGGCGAACACGAGATCCGGGCGGGTGCCGAGCGCCCGGGCGATGGCCACCCGCTGCTGCTGGCCACCGGAGAGCTGGTGCGGGCGGTGTCCGAGCCTGTCCCGCAGGCCCAGGCTGGTGAGGAGCAGGTCGATCCAGGCGCTCTCGTCGGGCGTGGGCGCGCGGCCGTCGAGCTGGAACGGCAGCAGCACGTTGCCGCGCACGTCGAGGGTGGGGACGAGATTGAAGGACTGGAAGACGAAGCCGATGCGTCGGCGGCGCAGCAGGGTCAGTTCGGTGTCGCCCAGGTTAGTGATGTCCGTGTCGCCGAGCCAGGCGCGACCCTCGGTGGGTGAATCGAGCCCCGCCATGATGTGCATCAGTGTGGACTTGCCGGATCCGCTCGGACCCATGATGGCGGTGAACTCGCCGCGGCGGATGCCGAGCGAGACCCGGTCGAGGGCGGGGACGGTGGTGGAACCGATGCCGAAGTACTTGGAGACGGTTTCGAGTCGCGCGATCGGCGACGAGTCGGAAGCTGGTGTGTGCATGCTGCCCACGCTAGAAGCGGCTGCACCCCCGTCGCGTCCGGCGTTCGGAGTGCACCCATCCCTCGCAGTGTGTATCCCGGGAACCGCCGACTACACACCGAGGACCATGCTCACTCCACCAGGCGGTGCTCGAAGGCGAAGACGACCAACTGCACGCGGTCCCGGAGACCGAGCTTCGCCAGAACGCGGCTCACGTGCGTCTTCACCGTCGCCTCGCTGAGGAACTCCCCCGCCGCGATCTCGGCATTGCTGAGTCCGCGGGCGGCGAGCTGGAAGATGTCCCGCTCCCTCGCGGTCAGCGAGCCGAACGACTCCGGTTCGCTGCGCGGCGCCGACCTGCTGTCGAAGTGCTCGAGGAGTTCCTTGGTAGCCGACGCGGCGATGACGGAGTTACCGGCGTGCACCGTGCGGATGGCGGCGAGCAGGAACTCCGGATCCGCGTCCTTCAGCACGAAGCCGCTCGCGCCGCTGCGGATGGCCCGCGCCGCGCTCTCGTCGAGATCGAAGGTGGTCAGCACGAGGATCCGGGGCGGTGCCGTGCCCGTGCGATCGGCGGAGGCGACGATCTCGGCCGTGGCGGCGATGCCGTCCATGCCGGGCATGCGGATGTCCATCAGGATGACGTCGGGACGGGCGGAGGCGGCCATGAGCACCCCGTCGGCGCCGTTGCCGGCCTCGCCCACGAACTCGAGGTCGGGCTGCGACGACACCAGCATGCGGATGCCGGTGCGGAACAGCGCCTGGTCGTCGACGAGGCCGACGCGGATGGTCGAGGTTGTGGTCGGTGTCACGAGGGAAGCTCCTGAAGGGGGATCGGTGCGGTGGACGCGGAGGACGGGATCCAGGCGGTGACGACCCAGCCGCCGGCGGTGGGACTGGCGTCGAAGGAACCGGCGGCGAGCGTGGCGCGTTCCCGCATCCCCGCCAGCCCGTGCCCGGCAGGTGCGTGCCCGGCCTGCCCGGCCTGCACCTGGGCGGGCAGCGACGTGCCCGGCGTCGACACCGGGATGGGACCGCTCGACGGCGCGAGGGGGCGGATGCCGTTGCTGACCGTGATCCGCACACCGTCGGTGCTCCAGCGCAGGCCGACCTGCACTGCCTGCTCGGGGTCGCCGTGCCGGAGGGCGTTGGTGAGCGCCTCCTGCACGATGCGGTACACGGCGAGCTGCTGTCCCGTGCCGAGGTGAATCGGGCCGCCGGTCTGCTCGTAGCGCACGGTCAGCCCGGCGGAGCGGAGCTGGTCGACGAGCCGGTCGATGTCCTGCACCTCCGGGGCGGGGGCCGCGCCCTGGCTGTGCCGAAGTTGCCCGAGCAGGATGCGCACGTCGCCGAGCGCTTCGCGGGCGATGCCGGAGATGGCGCGGAGCGCCTGGTCGACGGCGTCGGGGTCGACGGTCTTCGCGTACCGTGCTCCATCGGCCTGGGCGATGACCACCGCGAGCGAGTGCGCCACGACGTCGTGCATGTCGCGGGCGATGCGGTTGCGTTCCTGTTCGATGGCCACATCCGCGAGCGCCCGCGACTGCTCGATCTCGGCCAGTGCCTGTGCACGTCGGCTCTCCGCGGCGTCCCGTCTGGTGCGCACGAGTTGGCCGAGCGTCCAGGAGATGCCGAGCACACCCCAGGACGCGATCAGGAGGAACGCGAGCCACAGGACCATCTCGACGCCGAAACCGCGCATGACGATGAACTCCTGGGCGGTCAGGTAGATGG
The DNA here is from genome assembly GCF_008642235.1 of Planctomonas psychrotolerans. Lineage (GTDB taxonomy): Bacteria > Actinomycetota > Actinomycetes > Actinomycetales > Microbacteriaceae > Planctomonas > Planctomonas psychrotolerans. Next base: position 28,924 of record NZ_SJEV01000002.1, on the reverse strand, counting down.
CGGCGACCAGTCCGCCGACGCCGGCCGAGGCGAGGCCCACCCACTTGACGACGACGGACCCGTACGCGGCCGCCGTGTAGAGCACGGCGAGCACGGCGAGGTCGAAGGCGAGCACCGTCAGGCCACCGGCCATCTGCACGACGGATGCCGTCCAGGCAAGGCCGAGGGCAAGGCCGGGCGAGATTCGCCGGAAGGCCATCGCCCCGGTGAAACCGAGCAGGGCGGGGATGCTGGTCGCACCGACTCCGACGACGAACGGCGACAGCAGCACGAGGAACAGCAGGGCGACGACCAGGTCGACGACGAGCGAGAACTTCTCGATCCTGCGGGGCATCACACCACCGTAATGCGGCGACCGTTCCACCGACCCTCGTCGGAGCGGAAGATCACCCGCAGGACCGACCCGGTCATCCTGCCGATGGAGGCGCCGTGCGCCCCGGTCCTCAGAAGCCGAGGCGGCCAAGCTGCTTGGCGTCGCGCTGCCAGTCCTTCGCAACCTTCACCCGAATGGAGAGGAACACCCGTTTGCCCACGAGAGGCTCGATCTGCGCACGCGCTCGAGCGCCCACGTCTTTGAGGCGGGATCCGGCGTGGCCGATGATGATCCCCTTCTGGCTGTCGCGCTCGACGAAGAGGTTGGCATAGACCTCGACGAGGTCGCGGTCGTCGCGCTCCACGATGTCGTCGATCGTCACGGCGAGGGAGTGCGGCAGCTCGTCGGTCACCCCCTCGAGGGCGGCTTCGCGGATGAACTCGGCGATGCGCGACTCGAGCCCCTCGTCGGTTACGGCGTCGGCCGGATAGAGCGGCGGGGACTCCGGAAGGAGTTTCAGCAGCTCGGAGACGAGCGTGTCGAGCTGGATGGAACTGGTGGCGGAGAGCGGCACGATGGCTTCCCAGTCGTCGCGGAGTGCCGACACGGCGAGCAGTTGCTCGGCGATGGCGGTGCGGCTCGCGACGTCCACCTTGGTGACGATGGCCACCTTCTTCGCCCGAGGGAAGGCGTCGAGCTGCTCGCTGATGAAGCGATCGCCCGGACCGATCTTCTCGTTCGCCGGGATGCACAGTCCGATCACGTCGACGTCGCCGAGGGTCGACTGCACCAGACTGTTCAGCCGCTCACCGAGGAGGGTGCGGGGCCGATGGATGCCCGGCGTGTCCACGAGGATCAGCTGACCGTTCTTCTGGTGCAGGATGCCCCTGATCGCCCGTCGCGTGGTTTGCGGCTTGGAACTGGTGATCGCCACCTTCTCGCCGACGAGGGCGTTGGTGAGCGTCGACTTGCCGACGTTGGGACGGCCGACGAAGGAGACGAATCCGGCGCGATGCTCGGGACCGGTCGATGCGGCCTGCGGGGAATCAGTGGTCATGGTGCGCCCGTTCCTGTCCGTTGCCCGCGTCCGCGAATGCGTCCTCGGCTTCCTGCAGTGCGGCGTTCCGCTCCACCAGCACGGTGCTGATGCGCTTGCGGCGGCCCTCGATGCGTTCGGCGGTGAGCACCAGTCCGGACACGTCCGCCACCGATCCCCGGTCGGGCAGGCGGCCGAGCGTCTTCGTGAGCAGCCCGCCCACCGAGTCGACGTCGTCGTCGTCGAGCTCGATGCCGAAGAGGTCGCCCAGTTCGTCCACGGGGAGCCGGGCGCTCACCCGGAACACGCCGTTCTCGAGCTCCTCGAACTCCGCCACATCGCGGTCGTACTCGTCGGAGATGTCACCGACGAGCTCCTCGATGAGGTCCTCGAGGGTGACGAGCCCGGCGATGCCGCCGTACTCGTCCACCACCATGGCCAGGTGGTTGGACTCGGCCTGCATCTGACGCAGGAGGGCATCGGCCTTCTGCGACTCGGGCACGAACAGGGCGGGTCGCGCCAGCGGGCCGACCGTGCTGTCGGTGTCCCTCGCCCGCTCGTAGACCAGGCGGGCGAGGTCGCGGAGGTAGAGGATCCCCTCGATCTCGTCGGAGTCCCGCCCGGTGACCGGGGCGCGGGAGATGCCCTTGCTGAGGAAGAGGCCCATGCCCTCGCCGATGGTGGCCGACGCTTCGATGGTCACCATGTCGGTGCGGGGCACCATGACCTCGCGCACGACGGTGTCGTTGAACTCGAAGATCGAGTGGATGAGTTCGCGGTCGTCCACGTCGAGCACGTCGAGTTCGGTGGCCTCGTCCACCATGCTGAGGAGCTGCTCCTCGCTGGTGAAGGTGGCGACGGTCTTGGGGCGCCCCGGGGTGACCCGGTTGCCCAGGGCGACGAGGGCGTTCGCGATGGGGCCGATCAGCACCCGGATCCCGTGCACGAGAGCGGCGGTGGTGCGGAGCAGCGGCCGGGAGTGCTCGCGACCGACGCTGCGGGGGCTCGCCCCGACGAGCACGAACGACACCGCGGTCATGATGAGCGCCGCGAGGATGAGCGTCAGCCACCAGTCCTCGAGCACCGAGGCGAGGGCGAGCGTGACGAGCACAGCGGAGGTCGTCTCCGCGATGATCCGCATGAAGCTGAGGGCGTTGACGTGCGCGCCGGGGTCGTCCGCGATCGCGCGAAGCGACCGCCTCGCCCGGGCGCCCTCGGAGAGCTCCTGAATGTCGGCCCGGGACAGCGCGGAGATCGCCGACTCGCTGGCGGCGAACAGCCCGCCGAACGCGACGAGAATGACGGCCGCGCTGAGGAAGAGAGCGATCATCCGCCTACGACCGTCGCTCGCGCATGGCGTTGCCGATGAGGATGTCCCGCTGCAGGGCGAACATCTCCTTCTCTTCGTCGGGCTCGGCGTGGTCGAAGCCCAGCAGGTGCAGGATGCCGTGGGCGGTCAGCAGGCGGAGCTCGTCGATGGTGCTGTGACCGGCGGTCTCGGCCTGGGCCGCGGCGACCTGCGGGCACAGCACGATGTCGCCGAGCAGGCCGGCCGGAGTCTCCTCGTCCTCGGTTCCCGGTCGGAGTTCGTCCATCGGGAAGCTCAGCACGTCGGTGGGTCCCGGTTCGTCCATCCACTGCACGTGCAACTGCTCCATGGCGCCCTCGTCGACGAGCACGATGGCGAGGTCGGCGTCGGGGTGCACGTGCAGCGTGTCGAGCGCGTAGCTCGCCAGTCGCTGGATCGCCGCCTCGTCCACGGGGATGGCCGACTCGTTGTTGATCTCGATGCTCACGCGGGGGTCCTAACGGCTTCTCGAGCGACCGTCGCCGAATCGGCCGGACGAGTCCTGCGCGCGCCGCTCGGCTCGGTTCTGCGGGGGTCGGTAGTCGGTGGGCGCACGGGTCCCCTCGGGCTCCGGGGTGCGATCGTCCCGGCGCGCGAGGGCGCGTGCCTGCCGTTCGGCGTCGAACTTGGTGTACGCGTCCACGATCTGACCGACGAGGGTGTGCCGCACGACGTCGTCGCTGCTCAATCGTGCGAAGTGGATGTCGTCGATCTCGTTCAGTACGCGAGTCACGAGTTGCAGCCCGCTGGTGCCGATCGGCAGGTCGACCTGGGTGATGTCGCCGGTGACCACCATCTTCGATCCGAAGCCGAGCCGGGTGAGGAACATCTTCATCTGTTCCGGCGTGGTGTTCTGCGCCTCGTCGAGCACGACGAACGAGTTGTTGAGGGTGCGCCCGCGCATGTAGGCCAGCGGAGCCACCTCGATGGTCGACGACGCCATGAGCTTCGGCACGAGCTCGGGGTCCATCATCTCGTTCAGCGCGTCGTACAGCGGCCGCAGGTACGGATCGATCTTGTCGGTGAGCGACCCGGGCAGGTAGCCGAGACGCTCTCCGGCCTCCACCGCCGGGCGGGTGAGGATGATGCGTTCCACCTCCTTGCGCTGCAGCGCCTGAACGGCCTTCGCCATGGCGAGGTAGGTCTTGCCCGTTCCGGCGGGACCGATGCCGAACACGATGGTGTGGTCGTCGATGGCGTCGACGTACTGCTTCTGACCGAGCGTCTTCGGACGGATGCTCTTGCCCTTGGCGGTGAGGATGGCCTGGCTGAGCACGTCGGCGGGATGCGAGGAGCTGTTCGCCCCGAGCATGCGCACGCTCGTGTTCACCTCCGCCGGTCCGAGGTCGTGACCGTTGCGCACGATCTGCAGCAGCTCCTCGACCAGCCGGCGGGCGGCGTGCACCTCGTCCGGCGAACCGGCGAGGGTGATTTCGTTTCCGCGCACGTGCACCGAGGTTCGGGGGAACTGGTTCTCGATCTGCTTGAGGAGACGATCCTGCGGTCCGAGGAGGCGGACCATGGCCACCCCGTCGACCTGGATCTTGACCTCGATCGCGTCGCCATCGAGGCCGGCGCCGGCCGGCGGGAACTGGTTGTCAGTGGGCAAGTGAGCCTTCCTCGAGCGATCCGGCGAGCACGTGGGCGTGCACGTGGAATACGGTTTGTCCGGCGCCTTCGCCGGTGTTGAACACGAGTCGGAACGATCCGTCGGCACGGTCGGCGGCGATCCGGCCGGCCGTGTCGATCAGTTCCGCCAGCAGTGCGGGGTCGCCCGCCGCGAGCTCGACCACGGTGGCGTAGCGGGCGGTCTTCGGAACGACGAGGATGTGCACCGGAGCCTGCGGCGCGACATCCTCGAACGCGATCACGGTGTCGGTCTCGTGCACGATCGTGGCCGGGATCTCGCGCGCGATGATCCGCGAGAAGATCGACGGCTCGCGCGGGGATTCGGTCATGCCGCCATTCTACCGGCGGTCACCGACGCTGGCAGTGCTGGTGCGGGTACGGTCGCTGAGCCTGTCGAAGCGACGTCCCGTGAGTTGGGTCTGCGGGTAACGGTCGCTGAGCCTGTCGAAGCGACGTCCCATGCGGTGCGTCCCTTCGACAAGCTCAGGGACCGCGGGGCTGCGTCCCGCAGGTACGGTCGCTGAGCCTGTCGAAGCGACGTTCCGTCTGGTGCGTCCCTTCGACAAGTCAGGACCGTGGGGTGACGAGCTCAGGGACCGTGGGGGCGACAGGCGCAGGACGCGTCGGGCTACCAGCGGCGGAGGGCGACGTTGAGCACGGCGAGTGCCGCCGGACCCGCCGTCGACGTGCGCAGCACTTCCGTCCCGAGCCGGATGGGCGTCGCACCGGCCGTCCGCAGCGTCTCGGTCTCCCCCGGTGTCAGCCCACCCTCCGGGCCCACGACCAGCACGATGTCGGCGCCGCCGTCGAGCGGCACGTCGGCGATGCGCAGGTCCGCCTCCGGATCGAGCACCAGCATGGTCGTGGACGGCGCGAGCGCGGCCAGTCCTCGGGTGTCGACGAGGTCGGCCACCACGGGCACGCGGGCGCGGATCGACTGCTTGCTCGCCTCGCGCACGATGGACGACCAGCGTTCCCTGCCCTTCGCGACCTTGTCCCCCTGCCAGCGGGACACCGAACGCGCCGCGGACCACGGCATCACACCGTCCACGCCGAGTTCGGTGGCGGCCTGCACCGCGAGCTCGTCACGATCACCCTTGGCGAGCGCCTGGGCGAGAAGGATGCGGCGAGCCGGCTCCGGCACACGCCGGACGTGCTCCACCTCCAGGACGAGCCGGGACCCGGTCGCCTCCGCGACTGCGCCCGTCGCGATTGTGCCCGCGCCATCGCCGACCATCAGCCGGTCCCCCACCCGGACGCGGCTCACGGTCACGGCGTGCTTCGCCTCTGCCCCGGAGAGCTCGACCCTCGACCCCGCCGCCCAGTCGCCTCCGGCGGGCTCCGCCGCGGACGACGGGGCGGCGAGGTAGAAGTGCGCCACCGATCAGACGTTCAGGAAGCGATCGCGGAGCTTCGCGAAGAGGCCCTGCTGGAACTGGCCGAGCGTCGGCGACGGGTGCTTGTGCGCCTTCGCGAACTGCTTGATGAGGTCGCGCTCCTTCGAGTCCAGCCGCGACGGCGTGACCACGTGCACGCCGATCTTGAGGTCGCCCCGCCCGCTCCCGCGAAGCCGGGACACACCGCGGCCTTTCACCGTGAGGATCTCGGAGCTCTGGGTTCCCGGCTTCAGTTCGAGTTCCACGTCACCGTCGAGCGTCTTGAGGGTGGTGGTCGTGCCGAGGATGGCGTCGGTCATCGCGACCTCGAGTGTGGCGAGCAGGTCGTCGCCGTTGCGGCTGAACACCTCGTGCGTGCGCACCTTGATCTCGAGATAGAGGTCGCCGTTCGGCCCACCGGCGGGTCCGACCTCGCCGGAGCCGGGCATCTGCAGGCGGAGGCCGGTGTCGACGCCGGCCGGGATGTCCACGGGAACGGATCGGCGCGCACGCACCCGCCCCTGGCCCTGGCAGGTGGCGCACGGCGTGGCGATGACGGTGCCGTAGCCGCGGCAGGTGCCGCAGGGGGTCGACGTCATGACGTTGCCGAGCAGTGACCGCACCGCGCGCTGGAGGGACCCGGTGCCGTGACAGATGTCGCAGGTCACCGGAGCGGTGCCGGGCTGGCAGCAGGACCCGTCGCAGGTCTCGCACAGAACGGCCGTGTCGACTTCGAGATCGCGGTGGGTGCCGAAGATCACCTCGTCGAGGTCGATCTCGACCCGCAGCAGCGCGTCCTGACCGCGCTCACGGCGCGAACGGGGCCCGCGCCCGCCGCCGGCGCCGCCCGCGGCACCGCCGAAGAAGGTCTCGAAGATGTCGCCGAAGCCGCCGAAGTTCTGCCCGCCGAAGCCGGCCTGCGGACCGAGGTCGTACTGCTCCCGCTGGCGCGGGTCGGACAGCACGTCGTAGGCGTGGGTGACGAGCTTGAACCGGTCCGACGCGTCGGCACCGTGGTTCACATCCGGGTGGAGTTCGCGTGCGAGGCGTCGATACGCCTTCTTGATCTCGTCGGCACTGGCGTCCCGGCTCACGCCGAGGACTTCGTAATGATCAGCCACTCTGGCCTTTCGGTTGGGGGGTCTACTGGTCGCCGAAGAGGCGGGAAAGGTAACGGGCGACGGCGCGAACCGCCGCCATGTTGTTGGAATAGTCCATGCGGGTGGGGCCCAGCACACCGAGCCGGGCGAGCCCGCCGCCCGAAGAACTGTAACCGCTCGTCAGCACGGATGTTTCCCCGAGCCCGAACTGTGCATTCTCCCGGCCGATGCTCGCCGTCACGCCGCGGGAGTCCGCGGACATCTCGCCGAACAGTTTGAGCAGAGCGACCTGCTCCTCGATGGCCTCGAGCACGGGGAAGATGGTGCCCGGGAAGTCCTGCTCGGTGCGCGCGAGATTGGCCGCCCCGGCCATGACGAGCCGTTCCTGCCGGTTGGCGAACACCTGCTCGATCAGGGTGTCGGCCACGGGGCGCACGAGGTCCTCACGGTCGGCGGGGAAGGCGTCGGTCGCGGTCTTCAGCGCGGTCGCGGCATCCGCCATGCCGAGGCCCCCGATGCTGGCGTTGAGGCGCCCGCGCAATTCGCCGAGGAACTCGGCATCGAGTTCGGCGGACGTCTCCACCACCCGCTGCTCGACCCGGCCGGAGTCGGTGATCAGCACGGTGAGGAGCCGGTTGGCGGCGAGCGGCACCAGCTCGATGTGCCGCACGCGCGCGGTGGACAGCGAGGGGTATTGCACGAGCGCCACCTGGTTGGTGAGCTGCGAGAGCAGGCGCACCGTGCGGGCGAGCACGTCGTCGAGGTCGACGGACTGGCCGAGGAAGGTCTCGATGGCCTGGCGCTGCGCCGGGGTGAGCGGCTGCAGGTCGGCGAGGTGATCGACGAAGAGCCGGTAGCCCTTGTCGGTGGGCACCCGCCCCGACGACGTGTGCGGCGCGACGATCAGTTCCTCGTCCTCGAGCAACGCCATGTCGTTGCGGATCGTCGCCGCCGAGACGCCGAACTCGTACCGCTCGACGATCGACTTCGAGCCGACCGGCTCCCGCGACTCGACGTAGTCGTGCACGATCACGCGGAGCACTGCGAGACTTCGTTCGGATACCATTCCCACACCGCCTTTCGACCGGATCGATCCATCGGCGCCGGGTGCTGGCACTCGGAAGCCGCGACTGCCAATTGTACCGCGGAGTGCCCGGGCGAGTGCATTGCACCCGGCGCTCGCGGCGCAGTAGCGTTGACGCATATGCCCGCCGGCCAGCGGGAGGCGCCACCCGAGTGGGCGCCCGTGTCGAAAGGGACTCTCATGACGGATCCGAACGCCTCCTACCCGAATCCGCAGCAGTACCCGAGTCCCCAGCCCGCCGGTCCGCTGAGCCCGGATGACGACAAGCTCTGGGCGTCGCTCTGCCACTTCGGCAACATCCTCAGCGTGCTCGCTCCGCTCATCATCTGGCTCGTGCTGAAGGACCGGGGCGTGCGGGTGCTGCACGAGGGCCGGGAAGCGGTCAACTGGGGCATCAACGTGGCCGGCTTCATGTTCGCCTGCGTCGTTCTGACCGCGTTCGTCGGCTGGATCCCCATCTTCGGCTGGATCGTCTCCGGCCTGCTCTGGCTCGCCATGTTCGCCGTCGGCGTGCTCAACCTGGTGTTCGCGATCATCGGCGGGGTGAAGGTGTCGAACGGCGGCGCGTACCTCTACCCGGTCAACATCCGCTGGATCAAGTAACGGCTCAGTAGTCGAGCAGGCGGCGGACGACCGCGTCGGCCAGCAACCTGCCCCGCAGCGTGAGGTCGAGGGTGCCGTGCACGGCTGCGGAGCCGTCGACGAGACCGTCGGCGATCAGCCCTGCGACTGCGGCGCGGGCCGGCGCGGCCAGCGTGTCGATGGCGAGACCCCCGCGCACGCGGGTGCCGAGCAGGACCCGCTCCACCTCTCGAGTGTCGTCGTCGAGCGTCTCCCGCCCGACCGCCGGTGAGACTCCGGCGTGCATGCGATCCGCGTACGCCGCCGGATGCTTCACGTTCCACCAGCGCACACCGCCGACGTGGCTGTGCGCTCCGGGTCCGACGCCCCACCAGTCGTGTCCCTGCCAATAGGCGAGGTTGTGCCGCGAGACCCGGTCGCCGCGGGCCCAGTTGCTCACCTCGTACCACCCGTAGCCCGCCTCGGCGAGCATCGCGTCGGCCAGCTCGTACATGTCGGCCTGCAGGTCCTCGTCGGGTTCCGTCACCTGGCCGCGGGCGATCTGCCGGGCCATCTTGGTGCCGACCTCCACGATGAGGGAGTAGGCCGAGATGTGATCGGGCTCCTCGGCGACCGCGGCGGCGAGGGAGGTTCGCCAGTTCTCCAGTGACTCCCCTGGAGTGCCGTAGATGAGGTCGAGGCTCACCTGCAGACCCGCCTCGCGTGCCGCGCGCACCACGAGCGGCACCCGTGCGGGGTCGTGCGTGCGTTCGAGGGTGGCGAGCACGTGCGGCACGGCCGACTGCATCCCGAACGAGACACGGGTGAAGCCCGCCCGTGCGAGCTGGGCCAGGTACTCGGCGTCCACCGAGTCCGGGTTCGCCTCGGTCGTCACCTCCGCGCCGGGGAGCAGGCCGAAATCGTCCCGCACGGCATCGAGCATGGACACCAGATCGGCTGCGGGGAGAAGGGTCGGGGTGCCCCCGCCGAAGAAGACGGTCGAGATCGGCCGCGGGGCGATCCCCGCCGCGTCGAGCGTCCGCCGGGCGAAACGCACCTCGGCGATCGCCTCGTCGGCGTAGTCGCTCTGTTTGACGCCGCGCACCTCACTCGCGGTGTAGGTGTTGAAGTCGCAGTAGCCGCAGCGCACCCGGCAGAACGGCACGTGCAGGTACATACCGAGGTTGCGATCGGACGAGCCGGCGGCGGCCGTCGCCGGAAGCGCCCCGTCGAGCGGGGCCGGATCGGCGAGGGGCAGTGCGCTCGGCACCGGTCAGTTGCCGCGCGCCGGGTGCAGCACGCGGAGGTAGCGCTTCGTGTAGATGCTTTGCAGGAGCACCAGCACCGGGTAGCCGAGGCGCCACACGGGCGAACTCGGCCGCCAGAAGCGGCGGATGGTGAGCCAGACACTCCCGTCGTCCTGCCGCGACACGATGAAGCTCTCCTCGCCGCTCTGCGGATGACCGGCGAGCGTGCCGTAGGCGAAGCCCACCCGGTCCGGTTCGTCGACCACGTAGATCACGCGCGTCGGTGCCTTCACCGCCACGGGACCGACCGGGATGCGCAGCACAACGCTCGTGCCCGACGTGATGTACGGCGTGCCGTCGTCGGTGTAAACGGCCTCCCGGGGCCGGCCGGGGGGCGGAACCGGCATACCCGCGTGATCGAACAGCGCGCCGCGGTAGTCGGTCACGTCCGTCGGCGCGGGGTCGATGTCGGTGACCCGGATGCCGCTGGCCCGCTGCATCCCCCACGTCATGAGCGTGGTCGCCGCGGCCTCGAAGCGGTCATTCCCGCTGCCCAGCCGGGCGGCGAACTCGTCGGGGATGTAGCCCTTCGGCGGGAACGCCAGCAGGTCCGGGTCCTTCGTGGCGCCCACGGAGGCGTAGTTCACCGGCACGGGCCGGTGGGTGCTCTGCCGCATCCCTACTTCTTGTCCTTGGTTTCGGTGTCGCCGGATAGCGCGGCGATGAACGCCTCCTGCGGCACCTCCACGCGGCCCACCATCTTCATGCGCTTCTTGCCCTCCTTCTGCTTCTCGAGGAGCTTGCGCTTGCGGCTGATGTCACCGCCGTAGCACTTGGCGAGCACGTCCTTGCGCATGGCGCGAATCGACTCCCGCGCGATGATCCGCGCGCCGATGGCGGCCTGGATGGGCACTTCGAACTGCTGACGCGGGATGAGCTTCCGCAGCCGCTCGGTCATCAGGGTGCCGTAGGCGTACGCCTTCTCGCGGTGCACGATGGCGCTGAACGCGTCCACCTGCTCACCCTGCAGCAGGATGTCGACCTTCACGAGGTCCGCGTCCTGATCCCCGACGGGCTCGTAGTCGAGCGACGCGTAGCCCTGCGTGCGGCTCTTCAGCTGGTCGAAGAAGTCGAACACGATCTCGCCGAGCGGCATCGTGTACTTGATCTCCACCCGGTCCTCGCCGAGGTACTCCATGCCGATCAGAGTGCCGCGGCGGCCCTGGCAGAGCTCCATGATGGTGCCCACGTAGTCCTTCGGCGACAGGATGGCGGCGCGCACGATCGGCTCGCTCACGCTGGCGATCTTGCCGCCGGGAAACTCGCTGGGGTTGGTGACCGTGATGCGCTTCTTGTCATCCGTGGTCACCTCGTAGATCACCGACGGCGCCGTGGCGATCAGATCGAGGTTGAACTCGCGCTCGAGACGCTCGGTGATGATCTCGAGGTGCAGCAAGCCGAGGAAGCCGCAGCGGAAGCCGAAGCCGAGGGCCACCGACGTCTCGGGCTCGTAGACGAGTGCCGCGTCGCTGAGCTTCAGCTTGTCGAGGGCCTCGCGCAGCACCGGGTAGTCGGAGCCGTCGATCGGGTAGAGGCCCGAGAACACCATGGGCTTCGGCTCCGAGTACCCCTTCAGGGCGATGGAGGCCGGCTTGGCGGCGCTCGTGACGGTGTCGCCCACCTTCGAGAGGCGCACATCCTTGACGCCGGTGATGAGATAGCCGACCTCGCCCACGCCGAGACCGGCGGAGGCCACCGGCTCGGGCGAGCTCGCGCCGATCTCGAGCAACTCGTGCGTGCTCTTGGTGCTCATCATCATGACCTTCTCCCGCGGGGAGAAGGAGCCGTCGATCATGCGCACGTAGGTGACGACACCGCGGTAGGCGTCGTAGACGGAGTCGAAGATCATCGCCCGGGCGGGCGCGTCGGCGTCGCCGACCGGGGCGGGTACGAGCTCGGTGATGCGGTCGAGTAGCTCCTCCACTCCCTGACCCGTCTTGCCCGACACCCGCAGCACGTCCTCCGGCTTGCCGCCGATGAGGCTCGCGAGCTCCTTGGCGTACTTCTCGGGGTCGGCGGCCGGCAGGTCGATCTTGTTGAGTACCGGGATGATCGTGAGGTCGTTGTCGAGGGCGAGGTAGAGGTTGGCGAGGGTCTGGGCCTCGATGCCCTGGGCCGCGTCGACGAGGAGGATCGCTCCCTCGCACGCGGCGAGGGACCGGCTGACCTCGTAGGTGAAGTCCACGTGGCCGGGGGTGTCGATCATGTTGAGGGCGACGGGGACACCATCGAGGCTCCACGGCATCCGCACCGCCTGGCTCTTGATGGTGATGCCGCGCTCGCGCTCGATGTCCATGCGGTCGAGGTACTGCGCGCGCATGGAGCGCTCATCGACCACTCCCGTGATCTGCAGCATCCGATCGGCGAGGGTCGACTTGCCGTGGTCGATGTGCGCAATGATGCAGAAATTGCGGATCGCCGAGGGCGGCGTGGAGGCAGGCTGAAGAACCGTGGTTGCGCGAGGTGACATCGTGCGGCAATTCTCCCATGCTTCGCGGTGCTCGCCGGGCACAGCGAAAGGGCCGGTCCCGCGGATGCGGAACCGGCCCTTCTTTCGGGTCGACCAGGATTAGGAGGCGGGCACCGCTGCGGTGATCTTCGCGATGCCGACCTTGAGGTCACCGGTGACTGCATCGGTGCCGTAGGTCTCGTTCAGAAGCGCTGCGGCCTCTTCGCTCACGTAGACGGTGGTGCCCTCGAGAACAGCGTTGCCGTTCTCGTCCATCTCGAGCGGGTTCAGCGTGGTTCCGTCGAGGCGGAACAGGGGCGCGTCCTCGACGACGACCTCGCCGTTGGCGCTGACGTCACCGAACAGGGTGGAGTTGTTGCCCGGGTCGATGTCGAAGTTGCTCAGCTCGACCAGCGTGGTGCCGTTGGTGAGGGAGATGCCGGAACCCTCGTGCAGGATCTCGCCCTGCACGTAGGGGCGGTAGTCCTCTTCGGGGTCGTAGTAGTCGACGTTGCCGCCGGTGATCGGGAACGCGAAGACGCCGTCCGTGAAGGTCGCCGTTCCGACCACGCCGGGGGTGAGGCCGAGTCCGGTGATGGCGTCGACGAAGCCCTGGTCGACCGTCACCTGGGTGTCGACACCGGTGAGGGTGGGGATCGAGGCCAGCGGCTCGGGCTCGGCCATGGTCTCCGTGTCGGACACCTCGGTGGAGGAGGTGGGCTCCTCTTCGGCCGGCGTGGAGCAGGCGGCGAGCGAGAAGGCCATCAGACCGGCGGCGGCGACTCCGAAAGTGCTCTTGTAGATCTTGCGCATGATGATTTCATCCCTTGTGTTGTTCTGACGTTGTGGTTGTCGTGCGGCCGTGACAAGGGTTCGGCGACACCGTCGAAACGGTTTGGAACGGGATTGCTTCGTGATCCGGCCGTTACCGGAACGGCGTGGGAGCCCGTGTTTCCGGGGATCGCCGGCTGGGAGCACGCTGAAAACGGGGCTATTGCCCGACGATCGATCGGATGGCGGGCTCCAGCTGTGGGTGCCGGAAGACGTAGCCGGCGGCCGACAATCGCTCGGGCAGCACCCACCGGCTCTTGAGCACCAGTTCTGTCTCCGTGCGCAGCACGATCGATCCGAGCTCGAGCATCCAGCGATACGCGGGCAGGCCGATCCGTCGTCCGACCGCCGTGCGCAGCAGCGCCATCAGGGTGCGGTTGTCGGATGGCTCGGGCGCGGCCACATTGAGCGGCCCGGTGATGGTGGGGGTGTCCCGCACGAATCGGATCACCCCGACGACGTCGTCGATGTGCACCCAGCTGAACTTCTGACGTCCCCGCGACGGGGCGTACTCGTGGAAGGTCCCGGCGAGCCTGCGCCGCCGGGTGGCGACCCAGGGCCCGTCGATCTGCGGCCCGCCGAGTCCGATCCGGGCGAGGCGGAGCAGCATCCGGAACGCTGGCCCTTCGCCGAGCACGATCGCCATGCGGAGCGCGACCCGGCGCGTGTGCGGCAGGTCGGGTTCGAAGAACGCCCGCTCCCACGCGGTCGCCACATCGACCGAGAAGCCCCGTCCGAGCTCGCCCGACGACTCGGTCATCGGCCTGTCCTCGGCGTGCCGGTAGATCGTGGCCGTGCTCGCGTTGATCCACAGTGCCGGCGGCGCGGAACTGGCGGCGACCGCATCGGCCAGCGCACGGGTGGTGTCGAGGCGCGAGCGCAGGATCTCGGCGCGGTTGCGCGCCGTGTACCGGCAGTTCACGCTCTTCCCGGCGAGGTTGATCACCAGGTCGGCGCCGTCGACGACCCGGCGGACCGCCGCCTCGTCGTCCCAGCGCGCGTCCGGACCGGCACGGCCGATGCGCAGCACCTCGTACCCGTCGGCGGTCAGCGCCCGGAAGAGGTGATCGCCGATGAAGCCCGAGGCGCCTGCCAGCGCGATCCGAGGGCGACCCGGTACGGTCACTCGGCTGCGGAGCCGGAGGCGAAGCGCTCGGAACGCTCGACCACCCGGCCGCGACCGTCGGACCAGCGGTACACCTCCACGCCCTCGATGAACACGCGCTCGGCGCGCGAGCCGGTGTCGAGCGGGTCGCCCGACCAGACCACCACATCGGCGTCCAGACCGACGGTGAGCGATCCGATCCGGTCGTCCAGCCGGAGGAAGGACGCGGGATTGGCCGTGAGCGCCTCGAGCGCGGTGTCGTGCGGGAGGCCCTCCTTCACGGCGAACGTGGCCTGGTGCACGAGAAACTCGATGGGCACGACCGGAGCGTCGGTGGTGATGGCGACGCGCACACCGGCGCGGGCGAGCGCCGCGAGGTTGGCGATGTCGCGGTCGCGCAGCTCGACCTTCGACCGCGACGTGATCATGGGCCCGAAGATCACCGGGATGTCCCGCTCGGCGAGGAGATCGGCGAGCTTGTGACCATCGGTTCCGTGGTTGATCACGAGCCGGTAGCCGAACTCGTCGGCCAGCCGGATCGCGGTGGCGATGTCGTCGTGACGGTGCGTGTGCTGATCCCAGGCAAGTTCACCCTCGAGCACGCGCACGAGGGTCTCCTTCGCGAGGTCACGGGCGAATGGCTTGTTCTCCCGCTTCGCGTACTCGCGGGCCTCGCGGTAGTCCTGAGCGGCGATGAACGCCTCGCGCAGCACGAAGGCGACCCCGAGCCGCGTGCTGGGCGTCTGCTTCTTCTCGCCGTACACGCGCTTGGGGTTCTCCCCCAGGGCCGACTTGACGCTCACCGAGTCGCTGATCAGCTGCTCGTCGATGGTGCGGCCGCCCCAGGTCTTGATCGCCACGGTCTGCCCGCCGATCACGTTGCCGCTGCCCGGCTTCACGACGATCGAGGTGATGCCGCCGGAGAGAGCATCGCGGAAGCCCTCGTCGTCGATGTCGATGGCGTCGAGGGCCCGCACACCCGCAGTGTTCGGGTTGGTCATCTCGTTGGTGTCGTTCCCGGCGACGCCGTTCGCTTCCTCGTGGATGCCCACGTGGCCGTGCGCCTCCACGAAGCCGGGGAGCACCCACTTGCCCGTCGCATCGATGACCGTGGCGCCATCCGGCGCCACGACATCGCTGCCGACCGCCGTGATCACGCCCCCGGAGATGAGCACGGTGCCGCCCTCGATCGGCGGTCCGATGACCGGAACGACGTAGCCGTTCACTACTGCGGTGACGGACGAGGCCTCGGCGGGTCGGGAGTCGTGACGGGACGAGGACGAAGAAGGAGTGGTCATCCCCCGAGGCTAATCCGCCCGGGCGGTGCAGGCCGGATTCTGCGTCCGACGGATGGGGAGCCGGGTCGAGCCGACGTCCCCCGAGCCGCTCAGAGGAACGCGATGAAGGGAAGGGTCGCGAGCGCGAGCCCACCGGCGGCGATCAGCGCGAGCGCCCAGCCGATGGCCATGACGAAACCGAGGACGATGCCCCAGATCGCATAGACCTGACCGGAGGGCTCCCGGGTCCGCGCGAGGAAGCCGAGCACGATCGCGGCGATCGGCACGAACAGGGTGAAGCTGAAGACGACGGAGGCGATCCCCAGCCAGAAGCTGGTGAGGCTGAGCGGCTTCGGGTCGAGCGCACCGACCGATGCCGGTCCCGAGTACGCGGTGGCGTAGGCGGAGCCGGGACCGTAGGGGTCGGAGGAGTCGAACGGGGGTGCGGAGGGGTGGTCGGCGCGGGGGCCGGACGGGGACGAGGGATCGAAGGTCGGGATTCCGGAGGTGGTGGTCATGCATCAAGGCTAGGAATCGTCGGAGTGACGGGCGATGGGGCTATCCCCCGCCGCCGCCGCGGCAGCCCCACGGTTCCGGCCCGGGTTCACCGCCCAGCCGTCGGACCGGTCGAGCCGTCGGACCGGTCGAGCCGTCGGACCGGTCGAGCCGTCGGACCGGTCAGGCGTCGGCGGGCGGCGCGGGAAGGCGCCGCAGCCCCTCGAGCAACTGCGCGAGGTCGGACGCGAGACTCACCCGGATCCACCCCTCCCCCGTGCGTCCGAACGCCCGTCCCGGCGCGACCGCGACGCGGTCGGTGAGCAGGAACCGTTCGGCCCAGTCCGCCACGTCACCGCCCGCGGCGTGTGACAGGTCGATCCACAGGTAGAAGGCGCCCCGCGGCTCGAGGTAGCGCAGGCCTCGCTCGTCGAGCAGGGCGAGGGCCTGCCGCAGATTGTCGCCGTAGTGCAGGCGCGCATCCTCCACGCAGTCCTGACTACCGATCAGTGCGGCCACGGCGGCGTGCTGTTCCGGCGTGCTCACGCAGCTGATGGCGGCCTCCTGCACGGTGCGCATGGTGGGGGCGAGTCCTGGCGGCGTGACGAGATATCCGACGCGGGCCCCGGTGAGGGCGTACGTCTTCGACAGGGAGAACACCGAGAACACCCGGTCGTCGGTGTCGAGGGACGCCATGCTCACATGCGGTTCGCCGTAGGTGAAGTACTCGTAGACCTCGTCGCTCAGTACCCAGAGGTCGTGCTCGCGGGCGAACTCCAGCAGCTGTTCGAGCACCGGCCGCGGGAAGACGGTGCCGAGCGGATTGGACGGCGAGTTCACGATGAGCACCCGGGTGCGCGGGGACACGAGGCGGTGCAGTTCGGCGAGATCCGGGAGGAAGCCGTTCTCGGGCCGCAGGGAGTAGTACGTGGGGACGGCCTGCAGCATCCGGGCGTTCATGCTGAACGTGGTGTAGCCCGGATCGGGAATCAGCACCTCGTCGCCCGCCGCGAGGGTGAGCGTCATCGCCTGGTAGAGCGCCTGAGTCGCGCCAACCGTCACCCACACCTGCTCCGTGTCGACCGAGACCGCGTTGTCCCGTTTCAGCTTGTCGACGATGGCGGCGCGGAGCGGAGCGATGCCGCCGTTCGGCCCGTAGTCGGTCTCGTTGCGCTCCCACGCCTCGATGGCGGCCCGGGTGATGTGCGGGGCGACGGGCACGTCGGGCTCGCCGACGCTGAGGGAGAGCACGTCGTCAAGGGCGAAGGACAACTCGAGGATGTGGCGGATGCCCGACGGGGGCACCGAGGCGATGTGGGGAGCGAGTTCCGGCATGAGACGTTCAGGCTAGCGGCGGGCGCTGGCTACGATCGACAGCATGGCCGCATCCGTCGTTCTCGTCCACGGTTTGCGCACCTCCCGCACGATGTGGCGGCACCAGGTGGAGCGACTCGAGTCCGTCGGCCATGCCGTGTATCCGGTCGACCTGCCCGGCCACGGCGGACGGATGGGTGAGCGCTTCACCCTCGACGCCGCGGTGGACACCATCGGCTCCGCCGTGACCCGGGCGGCCGAGGAGTCGGGCGCACCGGCCTTCCTCGCCGGGTTTTCGCTCGGGGCGTACCTCGCCCTCGAGTACGCCGGTCGTGGCGATGCGCCGATCCGGGGCGTTCTCGCCGCCAGCTGCGGCACCGTGCCATACCGCTGGATCCTGGCTCCCTACCGCGCGGGAGCGAACGTCATCGCGCGCCTGCCCGACCGAGGGCGGTCGATGAACGAGTTCTTCGTGCGGAGGTTCGTTCCCGCGCCCGGTGCGGATGACGTGCTCGCGGGCGGTGCGCCGCTCGACGTGATGGACGACGTGCTGCGGGAGCTCCGCCGGCTCACGCCGCTCGAGAGCGTGCGCCGCATCGACGTGCCGATCTGGTTCGTCAACGGCAGGTTCGACCACTTCCGACTGCAGGAGCGGGCCTTCCTCCGCGCCGCGCCGAACGGCAGGCTCGTGCACGTGCCGAACGCGAACCACATGGTGAGCGTGACTAATCCGGACGCCTTCACCGGCATCCTCCTCGACGCCCTCACGGAGACCGCCTGATGCCCGTTCCCTCCTTCATCGTCGAACTGCGCAAGCACGTCGGCACCGCCCCGCTCTGGCTCTCCGGCGCGACCGCGGTCATCCTCGACGGAAGACGGGTTCTGCTGGTGCGACGGGCGGATTCAGGCGACTGGTCGCCGGTGAGCGGCATCATCGAGCCGGGCGAGGAGCCCGGGGTATCCGCCCGCCGGGAGGCACTCGAGGAGGCGGGCGTGCACGTGCGCGTCGACAGCCTCGCCGAGGTGAACGTGACCGACACGTACACCTATCCGAACGGCGACATCGCGCAGTACCTCAACTTCACCTTCCGCTGCACGTATCTCTCCGGCGACGCCGCCGTGGGCGATGACGAGTCGCTCGAGGTTGCCTGGTTCGATCTCGACGACCTGCCGGACCTGCGGGCGGACTATCGCGCCCGCATCGCGATCGCGATCGCCGGGGACGTGAAGACGCGCTTCGTGCGCTGAGCGGACGGCGCCGGAGGGATTCGGCGCGTCGAAACACCCCCGTGTCGATTCCCCGTTCGGCGGCGAGACTGGTAACGTTGCTGGTTGGCTTGCGTGTGGATGAATTCATCCCACGATCTCGCCGCGAGGCGCCCTCTTCGCCGGACGGCACGGTAATTCTTCACTCACACGAACGAAAGACGATATACACGTGGCAAACATCAAGTCGCAGATCAAGCGCATCGGCACCAACAAGAAGTCGCAGGAGCGCAACAAGGCGGTCAAGAGCCAGCTCAAGACGGTCATCCGCTCCACCCGCGAGGCCATCAGCTCCGGTGACACCGACAAGGCCGCCAAGGCGCTGAGCGTCGCGTCGCGTCGCCTCGACAAGGCCGCCAGCAAGGGCGTCATCCACAAGAACCAGGCCGCGAACCGCAAGTCGGCTCTCGCCAAGCAGTTCGGCAGCCTCATCAAGTAGCCTGCACCCGCAGTCGAGAACGGCCCCGCTTCGGCGGGGCCGTTCTCGTTTGCCGGCGACGGTCGCTCAGGCTTCGTCGTCGTCGTGAGGCGAGGCGAGGCGTCTAGAGGGCGCCGCGGTGGGCGACCACGCCGACCATGCGCTCCAGCGCGAAGACCGGGTCGCGCCCCGCGCCCTTCACGCTCGCGTCGGTCTCCGCGAGCACCTCGATCGTGCGCCCGAGACCCTCGTCGGTCCAGCCCGCGAGGTCGCGCTGGGCTCGCTCCACCTGCCACGGGGCGAGCCCGAGCGCACCGGCGATCTGACCCGATCCGCCCCGCGCACCCGACACCCGCGCCATCGCGCGCATCTTCATGGCGAAGGCGGCGACCACCGGCACAGGGTCGGCGCCCGTGGAGAGCGCGTGTCGGAGGAGGGTGAGGGCTTCGCCGTGCCGCCCGGCGATGGCGGCGTCGGCCACCTTGAAGGCATTCGTCTCCACGCGCCCGCCGTAGTACTTCTCCACGGTGGCCTCGGTGATCTCCGCCGACGAGTCGGAGATCAGCTGCTGACAGGCGTTGGCGAGTTCGCTGAGATCGTCCTGGAACGCGGCGACGACGGCGCGCAGTGCTCCGTTCGTGATGCGCCGACCGGCCATCGTGAACTCCGCAACCGCGAAGGCGTACTTGTCGCTGTCCTTCTTGAGTTCGGCGCAGACGATCTCGATGCCGCCTCCGGTTCCCGCGCGCACGGCATCGAGGAGCTTCTTGCCGCGCACTCCCCCGTTGTGACGGAGCACGACGTAGGTGTCGTCGGCCGGCGAGGACAGGTAGGCCAGCATCTCCTCGAGGAAGACGTCGGTGCACTTCTCCACGTTCGACACACGGATGAGTCTCGGTTCGTCGAACAGCGACGGGCTCGCGAGCGTCAGCAACTCGCCGGGCGCGTACCCGTCCGCTTCGATGTCGCTCACCTCGAGGCTCGGGTCCTCCGTCTTCAGGGTGTCGCGCAGCATGCGGATGGCGCGGTCGGCCAAGATCACCTCGGTGCCGGATACCAGCACGATCGCTGCCGGGCGCACGTCGCTCCAGGCGAGCTGGGGTATCGCCACCGACGTCCTGCCGGATGTTCTCGCTGCCACGACGCTCCCTGCCGATCCGCTCTAGCCGGGCGATGCCGCCTCGCCCGGATACAAGAGTGCCATGCCGCCCCGACATCGCCGGACCGAGGTCGGTTCCGCCGCGTGTCCGCCGCCTGTGCGCTGACGGGTCACTCCCCGGATCGCTCGCGCCACACCGCCAACTCGCCCGGTCGCTCCCCCGCGCTCACGGCAATGGCCCCCGACGAGTCCGTGCGGGCCACGGCGGTGCCCGCCGAGGCGAGCATGTGCAGGAGCGCGTCGGTGGGGTGGCCGTACGTGTTGTCGGCTCCGACGGGGATCAGGCCGACGGACGCGCCGAGCAACCGATACAGCCGCGCGCTCTGGTCGGCCGATCCGTGGTGCGCCACCTTCACGACATCGACCTCCGGCGGCTCGGACTGCGCGGCCATCCGCACCTGCGCCTCCTCGCCGAGGTCGCCGAGGAACATCGACGACACGCATCGGGAAACGCACCGACCCTCCCCTTCGAAGGACAGCACCACACTCGCGTCGTTCGTGCCGGCATCGGCGCCGATCGCTCCGATCGTCGGCGCGGCGCGCGGCCAGTGGACGCGCCAGGCGAGCGTGCCGAGCGACCCCGTCATCCCGCGGTGGGCGTGGACGACCTCGGTGCCGGTGTCGACCAGTCGGTCGAGCGTGGCCCGGTCGGCCGCTGTTCCGGGTGGGCTCACCAGTGCCCGGTCGGCCCGGCCGATCACCGCGTCGATGCCGCCGATGTGGTCGAGGTCGTAGTGGCTGAGGATGAGCAGATCGATGCGGTGGATGCCGAATCGCTGCAGGCAGCGCTCGAGCGGTTCCGGTGCGGGCCCGACATCGACGAGGGCGGTGGCCGTACCCCCGCGGACGAGCACCGCATCGCCCTGGCCCACGTCGCAGACCGCATACTGCCAGTCCGTCGGCACGGACAGTCGCTCCCGGATGTGCGCACCGGTGAGCCCTCCCGCGTAGCCGCCCATGAGCACGAGCAGTGCCACCGTCGCTCCACGACGCCACGCGCGGTAGCGGTCGCGATCGCGGTCGCCCCGGAGGACGGCGAGGAGAAGCACGGCCGTTCCCCCCGCCACCGACGCCATGCCGAGTACGCCATCGAGCCACGGCAGACGACTGAGCGGAAGCATCGCGGTGAACGACGCCACGGCGGCGATCCAGGACGACGGGAGCCACGCCAGCGCCACGACGCCCGCGCCGACGATCGGCAGCACCGGGAGCACCAGGCATGCGACGAGCCCGAGCATCGTCGCGACCGGAGCGGCCGGCGCCGCGAGGAGGTTGGCCGGAACGCCGTAGAGCGGGAGAGTTGGAGCGAGCAGGATCAGCACGGGCTGGCAGGCGAGTTGCGCGGCCGTGGGCAGCGCGAGCGCGGCGGCGAGCCACCGCGGCAGCACACGCGAGAACGCGGCGGCGAGCGGGCGGGCGAGCAGGAGCAGTCCCGTCGTGGCGAGCACCGAGAGCACGAACCCGTAGTCGCGGCTGAGCCACGGGTCGCTCAGAACGAGCACGATCACCGCGAGCGCGAGCGACGGGATACCACGGGCGGGCCGACCGGACGCCAGCGCCGCAAGCACGATCGTCGCCATGAGCGCTGCCCGGAGCACGCTCGGCTGCGGTGTCACCAGCAGCACGAAACCGACGAGGGCCACGAGGGCGAGGGCGACGCGGAGACGTCGCGGCGCACCGAGGGCCGCCCCGATGCCGAGCACTCCCGCCACCACCACGGCGCAGTTCGCCCCGGACACGGCCGTGAGGTGACTCAGGGAGCTCGCCTTCATCGCCTCGTCGAGCGACTCGGGCACGGCGGTCGTGTCGCCGATGGCCAGCCCGGGGAGCAGGGCACCACCGTCGCCCGGCAGCCGGATCGCTGCCGCCCGGAAGTTCGTGCGGAGCGCGTCCGCCCGCTCGGCGAGCCAGCCGGGGGAGGCGACGAGTTCGGGTACACCGCGAGCGAAGAGCAGGAAAGCGACATCGTCCTCCGGCGCGGTGGCCGTCACCGATCCACTCACGCGGATCGTTGCTCCGATGGCGATCTCGTCGGCGGGAGACGCGCGGGCTGGTGCGCCCTCGGCCGCCCGGCCGTCCGTTCCCTCGCCGCCCATTCCCCCGACGGGCGCGAACACGAGCACCGGCACCGCGAGTCCGCTGATCGTCGACGTGCCGACGTCGGACCCCGGATGCAGTTCGGTCACGGTTGCCCGGATCCGCAGGCGAACCCCCGGTTCGCCGAACGTGAGCCCACGCCGCCCGGGAGCCGGCATTTCGGTCACCACGAGGGTGGCGGCCACCTGCTGTTTCGTCGCTGCGGAGTCGAGAAGGGGCGCCGGTTGACGCGACGCACCCGATGTTGCGGTGACCGTGGCCACTCCCGCCGCCGCCATCACCGCGAGCAGCCCGACGGACAGGGCGGACAGAGCCGGCGCTGTCCGCGGATCTCGCGCTGTCTGTGGTGTATGCGGAGTCCGAGCCGCGTCTTTCTCCCTGCCGAAGTGCCGCCCACCCGAGGGAGTGCGGTACCGCAGAACCAGCAGCCCCACCGACACCCCGGCGAACAACCACAGCCCTATTGCGGCGGGCCATCTCGCGACCGGCGCGGCGACCAGGACGAAAGCCGCGAACCACGCCGCGAACGCGGGCGGAACCAATCGCCAGTCCACGGTGCGGCGTGCTTTGGTCGCAGTACCGACCGCACCCGCCGCGCCTGTACCCGCCTCGCCCACGCCCACCGTGCCCGCCGCGCTCGGGCCCGCCGCCCCCGCACCACCTGCAACACCTGCCACGCCCGCACCCGAGCCCGCACCCAGGTCGCCGCCGGTCACACCGTCGCCGCCGGTCGCAGCCCGTCGACGATCTTCTCGCCGATGCCCGGCACGCCCAGTAGATCGTCGACCGAGGCGAACCGGCCATTCGCCTCCCTCCACTCGAGTATTCGTTGCGCCAGGGCCGGCCCGATGCGGGGCAAGGTGTCGAGTTCCGCCACCGTGGCGGAATTGAGGTTCACCAGCCCCGGCGGTCCGCCGGATGCGGCGCCCGGGGTGCTCCGGGTCACCGCGGGAGGCGGCTGGAGCTCGGGTGGGACCTCCTCCCCCATGGCTGGCACGTACAACTGCTCGCCGTCACCGATCCGGCGAGCGAGGTTCACCCGGGCCGGGTCGGCGGCATCCGTCAGTCCGCCGGCGGCGGCGATGGCGTCGATCACGCGTGCCGAGTCCGCCACATCGTAGAGACCGGGCCGGGTGACGGCTCCCAGCACGTGCACGAAGAAGGTCGCGGGTGGGGCGGCCGCGGGCGCGGCG
The DNA here is from genome assembly GCF_008642235.1 of Planctomonas psychrotolerans. GTDB lineage: Bacteria > Actinomycetota > Actinomycetes > Actinomycetales > Microbacteriaceae > Planctomonas > Planctomonas psychrotolerans. The sequence goes on along the minus strand of NZ_SJEV01000002.1, from coordinate 5,566 downwards.
GCATCCGTTTCGACCAAGCCGGGCGCGCTACCTGACCCGCTCGGTGCTCCGGCGGCGTTCCCGGATCCGCTCGATGTCGGCATTCCCGACGGGTCGGTGCCGGGCGTGCCATCCGCCCCGCTGGGCACCTGGTGATCACCACTCGACCCGGGAGCGATGATGCTCGTCGAGCCCGCCGGGCTCAGCGCCGAAACGAGCGTGGCGCCCGCGAGGGCGAGGAGCAGCAGAACCACGAGCGCGCCGGCACCGACGCGCATGCGCGGGATGCGGCCCTCGTGCGCAGCCGTGAGGGCCCGCAGCGGCTCCGAGATTCCCGTGTCCATGAGGGCACGGTAGGAGTGTTCAGACCGAGAGCGGCGGCGTGCTGATGGAAATGTGGAGGGACACCGTCGAAACCCCCCGGTGAGTGAGCGCGGCCGACCGCTCGAGGGACCCGGGATCGCTCGAAGTCCGCTGGGGAAGCGGCGATCTCGGGCACCTCACGCAGTCACTCGCTCGGCGCGGCCGGCTTCGTCGCGATATTCACCAGGCGCGGCGCACGCACGATCACGTTGACGATCTGCCGATCGGCCACGCTGCGCACGACCGCGGCGGATGCCCGCGCCAGCGCCTCGAGCTCCTCCGGTGCCACCTTCGGGCTGACCTCGAGCCGGTCCCGCACCTTGCCGTCGACCTGCACGACCGCGGTGACGCTCGACTCGATGAGCAGATCAGGATCGGCCTTGCGCCAGCCGGCGAAGGCGACGAGACCGTCGTGGCCCAGCCGCGACCACATGTCCTCGGCGGTGTACGGCGCGAACAGGCTGAGGGCGATGGTGACCACCTCGGTCGCCTCCCGCACCGACGGGTCCGCGCCCCCCACGCCCGTGTCGATCGTCTTCCGCACCGCGTTGACGAGCTCCATGGTGCGGGCCACCACCACGTTGAACTTGAACGACTCGATCAGCCCCGGGGTGTCGGCGAGGAACCGGTGGGTGACGCGCCGCAGTGCGGCGTCCCCGGTGTCGGGGTCGACGTCGGGCGCGCTGGTCACATCGCCGGTGAGCCGCCAGGCGCGGGCGAGGAAGCGTGCGGATGCGGCGGGCGAGACGTCGGCCCAGTCGATGTCATCCTCCGGCGGTCCCGCGAACGCCATGGTGAGGCGCACCGCGTCGACCCCGTGCTCATCGAGCTGCTCCGACAAGCGCACGATGTTGCCCTTGCTCTTCGACATGGCGGAGCCCTCCATGAGCACCATGCCCTGGTTGAGGAGCGCCCGGAACGGCTCGGTGAAGGTGACGTAGCCGAGGTCGAAGAGCACCTTCGTGATGAAGCGCGCGTACAGCAGGTGCAGGATGGCGTGCGTGACGCCGCCGACGTACTGGTCGACGGGCGCCCACGACTCCGCGTCCTTCGGGTCGAACGCCTTGGTGCCGTCGGTCGGGTTGAGGAAGCGGAGGAAGTACCACGAGCTGTCGACGAACGTGTCCATCGTGTCGGGATCCCGCCGCACGGGGGCGCCGTCGATCGGGCTCTGCACGTTCACCCAGTCCTCCGCCGCACCGAGCGGCGACGATCCGCGCGGGCGGAGATCCAGGCCCTCGGTGGGCGGGAGCACCACGGGGAGCTGATCCTCGGGCACCGGGATCTCTTCGCCGTTCTCGCCGTGCAGGATCGGGATGGGCGTGCCCCAGTAGCGCTGCCGTGAGATGAGCCAGTCGCGCAGCCGGTAGTTCTTCGCCGGGCGACCGGCGCCCTCGGCCTGCAACTGCTCGGTGATCCGCTTGATCGCGGTCTGCTTGCTGAGCCCGTTGAGCGCCCCGGAGTTGATCACGCGACCCTCGCCCGCGAGGGCGATCCCGGTGTTCGCCGGGTTCTGCTCGTCGAGGGCGGCGGCGTCCGCGCCGTCCTCCGGAATGATCCGAATGGCGCCGGTCACCGGCTGAGTCGTGTCCACGACCACCCGCACGGGCAGGTCGAATGCCCGCGCGAAGTCGAGGTCGCGCTGGTCGTGCGCGGGCACGGCCATGATGGCGCCCGTGCCGTAGTCCGCGAGCACGTAGTCGGCGGCCCAGATCGGGATGCGCTCCCCGTTCGCCGGATTGGTGGCGTAGCGCTCCAGCGGGATACCGGTCTTCTCCCGGTCGGCGGTGAGCCGCTCGATCTCGTTCGACTTCTGCACGCGCTGCAGATACTCGGCGAAGGCGGACTGGACCTCGGGCGTCGAGCCGGCCACGAGCTCCGCGGCCAGGTCGGAATCCGGAGCGACCACCATGAAGGTCGCACCGTGCAGGGTGTCAGGGCGGGTGGTGAACACGGTGATCGGTTCGTCGCGCCCCTCGATGCGGAAGTCGACATCCGCACCGATGGATCGACCGATCCAGTTGCGCTGCATGGTGAGCACCTTCGACGGCCAGGTGCCTTCGAGCTGCTTGAGGTCGTCGAGCAGGCGGTCGGCGTAGTCGGTGATCTTCAGGTACCACTGAGTCAGCTTCTTCTTGACCACCACGGCGCCGGATCGCTCCGACGTGCCGTCGGGCAGCACCTGCTCGTTCGCCAGCACGGTCTGGTCCACGGGGTCCCAGTTGACCCAGCTGTCCTTGCGGTAGGCGAGGCCTTTCTCGTACATCTTGAGGAACAGCCACTGGTTCCACTGGTAGTACTCGGGGTCGCTGGTGTGCAGTACGCGGTCCCAGTCGAAGGACGCCGCGTAGCGCTTCATCGTTCGCTTCTGCTGCTCGATGTTGTCGTACGTCCAGCCGCGGGGGTCGATGCCGCGCTTGATCGCCGCGTTCTCCGCGGGCAGGCCAAAGGAGTCCCAGCCGATCGGGTGGAGCACGTTGAAGCCCTGCTGGCGCCAGTACCGGGCGATCACGTCACCGAGCGCGTACGCCTCGGCGTGACCCATGTGCAGGTCCCCCGACGGGTACGGGAACATGTCGAGGATGTACTTGCGCGGACGAGTGTCACCGTCGAGCGACGTGGAGAACGGCTTCTTCTCCTCCCACACCGGAAGCCACTTGGCCTCGATGGAGCGGATGTCGTACTCGTTCGTGCCGGGCTGCACGGTCGTTCCGGGCTGCTCGTTCGTACCGGTGTTCTGGGAAGTCGTCACAGGGCTCGCATCTCGTCCGGGGGGTTGCCGCCCGCGGCCGAGGAAGTCGGCTCGGATCCGCGGCGGTTCGACTATCCAGAGTACCGACAGCGCGGCACCCGCGGTGCCCGGGTGAGGTGCGCGGATTCGCCCCCGTACCAACCCCGAACGGACGCGCGCTCATGCGGTCCCTCAGCCTGCTGCGGTCCCTGAGACTGCTGCGGTCCCTGAGACTGCTGCGGTCCCTGAGACTGCTGCGGTCCCTGAGCCTGTCGAAGGGGCGCGACCTTCACGGTCCCTGGGCCTGTCGAAGGGACGCAACGGGTTGCGGTCGTGTGGGGGTGCGGAGGTGGCGTGCTGGGGCTCCGCCCATAGATGCCCACCGACCCCCACCGCGCCACCTCCGCCCCCGACTTTCCGGACCTCTTCCGGTTCCGGAGGTGGAAGGCGCGCCCGAGAGAACAGGGCCTCGAACCAGCCACAAGGTCCCTGAGCTTGTCGAAGGGACACTGGCCGCACCGGTCCCGTCGCTTCGACAGGCTCAGCGACCGTGGCTAGCGGTCGAGGTGACTCCCCCGGCGCGGGACTAGTCGGGTGGGGTGTGGAGTCGGTCGAGGAGTCGGGTGCGGGATTTGGTGGCGGGTCGCCACGTGCCGAAGTACTCGATCCACGGCGGTGGTTTCACCTCGGGGACCCCGTGTCGCATGCGAATCTGCCACTGCGACGTGTCGATGGTGCGGTGGTGGAACCAGCACAACAGCACACCGTTATCCGGATGCGTGGGCCCGCCATCCTTATCAGGGATCACGTGGTGGATCTCGCACCACCCGGCGGGGATGGTGCAGCCAGGGATGATGCAGCCGCCGTCTCGGAGGGAGATCGCGCGTCGTTGTTGTGGGGTGAAGCACCGCTCCGGTGAACCCAGGCGCACGATCCGCCCTTCCCGGGTGAGGACGACCTTTTGGATGCCGCCGGTGCATACCATCTGCCGCACCGTCCGCATCGACACCGGACCCTCCACCCGATCCGACCAACCAACACCCCGGTTCGCTCCGAGGTCCTCCGCGCGGACCGATACGAGCACCGTGGGTGCGGCACCACCGATGGTAGGTGCCTGGCCGCTTCTCGCCATGGCGTCGATGATCGCGACGAAGATGTCATGCCGCTGCTGAGCCGGCGTCCGTAGGTCTTTGCCGCCTTCCGCTTCTGCGGCTGCCCGTTCTTCGTCGGTCATGAACGCGGGCGCGGTGGTCGGGGCCAGGTACGCATCGAACAGGGCCTTCACCCGTCCTCCGGCTTCCGCCATGAGCCGGAACGAGCCGTGCAGAAGCCCGTTGCGTTCCGGACCGAACCGGAAGTCCCGCACCGCCATCACCCTGTCCTCCGCCGGATCAAGGCCGTCGGGGTCGAGCTTCGCCTGCCACACCCCCACCATGACCCGCACCGAGTCCGCCGACGCTGGCACCGTCGAGTCAGGGCCGGTGCCGGTGGCAGCGGCGACCAACTCGACTTCCGCTTTCTTCAACTCGTCGAGAGAGCCGTGGGCGAGAAGCGGGGTGAGGCCCTTGGTGATCACCGTGGCCGCGTCGATACCCATGGTGCCGTCCTCGACGGCCTGAGCCACCAGATCGAATCGTGCTCTCGTGCGGTCGCCGCCCAGGAACGGGTCGCGACGCACATCACCGGCGAGTACTACTCGGCGGCGGGCCGTCGTCCCTGCGACCTGAGTGAGCTGCTCGATCAGATCCGCCGGGGTGCGGCACCCGCGGGACACAGCCAGCCCACGCGCGCCCCGGGACGGCCGGGAACGATCCGCAACCTCGCCAGCGAGAGCGACGCGCAATGCGTCGACGCGACGGCCGAGGCGCTCGACCTCGGTGACCAGCGCGAGAGTGTCGGCGTCGGTGAGGTCCGGAATGGTGGCGCACGAGAGAGCATCGGCGCACTCGGTGGCGAGTGCCCGGATGCGAGCGATCGCATGGCCGGCGCCATAGGGCTGCTGCTGGGCTGCGGCTTCGTCGTCCGGGGCTTTCATGCAGGTACTATCGCACACACCTACGGCATTCTCGCCCGAGGGTTTTCCCGGTCAGTGGCCGTTTCCCGGTCGAGCGTGTGGAGGAGAAGAGGGGGGCGGTCGACGGCGCTATATGTCCCTTCGACAGGCTCAGGGACCGTGAGGGTGGCGTCCCTTCGACGGGCTCATGGACCGTGGGGGTGGCGTCCCTTCGACGGGCTCAGGGACCGTGCGGGTGGCGTCCCTTCGACGGGCTCACGGACCGTGGGGGTGGCGTCCCGTCGACGGGCTCGGGGACCGTGTGGGTGCGTTCTTTCGATGGGCTCAGGGACTGTGGGGGTGGCGTCCCTTTGGTGGGCTCAGGGACTGTGGGGGTGGCGTCCCTTTGATGGGCTCAGGGACTGTGTGGGCTGCGTCCTTTCGATGGGCTCAGGGACCGTGGGGTGGCGTCCCTTCGACGGGCTCAGGGACCATGTGGG
>NZ_SJEV01000001.1:1692399-2875940 GCF_008642235.1 Planctomonas psychrotolerans | reverse complement strand
CGTCCCATCGACAGGCTCAGGGACCGTGGGGTGCGTCCCATCGACAGGCTCAGGGACCATGTGGGGTGCGTCCCTTCGACGGGCTCAGGGACCGCGGGGTGGCGTCCCTTCGACAGGCTCAGGGACCGTGGGGTGCGGCCCTTCGACAGGCTCGGGGACCGTGGGGGGTCCTTCCACGGGTAGGGACCGTGGGGGTGCGGGTCAGCGCAGGGCGGCGAGGAGGGGCGCGGCCTTCAGGTGCATCTCGGCGAGTTCTTCCGCCGGGTCCGACAGGGTGGTGATCCCCCCACCCGCCCCGATCGTGGCGCCGTCGGGCGTGACGACGATGCTGCGGATCACCATGGCGAGCTCCACCGCACCGTCAAGACCGAGATAGCCGAACGCACCGGAGTAGATGCCTCTCGGGCCGCGCTCCAGTTCGGCGAGCAACTCGATCGCCCGGATCTTCGGCGCGCCGGTCATGGACCCCGCGGGGAACAACGCCCGCACGGCGTCCACGCCGGTGATCCCCTCGGCCAACTCGGCTTCCACCGTGCTGACCAACTGGTGAACCTGCGCGTAGCTCTCCACGGTCAGGAGACTCGACACCCGCACCGTGCCGAGACGCGCCACACGGGACAGATCGTTCCGCATCAGGTCTACGATCATCAGGTTCTCGGCGCGCTCCTTCTCACTGGCGGAGAGCTCGGCGCGCAGCGCGGCGTCCTCGGCGGCGTCTCCACCCCTCCGGCGGGTTCCCTTGATCGGACGCGTCGACACGGTGCGGTCCGCATCCACGCGAAGGAACACCTCCGGGGACGCGCTCAGCAGCGCGGTGTCCCCGATACGCAAGAACCCGCCGTGATGCGTCGGGCTCAGGGCACGCAACCGCTCGTAGGCGACCCGCGGGTCGATGCGGCAGGACACGGTGGCGGTATTGGTGAGGCAGAGCTGGTAGGCGTCGCCCCGAGCTATGGCGTCGAGGCAGTGGGCGACCAGCCGAAGGTACGCGTCGTCGTCGTGCCGCCAGACCACCCGAGCCGCGCCAGGCTCACCGGCGTCGACATCGGTGCCGTCCACGCTCAATCTGGCAGCGACGACCATATCCGCATACGCATTCGCAGCGTCGGCAGCTCCTCCAGCGATGCCCGCGCCGGCCGCATTCGCAGCGTCGGCAGCACCGCCGGCGACGGCGGCGCCAACGCCGGCAGCGCCACCGCCAGCATCGCCAGCGTCGGCGCCATCGCCGGCCCCCGCGTGCGCAGACGCCAGGACGGCACCGGCAGCGGCCAGCCATTCCTCTCCCGCCGGCGTGTCGAGGGCGACGAGCCAGGCTGATCCCGCCGCGTCGATGGCCAGCATCCGGTCCACGAATACGAAGGCGCTGTCATGCGTACTGGAACGCGGTCGGCGCGCGGCCGTGCTGTGCCAGAGTTCGTAGCCGAACCAGCCGACCCAGCCCAACCGGAAGGCCATGCCGGGCGGCGCTTCCGACGCGTCGATCGGATGCGCGGCGCACCCGTCGGCGAGCTCGGCGAAGATGTCGCCGTCCTGCCAGTCGGTGCGGGCCTCGGCTGCCGAGGCGAGGTAGCTCCACCCGGATCCGTCCGAGGAGTCGAGCCAGACCGCGTGCGGTGCATCGCCGAACAGCGCCCGGAAGGCCGACGCCGCATCGACGGGCGCGGGAAGGCGGTGCGCGAGGAGTCGGTACACCGTGGCTCCTCCCCCGGGATCGGTCCACCCGCCCGGTGCGAGTTAGCCTATGGCCATGCATTCCACGGCGCCGATTCCGGAGACCCGGTTTCGCTGGGACGTCGCGGCCCGCCGTCTGGTGCCGGAGGCCTCCGCGCCGAGCGAGAGCGGTGATGTCGTCGTCGCGGACTCCTGGCTCGTGATCGACGGGACGGTACGCGCGCTGGCCGTGCACCGCGAGCGGTTCCTGTCCACCGCCGTCCCCGCAGCGGCTTCCCTCGATCCCGCCGGATTCTTCGACGCCGCCGTCCGCGCCCTCCCGCGCACCGGTGACCTGTTCCCCCGCGTGGACCTCCGTTTGCGCGGTACCGAGGCCACCCTGTCGCTCACGCTGCGGCCTGCCCCGGCGTGCACGACGTCGGTCGTGCTCGGAACGCACGACGGCGCGGACCCCCGACGAGTCCCCGCCATCAAAGGCCCCGACCTCGAGGCGCTCGGTCGGCTGCGCTCCGATGCCGCGAGCCGGGGCATCGACGAGGTTGTGCTCGTGGCTGCCGATGGCAGCATCATCGACGGCGCGTACAGTGCCGTCGTATGGTGGCGGGGCGACGCTCTCTGCGTGCCGGATGCCGAACTCGCGCGCGTCGACAGCGTCACCGCACGCACCCTGGTCACCCTCGCAACGGCCCTCGGCATCGATGTGCTGCATGAACGCGCCCGACCGGACAGTCTCGACGGGCACGAGGTGTGGGTGTTGAATGCCCTGCAGGGGATCCGGATCGCCCGCGAGTGGCGGGGCGGGCCGGCTCTCGCCGCCGACCCCGGACGTCTCGCGCTCTGGCGGGAACGACTGACCGCACTTCGCCGCTCTTTGCCAGCCTGAGGCGGCCCGAACTCCCCGCAACCCGCCTACAGTCGAGCATGTGAACGATGCTTTGACGTGGATCCTCGAACTGATCGAGAGCGTCAATCCGATCCTGCGCACCGTCCTCACCGGCGTGGCCATCCTGCTGGAGACCTCGGTGCTCGTCGGGCTCATCTTCCCCGGAGATACCGTCGTGCTTGTCTCGAGCACCGCGGTGAACAGCCCCGTCGAGTACTTCTCGCTCGTCCTGGCCGTGATCGTGGGCGCCCTCTGCGGTGAGAGCATCGGGTTCGCGCTCGGCCGGTTCTTCGGACCGAAGATCCGGGCGTCTCGGCTGGGCGCACGAATCGGGGAACGCAACTGGGTGCGAGCGGAGAACTACCTCGATCGTCGCGGAGGAATCGCGGTCTTCATCTCGCGTTTCCTTCCGGTTCTGCACTCGCTGATCCCGCTCACGGTGGGGATGAGCACCATGAGCTACCGCAAGTTCATGGCGTGGACCGCCCCGGCCTGCCTCATCTGGGCCTTCGCCTACGTCTCGGTGGGATCGGCAGCGGCAGGGAGCTATCGGGAGATGGCCGACCGGCTGCACGGCGCCGGCTACATTTTCGTGGCGATCATCACCGCGTTCGTGCTGGTCGTCCTGCTCGTCAAGAAGCTGCTGCAACGGAGCGAGGAGCGGCACATGACCGCGCTCGAGCGCTCCGACTCCGGCAACCCCTGAGGCGGCGCCGCAACGCGGACGGCGAGCGGAAACCCGGAAGGCCGGCGGCACCGCGGAAGGCGGGCCCGCCTACGCAGACGAGGCTCGGATGCCGCAGCATTCGAGCCCCGTTCGCCGGAGGCGCTGCTTAGTCGATCAGCCCGTTCTCGGTGAGCCAGTCGGTGGCGATCGTGTCGGCTGACTGCTGCTCGTCGACACTTCGGGCGTTGAGCGCCGCGAGGCCCTCCGCCGTCAGGGCCGCGTTCACCTCGTTCAGGATGTCCTCGACCTCACCGGCGACGTCCTCGCTCACGAGCGGAACGACGTTGGACGCCAGGAACAGACCCTCGGGGTCCTCGAGAGTCACAAGATTCTCGGACGCGATGGAGGGGTCCGCGCTGTACACGTTGGCGACGTTCACCGTTCCCTGCACCAGGGCATCAACCGTGGTGTCCCCGGTGGCGGAGAAACCGACGTCCACCCCGTACACCTCGGACAGTCCGGTCGGTCCGTAGGGGCGCTCCTCCAGCTCGGCGTTGCCGCCGAGCGTGAGCTCCACTGGCACGTCGGCGAGATCGCCGATCGACACCAGACCGTGCTCCTCCGCGAATTCACTGGTCACGTTGTACGAGTCCTGGTCGGTCGCCGCGGACTGGTCGAGTACGACCAGGCCGTCCGGCACCGCCTCCACCAGCTCGTCGTACACCTCGTCGGACAGGGTCGCGGTCGTGTCCGGCGAATAGAACTGCAGGAGGTTGCCGGTGTACTCCGGGATCACATCGACTTCGCCGTTGTCGAGGGCGGGCAGGTACGCATCCCGCTGGCCGATCTGGAACTTGCGTTCCACCTCGAGTCCGCCGTTCTCGAGAGCCTGGGCGTAGATCTCGGCGATGATCTCGTTGGAGTAGTACGCCTGGGACGCGACCACGATGGTGCCGCTGTCGGTGCTGGACGCGTTCTCCTCGGCCGGCTCCAAGGGATCACCTGATGCACACCCTGCCAGAGCTATTACGGCTCCGACCGCGACTGCGCTTGTGGCGAGCCGGCCTTTCTTCCGAGCTGTGAACATTTTCTTCCTTTTCCGTTCGGTCAATCTGCGGTGAGCTTTCTCACCACCGCACGTCGCCCGGATGGCGATGCGCGGAGATCAGTGGCGAAGCCCTGGATGACTCCGCGCGGTACCACCGTGCGCTGGGCGAGAGCGAACAGGGCATCGAGAGCGAGCGCCAGGGCGACGATGAGGATGGCGCTGCCGAGCATCTCGTCGTATCGGCGCAGGGGGATGCCCCGGAAGATGTACAGGCCGAGACCACCCAGACCGACGTACGCCGCCAGGGTCACGGTCGCCACCACCTGCAACACAGCGTTGCGGATGCCTCCGATGAGGAGGGGGAGACCGAGCGGCACCTCCACCCGCCACAGGATCTGCCATTCCGTCATCCCGATCGCCCGGGCGGCGTCCACCGTCTTGCGGTCGACAGCCTCGATGCCGGCGTAGGCCCCGGCCAGGATCGAGGGCACCGCGAGCAGAACGAAGGCGACGATCGCAGCGAGCGACGCTCGCGCCGTACCGGCGAGGAGCACGAGCAGCAGGATGAGCCCGAACGACGGCAGGGCACGGGCCGCCCCGGAGATCGAGACGGCGAGACCGCGGCCCCTCCCCGTGTGGCCGATGAGGTACCCGATGGGTATCGCGATCGCCGCGGCGATGCTCACCGACACCACCGTGAACCACACATGTTCGAGCAACCGGACCGGGATGGCATTGTTCCCGGTCAGCCGCTCGGCGGAGAAGAGCCAGGCGATCGCCTCGGCGAACACGTTCATGCGGCAGCCCCGCGAGTCGGATCGGCAACCTTCGGAGTCGCGCGGGAATCAGCGCGGGTCCACGGCATCAGAGCCCGGCCGAGCAGAACGAGGAGGGCGTCGATGAGGAGCGCGACGATCACCGTCATGGCGACACCGGCGAACACCTCGGCGATGATCCTCCGTTGCAGCCCATTGGTGAACAGGTAGCCGAGGCTCTCGACACCGACCAGGATTCCCACGGTCACCAGGCTCACCGTGCTGACAGCGGCGACCCGCAACCCCGCCAGGATGATCGGTCCGGCGAGCGGTAACTCGACCCCCCAGAAACGGCGCCACCCCGAATAACCGATCGCGATCGCGGACTGACGGACGTCGGGATCGACCGCGCCGAGCGCATCCGTCACCGAGCGCGCGAGAATCGCGACGGCGTAGATCGTCAGAGCGATGGTGATGTTCAACTCGCTGAGAAAGCCGATGCCGAGAAGTGGCGGAAGGATCACGAACAACGCCAGCGAGGGAATCGTGTAAAGGAGCCCGATCGCGGTGAGGAGTACGGACCGGGTGAGTCGGAACCGGTACGCGAACCATCCGAGCGGAATGGCGAAGATCAACCCGAGAACGATCGGCGGGACGCTGAGGCGTACGTGCTCGAGGGTGAGACGCCCGATGAGATCGAGATTGTCGAAGATCCAGCTCACGACTCGTCTGCTTCGACCAGGACACCCGCCGCCCGCCCGGAGCTGTCGACGAGGATGTCGTGACCACCACGGTTCTCCAGCCGGAATCGTCGCTTGCCCGAGTCGGCGCCGACGAAGCTCGCGACGAAGTCATCGGCGGGCGAGGCCAGGATGTCCGCGGGACTGCCCGCCTGGGCGATCACGCCGCCCTTGCGGAAGATGACGACCTGGTCGGCGAGGGCGAATGCCTCGTCGATGTCATGGGTCACGAACACGATGGTCTTCCCGAGCTCCCGCTGCAGGCGGCGCAACTCGGCCTGCAGGTCGGCGCGCACGATGGGGTCGACCGCCCCGAAGGGCTCGTCCATGAGCAGGATGTTGGGGTCGGACGCGAGAGCGCGCGCCACCCCCACGCGCTGCTGCTGCCCGCCGGAGAGCTGCCGGGGATAGCGCTCGGCGAGGGCACGATCGAGGCCCACCTTGTCAAGCAGGTCGAGGGCGTCGGCTCGGGCCTTCGCCTTCGGCACTCCGTTCAGCACCGGCACCGTCGCGACGTTGTCGATCACCTTGCGGTGCGGCAGCAACCCGGCGGCCTGGAGCACGTAGCCGATGCTGCGCCGCAGTTTCACCTTGTCGAGGTTCGCCACGTCGACGCCGTCGATAAGGATCTGCCCCTCGGTCGCGTCGATCATCCGGTTGATCATGCGGAGGACCGTGGTCTTGCCGCTACCGGACGACCCGACGAGAACTGTCGTCGTGCGCGCCGGAATCGTGTAGGTGAAGTCGTCGACCGCTGTGGTGCCGTCGGGGTATCGCTTGGTCACAGAGCGGAACTCGATCACAGATGGGCTCATTCCTCGTACCACTGTACGAATCGACACGTGCCGGACGCCTAAAGTAACCGACGAGAACCGGTTTACGCGACACGACGCGGAGAGATCCGGTTATTCCTCAGGCCGCGTGATCGGTCAGGCGGGAACGTTGATCGCCCGAATCAGGTATTCGCGGGTCACCGTCCGGGCTTCGTCGATGAAACGGGGATCGCCCTCGGCACTGGCGACGAACGCCCGGTGCAGCAGCGCCTCGATCATCCCCACCACCACCTCGAGGGCGAACACCACGCTCGCCCGGTCCGCATCCGGCACCGCGTCGGCGAGGTCCGTCGCGAGGATCTCGGCGAGTCGTCCACCGCTCGATTCCTCATCCTCGCCCTGGGTGATGTCGAGGGTGTCGCCGAACCGGATCGCTCGGAAACCGGCCTCGGTGCGGTACATGTCGGCGAAGACGTCGATGATGTCGTCCAGCGTGTCCTGCCAGTGGGAACGGGATCTGAGCTCGTGGCGCTCGGCCAGGGTGCGCACGTATCGCGCGAACAAGCGGGTGCTGAGGGCGTGCAGGAGAGCGATCCGGTCGGGGAAGTACCGGTACACCGTTCCGATGGATGCTCCGGCTCGCTCGGCCACCATGGCCGTGGTGAGACGCTCGAAACCCACCTCGTCGACGACCGCCGCCGCCGCGTCGAGCAGCGTCTCGACCCGCGCGGCGCTCCGCGCCTGCACGGGGGATGTGCGGGCCGGGAGCACAGGCACGGCCGGCGTGTCGGGCTCCGTGGCCTCTCGTTCCTCGACGATCACGTGCGAATCCTCCCTCGCGGTCACCCCGTCGGCATGACCGATCTTGGCTGCCGTCAGCGTACGTGACGCAACTGAACAACACTCGGGTTTCCACGGAGGTGTGAACAGGTCCGCGCCGACCGCGATTGGGGACGTCTGACAGACTGGGTGCGTGGCTGCATCCCGAAACCGTCGTCCGAGTCCCCCGAAGGCGGCGGAGCCGCTGTTGCACCGTGCGGCGCGCATCGAGAACCGCTACCACGACTTTCGCGAGCGGCGAGCGCGGCGGCGCGGCCACCGCGCCACCATCGTCCCGTACACGGGATACGGCTCGACGGCCTGGGTGCGCGTGCTCGGACGGGTGCTGCTCACGGCACCGTCGAAGTCTCAGCGGACCGAGGACCAGAGCGTGCGCGGCTGGCGCAGCTTCACCAGTGTCCCGTCCGCCCACGCCGAGGTCACCGTCGATATCGCCGGAACCCGCACCACGGTCATCGCCGACCGCGGCGGGGTCATCGACACGACCGTGCAGGCGACGCTGACGGCCGGCTGGCAGACCATCTCCCTCAGCACGCATGGCGGTCGCACCGTCGAGGCGCCCATCTTCATCGTCAGCGATGACAGCACGGTGGGCATGGTGTCCGACATCGACGACACGGTGATGGTCACGGCCCTCCCCCGGCCGTTCCTCGCCGCGTGGAACACCTTCGTGCTCGACGAGCACGCGCGCACACCGACGCCCGGCATGGCGGTTCTGTACGAGCGACTGCGGCACGCGAACCCGGATTCGCCGATGGTGTACCTGTCGACGGGGGCCTGGAATGTTGCGCCCACTCTCACGCGGTTCCTCTCCCGCAATCTGTATCCCGCCGGTGCGCTGCTGCTCACCGACTGGGGTCCGACCCACGACCGGTGGTTCCGCAGCGGAAGCGAGCACAAGCGCACCAACCTGCTGCGGCTCGTGGACGACTTCCCGTCGATGAAGTGGCTGCTCGTGGGCGACGACGGTCAGCACGACGAGCAGTTGTACGGCGAGCTGGTCGAGAGCCATCCCGACAACGTGGTGGCCGTGCTCATCCGTCAGCTCTCCATCGGAGAGGCGGTCCTCGCCGGTGGCCGGGCGAAGGCCGAGGCGCATTCGTCGTCGCCCGTGCCCTGGCTGTACGCGCCCGACGGGGCGGGCCTGTCGGAGCAGCTCGACGCGCTCGGCCTCCTGTCGCAGGAGCAGCAGGTCATCCAGCCGGAGGTTCCGCCGGAGTAAGCACGGTCCCGCGGTGACGGCGCCGTCGGCGCTCTCCAGCGGCCGGTGTGCGTTATCCGCGTCCAGCGTGCAGAATGGGCGGGTAACACGTGCTCCGGGGACGGTAAAAATCCGTACCGGCGGTGATAGTCCGCGAACCCGACGGGGAAACCTCTCGGGTTGAACCGGTGGAATTCCGGTACCGACAGTCAAAGTCTGGATGGGAGAAGCACGCGCGATCGCGCGCACCGTTCCGGATGCGCGCTGCACGTCCCCGGTGCCGCCACGCTTCTGGTCGCAAGGGACGAACCGCATGGACTTTCTGCACTGGCTATTCGACGCACAACTGCGCATCGGCGACCAGGTGATCCTCTGGCGCGAGATCGTCGGCAACGTGTTCGGTCTGCTGAGCGCGCTCGGCGGCATGCGTCGCAAGGTGTGGGCGTGGCCGGTCGGGATCGTCGGCAACCTCCTGCTGTTGACCGTGTTCCTCGGGGCGATCTTCGGAACCCCCAACCCGGTCAACCTGCTGGGCCAGGCGGGCCGTCAGATCATGTTCATCGCCGTGTCGGTGTACGGCTGGCGTCGCTGGCGGGAGAGCCGGGCGGACGGCGGCAACGCCGTCGTGCCGCACTGGGCCACCGGTCGGCAGCGCGTGTTCCTCGTGGTGGCCCTCGTCGGCGGAACGGCCGTGCTCACCCCGATCTTCTCCGCGCTGGGATCCTACGAGCCGGTGTGGGCGGATGCGTGGATCTTCATGGGGTCCCTCCTCGCCACCTACGGCATGGCGCGCGGCTGGGTCGAGTTCTGGCTCATCTGGGTGGCGGTCGACGTGGTCGGCGTGCCGCTCCTCTTCAGCGCGGGGTACTACGCCTCGGCCCTGATGTACGTCTTCTACGGCGGATTCACCCTCGTCGGTTTCTTCATCTGGGCCAGGGCCCGCGACCGGGAGAAGCCGCGGATCGAGACGCGCTTCCCCGACCCGACCGTCCGGCCCTAGTCCTCCTGCCAGGATGCCGGGCCGGAGGATCCGGCCGGGTACTCGTCGAGCGCCACCCGGTCATCCCGCCACGCCGCCAGCACGGGTTCGACAATTCGCCAGCACCGCTCGGCGACATCCGCCCGGACGGAGATGGTCGGATCGTTGTCGAAGATCCCGCGCAGCACCTCGCCGTACGCCGTCAGGCGCTCCTCGCGCAGAGTCGCCTGCAGGGGAACCTGCTCGAGGGCGAAGGGGTCGTCGCCGCCGTTCATGGTGAGGTCGAGGGAGACCCCGTTTTGCTTCAGGTCGATCACCAGGCGGTCGGGGCGGGCGTGACCGCTGAGTCCTCGCGGCAGTCCTCGGACGGGCTTGAACGTCACGACGATGTTCTTGCGGTTCTCCGACAAGGCCTTACCCGACCGAAGTACGAAGGGCACGCCCTCCCACCGACGATTGTTCACCGCGAACGTCACTTCGGCGAGCGTCTCGGTGTTCTGCGACGCATCGACACCTTCCTCGTCCGCGTAGGAAGGCACGTCCTCGCCGTCCACCGACGCCGCCGTGTACCGAGCCCGCCGGCTCGACGCGACCGGGTCGCCTCCCGCCACCTCGGTGGCCCGGAGCACCTGCGCCAGCACGGAGCGCAGGTCCTGCTCATCGAGGCTGGCGGGCGCCTCCATCGCGAACAGCGCGAGCACCTGCAACAGGTGACTCTGGATCATGTCCACGAGGGCACCCGCCGAGTCGTAGTAGGCGGCCCTGCCCTCGAGAGCGAGATCCTCGTCGTAGACGATCTCGACGCGTTCGATGTTTTCCGCGTTCCACACCGGCTCGAAGAGTCGATTGGCGAACCGCAGGCCGATCAGATTGAGCACCGTCGACGTGCCGAGGAAGTGATCGATGCGGTGCACGCGTTCCTCGGGAACGAGCTTCTGCAACTGCCGGTTGAGTGCGGCGGCGCTCTCGCTGTCCGACCCGAAGGGTTTCTCCATCGCGAGCACGGTGCCCTCGGGCAGGTCAACCTTCTCGAGCGCCTCGCAGACGGTGATCGTGATCGTCGGCGGCAGGGCGAAATAGAGGATCGGGGTGTGTTCGCACGCCTCGAGGATGCGCACGAGATCGTCGACCTCGGTGGGGTCCGCCTGGATGTACTGGGCCGAGTCGACGATGGCCGTGGCGTCCTCGCCGCGCGCTTCCGCCTCCTCGAAGGCGTCGCTCACGGTCTGTCGCCATTCGTCCGCGCTTCG
This sequence comes from Planctomonas psychrotolerans, assembly GCF_008642235.1. Lineage (GTDB taxonomy): Bacteria > Actinomycetota > Actinomycetes > Actinomycetales > Microbacteriaceae > Planctomonas > Planctomonas psychrotolerans. Next base: position 2,865,133 of record NZ_SJEV01000001.1, on the reverse strand, counting down.
CTCGCTGCGTCCGGTGCCGATCAGCTGGCGTGGTCCGCCCGCCGATTCGGCGAGGAGGCTGCCGAGGCCGGGGAGGAGAAGCCGTTCGGTCAGGTCACCGCTGGCTCCGAGGACGACGAGGGTGGTGGGTTCGGAAGTCATGTGTCGAGGCTATTCCGGCGTCACGGAGCATGTCGCTCAGGGACCGAGGAGCCGTGCGTCCCTTCGACGGGCTCAGGGACCGAGGGAGCCGAGCGTCCCCTTCGACGGGCTCAGGGACCGCAGAACCCTGCGTCCCTTCGACAGGCTCAGGGACCGGGACCGTCGGGAGCAGGGGCCGGGGTCGATGAGCGCGGGGTCGGGGATACTGGGCTCATGGCGGTACGGGCGTCGCTCCGCGACATCGCGCGATTGCGGGTGCTGAACTCGGGACTCGTTCCTGCCGGAACGGACGCATCGAACGCATCGGCCGGCCCGGTCGAGGTGGCGCAGCGGATGCTGGCCATGCAGGCGCAGGACTACCCGGGCGCCCTGTGGTCGATCGGTGTCCGCAGCCCGCACAGCACCGTGCACGATGTCTCGGCGGCGCTCTCGTCCGGGTCGCTCGTGCGCTCGTGGCCGATGCGGGGCACCCTGCACATCACGCCCGCCGAGGATCTCGCCTGGCTCCTCGGGCTCTGCGCCACGCGTGCCATCTCATCCGCCGCGTCCCGGCGCCGCGACCTCGGCATCACCGACGACATCGTCTCGCGCACGGCCGACGTGCTCGGGGCCGCCCTCTCGGGTGGTGCCCGCCTCCCCCGACCCGACGCCTTCGCGCTGCTCGACGGCGCGGGCATCCCGACCACCGGACAGCGCGGCATCCACCTGCTCGCGCTGCTCTGTCAGCAGCGCGTGCTCTGCCAGGGACCGATGCAGGGCACGCAGCCCACCTTCGTGCTGTTCGACGAGTGGATCCCTCCCCGCCCGGCGCTGAATCGCGACCAGGCCCTGCGCGACCTCGCCGTGCGCTACTTCCGTGGTCACGGGCCCGCGACCCTGCACGACCTCGCCCGCTGGAGCAATCTCGGGCTGACGGATGCGCGACGTGGGGCCGCCGCCGCGGAGCAGCAGCTCGAACGGGTCGATTGCGACGGAGGAGAATATTGGCAGGCCGCCGACTCGCCCGGCCCCTCCTCCGCCGAGGCTCGCGCCGTCGCCCGAGTCACGCACGCTCTTCCCGGATTCGACGAGCACATCATCGGATTCCGTGACCGCAGCGCGGTTCTCGATCCTCGCGAGAATGATCGCATCGTGCCAGGCGGCAACGGCGTTTTCCAGCCGACCATCGTCGACGGCGGTGTGGTCGTCGGGACCTGGCGTCGCACGAGCACCTCCACGGGAACCCGGGTGACTCCCACCGCCTTCGCCCCGGTGACCGCCGCACTCACCCGTCGACTCGGCCGGGCTTTCGCCTCCTACGCGCGCTTCCTCGGGCAACCGGTCAAGATGGAGCCGTGGGCATAGCATCGGCCATTCGGGCGACGACCCGCGTTCCGCTTCTCCAGGCGGTGAAGATGTTCCTCGCGCCCGCGGTCGCCTGGCTGCTGTGCATGGCACTCTTCCCCGGCCAGCCGCCCATCTTCGCCGCCATCGCCGCGTTGCTCGTGGTGCAGCCGAGCGTCAATCAGTCCCTCGGCAAAGCCGTGGAGCGCTGCGCCGGCGTTCTGCTCGGCGTGGTGCTCGCGTTCGTCCTCGGCGTCCTGTTCGGCCACGGCGAGGAGGTCGTGCTCGGTGCGATCGTCGTGTCGGTACTGCTCGGGTGGGCGCTCCGCCTCACGCCGGGCTCGGCGGTGCAGATCCCGATCAGTGCGATGCTCGTGCTCGCGCTGGGCGGCGAGACGGAGGGGTACGCGCTGTACCGCATCCTCGAGACGCTCATCGGTGCGGGTATGGGTCTTCTGGTGAACGCGGTGATCGTTCCCCCGGTGGTTCTGCAGCCCGCCCGGACCACGGTCACCCGACTCGGCACGGACACGGCGGCGATCTTCGACGCCCTCGCCGACGCCATCACCGAGCCGCGCAGCCGCGGAGAACTGGCGGCGCTGCTGAACCGTGCGCGGTCCTTGCACCGCGCACGCGCGGCCGCGGAAGAGGCGGTCGAGCGCGGACGGGACAGTCTCGCCTTCAACCTGCGCCGCAGCCAGCACCGTCGCGTCCTCGAGGACGACGCCGCGATGCTCGATCGTCTGACCGTGCTGGTGACTCGCGCCATCGGCATGACCCGCACCGTGCACGACCACTACGAGCCGGGCCTCAGCAGCGAACCCACGGTACGGGCGATCGCTACCGAGTTGCGACGAGCGGGCCACGATCTGCGGCTCCTTCTCGACGAGTCACCCACGTCAGCGGAGCCGGTCACGGCGGAACTGCCCGCTCTCACCTCGCCCATAACGGTGGCGAAGCCGAACGAGGAGCACTGGATCCTACTCGGCTCACTGCTCGAAGACCTGCGGCGGGTCCGCGAGACGATCATCGGCGCCGACGGCTCCTGACGCGAACGGCCCGGCACCCGGCGCAACGGGTGCGCGAGGGGCCGGGCCGTGACGAAGCCGGTCGGCGTTACGCCGAGAGCACGGCCTGCAGCTCGAGCGTGATGGTCACCTTGTCGCCGAGGAGGAACCCACCGGTCTCGAGGGCGGCGTTGTAGAGCAGCCCGAAGTCTTCACGGTTGATCACGGTGGTCGCGGTGGCGCCGGCCTTGGCGTTGCCGAAGGGGTCGGTCGCGAACCCGCCGAACTCGAAGTCGAAGGTGACGGGCTTGGTGACGCCGCGGACGGTGAGGACGCCGTCCACCTTGAGATCGCCCTTCTCCTCGCGCACGCCGGTGGAGACGAAGTCGATGGTGGGGTACGTCTCCGCGTCGAAGAAGTCGTTGGTGCGGAGGTGCTGGTCGCGGTTCGGCTCGTTGGTGTCGATCGAGGCGACCACGGCCGAGGCGGTGACGGACGACTCCAACGGGTTCCCGGCGGTGATGATGGTCGCGTCGAAGTCCTTAAAGGTGCCCCGCACCTTGCTGATCATGATGTGCCGGATGCTGAAGCCGACTTCGGAGTGGGTCTTGTCGATGGTCCAGGTGCCGGCGACGTAACCGGGAATGTCGAGGGTGGATGCTGCCATGGGGTTCTCCTTCGTGCTGACATGGATGAGGCCGACGGCCTCGGGTCTATGCAAGCGCATAGGAATCCGCTTTATTCCGGCGTCGCGATCTATTTCCGCGAACGCCGGCCCGGTCACCCCGCCGGACGCAGTCGGGTGGTCGCGGGGCGGTCAGCCCGCTGGACGCAGCCAGGTGAGCGAACGCACCTCGGCGGTGGACAGCCGGTACTGGTCGGCGTCCCGGAGTAACCGCTCGTCCAGGTCGCGCGAATCTCCCGCGAGACGCGCGAGGACGTCGATCCCTGCGGGCGTTACGAGCGTGCGGGAGAAGCGAAGGACGAGCACGGTGCCGTCGCCGTTGCTGCCCGACACCCGCCAGGCCGCGGATAGCGGAGCGAGCACGCCGCTCCCCCGCCAGACGAAGTCTCCGGTCGCCTCGCGGAAGGTGTCGGTGCCGAGGATCCGGCGGGACTCGCCCGTCCGCGTGCGGTAGCTGACGCTGTCGTGCAGGCGGAGCGTGCGCCCGGGCAACAGGCGATAGGAGAACGTGGGCGACAACCGCCGACCGCTCCGCCAGAGAGGGAACGTGGTGGCACGAAGGGTCCAGATGCCCGGGAGCAGGGTGGAGAGCTGTGAGGGCCCGAGCATGAGGTCACGATACAGGTAGCGTTGCCGACATGAGGGCATGCGAGTACGCCGGAGCGGGGGACGCATCCGTGCTGCGGCTCGTCGAGGTGGCCGATCCCGAGCCGGGCCCGGGTGACATCGTCATCGACGTGGCGTCCGCGGGACTCAACCGGGCGGACATCGCCCAGCGCGCGGGCTCGTACCCGCCGCCACCCGGCGCCTCGCCTCTCCCCGGCCTCGAGGTCAGCGGCACGGTGGCGATCGTCGGCGCGGACGTGTCGACCTGGGCCGTCGGCGACAGGGTGTGCGCGCTGCTGGCGGGAGGCGGCTACGCCGAACGGGTGGCCGTCGATGCCCGCCACGTGCTGCGGGTTCCCGACGGGATGGCGGTGGCCGATGCGGCGGCGCTGCCGGAGGCGACAGCCACCGTGCACTACAACGTCTTCTCGCGCGGCCGACTCCGGGAGGGCGAGACACTGCTCGTCCACGGCGGATCGAGCGGCATCGGCACGATGGCGATCCAGCTCGCAAAGGCTCGCGGTGCTCGTGTTGCGGTGACCGCGGGCAGTGCGGCGAAACTCGACGCGTGCGCTCGCCTCGGTGCGGACGTGCTCATCGACTACCGGGAGCAGGACTTCGTGGCGGCGCTGCTCGATCAGACGGACGGGCGCGGGGCGGACGTGGTGCTCGACCCCGTCGGCGGTACCTATCTCGCGCGGGACATCCGGGCGCTCGCGCCCGAGGGCCGGATCGTGCTCATCGGCACTCAGGGCGGTGCGGACTCGACCATCCCGCTGGGTGCCCTCATGACGCGTCGCGGCGAAGTGCACGCCACGACGCTGCGATCGCAGTCGGCGCAGGCGAAAGCCGAGATCGTACGTGCGGTACGGGACGAGGTGTGGCCGCTCGTGGTGGACGGCCGGGTGCGACCGGTCATCGACAGCCGGTTCCCCCTCGACCGGGCCGGGGATGCGCAGCGACGGATGGAGTCCTCGGAGCACGTCGGCAAGATCCTGTTGTCGATCTAGTGCGGACGCCACGATGACGGGCTCAGCGGCGCGCGTGCGGGCACTCGCCGCGTCCAGCCATCCCGGGCCGGTGGCCGTGGTCACGGCGCTGGGCATCGTGCTGTCGCTCGCGCTGGACTTCGATGCCGCGCGGGTGACCGCCGTCGCGCTCGCCACGGTGCTCGGCCAACTCTCGGTGGGATTCTCGAACGACTGGCTCGACGCCGGCCGGGACGCCGTCGTGGGCCGCACGGACAAGCCCGTGGCGCGCGGGGAAGTCGCGTCCAGCACCGTGCGGAACGCCGCATTCGTCGCCCTCGCCGCCGCGGCCGTGGTGTCGTTCCTGCTCGGCCCGGCGGCCGGGGTCACCCATCTGGTCGCTCTGGCGGGCGCCTGGGGGTACAACGCGTGGCTCAAGAACACGGCGATATCGGTGCTGCCGTTCATGGTCAGCTTCGGAATCTATCCCCTCTTCGTCACCTTCTCGGCCGCGGATCCGACGTGGGCAGCGCCGTGGGTGATCGCCGTGGGGGCACTCCTCGGTGTGGCCATCCACTTCACCAATGTGCTACCGGATCTCGACGATGACCTGCGTACGGGCATCCGCGGCACCGCTCACCGGCTGGGCACGGTGCCCGCGGGCCTCTCGGCGTTCGGAACTCTGCTCGCGGCTTCGGTGCTGGTGACCTACGGTCCCATGCTCGCCGACGCGCGACCGCCGACGGGCCTGCATATCGCCGGTCTGCTCCTGAACGCCGCGATCGCCGGTGTCGGGATCGTGCTCGTGCTGACCCGGCCGCCCCGCCGGCTGTTGTTCCAGTTGATCGCGGCAAGCGGCCTGCTCACCGTCGTCATGCTCGCGATGTCCGGCACTCGCCTCATCGCCTGAGGAGGGGTCAGCGGCGTGGGGCAGCCTCGACCGCTCGCTCCACGGCCGTCAAGAGTTCCGGTTCGGCCAGGACGCGGAAGTGCCCACCCGTCGGCAGCTTCACGTTGTGCGCGTCCACGAGAGCGCTGCTCTCGGGGATGTGCGGGTCGAACTCGCTGAAGACCGACGTGATCCTCGGGTTGATCTCCTTGCGCTTCGCGAGGGCGAGGAGCGTCTCGTGAGTGGGTACGAAGGCGCGGATGGGACGCGTGAAGAAGAAGCGCGCATAGCGTGAGCCACCGAACGGCGTGTTGATGGCCACCATCGCGGTCACCCGCTCCTCGGGGTCTCCGAAGGCCATGAGGTACTTGCCGATGAGCCCGCCCTTGCTATGGGCCACGATGATCACCCCGCGAAGGTCGGCCTCCTCCACGTAGTGGCGGCAGAGTTTCGCCATGCTCACCACGTCGCCGGTGTTGTACCCGAGCGTCGTCACGACGTGGATCGGATGACCGGCACGGTGCAGACGTTCGATGACCGGGAGCAGGAACTGCCAGCGCTCGTAGATGCCGGGGAGGATGAGCACCGGAGCCTCGACGCCGTTCCGGTAGCGTTCCGGGTCGCGCCGGAAGAGGAAGCCGACCACCTGCCAGTAGCCCACGTAGGCGTAATCGAGGAACCAGCTGACGCCGTTGCGGATGAGACGCCTCATCGTTCGGAGTGCGCAAGGATGAGGCGCGCGAGCTCGTCGGGTGCCGTGTACATGATCACGTGCGCGCCGGGCACCTCCTCCACCCGTCCGTAGGGAGCGAGATCGGCCAGCGTGCGCGCCCACTCGGTGTTCACCACCGGGTCCTTGTCGCCCCGGACGACGAGCACGCGCCCGGTCAGGGATTCCATGCGATCTTCCATCCTGTCGCGCAACAGATGCGGCAGCTGCGCGAGATACCAGGGTGGCCGACAGCGGAGGAGGTAGTCGGAGACAACGATGGCGTTCGCCCGCACTGGTTCGCGGAGCATGTCGAGGCCCAGGCGGAGCGCGGAGCGGAGCAGGGTGCGCTCCCCGCGCATCAGGGTCGGCCCGAGCAGCACGATCCGGTCGCTCACGTGCGGGTGCCGGGCCGCGAGGTCGCTGACGATCTGAGCACCCATCGAGTGACCCACGAGCACCGGGTCGATGATGTCCTCGCGTTCGAGCACGCGCGCGAGCACGTCGGCGTGGTCGCTGATCGACACGTCGCGATTCGGTCGGCGTTGGCTGCCGTAGCCGGGCATGTCGACGAGGTAGACCGCGCCGTGCTCGGCCAACCGCTCGGCGAGGGGGCGGTAGTACCGCATCGAGACGCCGATGCCGTGAACGAGCACGAACACCGGGCCGGACGTGCCGGGCGACCCCACGACCCGGAGGCCGACCGAGAGCCCGTCGACCACCTCGGTGCGGATCGAGGCGGTAAGGCGTGGCTCACGAAGGCCGAATCGGGACATCCCAGTAACTTACCCGCATCCGACGACGGGGCCGTTCGGTGGGGCGCTGGTCCGCCCGGAGGGCGGCATCAGAAAGAATCGCGAGAATACCCATCCGATCGGCGCGCGGCTCCGAACTTCCTGTTCGGAGCCCTTTCCCCCGAGGGCACCCGCGTCGATGGGCCCCCACATCGGCGCCAACGGAGGCAGCAGTGACCGATACGAGCGTTCAGGGCAGCGCCGACGATGAGCGTGGCACGGAAACGGATACAGGCACGGGCACTCACGGACGTGTCGACGACGATGGCAGATGGCTGCGGATCGCCGCAGGCGTGGGAGCACTCGCGCTGGCCGTGTCGGCGGCAGTGGCCCTGACGAACGGCCTCATCCCGGGTTTCTCCGCGACGGCGGACGAACCGATCGACCGGGCCGAGGCATGGGTGCAGGCGAACGTTCCGAATGACCGACGAATTCTGGCGGAGGAGGCTGTGGCGGAGCGTCTCATCGACGACGGACACCCGCCAGCGGGTGTGGTCTCCGTGGATGCGTCCGACCCGGCCGACGCCGCCATTCCCGCCGACGCCTGGCAGGACTGGGACTACATCGTCGCGACCGACGCCCTGCTCTCCCTCTCGGAAGCGAATGCCGCGGTCGATGCGGCCCTCACCCATTCCCGGGTGCTCGCGGCTTTCGGCACGGAGAACGGCCGCGTCGAGGTACGCCGCACGGAACGCGACGGGATAGCCGACGCCACCGTCCGCGCCGAGCGTGCGACCGACGCCCGCGGACGCGCGGGCGAACAACTCGCCATGAACCGCCGACTCGATGTGTCCGGCGCCGCCGAGGCGGACCTCTCCGCGGGCCGGGTCGACGACCGGATCCTCCTCGCTCTCGGGCAGAAGCTCGCGACCGATTCGCTCACCGTGGCGGACTTCCCGGTGATCGCCGGAGAGGAGCAGGGCATTCGCCGTCAGGTGCTGGTGACCGTCGTGAACGGCCGGTACCTCACCGACGACCGCGAACTGCGCAACGACACCGTCGCCTGGTTCACAGACCTCCCCGGCCCCGTGGCACCGGAGAACGTCGCACCGGCGGGCGAAGGAGTGTTGATTACTTATGCGGCAGAAGCGCCGTCCGATCTGCTCCCTACCCCCGATCCCTCCCCCACTCGATAACAGGAGTAACGCAATGACCCGTAGCCGACACGCCCTTCGCACCGCCGGTGCGGTTCTCCTCGCCAGCGGCATGGGATTCGCCCTGCTCGGGGCGGGGGCGGCCACCGCGGCGCCCGCCGCGCCCACCGACTCGGACTCCGGATGGGCGCGCGTCGCACATCTGTCTCCGGACACCGCCCTGGTGGACGTGCAACTCACCGCCCTCGCGGGTGGACAGGTGATCTTCGAGCTCGCGGGCGTGGGTTACGGCGCCGTCTCGGAGTACCAGCAGCTGCCGGCGGGCACCTACGTCGTGTCCATGGTGCCGAACGGCGCACCCGAGGGCACGCCCCCGGTGATCAGCGAGTCCATCGACGTGCAAGCCGATCGGCCGATGACCGTCGCTGCCCTGGGCACCAACGCCGAACTCGAAACTCGGGTGTACCGCGACGACCTCACGCTCCCCGCACCCGGAGAGGCGCGCATCCGGGTCGTACAGGCATCGACCACGGCGGACAGCGTCGACATCCGCACCCGCAGCGGAGTCGCCGTCGCCGAGGGAGCCGCCTTCGCGTCGGCGACCGACTACGCGAATGTGCCGGCCGGTCCGGTGGAGCTGCAGCTGTCGGCGGGTGGGCGGAGCAGCACCGCCACCCTGACGCTCCCGGAGGCCACGGTGCACACGCTCTTCGTGCTCGACAACGCCGATGGCGGCCTCACCGTGACTCCGGTGTTCGACAGCGCTGCCGTCGGCGCCGTGCCCAAGGGCGGCGTGCAGACGGGCGGCGGCGGAATGCGTAGCGATCGTCCGCTGGTCGGCGAAGACGCGGTCGTCGGTATGCTCTCCGGTGCGGCGACGCTCGGGGATTCGGCTCGGTTCGGACGGTGAGTACTGGCCCGCGCAATCGGCGGTTCGGCGGGCACGCCCGTCGAACCGCCGTCGCGGGTGCCCTGATCGCCTCCCTCAGCCTGAGCGCGTGCGCCGCTGCTCCGGGAGCGACTGCCGGATCGGATCCCGGTCTCGAACCGGCGGATTCATCCTCGTCCTCGTCCTCGTCGGCGGTTCCTCGCGGTGCGGTATCGGGGTTCCAGGACCCGCTCGCCGCCGCCGGCGTCGATCCGGCCTCCGACGCGACCGCCGTCCGCATCGACATACCCGTGATCGGTGTGGATGCACCGCTCGAACTCCTGTCGCTCGACGCCGATGGTGCCCTCGAGCCGCCCGGAGAATGGCAGTCGGCCGGATGGTACCGCGACGGGGTGGTGCCGGGCGCGGTGGGGCCAGCGGTGATCGCCGGACACGTCGACTCGAACGCGGGCCCCGCGGTGTTCTTCCGCTTGGACGAGCTGGCCGCGGGGGACGAGATCCGGGTGCGATTGAGCGACGGTAGCGTCGAGACATTCGCCGTGGACCGCATCACCACAGCGCCAAAGGACGGCTTCCCGACCGATGCCGTCTACGGGCCGACTCCGGACGCTCAGTTGCGCCTCATCACCTGCGATGGCGAGTTCGATTCGGCGACCGGGCACTACGTGGACAACCTCATCGTCTTCGCGACCCGCACGACGCCCGCGGCCGGCTGACGCGGCCCGTCGTGGCGACTCGGTGCCGGTCGGCGGTCGCCGGTCGGCTAGAGCCGGTCGACGCCGACGATGCGAACGACCGCCTCGCCGCGCTCGTTCGACTCCGCGAGATCGATCTCCGCGCGAATCGCCCAGTCGTGGTCGCCCGCCGGGTCGTCGAGCACCTGACGCACCCGCCAGACGGACGGGTGCTCCTCGATCTGCACGAGCGCCGCGCTCCGCGCGTCCCCGCCGGTGAGGATCTCGTCGTGGTCGGCGTAGTAGCCGTCGAGCGCATCCGCCCACGTGTCGGCGTCGAAGCCGTCAGCGGCGTCCAGTTCACCGAGCTCGTCGTACTTCTCGAGTGCGGCCAGCTGCACCCGCCGGAAGAGCTCGTTCCGCACGAGGATGCGGAACGCGCGCCCGTTGGTGGTGAGCAGCTGCGGCGCGGGCGGCACGATGGCCCCCTCGGCGTCGCGGGTGGGGTTGGGATTCGACAGCTCCTCCCACTCGTCGAGCAGGCTGGAGTCGACCTGCCGCACCAGTTCGCCCAGCCACTCGATGATGTCGAGGAGCTCCTCGGTCTTGGCCTCGGTAGGGATCGACGATCGCGCGGCGCGATACGCGTCGGAGAGGTAGCGGAGCACCACGCCCTCGGACCGGGCGAGCTTGTAGAACCCGGTGTACTCGCCGAACGTCATCGCACGCTCGTACATGTCGCGCACCACCGACTTCGGGTGCAGCGCGAAGTCACCGATCCACGGTTGAGACGCGGAGTAGGTCTCGAACGCCTCGCCGAGCAACTCGGCCAGAGGCTGCGGGTGGGTGACCTCCTCGAGCAGTTCCATCCGCTGGTCGTACTCGATGCCCTCCGACTTCATGGCCGCGACGGCCTCGCCACGCGCGAGGAACTGCTGTGCGGAGAGCACGGGCCTCGGGTCGTCGAGGGTCGCCTCCAGCACCGACACCATGTCGAGCGCGTAGCTCGGCGAGTCCATGTCGAGCAGGTCGAACACGGCGAGGGCGAACGGCGAGAGCGGCTGGTTGAGCGCGAAGTTCGGCTGCAGGTCGACCGTGAGACGGATGCGCGCTCCGCCGGTTACCGGATCGGGGATCTGCTCGACCACCTCGGCGGTCCGTAGCGTGCGGTAGATGGCGAGGGCCTGGCGGGCGAGGGCGAGTTGCCGTGCGCGGGGCTCGTGATTGCGCTCGAGAAGGTCGCGCATGTCGGCGAACGCGTCTCCACCGCGCGCGATCACGTTGAGGATCATGGCGTGGGTCACCTGCATGTTCGAGCGGAGCGTCTCCGGATCCGCGTCGACGAGCTTGCGGAAGCTCGGCTCGCCCCAGGAGATGAACCCCTCGGGTGCCTTCTTGCGCACGATCTTGCGCCGCTTCTTGGGGTCGTCCCCGGCCTTGCTGATCGCTTTCAGGTTCTCCGTCTCGTGGTCGGGCGCCTGGACCACCACGGTGCCCGCAGTGTCGTAGCCGGCCCGGCCGGCGCGACCGGCGATCTGGTGGAACTCCCGGGCGTTGAGCTGGCGCATGCGCACGCCGTCGTACTTGGTGAGCGCCGTGAACAGTACAGTGCGGATGGGCACGTTGATTCCGACGCCGAGGGTGTCGGTGCCGCAGATGACGCGGAGGAGGCCCTTCTGCGCCAGCTGCTCCACCAACCGCCGGTACTTCGGCAGCATCCCGGCGTGGTGCACGCCGATCCCCGAGCGCACGAGGCGCGACAGCGTGCGCCCGAAACTGGTGGTGAAGCGGAATCCGCCGATCAGTTCGGCGATCGCATCCCGCTGCTCGCGACTCACAACCTTGATGCTCGTCATCGCCTGCGCGCGTTCGAGCGCCGCCAGCTGCGAGAAATGCACGATGTACACCGGCGCCTGATCGGTGTTCAGCAGGTCCTCGACCGTCTCGTGCACGGGCGTGGTGGCGTAGTAGTAGTGCAGCGGTACCGGACGGTGCACGCCCGACACGATCGCCGTGTCCCTGCCGGTGCGATCGCTGAGGTCGTCGGCGAGGGACGTCACGTCGCCGAGCGTGGCCGACATCAGCACGAACTGGGCGTTCGGCATGGTCAGGAGCGGCACCTGCCACGCCCATCCGCGATCCGGGTCGCCGTAGAAGTGGAACTCGTCCATGACGACGAGGTCCACCGGGGTGGCCGATCCGTGCCGCAGGGACAGGTTCGCCAGGATCTCGGCGGTGCAGCAGATGATCGGCGCGTCGGCGTTCACCGACGAGTCACCGGTGACCATGCCCACGTTGGCGGCGCCGAACACGTCGACCAGGGCGAAGAACTTCTCCGACACCAGAGCTTTGATGGGGGCGGTGTAGAAGCTGCGCTTGCCGTCGGCGAGAGCGGCGAAGTGGGCGGCCACCGCGACGAGCGACTTGCCGGTGCCGGTCGGGGTGCTCAGGATGACGTTCGATCCCGACACGATCTCGATGATCGCCTCGTCCTGTGCGGGATAGAGTCCGATCCCGTTGTCGCCCGTCCAGCCGAGGAACGCCTCGTACACCGCGTCGCTCTCGTACGGCGTCGGCAGCCGCTGGAGCAGGTCGGTCCGGGTCTCCGGCATCGGGTCGACGCTCGGCGAGAAACTCGGGGTGGTTGTCGTCATGGTGCTTCGATCCTGACAGACGCCGCGCGGAACGTCCGCACTCCGCTGCCGCCGGGGTACCTGCTCGGCATCGGAATGGCCACGCCGTCGGTGTGCGCGGCGTCCCTTCGACGGGCTCAGGGACCGTGCGGGGGTTGCGGTCGCTGAGCTTCTCGAAGCGACGTGAGAGACCGTTTGGGTGTTGCGGTCGCTGAGCTTGTCGAAGCGACGTGAGTACCGTGTGGATGTTGCGGTCGCTGAGCGGGCGGCGTCCCTTCGACGGGCTCAGGGACCGTGTGGGCGGCGTCCCTTCGACAGGCTCAGGGACCGTGTGGGCGGTGTCCCTTCGACGGGCTCAGGGACCGTGTGAGCGGTGTCCCTTCGACGGGCTCAGGGACCCTATGGGCGCCGGACGCGGAAGCGGCCGCCCGGGTACCGGACGGCCGCTCGTCGCTAGTGCGCTTCGCTCACCAGTCGGCGGGGGCGGTGCCGAACGGCACCATACCCGGCCGATCCACTGTGCTCTCGAGCTCCTTCACCGTGTGCTCGCGGGCCGTCTCGAGCACCGCATCCATGATCTCGAGCACGTGGAACGCCAGCTCCGCCGATGCGCGGTGCGGACGGTCGGTCTCGATGGCGCGGGCCATGTCGGCCAGGCCGTAGCCACGACCCGCCTCCTCGTATCCGGCGGATGTCGGCACCTCGCGCCATTCGCGCTCGGCACTCGTCCACACCTCCACGGGGTCGGAGAAACGGTTCGGGTCGGGCACGGCAATGGTGCCCTCCGTGCCGTAGATCTCGATGCGCGGGAGCCGCGCCGACCACACGTCGAAGCTCAGCAGCAGCGTGGAGGCGACGCCGGATTCGTGCTCGAGCAGCGCGGTCACGTGAGTGTCGACCTCGACCGTGAGGGGGGTGCCGGCGAGCGGGCCGGTGGCCACGCTGCGCTCGCGGGCGGAGCGTCCTGCGGCACCGGACACGCGCACGACCGGACCGAGGAGGCTCACCAGAGTGCTCAGGTAGTACGGGCCCATGTCGAACAGCGGCCCACCACCCGGCGTGTAGTAGAACTGCGGGTTCGGGTGCCACAGTTCGTGGCCGGCCGACGTCCAGAACGCCGATGCGGCCACAGGCGTTCCGATGGTTCCCTCGTCGAGCACCTGGCGGGCCGTCTGCACGCCCGTGCCCAGCACCGTGTCCGGAGCGGAGCCGACACGGAGTCCACGTTCCTTCGCGAGCTCGAGCACGGGGCGGGCCTCGTCGGGCGTGAGCGCCAGCGGCTTCTCGCCGTAGACGTGCTTACCGGCCTCGAGCGCGCGCAACGCGATTTCTGCATGCGCGGCGGGAATGGTGAGGTTCAGCACCACGTCGATGTCGTCGGAGGCGATGAGCTCATCGACGGAACGCGATACGACGCCCTGTTCTGCGGCCACCTCCGCGGCCCGTGCCTCATTGAGGTCGGCCACGGCCACGAGCTGCAGGCCGGGCAGGCTGGGCAGTTCGGCGAAGTACTGCTCGCTGATCTTGCCGACGCCGACGATTCCTACTCTCAGCGGGCTGCCCACAGGAGTCCCCTCTCGATGATGGTGCGGACGTTCTCGTCCTCGAGCACTTCCACGCGGTGACCGGGCGTGGAGACGAAGATCCTGCCCTTGCCCCACTGCCGCGTCCAGAGCGCCGGCGAGGTGACGGGGCGCGTCCACGGGTCCCAGGCGCGCACGGCCTGGGTCGTTGTGGCGAGCACGTCGATGTAGTCGTCGTGCAGTACCCAGTACTGCTCGGTGGTGAGTTCGAAGTCCGAGATGCCCTGCGTGATCGGGTGCGTGGCGGCGGCCTCGGTCATCTCGATCGTGTGCGGCATGTAGTTGTCGGACTGCTCGCCGGTCCGCTCCTCCGGTGCCTTGCCGGGGTGCGAGGCGAACTGGCCACCGATCAGCTGGAGGTAGTCCGAATTGTTGCGGTAGGAATCCGCGATGCCCCCGTGCCAGCCAGCGAGTCCGGTGCCGGCCTCGACCGCGGCGCGCAACCCCTCGAACTGGTCCTTCTCGATGGTGGACATCGTGTTCGTCTGAACGATCAGGTCGACCGTGGCCATGTAGTCCGCATCCGCATACACGGCCGGAGACTCCTCGACCCGAACGGTGAACCCGTTCTCCTCGAGGAAGGGGATGAACATCTCGGTCGTCTCGACAGGCTGATGCCCGTCCCACCCTCCTCGGACGACGAGTGCGATGCGTGCAGCGGGAGGCTCGGAGGATCCGGCGGTCATAACAACCTTTCTGGTGGCGTCTGAGGCGGGAAACTCCGCCTGACACGACGATGGGATGAGTGTCGCCACGCAAGCGGGTGTCGATCGAGGCACGCCCCACGTCACTCGCCGACGCGCATGGCGACGTACGTGGAGCCGCTATCGCAGCACCGCGCGTACTCACGGTACGCCCGGGACGACCGCACCGGCAAGTTTCACGGGCTGATCGGAAATCTTCCGCCGGCGGGAGGGCTTGCCCGCCGCGAGACAGCCACTCCTCCGCGAAGAGACCCGAATCCCCCGAGGAAACGATTTCCAAGGGTGCACCGCGCGGGTTCGCGCGCGCCGAACGTCACTAGCGACGGCACGTCTGGCAGGCTTGACAGGTCGTGTGCTCCGTTCCTACGCTGAGCGAGCGATGT
Source organism: Planctomonas psychrotolerans (assembly GCF_008642235.1). Lineage (GTDB taxonomy): Bacteria > Actinomycetota > Actinomycetes > Actinomycetales > Microbacteriaceae > Planctomonas > Planctomonas psychrotolerans. The sequence goes on along the minus strand of NZ_SJEV01000001.1, from coordinate 2,850,051 downwards.
AAACGTTGCGCTGGTTTCTCGAAAAGTTTCTGACATTGGAGTCCGACGTGGTCACACACCGTTCGCCCGCGCATGGTCACCAGGCATTCCGCTGATGCGAGCCGCAGTATTCCGCGAACCGCGTGCACCCCTGTCGATCGAATCGATCGACCTCGAAGACCCGCGAGACGGTGAGATCACCGTACGGATCGAGGCCGCCGGTGTCTGTCACAGCGACTTCCACTACATGACCGGCGATATTCCCTGTCCCCTGCCGATCGTGCTCGGTCACGAGGGAGCAGGCATCGTCGAAGCGGTCGGTCCGCGTTCCTCGGGCCGCATCGCGGTGGGCGACCGGGTCGCGCTGCTCTGGCGGCCGCGATGCGGTGCGTGCACCGCGTGCGTGACGGGCAATCCCGTGCTCTGCTCCTTCGGACGCGTGCAGGCCACGACGGGAGGTCTGCTCGACGGCACTTCGCGGATGAGTTCGAACGGCGAGAAAGTGCATCACTTCCTCGGAGCGTCGTGTTTCGCGGAGCGCGTCGTGGTCTCCGAGACCTCGGTGGTGACCGTGCCCGACGGGGTGCCGGCCGAAATCGCGGCCATCGCCGGGTGCGCCGTGATCACCGGGGTCGGTGCGGCGATGAACGCGGTGTCGGATGCCGCCGGGCGTCCGCTGGTCGTGTTCGGTGCGGGCGGGGTCGGCCTGTCGAGCGTGATGGGGGCGAAGCTCATCGGCGCGTCGCCGATCGTCGTCGTGGACGTCGATGACACCCGCCTGGCCCTGGCGCAACGGGTGGGCGCCACGCACATCGTCAACGCGCGGTCCGGGGACGTGACGGAGCGCGTGCTCGACATCCTGCCCACCGGAGCGCCGTGGGTCATCGAGGCGATCGGCCGGAGCGACACGCTCGCTCAGGCGTTCGCCTGCGTCGGGCCGGCCGGCACCCTCGTCGCCGTGGGGCTCGGTCGCGGTGACAGCACCTTCCCGGTGCCCGTCAACGAGTTGGTGCAGCGCCAGAAACGCATCATCGGCTCGCTCTACGGATCGAGCAACCCCCTCGTCGACCTCCCCCGCATCTTCGAGCTCTACCTCGCCGGGCGCCTGCCGCTCGATGATCTGATCGGTGAGCGCATGCCGCTGGACGCGGTCAACGAGGCGTACGCCGGGCTCGCCGGCGGCGCCGTCGGCCGAACCATCCTGATCCCCTGACCCCGATGGAGGGAAACGACGTGAGCATGTCCGGAGAGAACGATGTGGTGATGCCCGGCGACAACGGGGAAAAGTCGCGGTACCGGAGCGCCGAATGGTACGGCGGCAGTGATCGCAACGCGTACCTGCACCGGGCGTGGATGCGTCGCGGCCTTCCGGCGAATGCGTTCGACGGTCGCCCGCACATCGCCATCGCGAACACCGCATCCGACCTGTCGCCGTGCAACTCCCACTTCACCGAGGTGATGGAGAGCGTGAAGCAGGGCGTGTACGAGGCCGGGGGCATCCCGGTGAATTTGCCCGTGCTGTCGCTCGGCGAGACGGTGGTGAAGCCCACCGCGATGCTGTGGCGCAACATGGCGGCCATGAGCATGGAGGAGATGTTCCGCGCGAACCCGATCGACGGCGTGGTGCTGCTCGGAGCGTGCGACAAGACCATCCCGGCTCTCCTGATGGCCGCCGCTTCCGTGGACCTGCCGGCCCTGGTCGTGCCCGGAGGACCGATGCTGAACGGGTCGTTCCGCGGACAGGTGCTCGGCTGCGGTACCGACGTCTGGCGCCTCAGTGAGGAGGTGCGGGCCGGCAAGCTGCCGGAGGACACCTTCCTGCGCTCGGAGTCCTCGATGATCCGCAGTCGCGGTCACTGCAACACGATGGGCACCGCATCCACCATGAGTCTCCTCGCCGAGGCGCTCGGGATGGTGCTCCCCGGCCTCGCCGGAACGCCCGCGCCCGACAGCCGGCTCCTCGAGTCGGCGCACGAATCGGGTCGCCTGGCGGTCGAGATGGTGAAGCAGGACCGGCGCATCAGCACGATCATCACGCGCGAGTCGTTCACCAACGCGATCGTCACGCTCGCGGCCATCGGAGGGTCGACCAACGCCGTCGTGCACCTCCTCGCTATCGCCGGGCGCCTGGGCATCGAGCTCAGCGTGGACGACTTCGATCGCATCGGCGGCGGGGTCCCCCTGCTCGTGAACCTTCAGCCCGCGGGTAAGTACCTCATGGAGGACTTCTTCCGCGCCGGTGGTCTGCACGCGGTACTCGGACAGGTGCGGGACCTGCTGCAGCCCGAGGCCATCACGGTCACCGGTCGCACGCTCGTCGACGAGCTCGCATCCGACGAGATCTGGGATGCCGACGTCATCTCGTCGCGCACCGTGCCGCTGCAGGATGACGCGGGCATCGCCGTGCTGCACGGCAACCTCGCACCGCTCGGTGCGCTCGTGAAGCCCGCGGCGGCGACTCCCGAGTTGCTCACGCATCGGGGCCGCGCGGTCGTGTTCGAGTCCATCGAAGACCTGCACGCGCGCATCGACGATCCGGACCTCGACGTCGACGCGGACTCGGTGCTGGTGCTCCGGGGCTGCGGACCGCGCGGATATCCCGGAATGCCGGAGGTGGCGAACATGCCGCTGCCCGAGAAGCTGCTGAAGCAGGGCGTGCGCGACATGGTGCGCGTGTGCGACGGGCGCATGAGCGGCACCGCCTACGGCACCGTCGTGCTGCACGTGGCACCCGAAGCCGCGGCGGGAGGCTTGCTCGGCCTGGTGCAGAACGGCGACTACATCGCGCTCGACGTGCCCGGGCGACGCATCGACCTCGATGTGCCGGAGGACGAACTCGCTCGGCGGCGCGTATCCGCGGCGACTCAGGCGGGTTTCGCTGCGCCGACCCGAGGATGGGAGCGGTTGTACGTCGATCACGTGATGCAGGCGGACACCGGGGTCGATCTGGACTTCCTCACCGGGGGTAGCGGCAGCACCGTCGGGCGCGAGTCGCACTGACCGCGGTCGCGGTCGCTGCGACCGTCAAGCGACGCTACGGAACGCGTCGGGTCACGGTCGCTGAGCTCGTCGAAGCGACGTTACGGGAGGTGCTGGTTCCGTCCCTTCGACAAGCTCAGGGAGCGTGGTGGTGCGTCCGCCACGCCGGCTCGGGACGTGCGCGCGGGTGCTGCGGCTCCGCGCGCACGGCAGGCCACCCGCGCGTGACCACAGCATGCGCGCTGGCGACGGACCGCGGCGCGTTGCGTCCCTTCGACAGGCTCAGGGACCGCGGAGGTACGTCCGCGACGCCGGTGCGGGACGTGCGCGCGGCTCCACGCGCACGGCGTGCCCGCGCGCGACCACAGCAGGCGCGCTGGCGACGGACCGCGGCGCGTTGCGTCCCTTCGACAGGCTCAGGGACCGTGTGGGGATTACAGCCGCTGAGCTTGTCGAAGCGACGCTAGGGAACGTGTGGGGAGGTTACGGTCGCTGAGCTTGTCGAAGCGACGTAAAGGGTCGTGCACGGTGCGTCCCTTTGACAGGCTCAGGGACCGTGCGGGCTCAGCCGGCGAAGGGGTGCGGGGCCGCTCCGGGCACGGCGACGTCGTGTCGGAAGACCGAGCCGGCCTGCGGCTGCTCGCCCGGCGCGAGATCCACACGGGACGTCGTGATGAACAGCGAGCGGAGATCCGGTCCTCCGAACGCGCACGCGGTCACGCGCGACGCCGGTACGGACACCACGTCGGTGAGACGCCCAGCGGAGTCGTATCTCCGCACGGCGCCACCCTCCCAGAGGGCGATCCAGATGCCGCCCTCGTCGTCGATGGCCATGCCGTCGGGTGCACCGGCGTCCGGCTCGATGGTCGCGAACGGGTGCCGGTTCGAGAACGCACCCGTGTCGCCGTCGACGTCGAACACGTCCACCCGGCCGGTGGCGGTGTCGTTGTAGAAGACACGACGCCCGTCCGCGCTCCACTGCAATCCGTTGGAAATGGTGACGCCCTCGAGCACCACGTCGACCGACAGGTCCGTATTGAGGCGGTAGAGGGTGCCCGCACCAGGAGTCGCGTCATAGGCCATCGTGCCGCAGTAGAACCTGCCCTGCGGATCGCATCCGCCGTCGTTCATGCGAATAGACGGATCGGTGAAAACGGGTGGCAACGCCTCGATCGTCCCCAGCGTGTCGTCGGCCAGTGCGAAGCCGTTCTCGAGCGCCAGGACGAAGCCACCTCGGGCCCGGGGACGGAGCGCGGCGGCGACGGTACCCACTCGGTGTCGCGCCGACGAGGGCGGCTCACCCGCCGACGGATCGAAGGCGGGCAACTCATCCGCGGCACCGACGTCGACCACCGTGCCGTCGAGCATGTCGACGAGCAGCAGTCGGCCGGATCGTGCGTCCCACACCGGTCCCTCGCCGTGCGTGGCGAGAACATCGGTGATGCGCACGGCGGCGGACCGGACGGCAGCGGACATCACATCCACCCGCCGTCCACGATCCAGCGCTGACCGGTGCACGACCGCGAGTCCTCGGCGGCGAGCCAGAGCACCATGCGCGCCACGTCCTCGGGGTAGAGCTTCTGCGGCAGGCACTGGTTGCGCGCGATCGACTCCTCCGCCTCCGGGGTGACCCAGTTGTCGAGTTGACGCTGCGTCATGATCCACCCCGGGATGACGCAATTCACCCGGATGCGGTCGGGACCGAGCTCGCGTGCGAGGGTGCGGGTGAGGCCCTCGATGCCCGCCTTCGCGGTGATGTAACCGGGCAGATCGAGCAGGTCGATGTGCGCGCTGATCGAGCCGAGGTTGATCACCGATCCGCGGCCGGCGGCCCGCATCATGGGCGCCACCGCCTGCGTGGCGAAGAAGTGATGACGCACGTTCACGGCCATCTGCGCATCCCACAGCTCCAGGCCGACCTCGTCCACGCGATGCCGCGTGTCGTTCGCCGCGTTGTTCACGAGGATGGTGATGGCACCGAGTGCGCTCGCGCTCGTCGCGATCGCCGCCTGAAGCGCCGGGATGTCGCGCACGTCGCACGGTGCGAACAGCGGCGAGGGATGTCCCGCGCGGGTGATCTCGTCGGCCAGCGCGTGCCCGGCATCGGCGTCGATGTCGACGAACGCCACGCGCACGCCCTGGGCAGCGAACTGCCGCACGAACTCGGCTCCGAGTCCGCTGGCGCCGCCGCTCACGAACGCGACCTGACCGTCGAGGCTCGGGTAGCGGGCGAAGGCCGATGCGGACTGCGCCGCGGTCGCCGCGTCTACCCCCGCCGCGTCCATCCCGGCCGTGTCGATCGCCGCGTCGGTCACGAGGCGTCCAGCCACAGGTCCCGCGCCGGCACGAGCGCGTCCAGTTCCGCCCACACCTCGTCGGGCACGTGCTGCTCGAGCAGCGCCGTGGTCTGATTGATGCGCCGGGGGGACGACATCCCCACCACCGTGGAGTGGATGCGCGGGTCGCGCACCGAGAACTGGAGCGCCGCCGCCGCGAGCGGCACGCCGTGCCGGTCGCACACCGCCTGCATCGCGCGGGCGGCGTCGGCGACGTCATCGCTCCCCTGCCCGTACGCGTACCGCGGCTGCGCCTCCGGACCCTTGACGAGCATCCCGCCACCGTAGGGCGCCGCGTTCAGCACGCCCATCCCCCGCGCGTGCGCCTCGTCGTACAGAGTGTCGGCCGAGCGGTCGAGCAGCGTGAAGCGGTTGTGATTGAGCAGGACATCGAAGTGGCCGGTGGCGACGTACTGCCGCATCACGCTCACGGTGCCGCCCGCGACGCCGATGTAGTCGACCAGGCCCTGGTCGCGTAACTCGAGGAGAGCTTCGACCGGACCGCCCGGCGCCATGCCCTGCTCGAAGGAGATGCGTTCGGGGTCGTGCAGGTGCAGCAGCTGGATGCGGTCGACGCCCAACCGTTCGAGACTCTCCTCGAACGACGCGCGCACCCGCGCGCCCGAGAAGTCGGACGAGCCCTGCGCGGGGTCGACCTTCGTCGCGAGCACGTACCCGTCGCGGAGGCCGCCGGCTCGAGCAAGCGCGAGACCGATACGGCGCTCGCTCTCCCCGTTCGCGCCGTAGCCGTTCGACGTGTCGAGGAACGAGTACGGCCCGGCGAGCGCGGCCAGCACCGTCTCGACCGCGGTCTCTTCGTCGACGCCGGAACCGTACAGCTGCGGCATGTCGCCGAGCGGACTGGTGCCGATGCACACCGATGTCACGTCGAGTTCGGTTGAGCCGAGCCTGCGCCGCGCTCCAGCGGGCTGGGCGGATGCGTTCGTCATGGAATCTCCTTGTACATCCGCGGCGGTTCCGCTGGGCCGGATGCGGGTTGGGGTCGGATGAGGGGATGACCGCGCCGGACGTCGCCGGCCGGCGCGGCCATCCTACGAGGGCCCGGTCAGGCGTCGGGCGCCACCGCGGCGAACGCGTCGCGCGCGCCGTGGTAGCCGGTGACCAGCCGGTCGAAGACCGCGTCGGTCGACGGGTCCGCCGCGGTCTGGTCGGGATGCGTCTCCCGCCACTGCAGCATGCGCAGCACGGCCCTCGAGAACGTCAGCTTCGGCGCGAAGCCCGGCACGAAGCGCCGGATCTTCGAGTTGTCGAAGACCGCACTGTGGGCGAGGTCGCCCACGATCAGCTCGCTCCAGAACCAGTCGGGAGCGGCGACGGAGAGCATCTCCGACGGCACGTGCACCAGCCGGGGCTCCACACCGAGCGCGTCCGCGAACAACGTGTAGATCTGATCCCACGTGTACACGTCGTCCGACGTGATGTGGAACGCCTCACCGAACGTCCGCGAGTTGCCGAGCAGTCCCACGAGTCCCTGAGCCAGGTCCTCCGCGTGCGTCAGCGTCCAGAGCGAGGTACCGTCACCGTGCACGACGACCTCTTCACCGCGGGCGATCCGATCGACCACGGTCCAGCCGCCCGGCAGCGGCGGATTCGCGTCGTCATAGGTGTGCGACGGCCGCACGATGGTCACCGGGAAGCCCTCCTCCGCGAAGGCGGCGAAGAGCACGCGCTCCGCCTCGAGCTTCTTGCGGGAGTACGCCGTGAAGCGATTGTGCAGCTGCGTGGACTCGACGATCGGCCACTGCTGCACCGGCTTGCCGTACAGCGACGCGGTGCTGATGTGCACGTAGTGGGCGGTGCGGTCGCGGAACAGCCGCACCATGCGCGCGGCGTCGTCCGCGTCGTAGGAGAGGAAGTTGACGACGCAGTCGAAGGTCTCCTCGCCGAGTGCGCCGAGGAGGCTGTCGTCGTCCGTGACGTCCCCGGTGAGCCAGGTGACCGACTCGGGCAGGTCGCGTCCGGCCGCGTTGTTCCCGCGGTTGAGTACGTACACCTGCATGCCTGCGTCCACCGACAGGCGGACGCAGGACGCGCTGATCGTGCCGGTGCCGCCGATGTAGAGCACCCTCAGGGGCGCGATGTCGAGGTTCATTTGCCGGCGTACCAATCCTCGAAGCCATTCTCGGCCACGGCGATCAGGATGTCCTCCGAGCGGATGCCGAGGGCACCGAGGCGGGACACGATCGCCTCGAACAGCGCGCGCTTCGTCTTCACGCTGTACATGTGCACCATCGTGATGTGGATGAGCACCAGGTTCTGGCGGTCCACTCCGTTGTAGGTGGGGTCGAATTTCAGCTCACCCGCGGCGTGCGGGCGGAAGACGTGGAACAGGTCGTCGGGCGTGATGCCGAGGGCGTCCACCTGCGCCTGCTGGATCTCGGCGCTGATCTCGGCGTGCGAGCGCTCGTAGAGCTCCGCCGCGAGATCTATCTGGATGAGGGGCATCGGTACTCCTTCGTCGGTGCCGTGCGAACACGGCGACCCTGTGTACGGTGCCCGCAGACGGGCGCCTGCAGGCGGGGTGGATCGGGGAAAGCGAGAAACGGAACTATGCCGGAAGAGGTGCTCCCGGGGTGGCCTGCATTGCCCACCGAACGCAGTCGTGCAGCAGGTGCAGATGGCTGGCGGAATCGAATGACTCCGGACCGTGCCCGAACAGATCGACCACGATGCGGGCGTCGCCCGAGACCTTCGTCCACACCAGCGGATGGGTGCGTTCCTCGAGTTCGTGATCGACGAGCACGGTTCGGTCGCCGCTCAGCTCGAGGTCGGTGTAGAGCTCGTCGTACAGCTCGACCGACGAGATCGCAGTGATGCCCGCATCCGGTCGCACCGGCACACGGGCGGCACCGATGGGCGGGTGACCCGAGCGATCCTGCACCCAGCGGGCGCCGAGGAGCTCGGGCCATCCGGGCACGTGGGCGAATCCGGTGATCCCCAGGTGCATCGCGAGGATCGCACCGCCGCGGCCGACGAACCCGTCGAGCGATGCGCGGCACCGCTCCACGAGCGCGGCGTCCGGCGTTCCCGACGGTCCCGGCGTGTTCACGACCAGCAGGTCGACTCCGGTGAGGTCGGTCAGTCGCTCCTCGACGTCGTAGGCGACCTCGACGTCATAGCCCCAGCCGCCCAGTGCCGACTCGAGCCGCGCCGAGGTGGCAGCGAAGGGATGCCACGGGTCGGTGTATCCCTTCCCGCCCGACAGGATCAGTGCGGTCGTCACGCCCGGCCGTCCCTACTTGATCGCACCGGCGGCGAGTCCGCGTTCGAACAGGCGCTGGAGGAGCAGGTAGGCGATCACGATCGGCAGGGCGGTGACCACGGCGGCGGCCAGCACCTTGGTCTGGTCGTTGTTGAACTGGCCGATGAAGAACGTCGGCAGGAGGGTGATGGTCTGCGTGTCGGGGCTCTGCAGGAAGACGAGCGGCAGCAGGAAGTTGTTCCAGGCGCCGATGAAGGTGAGCACGATGATCGCCGCGGCGATCGGTCGCGTCAGCGGCAGCACGATGTGCCAGAACGCCCGGAGCGTGTTCGCGCCGTCGATCCGTGCCGCCTCGATCAGTCCGTCGGGGATGCCGTTCATGAACGACCGGGTGAGCAGCACCGTGAAGGGGATCTGCAGGGCTGCCAGCGGCAGGATGACCGACCAGTAGGTGTTGTAGAGGCCCAGTTGCAGGGTGGTGGAGAACAGGGGGGTGAGCAGGATGACCTCCGGCAGCGTGAGCGCCGCGAGGATGAGCCAGAAGTACACCTCCTTGCCGCGGATGTGCAGCTTGGAGAAGGCGAATGCCGCCAGCATGGTGCACGCGTACACGAGCAGGATCGTGGCGATCGAGATGAGCGCGCTGTTGCGGAAGAACAGCGGCAGCTCGGGACGCGACAGTACGGCCTCGTAGTTGCCCCAGCCGATGCCGGCCAGCGATCCCTGCACCATGACCACGAGGGGGAACAGGAACGGCAGCACCATGAGGGTGACGAGCACCTGCAGCACGATCTTCGCGGAGCGGCTTCGTGTCTCGAACATCAGCTTTCCTTCCGCTGGCTGCGCACGTTCACCGTGATGGCGAAGGCGAGAGCCAGGACGAGCAGAATGATGGACAGCGCGGCGCCGTATCCCACGTTGGCGAGCGGAATACTCTGCCGGTAGATGTAGGTGCCGAGGAACTCGGTGGAGTAATTCGGACCCCCGAGCGTGATCAGGTACGGGATGTCGAAGGTCTTCAACGCTCCGATGATGCTCAGCATCAGGATCGCGATGGTGGTTCCGCGCACCGAGGGGAGCACGATGCTCCAGAGCGTGCGGAGGTTGCCGGCCCCGTCGATCCGGGCCGCCTCGAGCACCTCGGGCTCGACCTGGCCCATGGCCGCGAAGTAGAGGATGAAGGTGAGACCGGTCCAGTGCCACACCGTGATGAGCATCAGGGTGGGCAGCGCGGTCGCCGAGTCGGCGAGCCACGGGTGGGCGAGGAAGTCGAGCCCCACTGCTTCGAGCACCTGGTTGAGCTGGCCGTTCGCGCCGAAGATCTGGCGGAACGAGGGTGCCATGATCGAGGGCGCGAGCACCACCGGCACGAAGATGATGACCTTGTAGACCACCTTGAGCCGCACGTTGGAGTGCAGGATCGCGGCGAACAGGATGCCGAGAGCCGTCTGCACCGCGAAGGTGATGACGAAGAACACCGCGGTGTTGCGGATCGCCTGCCAGAAGATCGGATCCCGGAACAGCTGCGCGTAGTTGTCGGCTCCCACCGACCGCTGCACCGGGCTGCTGCCGTCCCACTCCAGGGTGGAGATGTAGCCGGTGTACCCGACGCTGTAATAGATGATGCCGACGCACAGCACCATGGCCGGCAGGATCCAGAGGTACCCCGATGGCATCAATCGGCGTCGCTTCGATGTCGACTCCGACCGGGAGCCGGCCTCGACCTCCCGCCGTTTGCTCGGCAGGGTGGGGGCGTTCATGACCACGTTGTCTTCCATTTCCACGAGGGGGATGGCGGTGAGGGGGGGCGGGCCCGGCCCTTCGGCGGAGCCCGCCCCGACTCGGGGTGAGGTGAGCGACTACTCGAAGGTCACGCCGGACGCCTCGGCCGAAGCCTGCAGCGTTTCGACGGCCTCCTCGGGGGTCACGTCGCCTGCGGCGAGCGTCGTCGCGGCAACACCGATGGCGTCGGCCAGGTCGGAGTTCGGCAGCAGGCGGTTGTCGGTGACCGTGGCGGCACGCTCGATGAGCTCTTCGAGCTTCGGCTGCTGGATCTCCGGGGCGACCAGCTCGATCCCCTCGAACTCCGGCGAGATCTCGACCGCCGACGGGATGTCGTTCAGCGCGTTCGCCACGATCTGCTGGCCCTCGAGGCTGGTACCGAGCCAGGTGGCGAAGGTCGTCGCGGCGTTGCGGTCGGGCGACTTCGCGTTCACGGCGAGTCCGTAGTTGGCGTCACCGAACATGGCACCCGGCGTTCCCCCCGCTTCGGCGGCGGGGAACGGAATCGGCACCATGGTGAAGGGCTCCGCGGGGGCTACGCCCGCCGCCTCGATCGCGGCGACCATGTTGGCCGGGCGGGTGAACTGCATGTACCAGGTGCCCATCATCACCATCGCGTACTCCTGCGACATGAACGCGTTGTTCGCGTCGGGGTACTGCTGAATACCGAGCGCTCCCTCCTGCATGATCCCGTCGTCGAACATGCGCTGCCAGGTGGCGAAGGCCGTCACCAGGTCGGGATCCGTCCACTCCGCCTCACCGATCGTGGCCTTGGTGAAAAGTCCGGGGTTGATGGTGTCGGCGATGGCCTGGATCGTGTCCTGGTCGAACGCGGTCTGCGACGCGCCCTGCACGAAGCATCCGACGTCGTTGGCGCGGAACTGCTCGCACACCTCGACCCACTCGTCCATGGTGGTGGGCGGCGTGAGTCCGTACTGGTCGAAGAGTCCCTGGTTGATCCATACCGGCCCGGCGAAGGTGGAACCGGTGGGAATCGCGCGCAGGTTGCCGTCTTCGTCGCTGAGCCCGGCAACGCCGATCGGAGCCAGCTGGTCGCTCCAGTCGCTGCCGAGGGACTCCTCCACCGATGCGGTGAGGTCGGTGGCGTAGGTGCTGAACTGCACGAACTGGGCGCCCGGGGCCACGTTGAAGAGGTCGGGGCCGACGTTGGAGGCGAGAGCCGGACGAAGCGCGGCCTCGTAGCCGTCGATGGTGAGCTGCCGGAAGTTCACCGTGATGTCGGGGTACTCCTCGTTGAACGCCGAGATGTACTCGGTCGCCACGTTCTGCTCGGGGGTCCACCCCCACCAGTCGACGGTGCCCGAGTCTGCCGCGCCGCCGTCTCCGGCGTCGGCGGAGGGTGCGCAGCCGGCGAGGGTGGCCGCTGCGAGGCCGGTCGCGGCGATGACCGCGAGGGAGCGCAGTGTTGTTCTGGCTCGTGTGTGGGACGTGAACATCGTCTCTCCTACTGTGTGCGGGGCACGGCTCCGTGCCTCGGGATCTCGTGGTGCGTGCTGTCCGCGCATCGATGCGCGGGCGTGGGTGCAGGAATGCCGGTCGAGCGATGGGTGCGGGCAGGCCGAAGGAGGGTGCGACAGGTGCGTCGACATCCGGCGGGGTACGGGAACCTCGTGGGCTCCTCGGGCGGCGAACCCGTAACTGTTTCGACCGACTGGCCGCGGTCGCGGTCAGGAAAAGCGGGAACGTGGATAAGTAAACATTGCGGCTTGGAACGTGTCAAGTTTCAGCAAGATAACCGAAAGGTTTCGAACCGGCGGCGCGAGTCGACCCGATACGGCGTGCCGAGTCGACCGCGGTTCACCACGGGCCGAGCCGGCGCCCCTCCGGCACGGTGCGCACGCGATGGTCCCGTACCGGAATGGGGCCGGCGATCCCCCGGGAACGGCTTCGCGACGGGCAGCCCGGAGCGGAGCGACCGCCTCGGAATAAGCGGGCTCCCGGCTAGCGGCTACTCGCGGAACGACGGAGTCGCAACCCGCGTGCCAACGCTGGGGCTGCAGGGCGAGTGCTACAGCGCGGGCGGAGCCGCGGTGCTTCCGCGCACCACCAGTGTGGTCGCAAGATCCAGACGGAGGTTGTCGACCTGGCGCTCGGAGCGCAGGCGGATCACCAGCCGGGTCGCTTCCTCCGCCATCTCGTTCAGAGGCTGGCGCACCGTGGTGAGCGGCGGGCCCGACCACTGGGCGATCTTCAGGTCGTCGTAACCGACCACCGACAGGTCGTCGGGGATGGACAGGCCGACCTCGCGGGCCGCCTCGTACACTCCGAGCGCCTGCAGGTCGCTGCCGGCGAAGATCGCGGTGGGACGATCGGGCCGGGACAGCAGTTCCCTCCCCCGCTCGAGCCCGTCCTCGTGGTGGAACTGCCCGGTGAGCACGTTCGCGACCGGAACGGATATCCCCGCGGCGTCGAGGGCGGCACGAAAGCCCGACAGCCGGGCTGTGGAGCACAGCATGTCATCGGGGCCCGTGATCATCGCCATTCGCGTGTGACCGAGCTCGAGGAGATGCCGCGTGGCCTGGTATCCGCCCGACCAGTTCGCCGACCCGATCGAGGGCACGTCCGGCGCCGGGTCCCCCGAGGGGTCCAGCACGACGAAGGGGATGTTGCGCGTGCGCAACTGGTGCTTATGGTCGGTCGACAGGTCGGAGAAGATCAGGATGACGCCCACGGGCTGACGGCGCATGACGCCGTCGATCCAGTCGGGGCTCGGCGAATGACGGTCGCCGCTCAGGGTCAGAATCACGCTCATGCCGTTGTCACGGGCCACCCGCTCCACGCCGGCGATGATCTCGATGGCCCACGCGCTGTCGATCTGCTGGAAGACGAGTTCGATCAGCGGGGCGACGGCCTGGCTCGAATTGCGCCGGTGGTACCCGTGGTCCCGAAGCAGGTCCTCCACCCGGGCACGCGTCTCATCCGACACGCCCGCGCGCCCGTTCAGCACCTTCGACACCGTTGAGATCGAAACGGATGCGTCGGCGGCGACCCGCGAAAGCGTCGCGCGACTGACATTCGGCCGTGCGACAGTTTCCGTGGTCATGGTGGCAGTCTACCGGCGTGCGCGGGCGCTCCGCGATAAGTTTCGCGGCTTGACGCGAACGCGCGGTCCTTCCTAGACTCGGCGACACGGGCAACCTTTCGTTGTTTCGTGCGCAATTTTCCCGTTACGAGAGCAGACAACGATGTCGATTGAGACCTCACCTCCGACCACTTCGACCGACTGGCGCGCAGCCGGGGACAGTGCCGAGGATCGGGTAACCGCCCTTATCGCCGAGATGACCCTCCGCGAGAAGCTGGGCCAGCTCTATGGCGTGTGGGTCGGCGCGGCGAACGACGGAGGCGGGGTAGCGCCGCACCAGAACGACATGGACGACGACATCGATCTCGACGCGATTCTGCCGTTCGGGCTCGGCCAGCTCACGCGCCCCTTCGGGTCCGCACCCGTGGACCCCGCGGTGGGACTCGTCTCGCTCGCCCGGAGCCAGAGCAGGATCGCGGCCAGCAATCGGTTCGGCATCCCGGCTGTCGCGCACGAGGAGTGCCTCGCCGGATTCACCGCGTGGGGTGCCACCGCCTATCCGGTGCCGCTCTCGTGGGGCGCGACCTTCCACCCCGAGCTCGTGCGCGAGATGGCCGCACGCATCGGGACCAGCATGCGGTCGGTCGGGGTGCACCAGGGCCTCGCGCCCGTGCTCGACGTCGTGCGCGACGCGCGCTGGGGGCGGGTCGAGGAGACGGTCGGCGAGGATCCCACCCTCGTCGGCACCATCGCCACCGCCTACGTGTCCGGACTCGAGTCGACGGGCATCGTGGCCACCCTCAAACACTTCATCGGCTATTCCGCCTCGCGGGCGGGTCGCAATCTCGCGCCGATCTCGATGGGTCCGCGCGAGTTCGCCGATGTGATGGTGCCGCCGTTCGAGATGGCCGTGCGCTCGAGCGGGGTGCGCTCGGTGATGCACTCCTACACCGACCTCGACGGGGTGCCCTCCGCTGCCGATGAGACGCTCCTCACCGGGCTGCTGCGCGACACCTGGGGTTTCGAGGGCACCGTTGTCGCCGACTACTTCGGCATCGCGTTCCTGAAGACGCTCCACCGAGTAGCCGAGAACTGGGGTTCCGCCGCGGCCCAGGCTCTCCGCGCCGGGGTCGACGTGGAGTTGCCCACCGTGAAGACCTTCGCCGACCCGCTCGTGGCCGAAGTGGAGTCCGGTCGCCTCGACGTCGCATTCGTGGACCGCGCAGTGCGGCGGGTGCTGCTGCAGAAGGCGCAACTGGGCCTTCTCGACGACGACTGGTCGCCCCTGCCCGAGGGCTGGAACGCCGAGGACCTCGACGACATCGAGGCCGTGCGCGGCCGTGTCGACCTGGATCCGGCTCCGGATCGCGACCTGGCCCGGCGCATCGCGGAGGAGGCGGTGGTGCTGCTCAGCAACCGCGGCGGCCTTCCCGTTCCGCCGTCCGAGGTGCGGCGCATCGCCGTCCTCGGCCCGAACGCCCACGACGCCCTCAACCTGCTCGGTTGCTACTCGTTCCCCGGTCATGTCGGCACGCTGCATCCCGAGCTGCCGATCGGCATCGAGATCCGCACGGTGCTCGAGGCGATCCGTGCCGAGTACCCGGATGCCGAGGTGTCGTTCGTGCAGGGCGTATCGGTGGACGGACACGACGTCTCCGGCATCGCCGAGGCCGTCGCCGCAGCGGAAGAGGCAGACCTCGCGGTGGTCGTGCTCGGTGACCGGCCGGGCCTCTTCGGGCGGGGCACATCGGGCGAGGGATGCGACGCCTCCTCCCTCGAGCTCCCGGGTCGCCAGTGGGAACTGCTCGACGCGGTCCTCGACTCCGGCACGCCCACCGTGGTGACCCTGGTGGCCGGTCGCCCGTACGTGCTGCACGATGCGCCCGAGCGTGCGGCTGGCATCCTCCAGACGTTCTTCCCGGGTGAGGAGGGCGGCGGCGCGATCGCCGGTGTGCTGAGCGGCCGCGTCAACCCGTCCGGGCGCCTCCCCGTGAGCATCCCGGCGTTGGCCGGCGGCCAGCCCACCACGTATCTCGCGTCACCGCTGGGTCGGAAGAGCGGGGTGTCCAACATCGACCCCACCGCGCGGTTCGCTTTCGGTCACGGCCTCGGCTACACCACGTTCGCGTGGACGGAAGCCTCGATCGGATCCGCGGAGATCGACACCGCGTCGGCCACCACCGTCACCGTCACCGTCACCAATGAGGGCGACCGTGCGGGCGCCGACGTCGTGCAGCTCTACCTGCACGACCCGGTGGCCAGCGTCGTGCGCCCCGAGAACCGGTTGGTCGGCTATTCCCGGGTCGAGCTCGAGCCCGGTGACAGCCAGCGCGTGGAGTTCTCGGTGCATGCCGATCTCTCCGCGTTCACCGGACGCTCGGGTACCCGCATCGTGGAGCCCGGCGCGCTGGAACTGCGGCTGGGTCGCTCCAGCGACGCGATCGCTCACGTGCTGGAACTGCGGCTGACCGGCGACGAACGCGTCGTCGACCACACCCGGGTCCTGGTGGCATCCTCGTCGGCGGCGGCGGTCGACAGGGCCGTCGCTCGCAACGGAGGTTCGGAGGGCTAGAGCGGCGGCGCGGGCGCCTCGTGCGGCCAGGGCGCGCCCGACCCCTCCATGCTCGAATAGAACGGCGATCGCTCATCGATGTCACCGGCCCGCACGCGCGCGCCCGTGAACGCCGAGGCGTAGGTGGCCGCGATCAGCTCGAGGGTGGAGCGGGCGGACGACGAGTCGACCGGGAGGGGCCCGCCGGATCGCACCGCGGCGACCATCGCCGCGAACTGAGCCGCGTGTCCCGAGGGGACACCGTGTGGTCCGTCGACGAGCGCGGCCCGCACCAGATCCTCGGAACCGGGCGCGGGGGTGACCCGCCAGTCGGCGTCCGTGTAGCCGTAGAGGTGGTCGAGCTCCACCGTGGCGTGCTCGAAGTCCAGCCGAAGGGCACTCGTCTCCCGAGGCGACAGCACGCTGTTCACCACGCTGATCAGCGCTCCCCCCGAGAGCGTGACGATGGCGTGCGAGACATCCTCGGCCTGCACGGTGCGCGCACGGCGGGCGGCGACGGCGACGACCTCGTCCCACGGCCCGACCAGCGACAGCAGCGTATCGACCTGGTGGATGCCGAGACCGAGCGTGGGCCCGCCGCCCTCGTTGGCCCATTCACCCCGCCACGGCACGTCGTAGTAGGCATCCGGGCGGTACCAGAACGTGTTGCAGACGCCGGTCAGAAGTCGGCCGAACGCCCCGGAGCGCACGATCTCCCGGAGCCACACCGCGCGTCCCCCGAAGCGATGCTGCGACACCGTCGCGAAGTACGGACCACCCGGCCGCTCGGCCGCCCGGATGTCGTCGAGGCTTGTCAACGACAGGGTCGGCGGCTTCTCGGAGAGCACCGAGATGCCCCGGCCGAGGATGGACAGGGCCTGCTCGCGGTGCAGCCCCGGAGGTGAGCACAGGTGCACGATGTCGAGCGCGTCGGGCGAGCCCAGTTCCCCGAGCAGCGACTCGAGATCGGGGAAGGTGCGGGCCACATCCCACTGTGCGGCGAAGTCGCGGAGGCGTAGGGGATCGATGTCGGTGGCGGCGACGAGTTCCATGCCGGCAACCGCTCGGAGGTCGGCGGCGTGAATCCCCGCGATCGCCCCGGTGCCCACCAGTGCCACCCGCAGCGGCTGCGTATTCCGGTCCTCGTCCATGCTGCTGCTCCTCGGTTCCGGGGTGCCCGAGTCGCGGCGCCCGCCCACGTTCTCAGCGTACCGGCGAGGCAAGCGCTTTCCCGCCGCGAATGTCATTCGGTGGTCTTGACAGAACGTCTACCTCTCGACTTTGCTGATCGCAGAAGGGGAGTAATCCTCGCTCCGCATCGTCAGTACGTTCCCGCCGCGGGATCCGGTGCGCAGGGGCCGACAGGCCGATGAGACCTTCACGAATACTCGTGGAGGTCTGTGTCATGAATGTGCCCCTGTGGGCGTGGTTCGCCGTACTCGGAGTCATCCTGGTGATGCTCGCCGTCGATCTTGTCGCGCATCGCCACGCGCACGTGATCGGTGTGCGCGAAGCTGCGGCGTGGTCCGTGGTGTGGGTCGTTCTCGGTGTCGCATTCGGCGCCCTGGTGTGGCGGCTGTGGGGGGCCGAGTTCGGCCAGCAGTATTTCGCCGGTTACGTGATCGAGAAGTCCCTCGCCGTGGACAACGTGTTCGTGTGGGCGATCATCTTCGCCGCGTTCGCCGTCCCTCGCGAGTACCAGCACCGGGTGCTCTTCCTCGGGGTGCTCGGTGCACTCGTCTTCCGCGGCATCTTCATCGCCGCCGGCGCCGCACTGATCGAGAACTTCTCCTGGGTGCTCTACATCTTCGCGGCGTTCCTGATCTACACGGGCTGGCGGATGTTCCGCTCCCGCAACGAGCACGTGCACCCGGAGAAGTCCCGGATTCTCAGGGCGTTCCGCCGATTCGTGCCGATGACCGACGCGTACGCCGGACAGCGATTCCTCGTGCGCAAGGCCGGTGTCGTGGTCGCCACCCCGCTGCTCGCGGTGCTGGTGCTGGTGGAGGTCACCGACATCGTCTTCGCAGTGGACTCCATCCCTGCGATCTTCGCCGTCACCAGCGAACCGTTCCTGGTGTTCACCGCCAACGCGTTCGCGATCCTCGGGCTGCGGGCGATGTACTTCCTGCTCGCCGACCTGATTCACCGCTTCATCTACCTCAAGGTGGGGCTGTCCGCGGTGCTGATCTGGGTCGGCATCAAGATGCTGTTGCTCGACGTGCTGTACATTCCGACGACGGTGAGCCTCGCGGTCGTCATCGCCATTCTGACCGTGTCCATCGTCGCGAGTCTCCGTGCCACCCGGGGTCAGGGTCGTCGCGAGGTGGAAGCGGTCCCGGTCGGCGCGTTCCGGGTCGCGAGCGAGGATGAGGTCGCGGCGCTCGAACCGGTCCTCCGCCGTCGCACCCGCGCCACCACCGGTGTCGGATCCTCCCACGGCTGACGCGGTCCGGCGGATGGTCGGTGTGTCGAGGCCGACCCGTCGTCAGGGCCGCCCGGTGTGCTCGGCGCTGAGTTCGTCGTCCGCCCGGGCGAGTCCCTCGAGCATCCGTAGGCGTTCGACGGGGTCCCAGCTGCCGCTACTGGCGAGGGGGATGTCGAGGATGTGCCGGCGCTGCTCCCGAGGGATGGCGCGGGCGACGTCGATTGGAGCGTCGAGCACCGCGGCGTAGAGGGACCGCCCCGCCGCATAGAACGGGTCGGTGATGCGGGGCGTGCCGTCGGCGGCCGCCATGACGTTGGAGGGATTGTCGTCGACCGGCCCGCACCAGGGCAGCGCACTCATCGCCCGGCGGTGCATCCGCCCGACGAGGTCGGCCGCCTCGGCGATGCCAGGGTCTCGAGCTTCCAGACGACGGAGTACCGCGGCAGCGATTGCGCCGTCGAGGGGACGGAGGAAGTTCATCAGCAGCAGACTGCCGCCGCCCTCCAGTCGACGCTCGAGGTAGAGCTGCGGGAACCATCCGGTGGTGCGTCCCTCACGGTAGAGAGCCGCGGTGAAGGGAGCGGTGGGGTCGAACGGACTGATCCGTGCGGCGAGCCGACCGGATGGTGACTCGAGTGCGATTGCCCAGTCACCGCGACCGCAGGGCGTCCACCCGCGGTGGAGGAGGTGCTGCTCGGCATCGAGGTGATCTGCGCCGGCGCCGATGCCGGCGACGTCCTGCATCCCGGTGTCCATGGGAGCCACCCTAGGCCTCCCCCCATCACTCCGCCGCGTCGTCCCGGTGGGACGCGTACGGTCGCTGAGCTTGTCGAAGCGCCGTCGGGTGCGGTGGCGCCCCTTCGACAGGCTCAGGGACCGTGGGGTGGCGCCCCTTCGACAGGCTCAGCGTCCGGTGGTGGCCGTGGGCGCCGTCGACGGGCGGGCACGCAGGTGGATGCGCTTGCCCTCCTTGCTGAAGATCGACAACATCTCAACCGGGCCGGCGCCGGTCGCGGACAGCCAGTGCGGGATGTGAGTGTCGAACTCGGCCGCCTCACCCGGTCGGAGCGTGACCTCCTGCTCCCCGAGGACGAGTCGCAGGGTACCGGAGAGCACGTAGAGCCACTCGTGACCGTCGTGCACCTTCGGATCGGGAACCTGACGAATGCCGGCCGGGTTCGCGGGCAGCGTGACCTTGTAGGTCTGCACCGGGCTGGACTCCGGCGAGAGCGTCTCGAAGCGGATCTCGCCAATGCGCTTCGTGGTGCGCGGCACGCGCGGGTCGGGTGAGGCGCGCGGGACGATGTCGTCGAGCTCGAGCCGCAGCGCCCGCGCGATCGGCACCACGAGTTCGAGGTTCGGCGCTCGCTTGCCCGCCTCCAGCCGGGAGAGCGTGCTGGACGAGATTCCGGTCGACCGGGAGAGGTCGGCGAGGGTCATGCTCCGTTTCTCCCGCCAACTCTTGAGGCGCGGGCCGATGAGGGCGAGGGACGCGTCGGGCATGGCACTCCTCCTCTTTGCCGATCCGGCATCGGTAGTTGTCGATCACGCTAGCATTCCCGCACGCTGGCACCATGACGAACGACGAACTGTCCACCCGCTCCACCGCGACTTCTCCCGCCGACGGATCTCCCATCGAGCCGTCACCCGTCCCCGACTTCCCCCTTCAGGACTCCCCTATGCAGAACGAGCACTGGGACGTGATCATCATCGGCGGTGGCGTCGCCGGCCTCAGTGCCGCGCTCATCCTCGCGCGCGCCCGGCGCAGCGTGCTCGTGCTCGACGCGCACGAGCCACGCAACCGCTTCGCTCCGCACATGCACGGCGTGCTGAGTCGCGACGGCTATTCCCCCCTCGATCTGGTCGCCGACGGCTACCGCGAGGTGCGCGCCGTCGACGGTGTGATCGAGAATGCGCGGGTCCTGCGCACCCGGCGCATCGACGGCGGATTCGAGGTCGAGACCGACACGGGCGCGCGCGCCACCGCCCGACGCCTCATCGTCGCCACGGGTACCCGCGACCGGCTTCCCGACATCCCCGGTCTCGCCGATGCGTGGGGTCGCGGGGTCGTCGCGTGCCCGTACTGCGACGGGTACGAAGCCGCCGGGCGCGCCATCGGGGTCCTCGCGGGCTCGGTCGCGGGACTGCACAAGGCGCACATGCTGCGCTCGTATTCGGCGAACATCACCGTGTTCACCGCCCTGGCGGGACCGATCCCTGAGACCGACCGGCTCGTGCTCGAGGAGCGTGGCGTGCGGTTCGAGCACTGTGCCGTCACGCACGTCGTCACCGACGGGGACTCCGTCACCGGCCTCGGACTGGCGGACGGAACGACGACGCCGATCGATGTGGTGTTCGCGGAACCGGCACCTGTGGCCCTGGACGAGCCGTTGCGACAGCTGGGCGCTGAGCGCACCGAGACCCCTTTCGGGTCGTGGACCGCCGTGGATGCGTTCGGCAGGACCAGTGTCGAGGGCGTCTGGGCGGTCGGCAACTCCAGCAGTCCGGCAGCGCTCGTCCCGATCGCTGCCGGATCCGGCGCCACCGCGGCCCTCGCCCTCAACGGGGAGTTCGTCGCCGTGGACGTCGCCGCAGCGACCGCGCGGGTCGACGCAGCGCGGGCGGGCGGCTCGAGCGACGCGGACCGTGGGCTAGGCGACGCGACCGCGTTCTCTCTCAGCGCGGAACGGAGGTGACCCGGATGGCTCCCGCAATCGAGGATGCAGCCACCGATCCCGCCACGTTCTGGGAGTCGCGCTACCTCACCCACCGTGGAGAGAGCGGGAGGGTGTGGAGCGGCTCCGTCAACGCGGCGGTCGAGCGGGAGGTGGTCGACCTCGCCGCGGGCAGCGCCCTCGACCTCGGCTGCGGCGAGGGCGGGGACGCGCTCTGGCTCGCGGCCCGAGGATGGAGCGTGACGGCCGTCGACATCTCGGCATCGGCCCTCGCCGTCGGGGCAGCGAGAGCGCTGCAGGAGGGACTCGCCGACCGGATCGACTGGGTGCGAGCGGATCTCGCGGCCTGGCAGCCGATGATGCGGTACGACCTGGTCACCGCGGCGTTCCTGCACTCCCCCGTCGAGCTTCCGCGCGAGCGAATCCTGCGGCGCGCGGCCGCCGCGGTGGGCCGTGGGGGCCGACTTCTCGTCGTCGGCCATGGCGGGCCGCCGCGATCGGGCTCCGGCGAGCACGATCAGAACGCCCTTCCCCTTCCGACGCCCGACGAGGTGCTCGCGTCGCTCCACCTGGACGACGGCTGGGTCGTCGAGACCAATGACCTCGTCGATCGGCACGCCATTCGTCCGGACGGCACCGCCCATCCGGTTATCGATACCGTTCTGCGGGTGCGGCGCGATCGCTGAGAGGCGCCGAGACGGTGGCGTCAGCCGGACGGGTTGTCGACCGGCTTGTCCTCCTTATCGGTACCCGTCTCCGGATCGACATCCTTCGGGTCGACGGACTCGTCGGGATCCGGAGTGGAGGTGGCGTTGCTCATGAGCATTCCGATCGGTCACACGCCGGCTCGCGTAGTCGGTGATGGGTGAACCGTACTCTCCCCTCGGGGGCGTGCGCGGCTAGGGTGAACGGATGGCGCCGTGCCGCCGGATTGGGGGCGGTATGCCGCTCGACCCTCTCGACCGCGATCTCCTGCGAGCCGTCGCCGGCTACATGCAACGCGCTTCGGAGCTGGCCATGGCGGACCTCCGTGACGAACGGACGCCGCTCGGAGACTTCCTCAGCGAATACCTCGGCACTGATGCTGCGGCGGTGCCGATCGTCACCGAGGAGCTTCCGCCGCATCGGCTCGTGGATGCTGATATCGCGCTCGACGTCATCGCGGGCGATTCCCCGGACTCCCTGTTCGGGGTGACGGGCGGGGAACAACGCTTCCACAGTTCCCTGTCGGACCTCGTGTCGAACGCGCACGGGCGATTCGACGTCGGTCCTGTCGCCTATGCGACGCTCGCCACCGGCCCCGACAGCTCGCGTCGGGTGGTTCAGTTCGGGTTGCGTCTGCTCCGACACGAGGGCACGCCGATCGCGCTCATTCAGCGCGGTCCCGCTCCGCAGTTCGGGCGGGAGCACGCCCAACTCGAGATCATGGCCCCTAACCAGGATGCGGTCGCGTCCTTCCTCTCCCGGCTACGGGCGCAGATGATCGACTCCAGCGTGCTCCGCGGGCAGGTTCTGTCCTTTCGGGCGACCCAGTACGGCCAGTCGGCCGGGGCGTCGTTCCTCCCCCGTCCGGACGTGCCGGAGGACGCCATCGTGCTCGAGGCCGGCATCCTCGACAACGTCGTCGATCACGTCGTCGGCATCGGTGAGCATCGGCGGACTCTCCTCGCGTCCGGTCAACACCTCAAGCGGGGGTCCTGCTGTACGGCCCACCCGGCACGGGCAAGACTCTCACCGTTCGGCACCTGCTGGCGCGAACGCCGAACGTCACCGCCATCGTGCTCACGGGATCGAGCATTCAGTTCGTCACCGCGGCTGCCGAGATCGCCCGCACCTTCACGCCATCGATCGTGGTGCTCGAAGACATCGACCTCGTCGCGATGGAGCGCACCTATACGCCGCAACCGCTCCTCTTCGAGGTGCTCGACGTGCTCGACGGTCTGGACGGCGACGCGGACATCGCGTTCGTGATGACGACGAACCGGGTGGACGTGCTCGAGCACGCACTCGCCGATCGGCCGGGACGCGTCGACCTCGGCGTGGAGATCCCCCTGCCGGGTTTCGAGACGCGCCGCCGGCTGTTCCGCCGATACGCCGGTGGGCTCCCCCTCAGCGAGAAGGCCCTGGAGGCGGCCGCCCTGGCCGCAGACGGAACGACCGGATCCTTCGCGAAGGAACTGATGCGTCGCACCGTGCTCCGCGCTGCCATCCGTGGCGATTCCCCGACCGACGCGGATCTTGCCGAGGCGCTCGACACGCTGTTGGCCACCGGAGCGGCACTCACTCGACGGTTGCTCGGTGGAGCGGGTGAGACAACCGGAGCAGACGGCCCAGCCGACGACTTCGCCGGGCTCGGATGAGCACGTGCCGCAGGTGTCACGGTGCGCCCGATTCCGAGATCTCGATCGCGTAACGCGCTGTTCACGCGATCCGGATAACGTTTCCCCACATACTTCCGATGAACAGGAGCCTGATGCGCTTTTCTCGAACCCTGAGCGGAGTCACCCTCGCGGGTGTCGCCCTCACGCTCGCGGCGCCCGCCGCAGCAGCGGCGGAGCTGCCGACGGACGGCGTCGAACTGACGTTGATGTCGACCACGGACACCCATGGGCACGTAGTCAACTGGGATTACTTCGCCAACGCGGAGTACCCGGCCGACGAGGCACTCGGTCTCGCCCGGGTCGCCACCGTGGTGGATGACGTGCGAGTACGGGAGGGCGAGGAAGCCGTCGTCGTGGTCGACAACGGCGACGCCATCCAGGGCACACCCCTCACGTACTACTACGGCCTCGGCGACGGTGCCGCGGCCGTGCTCGACGGCAGCACCGTTCACCCCATGGCGCAGGCCTTCAACACCATCGGCTACGACGCCCAGGTGGTGGGCAATCACGAGTACAACTACGGGCTCGACCTGTTGAGCGCCTACGACGAGGGCCTCGACGCGCCGTTGCTCGGCGCCAACGTGATCGATGTCGCGACGGGCAAGCCGTATCACGACCCCTACACCCTGATCGAGCGGACCATCGACGGCGAGACCGTGACGATCGGTGTCCTCGGCCTCGTCACGCCCGGCGTGCGGGTGTGGGACAAGCAGTACGTCGAGGGCGTGCTCGAGTTCCAGGACATGGTGACCGCGGCGAAGGAGTGGGTCCCGGTCGTCGCGGACCAGGCCGACGTGGTCGTCGTGATCGCGCACACCGGCGAGGGGACGGTCCCGGACACCGAATACGACCCCGCCGACCTCAACGAGGACGTGGTCAACAACATCGCCTACCAGGTGCCGGGCATCGACGTGCTCGTCGCCGGCCACAGTCACCAGGACATTCCGGGCAAGGTCTACACCAACGTGGCCGGCGAGAAGGTGCTGCTGACGCAGCCCTTCTACTGGGCGCAGAGCGTGACCGAGGTCACCCTCACCCTGCTGCCCGACGCCGACGGCGGCTTTGACGTGGACTGGTCCGACGCCGGCGCTCCGGTCGCCACGGCGCACTACGGCAGCGACATCGCCACCGAGGACGAGTCGGTGGTCGCCGCACTCGCCGACCAGCACCAGGCGACGATCGACTACGTCAACACGCCGGTCGCGACCAGCGTCACGGCACTGCCGGCCGCGTCGTCGCGCTACGAGGACACCGCGATCATCGACTTCATCAACCGGGTGCAGGCCGACACGGTGGATGCGGCCCTCGAGGGGACCGAGTGGGCCGACATCCCGGTGATCTCGCAGGCCTCGCCGTTCTCGCGCACCGCGCTCTTCCCGGAGGGCGAGGTGACCATCCGCGACATCGCCGGCCTGTACATCTTCGAGAACACGCTCCGAGGGGTGCGGATGACCGGCGCCGAGGTGCGCGACTACCTCGAGTATTCCGCCCGCTATTTCGTGCAGGTGGAGGAGGGCGCGGAGTTCGACCCGGAGACGGGGACGAACGCCGTGTACCCCGACCGCCCGACGGGCGTGCCGGACTACAACTTCGACGCCCTTCCCGGCCTGAACTACACCATCGACATCTCGCAGCCGGTCGGTTCGCGCATCGTCGGGCTCACCCTGCCCGACGGCTCGCCGCTGGCGGATGACGACGAGTTCATCCTCGCGGTGAACAACTACCGTCAGAGTGGCGGCGGCGCCTTCCCGCACGTGGCGGAGGCACCGGTCGTCTATAACGAGCTCCTCGAGATCCGCCAGTTGCTGATCGAGTGGGCGAGCGAGCGCGGGGTCATCGACCCGGCGGACTTCTTCGAGCAGAACTGGAGCCTCGTCACCACCTCGCCCGAGCCGACGCCGACCACCCCGACACCGACACCGACACCCGAGCCCTCGCCGACCACCCCGGCACCGGCGCCCAGCCCCGACCCGACGCCCGCGCCGGGCGCAGGAAGCGGCGGCAGCGGAACCGGAACGGGGAACGGCACGGGCACGGCGGGGAACCGGGACACCGGTGACCGCCGCCCCGGTTCGCTCGCCAGCACGGGGTCCGATGCGGCGCTGCCGATCGGCATCGCCGCAGCCCTGATGGGCGTCGGCGGACTCCTCTGGTTCGGCGCACGCCGCCGCACCGCCGCCGGTTCGCAGCACTGAGGTCCCACCCTGCCCGTCATGCCGCCGGCGTCTACGCTGGCGGCATGACGGCATCGGGAGGCATCGAACCGGCGCCTTCCGACGCCGCACTGATCGGTGCGGTGCCGGCCCCAGACCTGCACGTCATGACCCTCAACGTGCGGCGCCCGGTGCCCTCCCTCCGCCGGGGCGGTCCGGACGCCTGGAGCACTCGCGCACCGGCCCTCCGGCGGTTGCTCCTGTCGGAGCAGCCGTCGGTGCTGGGAGTGCAGGAGGCCGTTCCGGGGCAGGTGCGGTTCCTCACCGAGGGCCTCGGTCCGTCGTTCGCGGCGGTCGGTCGCGGCAGGAATCCCGACGGCGGCGGGGAGCAGTGCGCCATCCTCTTCGATTCCCAGCGCCTCCGGCTGACCGACTGGGCTCAATACGCCCTGTCGGACTCCCCCGACGTGCCGGGATCGCGATCCTGGGGCAACCTGTTTCCCCGCATTGCTGTGCGCGCGCAATTCGTCGATCTGGCAACGGGCGCGCGCCTGAGCGTGCTCAACACCCACCTCGACCACCTCTCCGCCCGCTCCCGGCTGCGTTCCGCGCGGATGCTCGCCGGGATCGCCCGTACCGCGACGGCGCCCACGGTGCTGCTCGGCGACGCGAATACCGCCGTAGCCACCGCGCCCTACCGCGAGCTCGTCGATGCCGGGCCGTTCCGCGACGCCTGGACCGATGCCGACCGCCGACTCACCGAATCCTGGGGTACCTACTCGCGGTACCGTGCTCCGCGGGTCGGAGGAAGGCAGATCGACTGGATCCTCGTCAGTGGCGGCATCCGGGTCGCTCGCTGCGGCATCAACGCGGCGCGGTTCGACGGTGCCGCGGCATCCGACCACGAGCCCGTGCAGGCGGTGCTGCGCGTCGGCGCGTTAGCCGATTCCCCAGCGACCGGCGGTTAGTCTGCAGGGGTGATGGAAACGTTCCTGCGAGCACCTCGCGGTGCTCCGGAGGTTCTCGCCGATGCCGTACGCATGGCGGGGCTGGTGAGCTTCGGGGTCGCGGCCGTGTTCCTCGGCCTGGTCGAGACCGCCGTATTCGCCCTGGCGATGCTCGGGCTCGTGCTTCCCCGCTTCCTCGGCGCTCGGGCCGCGCTCGATGCCCCGTTCGGTGTCGTGGTGCTGGTGGCGGCCTGGAGCAGCGTTCTCGACCTGTACACGACCGTGCCCGGATGGGACATCGTCATCCACTTCCTCACCAACGGGTTGGCCGCGGTGGTGGCGTTCCTCCTGTTCGTCCGTCTCACGGCGCGATCCGGGTCACCCGTGTCGAGCGGCTCCGACCTCAGCGGCACGGTGCTCACCACCTCGTTCGGTCTGTCGATCGGCGTGCTGTGGGAGTTCGCGGAGTGGATGGGGCACAACTTCGTCGACGCGTCGATCTTCGTGAACTACGACGACACGATCGGCGACCTCGCGGCGGGGGGTCTCGGATCGTTCGTCGCGGGCACTCTGCTGGGCTTCTTCACGGCGCACAGTCGCTGGGTGCCGACACGGTCCGAACTGACCTCCGTCGACTGAGCACTTTCTCCGGCATCCGGGGTGCCGGAGCCGGAGCAATCGCTCAGCACCGGTAGCGCGCTCGGGCCGGGCGCTCACCCGGGCGGGCTCGTTCGTCGGGGCACACCGCAGCCTCGGGTACGATCTTCTGTGACCTTCGACGCCTCTCCCTCCCCCATCGACCCCGTCGACCTCGGAACCACGCTGCGCGTGCTGGAGTCGCTGGCGGGGATCGACGAGGAGCACCCCGACTTCATCGCGGTGCGTCGGGCCACCGCACGCATGTTCAAATCGGTCAAGAAGCACCGCCGGTTGGAGAAGCGCAGCGTCATCGCTCTTGCGGACAAAGCCGTGATCGCCGCCACGGCCACCGGCGCCGCAGACCGCATTGACGACGAGACCCGCGGCATCGAGCTCTCGATCGGTACCACCTCGCCGACCGCCGGAACCCTGCTCCGCTCCCGGCCCTGCTACATCTGCAAGACGCACTACACGTCGGTCGACGCCTTCTACCACCAGCTCTGCCCCGACTGCGCCCGCCTCAACTCCGCCAAGCGCACCGCCAGCGCGGATCTCTCCGGCAAGCGTGCCCTCCTCACTGGAGGGCGCGCGAAGATCGGCATGCACATCGCCCTGCGGCTGCTCCGCGACGGGGCGCACACCACCATCACCACGCGCTTCCCGCGGGACGCCGTGCGTCGCTTCGCCGGGCTGCCCGACTCCGGGGACTGGCTGCACCGCCTCCGCATCGTCGGCCTCGACCTCCGAGACCCGGCGCAGGTGATCGCCCTCGCCGACTCGGTCGCGGAACAGGGTCCCCTCGACATCCTCATCAACAACGCGGCGCAGACCGTGCGACGCTCCCCCGGCTCGTACTCGCGGCTGGCCGAGGCGGAATCGGCACCGCTGCCCGACGGTCTGCTACCGGAGATGCTCACGTTCGGACACACCAACGACGCGCATCCGGAGGCCCTCGCCGCGTCGGTCGCCGCGCATCCGATCCTCGCCGACGCCGTCGGGCTTTCCGCGGCGCAGCTCACCGATCTCGCTCTCGCGCCCGGCTCCTCCTCGCTCGCCCGCCACGCGGACGGCACGGCGATCGACGCCGGAGGTCTCGTGCCCGACCTGCACGCGTCGAACAGCTGGTCGCAGCACGTGCAGGAGGTGGACCCGTTGGAGATGCTCGAGGTGCAACTCGCCAACGTGACCGCGCCGTTCCTGCTGGTCAGCCGACTCCGTCCCGCCCTCGCCGCCTCCCCCGCCCGGCGCACGTACGTCGTGAACGTCTCGGCGATGGAGGGAGTCTTCTCCCGCGGCTACAAGGGCCCGGGACACCCGCACACCAACATGGCGAAGGCCGCACTCAACATGCTCACCCGCACCAGCGCCCGCGAGATGCGGGAGACCGACGGCATCCTGATGACGAGCGTGGACACGGGCTGGATCACCGACGAGCGCCCGCACCCCACGAAGATCCGCCTCGCCGAGGAAGGCTTCCACGCGCCCCTCGACCTCGTCGATGGTGCGGCGCGCGTGTACGACCCGATCGTGCGGGGCGAGCAGGGCGAAGACGTGTCGGGCGTGTTCCTGAAGAACTACAGGCCCGCCGACTGGTGAGCCGGCGGGCCTGGAGGTTCCGCTAGGGAACTAGCGGAGGAGCTACTCGACGGCGTCGAGGTCCGTCTCGAGCAGGGCCGCGAGCTCGTCGAGCGCCTTCTCGGCGCCTTCGCCCTCGGCTGCGAGGGTGACGACCTCGCCGTGAGCGGCACCGAGGCTCATGATCGAGAGGATGCTCGCCGCGTTCAGCGGAGTGCTTCCGTTCTTGCTGATGGTCACCGGCACCGGCTGCTTCGCAACGGCCTCGATGAAGAGGGATGCGGGGCGGGCGTGCAGCCCGACGCGGCTGGCGATGGTGGCGTGGCGCTCGGCCATGGGGTTCTCCTTGGTGTCGTTAGGGACGGGGTGGTTCGGACGGGGTGGGCTTTCAGGCTACGGAAACCGCCGCCTGCGAGTCGACGGATCCCGGCTTCTTGGCCACCCAGCGCTTGAGGGCGATCACGACGAGCGCCGAGACAACGGTACCCGCCGCGATGGCCAGCAGGAACATCGGGAAGTTGCCGATGGCGAAGAAGACGACGATTCCACCGTGCGGCGCCTGAGACGTGACCCCGGCGCCCATCACGATGGCGCCGGTGAGGGCGCTTCCCACGATGCCCGCCGGGATGACGCGCAGCGGGTCGGCCGCGGCGAACGGGATCGCCCCCTCGGAGATGAATGCTGCTCCGAGGAACCACGCCGCCTTGCCGTTCTCGCGCTCGACCGGGCTGAACAGGCGTCGGTCGAGCACGGTGGCGAGCGCCATGGCGAGCGGCGGCACCATCCCCGCGGCCATGACCGCCGCCATGATCATCCACGGCGCCTGGTTGTCTGCCGCACCGGCGCCGAGACCGGCGACCGCGAAGGCGTAGGCGACCTTGTTGACCGGTCCGCCGAGGTCGACCGCCATCATGACGCCGAGGATGACGCCGAGCAGCACCGCCGAGGCGCCCGAGAGCGAGGACAGCCAGTCGTTCAGCCCTGACATCAGCGCGGCGATGGGGCCGCCGAGGATCACGATCATGAGTCCCGAGGCGACGATGGAGGCGAACAGCGGGATGATGACCACCGGCATGAGCCCGCGGAGCCAGCGCGGCACGTCGATGCGACCGATCGCGTAGGCGATCCCGCCGGCGAGCAGACCGCCGACGAGGCCGCCGAGGAAGCCCGCGTTCATGATCAGAGCCACGGCGCCTGCCGTGAAGCCCGGGGCGATGCCGGGGCGGTCCGCGATCGCGTAGGCGATGTACCCGGCGAGGGCGGGAACGAGGAAGCCCATCGATGCTGCACCGATGATGTACGCGACCGCGCCCAGGTACGTGGCCAGCCCGCCCTCCGGGAGGTTGAACAGGCTGTTGCCGAGGATGATGTCCCCGGCGTCGTCGGTGATGTCGAAGCCACCCAGCAGGAAGCCGAGCGCGATGAGGAGGCCGCCGCCGGCGACGAAGGGGATCATGTAGCTGACGCCGGTGAGGAGCCACCGCTTGAGCTTCTGGCCGGCGTGCTCGTTCGGTGCGCCGACCGTGCGGGCACCGGCGTCGGCGCCACCTCCGGCGACGCGGGCGGCGTTCGGGTCGTCCCCGGCCGCGAGGGCCTCCGCGATCATGGTGTCGGGAGCGTCGATGCCGCGCTTCACGGGCGACTGGATCACGGGCTTTCCGGCGAAGCGGCCCTTGTCGCGAACGTCGACGTCAACGGCGAAGATCACGGCCGATGCTCGGGCGATGAGGTCGGGATCGAGCGCCGTGGTGCTCGACGACCCCTGCGTCTCGATGTGCAGGTCGACACCGGCCCGGTCGGCGGCAGCGACGAGCGCGTCCGCCGCCATGTAGGTGTGCGCGATGCCGGTGGGGCACGCCGTGACGCCCACGAGCACGGGGCGCTCGGCCGCTACCGCCGTCGCGCCGGCCGCTCCGGCGGTGGCAGGCGCGCCGCTCACCGGGTGCGCGGACGATGACGCTGCCGGCGCGGCGGCGGGCGCGGTGGCCGGTGCGGGTGCCGGGGCGTCGGTGAGAGCGCCGTCGACGAGTGAGACGATGGCCTCGCGCGACGGTGCCTCGCGGAGGGCGGCCACGAAGTCCGGCTTGATGAGGGAGCGGGCGAGCTTGGACAGCAGCGCGAGGTGCGCCTGATCTGCTCCATCGGGTGCCGCGATGAAGAAGATCAGGTCCGCGGGCGCGTCGGCGGAGCCGAAATCAATGCCCGGGTTCGGTCGCGCCATGGCGAGCGTCGGTTCGAGCACGGCCGCGGATCGGCAGTGCGGGATCGCGAGGCCACCCGGGATGCCGGTGTCGGTCTTCGATTCCCTCGCCCATGCGTCCGCGAAGAGCGCTTCGGTGTCGGTTGCGCGGCCGCTGTCGACCACGAGGCGCGCCAGTGCGCGGATGACCCCGGCACGGTCGGTGCCGAGGTTCTCGTCGAGCACGACGAGTGAGGGGGTGATGAGGGACGTCATTGTGTTCTCCTGATCGGGCGGATGGGTGAGGTTCAGTGCGGTTACGGCGTGCGGGACGAGAGACTGCGGAGGATGGCCGTGTCGGGCCGCGTCTGGTGCGCGGCCGGCATGGTGCTTCCGGGCAGGGAGGCGGCGGCCGATCCGTGCGCGACGGCCTGGGCGAGGCGACGCTCCGGCGGCTGGCGCGCGGCGTCGGCCAGCAGATAGCCGGCGAGCGACGAGTCCCCTGCTCCGACGGTGCTGCGCGGCACCACCGGGGGCATCTCGGCGAGCCACCCGCCATCCGCGGTGGCGAGCACCGCGCCGCGGGAACCGAGGGTCGCCAGAACGGCTGCGCACCCGGGGCCGACCAGCGATCGCGCGGCGTCGAATGCGGCGTCGACGTCGTCCTCGAGGGCGTCGCCGACAGCGGCGCCGGTGAGCTCGGCCAGTTCTTCGGCGTTCGGTTTGATGAGGTCGACCTGGGCGCCGGCGGCGAACAGCGCGGACAGCGGCGCACCGGACGAGTCCACCGCGACGCGGGGAGCTGACGACCCGAGCTCCGCCCGCACGGCACGGATCACCCTGGCGTAGAAGTCGTCGGAGAGGCCGGGCGGAAGCGACCCGGCGAGCACGAGCCACGTCGCACCGGCGGACGATGCGACGACGAGCCGGGTCAGGGCCTCTGCATCGGAATCGGTCAGCGTGGGCCCGGGCTCGTTGACCTTCGTGGTCGTGCCGTCGGGCTCGGTGAGGGTGACGTTCGACCGGATGCGTCCGGTCACCGGCAGGTTCGCCGACGGGATGCCAGCGGCGGCGAGGGCCTGCAGCATCGGATCGGTGCGGGCCCCGGGCAGCACGGCGAGCGTGTCGAGGCCCGATGCGAGCAGCGCGCGAGACACGTTGACGCCCTTGCCGCCGGGCTGCTCCTCGGTCGCGAACGCGCGCTGCACCTCGCCGCGGCGCAGCGGCTCGGACAGCTCGATGGTGCGGTCGAGGCTGGGATTGGCGGTCAACGTGACGATCATGCGACCATCACCTCCACTTCGGCGTCGGTGAGCGCTGACGCGAGCCGGTCCTCCGGCTGCGCACTGGTGATGAGGGTGTCGAGTTCATCGAGGGCGGCGAACCGCATGAGGGCCTCTTCGCCGAGCTTGGAGTCGTCGACGAGAGCGACGGTGCGGCGGGCGGCGGTCACGTAGGCGGACTTGACGGCGGCCTCCTCCTGATCCGGGGTGCTCAGTCCGAAGTCGGCGTGCACGCCGTTCGCGCCGAGGAAGGCGATGTCCGGGCGCACACCGCGCAACTGCGCGACGGTGGCCGCCCCCACGGCAGCACCCGTGATACCCCTCAGGCGTCCGCCGAGCAACTGCACCTCGACATCGGGATTCGTTCCGACGATCGAGGCGATGGACACGGCGTTGGTGATGATGACGAGCGATCGGTGGGCCGCATCCGGGCGCCACCTGGCGATGTGCTCGGCCAGGAGCCCCGTGGTCGTTCCGGCGTCGACGGCCACGGCTCCGCTGAACGATGAGGGAAGCAGCGTGCGGGCGGCGTCGGCGATGCGGCTCTTGGCAGCGGCGTTCCGGTCGGTGCGCGCGGACACGCTCTCCTCCAGCCGGCTCGTGCGGGATGGCGCCACGGCCCCGCCGTGCACCCTCCGCACGACTCCACGGGACTCGAGCTGGGCCAGGTCGCGACGGACGGTCTCGGCGGTCACGTCGAACGTGCTGGCCAGATCGAGCACGGACACGCGGCCCTCGCTCTCGATCAGGTGCGCCACACGCTCCTGTCGCTCCTCCGCGTACATCGATTCTCCTGTCCCCATTGACGAGCGTGCGGTCTGTCGATCTGTGTTTATGTGACTTTACCTGTGCTTCACCTCGAATACAACACATTTCCACATTGATGTGGATGAGCTGCGGCGTACGGTGCGGGCCGTTCGGGGTGCACGGCAGAATGGAGGATGCCGAGGAGGCGCCGCCCGGCGTCGGCGGCACTGACATGCGAGAGGGAGCATCGTGGCCGAGCGTCAGCGGAGGGTCTCGGAACCGCTCCCCCTTCTCATCGCCATCGCCGCTGCCATGTTCGCGATCGTGGGCTTCGCAATGGTGCGCGGGCACGCCGACTGGACCGACGTGCTCCTCAGCGCCGGCTATGCCGCGGTCGGATCGATCGCGGTAGCGGGAATCGAGCGCCGTCTCCGTGAGCGGTCCCGCCGCCCGTAACCATTCGCCTCAGACCGAGGACCGAGTCGGCGGACCCCCCCCCCCCAGCACTCCCGGTATCGGATTGCCGGCGTTGGCGAGCGCGCGGGACGTGGGTGAACGCCTATCGAGTGCGCGTGACTTCTCTCGTGCGTCGATGATGAGCCGACACCGGGATCCGGGCATCGGGAAATCCACCCGGACGTCGCAGACTGTGTCGCCGTGTGACGACGCCGCTATCCCTTCGCGGGCGCGCGACCTAACCTCGACGCACGAGGAAGGGAAGCCGTGCCGAACAGTTCTGTGGGTCTACTGCCGATTCAGCGCGCGGTCGCCGGAGCATCTCCGGGGGCGTGGTGCGACGGGCTCGTGTCCGCGGTGCGGCACGGCGTGGTCGACGTGATCCTCCTCGACGGGTCGCTTCTCCGACTGACCGGTTCCGCCGTCGTGTCGCCCGGGGAACCGGTCGCCGCTCATCCGGTCGCGGAGATTCTCGCGGTCGGCACGTCCTGGTACTCTGCTCGACCGATTCCCCTCTGACGCTCGCGACGTCGGCCGACGGGAATCTGCTGTGCGGGCCGCATCAGGCCGCGGGCATCGCCGCCTGACAGGCCTTCACCATCGCGTCGCAGGCCGCGGCACAGATGCGGCAGTGGTCGTGCATCTCCGCGTGCGCCCCGCATTCGGCTGCGCAGGCCTCACCCATGCTGACGCACGCCATCATCATCGACCGCATCACCGTCGCGTCGTATCCGGTCGGTCGCATCATCATCCGCATCATCGCCGTGGCGACGTCCGCGGTGTTGAGGCACATCGACGCGCACCGCGCCATGTCCTGACCCGCGTCCGCGTCGGCGCACATGGTCGCCGCCATCGCGGCGGCGGAGCACGCCTCGATGCAGTCCTGCATCTCCGTCATGTCCATCGCCATCTCGCCCTGAGGCATGGACTTCATCATGTCCATCATCGTGCTCATGTCTGCTTCGCCGCCTTCTTCTGTCGAGGAATGCGAGCGGGACCGCCCGCAGGAAAAGGCTACGTCTGCGTCGGCGCCTTTCCCAAGCATTTCCGGGTTCCGGACGAAGGGCCCGCAGTCGCGCGGAACGGCCATTCCGTTCGACGACAACAAAAACCCCGACCGTGGCGTTTCAGCCATCGATCGGGGTGGTGGTGGATCTGAGGGGATTCGAACCCCTGACCCCCTGCATGCCATGCAGGTGCGCTACCAGCTGCGCCACAGACCCGCAGCCTTCCGGAACCCCGGAAGACAACTCCACAAGATTACTACATCCCGGCGGCTGCTTTGTACGCCACCGGGCGCGGCTACGCCGGAACCTGCGGAATGTCGATCGGAACGACCGGGCAGTCCTTCCAGAGACGCTCGAGCGAGTAGTACAGCCGGTCCTCCTCGTGGAAGATGTGCACCACGAGGTCACCGAAGTCGAGCAGTACCCAGCGGCCCTCGGCGCGGCCCTCGCGGCGCAGCGGCTTCGAACCCTGATCGAGGAGCTTGTCCTCGATCTCATTCGCGATCGCCAGAACGTTGCGTTCGTTGCGCGCCGAGGCGATGAGGAAGATATCGGTGAGGGGTAACGGCCCCGACACGTCGAGGGCGACGAGGTCTTCGGCCTGCTTCGAATCGGCAGCCCGGGCGGCTGCGGTGAGGAGAGTGCGTGCGTGCTCGGTAGCGGTCACAGGGTCCTTTATCGGGTGAGAGGTAACGGAAGGGATGGGAAGGCGGGCTGCTACAGCCCCATGCCGAAGGCGACGGAGAGGAGAGTGCCGACGACCACGAGGAGCACTCCCCCGGTGCACGCCAGGACGACGGGCGTACTGATGCGGTTGCGCGCCGGCGGTCGGATGAGAACACTGGCGGAGGTGGCATTGCTGACCGCCCGGGTGGCGCTCACGGGCTCGGTGTCGAAGACCACGTGACCCTCACCGTCGGCGGCGTCGATGAGGCGGTCGATCTCGGCCGAGTCGTAACGGTCGGACAGGGCGCCGGGGGCACCGGACGCGAGCGGCGCCTCCATGGATCCGGTCACGAGTATGGCGCCCGTGCCATCGATGACCTCGTGGGTGTTCCCAGGAGCGGGAAGGGTCGGCAGCACGAGGCAGCTGGTGTGCACGCTGTGCCCGCCGGTGTCGGGCACGGTCCAGGCGGCGTCAGCGGAGTCGTCGTCGGCGGCGCGGCTTTCGGCGTCACCATCGGGGTTCGCGGCGCCGTCCACGCCGGCGGCCGATTGCGCGGCACTCGACGCGTGCGCCGGGCTCGGAAAAGAGGCGACGTGTTTGATGGGATCGTGGCCGATCGATGCACCCTCGGTGGGCGCCGGTTCGGTATAGGCGTTCTCTGCTGCGGGGACAGCATCCGCGTCACCGACCTGTTGCGGGTGCTGCTGGGCGAGCATCCGCTCTCGTTCGCGGAGTTGACGACGGGTCAGCGGCTGCTCACCAGCCACGCCCGAATCGACCAACTCCGTCATACAGAACTCCGATACAGATGGTGTTTCGAGATGTACTGAACGACACCATCGGGAACCAAATACCAGACCGGGAATCCCCGACCCACCCTCGCCCGGCAATCGGTCGAAGATATCGCCAGTGCCGGAACCTCCAGCAAGCTTACGTCGCCCTCCGGCAATTGACTAACGGTGAGCGCGTGGCCGGGGCGGGTGACAGCAACGAAGTGGGCGAGCGACCAGAGCTCGTGCACATCCTTCCAACTGAGGATCTGCGAGATCGCGTCCGCACCGGAGATGAAGTACAGGTCGGCGTCCGGTCGCTCGGCGTGCAGGTCGCGGAGCGTGTCGATCGTGTAGGTGGGGCCCTCGCGGTCAATGTCCACCCGGCTGACGGTGAACCGGGGGTTGGCCGCGGTCGCGATCACGGTCATGAGGTAACGGTGCTCGGCCGAACTCACCGCGCGCTTCTGCCACGGCTCACCGGTCGGGACGAACACCACCTCGTCGAGGTCCAGGGATTGCGCCACCTCGCTGGCGGCCACGAGGTGCCCGTGGTGGATGGGATCGAAGGTTCCACCCATTACGCCGATGCGGCGACGACCGCCAGCTGCATGCATCGCTGTCGCTGGCGCTAGTGGCTCGACCCGGTCCCGTGTCCCTGCTCCGGCGCCGCACCGCGCTCGAACTTGCCGCGGTGCCGGTTCGCCACGTCGCGGTAGCTCCACACCACGATGCCGAGAACGAAGAAGATCGAGAGCGCGATCGCTCCGAAGACCCAGGCCGGGAACGGAAGCTCACGAGCGAACTCGGACTCGAATGCGGTGAGGGCGGCGAGAGCGACGTGCTGCATGAAATCTCCGATCGGCGGATGCGCGTGGATGGACGCGCGCAGAACCCAGCTTAAGCCACGCGTCAGGCGCGCACGTGCCCCGACCCGCGCACCAGCCACTTGGTGCTGGTGAGTTCCGGGAGGCCCATCGGGCCGCGCGCGTGCAGCTTCTGCGTGGAGATGCCGACCTCCGCGCCGAAACCGAACTCGCCGCCATCGGTGAACCGAGTCGACGCGTTCACCATCACCACGGCGGAGTCGACCTCGGCGAGGAAACGCTCGGCGTTCGCGTGATCGTTCGTCACGATCGACTCGGTGTGGTGCGTGGAGTACTCGGCGATGTGCGCGAGCGCGGCATCGAGGTCGTCCACGATCGCCACCGCGAGATCGAGGGTGTAGTACTCGGCGCGCCAGTCGTCCTCGGTGGCGGGCACGGCATCCGGCACCAGGCGGCGCACGCGGTCGTCGCCGTGGATGGTCACCCCCGACGCGGTCAGTGCCCGCACCACCGGGGGGAGCAGGCGGTCGGCGGCATCACGGTGCACCAGCAGCGTCTCGATCGCGTTGCAGACGCTCGGTCGTTGCACCTTCGCGTTGTGCACGATGTCGACGGCCCACTCTTCGGACGCGCTTTCGTCGAGGAAGACGTGCACCACTCCGGCGCCCGTCTCGATGACGGGCACGGTGGATTCGGCGACGACGGTGTTGATGAGGTCGGCGCTCCCCCGCGGGATGAGCACGTCGATGAAGCCGCGGGCGCGCATGAGGTGAGCGGCGCCCGCCCGACCGAAGTCGTCGACGGTCTGCACCGCGTCTCCGGGCAGTCCGACGCTCTCGAGAGCGTCGGAGATGAGCTCGACGAGCACCCGGTTGGTGTTCTCGGCGGCGCTTCCGCCGCGCAGTACCGCGGCGTTGCCGCTCTTCAGCGCGAGGGCCGCGATGTCGATCGTCACGTTGGGCCGCGCTTCGTAGATCGCGCCGACCACACCGAAGGGAACCCGCACCTGACTGAGCTTCAGCCCGTTCGGCAGCGTCTTGCCGCCGATCACCTCGCCGACCGGGTCGACGAGCGCCGCGATCTCGAGTACCGCATCCGCGAGGGCGCCGAGGCGGCGTTCGTCGAGGGTGAGGCGGTCGAGGAGTCCCGTCGACAGTCCGTTGCTCGCGCCGATGTCGAGGTCGAGGCGGTTCGCCGGCGTGATGCGCTCGATGTTGCCGCGCACCGCATCCGCGATGGCCCGGAGCCCGCGGTTCTTCTGGTCCGCGGTGGCGGTGGCGAGCACGGCGGATGCCCGCTTGGCGGCGGAGAGCCGCTCGTCCAGGGAGGTGCGTTCGAGCGTGTTCGGCATAGGAGCATCCTACGAGAGCGGTGGGCGCTGGTCGGTGCGGTGCGGGGCGGCGGGATGCGGGTGGTGTGGGTGGTGTGGGTGCAGGCGGGCTTCGCCGGGGGCGGTGCGACGCGGTCTCGGTCACGCGCGCCCGTTGCGGTCGGATGCGCCACCGTTTCCGTCAATAGCGCCCGCTGATTCGCGGGCGATCGGCCGAAACTGTGGCGCATCGATGACAACCCGCAGGTATTGTCCCTTCGACAGGCTCAGGGACCGTGCGGCGCCGGGTCGAAGAAGGTGCCGACGGGGTCGCCACGGAGGGCGGAGGCGACGTCGGCGGTCGCGGCGAGCAGCACCCCGGCACCGGATGCGGTGGCGAAGCGGGCGGCGGCGACCTTCGTGGTCGCTCCCCCGGTACCGAGCCCGGTGCCCACGCTGCCCACGATCACGCCGGGCAGGTCGTCGCCGAACGGCACGTGCCGGATCGGCTCCGCACCGGGCTCCTGTGGAGGGCGCGTGTACAGCGCGTCCACGTCCGAGAGCAGCACGAGCAGATCGGCGTTCACGAGCTGCGCCACGAGGGAGGCGAGCCGGTCGTTGTCGCCGAAGCGGATCTCGTGGGTGGCCACGGTGTCGTTCTCGTTGATGATCGGCAGGATGCGCAGGCCGAGCAGCCGGTGCATCGCGCGCTCGGCGTTGCTCCGCGGCGTGGGGTGCTCGAGGTCACCGGCGGTGAGCAGCACCTGACCGGCGGTGATACCGAAGCGGTCGAGGCTGTCCTGGTAGCGGTAGATCAGCACGTTCTGGCCCACGGCGGCCGCGGCCTGCTGGGTGGCGAGGTCATCGGGACGCACGTCGAGTTTCAGATAGGGCATACCGGTCGCGATGGCGCCCGACGACACCAGCAGCACCTCGACGCCCCGCGCGTGCGCCTCCGCCAGCGCGGTGACCAGCGGTTCGATCTGACCCGCGTTCTTCCCGCTGATCGACGACGACCCCACCTTGACCACGATGCGGCGTGCGGAGAGGATGTCGTCCCGACTACGAACGGTCATCGTCCTCGGCCCAGAGTCCGGCCTCGCGCTCGCGCACGAGCTCGGCTCGGGCGGCCGCCTTGGCGTCCATGCGCTCGGTGTACGTCTCGCGGCGCTTCACGTTCGTGCGCCGGTCGGAGGACTCGAGTCGCGCATCCGAACCGCGGGGCCCGGTGATGAGCTCCGCCGTCGAGCCGAGCGTGGGCTCCCAGTCGAACACGACCCCGTCGCCCGGGCCGATGATGACGGTCGAGCCGGCCGAGGCGCCGGCCTTGAACAGCTGGTCCTCCACCCCCACCTTGGCCAGGCGGTCGGCGAGGAAGCCCACCGCCTCGTCGTTGGTGAAGTCGGTCTGCTGCACCCAGCGCTCCGGCTTGGCGCCGAGGATGCGGTACACGTTGCCGTAGGTGCCGCCCTCCACCCGCACGACGAAGCTCTCCTCGTCCACCGCCTTGGGACGCAGCACGATGCGCTGCTTCACGGGCGCTTCGGCGGCGGCCTTGCGCTCGGCTTCAACGAGCTCGGCCAACGCGAAGGAGAGCGAACGCAGTCCCTCGTGCGAGGCCGCGGAGATCTCGAACACGCGGTAGCCGCGAGCTTCGAGCTCCGGACGCACGAGCGCGGCGAGATCCTTCGCCTCGGGCACGTCGACCTTGTTGAGCGCGATCAGCTGCGACCGGTCGAGCAGAGGGATCTGGCCGTCGGGCACCGGGTATGCCGCGAGCTCGCCGAGGATGACGTCGAGGTCGCTGATCGGGTCGCGACCGGGGTCGAGCGTGGCGCAGTCGAGCACGTGCAGCAGCGCCGTGCAGCGTTCCACGTGACGGAGGAACTCGAGCCCCAGGCCTTTGCCCTCGCTCGCACCCTCGATGAGACCGGGCACGTCCGCGATCGTGTAGCGGGTCTGCTCCGCCTGCACCACGCCGAGGTTCGGGTGGAGCGTGGTGAACGGGTACTCGGCGATCTTGGGTCGGGCCGCGGAGAGCGCGGCGACGAGGCTGGACTTGCCGGCCGAGGGGTAGCCGACCAGTGCGACATCCGCCACCGTCTTCAGCTCGA
The DNA here is from genome assembly GCF_008642235.1 of Planctomonas psychrotolerans. Taxonomy (GTDB): domain Bacteria; phylum Actinomycetota; class Actinomycetes; order Actinomycetales; family Microbacteriaceae; genus Planctomonas; species Planctomonas psychrotolerans. The sequence continues at coordinate 2,810,001 of NZ_SJEV01000001.1, read as the reverse complement.
GGACGACGTCGCCCTCCCAGCCGAGCGTGCCGAGCAGGGCGAAACCCGGCGCTTTGCGCTTGGTTGAGGACAGGGCGGCGTTGCCCAGTCCGCCCTGGCCGCCCGGGGCCACGACGAAGCGCATCCCGGGTTCGGACATGTCGATGAGCTGGTTGCCCTCCGCATCGGACACGACGGTGCCCACGGGGATGGTCAGCTCGAGCGTCTCGCCACTCGCGCCGTTGCGGTGGTCGCCCATGCCGGGTCCGCCGTTGCTGGATGAGCGGTGCGGTCCGCGGTGGTACCCGAGCAGCGTGGTGACCTGAGGGTCGCTCACCAGCACGATGTCGCCGCCGTTGCCCCCGTTCCCGCCGTCGGGTCCCGCGAGGGGCTTGAACTTCTCGCGCTTCACGGAGACGCAGCCGTCCCCGCCGTTGCCCGCCCGGAGGTGAAGTGTCACGGTGTCAACGAATGTCGCCATGGGACAGTCCGTCCTTTCACCCGCGGAGGCAGGTCTCGTTCGTTAACGCGAAGAGGCGGGCCGAAGCCCGCCTCTTCGCTTGCACAGTGTGTCGTTGAGCGTCAGACAGCCGCTGCGACGATGTTGACGACCTTGCGGCCGCCCTTCGCGCCGAACTGGACCGAGCCAGCCTCGAGGGCGAACAGGGTGTCGTCGCCACCACGACCGACGTTGACGCCGGGGTGGAAGTGCGTGCCGCGCTGGCGGACGATGATCTCGCCCGCGGAGACGACCTGACCGCCGAAGCGCTTCACGCCGAGGCGCTGTGCGTTGGAGTCGCGACCGTTGCGAGTGGAACTCGCGCCCTTTTTGTGTGCCATGTGCTGATCTCTTCCTGACTAACGGGTGTGGGGACTACGCGATTTCGGTGACCTTGACGCGCGTGAGCTCCTGACGGTGCCCCTGGCGCTTCTTGTAACCGGTCTTGTTCTTGAACTTCTGGATGACGATCTTGGGACCGCGGAGGTCGTTCAGAACCTCGGCCGTCACGGTGACCTTCGCGAGCGACGCCGCGTCGGAGGTGATCGTGTCGCCGTCGACGAGCAGGACGGCGGGGAGCTGGACGTTGCCGTCCTTGTCAGCCTTCTTGCGGTCCATCGTGACGATGGTTCCGACCTCGACCTTTTCCTGGCGGCCACCGGCGCGCACTACTGCGTAAACCACTTCTCGTACCTAATTTCTCTCGGGGATCCTGCATATGAGGACACGTCCGTCATCGAACCGAACCTGTGTCGTGACGCTCGTGTCTGACTCTGAGGAAGTCTGCGGCGATCTCGTAGGCTTTGCCTAACGCACGCCAGCGGTCAACTTTACTTGATCGAGACTAGCCGGTCAAACGGAGCCGACCCGCGTTCGCGCGGCGTGTCCGCGAATCCGAGCCGATCCGCCGCTGCCCTCGTGTGCGCCGACGGCGGGCGGTCGCCTGCCTAGACTGCGACCATGACCGTGCTGATCGACCGTCCGATGTGGCCCGCCCACGACACCCTCTGGTCCCACCTCGTCAGTGACAGCACCCTGGCCGAGCTGCACGCGTTCGCCGACGTCAACGGCATCCCCCGCCGGAGCTTCGATCTCGACCACTACGACGTGCCGGAGGCGCGCTACGCCTCGCTCGTCGCCGCGGGCGCCGTACCGGTGGGCAACCGAGAGCTGGTGCTGCGCCTCGTGGCGAGCGGACTGCGGGTGCGTCAGCGCGATCGACGCTGACGCACCCCGCCTGATCTACTCGCCCGCGCCGTCGTTCCGGTCCGGGCCCCGGTCCGCCGCCGTGGCGTCGCTCGTGCCGGCATCATCGCTGTGGCCCGCGTCCCCGGCGGGCGTGATGGGTGCCGACAGGGTCGCGGTGCTCACCCGGCGGCTCCGCGAGCGCCCCTTGCCCGGCTCCTTCGGCTCGGGGAGGGCACTGAGCACGGAGCCCAGCAACTCCTCGGCGTCCTGCTTGCTCACCCGGCGCGGCTCGCGCACCGCCTTGGTGACGGGGATGTCGAGGATGGCGACATGCGCAGGAACCTCCGATGCCGCATTCGCGGGGAGAGTTCCCTGCGCGCCGTCGGACGGGGCAGCATCGGCGACCGGGGTCACCGACGTACCGGCCCCACCCGACGAGGATGCGCGACGGGACCGTGAGCCGCGGGGCGGCGTCACCGGAGCCGACGTCTCCGCCGGCACGTCGGGAACGGCCGGAGTGACGACGGGCTCCTCGACGGCCAGGTCCGGCACGGTGGGGTCCTCCGCGGCACGTTCCTGCAGCGCGGAGACGATCGTGCTCGTGGCGATCTTGGCGAGGGCATTGCGCGCGTCCTCGGTGATGCCGTGGGTGGACTTGACGCTGCCACCGCCCGAGGTCGCGCCCCCGCCGTTCCCGTTGCCGTTGTTGCCGCCACCGTTGTTGGTGCCGCTGGTGGATGACCCGGAGTTCGACGATCCACGGTTGGAGTCGCCGCTGCCCTTGCCCCGACGACGGGATGACGACATTTCCGGCTGCACGCTTTGCCGGTGCTTCACCAGCGGGTCGTGCTGCACGATGATGCCGCGCCCGGCGCACGCCTCGCAGTTCTCGCTGAACGATTCGAGCAGGCCGAGCCCGAGCTTCTTCCGGGTCATCTGCACGAGACCGAGCGAGGTGACCTCGGCGACCTGGTGCTTGGTGCGATCCCGGCTCAGGCACTCGAGCAGTCGGCGCAGCACGAGGTCGCGGTTCGTCTCGAGCACCATGTCGATGAAGTCGACGACGATGATGCCGCCGATGTCGCGCAGGCGGAGCTGACGCACGATCTCGTCGGCGGCCTCCAGATTGTTCTTGGTGACCGTCTCCTCGAGGTTTCCGCCGGAGCCCACGAACTTGCCGGTGTTGACGTCGACCACGGTCATGGCCTCGGTGCGGTCGATCACGAGGGAGCCGCCCGACGGCAACCACACCTTGCGGTCGAGCGCCTTCTCGATCTGCTCGGTGATGCGGTACTCGTCGAAGACGTCGGTGGATCCCTCGTACCGCTCCACGCGATCGAGGAGGTCGGGGGCGACCTGACTGAGGTATGTCTCGATCGTGCCGCGGGCGTCGTCACCCGAGATGACGAGCTTCTGGAAGTCCTCGTTGAAGACGTCGCGGATGATCTTGATGAGCAGGTCCGGCTCGCTGTGCAGCGAGTACGGGGCCGACTGGGTCTCCACCTGGCGCGAGATCTCGGCCCACTGCGTGGTGAGGCGCTTGACGTCGAGGGTGAGCTGCTCCTCGGTTGCGCCTTCCGCGGCGGTGCGCACGATCACGCCGGTGTTCTCCGGCAGCACCTCCTTGAGGATCTTCTTCAGGCGGGCGCGCTCCGTGTCGGGAAGCTTGCGGCTGATCCCGTTCATCGACCCGTTGGGCACGTACACGAGGTAGCGGCCGGGCAGCGAGATCTGGCTGGTCAGGCGGGCGCCCTTGTGGCCGATGGGATCCTTCGTGACCTGCACGAGCACCTTGTCGCCCGGCTTCAGGGCGAGCTCGATGCGGCGCGGCTGGTTGTTGCTGGACGAGTTCTCCGCCGCAGCCTCCCAGTCGACCTCGCCGGAGTAGAGCACGGCGTTGCGTCCGCGGCCGATGTCGACGAACGCCGCCTCCATGCTCGGCAGCACGTTCTGCACGCGTCCCAGGTACACGTTGCCGATGAGCGACGCCTCCTGCGCCCGCGCGACGTAGTGCTCCACGAGCACGTCGTCCTCGAGCACGCCGATCTGGATGCGGTTGTCCCGGGCGCGGATGACCATGCTCCGGTCGACCGACTCCCGGCGGGCGAGGAACTCGGCCTCGGTCACCACCGGGCGGCGGCGGCCGGCGTCCCGTCCGTCGCGGCGACGCTGCTTCTTCGCCTCGAGCCGCGTGGAACCCTTGATGCGCTGGGGCTCGGTGATCTGCTCCGGTGCCTCGCGCTCACGCGGTGTTCGCACCTTGACGACGGTGTTCTTCGGGTCGTTGTCGCCGGCACGGTTCTCGTCGCCCGGGCGACGGCGGGCACGACGGCGCACGGATGATCCGTCGCCGTCACGGTCGTCGCGCGCGCCACGGTTGGTGCGGTCGGCGTCGTTGCGGTCGTTCGAGCCGCTCCGATCGGCGCGCTCATCGACGAAGTCGGCCTCGAAGTCATCGAAGTCGTTGCGGTCGCTCCGTCGATTCGGTCGCGGCGGGAGGGCGGGGAGATCCGGCGCCTGGAACAGGAGAGCCGTGGTGAGTGGCCGTGGCGCCTGCACCGGCGGCTCGGAACGCTGGTCGGTGCCGGACTGGTCGCCGCCGGTCTGGCCGGTGCGGGCGTCGAGCTCGGCGTCCTGGTCGATGGTCTGGGGGGTGATGTCTTCGGTCACGGCGTTCTCCGCCTTCTGTGCGCGGACGCGATCGCTGAGCGACCGCCTCGCTGGATTGTCGGTGTGGTCTGCGGCCGTCGCGGAGTCGCGACCCGCTGGGCTTTCGCCGGTCGGGGTTTCGGGCGCGGCGGTCGGTTCGTGCTTCGGCCCGGCCTTGCGGCTAGTCCTCCAGCCGAACAGGCCACGAATGCCGCCGCCACTCTCATTCTTTTCCACCACTGCTGGTGCACTCCTTGACCGCACCCGGCGGCCGCGCCGCCCGACTGCGGTTACTCTCTCGCGCGGTGCCTGCCGGAGCAGATTCCGCTAATCCTGTGCATTTCGGACCGGCTCATGGCTACGGTCCCACGCTTGTTTTTTCGTACCTGTATTTGTTGACGCTTTATCGGAACTGGCTATCCGACACTGGCTGGGCCACGTGGTCCGGGTGGTGCCCGGTAAGACTTGTAGTGATGTCGCCACGCGCGGCGTGGGCGACTGACAGCCATTATCGCATGCCTTCCCGGCCGGGGCGGAGCGCGCGCTGTGGCAGACTCGCTCGCATGACGCCGACGGGACCGCAGTACCGGTCCGTCGGTTACGCGATATTCCTGCTGCTGACGGGCGCTTCGGGCTGGGTGGCGTCGTTCATCCTGGTGCTGGAGCGGATGACATTGCTGGAACGCCCGGGCGAGTCGCTCGCCTGCGACGTGAACCCGTTCGTGTCGTGCGGCACGGTGATCGAGAGCTGGCAGGGTTCCCTGTTCGGCTTCCCCAATCCGCTGCTCGGGGTGGCCGGATTCGTCGCCCCGATGGCCGTCGGCGTGGGACTTCTGGCCGGTGCCCGGTTCGCCCGGTGGTTCTGGACCCTCTTCGTTGTCGGGCTCGGGGGCGCGTGGGCGTTCGTCACCTGGTTGTTCACGCAGACGGTGTTCTCCATCGGCGTGCTGTGCCCGTGGTGCATGCTCGTCTGGCTCGCCACGATCCCCCTGTTCTGGTTCTCGCTGCTCTTCACCGCGTCGCGGGGGCTGCTGGCCGTTCCCGCGGCCCTGACCCGAGCGGGACGCGGGATGTGGCCCTTCGCCTGGGCGATCGTGGTCGCGAACTACGCCGTCTTCGCCCTGATCATCCTCGCCGTGTTCCCGCACCTCCCGCGCGTGCTGTTCGGCTGACCCGCCGCCGCGCCACCCTCCCCCGCCGCCGCCGCTCCTCCCCGCGCCCGCCGCTCCTCCCCGCGCCCGTTGCGCGTCCCCGCACCCGTTCCCCGTCCCCGCTTGTGCAATATGTGTAGCGGCGACGCGGAACCGGAGCGACGGGGAGGGCGACGCGACGAGGAGGGGGCGACGCGATGACTGAAGTCGATCTACCCTCGCGCTGCAAACTAGTTTGTGCTACAAAGTTATCCATGGAGATCCGACCGACGCCATCGGCGACCGCACCGGTCTTCGCCGCCGACCCGCCCCGCACCCACCGCGGCACCGCACGGCACCGCACCGCACCGCACCGCACCGCACCGCACCGCACCGCACCGCACCGCACCGCACCGATTGAGGACACCATGCCGGACTCCCCGCACCACGACCACGACCCGCAAGACCACGACTCGCACCACGATCCCGATCCCGATCCCGATCCCGATCCCGATCCCGATCCCGATCCCGATCCAGCCGAGATGCTCGCGCTGCTGGAGCAGCAGGAGCGGCGGGTCGACGCCACACTGCTCTCCCCCGTTCCCTGGCTCTACGCCATCTGGGGCATCGCCTGGCTGGTGGGCTTCCTGCTCCTCTGGTCGGGCTGGCCGGGCGGCAACCCCTGGTTCTCGGTGCCGCTCCCGATCGCCGGCATCTCGTTCGGCGTGCTGATCCTCGGCTCCATCGTCGCGTCCGCGGTGATCGGGATGCGCATCAACGCCGGGGTGCGCGGGGCGTCCGACTTTCCGGGCGCGGTGTACGGCATCTCCTGGTCGGCGTCCGGGTTCGCGTTCGCGCTGCTGGGGATGGGACTGATCTCCAACGGCCTCTCCCCCGAGCTCGCCTCGGTGTACTTCCCGTCGGCCTACGCGCTCATGGCCGGCACGCTCTACTTCGCGGGCGCGGCGCTCTGGCGGGACAAGAGCCAGCTCGCGCTGGGCATCGTGCTCCTCGTGCTCGGGTCCGTCGCGCCGTTCTTCGGTCAGCCGACCAACAATCTCGTCATGGCCCTCGGCGGAGGCGGCGCCTTCCTCGTCGGCGCGGGGATCATGGCGGCCCGCCTCCGACGCACCGGGAGTTGACATGGCCGAACTCGATCCGGTCATCCACGCCGCCGCGCGACTGCGGATCACCGCCACCCTCGCCCGGATCCCACCCGGGGACCGGATGTCGTTCCCCCGGCTCCAGGAACTCCTCGATATGACGGCGGGCAACCTGTCGACCCACCTGCGCCGGTTGGAAGAGGCCGGATACGTCGAGGTCGCGAAGACCCACTCGGGTCGCACCCCGGTCACGTACCTCAGCCTCAGCACGAGCGGACGACGCGCCTTCGAGGACTACACCGAGACCCTCCGACTACTGCTGGGAGAAACGTCATGACCGCACTCGCCACGCTCGACCGGGTCACGCGGCGCTACGGCGACCTCACGGCCGTGAACGACGTGAGTCTCACGATCGACCCCGGCGTCATCCTGGGCCTGCTCGGACCGAACGGTGCCGGAAAGACGACCGTCATCTCGCTCCTGCAGGGACTCCGTCGACCGACGTCCGGCACGGTGCGCCTGTTCGGCGGCGACCCTCGCGACGCCGCCTCCCGTTCACGCCTCGGCAGCACGCCCCAGGAGACCGCTCTGCCTCCGACGCTCCGGGCGGGGGAGGTCATCGACTTCGTGGGCAAGCACTTCGCCGATCCGGTGCCGCGGGGGGAGCTGGCCGACGAGTTCGGGCTCGGCGACCTGCTCCGCCGGCAGACGGGCGCCCTCTCGGGCGGTCAGAAACGCCGGCTCAGCGTGGCCCTCGCCTTCGTCGGCAGGCCGCGCCTGGTGCTGCTCGACGAGCCCACGACCGGACTCGACGTGGATGCCCGCCGCACGCTGTGGGCGGCACTCCGGCGGCAGCACGACGCCGGAGCGACCGTGGTGGTGACGAGCCACTACCTGGAGGAGATCGAGGCCCTCGCCCAGCGGGTGGTGGTGATGGGCGCCGGACGGGTGCTCGCCGACGACAGCCTCGCGAATGTGGTCGGACGGGTCGGCCTGCGGCTCATCCGTCTCCGCTCCCCCGAGCCCGACCGCATCCGCGCTCTGCCGGGTGTTCTCACCTGCGAGGCGGATGCCGACGGCATGCTCACGCTGTCCGTGCCGGACTCGGACGCCTTCCTCCGCGCCCTCATCCCGAGCGGCGTGCCGTTTGCCGAGCTCACCGTCCGCGGCGCGACACTGGAGGAGGCGTTCCTCTCCCTCACCGAAGAGTCGATCCCCCGAACCACGGAGCACGCATCATGACCGTCCTCGCCCTCGCCGGGGTTCACGCGAAGTACCTGCTCATCGAGACGGCACGGGTGCCGATCGCGATCATCGGCGGGCTGGTGTTCCCCGCGCTGTCGCTGCTCTTCTTCGTGATTCCGCAGCGCGCCGTGGCGGAGAATCCCGCCTTCGCCACTCAGGCGGTGCTGTCGCTGTGCGTCTTCGCCGTCCTGGCGAACTCGCTGTTCAGCTTCGGCCTGAACATCGCCGAGGCCCGCGAGAAGCCCTGGGACCCGTATCTGCGCACGCTGCCCGCGCCCGGCATGTCCCGCGTGCTGGGCCAGGTGTTCTCCACCGGGATGCTCGGGCTCGCGTCCGTGGTGCCAGTGGTCATACTCGGTGCGCTCCTCACCCAGGCCAGTGCGACCGGCCCGCAGGTGCTGGCCGGTCTGCTCACGCTCGGGCTCTCCGCGCTGCCGTTCATGTTCATCGGCATCTGCATCGGCTACTCGATGCCGTCGAAAGCGGCCATCGCGGTGGTGCAGGTACTCATGTTCGGGCTGGCGTTCGGCGGCGGGCTCTTCCTGCCGCCCGTGATGTTCCCGGGCTGGCTCGACGTCCTGTCGCGGTTCCTGCCGTCCCGGCACTCCCGCGAGCTGGTCGTGTGGGCGGTCACCGGCAGCGACCTTCCCGCGTGGGCGTGGATCGGCTGGGCCGTCTGGACCGTGGTCACCTTCGCGCTGGCCCTGGTCCTCTTCCGGCGCGACGAGGGCCGACGCTACCGCTGACCGTGAGGCACCGGGATCCGCCCGACTACGCGAGTCGATGCGGATCCGGGCACCTCACCGGGAGGGACGATGGATCAGTCGAACCAGAGCGCGAGCTCGCGGGCGGCCGACTCCGGCGAGTCGGATCCGTGCACGAGGTTCTGCTGCACCTTGAGTCCCCAGTCCCTGCCGAGGTCGCCCCGGATGGTGCCCGGGGCAGCGGTGGTGGGGTCGGTGGTGCCGGCGAGGGAGCGGAAGCCCTCGATGACCCGGTTTCCGGCGACTCGGAACGCGACGACCGGGCCCGACTCCATGAACTCCACGAGCGGCTCGTAGAACGGCTTGCCCTGGTGCTCCTCGTAGTGCTGCGCGAGAAGCTCGCGGCTGGCCTGCACCATCCGCACGTCGACGAGCTGGTAGCCCTTCGCCTCGATGCGGCGCAGGATCTCGCCGGTCAGGTTGCGGGCGACTCCGTCGGGCTTGACCAGAACGAGCGTTTCCTCAACGGATGCGGTCATGGGTTTTCCTCCTGTGTCTCGGCCGTTGTCCACGCGCTCTGCGCGGCGGCTTTCTCTCGGTCGATGCGGGCGCCCGCGATCATGCAGTACGCCCACAGTGCGGCGAAGAACGCCCCGACCACGAATATGGCCGGCAGCACGAGTCCGCTGGCGAAGACGAGCAGCTGCACGGTCCACCCGAGCACGAAGCCCACGGGATAGCGCAGCAGATACATGGTGACGAGCATGAGCGCGAGCAGCGCTCCTCCGCCGCCGAGTGCCACCGTTGCGGGCACGACCTCGAGACCGAACGCCACAAGCGCCGCGAGGAACACCACGATGAACTCGAAACCGATCACGATCGAGCCGAGCGTCTGCTTGGTCGACCTCGGTGGTCGCGCACGCCCCGGTGCTGTCGCGGTCACGCGCCCTTCCATCCCTCGTCCGCGGCGATGGTGATCGCCTCCCCGACGAGCAGGATCGACCCGGTCACGAGCACGGCGCCACGATCGGTGCCCGACGCCTCGTCCCGGGCCACGTCGAGGGCGGTGCGGATGTTCGGTTCCACCGTGACACGGTCGGGGCCGACGATACGTACTACGGCGGCGGCGAGCTCGTCGACGTCGGTCGCCCGTTCGGATGGCGACTGCGTCACCAGGAACGTCGACACCACCGGGTCGAGCGCGCGCACGATGCCGTCCACGTCCTTGTCCCCCAGCACGCCGAGCACCGCGGTCACCCTGTCGAAGGTGAAGTAGTCGGAGAGGGCGCCGGCGAGGGCCTGGGCGCCGCCGGGGTTGTGCGCGGCGTCCACGAGCACGGTCGGTTCGGTGCCGATCACCTGCAGCCGACCCGGCGACGTCACGGTGGCGAGTCCTTCGGCGACCACGTCGGTGGCGAGCTGCTGGGAGCCGCCACCGAGGAACGTCTCGACGGCGGCGATCGCCACCGTCGCGTTCTGCGCCTGATGGTCGCCGAACAGCGGCAGGAAGAGATCGGCGTACCGGCCGGCGATCCCCTGCACGGTGAGGACCTGCCCACCCACCGCGACGGTGTTCGACAGCAGCGAGAAGGCGTCGCCCTCCGTGCCGAAGGTGGACTCGGTGAGGGCGGCGGCGCGGCGCAGTTCAGACAGCACCTCGTCCGACTGCGCGGCGCTGACCACGTCGGACGACGGCTTGATGATGCCGGACTTGGTGCGGGCGATCTCGGCGACGGTGTTCCCGAGCCGCGACGTGTGGTCGAGGGAGATCGACGTGAACACGGCGACCTGGCCGTCGGCCACGTTGGTGGAGTCCCACTCGCCGCCCATGCCGACCTCGAGCACCGCCACGTCGACCGGCGCATCGGCGAAACACGCGAACGCCAGGGCGGTGAGCGCCTCGAAGTAGGTGAGGGGCGGTTCCCCCGCGGTGGTGAGCTCCGTGTCCACCATCGCCAGGTACGGCGAGATGTCTTCCCAGTTGCGCACGAGCGCCTCGTTCGAGATGGGCTCGCCGTCGATCGCGATCCGCTCGTTCACCCGCACGAGGTGCGGGCTCGTGAACAGCCCGGTCCGCAGTCCGTGTGCGCGGAGGATGCTCTCGCTGATGCGGCTGGTCGACGTCTTGCCGTTCGTCCCCGTCACGTGGATGACCGGGTAGGCGCGCTGCGGATCGCCGAGGAGTTCCGCCACGCGCCGGGTGGCGGCGAGCCGGGGCTGCGGCGCCGCCTCGCCCATGCGGTCGAGCAGCGCGGAGTACACGCCGTCGGCCGCCGCGGCGAAGAGGTCGTCGTCCGTGTCGTCCCAGGAGTCGTTCGTCATCGCTTCGCTACCTCAATCCGCACCGAGGATCCCCGGCCTACAGCCTTCCATGTGTGAGCGTCGACGGCATCCACGGATTCGTCGACGCCGGCGAGCTCGGTGACCAGTTCCACGGCCAGCGTCTCGCGCGAGATGAGGTCGCGGTGCGCGGTGATCGCGGCCACGGCGGTGTCGTCGCGTGCGGTCAGCACGAGGGCGACGCGGTCGCTGACCTCGAAACCCGCCGCCTTGCGGGCGTCCTGCACGGCGCGCACCACGTCGCGTGCCAGACCCTCCGCCTCGAGTTCCGTGGTGAGCGCGGTGTCGAGCAGCAGGAATCCGCCGCCGGGCAGCAGCGCGAGAGCCGCTCCGTCGGCGCCTCCCGACGCCTCCAGCCGCAGCTCGTACTCCCCCTCGACGAGCGGCACACCGCCGGCGGTCACCGTGCCGTCCTGCTCCGTCCAGTCGCCGGCGCGGGCGGCAGCGAGTACCGCCTGCACTCCCTTGCCGAGCCGGGGGCCGGCGACGCGCGCGTTGACCGTGAGCCGCGACGTCACGCCGAAGGAACCGGCGCTTCCCGCCTCGAGCTCCACGAGGGTCACCGTCTTGACGTTGAGTTCGTCGCGCAGGATGGACTCGAACCGGCCGAGGCCGTCGGTGCCGGAGATGACCACGGTGAGACCCGCGAGCGGCTGCCGGACGCGGAGCCCGGATGCCTTGCGCAGCGAGAGCGCGCTGGAGCTGATGGTGCGCACCGCATCCATCGCCCGTACGAGCTCGTCGTCGACCGGAAAGGCGTCCGAGGTGGGCCAGTCGGTGAGGTGCACGCTGCGGCCGCCGGTGAGGTCCTTCCAGATCCGCTCGGTGACGAGGGGCAGCAGGGGCGCGGCCACACGGGTGAGCGTCTCGAGCACGGTGTACAGCGTGTCGAAGGCCTCGGTTCCGGTCTCCCGCGCGCCGGTTCCGTCGGTGGTCACGCCCGCCCAGAAGCGGTCCCGGGAGCGGCGTACGTACCAGTTGGTGAGCACATCGGCGAAGTCGCGCACCTTCGCGGAGGCGAGCGAGCTGTCGAGGTTTTCGAGGTCGGTGGTCACGTCGTCGATGAGTCGCGCCGTCTTGGCGAGGATGTACCGGTCGAGGGGGTCGGTCGAGTCCGTGCGCCACTCCGCGTGGTACGCACCGTCGACGGTTCCCGAGCGGCCCACGGTCCCCGAGCGGCCCACGGTCCCCGAGCGGCCCACGGTCCCTGAGCCTGTCGAAGGGACGGCCCCCTCCACGAACGTCCCTTCGACGAGCTCAGGGACCGACTCACCCGAGCCCGCGCGCGCGGTGTTGGCGTAGAGGGAGAAGAAGTACCAGGTGCTCCAGAGCGGCAGGAGCACCTGGCGCACGCCCTCGCGGATGCCCTCCTCGGTGACGACGAGGTTGCCGCCGCGCAGCACGGAGCTCGACATGAGGAACCAGCGCATCGCGTCGGAGCCGTCGCGGGTGAACACCTCGTTCACGTCCGGATAGTTGCGCAACGACTTCGACATCTTCTGCCCGTCGCTGCCGAGCACGATGCCGTGGCTGACCACGTTGCGGAATGCCGGCCGGTCGAACAGGGCGGTGGAGAGCACGTGCAGTGTATAGAACCAGCCGCGGGTCTGACCGATGTACTCCACGATGAAGTCGGCGGGGTTGTGGCTGTCGAACCACTCCTGGTTCTCGAAGGGGTAGTGCACCTGGGCGAACGGCATCGATCCCGAGTCGAACCACACGTCGAGCACGTCGGGGATGCGGCGCATGGTCGATTTCCCGGTCGGGTCGTCGGGGTTCGGCCGGGTGAGTTCGTCGATGTACGGGCGGTGGAGGTCGTGCGGGCGCACGCCGAAGTCGGCCTCGAGCTCGTCGAGCGACCCGTACACGTCGATTCGCGGATACGCAGGGTCGTCGCTCTTCCACACGGGGATCGGCGACCCCCAGTAGCGGTTGCGCGAGATCGACCAGTCCCGGGCATTGCCGATCCACTTGCCGAACTGGCCGTCCTTCACATTGTCGGGTACCCAGGTGATGTCCTGGTTGATGCTCTCCATGTCGTCGCGGAACTCGGTCACCCGCACGAACCAGCTGGACACGGCCTTGTAGATGAGCGGGTTGCGGCACCGCCAGCAGTGCGGATAGGAGTGCTCGTAGCTGGCCTGGCGCAGCAGGCGGCCCTTGGCCTTCAGGAGCTGGGTGAGCGGCTTGTTCGCCTCGAACACCTGCAGCCCCGCGACCTCCTCGATGATGGGCAGGAACCGGCCGCCGTCGTCCACCGAGATGAGCACCGGGATGCCGGCCGCGGCGCACACCACCTGGTCGTCCTCGCCGTACGCGGGAGCCTGGTGGACGATGCCGGTGCCTTCGGTGGTGGTGACGTAGTCGGCCACCAGCACCTGCCACGCGTGCTCCGTGCCGTGCGTCTCGGTGTCGGCGTAGTAGTCCCAGAGGCGGTCGTAGCGCACGCCGTCGAGGTCGGCACCGCGCACGGTGCGGGACACGGCTGCGCGCGCGTCCTCGGCCGAGTCGTAGCCGAGGTCCTTGGCGTAGTTGCCCACCATCTCGGTGGCGATGAGGTACTCGGCGCCCAGCACCTCGGTCGTGAGATTCGCGGGGCGGTGCTCGCCGAGGCTGTCGGGTGCCTCGGAATCGGGCGTGCCGTTCGGCCCGCTCGGTACGACGGAGTACTCGATTTCGGGTCCCACGGCGAGCGCCATGTTGGTCGGCAGCGTCCACGGGGTCGTCGTCCAGGCGAGCGCGCGCACGCCGGTGAGACCGAGGGCCTCCGCCTTCATGCCGACGAGCGGGAAGGTGACCGTGACCGACTGGTCCTGGCGCATCTTGTAGACGTCGTCGTCCATGCGCAGCTCGTGGTTCGACAGCGGGGTCTGGTCGCGCCAGCAGTACGGCAGCACGCGGTAGCCCTCGTAGGCGAGGCCCTTCTCGTGCAGCTGCTTGAACGCCCAGATCACCGACTCCATGAAGGTGATGTCGAGGGTCTTGTAGTCGTTCTCGAAGTCGACCCAGCGCGCCATCCGGGTGACGTAGTCCTGCCATTCGCCGGTGTAGCGCAGCACGGCCTCGCGGGCCACGGTGTTGAACGCCGCGATGCCCATCTTCTCGATCTCGCTCTTGTCGGTGATGCCGAGCTGCCGCTCCGCCTCGAGCTCGGCGGGCAGTCCGTGGGTGTCCCAGCCGAAGCGGCGGTGCACCTGCTTGCCGCGCATGGTCTGGAAGCGCGGGAAGACGTCCTTCGCGTAGCCGGTGAGCAGGTGACCGTAGTGCGGGAGCCCGTTCGCGAAGGGCGGGCCGTCGTAGAAGACCCACTCCGGGTCGCCCTGGCGTTGGTCGATAGACGCCTGGAAGGTGCCGTCGGCGTGCCAGAAGCCGAGCACCTCCTCCTCGATGGCCGGGAAGCTCGGGGACGGCGAAACGGAGCGGGCGACGGGCGACGTTGTGCCATCGGCGGGGGCACCGGTCGCGGGCGTTCCGGCGTGCGGTGTGCCGTCGGACCCGGATGAGGGGCGGGGGTAGGTCATGGCTCTCCTGGCAGCGTTGGATCTCTGCACGAGGACGAACGCCACCGGAGTCCGGCGGTGATCGCGGTACCACCCCGCTTGCTCCGATCCGCTGCGTCACGAATCGGAACCGCTCATTCGTTGGCTGTGACGGGCCAGTCCCGTTCGGGTCTAGTGGGCGCCCGCGGACGGGTGCCGTTCTTCCGAAGGCTCCCCGGTGATGGCCGGATCGGTGCCTGTGCGCCCAGCCTACTCGACTCCCGCGCCCCGGCGACGGATCCCGCCGGCTCGCTCCGGCCGGGTCGACGGGGTCAGGAGGAGAGGAAGACGGGCGCGAAGCCGTCGCACACCGGGGCGAGTGCGCTGTCGACGTAGGTGTGCAGGGGCGCGCGGGTGACGCCGGCGCCGGCCCAGGCACCCGCCGCGGCCGCGACCGCACCGAGCACCGCGAATGCCGCCGCCTGCACTCCCACGTCCTCCGTCGGCATCCCGGTGCGCCCGGCGAGGAACCGACGCAGCACAGCGGCCTGCTCCATGAACCGGGCAAGGCCCGAGGCCTGCAATTCCTCCGTGGTGCCCATGAGCTCCCGCTGGGTGACCGCCCAGGGCACACGGTCGGATTCGATCGGCCCGGTGGCCTCCGCGAAGGCGCGCCGCACCGCCGTCATCGCCGGCACGTCCGGGGGGATCGCGGCAAGGCGTGCCGCCACCCGGCCGATGCTCTCGTCGTAGGTCACCCACAGCACGTCGCTCTTGCTCGAGAAGTAGTTGAAGAACGTGGATCGGGACACCCCCGCCCGCTGGGTGATGTCCGACACGGAGGTTCCCGCGTAGGTGCGCTCCAGGAACAGCTCGGCCGCGGCATCCTCCAGGGTCGAGCGGGACGACGCGACCGGGCGCCCTCGTCTCGGCTGCTCCGCCACCTCGATTCACCTCCGTAGAATGGAACTCGGGAATAAATGTACCGCGTTCATTTATTGTCCTCATGACACCGTACCGCCTGCGATCGAATCGAGCCCCATGTTCCGCGCTCCCCTCTCCCCGCGCCGCGCCGCCGGCGGTGCGCTCGGGCTCGCAGCCCTGCTGCTGCTCACCGGCTGCTCGGCTCCGGATGCCGCGCCCGCCAACTCGGGACCGGTGACCGGCGGCACGCTCACGTACGCATCCGGGGATGCGGAGCCGACCTGCCTCGACCCGCACGTGGGCGGCAACTACCCGCAGGCCCTGATCAGCACCCAGTACCTCGAGTCGCTGGTGTCGAAGAACGCCGACGGCGAGATCATCCCGTGGCTCGCGACGGAGTGGGCCGAGGCTGAGGACGGTCTGTCCTGGACGTTCACCCTGAGGGACGATGTCATGTTCACCGACGGCACGCCTCTCGACGCGGAGGCGGTGCGCGCGAACATCGCCCACCTGCAGGATCCGGAGACGCTCTCCTCCACCGGGTACCTCGCCCTCGGCAAGGTGACCAGCACCGAAGCGGTCGATCCGTCGACGGTGCGCGTTCTCTTGAGCGAGCCTGACAGTGCCCTGCTCGAGTCGCTCTCCCAGCCCTGGCTCGCCATCCAATCCCCCACCGCCATCGCGCGGGGCATGGACGAGAACTGCGCGTCCCCCGTGGGCACCGGACCCTTCGTGGTCGAGGAATGGAACCGGCAGAACTCCATCACCCTGGTGCGCAACGAGGACTACACGTCACCCCCCGCCGACGCGGAGCACGACGGGCCCGCCTACCTCGAGCGGATCGTCTGGCGCTTCCTCCCGGACTCGGCGTCCCGGTACGCCGCCCTGCAGGCCGGTGAGGTGGACATGATCGACAACGCCCAGCCCGACACCATCGTGCAGGCGGCGCAGGACGACGCGCTCGAGGAGCTCGACGCTCCCCGGCCGGGTGCCTCGAACCGGCTCGAACTGAACTCCGGCAAGCCGCCGTTCGACGACGTCCGCGTGCGTGAGGCCTTCATCCGTTCGGTCAACGTCGACGACGCCGTCGAGGGGCTCTTCTTCGGTACCGCCGAGCGATCGTACTCGCCGCTGTCGAGCGTGGAGCCGCTCGCCGTGGGCGACGAGAGCCTGTTCGGCTTCGACCCGGAGGCGGGCGCCGCGCTGCTCGACGAGGCGGGGTGGAGCGAGCGGGACGCCGAGGGGTACCGCGTGCGCGAAGGCCAGCGCCTGACGCTGAGGCTGCCGGTGAGCACGAACCAGTCCATCCCTGCGGAACAGTCGCTGTTCGAGCAGGTGCAGGCGACGGCGCGGGATGCCGGATTCGAGATCGTGCTCGAGCCCCTCGACCTCAGCAGCTGGTACGGCGCGCTCGCCGCGAACGAGTACGACCTGGTCAGCGCTCCGTACACCAAGGTCGGACCGGACGTGCTCCGCATCCTGTACCACAGCGATGGTACGACGCCAGCACCGAGCGGCTACTTCGCGAACCATGCGCAGGTGCGCAATCCCGAGCTCGACGCCATCCTGACGGAGGCCGGGCAGGTGTCGGATCCGGACCGCCGCGCCGAGCTTTACGCCGAGGCGCAGCGGATCGTGCTCGAGGGCTTCTACATCCTCCCGCTCTACGACCAGCAGAACACCTATCTGCTCCGGTCGGATGTGCGCGGCGTCCGCGCGCTGCCCACCGTGTCGGCGCCTACCCTGTACGACGCCTGGCTGGACCGGTGACGACGGACCGGGCGCCGGTGGGCGTGCCGTTCCGGTTCGCCCGCTGGCTCCTGGTCCGCTCTGCTGGCGCGCTCTTCGTGCTCTGGGCCGTCGCCACCCTGACCTTCTTCGCGATCCGCCTGATCCCGGGCGACCCCGCGGAGGCCATCCTCGGCGGGCCAGGCTCGCAGGCCTCGGACGAGGCGCTCGCCGCGGTGCGCGCCGAGTACGGGCTCGACCAGCCGCTCGCCGTGCAGTACCTCGCTGCGCTCGGTCGGCTCGCGACCGGCGATCTCGGCACGTCGTACTCGCTGCGCACGAGCGTCTCGACGCTGCTCGCCGAGCAACTGCCCGGCACGATGCTGCTCGCCGCCCTGTCGCTCTCCGTCGCCTGGATGCTGGCGCTGGCACTCGCCACCTGGTCCACCCGGGGCGGGCGCGTGCCCGCCGCGGTCGGCGCCGGCCTCGAGGTCGTGGCGGCGGCGCTCCCGCACTTCTGGATCGCGATCGTGCTCATCCTCGTCTTCAGCACCGGGCTCGGCTGGTTCCCTCCCATCAGTACCGCCGGCCCGGCCGGTCTGGTGCTTCCGGTGGTCACGCTGGCCCTCCCCCTCGCGGGCTTTCTCGGTTCGATCATGCGCGAGTCGCTCCTCGATGCGTTGGAGGCCCCGTTCGCCCTCTCGGCTCGCGCGCGCGGCGAAAGCGAACTGGGTGTGCGCCTGGTGCACGCGCTGCGGCACGCCGCGCTTCCCGCGATCGGCCTGTCCGGCTGGGCGTTCGGCTTCCTGATCAGCGGCGCCGTCGTGGTGGAGACGATCTTCGCGCGGCCGGGCCTCGGTCGCACGCTGCTCACCGCCGTCACCGCCCGCGACATTCCGCTGGTGATCGGCGTCGTGCTCGTCGTGGCCGCCGCGTACATCGTGCTGACCGTGCTCACGGATGCCGCGTCCCGTCTTGCCGATCCCCGGTTGCGTGCCGCGTGAGCGACCTCGAAGTCTCGACGCGCATCGCCCGCAGCGCGACGTCGCGCCGCGCCGGCACGCGCCGTTCCGCGACCGTCGGTGAGGTCGTCGCGGCGCTCGTGATCGTCTTCCTCCTGCTCTCCGCGCTGCTGCCGGGGGCGATCGCCCCGCTCGATCCGCTCGCCATCCGCCCGCTCGAGGCGTTCTCGCCCCCGTCGCCGGGGTCGTGGTTCGGCACGGACGAGTCCGGTCGCGACATCTTCAGCCGTGTCGTGCACGGCACCGCGTCGTCGCTGCTGATCGGGGTCAGCGCCACCGCGATAGGCCTCGGTCTCGGTCTGATCCTCGGCACCGCCGCCGGCATGCTCGGCCCCGTCGTCGACTTCTCCGTCAACCGGATGCTCGAGGTGCTGTTCGCCTTCCCCGGCCTGCTGCTCGCCCTCTTCTTCATCGTGATCTTCGGACCGGGGGTGGTCACGGCCACCATCGCCGTCGGCATCTCCACCGCGCCCGGATACGCCCGCATCATCCGCGGTCAGTTGGTGAGCATCCGCCGTTCGGCGTACGTGGAGGCCGCTACCGTGCTCGGTCGGAGCCGCTGGCAGATCCTCTACCGGCACATCCTGCCCAACACGCTCGCGCCGATCTTCGTGCTCGGCACGCTCGGCGTCGGCCAGGCCATCGTGTGGGCGGCGTCGCTCAGCTATCTGGGCCTCGGCGCCGTGCCGCCCGCCGCCGAGTGGGGCGCGATGCTCGCCGCCGGTCGCACGTACATCTCCACGGCATGGTGGCTCACCTTCTTCCCCGGCCTGTTCATCGTGCTGACCGCGACGGCGATCACCGTGCTCGGCCGGCGGCTGCAGCAACGCGTTCGGGAGCAGGGGTGAGCGCCGCAGGCGCGACCGGCGCGGACCCGGTGCTGCGGGTCGAGAACCTCACCGTGGGGTTCGGTGCATCCGGTGCGGCGGTGGTCGAGGGCGTCTCCTTCACGGTGGCGGCGGGCGAGTGTCTCGCGCTGGTCGGCGAGTCCGGGTCGGGCAAGAGCGTCACCGCCCGCAGCATCCTCGGCCTCGCGGGCGCCCGCTCGTGGCAGCGGGCGGATGCGGTCGAACTGTCGGAGCGCGACCTGCGTTCGCTCAGCGAGCGGGAGTGGCGGTCGGTGCGCGGTCGGAACGTCGGGCTCATCCTGCAGGACGCCCTGGCCTCGCTCGACCCCCTCCGACCGGTGGGTCGCGAGATCGCCGACGCCCTACGACTGCACACCCGCCTGTCCCCGGCGGCGCGGGCCGCGCGGGTGCACGAACTGCTGCGGTCGGTCGGGATGCCGGAGCCCGAGCTGCGGGTGAAGCAGCGCTCGGGCGAGCTGTCGGGCGGGCTGCGGCAACGGGCCCTGATCGCCTCAGCGATCGCCCTCGACCCCGGCCTTCTCATCGCCGACGAGCCCACGACGGCGCTCGACACCACGGTGCAGGCCCGCATCCTGGACCTGCTCGCCGAGCAGAAGGAGAGCGGCACGGCCGTGCTGCTGATCAGCCACGACCTCGCCGTGGTGAGCCGCGTGGCGGATCGCGTGGCCGTTCTCCGCGAGGGGCGCATCATCGAGACCGGTCCGACCGATCGGGTATTGAGGAATCCCGAGGAGCCGTACACGCGGCGCCTGATCGGTGCCGTGCCGACCGGGCGCCCCCGGGGTGAGCGATTGTCGGTGCCCGTCGGCTCGGCACCCGGTGGATCGGCGCAGCGCGCTCGGCCGGCCGCACCCGTTCCGGCACGCGCCACCACGCCGCGCGATGCCGTCGCGCTCTCCGTGCGGAACGTCACGGTGCGGTTCCGTGGCCCGAACGGGTCGACCCGCCTTGCGGTCGATTCGGCCTCCGTCGACCTGCACACGGGAACGACGCTGGGGCTCGTCGGCGAGTCCGGTTCGGGCAAGACCACCCTCGCCCGGCTGGCCCTCGGGCTCATCGCTCCGGATGCGGGTGAGGTGCGCGTGGGGGGTGAGCCGTGGAACCCGCTGGCCGAGAAGCACAGGCGTCCCGTTCGTGCTCGCGTCGGAGCCGTCTATCAGGACTCCCTCGCGTCGTTCGATCCCCGGCTGAGTGTGGAGGCGATCCTCACCGACGCCGCGACGGGTGGCGCGCGCCGCGGCTCACCGGCACGGTCCGGCGCCGCGGATCGCGTGCGTGAGCTTCTCGATTCCGTCGGCCTTCCCGCCGGGGTGCTGCCCGCGCGGCCCCTCAATCTCTCGGGCGGTCAGCGGCAGCGCGTGGCCATCGCCCGTGCGCTCGCGCCGCGACCGGACATCCTCATCTGCGATGAACCCGTCTCCGCCCTCGACGTCTCCGTGCAGGCCCAGGTGCTCGACCTGCTCGACGAACTGCAGGAGAGGCACGGGCTCAGCTACCTGTTCATCTCCCACGATCTCGGGGTCGTGGCGCACATGGCCGATCGGATCGCCGTCATGTCGGAGGGTCGCATCGTCGAGATGGCCGACACCGACCGCATCCTCGCCGCTCCGCAGCACCCGTTCACCCGGCGCCTCCTCGACGCCTCCCCCCGCCTCTAGGCCGCCTCGCCATCGCGACCTCACGGTCCCTGAGCTCGTCGAAGGGACGCACCCCGCCTCAGCGACGCGGCACCCCTCACGACCCTTCGACAGGCTCAGGGTCCGCAACCCCTCACCCCACGGTCCCTGAGCTCGTCGAAGAGACGCCCCCCGCCCCACCGACGCGACCCCACGGTCCCTGAGCTCGTCGAAGGGACGCACCCCGCCTCACGACGCGACGCCCCTCACGACCCTTCGACAGGCTCAGGGTCCGCAACGCGCGGCCGCAGTCAGGCGGCGGCGATGCCGGCGTCGGTGATCTCGGCGACACGCGCGACGATGGCGGCGAGATCCACCGGCACCGTCGTGTCCACGCGGATCACCGGGCAGATGCCCAGGGGTTCGGCGCACTCCGCCCACTCCGCCCAGATCGACTCGACGTCACCAAGGATGCGGTGCACCGGGCCGCGCGTACGGCTCTCGAACCGCGTGCGGGCGAGGGGCGCGGGGGCATCGCACCACACCTCGATCGCGGTGCGCACACCGGCGTACTCCAGCCCCTCGAGCGCGAACTCGAGGTCACGGGGTCGGAACCACCACGACTCGGCCACGAACGCCGAGTGCTCGGCCCCCCGGCGCCACAGTTCCCGCATCGCGACGGCACCGACCACGTTCGCCGCGTCGCCGGGGTTGGTGGCGGCCAACTGCTCCTTGATCGCGTCCCGCGACAGGCACGGCCACGACAGTTCGGCGGCGAGTGCCATGGCGAGCGACGTCTTCCCTGACCCGGGCAGCCCGTTGACGAGCACCGCGACGCCGTCAGCCGGATCCATGTTCGCCCCATCGTTACAAGATCGTGTCGTGAAAGAGTACGTGACGAGCGGCGTCAGCGGGGAAAATTCGTGCGCTAAAATTCGAGAACACGACACTCAGGCAGTTCCCCACTGACACGCTGCCGCACATATCGAACCGGAGAAGCCGATGACCTCACACGTGCCCGATAAGCCCGCGCTCGAAGGCCTGGAATCGAAGTGGGGTCCCGTCTGGCAGTCCGACGGCACCTACGACTTCGATCGCGCCGGTGCGTCCCGCTCCACGATCTTCTCCATCGATACCCCGCCGCCGACCGCTTCCGGGTCGCTGCACATCGGTCACGTCTTCTCCTACACGCACACCGACGTGGTGGCGCGCTTCCAGCGCATGCGCGGCAAAAAGGTGTTCTACCCGATGGGCTGGGACGACAACGGTCTCCCCACCGAACGCCGTGTGCAGAACTACTACGGCGTGCGCTGCGACCCGTCGCTGCCGTACGACCCCGACTTCACCCCGCCGTTCGAGGGCGGTGACAACAAGAGTTCCAAGGCCGCCGACCAGCGGCCCATCTCGCGACGCAACTTCATCGACCTGTGCGAGCGCCTCACCGTGGAGGACGAGAAGACCTTCGAGAAGCTCTGGCGCGACCTCGGCCTGAGCGTCGACTGGAGCCAGTCGTACCGCACCATCGGCTCCGAATCGCAGGTGGCGTCGCAGCGGGCCTTCCTCCGCAATCTCGCCCGTGGAGAGGCGTACCAGGCGGATGCGCCGACGCTCTGGGACGTGACGTTCCGCACCGCCGTCGCCCAGGCGGAACTCGAAGACCGCGAGCAGCCCGGCACCTACCACCGCATCGCGTTCCACGGCGCGGACGGGCAGGACGTGCACATCGAGACCACCCGCCCCGAGCTCCTCCCCGCCTGCGTGGCGCTGGTGGCGCATCCGGACGACGAGCGCTACAAGCCGCTCTTCGGCACCACCGTCACGACCCCGCTCTTCGGCGTGGAGGTGCCCGTCGTGGCGCACCACCTGGCCCAGCCCGACAAGGGGTCCGGAATCGCCATGATCTGCACGTTCGGTGACGTGACCGACGTGATCTGGTGGCGCGAATTGCAGCTGCCGAACCGCGCCATCCTCGGGTTCGACGGCCGGATCATGAGCGACGCTCCCGACGCGATCACGTCGGACGAGGGACGAAGCGCGTACGAGCAGCTCGCCGGTAAGACAGTGTTCTCGGCGAAGGCCGCCGTGGTCGACCTGCTGCGCGAGAGCGGTGAGCTGATCGGCGAACCGAAGAAGATCGTGCACCCGGTCAAGTTCTACGAGAAGGGCGACAAGCCGCTCGAGATCGTGTCGACCCGCCAGTGGTACATCGATAACGGTGCGCGACGCGAGGAACTGCGCACCCGCCTGCTCGAGCGCGGTGCCGAGATCACCTTCGTGCCCGACTTCATGCGGGTGCGCTACGAGAACTGGGTCAACGGCCTCTCCGGTGACTGGCTGATCTCGCGGCAGCGCTTCTTCGGCGTGCCGATCCCCGTGTGGTACCCCCTCGACGACGACGGCAATCCGGCGTTCGACCGACCCATCGTGCCGACCGAGGATGCTCTCCCGGTCGACCCGTCGTCGGACACCGCTCCCGGCTACAGCGACGACCAGCGCGGCGTGCCCGGCGGCTTCACGGGCGAACTCGACGTGATGGACACGTGGGCGACGTCGTCGCTCACGCCTCAGCTCGCCGGCGGCTGGGAGCACGATCCGGAGCTGTTCGACCTGGTGTTCCCGTTCGATCTGCGCCCGCAGGGCCAAGACATCATCCGCACCTGGCTCTTCTCCACCGTACTGCGGGCGGAACTCGAGCACGGTGCCGCGCCGTGGAAGACCGCCGCGATCTCCGGATTCATCGTGGACCCCGACCGCAAGAAGATGTCGAAGTCGAAGGGCAACGTGGTCACCCCGGCCGGAATGCTCGAGCAGCACGGGTCGGACGCGGTGCGCTACTGGGCGGCATCCTCCCGGCTCGGCACCGACGCCGCCTTCGACCCGATGAACCCGACGCAGATCAAAATCGGTCGGCGACTCGCGATCAAGATCCTCAACGCGTCGAAGTTCATCCTGGGCTTCGAGGCCGACGCGATCGGCGACGAGGCGGGTGACGCGATCACGCATCCGCTCGACACCGGGATGCTGGCCTCCCTCGACGAGGTGGTGCGCGTGGCGACCGCCGCGCTCGGCGACTACGACCATGCGCGCGCCCTGGAGACCACCGAGAGCTTCTTCTGGACGTTCTGCGACGACTACCTGGAGCTCGTCAAGGAGCGGGCGTACGGTCAGGTCGGCGGCGAGGCGGATCAGGCGTCCGCCGTGGCCGCGCTGCGCGAGGCACTCACGGTGCTGTTGCGCCTCTTCGCCCCGTTCGTGCCGTTCGCCACGGAGGAGGCCTGGTCCTGGTTCCGGGACACCTCGGTGCACTCCGAGCCGTGGCCCGAGCCGCGTGCCGCGGAAGGCGACGGCGACGCCTCTCCCGCACTCCTCGGCCTCGCCGGCAAGGCCCTCACCGGCATCCGACGCGCCAAGACCGACGCCAAGGCGTCGCAGAAGGCGCCGGTCTCCTCCGTCACGGTCTCCGGCCCCGCCGACGCCATCGCGCTGCTCGAGCTGGCGGCCGACGACATCAAGGCCGTGGGCCGGATCACGGATCTGCACTTCACCGAGTCCGACGAGGTCGCCGTGGCGGAGATCACCCTCGCACCGTCGGCCTAGCGCCCACGGCCTAGTGCGCCCGGCCGACGTTCCACGCCCCCGCACCCCAACCCGATAGGGAGACACTCATGCAACTCGGTACCCGCTGGACCGTCGGTGACGACGCCCCGGCCACCCTGCCCGAAGTGGTGCTGCTCGCGGTCAAGACCGTGGAGCAGGACCTGCGCGACCTCGGCACCGACACCACCGCGTGGCGCTGGACCCTCACCTGGCTCGAGCGCCGACCCGTGCTCGAGCTCGACGACGGGACGACGATCACCTACGACCCCGCCGAGGACGCGGCCACCATCGTGCTCCCCGGCCAGTCGGTGGACGACCCGTTCGACGACGAGGACTGATCGTCGGCATGCTCGTCGGACGTCCGGCGATCTAGGATCGGCACGGTGACCACACGACCCGACCGCCGCCACCTCGCGCTCACCCTGCTCGTGGCCGGGACGTTCTTCATGGAGAACCTCGACGGCACCATCCTCGCCACCGCGGCCCCGAGCATGGCCCGCTCGTTCGGCGTCGATTCTGCGGCGATCAGCATCACGATCACCTCGTACCTGCTCACGCTCGCCGTGCTCATCCCGCTGAGTGGCTGGCTGAGCGACCGCTTCGGGCTGCGCCGGGTCTTCATCCTTGCGATCGCACTGTTCACCATCGCGTCGGCGCTCTGCGCGGCGAGCACGAGTCTCACCGAGCTCACCATCATGCGGGTGTTCCAGGGCATCGGCGGCGCGATGATGGTACCCGTCGGCAGACTCGCCGTACTGCGGGTCACCGAGAAGAAGGACCTGATCCGCGCGATCGCGTGGCTCACCTGGCCGGCCCTCGCGGCGCCGGTGATCGCCCCTCTGCTCGGGGGGCTGATCACCACCTATGCCACCTGGCCGTGGATCTTCCTCATCAACATCCCGCTCGGCATCTTCGCGTTCTTCGCCGCCCTGCGTCTCGTGCCGCGGTCGGAGATTGCCCGCCCCCGGGCGCTCGACTGGCTGGGACTTCTCCTCACCTGCGCGGGGATCGGGGCTCTCGTCTACGCGGGCGACCTGCTCGCCGCCCGGTCACCGCAGTGGGTGCTGACTCTCGTGCTGGCCGTCGTCGGCACCGCGCTCGCCGCCCTCGCCGTGCGTCACATGCTGCGAACCGCGCACCCGCTGCTCGACCTTCGCGCGTTCCGCATCGAGACCTTCCGGGTGGCGCACGCGGGCGGATCGATGTTCCGTCTCACGATCTCGGCCGTCCCCTTCCTGCTGCCGCTCTTCTTCCAGGACGCGCTGGGGTGGACCCCGGTTCAGGCGGGCTCGGCGGTGCTCGTGCTGTTCGCAGGGAACCTCGTCATCAAGCCCCTGACGACGCCGATGCTGCAACGGTTCGGATTCCGGCGCGTGCTGCTCGGCTCCACCCTCGGCGCCGCGCTGAGCATGGCGCTCGTGATCGGACTGGCCGATGGCACGCCACTGCTGCTCCTGATCATCCTGATGTTCTTCAGCGGGGTGACGCGGTCGATCGGCTTCACGGCGTACAACACCATCGCGTTCGCCGACGTGCCGTCGGAGGAGATGACGCACGCGAACACGCTCGCCTCGACGGTGCAACAGGTCGCGGCAGGCTTCGGGGTCGCCGTCGGAGCCATTGCGTTGAGCGTCGGCGAGCCGATCGCCCGGATGTGGGGAAGTTCGGATCCGGAGTCGGCGTTCCACGTGGCGTTCGGCATCCTGGCACTGCTGGCACTGGTGCCGATCGTGGAGACGCTTCGCCTCTCGCAGAGCGCCGGCGACAATATCCGGCCCGCCCAGCGCGCGCGAAAGAAGATCCGCCCGGCGGCATAGCCCCGGAGCAACGACTCAGGGCCCCTGCGGTTCGTCCACAATGCCGACGAACCGGGTGCCCACGTTGTCGTACTCGCGCCGCACAACCCCCGCGGGCACCTCCGGCAGGTCGTCGGGCGGATGCACGGCACAGCTCACGTAGGAGAACGCCGGCCACCACTTCTTGGGGCGGGCCGATTCGGTAGCGCCGCAGATGTCGCAGGTCAGCTGCACCCACACGGCCTTCGAGCCGCGGTTGGCTCGGGACTGCACCAGCCAAGCCGGCGGAGTCGCCTCCAGTTCCCTCAGCTCAGCCTCCGTCATGCGCGTGGGAAGACCGTGGCGGCGCGCCATCTCGAGCGGGATGTCCAGTCGCTGCGCCACCTCCCGGCGCGGTATCACGAAGCGCCCCCGTCCTTGCGGGCGAGGATCTCGCCGTGCGGCATGCCGAGCCAGCCGTCGGCGTCTGCGGCCCAGGCGAGCCACGCGTTCCGGATGTCCTCGAGGTCGCTCGCGGTAGCGAAGCCGCGCTCCACCGCCTGCACTCCGAATGCGGACTCGGTCACCCGCACCGCCCAGGAGTTGCCCCACCAGTCGCGTTCCGCATCCGAGGAGAAGCACCAGATCGATGCGCTCGCGGTCACGTCCCGGAATCCGGCCGCGCGTGCCCACGCCTTCAATCGCGGACCCGCATCGGGCTCGCCGCCGTTCGAGCGGTGCACCCGCTGGTAGAGCGCGGCCCAGGCGGAGAGCCCGGGCGACTCCGGATACAGCACCACGCCGGAATAGTCGACGTCGCGAGCGGCCACGAGTCCCCCCGGCTTCGCCACCCGGCGCATCTCCCGGAGCACGGCGACCGGATCGGCTACGTGCTGCAGGGTCTGGTGCGCGTGCACGATGTCGAAGCTGTCGTCGGGGAAGTCGAGGGCGTACGCGTCACCGATCTCGAACTCCACGTTGCTCACTTCGTGATCCGCGGCGGTGGACCGCGCCGAACGCACGATCGTCTCGGCGGCGTCGATTCCGACCACTCGACCAGGCGCCAGGCGTTCGCCGAACTCCACCGTGATGGTGCCGGGCCCGCTGCCGACGTCGAGCAGCGACAGGCCGGGGGCCAGGTGCGGCTCGAGGTAGGCGGCGGAGTTGTCGATCGTCCGCCAGGAATGGGACCGGAGTACGGACTCGTGGTGACCGTGCGTGTAGCGCTCTTCGGAAGCCATGCGCCCAGCCTAGAGTCGCCCTCCTCGCTTCCCCCGCACCCATAGGCTTGCAGCATGCCTGAATCGACCAATCCGTTCTTCGCGCCCAGCACACTGCCGTACCAGCTTCCCCCGTTCGCGGAGATTCGTGACGAGCACTACCGTCCGGCGTTCACGCGCGGCTTCGAGGAGCACCTCGCCGACGTGCTGGCGGTCGCGGGCACCCCGGAAGCCCCCACCTTCGAGAACACCATCGTGCCGCTGGAGCGCGCGGGCGGAACGCTCGAGCGGGTGGCCAACGTCTTCTTCAACAAGAGCTCGTCCGACAGCACCGACTTCACCAACGATCTCGAGGCCGAGATCGCGCCTCTCCTCGCCGCGCACGAGGATGCGATCCGGTTGAACGCGGACCTCTATGAACGGATCCGCACGGTGCACGAGTCGCGCACCGACTCCGGCCTCGACGCGGAGGCGATCTACCTCGTGGAGCGCATCTTCACCGAGTTCACCCTCGCGGGCGCCGGGCTCGACGCCGCCGAGAAGGAGAAGCTCCGCGACTACAACCAGCAGCTGTCCATCCTCACCACGCGTTTCGAGAAGAACCTGCTCGCCGACACCAACGACCTCGCGGTGGTGATCGACGACCGCGAGGAACTCGACGGGCTGAGTGACGGTGAGATCTCCGCCGCGGCGGAGGCGGCGAAGGAACGCGGGCTCGACGGCAAGTACCTCCTCTCGCTCGTGCTGCCCACCGGCCACCCGTACCTCGCGGCGCTCACGAACCGCGACGTGCGACGCCGCATCATGGAGGCGTCGCGGTCCCGCGGTTCACGCGGCGGGGACTACGACAACCGTGACCTCGTACTCAAGATCACCCGGCTCCGCGCCGAACGCGCCGCCCTTCTCGGTTTCCCGAGCCACGCGGCCTACGTCACGGCCGACGAGACGGCGAAGAACCCCGAGGCCGTTGCGGCGATGCTCGGTCGGCTCGCCCCCGCCGCTGCGCGGAACGCGCGAGCGGAGGCCGCAGACCTGCAGGAGCAGATCGACGCAGCCCAGGACGCGGCCGGTGAGCCCCGCTTCGAACTCGCCAGCTGGGACTGGGCGTTCTACACCGAGAAGGTGCGGATGGCGAAGTACGCGGTCGACACCGCCGCGATGCGACCCTACTTCGAGGCCGAGCGCGTGCTGCACGACGGCGTGTTCTTCGCGGCGACCCGCGTGTACGGCATCACCTTCACCGAGCGCCCGGACCTCGTGGCGTACCACCCGGACGCCCGCGTCTTCGAGGTGTTCGACGAGGACGGCAGCGCGGTCGGGCTCTACATCCTCGACCTCTACACGCGCGATTCGAAGCGCGGTGGCGCGTGGATGAACCCGCTCATCTCGCAGAACCGCCTGCTCGACCACCCCACCGTCGTGGTGAACAACCTCAACGTGCCGAAGCCCCCGGTGGGCGAGATCACGCTGCTGAGCTACGACGAGGTGAACACCCTGTTCCACGAGTTCGGTCACGCGCTGCACGGCCTGTTCGCGCAGGTCACCTACCCGAAGTTCGCCGGGACCAACGTGTTCCGCGACTTCGTGGAGTTCCCCAGCCAGGTCAACGAGATGTGGATGCTGTGGCCGGAGGTGCTCGGAAACTACGCCGTGCACCACAAGACCGGGGAGCGCATGCCCACCGAACTCGTCGACACGCTGCAGGCGTCCTCTGCCTTCAACGAGGGCTTCTCGACGAGTGAATATCTCGCCGCCGCGCTCCTCGACCAGGCCTGGCACCGCATCGATACGTCGGCGGATGTGCGCGACGTCGCGGAGTTCGAGGCGGCCGCCCTCGCGGAGGTCGGACTCGACAACCCTGCGGTGCCCACCCGGTACTCGAGCACCTACTTCGCGCACACGTTCGCCGGCGGGTACGACGCCGGCTACTACTCCTACATCTGGAGCGAGGTGCTCGACGCGGACACGGTGGAATGGTTCAAGGAGAACGGCGGGCTCACCCGGGCGAACGGCGATCGCTTCCGCGACCGGCTCCTCGGCGTCGGTGGGTCGAAGGACCCGCTCGAGGCGTTCCGCGACTTCCGGGGAAGGGATGCGCGCATCGAGCCGCTGCTCGATCGCCGCGAGCTCAACTAACCGCGGGGCTCCGCTCCGGGCCTCGGGCGGTCACACCAGGTGCGGGCGGAGCGTCTCGGCCGCGATGTCCACGTCCTCCTCGCTCGTGGAGACGTGGAACGCGAGCCGGAGGCGCCCCGCGCGCATGGCCGCCGAGATCCGCGCCTCGAGGATCGCGGGAACGGCGGTGTCCGCAACACCGAGACTCACGATCGCCGAGCCGGTAGCGGGGATCCCGACGGCCGCGCAAAAGCGGTCGGACAGTCCCACCGCGTGGCGATGCAGCCGGTCCGTGCCCACTGTTTGCAGCATCGCCATCGACGGGGCGGCCCCGACCCAGGAGTGCCATGCCGGTGAGACGTCCAGCCGACGAGCATCCGC
Organism: Planctomonas psychrotolerans; assembly: GCF_008642235.1. Taxonomy (GTDB): domain Bacteria; phylum Actinomycetota; class Actinomycetes; order Actinomycetales; family Microbacteriaceae; genus Planctomonas; species Planctomonas psychrotolerans. The sequence goes on along the minus strand of NZ_SJEV01000001.1, from coordinate 2,780,438 downwards.
CGCGAGTCGGAGGGGCGTCCCGTAGATGCTCGACCACGGGTGCTCCCCCGCGTACCAGTTGGCGTTGTGCGGGATGAGGTCGTCCAGCAGGGAGTCCTGCACGGTGAAGAACGCGGTGCCCCGCGGCGAGAGCAGCCACTTGTAGCCGCCGCCGACGGTGTAGGCGAACCGGCCCGCGTCGATCGGTAACCAGCCGGTGGACTGCGTCGTGTCGAGGAGTACCCGGGTGCCGGTGACCGCACAGGCGGCCTCGAGCGCATCCAGATCCACCATTCGTCCGTTGCTCGACTGCACCGAGGACACCGACACCACCGTGGTGGCGGGCGTCACCGCGTCGGCGATGTCCTCCAGCGGCACCTCGCGCACCACCACGCCTCGCCGGGCCTGGGCGTGGAACGGGAAGAGGATGCTCGTGAAGTCGCCCTCCGCCGTGAGCACCTCGCTCCCGTCCGGGAGATTCGCGGCCACGAGCCCCGCGAACACCGAGACCTGGCTCCCCACCGCGATCGACTCGGGCGGCATCCCCACCAGCGACCCGTAGTCGGCCCGGGCGGCAGCCAGCGGCGCATCGAAGTCGACGGGATTCGAGATTCCGCGTCGCCAGTCGTCGAGCGCCGACCGAACCGCGTCCACCGTGCGCCGCGGCGGCAGACCGAGCGAGGCCGTATTCAGGTAGACGACATCGGACTCGAACTCCGCAACCAGCAGCGCGATGGGATCCGGAGCACCGTCGTGTCCTGCGTCGTCCTGTACGGCGGGCCCTCCCGCCGCAAGACGGTTCTGCTCCATGTTCCGAGTCTGCCGAATACCGACCGCAGGTCAAGCCCCTGTGCGGGGAAACACGACCGCTCTACGGTGGAAACCGTTCCCGCGCCAGACGAGGTGCGGCCCCACTACTCCCGCTTCCGGCCCGAGTCGCTCCCGGGCCGGAAGCGGGGCCAGCGGAACCGCTGAGGATTGCTCAGGCGGACTTCTCCGCGCGCATCGGCTTGCGCGGAACAATTGTGGGCGCGGCGTTCTCCAGCACCGCGGCGCGGGTGACGATGACCCGACCCACCTCGGTGTCGGACGGGATGTCGAACATGATCGGTCCGAGCACCTCCTCCATGATGGCGCGAAGGCCCCGGGCACCGGTCTGGCGCACCACGGCGAGATCGGCGATCGCCTCGAGCGCGCCCTGATCGAAGTCGAGCTCGACGCCGTCGATCTCGAACATCTTCTGGTACTGCCGCACGAGGGCGTTGCGCGGCTTGGTGAGGATGTCCATGAGCGCCACCGCGTCGAGCGGCGTCACCGTCGTCACCACGGGAAGACGCCCGATGAACTCGGGGATCAGCCCGAACTTGTGCAGGTCCTCGGGGAGGACCTCGCCGAACAGGTTGACCTCGTCGCCCTTGCTGTGCAGCGGTGCACCGAACCCGATGCCGCGCTTGCCCGCGCGCTGACTGATGATGTCTTCGAGACCCGCGAAGGCGCCGGCCACGATGAAGAGCACGTTCGTGGTATCGACCTGGATGAACTCCTGATGCGGATGCTTGCGGCCGCCCTGCGGCGGAACCGACGCGACGGTGCCCTCGATGATCTTGAGAAGCGCCTGCTGCACACCCTCGCCGGAGACATCGCGCGTGATCGACGGATTCTCGGCCTTGCGGGCGATCTTGTCGACCTCGTCGATGTAGATGATGCCGGTCTCGGCGCGCTTGACGTCGTAGTCCGCGGCCTGGATCAGCTTGAGGAGAATGTTCTCCACGTCTTCACCGACGTAGCCCGCCTCGGTGAGCGCGGTGGCGTCGGCGACGGCGAACGGCACGTTGAGCCGCTTGGCGAGCGTCTGCGCCAGATAGGTCTTGCCGCATCCGGTGGGGCCGATGAGGAGGATGTTCGACTTGGCTATCTCGACATCATCGCCGAGGGTGTCCGCCGAGGTGATGGTGCTGCGGGCCCGGATGCGCTTGTAGTGGTTGTAGACGGCCACCGACAGTGCGCGCTTCGCGGCTTCCTGTCCGATCACGTACTCCTCGAGGAAGCCGTAGATCTCCTTGGGCTTCGGGAGGTCGAATTCGCTGGTGGTCTCATCCGTCGCCTCGGCGAGGCGTTCCTCGATGATCTCGTTGCAGAGCTCGACGCATTCGTCGCAGATGTAGACGCCAGGGCCCGCGATCAGCTGCTGCACCTGCTTCTGGCTCTTGCCGCAGAACGAGCACTTGAGAAGGTCGGCGCTCTCGCCAATGCGTGCCATTCGAACTCCTCCGCTCGCAAACGCTGTGCACCGAGCCTAACCCGTACGGCGGACAATACGCGTCACCGTGACGGCGCGCGACGAGAGCGGTGCACGGGGACGGACGGCGCACGGTGCTTCCCGCTCCGAGGCCGGGTTCCGGCCGAGCGAGACAAAGGGGGCGGTCGGAACCCGACCACCCCCTTCTGCGGATGTCATCCGCGCCGAACGCTACTTTACGAGCGTCGGCAGGTTCTTCCGCGAACTCAGCACCTGGTCGATGAGGCCGTACTCGAGGGCCTCCTTCGCGCTCAGGATCTTGTCGCGGTCGATGTCCCGGTTGACCTGCTCGACACTGCGGTTGGAGTGGTGAGACAGCGTCTCCTCCAGCCACTCGCGCATGCGCAGAATCTCGGCCGCCTGGATCTCGATGTCCGACGCCTGACCCTGACCGGCTCCACCGATGGCGGGCTGGTGAATGAGGATACGGGCGTTCGGCAGCGCGAGACGCTTGCCCTGGGTGCCACCGGCGAGCAGCACGGCCGCCGCGGATGCGGCCTGACCGAGGCAGACCGTCTGCACCTGGGGGCGGATGTACTGCATCGTGTCGTAGATCGCCGTCATGGCGGTGAAGGATCCACCGGGCGAGTTGATGTACATGACGATGTCGCGGTCGGGGTCCTGGCTCTCGAGCACGAGGAGCTGCGCCATCACGTCGTCGGCGGAGGCGTCATCCACCTGCACGCCGAGGAAGATGATGCGGTCCTCGAAGAGCTTCGCGTACGGGTCCTGGCGCTTGTACCCGTACGCCGTGCGCTCCTCGAAGCTCGGCAGGATGTAACGGTCCGAGGGGGAGGTGGCGGTGATTCCGGGGGTGCCTGCGGTCGCCGGGGAGAAGCCCGATCCGGCCGAGGTGAAGTTGGGTGTGATCATGTCGCTTTCTATTCCTGTTCCTGAACGTCGCTGTGCTCGAGGCGCTACTGGGCTTCGGTTCCGCCGCCACCGGTGACGTCGGTGGCCGACGCACGGAGGTGGTCGACGAAGCCGTACTCGAGGGCTTCCTCGGCGCTGAACCACCGGTCGCGGTCGCCGTCCTCGTTGATCTGGTCGACGGACTTGCCGGTCTGAGCGGCCGTGATCTCGGCGAGACGACGCTTCATGTCGAGGATGAGCTGCGCCTGCGTCTGGATGTCGGATGCGGTTCCGCCGAAGCCACCGTGCGGCTGGTGCAGCAGCACGCGCGCGTTCGGGGTGATGTACCGCTTGCCCTTGGTGCCCGAGGTGAGCAGCAGCTGGCCCATGGAGGCCGCCATGCCGATGCCGACGGTCACGATGTCGTTCGGCACGAACTGCATCGTGTCGTAGATCGCCATACCGGCGGTGATGGATCCACCGGGCGAGTTGATGTAGAGGTAGATGTCCTTCTCGGAGTCCTCCGCGGCGAGGAGCAGGATCTTCGCGCAGATCTCGTTGGCGTTCTCGTCGCGAACCTCCGAACCCAGCCAGATGATGCGGTCCTTCAGCAGTCGGTCAAAAACACCCGGTAGCAGTGTGGGTTCGGCCATCGTTTTGCGCTCCATTCAGTTATTGCTTCGCTCATGAATCTATCGGAGCCGACTCGCGAGAATCGGCGTGTTCGCCGTGGGCAAAGAACACGAGGGCGAACGACGACGGGTCCGGGATCATGCGATCCCGGACCCGTCGAAGGTGGTGGTGCTTAGGACGTGGACGTGCCCTCGTCGTCGGTTGCGGCGTCGTCCGTCGCACTCGCGTCGGCAGCGGACTCGTCGGCGGCGGAATCGTCCGCAGCGGACTCGTCGGCGTCGACTGCGTCATCGTCCTGCGCGGCCGTTGCCTCGTCGAACTGGTCGGCGGGAGCGGTGACGACGGGCTTGGTGAACTCGGAGACGTCCACGGCCGTGCCGTTCGTGTCGACGACGTTCGCCCGGTCGAGCACGATCGCCAGCGCCTTGTTACGGGCGACCTCGCCGACCATGGCCGGGATCTGGTTGTTCTGCTGCAGAACCTCGACGAACTCCTGCGGCTGCATGCCGTACTGCTGCGCGCCCTGGACGAGGTACTGGGTCAGCTCGTCCTGGCTCACCCGCACCTCCTCCTTCTCGGCGATGGTGTCGAGCAGCAGCTGCGTGCGGAACGCCTTCTCGCTGGCCTCGGTGACCTCGGCGCGGTGCTCCTCGTCCTCGAGCCGGCTCTCGTTCTCCAGATGACGGTGCACCTCGTCGAGCACGAGCTTCTCCGGAACGGGGATCTCGAGACCCTCGAGCAGCTTGTCCACGATCTGATCGCGGGCCTCGGTGACCTGACCGAACGCCTTGGAGCGCTCGACGGTGGACTTGAGGTCTTCGCGCAGCTCGTCGACCGTGTCGAACTCGCTGGCCATCTGCGCGAAGTCGTCGTCGGCATCCGGAAGCTCGCGCTCCTTGACGGCGACCAGCACGACGGTGATCTCGGCCTTCTGTCCGGCGTTGTCGCCACCCACGAGGGTGGACTCGAAGGTCGTGGTCTCGCCGGCGCTCAGGGCGTCGAGCGCCTCGTCGATGCCGTCGATGAGGTCACCGGAGCCGACCTGGTAAGAGATGCCCTTCGCGGAGTCGACCTCGACGCCGTCGACCGTGGCGGTCAGGTCGATCTGCACGAAGTCATCCGTGCCGGCGGGACGGTCGACCGTGATGAGCGTGCCGAAGCGGGCGCGCAGGTCGTCGAACTCCTTCTGCACTTCCTCGTCGGAGACCTCGATCGGCGCGACCTCGAGCTTCAGGCCCTCGTAGTCGGGGAGCTCGATCTCGGGGCGTACGTCGACCTCGATGGTGAGTTGCAGGTCGCCGGAGAAGTCCTTCTTGCTCGGCCACTCGGCCACGTCGGCCTCGGGGCGACCGAGCGGGCGGATCTTGGTCTCCTCGACCGCGGCACGGTAGAACACGTCCATGCCCTCGTTGACCGCGTGCTCCATGACCGCCTCGCGACCGACGCGCTGGTCGATGATCGCGGGCGGGACCTTGCCCTTGCGGAAACCGGGGATGTTGATCTGCTCGGCGATGTGGCCGTAGGCGTGATCAAGGTGCGGCTTCAGGTCCTCGGGAGCGGCTGAGATGGCCAGCTTGACTCGCGTGGGGCTGAGCTGTTCGACCGTGGTCTTCACGTGGGGGAATCTCCTGTTCGCGGTGCACGCCTCGGCTGAGACGCATGTCTGTGCGGGGGTTGTGGTCGGGGCGACAGGACTCGAACCTGCGATCTTCCGCTCCCAAAGCGGACGCGCTAGCCACTACGCTACGCCCCGGACTGCGCTAACAACCCGACTGGTTTGAACGCTCGAACGCATGCGGAAGCTCACGTGCGGGCGAATGGCCTCGGCAAGTCTAACGGAGTTCACCTCGTCGCCGTGGTTCGACGCGGCGATCGGCTGTACTAGGCTTATGGGCGCACATCGGCGGCGACGCCGGTTGCGGGGATGTAGCTCAATGGTAGAGCCTCAGTCTTCCAAACTGATCACGCGGGTTCGATTCCCGTCATCCCCTCCATCCAGCCCCACGACCCCTCCCCCACGGTCCCTGAGCCCGTCGAAGGGACACGACACCCGCCGTCCCCCCACGGTCCCTGAGCCTGTCGAAGGGACACGACACCCGCCGCTCAGCCCTGGAAGTCCTCCGGCTCCACGTCGTCGAGGAAGCGCTTGAACTCGTCGAGCTTCGCCTCCTCGTCCACCACGCCTTCGGTCTCCGTCGCATCCGGTACGCCCGCCTCCTGCAGAAGGTCGTCGTTCACCCAGATCGGTGCGTCGTACCGGGCGGCGAGAGCGATCGCGTCCGACGGTCGGGAGTCGAGGACGAGCCGCCCGGTGCCAGTGGCCAGGGTGATCTCCGCGTAGAAGGTGCCGTCCTCGATGCGGGTTACCTCGACCTTCTCCACGTCGGCGTGCAACGCCTCGAGCATGGTCTTCATGAGGTCATGCGACAACGGACGCGGAGCCTGCGCACCCTCGGTGGCGAGGAAGATGGAGGTGGCCTCCTGGGCGCCGATCCAGATGGGCAGCATCGTGCCCATGCCGGGCTCCTCGAGGATGGGCTTCAGCAGCACGACCGGCTGCGCGCGAGAGTCGACGGCGAGGGCGACGACGCGAACCTGAACCATGGTGCAACTCCCCGATCGACACTGAGAGGAACCGTTAGAGGAACGGTCCCATAGTATGCCCGGGGGCCGGACTCGGAACCGGAACGGTGCGGCCGAGAACCCGCTCGCCGCTCCGCATCCGTCAGCGGCACACCGTGAGGTCCTCGACCGGAAGCGCGAGGGCATCCGTGCCGCCGAGCAGCGTCACGTGCTCCGTGCGGAGGGCCGCGAGGTCGCTCAGCACACCCGCCGGCACGCAGTCCGTATGCACGACGTACAGCGGCGCCCCGGCACGGCCGGCCAGGGCCGAGCCCGCGAGGGCGTCGGGGAACGTGTGGCCCGTGGCGAGGAACACCCGCGGCGCGGACGTGAACGCATCGCGGTTCACCGCGGACGCGGTCGCGAAACGGTCGGCGCCGGACAAGCGCGTGGTGGCGAAGTCGCGATCGAGTTGCGCTTCGATCCCGGCACTGACCGACACCGGTCCGCCGACGATGTGCACGGAGTCGATACCGAGGTCGCCGAGCACGTCGAGGGTTGCCCCGTCGACGGTGGATGTGCGGCCGTCGAGCAGGAGGACCGGGTCCCCGTGAGCTCCGGCGGCCCCACCCGCGCTCAGCGCGTCGGGGAAATTCGTGCCGGTGGCCACGTACACGCCGTCGACGGCGGCGTTCCCGAACGCGTAACGCACGACCTCGCGGGAGGTGTCGAAGCGATCCGATCCGGCAACCCGAACCGTGTTCGGCACGAGGCGTCGCAGCGAGGTGAGAACCGACTCCGCAATGGCGTTCTGCCCGCCGACAACGACGATCCGTTCCGGGTTCAGCCGGAGAAGTTCGGTCCGCACCGAAGCGGGCAGCTCGGCGCTCCTGCTGAGAAGAAGCGGACCACCCTCCCTGGCCGCCGCGGCACCCGCCGACAGCGCATCGGGATAGTCGTGTCCGGTGGTCAGGTACGCTACCCGTGCACCCTCGGGGTAGGCCTCGCGGGAGATGGTCGCCGAGACCTCGAAGCGGTCGGATCCGGTGAGGCGATCCACCCGGATTGCGGCGCTTCCCGGCACCACGGGATTCGACCGCGGGGACACGGCACCCATCCCCTCCGAGGTGATGGCCGCGACATCGAAGGTGTACTCGGTCCCGTTCGCCAGCGCATCGATCACGGCGGAGGTGACGCGTCCGTCGACGGTCACGGTGCGAACCAGGGCGCCGGAGCTGAAGACCCGGACCTGGTAGCCGACGATCGGCGCACCTCCGTCGGAGTCGGGCGCCTGCCAGTGCACCGTGGCCGAGCCGTCGCCCCCGGACGCGGCACCGATCGCGGGCGCGGCGGCGGAGGAGGGAGCGAGCACGTGCACGGGAATCACCATGTCCTCCACGTCGCCGAAGCCGTCGAAGCCCTGCTGGCGGGTGACGACGAGATCCTGGTCGCCGTAGCGGAGATCGCCATCCTGATACGGCAGGGTGAGGGTGAGGCTCCTGCCGTCGTTCGAGATGACGGTGTCGAGCTCGTGCAGGCCGTTCAGCGCGTTGTCGATGGTCCACCGTCCGGGGAACGGCGAGGAATGGGCGACGACCCAGAAGTAGTCCCGGTCGGCGGTGAGGGTGATGGCGTCCCCGCTTCGCACCAGGATCCGCTCGGGCGCTCGGCGGAGCGCGCTGCCGGAATACCAGTCCACACGCGTGCGGGAGAGGTCGAAGAAGGCTCGGGCCGACGTGCCGCCGTCATGCCGTTGATAGGTGAGGTCGGCGCGGAAGGTATCGCCACTGCGGTCGTCGTCGGGGGGATTCGGGGCATCCGCCGGTCCCGCCGCCTCGAGGGTGACGTCGTAGTACAGCCGACCATCCCCCTCGTCGATGGGGCTGTGGTCCGGGAACACGGCGAAGAAGTCCGCAGGGACAGGGATCTCGATAATCTCGGCGGTCAGTTCGACCACGCCGGTGACCTCGAAGTCGGCCCCGGAAAGCCGGTAGGACACCGCGTCGAGATTCAGTCCGTCGGTCGGGATGCGAAACGCGAGCTCCGTGGTCGAGGTGGGCAGCAGGAGGGGGCGGTCGGCCTCCCGCGCATCACTGCCGACGTTCAACTGGCTTGCATACGCCCCGGGAACGGGGACTTCGGTGTGTGCGGCGGCGGCGGCTCCGGGCACACCCCCCGCCACGAGGGCGACGGCGGTAAGAGCGCTCACCGCCAGGAGCGAGGCGGCTTTCCGAGCAGGGCGAAGAGGGGTGGCGAGTGCACTCACGGGTGGATCCTTCCGTTGACGGCAACTCGGGGCTCGGCGTCGTGGGTGCGACGCTCCCGTGCGTCGTGGGTGCGACGCGTCCGTGGTGCCGTCTCGGCCTGGGTAGCCGATGGTTGATCGTATCCGTCGGGAACGGCTCCGTGGCGGAAACCTCGGACCTTTTCCGAAACGTGACGAAATGCCGTGCGGTGGACGCCACTACGGGCACACTCGGGGCCTTCTGCGGGTGAACGGGACGCGAACATCGGCCGAACACGTCGCCACGTCGACGGGCGGCGACCCGACGGACGGCGACTCGACGGACGGCGCCTCGCCCCAGCGCCGGTTTCGGCGCAGCACCGGTCAGCGGCACAGCGCCGCGTCGAGGTCGGCCGTCAGGTCGGCGATGTCCTCGATGCCGATCGACAGACGGATGAGCCCGGGGGTGATGCCGAGTCGTTCGCGCAGGTCGGCATCGAATGACGTGTGGGTCGTGGTGGCCGGATGGAGCGCCATCGATCGGGTGTCGCCGATGTTGGTCATGCGGCTGATCACCCGCAGCCCGTCGAGGAAGCGGCGCGCGCCGTCTTCCCCGCCCCGCACGGTGACGGAGAACACCGATCCGGAGCGTCCGCCGTAAAGCCGCTGAGCGAGGTCGTACGCCGGATTTCCGGGTAGTCCCGCGTAGTCCACGCTCTCCACGCCGGGGTGGTCGGCCAGGAACCGGGCGACGGCGACCGAGTTGTCGAGGTGTCGTTCCATGCGCAGCGACAGCGTTTCGATGCCCTGGTGCAGCAGGAAGGAGTTGAAGGGCGACAGCGCCGGCCCGATGTCGTTCACGACGGCTTCGCGGGTGGCGCGGGCGTACGCGGTGGTGGGGAATCGGTCGGCGATCGACGGTCTGCCCGGTCCGACCGGTTGAGTGATCAACGGGTAGGAGCGCGACGACCCCGCCCAGTCGAAGCTCCCCCCGTCCACGATGGCGCCGGAGATCGCCGCGCCGTGTCCGCTCAGGAACTTGGTCGACGAGTGCACCACCACATCCACACCGTGTTCGAACGGACGGATGAGGTACGGCGACGCGATGGTGTTGTCGACCACGAAAGGGATACCGTGCCGCCGGGCGACGGCGGCCACGCGATCGATGTCGACGATGTCGTTCTTCGGATTGGGGATGGTCTCGCTGAAGATGGCTTTCGTGTCCGGGGTGATGACGCGGTCCCACTCGTCATCGTCGAACTCGTCCCACACGTAGTCCACGCTCACGCCGAAGCGGCGGAAGCTGCGGCCGAAGAGGATGCGAGTGCCGCTGTAGATGCTGGCGGTCGAGACGATCCGCTCCCCCGCCTGGGCGATCGAAAGCAGCGCCGCGGTGATCGCCGCCTGCCCGGATGCCACCACGATCGCTTCGGTGCCACCCTCCAGGGAGGCGATGCGGCGTTCGGCCACCGCACCGGACGGATTGCGCTGGCGCGAATAGATGAGGCCGTCGCTCTCGCCCGAGAACCGCGATGACGCGTCGTCGAACGAGTCGAAGCGGTATCCGGCGGTCATCGCGATGGGGGCGATGCGGGCCCCGCTCGTGAGGTCCTCGTACTCCCCCGCGTGCACTTGCCGGGTGTCGAATCCGTAGCCGTCCCAGTCGTACTCCGGGCGACACACGCTCGTTTCCGTGTCCGTCGTGGATTCTGCGGTCATGCTTCCTCGTCCCCTCGTCGGTGCTGCACCGTGTTCGCCACGAATCCGCTGGCCAGGTTGCGTCGATCCCGTGGTCGGCGGCGCACCGCGTCGGCCATGCGCAGGATCGTCTCCTCGAGGATGGGTCTCGGCATGGCGAAGATCAGTCGTACGTGCTTCGCGAACCCGTCGCCGCACAGCGTGCCGTCGGTCATGGTCACCCCCGCTTCGGTGCGGAAGAAGTCGGCGACGCAGCCGTCGATGTCGAGGGCCGAGCAGTCGAGCCAGGCGATGTAGGTGGCCTCGGGACGGTGGAAGCGCACCTCGGGCAGGTGCTCGCCGAGCAGTCGCTCGAGCAGGCGACGATTGCCGTCGAGATAGTCCAGCACCTCCGCGAGCCACTCCCGCCCCTCCGAGTACGCGGCCGTCGCCGCGAGGACTCCGGGCGTGGACGCGCCGTGCAGCACGGCGAACCCGAACGTCTGGTACAGCTCCTCGTCGGCGGGGTTCGAGGTGATCAACTGCGCCGTCTTGAGCCCGGGTAGATTCCACGCCTTCGACGCCGAGGTGGCCGTGAGGGTGTGCCGGGCGGTCACCTCGGAGAGGGAGGCGTAGGGCACGTGCGGCACACCGTCGTAGCGCAACGGCGAATGGATTTCGTCCGCGAACACCCGGCCGTTGTGACGGTGAACGATCGCCGCGATCGCCTCCAGCTCGTCCCGACGGATCGCCGAGCCGGTGGGGTTGTGCGGGTTGCACAGGACGAGGAGACGGGCGCCCGCCGCGAAGGCGGCGTCGATGCCGGCCAGGTCGTGCGACCAGCGGCCGCCGGTGAGTACGCCGGGAACCTCGAAGACCTCCCTGCCGAGGGTGGGCAGGAAGCTGAGGAAGGGCATGTACGCGGGGGTCGGAACGATCACGCCGGAGCCTGCCGGTGTGTACTTGGTGACCGCCACGTCGAGCGCCGCCATCACGTCGGACACCGGGTGGATGTTGTCGGCGCCGATATCCCATCCGCTGTCGTGCTTCAGCCAGGCGGCGGCAGCCTCGGCCATCCGGCGCGTGGTGGCGGGGGCCAGGTAGCCGAGGTCGCAGTCGTCGACCGCGCGATGCAGTGCCTCTTTCACGGCGGGGGCCGTTCCGAAGTCCATCTCGGCGACCCAGGCGCCGATCGTGTCGGGATACAGGCTCCACTTGCGACTGCCCGCGCGGCTGAGCTGCTCGCGGGTGATCTCATCGAAACGGGATCGGGTCACGGGGATCCTTCGTGTGGCGGACGTGGCGTTCGCTCGACCCTAGTGAAGGGGCGCGAGGCACCGGCGGCGGGGCGACACACGGCGTCATGTTCCGCGGGTGCGGTGGGCGGTGCTGCGCTGTGGGCGGCGGGAGTGTTGTGGGCTGTGCTGCGCTGCGGGCGGTGGGAGCGCTGTGGGCGGTGCTGCGCTGTGGGCGGCGCTGCGGGCGGCGGAAGCGCTGTGGCTGCGGGCCGGATGCGACGGCGACGGTGCGGGTGTCGGGGTGCTGCGGGCGGCCCACCACGATCGCGCGGGTTGGTCGGTAGTTGCACGCGCCGGAACCATCGACTGCGGAAGCGACAGAATTCGACGCTATGCCGTTCGACATCCTGCTCCCCTGGTGCGGGTCGAACCGGCACTGGAGCGCGCGACCGGTCAGCGCCACAATGGTGCATGACCGAAATCCCGGTGGATCCGGAGGAGTCGGGCGACGCGCCGGATCCCGCAGTTCCGCCGTACCGGGCGCAGTTGCTCGCCACCGAGCACTGGAGTCTGCTCGCGTCGCGGAGCACGACGCAGAGCGAGGTGCTCCTGCGCATCGCGATGCTGCTCACCGTGGTATCGGCCGGGCTGTTGAGCCTGGGCATCGTGGGTCAGGCCACCGGGTTCTCGGAGACATTCGCGGCGTTCGCAGCCGCGGTTCTCGGTTTCGCGAGCCTCGTGGGTGTGCTCACCCAGGTGCGGGTCTTCAACGTGGGGATGGAGGACCTCATGTACGTGCTCGCCATGAATCGCCTCCGTGCCGCGTACGTGCGCCTCGATCCCGGGATCGAGCCGTACCTCATGACCTCCGCGCATGACGACGCGGTGGGGATGGCGCAGACCTATTACTTCCTCGGTGCGCGCAGCGATGCGAGCCAGGTGAGCGGGAGCAGCATGGTGTTCGTCACCGCGATCAACTCGGCACTCCTCGGCCTCCTCGCCGCCGCCATCACCGCGACGAGCGGAGGCGAGGCGTGGCTCATGACCGTCGTCGGGGTGGCGTGCGGACTCGTGTATTGCACTGTGTCCGTTCTGCTCGGCGCCCGGCACTTCCAGAACCTGTGGAGAACCTACGAGCCGCGGTTCCCGGCACCGGGCGCTGCTCGCCTGGCGGGTGCGGACGGGGACGCGGCGTAGCGATTCGCGGGGGTCGAGGGGGATCGGCGGCAGCACGCGGGAAACGGGTGGCGCGCCCCGCAGGGCATGCGATGCGTATGAGCGTCGTGCACGCGTGTGCGCGGAGTGCGCCGCACATCCATGATCGGCGCTGCGCGCAAGGCTGAGCTGCGCCACAAGCCTAGGCGTTGCGTGCGCGGTTGCGCTGGGCCACGACTGCAGGTGCAGCATGCACGGCTGTCCTGAGCGGAGTGGAGGCGCAGAATGCAGTGCGTGTGCGTGCTATCCCGCATGGCGCGCTGCCTGAGGTGTGCGCAGTCCCTGAGGAGGCCGGCTGCGTCGTCGTGCGGTGGCGGGCGTGCATGGTGCGCAGAGCGCGCATGGCGCGCATGAGTGCGCGGGGCGCGCATGAGTGCGCTGCACGAGCAGTGCCGTTGACGTGTGCACGTCCCGTTATCGCTGCAGCCAGGTGAGCACCGCGAGCACACGACGGTGATCCGAGCCGGAGTCTTCGAGCGCGAGCTTCTGGAAGATCGACGTCACGTGCTTCTCCACGGCACCGACGCCGATGTACAGCCGTGAAGCGATGCCGGCGTTGGTGCGTCCCTCGGCCATCAGGCCGAGGACTTCCCGCTCGCGGGGCGTCAGCGAGGTGAGCGGATCGTTCCGCAGGCCGAGCAGCTGACTCACCACCTGCGGGTCGAGCACCGTGCCGCCATCCGCGATGCGGTTCACCGCGTCCTTGAGCTCATCGAGCGACGACACGCGGTCTTTCAGCAGGTAGCCCATCCCGCCGGTGCCGACCGACAGCAGTTCTTGTGCGTAGGTGCCCTCCACGTACTGGCTGAGCAGCAGGATGCCGAGGCGCGGCATCCGCCGGCGCAGTTCGATGGCGGCGCGCACGCCCTCGTCGCGGAAGGTGGGCGGCATGCGCACGTCGAGCACGGCGAGGTCCGGTGCGTGCGTGTCGATGTCCGCGAGGAGCGATTCCGCATCACCGTATGCCGCGACGGTGTCGAACCCCGCTTCGTCGAAGAGGCGGACGAGCCCCTCGCGCAGGAGCACCGAGTCGTCGGCCAGTACGAGGCGGAGGCGGTGGTCGGGGCTGCGCACGGCGGTCATGCGACCACACTAGGGCGGGTCGCGTGGGTGTCGATCCCTCGGGGCGCGAAGGGATGCCACCCCCGGTCCCTGTGCCCGTCGAAGGGACAAGCCCCCACCGTCCCTGAACCTGTCGAAGGGACACAACCCCTCACGGCCCCTGTACCCGTCGAAGAGACATAACCACTAACGGTCCCTAAGCCCATCGAAGGGACGCAAGCCGACACGGTCCCTGAGCCTGTCGAAAGACGCAAGCCGGCACGGTCCCTCAGCCTGTCGAAGGGACGCAACCCCTCACGGTTCCTAGCCCGTCGAAGAGACGCACCATACGGACCCTGAGCCCGTCGAAGGGACGCACCCCGTCACGGTCCCTGAGCCTGTCGAAGGGACGCAACCCCGACGGTCCCTGGGCTTGTCGAAGGGTCACGCGTCACCCACCACTTACCTGTGGACAAGAATTTATCCCCATTCTCGCGCCCCACCTCTTGAGACACGTGTTCGATGCTGGGATAATAGGTGGTATGGACCTCCTCTCCACCCGACTCCGCACCGCAGCGGACGCAGTCGCCGTCCTCGGCGACTGTGCGGCCGATGTCGCGGTCTTGACGGACGGGGAGTTGCGGGGTGCGCAGGACCGGGTGACCGTGTTGCGCCAGTGCGTGGACCGGTACTCGGCCTTCATCGCGGGAGAGATCGCACACCGGTCCCGCCCGGAGGCGGGGCATGGTGGGATGGCGCAGAGCGCAGGGTTTGTGTCGCCGGAGGCGATGATCCAGTCGATCGGCAAGCTGTCCCGTCCCGAAGCCGTGAAGTTGGTCCGGCTGGGCAGGATCATCGCCGAAACAGAAGCAGCCGATGCCCTCACCGCAGGAACAGTGGGCGCCGCGGAAGAGGGTGGTGCTGGGGATGACGCGTCGACCGCGCCCGCGACCCCATTCGCGTCGTTAGCGCCGCCGTGGCAGGCACCCTTCGTCGCCGCACTCGCGGACGGGACACTGTCGTCGGACTGCTTCCACGCGATCCAGCGGGCGCTTGGTGACGTCGGCCCCGGAGTCTCGGCTGCGGGACTCACTGCCGCGTGCGCTGAGCTCATTGCGTCGGCGGCGGGGTTGAGTCCGGACCAGTTGTTCCGGAAGGCACGGCACCTCCGCGATGAGCTCGACAGTGACGGCATCGCACGGCGCGAGAAGCAACGCCGGGACGACCGGACGCTGCGCACCTGGTGGGACAGTGCAGGCATGTACTGCGGGAAGTTCCGCCTCGCACCCGAAGAAGGCACCATCGTCGCCGGCGCCATCGACCAAATCCTCTCCCCACGGCGAGGTGGTCCGCGGATGGTCGACCCGGAAGAAAAGGCCGCCGCTGAAGCGCTCCTGAACGATGAACGGTCGACGGAGCAGATCGCCGCCGATGCGTTGGTCGAGATGATCCGCCTCGCCATCGACGCGGACCCCGGCACCATCTTCGGTACCCACCGCCCCGCCGTCCGCATCATCATCACCGACGCGCACCTCCACAACCGTGCAGGCCACGGACGGATCGAAGGACACCCCGACCCCGTCTCCTTCCGCACGGTGGAACGGCACCTCTGCGACACCGGAGCAATAGCCGTCGGATTCGACGACACCGGACAGTGCGTCAACGTGGGACGGGCCCGCCGGTTCTTCACCCCCAGGCAACGCGTCGGAATGGCCGTGCGCGACGGCGGATGCCGGTTCCCGTCCTGCGACCGGCCACCATCCTGGTGCGAAGCCCACCACATCAACTCATGGAAGAAAGAACACGGCAGAACCGACATCGCCGACGGGGTCCTCCTCTGCCGAAGACACCACCTCCTGGTGCACGACAACCACTGGAAGGTCCTCCGCCACGACGGTGGTTACTGGCTCAGACCACCCATGGCCATCGACCCGACACAGACGTTGATTCCGATGCCCAGCCGCAACCCCGACATCCACACCATCCAAACCCAACATCAACGACCACGGCAACGCACATGACGACCGCGGCGAGGAGCGCGCACAGGGCCCCCATGCGATTCTCACCACTGCGGCGGTCGACCCGGAGTGACGAACTCCAGAGGGATGAAGGCCTGGGCAACGGTCGGCCCACCGGCCGGGCTGTCGAGAGACAACGACCCACGCAACCCACGGAGTCGTTCCGTCAGACCGTGCAGACCGTGTCCCTCGGTGGGGATCGCACCGCCCAGGCCATTGTCCGTGACGGTGACGGTGAGCCACTGCGCACCGGTGGTCGGGTCCACGGTGATCGCGGAATGCAACACCGAGTCGGTGGCACCGGAGTGCTTCGCCACATTGGCCAACAGCTCCGCCGCCACGAAGTATGCGCTCCGCTCGACCGCCGGCGGGAGGGCGAGAGCCGGATCGAGTTCCGTCGACACCCGCACCGGGACGGTACTGGTAGCGGCAAGCGACGCGAGACCCGCGACCAGTCCCCTGTCCTGCAGGATGGGCGGCGCGAAGCCTCGCGAGAGCGCCCGCAACTCCTCGAGCGTGTCGCGGGATTGCTGCATTGCTTCGGCAATCAGCGCCCTCGCGGACTCCGGATCGCTCCCGAGCTTGCGATCGGCCGCGGCGAGATCCATCTGCATCCGAATGAGCCGCTGCTGCGGGCCGTCATGGATGTCGCGCTCGAGTCGGCGAAGGGACTGGTCCTCGGCGGCAAGTACGGCGCCCCGGGACTCACTGAGGTCCGCCACTTCGCGCTGGAGGAACTCCGACCGCCACGCGCCGAGCATTGGTCGCGCGATCACGTCGTGCAGCAGCGTGAGCCCGTGGGTGACGAACGGAAGTGTCGCCAGAAAGATGACGCCGAGGAGCACCTGGAAGATCGCCTCGCCGATCAGCGGTTCGACGGTGGCATCGAGCCCAGGGAGGAGCCACGGCGCGACGCCGCCCAGCACTGTGCGGTAGAGCCAGTCGTCCTCTCCCCGACCGGCCGGCAGCCACTGCACCCAGAGCCAATACGTCACTCCGGCCAAGGCCACCGACAACCAGAAGACGGTGATGATCCACGTGATGATGCTGACCACGAAGTTGACCGCCATCGCATGCAGCAGGTGCAGCCAGTAGTGCCCATTGCTGAGGACGCGGAGGAGACCTGCCCAGAATCCGGCGGGATCTCCGGAGTTCGTCCACGCCGGCCTCGGGATGGGCGGCCGACCGGCCCACTCCAGTCGCGCCATCTCGAACGTGCCGAACGCACGAGAAGCCAGCAGCGCGGCGATGATGAAGAAGACGCCGAAGAACAGGGCGATCGTGGAGACGCCGGTCGAGAACAGCGTGACGACGGCGATGAAGGTGACCACCGCGATGGGCATCGCCAGGAGCAAGAAACCGAGTTCGCGGGGGACGGAACGCCACATCCGTCCGTAGCGATGTCCCGACCCGCTTCGCTCGGGTGCCGGTGGAGTCGGAGTCGTCACAGGATCCAGCGTGGCAGACGCGGCGGGAGCGGGGTCGGGGGAACTGGTCATGCTTCACTCTCCCGCGGCGATACATTCCCAACCATCCTGCGAGCATCCGCACCCGCCGGGGGAAACCCCCCGACGCGAGCACCACCGCAGCCCGAATACCAGCACCTGCACGGGCACGGGCACCAGCACCAGCACCAGGACGGGCATGGGCACGGGCACGGGCACGGGCGTCACCGAAGCGGAGGCACGGCCGGAGCGAGAACGGGGCGGCACCGGGAGCGGCACCGGAGCGGCACCGGTGCACCCTCTCGCTCAGAGCGAGTCGTGGGTGAAGCGTCCCCCCAAGAGGGTCGCCGCGACCGGCATACTGCGGAACGTCTCGATCGACGCGGTGTACGGATCGGCGTCCAGCACCACGAGATCCGCGGGGGCACCGACCGTCACGGCGTGGCGGCTCGAGGCGGCCAACGCCGCCGCCACGTCGATGGCCTGCTCACCGTGCCAGGCGGGCAGCCCGTGACGGGTGCGCCACACGGCCGCGGCCATGGTGATCCACGGGTCAAGGGGCGACACCGGAGCGTCGGAACCCAGCACGACCCTCGCACCGGAGCGGAGCAAGCTCGCAACCGGGAAGGCCAGGTGCGTTCGGCCGGTCCAGTAGGCATCCGCGACGTCGCGGTCGTCGAGTGCGTGATCGGGTTGCATGCTCGCCGCGACGCCGAGGGCGGCGAAGCGCGGAATGTCCTCCTCGGTCAGCAGCTGCGCATGCTCGACCGACCCGGTGGCACCGGTCGCCTCGAACGCGTCGAGGGCGAGCCGATTGGCATGGTCGCCGATCGCGTGCACCGCGCAACGCAAGCCACCGGCGGTCGCGCGCGACATTGCCTCGACGAGCTCATCGGGCGGCACGGTGAGCAGACCCTTCGGATCGGGACTCCCGCCCATCCCGGGGTACTCGTCGAAACAGAAGGCCGTGCGGGTGTTGAGCGATCCGTCGGTGATCACCTTGAACGGTCCGACCGTCAGCAGGCCGTCCGTGCCATCGACAACTTGCCCGCTGCGCAGGCCCATGCCGATCGCCCGGTCGAGTTCGGCCCGATACGTTCCGAACTCCACCCGCAGATCGACGGTACCCCCGCCGATCCGGCGGACCCAGTCGTCGAGATTCCAACGCATCTCCATGTCGACCACGCCGACGACACCTCGGCTGGCGGCCTCGGTCGCCGCCTCCGCAGCCCACCGGTCGACGGTCGGGGCCGCCACCTCCTGGAGCCGCCGCACGATCTCGAAGCTGTCCTCCTCGCGCAGCAGCCCGCTCGCTCCCTCGCCGGACGGATACCCGAACACGCGGAGTGCCGCGGTGTTCAACCAGCAACTGTGCACATCGCCGCTCACCAGCACGACCGGCACGGATTCCGCAACGGAGTCCAGCAGAGCGGCCGTCGGGACATCGGGCCACAGCGCATCGCGGAACCCGTAGCCGACGACCGGCATGCCGTCGGGGTCCACCCGCGACGCCACCCGCTCCCCCACGAGGCGTGCGACCTCGGCGGCGGACGTGGCCGACTCCAGAGTGAGCCGCCGCCTCGTCAGCGTCCACTGCGTGAAATGCACATGGTTGTCCCAGAGTCCGGGGACGACGTGTCGACCGTCGAGGTGGCGTACCTCCACACCCGTCGAACCGTCCGCGCTCCCCGGTGCACCGGCCCCGGACGGAGCGGCCCGGGTGAGGACACCGTCCTCGATGAACAGGTCCACCGGCTCGGCGCCCTCGGCGAGCCGGGCGTCGCGCAACAGCAGTGCGGGACGCGGCGTCACGACGCCCGCACCCGACGCATCTCCCGAGCGAGGTCGGCATTGGCGTACGCGCCATCGCCCTCCAGGGCGTCGATGACGCGGTCGACGACCTCCGCCGGCTTGTTCTGACTCAGCTTCGCCTTGGCGACGAATCGCGTCACCTCGAGCCGGAAGCCGACCGTCCCGGCCAGCAGGCGGCGCGCATACCCGGTCGGGTCCTCCATCGTCCGCGGCTGCGGCATCCGCGACTCGAACGCGTCGACCAGCGACCCCAGCACCCGGTAGTTCTCCTCGTCGTCCAGAATCTCGGGCACGCCGTACAGGTGCGCAGCCGAGAAGTTCCACGTCGGCACCGCGGGCGCATCGTCGTACCAGCCGGGCGAGATGTAGCCGTGCGGGCCCTGCACCACGACGAGCACCTCGTGCCGGCCGAGTTCATGCAGCCGTTCGTCGGGGCGCCCCACGTGGCTGAGCAGGACGATGCCGTCCCTCGCGTCATCCAGCAGCACCGGGTAGTGGGAGGCGACCAGCTCGCCGGACGCGGACGTGCTGACCAGCGTCACCCACGGGTTCTCCCGGATCCATCGCTTGATCTCTCCGGCGTCGTGCACGGCGAAGCTCGGATTGTTCCGCACGCTATGCCTGGTCCTGCGGGCACCAGTACAGCTTGCGCCCGCCCATCGGCTCCATCACGATGTGGGTCCCGCACACCCGGCAGGGCAGTCCCTCACGCTTGTAGACCCAGTGGCGGTCGTCGCGGCTGGCGAGCGCGGCGTCGAGACGAGCGCCGCGCAGTCCGTCCATGGTGAGCATCTGGCCCACCTCGACTCCCTTGCGCAGCAGTTTGGTCCAGTCGCGCCAGAGACCCCGGGCGGCCTCCTCCGACACCCGATTGCCCGGCGTGTGCGGATTCAGCCGCGCCCGGAACAGCAACTCCGCCCGGTAGACGTTGCCGATGCCGCTCACGACGCTCTGGTCCATGAGCAGGAGGCCGATGGGCGTCGACTTCTTGCGCACCGTCGCCGTGAACCGGTCCTCCGACCGCTTGCCCCCGTGGACCAGCGGATCAGGACCGAGCTTCGCGATGGCCACCTCGACCAGGTCGGCGGTCAGCACCTCGCAGGCCGTCGGTCCGCGCAGGTCGGCGACGGCATCCTCCGTCAGGAGACGCAGCCGCACCGCACCGATGGGATCGGGCGGCCACGCCTCGAAGGTGTCGTGCAGCTGCTCCTGCTCCGCCATCCGCAGTCGGGTGCGTCTCGGCGCCCCGATGCTGCTGAGGGAGTCCTCTGCGGCCGTGTCGATGGGGATGTTGCCCCGCATGCCGGTCTGCCCGTAGCGCCGGGAGGAAGTGGACACCGACCCGGCGAAGTCCCACGCTCCGTACAGCCCGAGGTGGACCCGCAACCACAGCCCGGAGTCGAACTCGATGAACAGCTGCTTACCCACCGCGAACGCGCGAACGAGCACGGCACCGCTCAGTCGCTCGGCGCCCTCCGCGAACCTGCCCTGCGGGGACGACGCCTCCACGCGGTGCCCCGCGAAGTGCTCGCCGAACTGTCGCGCGATGCGGTGGATGGAGTGACCCTCGGGCACCTCGCCGCCTAGCTCTCGATCGGGTCGATCGCGATCCCCGCAATCGACCCGGTGGTCTCGTATTCCGCGAGCTGCGCGATCCGCCGCGCGTGCCGTTCCTCGTTCGAGAACGGCGTCGCGAGGAACGCGTCGATGAAGGCGGTGGCCTCCTCGATCGTGTGCTGGCGGGCGCCGATCGACACCACGTTGGCGTCATTGTGCTCCCGCGCGAGCACGGCGGTGGCGTGGCTCCAGACGAGGGCGGCACGCGCGCCCCGCACCTTGTTGGCAGCCATCTGTTCGCCGTTTCCGGACCCGCCGAAGACCACGCCGAGCGCCTCGTGACCCGCCTTCTGGTCCGCAACCACCGCCTGTGCGGCGTTGATGCAGAACGACGGGTAGTCATCGAGGGAGTCGTACTCGTCCGGCCCGTGGTCGATCACCTCATGGCCCTGCTCGGTGAGGTGATCCACCAGGTAACGGCTGAAGTCGAGCCCCGCGTGGTCGGTGCCGATGTGAATGCGCATGTGCGTGCCTTTCGAAGCGGGTGGGGTCGAGGCGAGTCGGAGCGGAATGCGTCGAGGAGGGCGGACGGAATCAGTCGAAGATGGGGTCGACCATGCGCGAGCGCTTCAGCTCGAAGAATCCCTCGAAGTTGGCGGCCGCCACCACGCCGTCCCACAGGGCGAGCGCCTGCTCCCCCCGGGGAGCGGGGGAGATCACCGGGCCGAAGAATGCGGCTCCGTCGACCGAGATCACCGGTGTGCCGACGTCCTGACCCACCCGGGTGATGC
Organism: Planctomonas psychrotolerans; assembly: GCF_008642235.1. Taxonomy (GTDB): domain Bacteria; phylum Actinomycetota; class Actinomycetes; order Actinomycetales; family Microbacteriaceae; genus Planctomonas; species Planctomonas psychrotolerans. The sequence goes on along the minus strand of NZ_SJEV01000001.1, from coordinate 2,759,095 downwards.
CGTCGAAGTGCGACGCGCGCATCTGCGGGTCGTACTCGTCGCTGTCGGCGTAGGCCGCGAAGTCGGCCGGGAGTCCCACCTCGGCGAGCGCGGCGGGAATGACCTCGTCCGCATCCTTGCTGCCCCCCGGGTGGATGCGGGTGCCGAGCGCGTCGTACAGCTTCTTCACCATGTCCTGGCCGTGCAGTTCGCTCGCCGCGGCGACCAGCCTGGTGTAGCGCAGCGCGCGGGGGAAGAACGCCCGGTAGTCGTCGCTCACGTCCTTGTCCTCGTTGAGGACGGCGAGACTCATGACGTGCCAGGTGAGATCGAGGTCGCGCTGGCGTGCGACCTCGTCGACCCACCGCGACGTCATCCACGCCCAGGGGCAGGACGGGTCGAACCAGAAATCGACGACGGGGCGGGGCGCGGGGGAAGTCTCGGATGCCATTACCTCAGCCTATCCGCGCCGGGGACCGGTGTCGGGGGGCGTTCAGCCATCCGACCCACGCCCGAGCGCGTGCCCGACCGCGACCTGTCGGCCGTCGAGCGCCACGACGAATACGGACGACTCCATGGGACGTCGCGGGAAGAGGTCCGCCACGCCGGGGGTCACGCGCTCAACTAGGCTGATCGACGGACTTTCGGGGCGTTCGCCCTCACCCCTCCCCCGTCATCGAAGGAGACATTCCGTGCCAGGAGACAACCTCACCCGGGTAGAAGCGCAGGAACGAGCCGCCCTGGTGCGCGTGCACGACTACGACGTCACGCTCGACCTGACCACCGGTGCGGAGACGTTCCGCAGCACGACCACGGTCCGGTTTCGCGCAACGGCAGGCGCGTCGACCTTCCTCGACGCGATCACCCGCACCGTGCACTCGGTCACCGTGAACGGACGCGAGCTCGACCCGGCAACGGTGAGCGACGGCGTGCGCATCCAGCTCGACGACCTCGCCGACGACAACACCGTCACGGTCGTGTCCGACTGCATGTACACGAACACCGGTGAGGGCCTGCACCGCTTCGTCGACCCCGTCGACGACGAGGTGTACCTGTACAGCCAGTTCGAGGTGCCCGACTCCCGCCGCATGTACGCGGTGTTCGAGCAGCCCGACCTGAAGGCCACCTTCCGCTTCACCGTCACGGCTCCGAGCTACTGGGAGGTCGTGTCGAACTCCCCGACGCCCGAGCCGACGGATGCGGGAGACGGTGCGAGCACGTGGGCCTTCGAGCCGACCCAGGTCATGTCGAGCTACATCACCGCGCTCATCGCCGGACCGTACGGTGTGGTGCGGTCCGAGCTGACGTCGAGCGACGGCCGGGTCATCCCGCTCGGCGTCTTCGCCCGCAAGTCCCTGATGCAGTATCTCGACGCGGAGTACGTGTTCGAGAAGACGCGGCAGGGCTTCGAGTTCTACGAGACCCGCTTCGACTACCCGTACCCCTTCCCGAAGTACGACCAGCTGTTCGTGCCCGAGTTCAACGCGGGCGCGATGGAGAACGCCGGTGCCGTCACCTTCGTCGAGAGCTACGTGTTCCGCTCGAAGGTCACCGATGCCATCAAGGAGCGCCGGGTCGTCACGATCCTGCACGAACTGGCGCACATGTGGTTCGGCGACCTGGTCACGATGAAGTGGTGGAACGATCTGTGGCTCAACGAGTCGTTCGCCGAGTACATCTCCACCCTCGCCACCGCCGAGGCCACCGAGTGGCACGGTGCGTGGACCACCTTCAACGCGCTGGAGAAGAGCTGGGCGTACAACCAGGACCAGCTGCCCTCCACCCACCCGATCTTCGCGACGATCAACGACCTCGAGGACGTGCAGGTCAACTTCGACGGCATCACCTACGCCAAGGGCGCATCGGTGCTGAAGCAGCTCGTCGCGTGGGTCGGTCAGGAGGAATTCCTCGCCGGCGTCGCCCGCTACTTCCGCACGCACGAGTACTCGAACACCGAGCTGCCCGACCTCATGGTCGAGCTGGAGGCCACCAGCGGCCGCGACCTCTCGGCTTGGACCGGCCTCTGGCTCGAGACCGCGGGCGTCAATACGCTGCGTCCGGCGATCGACACCGACGCCGACGGCACCATCACCGGTTTCGCGGTGCTGCAGGAGGCGCACCCGGACTACCCGACCCTCCGACCGCACCGTCTCGCGGTGGGCTTCTACTCGCTGCAGGACGACCGTCTGGTGCGCACGCACCGCGTGGAGCTCGACGTCGACGGCGCCCGCACCGACGTGGCCGAACTCGTCGGACTCGCCCGGCCCGAACTGGTGCTGCTCAACGACGACGACCTCGCCTACGCCAAGATCCGTCTCGACGAGCACTCGCTCGACGCTGCCACCCGTCACCTCGCGCGAATCGACGACCCCTTGGCCCGGTCGCTCGTGCTCGGATCGGCATGGGATGCGGCGCGCGACGCGGAGACCCGCCCGCGGGACTACATCACCTTGGCGCTCGACAACATCGCCGCCGAGACCGAATCGACCACCCTCCGCATGGTGCTGGCGCAGGTCATCCTCGCCGCCACCAACTACGTGGCCCGGGACGCGCGCGAACAGACGCTCGAGCATGTCGCCGAAACCCTTCTGACGCTCGCTCGGGACGCCGCCCCCGGCTCGGACGCGCAGTTCCAGTTCCTCAAGGCGTTCGCCTCGGTGGCGGGCACGCCCGAGCACCTTGACGCGATCGCGGCCCTGTCCGACGGAACGGCGCCGCTCGACGGCCTCGAGATCGACACCGACCTTCGCTGGGAGCTGCTGATCGCGCTCGTCGCCGGTGGCCGCGCGGGGCAGACCGAGATCGACGCCCGTCTTGCCGAGGACAACACGGCGACCGGCACGCAGTCGGCGGCTCACGCGACGGCGGCGATCCCCACCGCCGAGGCGAAGCAGGCCGCGTGGGCATCGCTCGTCGACGTGGCTACGGCCCCGAACGCGATCGTGCGGGCCACCGCCCTCGGATTCAAGCGGGCGGCGGACACGAGCCTGCTCGAGCCGTTCGTCGAGCAGTACTTCGCGGCCCTGCAGGACGTCTGGGAGTCGCGCAGCTACGGCATCGCCTCCGCGCTGATCACCGGGCTCTACCCGTCACCGCTCGCGTCCCCGGAGCTTCGGGACGCGACCCGGGCCTGGCTGGACGCCAACGCCGAGCCGCCCGCGCTGCGAAGGCTCGTCGTGGAGAACCTGGCCGGCGTGGAGCGCGCCCTCCGTGCTCAGGAGCGGGACGCCGAATAACGCCGTCCGGACGCCCGGCGTCCGACCCATCCCATCCATTACATCTCGACACCCTGGAGCCGCCAGCCGATGCTTCGCGCTGAACAGACCCCCATCCCCGAGAATCCCGTCGCCCCCGTCGTGAACGCGTTCGAGACGCCGTTCGTCGGCCCGTTGATCGGCGTGGTGCTCATCATCGTCATCGCGGTGGTGGTGCGCTTCCTGATGCAGTTCATCATCCGGCGGGTGGTCGACAAGATCGTCAACGGGGTGAAGAAGCGGCAGAACGTGGAGGACACGCAGGCCATCGCGTCGTCGCCCCTGGCGGCCGTGCGCGTCGTGCAGCGCACGCGGACTCTCGGCAGCGTCCTCAGCAACATCGTCACCGTGGTGATCGCGGTGATCGCCATCCTTCTGGTGCTCACGACCGTCAACCCCGATGTGCTCGGCTCCCTCGCGCTGCTCACCGCGGCCCTCGGCGCGGGCCTCGGCTTCGGCGCGCAGAACATCATCAAGGATGTCCTGAACGGACTGTTCATGGTCGTGGAGGACCAGCTCGGTGTGGGCGACATCATCGACACCGGTTTCGCCACCGGTGTCGTCGAGGCCGTCGGAATCCGTGTCACGCAGATCCGCGACGTGAACGGGACGCTGTGGTTCGTGCGGAACGGTGAAATCCTGCGCGTGGGCAACATGTCGCAGGGCTGGGCGCGGGTCATCATCGACCTTCCGGTGCCGTACACCTCGAACGTCGACCTGGTGCAGGAGAACCTGCTGGCGACCGCCACGGAGTTGGCGACCAGCTCGGAGTGGCGGTCGCGAGTGCTCGAGAAGCCGGAGATCTGGGGAATCGAGTCGATCTCCGCGGAGGCGCTCGTCATCCGGCTCGTGATGAAGACCCGCGCGTCGGCGCAGTACGACGTGGCGCGGGAGCTCCGGCTGCGACTCAAGCGCGGTCTCGATTTCCTGGGCGTCACGCTCCCTCCGCTGAACCGGGTGGTGATGGACGGCCTGAACCGCAAGGATGGACCACAGCCGGAGAGCTCGAAGCGCACCCGGCCGGCCGACGACACCACGCCCTCGGATCGGAAGTGACCATGCGGAACGACAACGGTGAGCCGCGCACGGCACTGCCCGTCGGCCTCCCGACCGCCGGGCATACCGTACCCCTCGCACCCGCCACGCCCGTGACGCTCCGGGTGAGCGCCGGCGGCGACCCCCCGGCCGGCAACTTCTACGACCAGATCGGGGGCCGGGCGACCTTCGAGAAGCTGGTCCGCGAGTTCTACCGCGGTGTGGCGAACGACCCCGTGCTCGTCGCCATGTACCCGGAAAAGGATCTCGAGGGCGCCATCCAGCGGCTCACCGGGTTCCTCGAGCAGTACTGGGGCGGGCCGACCGCGTACAGCGACGAGCGCGGGCACCCGAGGCTGCGTCTCAGACACCAGCCGTTCCCGGTGAACCCGGACGCGCGGGACCGCTGGCTGCGCCACATGCGGGACGCCGTCGATTCGCTCCGACTCTCGCCGTTGCACGACGCGACCCTCTGGTCGTACCTCGAGCGCGCCGCGCACGCGATGGTCAACACCTTCGACGAGTGACCGTCGTCAGTCGGTCATCGGCTCCACCGGCGTGGCCCGCTCGGCCGCGCTCCGCTCGACGCAGAACTCGTTGCCCTCCGGGTCGGCGAGCACCACCCAGCCCGTACCATCGCTGTCCCGTCGATCGTCGACCAGGGTGGCGCCGAGGCCGCGCAACCGTTCGACCTCCTCGTCCCGCGTCGCATCGGTCGGCGACACATCGAGGTGCACCCGGTTCTTGACGATCTTTCCCTCCGGCACCCGGATGAACAGCAGCACCGTGGGACCGTGCGCGTCGGCGAGGTACGCCTCGTCGGTCCCCGGTTCATTTGGGTCGTCGGGGTCGGGCAGGAATCCCGTCGCGTCGGCCCAGAAGAGCGACAGTCGATAGGGATCGGAACAGTCGAACGTGATGTGCGTGACGGAAACGGTCATGTCCCGAGCATGCCATGGCGTCGCAGGTGAGGAGGCCTCAGGAGGGCCGCAGGTGAGGAGGCCTCAGGAGGAGGGACTGCCCGACGCCAGCGGCGCCGACGCCAACGACCCCCGCGACCGCACGAGCACGTGTCCGCGCCCGGAGGACAACCGGTACCACGGCCCGGTGCGGTACACGGCCACCGGGTCGTCGGCGGCGAGGAAGCCGAGGCTCAGGGCGGCGAAGGCCGCGCCCGCGGGAACGCCGTCGAGGCCCGGAATCGGACGGTTCCACACCTCGCTCCGCACGCGAGTGACGATCTGCTCGCCGGTACCGGGCAGCACAGCGGCAGCGACCTCGTCGATTCCCTCCCGTGCCACTCGTTCGAGAAGGACGGGGTCGGCGCTGCCCCGCGGCTCCCACCCCGTCCGTGGCGGGGAGATCCCCGCCCACGGCGCTGTGCCGGATTCCTGCGGGATGCTCACCGCGGGTGCGACGGTGGGCGCGGCCGAGTCCTCCCCCTCGAAGCGTGCGAGCCGGTCGAGGAGGGATCGCACGGTGACCACCACGTCGAACGTACCGTCGTCGGCGAGGGCGAACGTGCGGAGGCCGAGAACCGTCGGGCTGGCATCGAGCAGCCCTGCCGGCGTCAGGATCGCCACGTAGACGGCGAGTACACCGCGATCGGCCACCAGACGCACCGAGCCGGTGTCGAGCCGTTCCGACCGACCGAGGAACACCCGCAGATCGCTGAGCGAGTGCGAGTCGGGGAGCAGGAAGGAGGACGCCATCTGTTGTCTAAACTACTTCACAGTCGACGCGGTCGGACGACTTCGAGGCCGCGGACACCTATCGGAAGGCGACATGACCCACTCCCCCGACGGCGGACGCACCGATCCGCTCGGCAGTCTGCTCACCGCGCTCGACCTCACCGACACGGGGGCGCGCACGAGCGAGGACATCCTCACCGGTTCGTCGCAGTGGATGCCGCTGGGTAGGGTCTTCGGCGGACAGGTGCTGTCGCAGTCGCTCGTCGCCGCGCAGCGCACCCTCGAGGATGACCGCATCGTGCACTCCATGCACGGGTACTTCCTGCGGCCGGGCGATGTGCAGAAGCCCATCACGTTCTCCGTCGACCGCATCCACGACGGCCGGTCCTTCTCCACGAGACGCACGCAGGCCTACCAGGACGGCCGGCCGATCCTGTCGATGATCGCGTCGTTCCAGCGCGAGGACGAGGGGCTCGATCACCAGTCCGACATGCCGCAGGGGCTTCCCCAGCCCGAGGATCTCCCGGCGGAGAAGGACTTCCTCGGCAGCATCGACCACCCCGTCGCTCAGTACTGGGCCAATGGCCGGCCGTTCGACATCCGGCACGTGTCGGGACCGGTGTACTTCGGGCCGGGGGGCGAACGGGTCGCCTCTCAGGCCGTGTGGTTCCGCGCCATCGGCGAACTCCCCGACGACCCCAACCTGCATCGCGCCGCCCTCGTCTACGCGAGCGACTATTCCATCCTCGAGTCCGTGCTGCGGAGGCACGGGCTGACCTGGGGCACCCCCGGCCTCAAGGTGGCGAGCCTCGACCACGCGATGTGGTGGCACCGATTCGCTCGGGTCGACGACTGGTTGCTGTACGTGCAGGAGTCGCCCAGCGCGACCGGGGGTCGCGGGCTCGCCCTCGGAAAAATCTTCTCCCGTGACGGAGCACTCGTCGCGAGCGTGGCACAGGAGGGCATGGTCCGCGCGCCCGAGTCCTAGGATCGGCACTGGAGCGATGCCGCTCCACCGACGGTTCGACCGGAAGGAATCCCATGACTGATGCGCACGTCTTCAGCCGCCGCACCGCGCTCTCGCTCGGCACGGCCGGCACGCTCGGGATCGGCCTCGCCGCCTGCGCCGGCCCGGCCGCGCAGCCCAGTGGAGGCTCGGCCGCGGGCGGCACCGCGTCGGGCACGGTGGTCGCCCCGCTCGCCGACGTTCCGGTCGGCGGATCCATCGCGGTCGACGTGGACGGGGCGCCGTACGTGGTCGCCCAGCCGACCGCCGGTGAGGTGGTCGCGTACACCGCCGTGTGCACCCACCAGGGCTGCAAGGTGGTTCCGGCCGAAAAGGTGCTGGACTGCCCCTGTCACGCATCGCAGTTCGATGCGTTCACCGGCGAGGTGATTCAGGGTCCGGCGGACCAGCCGCTCGCCGAGCTGCCGGTCACGGTGGACGGCGACACGATCGTCACCGCCTGAGACCAGCCCGCGTCGTCGCCGTCAGCCCGGCGTCGCGTGCAGTTCCCGCTCGTCGCGCTCAGACCCGCTGAGTGAACACCACCGGATCCTCGAGGTAGGGCGACCAGGCGGCCCGTTCGACCTCGTTGATCCGGCGCGGGCGCTCCGATGCGGTGTCGACCAGCACGATGGTGGTCACCGCGCGGGCGTACAGCACGGCCGGCTGAACGCCCCGCGGTGAGTGCACCTCGTAGCAGACCTCGAGGCTCGCGCCGCCGAGCCGGCCCAGCCAGAGCTGGATGTCGAGAGGGTGCCGCAGGTACGGCACCGGCGCAAGGTACTCGATCTCCTGACGGGCGATCAGCGTCAGCGTGTCGGCTCCGGGCGTCCCGTCGAGTACCGCGGCCGCACTCCCGGCGCCGACGGCCTCGGGACCGTGCGCGTCCGTTGCATCGTCCGTCGCCCAGAACGCCTGGATGCGCGCCTCCTCGAGGAGGCGCAGCATCTCGGCGTTGTTCACGTGCCCGTACGCGTCGAGATCCGACCAGCGCAGCCGGATCGGCACGTGCAACCGGGTCATGCCGGTCAGTCCCGCGTGAGCTTGCGGTAGGCCGAGCGGTGGGGCTTCGCCGCATCCGGGCCGAGACGCTGAATCTTGTTCTCCTCGTACGCCTCGAAGTTGCCCTCGAACCAGTACCAGTTCGCCGGGTCCTCGTCGGTTCCCTCGTAGGCCAGGATGTGCGTGGCGATCCGGTCGAGGAACCACCGGTCGTGGGTGATGACCACGGCGCAGCCGGGGTATTCGAGGAGGGCGTTCTCGAGGCTCGACAGGGTCTCGACGTCCAGGTCGTTCGTCGGCTCGTCGAGCAGGAGGAGGTTTCCGCCCTGCTTGAGCGTGAGGGCGAGGTTCAGCCGGTTGCGCTCACCGCCCGACAGGATACCGGCCCGCTTCTGCTGGTCGGGCCCCTTGAAGCCGAACGTCGACACGTAGGCGCGGGCCGGGACCTCGGTCTTGCCGACCTGGATGTAGTCGTGTCCGTCGGAGACGACCTCGAACAGGGTCTTGTTCGGGTCGATGCCGCCGCGACTCTGGTCGACGTAGGAGATGTCCACCGTCTCGCCGATCTTGAGCTCGCCCGCGTCGAGGGGTTCGAAGCCCACGATCGTCTTGAACAGCGTGGTCTTGCCCACGCCGTTCGGGCCGATGACGCCGACGATGCCGTTCCGGGGAAGGGTGAAGCTGAGGTTGTCGATGAGCACACGGCCGTCGAAGCCCTTATGCAACTTCTTGGCGTCGATCACCTGCGAACCGAGTCGCGGACCGACGGGGATCTGGATGTCCTCGAAGTCGAGCTTTCTCGTGCGCTCGGCCTCGGTGACCATCTCCTCGTAGCGGGCGAGACGTGCCTTCGACTTGGCCTGGCGCCCCTTCGCGTTCGAGCGCACCCAGTCCAGTTCCTCGGCGAGGCGCTTGGACAGCTTCGCGTCCTTCTTGCCCTGGACGCTCAGCCGCTCCTGCTTCTTCTCGAGGTAGGTCGAGTAGTTGCCCTCGTAGGGGTAGAGACGTCCGCGGTCGACCTCGGCGATCCACTCGGCCACGTGGTCGAGGAAGTACCGGTCGTGGGTTACGGCGAGGACGGCACCGTGGTACTGCGCCAGGTGCTGCTCGAGCCACAGCACGCTCTCGGCGTCGAGGTGGTTGGTGGGCTCGTCGAGGAGCAGGAGGTCGGGCTTCTGCAGCAGCAGCTTGCACAGCGCGACGCGGCGCTTCTCCCCGCCGGAGAGGTTCGAGACCGATGCGTCGCCCGGCGGCGTGCGCAGGGCGTCCATGGCCTGCTCGAGCTGGGAGTCGAGGTCCCACGCGTCGGCGGCGTCGATCGCCTCCTGCAGTTCGCCCATCTCGGCGAGCAGCGCGTCGAAATCGGCGTCGGGCTCGGCCATCGCGGCGGAGATCTCGTTGAAGCGGTCGATCTTGCCCTTGATCGGGCCGACCCCCTCCTGCACGTTCTCGAGCACGGTCTTCGACTCGTCGAGTTCGGGCTCCTGCATCAGGATGCCGACGGTGAAGCCCGGTGTGAGCTTCGCCTCTCCGTTGCTGGGGGTGTCGAGCCCGGCCATGATCTTGAGGATGGTGGACTTACCGGCGCCGTTGGGTCCCACGACCCCGATCTTCGCTCCGGGGATGAACGACATGGTGACGTCGTCGAGAATCACCTTGTCGCCGACCGCCTTGCGGGCGCGGACCATCGAGTAAATATATTCGGCCATGGGTCAAGTCTATTTGCCCGAGGGCACCGCGCTCCTCCGCCACCCGCCGATGTCGGGGCGCTGTCCGGCTATTCGGCGCCAGCCGGCGCTACCCGGGTGTCCGGCGCCGTGCCGATGTCCGGCGCTAGCCGCCGATGTCGGGCGTCGCGCCGACGAGGCAGCGGCCCGTTCCCAGCACCGGGGCGACCGCACTCACGAAGCCACCCGCGCCGCGATCGCCCAGGAGGCAGGATTCCCCGATGCGCACGGCGAACTGGAGCGAGTCCACGGCGTTCCCGATGGGGGTGCTGTCGTCGGTCGCCTCCAGGTCCTCCGGCGCGAAACCGGCCTCGGTCAAGGCGTCGATGATCGCACCCCGCCCGGCGTCGGGCGTTCGGGCGAAGAGCGAGCCGCTGACCGCGTCGAAGTAGGGCTTGTTCTCCACGGCACTGCCGCCGTCGACGAGCACCGGCGGCGACTCGGGTGCACCGGTCGTCGTCGGCGCTCCCGACTCCGACTCACCTGCGGAGCCCGATTCGCGAGGAGCCTCGGACGACGGGGATGCCGAGCACCCGACGAGGAGGGCCACGGGCATGAGCGCTCCCGCCATCGCCGTGACCATACGGGAGGCGCCGACCGATCGACGTGGCATGGCGGATCCCCCGGTGTCGTGCTCCGCGCTGCCGTCGCACCCGGCCGGAGCGAAGCGTGTGCGCCACGAGCCTACCCATTCGCCCACGTCGCCTCCCGGTCGACGGCAGGCCCGGAGGACCGGGAAGCGGCACTCGTGCCAGTCGGCCGCTCCCCGGCCGAGCGTCCATCGTCACCGACCGCCGGGAGCGGTGGGGCGGCACCAGCGGGGCCGGGGCCGACTACTCCCGCCAGCGCGTGGTGGAGGAGGAGAACCAGCACCGTCACCGACATCGGCCCCGATCCGCGCGGGATCGGGGCCGATGGGGTGCAACTCCGCAGCGATACGGGGCTCTACCCGCTGTCGTTGTTCCGGAGTCAGTGCTCCCGGAACTCCAGGTCGTCGCCGACCGCGCCCTGCAGCGCGTTCTTCGCGATCGCCAGCGACGGATAGACGCCGTGCTGCTCCTCGCGCTTCAGCAGTCGCACGGCGTAGCCGTCCTCCTGCGAGTGGATCGACCCGATAGCGCCCTCGCTGCCGAAGGCGACCCAGGTCTTGCCGACCACGTGCGAGTCTGTCGAGGTGTCGTGAGCCATGTCATGCCTACCTTTCTCCGTGCCCCGAGAGTACGCCCGGGCGCGCTCGAGATGAAGCCCCGAGCACGCCCATCGTCGGCGCGAGGGTCAGGACGCGAGAACGTACTGCGCGAACGACTTGCGCACCTTGTTCACCTTGGGTCGTGCCACGGCGAGGCAGTATCCCTGCCCGGGGTTCTTGGCGAAGAAGTCCTGGTGGTACTCCTCCGCGTCGTACCAGGTGCCGAGCGGCTCGAGAGTGGTGACGACGGATCCGTCCCACAGTTCGGAGGCCTTGTCGATCGCCCGTGAGAACAGGTGCTTCTGCTCGTCGTCGACGTAGAACATCGCCGAACGGTACTGGGTGCCGATGTCCGCACCCTGGCGGTTCAGCTGACGGGGGTCGTGCAGGGTGAAGAACACGTCGAGGATGACGTCGGCCGGGATGACCGTCTCGTCGAACACGACCTTGACGGCCTCAGCATGACCGGTCGCGCCGGTGCACACCTCTTCGTAGGACGGATGGGCACTTGCGCCACCCGTGTAGCCGGAGATCACATCGGAGACGCCATCGAGGGTGCGATACACCGCATCGAGACACCAGAAACATCCACCGGCGAGTACAAAAGTCTGCATAAGGTCAACCTACTTCCCGAATCTGGCGGAGTCCTCCTCGCGCCACATCCTGCAACCGTCCATGGCGTGCCCGCATTCCGGAGTGGTCGGGATGACACCCGGCCTCGGCGAGCCGCGGCGCTGTCGAGCGGAAACGTATCCGAGCAGGAACGCCGCCGGACTGCGAGGCCGCCGAATGATGGCAACAGCGAAACTGACGAACAGAACCGCCCGGCCGCGAATAGGCTCCGGCATATGACTTTCCTCGCCGCCGACGACCGTTACGACTCGATGACCTACCGCCGCACCGGACGCAGCGGCCTGAAGCTCCCCGAGATCTCCCTCGGACTGTGGCACAACTTCGGATCCGACCGCTCGCTCGACACCCAGCGGGCGATCCTCCGCCGCGCGTTCGACCGCGGCGTCACCCACTTCGACCTGGCGAACAACTACGGCCCGCCCGCCGGATCGGCGGAGACGGCCTTCGGCCGCATCTTCGCGGAGGACTTCCGGCCGTACCGTGACGAGATGATCGTGTCGACGAAGGCCGGCTACACCATGTGGGAGGGTCCCTACGGCGAGTGGGGATCCCGCAAGTACATGCTGTCCTCGCTCGACCAGAGCCTCACCCGGCTCGGCCTCGACTACGTGGACATCTTCTACTCCCACCGACCCGATCCCGAGACGCCGATCGAGGAGACCGTCGGCGCTCTGGCGACCGCCGTCACCTCGGGCAAGGCCCTCTACGCCGGCATCTCGAACTACAACCCCGAGCAGACCCGGGCCGCGGTGGAAGCCATTGCCGTGCACAACGTGCCGATCCTCATCCACCAGCCGCGCTACAGCATGTTCGATCGACACGTGGAGCGCGGTCTCCTCGACGTGTTCGACGAGACGGGCATGGGAAGCATCGTGTTCTCACCGCTCGCTCAGGGCCTGCTCACCGATCGTTACCTCGACGGATCGGTGCCGGCGGACTCCCGCGCCGCCCAGAACCGCTTCCTCTCCGGTGATTCGATCACCGAGCAGTACCTCGAGAAGGCGAAGGCCCTCTCCGCCATCGCGCAGGACCGTGGACAGACGCTGGCGCAGCTCGCTCTCTCCTGGGTGCTCCGGCACCCGCAGGTGACCAGCGCGCTCATCGGCGCATCGAGCGTGGAGCAGCTCGAGCAGAACCTGGCCGCCCTCGAGGCGCCCGCGCTCACGGATGCGGAACTCGCGGCCATCGAGCCGCACGCCGTCGACGGCACCACGCTGTAATCCCCACGCCGCTGCACCGGCACTCCCCGGTCGCCGGTGCGGCAACGGCATAGGCTTGCGGCTCGTGGGTTACCTCTACGCGCTGATCGCCGCCCTCCTCTTCGGCATCAACGGGAGCGTCACCAAGGTGATCGTGGGTGCGGGCCTCGACCCCGCCCAGCTCACGTTCTTCCGCGTCACGGGCACCGTCGTCGTCTCCGGGCTGGTCCTGCTCGTCACCGACCGGGCGGCGTTCCGGCTCACCCGGCACCAGCTGGGGGTGATGGCGATCCTCGGCGTGTTCGGTGTGGCCGGCCTGCAGTTCTTCTACGCGACCGCCCTCAGCCTGCTTCCCGTCGGGATCACGCTGCTCCTCGAATACACGGCCGTTCTCATGGTCGCCGTGATCGCCTTCTTCTTCTTCTCCGAGCGCGTGAAGCCCCGGCTGTGGGTCTCCATCGGCCTCGTGCTCGGGGGTCTCGCCGTCGTGGCGCAGATCTGGACCGGATCGCTCAACCTCCTCGGGGTGGTCTTCGCCCTGCTCGCGGCCGTCGCGCTGACGGTCTACTTCCTCGTCGGTGAGCGACTGCTCACGGCCTCGAGCGCCATGGCCGTCGCCTTCTGGTCGATGCTCTTCGCGGCGCTCCTCTGGGCGATGCTCAGCGGCTGGTGGACGATCGACCCGAGCGTCTTCCCGACGGCCGTCTCGCTGAGCGGAAACCTCGAGGCGGTATCCGTGCCCCTTCTGCTCCCGCTGCTCTGGAACGTCCTTCTCGGCTCGTTCGCCCCGTTCTTCTTCTCCTACCTCGCACTCAAACGCCTCACCGCCACGGCCGCTGGGGTCATTGCGTCGTCGGAGGTGATCTTCGCATTCCTCGTCGCGTGGGTGTGGCTCGGTGAAGGACTCAACCCGGTGCAGCTCGTCGGGGCGGCTCTCGTTCTGGCCGGAATCGTGCTCGCACAGACCGCCCGTGCGGAGAAGGTGCTGGATCCCGATCTCGCGTTCCGGGACGGTCCGGACGTGGTCGGGGAGCGCGTGCCCGCCACGCGCGCCACTACCGAATCCGTCGGCGGGAATGTCGGTGGTCGTTCATAGTCTGATCCCATCGACAACGCGATCGCCGGGCCGGCGGCACGGATGGAGGACCCTTGACCACGCTCACACTGCCACCCCGAGTCTCATCGGGCATCTCACTCGTTCAGCTGCACAACGGCCTGTGGCGAGTCGTCCGCTCGTCCGGTGCCGTGCTCGGATATGTCGAGAGCTTTCCTGATCCGCGTGGCGAGCGTTTCCGCGCGAAGCGGCTCACCGCGAACAAGCGCTCCTTCATCGGGCTGGGCGAGTTCTGGCAGCTCCAAGACGCCGTGGACAGCCTTCGTTTCGGTTGAGTGGTCCACACCAGCCGTGACCGAGCCCGCCACGCCAGCGTGACCGAGCCCGCCACTCCGCACGGCCTGCCCCACAACGCGGATCCCGACGCGTAATCTGCGAGCCATGCAGTGGTGGAATAACTTCGTTCGTTGGCTCACTTCCGACGCGGGGTGGCGGGTCGTCACCGAGGCCGCGATCCCTTTCCTCGCCATCCTGACGGCCGGGCTCGTCGCCGCACTCATCGCCCGCAATACGATGAAGCGAGTGCTCGCCCGTCACGACCGGGAACAGAAGACCGCCGCGATCGGCGCATTGATCGACGCGGCGAGGCAGGCGGCGGTGTGGGATTCCCTCACTCCGCAGGAGCAGCTGTTGAGCGACCGAGCCGCGGGAGAGGCGGATGTGCGGGTGCGCTTGCTCCCTCTTCGCGGAGCAGGGGTAGCCGCCGACTGGGCGGCGCACGAGATCCTGGAGTTCAAGCGCGGAAGCGCCACGTTCGGGTTCCAGTTCGATACCCTGCTCGTCGAGTTCCGGAACCGGTTGATCGACTGGCAGCGTCACCCGGCACGGGCGCGGAAGATCTTCGCCAGCGACATCGCTCGCTGGGACGTCGAACTCACCGACGCGGAGAAGCAGGCGAGAGCCGAGCAGGACGCCTGGACGGCGGAGCAGCACTCATCGCGATTCTCGGCGGCCGGATCGGATGCTGCCCGCGCCTCGGCGCAGGCCGACCGGCCAGCGCAGACCGGTACTGCCCGACCAGTGTCAGCCGGCTTCGCCAGCACCGCGGACGGGCCGAGTTACCTCCCCGCGGATGCCGGATCACCGGGTTCCGGGGGAACGGGACCCATGCGCGGGGGTGTGCTCCCGCACGCGGCCTCGGGCTCTCGCGAGGTGGAAGCTCCGGATGACTTCGCCATGCCGGGCAGTCGCCGCCCGGGTGCACCCGACAACTGACGGGCGCGCGCCGGAAGCACTTCAGCGCCCGCCGACCGGCTCGCTGCAGCGCGATCCGGCCGTCAGCGCCACCACTCGTCGAACCTCGACGCCGGCACCTGACGCTTGTGCTCCGTGGCGAGGTACCTGGTCTCGATGGCGGTCGCCGCGGCGTCGTCCACCGCCTTGCCCTCCAGGTAGTCGTCGATGTCCTCGTACGCGAGGCCGAGATTCGCCTCGTCGGTCTGACCCGGAGTGTCATCGAGCAGGTCCGCGGTGGGCGGCTTGAGGTAGAGGCGCTCCGGAGCGTCGAGGTGCTGCAGCAGCGCACGACCCTGCCGCTTGCTGAGTCCCGTGAGCGGGAGAAGGTCGGCACCGCCGTCACCGAACTTGGTGAAGAATCCGGTCACCGCCTCGGCCGCGTGGTCGGTGCCGAGCACGAGGAGGCCCTCCTGCCCCGCGATCGCGTACTGCGCGATCATGCGCGCCCGCGCCTTCACATTGCCCTTGGTGAAGTCGATCATCTTCGTGCCCATCGCGTCTCCGTACTCCGCTTCGAACCCGTCGACCCCGCGCTGGATATTGAACACCACGGTACGCTGCGGCTGAATGAACGACAGCGCCAGCTGCGCGTCCGCCTCGTCCGCCTGCACGCCGTACGGAAGGCGCACGGCGATGAAGATCGCCTGCGTCCCCTCGGCGGCGAGCTCATCGACCGCGAGCTGAGCGAGGCGACCCGCAAGAGACGAGTCCTGCCCGCCGCTGATGCCGAGGACGAAGCCGCGTGCGCCCGTGCGGGTGAGGTAGTCCTTCAGGAAGTCCACGCGCGCGCGAATCTCACCGGCCGGATCGATGGATGCCGACACGTGGAGTTCGGCGATGATCTTCTGTTGCAGGGGTCGTGTGCTCGTCATGTGCCCTCGGCAGGAATCGAACCTGCGACCAAGAGATTAGAAGGCTCCTGCTCTATCCGCTGAGCTACGAGGGCGTCTCCTCCGCGTATCACGATACCGCCCCGGATTACGCGTGGTCGTCAGGCGGCGATCCCGGTCGTCAACAGGAGAATGCCGAAGACGAGCAGCGCGGTCGCCAGGGCGAGCGAGATTCCGACCAGCACACGGTGCACCTGGAGGAATCGAGTGGGCGCGCCGGTCGCCGTGCGCGCGCGAGCGTCCTTGCTCACCCGGCGGAGGAACGCGGGCCAGACGATGAAGTTCCATGCGGCGTTGACGAGGAGCAGTACGGCGAGAGTCGGGATCACCCGTTCAGTGTACGAACGGTCGCCGCCCGTTCCGCCGCGGATAGACTCGCGGGATGGGTAGCAACGCTGATCGCCTCGTCTGGATCGACTGCGAGATGACCGGTCTCGACATCGAGATCGATGAACTGGTCGAGGTCGCCGTGATCGTCACCGACTTCGAACTCGAGCCGGTGGACGAGGGCCTCAGCATCGTCATCCGCGCCGACCAGTCCGCTCTCGACAACATGGGCGACTTCGTGACCGCGATGCACCAGTCCTCCGGGCTCCTCGAGGAGATCCCGAACGGCGTGAGCCTCGGTGACGCCGAGTACGCGGTACTCGAGTACATCAACAGGCACGTTCCCGTCTCGAACTCGGCACCGCTCGCCGGCAACACGATCGGCACCGACCGGGCGTTCCTCGCCAAGTACATGCCCCGGGTCGACAACCACCTGCACTACCGCAACATCGATGTGTCCTCCGTGAAGGAACTCGCCCGTCGCTGGTTCCCGCGCGTGTACTTCAACGCACCCGCGAAGAACGGCGGGCACCGTGCCCTCGCCGACATCCTCGAGTCCATCCGCGAGCTCGACTACTACCGCTCGGCCGCCTTCGTCGCCTTCCCCGGTCCGGCTACCGAAGACGTCCAGGCCGTTTCCGCGTCCATAGTGGACAAGTGGAGCTCTCGCTTGTAATAGACTCTTCGATGCCGCGGTACGGAATTCGTTCCGGATCGCACATGGTGGGCGTAGCTCAGTTGGTAGAGCGCTGGCTTGTGGAGCCGGATGTCGCGGGTTCGAGCCCCGTCGTTCACCCCAAACCCCGCACGAATGGTCCCGCTCCGGCGGGACCATTCGTCGTTTTCCGGCAGGTCCTCCGTTCTCCGGGCGGGGGGCCGCTGCGAGCGGGTCGCGCACGGCATCGATAGCGTCGCGCGAGCGGATGCCCGGGCTTTCCTAGACTGGGACGATGGCTGAAGAACTCCCCCCGTTCGTCGACGCCGCCTGGTTGCAGGCGAACCGGGACGACGTGGTGCTCGCCGACGTCCGGTGGTATCTCGACGGTCGATCCGGGCGCGACGCCTACGACGCCGGGCACCTCCCGGGCGCCGTGTTCGTCGATCTCGAGCGCTGGTTGTCGGGGCCCGGCGGCGCCGGGACCGGGCGACACCCGCTGCCGTCCCCCGAGACGTTCGCGGCCGGGATGTCCGCACTCGGCATCGGTGAGAGCAGCACCGTGGTGGCCTACGACGACGCGGGCGGGGTGATCGCCGCACGTCTCGTGTGGATGCTGCGGGCGACGGGCCACCGCGCGGCGTTGCTGGACGGCGGGGTGCAGAACGTCGATGGCGAGCTCGAGACCGTTCCGGTCGAACTCCCGCCGGATGTGTTCACCGCCGCACCATGGCCGCAGTCGCGATTGGCGACCCTCGACGACGTCGCCGACCCGGCCGTCATCGTCGTCGACGCCCGCAACCGCGAGAGATTCGACGGGGCGGCGCCCGATCCGGTGGACCCCCGCTCCGGCCACGTTCCCGGTGCACGCAATGTGCCCTGCCGCGAGAATCTCGAATCAGACGGCCGCCTCAGATCGACCGCGGAGTTGACCGCCGCGTTCGCGGCCGCCGGAGTCGTGACGGCGGCGGACGGCAGAAACGTCGTCGCCTACTGCGGTTCGGGCGTCACCGCCTGCCACAACCTCCTCGCCCTCGAACACCTCGGGCTCGGCGTCGGCAGGCTCTTCGTCGGCGGGTGGTCGCAGTACTCCAGCCTCCCCGACCTGCCGGTCGCCGTCTCCGCTGCGCCCTCGGCGCTCTCGCCGACCTTCCCGGTGTGACAGGCTGAAGGAATGCCCCGGCTTGACGAAGCGATCGACACCATCGAACGGGTGTCCCTCGATTCCCCGTGGGTGACCATCGTCTGGAACGATCCGGTGAACCTCATGTCCTACGTGGCGTGGGTGTTCCGCAGTTACTTCGGTTTCCCTGCCGAGGAGGCGGAACGCCGCATGCTGATGGTGCACAACGACGGGCGCGCCATCGTGGCGTCCGGTGGGCGCGAGGAGATGGAGCGGCACGTGGAGGCCATGCACGACTTCGGCCTGTGGGCGACGCTCTCGCGGTCGGAATCGTGAAGCAGTTCCACCGCCGTGCCGACGGCACGGTGAGCACCAGCGTGGACGGTCCCGAGGCCGGGCTCTTCCTCTCGCTGGTCGACGAGGTGCACGCCGTGCTGGAGTATGCCGACGGCGATCTTCGCCCGATCGATCCCGTGCTCGACCGATTCTTCCCCGAGGCCTACCCGACCGACTCCGACGCGTCCGCGGAGTTCCGTCGTTTCACGACGCCGGATCTGCGGAGCCGGAAGACGCACAACGCCGCGGCCATCGCGGAGAGCCTCGCTCCGGCGTTGACGGCCGACGAGCCGGTGCCGGTCATCCTCGACGAGCAGCAGGTGCAGGCGTGGGTACGCGGTCTCACCGACATGCGGCTGATGCTCGCCGCCCGGGTGGGCATCGGCGCCGAACCCGACCCCGGGCTTCCCGTCGATGCGGTGGAACCACTGACCGAGGTGTACAACTGGCTCGGGTGGGTGCAGGACTCCCTCGTGCGCGCGCTGGACGACTGAGGTGGATCTCGACAGAGATGCCTTCGAAGCGCTCGTCGTGGCCGAACTCGACGAATTGCCCGACGACATGGTCGACGGCCTGGACAACGTGGTGTTCGTCGTGGAGGACCGACCGGAGGACGGCACGCTCGACACCCTCGGTCTCTACGACGGCACCGCCCTGACCGAGCGGGGTACGTACGGATTCGGCGAGATGCCCGACCGCATCATCCTGTACCGCGAGCCGCTCCTGGCGATCAGTGAGTCCGAGGACGAGCTGCGGGACGAGATCCACGTCACCCTCGTGCACGAGATCGCGCACTTCTACGGCATCGATGACGACAGGCTGCACGAACTCGGCTGGGCATAGCGACACCCGCACTAGCCTTGCCGCATGTCGCGAACGGGGCGGAACGACCGGCGTGTACGCCGCGCGCTCGTCGTGGCGCTCGGCACCATCCTCATCCTCGCCGCCGGCCTGTACGGCCCGGTGACGCTGCTCCCTCCACTGCCCGTCGCGTCGGTGCGGATGCTCGACCTCCCCGCCTCGTCCGGAATCGGCGCGGCATCCGAGGTGCCCCTGCCCGTTCCCGGTGCCAGCGCCGTGTACGCGGATGGAGCGACGGATCCCCTGGCGACCTCGGGTAGCGCCGATCCGGTCCCGATCGGCGGCGCGTCGAAGGTCGTCGCCGCCCTCGTGGTGCTCGACGAACGTCCGCTCGCGGCGGGCCGATCCGGCGACAGCATCCCGATCACGTCCGACGACTACGCCTCCTATCTCGACTACCGCGACGCCGGTGGCCGGAACATTCCCGTGGTCGAGGGGGATACGTGGACGCAGCGTGAGGTACTGCAGGCCGTCGTCCTCGGGTCGAGCAACAATCACGCCGACACGCTCGTCCGGTGGGCCTTCGGCTCGCTCGACGCCTACGCTTCGGCAGCCGGCGACTGGCTGAGCGCGCACGGGCTGACGCGCACCACGATCGTCGACCCGACCGGCCTCACCGACCGCAACACGGGCACGGCAGAGGACATGGCACGTCTCGCCGAACTGGCCGCGGGGAACGTGGTGCTGAGCGAGCTGTTGGAGAGCCCGGTCGTCACGACGACCCGCGGCTACGAGATCTCGAACCAGGCCGACTTCCGGGTCGTGGACGGGGTGCGCGGGATCAGCCGCAGCTTCAGTGACGCAGCCGGGGTCTGCCTGTTGTTCGCCGTGCCGCTCGGCGGGAACGAACCGTCCCGCACGGTGTACGGGGCGTTCCTGCGCCAGCCCTCCTACGACTCGCTCGAAGTCGACATGGACGAGTTCCTCACCGGTATCCGCGCCAGAGCGGAGGCGGTGTCTCTGGTGGGCGCCGGAGTGGCCGTGGCGGAGTACCGCAGCGCCTGGGGTCAGACCACCACCGCCGTGACCCGGGACGGGCTGGAGGTGCAGTCTCTGTCGGGGGCCGCCGCGAACGGCGACGTGCAGGTCGACGACCTGCGGACGGTACGCGCGGGCGACCGAGTCGGGACGCTGCGCTACGAGGTCGACGGGACGACGCGGGAGGTCGTGCTGGTCGCCTCAGCGGCTCTGACCGACCCGGGCCCCGGGTGGCGGCTCCTCTCCCCGGGGCCCATGGTCGGCAGCCTTCTGTCGGAGCGCGGCGACTGAACAGTCGACGGCTGCCGCCCAGGCCCCGACGGGTGATCGCCGGGACCTCCGAACTAGAAGCTGAGCGAGTCGACCTCGCCGTTCGTGGAAACCGGGTCGCTGTCCTCGGGCTCGAAGGCGTACGTGACGTGCTTCTCGCCGGCGACCTCACGGTCCCCCGTGGCGCGGTACCAGAAGAGTGCGTCGGAGTTGTCGACGTGGGCGGCTGCTCCGATGCGATGATCGTACTCGCCGTTCTCCAGCAGGCGGGTCTCGGTGGTTCCCTCGAGCGGTCCGTCGCTGAAGATGGCGAGGTATCGGGTGTTCTTGTCTGTTCTATCGGTCATGTGTCCACGGTACTCCGCGTCGGTTCCCGGCCCGTTCGACAGGGGCGCGGTGAACCGCATCAGAGGCCGGAGAACATGACGTCCGCGCGCTCCTGCGGACGCTCCCGCTCTGCGAAGCGGCGTTCCTGGGCGGCCCATCGGTCCCAGTGCGGACGGTATCCGTTCCCGTCGCGGGACAGGGCCCGCCGCTTGCGGACCTCCGGAGGGGTGTGCACCCAGACCCCGAGCGTCGCCGCGGCCCGGTTCGCGCGGGTGAGACTGCCCGACCCCTCGACGATCAGGGGCACCGTCGGGTCGAGGGCATGCCACTCCGCGGGAGCACCCGCTGCCCAGTCCCAGCGTTGCCACCTCGGCGTCGCCGAGTCGAGCACGTGATCCCGCACGTGCTCGCTGGCCGCGTCGAGTCCGTCCCAGCCCGGATACACATCGTCGAGACGCACGAGCGAGACCCGACCGGGCCACCGATCGAGGAGGGCCGAGGCGAGCGTGGACTTGCCCGCACCCGAACCACCGTCGATGAGCACGATCGGGCGGGTGCCGCTGGCGAGCGCGGCCGCCATGACCTCGCCTGCCGTGTTCCGCTCTCGGGGATCAGGAACCAATGAAGTTCCACGTCCCGGCCAGCACCGCGACGGTGATGGCGGTCCCCGCGATCGCCGCACCGGTCAGCATGAGCAGCACCTCGCGAACGCCGAACGGCGACGGCCTGGCCCAGGTACGGTCGTTCGACGCACCGAACCCCCGCGCCTCCATGGCGGTCGCCAACTTGCTCCCCCGGCGGATGGACAACACGAGGAGGGCGAACGCCTGGGAGGCGAATCGCTTCACCCGTCCCCGGTCGGCGACGCCCCGCGCGCGACGGGCGAGCTCGAGGGACCGCCAGTCCGCCACGAACAGTCCGACGAGGCGGAGACCGGCCAAGGCACCCAGCACGAAACGGCTCGGCAGCCGCACCACCTGACCGAGCCCGTCGGCGAGATCCGTCGGATCCACCGTCACGAACAGGACGACGGCGGGGAGCCCCACGGCGAGGATGCGCAGGAACGTGGCGAAGGCGAGTTCCAGCGAGCCGTCCGACACCACGATTAGGAGGAACCGGAAGTACACGTCCCCGCTGGTCTGGCCGTACAGAGCGATGGTGAGGGCGGCGCCGGGAGCGGCGATCCACACCGGCAGGGTCCGCAGGAAGAAGGTGCGGAGCGGCAACCCCGCCCACAGCAGCAGCGGGATCTCCAGCAGGAGCGCCACGGACGCGGACACGGTGTCGAGGGAGAGGATCAAGGCGAGAGAGAGGATCAGGGCCGTCGCGAGCTTCGCGACAGGATTGACCGACCCCACGCCCGCGCGCACCGCCGGGGCCTCGAATACGCTCATCGCACCTCCTCGAGCCGCGCGACGGCACCGCTCCCCCGCATCATGCGGAACTCGCGATCGGCGAGAGCGCGCACGAAGTGCTCGTCATGGGTGATCGACACCACCGCCGACCCGTCGGTCACCAGGGCGGAGAGGAGCTGGACGAGCTCCCGCCAGGTGCGGGCGTCCTGCCCGAAGGTCGGTTCGTCGAGGACGAGCACACGGGGACGGGTGGCCAGCACGGTCGCCACGCTCAACCGCCGCTTCTCGCCACCCGACAGGGTGAACGGATTCGCGTCGGCGAGCGCGTCGAGGCGGAGCCGCGCCAGCAGCTCGTCGACACGGGCGGTCATTTCGGCGGAAGACAGTCCGAGGGCGCGGGGACCGACCTCGAGTTCGCTGCGCACGGTGGAGGCGAGGAACTGGTGCTCCGGGTCCTGGAACACCGTGCCGATGCGGGTGAGCAGGTCGCGCGATCGCCACCGGATCGGCGAGGTGCGCACACCGTCGGCGAGCAGCGGCGTGGCGGTCAGGGAACCCGACACCGGCGGGAGCAGACCCGCCAGGGTGAGACCCAGCGTGGACTTGCCGGCCCCGTTGGGGCCGGTGATCGCGGTCGCCGTTCCGGCGGCGACGTCGAGAGCGATACCGGACGCGATCGCCCGGCCCGCTGCGCGGCCGACGGCCAGGTCCGCGGCGCGCAGGAGTCCCCCGCGTTCCGCTCCGCGCTCCCGTCGGGGCGCCACCGGCGCATGCTCGGTCACCCACACGCCCGAGTCCGCGAGCGCGGCACCCTGCCGTCCGAGCACGTCGTTCGGGGTACCATCGGCGAGCACACCGCCCCGCGGCGCGAGCACCACCACGCGGTCGACGAGGTCCCGCCACACGTCCACCCGGTGCTCGACCACGATCAGGGTCGCTTCGCTGTGCGCCAGCACCCGGGCCACGGCGTCCCGCACCTCCCGCACGCCGTCCGGATCGAGATTCGCGGTCGGCTCGTCGAGAAGCAGCAGCCCCGGACGCATGGCGAGCACCCCCGCGAGGGCGAGCCGCTGCTTCTGGCCTCCCGACAGGTCGGACGTCGATGCGTCGAGGGGAACGTCGAGCCCGACCGCGTCGAGTGAGGCGGTCACCCGGCGCCAGATCTCGTCCCGCGGTACTCGGAGGTTCTCGCATCCGAAGGCCACATCGTCGCCCACCCGCGCGAGGATCACCTGCGAGTCCGGGTCCTGCAGGAGCAGCCCGACCCGGCCCCGCGCCGCGTCGGGTGTCGATCCGTCCACGGTGAGTTCACCGCGCGTCTCGCCCTCGTCGGCGTCCCCGAGCACGCCCGCGAGTGCGGAGAGCACGGTCGATTTCCCGGCGCCGCTCGCGCCGAGGAGGAGGACGCGCTCCCCCGGCTGGATGGCGAGGTCGAGGTCGGACACCGACCATGCCCGGCGGCTCGCGTGCCGCCACCCCCAACCGCGGGCGCGCACGGCGGCGCCACCGGACCGGGACGGGAAGGAGGGCATGATCGGTGCGGGAATAGGACGGATCAGACGCGCGCCCGGACCTCGCGGCCCGAGGCGAACCGGTCGAGGGCGCCGGTGCGAGCGAGCCCGCGGGCGGCGAGGTACGACAGCAGCCCCGCGAGAACGGCTCCGGACACGACGGCGCACACGGTGTAGATGATCGCGAAGGTCAGCGACGCTCCCGCGTAGTAGTTGATGAGGTCGTTGACGGCCAGCGCCACGCCCGCACCGGCGCCCGCCAGCACGGCCACGTACGCGCGCCAGTTCGCGTAGAGGAAGAGGGCGAACACCAGCTCGGCCCCGAGTCCCTGCACGAGCCCTGAGAGCAGCGTCGACGCCCCCCACTGGTTGCCCACGAGGGCGGACACCGCGGCCGCGACCAGTTCGCCGTACAGCGCGGCGCCCGGTTTACGGATGATGAGCCCCGCGAGAACGCCCGCGAACAGCCAGCCGCCGCCGAGCAGCGCCTGCAGGCCGGGAAGCAGGACCTCGAGCGGTGCACTGAGCGGGTTGTAGGCCACGTTCCACGCCACGAAGATGAGGCCGGAGGCGACCCCGATCACGCTGGCGACGACGATGTCCACGACCCGCCAGCGCGGGTTCGGGCGGGTGCGGCGGCCCGACGGTGTGGTAGTTGCGGTGGTGGTCGATTCGTGCACGATTCGTGCCCCTTCCGTGAGAAAGACAGGCACGGGTCGGGGCACCGACCGGTTGGCCGGTGGCTACCCAGAGAAATCATCTCCCTGCGCTGGCATGACCCAGATCAGGTTCGACGGTCGAAGATTGGTGATCTTCCTCTCAGCCCGGCTCACCGGACTCCCGTGTTCGCCACCAGTCTAGTACCGGGGGCGACGTGTCGCTCAGGCGCTCTTGCGCCTCGGCTTCTTCTTCTCGGGCTCGGCGCCGTCGGACTCGTTCTCCGCGTCCGCCGACGCCGTTGTCGCCGGGGCCTTCTTCCTCGCCGGAGTCTTGCGCGCCGGCTTCTCGTCCGACGCCTTCGGCGCGGCCTTCCTCCCCGCCGCGGGCTTCCGCTTCGGCGGTGCGTCCGCGTCGGCGCTTTCGTCGTCGTCGTCGTCCGAATCCGACGACGCCGCGGGTGCGTCCTTCGCACCGGAGCTCGTGGCTTTCCCACCCGACGAGGCCCGGTTCTTCTCCACGCTGCGTCGCAGCGCCTCCATGAGGTCGAGCACCTCGCCGCCGCCGTCGCCCTCCTCGGCCTCGCCGAAGGTGGCGGCGGTGTCGAAGGTGTCGCCCTGCTCGATCTTGGCCTCGATGAGCTCGCGCAACTGCTCCTGGTAGTCGTCGGTGAACTTGCCCGGTTCGAAGTCGCTCTCGAAACTCTTCACGAGCTGCGATGACATCTGCAGTTCCTTCGCCGACAGAGTCACCCGCTCGTCCAGCGCCGGGAACGTGGCCTCCCGCACCTCGTCGTCCCAGAGCAGCGTCTGCAGCACCAGCACATCGCCGCGCACGCGGAGCGCGGCGAGGCGGGTCTTCTGCCGCAGGGCGAAGTGCACGATGGCGGTGCGATCCGTCTTCTCGAGCGTCTCCCGCAACAACGCATACGCCTTCGGCGACGCCGAGTCGGGTTCGAGGAAGTAGCTGCGGTCGTACATGAT
This sequence comes from Planctomonas psychrotolerans, assembly GCF_008642235.1. Lineage (GTDB taxonomy): Bacteria > Actinomycetota > Actinomycetes > Actinomycetales > Microbacteriaceae > Planctomonas > Planctomonas psychrotolerans. Next base: position 2,733,757 of record NZ_SJEV01000001.1, on the reverse strand, counting down.
CGGGTCGACCTGCTCGCTGGGCACGAACTCCACCACATCGATCTCCCGGCTGCGCTCCTCGGGCAGGGACTTCAGGTCCTCACGGGTGATGACCACGGTGTGCTCGCCGTCGTCGTACGCCTTGTCGATGTGCTGGTAGTCCACGACGTTGCCGCAGATCTCGCAGCGGCGTTGGTACCGGATGCGTCCACCATCCTCGTCATGCACCTGATGCAGCGACACGTCATGATCTTCGGTGGCGCTGTACAGCTTGACCGGCACGTTCACGAGGCCGAACGTGATCGCGCCCTTCCAGATGGATCTCATACGTTCAATGATGGAGTGTTATGGCGACCAAAGACGAGCAAGTCGTCACAATCGACGGGCATCGGCTCACGCTGACCAACCTCGACAAGGTCCTGTACCCGGAGACCGGGACGACCAAGGGCGACGTGCTGTCGTACTACGCCGCCGTCGCCGACCACCTCCTCCCGCACGTCCGCAATCGTCCGGTCACCCGCAAGCGCTGGGTGCACGGCGTCGGCACCGCCGAGCACCCCGGCGAGGTCTTCTTCCAGAAGAACCTCGATGCCGGCACGCCGCGGTGGGTGGCCCGCCGCAGCATTGAGCACCGCACCTCGTCGAACGAGTACCCGCTACTGAACGACCTTGCCACGCTGATGTGGTTGGCGCAGATCGCCGCCCTCGAGATCCACGTGCCGCAGTGGCAGTTCGGTCGTACCGGTGAGCGCCGGAACCCCGACCGGCTGGTGCTCGACCTCGACCCGGGCGAGGGTGCCGGGTTGGCGGAGTGCGTGGACGTCGCCCGGCTCGCGCGGTCGATCCTGACCGACATGGGGCTCGACCCGATGCCCGTCACCAGCGGCAGCAAGGGCATCCACCTCTACGCGGCCATCGACGGGTCCCTGACCTCCGACGAGGTGTCCGCCGTCGCGCACGAACTCGCCCGAGCGCTCGAAGCGGACCATCCCGACCTCGTGGTCAGCGACATGAAGAAGACCCTGCGCACGGGCAAGGTGCTCGTCGACTGGAGTCAGAACAACGGCAACAAGACCACGATCGCGCCGTACTCGCTGCGCGGTCGCTCCCGTCCCACCGTCGCCCTGCCGCGCACCTGGCGTGAGCTGGAGTCGCCCGAGTTGCGGCATCTCGAGTACTCCGAGGTGATGGACCGGATGGAGCGGGATGCGGATCCCCTCGCCGGGCTCACCGCCGGACACCTGGCATCGCCGGAGCCGACCCCGTCGCACTCGGACGCCGTCGAGGCCGCACCCGCGACTCGGGATCGGCTGGCGAAATACCGCAGCATGCGCGACAAGACGAAGACGAGCGAGCCGGTGCCCGATGAGGCGCCTCCGACCACCGAGGGCAGGTCCTTCGTGGTGCAGGAACATCACGCCCGACGCCTGCACTACGACTTCCGCCTCGAGCACGACGGCGTCCTGGTGAGCTGGGCGGTGCCGAAAGGGCTGCCGACGAGCACCACGGAGAATCACCTCGCCGTGCAGACCGAGGATCACCCGCTGGAGTACGGGGAGTTCGAGGGCACCATCCCGCACGGTGAGTACGGTGCGGGCGAGGTGACGATCTGGGAGTACGGCGATTACGAGGAGGAGAAGTGGCGGGAGGGCAAAGAGGTCATCGTCACCCTGCACGGTCGCAAGGGCGAGGCGGGCATGGGCGACCCCAAACGGTACGCGCTGATCCACACCGGAGGGAACGGGCGCGCCGCCAATAACTGGCTGATGCACCTCATGGACGGCACGGCCCCGAAGGTGCGGGCGGCATCCGGCTCGATGAAGCGCGCCACCGCGACCCCGAGCACCGGACGGAGCGCGACTCGCGACGCACGAGGGACCCTCGCCCCGATGCTCGCCACCGCGGGGACTCCCGCCGACCTGCCGGACGTCGAGAACTGGGCGTTCGAGATGAAGTGGGACGGCATCCGGGCCCTCGCCTTCGTGGAGGACGGCGACGTCCGGCTGCTCAGTCGGAACACCAACGACCTCACCCGCACCTACCCCGAACTGCAGGAACTCGTCGATGTCGTGGGTGCGCGGTCAGCCGTCCTGGACGGCGAGATCGTCGCACTCGCCGGTGGGCGACCGGACTTCGGGCGTCTGCAGGAGCGGATGAACCTCACCAAGGCCGCGGACGTTCAGCGCGCCCGGTCGCGCGTGCCGGTGCACTTCCTGCTGTTCGACGCGCTGGAGATCGGCGGCGAGTCGCTGCTCGGCCGGACCTACGACGAACGCCGCGCGGCCCTGCTCGACATCGTGACCGACCGCCGCAACGGGGTGGTGCAGGTTCCTCCGGCCTTCGATGGAGCCCTCGCCGATGCGATCGACAGCAGCAGGGCCCTGAATCTCGAGGGGGTTCTCGCCAAGCGGCGGGACAGCACCTACTCCGGCGGCGTGCGCTCGCGCGCGTGGGTCAAGATCAAGCACAGCCTGCATCAGGAGGTGGTGATCGGAGGATGGCGTCCCGGTAAGGGCCGGCGGGCCAATGGTGTGGGTTCGCTGCTGCTCGCGGTGCCCGACTCCGACGGGCTCCGCTATGTCGGGCGCGTGGGCACCGGCTTCCGGGACAGCGAGCTCGACGCTATCGCGCGTCGGCTGGCCCCGTTGGAGCGGAAGACCAACCCGATGATCGATGTACCGAGACTCGACGCCTCCGATGCGCACTGGGTCCGCCCCACGCTGGTCGGCGAGGTCGAGTTCGCGGAGTGGACCTCGACGAGGCGTCTCCGTCAGCCGAGCTGGCGAGGCTGGCGCCCGGACAAGGCGCCCGAGGACGTGACCGCGCCCGAGCTCTAGCGGCGGTAGTCGTCGAGTTCCGGCTTGGTGGTCTTGCGGCGCAGCAGCGTGAGGAAGTAGAGCACGACACCCACGCCGATGAGCACGAGTCCGCGCACCCAGACGTCGCCATCCTGCTGGGTGAGCAGCAGGATGCAGGACGCGACGCCGAGCACGGGCACGAAGGTCCACACCCGGAAGTGCTTGTGCTCGACCCTGTCCCGCCGGAGCACCAGCACGGCGATGTTGGTGCTGATGAACACGAAGAGCAGAAGCAGCACCACCGTCTCGGCGAGCGAGGCGAGACCACCGGTCGCCGTGAGGATCATGGCGACGGCGGTGGTGGCGAGGATCGCGACCCACGGCGTGCGGCGGTTGGGGAGCACGCGGCCGAGAACCGACGGCAGGAGGCGCTGCTCCGCCATGCCGTAGGTGAGCCTGCTGGCCATGATCATGGTCAGCAGGGCGCCGTTGGCCACGGCGACCAGGGCGATGAAGCTGAACAGCTGCGGCGGAATGCCGAGGCCCGTCGCTTCGACCACGTCGAGCAGCGGGCTCGTCGACCCGGAGAGCTCGTCGGCGGGCATGGCCATCGACGCGGCAAGACCGATCAGCACGTACATGACACCGGCGGTCGCCAGTGCGCCGAACAGCGCGCGAGGGTAGATGCGGGACGGATTCCGCACCTCCTCGGCGACGTTCGCCGACACCTCGAAGCCGACGAACGAGTAGTAGGCGATGATCGCCCCGCCGAGAGTGGCGAGAGCGGGCGATGCCCCGGCAGGGAATTCGGTGATGCGGGACGGATCGGCGTTGCCCGCACCGAGCATGATCGCCACCGCGACGACGACGATGACCAGACCGGTCAACTCGATGATGGTCATGACGACGTTGCCGCGCAACGACTCCTTGATGCCCCGAGCGTTCAGCAGGGCGATCAGGGCGAGGAACACGATCGCGGCCGGCACGGCGGGCACGTCGATGAACTGCCGGAGGTAAGCCCCGGAGAAGGCGAGCGACAGTCCGGCGGCGCTGGTGACACCGGCGGCGAGCATGCTGAAGCCGACCAGGAAGGAGATGATCGGCTTTCCGTAGGCGCGCTCGGCGAACACGGCGGCGCCGCCCGCGCGGGGGTACTTGGTCACGAGCTCCGCATAGGATCCTGCCGTCAGGAGCGCGAGGGCGAGGGCCACCACGAGGGGCACCCAGAGTGCACCGCCGACCTCTCCGGACAGGACTCCGACGAGCGCATAGATTCCCGCTCCGAGCACGTCGCCGAGGATGAACAGATACAGGAGGGGTCCGGTGATGGCGCGATTGAGCTTGGTGGGAGATTCCTGCGGGGCGGTCATGATCGGAAGCCTATTCACGCGACCGGCCCGATGCGGCCCCGCGAGCTCCATCCCCTTGTGGGGGATACGGGCCGGGGGTACCCTTCTGGACTAACGAGGTCCGGATGCGGATGTGGCCCAAAGCACTATTGGAGAGTGCCCGCGGTGCGTACCCGCACTCGTGCCTCGGGGGGAAGGAAGCAGCTGGCACTTCCGCCCCCGGCGCCGGAAGGAGTGAGCCCGCCCGTACCGAGATCGATCGCACCGCGGGGAAGCGGATCGCGCGTGGTCTCCAGGTTCGGGCGGGCTCCGTTGTGAGCGGCGAGTGCTCTCATCCGGTCCGGCCGTCCGAGTGGTCCCCCGGTAAAGCGACCGCGATACCCTCGAACGTGTGAGATTCGCGCATCTGATCGCCGACGGCGACACCACCACCCGCCTTGCCGTGCTCGCCGACACCAGCGAGGCGTTGTTCCTCGACGAGATCCTGGACGACGCTCCCCGGGACCTGCAGGACCTCATCGAGAGGGGCGCCGACGAGGTCTCCCGTGTGACGGCGGTCCTCGATCGCGCGCGCGCGTCGGGTGTGAGCACCACCCCGCTGGCGGACACCCGGTTCGATTCAGGGATCCTCCGACCGCCCGCGATTTATGCCGTGGGCCTGAATTATCGGGCGCACGCCGACGAGCTCAACATCGTCACGTCGTCCGCCCCCACCGTGTTCGCGCTGTGGCCGAACTCCCTCGCGGGGCACGGCGGCGAGACGTCGTGGTCCCCGTCCCTCACCGAGCAGGTCGACTATGAAGTGGAGCTGGGTGTGATCATCGGCACCCCGGCGAGGGACGTGCCGGTGGAGAACGCGCTCGATCACGTCTTCGGGTACACCGTCGTCAACGACATCACGGCGAGAGACCTGCAGTTCTCGGAACAGCAGTGGAGCCGGTGCAAGAGCTTCGATGGTTTCACTCCGACCGGGCCGGTCGTGGTGACCCGGGACGAGGTTGCGGATCCGCAGGATCTGCGCATCCGCGCCATCGTCGACGGAGAGGTGCTGCAGGATGGCAGCACGAGCGAGATGGTGCGCACCGTGGCGCAGCTGATCTCCTTCCTCTCGCGCTCGGCGACCCTGATGCCCGGCACCCTCATCTCGACCGGCACTACCAGCGGGGCCGGCTACTCGCGGGACCCGCAGGTGTTCCTGGTCGACGGATCGACGGTGACGGTGTCGGTCGAGGGGATCGGAGAACTCACCACCCACACGCGCTTCGCTCGGGCGTAGGGTCGGTCCATGACTTCCGACGAGCGCCAGGCCGATCCGATCACCGACCACTCCGTGCCTGCCGACGCCGACTTCCAGGCTGCGGGCTCCGATGAGGCGGGCCCCGCCGATCAGCACGGATCGGCCGACCTCGATGGGGACGGCACCTCCTCCTAGGCTGGAGGAACGACACAACGTTTTTCCGAGAAGGAGTTGTCATGTTCGCCAAGTTTGTGTTCCTGACCGGCGCCGCGTTCGGCTACGTGCTCGGCGCTCGCGCCGGTCGACGCCGGTACGAGGAGATCGTGCACGCGGCGGAGGAGCTCTGGGAGAATCCGCGCGTGCAGCAGTCCGTGGCCGACGCCCAGCGGTTCGTGACCGAAAATGCTCCCGTGGTTCAGGAGAAGGTCACGGTCGCGGCGAAGGATGCGTCGGTCAAGCTCAGCGAGACCGTGAAGGACGTCTCCGACAGGGTGACCGGCACCGCGCAAGAGGTGACCGAGCGCGTGACCGGTACCGCGCACGATGTGTCCGATCGGGTGACGAAGACGTCGCGCGACGTCTCCTCGCTCCTCTCGGGAACCGCGCGGCAGATGGTGGACACGGCACGGCAGGTGGCGGACTCGGCCAAGCACGTCGCCGACACGGTCAGCCACACCGCCGAGGACGTACGCGAGAAGGTGGTGGGTTCCGCCACCGAGGCGCGTACCCGCGTGACCGAGACGGCCGACGACATTCGCCAGCGTGGCAGCGAGGCCGGCGCGAAAGCCGTCTTCTCGGCCGGTGAACGGCGTGACAACGCGCTCGCCGACTTCGACGACAGCGACTTCGAGGATTCCGACCTCGACGCCGAGGAGGCCACCACGATGGGAGCCGACGAACTCGGAACGGACGACCCCGGGCACTTCCCGCGCACGGTCTGATCTCGAACGCTCCGACCCCCGCGTGGTCGGACTGTGCACGGTCCGACCCCGCGCGATCTCACCCCGCACGGTAGCCGCACGCCTGCTCCCCGCTCCGTCGCGGGCCGTCAGCTGTGCGGCGCGTCACCGCCCAGGTCACCCAGCATGTCGGGGGTGATCACGGCGAGCGCCGCGGTGACGGGCTCGATGCCGGCCAGACGGTCGCGCGACAGCAGCTTCAGCACCTGCTCCCGCGTCATGAGACCGTTCTGCACCACCAACTCGGCGATGGTCGAGGAAGAGGTGAGTGCGGTCTTCGCAAGCTGGGACGCCTCGGCGTAGCCGATGTACGGAGCGAGGGCGGTCACCACCCCCACCGAACTGTCGACCTGCGCCGAAAGCCGCTCGGAGTTGGCGGTGATGCCGTCGATGCAGTGCACCCGCAGGGTGCGGGCCGCGTTCCGCAGCCACACGACCGACTGCAGCAGACAGTGCGCGATGACGGGTTCGAAGGCGTTCAGCTGCAGTTGACCGGCCTCCGCCGCCATCGTCACCGTCACGTCCGCACCGGCGATCGCGAAGGCGACCTGATTCACGGCTTCCGGTATCACGGGGTTCACCTTGCCCGGCATGATGCTGGAGCCCGCCTGCCGCGCAGGGAGATTGATCTCGCCGAACCCGGCCTGCGGACCCGAGGAGAGCAGGCGAAGGTCGTTGCAGATCTTCGACAGCTTGATGGCCGACCGCTTGAGGGTGCCGCTGAGGGTCATGAACACGCCGGCGTCGCTCGTCGCCTCGATGAGGTCCGATGCCGTTACGAGCGGCAGCCCGCTGATGTCGCGGAGGTGGCGGCACACCGCCGGCGCGTAGTGGGGATCGGCGGTGATGCCCGTGCCGATGGCCGTGGCGCCGAGGTTGATCTCCGCGAGCAGCGGAAGCGTTTCCGACAGGCGCGCGTGATCCTCCCCCAGAGTTGTGCTGAACCCGTGGAACTCCTGCCCCAGCGTCATCGGTACCGCGTCCTGGAGCTGGGTACGACCGATCTTCAGCACGCCGGCAAACTCGTCGGCCTTGGCGCGGAACGATCCGCGGAGTTCCTCGAGTTCGTCGAGGAGTCCGAGCAGTGAGAGGCTGAGCGCGATCTTGAGGGCCGTGGGATAGGTGTCATTCGTGGACTGGCTGCGGTTGACGTCGTCCAGGGGATGCAGGAAGGAGTAGGCCCCGAACGCATGCCCGGACTTCTCCAGCCCCCGGTTCGCGATCACCTCGTTGGCGTTCAGGTTCGTGCTGGTCCCCGCGCCGCCCTGAATGACCCCCACGACGAACTGGTCGTGCAGGTGTCCGTCCAGAATCTCCGAGCAGACCTCGTCGATGAGCCGCGCTTTCGCTGCGTCGAGAACTCCGATCTCGGCATTGGCGCGAGCTGCGGCCTGCTTGACCATCGCGAAGGCGCGCACGAAATCGGGATAGACGCTCACCGGTCGGCGGCTGATCGGGAAGTTCTCGAGAGCGCGGGCGGTGTGGATCCCCCAGTACGCTCCCGCGGGGACCTGCATGCTGCCGAGCGAGTCGGTCTCGATGCGCGTTGCGCCGGAACCGGCCGGCTCCCCTGGGACGTCAACGGACAAGGGTCGCTCGCGTCGCTGCGGTGTCATCCCCTCACGCTATCGCCGGAGGGGGCGAATTCCCTCGGCACGCGTAGCCTTGACGCATGGGAAACGAATTCGAACCGGATGCCAACGAAGAACGCCTCGTCGACCTCGCTGACGGGGACGAGTTCCCCACCGTGCTGCCGACGGTGGATTCCGACGAACGGGTGGAAGAGGAGCCGGATGTGGATCCCGAAGCTCCGCTCGACCGGGACACTCCGGCGTAACACCCCTAGGAGGCCGGGATCGCCCGGCGTAGCGTTGCTCCATACCCGCCCCTCATCGAACGGAGCACCACATGAGCAAGCTGATTTTCCTGGCAGGACTCGGCACCGGTTACATCCTCGGAGCCAAGGCCGGCCGCGAGCAGTACAGCAAGATCGCCGACGCCGCCAAGACCGCCTGGGAGAAGCCCGCCGTGCAGCGCTTCGTGACCAAGGTGGACGGTGCGGTCGAGACGAAGGCTCCGCTGCTGCACAGCGTCGCGGAGACCGTCCTGACGCCCGGTGACGCATCCAGCGACAGCGGCTCGTCGAGTGACAGCGGCCCGTCCGGCGACAGCGACTCCTCAAGCGACGGCGGTCCGTCGGTCACCGCCGACGGTACCCCGTTCTCGGTGGGCTCCGATGGCACGACGAGCGGCGCCGAAGGCGACCAGTACCGCGGTTGACGCGCAGCGGTGCCGATCGAGGGCTAGCCGATCAGGCCCTCGATCGGCCCGCGTGCGAAGTACACGAGGAAACCGGCGGCGACGATCCAGAGCAGCGGTGAGATGCCCCGGGCGCGACCGGCCAGGGAGCGCACGAGCACCCAGCTGATGAAGCCGACGCCGATGCCGTTCGCGATCGAGAACGTGAGCGGCATGACGATGATCGTGAGGAACACCGGGAGCGACACCGAGAACTCGGTCCAGTCGATGTCGCGGATCTGCGCCACCATGAGCGCACCGACGACGACCAGTGCGGCGGCCGCCACCTCGAGCGGCACCACCTGCGTGAGCGGTGAGAAGAACATGGCCGCGAGGAACAGCACTCCCGTGACGACCGAGGCGAGTCCCGTGCGGGCGCCTTCACCGATCCCCGCCGCGGAATCGATGAAGATCGTGTTGGACGACGACGACGTCGCCCCGCCTGCCACCGCGCCGACGCCCTCGATGATGAGGCCGGAGCGGAGACCAGGGAAGTTGCCGTTCGCGTCGGCGAGGTGCGCACCCTTCGCGAGCCCGGTCATCGTTCCCATCGCGTCGAAGAAGTTCGTGAACACGAGGGTGAAGATCAGCATCGAGGCCGACAGGGCGCCGATGCGCTCGAACGCGCCGAAGTCGAATGCGCCGATCAGGGAGAGGTCGGGAAGCGACACGATCGCCTCCGGCAGCACGGGGGCGTTGAGGTTCCAACCGTCCGGATTGGTGCCGAGCGACGGGCCGACGCGGAAGACCGCCTCCGCCACGATGGCGATGACCGTGCTGGCGATGATGCCGATCAGCAGTGCGCCCCTCACGTTCCGCGCCATGAGCACGCCCATGAGCACGAGCGCGATCACGAAGACCACGGTCGGCAGGGTCGCGATGGATCCCCCTTCGCCGAGCTGCACGGGCGGCGACGCGGCTCCGCTCGACCGCACGAAGCCGGAGTCGACGAAGCCGATGAAGGCGATGAAGAGGCCGATTCCGACCGTGATGGCGGTCTTCAACTGCGGGGGCACGGCATTGAAGATCAATGCCCGCAGCCCGGTGGACGCGAGCAGCACGATGATGAGGCCGTTGATCACGACCAACCCCATCGCCTCCGACCAGGTGACCGAACCGACGACGCTGACCGCGAGGAAGGAGTTGATGCCGAGTCCCGCCGCGATTCCGAATGGCAGGTTAGAGACGACGCCGATCAGGATCGTCATCACACCGGCCGTCAGTGCGGTCACCGCGCCGACCGCCGCGGCCGCCAGATAGCCGCCCTCCACGTCGGTGGCGGCGGACTCCGGGCCGAATCCGCCGATGATGAGCGGGTTCAGGATCACGATGTACGCCATGGTGACGAACGTCACCAGTCCACCGCGCACCTCGCGGCTCACGGTGGAACCGCGTGCCGCAATGGAGAAGTGTCGGTCGAGGACGCTGTGCAGGGTGCGGCGCGGCCGCTCGACTCCAGAGATGGGGACTCCCGGGGGGATGGGGGGGCGTGGATGCGGTCTGCGGCGCCGGATGGGCCGTCGATCATCCTAGAGGGAGGATCGACGGGCGGAGAACCGGCGTCAGCCGCCGTGCAGCGCGGGGACGATCAGGTACACGCCGTACAGCGCGGCGAGACCGCACAGCGCGAAGCAGAAGTAGCCACCGACGGTGGCCGCACGCGAGCGGATCCCGGTGACGGACACTTTTTGTCCGTCATCGTCGTACTCGGTCCCTTCCGCGTGGAGACGCACCCCGAGCGAGAACAGGGCGACCACGACGCCGGCGCCCACCAGGGACGCGATCGCCACGATCGCGAAGTCGGCCCAGTCGATCATGCGCCGAGCTTTTCTTTGCGCTTGCGTGCGGTCGCCTTGCGACCACGGATGGCGGTGCCCGCGACGTCGAGCTCGATGGCGTTCGCCGGACCGACGCGGTGGCGGCGCGACCAGAGCCAGATGCCCAGGATGGTGAGGGTGCCGAGCACGGCGTCGATCGCGATGCCGAGCATGCCGAGCTGGGCGATGATGGCCGCGATGCCGCCGACCGCCGCGGCAGCCGGGAGGGTGAGCAACCAGCCGACGGCGATCCTGCCGACGGTCTTCCAGCGCACCGATGCACCACGCCGCCCGAGCCCGGAGCCGATCACGGAGCCGGAGGCCACCTGCGTGGTCGAGAGGGCGAATCCGAGGTTGGTCGACGCGAGAATCGTGGCAGCCGTGGACGCCTCCGCCGAGAAGCCCTGCGCCGGCTTCACCTCGGTCAGTCCGGAGCCCATGGTGCGGATGATCCGCCAGCCGCCCATGTAGGTGCCGAGCGCGATGGCGATGGCGCACACCGTGATGACCCAGAACTGCGGACCGGTGTCGGCCAGCTGATACCCGCCCGCGATGAGAACCAGGGTGATGACGCCCATGGTCTTCTGCGCGTCGTTGGTCCCGTGCGCGAGGGCGACGAGCGACGACGTGAAGATCTGGCCCTTGCGGAACCCGCCGCGCTCGTTCGGACCGGACGACCGACGAGTGATCGAGTAGGCGAGACGCGTGGCGGCGTAGGCGACGAAGCCCGCGATGGCGGGCGCGAGCAGCGCGGGGAGGATGACCTTGGACAGCACGACACCGAAGTCGACCGACTGGAGACCGGCGCCGATGATGGCCGCTCCGATGAGGCCGCCGAAGAGGGCGTGACTCGAACTGGACGGGAGCCCGCGCAGCCAGGTGATGAGGTTCCACGTGATGGCACCGATGAGGCCGGCGAAGATCATCTCCGGCGTGATGCGGACGCCGTCCTCACCCTCCCGGATCAGACCACCGGAGATGGTTCGGGCGACCTCGGTGCTGAGGAACGCACCGACGAGGTTCAGGAGAGCGGCAACGGCCACCGCGACGCGGGGTTTCATGGCGCCCGTGGCGATGGGCGTGGCCATCGCGTTGGCCGTGTCGTGGAAACCGTTGGTGAAGTCGAAGATGAGAGCGAGCGCGATCACGAGCACGACGATGAGGGCGAAATCCATCACGTGATCTCTGCGTAGGAATACATCGTGCCCGATACTAACCGCACGTGAACGCCCGATGAACGCGCGGGGGCTCCGCCTGCGATCGCCGGGAGTGGAAGACTGGGGGTCCCCCAATCGAAGGAGTTCCATGGCATCCGGCGGCAAGAAGAAGGCAGCGAAGAAGTCTCCCTCCGACGAGGAGAAGGGAACCGGCGTGAAGGCATCGGTACTGAAGGCGTCGAAGTCGGCCACGAAGGGCAAGAAGTCCGACACGACAGACACCAAGGCCACGTCGCGCAAGAAATCGACGTTGGACAAGAAGGCGAAGTCGGACCAGAAGGCCAAGTCGGACCAGAAGGCGAAGTCGGACACGAAGACGAAGTCGGACCGGAAGGCCACATCGAACAAGAAGGCGAAGTCGGACCCGAAGGCCACGAAGGCGAAGTCGGCCTCGAAGACGTCATCGACCTCCTCGAAGCACGCAAGCTCGAAGAACGCCGCGAATAACGTCTCGAAGAACGCCGGGTCGACGAAGTCCGGGTCGAAGAAGAGTTCGGCGAAGAAGAGCACGGTGAAGCCGACATCGCGGAAGTCCGCCGCTGACAGCCGCACGGCCGCGGGCTCCGGATCGCAGCCCACCGACACGTGGACCGTGACCGAACTGCGGGATCGCGCCCGCACTCTCGGTCTCACCGGGTACTACCGGCTGCGGAAGGCCGATCTCCTGGAGCGCATCCTCACCCGCTGACGGGCGCCTTCGGCGCGTTCATCTCCGGCTCGACGACGGTGGACTCGTCGGCACCGAAGGTGAACGTGCGCTCGACGCGGGCACCGGCGAGTGCGGCCGGCAGCCAGCGTTTGGCGTCGTCCCACATCGACTCGAGCGGCAGCGCTCCGACCGGGAACCACTCGGGGGCGAGCTCGTCGGATTCGGTCGGTGTGCCGGTCCATCTCGTGGTGGTGTACACCGACGACTGCTGACTCCAGGCGGGACGCGTGGGGAAGAGGTAGGTCAGGAGTCCGAGGGGGACCAGGTCGTCGGCCGCCACCCGCAGTCCGACCTCCTCCTGCACCTCGCGCACCATCGCCTCGCGGGGGCTCTCCCCCGGCTCGAGCTTGCCTCCGGGCGCTACGTACTTGCCGACGCCGAGGCCCTTCTTCTTGCGGCCGAGCAGCACCTCGGCTGATCCGTCTGTGCCGCGGCGCACGAGATAGCACACGCAGACCTGCGGGAGCTCGGGATTCCGCGCGGGTTCGGTGGTCGGAGTCACGGGGTTGCCTCGATGAGGGCGACCGTTGCGGTCACGATCACACGTGGGGAACGAAGTGCTGCCACGCCAGCCTCCGGTCGCCGCGCGGGTCGGACTCCACCCGGTCGACCGAGTCGAAGATGAGGGTGCTGCGCGTGTCCTCCTCGTACTCCGGCCAGGACTCGTCGACGCTGCCGTCCCGAGCGAACGACAGCCACACCCGTCGCATGCGGGCGCCGGCCGCGAGGAACGCGCGTCGCCCGCCGAGCACCGTCATCCCCCGGCCGAGCCAGTTGTCCATGCGGTCGAACAGCGCGTAGAGCTCGAGCCCGTGGGTGGCGTCGAGGCCCAGGATCTTCAGCAGGCGGGGTGCCACATCGAACCGGTAGAAGTGCACGGGAGCGAACCGCGAGTGCCGCTCGGCCACCTTCACCGTGGGATACCAGAACGAGTAGTCGCCGCCGAAGTCCAGCGCGGCACGCTTGGCGGGAAGCTTCGGATACTGGGCGACGATCTCGTCCTTCCCCACCTCGTCGGTGTTGGCGAACACCGCGGCGATCCGGTCGGGCGTCGTGGCCAGGATGTCGAGACGCCGGGTGAACAGCGACCCCTCACGATCATTGGTACCGATGATCAGCGGAACCCGTGCGGCCCGGCCCGCCTTGAAGGCGTCGAGCGGCCGCTCCGGCAGCACGTCGCCGTCGATCACGGGACACAGGCTGATCGTGCCGGGGTTCTCGTCGGGAGTGCGCAGCATGATGTCGTTCGTCACGGCGACGAGCGTGGACCAGCCGGTCGTGGTGATCAGTTCCGCGCCCGCCTCGGGGGTGATCTCGGCGGCACTTCTCCGGCCCCGCACGGTGCGGGCCAGGGTCGCGACGAACTCCTCGCCCCACCGCATGGTGAGCTCGGCCGGATAGACGGCATTCGGTGGCGGGCTCTGGGCGATGGCCCGGGCGAACAGTCCCGCCGCGGAGGGCACGGTCATGAGGGTCGTGACGGCGTTTCCGCCCGCCGATTCACCGAACAGCGTCACGTTGTCGGGGTCGCCGCCGAAGGCGAGGATGTTCTCCCGCACCCAGCGGAGGGCGGCGACCTGGTCGCGGAGGCCGAGGTTCGCCTCGATCGGCCGCTCGGGCGTGGAGTACCGACGGAAGTCGATATAGCCGAGTGCACCGAGGCGATAGTTGAAGCTCACGTACAGGACGCCGCCTTCGCGAACGAGCACCTCGCCCTGCTGGGGAGACTCGCGAGACGATCCGACGCTGTAGGCCCCGCCGTGGATGAACACCATGACCGGTCGCAGCTGCGCGGCTCGCGTGGCAGCGGAGGCGACGGGCGCGACGCCCGCGGGGGCGAGCACGTTGATCGTCAGGCAGTCCTCCCCCATGGGTGTGCCGTCGTCGGCGCCGAGAAACACGCCCGACCGCGACTGCGGCGCCACCTTGCCGAACTGCTCGGCGAAGCGCGCACCCTTCCAGGGGATGACGGGCTCGGGAGCACGGAACCGGCGCTCGCCCGTCGGCGGGGCCGCGTAGGGGATGCCGCGCCACGCCTCGACCGCGCGTTCGCGCACACCCCGCACCACGCCACCCGTGACCGTCACGTCCAGTTCGGACGGGCGATAGCTTCTGGCGGTCGTAGTCACCGTCCGATGGTAACGGGCTTCGATCTGTGCCGACTGCGGGAGGCTGCAGCGCGGGCCGGCCGGACTAGGACGGTCCGGCATCCTCCGCCATGGCCACCGCGGCCTCGATGCCGCCCCGCCACGGCTCGCCGTGACCCGGCAGCACCGTTCCCGCCTCAGTGTCGGCGAGCGCCCGGAGCGAGCGCAGGGCCTCGGCGCTGTCGGCGGTGGCGGCTCCGGACACGATCTGGGGACCGCGACTGCCGGTGTAGGGATTCAGGGTGACGAGGGCGTCTCCGGTGAGCAGGGCGTCCCGGTCCGGGAAGAACAGTGCGCTGTGGCCGAAGGTGTGGCCCGGGCTGAAGACGACGTGGGGACGGCCGGGGATGTCGACGGTGTCGCCGGGCTGCCAGCGATGGAGTCCGGTCACCCCCGGCACCGACAGCGCCCCGGCGCCGGCCATGCGCACCAGGATCGGCAGGGAGCGCGGATGCAGAAGCGGATACAGGAAGCGGTTCTTCTCGTGGTCGTAGCGATAGGGGTGCCGCGCGATGTACTCCTCGCGCTCGTGCGTCCAGATCGGGACGCCGAGATCGGCGGAGGCGTGGGCGGCGAATCCGAGGTGATCGAAGTGAGCGTGGGTGAGCGCGATTGCAACTACATCGGACGTGGTCCGGCCGAGCACTGCGAGGGCCCGCTCCACCAGCGGCCAGGTCGCCGGAAAGCCGGTGTCCACGATGGTGATGTCGGCCCCGTCCTCGACGAGATACACGTTCACGTACGCGTGCTCCAGACGGTGAATGCCCTCGGCCACGTTGCGGGTGAACACGGGCTGCCCGGTGCGTCGCCCCGTGATGGAGCGGGAAAGCAGGCTGTGAGTCATTCTCGACCTCTCGGGTGCGTCGCGGGAATTCCTGTCTGCAACGCTAGACCGAACGATGAAACGCTGCCCGACGCGACCGGGCGTCCGCCGGCGATCCCGCGCGATATGGCGCGGAACGAAGGCGCGCGCGCGTTCCCGTTGCACCGGTGGCACGGGACCTCCGGCGCCCGGATTGCTCGAGGCGCTCGCCGCGGCGGCCCTGTTGCGTTATGGCTCCCGGGCGTAGTGTCGGGGCATGACGAACAATGAACCGCTCCGCGGGAACCCCAGCAACGATCTGTCCGCCGACGGCACTGCCGGAACCACCGGTGCTGCCGCCCACCGCGCCTCCGGGGACGCGGTGCCCATCAATGCCGACGACCTCACTGTCACCGACGACAGCGGACTCGGCACGACGGGCTCGACCACCACTACCGACTCCCGGACCGTCAGCGACGACGTGAACACGAGCTCCTCCGCCGGGTCCGACCACGGGGACAACATCGGGTCGCTCGGCGATCCCGCTCACCCCTTCGATCAGACCAACGGCATCGTCGAAGGCCTGGAAGGCGACAGCGACGAGGCGGACGGCGACGACCCCACCCCCGCCTGACGCCGCACGAACAGGACACGGCCCCGCGGAAACGCGGGGCCGTGTCCAGTTCTCGCGTGGCAGCCGCTACAGTGCGACGGTCTCGTTGTCGCCGCCGGAGTACGGCTCGCCCGTGGCCTTCGCCTTGAGGAAGCTGATCACCGTGGCGAGCTTGCCCGGAGTGTCCCAGTACTCGGCGGTCTCCGAGGTCACCTTGACCAGACGCAGGCCGGGCGTCTCGGGACCATCCGGGAACCACGCCTCGACCACGGTGTTCCACAGCTCCTTCGATTTCGCGAGATCGTCGACGACGGTCGCGTTGCCGGAAATGGACACCCAGGCGCTCGATGAGCTGAACGACACGTTCACCTTGGTGTCCCGTCCGATCTCGGCCACCTTGCGCGAGCTCGCGTCGGTGAAGAACCAGAGATCGCCGTCGAACTCCACCTCCTGCACGGCCATGGGCCGGCTGACGAGCGAGCCGTCCGGCTCCACGGTCGTCAGCATCGCCGTTCGGATGTCCTTCACGAGTGCCGCGACCTTCTTCGCGCCGTCGTCCTGTGCCATGAGTGCTCCTTCGATCGTGGGGTGAATTGCCGGATGCCTCGACGCTACGCCGACTCACCCGCGTTGTTCACAGCGCGCGCACGTGGGGCGGGGGTGCGGAAGCTCCGGCTCGCGCGTATCCTCCGACCATGACGGACAACAGTGACAGCGACACGGTGAGCACCGGGCAGACTCCGGGCGTACAGGCCCACATGCCGGGCGAGGACACGGCGGGCCCCAGCGCCGCGGGAGTGGTGCCCGACGGCACCGCGACCGACACACTCGGCGACACCGATATCCCGGGCGAGAGCGGGCTCTCGTCGGCAGGCGACTCGGCGTCGGGGGACGACACGATTCCGGGTACCGACGTCTCCGTCGAGGACGGCGCCGTCGACGACTTCGACCCCGACGAGGCGGCGCAGGGCCACTCGTAGCGCGCCATAGCCAGGTCTCCGCCGCGGGCGTAGCGTCGAGCCATGACTAACGACGATCGCATCAATTCCGACCTCGGCGCAGAGATCGTTCCGGAGTACGACCCGGCGAGCGAGCGTGACACCGAGGGCAAGCAGGACGAGCCCCGCACCAGCGAGACCCTGGACGACCCGGAGGTCGAGTCGGAGGACGTGCAGGTCCTCCCCGGAACCGGCGGCCCGGACGACGTGGGCGAGGTCGAGGTCGACCCGTCCGAACTCAACATGAGCGGGGATTCCATCCCGGGACACCCGAAGCCCGAAGCCGGACGCTGAGCAGCGGCCCGACCGCGCGCGACGCACGCCGAACCCCCTCCCATCCATCGGACGACGAGAAGGCTGACACGATGACGGATTCGCACAATGCCGCACCCTATGCGGCGGACGACAACGGGAATGACGACCCGATCCTCGACGATGCGCGAGCCAGGGAGACGGTGACCAACGACGCCGTGGCCGGTGAGACGGTGCTCCCGAACGAGGCGGACGGAGAGGACGGCCCGATCGGCGGCATGCCGGGCGAGGCGCAGCCCACGTACGCGGACGGCGACCTGTCTCCGGAAGACGTGGACCTCGGCGACGAGGAGCCCTAGCGGAAGGCGACGCGGCTCAGCCCGCGGAGTCGCCGCTCATATCCAGCCGTTCGGGCAGCAGCATCGCCGTGGCGATCAGGTCCCGAAGTTGCGGCAGCACCTCATCCCGTAGCGCGTCGGCATCCACGTCGAGAATGCTGGCGACGGCGCCGAGGATGGCGCCGATCGTCAGTTCGCCGTCGCAGGCGCCGACGACCGCGGCGAGGGCGGTGTCGACCCGCAGGGAGCGGCCGAAGCCCGCACCCTGATGGAGGGTCAGCACGGTCGGATCCTCCTCACCCGGCCAGTAGTGCCGTTCCTCCGTGACGTCGGGGGCCACGGTCACGCGCTCGTGGGACAGGGCGTCGTCGTCGCGGGCCGCCAACCAGTCCCGGGCGGCGAGACACTCCGCGATGTGGTCCCCGAGCCCGGACGGGTTGTGGCCGAGTCCTCCCGCGAGGCGCTCGAACACCCGGATCGTCGGGGCGGCGTCCGCCCACGGTCGCCGCAGCGTGATGTAGCCGAATCCGACGGAGGTCACCCCGCGCTGCTCGAAGTCGTCGAGCCAGGCCGTGTACAGACGGGCGAATTCCGGTGTCCCGGGTTTCGTTCCGCCGTCGCGGATCCAGGTCTCGGCGTAGAGCGGCGCGTCCTGCACGTCACGTTCGATGATCCACGCATCCAGGCCCGTGCCGTCCAGCCATTCGGAAAGGCGGTCGAACGCGTCGCCGGTGCCGGAGTACTCCCAATTGCCGAGAATCTGAGCGACACCACCCTCGGTGAGGTGGTCGGCGGCGCCGCGTACCACCTCGCGCACGAGATCGTCGCCGATCATGCCTCCGTCGCGGTATTCGTACGAGGGAACGTCGGCGGCGCGCGGGGTGATGACGAACGGCGGGTTGGACACGATGTGGTCGAAGCGCTCCCCCGCCACGGGTGCATACAGGCTGCCCGTCCGCAGTTCGACGGTCCGGACGCCGTTGAGGCGGGTGTTCAGGTCGGCGATGCGGAGGGCGCGTTCCGAGATGTCCGTGGCCACCACGCGTACCGCATGCCGCGATGCGTGCAGCGCCTGGATGCCGCAGCCCGTGCCGAGGTCGAGTGCGCTGGCAACCGGTCGGCTCATCATCAATCCACTGAGGGTGGTGGACGCGCCCCCGATGCCGAGCACGTGATCCTCGTCCAGGGCGCCATCTCGCGCGATCTCACCGAGGTCGGAGACGACCCACCAGGCGCCGACGCCGTGCGCGTCGACGAAGCTGTAGGGCCGGAGGTCGGCGGCCGGATGCACGAGGTCGGCGTCACCGTTCGGGGCGGCGCCGGCACCCGTCCCGGCAACGCCACCGACGAGGCCGAGACGCTCGGCGCCCTCCCGTCCCAGAGTCGGCAGGGCGGTGTCGAGCTCGTCCGAAGGGACCGGCGCGTTGAGCACGAACAGGCGGGCCAGCGTGACGAGTGCCGGTGCCGAAGGGTGCTGAGCCTGCAGGGCCCGGAGCGCGGGTTCGACCCTGCCCCGGCCGAGCGCCGCGGCGGCGGCGGGACCCCAGAGGCTGGTCACCGCGTCGACGGTGAATCCCGCCCGGTCGAGATCCGCGGCGAGGCGTTCGATGTCGGCGGTCCGGGCGTTCGTATTCGTTCCTGGAGCGATCACCACCCCATTCAACCGGTCCGGCCGCGGTCGCCGCGCATCCGGCGGCGGGTCGCGGTGCGAGGACGGGTAGCGTGAGGGAATGCCCGCACCCGTGCTCATGCTGCTCAATCGTCCGTCGCTCGACGCCGACCCGCTGGACGCCGCGGCACCTCCCCACGCGAGCCTCGACCCGCGGTCGCCGTCCGTGAACGTGCTCGATCTGGGGGTGACGCGCGGCGACGGGATCTTCGAGACGATCAGCGTGGCATCCGGTCGACCCCAGGCGCTGGAGCCGCATCTCGCGCGGTTCGCACGGTCCGCGACGATGCTCGAGCTGCCCGCACCCGACCTCGACGCCTGGCGCGCGGCCATCCTCGCCGCCATCGACCAGCACGACCCGGTTCCGGAGGCCATGCTGAAGACCGTCCTCACCCGCGGCGTCGAGGGGGCGTCGGCACCGACCGGGTGGGTGTACCTCGAGCAGAGCGCCGACTTCCGGGCGGCGCGCGCCGAGGGCATCCGCGTGGTGACCCTGGACCGCGGCTACCCGAGCACCGTGCAGCAGAGCGCACCGTGGTTGCTGCAGGGCGCGAAGACCCTCTCCTACGCGGTGAACCGGGCGGCGCTCCGGGAGGCGGCACGCCGGGGAGCGGATGACGTGATCTTCACGACGACCGACGGATATGTGCTCGAGGGCCCCACCTCGACGCTGGTTCTGCGGGCCGGACGGGAACTGGTCACTCCGCCTACGGACTTCGGCATCCTCCCGGGCACAACCCAGGCCAGCATCTTCGAGTACGCCGAGTCGGTGGGGTTGGCCACCGCGGTGAAGCCGCTCACCCCTCGCGACCTCGCGACCTCGGATGCCGCCTGGCTGGTGTCGAGCGTGCGGCATGCCGCGCCGATCCGCGAGCTCGACGGCGTCGCCCGCGACATCGATACGGCGCTCACGGGCGACATCAACGCCCACCTCCTGGCGCGGGTGACCTGACCCTCCCCCGGCGGGGCGTACCGTGGAGGGAACGCGCGACCGGAAGGAGGATGCCAGTGACGACGCGTCGTTTGATCAGCCTCGAGCTGCTGCGCCAGGAGGCCCGCGACGAACTGCAGGTCGTCATCGACATCCGGTGCCGCCAGGGTGATGACCCCTGGGACTTCATGTGGCAGCTTCCCACCGTGGACGAGCAGGTGGTGGCCACCCTTCGCGCGGACGCACTGGCCGAGGGCGAACTCCAGCTGGAACGCGCCCGAGCTCACCATCCGACCGCGTCGGCACAGCACGCCCGGGACTTCGAGTACCGCGTGCTGCGCCAGATCGCGCTCGACTTCCCGCCGCTGTCCACGGCGGTGTGGCGGATGCTCGGCCGGGTTGAACGACCCGC
Source organism: Planctomonas psychrotolerans (assembly GCF_008642235.1). Classification (GTDB taxonomy): domain Bacteria; phylum Actinomycetota; class Actinomycetes; order Actinomycetales; family Microbacteriaceae; genus Planctomonas; species Planctomonas psychrotolerans. The sequence goes on along the minus strand of NZ_SJEV01000001.1, from coordinate 2,713,232 downwards.
GGAGTAAGTGGAGTAAGGCGGCGCGGGCGGGGTCCGTTCCCGTGCCGGTCAGTCCTTGAGCGGGTCGTTCCCCCAGTTCATCAGCGAGTAGCGCCACTTGGAGTGCTCCACGTCGTGGGCGGGACCCTGCGCGCGGTGGCGGTGCACGTAACCGACGACCTTGCGCATCCACTCCACGTCCGACTCGGTGAGCTCGCCCTTCTTCTTGTCGAGGATGTCGACGATGCGGCGCCCGGACTTGTGTCCCGTGGACTCGCCCTCCCCGCCGGTGTCGCCCACCGATGTCGACTCCTCGGTGTCGAGCCACTTCTGCAGTTCGCTGCGGGTCATGTTCACGGCCTCCGACCAATCGTCCCAGACGTCGTCGAGCCCCTTCGCGTATTCAGCCATGGCGCCACGCTACGCCGACGCGCCGGCGATCGCCGCGGTCCGTCGACCGTCGGCGCCGCGCTCGCGGACGGCACCTCCGCACGGAAGGAAATATTTCCTTGCGTCATGGCGGATGAGTTCTAGGCTGGGCACTGGCGGGTGACACCGTGAAGCGACATCGATGGGGATGGGACGGTCCGACATGGAACCGATACGACAACGTTCACTGAGCCGGCGTCAATTGTTCGGCCTCGGCGCCGGCGCTGCGGCGACCGCGGCGCTCTCGTCCTGTGCGACTCCCGGTGCGGTTTCGGTGAACTCCCTCGACGTCATCCCCGCGATCGCCGAGGGCGAGACCGTCACTCTCACCTACTGGTCGTGGCTCAAGGACCTGCAGAACGTGGCCGACGTCTGGAACGCGCAGAACCCGCGGATCCAGGTGGAGGCGGTGTGGATCCAGGGTGGTAACAGCGGTGGATACCAGAAGATGTATTCCGCACTCGCCGCCGGAGGAGGCCCCGACATCGGGCAGGTGGAGCTCCGGCAGGTTCCGGAGTTCCTGCTGCAGAACGGTCTCGTCGACCTGAGCCGGTACGGCGCCGAGGAGTACGCCGACCGCTACGACGCGGGACTGTGGAGCCAGGTGCAGTTCAACGACGGTGTCTTCGGCATACCTCAGGACTCCGGACCGATGGCGTTCTACTACCAGACCGAGCCCCTGGAGCAGATCGGCGCCACTCCTCCCGCCACCTGGGACGAATGGGCGGCGCTCTCGGCCGAGGTCCGCACCCTCGGACCCGACACCTATCTCGACACGTTCCCGGTCGCCGACGCGTCGGTCTTCACCGCCTACGCCACTCAGGCGGGAGCCGTGTGGTTCGACACCGAGGGCGACGAGTGGATCATCGACATGACCGACGACGCGACGGTGATGGTCGCCGAGTTCTTCGACCGGGCGATCGACGAGGACATCGTCAACACGTCGTTCGGCGCCTATTCGCCGCCGTGGTACGCGGCCGCCTCGGACGGGAAGATCCTCGCCGTCACGAGCGCCTCCTGGGGCGATGCACTGGTGCAGAGCGTGAGCGGCGGGGAGGGCAAATGGCGGGTGGCCCCGATGCAGACCTGGGGCGACACCGGCTTCGGGTCGACGTACCTCGGCGGATCGACCGCCGCGGTGCTCGCCAACAGTCCGCACCCGAAGGAGGCACTCGACTTCATCGTGTGGATGACCACCTCGCCGGAGGGGATTGACGCCATGATCGCGAATTCGGGCATCGGCTGGTCGCCCGCCACCGACTACATCGGTGAACTGAGGCAGCAGCCCAGCGAGTTCTTCAGCGGACAGAACTACAACGAGGAGGTGTTCGTGCCCATGGCGCAGCAGCAGAATCTCGACTGGGTGTGGTCGCCCCTCACGCAGTACACGTTGAACGCGCTGGGGGACGGGTTCCGAAAGAAGCTGACCAGCGGACAGACCCTCGTCGACACGCTGTCCATCGTTCAGCGCGACGTGGCGGCCGCGTTCCGCAACAAGGGGCTCACCGTTCGGGTGGCGGGCCAGTGAGCGCCGACCGCGCGTCCGGCTCGTCGGCCGGCCGCAGCGCGAGCACCGTCACCGCCCCGCGCCCGGCGGTCACGACCGGTCCGCAGGGCCCACGGTCCCGTCCGGGTGGGCGGAACGGATCGATGCAGAGGGCGCCGTGGATCCTCCTCGCCCCCTTCCTCGCCCTGTTCATCCTCACCTTCATCCTCCCGATCCTGTCCGCCGTCGCCACGAGCTTCACCAGCGTGCAACGCCAGGGACTGTTCGGCGAGGACGGCATCACGAACTCCTTCGCAGGATTCGACAATTACGCGCAGGCCCTCTCCGACTCGAGCTTCACCGCGTCGATCGGCAGGGTGCTGCTGTTCGGCATCGTGCAGGTGCCGGTCATGATCGTGCTGTGCACCGTGCTCGCACTGCTGCTCGAGTCGGCGAGCGCCCGCTGGCCGCAATTCTTCCGGGCCGCGTACTTCATGCCGTACGGGGTGCCCGGCGTCATCGCGACCATCCTGTGGGGCTTCCTCTACATCCCGGGCCTCAGCCCGGTGCTCGACATCGCGGGCGCCATGGGGCTCGACATCGACTTCCTCGGCCCCGACACCGTGCTCTGGTCGATCGCCAACATCGTGACCTGGACCTACACCGGCTACAACATGCTGATCATCATCGCGCAGCTGAAGTCCATCCCCGGCGAGATCTACGAGGCCGCCCGGGTCGACGGAGCGGGCAGCTGGAAGATCGCCTGGTCCATTCAGCTTCCGCTCATCCGGCCCGCGCTGATCCTCGCGACCGTATTCTCGATCATCGGCACGCTGCAGCTCTTCTCCGAGCCGCTCGTGCTGCAGACCTCGTCGCCCGCGATCGACAGCCAGTACACGCCGAACCTCAGCGCCTACACGAACGCCTTCGCGTTCAACAACTACGGCATCGCATCCGCGCAGGCGGTGATCATCGCGCTCGCGGCGTTCGTCCTGTCGTTCGCGTTCCTCGCGATCGTCAACAGAACGTCCCGCGCGGACAAGGAAGGCGCCTGACCATGACGACAACGCTTCGCCCGCCGTCGGACGCGACGCCGAACCCGAACCCCGCCTCGGATCCGGCGGTCGACATCGCCCCCGCCAAGCACAGGGGGAACACGGTCGGTGTCGGCAGCAGCAGGACGTCGACGATTATCGTGACCGGTATCCTCGTCGTCGTCGCGATCTACTTCCTCGTGCCCATCTACTACGTGGTCATCGCGGCGACGAAGACCACCGAGGACCTCTTCGCCACCAACGGGTTCCTCCTCGCACCCACGTTCAACCTGTGGGAGAACCTGCGGCTGGTCTTCACCTACGACGGCGGCATCTTCGTGCGCTGGTTCATGAACAGCGTGCTCTACGCGGGTGTCGGGGCGCTCCTCGCCACCTACTTCGCCGCCGCCGGCGGGTACGCGCTGGCGAAGTACGAATTCCGCGGCAAGAACATCGTCTACGGCACCGTGCTCGGCGGGGTGCTCGTGCCCGGAACCGCGACCGCGCTCCCCCTGTTCCTGCTGTTCAGCCAGATGGGGATCTCGAACACCTACTGGAGCGTGCTGATTCCCTCGCTGGTCTCGCCGTTCGGCCTCTTCCTCTGCCGCATCTACGCGCAGGCATCGGTCGACAACTCGGTGATCGAGTCCGGACGGATCGACGGAGCAGGCGAGCTGCGGATCTTCCACACTCTGGGGCTCCGGGCCATGACCCCCGCCCTCGTCACCGTGTTCCTGTTCCAGCTCGTCGGCATCTGGAACAACTTCTTCCTGCCCCTCATCATGCTGGCCGACAGCAAGCTCTACCCCATCACTCTGGGGCTGAACAACTGGCGCAGCCAGGTCGACCGACTGCCCGAGTTCTACCAGCTCACCACCGGCGGGGTGCTCGTCTCGATCATCCCCTTGATCGTGGCGATGATCGTGCTGCAGCGGTACTGGCGCGGTGGCCTGACCGACGGCGCTGTCAAGGGTTAGCGCGTCGTTTCTCCTCGGTGGCATTCGCCACGTATCCTTTCGGCGCGGCCTCCGTGCGCCGCGAGTCGATCCACCGCACCACCAGCGAATGGTTAGCCCGTGCCTCCCCTGCCCTACTTCGAAGACGTCGCGCCGGGCTCCGGCCTTCGCTCCCCCGCCCGCTCCTGGCTGAAGAGCGACGCGCCGTCGCTTCCGCTGAACGGGGAGTGGCGGTTCCGGCTCTCCCCGACCGCACGGCTCGATGACTCGATCGCCGATCCGACCTTCGACGACTCGGACTGGGACACGTTGCCCGTCCCCTCGCACTGGGTGCTGCACGGCGACGGTGCGTACGGCGCACCGGCCTACACCAACGTGCAGTACCCCTTCCCCATCGACCCGCCACGGGTCCCCGACGAGAACCCCACCGGCGACCACCGACGGTCCTTCACCCTGCCCGAGCTGTGGGAGTCCATGGAGCGGGTGCTGCTGCGCTTCGACGGCGTGGAATCCACCTACCGGGTGTGGCTGAACGGCTCCGAGGTCGGCGTCGGCACGGGCAGTCGCCTCGTGCAGGAATTCGATGTGACCTCCCTCGTGCGGTCCGGCGACAACGTGCTCGTCGTACGGGTGCACCAGTGGTCCGCGGCCAGCTACCTCGAGGACCAGGACCAGTGGTGGATGCCCGGCATCTTCCGCGACGTCACACTGCTCGGCCGACCGGCCGGTGGCATCGACGATGTGTGGGTGCGCTCGGAGTTCGCCCACGAGAGCGGTGCAGGACTCGTCACGGTGGAACTGACGGCCGCACCGAGTGCGTTCCCCGTCACCCTCTCGGTCCCCGAACTCAACGTGAGCACCACCTGGAACGGGCCCGAGGACGTGGCCCCCGTGCTCGTGGACGCGGTGGACCCGTGGAGCGCCGAATCGCCTCGCCTGTACGCCGCAACGATGGCGAGCGCGGCGGAGACGGTCGAGCTCCGCCTCGGTTTCCGTTCGGTGCTCATCGAGGGCGACGTCTTCACGGTGAACGGCCGTCGCGTGGTCTTCCACGGCGTGAACCGGCACGAAACGCACCCCGAGCGCGGACGCGTGTTCGACGAGGAGCACGCGCGCGCCGACATGGCGCAGATGAAGCGGCACAACGTGAACGCCATCCGCACCAGTCACTATCCGCCGCACCCCCGCGTGCTCGACCTCGCGGACGAGCTCGGCTTCTGGGTCATCGACGAGTGCGACCTCGAGACCCACGGCTTCGTGTACCTCGACTGGGCCGGCAACCCGAGCGACGACCCCCAGTGGGAGGCCGCCTACCTCGACCGCATCGAGCGCACGGTGGAGAGGGACAAGAACCATCCGTCGATCGTCATCTGGTCGCTCGGCAACGAGGCGGGCACCGGGCGGAACCTCGCGGCGATGGCGCAGTGGGTGCACCGCCGCGACGCCGGTCGGCCGGTGCACTACGAGGGCGACCACCAGGGCGCGTACACCGACATCTACTCCCGGATGTACTCGAACCTGCAGGAGACGGAGTCGATCGGCAGCGACGAGCTCCCGGGCGAACTCCTCGACGCCTCGCCCGCCGAGGCGGCACGGCTGCGCAGCCGGCCCTTCCTGCTCTGCGAGTACGCGCACGCCATGGGGAACGGGCCGGGCGCCCTCAGCGAGTACGAGGCGCTGGTCGACCGGTACCCGCGACTGCACGGGGGGTTCATCTGGGAGTGGCGGGATCACGGCGTTCTCACGACCACCCCCGACGGCACGCCGTTCTACGGGTACGGCGGCGACTTCGGCGAGGTGGTGCACGACGGGAACTTCGTCATGGACGGACTCGTGCTGCCCGACGACACCGCGACGCCCGGTCTCATCGAGTTCGCCGCCGTCGCGCAGCCGATCCGCTTCGGGAGCCTGCTCGGCACGACGGACGACGCCGACGGCCATCTGCTCGAGGTGACGAACGCGTACCACTCCCTGGACACCTCGCACCTCGAGTTCTCCTGGACGCTGGAGCAGGACGGAGCCGTCGTCGACGGCGACGGATTCGACATGCCGGTCATCGCCGCGGGCGAGACCGGCATGGCCACGCTCGCCGAGGCGCTGGAGCAGGTCATGCCCCCGCTCCCGGAGGGCTCGCCGCTCGCGAACGCGAAGTTCGGCGAGCTGTGGATCACCGTGCGCGCCTCGCTGGTGCGGGACATGCCGTGGGCGAAGGCCGGTCACGTGGTGGCGGTGGCGCAGTTCGACGTGACGCCCCAGATCCGCGCCGCGTCGTTCCCCGCCCAGGTGATGCCGGCGTCCCCGACCTCGCCGCCCTCTTCGATGCCGTCCGGGCCGACGACCTCGTCCGCGGTGACCGGCACCATCGGCGCCGTGCTCCGGTCCGGCACGCACCGGCTCGGTGATGCCGAGTTCGACCTGACCACGGGGTCACTGATCCGCCTCGGGCGCACGGAGGTCCGCGGACCGAGACTCGAGCTGTGGCGCGCTCCCACGGACAACGACCGGGGGGCGAGCGGTGGCTCCTACGAGCTCGCGGACCCCGCGCTGACCTTCGGTGCCGGGTCCCCCGGCCCGTCGTCCGAGGCTCGATGGCGGGCCGCCGGCCTCGACCGGCTCGTGCACCGCGTGGAGGGTGTCGTCGCCGACGAGACCTCGCTCACCACGACGGTGCGCGTCTCCGCGGCCAACAGCGGCCACGGCGTCGACGTCACCTACCGGTGGACCCTCGACTCCGACGGGGTCCAGCTCCGCGTGGAGGTGGTGCCCACCCCCGACTGGTCGGTCACCTGGCCGCGCGTGGGGGTGCGCTTCGACCTGCCGGCCGACCTCACCACGGCCTCCTGGTTCGGCACCGGGCCGCACGAGTCGTACCCCGACAGCAGGCGGGCCGCCCTCGTCGGTCGGCACACGTCGGCGATCGACGACCTCGGCGTCGTGTACTCGCGACCGCAGGAGACGGGTCACCGCAGTGCCCTGCGCGAACTCGTGGTGGGCGACCGCACCGGGAGCCGGATCGCCGTCTGCACCTTCGCGGACACGTCCGGGCACCGCGCCGGCTTCACGCTCAGTCGCTACACGCCGCACGAGCTCGACGCGGCACGTCACCCGCACGAACTGCCGCCGAGCGACCACGTGTACCTGTACCTCGACGAACGCCAGCACGGGCTCGGATCCCGCGCGTGCGGCATCGACGTGCTTCCCGAGCACGCCAACTGGCCGAGCGCCCGGGTGTTCGAAATCCACCTGAGCGACGCATCCGACGATGAGCAGCACGCGTGACGTGTCCCCAGCCCGGGAAAGGTAGCCTTAGCGGATGACGGACACGACGGTCGGCACACGCCAGCACAATTGGTCGGACAACTACACGTATCGGGCGGAGAGCATCTCCCGGCCGTCGTCCCTGGAGGAGCTGCGCGACATCGTGTCCACCGCCCCCCGGGTGCGTGTGCTCGGCTCGCGGCACTCCTTCAACGACATCGCCGACTCCGGTCGGCTCGTCGAACTGGGCGGTCTCCCCGAGGACATCCGGGTCGACCGCTCGGCCGGTACGGTCACCTTCAACGCCGGCCTCAGGTACGGGCAGCTGGCCCCGGTGCTCGAGTCGGAGGGCCTCGCCCTGGCGAACCTCGCGTCGCTGCCGCACATCTCGGTGGGTGGCGCCGTCGCCACCGCGACGCACGGGTCGGGCAACCGCAACGGCAACCTCGCCACCTCCGTCGCCGGCCTCACGCTCGTCACCTCGGATGGCGGCCTGCTCGAGGCGACGCGCGGTGACGCCGACTTCGACGGACTCGTCGTGAACCTCGGCGCCCTCGGAGTGGTCGCCAGCATCACGCTGGACGTGGAGCCCGCGTACGAGGTTCGTCAGCGCGTGTTCGACAACCTGCCGTGGGAGTCGCTCTACGAGAACTTCGAGGCGATCACCGGCAGCGGGTACAGCGTGAGCATGTTCACCCGCTTCGACGAGAACGTCGACATGGTTTGGCTGAAGACCCGGGTCACCGCGGAGGACGAGGTCATCGTCGACGAGTTCTACGGTGCGACCGCCGCCGATGCCAACCGGCACCCGATTCCGGGGCTCTCCGCCGAGCGCTGCACCCCCCAACTCGGCGAACCCGGCCCCTGGTGGGAGCGCCTCCCCCACTTCGTGATGGGCTTCACCCCGAGCAACGGCGATGAGATCCAGTCCGAGTTCATCGTGCCGAAGGAGCACGCCGCCGCCGCGTTGTCCGCCGTGCGCGGGCTCGCCGACGAGGTCGTGCCTCTCCTGCAGGTGTGCGAGGTGCGCACCATGGCGGGAGACGACCTGTGGATGAGCCCGCAGTACGGACGGGAGAGCGTCGGCCTGCACTTCACCTGGGTGAAGGATCAGGCCGCGGTGGAGCGCGTCGCGGCGTCGATCGAGGAGGCCCTGCGGCCGTTCGACGCACGTCCGCACTGGGGCAAGGTGTTCACCGCGGGAGCGGCCGACATCGCCCCGCTCTACCCTCGTCTGACGGAGTTCACCGGTCTCGTGCAGAAGCTCGATGCGCGTGGCGCCTTCCGCAACGAATGGCTGGAACGGCACGTGCTCGGCGCCTGATCGCGGCTCACTCCCGCCGAACCCGGTAGGGTTCGGGCATGAGCGATGTCCACGAGATCCTGCCCGAATGGATAGCCGAACAGCGCTGGTACGGCGGCAAGGGGCGCATTCCCGTCCTCGAGAGCCGCGGTGTCTGGTCGTTCCGCGATGAGGGCTGGTTCGCCCGGATCGAGACGCACCTGCTGGTGGACTTCTCCGGTGGAACGCCGGCGCTCTACCAGGTGCCCATCACGCTGCGGAGCGAACCGCTCGAGGGTCACGAGTCCGCTCTGATCGGCACGGTCGAGCAGGACGGGGAAACCTTCTTCGTGTACGACGGTCCGCAGGACCCCGCCTACTCGTGGGCCCTCCTCCGGCTCATTCTCGACGAGGGGTCCGCCCAGCTCGACGAGAAGTCCGACGAGGCGACCGCGCAGGGTCACCGGCAGCCGGGCGCCCAGATCTCCACCGTGGTCGGGTCCCGCGTGCTGAGCGGCGAGCAGTCCAACACGTCGATCATTTACGACCTCGTCGACGACAACGGCGAGGCCACCAACCCGATCATCTGCAAGGTGTTCCGCGCGGTGCACCACGGGGAGAACCCGGACGTGGTGCTGCAGTCCGCGCTGGCCGGAGCCGGGTCGGTCAACGTGCCGCTCTCCATCGGCAACGTCGTGGGCACCTGGCGCGATCCGGGTCGGGACGACGCCGTCGCCACCGGTCACCTCGCGTTCGCACAGGAGTTCCTGCCCGGCGTGCAGGACGCCTGGCGCGTCGCCGTGCGTGCGGCCGAGGAGGGCGTGCCGTTCACCGCGGAGGCGCACTCGCTCGGGCAGGCCACCGCCGACGTGCACGCCACGCTCGCTGCCGTGCTGCCCACCGTGCCCGCCTCGCCCGCCGTCGTGGGCGAGATTCTCCGCAGCTTCCGGGAGCGTCTCGCGACCGCCGTCTCCGAGGTGCCGGAGCTGGCGGAGGAGCGGGCGGCGATCGAACGCGTCTACGCGCGAGCGGAGTCGAGCACGTGGCCGAGCCTCCAGCGCATCCACGCCGACTACCACCTGGGCCAGGTGCTCGCCGTGCCCGGACGCGGCTGGGTGCTGCTCGACTTCGAGGGTGAACCTCTCCGACCGATGCACGAGCGCTCCGAGCCCGACGTGACGCTGCGGGACGTGGCGGGCATGCTGCGGTCCTTCGACTACGTGGCCGGATCCATCGCCCTGGCCCGCCCGGAGAACGCCGACGCGTCGGCGGAGTGGGCTCACGCGGCGCGACGCGCCTTCCTCGACGGCTACATCGAGCACTCCGGCAACGACGTCCGCGCCAACCGTGCGGTGCTCGACGCCTTCGAGATCGACAAGGCCGTGTACGAGGCGATCTACGAGAGCCGGAACCGTCCGGACTGGCTCAGCATCCCCACCACCGCCGTGCGACGACTGGCCGCGCGCGCCTGACCGGGCGGCCCGGGCGACGCCCGGATGCACCCGCTCGACCCCGAGCGGTCAGGACGTCGCGCCGGGTGCGTCCCGCCACAGCACCCACACGTTGTCGGCCCCCCTCCGTTCGAACGTGACGGTGCTGACCAGGGCGCGGATGAGGGCGAGGCCCCGGCCGCTCTCGGCCTCCTCGTCGTCGCCGTGCTCACCGGCCAGTTCCACCGACGCCGGCGCGGCGCCGATCTCCAGGATGCGGGCGTGCAGGCGGTGCGGGCGCACCGAGATGTCGACGCCCAGCTGCACGGATTCCCGGGACGGCACCGCGTGCTGGACGACGTTCGACGCGGCCTCGATCACCGCGGTGGCGAAGGCCATCCGGTCGAGGTCCGGAACGAAGTCCGCGGCGGCCCACAGCCGGTCGAGGTCGTCATGCAACGCGTCCACGGTCTCCGCGGTGGCGGGACCCGAACGCGACACCTCCGCCAGGACGTCAGTCACGGGAGTCGCCGCGAGGGGAGAACGCCGCCTCGGCACTGTCGTAGGGCGTGAGCACGCGGTTCATGTTGGTGAGCTCGAGCACCATGCGCACCTGCGGCTGAACGTTGGCGATGCGCAGGTCTCCCCCGGCCTGTCGGGCGAGCTTGAGGCAGCCGATGAGCGCCCCGAGTCCCGAGGAGTCCATGAAGTCGGTGCCGCCGAGATTCACCACCACGTGCGTCCTGCCCCCCGCCACCACTCCGGCGATCACCTCGCGCAGCTTCGGCGCCGAGACCATGTTCAACCGACCGACGCCCTGCACCTCCGCGAAGTCGGGCCGATTCTCAACCGTGAACTGCATCCGCTGTGCTCCCCTCGGGGACGTATCCCCTGTATCGTGCTGCCGTGATCAGCACGCCAAGCACCACCAGGTCGAAGGCGACCCAGGCGACGTTGACCAGCGTACCGATCGGTTCGTTGAGGCCCATGGCGAGGCGGATCAGCCCGGCGACGAGCGCGATGCCCAGGAGGGCCATGGCGATCAGCTGCGGCAGGATCAGCCGCACGGTGGGGCCGCCGACCTGCCGGCTCTTCGGCGTGACCGCGAACTGCAACGGCCGACCGAACCACACGTTCCGCGCGGCGGACGTGCAGGCCTTGATCCAGGTCGGGAAGAGCGCGAGGCTGTACTGCTGCCCCCGCCAGGTGCTCATCCCATGCCCGATCACCAGGAACAGCAGCTGGTTGACGACCATGAACGGGATGAAGCGCACGAAGAACTCGTAGCTCAGACTGTTGACCGGCAGGATGCCGGTGGTGAGGTACAGCACCGGGGCCGCGATGTAGGCGAGGGCCGCGAAGCCGCTGAGGTAGCTCCACATCGTGGCGAAGTACATGAGGCGCTGACCGATGCTGAGTCCGCGCTGCACGAGCGGGTTCTCGCGGAGCATCACCTGGATGGTGCCCTGCGCCCAGCGGAGCCGCTGGGTCATCATCGTCTGCAGGTCCTCGGGGGCGAGCCCGTGCGCGAGCACCTCGTGGTGGTAGACGCTCCGCCACCCCATCCCGTGCAACCGCATCGAGGTCGCCATGTCCTCCGTCACCGAGATCGTCGCCAGCGGCATCACCGGCTGCGCCTCCGAGGACCGCTCGATGGACACCGCGTCGAGCAGGGATTGCACGGACGTGAGTGCGCCGAGCGGCGACCAGTCGCGCCGCGACATGCGCTCGACGGCGAGGTCGAGCGTGTCCGACGAGGTCGGCGCTTCCGCCGCGTCCCGCTCCATCGCCGCGATCTCGGCGAGGTCGGTCTCCACCGCGGAGAAGTCCGACGCGACGAGCGTTTGCACCGCGCCCTGAACGCGGGTCTGCACGCGGTAGGTCAATTCGCTCAACGAGGCACCGGCATCGAGCTCGACCCGGGCGCGTGCGGTCGACGACTCCACCTCGTCGAGGAGGGAGGCGACGAGCGCATCCGCGCCCTCCGGAGACCGGCGGGCCTTGCGCAGCACGGATCCGGACACGGTGAGCGCCCGCCGCACGCTCCGGTCCACCTCGCGCACGTATCCGGTGAGCCCGAGCTGCATGAGCGCTTCCCGACGGAGGATCGCGTTCGACCCGCAGAAGAATGCGGCGTTCCAGCCGTCCTTGCCCTGCTGGATCGGGCCGTAGAAGAGCGGCGCCTGGCTGCCCAACGGATCGTCGGCGGGCACGTTCGCGAAGTACTGCGGGGTCTGCACGAGCGCCACCCGATCGTCGTCGAAGTACCCGAGGGTGCGGTCGAGGATGGCGGCGTCGGGCACCTGATCGGCGTCGAGGATCAGCAGGAACTCACCCGACGTCATCATGAGCGCGTTGTTGAGATTGCCCGCCTTGGCGTGCCGCGGCCGATCGACCCAGTCATCGCTACGGGTGAGGTAGCCGATCCCGTGCTGCATCGCGAGTTCCCGCAACTCGGGACGAGCGCCGTCGTCGAGGATCCACGTGTCGTGCGGGTAGGTGATGCGCTCCGCTGCGAGAGCCGTCGTGAGCACGAGATCGAGGGGCTCGTTGTACGTCGTCACGAACACGTCGACGGTGGCATCGCCGGCAGGAACGGGAGGCTCGCCCCGCTGCTTGCGCCGCCACACGGTCATGCCGAACAGTGCGACATCGATGAGGCTGTAGGTTTCGGCCAGCACGAGGGGCACCGCGATCCACCACGCCGACCAGTTGAGCGACTCCCACCACCGCCACACCACGTAGTTGACGCCGAGCAGGACGGTCAGCACGATGATCGCGCGGACGGCGAAGTCCCTCACTTTTCCCCCCCGGGAGTTCTACGAGCCGCTATCCATCCCCGCGCCTCAGCATGACTGCAGTCACATCATCCGTCACTTCCGGTCCGGATGCCAACTCCAGTATTCGATCGCACGCGTCCTCCACCGACAGGCTGGCGGACACCGCCGTGCCGACGGCGGACATGGCGGCGTCGACGGTGTCGAACGAGTCGAGCACGCCGTCGCTCACGACGAGCAGTGCGTCGCCCGGCGCCAGCGCGAGTCGCTCCGACGCCCAGAGGGAATCGGCGACGGCACCGACGGGCGGACCACTCGACGGAAGGCGGGTGAGCCCGGCACCGCTCACGTGCAGAGCGAGGCCGTGGCCGGCGTCCACGTAGCTGAGCAGGCCGGACGCGGCGTCGAGCCGGGCGTGGAAGACCGTGACGAAGGAGCCGGACTGTTCGAGGTCGGTGTGCAGCATGGCCCCCGCCACCCCGAACGCCAGATCGAGGTCCGACTGCCCGGCCGTGGACCGCAGCACCCCGCGCACGGTGGCGGCGAGGAGCGCGGCACCCATGCCCTTGCCCATCGCGTCGGCCACGGTGACCCCGAGCCCCTCGCGGGTGGCGTACCAGTCGAAGAAGTCTCCGCCCACGCTGCGCGCCGGACGACACCGGCCGGCGATCTCGTAACCGTCGACCCGCAGGTCCTGCTGGGGCAGCAGGCTGCGCTGCACCTCGGCGGCGCGCCGCTGCTCCTCCGCGCCCGGGGCGTCAGCCGCACTCGCCGATCGCGGCCGGCGGAAGAGTGCGGTGATCCGCGCCGCGAGTTCGCGGGGGCTGAATGGCTTGCTGAGATAGTCGTCCGCACCGACGTCGAGCCCGGACAGGCGGTCGATCTCGTCGGCGCGTGCCGTGATCATCAGCACGTAGGCGTCGGAGAACTCCCGCAACCGCCTGCACACCTCCACTCCGTCGAGGTCGGGCAGGTTCAGGTCGAGCGTGACGAGATCGGCCCCGCGGCTGCGGATCAACTCCAGCCCGGCCGAGCCGGTCGCCGCTTCGTCCACGGTGAACCCCTGCGCCGCGACGATCTGGACGAGGAGTCGCCGGATGTCGTCGTTATCTTCGACGATTACGGCGCGGCGCACGTTCTCGGCTTCGGACATGTTCTTATTAAGGCGGTCTTGGCACCATTTGTCATATCGGCCAGCCACCTCAATCGAACCGGAGCGTCCACGTCGTGGAGAAACTGCTGAACCTTCTCACCCTGAACCGGGTGCGCTTTCACGCACTGTCGCTCCGCGGGCGTGTGCTCCTCAGCCAGATCCCGCTGTCGGCGACCATGCTCCTGTTGTTCCTGTGGATCGCGCTGACCGACGCGGCCCTCTTCGACGACTCGCGACTCCGGGCTTCCGTCGTCCTCACCGTTGCTCTGTTCGCGGCGTGCGTGGTGGTGCCGTGGGAGAGGCTTCCCTACCCGTCGTTCCTCGCCGTCCCGCTGCTCGACTTCGTACCGATCGGGCTGCTGCGCGAGTCGGCCGCCGACACCGTCACCGGGCTCGGCCTCCTCGCCGCCTTCCCCGTCATCTGGCTCGCCGCGTCCGGACAGCTGCCGAGGTTCTCGATCTTCGCGAGCGCGCTGGCGACCCTCGGCGTCGTGTGGGTGCCGCTCTTCATCGGAGACGCACGCGTCACGCTCGAGTCGTTGACCCAGCCCCTTCTCCTGCCGTTCATGATGTTCGCGATCGCGGTCACCGTGAGCGTGATGACGTCGAGCATGACCGAGCAGCAGCGGGTGGTGGAGTCGAAGGACGTGGAACTGCGGGCCCTCCTCGACGACACCGCGCGGCGGGAGCGCCTGCTCAACGCGATCGTGAACGCGGTGGGCGTGGGCGTGCTGGCGATCGGCGAGGACGGTCGGCGCCTGATGATGAACAGCACGCAGCAGGCGCTGCACGAGTACGGCATGCCGCGGGGAGTTCTCGATGCCAGGGAGGACGACCTGCTGCTCTTCGGCGAGGGCGGGACCGTGCCCCTCGCGGCGGAGGAGCGGCCGGAACGGCGGGCGGCGGCGGGCGAGACCTTCTCCGACTACCTGGTGTGGATCGGCGAGCCGGGCAATCAGCGCGTGCTGTCGACGTCGGCTCGAACCATTCGTGACGCCGACGGACGCATGGAGGGCAGCGTGATCGCGTACTCCGACGTCACGGAGTTCGTGGCCGCCCTGGCTGCGAAGGACGACTTCGTGTCCCACGTCTCGCACGAACTGCGGACGCCGCTGACCTCCATCCACGGGTACGCCGAACTGATCGGCATGTCGGAGAACCTCCCCTCCGAGGTGGAGTGGGGCCTCGAGGTCATCACGCGCAACTCCACCCAGTTGCTGGGGCTCGTGAGCGACCTGCTCGGCGCCGCCTCCGGGGCCACCGAGATCCGGGTCGCGCCGAACGACCTGGCTGCGCTGGTGCGTTCGGCCGTGAACGCAGGCCTCCCCCGCGCCGCGGCGGCCGGCATCGCCCTGCAGGCCGACACCCCCGAGTCCCTGCCGGTGTCCTGCGATGCGGCGCGGATGACGCAGGTGCTCGACAACCTCATCTCGAATGCCATCAAGTACTCGCCGCAGGGCGGCGCGGTCACGGTGCACGCCGGTGCGACGGACGACGGCGTGATGTTCTCGGTGACCGACACCGGCATGGGGATGAGCGACCAGGACGCGAGGGACGTGTTCACCCGGTTCTTCCGCAGTTCGGAAGCCCGCCGCAGCGTGATCCCGGGGCTCGGGCTCGGGCTAGCGCTGGCCAAGGACATCGTCGAGCGGCACGGGGGCAGCCTCACCTGCCGCAGCGTGCTGGGCGAGGGGTCGGTGTTCACGTGCACCCTTCCCGCGACGGAGTCGGCGCGCGAGGTGGCCGAGGCCCGCTAGGACACCGGCTCTCGACGGCGGGGCCGCGGTCCTGGCCGGAGCAGCGCTCGGGGCCACCGGCACGGAGTCGTAGAGATCGCTGACGATGTCGACGAGGTCGGCCGGGGGTGCGTCGCCGTCCACGAGCAACGGATCGCTCACCACCGCGGCGCCGGCCGACAGCGCCATCTGGCGCGCGAGATCGGCGAAGTAGCCGGGGGCCAGCAGGAACGTGCTGACGACCACCCGGTCGGAACCCGCGGCCTCGCGGGCGGCGAGCACCGCGACCGGGACGCGCGGCTTCGCCGCGGAGACGAAGGCCACCGTCACCGGCCTCCCGATCTCGGCGGCGAGCAGGTGCCCCATTCGCTCGCAGTCCCGCACCGCGTTCGCGTCGCTGGACCCCGCGGCCGCGAGGACCACCGCATCGGTGGCACGCAGACCGGCGATGTCGAGGCGGGCGGCGAGGATGCGCGCGAGGCGCACGTCGGGCCCGAGGGCACCGGTCACCGCTACCGGTCGGGGAGCGGCAGCGTCGGCCGCCTCGGCGAGATCCACATGCACGTGATACCCGGCGGACAGCAGTAGCGGCACGATGGTGACGGGGCGTGCGGGCTCCAGAGCGTCGAGCGATGCCTCGACGTCGGGCTGCTGCACGTCGACGAAACCGCCGCGCACCAGCACGTCGGGCCGGCGCGCCGCCACGGCCTCGACGAGTGCGGCGACCGAGCGCTGACCGGCGGGCGACGAGGTGCCGTGGGAGCAGGCGAGCAGCACGGGTGCCGCGATGGACCCGGACCTCGCCGGAGCGCTCATGCCGGAATTCCGATCTCGACGGCACCGTCGACGACGCGGGCGGGGAACGTGCGGAGGTGCAGGGCGGGCGAGCTGAGGCACTCACCGGTGACGAGGTCGTACACCTGCTTGTGCAGCGGCGAGGCGATGGTGAGGCGATCGCCCCTCGACCCGACGATTCCCCGCGCCATCACGTACGAGGCAGTGGCGGGATCGCGATGGGTGACGGCGAGTACCCGGCCGTCGGACAACCGGAAGAGTGCGACCTGCTCGCCGCCGATCAGCGCGGCCTCACCCCAGAGCGGTTCGAGGTCGTCGAGGGCGCAGGCGCGATACCAGGTGGGACCGGCCTCGGTGCCGATCACGGCGGTGGCTGTGCTGGGGGTCATGGCAACTCCTCGAACGGTGGCCGACCGCGGGTGCGCGGTCGATGCTCCGAGCGTACGTATTGGGTGTTTCCGGACCGTTCGCCCCCTGTGTCGTCCCGGTAACACGCACCTCTCACCGTCCGGCGGCCGCCGTGAGACCGGTGTGATCCACGGGTTACGTTCGCGATACGGGGCGGAAATGCCCCCTCCCTACGGTGGAGGCAACGGACACGAGGAGCACCCATGCCGAGGCCAGCCAGCACTCCCCTCTCGCAACCGACATCGCACGGATCCGGGGCGCAGGCGGCCGCGGTCGCCCAGGTCGCCGAGATCGGCCCGACGCCCGAGCCCGCCGTCCGTGCGACCCGCGTCGTCATCGTGGGCGGTGGTCCCGCAGCGCACCGGCTGACCGAGGCGCTGCAGGCTCGCAGCCTCGACGACCCGGGGCATCCGGATCCCGTGCACGTCACCGTCGTGAGCGAAGAGACGCACCTGCCCTACGATCGGGTGGCTCTCAGCCGTCGCCTGCTCGCCGCCGACGACCTCACACTGGGCAGCCCGGACCTGTGGGTGGGGGCGTCGGTCGCCCTGCGTTCGGGTTCAACGGTGACGGGCATCGACCCCGTCGCCCGTACCGTCACGGTCAGCCCGACCGGCACTGCTGCCGGCGCTGCTACCGACGCGACGGAGGTCCTCGAGTACGACGAGCTCGTGCTGGCCACGGGCTCCCACGCCACGCGACCCGCCATCCCCGGTGCCGAACACTGCTACGTGTATCGCACCGTCGATGATGTGGACTTCCTTCGCGGCGAGGTCGGCCGACTGGCCACCGCGCTCGGCCGTCCCGCGAGGGTCGTGGTGGTCGGCGGCGGTCTGCTCGGACTGGAGGCGGCCGGTGGCCTGCAGAAGCTCGGCGCATCCGCGAGCATCGTGCAGTCGGGCGGGTGGCTCATGTCCGCGCAACTCGATCAGGGCGCCGGTCAGGCGCTCGGCAGGCTGATCGCCGCTCAGGGCATCACCGTGCACACCGGATTCCGCCCCCGCGAGATCCGCCTGTCCCCATCCGGTGTCGTCGGCGGGGTCGTTCTGGCGAACGGGCGGATGCTCGAGGCCGATCTCGTGGTGTTCGCCATCGGGATCACGCCCCGTGACGAGTTGGCGAGGGACGCGGGCCTCACCATCGCCGATCGCGGCGGGGTCGTCATCGGTGCGGACTGCCGCACGTCGGCGGAGCACGTGTGGGCCATCGGTGAGGTGGCGTCGATCGATGGCGTGTGCGTGGGCCTCGTGGCACCGGCCAACGCGATGGCGGAGGTGGTGGCCGACCGGTTGCACGGCGGCGACGCCGAGTTCCCCGGCATCGACGATGCCACGAAGCTCAAGCTGTCCGGGGTGGAGGTGGCGAGCTTCGGTGACGCCTTCGCCCGCACGGAGCATTCCCTCGAGGTCGTCTACGCCGATCCCGCCCGCGGGCTGTACCAGAAGCTCGTGGTGACGGATGATGCCAGGACACTGCTCGGCGGCATGTTCGTGGGCGATGCTTCGCCCTACTCCTCCCTCCGTCCGCTGGTCGGGCGCGAGCTGCCCTCCGAACCGGGCGCCTATCTGGCGGCGGCGGGCGCGGACGCCGCCGTGAGCGGCGACCTGCCCGACGATGTCGCGGTGTGTTCCTGCAACAACGTGACCGCGGGCACCGTTCGTGCCGCCATTGCGGGTGCGGATGGCACGGACCCGTGCACCGACCTGGGCGAACTCAAGACGTGCACGCGGGCCGGCACCCAGTGCGGCTCGTGCGTTCCGCTCGTGAAGAAGCTGCTCGAAACGGAGCTCACGAAGTCGGGAATCGCCGTCTCCCGGGCGCTGTGCGAGCACTTCGAGCTCTCGCGCAGCGAACTGTTCGAATCGGTACGCATCCTCGAACTGACGTCGTTCGAGGACATTCTGGCCCGCTTCGGTACCGGCCTCGGCTGCGACGTGTGCAAGCCCACCGTCGCCTCCATCCTCGCCACTCAGCGCAGCGACTACATCCTCGACGCGGGCCGCGGGGCGCTGCAGGACACCAACGACCGAGCCCTCGCCAACATGCAGAAGGACGGCACGTACTCCGTGGTGCCGAGGATCCCCGGCGGGGAGATCACCCCGCAGAAGCTCAAGGTGATCGCCGAGGTAGCCGCGGACTTCAACCTGTACACGAAGATCACCGGCGGTCAGCGCATCGACCTCTTCGGCGCCCGGCTCGAGCAGTTGCCCGACATCTGGACCCGGCTGGTCGACGCCGGTTTCGAGTCCGGACAGGCGTACGGCAAGTCGCTCCGCACGGTGAAGTCCTGCGTCGGATCCACCTGGTGCCGTTTCGGCGTGCAGGATGCCGTCAGCATGGCCATCGCCCTCGAGCTGCGGTACCGCGGACTGCGCGCTCCGCACAAGTTCAAGTTCGGGGTATCGGGTTGCGCCCGGGAGTGCGCGGAGGCCCGGTCGAAGGACGTGGGCGTCATCGCCACCGAGCTCGGGTGGAACATCTACGTGGGCGGCAACGGCGGATTCCAGCCGGCTCACGCACAGTTGCTCGCGTCGGATCTGGACGATGAGACGCTCGTCAAGTACATCGACCGGTATCTCATGTATTACATCCGCACCGGCGACCGTCTGCAGCGCACGGCGCGGTGGATGGAAGAACTCGACGGCGGGCTCGATCACGTGCGCGAGGTCGTGGTGGAGGACTCGCTCGGCATTGCCGAGGACCTCGAGCGCGCGATGGCCGCGCACGTGGACAACTACGAGGACGAGTGGGCGGCCACGCTCGCCGATCCCGACCGCCTGCGCCGCTTCCGGTCGTTCGTGAACGAGCCGACCACGCCCGACCCGAGCGTGGTGCAGGTGCTCGAGCGAGACCAGCCCCGCCCGGCGCGACCCGATGAACTGGCGGGACCCGTGCTGCTGTCGGGACCCAGCATCCCGGTACGGAAGGCCTGATCATGGAGCTGACCCTCGATGTTTCCGGCCGCGCCGTACTGGTGGTCGGCGACGCGCACGCCGCGCGTCGCGTGCTGCGCCGGTACCGCACCCTCGGTGCGCACATCGCGCACATCGACGCCCCGCACACCTACACCGTGTGCACCGACACCGCGCACTCCGGCCTGCACATCAGCACCGCGCACGCTGATACCGCGCACACCGTTGCGCACATCGACACGAATCTCGAGGCGGCGCTCGATGCCGCCGAGCTGGTCGTGAGTGTGGGTCTCTCCGACGCCGACACGGAACGGCTCGCCGCCTCCTGCCGGGCACGACGCCTGTGGCACTCGGTGGAGGCGCCTGCCGCGTTCTCGCGCGGATCGGTGACCCTCGTCGGGGGTGGGCCCGGCCGGCGCGACCTGCTCACCGTCGGTGCTCTCGACGCCCTGCGCGACGCGGACGTCGTCTTCTTCGATCGCCTGGCGCCGCACGACGAACTGGCGGAGCTCGCGCCCGGTGCCGAACTGGTCGACGTGGGCAAGACCCCCGGCCACCACCCGGTCGCGCAGTGCGACATCGAGGCGCTCATGGTCGAGCGCGCTCTCGGCGGTGCCGACGTGGTCCGCCTGAAAGGGGGCGACCCCTACGTCTTCGGGCGCGGCGGCGAGGAGGTCGTGGCGTGCCGGGCCGCCGGTGTTCCCGTGCGGGTGATCCCCGGCGTCACGAGTGCGATCTCGGTACCCGCCGCCGCCGGCATCCCGGTCACCCAGCGGGAGGTGAGTCACGCGTTCACCGTGATCTCGGGACACGCACCCCTCACCGAGCGCGAGCTCGCCTCGCTCGCGGGTCTCGGCGGAACGATCGTCGTGCTCATGGGCGTAGCCACGCTCCCCCATCTCTCGGCCGGTCTCGCGCGGCACGGGATGGGCGCCGACATGCCGATGGCGATCATCGAACAGGGCTACTCGAGTGCCCAGCGCACCACGGTCGCGACGCTCGACTCGATCGTGTCCACCGCCATGGCCATCGGAGCCACGTCGCCGGCGGTCATCGTGATCGGGGAGGTCGTGCGCCTCGCCACCGATGACGACTCGCGCGCCCGAATGCTCGCCTGCGTGGACGGTGTCGCCGGTGGACATGCCAGCGTCGACCGTGCCGGCGTCGGCGAGAGTGCCGGTGTCGAGGGGGCGACCGCGCTCAGCCGAGCATGGTGATCCAGGACGAAGCAGTGGCGTCGCCCGTCGCGCTACCATCGGATGCCATGTCGCCCACTCCCCCCGAACCGGAAGGTGCGTCCGCCGCGGTGCTGTCGACGCCCGGGTCGACCGGCTTCCGGGCCGATCAGCTGGAGGGGTTCCGGGTGGGCGTCACCTCGGATCGACGCTCGGAGGACCTGATCACCGCGCTCGAGCGCCGGGGTGCCGAGGTGCTGCACGCGCCGACCATCCGCATCGCTCCCACGGAAGACGACGCGCCGCTCGTCGAGGACACGAACGCCATCGTCGCGGCCCGGCCCGACATCCTCCTCGCCACGACCTCGTACGGCATGCGCCGCTGGTTCGAGGTGGCAGACGCGTCCGGTCTCGGCGAGGCGCTCACGGCCGTCCTCGCCGAGACGCGCATCCTCGTGCGTGGTCCGAAGGCGCGCGGCAGCATCCGGGCGGCCGGACTGAACGACTCGGGCATGAGCGACCGCGAGACCACCGCGTCGCTGGTCGACGCGGTTCTCGCCGGTCCGCATCACGGGCTCACGGTGGCCATGCAGCTGCACGGGTTCACCGACGGTGCACAGATCGAGCGGCTGCGTGCGGCCGGCATGACCGTGCTCACGGTGGCGCCGTACCGCTGGGTGCTCCCCGAAGGACCGCAGCGTGTGCACCGCCTGATCGAGGCCGTCTGCTCGGGGGGCATGGACGCCGTCACCTTCACCAGCGCGCCCGCCGTCGACGCCCTCTTCAGCGCGGCCGACAGTGCCGGACGACTCGATGACGTGATCGCGGCCTTCCGCGGACCGGTGGTCGCCGCGGCCGTCGGTCATGTGACCGCGAAGCCGCTCGTCGACGTCGGGATCTCGCCCCTCATCCCCGAGCGCTTCCGCATGGGCGCGCTGATCCGTCTCGTGTGCGAGCACCTCGAGAACGAGCGCGTGCAACGGGTGACCACCCGTCACGGTGAGATGGTGCTGCGCGGCCGGTGCGTGGACATCGGCGGTGTGCGCGCCCCGCTCCCGCCGAACCTGCTGGCCCTGTTCCGCATGCTCGTCGAGTCCCAGGGCGGGGTGGTGTCGCGCACCGCGCTGTTGGCCGCACTGCCCGAGGTGCAGGACGAGCACGCGATCGACGTGGCGATCAGTCGCCTTCGTTCGGCACTGCCGGCATCGGGCGTGGTCGCCACCGTGGTGAAGCGCGGTTACCGCCTCGACGTCTGATCCCGATCCCGCGGTCCCTGAGCTCGTCGAAGGGACACTCCCCACGGTCCCTGAGCTCGTCGAAGGGACACTCCCCACGGTCCGTGAGCTCGTCGAAGGGACACTCCCCACGGTCCGTGAGCTCGTCGAAGGGACACTCCCCACGGTCCCTGAGCTCGTCGAAGGGGCGTAACGCAACGTCCCTTCGACAGGCTCAGGGACCGGAAGGCGACGGGCTCGGGGACCGCACGGGCCTAGACGACGACCTCCTGAGTGCCGTCGGTCGAAGCGAAGAGGTCGAGCAGCTCGGCGATGCGCCCCTTGCAGCCTCCGCAGCCGGTACCGGCCCGGGTGGCCGCGCTCACGCAGGCGACGGTCTCGGCCCCGTCCCGCACCGAGTCGTGCACGTGTCCGACCGTGACCCCGTTGCACCAGCACACGGTGGCCTCCGGCGCGCTGGCCGCGCTCGCCGACGCGGGCGTGGCGTCCGGTCCGTCGTGGCGGAGCAGCACCGACCGGTCAGCGGGCAATTCGCTCCCCCGCTCGAACAGCAGGGTCAGCTCGGCGGCCGTGCGCGGCATCCCGATGCAGACCAGACCCTCGAGCACTCCCCCACGCGTAACGAGTTTGACGTAGCTGCCGTGCTCCGGATCCGCCCACTGCGACACCTGCCGGGCCGGCCGTCCGTTGCGCACATCGATGGGCTCGGCGTCCCACGGATCGGGAAACGCGGATCCGACGGCCACGACGTCCACATCCTCCGCCTTCAGCATGACCACGCCGGCGCGCTCGTCGGCCAATGGCTCGGGTTCGGCCGCCGACACGGCCTCGGCGGAGATCGAGCGGGCGAGCCAGTCGGCCTGCCGCCAGCCCGGACCGATGAGCCCCGACGGGGCTCCAGGAGGCACGGCGAACGCACCGGACCCGACGGCGTCCGGACGCTCCACCACGTGGGCGCAGTCACCGATGGCCGAGATCGCGTCGTCTCCCCAGGAGCGCAGGCGACGGTCGACGAGGATGCCCGTCGACACCGGCAGGCCCGCGAGGTGCGCGAGTTCGGTGCGCGCGCTCACGCCGCAGGAGAGCACCAGCAGGTCACCGGCGATCGACTTCCCGTCGGCGCAGAGCACGGCATCGAACGTCGGTGTCCCCTCGGCGGTGAGCCGGAAACCGACGCCCTCGGCGCGGCTGTGCGCCACCACCGACACACCGGCCCGGGCCAACGCACGCGCGAGCACGAGTCCACCGCCCCGGTCGAGGTTGCGTGCCATGGGGATCTCGCCGTGGTGCACCACGCACACGTCGGCGCCCTCGGCCGCCGAGGCCAGTGCCAGCTCGAGGCCGAGCACACCGGCACCCAGCACGACGATACGGCGGCGCTTCCGCACCGCTTCCTGCACGCGCTCGGCATCGGCGAGGTCGCGCAGCACCGTGATACCGGCGGGGAGCGGGGTGGTGCCGGTGTCCAGCAGTTCCGCCGCCCGCGCCGGTGCGGACCGGGACGGCGTGGGGCGATCCACCCCGTACAGGGTGGGCACGTTCGCGCGGGCTCCGGTGGCCAGCACCACCCGGTCGTACGCTTCGACGGTGCCGTCGCTCAGCGTGACGGTCTGCCGTGCGCGGTCGATCGCCGTGACGGTGACGCCCAGCGCGAGGCGAACTCCGGCCGCTTCCGCCGCGGCGGCGTCGGTGACGACCATGCCGTCGCGATCCGCCCGGCCCACGGCGTACTCCGCCACCAGCACACGGTTGTACGCCTCGACCGATTCCGCGCCGACCACGGTGAGGCGCACCGCGCCCGATCGCACGTCGGGCAGCAGCCCCTCGACCAGGCGTGCGCCGACCGGACCGAATCCGACGAGCACGACGCGCAGGGCAATGGTCGCGATCATGCTGATGCCTCCATCGGCCGCACGGTGACGGCGGCCGTCTTGAACTCGGGCATGCCGGAGATGGGATCGGTGGCGTCCGACGTGAGGAGGTTGGCCCGTTGATCGGCAGGGAAGTGGAACGGCAGGAACACCGTGTCCGGACGGATGCCCGTCGTGACCGACGCTCGGCAGCGCACGATGCCGCGTGCGTTGCTGACTTCGATCGCCGCTCCGTCGGCGATGCCGAGGCGCACCGCGGTCGCCGGATGCAGTTGCGCGCGCGCCTCCGGTTGGGCTGCGAGCAGCTCGTCGACCCTGCGGGTCTGCGCACCGGACTGATAGTGCTCGAGCAGACGGCCGGTGATGAGCGTCATCGTGCCGGTCCGGTGCAGCTCGTCGCCCCGGTGCCGCACGTGCCCATCGGTCGGCGTGTGAACGGAGGGGCGAGGCGTGACCGGAACGATGCGGGCGCGACCGTCGGCGTGAGCGAAGCGGTCGTGGAACAGCCGCGGGGTGCCGGCCGACCCCGACGGGAACGGCCAGTACACCGGCCGGCCGGTGTCGAGCAGATCGTGCGAGATGCCCGAGTAGTCGGCGAGCCCGCCCTCGGAGGCGCGAGCGAGCTCGTCGAACACCTCGCGAGAATCGGTGCTGAACGTGGACGGCGACTCCAGCCGACGCGCCAGCTCGGACAGGATCCACAGTTCGCTGCGCACGCCGTCCGGAGCGTCGAGAGCACGCCGTCGACGGAGCACCCGTCCCTCCAGGTTGGTCATCGTGCCCTCCTCCTCGGCCCACTGCGTGACGGGGAGCACGAGGTCGGCCATCGCCGCTGTTTCCGAGAAGAAGAAGTCGCAGACCACGAGCAGGTCGAGGGTGGCGAGTGCGGCGCGCACCCGATCGGCGTTGGGCGCCGACACCACGAGGTTCGACCCGTGCACGAGCAGGCACCGCACCCCGCCGGGCTGCCCCAGCGAGTGCAGGAGCTCCACCGCGGGGATACCGGCTCCGGGCAGGTCGGCGGGATCGATCCCCCACACCCCGGCGACGTGCGCGCGAGCGGCCGGATCGGTGATCTTGCGGTACCCGGGCAGCTGGTCGGCCTTCTGACCGTGCTCCCGACCGCCCTGCCCGTTTCCCTGCCCGGTCAGCGTGCCGTAGCCCGAGCCGTCCGTGCCGACCAGTCCGAGCACGAGCGCGAGGTTGATGGCCGCGGTGGTCGTGTCGGTGCCGTCGACGTGCTGTTCGACTCCCCGCCCCGTGAGGATGTAGGAGCCGCGGCCATCGGCCAGGCGCCGGGCGAGCATGCGCAGCTGCCACGTCGGCACACCGGTCACCGATTGCACGCGCTCCGGCCACCAGGTGCTCACGCTCCGCCGCACATCGTCGAACCCCACGGTGCGCTCGGCCACGTAGTCGGCATCGACGAGCTTCTCGGCGATCACGATGTGCAGCAGACCGAGCAGCAGCACGAGGTCGCTGCCGGGCGTGGCCTGCAGGTGCATTCCCGCGCCGTCGTCGGTGAGTCGTGCCGTCGCGGATCGTCGCGGGTCGACCACGAACAGTCCGCCCGCGGCTCGGGCGCCCTCCAGGTGACCGATGAAGGGCGGCATGGTCTCGGCCACGTTCGAACCGAGCATCAGGATGGTCGATGCCCGGCCGAGGTGCTCGACCGGGAACGGCAGACCCCGGTCGACCCCGAACGCGCGGGTGCCGGCCGCGGCGGCGGAGGACATGCAGAAGCGCCCGTTGTAGTCGATCCGGGAGGTGCCGAGGGCCACCCTCGCGAACTTCCCCAGCTGGTAGGCCTTCTCGTTCGTGAGACCGCCGCCGCCGAATACGCCCACCGCGTCGGCCCCGTGCCGCTGCCGCGTGCGTCGCAGCGTGTCCGCAATGCGGTCGAGCGCGGCATCCCAGCTCACCGGAGCGAACGTGCCGTCCTCCGTCCGCGCCATCGGTTCGAGGATGCGGTCGGGAGAGCCGAGCAGCGCGGCGGAGGTCCAGCCCTTCTTGCACAGCCCGCCGCGGTTCGTGGGGAACGTCCGACCCGACACCGTGAGCGGCAGAGCCGGACGCGGCCCGGCCTCCGGCGCCGCCCGCCGTGACGGCCCCGCGTCCGCCGCGGCCGTCGCCGGCTCAGCACCGGACGGCGTGAGGGTCATGGCGCACTGCAGGGCGCAGTACGGGCAGTGGGTGTCGGTCGGAGCAGCCGTCGCATCCGGGGCGGGGGTGGTAGCGGGGAGGAGCGTCATGGGGTGCCGGTCAGATCCGCTGTCCGGCGACCGCGGATCCCCGGCGCAGGTAGAAGAAGGCGACCATGGCCAGCATGACCAGGTAGGCCGCCACGAACCAGTAGAAGGCCACGTCATAACTTCCCGTGCTGGTCTTCGCGAGTCCGAGAACCTGCGGGATGACGAATCCGCCGTACGCCCCGATCGCCGAGATGACGCCGAGCGCCGCCGCCGTCTTGCGCTGCGTGCCGACGGAACCGCTGTCGGTGTGCGCGTTCTGTGCACCGGATCGGGCGGCGAACACGGTCGGGATCATGCGGTAGGTCGCGCCGTTGCCCATGCCGCTCGCCACGAAGAGCAGCAGGAAGCAGCCGAGGAAGAGCCAGAAGTTGCCGAGCGGCAGTGTCCACACGACACTGAGCGCTCCCATGGCCATGACGGCGAAGGCGGCCATGGTGACGCGGGCTCCGCCGAAGCGGTCGGAGAGGCGGCCGCCGTAGGGACGGGCGAGCGAACCGACGAGCGCCCCGAGGAACGCGAGGGAGAGCGAGGCGGATCCCACCGCGAAGGTGGAGAAGTCGGGGAACTGGTCGGCGATCAGCTTGGGGAACACTCCGGCGAAGCCGATGAACGACCCGAAGGTGCCGATGTAGAGCACCGCGAGGATCCACAAATGCGGCTCCCGCACGGCGGCGGCAGATGCCGAGAAGTCGGCCTTCGCGCTCGTGAGGTTGTCCATGTAGCGGTAGGCGCCGAACATGGCCAGCAGGATGAACGGGACCCAGACCCAGCCGGCGAGGGAGAGGTTCGCCGTGGCTGCGGCACCGATCGTGATGACGATCGGCACGGCGAGTTGCGCGACGGCGGCACCGAGGTTGCCCCCGGCGGCGTTCAGCCCGAGAGCCCAGCCCTTCTCGCGTTGCGGATAGAAGAAGGTGATGTTCGCCATCGAGCTGGCGAAGTTGCCACCGCCGAAGCCCGCGAGGGCGGCGATGAACAACATGACTCCGAATGGCGTCTCCGGCCGGGTCACCACGACGCCGAGGGCGATGGACGGGATGAGCAGCAGCCCGGCGGAGATGATCGTCCAGTTGCGTCCGCCGAACCTCGGCACGAGAAAGGTGTAGGGAAAGCGCAGGGTGGCGCCGACGAGACTCGGCATGGAGATCAGCCAGAAGATCTGCCCGGTGTCGAAGGAGAAGCCCGCGGCGGGCAGTTGCACCACGACGATGCTCCACAGCTGCCACACCACGAAACCGAGGAACTCGGCGAAGATCGACCAGCGCAGGTTGCGGCGGGCGATGGTGCGGCCGGCCCGCTCCCACAGCGTCACGTTCTCGGCATCCCAGTTGTCGATCCACCTGCCGGGTCGGTGCACGAGCTCGACGGGCGCGCGCCCCGTCGAGCTCGGTTCGGCCATCGCGGTGTCGAGTGCTGTATCGGTCATCAGTCCTCCGTGCCAAGCAGGGGTGCTTACGTGACCCCGACGCTACGGATGCCGTGTTTCCGGGAGTCGTGCGCTTTCGTTACCGTCGTGTTCCGCCCGCATCACACGAGCGCATCCGCGTTGTGAGATCCGGCGGAACCGTTACCGCGCTCTCCTGTTGGGATCGGTTGTGGTGGGAATCTCCGCGACGGCCGCCGTGTTGGGCTGCGTATGGATCACATTCCCGCGGCCGGCACCATCACGATGTTCTCCACGTCCTGGTGCGGCTACTGCAAGCGACTCAAGTCCCAGCTCGACCGTGCCGGCATCGGCTACACCGAGGTGAACATCGAGAACGTCCCCGGCACGGCCGAGCTCGTCGAGGCCATCAACGGAGGGAACCAGACGGTGCCCACCGTGCTCTTCGCGGACGGGTCGAGCGCCACGAACCCCTCGCTCGCCGAGGTCGCCGCCCGCGTCTAACCGGTGAGAAGCTCGGCCCCTTGGGTGGACGCGTCGCCTCGCGTCAGACGCGTCGCCGCAGGGTGGACGCGTCGCCGCAGGGTGGACGCGTCGCCGCGCGTCAGACGCTCGCCCCTTGGACGTAGGCTCGCAGCATGGCCGTCCGTCCCGCTCCGGTAGACGGAGACGCCGTGCTGTGGTCGGCTCCCCCGGAGCACCGTCCCGGTCGACCACTGATCCTGCTGATGCACGGCTATGGCGGAGTGGAGCGAGACCTCGACGCCGTGGTCGACCGGCTGCCCGCGCCCCTGGTCGCCGCCTCCCTGCGGGGTTCGCTGCCGGTACGGGATCGCTGGGGCTGGCTGGACGCGGACCATCACGGGGCGGGACAGGCGAACGTCTCCGCGAGAGCGATCCTCGACTGGCTCGACGGCCACCCCGGATTCCCATCGGTCGGCCTGCTGGGTTTCTCCCAGGGCGGCGCGATGGTGATGCAGCTGTTGCGGCTCGCGCCCCAGCGCTTCGCCTACGGGGTGCAGCTGTCGGGCTTCGTCGTCGAGCCGTGGCGGCATCGGGGCGACGCCGAGCTTTCGGCGCGGCGACCGCCCTTCTTCTCCGGGCACGGCGATCTCGACGACGTGATCCCCCGTTCCGTGGCGGCGAGCACGTCGCGCTGGCTGCACGCCCACACGACGCTCACCGAACGTCGGTACGCGGGCGTGTCCCACGAGGTGTCCGCCGCGATGCAGCTGGACGCGCTCGAGTTCATCCGCGCGCACGCCTGACGCGGATCCGCGCAACGGGTCTTCGCGCGGTCCCCGGCCCGCACGCTCGACCGGGGATGCGTGCGCGCCGAACGCTACAGGCCGAGGCCCTCCCGGAGCAGCGACACGAGTGCCTCGAGCTGAACCGAGCCGGCGGCTGACGGGTCGACATCCTCACCGTCGAGCGCGCGAGCCGCGAGCCCCGCCTTGCTGTCGATGAGTTCGGCGATCCGCGCGTCGATGGTCTGCGAGGCGATGATCCGCCACGCGGTCACCGGCTCGGCCTGCCCGATGCGGTGCACCCGGTCGATGGCCTGCGTCTGCTCCGCGCTCGTCCACGACAGCTCCGCGAGCACGACGTTCGAGGCGACCTGGAGGTTGAGGCCGACACCGGCCGCGGTGAGCGACGCGACCACGACCGCGACCTCCGGGTCGGTGTTGAAGGCGTCAATCTGCTGCTGCCGCTGCGCCGCCGACTGGTCGCCGCGAATCGACACCGTCTTCAGGCCGCGCTTGGCCAAGGTCGCCTCCGCGGCGTCCATCACATCGATGTGCTTGGCGAAGAACACGACCTTGCCCACGGACCGCGCGAGCTGAGCGGCGTAGTCGGCCGCGAGCCCGGCCTTCGCCTGGCCGATTCTGCGCACCATGGTGAAGACGTTCTCGCCGGTCTTGGCCGCCCTCGACTCGTCGAGCTCGCCCTGGGCCACGAGCCGGAGCAGCGCGGTGAGGTCGGCAGCGGGACCATCGAGCACGGCTTCCACCGTCGTGTCGCGGGCGGTGACGAGCGCTCGGAAGCGCCGGACGAGGCGGGCAGCCAGTTCGGCCTCCGCCTGGCGGATCGAGCGACCCAGGTCGTCATCGAGCTCGACGGGGAGATCGGCGATGCGCTTGGCGGGCAGATCGGCCGCGACGTCGACCTTGCGACGGCGCACGATGCCCATCTCGATGACGGCCTCCCGCGCCTCGGCGAAGAACCCGGGGTCGGCGGGGGTCAGCTCCGTGTCCTCCAACCGGGCCATCAGTTCGGGCAGGGGCTTCGTGTCGTCGATCCAGCCGAGGAACTGCCAGATCGCGCGGAAGTCGTCCACGTCGTTGATGAGCGGCGTTCCGGTGAGCGCCATCATGAGCGGCGATGACGCGCGCTCCCGGATCTTGCGGGCGAGCGCGAGGACGTGCTGGGAGCGTTGCGAGTGCAGGTTCTTGATGAAGTGCGCCTCGTCGACGACCATGCCCTTGAAGCCGAGGGTACCGAGCCAGCCGATGTGGCGGTCGAGCACGTCGTAGTTCACGATGACCACGTCGGCGAACGCGTCGAGGGTGTCCCCGTCACCGTGGATGACCGTCGGCCGCCGGTTCGGCGTCCACAGGGCGACCTCGCGGGCCCAGTTCATCTTCACGACGTTCGGCACCACGACGAGAAGCGGGAAGGCATCCGCGATCGAGGCGGCGAGGATCGACTGGGCGGTCTTTCCGAGGCCCGGCTCGTCGGCGAGCAGGAAGGTGCGGTGTCCGAGGCGCACGCGCTCCAGGAACCGTGCCTGGTGCCGCATCAGCTCCATGCGGCCGGGCGAGAGCCGGTCGATGCGGGGCGCGTCGGGGAGGTCCATGCTGGCGACCCGTCCGCCCCCGCCGTACTCGAACGACTTGAAGAGCGGGCCGAGCAGTTCCCAGTTGGCGAGACGGCGCGGCACGGGCGCGGACGACGCCACCCGGTCGAGGTCCGGGGCGAGGAAGGGGTTCGCGAGCGCGCGAGCCTTCACCGAGGCAGGGACGACCTGCTTCTGCGCCAGCTCGACGTCGATCTCCGGCGCTTTGGCGGGCAGAGCGTCCTCGGTGACGATCTCGATGCCCCCTTCGAACAGCAGCTGCTTGCGCAGGGCGCGCGCCGCCTCGGACACGGTCGCGTCCGGATCGAGCAGGCTCAGCACGGAGGTGTCACGAGCCGTCGTCTTGGCCAGGATGGACGCGATGCCGTCGAGGCGCTTCAGCGTCTCCGCACGTTCCGCGTCGGTGAGATCGGTGTCCGTCTTGGCGTGCGCCCGCTCCTCGCGCATGAGAAGCGCGATCACCTGGAACTTCGTGCGGTTGGCCGGCTTGAGCTTCCCGCGCTGCGCGGCGGTCTCGACCTCGCGCACCGCCCGGGCAAGCACGGGGATGATCCCCTCGTTGTCCATGGCTCGGCTACGGGTGGACGAACGGCGCTGGCCGGTGCGAGCCATGCTTCTCCCTGACTAAATCGACCATCCTCACCAACGCGGTGCAAATGGGCCGCATACCCGTCCCCGGTTCAGCGGCGATGACCCGCGTTGCGGCGATGCACAGTGCGGGTCTGAGGGGAAACACCCCGATCTCGAGCAACCTGAGCTTTCTCGGGTCGAGATGATGATGAGGGTCCCCCGCGCTCGCCCAGTTTACCGCACCGATGGAGCCGACGTGACGCGGATCGCGCTCCGGGCGGTCGCGACCGTCGCTCGGATGCCCGGGCCGTCCGAATCCCTTGCGCTCCGCTCCGTCACCTCCGGTCCACGATGTCAAGCCCACCCCGGACCTGTCGACCGCGGTGCCGCACCGAACTAGGCTTCGAGGAGACCCGTGACACCCGTCCATCGCGGTGCAGTCTTTCCCCACCTCTCCCCGCGCCTCTCCGCCGCAGAACGGATCCATGCCGATGTCCACTTCCACCCCGCAGGCCACCGTCGGCACCGACGCCAGCGCCTCCTCCCCCACGACCTTCGCCGGCCTCATCTACAACCCGATCAAGGTCGACCTCGACGCCATCAAGGCCGTCGTCGAGGTGGAGGAGAAGGCCGCCGGGTGGGCCGCCACCCAGTACTTCCCGACCTCCGTCGAGGATCCGGGTCAGGAGGCCACCCGCAAGGCGCTCGACGCGGGCGCCTCCATGATCATCGCGGCGGGCGGCGATGGAACCGTGCGCGCCGTGGCCGAAATCGTGCATGACAGCGAAGCGACGCTCGCGCTGCTCCCCTCCGGCACCGGCAACCTGCTCGCTCGCAACCTGAACCTCACCCTCGATGACCTCGAGCACTCCATCCACAGCGCGTTCTCCGGCAAGAACCGCCCGGTGGACCTCGGCCTGATCGAGATCCGTCATGACGACGGCTCGCTCACGAAGCACGCCTACCTCGTCATGGCGGGGCTCGGGCTCGACGCCAAGATGCTGGCGAACACCGACGAGGAGCTGAAGAAGAAGGTCGGCTGGCTCGCCTACGTGGGCGCCATCGGCAAGGCGCTCACCGACCGTAACGAGCTGCGCATGAAGTACCGCCTCGACAACCACCGCGTGCGCACGGTGAAGGCCCACACCATCATCGTGGGCAACTGCGGCTCGCTGCAGGCCAATGTCCTGCTGCTTCCGGAGGCGGCCGTGGACGACGGCGAGTTCGACATCCTCATTCTCCGGCCGGAGAACGTCATCGGCTGGATCCAGATCGGAGTCAAGATCCTGTGGGAGAACGGCGTGCTCCGCCGCACGAAGCTCGGTCGCAAGATGATGACCAAGGAGGTCAAGGCGCTCAACTACGTGCGGGGCAAGGAGCTGACGCTGCGCCTCAGCAAGCCCGACCCCATCGAGCTCGACGGCGACCCGTTCGGCAGCGCCACCGCGTTGCGCACCTGGATCAAGCCGGCCGGCCTGCAGGTGCGGGTGCCGGCGGATGACGACGAATAGACCGCCCGCAGCGACCAAGGCCGCATCCGAACCCCGTCTGATCGAGACCCGGTCGCACCGCGTCGACGGGTCGACGTCCAGAAATCCTCTCGAGCGACCTCATAGGATCGATTCCCCGGCGAAAGGAGCGTCCCGTGAAGTGTCCCAACGACTCGGCGACCCTGGTGATGAGCGAACGCAGCGGAGTCGAGATCGACTACTGCCCGGAGTGCCGCGGGGTGTGGCTCGATCGTGGCGAACTCGACAAGATTCTCGAGCGAGCCGAGGCTGAATCCGCGGCCAGCGCTCCCCGACCCTCCGCAGCTGGTGCCGTTCCGCCTCCGCCGTACCCCGACCCGCGATACACGGTGCCCGGGTACGGCGAACGTCCGTACGGCGAACGGCCCCGGGAGCGGGACCGCGACGACTACGACCGCCGCTCCCGCGAGTACGACACCCGAGGCGGATACCGCGGCAAGAAGAAGGAGAGCTGGCTCAGCGACCTGTTCGACTGACCGACCCCGGTCACGAGTCGGAGGTCCCGATTAGGGTTGATCGCATGAGCAGCGAGGCAGAACGAGCACCCCAGGGCAAGTACGTCGAAGCGGAGGAGTTCACCCGCGACACGAACTACATCGAGGATCGCATCACCCGCGACGGTCGTGACGGGTGGCCCGTGGAACCCGGCCGGTACCGTCTGGTTGCCGCGCGAGCCTGCCCCTGGGCGAACCGCACGGTCATCGTGCGTCGCTTGCTCGGGCTCGAATCCGTGATCTCGCTCGGACTGCCCGGTCCCACGCACGACTCCCGCAGCTGGACCTTCGACCTCGACCCCGGCGGCGTCGACCCGGTGCTCGGGATCCCCCGTCTGCAGGACGCCTATTTCGCGCGATTCTCGGACTACCCGCGCGGCATCACCGTTCCGGCGATCGTGGACGTGCCGTCGGGCAGGGTCGTGACCAACAACTACCCGCAGATCACTCTCGATTTCTCCACCGAATGGGGCGAGTACCACCGCGACGGTGCACCGGATCTCTACCCCGAGCACCTGCGCGACGAGATCGACGATGTGGCCGACAAGGTGTTCCGCGACGTCAACAACGGCGTGTACCGCTGCGGGTTCGCCGGCAGCCAGAAGGCGTACGAGCGCGCCTACGACCGGCTGTTCTCCCGGCTGGACTGGCTGAGCGACAGGCTGTCGACGTCCCGCTATCTCGTGGGCGACACCATCACCGAGGCGGACGTCCGGCTGTTCACGACGCTGGCCCGGTTCGATCCGGTGTATCACGGCCATTTCAAGACGAACCGCTCCAAGCTCAGCGAGATGCCCGTGCTGTGGGCGTACGCCAGGGATCTCTTCCAGACCCCGGGTTTCGGTGACACGACCGACTTCGTTCAGATCAAGCAGCATTACTACCTCACCCACACCGACATCAACCCCACGGGCATCCTGCCCGTCGGGCCCGATACGAGCGGCTGGCTCGAGCCGCACGGACGCGAGGAGCTGGGGGGTCGTCCGTTCGGGAACGGCACCCCGCCGCCGCCACCACCCGCAGGGGAGACCGTGCCCGCGGAGCACGGCCCCGGCGGCAGCGGGATCTGAGCCGGTAAGCGAGCGAGCAGACGACGCGAACGCCATGGCACGCATACCGGCGCAGGTTCGACTCTGGACCGTCCTCACCGAGAGGGTCCCGTCCCTGTCCCGATGGGGCCGAGGCTCCCCGGTGCCGGGCGTCGGGGTCGAGGACCGCAGCGCGGAGGGACCGCACGGGGAGGTTCTGCTGCGGGTGTTCGTGCCGCTGAAGGAGCGGATCGGACGTCCGCTCGTCGTACTGTTCCCCGCCGACGGGTCCCGCACGTCGGGCTGGTTGCCGAGCGCTCTGGCGCGGGATCTCGATGCCGCCGTGGTGCTGGTGCGGAGTCCACTGGAGCCGGGTTCCGCCCTGGCGGAGCGCGTCGACACCGCGATCGCCGCGCTCCGCTGGGCCGCTGCGCACGCGGCGGGGTGGAACGCGTCGGCGGATCGCCTGGGCGTGGTCGGTGACGGTCCGGGGGCCGACATCGTGGAGGAACTCACCCCCCGCAACCGGGCGGAGAGCGGGCCCCACATCTCCCGTCAGGTGCTCGTCTCCCCGACGGGTCGGGCGCATCCCCCCGAGTTCCCCGCCGGTTTGCCCACGGCGCTCATCCTGACCGGGGAGCACGATCCCGCACTCTCGTCGACGTCCGACCGCGTGGACGCTCTGAAGCGGGCCGGTGTGCCCGCCCGGATGATCGAGTACCCCGGCGCCGCGACGGGTTGGTTCCGGTATCCGAAGGTCTCCCGCCGTATCGCTGCGCGTGGGCTCGACGACGTCGTGCGGTTCCTTCGCCGCGGACTCAACGAGGAGACGTCGTTCCGCGTCATCCCCGCCTGGGACCTCCACTGACCTCGCCCCCGACGCGGCGCGTTATACCGCCTGAGACCAGGCCCGACCTGTTCTAAGGGCTCGTCGTCCCCGTCGGCACGCGCGTGCGCACACCCGCTACCACCGCGACCAGCGCCCCCGCGTAATGCATGGCCTGCCAGCCCTGCCCCTCGATCGGAAGAACGACGATGGGGTTCCAGAACACGGCGATCGCGGCGAGCAACGGCAGCGCCCACCACGTGCGCCCGCGCATCGCGAATACACACAGGATCAACGCGAGGATGGTCGCGACGAAGCGCACGCTGATGAACCAGTCGGTGTCGATGAGCGCGACGCCGGCGATCAGCACGATCGCCAGGAGGATGCCGGGGGCCAGCGCCGGTCGGGTGAAGCCGGCAGCGGGTGTCATCGTCACACCCTCATCCTCCCATTCCCGCGGGCCGTCCCCGTCGTGATCAACCGAGCAGGTCCGGACGCCGCCAGGACGCGTCGCGCACGTGCTCGTCGAGGAACGCGAAGACGGTCTCGTACCACACGGCGGAGTTCTGCGGCTTCAGCACCCAGTGGTTCTCGTCGGGGTAGAACAGGAAGCGATGCGGACTCACGCCTGCGTCGTCCGCCGATGCCGCGGTGAGCTCCGACCAGAGGCGGAGGCTCTCGCCGATCGGCACGCGGTAGTCCTTGTCGCCGTGGATCACCAGCATCGGCGTCCGGATGTTGTGCACGCTCGCGTGCGGCGAGTTCGCGGTGAGGGCTTCCGGAGTGAACTCGCGCAGCCAGTAGTACGACGAGTCGGTCGTGTGCACGAACTGATCCATCGCCCAGAGGCTGGCGTGACTCACGATGGCCCGGAAGCGGTCGGTGTGCCCGGCGATCCAGTTCGCCATATAACCACCGAACGACCCGCCCATCGCGGTCGTGAGCGACTCGTCGATGTCGGCGCGGGACTCGGCGGCGTCGGTGATCGACATCAGGTCGGTGAAGGGTGAGTCGCCCCACGCATTCCATCCCCGCCGGATGAAATCGAGTCCGTAGCCCGTGCTCAGGGCCGGGTCGGGCAACAGCACGGCGTAGCCCTTCTCGGCGAGCAGCAGCGGGTTCCAGCGCCAGCTCCACGCGTTCCAACTGTTGAGGGGTCCGCCGTGCACCCGGAGCACGAGGGGAACGGGCGAGTCGGCTGCGGCGTCGGCCGGCAGCACGAGCCAGGCTCGCACACGGGCGCCGTCTTCGGCGGTCGTCTCCACCTCTTCCAGCCGCGCGGTGGATTCGGGGCGCCGTACCGGCGACGGCAACCGGGACACGACGCGGGAGTCGAGGTCGATGCGCACGGGCTCGCTCGGCACGAGGTAGCTGGATCGCAGGGCGATCAGGCTTCCGCCGCTCGAGGGCACCACGAGGTTCGTGTAGGTGTAGTCGTCGTCGGTGAGCTGCTCGACCGCTCCTCCCGTCAGCGGCACGCGGAACAGCGGTCCCCGGCCGTTCTGGTCGGCGGCCACGAAGAGCGCATCGGACTCCGCGGAGAAGCCGAACTCGTTCGGCCAGCGATCCCAGTCGCTCGCCACCCGGCGGGGCTCTGCGCCGTCGATGGCGGCCACCCAGAGTTCCCGGTTCCCCGGCCCGTCCGGTGTGTCGTATGCGGTGCGCACGAAGGCGATGCGCGCGCCGTCCGGGCTCACGACGGGGTTCTCGAAGTCCACACGCGATTCGTCGAAGAGGGTGGTGCGATGTCCCGTCGCCACCTCGACGGCGGTGAGCACCATTCGCGTCCCCTGGCGCTCGTGCACGCCCATCGACGCGACAAGCATCCGCCCGTCCGGACTCAGGGCGGCGCCGCTGATGTCCGCGCTGCGTGCGGGATGAGGGGTCAGGTCCACCGGGCGGGGCAGGTGGGCGGGGTACGAGGCGGGCGTGTCCCCTGGCGAGGCGGCAGTCGGTGCGTCGACCGGCTCGTCCGTCACCCGCACCTCGTCCTCCAGCACCCCCGACAGGTCGAGCGCGAGGAGGTGCGGTTCATCCGGCCCGAGATCGGCATCCCAGTGACGCACGGGATACGTCTCGTGCAGGATCGCCGTGACCTTGCGCTCGGATCGAGCGGTGCGCCGCGCGGCATCATCCTCGACCGAGGTGGACGAGGGCAGCAGCGGGGCGCTCAGCACGACGGTGTCGGCCCCGCTCGCCGTCGACGTCACGGACTCCACCCCGCCCGCGAGCCGCGTGACCGCGCGGGCCTCCCCACCAGCGATGGGCAGGAGCCACAGCTGTGCCGGCGCATCCTCGGCAGCATCCGCGTCGGAGTCCGGACGCGCCGATACGAAGAGCACGTCACCACTGGCGCTGAACGCGGGACCACCCTCGCCCTTCGCCGAACGGGTGAGCCTGCGCGGGGATCCGGTGCCGTCGGCGGGAACCGACCACAGCGCGCGACGGTAGGCAGCACCCTTGTCGTTCAGCGTGCTCACCGAGAGGACGACGGTGAGCCCATCCGGGGACAGGCTGAGCCCGTCGATCCTCGGCATCGCGAGGAAGTCCTGAACGTCCGCGAACGGGGTGCGCTTTTCAGAGGTCATGGAATAACGCTATCGCGGCGACGGATAGGGTCGGATCATGCCGGTACTCCCCGACTTCCCCGACTCGCCGGGAAGCCCGCCCGTTGCCCTCGACGGTGGCCTCGGCACTCAGCTCGAGGCGCGCGGTCACGACCTGTCGTCGGCGATGTGGTCGGCCCGGCTGCTCGTCGAGCAGCCCGGGGAGATCGCGGCGGTCCACCGCGAGTATTTCGACGCAGGAGCACGGGTGGCGATCAGCTGCAGCTACCAGGCGTCCTTCTCCGGCTTCGAGCGGATCGGCATCGATCGGCCGCAGGCGGTCGAACTCCTCACCCGCAGCGTGCGCCTGGCGATCGAGGCCCGAGACGCGGCGGCGACGGAGTCCCCCGGGGTGCCCCGCTGGGTCGCGGCCTCGGTCGGCCCGTACGGCGCGACGCTCGCCGACGGATCCGAGTATCGCGGCGACGACGGTCTCAGCGTCTCGGAACTCCGGCGATGGCATCGGGACCGCCTCGCCGTGCTCGCCGATGCCGGAGCCGACCTTCTCGCACTCGAAACGATCCCGAGCCTCCGGGAAGCCGAAGCGCTCGTGGCGGAAGTCGACCGGTTGGACGTGCCCGCGTGGCTCTCCGTCACCATCGCCGATGGCCGGATGCGATCGGGGGACGCACTCCGCGACGTGTTCGCCCTCGCCGCGTCCAACTCCTCGATCGTGGCCGCCGGCGTCAACTGCAGTTCGCCCGGCGAGGTGGAACCGGCGCTTCGTGCTGCGCGCGGCGAAACGGACAAGCCGCTGCTCGCCTACCCGAACAGCGGTGAGCGATGGGACGCGGATGCCCGACGATGGACGGGCAACCCGCGATTCGACTCGGACATGGTGCACGGATGGCTGGCTGCCGGAGCGTCCCTGGTCGGTGGGTGCTGCCGAGTGGGACCCGCGGAGATCGCCCACATCGCGGACGTGCTCGACACGCACGCGGGCTGACATTTCGGGCCGTCACCTCGATCTGAGACCTCGGTCGCGCGACGCGGTGGATGAGGGCAGACTTCGGGCATGACGTCGATCGAGATCACGCGGGGAGATATCACCGGACAGGATGTCGATGCCATCGTCAACGCCGCGAACAATTCGCTGCTCGGCGGCGGTGGCGTCGACGGGGCGATCCACCGCGCGGGCGGACCGGACATCCTCGACGAGTGTCGCCGGCTTCGCGCCACCGAATTCCCGGACGGCCTCCCGACCGGATCCGCGGCCGCGACGACGGCGGGACGACTCGCCGCGCGAATGGTCATCCATACCGTCGGGCCGGTGTGGAGCGAGCGGGAGGACCGGAGCGGTCTGCTCGCGAGCGCCTATCGCGAGTCCCTCCGCGTCGCCCTCGACCGGGGCGCCGCGAGCATCGCGTTCCCGGCGATCTCGGCGGGCGTGTACGGCTGGCCGATGGACGACGCTGCCCGCATCGCGATCACGACGATCCGCGACGAGTTGGCATGTATCCCGACCGGGAGCATCGAACTGGTGCGGTTCGTGCTGTTCTCGGAGCAGGCTCGCAGCGCATTCGCGTCGGCGGCCGACGCCGCCCCGGCCTCCTAGCCGGTCTCCTTCGGGTCGACGGTGTCCCTCGGCCCGGTGACGTCGTCGAGACCGGTCCCCCCAGTCGTCGGCGCCGACGTCTGCGCGCCGTCGGCCGTCGACGTCCCGGCTGAGCCGTTCGATCCCGGCGCATCGGTGCCGGTGGAGTTGCCACTCGGTGCCTCGTCGTCACTGCTCTCGCTCTTCCCCACCGACGCGGCACGCCGCTCGTTGGCGTCGTGCTGCGGCGCACCCTCGAGGGCGGGTCGCAGGACGTCGACCCAGGCGGTGTACCCCGCTTCGTTGAGGTGGAGACGGTCGTCGGTGTACTCGGGATTGAGTTCACCGTCGTCCATCGCGAGCGCGGGCCACACATCCACCCACTCGGCCTTCACCACGGGGCAGAACTGCCGCAGGTGCACGTTGATCTCGTGCACGCGATCGGTGAATTCGCGCCCGCGCGGCAGCACCGACTGCATGACCAGGCGGGCTCCGGGGAGGTCACGACGCAGGGTGACGAGGATGGTCTCGATGTTCCGGACGATGTGCTCGGGGCCGCTCCGGCGGTTGCTCAGGTCGTTGGTACCGATGAGCAGCACGACGGTGTGCGGTTCCGCGTCGATGACCTCCTGCCGCCGCGCGATCACGTCTTCCGTGGTGTTGCCGCCGACGCCGAGGTTCAGCGCGTTCATCTCGGGGAACCACTCGTCCCAGCGGCCCACCTCGGTGATGCTGTCGCCGAGGAATACGGTGGATTCGTTCGTGCCCGTTCTGTCGTTCGCCATGTGCTGCCTCCCGATAGTCGTGTCGATGCGCCCGCACGAGCCGGGGAGACCGGAGGCCTCCGCCCTGTCGCGGGACGCTTCCAGTTTCCTCGCATCCGCGGTGCCCTGCGGCGTATCGTCGTCGAATAGGTTCTCCTAGAACGTACCGGTTACGGCGGGACCCCGGGCCGGGATGCCGTCCCCGCGGTGCGAACAGCGGGTCGGCAGGGGCAGTGAATCCCATCCCGGCGCCGTCCGCGGGAGGAAGTGGCGAGGTGGTCGAGAGATTCGTGGACCGGCGGGACGCGGGGAGCCGCCTGGCCGCGCTGCTTTCCGCCTATCGCGGCGTTCCCGGATTGGTGGTGCTCGCTCTCCCGCGTGGTGGCGTGCCCGTCGGCGCGGAGGTGGCGAGTGCGCTCGGCGCGAGCCTCGACGTGCTGGTGGTGCGGAAGGTGGGTATGCCGCGCTCTCCTGAGGTGGCGATGGGCGCTCTCGCGGCGATAGCAGGAGCGGTTTCCACCGTGCGCAATCCCCGGGTGCTCGCCGGCATGGCGAGCGCGGGCGCCGAGACCGCGGAGCAGGCCTTCGCGCGGGTCGCCGCCCGGGAGTCCCTGGAACTGGACCGTCGGCAGCGCCTGTACCGCGGTGACCGGTCGACGATCGACGTCGCCGATCGTACGGTGCTCGTCGTGGACGACGGGGTGGCCACCGGCGCGACCATGCGGGCGGCGCTCACCGCCCTTCGAGCAGGGCGGCCCGCGCGGGTGGTCGTCGCCGTGCCGGTCGGGTCCCGGGAGGCGTGCGACGCGCTCGGCGACCTGGCGGACGAGGTCGTCTGCGCCCGGTACCCGGAGCCCTTCTGGGCGGTCGGCAGCGCCTATTCGCGATTCGACCAGACGTCGGACGACGAGGTGCAGCGCATTCTCGCGGAACACGCACCCGCCTCCGGTCCCGTCGAGGGGACCGGCGGGAACGCGCCCGGGTCCTAGCGCGTGGTGCCGCGGGTAATTCCCCCGCGCAGGCGTCGGACGAACCGCGGCACCGCAAGGAATGCGGCGAGCAGGAGAACGGCCACCATGCCCATGCGCACCCCCATGGTTGCCGATTCCTCGGCGAGAGAGCCGGTCAGCACAGCGGCGGGCAGCGAGGACAGCCCGTCGGCGGGGCTCGGGACCGGAGCCTCGCCCAGCCGGGGAACGGGCACGAACCCACGACGATTCCCGCTCTCGGTGGTCCACACCGTGCCGGACAGCGCGGTGGGCGACGAGGCAGCGTCGGTGTTCGTTTCCGCCGGCATCGGATTCTCCATGGTCACCGGTCCCGTCGTCGCAGCGCCCCCGTTCCCGGCGGGAACGTCGGGTCCGGCGCCCCCCGTGGCAACGTCGGAGGCGATGCTGGACTCGGCGGTATCGACCGCGGTGATGCCACGTTCGGCGGCGGCGGCCGCGTCACCGTCGGCCGCGGCGGTGGGCGGGAAGTCCGCGAAAACCGCGACCGCGCGGGTTTGACCGTTCTCGACGACCGCGGCGATGCCGACGTGCGTGTAGTCACCGAGCAGGGCCGATCGGTGCTCCGGGGAGTCGAGCCACGTCGTGTGCAGCTGTTCCGCGGACTCCCCGACGCCCGCGTTCACCGCCGACTCCACACCGTCCGGCAGCCAGCTCGTCAGCTCACCGGACGACGCCGCACCCTGCACGGTCATGCGCTCGGCGCCTGCACGGGCGATGTCGTCGAGCACCGTGCTGCGGGCGAGCGGTTCCAGCGACTCGCCCGTACGCGCTTGGAGCACGAGGGCCTCGAGCTTGGTCCGAACCGCATCCTCCTCGGTCCTTTCAGGACCGGGCGCGTCGGGTCTCGTCGCGCCGGGAGCGGCATGTGCCGCCTCCGCACTCGCGGAATCGACCCAACCGGCCCCGACCGCGCCGCCGATCAGGCAACCGAATGCCGTCACGGCAGTGATCCGCAACCCAGCTCCGCACGCCCTCACTCCGCAACGCTCCCGGCCAGCGCCGCGGGTGTCGCGGCGGACGCGACGGCGCGCGCGTTCCGCGCTGCCTTCGCCGTGATCTTCGTCGCCATGCTGGTGAAGATGATGCCATGAAAAGGCAGGATGGCGATCCAGTACAGGCGCCCACCCAGCCCTTTGGGGAAGAAAACGGCGCGCTGGTGATACATCGAGCCCGTTGAACCGTCGGGCTCGCACCTCAATTCGAGCCAGGCGAGACCCGGGAGCTTCATCTCGGCGCGGAGGCGCAGCAGCGTGCCGCGCTCCAATGTCTCGACCCGCCAGAAGTCGAGCGCCTCCCCGACCTGCAGGCGGTCCGGGTTGCGCCTGCCGCGCCGGAGCCCCACCCCGCCGATGAACTTGTCGAGCAGGCCGCGGGCGGCCCAGGCCACCGGGAGGGAGTACCAGCCGTTGTCGCCGCCGATCCCCTCGATGACCTTCCACAGTTCGTCCACCGGGGCGTCGGCCCGCCGGTGCTTCACGTCGGTGAACACGGTGTGCCCGGCCCACTCCGGGTCGCTCGGGATCGGGTCGCTCGGGGCGTCCATCACCGAGGAGTTCTGCCAGCTGGTCTCGACCTCGCCCGCCCGCTCCTTGCCGAGCGCCAGCCGCACGGAGGCCCGGTACCCGGTGAGGCCGCCCTCGGGGTCCGGCACGAGGTCACGGATGTCCTGCTCCAACGCCACGCAGTCGTACTGCAGGGACTCGATGATGGGCACGGCGAGGCTGCGCGGGATGGGCGTGACCACGTTCACCCAGTGCGCGGCGAGTCGCGGGGCGAAGACGGGGACGGACGCGATCGGCCGCTGCTTGAGGCCGGCTTCCACCGCGTAGCCGTTCATCATCTGCCCGTACCGCAGCACGTCGGGTCCGCCGATGTCGAAGCTGCGATTGAGCTCCCGCGGAAGGGCGGCCGCGGCGACGAGGTAGTACAGCACGTCCCGCACCGCGATGGGCTGGATGTGGTTGCGCACCCACCCCGGGGCCGGCATGTACGGCAGCACTTCGGTCAGGTGCCGGATCATTTCGAACGACGTGGATCCGGAGCCGATGATCACCCCGGCCTGCAGCGCGATGGTGGGCACGCCCGACGCCATGAGGATGGTGCCCACCTCGCGACGGGAGCCGAGGTGCTTCGAGAGCGTCGGCGTGTCGGGGTGGAGTCCGCCCAGGTAGACGATGCGGGACACGTCGGCGGCTGCCGCGGCGGCGGCGACGTTGTGCGCCGACGACCGTTCGGTCGACTCGAAGTCGCCCTTGGCGCCCATGCTGTGGACGAGGTAGTAGAGCACGTCGACGCCCGCCGTGGCCGTTCGGAGCGACACGGGGTCACCGAGGTCGCCCTCGACCACCTCCACCTCGTCGACCCAGGGGACGTCGCGCAGCTTGCCCGGGTTCCGCACGAAGACCCGTACGCGATACCCGGCCGCCAGCAACCGGGGCACGAGTCGCCCGCCGATGTACCCGGTCGCGCCGGTCACGAGGGCGAGATCGGATCCGGTGCGGGGAGAAGTCATGAGCATCAGCGTAGGGAGGCGACCTGAGAGGTCACGGCGGGATAACGGTCAGGACGCTCTGCGGGGTCTCGGGTCGTGAGCGGTGGCCGGGTCGGCCGCGAAGATTCGTTCGTAGATGTCGTAGATCAAGGCCGCCTTGCGATTGTTGTACTGCATCGCATCCGAGTAGCCCTCCTTCGCCAGCTCCTCTTTCAGGCGCGCGTAGGCGAGCCGATCGTCGGCGTGCGTGGCGAGCCAGTCCCGGAAGGCGATGTGACGGCGCGGCTCCGCGGCACCCGCGGAAAACACGTGCAGGTTGGTGGTCACCTCCCGCCAGTGCAGGAGACGGTGCTGCTCCCAGTCGGGCTCGCGCACGACGAGCTCGAAGCCCGCCTCCTGGAGCGCCGGAAGGTAGGCGCCCTCGTCCGCCGAGTCCGCGACGATCAGGTCGACGTCGATCACCGGTTTCGCCGCCAGCCCCGGGACCGCGGTCGACCCCACGTGTTCGATCGCCAGGCGGCGCTCCCCGAGCGCCGCGCCGACGGCGTCCGCGACGCGGCGGTAGGAAATGTCCCACTCGGCCGAGTGCGGAACGACTTCGACGGGTCGCTGCCACGTGGACTCGTCGTCCGGGCGCACCCGTGCCCGCCGGATGTTCTCCTCGCTCACGGGCGCGTAGGGCCGCCAGAGGGGGTGGGTGGCGCTCATTCGGATCCGCCTACAGCAGGCCCT
Source organism: Planctomonas psychrotolerans (assembly GCF_008642235.1). Taxonomy (GTDB): domain Bacteria; phylum Actinomycetota; class Actinomycetes; order Actinomycetales; family Microbacteriaceae; genus Planctomonas; species Planctomonas psychrotolerans. Next base: position 2,669,239 of record NZ_SJEV01000001.1, on the reverse strand, counting down.
TGGTGTGCCAGACGGTCTTCGTCTCGGTGAACGCGGCGATGCGGTCGAGACTCGGGGCTGCGGCATCCGGGCCCTCCTCGGGCGGAAGCACCCGCTTCAGCGTCTCGGCCGCCGCGATCTGCAGGTCGACCCACTCGAGAGCGCCGGCACCCACGAGGTCGAGGGCGTTCACGTCGGCGTGGCTGGCGAGCCACGGCGTGATCTCGGCCGGCGACCCGGTCAGGATGTTGACCACTCCGCCAGGCACGTCGCTCGTCGCCAGCACCTCGCTAAGGCTGATCGCCGACAGCGGGTAGCGCTCCGACGCGAGAACGATGACGGTGTTGCCCGCCACGAGGGCGGGAGCCACCGCGCCCACGAACCCGAGCAGCGACCCCTCCCCCTGCGGTGCGACGATGGCGACGACACCGGTGGGCTCGGGCACCGAGAGGTTGAAGTACGGTCCGGCGACCGGGTTGCTGCTGCCCGTCACCTGGGCGTACTTGTCGGACCACCCGGCGTACCACACCCAGCGGTCGATGGCCTTGTCGACCTGGGCGACGGCGGCACTCTCGGACGCACCCTCGACCCGCATGATCTCGGCCACGAACTGGGCGGAGCGCCCTTCGAGCAGTTCGGCGATGCGGTACAGCACCTGCCCGCGGTTGTAGCCGCTCGTTCCGGCCCACCCCGAGACGGCGCTTCGGGCGGCCACCACGGCGTCGCGGGCGTCCTTGCGGGATGCCTTGGCGGCGTTGGCCAAAAAGTCGCCTCCTCGGGTCGCGACCTCGTACACGCGCCCGGACTCGCTGCGCGGGAACTTGCCGCCGATGTACAGCTTGTAGGTCTTCGGAATGGTCAGCCGGCTCACTTCGTGTCCTCGTTCGTCGTCTCGACCACCGGTTCCGGTGCCGCCATCGGCTCCGCCTGTGTCCGCGCCACCGCCGGCACGGTCGAGCGCACGGTCGCGTCGGCGCGGGAGGGGGCGAGATACGCCGCCAGTCCGTGCCTGCCGCCCTCGCGGCCGTATCCGCTCTCCTTGTACCCGCCGAACGGGCTGGCGGGATCGAACCTGTTGAAGGTGTTCGCCCACACCACGCCGGCACGGAGCTTGTCGGCCACGGCGAGGATGCGGCTGCCCTTGTCCGTCCAGATGCCCGCCGACAGTCCGTAGGGCGAATTGTTGGCCTTTGTGATCGCCTCGTCGGGCGTGCGGAAGGTGAGCACCGACAGCACGGGACCGAAGATCTCGTCGCGCGCGATGCGGTGGCTCGTGGACACATTGGTGAAGATGGTCGGAGCGAACCAGAATCCGGCGTCCGGCAGGGCGCACTCGGGGCTCCACCGATCGGCGCCCTCGTCCTCGCCCACGGCGCTGAGCTCCGTGATGCGCTTCAGCTGCGCGGCGGAGTTGATCGCGCCCACGTCGGTGTTCTTGTCGAGCGGGTCGCCGACGCGCAGGGTGCGGAGGCGCTCCTTCAGGCGCTCCACCACCTCGTCGTGCACGTTCTCCTGCACCAGCAGCCGCGACCCCGCACAGCAGACCTGGCCCTGGTTGAAGAAGATGCCGGTGACGATGCCCTCGATGGCCTGGTCGATGGGGGCGTCGTCGAAGACGATGTTCGCGCCCTTGCCGCCGAGCTCGAGCGTCAGCTTCTTGCCGGTACCCGCGGTTGACCGGGCGATCTCCCGCCCCACCTTGGTGGAGCCGGTGAAGGCCACCTTGTCGACGTCGTCGTGGTTCACGAGCAGCGATCCGGTGTCTCCGGCGCCGGAGAGGATGTTCACCACGCCGTCCGGCAGTTCGGCCTGCTGGAGGATCTCCGCGAAGAGCAGCGCGGTGAGCGGTGTGGACTCCGCGGACTTGAGCACGACGGTGTTGCCGGCGGCGAGCGCGGGCGCGATCTTCCACGCGAGCATGAGCAGCGGGAAGTTCCACGGGATGACCTGGGCCGCCACTCCGAGCGAACGGGGCGAGGGGCCGAGGCCGGCGTAGTCGAGCTTGTCGGCCCAGCCGGCGTAGTAGAAGAACCAGGCGGCGACGAGCGGCACGTCGACGTCGCGGGTCTCCTTGATCGGCTTCCCGTTGTCGAGGCTCTCGGCCACCGCGAGTTCGCGGGCGCGCTCCTGCACGAGCCGGGCGATGCGGAACAGGTACTTGCCGCGGTCCGCACCGCTCATCCGCGACCACGTGGTGTCGTATGCGCGGCGGGCGGCGGCGACGGCCAGGTCGACGTCGTGCGCGTCGGCCGTGGCGATCTCCGCGATCGGCTTCTCGGTGGCGGGCGAGATGGTGGTGAGCGGAGCGCCGTGTCCGTCTACGAATGCGCCGTCGATGAAGAGTCCGTAGGAAGGGCGCAGGTCGAGGATGGCGGTCGACTCGGGCGCCGGTGCGTAGTTCAGGAAGGTCATGGTGCGGGATTCTCCGGTCGGTTAGTCGACGGTGACGTAGGCGGGTCCGGAGTACGCCCCGGTGCGAAGCTTCTGGCGTTGCAGAAGCACGTCGTTGAGCAGGCTGGACGCTCCGAAGCGGAACAGCTCCGGCGTGAGCCAGTCCTCCCCCACGGTCTCGGCCACGGTGACGAGGTGCTTGATCGCGTCCTTCGACGAGCGGATGCCGCCCGCAGGCTTCACGCCGATCTTCTCACCGGTCAGCCGGTGCCAGTCCCGTACCACCTCGAGCATCGAGAGAGTGGTGGGCAGCGTTGCGGCGGGTGACACCTTGCCGGTCGAGGTCTTGATGAAGTCTCCGCCCGCGAGGATCGCGAGCCAGGAGGCGCGACGCACGTTGTCGTAGGTGTTCAGTTCACCCGTCTCGAGGATGACTTTGAGGTGAGCGAACGTGCCGTTGTCGCGCTCGCACGCGGCCTTGACCGCCACGATCTCGTCGAACACCTCGCCGTACCGGCCGGAGAGGAATGCGCCGCGGTCGATGACCATGTCGATCTCGTCGGCTCCGGCGGCCACGGCGTCCTTCGTGTCGGCGAGCTTCACGGCGAGCGATGCGCGACCACTGGGGAACGCGGTGGCGACGGCGGCGACCTGGATGCCGGTGTGCGACCCGGCGGCGTGCGCGGATCCGAGCGCCTCGACGGCGTAGGGCACCATGTCACCGTAGACGCAGACCGCGGCGACCCGGGGGGTCGACGGATCCGCGGCGTCGGGCACCAGGGCCTTCGCCACGAGGGATCGGACCTTGCCCGGCGTGTCCGACCCTTCGAGCGTGGTGAGGTCGATGAGCTCGATGATGCGGTCGAGGGCCCAGGCCTTGGAGGTGGTCTTGATGGAGCGGGTGCCGAGGGCGGAGGCACGGGTCTCGAGGCCCACCGCATCCACCCCGGGGATGCCCTCGAGGTAGCGCCTCAGGCTCTTCTCGGTGAGGTCGCCGCCGACCACCTCGATCGCTCTGGCCGCCGGGGCCACGGCCCGTTCGGCGGACGCCGTGTCGATCGTCACGCGTTCTCCCTGCTCTGCACTGCGCTGCTGTTGCCTGTGAGGGACACTGATGGGCGTCGTTGCCCCGTCTTCCCTGTTCCTCCAGCTTAACCGCTCGGGAAGTGCGGGACTCGCGTCGATCGGAGCGCTCCCCGACTGGCGGTGCGCCCGACCGCCGTTCGCCGATACCCGTCCCTTCAGCCGTGAGCCGTGAGCCGTGAGCCGTGAGCCGTGGCCAGTACTACCCGTGCCCGGTCAGCCGTGCGCCGTGGTCGGTCGGCGTGGCCGGTACAGCGCCTCCGGCACCCTCTGGCATTCAGGGGAAGCGCTCGCCCTCGGCCTCCGCCGAGTCGGCGAGGTGAGCGAGCCACGCCTCGTCCTGCACATCGCTCCAGCAGCTCCCGTCGACGGGGCGGCCATGCAGCAGCTCGTCGAGCTGGTCGAGGTGCAGGAGCCAGGCCGCTCGAAGACGCACCGCTTCGGCGAATGCCGCGGGGTGCGCGGACTGCTCTGCGGCCGAAGCCTCGGTTCGGACGTGTGCCGGATCCGGGGCCAGGACCGGTGCCGGTGCGGTGACGGAGACGGTGAGGTGCAGGATGGTCGATCGATTGCGGGGTCCGCCGGGCACGTCGTCGAGCCGGACGCGCACCTGAAAGCCATCGCCTGCCTCGAGCGCGAGCACCTCCGGCTCGGCGAGGTCGCGGATCACGGCCGACGACAGGTCGTGCGGACGGCGTGCGGCCGGTGCGTGGTACCGCAGCCGGTAGGAACCGGTCACGCGGGGGTCGATATCGAGTTCGCCCAGCCAGCCGGAGGCGAGCACGGGGTCGACCAGCGCGTCCCACACGATCGCGCGCGGAAGAGCGTACGAGCGGCGCAGAATGATCGGCTGCGTCGCGAACACCGGCCCGGAACTCACCGGGCCGCGGCTCTCCGGTGCAGGACTCGACGGCGCGGATTCGGTCGGCTCACGAGTTGCGGGCGGCTCGCTCGTCGGGTCCGCCGAGGCGGGCGCACCGGTCGACGGCGGCGGAGGGTCGATCGACGCGGACAACTCCGACGGCTCGTCGTCGGCACCGAGCCGTCTCGCATCCGGATCCACCGACACAGGTTACGTCTTCCCGATTCGGGAACCTCGAAGGCAACGCCCTAATCTAGGGAATCGTCGCGGACCGCCTCCGCGGGCCACCGTCGGCACCTCCACAGATCCAGGACCCCGCAATGTCTGCACAGTACGCACTCGCCGTAGATTTCGGTGGCACGAAGGTCGAGGCCGCCCTGGTGAACGCCACGGGGCAGGTGTTGCAGGGCAGTCGGTTCCGCAACCCGACTGGTGCGTCGTCGTCGTCGGACGAGCTGGGCGAACGCGTGCTCGCCACGGCGGCGAGCGCGCTCGAGATGCTGCCGCCGGATGGTGTGCTCGACGGCATCGGCATCGGCTGCGCCGGTCCCATCACCGTGCGTGAGGGGCTCGTGTCGCCGCTCAACGTTCCCGCCTGGCGCGGATTTCCGCTGCGGGACCTCGTGCACACGATCGCTCCGGACACGCCCATCACCCTGCAGATGGACGGCATGTGCATCGCGCTGGCCGAGCAGTGGATCGGCTCGGCGCGCGGGTCGGAGAACGTGATGGGCATGATCGTGTCGACCGGTATCGGTGGTGGGCTCATCCTCAACGGGCGCACCGTCGCGGGTCCCACGGGCAACGCCGGTCACATCGGACACGTCGAGGTGGCGGGGTTCGACGACCCGTGCGCGTGCGGCGGCTTCGGCTGCGTGGAGGCCATCGCGTCCGGTCCGAAGACGGTGGCGTGGGCGAAGAAGCAGGGCTGGTCGGGTTCGAGCGGTGAGGAGCTCGCCGTCGACTATGCCGCGGGCGACGAGATCGCCGTGGCCGCCGTTCAACGGTCCGGCAGTGCGATCGGGCAGGCGATCGCCAGTGCCACGGCCCTCGTCGATCTCGACATCGTTGCCATCGGTGGTGGCTTCATCAAGGTGTCCCCCGACATCTTCAACTACATCCGTGCCGCCATCGCCACCCGTCAGCAGTTCGACTTCGTGACCAAGGTGCAGGTGGTGCCGTCGGGTCTGTCGGCCGATGGGCCGCTCGTCGGCGCCGCGGCCCTCGTGCACCACAAGGCGATGGTGCCCAGCTTCTAAGCCACCACCCGGTCCCTGCCCCGTCGAAGGGACGCAACCCGCACCGGTCCCCGCACACCACGGTCCCTGAGCCCGTCGAAGGGACGCAACCCGCACTGCCCCTTCGACAGGCTCAGGGACCGTAAGCAGGCTCAGGGACCGTAAGCAGGCTCAGGGACCGTAAGGGGGCGCAGGGGCGGCGCGGCGACTAGCGGAAGTCGCGCGACTTGGTCGGCGGGGCGAGCACGAGCGCCTCGAAGCGGTCGGCCACCAGGTTCACCACACCCTCCGGTGACCGCTCGAGAATGCCGCGCACGATCATCGCCGGTGAATCGCGGGCCACGCGCCGGTAGCGCATCCACACGCCCACGCTGCAGATCACGTTGATCAGCCCGGTCTCGTCCTCGAGGTTGACGAAGGTGATGCCGCTCGCGGTCGCGGGTCGTTGCCGGTGGGTGACCACGCCGCCCACCTCCACGCGGCGACCCGAGTCGGTGCGCTGCAACTCCGCCGCCTGCAGCACACCGCGTCGGGCGAGGACTCCGCGCATGTGCCGCACCGGATGGTCGTCGGTCGAGATGCCCGTGGACCACAGGTCCGCCATCAGGTCGTCGAGATCGGTGGGCAGCTCGAACAACGGAGGCTGCACGGTGACCACGCTGCCGGGCAGGAACTCGGCACGGTCCTGCGCCGCATTGCCCGCGTTCCACAGTGCCTGGCGACGGGAGAGGCCGAACGAATCGAAGGCCCCGGCCGCGGAGAGCGCCTCCATCTGCGCGGTCGTGAGACCCACCCGGCGCACCACGTCGGCCATGTCGGCGTACTCGCCGCCACGCTCCCGCTCGGCCACGATGCGTTCCGCGACCGGGGCGCCGATCCCGGTCACCTCGTCGAGCCCGAGCCGCACCGCGAGCGCCCCGTCGCGTCGATGGTCGTCGGAGTCGAAGTGCCCAGCCGGGTCGAACACCGGCACCGGTGGCTGTTCGAAGTCGAGGCAGGAGGCGTGCCCCGTGGGCAGAACGGTATCCGTCTCCTCGAGCGGTTCCAGTCCCGCCGCCACCCCGGAGAGCTGGATGTCGGGCCGGCGCACCTGCACCCCGTGGCGCCGGGCGTCCGCGACCAGGGTCTGCGGCGAGTAGAAGCCCATCGGCTGGGCGCGCAGCAGGGCGGCGAGGAAGGCGCCGGGGTAGTGCAGGCGCATCCACGAGCTGGCATAGACCAGCAGCGCGAAGCTCAGCGAGTGGCTCTCCGCGAATCCGAAGCTCGCGAACGCCTGGATCTTGCCGTAGATGTCGTCGGCCACCGCACCCGTGATGCCGTTGCCCGCCATTCCCGCGTAGAGCGTGCTGCGCAGGGAGTCGATGCGTTCGATGCCGCGCTTCGATCCCATGGCTCGCCGCAGCAGGTCGGCGTCCTCGCCCGTGCAGCCACCCACCGCCATCGCCACCTGCATCAACTGCTCCTGGAAGATGGGCACCCCGAGGGTGCGTTCCAGCGGTTCGACCAGCTTGGGATGCAGGTAGGTGATCGGTTCGTCGCCCAGCTTGCGCCGCACGAACGGGTGCACCGCACCGCCCTGGATGGGGCCGGGGCGCACGAGGGCAATCTCCACCACGAGGTCGTAGAAGCGCCGGGGCTGCAACCGCGGCAGGAGCCCCATCTGCGCGCGGCTCTCCACCTGGAAGACGCCGATCGAGTCGGCGCGGCAGAGCATGTCGTAGACCCCCTGCTCCTCGCGCGGCAGGCTGTCGAGGGTCCACTCCTCCCCCAGGTGCTCGCGCACCAGGTCGAACGTGTGCTGCAGTGCGGCGAGCATCCCGAGCCCGAGCAGGTCGAACTTGACGAGGCCCATCCAGGCGCAGTCGTCCTTGTCCCACTGCAGAACGGTGCGACCGTCCATGCGCCCGTGCTCGATCGGGCACACCTCCCCCACGGGGCGGTCGGTGAGCACCATGCCGCCCGAGTGGATTCCCATGTGCCGCGGAAAGGTGAGCACTTCGGTGGCGAGTTCGACCACGGGACGCGGGATGTCGTGATCCTCGCTCGAGACGATCGACCCCCAGCGTTCCACCTGCTTCGACCACGCGTCCTGCTGCCCCGGGCTGTGCCCGAGCGCCTTCGCCATGTCCCGCACCGCGAACTTGGGTCGGTAGCTGATCACGTTGGCCACCTGGGCGGCGTTCTGCCTGCCGTACTTCTCGTAGACGTACTGGATGACCTCCTCCCGGCGATCGGAGTCGAAGTCGACGTCGATGTCGGGCTCCTCGTCGCGCATGCTGGAGAGGAACCGCTCGAACGGCAGGGCGTAGAAGATGGGGTCGACGGCGGTGATCCGCAACAGATAGCAGACGGCCGAGTTGGCCGCCGATCCACGGCCCTGGCAGAGGATGCCGCGCTGCCGGGCGAAGCTCACGATGTCGTGCACGATGAGGAAGTAGCCCGGGAAGTCCTTCGCCTCGATCACGCTGAGCTCGCGTTCGATGCGTTCCCGGTTCTTGTCGGTGAGGTCGGGATAGGTGCTCGCCACGCCGTCCCAGACGAGCTTCCGCAGCCAGCTCATGGGCGTGTGCCCCTCCGGCACCTTCTGCTTCGGCAGGCCGGGGCGGGCACGGCGCAGCTCGAAGCTGAGATCGGCGGCGATGTCCACCGTTCCCTCCACCGCGCCCGGGTAGCGGGCGAACCGGGCTGCCATCTCCGCGCCCGATCGGAGGTGCGCGCCGGCCGATGCGGGCAGCCAGCCGTCCATTTCGTCGAGGCTCCGGCGGGCGCGCACCGCGGCGAGCGCGGTCGCGAGGCGGTGCTGCTCCGGTGCGGCGTAGTGCACATTGCCGGTGGCGATCGCCGGCAGTCCCCGGGCACGCGCGAGAGCGGCCAGCGCGTCGTTGTGGCTGGAGTCCAGCGGATTGCCATGGTCGTGCAGTTCCACGGCAACGTTGTCGCGGCCGAAGAGGTCGATCAGCCGGTCGACCTCCTGTCCCGCAGCTCGCGGGCCGTCGCCGACGAGCGCCGATCGCACCGCCCCCTTGCGGCAGCCCGTGAGCACCAGCCATCCACCGGACGCCGTCGCCGCCAACTGATCGATGTCGTAGAGCGGCCGGCCCTTCTCCTCGCCGGCGAGCTGTGACGAGGTGAGCGCGGCGGCCAGCCGATGGTAGCCCTCCTCCCGCCGCGCGAGCACGACCAGGTGGTTGCCCTCCGGATCGGCTACGCCGTTCTGCGGAGCGGTGAGGCCGAGGGACAGCTCCGCACCGAACACGGTCGCGATGTCGTGCTTCTCGGCGGCCTCCGCCATGCGCACGATCCCGTACAGGCCGTCGTGGTCGGTGAGCGCGAGGGCCGTCAACTCGAGCCGGGCCGCCTCCTCGAGCAGCGCCTCGGGCGAGCTGGCGCCATCGAGGAAACTGAAGTTGGAGTGTGCGTGCAGCTCGGCGTAGGGGACCGTCGTGGCCAGCGGCTCGGTGACGGGCAGCTCGGGCGGGCGGTAGGGCTCGCGCTTGTGCGACCACGCCGGACTGTCTCCGCCGTCAGCGGCGAGGGGAATCGAGGAGGGGCGTCTGGCGTCGGACAGTTTGCGTTCGAACTCCGACCAGGGAATCGGCGGATTGTTCCAGCCCATCAGTCGTACCTCGCTTCCGCGCGCCACGATCCACCGTCGAGCACGAACAGCCACGCCGTTCCGTCGGCATCGACGATCTGGAAGCGGTACGCCCGACGACTGTGCTCCGGATCCCACCAGCGCTCGTTCACCGGCCATGGTCCGGCCCAGGCCTTGACCGACCGGACGGGACCGCCATCCGGAGCCACGACCGGACCGGCATCCGCAGCTACGACCGGACGCGCATCCGCAGCCTTGACCGACCGGACGGGACCGGCATCCGCAGCTTTGACCGACCGGACGGGACCGGCATCCGCTGCCATGACCGCACCTACCGGACGCGCATCCGCAGCCTTGACGGATCGCACGGGACCGGGATCACGCTGAGCACCCCGCCCGTCCGCACCCGGGTCTCGTTCCTCGGTACGGACAGCGACGCCTAGGGCGGTTCCCACGGCGGCGGCACCCGTGACGGCGGCACCCGTGACGGCGGCACGCGTGCCTGCAACCTCCCTGCCGGCGCTCGACACGGCAGACCCCCGGAAGAACGAGGCGGGTGCGCCGCTCAGTGCACCCCGCTCATCGACGCTCACCTCCGCGCCGGAGGCATCGACCACGCACACCGGGTGGGGCGAGGAGAACACCGTGGCAGGCGGGAGTGGCGGAAGCTGCCCGGGCCAGGGCTGCTCCACCGGTCGGTCGAGCTGGGGACGGTCTCCCCAGGCGATCAGGTTCTGCCGGTCGGCGAGAGTGCGCCCGCCGCCGATCGTCGCGGTGAGCACCCCGCCGTGTCCGAGCATGCTCTGCACGCGGGAGAGCCCGGAGTGGATGCGCTCGTCGGGCCCCGTGCCCCACAGGCCCTCCTCATGATTCGAGATGGCGTCGACGCTCTCGGGCATCACGCTCACCCGGGTGATGCCGGAACGCAGGCCGCTGTCGATCGTCCCACCGCCCTGCAGCTGCCACCGCACCCGATCGAGCACGTCCGAGGCGGTGAATGAGCGCGGATGCAGCCAACTGCGCTCGGAGGTGTCCCCCGCCTCCGTCGCCACCTCGATGCGGATGGCCGTGCACACCAGCCCCGCCGCCGTGAGTCCCTCGAGGAAGCGGTCGGCGGATGCGCGGAACCCGAACGTGACCTGGTCGACCCGGTCGAGTGCCGGTTCGAACTCGATGGTGCTGTCGAGTTGCTGCGGGGGGACGCGCGGAAGAACGGCACGGCTGTCGTGTCCGCTGGCGAGAGCGTGCAGGCGGGCCCCGTCCTCACCGAATCGCTGGAGCACATCGGTTACCGGCAGTGCGGCGAAGTCCGCCAGGGTGCGCACGCCGAGGCGGTGGAGCAGGGTCACGAGCGCGGGTGACGAAAGCAGGCCGACCCCCAACGGGCCGAGGAACGCCGCCGACTCCCCGGGGGGTACCCGCAGAATGCGTCCCGCCCCGGGAAGCACCGCGGTGCTGCGGGCGGCATGTTCCGCCGTGAACGGGCCGTCGGCTATCCCTACCCGGGATTCCCCGAGCTCCAATCCCTCCACGGTGCCGAGACGGTCGAGCAATGCCTGGGCGGCGGGCTCCTCGCCACCGTAGTAGCGGCTGGGTCCCCGGGTGCGCAGGGCGCACATTCCGGGTCGCAGGAGTTGCACCCCCGGCATGATCTCCTCGATCGCATCGATCACCGCCTCGAACGCGCGAGTGTCGAGTACCGCCTCATAGGGTTCGACGATGAGATCGGGGTGCCGAGACTGCGCCTCGCGCACCCGGAGTCCGCGAGCCACGCCCTCGCGGCGGGAGCTGGCCGAGCAGGCGAACACCCGGCCCTTGTCGATGAGGGCGATGGCGGCATCCGGTGAGTGCCGGTGGGCCTGAATGGCGGCGGTGACCGGCCAATCAGGACACCAGAGCACCATGGTGCGGGTGATGGTCGGCGCCGTCATCCGGTGGCCTCCCTCAACGGAGGTGCGAGGTCGGCCGGGGCCAAGCGGGGCTCGAACCGCTTCTCGGCCTGACGGAACGTCGCCTCGCGATCGGGCAGCCAGAGACGCGCGCTGCGGGGGCGCGCGTGCACGCGGCTCGTGACCGTGACCGTGACCTGCCGCGCGGAGAGATGGCCGTGCCCGTCACCGATGCCGCTCCAGTCGCTCTCGGAGAGACTGAGCATCGCCTCGCTCTGCGGCCAGGTGCCGAGCACGATGAGAGTGGCATCGCGCTGGCGGAGGCGCGCTGCGAGTCGCGAGATACTCGCGTCGTCGGCACGGCGAGGCGGACGGGTGACCACCACCTCCATCACGTCGGCGATGGCCGCGGTGACGTTCAGCCACTGGTCTCCCGGATGCGGCACGAGCACGAGCCGATCGAGGTCGACGCCGAATCGGGCCGCCGCCTCGACGCCGAACTCGGGCATCCCCACGATCCCGCACCACGACCCTGCCGCCGACGGCCCCGCGAGAAGGGCCATCAGCAACGTCGCCGACCTCTCGACCGAGTAGATGGCGCCCTGCTTCAGTGCCCCGCCGGGCAGTAACTGCGCGATCGCCGGATGAGTGGGGATGCTTCGGCTGTCGAGCGTGCTTGACTGCATCTCACGGATACGGGCCTGCAGGGTACGCACTCGATCCTGCGCCGGTAGCCCATCCAGGGCGGGCGCAGATATGCTCGAATGTGCGGCGGATGTCACCCCTCTATGATCGAACATAGCTTCGAGGTTAGCAATCCGCACTGACATTCCCGGCGTGTCGCTCGTCCCCACTCGGCCTCCCCGGCTCGGTGCCTCGGCGGGGCTTCCCTCGACGGGGGCGGTACCTCGGTGGGACGCTGGTGCGGCAGCGGACGTGTACGGCGGCGCAGCTCACCGATGGCACGGCACGGCATCTCTGGCGGCGGGATGGAAGGAATGGACGACGATGACCGATGTCGAGTTCGAGGGGGTCCTCGACCGGGTGGCCGATCGACTCGCGGGTCTGCCCACCGTGCACGCCGTGTCCCTCGGCGGTTCTCGGGCGCGGGGGCAGCATCGGCCCGACAGCGACATCGACCTCGCCATCTACTATCGGGGCGCCTTCGATCCCGACTCCCTGGAGCGGTTGGGCTGGCCGGGCACGGTCTCGGCGATCGGTGGCTGGGGCGGTGGCGTCTTCAACGGAGGTGCCTGGCTCCGGATCGACGGGCATCAGGTCGACGTGCACTACCGGGATCTCGACTCCGTCGAGCACCAGCTCGCCGAAGCACACGCGGGCCGCTTCTCCATCGAGCCGCTGCTGTTCCATCTCGTCGGCATCCCGAGCTACCTGCTCGTCGCCGAACTCGCCCAGCATCGGGTGCTCCGCGGGGAGCTTCCGCGGCCCGACTTCCCCGCGCAGCTTCGCGCCACCGCTCCCCCGGTGTGGTGGGATCGCGCGCAGAGGAACCTCGACTACGCGGAAGACACCCATGCACGCTTCGGCCGGCTCACCGAGTGTCTGGGGCTCGTCGCTTCGGCGTCACTGTCGGCGGCACACGCCGTGCTGGCCGCCCGTGGCGAGTGGGTGACGAACGAGAAGACCCTCCTGGAACGGGCGGGACTGCGCGGGGTCGACCGAGCGATCGCGAGCGTGACGCCCGATACCGCCTCGCTGCGTGCGGTGGTCGCGCAGGTGCGTTCGCTGTGTGCGGCGGCGGTCGACGGTGCGGTGGGAGGGGAACCGGGGAACGGAGAAGCGGATGCCGCGGCGACAGGCCATGACCGGGCGGCAGGAGCCGTCTCCTGACGCCCGATCCGACGATTCCTGGGGTGCTTTCACTCGACCCCTCCGGTGTTTCGGAAAGGAACGGTCACTCCCGACACTCGTGACGCACCGGTTTGAGTCGATTCGGGGCGTCGGTCGCGTCGGGGTACTCGCACGTGAACTCCCCCTCGTAGCCGAACAGGAAGCCGAAAAGGCGATTGTGCACCTCCATGCGAATGCGGAAGACGCCCGCGTCCTCGTCGTAGCTCTCGTGAAGGTCGGCGCGACCGCTGAACAGCATGGGGAACCGGAACGCGACCGGTCCTTCGTAGAAGCGCTGGGCATCCGACCTCAACAGGAGGGAGCCGTCCGCTTCGGCCGCGAGCTCGAGATCGACGGCGAGGTGCTGGTGGGTGCCGAGATAGTCGACGATCCGTCCTTCGCTCAGAATCATGGTGGCGTCGAAGCGGCTCGGTTCGCGGCGCACGCGGTAGTGCCGCACGAAGGTGACGGTCTCCCTGCCGAACGGATCGCGATACGGATAGTTCTCCACCGTGAACGGCACGTCGGTGCCGAGATCCGGGATGAGGATGTTGCGGATCTTGCCGAAGTGCAGGAACGGCACCGTCCACCAGGGTCCGCGACGGATGCGGGTCATGGTCCCGGTGCCGATGCAGGCGTAACCCGCCTCGAGCGATACGCCGAAGCGGCGTTGAAGCATCGGGTGCAGTCGGGTGAAGTCCGCACCCATCGCTGATTCGAAGATCGAGGTCATGGTGCGCCCAACGCCGCCAGGGTCGACGCCGCCTCCCGGGCGGAACCAGGCGCAGGCTGGTGGACGGCGAGCGGCATCATGGCGCCTCCAGCGCGGCGAGCGCCGGCGGCGCATCGTCCATCGGTCGGCCACGGACCGGGAAACGACTGCAGCGCGATGCCCTCGGACGCCTCGGCAACCAGATCGCGAGCACGGACAGCGGCGTCCAGCGTTCGGGTTCTACTCCCGTTTCGGCCCAGATGCGCAGTCGATCGAAGCTCCACGCGGTCATCCACCCGACGAACGGGCGGACGAGGAACCGGTCGAGCGTGGCACCCCACGTGGGTGTGTAGTCGTAGCCGGTGAGGAAGGTGACCCCCGCGCCGGTCGGCACGTAGCGCCAGTACCCACGTCCGGTGCCGAGCGGCGACACCGGGTCATCAGTGGTGAAGCGAAGGGCGGACGTGCGGGCACCGTTCGCGCTCTCGCGCTCCCCCAGCGACGTCCCCGTGCCGTGGATGGTATGCAGGGGAAGGGCGCGCTCGTAGCGGAAGCGATATCCGCCCTCGGCCAGATCCTCCACGGGGGTGATCCGGGAGAACCGCAGATCCCAGCGCGCATGCAGCACCGGATCCTGGGTCAGTTCCCACACACGGTCGATGTCCGCCGCGACGTAGACCTCTACATAGATCGCTCGCGACGGCACGTCCTCAGCATGCCGCACCGATCGCTCGGGGAGCGGTCTGCGGCGGCCCCGGTACGGGGCACAGCCGCCCGAGGCGCCGCGCCCCTCTCGACCGAGACTTCGCCTCCTGCGAGGTAGCCGGACCATGTCTGTCGACGTTGCCCACAGGGCCACGGGGATGTCGGTGGTGGGTGCTGGAATGTGGGCATGAGAACCTCCGGCGCATCGCTCGCAATGCGAGTCGGCGCCGAGCAACCGAGCACCATAGCGGCCCCCGCTGCGGCCAATGAGTTCGTCGGCGCGCTTACGGAATCGGTGGTGGAGGTCGAGCGGATGATCGCCAGTTTCACGGCGCTGCGCGCGGAGCTCATCGATACCGCTCGACAGGCCGCGGGATGTCCGGGCCTCACCGCGCCGGTCGGAACGGATGAAGCGGGGGCCGGTGCTCCATCGGGTTGCACCGATATCGCCCGGCGATCCTTTCTCGCCGAGATCGCGACGTCATTGCGCATATCCGAGCGCGCCGCGGAGAACATGATCGCCGTAAGCGAGATGTTGACGCACTCACTGCCGTCCACGTTCGGGCGTTACGCGCGGGAACGATCGGATACGCCCATGCCCAACGCATTGTCGACGCGGCGGCGTTGCTGTCGAACGCCGGTACGAAGGAGCAGCTGGAGCGAGTGGCCGTCCCGGTTGCGGAGCGGTCAACTCCGGCCACGCTGGCAAGGAAGCTGCGTCCTCTGCGGGAGAAGCTGCAACCCGAGACGCTCGCCGAGCGGCACGCACGGGCGCTCGAGAACCGCGAGGTGCTGATGGACGGCGCCGCCGACGGGATGGGGTGGCTGAACGCCTACCTGCCGATCGTGAAGGTGACGGCCATCTTCACCCGGCTGAGCGATACGGCACGGTCTCTTCGGGACGGCACCGAGACTCGCACCCTCACCCAGCTCCGCGCTGACATCTTCTGCGATGTGTTGCTCGACGATGAGGTAGAAGGCGATGGGCTGCGCGGCAGCGGGTCTCTCGCGAGTCCTCCCCGGAGCGCTCGACCGGGAACCGATGGCGTGGGTGCTGGCGCGAGCGAAGGCGGTGTGACGGGAAGCGGTGTGGACGGGGGCTCACCTGTCGAAGGCTCAGCTGTCGAAGGCTCACTCATCGAAGGATCACCTGGCGGAGGCTCAGCTGTCGATGGCTCACCAACCGGACAAACGGTGTCGCGGTACCGCGGCATCCGACCTCACGTCTACGTCTCCGTCCCGGTGCTCACCCTGCTCGGGCACGGCACTGAACCGGCGATCCTCGAGGGATACGGTCCCATCGATGCCGAGACCGCCCGCGAACTCACCGCTCGGGCCCCGTCGCTCACGCGCATTCTCACTCATCCGGAGACCGGTGCCATCCTCTCCGTGGGGCGCTCGAGTTACGTCGTACCGGCCGATCTGCGCACGTGGTTGCGGATCCGCGACCATACCTGTCGCTTCCCCGGATGCAACCAGCGAGCCACCTCCTGCGATGTCGACCATTCCATTGACTGGCACACGAACGGGCTCGCGGCGCACGACAACCTCGCCCATCTGTGCCGCGGACATCACACGCTCAAGCATCACGGTGGCTGGACAGTGAAGCATGCGGGAGACGGGACGCTCGACTGGACGTCGCCCGCGGGCAGGCGCCACCTGACGCACCCCGAGAACCGGCTACCGTCCGGAGCCGACCCAGGGCCGGCGTTCCCGTCGGGATCGCGGTCGGCGCCGGGATCAGGGTCACGACAGTCAGGGATCTTGACAGTGGTGAGACCACCCTCAGCGCACCCGACCTCCTCCGGCCCACCGCGCGGCACGATGGACTCGGATCCGCCACCCTTCTAGCGTTTCCCACTACGAGCGCGACTCCATCCCCGCGAGCAGAAGGTGTCCATGGCCGCGCTAGCTGCGGGGTGCGGTGATCGGCTGTTCCGCAGCGCCGCTAGCAACACCGGTAGCAGCAGTGTCGGCGGCAGCCGCGTCCGCAGCGGGACCGTCCGCGGCGGTGTCGGTGAGCGAGTCGCCACCGACCGCCTCTCCGATCCAGCTCTCCGCCACCCAGCCGCGCTCCGATGAGCCGGTGAGGATGGCCACCCCCGTGTTCGTCAACGCTCGCTCCGCCACCCACTCCACGTCGACGTTCGGAGTCGTGTAGGCGACCCATGCCCGAATCATCGCGCCGTGACTCACGATCGCCACGGTGTCGTGACCGTTGCTCGTGACCTCGTCGACAACACGGGTGAAGCGCGAGAACGCCTCGTGCCCGTCCTCGCCGCCCGGCATCCGCACATCGAGCCGCCCGGCCGCCCAGCTCATCACTGTCGTGAGGTAGATGTCGATCGCCTCGCGATCGTTCCGCATCTCCAGGTCACCGGCACTGACCTCGCGCACCCCCTCGCGCACTCCGATCTCCAGGCCGAGCGCATCCGCGAGCGGCCGCGCCGTCTGCTGGGCACGAACCTGATTCGACGCGAAGAGCGCCCCGATCTCCTCACCCGCGAGCGCGGGCGGTAAGGCGGCAGCCTGCTCGCGCCCGAGCGGAGTGAGATCCGCGCCGGGGATGCTCGTGTCGAGGTGCCCGCCCACGTTCGATGTGGTCTGCCCGTGCCGGATAAGGATGAGTCTCATGCTTCGACCCTACGAGGCAACCAGGAATCCTCGAGCATCCGCGGCTTCGCGAGATATAGTCCGGCTCCCGCTGCGGCGAGCACCATGCCGAAGAGCATGACCATCGGCAGCTGCCAACCACCGGAGGTCTCGTGCAGCAACCCGAAGAGGAGCGGCCCGAACGCCCCGATCGTGTACCCGATCCCCTGCGAGAATCCGCTCAGCTTCACGGAACCCAGCTGGGTTCGCGTCCGCAGATTGATCAACACGAGGACGACAGGGAAGAGGAGGGTACCCAGCCCCGCGAACGCCACCCACAGCCACGGCAGAACGGTCGGCATCATGAGCAGCCCCGTGTACCCGATCACGAAGAACGCAACACCCATCTGCACGAGCACACCGACGTTCCTCATCCTCACCGCGAGCATCGGCACCACGATGGCGGCCGGCAGACCCATGAACGCATACAGCGACAACAGCGCACCCGCTCCCGCAATCGACTGACCGGCATTGTCGACGAGTACCTGAGGCAACCAGGCGAACATCGCATACGCATTGAACGACGACGCGGCGTGGATCACGACGAGGGCCCAGGCGATGGGCGACCGCCAGGTGCGACCGATCGCCCCCGTCGTCGGCTTCGCGAGCTCGGGAGTGCCGTTCTCGGCAACGCCCCGGCGGTGCTGGGCGAGCAGCGCGAACCACGGTACCAGCGCGAACACGGCGAGGAGCCCCCAGCTTGCGATGGCCACCCGCCAGCCGGCCGTGTCCGAGATGGGTGCGGCGAGCAGCGCCGGAACGCCGGTGCTGAACGACAGCAGCACGGTGGTCATCGAGGTGATCACGCCGATGCGATCGGGGAAATACCGCTTGATGATGGGCGGCAGAAGCACGTTCCCGAAGCCCATGCCGGCGAGTGTGACGGCCGTCGCTGCAGCGAACACCTCGAAGGAATCCGACAGTCCACGGATGCCGTGGCCCACCAACATCGCCGCCAACGCGACCACCACGGTGAGTTCGAGGCCGAGCCTCCGGGCGACGGCGGGCGCGAGCAGACCGAACTTGGCGAAGCACACCGGCGGAAGCATCCCGATGACGCCCACCAGCGTTGGCGTCAACGGGATGTCCGCGTCGATGGCTCCCACGATGGGCGAGAACACGGCGACCGCGCTGCGAAGATTCAGGGCGAGAAGAGCGAGGCCCGCGAGGGCGAGACCCCTACCGGCCCAGAGGCGCACTGGGCGGGTTGTCTGCACCGAGAGAGTCTACGTGGTGACCCGACGGCTTCCCGCATGTGAGCGGCCTAGGCTGACGCGCATGAACGACATCGCCAGATTCCTTCCGCTCAGCAACGCGGGCCGCGCCAGCACGGGCATTCCGGAGACCAAGGTCACCACGAGTTGGTCGACCGAGATCGCCACCATCCTCGAGCAGGTCGCCGACCTCCTCGACGGCCTGACCCCCGAGCAGTGGGAGAGCCCGAGCATGTGCGACGGCTGGACCGTCCGCGATGTGGCCGGCCACATCGTCTGGCGTATCGGCTCCTCCACCGGCACGATGCTGCGCACGGGGTTCAGGGCGTACTGGGGCCACCACATCAACCCGATGAAGGCGATCGACGACCTGAGCGTGAAGGCCGCGCAGGCCAGCTACGAGGACCTCGTCGACCGCATCCGAGAGATCGCGGACGACAAGCGTTCCAGTCGCGGCCGAGTTCGCATCGGCGAGCTGATCGAGGCGGTGGTGCACGCCTACGACATCTCGCATGCCCTGAAGGCGGACCTCGCGCTCGATCCCCGCGCCACGGGTGCGGTGGCCGTTGCCCGCGTCGTGATGGCGCCCACACCGATCCGGGCCGTGCTGCGCGCACGAACCCTGACCGCCACGGATGCCGGCTGGACCCTCGGCTCGGGAACGCCACTGAGCGGCACCGCCTCCACCCTCATCATGTTCCTGTTCGGACGGAAGGCGCGGCCCACGCTCGGCACGCCGAACTGAGCGGGAGAGCCCGGCACTTCGGATCGGCGCCCGCCGGCTCAGTGCCCGCCGGGTCGGCGCCCGCCGGGGTCCCCTCCTCCCATCAGCCTGCCCGCGCTCCAAGCATGGCACGCAGCGCGGACCGTTCGGCGAGCGTCCACGCGGTGGTGACAGCGAGGTAGATACCCGCCGCCAGCGGCACGATCGCGGCGATGCCGACGGTGATGAAGGGCATCCAACTGAGGGCGTTGGTCATCCCGGACAGATCGGGCGTTCCCGGAGGCGAAGGCGCCGATTGCGGGAAGAGCGCCGCCTGCCGGAGCGCCACTCGTCGCGACAGCCAGGCCACGACCGCGATCCCGCCGAGCACACCCGCGAACAGCGCGGCACCCGGCGCCGCGATGCCACCGGCGATCGCCGCGATGAGCGAGTCCCCGAGGGCCACGCCGCACAGCTGCTCGGTCAACAGGGCATTGGCGTGCCCGTTGATCGAGTGCAGCACGAACAAGCCGTAGACCACCGACAGAACCGGTGCCTGCGCGAGGGTGGGCAGACAGCCGGCCACCGGCGACGCCTTCTCTCTGGCGTACAGCTCCTGCATCGTGCGCCGGAGCATCTCGGGATTCGTGCGGTAGCGATTCTGCAGCTCCCGCAGGTGGGGTGCGAGCCGGCGGCGGCTGAATTCCGCACGCACCTGCGACACTCCGACGGGGGTGAGCATGGCGCGCACCAGCACCGTCAGCAGCACCACGGCGAGTGCGGCACTCGCCGATCCGGCGAGCGGATCGAGGAGGGCACGGAGGGAGTCGAGGAGGAAATAGGCGCCGTCGAGCACGGCGGCGATGGGGGCGAACGAGTAGAAGTCCAAAAGGTGTCCCTTGCTGTCGGTGGGGTGATCCGCGAATTGCGCGCAGAGCCCACCGGGCGAGGGCAGGACTACGCGGTCGTCGGGATCCGACCGGGAGCACGCGGGCGGGGTCGACCGTCCGTGTTGGGGTGCAGCGGAGCGGGCACTCTGCTGAGCGCTTCGCGATGAGCGCGGGACCGATGCCCCACCATCAAAAGCCGCGAGGTGATCAGAACCGCGAGATACCGGCTACCGAGGCTGAGAGCAAGCAGCACGGCCGCGACTCCCACGACGGCGAGACCCGAAGCATCCGGCTGCAGCACGGCGACGAAGAACAGCGGCGCAGCCATCAGGGCCAGCAGGTGTTCACCACGCAGTCGCACGGGGATCCTCTCGTGGGAAGTATCAGTCCTCCCGACGCTACCCCACCCTGTACCGTTCCCACCGAAATCCGATTCCGCCGAAAAGATGTGCACAGGCTGGGAATAAAGGACGGCGCCGATACGCTCGCTGTAACAGCGCCACCGCTGGATGCCGCTCGCGCCGTCGTTCCCCTGCCGGATGGGGTGCGTTTCACGAGCCGTTCCACGCTTGGGCATCGACGCCCACCCACCGCTTCCTCCGGTCCGCCAGGACCGACGCCCGGAACCGCTCACCTCGCCTTGCCGGCCGCACCACGACGGGAACCTCTTGACCGACACCGCCCCTATAACCCTTCCCCGCGAAGTCGCTCCCGCCGCGAACGCGAACACCGACGCCCGTGACCGACTGGTGATCCGGCTGCTCCTCGTCTCGGCCTTCGTGGTCATCCTGAACGAGACGATCATGGGCGTCGCGCTGCCCGCGTTGATGGACGACCTGTCGATCACCGCGGTGGCCGCGCAGTGGCTCACCACCGCCTTCATGCTGACCATGGCCGTGGTCATCCCGATCACCGGATTCCTGCTGCAGCGCTTCCACACGCGTCCGGTGTTCATCACCGCGATGAGCCTGTTCAGCACCGGCACGCTCATTGCGGCCGTGTCGCCCGGGTTCGAAATGCTCCTCGTCGGCCGGGTGGTGCAGGCCTGTGGCACCGCGATCATGATGCCCCTCCTCATGACCACGGTCATGACTCTGGTGGCACCCGCCGCGCGCGGCCGCACCATGGGCAACATCTCCATCGTCATCTCGGTCGCACCCGCCATCGGCCCGACCATCTCCGGCATCATCCTCAGCGTGCTCGACTGGCGGTGGATGTTCATCCTGGTCCTGCCGATCGCTCTCGGCTCCCTCGCCCTGGGCGCCGCACGCGTGCAGAACGTCACGAGCCCGCGGGTCACCCACTTCGACGTGTTCTCCGTCGTGCTGTCAGCCTTCGGGTTCGGTGGTCTCATCTTCGGACTCAGCAACCTGGGTGAGGGAGCCGGAACCGTGAACCCGTGGATCCCCCTCAGCGTCGGAGCGCTGGCCCTCGCCGGCTTCGTGCTCCGCCAGTTGCGCCTTCAGCGCTCCGACAGCGCTCTTCTCGACCTGCGCACCTTCACGTCGCGCACGTTCACGTTCTCCATCGTCATGCTGGCGATCAGCATGATGGCCCTGTTCGGCACGATCATCCTGCTGCCGATCTACATGCAGACCGTGCTCGGCCTCGAGGCCCTCACCGCCGGGCTCCTGCTCCTGCCCGGAGGCCTGACCATGGGCCTGCTCGCCCCGTTCGTCGGGCGGCTCTTCGACCGCCACGGTCCGACGACGCTGCTGGTCCTCGGATCGACCATCGTGAGCGTGGTGTTCTGGTCGATGACCATGCTCGACGAGAACTCCTCGTTCTGGATGGTGCTCGCCGCCCACGTCGCGCTCAGCGTGGGGCTTGCTCTGCTCTTCACTCCGCTGTTCACGGCGGGGCTCGCTTCGCTACGCCCGCAGCTCTACTCGCACGGCAGCGCCATCGTCGGCACGGTGCAGCAGGTGGCCGGTGCCGCGGGCACCGCACTCTTCGTGACCGTCATGTCGTCGCAGGCGATCATTCTGGGCGCGAGCGGCGTCTCGGAGACCGTGGCGACGGCCTCGGGCATCCAGACGGCGTTCCTCTACGGGGCGATCATCTCGTTGTTCGCCATTCCGGCCGCCTTCTTCATCCGGCGGTCGACCGACGCCGTGGCAGCCGACGCCATGCCCGCCGGGCACTGACCACGAGTTTCCGACGCTGGGCATCGACGTCGAGGGTATCGACGCCGAGGGCCCGCCGCTCTCACCCGTGTGTATCAATTCGTTGATACAGCTGCTATGTTTCGTGTACCACGTGAGTGATACACGAAAGGCAAACCCATGGCAGTGCTCGCCCTTCTCGTTCTCGTCGCCGTCGGAGTGTCGCTCGCGCTCGCCCGGGCGCGGCGAACGGAGGCGTTCCGCATCGCTCCGGTGTCGGAGTCCGCGGCTGCCGCGCTCCGCGGCGCGAACGGCGCGTCGAGGATGCGCGCCCTTGCCGCCATCACCGCGAGTGCCGTCGCATTCGCGTTCTTCTTCGCCCTGAACGAGGTGCGGCCCGACGCCTTCGGACTCCCGCTCCTGCTTGCGCCCGGGGCGGCGGCGATCGTGGGTCTCACCGTCCTCGGCGCCATTCCTCCCGCACGCATGAACACTGTCACCCTCTCACCCCGCCGGAGCGCGTCGCTGGCCCCGCGTCGACCGTGGAGCTTCGGACCGCCCTGGGCCTACCTCATCCCCCTCACCGCGGCAGTGTCGGCGGCAATCTTCACCACCCTCGCCGGAATGTCGTCCACGGTCGCCGACGATGGCACCTACCGGGCGATACGCGTCTCGCTCGGGGATGCGACGAGCACGTCGACCCCCTACCCGGGGTGGTACTACGGCGTCCCCCTCCTCATCATGACGGCGCTCCTCACCGCGGCGACCCTGTTCGCGCTCGCCCGTATCGCATCCGCCCCCGCACCCGCCGACGAGGCGCTGACCGAGGCGGATCGCATCCTGCGCATCGCGTCGACACGGGTCGTGATGAAGGTGAGTTCGGGCGCGTTGTTCGCCTACTTCGGCGGTGCTCTCTTCTTCGCCGGACAGGCGACCCGCAATGCGGCCACCTTCTTGACCGGCACGTCCGCCACCGTGGTGCAGCCGGAGGGCGTCGTGGGCACTGTCGAGGTGGTCGCCGGGACGGGAGGACTGATCCTCGGCGCAGTGCTCCTCTGCCTCGCGGCCATCGACGCCGTGCGGGCACCGGTGGTCGCCGTGATCCCGCGGGATGGCAGCACCGCGGGCACCGGGGCCGGGCACGCGGCATGATCGTCCTCGACGACGACGACCCGACGCCGCCCTTCGAGCAGATCCGCAGCCAGGTCGCCGACCGGATCCGTGTCGGCGAGCTGGCTGGCGGCCATCGCCTGCCATCCGTACGTCAACTCGCGGGCGATCTGCGGATCGCGGCCGGGACGGTCGCCCGGGCGTACTCGGCGCTCGAGGCCGAGGGCCTCATCGAGACCAGTCGTACCGGCGCTCGCGTACGGGACGGAGTGACGCTGCCTCCGGCGGCCCGCACCGCGGCGCGCCGCTTCGTGCGTGCGCTGGCCGCCGAACCGGTCGACCTGGAACAGGCGCTCAGCGCTGTCCGCGCCGAGTGGCACGCCCGCGCCTGACCTCGGGGTTTCGCACCCGACTCGGGGCGACCGTGCCGGTCAGGAGGACATGCTGGCGATCTGGATGAGGTTGCCGCACGTATCATCCAGTACCGCGGTCGTGACCGCACCCATCGTCATCGGCTGCTGCGAGAAGACGACGCCGAGACCGACCAGGCGCTCGAACTCCTGTTGAACATCGTCGACGGCGAACGAGGTGAACGGGATGCCGTCCGCCACGAGCGCCTCGCGGAACGGACCGACGGCGGGATGATCGGCCGGCTCGAGAACGAGCTCCGTGCCGTCGGGGTCATCGGGTGATGCCACGGTCAGCCATCGCGTCTCACCGAGCGGAATCTCGGTCTTCTTCACGAAGCCCAGGGTGTCGGTGTAGAAGGCGAGGGCGCGGTCCTGGTCATCGACGAAGATGCTGGCCAGATGGATTCTCATGTTTTTTCCTTTCGGTGCGCGTTCGGGGTATTGCTGGGGTCACCAAGAGCGACCGGCCACCGCTCAGTGATCGCGCGGAGGGGACCGGTGTCGAGGTGATGGATGCGGTATCGGCCACGGCGCTCCACGCGCACGAGGCCCGCATCCTCGAGCACGGCGAGGTGCTGGGAGACGGCCTGCCGTGATGACGAGAGACCGTGCGCCGAAATGAGGCGGTTCACCAACTCGAACAGCGTCTGCTCGTCGCGACGGACGAGCTCATCGAGGATGGCGCGCCGGGTCTCGTCGGCGAGCGCCTTGTACACGTCGCTCACGCAGCTACGATATGCAAGCGTTTACTTGCATGTCAAGAGTGAAGCAGGAAGTTCGGGGCGGCTCGGCACTCACTTACTGGTTCGACCGCGCTCGCGAGTGCCGCTCCTGTTCAGCTGCCACCGTCGGGTGCGGCGAGCGTTGCGCATCCCGGCCACGACGAGGAGGACGACGAAGGCGAGAAGGGCGAGAAAACCCAGAATGACGCGCATCCACGGCGACAGCCCCCACAGCGTGTACCCCGCGTTCTGCAGACCGAACACCCCGGAGATCAGCACGAGCGTGCCGCCGACGGTCAGCACCACGGTCGCCACGATGAGCGCACAGAATCGCGCCATGCTGAAGCCCGGCGCGAACCGCTGGGCATAGTCGCCCGGCTCACCGAATTCGACCCGGGGGTCGCCACCGGACTCGGCCACATGATCGACGACCTCGCCGACGATGCTCCGGACCATCCGCGACGGCACGCCCCGGAACTCGAGAGCCTCCGTGAGCTCGGCAGCGTATTCATTCGGCGAAGTGCTGGTCATGGTGATGGTTCCTTCCCGAGGATGGCAGCGGTTGCATTGGTCGAGAATTCCCGCCAATCGGTCCGCAGTGTTCGGAGCGTGTCGGCACCGGACGGGGTGACGGAGTAGTACTTGCGCCCGGGCCCGCCGTCCCCCTCGCGCCAGGAGGACGCCAGGAGACCCTCGTCCTCGAATCGATTGAGGATCGGATACAGGGTTCCCCCTTTCACGGTCCCGAGTCCGGCCTCCGAGATGCGCTGTCCGATCCGATAGCCGTAGGTCTCTCCATCGGCCACGATCGCCAGGATGGCTGCACCGAGCACACCGCGCAGCCACTCCGACGGCCAGGTCCGTTCCTCCACCACTAGATCGTGTCACAACCTAGGTATAGTGGCAACCTACCTGGACGCCGGGATGGCGCTCCCCGGTTCACTGCCCCAGCATCCGGCGCAGCGTTTCCGCGTTCCGCACCGCGTTACCGCCCCCGTCGTTGTTGAAGTACGCGAAGACACCGGTGCCGGCGGCGTCCCACTCGCGGATGCGATCGGACCACCACGCGAGATCCTCGTCGGAGTACGACCCGCCGTAGAGGTGGTGAGGATCGGGCCCGTGCAGACGCACGTAGGCGAAACCCGCCGTCACCCGCAGCACGCACGGCAGGTGCGCCCCGCTCATCACGCAGTATGCCGCGTCGTACCGCTCGAGAATGCCGAAGACAGCATCGGCATGCCAGCTCGGGTGCCGGAACTCCACGCTCACCGCGATCCAGGGCGGCAGCGCCGCAAGGAAGTACCCGAGGCGCGCGTCGTCCCGCTCCATCGTCGGGGGCAACTGCACGAGCAGCACCGCCCTGCGGTCCGCCAACTCGTGCCAGCAGCGGGCGATCCGTTCGATCCACACCTCGGGCGCGTACAGACGCTTGGCATGGGTGAGCCCCCGCGGGGCTTTCACCGAAAGCAGGAAGTCGTCGGGCAGCCTGCGCCTCCAGCTGGCGAAGGACGCCTCGCGCGGCCACCGGTAGTGACTCGCGTTCAGCTCAACGGTGTCGAATCGCCGCACGTAGTGCGCGAGGCGATCCCGAGGCGGTGTGCCGGGCGGGTAGAGCACATGCTCCCAATGGTCGTAGCTCCAGCCGGATGTGCCGATGTGCACGCCCATCGCTCCCCCTCCGCTCGTCCGCCCGTTCTTGCATCGTACGAGCGCCGGAGGCCGCACGAGCACCGCACCATTCCCCGCGCCCAACTCCGTCGCAGCACCGCACCGCACCCATGATCCGGCGCGCACGTCGCTGTCCGGCGGCAGAATGAACACGATGGATCTCCCCACCGCAGCCGACGAGCTGTACTCCGTTCCACCGTCCGGGTTCATCGCCGCTCGCAACGCGCGCGCGTCGGAAGCCAAGGCGGGTGGCGACCGCGCCCTCGCCGACGCGATCCGCCGTCTGACCAAGCCCTCGACGTCCGCCTGGGCCGTGAACATCCTCGTGCGTGAGCGCCCGGACGAGATCGCGTCGATGCTCGAGCTCGGCGCATCGCTGCGGGAGGCGCAGGACGACCTCGATCGAGACTCGCTCGCGGCACTGGGTTCTCAACGTCGCAGACTGGTGTCGGCACTCGCCCGAGAGGCGGGACAACTCAGCGAGCGGCACGGTCAGGGCGTGAATCCGACCGCCGTGCGGGAGGTCGAACAAACGCTTTCCGCCGCCATGGCCGACCCGGATGCGGCGACCGCCGTTCGCACCGGCCGTCTGCTGCGACCGCTGGAGTCGATCGGCTTCGAGCCCGTCGACCTCGTCGATGCCGTCGCCGCGCCCGGTGAGGGCGCACCCGCCGCAACTCGCAGCGGCGGACGGACACCGAAGCTCGCGCCAGTGCCCGACATCGCGGACGAACGCGCCAAGCGGGCGGAACGGGCGCGTGCCGAGGCGCAACGAGCGGTCGACGAGGCCGACAGGCTCGTCGAGGCCGCGGATGCCGAGATCGAGGACCTCGAGGATCGCGCGTCGGCCCTCGAGGAGCGCCGGGATGCCTACGCCACCGAACTCGACGAACTGCAGTCCGCGATCGACGCCGTCGAACTGAAGTTGGCCGCGCTCGACCGCGACGCGCGCGCGATCGAACGGGAGCGCGGACGCTCCGACCGCCTGGCCCAGCAGGCGCGCCGTCGAGCCGAAGCCGCGCGCGAACGCCTGAGACGTGTGGAGTAAGCGACAGCGGGTGAACCGGGTGTCATCACCTGCACGGGCGACAGCGGGCAAACCGGGCGACTTCACCTGCACGGGCGACTCGGGGCGAGCCTCGGCCCGGCCCGGCCCGCTAACTCGCCGCAACGATCACGACGGGCGTTCCGCCAGGGGGAACGCGATGTCCACTACTCGGTCGTCGTCGTCCGCCGCATCGTAATCGGCGAAGTACACCTCCCGCGGCGACCCGACGATGGTCTCGTCGTTGTTCGCTATCCAGCCCTCGACCGCTTCGTAGGCCGAGAGGATCTCGGGAAAGGCGACCTGGGCTTTCGTGATCGTCGTGTAGGCCTCGCGATGGGCCGGTTCCACCCGGTGGGGCACCGAGATGGAACCGGTGAGGTGCGGGGAAATCGGGGTGCACGCCTCGATGGGTCCATCGCTCTCCTCGTTGACCTCCCCGTGGTAGATCACGAGTCCGGGCCCGGTCGGCTCACCACCGGCCGTCCTGAGTGCGGCATGCTGCCGGCTCATCGCCGATTCGATCCATTCGGGCAGTGCGTGCGCCCGCAGGTGCACCTGTTCTGTCAGTACCGTCTGTTCCGGCACGTCGCGAATCGACACATCGAACATGGGATAGGGCTCCTTCCCATCGCCCGAGGTGCGTCCGGGCGACGTCTACCGTTGCCGACATCCTCCGCCGTGATCACGGTCGACGGAAGGGGAGGCTGACAGCGGTCGTGCGGATGGTCACCCGCACCCTCGGGTGACTTCCGTTGTTAGAGCACCACGCGCTGTACCCGTAGTTCGTCGACGGTCATCGTGACGGGCGCCGTCGCGGAGCTCGACTCGTAGGAGACGACACCGATCCCGCCGGCCGCCTGAAGCCCGGTGGCGCCGTCCTGCGTGGTGAGCAGCCATCCGGGTTCAGTGCCGCCGACTGGCCAGAGCTTCGCCCGCAGGGTCGTCGGCCCGGTGCCGACCGCCTGCACGGCGACGGTGTACCTGGTGCCGGGTGACTGGACGAAGGTTCCGACCACGGCGGCGGCCAGGGTTGTCTCCGCACCGTTCACACGCCGAACGAGCTGCAACTGCAGGCGACCGTTCGCCGCGACGACCACCTTCGCCCGGTAATCGCTGGTGGCAGTCACCCGCCGGACGACGAGCGAACTGTACAGTGTTCCCGCGGACGCCGTCCGGTTCCAGGCGAGGTCGGCGCGCAGCTCCGTCGCAGTGGAACTGATCGTTCCGATCGAGGCGTCGGTGGACGTGCCGGGAGTGCTGATCGCCATCACCCCGGTCCCACCTGCGACCGAGTACCGTGATGCGGTGCCCGCCACGGACCAGTTCCCGCCGGTATCCGCGGCGCCCCATCCGCCCGTGACCGTGCGTCCGAATGCGTCGGTGGCGAGCACGTCCGTCGGCGGCGGCGGCGGTGGTGGTGGTGGTGGTGTGGCTACGCCGACGTCGCGCACGGTGAAGCCATCGAACGCGATCGCAGCTGCGGCCGTCGCCGTACCCGACAGGTAGTTGTACAACCCGGCGCCGCCGGCTCGCTGCAGGGCGACCGAGGAGTCCGTCGCGGTGACCTGCCAGTTCGTCGGCTCTGAAGCGGACAGCGGCCAGGCCTTCGCGCGAATCGTGGTCGGTGTGGTGCCGCTGACCTGGAGGTCCAGTCGCAGCGGCTGGCCGGCTGTGGCCACCGCCCCCAGGGCCGTGCTCGACAGAGTCGTCTCGACTGACCCGAGAAATCGGATGACGCTCAGTCGCAACGCACCACTCGGGAGAATCTTGAGCTTTGCGCGGTAGCTGTCGGCGCCAACCACCCGTCCAAGGACGCTCGTGTACAGTCCCGATCCGGTACCGGCTGGGGTCGCGGTCATCTCCACCGAGACCCGGGGGTCGAGCACCGAGACCGTAGGCAGGGTCGCCGACCGACTACCGCCGACCGGCACAGAGGTTCGGCCGAGGCCGCCGGAGACCGAGTACGACGCTGCCGACCCCGAGGTGCTCCAGGATTGGCCGGTGTCTGCCGCGCCGAACCCGGTCGACAGCGTGCGCGTGAACGTGTCGCTCACAACCGCTGACGGCGGCGGCGGCGATGAAACGGTCGAGAGTTCGAACGGCAGGGTGAACTGGGAGTTGTCGTCGGTCTCGTATCGACCCAGCTTCGGCGAATAGGTCCTCGCGGAGATGGTGTTGTCGGCCGGGCTGAAGGTGTAGTACCGCAACCAGCCGTCGCCGCCGTTCGCTCGGTCCTGGTAGTTGCTCATCGCCTGGACGACGGGTTTGCCGCACCGGTTCTGATCGGTGCGGCGTGATTCGCCCAGGTCGCCATCATGCTCGTGGCCGGCGACGACGAGCGCGATGGAGCACTGCTGGGAGACGAAGTCGTTCCACAGGCCTGCCTGCGACGTCCCGCCGGGTCGCTCGGCGCTGGTCTTCCGGGTTCCCTGCAGGGTGAGGAAGCTGTGGGTGGACAGGATGGCGATCCGGTTCGGGTGGGCGGCGAGCACCTTCCGGCCCCAGTCGAGCGCGTAACCGGGTGCCTCCCATTCCAGGTTCAGCACCAGGAAATCTCGACCGCCGGCGCTGAACAGACTGAAGCTGTTCATGTTCTGGCGATTGATCGGGTCGGTCCCGAAGAGGTTCTGGCCGAGGTATCCGCCGTATCGCGCGGTCGTCGGTGTCCAGGCGGCCCCGACGTACCGGCTCGGCGGAAAGTACTGGTCGTACAACGGCGACGCCCCCGTCGTGTTGTCGAAGTCGTGATTGCCGGGCAGGACACTGTTGGGCACACCCGCGTCGTCGAGGATCTTCAGTCCGGTGGACACCCGCGGCCACTGCGACCCTGAATCCCAGTTGCTCACCAGATCGCCGACCTGGGCGACGAACGCGATGTCGAGGGCGTCGCGTTGGTCGACAACCCACTGCGCCTGCTGGGCGATGGTGCCATGCCGTTCCGAGTACGAGTAGTTCTGCGTGTCGGGAATGACGACGAAGGTGAAGGGATCGCTCGGCTCCGCTGAGGCGACCGGGGTCGACCCGAACACGGGCACCGCGGCGAGCAACGTGAGGATCACGGCAATCGCAATCCTTCGCCGGTGGGGGGCGGATGGCCCCGTGGAACCGCTCTGGTGCATCAGGTCGACCTCTCCACCGGGGCGACGACGCCGGGGATGCGCGCATCCTCTCAGGTGGCGCTCTCCGGCGTCAAGGGGGAACCGCCCTTCGACACGCCGCTCGTGCGGTCACCCGCCCCGGTTTCCGCTCCGATGCGCCGCGTATCTGCTCAATCGCCCGCGAATCAGCAGGGGCGATCGACCGAAACCTCAGCGCGAGCTGCTCGACGTCGTCATCCTCGACCTCGCCGTCTTCCTTCTCGATGGGCTCAGGTGCCGGCCGAGTCCTCCCACTCGCGCACCACGCGCGCGAGCCGCGCCGCCCGGGTCGCGGGCGTTCGCGCCTTGGTCACCTGCAGGATGGCGAGGTACCGCTCGGTCTTCCCCAGCGCGGCGAAGCGGGCGGAAGCGCGCTCGCTGGCTGCGAGCGCTGCGGCCAGGTCATCGGGCACGCTGACGTTGCGCTGGGCGACGTACGCGGCGTCCCACCGTCCGTCGGCCTGGGCCGCCGCCACCTCGGCGAGTCCGGCTGGACGCATCCGGCCGGCCTCGGTGAGCGCGCGAACCCTGTCGACGTTGACCTGCGACCACTCGCTCCTCCGGCGGCGCGGCGTGTACCGCTGGAGGAAGTGGGAGTCGTCGTACGACCTCCGCTGCCCGTCGATCCATCCCCAGCACAGCGCGACGTCGAGCGCATCGGAAACGGTGACCGACTCCGTGCCCGACGACTTCTTGGCGATGAGCATCCACACGCTGGCGTGCGATCGCCCATTCCGCTCCAGCCAGGAGTCCCACTCCGACGCGGTGCGGAACGTGACGATCTCTTCATCGCCGGGCGGCTCCATCGGACCTCGACTCGTTCCTCGGGTGATCAGCTCACGCGGATGCCCACTGCATGGCACCGGCGGTGAGCTCGACGGACCGCAGTCTATCCGCGGTGGTCTGTGACGCGTGCGCCACGATGAGCTCGTCGGCTCGGGCGAGGGTCGCGAATTCCTCGAGGTACGCGCGCACCTCGCCCGGGGTGCCGACGGCGGTGTATCGCATCATGGTGGCGAGCTGCTGACCCTGCGGCGTGGTCAGGAAATCGTCGATCTGCTGGTCGGTGTAGTCGGGCGACGCGGGGCCGCGCGAGATCATGCTGCGCACCCGGGCACGCCGCATGGTGCTGAACTGGTCGGCGGCATCCTCGGCATCCTCGGCTGCGATCACGTTGGCACCGGCGAGCACGTAGGGCTCGTCCAGCTGCTCCGACGGGGTGAACTCGCTGCGGTACGCGGCGACGGCGGGGAGGAGGGCGTCGGGGGCGAAGTGCGAGGCGAATGCGTAGGGCAGACCCAGCGCGGCGGCGAGCTGCGCACCGAACATCGACGATCCGAGGATGTACAGCGGCACGTTGGTGCCCGCTCCGGGAACCGCCTGCACGCCGGGCACCCGGGACGAGCCGCGGAGGTAGCCCTGCAGCTCGAGCACGTCCGATGGGAACGAGTCCGACGACGACGGGTCGCGGCGCATCGCGCGCATGGTGGTCTGGTCGCTCCCGGGCGCCCGCCCCAGTCCGAGGTCGATGCGGTCGGGGAACAGGGTCGCCAGAGTGCCGTACTGCTCGGCGATGGTGAGCGGCGCGTGATTGGGCAGCATGACCCCGCCCGCACCGAGTCGGATGGATGAGGTGTGCGCCGCCACGTGGCCGATCAGCACGCTCGTGGCCGACGACGCGATGGTGGGCATGTTGTGGTGCTCGGCGTACCAGACCCGGCGGTACCCGTTCCGCTCGGCCGATTGCGCGAGCGCGACGCTCGCAGCGAAGCTTTCCCGAGCCGACTCCCCCGGGGCGATCGGAGCGAGGTCGAGGATGGACAGGGGAACGGGCATGGCGGCCTTCCGGTCGGAACGGGTGGTGCTGCGGTGAGGTGCAACCGCACCCTGGCGTCAACGCACCGGCTCACGGATTCGTTCCCGATCGCAGGCGAGAATTCGTCGCAGACCGGCCTGCACCCAGTAGACAGAGGTATCGCGCGGAGGCGCGGGTGGAGGCGCACGGGAAGGCGCACGGCCGGGCGCACGGCGGCGCGACGTAACACGGCGACATGACGCCCCCTTCCTCTCGCTCCGCTGTTCCCGCCTCTGGCAGGGTGGTTCCGGCGGCAAAGCGAAGCCTCGCGCCTGTGGGCACCGCCGCACATCCCATCCCGCGGCAGCACGCCGCCGACAGAACGAGGCACCCATGACAGCGACCACCCCTCTCATCCGCACCTCGCACGCCGGAAGCCTCCCCCGCACGCCCGAGTTGATCGCGGCGAACGAGTCGCGCTCCTTCGCCGACGACGGATTCACCCTCGACCGCACCCCGGAGTTCGACGGCCTGCTTGAGCACGCGGTGGCGGACCTCGTTCGCCGGCAGACCGAGACCGGCATCAGCATCCCGGGCGACGGCGAGTACGGCAAAGCGATGTCGAGCCCCGTCGACTACGGGGCCTGGTGGACGTACTCGTTCCAGCGCACGAGCGGCCTCGAGCTGACCGACTTCAACCCGATCACCCAGGGCGCGGTGCGCAGCACGCCCGGCACCGTGCGCCTCACCTCGTTCGCCGACCGGCGCGACTGGACGCGGTTCGCCGACGCCTACGCCGACCCCACGAGCGGCATCGCCCTCGGCAAGAACGCGACCGCCTTCCCCACCTGCACGGGTCCGCTCGGCTACATCGGCCAGGATGCGATCGCCACAGACACGCGCAACCTCCGCAGGGCGGTGGACGCCGCCGGCGCGACCGACGGCTTCATCACCGCGCTCTCCCCCGGCTCGGCCAGTCGCATCGGCAACGAGTACTACGCCACCGAGGAGGAGTTCATCTGGGCGTGGGCCGAGGTACTCCGGCACGAGTACAAGGCGATCATCGACGCCGGACTCATCCTGCAGATCGACGACCCCTCCGTCGCCGAGAACTGGGACCAGATCAACCCCGAACCCAGCGTGGCGGACTATCAGGCGTTCACGCGAATCCGCGTCGAGGCCCTCAACCACGCGCTGCACGGACTGCCCGAGGACCGCATCCGCTTCCACCTGTGCTGGGGCAGCTGGCACGGCCCGCACACCACGGACATCGAGCTGAAGAACATCGTCGACGTCATGCTCGAGGTCAACGCCGGCGGTTACTCGTTCGAGGCCGCGAACGCCCGGCACGAGCACGAGTGGCGCGTGTGGGAGGACGTGACCCTGCCCGACGGCAAGGAGATCCTGCCGGGCGTGGTGGGACACGCCACGAACGTGGTGGAGCACCCCGAGCTCGTCGCGGACCGCATCGAGCGCTTCGCCTCGCTCGTGGGCGGCGAGCGGGTCATCGCGTCGACCGACTGCGGCCTCGGCGGACGCATTCACCCGCAGATCGCCTGGGCAAAGCTCGAGTCGCTCACCCGTGGCGCCGAGCTCGCATCGGCGCGACTCGCACGATAGGTCCGGCTCCCCGCGGCGACGACGGAGCGCAACGCCGCCGCGGGGATGGGCGCCCTACTGGGACCGGAGCAACTCCACGAACTCGTTCGCCATGTCGAGCTGCCTCTCGAGCGTGCGCTGCCGCTCCTCGGCCTGCTCGATGAACGACGCGAGACGCGCTCGCACGTCGTCGTTGTCGGTTCCGGCGTTCCCGCTCTTCAGCACGCCGATGATGCGGAGCAACTCCGTCATCTCCTCCAGCGAGAACCCGAGCGGCTTCATCCGGCGGATGAGCATGAGGCGGGACAGGTCCTCCTGCGTATACAGACGGAACCCGCCGTCGGTGCGGCCGGACGGCTTCAGGAGCCCGACCTCGTCGTAGTGACGGATGGTGCGAAGGGAGAGTCCGGTCTTGTCGGCGAGTTCGCCGATGTGCATCGTCGTCGCCGCCGGCGTATCCGTGGTCATTGCAGGGTCCTTCCGTCCGGTCCCGACTCTTACGTTAGAGTAGGTCTTCGCCACCGGCTGGTGATCTCGTGTGTGCCGTGAGCCCTCGGGCACGCTCCGCCGTGGCGTCGCGTCCGAGAGGCGCTCCTATTCTGCCCCAGCCCCGTTCCGAGCCTGGCTTCGACGCAAGCCCTGGAGATCCCCATGCCTCGATCCGCGAAGCCCGCCGTCGGCCGCTACACCGCCGAACCCACGGTTCTCACGGCACTTCGGTCGCCGCGCATCCTCACCCGGGAGGTGCTGGCCGGTCTGGTGGTCGCGATGGCGCTGATCCCGGAGGCGATCTCGTTCTCGATCATCGCCGGCGTCGATCCGCGACTCGGCCTCTTCTCCTCCTTCATCATGGCGGTGTCCATCGCGTTCCTCGGCGGACGCCCCGCGATGATCACCGCGGCGACCGGTGCGATCGCCCTGGTCATCGCGCCCGTCGCCCGCGAGTACGGCGTGGACTACCTGCTCGCCACGGTGATCCTCGGCGGGCTCTTCCAGGTGGTGCTGGGCGTCATCGGCGTCGCGCGGCTGATGCGCTTCATCCCCCGCAGCGTCATGGTGGGCTTCGTCAACGCCCTCGCCATCCTCATCTTCATCGCGCAGGTGCCGCATCTGATCGGCGTGCCGTGGCTCGTCTATCCGCTGGTGGCGGTCGGCATCCTGATCATGGTGATCATGCCCCGCTTCACCAGAGTGGTACCTGCCCCGCTGGTGGCCATCGTGCTGCTCACCATCACCACGGTGGCCGTGGCCATCACCGTGCCCACGGTCGGCGATCAGGGCGATCTGCCGGAGAGCCTGCCCGAGCTCCTCATCCCCACCGTGCCGCTCACCTGGGAGACCCTGTCGATCATCGCCCCCTACGCGCTCGCCGTCGCCCTCGTCGGCTTGCTCGAGTCGCTGATGACCGCGAAGCTCGTCGATGACATCACCGACACTCGGTCCGACAAGACCCGCGAAGCGTGGGGCCAGGGCGTTGCCAATGTGCTCTCCGGCATCTTCGGTGGCATGGGCGGCTGCGCCATGATCGGCCAGACCATGATCAACGTGAAGGCATCGGGAGCCCGCACCCGCATCTCCACGTTCCTCGCCGGAGTCTTCCTGCTCATTCTCGTCGTGGGTCTCGGTGACCTGGTGTCGGTGATCCCCATGGCCGCTCTCGTTGCAGTGATGGTCATGGTCTCCGTCGCCACCTTCGACTGGCACAGCGTGCGCTGGTCGACCCTCAAGCGGATGCCGAAGAGCGAGACCACGGTCATGGTCGCCACCGTCGCGGTCGTGGTGATCACCCACAACCTGGCGATCGGCGTCATCGTCGGCGTGGTCGTGGCGATGATCGCGTTCGCCCGACGGGTGGCCCACTTCGTGACCGTCGAGCGCACCCTGTCGACGGACGACCCGGTGCCGACCGCCTACTACACCGTCACGGGCGAACTCTTCTTCGCCTCGAGCAACGACCTGACAACCCAGTTCGAGTACGCCGAGGATCCCGAGCGCGTGGTCATCGACATGTCGGCCTCGCACGTGTGGGACGCCTCCACCGTGGCGGCCCTCGACGCCATCACCACGAAGTACGCCAACCACGGCAAACGCGCCGTGATCGAGGGCATGAATGACGCCAGCACGACGATGCACACCCGGCTCGCCGGCAATCTGGGAGTCGAGCACTAGGCACACGAAGAACTCTTCGCCCGACCGGGACATCATCGCCCCGGTTGCGGAATACGGTCGGCCGCCGCGCGGTTCGTCTGCAGTGGGTCCAGCGTCGAATCCGCACCGCCGGAGGCCGATGCGCCTCGCAGTCAGTCGACCGGCGGTATCCGTTCGATCGAAAGCAGACTCGTGCAGCTCTTCTCCCCCATCACCCTCGGCGCGCTCGCTCTCTCCAACCGCGTCGTCATGGCACCGCTCACCCGCATGCGCGCCGGTGACTCCGGCGTGCCCAACGACCTGATCGTGGAGCACTACCGCCAGCGCGCGAGCATCGGCATGATCGTCACGGAGGGCACCTACACGAGCCCGGTCAGCCAGGCGTTCGTCGGCCAGCCCGGCATCGTGACCGACGAGCAGGTGGAGGGATGGCGCCGGGTCGCCGACGCGGTGCACGACGAGAGCGGCGTGATCGTCGTGCAGCTGATGCACGGTGGCCGCGTCACCCACCCCGACACCAATGACGGGACGACCCCGGTTGCGCCGAGCGCTCTCGCGATCGAGGGCAGCACGCACACCCGGTCCGGCAAGCAGCCGTATCCGGTGCCCCACGCGCTCACCGAGGACGAACTGACCGACGTGGTCGCCGAGTTCGTTCGAGCGGCCCGGAACGCGGTAAACGCCGGCGCCGATGGCGTCGAGGTGCACTCCGCGAACGGATACCTGTTGCACGAGTTCCTCTCCCCCACCTCCAACGTGCGTACGGACGGCTACGGCGGAACGCCCGCGAACCGGGCACGCTTCGGCATCGAGGTCATCACCGCGGTGGCCCGCGAGGTGGGCGCGGATCGCGTCGGCGTGCGCATCTCCCCGTCGCACAACATCCAGGACGTGCTCGAGACCGATCCCGACGAGACCCGCGCCACCTACGACGCACTGCTCGACGGCATCGCGCCCCTCGGGCTCGCCTACCTCAGCGTGCTGCACAGCGATCCGGCCGGAGAGTTCGTGCAGCACCTGCGCGGACGCTTCGGCGGACCGCTCATGGCGAACAGCGGATTCGGCCTGCTCACCACCCGCTCCGAGGCGATCGACTTCGTGCAGGCCGGTGCCGCCGAGGTCGTCGCCGTGGGACGGCCCGCCATCGCGAACCCCGACCTCGTGCGTCGCTGGCAGAACGACCTCGACCTCAACGAGCCCGATCCGACCACGTTCTACGGTCCGGGCGCGCGCGGCTACACGGACTATCCGGCACTGTCGCACTGACCGACCGGGGAGTGGGCACTGCAGTGCCCACTCGCCGTTCCAGAGCGCCCGGCACGAAGCGCCCGTCGTCCAGCGGCCCATGCAGTGCCCACTCGCCGGTCCCGAGCGCCCGGCACGAAGCGCCCGTCGTCCAGCGGCCCATGCAGTGCACACCACAGGGCGCCCACCGCTCATGGGAAGCTGGGACGATGGCGGACATCCCCAAGTTGTCGGCGGCCCCGGCGGCCGAGCGCGAGAGCGCGGCGGAGGTCTTCGCCGCGCGCCTCGACCGTCCGATGGGTGTGCTCGGCATCATCTTCCTCTTCGTGGTGCTCGGGCAACTGCTCGCCACCGACCCGACCCTGTCGTCCGTGCTCGCGGTGCTGGGGTGGATTTTCTGGACGATCTTCGTCGGCGAGTTCCTGCTCCGGGCGTACATCGCGGGCTTCTCGAAGGCCTTCTGGAAGCGCAGCTGGTGGCAGGTCATCTTCCTGCTTGTACCGTTCCTGCGGTTCTTCCGGGCGCTGCAGGCGCTGCGCTTCCTGCGCGTGGCCCGGGTCGCGCGCTTCGGCGGTGTGCTGTCCGCCGGGGTGCGCGGATCGCGGTCCGCGGGGCGGCTGCTGTCGAGCCGCATCGGCTGGTTGATCGCGGTGACGGCGGTGGTCGTGCTGGTCTCGAGTCAGCTGCTCTTCCTCTCGGGGTCGCACGACGACTACGCCACCGCGCTGTACGTGGCGGCGATGGCTACCATCACCGGAAGCGGGGTCGGAGCGGACGACGCCTTCGCCCGTATCCTCTCGGTCGCGCTGGCGGTGTACTCCGTGGCGGTGTTCGCGACGCTCGCGGGTTCCCTCGGTGCCTTCTTCCTGCGCGGTGAGCAACCGGCGCGAGCGGCAGAGCCCGGCGACGCATCCGCGGAGTCGGATCCCGCGTTCCCGGCGCGCTAGCCGAGGCCAGGAAGCACGGATCTCCTCGCAATCCCGGCATGCATGACGCCGGTCGCCTTCCCGCCGGTCCGCTAACCTCAACGCATGATCCGTACCTGGTTGCTGCGCGCGCGCGAGTCCTTCTGGCTCATGCCCGCCGTCTTCGGGATCTCGGCAGTGCTGCTCGCCGAGGCGTTGATCGCCCTCGACCGTGTGCTCGTCGACGCCGACGTCAGCATCCCGTTCCTCAACGCCATGAGCGCCGGCGGTGGGCGGGAGATGCTGTCGGCGGTGGGCATCACCATGCTCACGGTCGCCGGCACGGCGTTCTCCATCACCATTTCGGTGCTGGCCACCACGTCATCCACCTACGGTCCGCGGCTGGTGCGCAACTTCATGAAGGACCGCGGGAATCAGCTCGTGCTCGCCGTGCTCACGTCCACCTTCCTCTACTCGGTGGTCGTCCTGCGCTCCGTGCGCACCGAACTCGATGACAGCCAGGCCTTCGTGCCGGTGCTGGCCGTGCACTTCGTGGTGCTGCTGGCGATGCTCGACGTGGCCGTGCTCGTGTTCTTCATCCACCACATCGCAAGTTCGGTGCAGGTCACGACCCTCCAGCAAAGGGTGCAGGAGGAGTTCACCACCGTCGTCGACACGCTGTACCCGGCCGACGGTCCGGTCGGTGACGCTGCACGCACGTTCATGGATCCGCCCGACCGGAGCGGTGACTTCCGCCACGTCGGATCGGGGAACACCGGATACGTGCAGCACATGAACCTCGACCGCCTCGTGGCGCTCGCTATCGAACACGACCTGCTGATCGACGTTGCGGCGATGCCGGGCGATCACGTGATCGCGGGGGAACACGTCGCGAAGATCCGCCGTGGGTCGGGCGCGGCCCGCGGGTCGCACGGCGACCCGGAGGAGATCGACGAGGCGGTGCGGTCGGCGTTCACCATCGGGAACGCGCGCACTCCCCACCAGGACGTGCGCTTCGCGCTTCAACAGCTCACCGAGACCGCCGTGCGCGGACTCGCCTCCGGCGCGAACGATCCCTACACCGCCACCGGGGCCATCGACGTGATGGCGGAGGGCCTGGTTCCGCTCTGCAGACGGAAGCCGGCGGCGGACACGCGCACCGACGAGCACGGCGTGCCGCGCGTGGTCTGCGACTGGCCCCGAGCCGAGAGCCTCGTGGCAACGGTGTTCCGCGACTTCCGCCAGTACGGGCTCGACCACCTGGGCGTGATGCACTCCGTGCTCGGGCTCGCCGAGCGGATCGAGCGGGGCACGGACCGGCCCGCCGTGCGCGCCGCGCTGCTCGGAGAGGTGCAGGCACTTCGGGAGGCCTTCCTGGCCAGAGATCCCGCAGATCTCGACCGGGCGCCGATCGAGACCCGCATCGCGGAGCTGGTGGATGCCCTCCGCACCCACCCCGTCGCAGCGCCCTGACCCGGCGATACAATTTCCGGCACCTGCTGCACGGGCACCTCGTGCGCTCGCGGCTCCTGCCCGGGACTCCGTTGCGCCGGACTCCGGTGCACGCCGCACCGACCCTCCGATCGGAAAGGACGACCATGATCCCCGAGATCAACTACTTCGCGGTACTCCTCGCCACCCTGTCGAGCATGATCGTCGGATCCATCTGGTACACGCCGAAGGTGTTCGGGGCGTACTGGATGCGTACGGCGGGCGTCACACCGTCGGGCGACACGAAGGATGCGATCGGCCCTATTCTCCTCACCCTCGTCGTGAGCTTCATCACGGCATGGGTGCTCGCCGGCGCCGCGTACATCTCCATGGAGTTCTACGGCGGCGGTCTGCTCGTCAACGCCGTGGTCACCGCGATCGTGCTCTGGGCCGGCTTCACCGCGGCGCGCTTCATCACGCATGACGCATTCGATCGACGGCCCGCCGGTCTGACCGTGCTCAACGTGGCACACGAGTTCGTGACCCTCGTCGTGATGGCGCTGATCATCGGTGTCTGGCCGGCATAGTCGGGCGGCACACCGCGACTCAGCAGTGCCGCAGCACGGCGGCTCGGCGTCGCAGCCCGGCGCGCACGGACGCCCCGGGTGATCCGCTAGAGCAGGAGGGCGCGGACGCGCTCCACGTCATCGGTCATCTGGGCGATGAGTGGTCCGACGCCCTCGTACGCCACCTGACCGCGAATGCGCGACACGAATGCGACCTCGACGATGTGGTCGTACAGGTCGATGTCCCGGTCGAGCACGTACGCCTCCACCTGCTTGGGTGGCACCCCCTGGAACGTGGGATTGCTGCCGACCGAGATGGCGGCCGGATAACGCGTACCGGCGTCGGTGAGCCACCCGGCGTACACGCCGTCGGCGGGAATGAGACCCTCCGACTCCGGGGAGAGATTGGCGGTCGGGAAGCCGAGCTCGCGGCCGCGCTTGGCACCGTGCACGACCATCCCGCAGACCGACGGGGCCCGGCCGAGAAGGTCGGTTGCGGCGTCGACGTCACCGGCCGTGAGCAGATCGCGAATCCAGGTGGAAGAGACACGCCGGTGCGAGTCCGGACGCACGTCACCCACCGTGTCCACCCGGAACCCGTGGCGAACACCCAGTTCCCGGAGCGTTCGGACGGTGCCCGCGCCTCCGCGGCCGAAACGGAAGTCCTCCCCCACCAGCACGAGTCGGGCGTGCAGGGAACGCACCAGGATGCGCTCGACGAACTCCTCCGGCGGCAGCGCCGCCAGTGCGGCGTCGAAGGTGAGCAGAAGCGTTGCCTCGACGCCGCGTTCGGCGAGCAGCTCGACCTTCTGCCGGTTGCTGACGAGCTGGGGCGGGCACTTCTCCGGGGCGAGGAGAGCCGCCGGATGCCGGTCGAAGGTGACCACGGTGGGAACGAGGTGCTCCTCCGCCGCAGCGGCGGTGAGCTCGGCGATGACCGCGCGGTGTCCGGCGTGCACGCCGTCGAACTTGCCGATGCTGATGGCCGACGGGCCGAAGTCGTCGGGAACGTCGGCGAGTCGATCGAAGAGGCGCACGCCGTCAGCTCCCGCTCGGGCCGGAAGCCGGTTCGCCGGTGGACCGAAGGCTGCCCGCGCCGGCGGCAGCGTCGGCGCCGCCCGGTCGATGCGCTCGCAGCCACAGCATGCCGAGCACGGGAAGGACGAGCGGCACGAACAGGTAGCCCCGTCCGAAGACCGACCAGACGGTGTCGTGCGGGAACAGTTCGGCGTCGACGATGCTGAGCACCCCGATGACGATCACGCCGACGAGCTCGAAGGTGATGGTGACCCACGCGACGCGGTACCAGGAACGGGCGGACGCGGCCGAGCGGCCCGGCGCGATCAGCGCGACGGTGGCGAGAATGTACACCACGGCGGCGAGTGCCGAGAGGAGGTAGGCGAGCGGCGCCTCCTCGAACTTGGTGAGGATCTGCACCGCAGAACGCCCGGTGGCCGCCAGCGCGAGAAACCCGTAGACGACGATGAGGACTCGACCGATCCCGGTCACGCGCGAAGTCTTAGCCATGTCACTCCCAATTATCGCCCACGGCCGGTGCAGGAATGTGCGTGGGCCGGATGAGTCGGGCGCGGTCGTGCGGGGCGCGGGCGTTCGGAGAACCGCCGGCCGGATCAGGCCAGCTGCACGGTCCAGATGACGTTCATGCGGTACAGCATCACCGCGATGGCGAGACAGGCGGTACCGAGGATGACGGTGCTCCAGCGGGTGCGCTCCACCAGGGCCCAGAACCCCGCCAGAGGCGGAACGAGGACGGCGCTGATGAGGTACGCCCAGTACTCGATGAGGTTGCCGGTCGGCGGATTGCCGGCGAGCGGGGCGACGATCGCGACGACCACCTGGGCCAGGAGCAGCACCTCGACCAGGGCGGTCGCTCCCATGGTGAGGTCGTTCGGTTTTCTCCCGGCGAGGCCGAGTGCGACGCCGAGCAGGCCCGCAAGGGTGGCCACCGCTATCTGCGCGGTGGTGAACCAGTCGATCACCGATCGGTCCCGGAAGTGTCGGTGACTGCGGGCGGTGAGTTCTTCGGCGCCGTCAGCGGCGCCTCTGCCGGTGCAGGCGGCGCGTCCCGCGGTGCCGCGGGCGGGGCGTCCGGCGGGAAGTTGACCACCACCCTGCCGACTCCCCCGTCGAACTCGACCAGCCCCACGAGTCGGCCACCGGGAGCGATCGCAGCGAGCGGTCGAACTCCATCGTCCTCCGTCCGCTCGGCCTCGTTCCGCGCGATGCGTTTGCCGTGCCCGAGATCGATGGCCTGCTGACTCGTGAGGTGCAGCGGGTCGAAAAGCGCGACAGCCGCATCGGCGGGCGGTATGAGGTGCTCGGCGGGCTGCAAGCGACCGAGGGGAACGGCGTCCCGCACGAGGAACGGGCCGATGCGCGTGCGCCGCAGCTCCGTGAGGTGACCGCCCACCCCGAGCGCCCGGCCGAGGTCCCGGGCGATCGCGCGAATGTAGGTCCCCGAGGAGCACTCGACCCGCACGGACAGATCGAGGAAGTCGACGTCACCCTCCCGCACCACCTCCGACCCGAGCAGGTCGAACGCCGTGATCGTCACGGCCCGCGCATCCAGCACCACATCCTCACCCGCGCGCGAGCGTGCATACGACCGCTTCCCGTCCACCTTGATCGCGCTCACGCTGCTCGGCACCTGCCGGAATTCGCCCCGGAGCGTCGCCATCGCCGCCTCCACGTCCTCGGCCGACAGAGCGGTCACCTCGCCGGGCGCGGCCAACCCCAGCACGTCTCCCTCGCGGTCATCGGTGATGGTCGAGGCGCCGAGGCGGATGGTGGCGAAGTACTCCTTGTCGAGTCCCACCATGTAGGTGAGCAAGCGGGTCGAGCTGTTCACGCCCACCAGGAGCAGACCGGTGGCCATCGGATCGAGCGTCCCGGCGTGGCCGACCTTGCGGGTTCCGGCGAGTCGACGGGTGCGCGCTACCACGTCGTGGCTCGTCCAGCCGCCCTCCTTGTCGAGGAGCAGGATGCCGCTACCGGCCGGACGGGTCTCTGCCGCGGATGTGTGTGTCATGTCTGGATCCATTGTCCGGTACCCCGGCGGTGCGGCAAAAACCGCGGAGCACGTAGGCTGGCAGCACGAGTATCCGGGTCGGCGGTTCGTCGCAGCCGACACGGTCGAGCGCAGGGGGCTGCGGGGGAACGGGGGATCATGCGCATCGCGGTGATCGGAGCCGGCGCGGTGGGGGGCACGCTTGCGGCGTTGCTGCATCGTGCGGGTCACGAGGTCGATATCACGGCGCGTGGAGACCACCTCCGTGCCATCCAGGAGAACGGCTTGCGCATGCGCGGAGCGTGGGGAACGCACGTCGCCTCCGTCGCCGCGGCGGAGCGGCTCGCGCGACCACCGGATCTCGCCATCGTCGCCACCAAGATCGCCGATGCTCCGGACGCGATGAGCGCGAACGCCGGCTACCTGCGCGACGTCCCCGTCGTGGTGGTGCAGAACGGGCTGGGCGGTCTGCGGCTCGCCGGGCGCGCACTACCCTCGGCCGACATGGTGGGCGGGCTCGCCCTGTTCGCGGCGTCGTTCTCCCGGCCCGGAGAGGTCACCGTCACGGCGGCCGCCCCGCTCATCCTCGGCGTGCCGGGGCGTGCCCCCACCCTCGGAGCGCTCGCCGCGAAAGAGGTGCTCGAAGCCGTTCTACCGGTGCAGGTGTCGGGCAATTTCGAGGGCGCCCAGTGGACGAAGCTCCTGATCAACGGGATCAACGCCGTGCCGGCGATCACCGGGCTCAGCGTGCAGGACGCCGTCGGCCACCGCAACCTGCGCAAGGTGATCACCCGGAGCATGCAGGAGACCGCACGCGTGGGCGCCGCGACGGGCGTGCGGTTCGACCCGATCGGTCCGCTCCTCCGTCACCGAATCTGGGTGTTCGCCCATCTCCCGGTGCGGTTCGCGCAGGGTCTGCCCATGGGGCTCGCCCGCGGTATGGGATCGGTCCCGAATCCGGGATCCACGTTGCAGAGCATCCGCCGCGGCAGACTGACGGAGATCGACTACCTCAACGGCGCGGTGGTCGACGCCGCGAAAGACACTCCGCTCACGGCGCCGGTGAACGAGGCGCTGGTGGCGATGGTGCACCAGGTGGAGCGCACCGGTCGGCATCTGCCCGCGGTGGAGGTGCTGCGCCGCACCCGGGTGTCCGCGG
Source organism: Planctomonas psychrotolerans (assembly GCF_008642235.1). Taxonomy (GTDB): domain Bacteria; phylum Actinomycetota; class Actinomycetes; order Actinomycetales; family Microbacteriaceae; genus Planctomonas; species Planctomonas psychrotolerans. The sequence continues at coordinate 2,625,399 of NZ_SJEV01000001.1, read as the reverse complement.
TGCGCGGGGCCGTACGTTAGACCGGGCGCGGGGCGTGACCGTCGGGGGTCGATCCGGTTGCGACGGTTCCCGTCAGCAACTGTCGGCGAACACGCGTCGCGGATGCGAGGGATCGGTGTTGTCGACGATCACCGACGCCTTCCGCCGGGGATCGACGGCGCGCGCGTAACGGTCCTGACCGTCGACGTACCGTCGGTTGCTCTCCGCGCCCGGATCCGGATCGGCGCCGTCGCGTTCCGCCATCCGGGCCGACGTGACCTCGAGCGGCACCTCGAGCCAGATCGAGTAGTTCCACAGCCCGACGAGCTCGGGGCGGTGCAGGAACACGCCGTCGACGATGAGGATGGCGTCGTCGGGCGCCGTCGTCCATCGCGGCTCGATCGGCGCATCCCGCCGCACGTCGAAGGCCTCGAGCACGAACGCGGCACTGCCCGCGAGCCGGAACGGCTCGACCAGCACCCTGCGGAACGTGGAGTAGTCGAACGCGTCGGCGTAGTACGTCTCCCCCGTGCGGCCGCGCGCGTACCGCTCGGCACGGGGTCGATGGAACGCGTCGATGCTTGCGGTGACGACCGAGCGGCCGCGCTTCCGCAGCACGGTCGCGAGGTCGGCGGCGAAGATGGTCTTGCCCGCGCCGTCTCGGCCATCGATGGCGAGGACGGTGCGACCGCGTCCGTAGTTATGGAGGAATTCGTCGGCGAGCTGCGCGAGCACCTCGTCGCGGGTGGCACGGTACAGGGGCATGGGTCGAGCCTAGGCTGGCGGGGTGCCCGATACTCCCCCGTTCGCCGACGCGATCGTCGGCTGGTTCCGGGACTCGGCGCGCGATCTACCGTGGCGTCGCCCGGGCTTCCCGGCGTGGGGCACTTTAGTGAGCGAGTTCATGCTGCAGCAGACTCCGGTCGCGCGCGTGATTCCGCGGCTCGAGGAGTGGCTTGCGCGCTGGCCCGAGCCGGCCTCGCTCGCGGCTGAGCCGGCCAGCGAGGCGGTGCGGGCGTGGGGCCGACTGGGATACCCGCGCCGGGCGCTCCACCTGCACGCCTGCGCCACCGCGATCACGGAACGGCACGGCGGTCGCGTGCCTGATGACGTCCCGACATTGCTCGCCCTGCCCGGGATCGGCGACTACACCGCCCGGGCCATCGCCGTCTTCGCGTTCGGCTCACGGCATCCGGTGGTCGACACCAACGTGCGCCGCGTGCTCGCGCGGGCGATCAGCGGTGTCGCCGATCCGGGGCCCCCGTCCACCCGCCGCGACCTGGCCCTGATGGCCGACCAACTGCCGGAATCGGACGAGGATGCGCGGGTGTTCAACGCGGGCGCGATGGAACTCGGCGCGGTCGTCTGCACCGCCCGCGCGCCGCGGTGCGGTGCGTGTCCCGTGCGCGAGCTGTGTGCGTGGCGCATGCGGGGTTATCCCGCGTACGACGGGCCGGCGCGCACGGTGCAGAAGCGATTCGTGGGGTCGGATCGCCAGGTGCGGGGCCTGCTGCTCGCCGAGCTGCGGGCGGCACAAGGCCCGGTTGCCGCCGAGAGGCTGACGACGGTGTGGGCGGAGTCGACGCAGCGGGACCGCGCCCTGGCCGCGCTTCTCCGCGACGGGCTCGCGAGCGAAGCCGCCCCCGGCACCTACGTGCTCGGCGCCGGCTGAGCGGCGCCCCACCGTCTCTCGGTGGCAACTCCGCGGTCCCTGAGCCTGTCTCAGAGACGCGAGGCGGTCGGCAACGCAACGCCCCCGCCGGCAACACCCCACGGTCCCAGAGCCCGTCGAAGAGACGCAAGACGCGCGAAAACGCAGCGTCCCTTCGACAAGCTCAGGGACCGCAACAGCCCGCGAAGAAAACGAGCCCACCGGAAACGGCACGTCCCCGCCCACGACACCCCACGGTCCCTGAGCCCGTCGAAGGGACACGAGGCGCCCGGGAACGGAACGTCCCTTCGACAAGCTCAGTAACCGCAACACCCCGCGAAGAAAACGAGCCCATCGAAAACGCAACGTCCCCGCCCACGACACCCCACGGTCCCTGAGCCCGTCGAAGGGACACGAGGCGCCCGGGAACGGAACGTCCCTTCGACAAGCTCAGGGACCGTACAAACTCAGGGACCGTACAAGCTCAGGGACCGTACAAGCTCAGGGCCCGCGATCGGGCGGCTAGTCCTCGTCGTCCTCGTCGCCGATGACGCGCGGCTTGACATAGGGATCCTCATCACCGGCGTAGGTCGCACCGGTCGCGAGGTTCTGCGTGGAGCGGTCGAGCTCGCGCGCCTCCTGCAGGAGCCGATCGATCGCGGCCGCGTTCTCCGGGATGCCGTCGGGGATGAACTCCAGCGACGGGGTGAGCCGCGCCGTGATGTTCTTGCCGACCTCGCTGCGGATCATGCCCGTCGCCGACTTCAACGCGGCAGCGGTGTCGCGACGCTCCTCATCGGAGCCGTAGACGGTGTAGAAGATGCTGGCGTGCTGCAGGTCGCCGGTCACCCGCACATCCGTGATCGTCACGAAGCCCATGCGCGGGTCTTTGACCCCGCGTTCGAGCGTCTTGGCGACGATCACCTTGATGCGGTCCGCCATCTTGAGCGCGCGCGCCTGATCAACCATGTCTCATCCTCTTTCTCAGCATTGCGTCCGCACCCTGACGGCGGACCGAAGCGGACGATGGCATCCGGCGACGGGAGGACGAGATCTATCGATCCCGCCGCTTCCGTGCCGGATGCCACCATCCGCCGACCGCACGCTAGGCGCGCGGCTTCTCCTTCATTTCGATCGTCTCGATCTCGTCACCGATCTGGATGTCGTTGAACTTGCCGAGGCCGATACCGGCTTCGAAGTCCGTACGCACCTCGGTGACGTCATCCTTGAATCGACGCAGGCTCTCGATGGCGAGGTTGTCGCCCACCACCACACCATCGCGGATGACGCGCGCCTTGGCGTTGCGCGTGATCGTGCCGGAGCGGACGATGACACCGGCGATGTTGCCGAACTTGCTCGAGCGGAACACCTCGCGGATCTCGGCGACACCCGACTGCACCTCTTCGAACTCGGGCTTGAGCATGCCCGTGAGCGAGCTCTCGATGTCCTCGAGCGCGGCGTAGATCACCGAGTAGAACCGCACGTCGACGCCCTCGCGGGCAGCGCGCTCGCGGGCCTTGGTGTCGGGGCGCACGTTGAACCCGATGATGATGGCGTTGTCGACGGTCGCCAGGTTGACGTCGGACTCGGTGACAGCACCCACACCGCGGTGGATGATGCGCAGCTGCACACTGTCGTCGACCTCGATCTTGAGCAGCGACTCCTCCAGCGCCTCGACGGCACCGGACACGTCGCCCTTGATGATGAGGTTGAGCGCTTCGACCTTGCCCTCTTCGAGAGCACGGGTGAAGTCCTCGAGGCTGATGCGCTTGCGCGCCTTGGCGAGCAGAGCGTTGCGCTCGGCCGCCTCGCGCTTCTCGGCGATCTGGCGAGCGGTGCGGTCCTCCTCGGTGACGAGGAACGTGTCGCCGGCGCGGGGCACCGTGGACAGACCCTGCACCTGCACCGGACGGGACGGGAACGCCTCGTCGATGGTGTCGCCGTTCTCGTCGACCATCGCACGCACACGGCCATAAGCCGTGCCCGCGACGATCGCGTCGCCGACCCGCAGCGTTCCGGACTGGATGAGCACGGTCGCGACCGCACCGCGACCCTTGTCGAGTCGCGCCTCGATGGCGACACCGCGGGCATCCTTGTTCGGGTTCGCGCGCAGGTCGAGGCCGGCGTCCGCGGTGAGCAGAACGGCCTCGAGCAGGTCGTCGATACCGAGCTTGTTGAGGGCCGACACGTCGACGAACATGACGTCTCCGCCGTACTCCTCGGCGACGAGTCCGTACTCGGTGAGCTGCTGACGCACCTTGGCGGGGTTGGCGCCCGGCTTGTCGATCTTGTTGACCGCCACGACGATCGGCACGTTCGCCGCCTGTGCGTGGTTCAGTGCCTCAACGGTCTGCGGCATGATGCCGTCGTCCGCCGCCACCACGAGGATCGCGATGTCGGTGACCTGGGCACCACGGGCGCGCATGGCGGTGAACGCCTCGTGACCCGGGGTGTCGATGAAGGTGATGGCGCGCTCGACACCCTCGTGCGGAGCCCACACCTGGTAGGCACCGATGTGCTGCGTGATGCCGCCGGCCTCACCGGCGACGACGTTCGCGCTGCGGATGGCGTCGAGGAGTCGCGTCTTACCGTGGTCGACGTGACCCATGACGGTCACGACGGGCGGACGGATCTCCAGCACGTCGTCGTCCTCGTCGTCGAGCTCCTGCTGGAGGTCGATGTCGAAGCCGTCGAGCAGTTCCTTGTCCTCGTCCTCCGGCGACACGATCTGGATCTTGTAACCCAGCTCGGAGCCGAGCACGTCGAACGTGGCCTCGTCGAGCGATTCGGTCGCCGTGGCCATCTCACCGAGGTGGAACAGCACGGTTACGAGGTTTCCGGGACTGGCGTCGATCTTGTCGGCGAAGTCGGCGATGGACGCGCCGCGGCGCAGACGCACCACGGTGTTGCCGTTGCCGCGGGGGACGCTGACGCCACCCAGCGACGGGGCTTCGCGCAGCTCGAATTCCGCCCTCTTGGTGCGCTTCGACTTGCGGGCCTTGCTCTTGCCGCCACCGCGACCGAACGCACCGGCGGTTCCCCCACCGGGACCGCGGCCGCGGCCGCCGGCACCCGGACGGGGCGGACCGAAGCCCGTACCACCACCCGGACGGAAGCCACCGGCTCCCGCACCGGCTGCACCGGGACGGGCACCGCCGCCGGCACCGCCGGGGCGCGCGCCGCTACCCGCGGGACGCTGACCGAAGCCGCCCGGACGAGCGGCCTGCCCGGGTCCGCCCGGACGCGGGGCGCCGGGACGGGGAGCACCGGGTCGCGGAGCCGCGGGGCGCGGTCCGCCCGCTCCGGGGGCGGGGCGCTGGCCCATACCCTGGTTGCTCGCGAACGGGTTGTTACCGGGGCGGGGCTTCTGACCCATGCCCTGGTTGCTGGCGAAGGGGTTGTTGCCGGGGCGCGGCGCACCCGGGCGAGGGATGCCCGGACGCGGTGCGACGGCATCCGTACCGGGGGCTGCCGGAGCGGCACTCTCGGTCGGGGTGCTCTCGGCCGTGGTCTTGCCTGCCGCCTGAGCCTTCGCGGCAGCCTCGGCCTGAGCCTGGCGCTCCGCCACGGTGAGCGGTGCGGGCTGCACGGGCGGGGCGTCGACCGGTGCGGCCTCGGGGGTCGGGGCCTGCGGGGCCGCCGTGGCGGGGGTGGGCACAGGTGCGGACGGCACCGGCGCGCTGGGGCGACGGGCGCCCGGCGTGGGAGCGGACGAGCGAGCCGGAGTGGGCGCGGGCGCCTTCGCGGCGGCCGCAGCCGCCGGCGCGGCGGGCGTTGCTGCTGCCGCTGCGCTCGCCTCGGCCAGCGCGGCCTTCAGCTTTCGGGCGACGGGCGGCTCGATGCTGGACGACGGTCCCTTGACGAACTCGCCCATTTCCTTCAGCTTCGCCAGAGCTGTCTTGCTGTCGACGCCGATTTCGGCGGCGATTTCATGTACGCGTGGTTTAGCCACAATTCTCCTGTCTGGGGGATCCACCCCCGAAGCAGGAGCAGACCGTTAAGTGCGGACGCGACTCATTTCGAGCCGCTCATTAGTTGTCACTCATAAGTGGTCACTGTGCCGTTCAGCCTGTTCTCTCATGTGCGTTTCGGATCCGTGCGGATCCACTATCTCGGTCAGGTGGCGCCGGAGGTCATCCGCATCGAGCCCCTCCGCCCCTCGGAACGCCCGGCGAAAAGCCCGGCGTGTGATCGAGGATTCGAGGCACTCGATGGTCGGATGGAGCCACGCACCTCTGCCGGGGAAGCGGGCTCTGGCGTCGGCCACCAACCGCTTCTCGACAGCAACGACCCTCAGAAGAGAAGATCGCGGGGCGCGACGGCGACAGCCGACACACGTTCTGACAGCTTCCATGATACCCCTCCTCGGCCCCCGACCCGCCAGCAACACGGTTCGCCTGTGAGCGAACGGTCGTCGGCGGGCGGCGAACCCACGGTCCCGGTGCCCATACGGTCCCTGAGCCCGTCGAAGGGACATCCCGGTCCCTACGGTCCCTGCGACCCGCGGTCCCTGAGCCGGTCGAAGGGACACTCCGCCGACTCACGGACCCCGTCCTAGTTGTCCTCGAGGATCGAATCCGGCTGGATGTCGATCTTCGCTCCGGTCAGCTTTGCGGCGAGACGGGCGTTCTGGCCCTCCTTGCCGATCGCGAGCGAGAGCTGGTAGTCGGGAACGAGCGCCCGCACCGCCTTCAGCGACTGGTCGATCACGAAAGAACTGGTCACCTTCGCGGGCGACAGGGCGTTCGCCACGAACGTGGGCAGGTGATCCGAGTAGTCGACGATATCGATCTTCTCGTTGTTCAGCTCCGCGGTCACGGCACGCACGCGCTGGCCGAGTTCGCCGATGCACGCACCCTTGGCGTTGATACCCGGGGTGGTGGCCCGCACGGCGATCTTCGTGCGGTGTCCGGCCTCACGGGCCAGCGACACAATCTCGACGAGTCCGCTGGCGATCTCCGGAACCTCGAGAGCGAAGAGCTTGCGCACGAGCGACGGGTGAGTGCGCGACACCGTGATCTGCGGCCCCTTCATCCCCTTGGAGACGCCGGTCACGTACACGCGGATGCGCTCACCGTGCGCGTAGTTCTCGCCCGGCACCTGCTCCTCGGGTGGCAGGATGGCTTCGATCGTGCCGAGGTCCACGTGGATCATGCGGGGGTTCGGGCCCTGCTGGATGACACCGGCGACGATGTCGCCCTCTCGTCCCTTGAACTCGCCGAGCACCTTGTCGTCTCCGATGTCGCGGAGGCGCTGATTGATGACCTGCTTGGCGGCGAAGGCGGCGATGCGACCGAAGTCGCTGGGGCTGTCCTCGGCCTCACCGATCACGTTGCCCTCGTCGTCGAGCTCCGGAACGAAGACCGACACGTGTCCGGTCTTGCGGTCGAGGGTGACGCGGGCAGGGGGAACGGACGTCGTACTGTCGCGCGATTCAGCCTGGTCCGTGTGCTTCAGATACGCGGTGAGGATGGCCTGCTCGATGATGTGCACGAGTTCTTCGAACGGGATCTCGCGCTCGCGCTCCATGAGCCGAAGCACGCTCAGATCGATGTCCATAAGGCGAACTCCTCTATTCAGATTGAATATCCCAGAATAGCGGATGCGTCGCTCCCCTCCGCGTCGCCCGCATACTGCCGTCAGGGCCCCGCGCTCCGTGCGGGAACCGACCCCACGGTCCCTGAGCTTGAAGAATGGACACGACCCCACGGCCCCCGAGCCCGTCGACGGGACGCAACCACACGGTCCCTGAGCTTGTCGAAGAGTCCCGACCTCACGGTCCCTGAGCTTGTCGAAGAGTCCCGACCTCACGGTCCCTGAGCTCGTCGAAGGGACGCGGGAGGCACGCGGGCGCAGGACACGCGGCCACCGACTGCTGGCGCGTCCCTGCGGACGCGCACGGACGGTATGCCGACCGCGGGAGTCTGCACGGCCCGCGCGTCACCGGCGGATCGGCGTGTCGCCCTCGGGGTCTCGGCCCACCGACAACATCCGGCCACACGTCCCTTCGACAGGCTCAGGGACCGTGACGGGTTGCGTCCCTTCGACAGGCTCAGGGACCGCGACGGGTTGCGTCCCTTCGACAGGCTCAGGGAACGCGACGTGTTGCGTCCCTTCGACAGGCTCAGGGACCGTGATCGGTAACGTCCCTTCGACAGGCTCAGGGACCGTCGAGGTGCGTCCCTTCGACGGGCTCAGGGACCGAAGGGACGTTACCGGTCAGCGACCGCTAGCGGGCGAAGGAGGCGGCGACCTCGGCGAGAGCGACCGGCGTGCGCTCCCCCGTCCGCCGGTCCCACAGCTCCGCCTCACCGTCGGCCACACCGCGACCGAGGATGACGATGCGGGGCACACCGAGCAGCTCGGCGTCGCCGAACTTCACTCCCGGCGACACCTTGGGACGGTCGTCGTAGAGCACGTCGAGACCCGCGGCCTCGAGGTCCGCGACGACGGTCTCCGCCGCCTCGTACACGGCCGCATCGCGACCGGTCGCGACGACGTGCACGTCGAACGGCGACACCGCCTCGGGCCAGATGAGCCCGCGGTCGTCGTTGTTCGCCTCGGCGATGACGGCGAGGATGCGCGTGACACCGATGCCGTACGACCCCATCGTCACCGTGACGAGCTTGCCGTTCTCGTCGAGCACCTTGAGACCGAGAGTCTCGGCGAAGAAGCGACCGAGCTGGAAGACGTGCCCGATCTCCATGCCGCGGGCCACCTCGATCGGTCCGGATCCGTCGGGGGCGAGGTCACCGGCACGTACCTCGGCCGCCTCGATGAATCCGTCCGCCCGGAAATCGCGGCCCGCCACGAGACCGAACACGTGCTTCTGGTCCTCGTTCGCGCCGGTGAGCCAGGCGGTGCCGTCGACGACGCGCGGGTCGAGGAAGAACCGGATACCCGAGCTCGATGGGTTCTCGTCGGTTCCGCCGAGCACGGGACCGGACGCGCTCCATGGGCCGATGTAGCCCTTCACGAGCGCCGGGTTCCGCTCGAAGTCGGCGTCGGTGGCGGCATCGACGTCGGCGGGGGCGAAGGCCACCTCGACGCGCTTGAGGTCGACATCCCGGTCCCCGGGGAGCCCGACGACGACGAGCTCGCGCGTGCCGTCGAGGTGGGTGAGGGCGAGCACCACGTTCTTGAGGGTGTCGGCGGCCGTCCACGCGCGCCCGTCGGCGCGCGGATGCCGGTCGTTGGCGAGATCGACGAGGGTCGCGATCGTGGGGGTGTTCGGGGAGTCGAACACCTCTGCGGCCGGCAGACCATCGATGGGCAGCGCGTCGGGAACCACCGTGCGGAAGGCCTCCACGTTGGCGGCGTACCCGCCCTCGGTGCGCACGAACGTGTCTTCACCGATCGACGTGGGGTGCAGGAACTCCTCGCTCCGGGCACCGCCCATGAGCCCGCTGTCGGCGTTGACGATCACGTACTCGAGACCGAGGCGCCTGAAGATGCGCTCGTACGCGCTCCGCTGCGCCTCGTACGACGCCTCGAGACCCGCGTCGGTGTAGTCGAACGAGTAGGCGTCCTTCATCGTGAACTCGCGCCCGCGCAGGAGGCCAGCGCGAGGCCGCGCCTCGTCGCGGTACTTGTCCTGGATCTGGTAAATCGACAGGGGCAGGTCCTTGTACGAGCCGTAGAGGTCCTTCACGAGCAGCGTGAAGACCTCCTCGTGCGTCGGCGCGAGGAGGTAATCGGCACCCTTGCGGTCCTTCATGCGGAAGATGCCGTCGCCGTACTTCTCCCAGCGGCCGGACGCCTCGTAGGGCTCCCGCGGCAGCAGCGCCGGGAAGTGCACTTCCTGGGCGTCGATGGCCTCCATCTCCTCGCGGATGATGGCCTCGAGCTTCGCCTTCACGCGCAGGCCGAGCGGGAGCCAGGCGAACACGCCCGGAGCCTGGCGGCGAACGTACCCGGCGCGCACGAGCAGCCGGTGGCTGGTCACCTCGGCGTCGGCGGGATCTTCACGGAGCGTGCGGACGAAGAGCTTCGATAGGCGAGTTGACACGCTGTCTATGTTAGGTGCGATGGTCGACGCGGATCGCGCGCCCGGTCGCGCGCACGGGTCCCGCCCTCCGGATCAGGCGCGGTAGGAGGCGGCGAGGCGCTCGAAGCCCTCGTCGAGGCCCACCGCGGGCGTCCAGTGCAGTTCCGCACGGGTTCGGCGCTGGTCGTACCAGTGCGAGGTGGAGAGCTGCTCCGCGAGGAACCGGGTCATCGGCGGCTCGTCCTCCCCGGGCGCGACGGCCCAGACCGCTTCGACGACCCCGCCGGCGGCGCGAGCGACCGATGCGGGTACCCGCCAGCGCGGCGCGGCCACCCCGGCGGCTCCGCAGATGGCGGCCATCAACTCGGCCACGGTGCGCGGCTGCCCGTTGGTCACCACGTACGACCGGCCGTGCACATCATCGGCACGATCGAGCGCGGCGACGTGAGCATCCACAGCGTTGTCGATGTATGTGGTGTCGAGCAGAGCGGCGCCGCGTCCGAGGAGCGGCAGCCGTCCGGCCCGAGCCCGCTCGACGATGCGCCCGATGAGCTGGGTGTCGCCCGGTCCCCACACCAGGTGCGGACGTACCGCCACCGTCGCGAAACCCGGCGCGTCGGCCTCGAGCGCGGCGAGCTCCGCGCGCGCCTTGGTGCGCGCATAGTCGCCGCGGGCACGGTCCGGGTCGGCGGGAAGGGCGTCGTCCCCCACGATGGACACACCGGCGTGAGCCACCGACGGCGACGACGTGTACACGAAGCGGCGGGCACCGGCGGCCCGGGCGGCGTCGAGCAGGGTGCGGGTGCCGTCCACGTTCACCGCCTCGAAGTCGGCCCGGTCCCCCGCGAGCGACACCTTCGCCGCGAGGTGCACCACCGCATCCGCACCGGCGACGGCGCGTGCGACGGCCGCGGCGTCGGTGAGGCTGCCGCGCATGTCGTCGACACCCGAAACCGACGGTGCACCACGCTGGAAGGTGCGCACGTCGTCGCCGCGCGCGGCGAGTGCGACGGCAACGCCCGCCCCGAGCATGCCGCTCGCGCCGGTGACGAGCACCCTCACGGTTCGCGCACCGGCCCGCCCGCGAGGATGCCCGCTGCCCACCGCGAGAGTGCGGCGCGGTCGATTTTCGAGTTGTGCCGGATGTCGGTGGGCAGCACGCGTACGACGAGCGCCGCGGCCACGTCGATGCCGGTCACGTGCCGGATCTCCGCAGTCAGCTCCGCCGGCGCAAGAACGACCCGACGCGCGGCATCCCGCGTCTCGATCACGGCAACAGCCTGCTGCGTGCCCCGAGGACCCACACCGACCAGGGCGGCACGGGCCACGGCCGGGAGGGTCTCGATGCGCTGCTCCGGCCCGACGGGAGTGAGAGGGCCGTCGGCGGTGACGAGCACATGCGGCAACCTGCCCTCGACCCACAGTCGACCGGCCGCATCGAAGTGGCCGACATCCCCGGTGCGATGCCAGCGCCGCTCCGGCGCACTGTCGCGCTTGCTCGCCGTGTCGGTGATCCACAGCCGGTCGTAGCGTTCCTTGATGTGCGGGGCGGATGCCACGATCTCCCCGGTCACACCGGGCTCGTCCGTCAGGCTCCCCACTGCCTCGCCGAGCTCATCGAGGGGGCTGACCCGCAGGCGCACGGATGCGGCCGGCGCGCCGACGCAGACGCCCTCGTCCGGCTGCCGGGCCGCCGAGCGGATCTCGTCGAGCGAGATGTCGGTGAGCAGCAGGCCCTCGGTCATGCCGTACGGAGTGGACACGGTGGCGTTCGGCAGCAGCTCGGCCACCCGTTCGAGCAAGGGGATGCCGAGCGGAGCACCGGCCGAGAGCAGGGTGCGCACCGACGCGAGCACTCCCCGTTCGGCCGCATCCAGCGACGCGGCTGTGGCGACCACGTTGGTGAGGGCGGCGGGCGAGGCGAACAGCACGGTGGCGTTCGCGGCTGCGGCGGCCGCGGCCACGGCCGTTGCGGTGAGCGTTCCCGGTCGGGTCACGGTCATGTCGGGGGTCACACTGGTCGCCCCGAGCGCCGGACCGAGGAGCGCGAACGGTGCGAAGCCGGCCACCAGTCCGGTGCCTGCACCGATGCCGTACTGCGCAGCGAGCGCATCGCGCATGGCCGCGAGCTGGCGGTGGGTGTAGACCACGCCCTTCGCGGGTCCCGTGGAGCCCGACGTGAAGAGGATGGCGGCGGTGTCGTCGGCGCCGGGCGCCTCGGGCAGGGGCGTGCTCGACTCCGCGCCGAGCGCCGCAAGCTGCGGCAGGCTCGCGCGCACGCCGAGCGCCGCGGCGACAGGCGGGGCGAGTGTGGTGGCGGAGAATCGCTGCCCGGGCCACCCCAGCAAGCGAGCCGCGGCCAGGGCGGTCTCGATGCCGATCAGGTGGTCGGGGCGCGCGCCGCGCACGGCCCGACCGAGGCCGGCGAGACCGAGGCCGGCGTCGGCCACGACCACCACCGCGCCGATCCGCAGGCAGGCGTAGAGCACCGCCGTGAGATCTGCACCGGGCGGCACGAGCAGCGACACCCGGTCCCCCGGGCGCACCCCGCTCGCGGACAGACCGGCCGCCAGCTCGGTGACCCGGCGCGACAGCAGCCGCCAGCTCACGGAGCGGGGCGCGGACGAGGCGCCTCGTGGCGCCATCTCCACGAGAGCCGTGCGATCGCTGGCGCGCAACTCGTCGAGCACTGCGCCCATCGGGCGGAACGGGGCGGTGACCTCTCCGGAACGCGATCCCGCGTCGGCGGCGTCTCGGTCGGGCGAAGCCGCCGGGCCGACCGACGCATCCGGGTCACCCGCTCCGGCTGGCACCTTCGAGGCGAGCCAGTCGAGCAGCACCGGCGCGTAATTCACGTCCTCGGCGATGAGGTGCCCGGTGCCCTCGAAGCGGTGCACGTCGGCCTGCGGCAGGCGCGTGATCAGGTCGGCGAGGTACTGGTCGCCGAACACGGGGTCGCGCGGACCCCAGAGCATAACGGCGGGCACGTGCAACGAGCGGATGCCCTCCGCCACCGCGTCGAGCGCGGCGAAGCTGCGGTGCTCGGGTGAGACGGGGATGTCGGCGACGAACCCGCCGATCCCCGCGCGGCGGGCGGCGCCCCGATACGGTGCGCGGAACGCGTCCCGTACCGCGGGGTCGAGCCGCGGATGCGCGAGGGCGAGGGTCGTCTCGAGGAATGCCGGGGTCGCCACGGTGCTGCGTTCGAGCAGGGAGCGGCGGAGGGCGAGACGCAGCGGGGCGGGAATGGCCAGGTGTTCCGGCTGGTGCACCGCGGTGTTGAGCAGCATCACCGCGGCGAGCGACTCACGGTGCTGCACCGCCCAGCCGAGGGACACGACGCCGCCCCAGTCGTGGCCGAGCGTGACGACGGGTCCATCCTCGATCCCCAACTCGCGGGTGAGGGCGGAGAGGTCGGCGATGCGGGTCGCGAGCGGCCGTACGGTTCCGGTGCGTTCGGAGAAGCCCATGTCGAGCTGGTCGACGGCGACCACGCGCCACGCGTTCGCCGGATCTCGCTCGGCGCGCTCGGCAGCGGCGCTGACGAGCTCCCGCCAGAGGTACGACCAGGTGGGATTGCCGTGCACGCACAGGATGGTGCCGCGGGGCTGGATCCCCCGTGCCGCGAGTGCCGCACCGTTGTCGAGGACGTGCCAGCCGTGCGACACACCGGAGGCGCTCGCAGCGCCACCTGCGCCGGAAGCACCGTTCCGGGCACCGGCACCAGCACCGACGCCGATGCCGTCCCCCTCGGTGCCGGTGCCCACGGGCACGTGCACAACACGGGAGAAGGCCGGGTCGAGGCCGGGCAGCGGATGCGGCGGCAGGCTCGCCTCCGCGCGGGCGGCGACGCCGTCGGAACTCACCGAGCTACCAGACGATCTCGGTCATGGCCGTGTTGAGGCCCGATCCGACGCCCATGCAGAGCACGCGCTGGCCCTTGTCCAGCGATCCGGCCTCACCGGCGAGGGTGATGGGGATGGAGGCGGGGCCCACGTTGCCGAGCATCGGATACGTGCGCGGAACGCGGTCCTTGTCGAGCTTGGCCGCCTTCACGATGGCGTTCGTGTGCACATCCGACACCTGGTGCAGGATGTAGCGGTCCATGGTCGCCCAGTCCCAGGAGTCCTTCGCCTCGTTCCAGGCCTCGACCACCAGTTCCATGCCGCCGCGGAGCAGCGCCTTCGTGTCGGTGAACATCCCGTCGGCGTCACCGAAGCAGAGCCGGTTGTGCTGGGTGGCGGCGCGGGTGATGCCGCCGAGAATCTGATGACCCTCGGGATGGGCGTCGGCCGGGCCGAGAACGGCCGCCGCGGCACCCGCGCCGAGGGTGAGGCTCGGGAACTCGCTCATGAAGTCCTTGCGCGTGACGCCCGAACGGAGCAGGCGCTGCACGGTGTTGTGCCGCACGTCACCGGCGTCCTCACCGTCGACGATGACGGCGTACTTGATCTGTCCGGAGTCGATCAGCTGCGCGGCGAGCGTCATGCCGTTGACGAAGCCGAGGCAGGCGTTCGCGATGTCGAAGTTGAGGGCGGACGACGGCAGGCCCAGTCCGTGGTGGATGCGCACGGCGACCGAGGGCTCGAGGTGCGTGCGGGTGACCGACGTGTTGATGAGAAGTCCGACCTCCGCCGGGTCGACTCCCGACACCGCGAGGGCGTCGCGCCCGGCCTGGGTGGCCGCGTCGTCGAACGTCAGCTCGTCGTTCCAGTTGCGTCGCTCGTGCACGCCGGCGACCCGCTGCAGCAGTCCCATGGGGAGGCGGAGCTTCGTGAGTGTCGGCGCCAGTAGCTCGTCGATGTGGATGGAAGAGACGACCTCGGGGGCGAGCACTGCCGAAACCGACAACAGCGACACGTTCCGATGCCGGAAACTGGCATTACCGTTCACAAGCATCCTTCGTTTGGTGGTGCGCTCGCGCGCGTGCCGCCCGAGCAGGCGGCCGTGGTGGGTGGTGTGCCATCCAGTCCGGCGAGAACGGGGTCGAAATCGGGACGAACGACCGCCGTGGGACAGGTTACGCCGTCACGACCTCTGGTGTGCCCACCGCACTCGACGGCATCTCGGCCGCGAGACGGTTGGCTTCCTCGATGAGGGTCGCAACGATGTCCGCCTCGGGCACCGTCTTGATGACCTCTCCCTTAACGAAGATCTGACCACGGCCATTCCCGGACGCGACACCCAGTTCCGCCTCGCGCGCCTCACCCGGACCGTTGACCACGCAGCCCATCACGGCGACGCGCAGCGGAACGGTCACGTGCTTGAGTCCCTCGGTGACCTCGTTGGCGAGCGTGTACACGTCCACCTGCGCGCGTCCGCAACTCGGGCAAGACACGATCTCGAGCTTGCGTTCACGGAGGTTGAGGGACTGCAGGATCTGGAGTCCCACCTTCACCTCCTCCGCCGGTGGTGCGGAAAGCGAGACGCGGATGGTGTCGCCGATGCCCTCGGAGAGCAGGATGCCGAAGGCGGTGGCCGACTTGATGGTGCCCTGGAACGCGGGGCCGGCCTCGGTCACGCCGAGGTGCAGCGGCCAGTCGCCCCGCTCCGAGAGGAGCCGGTAGGCCTTGACCATCACGATGGGGTCGTTGTGCTTGACGGAGATCTTGAAGTCGTGGAAGTCGTGCTCCTCGAAGAGGCTGGCCTCCCAGACGGCCGACTCGACGAGCGCCTCGGGCGTCGCCTTGCCGTACTTCTCGAGCAGGCGGGGGTCGAGCGATCCGGCGTTCACCCCGATCCGGATGCTCACGTTCGCGGCCTTCGCGGCGGCCGCGATCTCTCCGACGCGGTCGTCGAACTTGCGGATGTTGCCCGGGTTCACGCGCACGGCACCGACACCGGCGTCGATGGCGGTGAACACGTAGCGAGGCTGGAAGTGGATGTCGGCGATCACCGGGATCTGGCTCTTCGCCGCGATGATCTTGAGCACATCGGCGTCGTCCTGGTGCGGCACCGCGACGCGTACGATGTCGCATCCGGTGGCGGTGAGCTCGGCGATCTGCTGCAGCGTCGCGTTGATGTTGGTGGTCTGCGTGGTCGTCATCGACTGCACGCTCACCTGGGCGTTGCCGCCCACCTTGACCTTGCCCACGTTGATCTGTCGGGTCTTCCGCCGCGGGGCCAAGACCTCGGGCACCTTGGGCATTCCAATATTCACTGCTGGCACCCGAACAGCTTACGTGTCGAATCTGCACGCTCTCCTCTCGACGAAAGAGATCCTTTCGAGGATGGAGTTCCGCTCGGGGAGGGAGCAACTGGAACAGGCCCGCGCCGACCCCTGTTGCGGGAGGCTGCGTGATCCCATACTTGTCGCGTGACGACAACCCTCCTCTTCGGCGTGCTGGCGTCGAGTGCCCTGATCATCGGCGCCGGCATCGGCGTGCGATTCCAGCTGCCGAAGCGCGTTCTCGCGATTCTGCTGTCATTCGCGGCGGGCTCGCTGATCACCGCGCTCACGTTCGAGCTGTTCGAGGATGCGTACGAGCAGGGCGGCATGGTGCGCGCGGCACTCGGGCTGATGGCGGGCGCGGTGGTCTTCACCGTGTTGAGCGCGCTTCTCGACCGCTACGCACAACCGGGGAGCGGGAAACCCGCAGACCGCGTGGAGGGCAGCGCGAAGCTCGACACGGATGCCGCCGCCGAGGAGAAGGCGCCCACTTCCGCCTCCATGCGCGGTGCGGCGGGGATGGCGCTTCTCGCCGCAGTCACCCTCGACGGCGTTCCGGAGAACCTGGCCCTCGGCATCTCCCTGCAGGAGGGCTCGGGCGGTATCGCCCTCCTCGCGGCGATCTTCGTCTCGAACCTGCCCGAGTCGTTGGTGGGCGCCGCGTCGATGCGCAGCCAGGGTCGCTCCACGGCATCGGTGCTCGGGCTGTGGACCGCCTGCGGTGTGCTCCTCGTCGCGGCCGTGTTCCTCGGCGCCGGGCCCCTCGCTGGCAGCGACCCCGAGATGATCTCTCTTCCGCTGGCCTTCGCGGCGGGCGCCGTAATCGCTTCGCTTGCGGACACGTTGATGCCGGAGGCGTACGAACACGGCGGGCCCGCGGTCGCGCTCAGCACCGCCGCCGGCTTCGTCCTCTCCTTCGTGCTGTCCCTCGTCTGACCCTTCGCGCTGTTCCTTCCGCTGAGCAGGCGTCAGCCGAAGAAGCGGATCGGATTCACCAGGTCCGAGTAGATGAGCAGGGCGCTCATGCCGCCCAGCAGGATCACCACGGCGAACGTGACCGGCATGAGCTTCGCGGTGTCCACCGGTCCCGGGTCCCGGCGGCCGAAGAGACGGGCGACGGTGCGCTTGAGGCCCTCCCACAGGGCACCGGCGACGTGACCGCCGTCGAGCGGCATGAGCGGGATCAGGTTGAAGACGAACAGCGCCACGTTGAGCGAGCCGAGGACACCGATCAGGCCGGACACCTTGGCGTCGAGCGGCACCTGATCGAGGCTCGCGATCTCCCCGGCGACCCGGCCCACACCCACCACGCTGATGAGCCCGTTCGGGTCGCGCTCCTCGCCGCCGAACGTCGACTGCGCCACCGCGAACAACTGCTGCGGAAGGGTGAGGATGATGCCGCCCACCCGGGTGATGTTCTCCCAGATGTGCGGAAGCACGGCCGACGCGGGCTGCTGCACCACGGTCTGGGTGGGACCGATGCCGATGAAGCCCACGTTCCGGGTCACCGGCTCCCCCGACGCATCCTCGACGATCTGCCCGACGTCGTCGATCACGTAGCGCTCGGAGAGCAGCGGCGTGACCGGCAGGGACTGGGTGACGCCGTCGCGTTCCACCTCGAAGACGAGGACGTCGTCGGGCGCGTCCCGGATGACGCCCGCGATCTCGTCCCACTCGGTGATGGGCTCGCCGTCGATGGCGACGATCCGGTCCCCGGGGAGGAGGCCCGCCGCGGCCCCCGGCGACTGAGGGTCACCGGGTTCGCAGACCTGACGATCGCTCGTGGCCGGGAGAACGCACTGGCTGACGCTCGCGAGCGTGGTGGTGAACTGGGCGGCGCCGAATCCCATGAGCAGGATGGCGAACAACACGATGGCGATCAGCAGGTTCATGAACGGCCCGCCGAGCATGATGATGATGCGTTTGTAGACGGGCAGACGGTAGAACGCGCGGTCGCGTTCCCCGGAGCCGATGCTGTCGGCGCTCGCCACCCGGGCATCCTGCGCGAGTGAGGAGAAGAACCCTGTGCTGGCCTCGCGCATCGCACCGCCGGCTCGGGCCGGCGGGAACATTCCGATCATCGAGATGTAGCCACCCAGCGGGATGGCCTTGACGCCGTATTCGGTCTCACCGCGCCGCCGCGACCACAACGTCGGACCGAAGCCGATCATGTACTGGGTCACCTTCACCCCGAACAGCTTCGCCGGCACCAGGTGCCCGATCTCGTGCAAGCCGATGCTCAGCGCGAGCCCGATCAGGACCGCGACGATACCGAGCAGATAGAGCACAACGTCCACACCCGAAACCATATCCGCGCAATGCTCCGAGCCAGCACAGTGCCGAGTGCCCGGACCACCGGTTGCGCTCGCGGGTGACGGCGCTCGCGGGTGACGGGGCTCGCGCACCGGACGCAGGGCACCGGTGCCCGGGCGCCGTCAACCGGCATCGCGGAAATCGCGCAGTGCGTAGCATCGGTGTACACGGATCGGAGGGTGAGCGCATGTCGGGAAGCCAGGTCGCCGAGCTCGTCGGCTCGCGACTCGGCGAGCGCTACCGCCTCGAGGCCGTGCTCGGGCACGGCGGCATGTCGGTCGTCTACCGGGCGAAGGACGAGGCGCTGGGCCGGCAGGTGGCGGTCAAGGTCTTCGCCGCCAGCACGGCCGATGCGGCGGAACTCCGCCGTCAGGACAGCGAGGTACGCATGCTCGCGAGCCTCAGCCATCCCGGCCTCGTCACCCTGTTCGACGCGGGTGCCGACGAGTCGGTGCGGGGCTCGATCGCCTACATCGTCATGGAACTGGTGTCGGGCGACACCCTCCAGGGTCGTATCGCGTCGGGACCGATGCCACCGCTCGAGGTCGCCGCGATCGGCGCCGATCTCGCCGACGCACTGCACTACATCCACCGGCGCGGCGTGGTTCACCGCGACATCAAGCCGGCGAACGTGCTGCTGCCGTCGAACTCCGCGGAGGACACGACGGCGGCCACGAAGCTCGCGGACTTCGGCATCGCGCGCATCATCGACGGAACGCACCTGACCGCCTCCGGGTCCATCATCGGTACGGTCAGCTATCTCAGTCCGGAGCAGGCGATGGGATCGACGGTGGACTCGTCGGCGGACATCTATGCGCTCGGTCTCGTGCTGCTGGAATGCCTGACCGGGGCGAAGGCGTTCCCCGGGTCCGCCGCCGAGTCGGCGAGCGCCCGGGTGCTGAGGGACCCGGACGTGCCGGACGCGGTGCCCGAGCCCTTGCGCCGATTGATCCGCGCGATGACGTCGCGCGTGCCGACCGAGCGTCCGAGCGCCCGCCGCGTGTCGGAAGCGCTCCGGGCGATGCGAGTGGGAGGCAAGGGAGGGCCCGCGCCGACCGACGCCTACCCCGTCGGGGAGTACACGGACACGGAAGCCCTCACCACCATCAGTGGGTTGGCCACCATCGGCGGGTTGGCCACCATCGGCGGGTCGGCCTCCGCCGGCGGACCGACCACCCTCGGCGGATCGGCCCAGGCGTCCGACCTGACCGAACAGTCGGAGGGGCGAGCGACCCGTCCCCTGCCCACCGCCGCGGTGACCGACCGGTTCCCGGCTCCGGGCGCTGCCTCCCCCGCACGCGAACGTCCCGCGACCCCGCCACCCGCCCTGCCGCTGGAGGCGACGCCGACCGAGGCCGTCGTACCCGTGCTGGCCGAGTCGACCGCCGCCCCAAACCCCGTACCGCGACGGACGCTGCGCGCCCATGAGCGTTCGCGCCAGCGCCGACCGTGGGCTGTGATCGTCGCCGCCATCCTGCTCGTGATCGCATCGGTCATCGGCTGGACCGTGATCCAGAACATGACCACCGGATCGGGTACGGACACGGTGGAGTACCCGAGCGTGCCCGGTGACTTGGGCACGTCGCTCGAAGAGTTGCAACGAAGCGTGGAGGAACCGGAATGATGCGTCGACCGACGACGATGGGGATCGCACTTGCGGCGGTGCTGGTGCTCGCGGGCTGCTCACCCCAGCTGACGCCGCAGGAGGCCGCTCTGCAGAGCTTCCAAGCCCGCGTCCTCGCGGTGAGCGAGGAGGCTCAGAATGAGGCGTACGCCGATGCCCGTGCGGGGCTCGACACCCTGATCACCGAAGTGAACTACGCCCTCACCCGAGGGGATATCTCCGAGGCCACGCGGGACGAGGTGATCGCGGCCATCGACGCGGTGCGGGCGCAGCTCGATGCGCTGATCGCCGCAGCGGACAACCCCGACGCTCCCCTGCCCTCCGAGTCCCCGGACTCGACGTCGACGGAGGAAACGGTGACCGATTCCGACGACGCGCCGGAGCCGGATTCGGCGACTCCCCCGGCGAGCAACCCCAAGCCGGCGCCCGCACCTGCACCTGCACCTGCACCGGCGCCCGCTCCGGCGCCCGCACCTGCACCTGCACCCGTACCGGCTCCCGCTCCGGCGCCCGCACCTGCACCCGCACCGGCTCCCGCTCCGGCTCCGGGCGACGGTGGAGGCGACACCGGCGGAGAAGGTGGTGGCAGCGGGAACGGCAACGGCAATTCCGGTGGTGGCAACGGCAACGGCAATTCCGGTGGTGGCAACGGCGGCGGCAACGGGAACGGGAACGGCGGAGGCCGGGGAAACGGATAACGCTCCGGCGTCGACGGCCGGCCGACGCTGCGCGGGTAGGAATACCCGCGGGCGTCGGCGGGCTAAGGCTGCGCGGCGATCAGCCGGTCCGCGTCCCGTCGCGCCGCGGTCTCGGCTTCGGCGAGCGACTCGCGGGTCAGCGGACCCGACGCCGCGGACGTCGTATCGAGAACGGCCCGAATGGTGTCCACGATGCCGAGGAAGCCGATCCGGCCGGCGTGAAATGCCGCGACGGCCTGCTCGTTCGCGGCGTTGTACACCGCGGGCCAGATCCCGCCCGCTCGGCCCACCTGCTTGGCCACAGCAACGGCGGGGAAGGCCGTCTCGTCCAGCGGCTCGAACGTCCACGAGGATGCCGTGGTCCAGTCGATCGGGTGGCCCGCATCCGGCACTCGATCGGGCCAGTTCATCCCGAGGGCGATGGGCAGGCGCATGTCGGGCAGCGACGCCTGCGCGATCGTCGACCCGTCGATGAACTCCACCATGGAGTGCACGATCGACTGCGGGTGCACGACCACGTCGATGCGGTCGTACGGAACGTCGAAGAGCAGGGACGCCTCGATGACCTCGAGCCCCTTGTTCACCAGCGTGGCGGAGTTGGTGGTGATCACAAGCCCCATGTCCCAAGTGGGGTGCGCGAGCGCCTGTCGGGGGGTGACGTCGTGCAGGTCTTCCCGGCGGCTGCCCCGGAACGGTCCACCGGATGCCGTGACGACGAGGCGACGGACCTCGTCCGCCGTCCCGGAGCGGAGCGCCTGCGCCAGCGCCGAGTGCTCCGAATCCACCGGGACCAGTTGACCGGGCGCGGCTATCCCCTTCACCAGCTCGCCCCCCACGATGAGCGACTCCTTATTCGCGAGCGCGAGCATCCGTCCGCTCTCCAGTGCGGCGAGCGTAGGCCCCAGGCCGACCGATCCGGTGATGCCGTTCAGCACCACGTCGGCGTCGACCGTGCGCACCAGTTGCTCGGCCTCATCCGCGCCGAGCGCCACGTGCTCCACCCCGTGGGCGGCGGCCTGAGCCGTCGCCTCCGCCCGCCTGGAGCCCGCACCGAGGCCCACCACCTCGAAGAGCTCGGGATGGGCCGCGATCACCTCCAAAGCCTGTACGCCGATGGAACCGGTGGAACCGAGGACGATCACTCTGCGCATCCCGTCATCCTCCCATTGGTGAACCGGGCGGAGGCGCCGGAGGCGGCGGCGGCACGATGAGGGTCTCGAAGGTGCCCGAGTTCTCCTGCTGGGCGATCCACAGGTCGGTGCCCGTGGCGAGGCCCGTCGGGTTGGCGGCGTCGGGGTCGGCGGGGGTTCCCACCAGCCACTCGCAGAGATCGTCCTCACCGGCTCCGCTCGGCGGGACGCACAGCGGGTCGATCACCCGGAGGAGCCGACCCGAGGAACGGCTCGCCTCCGCCTCGATGAACGATCCGGCGTCGATGACCTCGGAGTACTGCCGCGCCGTACGCACACCGGCGAATCGTTCGTGCACCCGCGTAATGATGTCCTCGCGCACGTTGTCGGGCAGGGGCGCGGTGCGGCGGGTGAGCACGTAGCTGCCATCGAGCATCAGGTACGCACGGTCGTTCGTGGAGTCGTCGGCGAGCAGACGATCCGCAGCCTCGGCGCTCAGAGGATCGCCCACCGAGGATCCGGACGCACTGGTGGCCGTGGGCAACGGCCCGCGGTAATCATTCGCGGAATAGCATCCCGTGAGCGAGGCCGCCGCGACCAGGGACAGGACGCCCACGGCGGTCGCTCGGTGCGGCCCCATCGTCGCGCCCTGCCCGGTGCTGTCAGCCCTGGGGGGCGGCAGCGGTGGTGTCGAGGATGTCGACGACGAAGACGAGCGTGTCGGTGCCGCTGATGCCGGCATCCGGCTGCCCCGCCTCGCCGTAGCCCTCGGCGGGCGGCAGAACGGCGAGGACCTGCGATCCGACCTTCTGGCCGACCAGCGCCTTGCCGAAGCCGGGCACGACCTGGCTGGTGACGAAGGTCGCCGGGGCCTTGCCCCAGCTCTCGTCGAACACCTCACCGGTTGCCCACAGCGTGCCCTGGTACTGAACGGTCACGCTGTCGCCCTCCTGCACGACGGCTCCGTCACCCTCCTTGAGCACGGCGATCTGCAGCTCGGTCGGTGCATCACCCTCGGGGATCGTCACCGTGGGCTGGCCGTCCTCGGCCAGCTCCACCGTCGGCAGACCCTCCTGAGCGGGCTGATCGACGCCGGTCGCGCGATCGGCCATCTTGTCGAGCACGTCGATGACGAAGACGGTGCTGTCCCCCTCGCTCAGGCCGAGCTCGGTGAGGGCCTCCGCGGCGAAGGAGTCCTCCGGCGACGTGACGGCCACGATGCGGGAGCCCACTGTGGTGCACTCCACCGCACGCACGATGCCGGGGAGGAACAGGGTGTCGTCGACGGGGAACGGCACGGGCTGCTCGGCGCTGTACGGGAGGGCGTCGACGACCTCTCCGGTGGTGCCGTTGTACACGGCGATGGCGATCTTGGCCTGGTCGCCCGGCTCGATCTCCGCGCCGTCGCCCTCGGTCACGATCGTGCGCTCCGTGGTGGACGCCTCGACCGGCGCGTCGATGCTGACCTCGGGAGCGGTGCCCACCTCACCCGTCACGGTCACCGCCTCGGATGCACTACCCGACTGGGTGTCGGCGCATTCCGCGGCCGTGGCACCGGGTGCCGGCGTCGACCCGTTCGCGCCCTCCGGCTCGTCCGTCGGGGAACTCGAGCACGCCGTCAGGGCGAGCACCGAGATCGTCGCGAAAAAGAGAGGAATGCGTCGGTTCACAAAGCTGCTTTCGTTGGGAGTATTCGACAAGTGTGCCTGAGGCAACCGCAATACCCGCTGTGCACGGCGATATTCGCCGCCCCGGAACGGTGCTGCTCGGTCATACCGCCCGAGTGCGGGGTTCGTGCACCACGGGGAAGTTCACCGAGGCGGCGATGAAGCACAGCTCGGCGGCACGAGCGTGCAGGCTCTGGGCGAGATCGATTTGCGACGGATCCGCCACGGTGACGGTCGGGCGAAGCGTGACACCGGTGAAGTGTCCGCCGCCATCCCGGGTCTGCGTCATGGTGCCGCTCGAGTCGTCGGTGTAGTCCACGACGACGACGCCCGCCGACGCCGCCACGTGCAGGTAGGAGAGCAGGTGGCACTGGGTGAGTGCGGCCAGGAGCAGCTCCTCCGGATTCCAGCGATCCCGGTCGCCGCGGAACACCGGGTCGGACGATCCGGAGATTCGGGGCTTGCCCTCGGCGGTCAGCACGTGATCGCGCCCGTAGGAGCGGTAGTCCGACGTGCCCGAGCCGCGGTTGCCGGTCCAGGTGAGGGCGACGGCGTAGGAGTGGTCCACATTCATGCCGTCACGCTACCCGGACCGCGGCTCCCCCGGACGAACGGCAGTGGTGGGCGGACGGCATCGGCGACGCACGGCATCAGGGTAGAACGGCATCGGCGACGGACGGCGTCGGCGACGGACGGCGTCGGCGCTGGACGCCATTGGCGCTGGACGGCATTGGCGGAAAGGCGCCTGTGTTTGGCCGTCACCTCGGCGGTCCTTCGGCCGTGGCCCGGAACCGCCGGGGTAGGCTCGAAACACCATGACAGACACCCTCGCCGCCGCTACCTCCGCTCCCCGCGCCACCGTCACGCAGGAGCGCAAGATCGTCACCTCGATCCCCGGTCCGAAGTCGCAGGAGCTCCACGCACGCCGCATGGCCGTCGTGCCGCCCGGAGTCTCGTCCGCACTCCCCGTCTACATCGATCGCGCCCACGGGGCCATCGTCGTCGACGTCGACGGCAACCAGTTCATCGACCTCGGAGCCGGTATCGGTGTGACCACCGTCGGACACACCGAGGCGGGCGTCACCGCCGCCGCCGCCGGCCAGCTCGACGACTTCCTGCACACGCTGTTCACGATCACCCCGTACGAGGAGTACGTCCGCGTTGCGGAACTCCTCGCCGAGCACACTCCCGGTGACCACGCCAAGCGAACCGTGCTGGTGAACTCCGGTGCGGAGGCGGTGGAGAACGGCGTGAAGATCGCTCGCAAGTACACCGGTCGCCGCGCCGTCGCCGTGCTCGACCACGCGTACCACGGGCGCACCAACCTCACCATGGCGATGAACTACAAGGCGGCCCCCTACGCGACCGGATTCGGCCCCTTCGCCGGGGACGTCTTCCACGCCCCGAGCTCGTACCCGTACCACGACGGTCTCACCGGCGCGGAGGCCGCCGCCCGCACGATCGCGTATCTCGAGAAGCGCATCGGCGCGGTCGACCTCGCCTGCCTCGTCGTGGAGCCGATTCAGGGCGAGGGCGGCTTCATGGTCCCGGCCGACGGGTACCTGAACGCACTGCAGGACTGGTGCACCGCCAACGGCGTGGTATTCATCGCCGACGAGATCCAGAGCGGCATGGCCCGCACCGGCGCCTACTGGGCGAGTGAGCACTTCGGCCTCGTTCCCGACCTGCTCCTGTCGGCGAAGGGCATCGCGGGCGGACTGCCGTTGGCCGGCGTCACCGGCCGTGCCGAGATCATGGATGCTGCACTGCCCGGCGGACTGGGCGGAACTTTCGGGGGCAACCCGGTGGCCGCCGCAGCCGCTATCGCCGTGTTCGAGGCCATCGAGCAGCACGATCTGCTCGCCGAAGGACGTCGGATCGAGAAGAAGCTGAAGACGCGGCTGACCGAGCTGCAGGACCGCTACGACATCATCGGAGAGGTGCGTGGGATCGGCGCGATGGTGGCCATCGAGCTGGTGGCACCGGGCACGGCCGACACGACGAAGGAGCCCAACGCGGCGGCGGTCAGCGCTCTGGCCGCGCACGCCGCCGCCAACGGCGTGATCATCCTCACCGCGGGAACGTACGGGAATGTGCTGCGCTTCCTGCCCAGCCTCTCCGCCTCCGACGAACTGCTCGACGACGCGCTCGACGTGCTCGCCGAAGGCTTCGCCGCGCTCTGAGAATGAACCCGCGGGCCACGGCTCGCGAACGGGTCGTCGACCGGTGGACGGCTCGGTTGCCCGATCCTCGCCGCACGACGGCTCCCCACCACGACGACGTTCCGACGGAGACACGATGACAGCCACGATCACCCTGACGAACGCGGTGGAGCTCGCCACCGTGGAGCGGAGCGGATTCGTCGAGTCCCGGCACGCCGGAGCCGCCGTGGTGCTCGCCCCCGACGGCACGGTGCTGCGGGCACTCGGAGACGTGTCGGCGCCCGTCTTTCCCCGGTCGTGCATGAAGCCCTTCCAGGCGCTCGCCATCCTGGCGAGCGGGGTGGACCTCAGCCCGGAGGAGATCACGATCGCGAGCGGTAGCCACAGCGGCACCGCACCGCACGTCTCCCTCGTGCGGGGCATGCTCGCTCGTGCCGGGCTTCCGGTCGAGGCGCTCGGCTGCCCGGCCGACTGGCCGCTCGACCGGAACGCACGGGACGAGCTGGTTCGCTCGGGCGGGCGCGCCTCCCCCGTCTACATGAACTGCTCCGGCAAGCACGCCGCCATGCTCCTGGCCTGCGTGCAGAACGGGTGGGACACGGACAGTTACCTCGACCCGCAACATCCTCTGCAGGAGCGCATCCGAGACGTCCTGCAACGCTTCACGGGAGAGCGAATCGCCGCATCCGGTGTCGACGGATGCGGCGCACCGGTGCACGCGATCTCCCTCACCGCGCTCGCCCGCGGCATCGCGAAGATCAGCACAAGCCCCGCCAACTCGTCCTTCGACATCTTTCGCCGTGCGGCCTCGCTCTCCGCGGCGATCCGCGCGAACGGCTGGGCCATCGACGGGCCCGGCCGCGCCAACACGCTGGTCGTCGACCAGGTGGGGCTGCTGGCCAAGGGAGGTGCGGAGGGCGTGATGGTGATGGCGCAGCCGGACGGAACGTCGGTCGCGCTGAAGATGCTGGACGGCAGCCTCCGCGCCGCCTCGATCGTCGCGCTCGAGTTGCTCGCGGCGGTGGGCTCCGTGCCCGCCGAGCAAGTGGAGCGGATCCGTCCCGCACTGGACCTCGCGGTTCTGGGCGGAGGGGTGCCGGTCGGCGCGATTCGGGCATCCGCGGCGGTGACGGGATGACGACCTCCTTCGGTCCGGACGACCCGGACGACCGCCCCGATCCCACGCTCATGCGCAACCAGGCCGCCCTCACCACGGCCTCCGGTCGCAGCTGGTTGATCCTCGGCGGCATCCTCGCCGCGGTCAGCGTGGGCACGCTCGCGTTCTTCGTGGATGCCGAACCGACCGGACTCGCCCTGTACGGCATCGCCACGGTGGTCGTGCTGTACGCCGGGATGGTGGGGGCGCGACTCGCCGTACCCCGGGGACCGAAGCGTCTTCGGCTGCTCGCCGTTCTCATGATCCTGATCGCGATCGTCGGCCTCGGCTGCGTGCTCGTTCTCGCCATGACCGGCAGCGCCGCGCTCACGGCGGTCTCGACGTGAGGATCGGCGTACCCACCGAGCGGAAGAACAACGAGTACCGCGTGGCCGTGACGCCGTCAGGGGTGCACGACCTCGTGTCGCACGGGCATTCCGTCGTGGTGCAGGCCGGTGCGGGTACGGGGTCGGCGATTTCCGACGAGGCCTTCGCGTCTGCGGGGGCCACGCTGGCCGACGATGCGGATGCCGTGTGGTCGGACGCCGAACTCGTGCTGAAGGTGAAGGAGCCGATCGAAAGCGAATACCGGCACTTCCGCGAGGACCTCACGGTCTTCGCCTACCTGCACCTCGCCGCCGAGCGCGACCTCACGGAGGCCCTCCTGGCCTCCCGCGTCACCGCCGTGGCCTACGAGACGGTGCAACTGCCGAACTCCACACTCCCGCTCCTCGCACCGATGAGCGAGGTGGCGGGCCGCCTCGCCCCGATCGTAGGAGCGAACACGATGATGACACCGCACGGCGGACCCGGTCTGCTGCTGCCCGGTGTGCCCGGCACCCACCCGGGGCGGGTCACCGTGCTGGGCGGTGGCGTCGCCGGCACGAACGCGGCGTACATCGCCATGGGCCTCGGCGCACACGTGACCGTGCTCGACACCAACCTCGCCCGTCTGCGGGAGATCGACGCCCTGTACTCCGGGCGGATCACGACCGTCGCGTCCAACGGCTTCGAGATCGAGAACTCGCTCCGCTCCGCCGACCTGGTGATCGGATCGGTGCTGGTGGCCGGCGCGAAGGCACCGACGCTCGTGAGCAACGATCTCGTGTCGCGGATGCGACCGGGGAGCGTGCTCGTCGACATCTCCGTCGACCAGGGCGGGTGCTTCGAGGACTCGCACCCGACCACGCACGCCGATCCCACCTTCCCGGTGCACGGATCGCTGTTCTACTGCGTGGCCAACATGCCGGGCGCGGTGCCGCACACCTCGACCTACGCCCTGACCAACGCCACCCTTCCCTACGTGCGCGCCCTCGCCCGCTCGGGGTGGCGCGACGCGCTCCGGGCCGACCCGGCGCTCGCGCTCGGACTGAACACCTACGCCGGTGATGTGGTGAACGATGCGGTCGCCGCGGCCCACGGACGTCCCGCCCGACCGCTCGAATCCGTACTCTCCGCCTGACGCACTCCGCCTGACGCTCTCCGACCGACGGCTCTTCCGCAGACGGCTGCACAGGCTCTCCCCCCTACGGCTGTGTTCCGGGCGGCTGTGCTCCGGGCGGGTGCGCACCGGGCAGCCATTACGGGGGCCATTGCCGTCGCTCCGGTCGGGCAGGACGATCGGTGGGCGGTAGGTACCACACGGATCGTCCGTGCGAGCGGAGCGGCGGGGGCAACGTCGGTGAACGGGTGAGCGTCCGGTAGTCCCGCGCCGAGCAGGCGTCGAACACCACGTGTCGCGCACGCGACGCCGCCGCGAGCGCACCCCATGCGGCCTGCCACTCGTCGGGATCACCGAGAATGACGTCGATGATCCCCCCGCCGGTCGGCGAAGCGGCACGCGCCAGCACACCGGTGGGCGGGATGACGGACAGATACGCGATGTCGAGCCGGATACCCGACGACGTCGCGCTCGCCGCCGCGACCCGCAGCAGCGGAACCACCGCGGCCGGCCGCGTGCTGACGATCGCGTAGGAGTCGCCCGCACGGAACACCATGACGGGATCGGTCGAAGGTTCGGACGCATCATCCGGGCGCCGGTCGGTGCTGGTGGCGCGGTCGTCCGCGGTCAGGCGGCCCGCCTCGTCAGCGCGGACCGTCGCGGCCCGGGAGCGCAGCACGGCACGGTCACCTGCGACGACAGGTGCGGACGTGGCGGCGTGCCGCCCGGACGTCGCAGGCGTCGCGCGGGCCGCCCCGCAGAGCGCCACCTGCACCCGGAAGCCGCGCCACCACCCGCCACCGGGGACCAGGTCGGAATCGAAGGTCGAGACGTCACCACCCGCGAGCGCGTGCTCCTGACGGTTCGGCATGCGGAGCAGCAACGTCCGACCGAGCAGCGGAGCAAGACCCGACAGCCCGGCGGACAAGCGCTGCGCGGTGAGCACCAGGCGGATGCCCGCACCGGGGCCCTCCCGAGCCAACGCGGACAGCATGTCGAGGAACACTTGCGCGTAGTCCGGGTCGTACCGGGCCAGGAGGGCGTCGACGTCGTCGAGAGCCAGGATCCGCGCGCGGCGGACACCGGCCCGCAGGTCCTCGAACGCGGCCGAGACGGCGTCCCAGGTGTCGACCGGATCCGACGGCACCCGCACGAACCGCGGGGCGGACGGCGATGGCCCGGTACCCACGGCGGCGAGCGTGGCGAGAACACAGGTCTTGCCCGACCGGTGCGTGCCGAGCACGAGCAGGGAGCCGTCGCGCTCAGGATGCCATGCGGCGTAGCTCCGTCGTTGCTCCGCCGGCTCGTCGGTGAGTCCGAAGACCATGGCCCCGGTGAGGTCGCCGCGGTGCACGGTCGGGTCCTCCAGGTCGGACAGCGCCAGCACCGCGGGCAGCGGATCGAGCCACGGTCGCCGCGGCGGTTCTCCCGTCGCGTTCTTCCGCACCGAGTCGACGAACCGCGCCAGCCGCTCCGCGTCCACGGTGGCGATCTGGACCGGGACGACCGCCGCTCCGCTGATGCTCACCAGGCAGCGACCCCGCGCGCTCTGCGGAAGGGACGCCGCGGCGTCGCTGCCGATCACCGCCATGCTGTCGGCCCGGGAGGTCACCCGCAACGAGAGCCGGAGTCCGCAGTTGGCGAGCACCGCATCGCGCACGACGCCGACGGGCCGTTGCGTGCAGAGGATCAGGTGGATGCCCAGCGAGCGCCCTCGGGAGGCGATGTCGGCGAAGACGTCGTGCAGTTCCGGGAACTCGGCGAGCATGGCGGCGAACTCGTCGACCACGATCACGAGGCGGGCGAGGATGCTCACTCGCGGCTCGCCAATCCCCTCCTCATCCGCGTCGGAGAGGGAACGGATGCCGCGCTCGCGCAGCCATCGCTCGCGGTGCCGCAGCTCGGCCCGGAGGCTCTCGATGGCTCGCCGCACCGCTCCCGAGTCGAGGTCGGTGAGGAACCCGACGCAGTGCGGCAGTCGGGCGAGGGCGTCGAAGGACGCCCCGCCCTTGAAGTCCACGAGCAGGAAGGTGAGGAAGGCGGGAGTCGTGGTGCGGGCGGAACTCACCACCCAGGTGATCAGCAGTTCGCTCTTTCCGCTTCCGGTCGTTCCGCCGATCACCGCGTGGGGACCATCCCGCGCGAGATCGATGGTGAACACCCCCGAGGAGGTTCGACCGAGCACCGCCCGAAGCAGCCCGTGTGCGGTGCGACGCCTCGCTGCACCGGACGCGAGCGAGCCGGACGCGAGCGACCCGGACGCGGCCGCACCGGGAGGAAGCGCATCCAGCGACACGAGTTCCTGCAGCTCCACCCGGTCGGGCAGTTCCGCGTTCCGCGTCGCGATGCGCGTGGCGCGATCGGCCAACCGGCGGGCCACCGCCTCGGCCGTGGCACGGGACACCAGGTCGGGTCGGATCACAGATCCGGCGATGGCCGTGCAACTACCGGACAGGAGCCGCGCCTCCGTCGCCCCGACGAGCAGCAGCACGGTGTCGCAGACGCGAGGCAGAGCCGATGCCGACTCGGCCATGGCGATCACGATGTCCTCCCCGCCCACCCGGATGCGCACCTGCGCGGTCGGCGTCCCCGTCGGCGAATCGGACCCCGTCGGCGGCTCCGTTCCGGTCAGCGGATCGAACTCCGTCGGTGAATCCGTTCCCGTCGGCGGATCGGACCCTGTCGCCGAATCCGTCGCGAGTGACCGTACCCGCCCTCCCCAGTGCGGGAGTCGCTCCACCCACCTCCAGTCCTCGCCCGACGGTCGCTGCCAGAAGTTCGCCTCGGCCGGATGCACGAGAAACGCGATCTGCAGCACCAGTCCGCGGGCGACCGAGCTCGTCAGCACCGGCGGTCCGCACAGGCCGACATCGGGGATGCGCCCTACGGTCGCCGGGGCGTGCCGGAGCACCGCCGCCTCGTCGACGAGCGCCCGGGCGTCGGCACTGCCGGGGATGCCGTCGATCGACACGCCGCTCGGAACCGGGGCCAGCCCGAGCACGAACGGTCGCTCGCGCGTGCCGAATCCGCGCCAGAGCAGCGAGTCGGGAGCCGCACCGGAGACGATCGCGCGTGTCGACGGCGTGGCCGTGAGCCGACTGGCCCGATCCACGGCATGCACGGCCGCCACCTCGTCGCGCAGGCGTGCCACCGCGTCCTTCTCGATGCGCCGGGCACGCCGCCTCCGCCGTCGCGCCGAGACCCGCGCGTCGAGGATCCCGGCGACGAGGATGACCGGACTGAGGGCCGCGAAGATCAACGCGTAGGGCGAACGGGTCACGGCGAACAGCACGGCGGCGGCGATGAGTGGCGCAACCACCCCGAGTACCGGAAAGGGCGCGGGCGGCGACGTCTCGGGTGGCGGCGGCAGGCTCAGTCTCATCCCGCCATGTCAGCAGTCCCTGCGGGTCAGCGGCCGGGCGCGTCGCGATCTGTGGAGGACACGGGGAAGCACGGTCGGGGAAACGGGGAGGAGACGGTGGTGGCGGTCGGCGCCTCAGGAGGGCGAGTTCCGCCTCGCCGGTCGGGCGCTCGGCGCATAACCGGCTGGATTCTCTGCGCTGCTCCCCGCGCTGGCGCCCGCATCACCGGCCCTGGTCCTCGCGTCGGTTCCCGGGACGGTGTCCGGCCGCTGCGGGAGTCGCGATCCGTGGCGTCGAAGCGACCGCATCGACATCAGCGCACCGATGCGCTCCCGTCGCGAGCGACCTCGCGAAAGCGCTGCGCGCAGTTCACCGACCACTCGCCACACCTGTTCCGCCGAGCGCTCGTCGGGCACGGCCGGTCCGAAGGCCGCGCGGTCGGCCGCCCGGGCCAGGGCGAGCGGGGCGGTTCCCCCCACGGTTTCGGCGACCTCGATGCGGGTCGACGACCGCGGAATCTCGTAGCCGTGGTCGATCGCGGTGTCGGCGAACTCCTGCCATCCCCCCTGGATGCGGTCGAGAGGCGTACCGTCCCGTCGGCGCCTGCGGCGTCGGCGCAGCTTGGCGGCGAGGATCGCGAGGAACGGCGAGGTCAGCACCGCGAGGGCGAGGAGCACCCACCCGGTCACCCGGAGGATCCCGAACACCAGCGCGAGGAAGGGATTGGCCTCCTCCTGCTCCTCCTCGGAGGTCTCCGGCGGCAGCTGGTCGTCGAGGTCGATTCGGTCGTCCTCCGGCGGCGGCAGGATCGACTGCGGGCGGGAGACGACGGTGGGTTCGTCCGGTTCGGCCTCCGGGATGTCCCGGACTTCCGGATTCGGATCGAGGCTCACCCAGCCGTCCAGTGTGTCGACCTCGATCCAGGCGGTGACGTCCGAGCCCGTGAGCGGCATCCCGTCCGCCGGCGCGCTCTCGCGATCGTCCGCATCGGGACGGAGTCCGAACACCACGCGGGCGGGGAACCCCAGCTCCGTGGCCATCAGCGCGGCGGTCACCGCGTACTGCTCGGCGTCACCGATCATCGGCCGCTCCGTCAGCAGCTGGCTGATCCGGTCCGCACTGTGGCCCGACCGGCTGAACGGCTCATCGGGAGATACGCCGTGGCTGACGTAGCCGTCCGCGCGGAGGCCGTCCAGCATGGCCAGCAGGCGCTCCCCGGGCCGGTTCACCCCGGCGATGTACCGCTGGAGCGAGGGCACGAGCTCATCGGGCAGAGCCCCGATGTCGGGCACGACCGCGGTGCCGGGACGAGCCGACTCGAGCGCATCCTCGCTCCGCTCCCGGGGCACGACGGTGGTGAGCCGATACGAGTCGCCCGCGCGGAGGCCGGTAGTCACCACCGCGGTGCCGGTGACGTCGTTGTAGAAGAACGAGTCCTCGAGGGCCTCGGCGTTCGGCCCACCGAACTCGACCGACTCGAGCTTGCCCAGGATGGGCAACCACACGCCGCTGTAGGAGTCGACCGTCACCTCGACGATGACCCGATCCCCGTCCACCCCGGACTGGTCCAGTTCGTAGGGCACCCGGGTGAAGGTGCCCGATGCGCCTGAGCCGGTTTCCCCGCCCACGCTGTAGACCACGCCGTCGTAGGAGTCGAGGGTCGCAATCCGCAGGCCGGCCTCGCGAGGCAGATCGGTGACGGTCAACTGCGTCTGGGTGTCCCGGCCCTGCTGCAGGTAGTACCGGAACCCGGCGAGCGGGCTCGCGTGAACCCGGGGGTCGAACGGCTGCTCGACCACCGTGCGCAACACGTCGCGAGTGCCGGTCGGCGGCACGACGACGACGGCGGCCGCCGAGACCATGAGCGCGACCGCGATCGTGGCCACGGCACCGAGCAGAGTGCGGGCGCCCCCGAATCGCTGCTCCGTCACCGACTCGACCGGTGCCCCGTTCTGCACGGTGAGCGTGCGGATGGCACGGGTGCGCCGGTACCAGCGCAGCCAGACGAACCACAGCAGCGAAACCACGAGGAACGCGAGCGCGAGCTCGACCGGGAACGCGGCGACGTCGGGGCCGAACGCTATCGCGGCGATGAACAGCACGGTCGGCGCGAGGACGCCGAGTTCGCCGTAGCGTGCACGCAGCGTCAGCGACAGTCCGATCACCGTCGACAGCAGGACGAGGATGAACGCCGGCACCAGCAACTGCTGGTACCCGCCCACCGGCAGCGTGATGGTCAGCAGCTGCTTCCAGCCGAGTCCGGCACCGCGAAGCAGGTCGAGCAGGCTCTCCGCCGTGGGCAGCACCCCGAACATCGCTTGGCCCGGAAGGGCGAGCGGCGTTCCAAGGGCGAGGAACACCGCCACGGTCGCGAACAGCACGGTGGCACTCGACCAGCGGTAGAGGGCGCCGAGAACCGCGACGAGTGCACCGGCGCAGAGTGCGCCGATGATGAGCAGCAGGATGTCGCGGCTGGCGTAGATGGGCCAGAGCGCGGCCGCCGCGAGCGCGCTGACGAGGAGGAACGCCGCCGTGTTGATCACGAAGAAGAGCGGTGACCGAACGCCGGAGGTGTTCACGCGGCGGCCGATCGGGACAGCGACCGGGTCAGGTCCTCGAGGTAGCCGATGGTGAGCACGCTGAGCTCGGACACGCGTCGGAGGGCCGGGGTCATCCCGGGGTCGCACACGACCGCGACGACTTCGACACCCGCGGGGAACTTCGTCGACGCGGCGCGGAGCTCGGACTTGGTGGCACCCGTGCCGCAGACGACGAAGGCCACGGAGATGCCGGCCACGGAGTCCGCCGCGACCCGCGCGAGGTCGGGAATGGGCAGAGCGGTGGCGGCGTGGTGCACGGTGCTGAGGTCGTCGAGGAGCCGAGGGCGGCTGGTCACGCTCAGCCGCTTGAGCGCGTACACCTTGCGCTTCGCGAACTCCGGGGTGCGCTCACTGGCGACCACGGACACGTTCCGGGCGTCCCGGATGGCCCGCACGCCGAGCGACGCGGCCACGCTCACCGCGAGCTCGAACTCCTCCTCGGTCGAGTAGTCGCTCGACGCGAGGCTCAACGCGATCATCAGGTGGCTGCGTCGCGTCTCCTCGAACTGGCGCACCATGTGCACCCCGGTCTTGGCGGTGCTGCGCCAGTGGATGTGTCGTCGCTCATCACCGGGCAGGTACTCGCGCAGGGCATGGAACGACACGTCGCTGTTCGCGAGATCGCGCGTCGGATTGCCCTCGAGGTCGCGCACGAAGCCGGTCGAGGTACTGGGTACCGGGATGGTGCGCGGATGCACGTAGAGGTCGATCGGGTCGCCCCCGGTGATCTCCCGGCGGAGCAGACCGACGGGGTCACCGCGCACCGTTCGCACCGGTCCGATCCGGATGACGCCGCGCCGCGTCGTCGGCACCACGAAGACGTCCTCGAACGAGCTCCCGGGCCGAAGCGACGGGACCGCGAACTCGGCCAGACCTCCACCCACCGGAACCTCCACCGTCACGCCGACGAGGCGGCGGGCGGTCGGATTGTGCACGGTGAGTTGCGCCGGTGCACGCTCGCCCACGACCACGCGCGTGCTCGGCAGGAACACGCCGATCTCGAACGAGTTGCGGGCGAGAAGCGAGAGCACAGCCGCCACGACCAGCACCACTCCGACCCAGGCCACGGCCACCAGCTCCAGCCAGCCGAGCCCGTAACCCACGGTGAAGCCGACGACGACCAGCCCGACGATCGACCAGCCGAGCGGGGTGACGACACCGGCCACCGCGGTCGCCATCCGCACCGCGCCCGCGCCGAACGCGGTGGCCAGGCGCACGAGGGCGACGAGGGCATCGGCGAGCGGGTCCGTGCGTGTGCCGACGATGCGCGTGCGCGCGTTGATGAGTCCCTGCGTGCCGGTGGCACTGTGGGCGGGTGCCGAGGTGCGGGTCCTGCCGCGGCTCAGCGTGTGCGCGGTGTGCGACGACGTATCGACGTGAGCCCCCGTCCGCCGCTCGGAGAGGAAGCGTCCCCCGGGTCGGGTGGAGGTCACACGGCGTGCCGATCACTCGGCGGGGCCGTCTCGATGAGCACCTGAGCCATCACACTCGACGGAGTGACGCCGTCGAATTCCGCCTCGGGGTCGAGCACGAGACGGTGCGTGAGCACGGGTTCGGAGAGGGCCTTGACGTCATCCGGAATCACGTAGTGACGACCGTTCGCCGCCGCGAGGGTCTTCGCCGCGCGCACGAGAGCGAGCGCTCCGCGCACCGACGCGCCAAGACGCACCTCGGTCGCCGATCGGGTGGCGTCGACGAGCCGGGACACGTAGTCGTACACCGACGGATCGACGTGCACCGTTCGTGCGTCCGCGGCCATCTCGGTCACGGTCTCCGCGGAGATGATCGACGGCACCGTCGTCTCGTGCGCCTTCGCTCCCGACCCCTCCAGGATGCGCATGGTCGACAGGTGGTCGGGGTAGCCGATCGAGGCCTTCATGAGGAACCGGTCGAGCTGCGCCTCCGGAAGCCGGTAGGTGCCGGCCTGTTCGATGGGGTTCTGCGTGGCGATGACCATGAACGGTGTCCCCACCGGATGGGAATTGCCGTCGACGGTGACGTGCCCCTCCTCCATCACTTCGAGCAGCGCCGACTGCGTCTTCGGGCTCGCCCGGTTGATCTCGTCGGCGAGCACGATGTTCGCGAAGATCGGTCCGCGGTGGAACTCGAACCGCCCGGTGCGCTGGTCGTACACGCTCACGCCGGTGATGTCACCGGGGAGCAGGTCGGGGGTGAACTGCACGCGGTTGCTGACGCCGCGCACGGTCTGCGCAATGGCGCGGGCGAGAGACGTCTTCCCCGTGCCCGGGTAGTCCTCCAGCAGGAGGTGTCCCTCGCTGAGCAGTGCGGTGAACGACAACCGGATGACCTGGTTCTTGCCGAGCAGCACCTGTTCCACGTTGGCGACGAGGCGGCCGAAGGTCTCCTCGAAGCGTCGTGCCTGCTCCGCGGTCATGGTCATGGGGTCGCCTGTCCTGTCGAGTACATCGGTCATCGCTCGTTTCCCCTATATTGCTGCGTGTACGACAGTCCGTTGGCCAGGACACGGACGGTCACCGCGGCGGGCGCCTCCGGTCCCCCGGTCACGTCGCTGGCGCCGGGTCCGGCCATCGCGATCCAGGTGACTCCGCCGTCGATCGAGTACTCCACGCCGGTGTAACCGGAGCCGGTGGGGGAGCCCAACCACTCGAACGTACCCGACAGGTCCGGCACCTCGCTCACCGTCGGGATGAATCGCATCCCCGGAGCGGTGGTGTCGACGGCGACGCCTGCTGAAACGGCGGGCGACCACGCGCTCTCGAGTCGCGTGCCGTCGCCATGCGTCTCGACGACCTGCACCTCGATGCTGACCGGTTCGCCGAACGGCGCGAGCGTGAGGCCGTCCCCGCGCGCGACCGGTGCTCCGGTGGTCGTCCCCGCGATGCGGTAGAAGAACTCCGTCGTCGGTGTTCCCCCGCCGGACGAGTAGGTGACGTCGGACAGCACCGGTCGCGACCGGCCGCCCACCCCGGTGAGGTCTCCACCGGGGGCGATCGCGACGGTCGCCTGGGCATTCGTCGGTGCGACGCGCGGAGTGACCGCGGCGATGTCGGTGACGAGCGTGCAGCCCTGACTGTTCGCCGCGATCACGGCGAAGCGGTGTTCGGCGTTCGCGGCGAGACCGCTGAAGGTGTGGCCGGAGCTGCTCTGTGCGGGCACCGCGCCGGACACGGTGGCGTTCCACGGCACCACGCCCTCGGTGCTCACGGTGCACGACGGCGTTTCGGCGCCGGAATAGGCCGCGACCCAGTAGCGGATGCCGTCGCGCCCGTCCCCGCTGAACGGCTGCCAGGTCAGGGAGACGGTACCCGCCGCGTCGTGCGCGGGCGTGGCCGCCGGGGCGCCGATGGCCCGCGGTGCCCCGAGCGGGGTGCCGGTCGAGGAGGACGTGTTCCACGCGTCGGCGCTCGTCACCTGCGCGCCGTTCCGCGCACTCACGGAATATCCGACGGATCCCCCGTTGGACTCCACGACGTTCCGGAACTCGATGGAGGTCCGGCCGGCCGGAACCTCCTGCGTCACCCCGCCGACGGAGACGACGTAGTTCGTGACGGCGCTCCCCCGTCCGGTGTCCACGGCATTCCAGATCACCCGGAGTCCCCGGTCGAGCGGTTCGGCGGTGAGGCCCGTGGGCGCCGGCGGCACCACATCCGACCAGAGTCCGGTCAGTGCGACGGGATCGGACAGCCCGATGGCGTTGCGGGCGAGCACCTCGATGCGTACGCGGCTCGACGGACCGTTGCCGTCGGTGGTCACGTCGCAGGTGGTGGACTCGCAGGTGCGCGACGAGACGACGGTTCCATCCCGCACCGCCCGCACCTCGTAGCCCTGAATGGGCGAGTTGTTGAACGCTCCCGGATCGAAGGCCACCGAGATGCGCCGGTCGCCGAATCCGGTGGTTCGCAATCCGACGACGGGATCGGGACGGTCCTGAATGGAGATGCGGACGGTTCCCCAGGCGGCCCGGGCGGGGTCGCCGGTCGCGTCGAGCACCTGGTACTGCACGCTCACGTCGCCCGGCGGCACGGTGCCGGCCACGGCGATCGTCAGGTGCGATCGGTCATCGCTCGGGGAGACCGACACACCGGCGGGCAGGGAGGCGCTGTCGATTCCCCGCACGGCGACCACCCGCAACGGCTTGCCGGGGAACGGGTTGGTCGCCGCATCGTTCTGCAGCACGTCGACCACCGTGGTGGTGTTCCGGGGGGCGATGGCGACATCGAGCTGGGGCTGGGCGAGCGGGCGCGTCGACGGCACGACCCGCAACTCGATCCGCCCGGCCACACCCTCGTTCAGGGCGTCCCGCACCCCGATGGTCACGGTGCCGGCCGTACCGCCGACGGCCGCCTCCTGCACACTGAGGGTCAGCGTGGAACCGCTGACCGTGGCGGAGAAGCCGGTCGGGGCCGCACCGATGACGGAGTAGCGCAGGTCGTCGCGATCCTCGGAATACGGGTACGTCGTGAGCTTCAGCAGGTCCACCTGCCGCTCCTCGCCGGGCTCGAGCTCGAGCACGGCGCCGTTGAACGACGGTGGCTGGTTGGCGCGGGGCGTCACGGTGATCGGAAGCACGAGGGTGGCACGGTTCCCTCGCGGATCGTCCGCGGTGGCGCCGTCCGTGACCTCGAACGAGATGGAGGCCGGCCCGAAGTAGCGGTCCTCGCTGGTGAAACGGAGCGTCTGCGCGTCGACCACGAGTTCTCCGCCGTTCGACCGGGTCGCCCGCACGCTGTTCGCGTCGGTGAGGCGCACGTTCCGATCGCTCACGGCGACCACGTGGTCGTTGATCGGGATGGTGAGGGTGGCGCCGCTCTGCACGGTGAGCCGGGGTGCGTTGCGGTTGAGCTGCGGCAACGCCTCCGCGAAGCCGGGCACCCACACGAACGCGTACGCGGTGACTCCGGAGTCGTCGGGGTGGCTGACGCGGAAGGGGATGATCTGGCGCTCGCTGCCGAGCGTGACGCGGATGCGTTTGCCCGCGACGACCTGCGCCGATCCGTCGTACCCGGGCTGGAGTCCGAGGCCGAGGGAGCGCACGGGTCCGTCGGCGAAGAACACGTTGTCGAGCACGTTCACGTCGACCGTGCGGCGCCCGACGACGTCGGACAGACTCAGCACGGTGTCCTTGGCCACGGGGCGCGCTAGGGGGGCGTCATCGGCGACGACGACGGTGAGGAAGGTGGAACTCGTTCCGCCTCGATCGTTCTCGATGTCGTAGACGAAGCCGTACCGGCCCGGTTCGGTCGGTGCGACGACGCGGACCACGTCGCCTTCGACCGTGGCCGCTACACCGGGCTCCGTGGGTGCGACACCGGTCACGGAGAGGGGGCTGCCGTCCGGGTCGGAATCGTTGGCGAGCACCTGCACCAGTACGGTGCGTCCGGGGCGCACCGTCACCTCATCGGCGATGGCGATCGGGTTCCTGGCGCCGTCGGGGCGCGTGCCAATGCCGATCCGGACGGTGCCGACCGCCCGGGCGCCGACACTGTCGGTGACGGCGTACGCGAAGGTGTCCGCTCCCGCCGAGTAGCTTCCCGCCTCGTACTCGATCCAGTCGGCGCCGACCTCGAGCACCGCGCCCTTCGTCGGACTCGTCTCCTGGCCGAGGAGCTGCACGGAGTCGCCGTCGGGATCGATGCCGGTGAGCGGAATCGGGATGCGCACGCGTTCGCCGGCGAGCACGCGCGCGGTCACCGTCTTCGGCACCGGTGGGTTGTTCGAATCCGCGTCGACCTCCCGCACGGCGATCGAGACCCGTGCGGTCGCCCACTGGCCGTCCGGCGCCTCGACGCGATACTCGGCCGTGAAGTTGCCGGTCTTGTCCGGGGCGAGGTAGCGGAGCACGTTCGACGATGCGAAGAGCAGGCCGGAACCCGCCGGAAGCGGGGTGGGAAGATCCGGTGCCAGGGTGAGGGGATCCCCGTCGGGTTGCGTGTCGTTCGCCAGCACGGGGATGTCGATGGCGTCGCCGACGCGCACCGAGACGCTGTCCGGCATGGCCACGGGTGGTTGAGTGATGCCGGCGTGGGGGATCTCGAT
This sequence comes from Planctomonas psychrotolerans, assembly GCF_008642235.1. Lineage (GTDB taxonomy): Bacteria > Actinomycetota > Actinomycetes > Actinomycetales > Microbacteriaceae > Planctomonas > Planctomonas psychrotolerans. The sequence goes on along the minus strand of NZ_SJEV01000001.1, from coordinate 2,585,442 downwards.
CACGGTCACCGTGCCCACCGCATCGGCGAGGCCGTTGCTCACGCGGTAGGAGAACGAGACCGGACCCTCGAGGGGTTGGGTGGCCGTGACGCGCAGCAGGCGCTGATCGAAGATCTGCACCTGCAGCCCCGACTCCACCGGCACGTCGAACGCCTCGGTGACGAGGAGCACGCCCCCGGCCGGGTCGACGTCGGTGGCCAGCACATCGACGTTCTGGGTGCTGAGCTGGCGCAGGAAGACGGTGTGGGTCGCGGTGATGGGGCGGGTGTTGGGGTCGAGCGGCGCGGACACCTCCACGCGTACGACGCCCGTGGCGGTGGAGGTGCCGTCGCTCACGGTGTACTCGAGGAGGTGGGTTCGTGCTTCCGAGCTGACGAATCGGAAGGTGCCGCCGTCGTAGTCCGGCGTGATGCGCGTGCCGGCCGGCACGGCCACGTTGGTCAACCGGACGGTGCCGCTGCCTCCGCGAACGTGCCGCAGAGGCTGGATGGTGATCTCCGACCCGGCATTGGCGAGCTCCGCGAACGGCTCGGTCACGATGGGGACCGAGCCGGCGGTCCGCACGGACACCGTGAGCACCCCCGCGCCCTCGGCGATGCCGTCGGACACGGAGAGCGCGATCGGCTTGGACTCACCTCCGGCGCCCTGGTCGGTGAACACGACGGTCCCGTCCGGCTGCCAGCTCACCTGGTCGGGTTCCGCCACGGCGGCCCGGGTGAGGTAGAACGCGTCACCGTCCGGGTCGTACCAGTCCCCCAGCACCTCGGTGGTGAGCCGGGCTCCCGACTGCACGACGCCCGTCGTCGACCGCACCTGCTGCGGCGGTGAGTTCTCCTCCGGCGAGCGCACCAGGACGGTGACGGTGGCGGTGGCGGTGCCGCCCCGCCCGTCGGTGATCGTGTAGTCGAACGAGAACCGGCCGGACGCATCCGGTGCAACGGTGATCTGCACCTGGCGACGATCGTTGATGAGGTCGAGGCGGCCGACCGACTCATCGAGAGGCGTCACCTCGCTGATCAGGAGCACGTCGCCGTTCGGATCGTAATCGTTCAGCAGCACCGGCAACGGGTTGGCCCGCCCGGCCCGTACGCCGAATTCATCGTCCACCGCCACGGGCGGCTGCTGCACCTCGACGAAGGCGGCCGGCGTGTCGACGCTCTGCTCCTCCACGACCTGCTGGCTCTGGTCGCGGTCGATCAGCGCGTCCCAGTTGTCGATCACGTCGTTGCCCCGCTGCACCGCCCAGGACATCCCGCCGAGCGCATCATTGAGCACGACCCGATTGTTGTTGACCCGGTATTCGAGCCGGGGATCCGTCGGTGAGTCGACGAGCTGGGATGCGGTTCCGACGGCGTCGCCGTCGCAGCGTCTCCACGCGGTGCCGTCGCCCCAGGCGGAGTAGTCGCACCCGGCGACCGACACCGGGGCGGCCGGCGGCCCGTACGCCCCCTCGAGGAGGGCGCGGGGCGCACTTCCGCCGAGCGGCACGCCGACGACGCCGCCCGGGTGGGCGATCAGCAGGTCCGTGCCGGACAGTGCCGGCTCCTGCACGACGGCGGGCACGTCGGCCGGGATGAGCCCCGACAGGTCGATCCGTCGCCCGTCGAACACCAGAGCGCGCGCCTCCGGATCGTAGACGGCGGGGCGGCCGGCGACGCTGGTCACCTGGCGCGGTGCCTCGCCCGCCTCCAGGGGCACGTTCTCCACCGAGTCGACGGAGTCGCCGGTCGCGGTCGGCACACGGTACAGCTCGCCGCTGTCGGGCGAGAAGGCGAAGAGCAGGCCGTCGGCATCGACGCTCGCCACGGTTCCGGCCCCGAGGCTCAGGGTGGGTTCGGATTCCACGTCGAAGTCGTCGAAGGCATCGGCATCCCGGATCCACACCTCGCCGGTCTCCGGGGAGGCGACGACCACGCGGCCCTGTTCGACGAAGATGTCGGGGTTGCTCGGGGGCACCGGGACACTGGCGTCGATCGTGCTGGTGGCGGGGTCGACGATGTCCACCTTGCTGTTGCCGCGGTCGAAGAGGAGCACGGACTCCCCACCCTGCACCACGTCGATGTCGGTGCCCTGCGCGGGAATGACCGAGTTGAGCTCCAGCACGGCGGTGTTGGCCCTGCCGATCGCGCGCTCGTTCCCGTTCGTGACCCAGACCGCGCCGTCATTGAGGTCGACACGCTGTGCACTGTAACCGCCGGAGACGACGGCGACCGTCGCGATCAGCGCGGCGATCAGGGTTCCGCTGGTCGCGGTGACCACCGCCGACCGGCGACGGGAGAGCCAGGCGCGCATCATTCTGCACCCACGACGCTAGAAGTCCACGCACTTCTCGCTGGAGGGCGCTCCGGTGGTGCCGTTGCGCACCACCGCGACCGTTACGCACACCCGGTCCCCGGGTTCGGCGGCACTCGTGAAACGCGAGGCCTGCTGCACGCTCGGTTGCCCGTCGAGGCGCACCTCGTAGCGATCATCCGGCAGACGCCCCGGGTCGGCCCAGGAGAAGACGACGGTGTTCTCGGTGGTCGACGCGGAAATCGCGCCGACGCGCGGCAGGTCGTTCGTGGTGGAGCGGATCATCACCGCGGTGGCCGTGGCGCCGAAGGCGATGGCGAGCACCGCCACGGCGACGAGCGCCCAGGTCAGCACCGTCCTCTGGCGGCTCGGCCGGGGCACGCCCGTTCCGGTCGGGTAGGCGCTTCGGCTCTGCCGGATGAGAGTGCCGACCTGACTCTGCGCGCCCGACGCCGCGGCGACCGGCTGCCGACGGCGACGGCGCCCCGGGGCGTCGGGGTTCACGGCGGGAACGCCCTTGATCCGGGTGCGGTCGTCGAGGTCCGCGACCGTCGCGAGGGCCCAGTCGTCCATCGCGACCTCGACGGGCGTCTGCGCCACCCCGAGTTCGAGCTCGGCCGACTGCAGTTCGCGGATGAGTTCCATCACGTCGCCGGGGCGCGCATCCGGCCGCTTCGACATCGCTCGCTGCAGGGTGCGTTCCAGCTGGGGAGACACGTCGGCCCTGCCGATCGGACCCGGCTTCGCCTTGGCGATCCGTGCGATCAGATCCGCCGACGTGTTCGACCCGCCGGTCACCTCGAACGGCGAACGTCCGGCGAGCAGCGAGTAGATGGTGGCGCCGAGCGACCACACCTCGCTGGCTATGGTGCCGGACGAGTCGTCGTTCAGCACCTCGGGCGCCGACCACGGAATCGACAGACCGACCGCTTCCGGAGTGTCGGACTCGCTCAGCGTCGCGGCGATGCCGAAGTCGGAGAGCACGGGGTTGCCGTACGCGGTGGTGAGGATGTTGGAGGGTTTGATGTCGCGGTGCAGCACCCCCGCGCGGTGCGCCGTCTCGACCGCACTGGCGATCTTGATGCCGATGCGCAGCACGTCGGCCACGGGGATCGATTCGCGGCGGTAGCGCTGGCCGAGCGACGACGAGCAGAGTTCCATCACGAGGTAGGGGCGGCCATCCGCCGAGACGCTGGCCTGGTAGACCGTGAGGATCGACGGATGGGTGCTCAACTGGGCCATGAGGTTGGCCTCGGCCTGGAACATCTGTCGCACGGAGTCATTGACGACTTCGGCGAGCATCACCTTGACGGCGACCTGGCGGCGCGGCAGGTTCTGTTCGTAGAGGAAGACGTCGGCGAATCCGCCGGAGCCGAGGACCGTGATGTAGGAGAAGCCCGGCAGAGTGGGAGGTGTGGAGGGCAGTCGTCGTGCCACAGTTTCCCCCCTTCGGGTACGGCGGCGCACACCGGATTCGTTCGGGTTCGGTCCGGCTCACAACGTATGCACCTGCCGTTAAGTCTAGGCAGCATGCCGCCCGACGGCGTGCGCTCCGCCTCCCCCCGATGGGGGGACATCGCCCGTGCTACGCGGTGCCCTCGTTCGCGCTCCCGAACACGTCGACGACGATGACCGAGACGTTGTCCCGGCCCCCGTGCTCCAGGGCGGCGTCGACCAGTGTCCGCGCGGTCGATGCGGCGTCGGCGCCAGAACCGACGTGGTCCCGGAGGTCGTGATCGAGGAGCTCGCCGTTCAGGCCGTCGGAGCACACCACGAGGCGCAGCCCCGCGGTGGCGGGGATCAGCCAGTAGTCCGGGATCGGCGGGTCGGCGAAGCCGATCGCCCGCGTGATCATGTTGCTGTCCGGGTGTCGTTCCGCCTGGTCCCGGGTGATGGTGCCCGCGTCGACCATGCTCTGCACCACGGAGTGGTCGACGGTCACCTGCTCCAGGCGGTTGCCCCGCCAGGAGTACACGCGAGAGTCGCCGATGTTGAAGACGAGGAACTGCGGCTGCCCTCCGACGAGGGTGAGCGCAACCCCGGTCACCGTGGTGCCCGTACCGAGCAGCGAGTGCCGGGATACGAGGGCGATGTCCGCCTCGGCGATGCGGAGGGCCTCCTCCACGTCGCCCGCCGAGATGAACGGGCCCGTGATGCGTTCGGCGAGGCGGGTGACGACGGCCGCGCTGGCGAAGTCGCCCGCGGAATGGCCGCCCATCCCGTCGGCGACCACGAAGAGCGGCGGGGAGGCGAGCAGGCTGTCCTCGTTGTGCGGTCTGCGCCGTCCGACGTCGGTGAGCGCCGCCCAGCCGAGCCGCAGCCGGTCGGTCGAGTCGGGCACCGGCAGCTCGTGCAGCGCCCGACTCGATCCGATCACGGTCATGACGGCACCTGGGCGGGGAGGATCTCGACCACGTTGCCGTCGCCGAGATCGATGAGAGTGCCCGGTGCCACCACGATCGACTCGCCCTGGCGCAGGGTGAGACGCGGTGCACCCGGCACGCACACGCCCGTGCCGTTCGTCGACCGGAGGTCGGTGACCACCACGGCCGATCCCTCCTGACGGATCTCGGCGTGCGTGCTGGACACCTCCTGGCTCGGCGAGTCCACCCGGATGAGAGTGGGCAACGGGCCGCGGGGCACGCGCGGCGGGCTGGGCTTGCGGCCGAGGTACACGGCTGAATCGAGACTGATCGGTGCGCCTCGCCCCACTCGGAAGGAGAAGACGGGCCGCGGCTCCGGTGCCGCATCCGCGCCGTCCGCGTGGGTGTCGTTCGTGTCATCGTTGGTCGACGTTTCGTCGAGCGTCGGGATGCGGGCGAGAGTCATCCCGTCGGCGTCATCCCCGTCGACCGCCGGGCGCCCCGTCCGAATGATCGGGATCGCGGCCGTGGCGTCGGCACCCAGCACGGTGTCCTCGAGAGCACCGGCGTCGGTGACGACGACGTGCGTTCCGGCGACATGCGTGTCAGCGCCATCCGTGCCGGCGTGCGCGGCCGCCCACTGCACCGCGGAGGCCGTCTCCACGGCACTCGTCAGGGGCCGGTGCTCTGCGCCGCGGGTGCGGGGAGGCGCGCTCGCGAGGGTGAGGGCCGACACGGCATCGAACTCGGCCAGGTACCACGGGACGGCGTGCCGCCCGTCCACGATGCGCGTACCGGTGGGCGTGGTCAGCTCGACGTGCACGGTACCGCGGAGCACGAGGGTGATCCGGGCCGCGGCGTCGTGCCGACGGGAACCGGCCCCGTCGTCTCGCCCGTGGGGAGCGGCCGCGTCGAGCACCACGACCGCGAACCTGTCCACCGCATCCGCGCCGAAGAGCGGGATGGACGCGACGTAGCTCTCCACCGTCACGTCGGGGGACGTGATCGTGCGCCTCAGCCGTTCGATCGTTCCCGTCGACACCGACGGGTCGAGGAGCGACACGATGCTCTCGTGCGCGATCACGGTCCAGCCGTTCCCGTCAGGAACGAAGGAGAGGCGCCCAGGGGTCATGCGGCCTGGTCCTTTCGAGCGGGTGACCGGTTCTCCGGCGAAAGGACATCTCGTGTCACTCGGTGCCGAGATAGGTCATGACGTGCTTCAGCCGAGTGTAATCCTCGAAGCCGTACATCGAGAGGTCCTTGCCGTAGCCGGAGTGCTTGAATCCGCCGTGCGGCATCTCGGCCACCAGGGGGATGTGGGTATTGATCCACACGCACCCGAAGTCGAGTTTCTTCGCCGCGCGCATGGCGCGTCCGTGGTTCGACGTCCACACCGACGAGGAGAGGCCGTAGCGCACGTCGTTGGCGAGCCTCAGCGCCTCGTCCTCGGTGGAGAACCGCTGCACCGTGATCACGGGACCGAACACTTCGTTCTGGATGATCGCGTCGTCCTGGCGGAGGCCCGACACGATCGTGGCCTCGTGGAAATACCCCCGGTCGCGCACGCGGGATCCGCCGAGATCGACGGTCGCGTGATCGGGCAGGCGGTCCAGCGCCCCGACCACGCGGTCGAGCTGGTCGGCGTTGTTCAGGGGGCCGAACAGCACGCCGTCCTCATCGGGCATGCCGGTGCGCGCGTCGTCCCGGGCGGCGGCGACGAGGGCGGCGAGGAACTCGTCGTGCACCCCGTCCTGAACGAGCACCCGCGTGGCGGCGGTGCAGTCCTGACCGGCGTTGAAGTACCCGGCGGCCACGATGCCCGCCGCGGCCGAGGCGACGTCGGCGTCGTCGTAGACGATCACCGGCGCCTTGCCGCCCAACTCGAGGTGCACGCGCTTCAGGTCGGTGGACGCCGCGCGCGCCACCTCCATCCCGGCGCGCACGGACCCGGTGATGCTCACGAGTTGCGGCACGCGGGAATCGATCATCGCCGCGCCCGTCGCCCGGTCGCCGGTGATCACGTTGAGCACCCCCGGTGGCAGGAACTCGGCGGCGACCTCGGCGAGCAGCAGGGTGGACGTCGGGGTGGTGTCCGACGGCTTCAGCACGGTGGTGTTGCCGGCGGCCACGGCGGGGGCGAACTTCCACACCGCCATGTTGAGCGGATAGTTCCACGGGGTCACCTGCCCCACCACGCCGATCGGTTCGCGGCGGACGAACGAGGTGTACCCGGACAGGTACTCGCCCGCTGAGCGTCCCTCGAGCACCCGGGCGGCGCCCGCGAAGAAGCGGATCTGGTCCACCGACACGAGGATCTCGTCCTCGACGAGGCTGGAGCGCGGCTTGCCCGTGTCCTTCGACTCGGCATCGGCGAACTCGTCGGCGCGCGCCTCGATCGCGTCGGCGATGCGGAACAGGGCGAGCTGTCGCTCCCCCGGCGTCGACTCCCCCCAGCCCTCGAAGGCGGACGCGGCGGCAGCGAAGGCCGCGTCGACGTCGGCGGTCGTCGACCGGATGGAGGTGGCGTAAACCCCCTCGGTCGCCGGGTCGATCAGCTCGATCCGGTCATCCCCGGTGGAGTCGGCGGCTGCGCCGTTGACGAAGTTCCGTAGCTCGCGAACGCTCATTTCCACATCCTAGGCACGGAATCGCCGTACGTGGCGGGTGGACATCCGGGCCGGGCGTCACCCCGAATTCCGACCGCGGCACGGGGCTCGTCAAGCGAAGAACGCCCCGATTTCCGCCACCTCGTCGGCGGTCGGCTGCCACGAGGACCCCGCGACGGCATTCTGCTCGATCTGCTCGGGTCGCGATGCGCCGGCGATCACGCTCGTGAGACCCGGCTGCGCGAGCAGCCAGGCGAACGTGGCAGTGAGCATGCTGATGTCCCGCTCCGCGCAGAAGTCCGCGTAGCGCTCGAGCGCATCCCATGGCGCGGTCTCGAGCAGCTGCGGCTTCAGTGCCGTGAGCCGGGCATCCGCCGGTCCTCCGCTCCGGGTGTACTTGCCGGTGAGCAGTCCGTTGTAGAGCGGGAAGAACGGCAGGAAACCGAGACCGTAGTGCCGCGTGGCGGGCAGCACCTCCCGCTCCGCGTCGCGCACGAGAAGGCTGTACTCGTTCTGCGCGGAGATGAACCGCGGATGCGAGCAGAGCCGCGCCGTGTACTCGGCGTCGGCGATCTGCCAGCCGTCGAGATTCGAGTGCCCGATGTAGCGCACCTTGCCCTCGGTGATGAGGTCGTCGAGAGTCGCGAGCGTCTCCTCGATCGGGGTCATCGGATCGGGGCGGTGCAGCTGGTAGAGATCGATCCAGTCGGTTCGCAGGCGGGTGAGCGAGGCCTCCACGGCACGGCGGATGTAGCGGCGGGATCCGCGGGCTCCCCAGTCCGGTCCGTTCGCGCCCGCCATGTCCATGCCGAACTTCGTCGCGAGCACGATGCGATCCCGCTTGCCCTGGAGCGCCACGCCCATCAGCGTCTCGCTGAGGCCCGGCTCAGCGCCGTAGATGTCGGCGGTGTCGAACAGCGTGATGCCGGCATCGAGGGCCGCGTCGATGACCGCCGTCGTGCCCTCCTGCGTTTCGGCGGCCGTGCCGGCACGGCCGAAGTTGTTGCAGCCGAGCCCCACGGTGGAGACGGGGAGGCCGGAGGAACCGAGGGTACGCACGTCGAGGGATGCCATCGTCCCAGCCTACGCAGGGCCCTCCCCTCCCCCACATCCCGGCGCGTTTGTCCGGTTACCCCATGTCCGATGGATGCCAGAGGGCGCGGGTATCCCGCGGCTACAGTCGAGGCATGACCCCGGCGCTTCCCCTCATCCCCGAGTACCTCCTGCGCATGCCGAGCCCCATCGGCCGGATCGAACTCGGCAGCGACGGCACCTCGGTGACGTCTCTCACCATCGAGCGCGATGGCTCCCTCCCGTTCGACAGCCAACCCGAGCGGTCCACCGACGTGCTCGAGCGCGCGTCGGCGCAACTCGCGGAGTACTTCTCCGGCGCCCGCCGCTCCTTCGACGTGCCGATCGTGCTTCGTGGCACGCCGTTCCAGCTGGCGGTGTGGGAGCACCTGAAGGCGATCCCGTGGAGCGGCTACACCACCTACGGATCCCTCGGCGCCGAGATCGGGCGCCCTGGTTCGGGCCGAGCGATCGGCGGTGCCGTGGGTGCGAATCCCGTGCCGATCCTTGTGCCGTGTCACCGTGTGCTCGCGTCCGACCGTCGCATCACCGGCTACAGCGGAGGCAACGGCATCCCCACGAAGGTCTGGCTCCTGAGCCACGAGGGCATCGGCTTCGCGGCATGACCGGCGACGAAGAGGCCGCCGTGGTCGCGGGTGCGGCGTCCGGTGCTGCGGATGCCCCAGGGCCTGCTGCGTCGGGAGTCGCGGGTGCTGTTGCCAGGACGGCGGCCGGATCTGTTGCGGTTGCCGAACCCGGGATCGTGCGCGGCGACGACGGGGTCGTCCGCTGCTCGTGGGGTGCTCGCGATCCCGACCTCCGCCGCTACCACGACGAGGAATGGGGCCGACCACTGCATGGCGACCGGCTCCTCTTCGAGAAGCTGAGCCTCGAGGGCTTCCAGGCCGGTCTGTCCTGGCTCACGATCCTCAGGCGACGACCCCACTTCCGCGCCGTGTTCTTCGACTTCGACCTCGAGCGGGTCGCCGCGATGTCCGACGACGACGTCGAACGGCTGATGGGCGACACGGGCATCATCCGTAATCGCGCGAAGATCGAGGCGACGCGCGGCAACGCGAGGGCAACCCTCGAATTGCAGGGCGGTCGCGACGGTGCCCTCGACGAACTGATGTGGAGCTTCGCCCCACCACCCCGCGCCGAAGCCGACCGCCCGCGCCGGCCTTCCGACGTCCCTGCCACGACGCCGCAATCCGCGGCCATGAGCGCCGAACTGCGGCGACGCGGGTTCCGCTTCGTCGGTCCGACGACGATGTACGCACTCATGCAGTCGTCGGGCATGGTCGACGACCACCAGGTCGGCTGCTTCCGCGCCTCGTAAGAGCGACATACCGCCAGTCACCGTACGCACCGCACGGTCCCTGAGCTTGTCGAAGGGACGCCCACGCGGTCCCGGGCCCTGAGCCCGTCGAAGGGACGCCCACACGGCCCCTGAGCTGTCAAAGGGACGCACCACACGGTCCCTGAACCCATCGAAGGGACGCCCACACGGTCCCCGAGCTCGTCCAAGGGACGCACCGCACGGTCCCCGAGCCCATCGAAGGGACGCACCTTGACGTCCGGGGCCGCCACGCGCCACCGTTTCGATCAAGCGCCGCGCTCACGGTCCGGTCCGCCACCGCTATCGTCAATCGCCCGCGAAGCTTCGTGGGCGTTCGACCGAAACGCGGGCGCAAGAAGCGACGACGCCTGCCTTCCGTCCCTTCGACGAGCTCAGGGACCGCATCTGGGGGTTGCGACAAACCGCACGCACGCTTCCACGCGGGCGCTCCGGTCACCCGCGGGTGGCGTGCCATGCGCGGGTGTACGCACCACCCACGCGGCGCAACAACACCGGCGCGCTCATCCCACAGAGGCGACGGAGGCAAGGCAGCATGGCGCCCAAACGATCCCGGAGGTTGTCGAAGGAACCGCCCACACGGTCCCTGAGCTTGTCGAAGGGACGCAACTCGACGTCCGGGGCCGACACGCGCCACCGTTTCGATCAACCGCCGCGCTCACGGTCCGGTCCGGTCCGCTATTGTCAATCGCCCGCGAAGCATCCCCGGCGATCGACCGAAACGCGGGCGCAAGAAGCGACGACGCCTGCCTTCCGTCCCTTCGACAAGCTCAGGGACCGCATCCGGAGGGCGGCAACACGCCGCACGCCTCCCGTTCGCGCTACTGCAGCGGACGCGCGCGGGCGGCATTCCAAGCGCTTATTCACGCCACCGTTTCGATCAGCCGCCGCGCTAACGATCCGTTCCGCCACCGCTCCCGTCAATCGCCCGCGAAGCTTCCGCGGCGATCGACCGAAACGGCGGCGCAACCCGCAGCCACACCGCACCGCACTGAGCGACGCACGAAAGACAGCGGTCAGGAGACGACGAGGTCGAGCTCGCCGGCACGGCCCGGGCGCAGGTCGAAGCCGGCGTCCCGCGCCCAGTCGAGCACGGCGGCGGTATCGGGCAGATCGACGGCGGTCTCAAGGATGGCACGGGCGAAACGCCCCTTCGCCGCCTTGTTGAAGTGGTTGAGGGCCCGCACGACGCCGTCCTCGGCGCGCGTGACGACCCGCAGGTAGCTGGACCCCGACCGCACCGGAGCGGGACCGAGTCCCGCATATCCGGCCGACCGGAGGTCGAGGATCACCCCGGACGTCGCCGCCAACTGATCGCGCACGGGAGCAGCCCACTGCGCCCGGAGGGGAAGGTCGGGCAACCGCGAGTCGTACGACAGCCGGTAGGCGGGGATGGGATCGAGCGCACGCACCGGCCCGAGCAACGCCGAGTGGATCGCGAGGTGCCGGTGCGCGAACCCGCGCGCGGCCTCCGAAAGCGACGACGCATCCAGGGCATCGAACAGCACGCCGGTGTACCGGTCGATCGCCGGCAGTGTGGCGGAACGGGTGACCGCCCGGTTGCGGTCGACCTCCGCGGCGAGTGACGGCCCGAGCCGGAGGGCGGCCATGCACTCCGCCCGGTTCCGCGCGAGCGCACGCGTCGCCCGCAGCACCGTGCGGCGCTGCGGGTTGAGGGCGGGATAGCCGAGAGCGGCGAGGTCGAGCGGGGGGCCGTCTCCACCGTCCCGCTTCGTCTCGGACGGCGGCAGCACGATCAGCATTGGGCAGCGAGAAAGGCAAGCGCGTCGTCGACGACGCGGGAGAGCGGCGCGACACTGTCCACGGTGATGCGAGGCACGTCCGCGGAGGCGCCTGACCACGCCGCGTAATCAGCCCGGACACGCTCCACGCGGTGCCAGGTCGGCTCGGGAAGATGGGAAAGGCCGCGGTCCCTGGACTCGAGGCGCGCGCGATGAACAGCCGGATCGGAGCACACGACCTCGACCATGCGGAGGGGCGCACCCGCGCGGGCAGCGAGCGTGATCCACTGCAGCCGTGCCGGTTCCACCGCGTTCACGGCGTCGATGATCACCGATTGCCCGGTCGCGAGGATACCGCCCGCGACCGCCTCGGCGGCGCAGTAGGCGGCGAGACCGGTCGGCTGGTCCGCCGGGATGCCGGCCGCCCGGATCGCGGACTCGATTGGATCCACCGACACGAGCGCTGCGCCAAGGAGAACGGCGAGCCGTTCGGCGACGGACGACTTGCCCGCACCAGGAAGCCCGGCCATGACGATGAGAGTCGCCGCGGAACGACTCCCCGAGAGGTCAAGCGCGGGAACGCGGGGCGTCGACACGCCGTGGGGATGATCCGTGCGCGAAGAGCCGGCCGCCGACGGATCGGCGGCCGGGCTCACTTCACGAGTTCGGCGTTGCGCGCGACGATGGTGACGGTGTCGTTCTCCACGGAGAGGAACCCGTCCTCCGCATTCGCGGTGACCTTGCCGCCGCCCTGCTGCGTCACCCGCACCTCGCCCGAGGCGAGGATCGCGAGCATCGGCTCGTGGCCGGGCAGGATGCCGATCTCACCCTCGGTGGTGCGAGCCACCACCATCGTCGCCTCGCCGGACCACACCTCGTGGTCCGCCGCGACGACGGTGACGTTCAGCGGGGATGACGCCATGGTTAACGGTCTTCCTTCTGCATCTGCGCCCACTTGCGGTCGACGTCGTCGAGGTCACCGACGTTGAAGAACGCCTGCACCGCGACGCTGTCGTACTCGCCGTCGGCGATCTTCGAGAAGGACTCGATGGTGTTCTTGAGCGGCACGGTCGAACCCTCGACGCCGGTGAACTTCTTGGCCATGTAGGTGTTCTGCGACAGGAACTGCTGGATACGGCGCGCACGCGACACCGTCACCTTGTCCTCCTCGGAGAGCTCGTCCACACCGAGGATGGCGATGATCTCCTGCAGTTCCTTGTTCTTCTGCAGAATCGCCTTCACGCGGATGGCCGTGTTGTAGTGCGCCTCACCCAGGTAACGCGGGTCGAGGATGCGGCTGGTCGACGTGAGCGGGTCGACGGCCGGGTACAGACCCTGCGACGCGATCTCGCGGGAGAGCTCGGTCGTCGCGTCGAGGTGGGCGAAGGTCGTGGCCGGCGCGGGGTCGGTGTAGTCGTCGGCGGGCACGTAGATGGCCTGCAGCGACGTGATCGAGTGACCGCGGGTCGAGGTGATGCGCTCCTGCAGGATTCCCATCTCGTCGGCCAGGTTGGGCTGGTACCCCACGGCGGACGGCATGCGACCCAGCAGCGTCGACACCTCGGATCCGGCCTGCGTGAAGCGGAAGATGTTGTCGATGAACAACAGCACGTCCTGCTTCTGCACGTCGCGGAAGTACTCCGCCATCGTGAGGGCGGAGAGGGCCACGCGCAGACGCGTTCCCGGCGGCTCGTCCATCTGGCCGAACACGAGGGCGGTCTTATCGAAGACGCCCGCCTCTTCCATCTCGACGATGAGGTCGTTGCCCTCACGGGTGCGCTCACCGACTCCGGCGAACACCGACACACCACCGTGGTCCTGGGCGACGCGCTGGATCATCTCCTGGATGAGCACGGTCTTGCCGACGCCGGCTCCACCGAAAAGGCCGATCTTGCCACCGAGCACGTAGGGCGTGAGGAGGTCGATGACCTTGATGCCGGTTTCGAAGAGCTGCGTCTTCGACTCGAGCTGGTCGAACGCCGGGGGCTTGCGGTGGATGGGCCAGCGCTCGGTGATCTCGATGGACTCGCCCGGCTCGGAGTTGAGCACCTCGCCGATGACGTTGAACACGCGACCCTTGGTCACGTCACCCACGGGGACCGTGATCGGCTCGCCGGTGTTGCGCACCTCCTGGCCGCGGACGAGTCCGTCGGTGGGGTTCAGGGCGATGGCACGCACGAGGTCGTCTCCAAGGTGCTGCGCGACCTCGAGGGTGATCTGCGTCGAGACGTCACCGATGGTGATGGTGGTCTTCAGGGCGTTGTAGATCTCCGGGATCGAGTCGTGCGGGAACTCGATGTCGACGACGGGGCCGGTGACTCGGGCGACGCGGCCGACGCCGGAGGCCTTCTCGGATGCGACTGGGTGCGCGATGGCGGTGTCAGTCATGACTGTTCTCTCTTTCGTCGCTTACTTCGTAGCGGATGAAAGCGCGTCGGCTCCACCCACGATCTCGGAAATCTGTTGCGTGATCTCGGACTGGCGGGCGTTGTTCGACAGCCGCGTGTAGTCCTTGATCAGTTTGTCGGCGTTGTCGCTGGCCGACTTCATCGCCCGCTGGCGTGCGGCGTGCTCGGAAGCCGCCGACTGCAGCATCGCGTTGAAGATGCGGCTCTCGATGTACACCGGCAGGAGGCCGTCGAGCACATCGCCCACCTCGGGCTCGAACTCGTACAGCGGGAGGACCTCGTGCTCGCCCGGCTCCTCGACACCCTCGACGACCTCGAGCGGCAGCAGCCGCACGACCTCGGGCGTCTGGGTGACCATGTTCACGAAGCGGTTGTACACGATGTGGATCTCGTCGACGCCGCCCTCGCTGTCGTCCTGAACGAACTTCGCGACCAGTGCGTCACCGATCTCCTTGGCCGTGTCGAACACGGGCTGGTCGGTGCCGCCGGTCCAGTTCTGCTCGGCCGCGCGCTGACGGAACGCGAAGTAGGCGACGGCCTTCCGGCCGATCAGGTAGTAGACGACCTCTTTGCCCTGGCTGCGCAGGAGCGTCGCGAGCTGCTCCGACTCCTTCAGCACGTTCGAGCTGAAGGCGCCGGCGAGCCCGCGGTCGGACGCGAAGATGACGATCGCCGCGCGGTTGATCGTCTCCTTCTCGGTGGTGAGGATGTGGTCGACGTTGGAGAAGGTCGCCACGGCCGACACCGCGCGGGTGATGGCCCGCGAGTACGGTCCGGAGGCCGCGACCCGCTGCTGGGCCTTCGTGATCCGCGACGCGGAGATCAGCTCCATAGCGCGAGTGATCTTCTTGGTCGTCTGGGCAGAACGAATCTTCTGCCGGTAGACCCGAAGTTGCGCTCCCATGTTTCTCCTGTGCCTGTTGTTTTTCGAACGGTCGGTGGACGGTCCGCGTGGTTAGCGGCGGCCCTTCACGATGCGCTCCTGGTTGACGTCTTCCACGTTCTCCGCCTCGAAGGTTTCCTTGCCGGCGGATGCGAGCGGCTTGCCCTCGCCCGTCTGGAACTCGAGCTTGAACTTGTCGATCTCGGAGTCGAGCGTTGCCACGACCTCATCGCTCAGCACGTTGGTCTCGCGCAGCGTCGTGAGCACGTTGGTGTTGCGACCCAGGTGGTCGAGCAGCTCGCGCTCGAAGCGCAGGATGTCGGGCACCGGGACCTCGTCGAGCTTGCCGTTCGTTCCGGCCCAGATCGAGACGACCTGGTCCTCGACCGGGTACGGCGAGTACTGCGGCTGCTTGAGCAGCTCGGTGAGGCGTGCGCCGCGCTCGAGCTGACGACGGCTGGCCGCGTCGAGGTCGGAGGCGAACATCGCGAACGCCTCGAGGGAACGGTACTGAGCGAGCTCGAGCTTGAGCGTTCCGGACACCTTCTTGATGGACTTCACCTGAGCGTCACCACCGACTCGCGAGACCGAGATACCCACGTCGACAGCGGGACGCTGGTTGGCGTTGAAGAGGTCGGACTGCAGGAAGATCTGGCCGTCGGTGATCGAGATCACGTTGGTCGGGATGTAGGCGGAGACGTCGTTCGCCTTGGTCTCGATGAGCGGCAGGCCGGTCATCGATCCTGCACCGAGCTCGTCGGACAGCTTCGCGCAACGCTCGAGCAGGCGGGAGTGCAGGTAGAACACGTCACCGGGGTACGCCTCGCGTCCCGGCGGGCGGCGCAGCAGCAGCGACACGGCGCGGTAGGCCTCGGCCTGCTTGGACAGGTCGTCGAAGACGATCAGCACGTGCTTGCCGCCGTACATCCAGTGCTGGCCGATGGCCGAACCGGTGTAGGGGGCGAGGTACTTGAAGCCGGCGGGGTCGGACGCGGGAGCCGCGACGATGGTGGTGTACTCCATCGCGCCGGCGTCCTCGAGGGCACCCTTGATGCCCGCGATGGTCGAACCCTTCTGACCGATGGCGACGTAGATGCAGCGCACCTGCTTGGTGACGTCGCCGGACTCCCAGTTGGCCTTCTGGTTGATGATCGTGTCGATCGCGATGGCCGACTTACCGGTCTGGCGGTCGCCGATGATCAGCTGACGCTGGCCACGGCCGATCGGGATCATGGCGTCGATGGCCTTGATGCCGGTCTGCATGGGCTCGTGCACGCTCTTCCGCGCCATGACGCCGGGCGCCTGCAACTCGAGCGCACGACGGGTCTCCGCCTTGATCTCGCCGAGACCGTCGATCGGGGCGCCGAGCGGGTCGACCACACGGCCGAGGAACGCGTCACCGACCGGAGCGGAGAGCACCTCGCCGGTGCGGTGCACCTCCATGCCCTCTTCGACGCCGGCGAACTCGCCGAGCACGATGACACCGATCTCGTTCTCGTCCAGGTTCTGGGCGAGGCCGAGGGTTCCGTCCGCGAAGCGGATCAGTTCGTTGGCCATGACGCCGGGGAGACCCTCGACGTGCGCGATGCCGTCACCGGCATCCGTGACGTAACCGACCTCGGTCGTCGCAGCGGCCGTCGACTCGTACGACTTGACGAAGTCCTTGAGTGCGTCGCGGATCTCGTCGGGGCTGATCGTTAGTTCTGCCATTGTGTTCCCTTTGTTTGTACTTACTCGCTAGCCAGCGAGCTGAAGTCTCAGGTCGTTGATCTTGGTCGCGACGCTGCCGTCGATCACATCGTCGGCGATCTGCACGCGCAGCCCACCGATGACGTCGGGGTCGAGGACCTGATTGACCTTGATCTTGCGCCCGTATCGCTTGGCGAGACTGTCGCGCAGTCGCTCCAGCTGGGCTTCGCCGATCGGGCGGGCGGCGGTGACCGTCGCCACGGCCAGGTTGGACTCGTCGGCGACCACGGTCGCGGCGTGCCGCAGCAGTTCGCCGATGCGGCGACCGCGCGGCTGCTTGACGAGGTGTCCCACGATGAGCCGTGTCTGCGGGGAGGCGTTCTCGAGCAACGAGTACACGAGCACGGTCTTGGAGATGTCGGAGCCGCGCTTGCTGCCCACCGCGAGCTCGAGCTCGGGGTTGGACGTCACCGCGGTGCCGAAGGAGAACAGCTCGGCCTCGATGTTCACATCGTCCGGGGCCGAAATGGCGGAAGCACGAAGACCCAGCTCCTCGATGCCGGCGAGCAGGTCTTCCTGCGACGACCAGCGAAGC
The DNA here is from genome assembly GCF_008642235.1 of Planctomonas psychrotolerans. Lineage (GTDB taxonomy): Bacteria > Actinomycetota > Actinomycetes > Actinomycetales > Microbacteriaceae > Planctomonas > Planctomonas psychrotolerans. The sequence goes on along the minus strand of NZ_SJEV01000001.1, from coordinate 2,568,436 downwards.
GCCACGGCGGACTCGAGCAGCGAGCGTGCCGGTGCGTCGAGACGGTCGGCGAAGACGTTCTGCAGCACGTGCGACTTCTCGCTCGCGTCCACGCCCGAGTCGGACAGGATGTTCTGCAGTTGCGCTGAGCTACCGATGACCCGACCCGCGAAGAAGATCTGATCGACGGTGGACACGTCGACGGTGCCGAGAGCATCCAGGTGTCCCCGGAGTTCGGCTACCGCCTCGCGAGTCGCACTTCCCATTAGGAGGCCGTACCAGCGCGGTTGGTTTCGCTGGCTTCGAGGTCGGCCAGGAACCGGTCGACGAGCGCGGACGAACGGCGGTCGTCGCTCAGGCTCTCGCCGAGCACACCGGATGCCAGGTCGATGGCGAGCGAGCCCACCTCGGAGCGGAGGGAGACGAGTGCCGCCTGACGCTCCGCCTCGATCTGCACCTGCGCGTTGGCGGTGATGCGTGCTGCCTCGGTCGAGGCCTGTTCCTTCAGGTCGGCGAGGATGCGCTGACCCTCGACCCGCGCCTGCTCGCGAATGCGGCCGGCCTCGGCCCGCGCCTCGGCGAGCTGCGCGTTGTACGCGGCGAGGGCCGCTGCGGCCTCGACCTGCGCGTTCTCGGCCTTGGCGATACCGCCCTCGATGATCTCGGAGCGCTCGTCGAGCGTCTTCTTGATCGCGGGCAGCACCTTCACCCAGAACACGGCGAGGATGATCACGAAACAGACCAGCGACCACACGATGTCGTACGTGGCGGGCAGCAGCGGGTTCAGCGTCTCGGAACTGCCCTCTTCACCCGCGGCAGCAAGGTATGCGTGAAGCATGTCGTCTCCTATTAGAGGTGAGAGGGGTGGTGGATCAACCCGTGAAGATGAAGTAGGTCGCGATGCCGATGAACGCGAGTGCCTCGGTGAAGGCGATACCGATGTACATGAGCACCGTCAGGCGACCCTGCAGTTCGGGCTGGCGTGCAACGCCTTCGATGGTCTTGCCGACCACGATTCCGACGCCGATGGCCGGGCCGATTGCAGCGAGACCGTAACCGACCGTCGCGATGTTTCCATTGATCTCGGCGAGAACGGTTGTTGCGTCCACGTGTGATTCCTTTCGTGATGGCGAATTCGACGAGCGTCGAATTCGTGTCTAGTGTTCCTCAGCCAGCGCGAGCTGGATGTAGACCGCGGTGAGCAGGGCGAAGATGTACGCCTGCAGCACGGCGATCAGGACTTCGAACAGCGTGAATGCGAAGCCGAACACCAGGGTTCCGACACCGAAGAGCTTGAATGCGCCGGAGGTGTCGAAGAAGAAGAACTGCGTCGCGGCGAAGAAGAGCACGAGCAGAAGGTGACCGACGACCATGTTCATCATGAGTCGGAGCGTGAGGGTGATCGGACGGATGACGAAGGTCGAGATGAATTCGATCGGCGTCACGATCAGGTAGAGGAAGGGCGGCACGCCGGGGGGGAAGAGGGCGTTGCGGAAGAAGCTGCCCGGGTGCTTCTTGACCCCGGCGTAGATGAAGGCGACGTAGGCCGCGACGGCGAGCACGAGCGGCACACCGATCACGGACGTTCCCGCGATGTTCAACCCGGGGATGATGCCGGTGATGTTCATGAAGAGCACCATGAAGAAGATGGTGGTGATCAGCGGCAGGAAGCGCTGGCCGTCCTTCTTGCCCAGGAGGTCCTCCGCGATGTTGACCCGAACGAAGTTCAGGCCCATCTCGATGAGCGTCTGGAACCGGCCGGGCACGATCTTCATGCGGCTGGTGCCGATCCAGAAGATCGCAACGAGCAGGGCCACCATCAGCAGGCGGATCAGCATGATGCGATTCAGGGCGAAGGGCGTACCTTCGAAGAGAACGATCTCCGGGAAGAACTCCAGGATCGACGGCCCGTGGAAGCCGCCCTCTTCGGCGGCTTTCGGAACCAGCAGGTGTGCAGCGTTGAGTAGCAGCGCTTTCTCCTGTTTCGGGGCGTGGAGCATCAGCTCTCGCGTCGACGAACGATGGGAAGATCGTCCCCGCGAGAAGAGCACCGAAGGGTGACATTCGCATGTTTGCGGGGGGAACCTGTGGCCACTCTAGCAAGGAAACGAGTGTGCCGACTAATCGCTAACGGCGTTCCGTGTCCCCCGGCAGGGTGACATCGCTGACGTAGGGAATCCGCGATCGGGCGATGACCACGAGGTCGACGACCAGGGTGCCGAGCACCGCTGCGACCAGGGTGAGGAACAGTACCGTGCCGTCGATCCACGGCTGATCCTTCAGCACGAAGACCAGGATCAGGAAGACCAGGAACTTGAGGAACCAGGCGCCCATGACGATGGCGAAGTAGGCCGGATTCAGCATGTCGGCGCCGCTGACCCGATTCGCGAAGAGGATGCTGGCCGCGGTGACCCCGAGGAACAGCACCGCCATCGCGGCACCGACCAGCGCCGAGACGAGCCCGTTCGCCCCGACCAGGACGTAGCCGAGTGCCCCGCCGATGACGGCGATCGCCACCGACAAGAGGGTGCCGTATTTCAGGATGTTCCGGAAGACCGGCGTGGAGCTCGGCTCGGGACGGCGGGCGGGCGGCTGCGGAGTCATGAGGGGTCCTTCGGGGGAAGTGGGACGGGGCCGGTGGTGGCGCGCTCCACGGCGAGCAGGTCGGCATCGGTCGGCGCGTCGTTCCCATGATCCGCCGACGCGCGGTCGAGCGGGTCGTAGGCGGCGAGCTCGCTCGACCCCGGAGACGTCGCGGCCGCCGACTGCACGCGCGCCTCGAGGATCTTGCGCTTGGTGATCGGGGCGAGGGTGGCGACGGTGCACACCGCGAGGCCGAGGAAGATGAAGAGGAACGCCCAGTAGTACGGCTTGATCACGAAGAACAGCAGACATCCCACCGAGACGACGGTGGTCCAGGCGTAAAAGATGTACACGGCGTGCTGGCTGGAGTGCCCCATGTCGAGCAGGCGATGGTGCAGGTGCTTGCGGTCGGCACTGAACGGGGACTTGCCCGCCCGCAGGCGACGGACCACGGCGAGGCCGAAGTCGAGCAGCGGCACGACGAGGATCGCGAACGGCAGCAGGATCGGCAGGAACGCCGGCAGGAATTCCGATCGGGCGAAGTTCACCGGGTCGATCTCGCCGGTCACCGCGATCGCACTCGTGGCCATCAGCAGTCCGATCAGCAGCGCCCCGGCATCGCCCATGAACAGCTTCGCCGGGTGCCAGTTGAGCGGGAGGAACCCGATGCAGGCACCGATGATGATCGCGGAGATGAGCGACGCGAGGTTGAACCGCTCGGTGCGGCCCTCCTCGAGCGACAGCAGCACGCTGTAGATGAAGAACGTGCTGTTGGCGATGATGGCCACGCCGGCGACCAGACCGTCGAGGCCGTCGATGAAGTTGATCGCATTCATGACGAGCACCACCGCGAAGACCGTGATGATGAGCGACATGTAGGAGGAGCCGACGGTGAGACCGCCGATGGGCAGCGACGCGATCGCGACCCCCTGCCAGGCCAGGAGACCGGCCGCGATGATCTGGGCGGCGAGCTTGATCATCCAGTCGAGTTCCCACAGGTCGTCGGCCACACCGATGAGCACGATGATGAGGGCGGCGCCGAGGATGGCGAAGATCGGGCCGGGGCGGGCGAAGACGAGATCGAACCAGGTGATCTGCGACGCGACCGCGAACGCCACCAGCACTCCGCCGAACATCGCCACCCCGCCGAGACGAGGGGTGGGACGCGTGTGCACGTCGCGTTCCCGGATCTTCGGGTACAGGCGGAACCGGTATCCCAACTTCATGATGAGCACCGAGAGCACGGTGGTGACCACCGCGGTGACGAGCACTATCGCGAAGTAGTACGGCACGACTCAGCCTTCGTCTTCGAGGACATCGCCGACTACCGAGCGGATGTCCTCTCGCGAGATTGCCCCCTGGCGCACGATGGTGATGGTGCCGCCCCCCGCGCGGAGGCCGGTGGCGTCGATGATCGTCGAGGCGAGGCGCGACTCGGGCGAGTCACCGCCGTCGAGATACACGGTCACCGTATCGCCCAGCTGTTCCGATGCCTCGATCGCGGAGGTCGCAGAGGGCTCCCCCGTGCGATTCGCCGACGACACCGCGAGCGGACCCACCTCGGTGAGCAGTTCGAGCATGAGCGGGTTGTCCGGCATCCGCAGCGCCACGGTGCCGCGGGTCTCGCCGAGGTCCCAGGAGAGGGAGGGCTGGGCACGCATGATGATGGTGAGGGCACCAGGCCAGAACCGGTCCACCAGTTCCCGCACGAGGGGATGCACCGTTTCGGCGAGGGCGTCGAGGGTGGGGACCCCCGGAATGAGCACGGGCGGCGGCGATGTGCGGGTGCGGCCCTTCGCGTCGAGCAGGCGCTGCACCGCGTCGGGGTTGAACGCGTCGACCGCGATGCCGTACACCGTGTCGGTGGGCAGCACGACGCACTCGCCGCGCGCGATGGCGGCCCGAGCCAGTCTCATGCCGGTCAAGAGTTCAGAGTCGACCGAACAGTCGTAGATGCGCGCCATATCGGGACTCATGTTATCGGGCGCCACCACCGCATACTGGGAGGCTCCCCGCCTGGTCGCCCCCTCCGGAGTTCGAAACGGTCCCTGAGCGTGTCGAAGGGACGCAGGCCATTGCGAACGTCCCTTCGATACGCTCAGGGACCGCGAACCTTGCGAACCTCCGCCGCACGACTCCCGCGCTCGACGAACCGACGCACCCCCACGGTCCCTGAGCCTGTCGAAGAGACACGACCCGCCGCGAACGTCCCTTCGACAAGCTCAGGGACCGCGAACCTCGCGAACCCCCGCCGCACGACTCCCGCACCGCGACCGATCGACACCCCCACGGTCCCTGAGCCCGTCGAAGGGACGCAGGCCATTGCGAACGTCCCTTCGACAAGCTCAGGGACCGCGAACGCCGCGGACCGCGCCGCGCTACGGGGCGCGGAGGGCCGTGGTGACCCGATCGCGACCGGTGAGGTCGCGATGCGTTGCGGCCGCCTGCCACCCGTCGGCGAGGAGCAGCTGGCGGATCTCCGCGCCCTGCAGCTCACCGTGCTCGATCACGAGCGTGCCGCCGGCGTGAAGCAGGCGCGCAGCGGTGACGGACACGGCCCGCACCACGTCGAGGCCGTCCTCTCCCCCGTACAGGGCGAGCTCCGGATCGAAGAGGCGCACCTCGGGGTCGCGCGGGATGGCGGCGCTCGGGATGTACGGCGGATTGGATGCGACCACGGATGCGCATCCGTCGTACTCGTGCGGCGCGTCCGCGAGGTCGGCGAGCAGCAGCGTGACGTTGGTCGACGCGAACTCCGCGACATTGCGACTCGCCCACGCATGGGCGTCGGGCGACTTCTCGATCGCGACGACCCGGGAGTGCGGCACCTCGGTGGCCAGAGCCAACGCGATGGCGCCGCTGCCGGTGCCGAGGTCCACGGCGAGCGGCGAGGGCGCGGCCGCGGCACGGAGGGCGTCGATGGCGATCTGCGCCACCCCCTCGGTCTCGGGGCGGGGCACGAAGACGCCGGGACCCACCGCGAGGTCGAGCGAACGGAACGGCGCCCGACCGGTGATGTGCTGCAGCGGCTCGCGCGCCGCTCGGCGTCGCACGAGCGCCCGCACCTCCGACGCATCCGCGTCGTCCACCGGCGCGTCCATGATGCCCAGCGACTGCACACGTCCCCGGCTCGCCCCGAGCACGTGCGCAATCAATAGCTCGGCATCCACCTCGGGATCGAGCACTCCCGCAGCGGCGAGATCGTCGATGGCACCCTGGCGCAACGCCTTTACAGTCAGCGGCACGGCACGATCACGCGCCGTCCGTGTCGCCGATCTCGGCGAGACGCGCCTCCTCGTCGGCGGCGATGGCGGACTCGACGATGGGTTCGAGCGCTCCGTTCATCACGGCGTCGAGGTTGTACGCCTTGTACCCGGTGCGGTGGTCGGCCACCCGGTTCTCGGGGAAGTTGTAGGTGCGGATGCGCTCCGACCGGTCCATGGTGCGAATCTGGCTGCGGCGAACGGCCGACGCCTCGGCGTCGATCTCCTCCTGCTGCTTGGCGAGCACGCGGGCACGCAGCACGCGCATCCCCGCCTCGCGGTTCTGCAGCTGGCTCTTCTCGTTCTGCATGGCCACCACGATTCCGGTCGGAAGGTGGGTGATGCGCACGGCGGAGTCGGTGGTGTTCACCGACTGGCCACCCGGGCCGCTCGACCGGTACACGTCGATCTTCAAGTCGTTCGGGCTGATGTCGACCTCTTCGGGCTCGTCGACCTCGGGGATCACGAGCACTCCGGCGGCGGAGGTGTGGATGCGGCCCTGCGACTCGGTCGCGGGCACGCGCTGCACGCGGTGCACCCCGCCCTCGTACTTGAGGTGCGCCCACACGCCCTGCGCGGGGTCGTTCGAGCTGCCCTTGATGGCGACCTGCACGTCCTTGTACCCACCCAGGTCGCTGACGGTCTGGCTGAGGATCTCCGTCTTCCACCGCTTGGACTCGGCGAAATGCAGGTACATGCGCAGCAGGTCGGCGGCGAACAGCGCGGACTCCGCACCGCCCTCCCCCATCTTGATCTCCATGATCACGTCGCGGGCATCGTCGGGGTCACGCGGGATCAGGAGTCGGCGGAGCCGCTCCTGCGCGGGAACCAGTGCCTCTTCGAGTGCGGGGATCTCGGCGGCGAACGCCGGGTCCTCCGCGCCGAGTTCGCGCGCAGCCTCGAGATCGTCCTGGAGGGCGCGCCACTCGTTGTACGCGGCGACGATGCGGCTCAGCTCGGCGTAGCGCCGGTTGACCCGCTTCGACCGAACCGGGTCCCCGTGCAGCTCAGGATCGGCAAGCTGGTTCTGGAGATCCTCGTGCTCGGCCAGCAACGTGCTCACTGACTCGAACACGGATCAGCCCTTTTCGTGGGCGGCGTGACCGCTGCTGTGGTTGCTCTGCCCGTTGCCGGCCGGCATCGACTGCTGCACCTTCATCAGGAATTCGACGTTGGACGACGTCTCCTTGAGGCGGCTGAGCACGATCTCGAGCGCCTGCTGCTGCTCGACACCGGCGAGGGCGCGACGCAGCTTCCACGTCACCTTCACCTCGTCGGATCCCATCAGCATCTCCTCGCGGCGGGTGCCGGACGCGTTCACGTCCACCGCCGGGAAGATCCGCTTGTCGGCGAGTGCACGGGAGAGGCGGAGCTCCATGTTGCCGGTGCCCTTGAACTCCTCGAAGATCACCTCGTCCATCTTGGATCCGGTCTCCACGAGCGCCGTGGCGAGGATCGTGAGCGACCCGCCGTGCTCGATGTTGCGCGCGGCCCCGAAGAAGCGCTTCGGCGGGTACAGCGCCGACGAGTCGACGCCACCGGAGAGGATGCGACCCGACGCCGGTGCCGCGAGGTTGTAGGCACGACCGAGGCGCGTGATCGAGTCGAGCAGCACGACCACATCGTGACCCAGCTCGACGAGGCGCTTGGCGCGCTCGATCGCGAGCTCGGCGACGGTGGTGTGATCCTCGGCAGGACGGTCGAAGGTGGAGGCGATGACCTCGCCCTTCACCGTGCGCTGCATGTCGGTGACCTCTTCGGGTCGCTCGTCGACCAGCACGACCATGAGGTGCACCTCGGGGTTGTTGGTGGCGATGGCGTTGGCGATGGCCTGCAGCACCAGCGTCTTGCCCGCCTTCGGCGGCGAGACGATGAGGCCGCGCTGACCCTTGCCGATCGGCGACACGAGGTCGATGATGCGGGTGGTCAGCTTGTTCGACTCGCTCTCGAGACGGAGGCGCTCCTGCGGGTACAGCGGGGTGAGCTTGCCGAACTCGACGCGGTTCGCCGACTCCTCGGGCGGAAGCCCGTTGATCGAGTCGATCTTCACGATCGCGTTGTACTTCTGGCGTCCGCTGTTCTCGTTCTCGCGCGGCTGGCGGATCGATCCGACCACCGCGTCGCCCTTGCGGAGGTTGTACTTCTTCACCTGGCCGAGCGACACGTACACGTCGTTCGTACCGGGCAGGTATCCGCTCGTGCGCACGAAAGCGTAGTTGTCCAGCACGTCGAGGATGCCGGCGACGGGCAGCAGCACGTCGTCCTCCGACAGCTCCGGCTCGAACTCGTCGCCCGCCGGGCCACGGCCGCCGCGCTTGCGGTCGCGGTAGCGGTTGCGGCCGCTCTGGTCGCGTCCACCGTCGCGGTTGTTGCGACCGGCGCGGCCGCCATCACCGTCGTTGTCGTTCTCGTTCTGCGCACCCGAGTCACCCTCGAAGCGGTTGTCCTGCCGAGCCGCGCCATCCTGCTGGCGGTTCTGACCGTTGTTGTCCTGCTGGCGGTTCTGAGCGCCGCCGTCCTGCTGGCGGTTCTGGCCGTTGTTGTCCTGCTGCCGGTTCTGAGCGCCGCCGTCCTGCTGGCGGTTCCCGTCCTGCTGACGGTTCTGGGCGTTCTCCGACCGGTCCTGCTTGTTGCGGTTGCGGTTCCGGTTGCGACCGCGTCCACCCTCACGCTGCTCGGTACCGGTTTCGGCGTCGGCGGAGTCGCCTCGGCCGGCGCCATCGGAATCGCGGGCCGTCTCGGCGCCGGACTGCGTGTCGGCGGACTCGGTGTTGCGCGAACGGGAGTTGCGGCCACGACCCCGACGATCACCGGACTGCTGGCCTTCTGACTGCTGCCCATCGGACTGCTGCCCATCGGACTGCGGGGACGGCGCCTGCTCGGTGCCGGCAGACTGCTCGGTGCTGGCAGACTGTTCGGTGCTTCCGGACTGCTGGGTGTCACCCGACTTCCCGGTGCTCGGGGCCTGCGCGGTGGCAGTCTCGTCCGCCTGGGGAGCCGACTCGGCGGTCTCCTCGGTCGGCACGGCGGTGGTGATGGCGGTGGTGACCCGACGCGACGCGCGTCGACGGGTCGCGGGCGGCGCATCGGACGGGGCGGCGGCTTCCGGCGCGGCGGTGGCGGGCACGACGGGCGCACCCTCCGACGTGTCGGACAGACCGGGCGCCTGCGTCTCGGAGAGCACGGGTACCTCGACCGGCTGCGACACTGCAGGCTGCTCGACCGTTTCGGGCTCCTGCGCCACGCCAGCGGGGGCGGTGGTGCCGATGGTCGCATCGGCGCCGGCGGAGTCGGCCGAGTTCTGTGCCGCGAGAATCGCGTCGACGAGCTCGCCCTTGCGGAGCTTCGACGCCCCGGGGATTCCGAGCTCGTTGGCGAGGCCCTGGAGGTCCGACACGCGCAGACGCACGAGGTCGGCCTGCGTGGAGGTGTGGGATGGGTGGGTGCTGACTGTGGTCACGAGGAGGGTTCCTTTCCCCTAACCGGAAATCTCATGTTCCGGTGGAGAGCTGGTCGCATTCACTGCTAGCGGCGAAGAATTCGGGCGCTGGTGTCGGACACGGGTGTGCCGATACATGGCAATGGCGACGGCAAATGAATGAATTCGAATTGCTTTCCGGTGCCGGTCGAGGAACGTGCCCGAGGAATTCGTCGGACTCCAGTTCCACCCTTGTCCACGACTCGAGAGTTACCGCTCGCGAGGAGCGGGAACGTCGTTGAGGGAGTGAGTATTACGGGTATCGCGTAGGCGATTACCCGGTTACTTCCGGATGCAAAATCACTGTAGCACCTTTGAAGTCCACGGCCAGCATGAGCGCCTGCCACGGTGTTTCGGCGTGTCGGGAAACGAGTTCCGCGGCCGTCAGGCGCTGGCTCGGATCGCTTCCGAGCACGAGGAGCGAGGGTCCCGCGCCCGACACCACCGCGGCCAGGCCGTGTTCGCGCAGCATCGTGATCAGGCCATTCGTCTCCGGCATCGCTGCCGCACGATAGTCCTGGTGCAGGCGGTCCTCGGTGGCCGCGAGCAGCAGCTCCGGGCTCTGGATGAGGGCGGCGATCAGCAGCGCCGAACGCGACACGTTGAAGATCGCATCCTCGTGCGGCACCGACTCCGGCTGCAGGCTGCGGGCGAGGGCCGTGGACATCGTGGCCTCGGGCACGAACACCAGCGGCGAGACACCGCGGTGCACCATGAGCTTCTTGTGCTGCGGTCCCTCGGGTGTCACCCAGGCGATCGTCAGACCGCCGAAGAGAGCCGGCGCGACGTTGTCGGGATGGCCCTCCATCTCGGTGGCGAGCCGCAGCAGATTGTTGGCGTCGATATCGACGATGCCCTCGAGAAGGCCCTTCGCCGCCATGATCCCCGACACGATGGCCGCACCCGACGATCCCATGCCCCGACCGTGCGGGATGGAGTTGCGCGCCACCAGGTGAACACCCGGCATCGGTACGCCGACGGCGGCGAAGGTGTGCGCGATGGCGGTGACGACGAGATTCGTCTCGTCGGTCGGGACCTCGCCCTCCCCCACGCCGTGGACCTCGACGGTCGCGCCGGGCTCGTCCCGCACGGTCACGTCGAGTTCGTCGTACAGCGCGAGGGCTAGGCCGAGCGTGTCGAACCCCGGGCCGAGATTCGCCGTCGTGGCGGGCACCTTCACGTGCACCGATCGCCCGGCGAGGATGGCGGGGCTCTCCGTGGCGATCGTCACCGTTCTGCGCCCAGGCCGAGCACGCTGGCCACCTCGGCGGTGTCCACCGGGACGATCTTCGGGGCGACCTCGCTGCCGTCGGCCGCGCGAAGAGCCCACTGCGGGTCCTTCAGGCCGTGCCCGGTAACCGTGAGCACCACGGTGGCGCCGGCCGGGATCGCACCCGCGTCGGAGCGCTCGAGCAGGCCCGCGACGCTGATCGCCGATGCGGGCTCCACGAAGATGCCGACCTCGGCGGAGAGGATGCGGTGGGCCTCGAGGATCTGCGCGTCGGGGATCGCACCGAAATAACCGTCCGTCGACTGACGGGCTTCGATGGCGAACTTCCACGACGCGGGGTTGCCGATGCGGATGGCGCTGGCGATGGTGTCGGGGTTCCGCACGATCTCGCCGTTCACGATCGGGGCGCTCCCCGCCGCCTGGAAGCCGAACATGCGGGGCAGTCTGGTGCTGTTGCCCGCCGCGAGGTCCTCGGTGTAGCCGCGCGTGTACGCGGTGTAGTTGCCGGCGTTCCCCACCGGGATGAAGTGGAAGTCCGGGGCGTCGCCGAGCACTTCGACGACCTCGAAGGCGCCGGTCTTCTGGCCCTCGATGCGGTCCGGGTTGACCGAGTTCACGAGGTGCACCGGGTAGTTCTCCGCGAGGTCCCGAGCGATGTCGAGGCAGTCGTCGAAGTTGCCCTGCACCTGCAGCAGCTCCGCGTTGTGCGCGATCGCCTGGCTGAGCTTGCCCATGGCGATCTTGCCCTCGGGCACGAGCACGGCGGCCGTGATGCCCGCGTGCGTGGCGTAGGCCGCCGCCGACGCGGAGGTGTTGCCGGTGGAGGCGCAGATGACGGCTTTCGCCCCGTGCTCGACGGCCTTGGAGATCGCCATCGTCATACCGCGGTCCTTGAACGAGCCGGTGGGGTTCATTCCTTCGTACTTGACCCACACCTTCGCCCCGGTGCGCGCCGACAGGGCGGGCGCGGGAATGAGGGGCGTGCCGCCCTCGCCGAGAGTGACGATCGGTGTCGCATCCGAAATGTTCAGGCGGTCGGCGTATTCGCGGAGGACTCCGCGCCACTGGTGGGCCATCAGGCTCCTTCTACTCGGAGGACACTCGTCACGGCCGCCACCACATCGCTCGCCGCCACGGCGGCGACGGTTGCGGCCAGTGCGGCCTCGGTGGCAGCGTGCGTGCCAATGACAAGGGTAGCGGTGGGCGAGTCGGCGACCACGCCGCCGGGCCCGTGGTGTCGCACGGTCTGCTCCAGCGCTTCGACCGAGACGCCGTGCTCGCTGAAGATGCGCGCAATGGCGGCGAGCACGCCGGGCTGGTCCGTGACCTGCAGGGCGATCTGGTACCGGGTGGTGATGCTCCCGATGGGCAGCACGGGCAGGTTGGCGTGGGTCGATTCCGCCACGCCGGGCCCACCGACGACATGCCGTCGCGCGGCCGAGACCAGGTCGCCGAGCACGGCCGAGGCCGTCTCGATGCCGCCCGCGCCCGCGCCGTAGAACATGAGGCTTCCCGCGGCCTCCGCCTCGACGAACACCGCGTTGTTCGCGCCGTGCACCGCGGCGAGCGGGTGATCGCGGTCGACGAGGGCGGGGTAGACGCGAGCGGACACGCCGTCGGCGCCGGTGTCCGGGTCGACGAGGCGCTCGCAGATCGCCAGAAGCTTCACCACGTATCCGGCCTTCCGGGCGGCGTCGATCTCGGCGCTCGTCAGCTTCGTGATGCCCTCGCGGTGCACGGCCTCGACGGGCACGGTGGTGTGGAAGGCGAGGCTCGCGAGGATGGCGGCCTTCTGCGCGGCGTCGTAGCCCTCGATGTCGGCGGTGGGATCGGCCTCGGCGTAGCCCAGCTCCGTGGCGACGGCGAGCGCCTCGTCGAGTCCCACGCTCTCCCGGTCCATGCGGTCGAGGATGAAGTTGGTGGTGCCGTTCACGATGCCGAGGATGCGCTGGACCCGGTCTCCCGCGAGGCTGTCCCGCAGCGGCCGGATGATCGGAATGGCCCCGGCGACGGCGGCTTCGTAGTACAGCTGGGCGCCGACCTGCTCGGCGGCGTCGAACAGCTCCGGCCCGTGGTTGGCGAGCATCGCCTTGTTCGCGGTGATCACGTCGGCGCCCGAGCGGATGGCCTGCAGCACGTAGCTGCGCGCCGGCTCCAGGCCGCCCATCAGTTCGATCACGATGTCCGAACCGAGGATGAGCGACTCGGCGTCCGTGGTGAACAGATGCTTCGGCAGTTCCGCGGTGCGCACCGCGTCGACGTCGCGCACGGCGATGCCGACCAGCTCGAGGCTCGCTCCGACGCGCTGGGCGAGCTCGTCGCCGTGCTCGAGCAGCAGGGTAGCCACCTGAGCGCCCACGGAACCGGCGCCGAGCAGGGCGACCCGCAGATTTCGGTATTCGATCATGAGGCGTCCTTCGCAGAGGTCGCACCCGGTGCCGTTCGGGCATCCTGTGCCGACGTCGCGGGGGGCGACGCTGCAGCGCGGGTGTCGGAGGTGATGCCGAGGTCGCGGGACAGCAGATCCTGCTCGGTCTCGCCGCGCACGATGGCGCGGGCGACGCCGTCCCGCACCGCGACGACGGGCGGGCGGGTCAGATAGTTGTAGTTGCTCGCGAGCGACCAGCAGTACGCGCCGGTGGCGGGGACCGCGGCGAGATCACCCGGTGCCACATCGCCCGGCAGGTAGTCGGCGTGCACCACGATGTCGCCGCTCTCGCAGTGCTTGCCCGCGATGCGCACGAGAACCGGCTCGACATCGGACGAGCGGTTGGCGAGACGCACCGAGTAGTCCGCTCCGTACAGGGCGGGGCGCACGTTGTCACTCATCCCGCCGTCGACGCTCACGTACTTGCGTACGGCGGTCGGGGCGGGCGCCGGATCTGCGACGACGCCGGATGCGGCCGGAAGCGTCACCTCGACGTCCTTGATCATCCCCACGGTGTAGAGGGTGGTGGTGGAGGGACCGATGATGGACCGGCCGGGCTCCACGGCGACCACGGGCACGGGGATACCGAGCGCGGCGCACTCCGACCGCACGATGTCCGCGAACCTCGCGGCGATGTGCTCGATGGGAGCGGGGGTGTCGACCGAGGTGTAGGCGATCCCGAACCCGCCGCCGAGGTTGAGCTCCGGCACCGGGCCCGACGACAGCAGGCGCGCGTGCACGCCGAGCAACCGGGCAGCGGCCTCCACGAAGCCGTCGGTGTCGAAGATCTGGGAGCCGATGTGCGAGTGCAGGCCGAGGAAGTCGAGCGAGTCGTGCGACCGGATGCGGGCGACCGCGTCCTCGACCTCGGAAAGCGGCACACCGAACTTCTGATCCTCGCGGGCGGTGGCGAGGTACTCGTGGGTGCTCGCGTGCACGCCGCTGTTCACGCGCAGGCGCACCGCCTGCCGCACCCCGTGCCGGGCTGCGACCTCGGCCACCCGGTTGATCTCGAGCAGGCTGTCGAGCACGATCGTCCCGATGCCGACCGACACCGCGCGGTCGAGTTCGGCCAACGACTTGTTGTTGCCGTGCAGCACCAGGCGCGTGGCATCGACCCCGGCAGCGAGCGTGACGGCGAGCTCTCCGCCGCTGGCGACATCGATGTTGAGCCCCGCTTCGGTCACCCAGCGCGCCACCTCGGTGCAGAGGAACGCCTTCGCCGCGTAGTACACGCGGGCCGACGACCCGACTCGCTCGAACTCCCGGACGAACGAGGTCGCCGCGCGTTCCGCGCGCTCCCGCACGTCGGCCTCGTCGATCACGAAGACGGGGGTGCCGAACTCGGCCGCCAGCGCGGATGCCGGCACACCGGCGATCTCGAGCTCACCGCTCACGGCCCGGACCGCGTTCCGGGACCACACCGGCGCGGGCAGCGCATTGGCGTCGTCGGGAGCACGTAGCCAGTCGGGAGCAAGGGGGCTGTCGAACACGGATTCCCTCGAGTTTCGGGGCGGGTAAGGCAACCGGGACGCGAACGGTCCGGCAGGGCCGATGGACTATCTGTCCCGGCGATTCTAGCGAAGGGCGACCTGCCGCCCGCGCCAGATGACGCCGGGCACGACGGGACCCGGACGGCGCAAGCGGTTTCGGCGCTCGTGCAATCGGCCCGCGGAGTGGGGCGTCGCCTCCCGCGATGCGGATCGCTAGGTTGAAGATCTGCCGACGGTGCCCGGCCGTCCCCCCACCGAGAGGAATTCATGTCCTACCCACCGCAGAACCAGCCATACCCGGCGAACGGTCAGCCCGGCCGCCCGGCGGAGAACCCCGGCAAGGTGTGGGGAATCGTCGGTTTCATCCTCGCCTTCTTCCCGTTCCTGTCGATCGTGGGCGTCATCCTCAGCATCGTCGGACTGGTGAAATCCCGGAAGGCAGGCCACAAGAACGGTCTGGCCATCGCCGGCATCATCATCGGCATCCTCGTCACCATCGGTACCGTCCTACTGACGATCGCCATCGTCGCGCTCACGGGTGCGAGTGTCGAGCTTCTCGAGCTGTGCCAGAACCGGCCGGGTGAGACCGTCACGTTCCAGGGCCAGCCCTTCGAGTGCCCGCAGCTGCAGCCCACGCAGTAGCCCTCGCGGACCGACATCCGGATCAGCCGTCCGAGCACGACCCTGGGGACGCGAGGGTCTGCTCGGACAGCACGAGGTCGGTGGCCGCGAAGGTGGCGACGAGCCGGCCGGTCGTCACCTCGAGCCCGGTGAGCGTCACGCCCTGCGGCAGGAACTGCGCCACGCACAGGGGTACGGCGAACCTGCTGAGGTTGTCGCCGAGCACGCCGCCGATGTTCAGCCCGCCCGGGACCGACGTCAGCTCGGCATCCGTCGGCGTGAGGATCACCGTATCCCCGTCGATGCGCGGCTCGGCGGTCACGTCGTAGTCGAGGTCGAAGCCGAGAACGCGGAAGCTGCTGGCATAACCGACCGCGCCGTTGCCGAGGCGGATCTCCGCCGGAACGTTGGTCAGGCCGGACTCCGCGACGAGGTCGTTGACGGCATCCTCGGAGAGCCGGACGGTCCCCACCATCTTCTCGATCGACTGCGACCGGTCGACCGGAACCCCGGTGGCCACGGCGCGGAAGCCGACGGGAACCCCGTTGACGGCGAGGTCGGGGGCGGCGAGGTCGACCCGGTCGAGACTGCCGCGGAGATACTGCAGCAGAAACAGTCCTCCACCCACGTCGACCGCGAGGTCACCGGTGACCCCGCTCGGCAGTCCGTCCCGGATCTCCGCGCGGATCCGCTCCTCGGCGTACGACCGCAGGGAGGCATCGGCGACGAACACGGCGACGACCAGCAGCAGCACGAGCACACCGACCACGATCACCGCGATGAGCGCGCGGCGGCGACGGCGCGGTGCGCGCGCGGTCGCTGCTGCGGGAGCCACTTACATCCGATCCGGCGCGGACACGCCGAGCAGGCCGAGGCCGTTCCGGATGACGGTGCCCACTGCGTCGTTCAGCCACAGGCGCGTGCGGTGCAGGTCGGTGACCGGCTCCTCGCCCAGCGGGGTGACCCGGCAGTTGTCGTACCAGCGGTGATAGGCGCCCGCGAGCTGCTCCACGTAACGCGCAACGCGGTGCGGCTCGCGCAGCTCCGCGGCCTGAGCGACGATGCGGGGAAACTCCTGCAACACCCCGAGCAGGACGGACTCCGTCTCGTGCGTGAGCAGGTCGGGCGCGAACGCGCTGCGATCCACACCCACCCCGGCGGCGTTGCGGGCGACGGAGCGAGTGCGGGCATGCGCGTACTGCACGTAGAAGACGGGGTTGTCGTTGGTGCGGCGCTGCAGCACCTCGAGGTCGATGTCGAGACGGGAGTCGGCCGACGACCGCACGAGAGCGTAGCGGGCGGCATCCACGCCCACGGCGTCGACGAGATCGTCGAGGGTGAGGATGGTGCCCGCACGCTTGCTCATGCGGAGCGGCTGCCCGTCGCGCATGAGGTTGACCATCTGGCCGATGAGGATCTGGAGGTTCACGTTCGGCACGTCACCGAACGCCTCCGCCATCGCCATCATCCGGCCCACGTAGCCGTGGTGATCGGCGCCCAGCATGATGATGTTCTGCTCGAAACCGCGCTCGCGCTTGTCGAGGTAGTACCCGAGGTCGCCGGAGATGTAGGCGGGCTCTCCGGTGCTGCGGATGATCACCCGGTCGCGGTCGTCGCCGAACTGGGTGGTGCGCAGCCAGATGGCGCCGTCCTCCTCGAAGACGTGACCGAGAGCGCGCAGACGCTCGATGGCGCGTTCCACCGCGCCGGACTTGTGCAGCGAGTCCTCGTGGAAGTACACGTCGAAGTCCACGCCGAAGTCGTGCAGCTTCTGCTTGATCTCGCCGAACATCAGGTCGACGCCGATCGAGCGGAACACCTCCTGGGCATCGTCGCGGCTGAGCGACGCGAGGTCTCCGTCGTAGAGCTCCACGACCCGGGCGGCGATGTCGGAGATGTACGCGCCGCCGTAGCCGTCCTCGGGTGTCGGCTCGCCGAGATGGCTGGCGAGGAGGCTGCGGGCGAAGCGGTCGATCTGCGAACCGTGGTCGTTGAAGTAGTACTCGCGGGTGACGAGGCCGCCCTGCGCGATGAGGATCCGCGCGAGGCTGTCTCCGACCGCGGCCCAGCGCACTCCGCCGATGTGGATGGGACCGGTGGGGTTGGCCGACACGAACTCGAGGTTGATGGTCACGCCGTCGAACATCGTTCCGGTGCCGAACGACGCGCCCGAATCGACGATGGTCTTCGCGAGCTGGCCGGCGGTCGCCGCCTCCAGGCGGATGTTGATGAATCCCGGTCCCGCGACGTCGACGGAGGCGACTCCGGGTAGGCCGGCGATGTCGGATGCGACGTCGGCGGCGAACTCGCGGGGGTTCATGCCGAGCGGCTTCGCGAGCTTCATGGCGATGTTGGTGGCCCAGTCGCCGTGGTCGCGGTTCTTCGGGCGTTCGAGCACCACATCGGCGGCGGTGATCGAGAGGGCGGCATCGGGTGCGCGCCGGACCGCCGCGGCCGCCACGAGGTCGAAGATGGCGGAGGAAAGGTTTGCGGCAGTCACGGCACACAAGCCTACCGTCCGTCGCGGGGCATCCTTCGGCGGGGAAAGGCGCCGGTATCCTGAACCGATGCTGCGATCGTCGACTCCCTTCCCGCACCGCGCACGACGAAGCGGACCGCTCGTCGCCGCCGCCGCGATCGCCGGTCTCTCCCTCGCCGGCTGCACGCCGGACGCAGCGCCTCCCGAGCCCGAGACGCCCGCGGCCTCCGCTCCCGCCACGCCGTCGCCGAGTGACACCGCCGAGCCGACGCCCGCCACGAGCCCGACCCCGACGTCCGCGACTCCGACCCCGACGTCCGCTCCCACGAGCGTGCCGGTGACCGTCGACTGCGCCGCGGTGCTGCCGAGCCAGACGCTGTACGACTTCAACCCCAACGTCGGCGTGCAGAGCGACTACACCCCCGCCGAGGGAACGCTCCCCGCTGTGCTGGTCGACGAGCAGAACGGTGCGGCCTGCGGCTTCGTCAACCAGACGAGCGGGGAGCAGATCGAGTTCGCGGTCGCCCACCTGCTGCCCGAGGAGGCGCAGCGACGCAAGGATGCCCTCGTGGTGGGGAACGACCCGGTGCCCATCTATGCGGGCGACGAGGGATACTTCGCACTCATCGATGGCGTCGGCCAGGCGCAGGTGTTCGCGGGTGACTACTGGATCGTGGGTCGGTCGACCGCGTTCTACGAGCCGGGCGATCACGCCGCACTCGTGAGCAGCGTGGTCGAGAACGTGGTGGCGCTGCAGCCGTAACCGGAACGGCAGCCGAACGCTACGCGGCGGCGGCGTCGCTCCGGGCGGCGGGAGCGGTCGCTGCCGCCAGCTCGTATTCCGCACCGGCCGCGAGGGCGCGCGCCAGCACGTCGAGAAGGGCGGGCAACTGCTCGGCCGGGGACTGCGCGTCCTCCGGGTGCCACTGCACGCCGAGGATGTCGGCGGTGTCGTGCTCGACGGCCTCGATCACGCCGTCCGGGGCGGTCGCCACCACGGACAGGCCGCTGCCGAGGCGATCGATCGCCTGGTGATGCGCGCTGCGGACCGTCGTGGACGTGCCGAGCGCGGCGGCGAGGGTGCTGGCCGGATCGATCTCCACGTCGTGATCGTGCATGACCTCGGTGATCGGAACACCGACATTCCGGTGCAGGTCGCCCGCCTCGAGGTGCTGGTGCAGCGTGCCGCCGAGTGCCACGTTGATGATCTGGGCGCCCCGGCAGATACCGAGGAGCGGCGTGCCCCTGTGGAGGGCGCGGGTGACGAGAGCGATCTGCCCGTCGTCGGCGCTCGGAAAGTGGGTCGACTCCCCCGGATACCCGGTGGATCCGCCGTACAACTCCGGCGAGACATCCTCTCCGCCCATGATGACGACCGCGTCGGCGTCCGCCGTCGCGTCGAGCAGGGCGTGCACACCGACATCGGCTGCCGCGACACGGACTACGTCCCAGCCGGCGTCGCCCGCCATCGCCCACACGCGTCCGTTCAGCACCTGAACGAGCGCGTTGTACGCTTCGTTCTCCGGTCGGTGGCGGGTCACCTGCACGACGGCGAGGCGACGGGGGCGTGGTGCGCTCATGAGTCCATTGTGCGGACGACCGGGCGATCGCCGCGCGCCGCACCGTAACGGGACGACACAGAACGCGCTCGGAACGAACGCGCCGACCTCCGCCGCGTTTCCGACGGGCGTCTCAGCGCGCCACCACGAGGGCGGTCTTCTCGATGCGGGCACCGGTGAGCATGCCGCGGATGTCCTCGATCACGTCCTCCACCTGGCCGGCGGCGCACGTGCCGGAGATCTCCACGAGATCCACCGCATTCGGCCGGGAGACCACGGTCATCGCCGTCACGATCGCGAGGCTGCCGGCTTGCGGATGCGTGTACTCGCCCTCCGCGGCGAACCCCGCAGCGCCGAGCACCTGCCTGCGCTCCTCGGTGTGCTGCTCGTACTCGGGCAGCGTCGCGAGCTTGGCATGCAGCTGCTGCACGGCGGAGTCCAGCGTGAATGCCGCATCCATCCGCTTCACGGTCGCCACGACGTTGGGGCGGAACTCCCCCGGCGGCATGATGCGCACGACAGCCAGGTGCACGCCGGCGCCGGCCAGGGGCTCCCACCCGTCGGGATAGTCGAGGGAGATCCCCACGGAGGGCGGGAAAGCGTCGCTGGGGTTGGTCACGCGGCCGGACATGCGGTGCCTTTCGGTTCGGAGGTCGTGCTGAACGGAACAGTGGGCTCTACGGCCACAGCATTCGTCGTTCCCATCCGCCGGACGGGGACGACGTGTATTGAAGACGCTTCTGCTCGCTGTGGCGTGCCGCCTGCCAGAACTCCACCATCAACGGCTGCACGAAGTAACTGCGCCAGGTCTCCGGCACGAAATTCGGGTTCACGGAGATGAACTCCTTCGCGCTCGCGACGGCCCGGTCCACCTCGTCGACGGGCGGCATCGGGGCGCTCTGGTCCCCTGCGAGAACGGTGGCGCGCGCCGCCGGGTGCCGGGCGAGGAAGTCCCGCTCGCTCACCTCACGGTCGCCGTGGAACACCGGACCCGAAATGCGCACCTGTCTGCCCTGCTCGCGCCAGTAGAACATCAGTGCCGCGCGCGGATTCGCCTCGAGCTCGACGCCCTTGGGGCTGTCGCTCATCGCCGCGAACCACACGGCGCCGGGTTCGTCCTCCACGGTGGGCGTCACATCCTTGAGCAGCAGCGTGCGTGCGGACGGATGACCGCTCGGGTCGGACGTGGCGAGCACCATGGTGTGCGGCTGACTCACCTCGGCGTCGAGAGCCGCGGTCAGCCACTCGAGGAAGAGGTCGATCGGGTCATCGGGCACGGCATCCGTGTCGAACGGCGGAAGGTCGTCCCCGAACACGGGAAGTGTGCGGAGCCTGTCGCGCAGGGTCTGTTCGTCGGCCATTCTCCCAGCCTACGGCGGCCCTTCCCCACGGGTCGGATCGCGTTCCACGGTGTCTGCTCCCGCGTGCGTTCGTGGGTCGCCGGCCGGTGCTAACCTGAGTACGCGTTTTCGCGCACCCTGGCCCCCATAGCTCAGGGGATAGAGCACTGCCCTCCGGAGGCAGGGGCGCAAGTTCGAATCTTGCTGGGGGCACCACAGACTGTGATTCCGGGCCGGTCGCCCGTCACGAGCCGTCGGGCCCGTGGAGCACCCGGTAGCGCAGCAGCACGACGCCGCTGGTGAATCGTCTCTCCTCGACCAGCTCCAAATGCGCCCGGAACCCGTCGGGCAGGAACTTGGTGCCGCCTCCCACCGTGACGGGGAAGACGTAAGCGGCGACCTCGCTGACGAGTCCGCCCCGCAGCGCGAGCCCGCCGACACCCGCGCCGCCGATGGATAGATCCTCCTCCGAGGACTCGAGCAGGCGACGGACCGCATCCGGGTCGAAGCGACGCTCGATCCGGGTCCGCTCGGTCGACACGGTGTCGAGTGTTCGGGAGTACACCACCTTCCGGGCTCGCGCCCATATTCCCGCGAAGTCGCGGTGGGGCGCCGTGGCGTCGGGTTCGGTCGGCATCGTCTCCCACGCCGCCATCACCTCGTACATGCGGCGCCCGTAGAGATAGGTGCCGGTCGGGCGCTCCGAGTCGTTGATCGCCGCGTGAACCTCCTCGTCGGGCATCGCCCAGCCGAAGTCGCCTCCCGCGTCGGACGAATAGCCGTCGAGGGAGATGAGGCCGGAGTAGCGAAGCTGCCCCATCGTTCCCCCTCGCTTCCGGTTGCGCTGGTCGGGTGCCCCACGGGCTCGCTGCCCGCGACCGTGCGGTAGCAGAACACTAGTGCGACCACGGTGGCACCCCCGCGTGTCGTGCATACCACCGCGCCCTCCGCGCCCCTGTGAACTCGGTCTCCTCCCTTACCGCACCTGGTGCACCCGGTTAGGCTGAAAATTCAGCAATCGCAGCACGTGTACGAGGGAGATCGATAGATGGGTAGAGCGGCCGCAGTCATGATCGGGATCCTCCTCGGATCTCACGGGTTCGCCGGGCTCTTCATCGAAGGCGAGCACATGCTCGGTGTCTTCAACGTGGACATCCTGATGGATGCGGTGTATCTGCTCAGCGCTCTCGCACTCCTCGTCGTCGGCCTGACGCAGAGCTCGGCTGCCGCCCTCCGGGGAACGCTCGGTGCGGTCGCGGCGGTTCTCATCGGCATCGGCCTGCTCGGGCTGCTCGACCGGGAGCTGTTCGGCGCCGCGCCGACCGGCTTCATGGGCCCCGACTTCCTCTTCTTCTTCGGTGTCGGTGCCGCGGCGGGCTTCAGCGCTCTCCTCCCCCGCATCACTGAGCCACTCACGACCGGCGGCACGGCGATCAACTAGGCGCTACTGAGCCAGCGGCGCGGCACCGTACTCGTATGCTCCGATGTCGATGATGCCGTTCACGAAGCGGCTGAGGCCGTCCGCATCCGTGATCGATCCGACGCGGGTGCCCCTGTCGATGGCCGGGGAACCGATTCGCAGCCGGTAGTCGCCCGCCGACGGGTCGACGAACAGCGGATCCTTGTTCTTGACGATCGACCAGTGCCCGACCGTCGGATCCGGTGCCGCGAAGACCAGGTTGTGCGTCTGCGTGGCGGTGGCGGAGTCGAGCGCGGCGGTGGACGTCGTCGTGATGCCGGTGAGGATGTTGTTGCGGATCTCACCCGAGGCGCCCGCGCCGCGGAAGACGACTCCGGATGCCGCGGCGCCGTCGAACCCGGCGAAGGTGTTGCTGTACACCCTGAGCTTCGGGATTCCGGTGCCGGCGGTGCCCGCGACCACGCCGTCGGACTCGAAGCCCGCGAAGACGTTGTTGCGCACCGACCAGTCGGAGATGAGCGAGCCGGTGCCGCTCGGTGCGGTGCCGTCGAGCGCCAAACCCCGTGAGAACCATCCGGTGAAGACATTGTTCTCCACCAGGACGTTGGTAGCCGGAATGCCGGTCGCGCCGATGGCGGTCACCATGTCCACCCGCGCGCCGCCCGCTTCCGAGGCGACCGAGCCGGACGCACGGTTCCCGCGGAGCACCACGTCGGCACCGACCACCGCGAAGGCGTCGCCCGGTGCGTCGATGCTGCCGTGCGTGTTGATCCGCACGACCTCGTTGGCTTCGACCACCGCACGATCGGCGATGCGCACGCCACCCGCACTGTTGTAGACGCGGTTGCCGATGGCGCGGCCATCCGACGCGACACCGGCCGCGAAGTCGATGCCCCAGCCGGCGAAGGTGTCGACGTCGAGGTTCGTGAGGGACACGAAGGGCGCCTGCACGGTCACCCCGGCGGTGGGCGTGGCGATGCCTCCCGGCGCGAGACCCGTCACGGTCAGGTTCTCCACCGAGACGTGGGGCGCGGCCACCGTGAGGGTACCGACGAGGATGGACTGCGGGCTGTCCGCGCTGAGAACGATCGGCGCGTCCGCGGTGCCCGGGTTGCGCAGCTGCACGTTCTCCACGTATCGACCGGCGCGCACCAGCACGCGCTCCCCCGGTGCCGCGGCGTCGACGGCCGCCTGGATCGAGTCGTATTCGGCCCGCGTCACCGTGTTGAGCACGGGCGGACGTACGACGATGTACTCGTGTGCGCCGATGTCCGGCTTGGCGGTACTTCGATTGATCCCCAGCACATCGGTTCTCAGCCCGAGCTCGACTCCGGCATCCACGGCCGGTGATCCGTCACGCAGACGGAAGTCCTTCTTGCTCACGTCGAAGAACAGCGGATCCTTGCCCACGATGTCCGAGGCCAGGGCGACCACGGGTGCGGGTGCCGAGAAGACGAGGTTATTGCCTGCCGAGAGCCTGGTGCCGTCGCTCGCGAAGTAGCTCGCGGCCGTCACGCCGGTGATGATGTTGTTCTTCACCTCGCCGAAGCCGTTGATGCCGACCATTCCGACGCCGTTGTGGCTGCCCGCCGGGTTGCCGACGAACGTGTTGTTGTGCACCTTGAGGTTGGGGATGCCTCCGCCCGGCTTCCCCGCGAGGATGCCCCACGACTCGAATCCCTCGAAGATGTTGTTCTTGACGGTCCAGTCGGAGATGTACGAGGTGCCCGAGCCGCCGAAGGCGTCGTTCTCGAGCATCAGACCCTGGTGGAACCAACCGGTGAAGAGGTTCTTCTCGATGACGACGTTCTTGGTCGGAACCTTCACGTCGTCCCAGGACTGCACCATGTCGGTGTGCGCCCTGTAGATCTCGCTCTTCGAGGTGCCGTGCACTACGTTCCGGCGGATGATCACGTTCGAACCGAACACCCGGAACGCATCGCCCGGCATGCTGGCGTCGCCGTGCACGTTGATGCGCTCGATCTCGTTCTCCTCGATCAGTGCGCCGTCACCGATCTGGATTCCGCCCGCGGTGTTGTAGATGTGGTTGTGCCCGGCGTACCCCCGGGCGGAGATCTTCGACTCGAAGCGGATGCCGAATCCGCGGAAGTTGTCGATCGCGAGGTCGGAGACGCGGACGTCGGTGGCCCGCACGGTCACCGCGTGTGCCGCGGTCGTGCCGCCCGCGGGGGTCAGCCCGGTGAGGGTCAGCCCCGAGATGCTGGTGTAGGGAGCGGCCAGAGTGGCCGTACCGGCCAGGACCGCGCCGTTGCCCGCGGCGGTCACCTCGATCGGCGATCCCGATGCGCCCGGCGCTGCCAGCACGATGTTCTCGGCGTAGCGTCCGTCGTTCACCACCACGCGGTCGCCCGGCACCGTCGCGGCGTCGATCGCGGACTGGATGCTGGGATACGTGCCGGGTCGAGCGGCCGTGTCGACGACCAGGGTGCGCGGACCGGTGACGTCGAGCGTCGCGAGGGCGGGTGACGTCGCCGCCAGGGCGGGCGATGTCGCCGCGAGAGCGGGTGATGTCGCCGCCAGAGGTGCGAGAAGTGCTACGCCCACTCCCGCCGCCAGAATCGACTGTCGAATGCCTGAAAAATTGCGCGCCACTTCGTCCCCCCAGAGAAGTGCCCGGCCTAGTTGCCGGACGTCGGATGATGTGCGGGCCTCGCCCCCCGGCGCAACCGCACTCTTCGATGGTTGTTTATCTCGTCCGGCGTCGAATAGTCCCCCGTACGGGATTCGCCGTCCCCAGTACGGGTGGGCGCGTCGGGGTCTGCGTGCGGCTGCTCGAGCGCGTGAGTGAGTGCGTGCGTCAGTGCGTGAGTGCGTGAGCCTCCGGCTCCATCACCCGCCGCACGGGACAACCGGTAGTACGGTTCGATCATGTCTTTCAACGATGACGCCCGCATCGACAGCAGCAAGGTGCGGCGCCGCGGTCGCGGTCGAGGTCGCACCACAGGGATCGCCGCCGGTGGAGGTGGTATCGCCGTGCTGGCCGTCTTCCTGATCGCCCAATTCACCGGTGTCGACCTCTCGGGTCTGGTGAGCGATCCCGGAATGGGCGGCGGAGGCGCATCCGAGCAGATCGTCTCGGAGGAGATTCAGGGGTGCGAGACCGGTGCCGACGCCAACGAGGACATCGACTGCCGCATGGCCGGCGCGGCCGATTCGCTCGACCGGTACTGGTCGACGGAGGCCGCCGCCCTCGGCATCACCGATTACGTGACCCCCGACTTCTGGTTGTTCTCCGACGCCACGAACACCGGGTGCGGATCGGCCACGAGCGCGTCTGGCCCGTTCTACTGCCCGCCGGAGCAGGCGCTCTACGTGGACACCGTGTTCTACGACCAGCTGAGGAGCTCGTACGGCGCCAGCGGCGGTCCGCTCGCGCAGATGTACGTGGTGGGGCACGAGTGGGGCCATCACATCCAGCAGTTGAGCGGGGCCTTCGAGCGCGCCGACCGAAGCGACACCGGCCCGGGGTCCGACACCATCCGCTTGGAGGTGCAGGCGGACTGCTACGCGGGTGCGTGGGTCGGCGCGGCCTCCACCATCGCGGATGACACGGGAACCACCTTCCTGGAGCCGGTCACGCCGGCGCAGGTGGCCGATGCTCTCGATGCGGCTGCGGCAGTGGGCGACGATCGGATTCAGCAGGCGAGCGGATCGGAGGTCGACTCCGACACGTGGACGCACGGCTCCGCGGAGCAGCGTCAGCGGTGGTTCGAGGCCGGGCGCACCGGTGGTTCGACCGCCTGCGACACCTTCGCGGTCCCCGCGGCGCAGCTCTAACCGCACCACCACGCGCCTGCGGCGCTCGCGGTCCCCGCGGTGCGGTGCGCGTCCCTGGGGTGCGCGGTCCCTGCGCCTGCCGAAGGGGACGCCCCCCCACGGTCCCTGAGCCTGTCGAAGGGACGCACCCCCCCACGGTTACGCGCTCACGGTCCCTGAGCCTGTCGAAGGGACGCACCCTCACGGTCCCTGACCCTGTCGAAGGGACGGCACCCCGCACGGTCCCTGAGCCCGTCGAAGGGACGCACCCTGCCCACGGTCCCTGAAGTCCGTCGAAGGGACACAAGCCGTCACGGTCCCTGAGCCTGTCGAAGGGACGCACCCCGTTCTCGACCCCCCTGTGCAGAAGGACTTATCCCCATTCGCACACACCTCTTGAGACACGTGTTCGATAGTGGGACAATAGGTGGTATGGAACTCCTCTCCACCCGACTCCGCACCGCAGCGGATACGGTCGCCGTCCTCGGCGACTGCGCGGCCGATGTCGCGGTGCCGCAGGACGGGGAGTTGCGGGGTGCGCAGGACCGGGTCACGGTCCTGCGCCAGTGCGTGGACCGGTACGCGGCCCTGATCGCGGGAGAGATCGCGCACCGGTCCCGGCCGGAGGCGGGGCATGGTGGGATGGCGCAGAGCGCGGGTTTTGTGTCGCCGGAGGCGATGATCCAGTCGATCGGCAAGCTGTCCCGTCCCGAAGCCGTCAAGCTCGTGCAGTTGGGCACGATCATCGCCGAAACAGAAGCAGCAGTGACCCTCACCGCGAGATCAGTGGAGGCGGGTGCAGGTTCTGCCGATGGGGAAGACACATCGGCTGAAGCCGGCACCTCCAACGCCCAGATGCCACCACCGTGGCAGGCGCCACTCGTCGCCGCACTCGCGGACGGGACACTGTCGTCGGACTGCTTCCACGCAATCCAGCGGGCCCTCGGCGACGTCGGCCCCGGAGTCCCGGCCACCGCACTCACCACCGCGTGCGAGGAACTCCTCGAGGCCGCGGCGGGGTTGAGTCCGGACCAGTTGTTCCGGAAGGCACGGAACCTCCGCGACGAGCTCGACCGTGACGGCATCGCACGGCGCGAGAAGCAACGCCGCGACGACCGGACGTTGCGCACCTGGTGGGACAGTGCCGGCATGTACTGCGGAAAGTTCCGCCTCGCACCCGAAGAAGGCACCATCGTCGCCGGCGCCATCGACCAAATCCTCTCCCCCCGCCGGGGCGGCCCGAGGATGGTCGACCCGGAAGAGAAGGCCGCCGCCGACACGCTCCTGAACGACGAACGGTCCACGGAGCAGATCGCCGCCGATGCGCTCGTCGAGATGATCCGCCTCGCCGTCGACGCGGACCCCGGCACCATCTTCAGGACCCACCGCCCCGCCGTGAGGGTCATCATCACCGACGCGCACCTGCACAACCGTGCAGGCCACGGACGGATCGAAGGACACCCCGACCCCGTCTCCTTCCGCACGGTGGAACGGCACCTCTGCGACACCGGAGCAATAGCCGTCGGATTCGACGACACCGGACAGTGCGTCAACGTCGGACGGGCCCGCCGGTTCTTCACCCCAAGACAACGCGTCGGGATGGCCGTTCGCGACGGCGGATGCCGGTTCCCGTCCTGCGACCGGCCACCATCCTGGGGCGAAGCACACCACATCAACCCGTGGAAGAAAGAACACGGAAAAACCGACATCGCCGACGGGGTCCTCCTCTGCCGAAGACACCACCTCCTCCTCCACGACAACCACTGGAAGATCCTCCGCCACGACGGCGACTACTGGCTCAGACCACCCCAAACCGTAGACCCGACACAAACGTTGCTCCCGATGCCGAGCCGAAACCCCGACATCCACACCATCCAAACCCAACATCAAACCCAACGGCAACGCACATGACGACCGGCCAGGCTCAGGAAAAGAGCGGGCGGACTCCCCGAACGCCCGGGAACGAACCGCCCCAGCGACCGCAGGCCCCCGGGCAGTCAGTCACGGACCAGTCAGCTGCCGGTGGGGCGCGGGACCGGTATGCCCTCACTCGGCTGTACCACCACGAAGCCGGGGCCATGGAACGCCAACTGGAACGCCTCGCCGGAACCACCGCGCAGCATCGATCGCATGTTCATCGAGTTGTGCACCTGCGGCGTGAGATTGCCCGACCAGCACACCACGGCCTGAGCATCAACGAACGTGGGCTGCACGCTGCAGTCGAGAATGAGCGGCTCCCCCTCGCAGCAGATCGCCGCCATGCCCTGTCCCTCGAGGAGCAGGTTGAAGAGGCCACCACTCACCATGCCGGCTCCCTGCACGCGCCGGATGTCCCACGAGATCGAGGCATCCATCGCCAGCAGGTTCTTACTGGAAACCGAGATCGCATCTCCCTCGAGCTGGAGGAGGAAGATGTTGTTCGCCTGCCGCGCGAAGAAGACCTCACCGGTGCCGGAGACACGCATCATCGGCGCATCCTCGCTGGTGAGCATCTTTTTCATCAACTTGCCGATGCTGCCCGCACCCTCGTGATGGAACGCGACCTGACCCTGAAACGCCACCATGGCGCCCTTCGTGGCGATGACATCCTCGCCGAGCACGGTCCGCAGCATGCGAGTCGACTGCAGAGCCCACCGCTCGGATGTCTGCTTCTCCTGGTTCTGCTCGCTGAAGAGTGCGCTGCGCATGGTTCCCTCTCGATTCGGATTCGGATGCATCTCGACCGGACGCGAATACTCCGACCGAATGGGAGCGTATCGATTGGGCTGATGCGTAGCAATGGATTCGTACTCCGGGCGTATGAACGGCATGCACCTCGACCGCGCACACGACATGAACACCCGCAACCGGCGAAGGACCGATCGGCACACCTCGCACCGTACGCATCGGGTGCGCCAGCACGTACTACGCCGGGACGGGCTCGCCTCGGGAACAGGTGCCTACGTGGCGCGGCTCCTGCCGCGGAAGCGACGACCCGTGACGGACGCCGGGTCGATACGGATGTAGTTCCACTTGGCGGTCGGGCTCTCCGATTCGAGCTCGAGCACGCCAGACGCCTCGATGTCGGAGTCGGACCCCAGCCGTCGCGCGGTTCCCTTGACGACGACGCTCCACCGCAGACCCTCAGCGGTCCCGTCGGCCTCGTAGGCGACCGACGGCCGCTCGGTGATATCGATCATCTTCGAGCCGGGCGCGCTCCGCAGGAAGATCGCCTGGTCGCGCACCACGTAGTTCATCGGGAAGACGTCGACGCCGGAGTCGGTGGCGACAGCCAATCGGCCCAGGTCGGACGACCTCAGCAGATCCCAACAGGCATCCTCGGTGAGCTGCTCGACCAGGCTGGCGGCTGCGGGGTCGGGCTCGATCTCGGCGGGTATCCCGGACCGTCGATCGGCGCGGGCGGCGTGATCGGTGTGATCTGCGGCGTCGCCGCCAAGGGCATTGGCATCGGCATCGGCATCGGCATTCATGGCACGTCCTCTCGGTGTTGCCCTACTGGCGACCCGCACGCGTTCGTGCGACTACGCCGTGTTGAGGGGCAGACGAAGCGTGTCGGCATGCGACTCGCGCAGCAGATCGGCGAAGTCACCAGCACTCATCGGCCGGGAGTAGAGGTAGCCCTGAGCCGAGTCGCAACCCATGCGCGCGATAGCTTCCCGCTGACGGGCGGTCTCCACCCCCTCCACGGTCACGCTGATGCCACGGATATGGGCCAACTCGGTCACGGCGGAAATGATCGCCCCACCGACGGGCGCCTCGTCGATCTC
Organism: Planctomonas psychrotolerans; assembly: GCF_008642235.1. Classification (GTDB taxonomy): domain Bacteria; phylum Actinomycetota; class Actinomycetes; order Actinomycetales; family Microbacteriaceae; genus Planctomonas; species Planctomonas psychrotolerans. The sequence goes on along the minus strand of NZ_SJEV01000001.1, from coordinate 2,539,018 downwards.
GGCGATGATCTCGGTGTCGATCTTCACGACATCGACCGGATAGTCCCGGAGGTACCCGGGCGACGACGTGCCGGTGCCGAAGTCGTCGAGCGCCAGCCGCACACCGATGCGCTTGAGACGCGACAGCACCGAACGCGCGTACTCGCTGTCTTCGAGGAAGATCCCCTCACTCACCTCGAGCGTCAGCGCACCGGGGTCGGCACCGGCGCGACGCAGCGTCTCCTCCAGCCTGGCCGGGAAGCCGGGCGACAGCAGCTGCCGGGTGGAGATGTTCACGGCGAGGTCGAGTCGGCGTTCGGGCGCCTCGAGCAGCCAGCCGGCACGGTCGAAGATGCTCCGCCGCAAGACCCAGTCACCGAGGTCGTGGATGAGCGAGCTCTCCTCGGCGAGCGCGACAGCGAGGGGGGCGGGCATCGGCCCGCGGTCGGGATGCCGCCACCGCAGCAGAGCCTCGACCCCCGTCACCGTGCCGTCGGCCACGCACACGATGGGCTGGTAGGCCAGCGTCAGAGCGTTCTTCTGCACCGCGGTTCGCAGGTCTTGCTGCAATTCGGCTCGATCGGCGTCGCGGATGGCACCGCGGAGGTCCAGCACCACCTGCGACCCCACCCGGCTTCGCTTCGCCTGGTACATCGCGAAGTCGGCATCGGCGATGAGTTGAGACCCGACACTGTCGGCGCTGCCAGTGAACGCGATGCCGACTGCCGCGGTCACCGGAATCTGCACGGGCTCGGCCCGCACGGGGCTCGTCACCCGGAACGGCTCGGAGAAGGCCCCGAGCACGCGCTCCGCGATCCGGTGCACCACATCGGCATCGCCCACGTCCTCGCACAGGATCACGAACTGATCGCCACTCATCCGGGAGAGTGTGTCTCCCGGGCGAAGGAGCGGCCGGATGCGATGGGCGACCGCCACAAGCAGGGCGTCTCCCGCCCAGTGCCCGTATTTGTCGTTGACGAAACGGAATCCGTCGAGGTCGACGAGCAGCACCGCGGCCTGCGCGTTCGACCGACGAGAACGCTGCCCGGCGTGTTCGATCCGTTGCAGCAGCAGCACACGATTCGGCAGACCGGTGAGCGCGTCATGCAGCGAACTCGTTCTGAACAGTTCGTCGCCCTCGCGGTACGTCTCCCGCTCTCGAGCGTTCACGAGGTAGGCGGACGTCACGTCGGCCAGCGTCTTCGCCGCCGACGTCGCCCACGGCTCGAGCGGCCCCGGAGTGTCCCGGAACAGATCGATCGTGCCCAGCCACTCGGAGCGGTGGCCGAGCGGGAAGGAGAACACCGCCGCCACACCCTCCGCGGCCGCGGCAACACCGAACTCACCGAACATCTGGTCCTCGGCGAGATCCGGTGCATGCACCGCCCCGCCCGTCTCGATCACCATGGCGGCGGGTCCCTGCCCGCTCTCGTTCTGGAGCTCGGCCAGTCGCCGTGCAGGAGCATCGGTCGCGGACACGGATCTCGCGAGGGCGGGGTCGGATCGGGCGTTGAGGGTCACGGCTGCGGAGGTCACCGGCAGCAACTCCACGACACGATCGAGCAGCATGTCCACGATGGCGTGCGGGGGCAGGTCGGTCATCGACCGTGCGAAGTCGGCGAGCACCCCGGCCATCGGCTCGTTATTGTCCACCGCGACCTCCCCTGTTCCGAACCCGGTTCCTCTGCGAGGCGCACCCACAGTTCGAACGTCGATGGGAGCGCACGATGGCACGATTCAGCCGGGGTCCTGGGCACCTTCAGCCTCACTCTATTGCCTCCCGGTGAGGCGGGGCGAGACCGGGGCGGGGTTCGAAGCAAACTGATCAGGATGACTCCCGTCGCGTCACCGGACGAAGCCCGGGCGTCGCTAGCCTTGCACGGTGAAGCTGCACCCCGACGAGGTCGATATCGACGAAACGATGGTCGCCCGGCTCGTCGCGCGGCAGATGCCGCAGTTGCAGGGTCTGCCCATTCGGGAGGTGCGCTCCACCGGCACCGTGAATGCGATCTACCGCATCGGCGACGCGGTGTACGCCCGATTCCCGCGGGTCCACACCTACGTGGAGTCTCTCGAACGCGAGTGGCACTGGCTCCCCCGGCTCGCGCCTCACCTGCCCCTCCGCGTGCCGAGACCGATGCACCTCGGTCGACCGGATGCCGGTTACCCGTTCGTCTGGGCCGTTTTCGACTGGATAGAGGGTGAGCCCTACGCCGAGCGGGACAGCGGGGTAGCTGGTGCAGTAGCAGGTGCGGTAGCAGGTGCGGTAGCAGGCAAGGAGGCAGGCGTCGACGACGAACAGGACGGTGCGGTCAAGCCGCAGAACGGTGGAGTCGACCCGCGGGTTGGTGGACCCGACGAACGGGACGGTGCGGTCAAGCCGCAGAACGGTGGAGTCGACCCGCGGGGCGGTGGACCCGACGCGCGGGACGGTGCGGTCGACGGCGAGGGGACCGGCGTAGTCGATGAACGGGAGGCCGCACGCTCGCTCGCACGCTTCGTGTCCGCTCTGCGAGGGATACCCGCAGCGGACGGGCCCCCGGCCGGACGCCCACCGCTGCGCGACCTCGACGCGGGACTGCGTCCCACCCTCCGTTCGGCACCCCACGACGTGAACGTGGCGGCGGCGCTCACCGTGTGGGAGGACGCACTGCAGGCGCCCGCGTGGAGCGGAGCCCCGGTGTGGATCCACGCCGACCTCCTGCGCCCCAATCTCCTGGTCCGGGCCGGCCGACTCGAGTCCGTTCTCGACTTCGGAAGCGCCGGTGTCGGCGATCCGGCCACCGACGTGATCGCCGCGTGGGCGGTGTTTGGACCGGAGGGGCGCGACGAGTATCGCCGGTTCCTCGACGTGGACGACGACACCTGGCGTCGCGCCCGAGGCATCGCCCTGCAGCAGGCAGCGGCGATCATTCCCTACTACCGGGACAGCAACCCGGCGTTCGTCGCCCTGGCCAAACGCACCGTCGACCAGGTCATCGACGACTTCGCTTCCTGACGACGCGATCGCCGGGTACGGTGGGCGCATTGAGGCCGTCGCAGTCCTCGTGCGCTGCACGTGAGCAGTCGGTCAAATTCGCCGTAATGGTGCGGAGGAGAATTCGATGGCGCAATTCCGTGGGGTACGACCGGATCGAACGAAGAGGCGGGCCCGCATCGCGGCAGTACTCGCCGCCGCGCTGGCGGCAATACTGTCCCTTCCCGCGGTGGGGGTGGCCGCGCACGAGGGCGATCGACGTGGCTCTGGTGGCGCCCATCCCGGGTCCTACAGCAATCCGCTGGAACCCGTCGTGCCCGGTGACGGCGTCGTGGAGAGCTGCGCCGACCCCATCGTGCTCCGTGGTCAGCAGCCGGGCGACTCCACCTGGTACATGTACTGCACCACCGACCCGCTGAACGACGAGGATGTCGACGCGGCCGGCGAGCTGGTCTTCCACCGGATTCCGACGATGACCTCCGAGGACCTCGTGAACTGGACCTACGTCGGCGACGCGTTCACCGACGTGCCGAGCTGGGCCGACCCGACCGCCGCCCTGTGGGCGCCGGACGTGGTCTACTCCTCCACGTTCGACCAGTACTACATGCTCTTCGTGGTGACCAACACCGCTGCATCCGTCAGCGGCGTCGATGACTGCGGCACCGACAGCGCCATCGGCGTCGCGACGAGCGACAGCCCGGTGGGGCCGTGGGAGTTCTCCGACACCCCCGTGGTCGCCCCGCGACAGAACGGCGAGGGCTGCGACTTCCTCTGGACGTACGACCCGGACGTGCTCGGCGACACGGTCACCGACACCGGCGTGCTCTACTACGGCAGCTACTACGGCGGCATCTACGGCAGCGACCTCGAGCTCACCGCGACGGGTGCCACGGCGAACACGGCCGACGCCACGATGATCGCGATCGACAACAAGTACGAGGGCGCCAACGTCATCTACCGCGACGGCTACTACTATCTCTTCGCCTCGGCCACCAACTGCTGCAACGGAGCCCTGACCGGGTACAGCGTGTTCGTCGGACGTTCGACGGATCCGCTCGGCCCGTTCGTCGACGCCGAGGGCAACTCGTTCGTCGACGCGCAGGCCGGCGGCACCCCCTTCCTCACCATGAACGGCAACCGCTGGGTGGGCACCGGGCACAACACCGTATTCGAGGACGCCGCGGGCGACTGGTGGACGATCTACCACGCCGTCGACCAGCAGGACCCGTTCTTCGAGACGGCGGTCGGCTTCACGAAACGGCCCGCTCTGCTCGACGCCATCGACTGGGTGGACGGCTGGCCCACCGTGAACGGCGGGTACGGTCCGTCCGACTCCCGCATGCCCGCGCCCGCGGGTCAGGAGGGCGAGGCGTCCCGGCACGAGACCCGACTGGCACCCGTTCCGGTACCGCACAAGGTGCTCGCCGGATACTCCGACGAGTTCTCGTCCGTAGCACTGGACGACGACTGGACCTGGGAGTGGCCGGGCGACGACGCGGCACCCGCTCCGGAGATTCCCGGCAACGCGGTGTCCGACGGCGTCCTCACGGTCGATGTCCAAGCCGGCGACCTGTACGTCGACGTCGACAACGCGTGGGTGCTCCAGCGCGATGCCCCGCGTGCGAGATTTTTGGTGGAGACCAAGGTGCGCGTGAGCGTGCCCGACGAGGGATGCTGCTTCAACTTCGCTCAGGCCGGGATTCTCGTCTACGGCGACGAGGACAACTACGTCAAGCTCACCAACACCTCGATCTTCAACACCAGGCAGACGGAATTCGCCAAGGAGATCTCGCCCGTTCCCGAGGGATGGGCTCGCTACGGCAACACCATCGTCGGACCGCCGTCGGAGGAGTGGACGTACCTGCGCATCGTGGTCGACCGGCTGACCGGTGGGGAGCGCCGGGCCGCGGGCGGAGACACGCACAGCTACACCGCCTACACGAGCCAGGACGGCGAGCGGTGGGTGCGAGGCGGCACGTGGACCCACACGCTCGGCGATGACCCGCGCATCGCCCTCGCCGCGTTCGGACTGCAGGATGCCAGCCAGGCGTTCACCGCAGAGTTCGACTACGTGCGGGTCGCCACGGTCAAGGAACGCCGCATGCGCTGACGCTCCGCACGGCCGAGGGCCGGTGACCCGAATGGGTCGCCGGCCCCTGCCGTCTGCTCACGCCCCGACTAGCGTTGCCCCATGAGCAATCGCATCTTCGAACTCCGCACCTACTACACCGCCCCGGGCAAGCTGGCCGCGCTGGAGACGCGCTTCCGCGACCACACGCTGGCGCTGTTCCGCAAGCACGGGCTCGAGGTCGTCGGCTTCTTCACCCCCACTGACGGCGACGGGGTGGGCAACACCCTGGTGTACCTGATGGCGTTCGAGTCGCGGGCTGCCGCGGATGCGGCCTGGGAGTCGTTCCGCGCCGACCCCGACTGGATCGCAGCGAAGGCGGCGTCCGAGGCGGACGGCCCGGTGGTCGACCGCGTCGAGTCGGTCTTCCTCGACCCCACGGAGTACTCGGCGCTCCGCTGACCCTCGCCGCTCCGCTGATCCTCACCGGGCGCCCACGACGGCCGAGCGCGCGCGCGACGCAGACGTTAGTTCGCCACCGGGCACCGGCGGCACGGCGAACAGCACCGGTCCACAATGGGGCCATGAAGACATTGACCCTGCCGAATACCACCCGCGAGACCTCGAACATCATCCTCGGGCTGATGCGCATCAGCGACATGTCGGACGAGGAGATCCGCACCCTCGTCGGTGCCGCCCGCGACGCCGGCATCACCTTCTTCGACCACGCCGACATCTACGGGAACGAGACCCACGGCTGCGAGAAGCGCTTCGGCGACGCGATCACGCTGTCGCCGAGCGAACGGGAATCGGTGACGATCCAGTCCAAGGTGGGCATCCGGTCGGGCTTCTGGGACTTCTCCACCGAGCACATCCTGCGGTCGGTGGACGAATCGCTCGCCGCACTGAAGGTCGACTCGCTCGACATTCTGCTGCTGCACCGCCCCGACGCGCTCGTGCAGCCCGATGAGGTCGCGTCCGCCTTCGACACCCTGCAGGCAGCCGGGAAGGTGCGCGACTTCGGCGTCTCGAACCACACGCCCGGCCAGATCGAGCTGCTCAAGCGCTCGGTGCGCCAGCCGCTGATCGTGAACCAGGTGCAGCTGAGCATCACGCACGCTCCGCTGATCGCCGCGGGCGTCGCCGCCAACATGGCGGGCCTCGGGCAGTCGGTGGACCGCGACAACGGGATGCTCGACTACTGCCGTCTCAACGACATCACCCTGCAGGCGTGGTCGCCGTTCCAGAAGGGCTTCTTCGACGGCGTCTTCCTCGGCGACCGCGAGAACTACGCCGACCTGAACGACGCGATTGACGAGCTGGCGGCCACCTACGACGTGCCACCGGCCGCGATCGCCGTCGCCTGGATCACCCGCCACCCCGCCGACATCCAGGTGGTCCTCGGCACCACGAACGTCGACCACCTGCGCGACTCCGCCGCCGGATCCGACATCCCGCTCACCCGCGAGGAGTGGTACCGGCTGTTCACCGCCGCCGGCCACACGCTCCCCTGACGCGCGATTCCTGACGCGCGATTCCTGACGCGCGATTCCTGACGCGCGCGCTGACCCGCGCTCCCCGACACACACCGCGAACGTCCGCGACGCCGCCTCACCCGGGCGGCGTCGCGGGCGGGTGCCAGTCCGGTCTGTGCAGCTCCTCCGCCAGACCGTCGAGCGCCACCCGGTCGCTCTCGCCGTCGCCGTGTCGCCGGGAGAACCACCGCGTGTACTCGCGGATCTCGTCGAGCCGCCACTCCAGGTCGAACAGCTCGAGGACCTCGGCCTCCGCCGCAACGAGCCGCGCGTAGCCGGAGTCGACGAGAACACGCAGGTCGCGCTCGCGCGGGGCGAAGGCGACCGACTCCCAGTCGACGAAGACCAGGCCGCGCCCGGTGAGCAGCTGGTTGCGGGTGTGCGGCTCGCCGTGGGTGACCACCCACTCACGTCCGGAGGCGCGCGCTGCGAGCGCGGTGTACCGGGCGGTCCATCGCTCGACGGCATCCAGGTCGTCGAGCACGAGCGCGCGTGCCGCCTCCCCGTGCGGTCCCGCCTCCCAGCCGCGGCCGCACCGGTCGCGCAGTTCGGCGGCGAACGTCGGATCGACACGGGGCCGCCACCGCGGAATGCCCTCGGGCGGCCGGGCGGCGTGCAGTCGCGTCAGCGCCGCGGCGTCCGCCTCGGCGAGCGCCGCGTCGTCGATGGAGCCGTTCCCGGCGACGTGCCCGTCGATCCACGGCACGATGCTCAGCCGACCGGTGCCGAGGGGCGCGGTATAGCCGCCATGGATCGAGGGATCGGATGCCGCGACGAACTCGAGTCCGGACGCGGCCAAGCGGGCCGCCGTCGAGTAAGCGCTCTCCAGCGACCGCTCGGTGTGGCGCGATCCGATCGCATCGAGCGTGGCGAAGAACCGGCGGTTCCCGCAGACGACGTCCCAGTGGTGGGCGCCGAAGCCGAGCGGCAGGTGCTCGACGGTATCGACGCCGCGTCCCCAGAAACGCGACACCGCGTCCGCCACGTCGTCGAGGGTCAGGTCGGGCGGTGCCTCACGCACCGCGAACCCGGGCGGCGTGGCGGCGGCTGCTCATGCCGACACGATACGCCCGCGGAGTACGTCGCCCGGCGGGACGGGATCCGGAGCGGCAGGATCCCGCCCGCACCGATTCCGCGGGCCTCTCAGATCGATCGGCGTTGCGCGATCAGCGGGCAGTCGAACGGATCCCGCTCGCCGAGTCCCACCCGGTTGATGTAGCGGAGCACGATCCCGTACGACTCGAACAAGCCGGTCGCCGCGTAGGGGATGTCCCGGTCGGCACAGTAGGCCGCCACCATCGGAGCTGCCCGCCGCAGATGCACGCGGGGCATCGAGGGGAACAGGTGGTGCTCGATCTGGTAGTTGAGCCCGCCCATCAGCACGTCGAGCACGCGATTGCCGCGGATGTTCCTGCTCATCATCACCTGCCGCCGCAGGAAATCGAGCCGCATCGACGCGGGCACCAACGGCATCCCCTTGTGGTTCGGGGCGAAGGTGCAGCCCATGTAGAACCCGAACACTCCGAGTTGCACACCGAGGAACGCCACCGCCACCCCGGGCGACAGCACCCAGAACACCAGAGCCAGGAAGCCGCCGATGCGGATGGTCAGGAACGCGATCTCCCACCCTCGCCGCTTCAGCGGTTCGCGGGCGAGCACCCGGCGGATGCTGGACGCGTGCAGCGACAGTCCCTCGAGGAACAGGATCGGGAAGAAGAACGCCCCCTGGTGCGCGAGAACCCAGCCGGTGAGCCGGCTGCGGCGGCGTGACACCTGCTCGGGAGTGAGCGAGAGAACGGGCAGCTCGATGTCGGGGTCGGACCCGCGTTTGTTCGGGTTGGCGTGGTGGCGCGTGTGCTTGTGCTGCCACCAGCCGTAGCTGAGCCCCACGAGCAGGTTCGCCAGAACGAGGCTGATCCAGTCGTTCCACTTCCCCGAGACGAAGATCTGGCGATGGGCCGCGTCATGACCGAGGAATGCCGTCTGGGTGTAGAGCACGGCGAAGAGCACCGCCGTCCCCAACTGCCACCAGCTGTCGCCGATGCGGACGAACAGAACGACGGCGGCCACGTGCAGGAGGAGCACGACGGCGAGCTTCGACCAGTAGTAGCCGTACCGTCGACGGAGCAGTCCCGCCGAGGTGATCCGATGAGCGAGCTCGGTGAACTCGCTCGCTTCCCGTGCCGTGCCGGGCCGTGACCGGTGCGGGGCCCGCTCCGGTGCGCGCTCCGAAACCGGTTGCGGAACGGGAACGGCGCTGTCGAGTGTGGTCATGTCCTTACCCCGATCGAGGTCCGTGTGGTGCGTGGGACGGATGTCGGCCGGGGACTGGGGCGTGTGCTCGACCCTACGTCGGCCCTCGGGCGACGACAAGGGCCCGCGGATACCATTCGGGCGTCATCCGGCGGCCGGCTGTCGGAGGGGCGGTCGAACGCGAACATCCCGAGCGGGAGTTCACGTTCCCTCATTCCCCCGGTGCGACCTCGCGCACCTGTCAGTCGGGCAGCTCATCCACGTCGCGCACCCGACGGAGCGCCAGGTACAGCGGCACCGGTGACAGCACGATCAGCAGGCCGGCAACCCAGAGGGTCGCGCGCAGGCCGAACCATTCGCCGAGGATGCCGCCGAGCATCGCCCCCAGGGGGAACAGGCCCATGATGAGGAATCGCATCGTGGCGGTCACCCGACTCAGCATCCGGTCGGGACAGAGCCGCTGACGGAGGCTGACGTTGGTGATGGCGTACACGATCTGACCGAACTCCCCCACGGCCATGCCGACGACGAGCAGCAGCACCCACCAGCCCGGTTGGGCGAGCGGGGTCAGCAGGGTGATCGGCCCGGTCACCGCGAGCACGAGCCAGATGATGCGCGCGGACCCGACCCATCGGGACAAGCGCGGGGTCATCGCCGCACCGACCATCACGGTCACCGATCCGGCCGCGACCACCAGACCGATCAGTGTCGGGGACAGGTCGAGTACCCGCACCATGAAGATCACCGTCACCGCCGACGAGATGGCGAAGGAGAAGTTGCCGGCCGCGCTGGCGATCGCGGTGGCCCGCAGAATCGGATTGCCCGCCACGAAGGTGAGACCTTCCCACACCTGGGCACGGAAGGACGCGTGCGCCGGGGGCGGCACGGGCGGCATCTCGCGGGTGCGGATAGCGGCGAGCGAGATCGCGGACACGGCGAAGGTGATGCCTTGCAGCAGCACCACGCTCGCGGCACCGAACAGGGTGACGAGCGGTCCGCCGAAGCCCGGCCCGACCACCTGACCCGAGGCGCGGATGGTCTCCATCGACGAATTGCCCACCAGAAGCTTCTGCTTTCCGACCACGGTGGGAAGGTAGCTCTGGTAGCCGACATCGAAGAACACCCGGGCGAACCCCGACAGGAGAGACACGATCACGAGCTGCGTGATGCTGAGCGCGTCGAAGAGCGCCGCGATCGGGATCGTGGCGAGCAGTCCCGCACGCATGAGGTCACTGGCGATGAGGATGGGGCGGCGGCGGCGGGTGTCGAGCCAGGCACCGGCGGGCAGGCCGATCACGGCGAACGCCAGAGTCGACGAGGCGGCGATCAGGCCGACTTCCACCGGTGTGGCCCCGAGTTCGAGCACGGCGAGAAGCGGGATCGCGACGCCGCTCACCTGGGCTCCGAGCTGACTCGTGGTCTGGCCGAGAAGCAGTAAGCGGAAGTCCCGATTGCGGAAGACGGAGCCGTCAGTCATGACCCTCCATCGACGCTGCGGGTTCTCCAGTATTCCCCGTCCGGCGGGAATCAACCCCGTGCCTGCGTGGCGTCCCGCTCGGCGTTCCGGCCCGGACGGGATCCCCGGACGGGTGATGATGAGGCGGAGCTCAGGATTCGCGTTCCGATCGGGCGCGTCGCCTGGCCCGCCGACGTTCTCGCCAGGTCATGGCGGCCAATTCGGCGGCCTGCCGCTCGCGTTCCTCGTCCGCCAGCCGCAAACGCTCCTGTCGGCGCTCGTGCCAGTCGACGACGGCCTGCTCCACGTCCCGCGTCGGCGTGATCACGGGTGGACCCCCCTGCAGCTGTCGCCGCGCGTCGACCACCCGTCGATTGAACTCCTCGAGGATCTCCCGCACGGCCCGTTCCGACGACGCGGCGTCGAGTCGGTCGTTCAGGCCGGCGTCCTCGCTGCGGAGCGTGAGCGCCGGCGGACCGAGACCGGTGAGCTTCTCCCGCTCGATCTTGCGGCGGATCCACCAGTCGGGATCGTAGGCCTGATGCAGATTGGCGAGCGGCTTTCCGGAACCGGGCAGATTGTCGAAGTCACCACGGCGCTCGGCCTGCTCGATGGCCACGCGCACGTACTGCGCCCGCTGGTCCCCCGTGGGCTGGCCCGCGGTGTCCGCGTCCTCGTTCTCCGCCGCCCCGCCCGTGAGCCGGTCGACCTGGTATCGCGCGACCTTGAGCCGGACGTCGTCGGGGTCCTTCCTGCTCGCCATGCACCAAGCCTAGGTTTCCCGCGGGTCTCCGTCGAGGTAGACCCAGCGTCGGTCGACGCGGACGAAGCGGCTGCGCTCGTGCACCAGTCCGGCACGTCCGTCCCTCCGGAACGACGCGCGGAACTCGACCACGCCCTCGTCGTCATCAGGCGCACCTGCGACCGTGTCGACGATCTGCAACCGGCGCCACTCCACCGAGGTGTCCAGGTCGAGCTCGCGGGGTGACGGCCGGGTGTCGGGATGCCACGACGACAGCAGGTGATCGCTCCGGCCGAGCGCGAAGGCGGAGAAACGCGACCGCATGAGGGCGAGCGCCGTGGCGGCCGCTTCCCCCGCGTGCACCGGACCGCAGCAGGACCCGTACGGGGAGCCGCTCGAGCATGAGCAGTCGGGGCCGACCTGCCGCGGAGCGTTCGCCGATGCCGGCATTGCAACATCCGGTACTTCGGGAACGACCATGGCGGCACGTTAGCCGATCGCGGAGCGAGGCGCCGCCCCGATCGGCCCCAACCGGGCGGTCGTAGGCTGGACGCATGCCGGGGCCTTCCGTGATCCGCACCCTCGCGATCGAGAATTACCGCTCGCTCTCGAACGTCGTGACCGAACTGGGCTCGCTCACCGTGGTGACGGGGGCGAACGGCAGCGGGAAGACCAGCTTCTACCGCGCGCTCCGCCTGCTCGCCGAACTGGCTCGCGACGGTGCCATTCCGACGCTGGCACGCGAGGGTGGGATGCGCTCCGCGCTGCACGCCGGCCAACGATCCGCATCGCCGGTCGCCATGCGGCTCGGCTTCGCGAGCGACGACTACTCCTACGCCATCGACCTCGGCCTTCCTCAGGCGACGGACGCATCCGGATTCCGTCTCGATCCGCAGATCAAGACGGAGGCCGTCTGGTCGGGTGAGGTGCTGAGACCCGCCACCCTCGTCGCCGACCGGCAGGGCAACCGGGTGCGGACGCGGGACGCGGACGGCGACTGGCACACCGCCGAGTGGCGGCTCGGCGAGCACGAGTCGATCCTGTCGGCGCTCGCCGATCCCGCCGAGACGCCCGAGCTCTACGCGCTGCGGGAGCAGGCCAAGCGCTGGCGGTTCTACGACTCCTTCCGCACGGACGCGGATGCCGCGGTGCGCCGCCCCGGGCTTGCCACGTTCACCCCGGTGCTCGCCGCCACCGGGAACGACCTGGCGGGGGCCCTCGCCACGATCGATCGGATCGGTGAGGCGCGTGCGCTCCGGGCGGCCGTCGATACCGCCTTCGACGGGTCGGTGCTGGAACTCACCGAGGACGAGGACGGCACCTGCCGCATCGGACTTCGCCAGCCGGGTCTTCGACGGCCCCTCGGCGCAGCCGAACTGTCGGACGGCACGCTGCGTTTCCTGCTCCTCACCGCCGCGCTGCTCTCCCCCCGACCCCCCGGTCTGCTGGTGCTCAACGAGCCGGAATCCAGTCTGCACCCGAGCCTCATGCCGGCGCTCGCCGCGCTCGTCGCCGACGCCGCCGAGCGCTCGCAGGTTGTGGTCGTCACGCACTCGGCCGACCTCATGCGTGCTCTCCGTCCGTCCGCCCGCACGCTCGAACTCGTGAAGACCGGCGGGGTGACCACGGTCGCCGGCGAAGGGTTGCTCGACGCACCGCGGTGGACGTGGCCGAAGCGATGAGAGTGGCCGCACCCGACCGTCGCGCAACCTAGGGTCGACACATGAGCACCGTCATCCAGAACGCTGCAGGTCAGGCCCTCCGCGCGGTGATCGCCGGGATCATGGCGCTGCGCCGCCCGCGGCCGATCCATCCGCACGGCGTCGTGATCACCGGCACCATCGCGTGGCATCCGCGCGGTGCACCGTCCGGTATCGCCTGGATCGATCAGCCCGTGGGAGCGGCGGAGGACGTGCTGGCGCGCCTGTCCCGGTCGATCGGGCTCCCCCGCCGCCTCCCCGACATCTACGGGCTGGCGCTCCGCAGTAGCGCATCGGGCGGGCCCGCCGACATCCTGCTGTCGTCCACCGGTCTTGGCGTACCGGCACGCTTCCTGCTCGCGGCGCACCTGTCCCCCACCGCCGCCCGTTTCAGCTCGGTGCTGCCGTATCGGGGCACGAACGGCCCGGTGCTCATCGCGGCTCGCACGATCAGCGGCCCCCATCTGCCGACCGACCCTGCCGAGCAGGCCGTGGGACTCGCGATCGAGCCGTGGACGCTGCAGCTTCTGCACGCCACCCCCGGTGGTCGGTGGCGGCCCTTCGCCACGCTCACCCTGAGCGCCGGGGCTGGACCCGTCGACGACGACGCGCTCCGCTTCGTCCCCCTCGCCTCCCCGCCCCCCGGAGCGGCAACCTACGGATGGACCCATCGCCTCCGCGAGCCGTCCTACGCCCGTGCACAGCGGCGGTCCGAAGAGCCGGCTCCGACATAACGGCCACCGTTCGGCCGTACGTCGCTGCCGCGACACCCCCCGTTCATCCGGGTGACCGATCCTTCCGGAACGGCGGAACCGCCGGGGAGTGCGCGCGAGCGCGGGGCGGGGAGCGAACCGATGATCACCGGAATCGACGTGGTTCTCGACGGCACGTACAACACCAGGTCCGTGGGGCGTCCCGATCAGCCCTGGCTCTACCGATCCGCCGCCCTCGACACGCTCACCGACGACGGTCGCCGGATGCTCGGCGAACTGGGCATCGGACTCGTCCTCGACCTCCGCGACGACCACGAGCGCGGCATCGCCGCTCATTCGGTTCCCGTGCGCCGGGTGCCGCTCTACGGCCCGTCCGGCGGTCCGCTCACCGGTCGGCTGGAGGACGTGTACGAACAGCTCCTGCGTTCGCGCGGTCGCGAGCTCACCGCCGCCGTGGCGGAGATCGCCGACTCCCCGTTCCCGGTGCTGGTGCACTGCACGGCCGGCAAGGACCGGACCGGCCTCGTCATCGCGCTCGCCCTCCTCGTCGCAGGCTGGACGGTCGACGAGGTGGTCGCCGACTACGCCCTCTCCGCGCCGGCCGTGGAACCGGTGCGTGGGGCGATGGTGAGCGCGCTCCTGGCGACGCTGACGCTCGACCCCGCCGCGAGGCGGGACGAGCGTCGCCTGCAGCTGGACAGTCCGGCGGAGGCCATGCTGCACGCGCTCGGCGTGCTCGACGAGTTCGGCGGACCGCACGCCTACCTCCTGCGGCACGGCTTCACGCCGGACCAGTTCTCCGCACTGCGGCTGAGACTGACCGACGGTGGGGACGCCTGATCGTGCGAGCCGGACAATCGTCCCACCCCGCGCCCGCCTCGCCCCCCGTGCCCGGTGCAGCGCGTCCGCGTCGGCCGAGATGTGCCGCGCGCTCGCGTACGATCGGCGGGTGACCGCCGCACGAATCCGCCTCCCCGACACCACGGGCATTCCCTCGTGACCCGGCTCGCGCTGGTCCGTCACGGTCGCACAGCGTGGAACGCCGCCGGGCGCATCCAGGGCCGAACGGACATCGCTCTCGACGAGATCGGTCGGGGGCAGGCGGATGCCGCGGGCCGGCTGCTCGCTGGCGGCGGCTGGTCGGCGGTGGTGAGTTCTCCGCTCGTCCGGGCGCACGACACGGCACGGATCATCGCCGCGACCGCGCACGCGCCCCTCCTCGACCCGGTGGACGCACTCCTCGAACGCGACTACGGCGAAGCGGAGGGAGTGTCGGTGACGGACGCGCACGAGCGCTGGCCCGACCGGGACTACCCCCGGAGCGAAAGCACCACGGTCCTGTCCTCCCGCAGCGAGCGAGCGCTCGAGCGGCTCGCGTCCGAACACGACGACCTCGTGATCGTGTCCCACGGCGGCTTCCTCCGCTCCGGCATCGCCGCCCTGCTCGGCCACGAGGTGCCGCGCATCGCGAACGGTGAGGTCGTGCTGCTCGAGCGGAGGTCGTCCGCATGGACGCTGAGCCTGCCCGCCGGGGATCACGTTCCCCGCTGACTCGGACGTCCCACTCGGCCCGACACTTGTGGCTACGCATTTCCGCCGCGTTCACCGATTGTTAACGGCGGTGTTCTTGGATGGAAGACCTTGGGCCCGCTCACGTCTCGTCGCTTCCGCGACCCCATCGGCAAGGATCACCGTGCTCCCCGCTTCCCCGATCGTCGCACTCCGCGACCGGCTGTGCCGGGAATCGGGATGACCACCGCTCGGCAGGTCGGCAGGGACATGCGCCATCCGTCGCACCCGCGACCGCTTCGGCCCCGACGCGTTCTCGTGGTGGACTCGCCGAGCGGACCGACGCACGAGGACGCGGCGGCACTGCTCACCCGCAACATCGACGTTCTGCCGTATGCGGACGGCGCACGCGCACTGATCGGGGCCGTCACCGGCGCCCCCTCGATGGTGGTGGCCCCCACCGACATGGTCGGCGTCGACGTGCTCCACTTCGTGGAAGCGCTCACCGCCTGGGGGAACGTGCCGGTGCTCGTGGGCCTCACCTCGAGCACCGACAGCGAACGGCGGGGATTCGACGCGCTCGCGCTCGGGGCTCGCGCGTTGATCGCCCTGCCCTTCAACGGCGACCAACTGCTCACGGTGTTGCACGGCATCGGTTCGCGGTCGGAGCCCACGGACGCCGTCCTACGACTCGGTGCCATCACCCTCGATCCGGTGGCGCACCGCGTCGACGTCCACGGCGACCCCGTGCACCTCACGCCCAAGGAGTTCGTGCTCCTGGAACGCATGATGGTCGAGCATCCGCGCGTGCTGCCGGTGGGCGAGTTGGCCGGGCTGTTCGGAGAGGGGGACTCGGCCGGGATCGCCTCCATCCGGGTCCTGATCGCACGACTCCGCCGGAAGCTCGACGACGCGTCATCGCCCGCGAGCGCCCCGTCACTGCAGAACGTGCGGGGGCTCGGCTACCGCATGGCGGAGTGACGACACGCAACACGAGAAAAAGAATCCCGCCTGACCCCAAACCGATCGGATGCCGGTTCCGAAGACTTCTGCAGAGTGCGACCCGACGTGACTCGCGCCCCGCCACCACCCACGCATCCGCGGTTGGCGGGGCGCACCCGTCGCGGTGAGGTGCCCGACCCTGCTGCTTACCCTGGTCCGCAGGAGACCGGCACCTCACCGGAGACGGAACCCCGCCTCGCCGTCGATCAGCGAGCCGAAGGCCGGGCGGACGCTCCGCATCGATATGCTCGGCACCATGACGAATCCCCGCGGCGCCGCCCGACAGGCGCAGAGCAGTGACGCCTTCGAAATGCTGGCCCGCCTCGGTTACGCCGTCAACGGGCTGCTTCACCTGATCATCGGCGCCATCGCGATCACCATCGCCACCACGGCGGGCGGCGGGTCCGCCGACCAGTCCGGAGCCCTCGGCCGACTCGCGAGCACACCGGGCGGCGGATTCCTCCTCTGGGTCGTCGTCGTCGGTCTCGCCGCCCTCGGACTGTGGCAGATCACCCAGGTCTTCCGGGTGAGCGACCCGGACACCAAGAAGGCGTGGGGAAAGCGTGCCAAGGAGGCAGGCAAGGCGGTGGCCTACCTGGCGATCGCCGTCACCGCGTTCCGGTTCGCCACCGGCGGCTCGTCGTCCAGCTCGGGTGACACGCAGAGCCTCAGCGCCCAGCTCCTCGGCACGCCCGGCGGCGTGATCCTTCTCTTCCTCGTCGGCCTCGGTGTGGTCGCCGTCGGGTTGTACTTCATCTACAAGGGCGCGACGAAGAAGTTCCTCGAGGACATCCGCACCCCCTCCGGCACCGTGGGGTCGGCAACGGAGCGACTCGGCCAGGCGGGCTACATCGCCAAGGGCATCGCCGTTGCCGTGGTCGGCGTGCTGTTCGGCGTCGCGGCCGTCACCACCGACCCGGCCGAGGCCACCGGCCTCGACGGGGCACTGCGGTCGCTCGCCGAACTGCCGTTCGGTACGGCCATCCTCGTCGCGGTGGGGATCGGTCTGGTCGCCTACGGCGTCTACTGCTTCGTCCGAGCGCGTACCGCCCGCCTCTGAGCGTCGGCCCCAACGTTTCCGGCTCGAGCGTCGTCATGGATAGTGAGGGCGGATGCCGCACGGAGCGGAATCACCGCCACCGGAAGGGGAACGAGGGGTGAGCACGTCGACGGTGCGCTGGGAATCGATCGTTCGCGAACTCGTGGAGCGACGCGGCGACGCCCTCACCCGCTACGCCTACCTCGTCTGCGGGAACACCGACGACGCGGCGGATCTCGTGCAGGATGCACTGGTCAAGACCTTCGGTCGACTGCGCAATGGTTTCACGGTCACGAGCGCCGAGGCCTACGTGCGCCGCGCCATCCTCAACGCCTACCTCGACCGGGGACGACGGTCGTCGCGCTGGCGTTCCATCGCCCACCTGGCCGCCCGCCCCGAGGAGCATCCGCCGCCGTCGACGACCGCCGACACCCGACTCGACCTGCAGCACGAGCTGTTCCGTCTGTCCCCGCGGGAACGCGCCTGCATCGTTCTGCGGTACTACGAGGACCTCAAGGTCGACGACATCGCCGAATGGCTGGGGATCAGCTCCGGCGCGGTCAAGCGGTATCTGAGCGACGGACTCGCGAAGCTGAACGCCGCAATGACGGTGCCGGACGATGCCCTGTCCACCCACGGTGCACGAAACGGAGCAGACCATGCCTGAGTCCCCCCACCCCGTCGACCCCGGCAGCGCCCGCTCCGGCGGTGCCGACTCCGGCACGCGATCGGTGCAGGACGTGCTGTCGGATGCCGCGCGGAGCTCCGTTCCCCCGGTCGACATGCGGTCGGTGCTCGCCCGTAGCCGACGTCGACGGCTGCCCGGTCAGCTCGCCGCGGGCGGCGTCGGCGTACTCGCGATCGCCGGCATCGGCTTCGCCGGGGTCTCGCTGGCACAGTCCGTCACGCCGACCGCCGTGCTGTCGAACGGTGACGCCTCCACCGGGGAAACGGCGGACCGCGGCGACTCGACCGGCGCCGACTCTCCGGCGGGCACCGACGCGGGTTCGCCGTCCGGAACGAACGGCGCGGCGGGCGGCTCGCTGCCCGGCGAAGCGATCAGCCTCGCTCCGCCGGAGAAGATCAATCCCTGCGGCGGGACTCTGGCGGAGCTCGCCCCGGCCGCATCCGGTCTCGTCGCGACACCCGTATTCCCCGATCGGATTCCGAGCGGAACGGAGCCGGTTCCCGGGTCGGTCACGGTGACCAACACGGGCACCGAACGGGTCACGGGGTACACCGGCGCACGCCCCGCCATCACGGTGTCCGCCGACGGCATCACCGTGTGGCACAGCAACGGACCGCACATCATGCTCGCCCAGGAGATCGACCTCGAGCCGGGCGCCTCGATGGACCTCCCCGCCAGCATCACCCCGGTGCGATGCACCGAGGAGGACGAGTCGGGAGAATCGTTCCGCGAAGACCTGCCGGCGCTCCACCCCGGCACCTACCAGCTGACCGCGATCTTCTATCTCATTCGCGACGCCGACGCCGCAGCGGGCTCCGCACCGGACGTGGTGAGCGGGCCGGCGACTCCCATCACCGTCGAATGACGCGGTACCGGTGCTCTCCGCGGTGGATCAGCCCTCCGCGGTAGCGCGACAACGCACCGCACGACGCCGGCCGTTAGCGCAGTGCGGCCGCCCGGTCAATGGTCGGGCCGCAGTTCCCCGGGCAGGGCTCACGGCAAGGTGCATCCCGATAGCCTTGATCCCGTACGGATACCGCTGTGAGGAGATTTTTGGTGCGATCGAGATTGCTGCTGACGGTGCTTCTCGTGCTGGGATTCGTCTCCGTCCCGCTGGCGGCCGCCGCCGATGCGCCGGTCGACTTCGACGGCGGGACCATCGTCGACACGGTCGGGGTTCTCGGTAGTCAGGAAGTCGAGGTGCAGGCGGCGCTCGACGACCTCCTGTCCAGCACCGACCAGACACTGTACGTGGCCTACGTCGACAGCTTCGAAAGCCCCGCCGACCGTGACGCGTGGGTCGAGGCGACCGCCGAGCTGAATCAGCTGGGCGACAACAACGTGATCCTGGCGGTCGCCGTCGACACCCGGGTGTATCAGCTGTCCGCACCCGACGGCACCCCGCTCTCGGGTCAGACCAATCAGATCTCCACCCAGTACGTGCTGCCCGAACTTCGCGAGGACGACTGGGCCGGTGCGGCCATCGCCGCCGCGCAGGGCATCGAAGCCGCCGTGAACGGCACCCTCTCCTCGGGTGGGGGCGACGGCGGGAACCCGGCCACGTCCTCGGGCAGCGGTCTCGGCGGCCTGCTGTTCATCCTCGGCCTGTTCCTGGTGGTCGTGCTCGTCGGCGTCATCATGCTCGCGGTCGCCGCACGGCGGAAGCGCCGCAAGGAGCGGGAGAAGGTCGAGGCCGCCGAGCGCGAGCAGCAGGCCCTCGACCAGCGTGCCGGGACTCTCCTCGTGCACATGGACGACGCACTGAAGACGAGTCAGCAGGAGCTCGGCTTCGCGGTGGCGCAATTCGGTTCCGAAGTGACCCGCCCGTACGCGGAGGCTCTGGCGAGCGCGAGCACCAAGGTGCGCGAGGCGTTCACGCTCAAGCAGCAGCTCGAAGACGCGTTCCCCGACACCGACCAGGAGCGGTTCGACTGGACGAACCGCATCATCGAACTGACCGAGGCGGCGAACGCGGAGCTCGAGGAGCAGGCGCAGTCGTTCGACGAGCTCCGATCGATCGACGAGAACGCCCCCAAGACTCTCAACGCGATCGTCTCCGACGCGGAGGCGGTGTCCACGCGCATCGGTCAGGCGGAGCGCACCCTCGCCCGGATGTCGCAGCAGTACGAAGGCGAGACCATCGCCAGCGTCGCGGGCAACATCGACCAGGCCCGCAAGCTGCTCGATTTCGCCATGGAAAGCGCATCCGAGGCCACCTCCACGCTGAAGTCCGGTGGACCGAGCGTCGCGCTCCCCGTGCGGGCCGCGCAGCAGAGCATCGATCAGTCCCGGCAGCTGCTCGCCGCCGTGGACAAGGTGGCCACGGGTGTGGAGACGGCCACGCAGCAGATCGACAAGGAGATCGACGACGTCCGTCAGGACATCAGCGAGGCCCGGCGTCTCACGTCGACGATGCCTCACCTTCGCCCGCTGATCGAGGAGGCCGAGCACGTGATCGCCACCGCCCGTCCGCGTGGCGGCGGCCGTTCCGATCCGATCGCCACGGTGCGCCGATTGCAGGAGGTGGAGGCGCGCCTCGACGACGCACTCGCCGACTCGCGGGAGCAGCGAGCGAAGACCGAGAAGGCCCACGCTCTGCTGGGCCGCGCCATGCAGACCGCCGACGCTCAGGTGTCCGCGGCGGTCGACTTCATCTCCACCCGCCGCGGGGCGGTGGGGCCGCACGCCCGTCAGCAGCTCGCCGAGGCGGAGCGACTGTACGACGAAGCCCACATGCTCTCCGCAACGGATCCCGTGGCGGCGCTCGCGGCGGCGCAGCGTTCGAGCGCGCTGGCGTCCGCGGCGATCCGCGAGGCCCAGAGCGACCTCGACGATTACCTGCACCGCCGCGACGATGACGACTGGTTCGGTGGAGGCGGCGTCGTGCGGCGTCGCGGCGTCGGAGGCGGCGACGCGTTCACCGGCGCGATCCTCGGCGGTGTGCTCGGCGGCATGCTGGGGGGCGGAGGCGGGATCTTCGGCGGCGGAGGCGGCGGTCTCGGCGGAGGCGGCTTCGGCGGAGGCGGGGGTGGCGGCGGCTTCGGCGGCGGCTGGTCCGGCAGCGGCGGCGGCTTCGGCGGCGGAGGCGGCGGCGGGTCCTTCTGACTTTTCTTCCCATCGACATCCACGAACACGAGAGAGAGAAACCATGTCAAAGCAATCCATCCTCGGACGCATCGCGCAGCTCGCGAAGGCGAACATCAACAACCTGATCGATCAGGCCGAGGACCCGAAGCTCATGCTCGACCAGATGGTGCGGGACTACACGGCCAGCATCGCCGAGGCCGAAAGCGCCGTGGCGCAGACCATCGGAAACCTCCGACTGCTCGAGGACGACCACCGCGAGGACATCCAGGCCGCCGGTGACTGGGGCCGCAAGGCACTCGCCGCCAGCCGCAAGGCGGACGAGCTCCGTGGCTCCGGCAACACCGCCGACGCCGACAAGTTCGACGCGCTGGCGCGGGTCGCGCTCGGCAAGCAGATGACGGCGGAGAACGAGGCGAAGGGCGCCGAGCCCATGATCCAGTCTCAGACGCAGGTCGTCGACCAGCTGAAGACCGGCCTCAACTCGATGCGCGAGAAGCTCGGTCAGCTGTCGTCGAAGCGCGACGAGCTGATCGCCCGGTCGAAGACCGTCGAGGCCCAGACCCAGGTGCACGATGCGATCAAGAGCATCGACATCATGGACCCCACCAGCGAGGTGAGCCGCTTCGAGGAGAAGATCCGCCGCGAGGAGGCGAAGGTTCGCGGTCAGCAGGAACTCGCGGCATCCAGCCTCGACGCCCAGTTCGAGAGCCTCGAGGACCTCGGTGAGCTCACCGAGGTGGAGGCCCGCCTGGCCGCGCTCAAGTCGGGTGGCCAGCCGAGCGCCATCGAGTCCGGTTCGTAGACGCCCGGCGGGCAGGTAACCCGCCGAATGTCGGGGAGGCGGTTATGCGTGCAGAATGAGACGCATGACCGCCTCCTTCGTCGTCGTACCGCAATGGCAGGGTTCGGGTTCGTCCCGGGCCATGAGACTGAGTGATGGGGCAAATGCGATCCGCGGCGACCTGCCCTCGAAGGCCACGCGCGTCGTGGAGGTGCCGGTGGAGGCGGGCGAGAGTCAGGACACCGGTATCCACCGCTTCGCCTGCCTGACCGCGATCCGTGCCGCCACTCTCGCCGTGCTCCGCGAATCGCCGGAACCCGTGATCACCGTCGGTGGCGACTGCGGCGTGGAGTTCCCCGCGATCGAGCACGCGCTCGAGTCGTTCGGCAGCGACACCGCCGTCGTGTGGTTCGACGCCCACGCCGACCTGAACACCCCCGAATCCTCCCCCTCCGGAGCCTTCCACGGGATGGTGCTGCGGGCCCTGCTCGGCGATGGCGCGCCCGGCCTCGTCCTGCGCGAGGGCCTGAGCGCGGGGTCGATCGTCTTGGCCGGCGTCCGCGCCACCGATGACGCCGAGAGCGACTTCATCACCACCGCCGGAATCCGCCGCATCCTCCCCGCCGACGTGGGCGGTGCCGCCCTGGTCGAGGCGGTGCGGGCGACCGGCGCCTCCCGGACCTACATCCATGTCGACCTGGACGTGCTCGACCCCGCGGAGGTGAGCGGTGTCGGGTACCCGGAGCCGTTCGGCGTCTCGGTCGCTGCGCTCGTGGAGTCGATCAAGGCGCTGCGAGCCGAGTTCCCGCTCGCCGGTGCCGGTATCACGGAGTACGCGCCGTCCTCCACCGACGCCGCGTCCGACGACCTCGGCACCATCCTCCGTGTGGTCGGTGCCCTCACGGCGCCGACGGCAGCGGTGGCGGGAACGGCCTGATGACCGGCACGCCCGACACCAACTCCGACGTCGCCGCCGAACCGCGCGTGCTCGTCGAGCGACGCGGCTCCGTGCTGCTCCTGGGACTCAACCGTCCGGACAAGCGCAACGCCGCCGACCTCCGGATGCTGTCCGAACTGGCCCTCGCCTATGGCGAGTTCGACCGCACCCCCGAGCTCCGGGTCGCGGTGGTGCACGCCGTCGGCGACCACTTCACCGCCGGTCTCGACCTCGCCGACATCGCCCCCGCCATCGGGCGTGGCACCGACGGTGGACTCGACATGGTGCCCGAGGGCGGCATCAACCCGTGGCAGGTGGACGGACGGACTCTCAGCAAGCCCGTCGTCGTCGCCGTACAGGGCACGTGTCTGACGCTCGGCATCGAACTCGCCCTCGCGAGCGACATCGTGGTCGCGGCAGAGAGCACCCGCTTCGGGCAGGTGGAGGTGAGCCGCGGCATCCTCCCCTTCGGCGGAGCGACCCTGCGCTTCCCGCGCGCGGTCGGCTGGGGCAACGCGATGCGGTGGATGCTCACCGGCGACATGTTCGACGCCGCGGAGGCACTCCGGATGGGACTCGTGCAGGAGGTGGTCCCCGACGGCGATCAACTGCCTCGAGCGATCGCTCTCGCCGAGCGGATCGCGGCTCAGGCCCCGCTCGCCGTGGCGGCGACGCTGACCAATGCGCGCCGGGCGATCCGGGAGGGCGACGCGGCCGCCGAAGCAGAACTTCCGGCCGAGCTGGTGCGCCTCGCCGGAAGCGAGGACGCTCGCATCGGCATGGCGGCATTCCTGTCCCGCACGCCGGCGAAGTTCGTGGGCCGCTGACACGACGCCCGGGCGCGGCGTCGTCCGGGCAGCGGCGCGGCTAGTCGCGAACGGGCCCACGCCGATACGGACCGGCGCCGACACGGACCGGCGCCGACACGGGTGATGGTGGAAGCGGAGGCAGAACGAACGAAGAGGGCGATCCGTGGACCGGTTTCCCGATCAGACGGATCGCCCTCCCAATACGTTCAGTACCGAAGAGCGTTGACCGTGTCAGAGATTTCCGACACGGAACGCGGACTGGTTACTTGAAAGCGTCTTTGACGTTCTCGCCAGCCTGCTTGACATTGGCGCTGGACTGGTCGGCGTGTCCCTCGGCTTCGAGCTTCTCGTTGTCCGTGGACTTGCCGGTTGCTTCCTTGACCTTGCCAGCAGCCTCTTCGGCCGCGTTCTTGATCTTGTCGTCGAGTCCCATAAGCAAACCTCCTCAAATCCGCGACTTTCACGGTTCCTCAGACCCTACGCCGGAGAACGGTCGAATGACAGGGGTAATCTCGACCCATGACGAGCTACGACCTCATTGTGATCGGTGGAGGAGCGGTGGGCGAGGTACTCGCGGACCGCGCCACGCAAGGCGGACTGAGAGTGGTGGTGGTCGAGAGCGAGCTCGTCGGGGGCGAATGCTCTTACTGGGCCTGCATGCCGTCGAAAGCCCTGCTCCGTAGTGGAATCGCACTGCGGGCGGCTCAGAATGTCGACGGAGCCCGGCAGGCCGTGACCGGTGCGCTCGACGCATCAGCCGTCTTCGCTCGCCGCAACTCCTTCACGAGTAATTGGGACGACGGGAGCCAGGTCGACTGGCTATCCGGTGCGGGAATCGACCTCGTGCGCGGCACCGGCCGTCTCACCGGCACGAAGACCGTGGAGGTCACCGCGCCGGACGGTTCGGTCAGCACGCTCACGGCGACCGCTGCCGTCGCCATCGTCACCGGCTCGGCCGCCAAGCTGCCGGACATCCCCGGGCTCGCCGATGTGTCGCCGTGGTCGAGCCGTGAGGCCACGAGCGCGCAGCATGCCCCCGGACGCCTCGCCATCCTCGGCGGCGGCGTCGTCGCATGCGAGATGGCCACCGCCTACGCGAGCCTCGGCAGCTCGGTCACCATGCTGGTGCGGGGATCCCTGCTCGCGGGCCAGGAGCCGATCGCCGGCGAGATCGTGACGGAGGCACTCCGCGAGCTCGGCGTGGACCTGCGCTTCGGGGTGTCCGCCACGTCCGCGCGACGCGATGGCGAGGGGCTCGTCGAGCTGTCCCTCGACGATGACTCCCGATTGGTGGCGGACGAGGTGCTGGTGGCGACCGGCCGCACGCCTCGGAGCGACGACATCGGACTGGAGAGCGTCGGTGTTCCCGGTGGCGAGTGGCTGGACGTCGACGACACTCTTCTCGTCCGCGGCGAGGTCAACGCGGACGAGCCGTGGCTCTACGCGGTCGGCGACATCAACGGACGGGCGCTGCTCACGCATCAGGGCAAGTACCAGGCACGGGCTGCCGGCGACGTCATCGCCGCCCGGGCGAAGGGCACGCCGGTCTTCGACGCCCCGTGGGGTGCGCATGTCGCCACCGCTGACGCGGCAGCCGTGCCTCAGGTGACGTTCACCGATCCCGAGGTCGCCTCGGTGGGCCTCACGTCGAAGGCCGCGGAGGATGCCGGCTACCGCATCCGGGTCGTCGACTACGCCATCGGCAACGTGGCCGGGGCCAGCCTGCACGCCGACGGCTACGCCGGCACCGCGCGCGCGGTGGTGGACGAAGACCGTCAGGTGCTCCTCGGCGTCACCTTCGTGGGTCAGGATGTCGCGGAAATGCTGCAGGCGGCCACGATCGCGGTGGTCGGCGAGGTTCCGCTGTCGCGGCTCTGGCACGCGGTGCCCGCGTATCCGACGATCAGCGAGGTGTGGCTGCGGTTGCTCGAGGCGTATGGGCGGCAGTCGGCCTGACGTGCTGAAGCGCATCTTCCTCGACTCGCCGATCTCGCACGCGGGCTATTACATCGCCACCGCGGTCGGCCTCGCGATCGGCGTGCCGCTCAGCGTGGGCCGCGTGCGGCGGGTCGGCACCGTCATCGTCTGTCGCGGCCTGCCGGCGTGGGCGTTCCGTCGGGGCGGCACATGCGTCGGCGCCGTCTATCTCACCCGGTACAACGACGGACGCCGGGTGCTGCAGCACGAGGCGGTGCACGTGCGGCAGTGGAAGCGGTACGGGTTGCTCTTCCCCCTCGTCTACGGCCTCGCCGGGCGCGATCCGCTGCACAACAGGTTCGAGATCGAGGCGGGACTCGAGCGCGGCGGGTACGTCCGTCGCCCCGTGCGCGGAGGTGCACCGCGGCGCGGCGGCGGTGCTGGCGGAGCCGGGTCCTGAGTCGGGCGGGTCGCCCACTCCCACTCCCCTGCCGTGCCTGCCTCCCGTGCTTCCCCTGGCTCCCTGCCTCCCTGGCCTCCCCTGGCGGCGAGGCACCGCTTCCGCCACCGAATCAGTCAATCGCCCCCGCATCAGCGCTAGCGATTGACCGAAACGGCGGCGGCAGGCGTCACAAGCGGGGCGCCTGATCGGAACCGCGGCGGTCGCGGCGGACGCGGCGGACGCTCCGAGTCACGTCCCTTCGACAGGCTCAGGGACCGGGGGCGGCGCGTCCCTTCGACAGGCTCAGGGACCGTGGGGCCGTGCCGTCCCTTCGACGGGCTCGGGACCGTGGAGTCAGGCTCAGGGACCGGGGGTGCAGGCCCAGGGACCGTGGAGTCGGGCCCGGGGACCGGGTGCGACTAGGGGGCGACCTTGGCGGCCGCGTCGGCGAGCATGGGCACGAGCTCCTCGAGCACGACCTCGATGCTCAGCGTGCTGGCGGCAGCGTACGCACCGGACAGGTCTGCGTCGGGGTCGAGGAACACGGCGCGACCGTCCTGCACCGCCGACAGGCTGGCGAGCAGCGGGTCGGACTGCGTCTCGTCGAGGGTGAACCCGATCGGGTAGATCACCGGCACGTCCGCGTCGAGCACGCTCACCTGCTCGGCCGACACCGCCGCGTAGAAGCCGCTCGGCTCGAGCTCGGTGATCGCGGGGTTGTTGACGAAACCGAGATCGGCGAGGATGTCGAACCGGCCGTCGCCCGGCAGGTAGGCGCCGTAGGCGTCGGCGAACTTGGTACCCGCGGCCGTGGTGAGTCCCTCGAACTCCGGGTGCTCCTCCGCTGCCGTAGCGATGGCGGCCTCGGTCGCCTCGATCAGCTCGGCTCCCTCGTCGCCCTGACCGAGCGCCTCGGCGACGGTGGCCATCTGCACATCCCACGATGTGGCGAACGGCGCGGTCCCCTCGGGAGCGTAAACGGTCGGCGCGATCTCATTGAGACGCTCGAATTCCTGCTCGTCATTGCCGCTGCGGGTGTTGAGGATCAGGTCGGGGTCGAGCACCTCGAGCTGCTCGTAGTTCAGCGACTCGTCGGCCCGCTCGAGGATTTCGGGGGTCTCGTCCCCGAAGAGGTCGGTCGCCCACGGTCCCACGCCCTTGTTCTCGGCGCCGAAGCTCTGCCAGTCGAAGACGGCGATGGGGGTCACACCGAGCGCGAGCGCCATCTCGGCATCGGACCAGCCGAGCGCCACGACGCGGAGGCCGCCCTCGGGCGCGGGCACCTCGATCTCGCCGAACATGGTGTCGACGGTGGCGAGCGGCGCGCGCTCGTCGGTCGTCGCCTCCTCGCCCGCGGGCGACGAGCAGCCGCCGAGGACGACGAGGGTGGACAGGGCGACGACGGGCGCGAAGGCACGGAGGCCGGTACGGAGCATGGGGAGAACTTTCTCATCGGAGCGTTGTGGAAAGGGACACTCGGTGGATTGCTGTTTAGGTAAGGCTAGCCTAAGCGACCGGGTTATCGCTCACGACCGGAGCCGGTATGCGCCCAGGCGCTCAGTGCGCGCCGAGCAGCGGGATGACGAGGGGCGTCCCGGACTCCGGGTCCGGGATGATCCGGGCGCGCAACCCGAAGACCTCGTACACGAGGTCTTCGGTCACGATGTCCCGCGGGGCGCCCTGGGCCACCACGCGTCCGTCCTTCATCGCGAGAAGGTTGTCGGCGTACCGGGATGCCTGATTGAGGTCGTGCAGCACGGCCACGAGGGTGCGTCCCGAGTCGCGGTTCAGTCGCCCGAACAGGTCGAGCAGTTCCACCTGGTGGGCGATATCGAGGAAGGTGGTGGGCTCGTCGAGCAGCAGCAGCGGAGTCTGCTGAGCGAGCGCCATCGCCACCCACACCCGCTGCCGCTGCCCCCCGGAGAGCTCGTCGACCGGCCAGGTGGCGAGGTCGGTGACACTCGTCGCGGCCATGGCGTCGCGCACGGCGCGCTCATCGACCTCCGACCACTGCCGCAGGAGCTTCTGGTGCGGGAACCGGCCCCGCGACACGAGGTCGACGACCGTGATCCCATCCGGAGCGGTGGACGACTGCGGCAGCAGACCGACGATGCGCGCGACCTCCTTGGCCGAATAGGAACTGATCGCCCGTCCGTCGAGCAGTACCGCGCCCTCCGACGGCTTCAACAGGCGGGCGAGCGAGCGCAGCAGAGTGGACTTCCCGCACGCGTTCGGCCCGACGATCACGGTGAATGCGCCGTCGGGGATGTCGACGTCGAGCTGGTGCAGCACGGTCCGTTGGTCGTAGCCGACCTGGAGCGCCCACCCGGTGAGTCTCGAATGCACGGTCACTGTCTCCTCGCCTGACTGATGAGCAGCGCCACGAGGTACACACCGCCGACGCACACCGTGATCACCCCGACCGGGAGCTGGGTGGGGGCGAGCAGGCGCTGCGCGAGCACGTCGCTCGCGAGCAGCAGGGCGGCTCCCATGGCGGCCGACGGCAGCAGCGACACCCCGGCGGAACGGGCGAGCCGCCGAGCCAATTGCGGCGCCGCCAGTGCGACGAACGAGATGGGTCCGGCCGCAGCGGTGATCGCCGCCACGAGGGCCACGCCCACGACGAGCAGGATGCCGCGGGTCACCTCGGGTCGGACCCCGAGGCTCCGTGCCGCGTCGTCGCCCATCTCGAGCAATGCCAGCGGTCGGGCGAAGACCACGAGCAGGGGCACCAGCACGGCCACGGCCACGAGAACCGGCACGGTCTCGCGCCAGCCCACCTCGTTGAAGGAACCCGCCCCCCAGGTGGCCGCCGCGAGCGCCTCCTCGAGGCGGGCGCGGAGGATCAACCAGCCGTTCACCGCGTGCAGCATCGCGCTCACGGCGATGCCGACCACGATGAGGCGGAAGCCCTGCACACCGCGGGTGTAGGCCAGCACGTAGACGAGGATCGCGGCCGCCAGTCCCCCGGCGAGGGCGCCCCACGCCTGAGCGATGTAGTTCCCGCCGACCACGAGCGTCACCAGCAGCGCACCGGTGTAGGCGCCGGTGGTGAAGCCGATGATGTCGGGACTGCCGAGCGGGTTCCGCGTCATCGACTGGAAGATGGCGCCGCTCAGTGCGAGGGCGGCACCGGCGACCGCCGCCATCACGATGCGCGGCAAGCGTCCGTCCACCACGATGCGCCGGACGCCGTCGGACTCCGTGCCCGCGAAGGCGCCGACGATCTGGCCGAGGGTCAGCGGATACTCGCCGAGCGTCACCGCGAGCGCGGCGAGACCGAGCACGAACCCGGTCAGGGCCAGCACCACGACGGTGCCACGGCGATCGACGCGCAGACTGAGCCTGCCGCCCGCCAGGCGGAGCACGCGGGTGCCGGCCGGAAGGATCACCGCGCTCACAGCGGTCTCGCCTGCTTGCGGCGGATGATCACGATGAGGATCGGCGCACCGACGAACGCCGTGACGATGCCCACCGGCAGCTCGGAACTCACGGCCACGCGACCCAGCATGTCGGCGCCCAGGAAGATGACGGGCGCGATCACCAGGGTGAACGGCACCACCCAGCGCTGGTCCGGACCGAACATCGCTCGCGCCACGTAGGGCGCCATGAGACCCAGGAAGCTGATGGGGCCGACGGCCGCGGTCGCGGCTCCGCAGAGCAGGGTGATGGCGACGAGTCCGAACACCCGGGTGCGCATCACGTGGGCGCCGAGGCTCTTCGCGAGGTCGTCGCCGAGCGCCACCACGTTCAGGGTGCGCGACAGCACCAACGCCACGAGCGTGCCCAGCACGATGAACGGCAGGACTCCCCAGAGGATGTCGATCTGCCGGCTCTGCAGCGAGCCGACGGACCAGAACCGGATCCGGTCGAACGTGTCGGGATTGAGCAGCGTGATACCGAGGCTGATCCCGCTGAGAACGGCGCCGATCGCGACGCCGGCCAGCACCAGACGCACGGGGGTCGCGCCCGCCCGCCCGCGCGACCCGACGAGGAACACGGCGACGGTGGTGAGGATCGCGCCCGCGAACGCCCACCACACGTAGCTGGTGACGCCGCTCGCCCCGAACACGGTGATGCCGAGTACGACCGCGAAGTACGCGCCGGAATTGACGCCGAGGATGCCGGGATCGGCCAGCGGATTGCGGGTGATCGCCTGCATGAGCGCACCGGCGAGCCCCAGCGCGACCCCGACGACCACCCCGAGAAGCGTTCGGGGCACGCGGTAGTCGGTCACGAGGATGGAGTCCGTGTCGCTCCCGCCGGACATCAGCGCCCCGATCACCGCGTCCGGTGCGATGGAGCCGGAGCCGACGAACATGCTCCCGCCGGAGAGCAGGAGGAGCGCGACGCAGGTCGCCACGAGCAGCAGACTGCGCGACCGCGTGGAATGCAGGATGCCCCAGCGGCCGCTCTTGACCGCCGCTGCGGGTGTTCGGAGGCGGACGCTGTCGAGCGAACCGCTCACTAGTTCTCGGCGCGACCCGCGCGCCAGTACCCCATGAACGCCACCTGCGACCGATCGAGGCCGATCTCGCTCACCAGGAATCGGCGGAGGCGCTTGATGCACTCGGCCTCACCGGCGAGCCAGGCGTACAGCGACGAGCCGGGCGTGCGGGCGGGGGTCTCCCATAGCGGCGCATCGGCGTTGAGTTCCGGAGCATCGGCGTCGACCGTGCTCGGGCGCTCGACCGCCGAACGGCGCGTGCCCCGCTCCGCGACACCGGAGGTGTCGGCCCAGCAGCGGAGCGCGTCCGCGAGCAGGGAGCCGTGCGGCGCCCCGTTTCGCGGCAACCAGGTGAGCGTCATGCCGATCGGGAGACGCACGTGCAGAACGTCGTCGGAGGAGGGCACCTCGAGGAATGCGGAACCCCGGGCCGTTGCCGGAAGGGACTCGAGGATGCCGCAGATGGCGGGCGCCGCGGTCTCGTCACCGGCGAGGAGGAGCAGTTCCGCCGCGCCCGGACGCCACTCGATACCCGCTCCGCGCGTCTCGGAGAGGGCATCGGGTCCGATGAGCATCAACGGGTCGCCGACGCGCGCGGTGGATGCCCAGCGCGTGGCCGGTCCGGTGTCGCCGTGGCAGACGAAGTCGATGTCGACCTCCCGCACCGCAGGCCGCACCGCCCGTGAGGTGTAGGTGCGGAGAGGGTTCCGCTCCGCGTCGGGCAGTGCGCGCCAGCGGGTGTACCAGTCCGCGCCGCCGTCGTCGCCGCTCAGGTCGGAGAAGCCGTGCCCCTCAAGCGGGAGCACCACCTTGATCCTCTGGTCGAGACAGTCGGCGCCGAACTGATCGAGGTCGTCCCCGACGAAGGTGATGCGCAGGAAGTTGCGGCTGAGTCTCGTGACACGGGCGACCGACACCTCGAACGGGCGATACGCCGGCCTCGGGGAACGCACAGGGGCGGGCGCGGCGATCGAGGTAAGCATCGCCTAAGTATGGCATGCCTAACCTCAGAAGCTGCGGAATGCATCCCGGAAGCGCTGACGAGCCGTGCTCCCGTGACGCGTCGGGAATGATCCGCGCTCCCGTGATGTATACATAAACATGGAACTTGGCATCTACAGCTTCGGCGACATCCACCCGGACCCGCTGTCGGGCGAACGCATCTCCCCCGAGCAACAACTCGCGCACACGATTGAGCGCATCCGCCTCGCCGACGAACTCGGCCTGCACTACTTCGGACTGGGCGAGCACCACCGGCCCGATTACGCCATCTCGGCACCGGCCACCGTGCTCGCCGCCGCAGCGACCGTGACCACCAACATCCGGCTGGGCAGCGCGGTCACCGTGCTGAGCACGGAGGACCCGGTGCGGGTCTTCCAGCAGTTCGCAACCATCGACCTGCTGAGCCACGGTCGCGCCGAGCTGGTCGCCGGCCGGGGATCCTTCATCGAGTCCTTCCCGCTGTTCGGGGCGGATCTCGCCGACTACGACGCACTGTACGAGGAGAAGCTCGACCTGCTGCTGCGCATCAACGCCGACGAGCACGTCACCTGGCAGGGTCGATTCCGGGCACCGCTCGACAACGCCCACATCCTTCCGCGCCCGAAGAACGAGTCCCTCGACATCTGGATCGCCACGGGTGGGAATCCCGAGTCGTCCATCCGCGCCGGGGTGCTCGGCCTGCCGATCAGCTACGCGATCATCGGCGGCCTTCCCGAGCGCTTCGCCCCGCTCGCCGATCTCTACCGTCGCGCCGCCGAGCAGAGTGGGCACGATTCCTCCGCGCTGAAAGTCGCGGTCGCCGGGCCCGGTTTCATCGGCAAGGATTCGCGGAAGGCCAAGGAGACGTTCTACCCGTACTGGATCGACTCGATGAAGCGCATCTCCGCCGAACGCGGATTCCCCACGCCGAACCGGATCACCTACGACGAGATGACCGCACCCCGCGGTGCGATCTTCGCCGGCAGTCCCAACGAGGTCGCCGACCGCATCCTCGCCCTGCACGAGCACATGGGCAACGCGCGCCACGGTCTGCAGATGGACTGGTCCGGCGTGCCCCAGCACCTGATGCTCGAGTCGATCGAGCTCTTCGCGACGGAGGTACTCCCCCAGGTGAATCGCGAGGTGGGCGCGCCGGCGTAACGGCGGCGCAGATCCGGGCGGCCGGTCGTCCGGGGATCGGGTGCCGCTGGTCCACAATGGACCAATGCCCGCCCTCCACCGCGCGACCCGCTGAGGGACCGTGTTCGGCTTCGTGCTCGCGTCGGTACTCCTGGGCGCGATCACCCAGCGGGTCACCGGCATGGGGTTCGCGCTCATCGTGGCGCCGCTGCTGGTCGTGCTGCTCGGCCCCTTCGACGGCGTGATGATCGTTAACCTCTGCGGCGCGGTGTCGTCCGGTCTGATCCTCTCGCGCGTCTGGCGCTCGGTCGACTGGTGGCGGTTCCGCTGGCTCGCCGTGTCGGCGATGGTCGGCATCGTGCCGGGCGGCATCCTCGCCGCCGTCCTGCCCGACGCCGCCCTGGAGATCGGCATCGGCGTGCTGCTCCTGCTCGCCCTCAGCACGTCGCTGCTCCTCAGCCGGGCGAGCGTGGTGGCCGACGGGCGCGGACTGCTCGCCGCCCTCGGCGCGAGCTCCGGGTTCATGAACGCCGCCGCCGGCATCGGCGGACCGGCGGTCAGCATCTACGCCGTGATCAGCCGATGGCCGCAGGCCGCGTTCGCCGCCACGCTGCAGCCGTACTTCTTCACCATCGCGAGCCTGTCGCTCCTGACCAAGCTCCTGGTGGCGCCGGGGTCGTGGCCCGAGCTGGAGGCGTGGATGTGGCTGAGCATCATCGCGGCGCTCTTCGCCGGCATCACCGTGGGCGAGCTCGTCGCTAAGCGGGTGAGCGCGCGCAGAGCCCGGGGCGCGGTGCTCGTCATCGCGTTCGCCGGCGCCGTCGCCGCCATCGTCAACGGCACACTGGGGCTGACCGGCTGACCTCGGATCGGCCCGGTGAACGATCCGGTAACGGTGCCTCCGCGCGGGCGATCGGCGCGTCCGCCGACAGTAACCTGAGTGCGCCCCCGCCGACTTCCCGAAAGACATCTCATGACCCGCTCCGCATCCCTTCCGGTCCCGACTCTCGCCATCCTCGCCGGTCTCCTGCTCACCGGATGCACGAGCGACGGCGACACGACGCCTCCCCCGACCACCGACGCCGCCCCCACCCCGACGGCCGCCCCGAGCACCCCGACCGCCACCCCCGAACCGACGCCCGCACCGGAACCCACCGAGCCGAGCGCCACCCCGACCGGCGACCCGGCCGCGGCGCTCACTTGCGACGCGCTGCTCTCCGACGAGGAGCGCTCGCGCCCGCTCCCCGAGGGCGTCACCCTGCTCGACGACTATCAGCAGAAGGTGGAGGAGGAGAACAGCCCGCTTCGGCTGTTCTTCCGCTTCGGCGGACTCGCCTGCCTCTGGGGCTACGAGAGAACCGACAATGTGGACGTGCGCGCCTATTCGCCGCTCACCGAGGCGCAGGCGGCCGAGGCCCGCGCCGAACTCGAGGCCCGGGGATTTGCCCCAACGGCCGAGGGTGCCGACACGGTCTACCGCGAGCCCGCCGGCAACGTGCTCGGCTACGACGAGGCCTACGTGATCACCCCGGACGCCTGGTACTACGGTCTCCACCAGGAGTGGCGCGACCGGGTGCGTGCTGAGCTCATCGACTGAGCCGCGGGCGGGCTGAGCATCACCAGACGGGCGGATGCCGCCGCTGCCAGCGCAGGCGCCGCTCGAGTTGCGCGCCGAGCGAGAGAAGTGTCGCCTCTCCGCCGGGGCGACCCACCAGCTGCACGCCCATGGGCAGGCCGTCCTCGGTCACCGATACCGGCAGACTGATCGCCGGAAGGCCGGTCACATTGGCGAACGACGTGAAGGGCGTGTACTGCACCTGCTGCGCGAAGTTCCGTTCCGCGTCCTCCGCGTCGTACCAGCCGATCGGCCGGGGCGGAAGAGCGAGCGCGGGCGTGAGCACGGCGTCGACGTGGGCGAACTGGCCGAGCACGCTGCGCTCGTACGCGGTCAGCGCGGCGAGCGCCTCGGCGAGCTGCCGCGCGGAGAGCTCCCGCCCGCGCCGCACCAGCCAGCGGGTGAGCGGTTCCAGCCGCTCGAGCTCCTGGCCCTCGGCCGGGATGCCCGCGGCTCCGGCCTGCCAGAGGGTGCGGAACGCCGGCGCGTAGGTGTCGTCGGGTCGCAGGGCGACCTGTTCCATCCCGTGGCCCATCGCGGCGAACTCGGACACAGCGGTGTCGAGTGCGGCGAGCGCGTCGGCCGACAGCGCGATGTCGTAGGCGTCGTCCCAGGGCGACGTGGTCATGACTCCGAGCGAGTACCGCCCCTCGCCGCGCACCGCGGATCCGAGCAGGGAACCGGAGCGGTCTTCGGGAGCGCGCAACGTGAAGGGATGCGGCACGCGTCCGTTGACCCGGCCCAGCATCCCCTCGAGCAGCATCGCCGCGTCCGCCACCGTGCGGGCGAGCGGCCCCGGCACCACCAGTCCGCCGAGCTTGTCGATGCCGGTACCGGCCGGGATGAGCCCGCGCGTCGGCTTGAGGCCCACGAGCCCGGTCGCCGCGGCGGGGATGCGTACCGACCCTCCGCCATCCGACCCGGGGGCGAAGGGCAGCAGGCCAGCGGCCACCGCGACGGCCGCGCCGCCGCTCGAGCCCCCCGCGCCGCGCGTCCGGTCGTACGGATTCCGCGCCGGCGGGGCGACAAGATTCTCCGTGTACGACGGCAGTCCGAACTCGGGGACGTTGGTCTTGCCGAGGCTGACCGCTCCGGCCCCGTCGAGCACCATTGCAAGCTCGTCGCTGTCGTCGGGGACGAAGCTCTCGAACAGCCGCGAGCCGAATGTCGTGCGCACGCCGGCGCGGCGCGTCAGGTCCTTGTCAGCGAAGGGAAGACCCCAGAGCACCGCCGTGCGGGACGACGACGCCGGCAGGTCCCGGGCGCGCTGCAGAGCGGCGTCGGCCGTCACCGTGAGGAAGGCGCCGAGATCACCGTCCAGACGTGCGATCCGTTGCAGGTAGTGCTGAACGAGCTCCTCGGGAGACACCTCGCCGCGTTGCAGCCAGTCCCACTGCTCCTGGGCGCTCAGGTGGTGCAATTCGAACATCCGTCGAGCCTACGACTTCGTCGCAGGGAAGCCTTGACACCTCTCGCGTGGGTTGGTTAACTACTCCTGTAACTAACCACCGAGCCCGCCACCGGCTCGGGCCCCAACGGGCACCGCAGAGGAGGCCTCCGTGATCGAAGAAGGCAAGCCGATCTTCGTCCAGATCGCCGAACAGATCGAGAACGACGTCATCGACGGCGCCATCGAGGAGGAGACCCAGGTTCCGTCCACGAACGAGTTCGCTGCGTTCTACCGCATCAATCCGGCTACCGCAGGCAAGGGCGTCAACCGGCTGGTGGAGGACGGGACGCTCTACAAGAAGCGCGGCATCGGAATGTTCGTCGCCGCCGGCGCGCGCGAGCGTCTGCTCGCCAAGCGGCGCGGTGAGTTCCGTGCCGAGTACCTCGAACCCCTGCTCGCCGAAGCGGCGAAGCTCAGCATCACCACCGACCAACTGACAGACATGATCCGCACGGAAGGAACACAGCCATGACGCACCCCATCGCGCCGGACGCCGTGGTGCACGTGAGCGGCCTCACCAAGCGCTTCGGCTCGTTCACGGCACTCGACTCGGTCGACGTCACCATCACCCGCGACAAGATCCACGGTCTCCTCGGCCGCAACGGCGCGGGGAAGACCACGCTGATGCAGCTCATCACCGCGCAGGACTTCCCCACGCACGGCGACGTGCGGGTGTTCGGCGAGACACCGATGGAGAACGCCGGCGTACTGCGCCACGTGTGCTTCATCAAGGAGAGCCAGAAGTACCCGGAGGACTGGCGCGTCAAGCACGTGTTCGCGAGCGCTCCCCACTTCTTCGAGAACTGGGACGCCGACTTCGCCGAGCGCCTCATCGCCGACTTCCGGCTGCCGACGCGTCGACCCATCAAGAAGCTGTCCCGGGGCCAACTGTCCGCCATCGGTGTGATCGTGGGCCTCGCCTCCCGGGCGCCGCTCACCTTCTTCGACGAGCCGTACCTCGGACTCGACGCGGTCGCCCGGCAGACGTTCTACGACCGGCTGCTGGAGGACTACGCGGATCACCCGCGAACCGTCGTGCTGTCCACGCACCTCATCGACGAGGTGGCGAACCTCCTCGAGCACGTCATCGTCATCGACGAGGGTCGCATCCTGATCGACTCGGCCGCCGACGACCTGCGCGGCTCCGCCACCACGGTCGTCGGGATGCGCCGGGTGGTGGATGCGTTCGTCGCCGACCGCGAAGTGCTCCATCGCGACGGCGTCGGCGGCCTCGCCTCCGTCACCGTCGGTCGACTCGACGACGCCGAACGGCGCGCCGCTCTGGAAGCCGGGCTCGAACTGTCCCCCGTGTCGCTCCAGCAACTGGTCGTGCACCGCACGCACGCGGGCTCGGCAGCATTCGAGGTGAGCGCATGACCGCCGTGACCGGCCTCCCCGTCACCCCCTCCCCCTCCCGCGCTCCGGCGCGCCTGTCGAAAGGACATCCGATGAGCCGCGTGTGGAACGTCGTCCGGCTGCATCTCACCAACACCTGGGCGATGCTGGTCACGCCCGGAATCATCCTGGGCGTCATCTTCCTGGCCAACCTCGCCATCTGGGTCATCATCACCCGCGCAGCGGGCGCCGACGCACCCGAGGCGATCGAGGGCACCCAGTACAGCGGGGCCGCGCTGTTCATCTTCGTCTACATGATGGTGGTGGCCGTGCAGGCGATCACGGTCACGTTCCCGTTCGCGCTGGGGTACAGCGTGACGCGGCGCGACTACTACCTCGGCACATCGCTGCTGTTCGTGCTGCTGGCGCTCGCCTGGTCGATCGTGCTCGCCGCGCTGTCCCTCCTCGAGGAGGCCACGAATGGCTGGGGCCTCGGCGGTCACATGTTCACGAGCATCTACTTCGGCAACGGAGAGGTGGCTCCGCGACTGTGGATCCCCTTCGCGGGCCTGCTGTTCTTCTTCTTCATCGGAGCCGCGGTGGCCACCATCTACATGCGCTGGCGCATGAACGGCATGATCGTGTTCTGGGTGGTGTCGCTCATCCTCGTGGTCGGACTGGCCGCCCTCGTCACCTACACGGACAGCTGGCCCGCTGTCGGGAACTGGTTCTCCACGAACGGCGTGGTGGGGGTCGCCAGCTGGTCGCTCGTCCCCACGGCGGTCGCCGCCGTCACCGGGTTCTTCGTCCTCCGGCGGGCGACGCCGAAGAACTGATTCAGTGCAGAACTGATCCAGTCAAGAACTGGACGAGGCCGGCATCCGCTCGAATGAAAAGCGGTCAGCCGGCCTCGATTTGTGTTTCAGTACATCATCCTGGATCGGAACCTCGACTTCGAGGAGCGTCGACCTGGGACGTTGTCTCCACGCTAACGACGGGCACCCGGGCATGCGCCGACCGGTGCAGTCTCCCAGCCAATTGTTACCTGAGTGCGGAAATGGCTACTTGAGCGACTTCTGCATCATGATGGTGCCGAGCCAGCGGTCGAACTTGAACCCGACCCGGCCCATCCGGCCGATCTCCCGGAAGCCGAAGTGCTCGTGCATGCGGATCGACGCCTCGGCGCCGCGATCGGCGATCACCGCGATGATCTCCTTGAGGCCCGCCTGCTTGGCCCGCACGATCAGCTCCGTCATCAGCGCCTGACCGAGGCCCTTGCCGGTGGCCGCCGGGCTCAGGTAGATGGAGTTCTCGACGGTGAAGCGGTACGCCTTCTTCTGCGCCCACGGCGTGACGAGTGCATAGCCGAGCACCTGGCCTCGGGGAGACACCGCGACGAGGAACGGCATGTTGAGCTTCTGCAGGTAGTCGAACTTGCTGCGCCACGCGGCGAGCGTCATGGGGTCTTCGTCGAAGGTGACCGTGCTGTTGGCCACGTAGAGGTTGTAGATCTCCCGGATGTCCGGCAGGTCCGCCCGCGCCGCGTCGCGGATGGTGAACGCGAAGTCCGGCTCGGGTTCCGGCTGCGGTCGCAGGTGCCGGGGCAACGTGCGGCGCACCTGGTATTCCTCTTCCAGCATGATCGGGATTCTAGTTGTCGCCCGGCTCGCTCAGCGTCCAGTCGATCGGCTCCGCGCCCTGCTCCACCAGGGCGGCGTTCACCCGGCTGAACGGACGGGACCCGAAGAATCCCCGGCTGGCCGACAGCGGGCTCGGATGCGCGGTCTCGATCACCGGGGTGTCGCCGAGAAGCGGTCGCAGCTTCGCCGCGTCCCGTCCCCAGAGGATTGCGACGAGAGGCTGTCGGCGTGCAACGAGCGCGCGGATGGCGAGTTCGGTGACGGTCTCCCAGCCTTTGCCGCGATGCGACCCCGACGCTCCCGGCTCCACGGTGAGCACCCGGTTGAGCAGCAGCACCCCCTGCTCGCTCCACGCGGTGAGGTCCCCGTGCTGCGGCGCGGGCACCCCCAGGTCGTCCTGCAGTTCGCGGTAGATGTTCGCGAGACTGCGCGGCAGGGGGCGCACGGCGCGGTCGACCGCGAATGCGAGCCCGATGGAGTGGCCGGGAGTGGGGTACGGGTCCTGCCCGAGCACGAGCACCTTCACCCGGTCGAGCGGGTAGGAGAAGGCGCGGAGCACCCGTGGCCCAGCGGGGAGGTACCCGCGTCCCTCGGCGACCTCGCCGCGGAGGTAGTCGCCGAGCGCGGCTATGGTGCCGGAGGCCGGTTCGAGGGCGCGCGCCCAGCCCGGATCCATTCGACCATCCGCCGCCAACTGGGCGAGCGATGCGGGCCCCACGTGCTATCCGCCCGCCGCGGCGGAACTGACGCTCACGCCCGTCTCCGTCGGGACGACGGACCAGGCACTGCCCGCGCCGACGACCCGCAGCGCTCCCGCTCCCACGATGACCAC
Organism: Planctomonas psychrotolerans; assembly: GCF_008642235.1. Lineage (GTDB taxonomy): Bacteria > Actinomycetota > Actinomycetes > Actinomycetales > Microbacteriaceae > Planctomonas > Planctomonas psychrotolerans. The sequence goes on along the minus strand of NZ_SJEV01000001.1, from coordinate 2,499,944 downwards.
GGTGTCTTCGTCGATGCCGAGGCCCCCGGGCACGATGCCCGCTTCGGTGGACGCGATGAGCCGCGTCAGTGTTCCCCACTGGGCGGCATGCACGTCGATGCTCACGTCGACCAGGCCGATGCCCTGCTCGACGGTCACCTCGTCCAGGTCCTCCGCCGTCTCCTCCGGGCACACGACCACGCCGCCGATGCGCCAGCCGCCCACGATGGCGCGCTCGGCCGCGATCGCCGCTCCGGCCGACATCCCGCAATAGGGCACACCGGACGCCACGAGGCGCCGGATCTCCCCGAAGGCGGGCGCGAGCCCTGACCGGTAGGCCGGCGTGAGTCCCCCGCCGACCAGGAGGCCGTCGGTGTCGGCGAGCGCGGTGGGGTCGAGGGTGTCGCCCTCGGCGAGCAGCACCGGGACGCACTCCACGTCGGCGGCGGACGAGCCGGTCAGAGCGCCGGCGAACCAGTCGAAGAATTCCGCACCGCCGCCGTCGTGCACGAGCACGACCGCGATGCGAGCCGGTCCCTCCCGTCCGACGCTCGTCGCCCGGTCTACCGCCTCCGCCACGAAGTCCGCGTAGACCGTCGCGTTCCTGCCACCACCCACCAAATGCACGCTCACCGTTCGACCCTAGCGAACGGATGCCCGGTGAGGCGGTGCCTCCGGCCCGCGTGGCCCGTGACGGCGCGGCAACCCCGCCTCGGGGGTCAGCTCGCGGCGGAGTCCCGCGGCACGAGCGCGCCCTTCGCGAGCTTGTGCGGTGCGGCCTGCGCCACCGGCTTGATCGTCACGAGGTCGAGGTTCACATGCGCGGGAAGCTCGATCGCGTGCACGATCGCCTCGGCGACGTCCTCGGCCGAGAGCGGGTCGGGCACGTCGCGGTACACGGCGTCCGCCCGCTCGCGGTCACCGCCGAAGCGCACGAGCGAGAACTCCTCGGTGTGCACCTGTCCCGGCGCCACCTCGAGCACCCGGATCGGCTCTCCGTTCAGCTCGAGCCGCAGCACCGCCACGAGGGCGTGCGCCGCGAACTTGGCGGCGTTGTACCCCCCACCACCCTCGTAGGCCACATGCCCGGCGATCGACGTGACGGTGAGGATGTCGGCGTGGCCCCCGTCCGCCGCCGCCGCACGGAGCAGCGGCAGCACCGCGCTGGTCACGCGCTTGACCGCGAGCACGTTCACGTCGAACATGCGCTGCCAGTCGTCGACGCTGCCGTTCTCCACGGAGTCGAGGCCGAACGCGCCTCCCGCGTTGTTCACGAGAGCGTGCACGGCACCGGTCGACGCGAGGTGATCCCGCAGGGCGTCCACCTCGGCCTGGACGGTCAGGTCGGCCACGAAGTACTCGGCTCCGGTCTCGTCGGCGAGCGCCTCGAGCCGGTCGGCTCGCCGGGCGACTCCCACGACATCCCAGCCTCGCGATCGGAACAGTCGAACGGTGGCCGCACCGATGCCCGAGCTCGCGCCGGTGACGACGACCCTCCTGCTATTTCCCATGGACTTCTCCTCGCACGCTGCCGAAATCACCACCGTAGCGGCCAGAGCCTAGGCTTGCCGGGTGAGCGAATCGACCGGATCGGACGTGAAGGCGGTTCCGGTCGTGGCCGCGGGTACCCCCGTCCCGCCCGACGGGCTCGCCAAACCGCCAAAGGACCGGGTGCGGGTGCCCTTCTGGGACAACGCCCGCTTCCTCTGCGTGCTGCTCGTGGTCATCGGGCACGGGATCCAACGCCAGACCATCGACTCGAACATCGCCCTGGCCGTCTACCTGCTCTTCTACGCCTTCCACATGCCGGCGTTCGCCATCATCAGCGGGTACTTCACCAAGTCCGGCCCGCCGACCAACCGCGCGATGAAGCGGGTGCTCACCGACATCCTTCTGCCGTACTTCATCATGGAGACGATCTGGACAGTGGTGAAGTGGCTGGTCGAGGGCGAGGCCGACGTCAACCCGACCCGGCCGTCGTGGACGCTGTGGTTCCTGCTGGCGCTCGGCATCTTCCGGCTGGTGCTGCCGTATCTCGCGCTTCTGCGCTGGCCGCTGCTGTGGGCGATCGCCCTGTCGGTCGGCGTCGGGTACCTCGACAACGTGGACAACACCTTCTCCCTCTCGCGCACCATCGGCATCCTGCCCTTCTTCGTGCTGGGCTGGAAGCTCAACGAGTGGAAGCTCGTGGAGCGCTGGCGCTTCGCCGAGCGAGCGGTGTGGTGGGTGCGTGGAGCGGCCGTCGCCACCTTCGCGGTCTGGGGTGGGGTGGTGTGGGCGTTCATCGCGCTCTGGCGCGAGATCGACCTCCGATACTGGTTCTTCTACGACCGTCCCTACGACGGCCTCGGCTCCGACCAGTGGTTCGCCGGACTGATCCGCCTCGGCGTCATCGCTCTCGCCGTGCTGCTGAGTTTCGCGTTCTTCGCGCTGGTGCCTCGGTCATCGAACCCGCTCACCGCGTTCGGCCAGTCGACCATGTACGTCTACCTGCTGCACAGCTTCGTGCTCTACCCGATCCGGGAGTCGAGCGTGCTGCGCGGGGAGAACTCGGACTGGGTGTCGTTGCTCAGCATGATCCTCGCCAGCACCGGCATCGCCATCGTGCTGTCGAGCTCGTGGGTGCGCCGCATCTTCCGGCCGTTGATCGAACCGCGACCATCCTTCCTGTTCCTCGACCCGGACGACGGGTCGGCGAAGCCCCACCGCACGGACCCGACCGGGGCACGACGCCCTAGGCGTTCGGCCGGAATCTCGGGGTCCGACCGGTGATTCTCGCGCCGAGGATGCGCCCGATGACCGGCTGGTTCAGCATCCGGAAGGCGAGTCGGCGGAGGTACCGGGCTCGGACGGTGGCGGGCACGAACGTGCCCGCGGCTCTGCGCCCGGCGCTCTGCACCTCGTCCACCAGCGGGCGCATCGACGCCTCGTAGCGCGCGAACCCCGCATCCACCGTCGGTGCCGCGATCAACGCCGATGCCAGCGTCGCACCCCCGGCGATGGCCATCGACGCACCCTGCCCGGCGAGCAGGGACACGGCGAAGCCCGCATCGCCGACCAGCGCGACCCGGCCCGAACACCACCCGGGCATGTGCACCTGCGCGACGGTGTCGTAGTACACCTCGGACGACGGCGGGCATGCCGCGAGCGCCTCGGGCGTCAGCCAGCCGAGTCCCGAGTAGACGTCGAGGATCGCCGTCCGGACGTCCGCGGGCCGCGCGGTCACCCGGGTGCGATGCGCTCCGACCACGGCCACGCGCCCGTCTCGGAGCGCGTACATGCCGACGAAGCGGTCGATGCTGTCGGTCATGCCGGCCTCCCCGCCGAGGCGGCGCCGCAGCGATGCGCTCTCGGTCAGATACGCGAAGGTGTGGAAGCCGAGGAACCGCACGAACTGCGACTCCGGGCCGAAGACCGCCCGCCGCACCGCCGAGTGGATGCCGTCGGCACCGATGAGGACGGCCGCCCGGAGGGTGTCCCCGTCGTCGAGTGTCACCGAAACCTCCCCGCGCCCCTGCTCGACACCGGTGAACGTCCGCCCGTAGAGCAGCCGGACGCTGGGGGGCAGGGATGCGACGAGCGCCTTCTCGAGGTCGGGACGCATGATGCTGACATACCGTCCCGCCGCGGCGCGGGCCACCCGGTCGACATCCACCGCCGCCCGTTCGCGCCCCCGCTCGTCCACGAGCCGCAACGTGAACGCGTAGGCGACGTCCCGGAGGCGGGGCAGCAGGCCCATGCGTTCCGCCGCGTCGAATCCCGGCCCGAAGAAGTCGATCATGTAGCCCTGGTCGCGGGGCCCCGGCGCGCGCTCGAGCACGGTCACCACCCATCCCGCCGCGGCGAGCTCGCGGGCCACGGTGAGACCGGCGATGCCCGCCCCGCACACGATCGCGGTCCGGTTCCCGCCTTCCATGGCGCCCACCATATCGGGCAGATTACGCGGTGTGTCGGCATCCGTTGACGCACCTCCGCGACCGTCCCTAGTGTCGACCGCAGACCCCATCCGCATCCACCGCGAGAACCCGAGGAGCACGGCATGAGCGACACCACCGACTGGCAGTTCGAGACCAAGCAGATCCACTCGGGTGCGGCACCCGACCCGGTGACGAACGCGCGCGCTACGCCGATCTACCAGACCACCTCCTACGTGTTCAACGATGCGGACCACGCCAAGAACCTGTTCGCTCTCGCGGAGTTCGGCAACATCTACACCCGCATCCAGAATCCGACGCAGGCCGTGGTCGAGGAGCGCGTGGCCGCGCTCGAGGGCGGCACCGCGGCCCTGCTCGTGGCGTCGGGCCAGGCCGCCGAGACGTTCGCCGTTCTCAACATCGCGGAGGCGGGCGACCACATCGTGTCGTCGTCGTCGATCTACGGCGGGACTTACAACCTCTTCAAGTACACGCTGGCGAAGCTCGGCATCGAGACCACCTTCGTGGAGAACCAGGACGACCCGGAGGAGTGGCGCCGCGCGGTCCGCCCGAACACCAAGCTGTTCTTCGCGGAGACCATCGGCAACCCCCGCATCAACGTGCTCGACATCCGGTCCGTCGCCGACGTGGCGCACGACAGCGGGGTACCGCTCATCGTCGACAACACGATCGCGACGCCGTACCTCATCCGCCCGTTCGAGCACGGTGCCGACATCGTCGTGCACTCGGCCACGAAGTTCCTCGGCGGCCACGGGACGGTGATCGGCGGCGTGCTCGTCGACGGGGGCACCTTCCCCTGGTCGAAGCACGCGGACCGCTTCCCGGGTCTCACCACCCCCGACCCGTCGTACCACGGCGTCACCTACACCGAGGCCCTCGGGGACGGGATCGCGTACATCATCAAGGCGCGCGTGCAGCTGCTGCGCGACCTCGGGTCCTCCATCGCACCGGCCAGTGCATGGCAGCTCATCCAGGGCATCGAAACGCTGAGCCTGCGCATCGAGCGGCACGTGCAGAACGCGCAGGAGGTGGCGGAGTGGCTCGACGCGCACGACGACATCGCCACCGTCTACTACGCCGGCCTGCCGTCGAGCCCGTGGTACGCGGCCGCCAACCGGTACGCGCCCCGCGGCGTGGGCGCCGTGCTCTCCTTCGAGTTGAAGGGCGGGGTGGATGCGGGCCGATCATTCGTGAACAGCCTCACCCTCTTCAGCCACCTGGCCAACATCGGTGACGTGCGGAGCCTCGTCATCCACCCGGCGTCGACCACGCACTCGCAGCTCACGCCGGAGTTGCAGCTGACCTCCGGGGTCACCCCGGGCCTCGTGCGGTTGTCGGTGGGTCTCGAAAACATCGCCGACATCCTCGCCGACCTCGAGAAGGGCCTCGCCGCCGCCCGTGCCGCGGCGGACGCCGCCCGCGTGTAGCCCCGCCCGGTCGACGCGCCGCTGAGGTGCCCGGTCCCGGCTCCCCGTCGTCCGAGGAGCACCGGAACCCGGCATCTCGGGGGCGGCGAGTCGGTGGGTCGACGTAACACGACATCCGCCATCCGCGGTGCGTGCTTCACTTAACCCACCATGGACTGGCAGATACCCGAAGACACCGTGCCGTCGAGCTTCGTCACGGACGCGCAGGTGCGGTCTCTGCTCGGCAAGCCGCCGGCGACCGGAGCATGGCGCGAGGGCGACCCCGTGTTCGCGCGCTCGTTCGTTCCTCTCGGCCGGTTCTCCTTCGAGAGCGGCGGCTCCCTGCCGTCGGCGCGGATCGCGTACGAGACGTTCGGGACACTCTCCCCCGAACGGGACAACGCCGTGCTGGTGCTGCACGCCCTGACCGGCGACAGTCACCTGGTCGGCGACGCGGGACCGGGCCAGCCCACGGCCGGCTGGTGGTCGGGCATGGTCGGGTCGGGCAAGGCCATCGACACCGACCGCTACTTCGTCGTCGCACCGAACATGCTCGGCGGCTGTCAGGGAAGCACCGGCCCGGCGTCGCTCGCTCCCGACTCGCACGAGTGGGGGCCTCGCTTCCCCTACATCACGATCCGCGACCAGGTGCGGGCGCAACTGGCGTTCTCGGATGCGATCGGCATCGAGCGCTGGAGCGCCGTGATCGGCGGTTCCATGGGCGGCATGCATGCCCTCGAGTGGGCGATCCTGGCTCCCGACCGGGTGGAGCGCCTCGCACTCCTGGCCGCGCCCCCGCGCTCCAGTGCCGACCAGATCGCGCTGAACTCGGTGCAGGCGCAGGCCATCCGCATGGACTCGCAGTTCCGCGGCGGGGACTACTACGACGCGGCGGATGGCGAGGGACCGCACCTGGGACTGGCGCTGGCCCGCCGCATGGCGCTGCTCAACTACCGCAGCCCGAGCGAGCTGAACGACCGCTTCGAGCGGTCCTGGCAGAGCGAGATCAGTCCGCTCGGGAGCGACGGCAGGTTCGCCGTGGAGTCGTACCTCGACTTCCACGGCAACAAATTCACGCGGCGTTTCGACGCGAACAGCTACATCCGGCTCGTCGACGCGATGAACTCGCACGACGTCGGACGGGAGCGCGGCGGAATCGCCGCCGCACTCGGTACCGTGACCGCCCGCACGCTCGTGCTCGGCATCGACAGCGACCGACTGTTCCCGGTCGCCGACCAGCAGGAGATCGCCCGCCACATCCCCGGGACGATCGACGGCCCGGACCCCGTGGTCATCTCGTCCCGCTTCGGTCACGACGGCTTCCTCATCGAAGACGAGGCCGTTGGCGCGCACGTCCGCCGGCTGCTCGCCGCCGACCGCGCCCCAGTCCGGGGGTGAATGCGCGTGTGACGGGGTCAAACGGGTCGTTTCCTTCCTAGTATTTCGACAGGAACCCGCTCCCTCGACACGGGGGGTGTTCGAGGAACGGGCCATGAGAATCAGGACGATCCCGATGACCCGAATTTCCCACGCGACCACCGCACCCACCAGGGTGCGCGTGGCCATCGTTGACGACCACCAGCTCCTTCTCGACGGCCTCACCGCCCGCCTGACGAAGCCGCGCACCGGCGTGGAGGTGACGAGTGCGGTCACCACGTGGAACGCACTCCTGTCCAGCCCTGACTTCCCGCCCGACGTGGCGGTGATCGACCTGGGCCTCGAAGACGACGTGCCCATCGGAGGCAAGATCCGCACCCTGTCGGCCGCGGGGAGCAAGACGATCGTCGTAAGTCGGCATGCGGACATCGGTTCCATCCGCGGCGCGATCGCCGCGGGCGCCGCGGGCTTCCTGCCGAAGACGGAGTCGGCCGCCGAACTGATCGAGTCGATCCACGCGGCGTCCATCAACCGTCAGCGATACTCGCCCGCGGTGCAGGTCGCCCTGGCGAACGCCACCATGCTGCGCGACCCGAGACTCGGCCGACAGGAGCAGCGCGCGCTCACGCTCTACGCGGGCGGCCGGTCGATTCGCGAGGTGGCCGACGAGATGGACACGACGCAGGAGACCATCAAGTCCTACATCAAGCGGGCCCGTCGAAAGCACCTGGCCGTGGGCGTCGATCTCGGCACGAAGCAGTTGCTCCGGAGGCACGCCATCCGCCAGGGCTGGATCGCGCCGGAACAGTAATTCCTCTGCACAAGGACCCGAGCAGCCCTTCGGAGCGGCCCGTGCCCCCCGTTTTGGGCGCGTCGGGGAGTGATTCACGCCCCCGAACGGCCGTATTTCCGCGCCCTCGCAACTAGACTGTGCCGCGGGGGCTCGAAAAAAATGTACGACTCAGGTGCCCCCGCGAGGGTTCACCGTGGGGGCTTGCACCCGTGGAACGGCCCCGCGAATCGTCCATTCGACCACGGGGCCGCATGAATCAGATCGTTCGGGAGCGCGACAGGCTGCTTCAGCGCACCACGCGCGTGTTCGGACTCGGATTCACCGCTCTCGCCGCATTCTGCGTCGTCATCCCCGGTGCGCTCCCGCCCATCGCGCTTGCCGTCGTCCTGCCGCTGCTGCTGCTGCTCGGTTTCAGCCAGTACCGCATCGGCGTCACCGGCAGGCATCCGTGGTCCGCAATCATCCTGCTCACCGGTTTCGCGCTCCTCGTCCTCCTCACCCGGTTCCCCGGTGTCGACGAACCCGCCGTGGCGGCCGTCACCGGAGCTCTGCACATCGCCGCCGGGTCGATGGCATCGGTGGCCATCTCCATGCGACCCACGCCCGGTCGGTTGGCGCTCCTCGCGGCAGCGTTCCTCGCAACGCTCGGTCTGCTGCTGACCACGGAGCTCGGCCGCAGCAGCCTGTTCGGCACGGTCGTCTTCATCGTCGTCGGATGGTCCTCCGCCCTGCTGCTCGGACTGTGGCTGACCCACAACACCCGGCGCGCCGCGCGCCGCATCACCAGCATCGGCAGGGCGCACCGCGCCGAGCGACAGGCCAGCGAGACCGAGGCCCAGCGCCGCCAGGGCGCACGGCTGCTGCACGACACGGTGCTCGCCACGCTCACCCTGCTCGCCCACTCGGGCGTCGGCGTCTCCGAGAAGGCGCTGCAGGAGCAGGCCGCCAACGATGCCCGGCTGTTGCGCCAGCTCCGACTCGGCGGAACCCCGGTGCCTCAGGCGTCGGGCGGCTACGCCCTCGAGGCGGTCGAAGAGTCGGTACTCGGCAACACCCTCGAATCGGTGAAGCAGCGTTTCGGGCGGATCGGACTGGAGGTCGACTGGCACGGAACGGGTCAGGTCCTCCTGCCGAGCGACATCCTCGACGCCTTCCTCCTGTCCCTCGCCGAATGCCTCGAGAACGTGCGCCGCCACTCCGGGGTCACGGTCGCCCACGTGACGATCACCGATGACGACACCACCGTGCGCGCCATGGTGACCGACTCCGGCGTCGGGTTCGCGATCGGGGACATCGACCAGGCCCGGCTCGGCTTCAAAGAGTCGGTGGTCGCACGGTTGCGGGACGTCGGCGGCAACGCCCGCCTCTTCTCCGCTCCCGGCTCCGGCACCACGGTCGTGCTGGAGGTGCCCAAGTGAGCCAGTCCACGTTCGATGAGAACACGCTCGGCGCCGTGCCGGGAACGCGAGCGAAACGCACCGCCCGGGTGGCCAAGAGCGTCGGTATCCGACCGGGGACCGTCGGCATCGACTATCTGGGGTTCGGCACGATGGTCGCGTGCACCGTGGCCACGCTTTACGGAATCATCCAGTTCGCCATGCAGTCGGACAAGCACGTGCATCCCGAACTGGTGATCGCCTCCTGGGTGTTGTTCATCGGCAGCCTGCTCGTCACCGCCGTGGTCGTGCGCCGCAACTCCTCGCGGCTGCCCAACGGGATGTTCGCCGTTCTGCTCCTCGCGCTCGGCGGTGTGGTAGCTCTCGACGTGGCGGCGATCATGCCGCTCTACGAGCCGGCGCACTACGCCACCTCGTCCGTCACCGTCGGGGCGGCGCTCCTCGTCCTCGTCACCCTCCGCCGGGCACGGGATGTGCTGATCGCCGACGCGGTGCTCGGCCTCGTCCTCCTCGCGGTGATCGTGTTCGGTCGGCCGATGGACCTCGAGAACATCGCGCCGCACCTCACCGTGATGGCACGAGCGGTGTTCCCGACCCTGCTCGGCGCGGTCGTCGTGTCGGGGTTCCGGCACATGGTCGAGGTGGAACTCGACCGGGTGCTGGTGCAGAGCACCGTCTCGGCCCCGCGGTTCGCGGTGGGTATGCTCGCGTCGGAGGAGCTCGCCCGACTCGACCTCGCCGCCGAGCAACTGCTGGACGGCGTGGCCTCCGCGTCCACGCCGCTCCCCCTCGCGCCCGAGACGGCGTCCACCGCGGCATCCCTGGCGACCGAGCTCCGTTTGCACCTCATCGAGGGCCGCCGGGAGACCTGGCTGTACCACGCCATCACCGAGTCGGAATTTCTCGGCCCGTCCGTGCACCTCGTCGATCCGCACAGCCTCGCCGGTCTGCTGGATGGTCGCCAACGCGACGGCCTGCTCTCCGCCACCTGGCTGCTCCTCACGAGCAGCAGCCGCCCCGAGGTCACCGTTCAACTGACCCTCGGACCGATCGCGAACACGTCGGACGGCCCGATGCGTCAGGTCACGGTGCCCATCAGCATCTCCACCACGGGCGTGCCGCGCGCGCGCCTCGACCCCTCGACCCGCGAAGCGCTGCAGAAGGTCGGCGAGTACGTGGTCCAGGTGAGCGACGGCAGCGTGCATCTCGACATCGAATGCCTCGTAGACAACCCCGCTGACCAATAGTCCGCGGCCGACGAACCACCCAACACGAAGGACGAGAAGTGGCTTCTCCAGAAGAACGCATCCGACTAGCGATCGTCGACGATCACAAGATGATCCTCGGCGCCCTCACGGAGTGGCTCCGGAACGTGGCGGACGACATCCACATGGTGGCCGCCGTCTCCACCTGGCCCGAGTTGCTGACCCACCCGGAGTTCCCCGTCGACGTCGTGCTGCTCGACCTCGATCTGAAGGACAACATCCCGATCTCGCTCAAGCTGTCGACACTGAAGACGACGGGCGTGCGGACCGTGCTCATGAGCACCTACTCCGAGCCGAACGTGGTGCGCGAGGCACTGGCCTCCGGTGCGCTCGGCTACCTGGTCAAGAGCGAGGACGCGAGCATGATCGCCGACGCGATCCGGCTCGCCAACGTGGGATCGTCGTACATCTCGAGCGAACTCGACCTCGCCCTCAACGCCACCGACGTCGGCGGCGTGCCCAAGCTGAGCGCGCAGGAACGGCGCGTGATGGCCCTCTACGGCGGTGGGGAGCCTGTGAAGTCGGTCGCCTACCAGCTCGGCATCTCCGAGGAGACCGCGAAGTCCTACCTCAAGCGGATCCGCGAGAAGTACCGGGTGGCCGGCTTCGACGTGGGCACCAAGGTTGCTTTGCGGAAGCGCGCGATCCAGGACGGGATCCTGCTGCAGACCGACTAGTCCGCTGTGCGGCCGAGCTGTGCGCTCCGCACCTGTCGGCTCGCACGTTCGCCCGTCCCCGCGTCCGCCCGTCCCCGCGTCCGGCCGTCCCCGCGTCCGGTCCGGCGTTAGCCGCCCAGCGCGATCGGTTCGGTCGTCGGGTGGGGATCATGCGGTGGCACGAACGAGAACGAGCGCCGCTCGATCCGGAATCCCACCGCGGCGATGAGCACGCCGGCCACGCTCAGGGCGATACCCACCCACACCGGGGACAGGTATCCGAAGCCCGCTCCGATCGCGAGGGCACCGAAGAATGCCCCCGACGCGTTGCCGATGTTGAGGGAGGCGTGATTCAGTGCGGACGCGATCGACTGGCTGTCCTGCGCCACATCCATCAGCCGCACCTGGATGCTCGGTGACAGCGCGGAGGCGGCACCGCCCACCGCGAAGAGGAACGCGAAGAGTCCTGCTGTCGTTCCCGCCGTGAGCGCCAGCCCGATCAGCGCGGCGATCAGGACCGCGAAGAAGAGGAGGATCGCCCGCACAGCGCCACGGTCGGCGTACCAGCCGCCGATCACGTTTCCCCCCGTCATGCCGAGCCCCAGCACGACGAGCGCGACCGGCACGAGCGCGATGTCGAGCCGCGTGAACTCGGTCGCGAGCGGCGCCACGAAGGTGTACACGGCGAAGAGCCCTCCGAAGCCGACGGCACCGATCAGGAGCGCCAGCCACGCCTGCACTCGGCCGAACACGCGAAGCTCGTTCCGGATGGTGGCACCGGGGTCACCGGGCTGACGGGGCACGAGCAGGGCGACGGCGAGCAGGGTGAGCGCGAAGAGGCCGGCGACGACGAGGTAGGACACCCGCCAGCTCGTGTTCTGCCCGAGGAAGGTGATGAGAGGCACGCCGATCACATTCGAGATGGTGAGCCCCGACAAGACGAAGGCCACGCCGCGGGCTCGCTTGCCCGGACCCATGAGGCCCGCCGCAACCAGTGACGCGATGCCGAAGTACGCGCCGTGCGGCAGAGCCGCCAGGAAGCGCGCCGCGACCACCAGTTCGAATGTGGGGAGCAACGCCGACAGCACCGTGCCCACGGTGAACGCCGCCAGCAACCAGAGCAGCAACTGCTTGCGCCGCCAGCGCGCCGCGGCCGCGGCGATGGTGGGCGCTCCCACCACCACCCCGAGGGCGTAGGCGGTGATCAGCCAGCCGGCGCGCGCGTTCGCCTCCTCCGCCGATTCGGCCGACAGGCCCGGCAGCAGGTCGCGGGCGATGTCCGGCAACAGTCCCATGGCCACGAACTCCGTTGCGCCGATGCCGAAGCCGCCGAGGGCGAGCGCGAGAAGGGCGCAGCGAATGCGGGCCGGCGACAGCTGCGTCGGCCCTGCAGGGAGGGGATTCACTCGACGAGTTTACCGGCGCGGCCCGACCCACCCGGCACCGCTCCGGCGGGACGCGACGGGTCGAACGGGAGGGCGCGGAAGGTCGCGGAAGGGCTTAGGCTTCGTCGGGCAGCGCCTGCTCCAGCCGCTCGATCTTCGCGTCGATCTCTCCCGTGTAGCCCGGGCGGATGTCGGCCTTCAGCACGAGCGACACGCGGGTGCCGAACTGGCCAACGGCCTCCGTGGCGCGCTTGATCACATCGAACACCTCGTCCCACTCCCCCTCGATCTCGGTGAACATCGAACTCGTGCGGTTGGGCAGACCCGACGCGCGGACGACGGCGACTGCGGCGGCGACAGCGTCGTGCACCGACGCGTCCCTGCCCTCTCCCCCGCTCGGGGCCACGGAAAAAGCGACGAGCATGACTAGGTCCTCCCTGGAAGTGCCCGGGGATCCGCGGATTGCGGCACTCCGCCGACCGGCGGCGCGTCGGGCGTGCTGCCAGCTTTCCACACCCGCACTCCGCACCACAGGAGCAGAACGCAGAGCAGCAGGTTCCGAAGGGTGAGGACGAGCAGCATGGCGGGCTCGAGGGCGAGCAGCGACCCGTACAGGTAGGGGTAGACGAGGTGGGTGAGAACCGCGATACCGAACGCGAGCACGACCGGAGTGCGGAATCGCTCCCGGGCGACCGCCACGCCGAGCACGAGCGGCGGTGCCAGCCAGCAGACGAACTGCGGTGAACCCACCTTGTTGCACACGATGAGCGCCACGACGAGGCTCAGGGTCAGCAGGGGCAGCAGGGTGCTGCCGTCCGATCCGCGGCGGACCGCCCGGATGCCCAGCGCGACGAGCGCGAGCACGGCGCCCGCCATCAGCGGGGTGCTGGTCGCGCTCGCGAGTGCCGTTCCCGGCCCCGTCACCTGGAAGGTGAGGATGTCGCGGTCGTAGTACACCAGGGCTCCGTCGGCTCCAGCCGACGCGAGCCACAGGAAGGTTGTGGCGAGGGGCGCTTCGATCTGCAGTCCTCGGGCGGATTGCTCACCGAGAAAGCTGAAGACGGTCGCCCCGCTGCCGAGGGCCAGCGCCGCCAGGACGATGCATGCCGACCCGATCGCGGCCGCCGCCACCACCCTCCCGCGGGCCCGGGACACGATGAGCAGCGCTCCGATCGTTGCGGCGGGCCACACCTTGATCCAGGTCGCCGCCGTGAGGAGCAGGGCCGACGCAGCCGGGCGGCGTGCTGCCCAGAGGAGCGCGACGATGGCGAGCGGAATGGTGATCGCGTCGATGCGGCCCATCGCGATGGGTCCGAGCGCGAGGAGGAATGCGAGCCAGAACCACGCGGCGGAGCGGGTGCCGGGGTAGCGCGGTGCGGCGGGGCGCGCATCGGCTGCGCGATCGCGACACCGCCATGGGGCGCCGACCAACGCGGCGAAGGCGATCGCGTCGAGCAGGGTGACGAGCAGCATCCAGGTGCCCGCGTAGGCGTTCGCACCGAGGGAGAGGGAGAGCAGGATGGGCACCATCGCCAGCAGCGGGTAGACGAACGACACGTCGATTCCCGGTACGCGACCGGCGAGCGCGTCCTCCGCCCAGCCCAGGTAGACCACGCGCACGTCGCCGATGGGATTCGCCGCGACCGCGAACAGGTTGATGGAGGCGAGCACGAGGTGCACGACGGCGAAGGCACCCCAGAGCAGCAGGGCGTCGAACGGATCACCTGTCGGCGCGGTCGCACGGAGCGGTCGCGCGCCCGTCACCCCGCTGCGCGTCGACCCGGCTTCCACGCGGGCCATGCTACCGGCGGGCCCCCACCCGATACCGGCGGAAGCACGCCTGCGACTGGTGCCGGGACGCGACGGGGCCATATGGTGGAGGGGGACGGAGATTTCCTCATGGGACGACTGGTGTACGGGCACGCGGGCTTCGAGATCCCGATGGACGACCGCCCGCTCGCGCACCTGCAGGTGGTGATGGGGTCGAAGCTCCGCCGACACGAGAGTTTCCTCTTCTCCTGGGCGAATGGCGTGGCGAACGGCTCGGGACGCGGAGCGGCCTGGATCCACCCGTCGGTCCCCCTGCTCTTCCTGTACTCCGGCAACGGGCATCCCCAGCTCAACAGGGAGTGGCTGGACCGGCTCATCGAGTTGGCCAACAGCCCGCAGGGCCTCCACATCGTGGACGAACCCGCGCCGAGCGCCACCGAGCGGCCGCACGGCGACGTCTGACCGACCGTAGCGCGCCTCCGATACGGCCGCCGCGCACTGCTCGTACACGACCGCCTCCGTGGCGGCAACCCTGTTGTCCGGCGCCCGGTGCGCGACGACAGTGGAACCATGAGGCGCATCCACTACGCGAACGATGTCATCGTCACCGCCGACCGGGTCGCCGATGCGGTCCTTGCCCACGCGCAACTGCTCGCGATCCACCACACCAGCGACACCATCAGCATCCCCGTGCTCTCCGACGACGGCCGCATCGGATCCTCGAAGCTTCTGCTCGGACCGGCCAGCCAGATCATCTCGGACGAATTGAAGTCGACCGAGTCGGACATCGCCGACCTCGACGACCGGTTCCCCGATCCTCCCTACTTCCCCTCCCCCGCGATGCACAGCCACGTCGCCACCGCCGATCAGGGGGTCGAATACGATTCCGACCTCGTGGAGCTGCTTCGCGCCCTCGAGGGCGCGTGACAGACGGCGACGTCTCGCCTGCACCGGCCCGATCGGTGCGCTGACCGGGGAACGATCCGAGGCTGATCTGCTAGTCGCGCAGCAGCGCGGCGATCGTCGGCGACACCGCCTGGGCGATGTCGAGCGCGACCAGCGGCCCACCGCCCGATGCCCGCTCACCGGCGAGGCCGTGCACGTGCGCCGCCGTTGCGGCCACGTCGGCGAACGCCGCCGCGCTCCCCACGATCCGGTCCGCGTGCGATGCGGCGAATGCGCCGAGGATGCCGCCGAGCACGTCTCCGGACCCGGCGGTGGCGAGCCAGGCCGGCCCGGACCGAACCCGTACAAGCACACCGGTGCGGTCGGCCACCCACGTGGTGTTGCCCTTCAGCAGCACCGTGACGCCGAGCCGTTCCGCCGCGCGCCGCGCCCAGCCCGCGGCATCCGACGACACCTGCTCCGGCGTGATCGAGTTCCCCGTGGCAGAGAGGACGCGGGCCAACTCGCGGTAGTGCGGAGTGATCACCGCGGGTCCGGTCACCTCGCCGACGAGAT
Source organism: Planctomonas psychrotolerans (assembly GCF_008642235.1). GTDB lineage: Bacteria > Actinomycetota > Actinomycetes > Actinomycetales > Microbacteriaceae > Planctomonas > Planctomonas psychrotolerans. The sequence goes on along the minus strand of NZ_SJEV01000001.1, from coordinate 2,484,520 downwards.
CGAGCGCGCCGGAGTCGATCACCACCGGTACGCCCTGCTGCAGAGCGTGCCGAAGGGCGGCGGTGTCGGCGTCGGAGCGGCTCGCCGCGTCCATGCCGGAACCCAGCAGCCATGCCTGCACGCGGCCGTCGACCGGCACCACCTCGGGTCGCCGCTGCAGCACGAAATCGGTGGCACGGTCCGGGCCCAGGTACCGGATCATTCCCGCACCCGCGCGCGCCGCCGCCTCGACGCCGAGCACCGCCGCCCCCGGGTACATGCTGGAGCCGGTACGGATGCCGAGCACTCCGCGGGTGTACTTGTCGTCACCCTCCGCAGGCAACCGCACATTGCGTCGCGCGTCCGCATCGGACCACGAACGACCGGTCGAATCGCTCGATTCGGTCGGGTCGTCCGGTGCGGTGAAGTCGTCGTTCATCCCCTCACGATAGATTCACCAGCGCCCCCACCGCTCGACAAGGAGAACACCCGTGCCGGAATCCGCCCTCTTCGCCCCGCTCTCGATCCGCGGGATGACGACCCGCAACCGCATCTGGGTTGCGCCGATGTGCCAGTACTCGGTGTACGAGCGCGACGGCGTACCCACGAACTGGCACCTCGTGCACCTCGGCGGTTTCGCCATCGGTGGAGCGGGGCTCGTGATGACCGAGGCCGCGGCGGTGTCGCCGGAGGGCCGCATCTCGCCGGAGGATGTGGGTATCTGGACCGGCGAACAGCGGGACGCCTGGCGGCCGATCGTGGACTTCGTGCACGAGCAGGGTGCCCCGCTCGGTATCCAGCTCGCGCACGCGGGTCGGAAGGCGTCGGTGCACTCGACCGGGGGCCGCGGAACCGTTCCGCTCGACCGGGGCGGCTGGCGCACGGTCGGCCCCAGTGCCACCGCTTTTCCCGGTCTCGACGCGCCTGCGGAGCTCGACGTTCCGGGCATCGACGCCATCGTGACCGATTTCGCCTCGGCCGCCGCGCGTTCGGTCGAGGCCGGTTTCGACCTCGTCGAGATCCACGCGGCGCACGGCTACCTCGTGCACCAGTTCCTCTCCCCGCTCAGCAACCGCCGCACCGACGACTACGGCGGCAGCCTCGAGAACCGGGCGCGCCTGCTGCTCCGCATCGTCTCCGCGGTTCGCGACGCGGTGGGTGACACCGTGCCGGTGTTCGTGCGCTTCTCCGCCACCGACTGGACCCCGGACGGCTGGGACGAGGAGCAGACGGCGACGGTCACGGGCTGGGCGAAGTCCGCGGGGGCGGACTTTTTCGACATCTCCACCGGGGGCAACGTGCCCGCCGACATCCCGACCGGACCCGGTTACCAGGTCCCCCACGCCGAGCACGTGAAGCGTCGCACCGGAGCCCGCTTGAACGCCGTCGGCCTGATCACCACCGCCCGGCACGCCGAGGAGATCGTCGCCTCCGGCAGCGCGGACGCCGTGATGATCGCGCGGGAGATGTTGCGCGACCCGCACTTCGCCCTCCGTGCCGCGCACGAGCTGGGAGTGACGCTCGACTACTGGCCGCACCAGTACGCCCGCGCCCGCTGGGCGGAATCGGCTTCCTGACCCGACCATTACGCGAGTGATCCGGCATCGCCGCTGGCGATGCCGGATCAATCGCTCAGTCGGGCGAGCCCCGCCCGGTCAGCGACGTCGGGTGGCGTCCTGGACCTCGCCGACGAGTTCCTCGAGGATGTCCTCGAGGAACAGCACACCCGTGGTCGTGCCCTCGGCGTCGAACGTGCGCGCGAGGTGCGCGCCCGACCGACGCATATTGGCGAGGGCATCCTCCAGCTCGGTGCCGTCGAAGATCGACACGAGTTGCCGGATGCGCTTCGGCGGCACGGGCGAATCGAACTCGTCCTCACCGTCCAGGTCGATGACGTCCTTGAGGTGGAGGTAGCTCGTGGGCTCGCCCTCGGCGTTCACGAGCACATAGCGCGAGAAACCGTGACGGGCGACGGCGGCTTCGACCTCCGCCGGCGTGGCCGCCTCGTGCAGCGCGATGAGCTTGTCCACGCCGATCGCCACATCCTCGACCTTCTTGTTGGTGAATTCGAAGGCGGCGGTCAGTGCACCGTTGGCGTCCTCCAGCACACCCTCCCGGGTGGACTGGTTCACGATGTTGGCCACTTCGTCGAGCGTGAAGGAGCTCGCCGCCTCGTCCTTGGGCTCGACCTTGAACAGGCGCAGCACACCGTTCGCGGTCGCGTTCAACGCTCCGATGATGTGACGGAACACGCGTGCGAACGCCACGAGCGGGGGCGCCAGGATCAGTGCGGCGCGGTCGGGGACGGAGAACGACAGGTTCTTCGGCACCATCTCGCCGAGCACCACGTGCAGGAACGACACGAGCAGCAGCGCCACCACGAACGCGATGGTGGAGATCGCCTCCTCCGGTATCGGCGTGAGCGCGAGCGGGATCTCCAGCAGGTGGTGGATCGCCGGTTCCGACACGTTGAGGATGAGCAGCGAGCACACCGTGATCCCGAGCTGGCTCGTGGCCAGCATCAGGGTCGCGTGCTCCATGGCCCACAGGGCGGTCTTCGCCGCCCGGTTACCCGACTCGGCGAGCGGCTCGATCTGCGACCGGCGAGCGGAGATGACGGCGAATTCGGCGCCGACGAAGAAGGCGTTGAGCGCCAGCAGCACGACGAGTGCCGCGAGTCCGAACCAGTAGTCACCCATGGGACTCCTCCCTTCCGCGCTTCAGTTCCATCACACTGTTCACTTTTGCGGCAGCGGTGTCGTTGAGATCGATGGCGGGGCCGCCGACGGGCTCCTGGGGCGGCGACGGCGTGAAACGGATGCGATCGATGCGCCTGCCGTCGAGCCGCTCGACCCGGAGCGTGCCGGTTTCGAGTTCGACCTCGTCGCCGACGGCGGGCAGCCGTCCGAGCTCGCTCATGACGTATCCCGCGACCGTCTCGTACGGTCCCTCCTCCGGCACGGTTACGCCGGCGCGCTCCTTGAGCTCGTCCGGCCGGAGCATGCCCGGGAAGGTCAGGGAATCCCGGCTGCGCACCACTCCGGCACGCGTGCGGTCGTGTTCGTCGGCGAGCTCGCCGACCAGCTCCTCCACGAGGTCCTCGAGGGTGGTGACGCCGGCGGTTCCGCCGTACTCGTCCACCACCACGGCCATCTGATAGCCGCGTCCGCGCAACTCGCCGAGGAGGGAGTCGAGCTTCATGGTCTCGGGAACGCGGATGACCTCGGACGAAAGCGCGACGGCGGGCACGGAGGCGCGTTTGGCGCGGGGCACGGCCACCGCCTGCTTCACGTGCACGAGGCCCACGATGTCGTCCACTCCGTCATCCACGATCGGGAACCGCGAGTACCCGGTGCTCTTGGCCAGGTCGATGACCGCCTGCGCCGAATCGCTGCGCTCCACCGTGGCGATGCGCAGACGCGGGGTCATGACGTCGGCAGCGGTGTGGCCGCTGAACAGCAGCGTGCGGTTCAGCAGTACCGCCGTGTCCTCCTCGAGCATCCCCGACATGGCGGAGCGGCGCACGAGCGAGGAGAGCTCCTCCGCCGTGCGTGCGCCGGAGAGCTCCTCCTTCGGTTCGATCCCGAAAGAACGGAGGATGCCGTTCGCACTGTTGTTGAGCAGGAGGATCGCCGGCTTGAACACCGTGGTGAACAGCACCTGGAAGGGCACGACCACCTTGGCGGTGTGGCGAGGCAGGGCCAACGCGAAGTTCTTGGGGACCAGTTCGCCGATCACCATCGAGAGCAGTGTGGCGATCACGATCGCCGTCACGGTGGAGATGCCGGGGACGATCGCCTCGGGGAGACCGACCGAGAGGAGCACCGGGTCGAGCAGGCGGCTGATCGCCGGCTCCATGGTGTACCCGGTGAGGAGCGTGGTCAGCGTGATGCCGAGCTGAGCGCTGGAGAGGTGCGTCGACGTGATCTTGAGCGCCCCGATCACGGGGCCGAGTCGTTTCTCGCCGCGACTCTGACGCGATTCGAGTTCCGAGCGGTCGAGGTTCACGAGCGCGAACTCGGAGGCCACGAAGAGACCGGTGCCGATGGTGAGCAGCACGCCGATGGCGAGCATCACCCACTCATTCATGGGGACCGCCTGGGGGCCTCAGCTCGAGGGAGGGGCTGTGCGGGTGGGAGGGGCAGGGCGCCGCGCGTGGCGGCGCCGGTTTATGAGAGGGAGGGTCGTCCATTATTCGACCGAGCATAGTCGAACCGCCAGGCGATTCCCCTGTTCGCGACCGCCGGGAGATACCGCCCCGATGCGTCGGGATATGGAGGGCCTGCCGTTACCAGGACGCGGGCAGAGCCTTGCCCTCCTCGTAGCCGGCGGCGGACTGGATGCCCACGAGCGCACGATCGGCGAACTCGTCGACCGTGGACGCGCCCGCGTACGTGAACGCGCTGCGGAGCCCGGAGGTGATCATGTCGACCAGATCCTCCACCGAGGGGCGCTGCGGATCGAGGTAGATCGTCGAGCTGGAGATGCCCTCCGCGAACAGCGTCTTGCGGGCGAGCTCGTAGGGGCTCAGACGTTCGAATCGCGACTGCACCGCCTTGGTCGACGCCATGCCCCAGCTCTCCTTGTAGGAACGGCCCTCCGCATCGGTGGCGAGGACTCCCGGCGCCTCGATCGTCCCGGCGAACCAGGATCCGATCATGACCGAGGCGGACCCCGCCGCGAGCGCGAGAGCGACGTCGCGCGGGTAGCGCACTCCCCCATCCGCCCACACGTGCGCGCCCCGTTCCTTCGCGGCCTGCGCCGTCTCGAGCACGGCCGAGAACTGGGGACGACCGACCGCCGTCATCATCCGGGTCGTGCACATCGCACCGGGACCCACACCCACCTTGAGGATGTCCGCACCGGCGTCCACCAGCGCGGTCACGGCGTCGGCGGTGACGATGTTGCCCGCCACGATCGGCAACCCGAGGTCGAGGTCCTTCACCGCCGCGATCGCCCTCACCATGCCCGCCTGATGGCCGTGCGCCGTGTCCAGCACGAGCACGTCGACGCCGGCGGCGGCCAACGCCCCCGCCCTCCGCGCGACGTCGCCGTTGATCCCGAGGGCCGCGGCGACGATCAGCCGCCCGTGCGCATCCACCGCCGGGCTGTAGAGGGTGGACCGCAGAGCGCTCTTCGCGCTCAGCGTGCCGATGACCCGACCGTGCTGCAGAACCGGAGCGAACTCGAGACCGGCTGCGGTGAGCAGGTCGAAGGCGGCCCGCCCGCTCGTCACGTCGTCCGCGTCGATCGACGGAAGCGCCCCGTGCAGGAGGTCGCCGAGCCGCGCGTCCGGCAGCGCGGTGCCGAGGCGCGACGCCTCGATGCAGCCGATGTACCGGTCGTCCGAGTCATGGATCACGATGCCGTGGCCCGCCACGGCCGGCAGGTGCGTGAGCGCGGTGGCGACCGTCTCGTCGGGACCGAGCACGAGCGGTGTGTCGTACGCCACGGGCTGGCTCTTCACCCACCGGATCGCGGCGTCGAGATCCTGCAGGTGCATGTCCTGCGGCAGCACCCCGAGCCCGCCGCGGCGAGCAAGGGAGGCGGCGAGGCGGTGCCCGGTGACCGAGTTCATGTTCGCGGACACGATCGGGATGTGCGTACCGGTGCCGTCCCCCGGGGTGAGGGAGACGTCGAGACGACTCCCGATGTCCGAGGAACCGGGCACCAGGAACACGTCCGAATACGTCAGGTCGTGCGAGGGCTCCGTGCGATAAAACCTCATGCGCCAACGGTATCGGCTCCCCCGATTCGCACTCCCGGTCGCACCGCGTCGGCGCACCGGATGACCGGGGAAGGTTTAGGCTTGATAGCTGGACGCACGGAACGGATCACCGACGATTCTTCCGCGAAATCAAACGAGTGAGAGAGTGGGCGATCGGCTGTGTCGAGCCAATTGACCGGAACCGGGACCGACGAAGGATCCGCTGGGGAATTCGGCGCCAACGAGTGGCTGGTCGAGGAGATGTACGAACGCTTCCTCGTCGACAAGAACTCCGTCGACAGCTCGTGGTGGCCCATCCTCGAGCACTACCGTCCGTCCGGCGGGGGCGAGTCCGATTCCACCCCCACGAAGGGCGAGGCGACCGCACCGACGACCGAGGGCGGCAACGCTCCCGGCTCGGACGCGGAGACGGTGACCGACTCGAGCGCCACCGGCGGCGAGCCGCAGATCCCCGAGGAGATCGCGCCGACCACCGAGTCGGACGGCCCCGGTGCCGGTGCACCGTCGACGGGAACGACGTCGCCGTCGCCCGCCACCGGCAGCCAGCCCGCCGCTCGGACGACGTCGCTCGCCCCCAAGGCTCAGCCCATTCCCGCCGAGGCCCCCTCGCGCGGCAAGACGCCGGCGAAGGACGAACCCGCCCCGGCTCCGGTCGAGAACACGGTCACGCCGCTCCGCGGCATGGCCAAGAGCCTCGCGACGAACATGGATGCCAGCCTCAGCATCCCCACCGCCACGAGCGTGCGCACCGTGCCCGCGAAGCTGATGATCGACAACCGGATCGTCATCAACAACCACCTGAAGCGTGCGCGCGGCGGGAAGGTCTCGTTCACCCACCTGATCGGCTGGGCCCTGGTACAGGCTCTCAAGGACTTCCCGAGCCAGAACGTCTACTACGACGAGGTGGACGGCAAGCCCTCGGTCGTGGCGCCCGGGCACGTGAACCTGGGGCTCGCCATCGACATCCCGAAGCCCGACGGCACCCGCGCTCTCCTCGTGCCGAGTATCAAGCGCGCCGACACGATGACCTTCGGCGAGTTCCTCACCGCCTACGAGGAGCTGGTGCGCAAGGCGCGCAACAACAAGCTCACCGCCGAGGACTTCCAGGGCACGACCATCTCGCTGACGAACCCGGGCGGCATCGGCACCGTGCACTCCGTGCCCCGCCTCATGCGCGGCCAGGGCTGCATCATCGGCGCCGGCGCGCTCGAGTATCCGGCCGAGTTCCAGGGCGCGTCGCCGAAGACCCTCACCGAGCTCGCCATCGGCAAGACCATCACCCTCACCTCCACCTACGACCACCGGGTGATCCAGGGCGCCGGCTCCGGCGAGTTCCTCAAGATCGTGCACGAGCTGCTGATCGGCTCGAGCAACTTCTACGAGAACATCTTCGCCGCGCTGCGCATCCCCTACGACCCGATCCACTGGGCCGCCGACATCAACGTCGACCTCTCGGAGCGCGTCAGCAAGACCGCCCGGGTGCAGGAACTCATCAACGCGTTCCGCGTGCGCGGCCACCTGATGGCGGACGTCGACCCGCTCGAGTACCAGCAGCGGTCGCACCCGGACCTCGACATCGAGAGCCACGGTCTCACCTTCTGGGATCTCGACCGCGAGTTCGTGACCGGCGGCTTCGGCGGCAAGCGGCAGGCACTGCTGAGGGACATCCTCGGGCTGCTGCGCGACTCGTACTGCCGCACCACGGGCATCGAGTACATGCACATCCAGGACCCCGAGCAGCGCAAGTGGATCCAGGACCAGGTCGAGGTCGGCTACACGAAGCCGACCCACGACGAGCAGTTGCGCATCCTCAGCAAGCTGAACGAGGCCGAGGCGTTCGAGACCTTCCTGCAGACGAAGTACGTGGGGCAGAAGCGATTCAGCCTCGAGGGCGGCGAGTCCACCATCTCGCTGCTCGACACGCTGCTGCAGGCGGCCGCCGAGGAGGGCCTCGAGGAGGCCGCCATCGGCATGGCCCACCGTGGCCGTCTCAACGTGCTCACGAACATCGCGGGGAAGACCTACGGGCAGATCTTCCGCGAGTTCGAGGGCACCCAGGACCCGCGCACCGTGCAGGGATCCGGTGACGTGAAGTATCACCTCGGCACCGAGGGAACCTTCCGCGGCGTGAACGGCGAGGAGATGCCGGTGTACCTCGCGGCGAACCCGTCCCACCTCGAGGCCGTGAACGGCGTGCTCGAGGGCATCGTGCGCGCGAAGCAGGACCGCAAGCCCGTGGGCACGTTCGCCGTGCTGCCGATCCTCATCCACGGCGACGCGTCGATGGCGGGCCAGGGTGTCGTGTTCGAGACCCTGCAGCTCTCCCAACTGCGCGGGTACCGCACCGGCGGCACCGTGCACATCGTCATCAACAACCAGGTCGGGTTCACCACTCCGCCCACGGAGTCGCGCTCCTCGGTGTACTCCACCGACATCGCGAAGAGCATCCAGGCGCCCATCATGCACGTGAATGGCGACGACCCCGAGGCCGTGGCGCGGGTGGCTAACGTGGCGTTCCGCTACCGCCAGAAGTTCAACCGCGACATCGTCATCGACCTCATCTGCTACCGCCGCCGCGGACACAACGAGGGCGACGACCCGTCGATGACCCAGCCGCTCATGTACAACCTCATCGAGGCCAAGCGGTCGGTGCGGAAGCTCTACACCGAGGCGCTCGTCGGTCGCGGTGACATCACCGAGGACGAGCACGAGGCCGCAGGCCGCGACTTCCAGGACCGGCTCGAGCGCGCCTTCGCCGAGACCCACGCGGCGCAGACATCGTCCATCCCCGTGGTGGTCGACGACAGCGGCGCCGTGGCGGATCTCGAGCGCCCCGATTCCCAGCAGGATGACGGCTCGGGCGAGCCCGAGACCACCGGTGTGTCGGAAAGCGTCATCGCGACCATCGGCGACGCGCACGACAACCCGCCCGCCGGCTTCTCCATCCACGCCAAGCTTCAGGCGCTCATGCGCAAGCGCGTCGAGATGAGCCGCAACGGCTCCATCGACTGGGCGTTCGGCGAGCTGATCGCGCTCGGTTCCCTGCTGATCGAAGGCACCCCGGTGCGTTTCGCCGGTCAGGACTCCCGGCGCGGCACCTTCGTGCAGCGCCACGCGGTGCTGCACGACCGCCAGAACGGCCAGGAGTTCATCCCGCTCGCCAATCTGTCGGAGAAGCAGGCGAAGTTCTGGATCTACGACTCCCTCCTCAGCGAGTACGCGGCGATGGCGTTCGAGTACGGCTACTCGGTGGAACGCGCCGACGCGCTGGTGCTCTGGGAAGCGCAGTTCGGCGACTTCGCGAACGGCGCCCAGACCGTGATCGACGAGTTCATCTCGTCGGCCGAGCAGAAGTGGGGCCAGCGCGCGTCAGTGGTGCTGCTTCTGCCGCACGGATACGAGGGCCAGGGTCCCGACCACTCCTCCGCCCGCATCGAGCGCTTCCTGCAGTTGTGCGCCGAGAACAACATGACCGTCGCACGGCCGTCGACCCCCGCGTCGTACTTCCACTTGCTGCGCCGTCAGGCCTACGCACGTCCGCGTCGCCCGCTCGTCGTCTTCACGCCGAAGGCCATGCTGCGGCTGCGCGGCGCGACGAGTTCGGTCGCCGACTTCACCAGCGGCAAGTTCGAGCCGGTGCTCGACGACACCCGCGTGCCCGACAAGGGCGCCGTGCGTCGCGTGCTGCTCCACGCCGGCAAGGTGCACTACGACCTCCTCGGCGAGCTCGAGAAGCGTCAGGACACGTCCATCGCCCTGGTGCGCATGGAGCAGTTCTACCCGCTTCCCGTCGCCGACCTCCAGGCTGTGGTGGCCGAGTACCCCAACGCGGAACTCGTGTGGGTGCAGGAGGAGCCGGAGAACCAGGGCGCCTGGCCGTTCATGGCGGTCGAGGCGGCGCGTCACCTGAACGGTCGCGACATCCGCGTCGTCTCCCGAGCCGCTGCCGCGTCACCCGCGGCCGGGTCGGCGAAGCGTCACGCGCGCGAGCAGGAGGAGCTGATCAACCGCGCCCTCGCCTGAGCGGCGGGCGGCTTGGTCCCTGAGCGATACGGTCGCTGAGCGATCGCGGTCCCTGAGCTCGTCGAAGGGACGTAACGTTACGTCCCTTCGACAGGCTCAGGGACCGTTGAGCCGAGAGGTGCACAGATCCTCCGCGAATCGGAAGCCAGTGCGTCCCTTCGACAGGCTCAGGGACCGCGTGCGGAAGGACCTAGACGAGCTTCGAGTAGCGCAGGCCGGCGGCGTGGTAGCCGCGGCGGGCGTAGAAGCGGGAAACGCTGTCCACGGCCGCAGCGGACGTCGCGAAGAAGCGGGTGGCGCCGTGACCCTGGGCCCAGCCCTCGAAGTGCTTGATCAGCGCGGAACCGATACCGGCCCGGTGACTGCCCTCACGCACGACCAGGATGATCAGCTGGGCGACCGGCGCATCGTCGTTGAACCCCCACATGACCTGGCCGCCGGCCAGCCCCGCGATCTCGCCGGACTCGTCGCGCACGACCCAGTTCTCGTGACCCGCGTCGGCGTTCATCCGTGCGAGGCGCTTGGCCACCTGGTCGGGGTCGGCGGTGTAGCCGAGCAGTTCGAGCAGTTCGACGATCACGGTGAGGTCGTTGGGAGTCGGTTCACCGAGGGGTTCAATGGCAGCAGTCACTGCAGAAACCTACCGCAGGATCCGACCACCGATGTTCCGGACGCGGTCGGGGCGAAGCGTCAGTGGGTCTTCTGCATTCCGCGCAGCACCTGCAGCACCTGCGTGCGAAGGTCCTCCGGCGCGGTCTCCTTGCAGGCGCGCTGCACCACGTCGGTCAGCACCTCGCCCACGTGCAGCTCCGATTCGCAGTCCGAGCAGTTCGCCATGTGCTCACGGATGTCTGCCGCGTCCTCCTTGCGGAGTTCGTTGTGCAGATATTCCTCGAGGTCCTTCTTGGCCTTCTCACAGCCGCAGTCGGTCATTTCTTCACTCCAGAGAGGCGCTTCGAAGCGGGCGCTTCGGTGCGCACGCCGCGCTCACGCGCATAGTCGGTCAGCAGTTCCCGCAGGAGCCGGCGGCCGCGGTGCAGGCGGCTCATCACGGTTCCGACGGGGGTCTTCATGATGTCGGCGATCTCCTGGTAGGAGAATCCCTCCACGTCCGCGAAGTAGACGGCGAGACGGAAGTCCTCGGGGATCGCCTGCAGCGCGTCCTTGACGGCGCTGTCGGGCAGGTGGTCGATCGCCTCGGCCTCGGCGGATCGGGTGGTGGCCGACGTCGCGGACTCCGCGCCGCCCATCTGCCAGTCCTCGAGGTCGTCGATGGTGCCGCTGTACGGGTCGCGCTGCTTCTTGCGGTAGTTGTTGATGAACGTGTTGGTGAGGATGCGGTACAGCCACGCCTTCAGGTTCGTTCCCTGCTGGTACTGCCCGAACGCCGTGTACGCCTTGACGAAGGTCTCCTGCACCAGGTCCTGCGCGTCGGTCGGGTTGCGCGTCATCCGCAGGCCGGCGGCGTACAGCTGATCGATGAACGGCAGGGCTTGCTCCTCGAAGAGCTCACGGTTGTCGGGACGAGCGGTCGACTCCGTCTCAGCCTGCTCGGTCGACTCCACCTGCCCCGTCGAGAACTCGGTCGACTCGGCCGGTGCCGGGTTTTCGGCAGCAGAGGCGGGCTCCTGCGCGGCGCGGGAATCGGTGTCGTCGCTCGTAGTCATCACCATCGATTCTAGCCGCGCCGGAGAATAAGCTTCCGGGTTCGCTTCGAGGGGATGCGGCGCCAGCAATGTGGGCACAGGCCTCCTTCCGTTCGCACCGGTGGGTGCCGGTACTCTTGACAACCGATGGAGATATTCAGGTATTCCGGTCCGCAGTTCAATCCGTACGACGACGGCAGCGAACGCGAGCCGGAAACGATCGACGACGGTCCTTGGCCGTCGCCCCGGGCCACCGGTCCGCTGAAGGCGACCCTGCAGATCCCCGGATCGAAGAGCCTCACGAATCGTGAGCTCGTGCTGTCGGCCCTCGCCACCGGCCCGTCGCGCCTCCGCTCCCCCCTGCACTCGCGCGATAGCGCCCTCATGGTGCAGGCGCTTCGCGCGCTCGGTGTCGACGTGCGCGAGGAGCAGGGTTCGGGCGACTTCGGCCCCGACCTCGTGGTGACTCCCGGACCGCTCGAGGGCGGCACCTCCATCGATTGCGGCCTCGCCGGTACGGTCATGCGATTCCTCCCGCCCGTAGCTGCCCTCGCGCTCGGCCCGGTGGCGTTCGACGGCGACGAGGCGGCCACCCGGCGGCCGATGCGCGCCACGATCGACGCGCTGCGCGCCCTCGGTGTGGAGGTCAACGACGACGGTCGCGGCGCGCTGCCCTTCAGCCTCTACGGCACCGGTGGAGTCCGCGGCGGCACCGTCGACCTCGACGCATCCGGGTCCAGTCAATTCGTCTCCGCGCTCCTGATGGCCGCTCCGCGCTTCGCCGAGGGCCTCACCCTGCGCCACACCGGTGCCACCCTGCCGAGCATCGCGCACATCGACATGACCATCGAGGCACTGCGCCAACGCGGCGTCGAGGTCGCCGTGCCTGAACCGGGCACCTGGGTCGTGCCGCCGGCCGACATCGCCCCGCGCGACGTGGTCATCGAACCCGACCTCTCGAACGCGGCGCCGTTCCTCGCCGCCGCCGCGGTGGCCGGCGGATCGGTCACCATCGAGAACTGGCCCGCCCGCACCACCCAGGTGGGTGCCGAGGTGCCGCGCATCCTCGAGCGAATGGGCGCCGAGTCCAGCTACCGCTCCACCGGCGGCGGCACCGGTGAGCTCACGGTGACCGGCACGGGGCGTCTGATGGGCATCGACCTCGACAACGCGAGCGAGCTCGCCCCCGCCGTCGCCGCGGTCGCGGCACTCGCCGACTCGGAGACCCGGCTCACCGGCATCGCGCACCTGCGCGGTCACGAGACCGACCGCCTCGCCGCCCTCGCCACCGAGATCAACGCCCTCGGCGGCGACGTGACCGAGACCGACGACGGACTCGTCATCCGTCCCGCGGCGCTGCACGGTGGCCTGTGGCACAGTTACGAGGACCACCGGATGGCCACGGCCGGCGCTATCCTGGGGCTCGTCGTGCCCGACGTGCTCATCGACGACATCGCGACGACGGCGAAGACCCTGCCGCAGTTCCCCGAACTGTGGACCGGACCGCTCCTCGGCACCCGTCCCATCGCCGACCCGCTGAGCCTCCTGTGACCGCGGATACGTCCGCATGAGCTGGATCACCGGCGTCGATGACGACGACGAGTACGACCAGTACGACGAGGCGTCGATCCGCACGAGGCCGAATCCGAAGGGCAACCGACCGCGCACGAAGACGAGACCGGAGCACAACGACGCGATCCCCGCACGGGTGATCACCGTCGACCGCGGCCGCTACGGCGTGCTGGTGGGCGAGGACACCCCCGACGAGCACGACCTCACCGCCACGAAAGCCAGGGAACTCGGCAGGAACGCCGCCGTCACCGGGGACATGGTCGAGATCGTGGGCGACACGAGCGGCGCGGAGGGCAGCCTCTCCCGCATCGTGCGCATCCTGCCGCGCACCACGCTGCTGCGGCGGAGCGCCGACGACTCGGACTCGGTGGAGCGCGTGATCGTGGCGAACGCCGATCAGATGCTCATCGTGGTGGCCGCCGCGAACCCCGAACCGCGCACCCGATTGGTGGACCGCTACCTCGTGGCGGCATTCGACGCGGGCATCACGCCCATGATCTGCATCACGAAGACCGACCTGGCCGACCCGGCCGAGTTCCTCCGCAGTTTCGCCGGCCTCGACCTGGAGGTCTTCGAGAGCGCGGAGGGCGAGGTGCCGGTCGACGCCATCCGCGAGCGGCTGCTCGGCAAGATCACCGTGACCGTCGGTCACTCGGGCGTCGGGAAGTCCACTCTCGTGAATGCGCTGGTTCCCGACGCTCACCGCGCCATCGGTCGGGTCAACACGGTCACGGGCCGTGGGCGGCACACGTCGTCGTCCACCGTGTCGCTGCGCGTGGTCGACGGCGAGCGGTCGGGGTGGATCATCGACACCCCCGGCGTTCGCTCGTTCGGCCTCGGTCACGTGGACATCTCGAACGTGCTGAAGTCGTTCGGCGACCTCGACGCGATCGCCGAGGAGTGCCCGCGCGGCTGCACCCACCTGCCCGATGCACCGGACTGCGCGATCATCGAGCGGGTCGAGTCGGGCGAGCTCGGTGAGGTGGGTCGAGCACGTCTGGATTCCTTCCAGCGGCTCCTCGCGACGCTCGGCGCCTGAGCCTCCGGCGGCACGAACGCGCGACGGTAGGGTGATCGGGTGGCCTCCGAACCCCTGTACTCCCTGCAGTCCGACCTGCGTCTCGCGCGCGATCTCGCCGACATGGCCGACGAGATCTCGGTCAGCCGCTTCCGCGCCAACGACCTCGTCGTGAGCACGAAGCCCGACATGACGCACGTGACCGACGCGGATCAGGCGGTCGAGCGTGCCCTCCGCGGCGGGCTGGCCGACTCGCGGCCGAGCGACGCCATCCTGGGCGAGGAGTACGGCACCGATGGTGCGGCTCGGCGGCAGTGGATCATCGATCCGATCGACGGCACGGCCAACTTCGTGCGCGGCGTGCCCGTCTGGGGAACGCTCATCGCGCTCGCCATCGACGGAACGCCCGTGGTGGGGGTGGTCAGCTCCCCCGCCCTCGGCAGGCGCTGGTGGGCCGCCACCGGTCTCGGCGCCTACGTCGACGACACCCTCGGCACCCCGTCCGCCCGCACCGAGCGGCGCATCCACGTCTCCCAGGTGAGCGACCTCGCCGACGCATCGCTCAGCTACGGCAGCCTGTCGCAGTGGGACAAGCACGGCCGGGTGGACCAGCTGCTCGCACTGTCCCGCAGCGTCTGGCGCACCCGGGCCTATGGCGACATGTGGTCGTACATGATGGTGGCCGAGGGTCTGATCGATATCGCGGGCGAGTACGACCTGCAGCCCTACGACATGGCCGCGCTGTGGCCGATCGTGCAGGAGGCCGGCGGTCGCTTCACCTCCGCCGACGGACAGGACGGACCGTGGCACGGCAGTGCGCTCGCCACCAACGGCCTGCTGCACGACGCGGTGCTCGATCGCCTGGGCTGATCCCCTGCCCCGCCGGGCTCAGCCCCGCCGGGCTCAGCAGCGCCGGTGTCAGCAACCGTGGGGCCCTTCTCGTACGCTGGGCCGCACGGACCAGCTCAGTCCCTGGTTGGTGCGACCCGCCCCTGCTTCTTCCGTTCTCGCAGGTCGAACAGGCCGATGAGCAGTGCGAGGGCCATGAGGCCCAGGGCGACGAACAGTCCGTTGCGGAACGCGTCGTGGTAGACCTCGATCGAGTCGCCGCCCCGCTCCTCGTACAGCGTCGCGTAGAAGGTGGACGTCGCGACGGCCACGCCCATCGCCGTGCCGACCCGCTGGCCCACCTGCGCCATCGACCCCGCGACACCGCCCTGCGTCACCGGAACCTCGGCGAGGGTGAGGGTCTGATTCGGTGAGATCACGAACCCGCCCCCGGCGCCGGCCACGAGCATCGCGGCGGACATCGCCCACGGCGTCACCTCGGGCGGGGTGACGATCGCGGCCACCAGCACCAGTCCGAAGCCCAAGAGCACGATGGCGAGTCCACCCACCACGAGGCTTCGGCCGTAGCGATCGACGAGTCGGCCGCCGTAGTAGGCCGTGAGCGCCGACGTCAGCGCGAACGGGATGCTCACCATGCCGGCGAACACCGGCTCGATATCGAGACCCTGCTGCAAGTACAGCGTGGTGAGCAGGAAGATCGCGGGCATCGCGCCGAAATAGGCGGTGGCGAGCAGGATGCCGTTGCGATAGGACGTGCGGCGGAACAGACCGAAGTGCAGCACGGGCGACCGCCCCGACTCCCCGTAGCGCCGCTCCCAGCGGATGAAGAGCCACACCGCGACGGCGCACACGGCGAGCGAGAACCACCGGCGCGGGTCGTCATCCGGGCCGCCGGTGGTGAGCAGGAACGGCAGCATGAGCGTGAAGGTCGCCAGACCGAGCAGCAGGATGCCGACGGGGTCAAGCGTCGTGGCCTCGGCGTCCTTCGACTGGCCGCGGGGCAGCAGGCGCCAGGCGAAGTAGAGGGCGGCGAGTCCGAGCGGAATGTTCATCCAGAACAGCAGTCGCCAGCCGTCGGTGGGCCCGCCTATCGCGATGAGCAGCCCCCCGAGGGTCGGACCGAACGCGGTGGAGACGCCGATCGTGGCTCCGAACAGGCCGAAGGCGCGGCCGCGCTCCTTCGCGGTGAACAGTTGCTGGATGAGGCCGAGCACCTGCGGCATCTGGATGCCTGCCGCCACGCCCTGCAGTATGCGCGCTGCCACGAGGAGTTCCACGGTGGGCGCGATGGCGCAGAGAAGGCTCGACAGCGTGAACAGACTGAGGCCCACCACGAACATGAGGCGACGGGAACGGATGTCGCCGAGTCGCCCTGCCGGCACGAGCGCCAGACCGAAAGCGAGCGCGTATCCGGCCACGATCAGTTGCAGCTCGGTGGGACCGGCACCGAGGGACTCCTCGATCGACGGCAGACCCACGTTGACCTTGGAGAGGTCGAGGATCGTCAGCGCCGCGACCCCGACGCACACGCCGAACGCCTGCCACTTGCCGCGGTCCGCACCGTTTCCCGGCTCGGGAGCGGATCGGTTCGACATCGGGTTCAGCCTAACCCCGGTTCGGGGCACCTCCGGACGGGCTCGATCCGCGAGGAAGCATGATCCAGCGCATCGGCCGGTCGCGCCGGGTCGCCGCTGGTCGTTGCGCGCGGGCATCCGCGAACCACCGAGCGGAACGGAGATGAGGTGGAGGAGCGCCGCGGGCCCCCCGACCCGCGGCGTACTCCGTGATTCCATCGTCCCCCCGACGAAATCGTTCCCCCCAGTTGTGCGAGCTCCCCCCGGATCTCACATAACAAAATCTAACGATTGCTCGTGATTCGGAATAGACCCCCCTTCGGGGCTATTTCGGGGGTACTCCGAGCTCGGGGTTCGGCGCCCCTGTCCCTGCACCCTCTCGGAGCGCGAGGGCAAGCCCCTGTTGCCGCCGCGCGGGGGGTGTGAGGCTGGCAGCCGTGGCGGCGAATGCGGACCCGCACTCGCTGTGCGGGTAGCGGCAACGCGAGAATCAGCACAGAGCACCCGCCACGGCCATGACCACAGGAGGTTCGTATGCGAGCGATGGTGTACCGCGGTCCCTACAAGGTACGAATCGAGGAGAAGGACATCCCGCCCATCGAGCATCCGAACGACGCCATCGTGCGCGTGGAGCTCGCGGCGATCTGCGGGTCCGACCTGCACCTCTACCACGGCATGATGCCCGACACCCGCGTCGGCACGACCTTCGGCCACGAGTTCATCGGAGTGGTCGAAGAGGTGGGCTCCTCCGTGCAGAACCTCACGCGCGGTGATCGGGTGATGGTGCCGTTCAACGTGTACTGCGGATCGTGCTTCTTCTGCGCACGCGGCCTCTACTCCAACTGCCACAACGTGAATCCGAATGCCACGGCGGTGGGCGGCATCTACGGCTACTCCCATACCTGCGGCGGCTACGACGGCGGACAGGCGGAGTACGTGCGGGTCCCGTTCGCCGACGTCGGTCCGACGATCATCCCGGACTGGATGGACGACGAGGATGCGGTGCTCCTGACCGACGCCACCGCCACCGGCTACTTCGGCGCGCAGCTCGGTGACATCGCGGAGGGCGACACCGTGGTGGTGTTCGGTGCCGGGCCCGTGGGGCTCATGGCCGCGAAGTCGTCCTGGCTCATGGGCGCGGGACGCGTGATCGTGATCGACCACCTCGAGTACCGACTCGAGAAGGCCCGCTCTTTCGCCCACGCCGAGACGTTCAACTTCGCCGAGTACGACGACATCGTGGTGGAGATGAAGAAGGCCACCGACTACCTCGGCGCCGACGTGGTGATCGACGCGGTCGGCGCCGAAGCCGACGGCAACTTCCTCCAGCACGTGTCGGCGGCGAAGTTCAAGCTGCAGGGCGGCTCCCCCATCGCTCTCAACTGGGCCATCGACTCCGTGCGGAAGGGGGGCACCGTGTCGGTCGTCGGGGCGTACGGACCGATGTTCAGCGCGGTCAAGTTCGGGGACGCCCTGAACAAGGGGCTCACCCTGCGGATGAACCAGGCACCGGTGAAGCGCCAGTGGCCGCGCCTGTTCGAGCACATTCAGAACGGCTACCTCAAGCCGAGCGACATCGTGACGCACCGTATCCCCCTCGAGCACATCGCCGAGGGCTACCACATCTTCTCCGCCAAGCTCGATGACTGCATCAAGCCGCTCATCGTGCCGAACTCCGCAGCGTAAGGATCCGATCATGCCGTACACCGCAGACAAGCCGCAGTCGGCCCCGTCGAGCGACGAGCTCCGCGCCCGCATCCCGGGGTGGGGCGCTGACCTCGACCCGAAGGACCGCCCGTCCTTTCCCCGGGAGCGCTTCGACCCCGGCGCGACCGGTGCCCACTGGGACTTCCCGGAGCGCCAGGAGGAAAAGGTGCCGAGGGAGCGGTCGATCGAGCACAGGTTCCTCACCCCTGTCTTCGGCACGTCGGCACCGCTGCACGGGAAGTCCGGCGAGATCCGCCGTTACGCCTACGGATTCAGCGAGGCTCGGGCCGCCCACTGGCTGCTGCTGCTCGCCGCGGACCGCGTGGATGCGATCGAGAGCCACCTGAGGTCGTTCCTCACCCTGCGACCCGACAACCCGATCACCGAGACAGGCGTGCTCAGCGAGTTCACCCACCACGGCATCCGGTCACGGATCGGTCGGAAGCGCGCGGACACGAGCCATACCTGGATCGACCCGATCCTCGTCGCCGGCCCGTGGCTCATCGCCGGAACCATCGCCTACTCGCTGTTCTCGGGCCGTAAGAAGTAGGCGGCCGGTCAGGGCGCGTTCGTCGCGGGTGCCGTCGGCGCGGCCGGGCGGTGTTCGGGCGGCGTCGGTTCGGGCGGTGTCGCTTCGTCGTCGAACGAGGCGCCCACGGAATGACGGAGTCGGTCGAGGACGTCCATCACGGCGACCGAGTCATCGAGCGAGTGAATCGGCGACTCGGTGCGGCCCTCGGCGATGTAGCCGGCCATGGCGTTGGCCTGGTGGCAGAGGCCCTGCCGTCCGGGTCGGCGCAGATCGGCGAAGCTCAGGGTGCGCGCGTCGTGCGAGGAGAGGATGAGCGCGGCGGCGTTGTGGAACGGCTCGCCGAACGTGACGGTCGCGTCAGCCCCGTGGACCGCCGCTCGCGCGGGAAGGCTCGACCGCCATGACGCGCTGACCACCGCGCGGCCACCCGCCCGGGCATCGAGCACGGCCGACATTCCGTCGTCCACCCCGGTCGGCGCGAGCGTGCCGCTGGCCTGCACACGGTCGAAGGGGCCGAGCACGGAGTAGGCGAACGACAGCGGATAGACACCCACGTCGAGCAGCACGCCGCCGCCGAGCGCGGGGTCGAACAGTCGGCTACGTGGCTCGAACGGCACGACACCGCCGTAGCTCGCCTGCACGGTGTCGACAGCGCCGAGCACTCCGTCGGCCAGCAGCCGTCGGAGAACCTGCATATGCGGGAGGTATACGGTCTTCATCGCCTCCATGACGAAGACCCCGCGTTCCCGCGCATGCGAACGCACGTACCGCGCCTCGTCGGCGGTGCGGGTGAACGACTTCTCCACCAGCACGGCTTTCCCCGCGTCGATGCAGTCTCGGGCGTTCGCGGCATGTTCGCTCATCGGAGTGGCGACGTAGACGGCGTCCACCATGCCGTCGGCGAGCAACCGGTCGTAGGACTCGTGCGCGGTGGGAATGCCATGGGCTTCGGCGAAGGACGCCGCCCGGGTGGCGTCCCGGGACCCGACCGCCACGACCTCCTGGCGGGTGTGAGCGTGCAGCGCTCGCACGAAATCCCCGGCGATCACGCCTGTGCCGAGAATCCCCCAGCGAAGCGGTGGAGCGGACCGCGGGTCGGCGTCGGTCGGCTCGGGGAGGAATGATGGAAAGGGCACTCGGGCGTCAGGCGTCAGGCGTCAGGCGAGAGCGCGCAGATGTGCCAGGGCGGCGGGGAGTTCCGACTCGAAATCGGCCCAGGTGCACTCGATCGACACGGTGCCGCGGTAACCGGCGCGGTCGAGCGTGTCGAGGAACTCGGGCAGGGGCCAGTCGCCCTGACCCGGAGGAACCCGGCCGGTGTCGGCGATGTGCGCGTGGCCGATGCGCGGCCCGTGCTCGAGCAGCACGTCGAGCGGCTCCTCCTCGAGCATGATGTGGTACAGGTCGGCCACGATCGGCACGCCTTCGATGCCGTGGCGGTCGAGGAAGTCGGCGGCCTCGACGATCGAGTTCAGCAGGTTCGTCTCGCCGGTGTTGAGCGGCTCCAGGATGACCGCGAGGTCGTTCGCCGCCGCCACGTCCCGGGCTTCCCGCACGACCTCGGCGAAGCGCTTCTCCCCCGCTTCGCGGTCCACACCGTCGGGGATGGACCTCGCCTTGCCACTGCCGAACACGATCTTGGCGCCGCTCGACGCGGCCGATGCGATGATGCCCATCGCCGCGGCCAGGTACGCCGTCACGCGCTCGGCCGGGAAGTCCGGGTCGGAGAGCCGCATGTCGCCCGGGAAGAGGATGGCGAACGACGGACACGCGGCCGGGCCGACGTACTCCGGATTCCGTGCCCACTTCCCCGGGGCCGTCTCGACGACGAGGTTGCCGACGATCGTCGGTTCGACGTAGTCCGCTCCGCCCGCCACCGTCGCGTCCGCCCTGTCCGACGGCACGATCACGCCGATCTCGTATTCACGGGGCATGGCGAACTCCTCTGTTCGTGGACCGGTGGGCACCGTCTCCGACAGTGTCCCACGGCGCCGACAGCACTGGCAAGCGATTGCCACGCGGGGAGCGTCCGTGGGCTAGAGTCCTGCTCGGGCGAATGCGAGGTGAAGACATGGCACAGGAACCGACGCCGTTCGAGGTGCACGAGTCGGGGGCGCTCTTCCATGGCACGAAGGCCGACCTGTTCCCGGATGACCTGGTGGTGCCGGGTCGCTCGTCGAATTTCGGGGACGGCAGAGCGGCCAATCACGTCTACGTGACCGCCACAGTTGATGCCGCAACGTGGGGAGCGGAGCTCGCCGTCGGCGAGGGCCGGGGCCGCATCTACATCGTGGAGCCCACGGGTGCGCTGGAGGACGACCCCAACCTGACGGACAAGAAGTTCCCCGGCAATCCGACGCGGTCGTATCGCACCCGGGAGCCGGTGCGGGTGATCGGTGAGCTCACCGACTGGGTGGGCCACTCACCCGAGAAGCTGCGCGCCATGCGTGAGCATCTCGCCGCTCCTGAGCTTCAGGACCCGGACGCGATCGACGACTGACCGAGCCGTTCCCACGGACGTGTCTCGCGAGCTACGGTTCGTAGCTCACGTCGGCGAACAATGCGACCTCGCGACCCAGCTGCTCGGCGAGGTGCTCCCCGCGCTGGCGCCATCGGTCGCGGTGCTCCCGCGTGTCCCACCCGTCGAACGGATCGCAATGGGTGACCCAGAACGCGTTCCAGTCGGCGAGGGCGGCGGTGAGATCCGGAGAGAGCCCGTACGTTTCGGGGGTCGTCGTGTATCCCACGTCCCACGTGGGCGTCGTGTTCTCCCACAGCGGCCACGTCCGCCCGTGGTCGGGGAACAAGCGGATGGTTCGCCTCTCCGGCGCTGCCGCGTCCATGCAGCGAGAGTACGCGCGTGCTGGCACACGGTACGGATCGCGGCGGCTCCAGCAGGCTGGCGTGGCACCCGAACGACCCGACGTCGCGGCGGATCGAGGAAGTTGGCGTAGCACCGAGAAGCCCGGCCTCCGCGGAGAAAAGCGGAGGCCGGGCCCGGTGGACATGCGCAACGTGACAGCGACCGAGAGTGGAGATGGGGGGAATTGAACCCCCGTCCACTGCTGTAATTCCGAGTCTTCTACGGGCGTAGCCTGTTGAGTCGCTTTACTCGGCCCCGACCTTTGCTACAGGCATCTAGGTCGACGGGCCCAGCCATAGTGCAAGTCCCTCCGAGCCCTAAGGCGTAACTCGGAAGCAATCTCTCTTGATGTCGCCAGAACCCGGGTAGAGAGCATTCCCGGACTGACGGTCTCTATTTAGTGCGAAGGAGAACTACGCCGCGAGGGCGAAGTCTGCCTTGGCAGAGACAGTGCTGTTGGAATTGGCACTTGTGTTTTGCGAAGAGCGTTAACGAGATAACTTCGCATCCTCGACCCGCTTCTCCCGGTTTTGCAGGCAGTGTCGAAACCGATCATCCCCATGCACACCGTGTGCCGTGTTCCGGCACGAGGTGGGTCGCTGTCACGCTGTGGAATTGTCACACTGCACCACGTTCGGTGCAGCCCTCTATCTTACGACGACCGGCTTCGAACCGCCAGTCGATCGGGGCCGAGTGCTGACAAGAAGTATCAAGATGCCGGTGGCGATCGCGGCGAGGCCGGCCCACGATGTCGGGGCCAGCGTCTCACCGAGCAGACCGATACCCAATAGGGCGGCGGTGAGTGGCTCGGCCAGGGTGATCGTGGCGACGGATGCCGCCGGCAGGTGCCGCAGACCGGCCGCGAACAGCAGATACGCGACGCATACGGTGACGAGTCCGAGCCACAGCACGGTCAGGACGCCTGGCGCGGTCCCGATCCAGCTCACGTCGGTGGTCAGCACCAGCACGAGGGCGAGCACGGCGGCGGCCCCGAAGACGGCAGCCATGGCGTCGGCGCTCCCCCAGCCGAGGTCGAGCAGTCGCTTCGACATGATCGTGTACACGGCATACGCCACGCCCGCAGCCAGCGAACCGGCGAGACCGACCGGGTCTGCGCCGGATGCGCTGCCCAGGCCGCCCAGGCTCCCCGCCCCGGCGAGCAGGGCCAGTCCGAGCACCGCGACGGTGGTGGCGATGCACCACCGAGCGCCGGGGAAGCGGCGTCCGAACGCCCAGGCGAGCACGCCCGTCGCGAGCGGCGCCGTTCCGAGCGCCACGAGCGTGCCGATGGCCACGCCGTTGCGCTCGGTGCCGAGGAAGAACGCGGGCTGGTACACGACCACACCGAACGCTCCCACCAGCACAGGGATCACCCCATCCGCACGACGGGCCGATCGAACCGCTCGAATCAGACCCGTGCCGGTGCTCGTGCCCGTGGATCCCCCAGGGGTCCCCCCAACGACGCCCTGCGGTCCTCCGGTCTCGGGTCGCACCGGAGCGGAGAACGTGCCGCCCCGCAGCACCCTCGCCCGCCGGGACAGCAGCACGGCGACCAACGCCAGGGCGGATCCGCCGATCACGACCCGCGCAGAACCGAGCGACACCGCATTCACATCCGGCGCACCGAGCGCCTGGGCGGTGCCGGTCGTGCCGAACAGCACGGCGGCGAGCAGAACGAGGAGGACGGGGCGCACCCCGCGATTGTGCCACGCGGTCGGTCCGTGGCGACGCGTCTTTGAGCGACGCACGCTCGGAGGGCCGTTGCCGCCGGGTCGAGTCGGGTCAGTCGCCGAGGTTGCGCCGGGCGGCGATGGCGCGGTCGGCCTCGCGCTTGTCCTGACGCTCGCGGAGTGTCTGCCGCTTGTCGTACTCGCGCTTGCCCTTGGCCACGGCGATCTCCACCTTGGCCCTGCCGTCCTTGAAGTACAGGGACAGCGGGACGAGGGTGTAGCCACCCTCTTTGACCCGATTGTGGATCTTGAGGATCTGCGCCTTGTGCAGCAGCAGCTTGCGCTTACGGCGGGGCGGGTGGTTGTTCCACGTGCCCTGGTTGTACTCCGGAATGTGCACGGCGTCGAGCCAGGCCTCGCCGTGCTCGACGAAGCAGTACCCGTCGATCAGTGACGCGCGACCCTCCCGGAGGGACTTGACCTCGGTTCCGGTGAGCACGAGCCCGGCCTCGTAGGTGTCCTCGATGGTGTAGTCGTGGCGCGCCTTGCGGTTGCTCGCCACCACCTTCTCACCACGTTCCCTTGGCACGGTCGCACTCCTTGCGGTCGATGTCGCGAACTGAGCGTCGCGTTGGTGACGTCGTGGCGCACGGTGCGCCGGACAGCCCTCCAGTCTAGCCGGACGGAGTGCTCGCATCCGGCGGATGCGACGAGCACCGGGGCTGGAAGCGCCGGGATGGGGCCCCCACGCCGGAGCGCGGTTAGATCTTGAGGTAGCGGCTGATCGCGAAGTTCGCCGACACTGCGGCCAGCACCACCCCGACCCCGAGAAGGAGCGGAACCACGAGCAGCGCGTCCTGCAGGTTGACGAGCGACGTGCCCACGAGTCCCGGGCCCAGCACCCCCTGCACGAAGTAGTGCACTATCGCCACCGTCGCACCACCCGCCAGCAGCGAGCCGATGAGCGCCGCGAACACGCCCTCGAGGATGAACGGGGTCTGGATGAACCGGTTCGACGCACCGACGAGCCGCATGATGCCGAGCTCGCGCCGTCGGCTGAAGGCCGAGAGGCGGATGGTCGTGGCGATGAGCAGCGCGGCGGCCACGAGCATGAGGCCCGCGATGCCGATGGCGGTGAGGCTCGCCGTGTTCAGCACGGCGAAGATCTGGTCGAGGTAACGCCGCTGATCGGTCACCCCCTCCACACCCGCGAGGGAACTGAGGCTCTCGGTGAGGATCTCGGACTGCGACGGGTCGCGCAGGTTCACCCAGAACGCCTCGTTGAGGAACTCCGGGGTCACGTACTCGGCCACCGGGTCGCCGCGGAACTGCTGCTGGAAGTTGGCGAACGCCTGCTCGCGATCCTCGAAGTAGTAGTCGTCGATGAAGGGGGCGAGGGTCTCGCCCTCCAGCTCCGCCCGCACCGCAGAGATCTGCTCCTCCGTCGCCGCGCCGTTGATGCAGTTGTCCCCCGCCGACGTGTCGGTGCACATGTCGATGGCCACCTGCGCGCGGTCGTACCAAAAGTTCTTCATCTGGCCGATCTGCATCTGCAGCAGCACGGCCGCGCCCACGAAGGTGAGCGAGATGAAGGTCACCAGGATGACGGAGACGACCATGCTCACATTGCGACGGAGCCCGTGGGTCACTTCCGACCAGACGAGTGCGAATCTCACGAGGTGGGCCCCACATCCTGGCTCGACGTGTCATCGGGGGTGTCGCTGGCCTTGCGGAGGCCGAGCTTCTCGGCGAGCGTGAGCTCCTGCAGTCCGGGGCCGTCCGCCGCCGGAGACGTCGCCGTGGCGCCGGTTACGGTGGGGAGACCGATCGCGCCGGTGCCGTCGGGCAAGCGGCGGATGCTCCCCGTCTCGGGTCCGCTACTGGCCGTGGCGGCGGCGGGTGCGGGTGCCGTCGCGGGCGACGCGGTGCGCGCGGGCGTGTCGGTCGTCGTTCGATCGGCGGTCGCCTCCGAGGGCTCCGGCGTACCGGACGTGGTGGCCACTGCCTCTTCGGGATCCACGCGGCGCACGCCGATGGGCGACGCGGGCGAGATGATGCGGTCGGGACCGAAGACGCCGACGGGTTCTTCGGGCTGCGGGATGAAGATCGGAGACGTGTCGGTGCCGACGCGCTGCACGGGAATGGACGTGGTGACGTAGGCGCCGCGTCGTTCGTCGCGCACGATGTGCCCGCCGATGAGCTCGATCACGCGCCGCTGCATCGAGTCCACGATGCCGGCGTCGTGGGTGGCCATCACCACGGTGGTGCCGTCGGCGTTGATGCGGTCGAGCACCTGCATGATGCCGGCGCTGGTGGCGGGATCGAGGTTACCGGTGGGTTCGTCGGCGAGCAGGATGGCGGGCTTGTTCACCACGGCGCGGGCGATCGCGACGCGCTGCTGCTCACCACCGGAGAGCTCGTGCGGCAGGCGCTGAGCCTTGCCCGCGAGTCCCACCATCTTGAGCACGTCGGGCACGGCCTCCTGGATGAAGCCCTTCGACTTGCCGATCACCTGCAGCGTGAAGGCGACGTTGTCGAACACGGACTTGTTCGGCAGTAGGCGGAAGTCCTGGAAGACCACGCCGAGGCGCCGACGGTAGTAAGGCACCTTGCGGCTGGAGAGCTGACTGAGCTGCTGACCGAGCACGTGAATGGCGCCGGCCGTGGGCTTGTCCTCCTTCAGCACCAGCCGCAGGAAGCTCGATTTGCCGGACCCCGACGCGCCGACGAGGAAGACGAACTCCCCGCGCAGGATTTCGAGGTCCACCGAGTCCAGGGCCGGCTTCTGGGTGCCGGCATAGACCTTGGATACATTGTCGAACCGAATCATGACGCTAAGAGCCTAGGCATATCGAATGAGTGGGAGCCGAGCGACTCACCCTCGGCGCCGCTCTGGGGGCGCGTGGCGCGGGCGCTCACGCGTCGGCCGGCTGCTTGCGCCAGCGGATGCCCGCGGCGATGAAGCCGTCGAGGTCGCCGTCGAACACGTTGGAGGGGTTGTTGACCTCGAAGTCCGTGCGCAGGTCTTTCACCATCTGGTAGGGCGCGAGCACGTAGCTGCGCATCTGGTCGCCCCAGCTCGCGGTGATGATGCCGGCCAGTTCCTTCTTGGTGGCGGCCTCCTGCTCCCGCTGCACGAGCAGCAGCCGCGACTGCAGAACCCGCAGCGCGGCGGCGCGGTTCTGGATCTGGCTCTTCTCGTTCTGGCAGCTCACCACGATGCCGGTGGGCAGGTGGGTGATGCGCACGGCGGAGTCGGTGGTGTTGACCGACTGGCCACCGGGGCCGGAGGACCGGAACACGTCGACGCGGATGTCGGTCTCCGGGATCTCGACCGACTCCGTCTGCTCGATCAGGGGAACGACCTCCACGGCGGCGAAGCTGGTCTGGCGCTTCCCGGCCGAGTTGAACGGGCTCATCCGCACCAGCCGGTGCGTGCCCGCCTCCACGGAGAGGGTGCCGAACGCGTAGGGCGCGTCGACCTCGAAGGTGGCGGACTTGATGCCGGCCTCCTCCGCGTAGCTGGTGTCGAGCACCTTCACCGGGTAGCTGTGCTGCTCGGCGTAGCGGAGGTACATGCGCAGCAGCATCTCGGCGAAGTCCGCGGCATCCACGCCCCCGGCGCCGGCGCGGATGGTGATGACCGCGGACCGGGCGTCGTACTCGCCGTTCAGCAGCGTGTGCACCTCGAGGTCGCCGAGCACCTTCTGCAGGCTCTCCAGTTCGGCGCGGGCCTCCTCGGCGGACTCCTCGTCATCGCCGTCCACGGCCATCTCCACGAGCACCTCGAGGTCGTCGAGCCGCCGCTCGATGCTCGTGATGCGGGCGAGCTCCGTCTGCCGGTGACTGAGGTCGCTCGTCACTTTCTGCGCGTGCTCGCTGTCGTCCCAGAGATCGGGGACGCCCGCCTGCTCGCTCAGTTCGGCGACTTCGGCCTCGAGCCGATCGATCCCGACGACGGAGCGGATGTCGGCGAACGTTGCGCGGAGGGCGGAGATCTGTTCGGTTAAATCCAGGTCGACCATGGTGGTCCAGCCTACCCGCCAGCCCGCCCGTGCCGGTCGCGGGCGCGGGCCCGGCGTAGGCTTGCTCCGCCATGTCCTCCCCAGAGCGCCCCTTCTCGCTGCGTTCTGTCGCACTCCCCGCCTTCCTCCCCACGCTGCTGTTCTCCATCGGCGAGGGCGCCATCATCCCGATCATTCCGATCGTGGCCGACGATCTGGGCGCCTCTCTGGCGATCGCCGGCTTCATCGCGGCGATGCTCATGGTCGGCGAACTGATCGGTGACATCCCGAGCGGCAGCGTGGTGAGCCGGATCGGTGAGAAGGCCGCGATGATCTGGGCGGCACTGCTCTCAGTGGTGGGACTTGTCGTCTGCCTCCTGGCGCCGTCACCGTGGGTGCTCGGCGCCGGCGTCTTGCTGATCGGCCTGTCGACCGCCGTGTTCGCGCTCGCCCGGCATGCGTTCATGACGAGCTTCGTCCCCCGGCACTACCGGGCGCGGGCACTGTCCACGCTCGGCGGCATCTTCCGGGCCGGCTTCTTCATCGGCCCGTTCCTGACCGCCGGACTCATCCACCTGACCGGCACACCGCAGGTCGCATTCGGAGTGCACATCGTGGCCTGCCTCGCGGCGGCCGGAGTGCTGCTCGCCCTGCCCGACCCCATGAAGATCCTCCGCGCCCAGCAGCTCGCGGGGCCCGACGGAGTGCCGACCACGGAGGGCGGGCGCTTCGTCGCCCAGGAGGCGCACGGGCTGTTCCGCACCATCTGGAACCACAAGGGGGTATTGGTGAAGCTCGGCAGCGGCGCCGCGATGGTGGCCGCGCTGCGCTCGGGGCGCGGGGTCATGCTGCCGCTGTGGGCGGTGAGCATCGGCATCTCCGACTCGAGCACCGCGCTGATCATCGGCATCGCGGGCGGCGTGGACTTCGCCCTGTTCTACCTGAGCGGCCAGATCATGGATCGCTTCGGGCGCCTGTGGAGCGCCATGCCGTCGCTGTTCGGGCTCAGTGTCGGCTACTTCACGCTGTCGCTCACCCACGACCTGCCCGCGAACGTGCAGTGGTTCATCGTGGTGGCCATCTTCCTGTCGCTGGCCAACGGCATCGGCAGCGGCATCCTCATGACTCTCGGCGCCGACCTCGCGCCGAAGCGCAACCCGGCGCCGTTCCTCGGCGCCTGGCGGTTCACCGCCGACGCGGGAAGCGCCGCGGCTCCCCTGCTCATCTCCCTGCTCACCGCCGTGGCCTCGCTGTCGATCGCGAGCGGCGTGATGAGCGTGTTCGGACTCATCGGCGCCGCCATCTTCGCCCGGTACGTGCCCCGCTACGTGCCGTGGCGGAAGCGGGACGAGACGCCGCCGGAGGCGTGACCCGACGGTCGCGCGGAGCCCGTGCGCACGCCCTCGCGCCTTGGCCGGGTCGCAAGAGCTGGATCGACGGACCCTGATCGCGGCCTTGCGAGGCGGTCGGCACGGATGCGAGCCGGACACCGGCTGTGGCTATACTTCGCGGGACTTTTCCCCACGCTCACCCGTCCCGCCCACACGTCCCGAAGCTCGTTCGCGATTCCCCCGTCGCGAGCCGTCACGGAAGGCATACCCGAATGCGTTCGCTTCTCGTCCCCGTGCTGCTTTTGACACTCGCCATCACAGCGTGCACCGCCGAGGCCACCCCCGCCGGCCCCGGTTCCGCGGACCCCGCCTCGACGCCGTCGGGCACGGCCGGTGCCGACGAGGCGGCCGCGGAAGCGGCTGCGGCCGAGACGGCGGAGTTCGAGGCCGACCTGCGCCGAACCCTCACCCTGCCGCCCGTGCCGGCCTTCACCATTCCGACCCAGCTGCTCACCACGGCGGAGAACCAGCGCATCTCGGGCGAGCTCGACGTGCCCCCGGGGCTGTACGAGGGCATCGCCGTGCTGGATGCGCGGTGCACAGACGCGGGCGATGCCAGCGCGGCGGATAGCGGCACCCCGGTGACCGGCGCGACACAGCACTTCGAGGACGAGACCACGAGCATCACCGTCGCGGCCGACGGCACCGGCAACTACGAGGCCCCGGACGTGCACGTCGCGGTGCTCCCCGACGGCGCAGGCGTGTACGACGACGGCGAGACGCGGGTCTCGGTCGCCGCCGATGGCTCGGGCACCTACAAGAGCGGGGACGCCCGGTACAGCGTCCGTGCCGACGGCTCCGGTTCCTACGAGGACGACACGACGCGGGTCTGGATCGACGGCACCGGAGCCGGCGGCTACGAGGACGGGTCGATGCGGCTGTCGATGAACGCCGCGGGCGAGCTGTTCGGGGACGGGGACGCCGACCGGGTCGCCGTCGTGCAGTCCGTGCTGACCGACGGCCTCCCGCTCTTCCCGCCCGTTCCCGCCGTCACCGTCGTGGAACCGTCGGGTACCGTGTGCGGCACGGTCATCCGGCTCGACTCGAACGTGGTCTTCGACTTCGACAGCGTGAACATCCAGCCGAACGGCCAGGAGCACCTGCAACGGGTGGCGGCGCTGCTCGACGCGCTCGGCTCGCCGCACGCGCAGATCACCGGTCACACCGACTCGGTGGGCGACGACGCGTACAACCTCGACCTGTCGGACCGGCGGGCGGGCGCCGTGCGCGACCTGCTGATCGAATCGGGTGTGTCCGCCGACTCTCTCGACGCCCGCGGTCTCGGGGAGGCCGAGCCGCTCCGCGCCGAGACCGGGCCGGATGGTGCCCCTGATCCCGCGGCGCAGCAGCTGAATCGCCGGGTGGAGATCCTGCTCCTCGACTGACCGACCCGCTGCGGGTGATCGAGATTCACCTGTCGCCTTCCGCTTCACGGCACCGGCTCGGGCTCGGGCTCGGGCTCGGGCTCGGGCTCGGGCTCCACGGTGAACACGGCACGCGCCGTGGCGGTCACGTCGATCCGCAGGCCGTCCGGCACGAACAGGGAGGCGATCGGCGGACGCCAGCGGCAGGAGAGCGCGATCGTCGCGGTCCGGCCGTCGGCGGTGTCGGCCCGCTCGACGGTGAGGTCGTGGAACGAGGCACCGGGAAGGGCGTGGAGGTAGTCCTCTGCGGCCGTGCGCACGTCGGCGGGGTCGAGCACCGCGCGCACCGTGCCGTCGTCCGCCGCCTCGATCCGGTCGAGATCGAACGCCTCCGCGCTCGCGAGGGCCGCCCCGTCCGCGGCGGTGAACAGGCGCTTGCGCTCCAGGTACAGCGACGTCGCGGCCACGACCACCAGCACGACGGCGAGTGAGAGCGCGCCGAAACCCACGGTGAGCAGCAGCGTCGAGCCGCTGTCGTCGCGGCGGAGACGTGCCCACCCGCCGTGCCCGACGCCACGGCCGACCCACCGCCCGGTCACGACGCGCCGGCCCAGAAACGGGAGACGACGTGCGTGGCGGTGCCGCTCAGCGGGATGCTCGCGGGCGCATCGACATCGAGTGCCGTCGGCAAGAGAGGCAGGGTCACCGCCACCGTCACGGAGACCGTCACCGACCCGCGCCGACGCAGGCACTCCTCCGGCCGCGGACTGCACGTGACGTCGACCTCGGCCGCATCCGCATCGATGCCGAAGTCGGCGAGTCCCACTCGCACCGCCCGTTCGGCCGCCGCCCGCCCCGCCGACTCCGTGTCGGCACGCACGAACACCCTGACCGCCTGCCGGGCGCTGCCCTCGGTGGCGAGCGCTGCGGCCTGCACCGTCGCCACGGTGAGGATCAGGTACACGAGCGGCAGGAGCAGAATCAGTCCGGCGGTGACGAACTCCAGCGACGCCGAACCGGTGTCGTCTCGGGCGCCGGACCCGATCCTGTCCCGCAGCCAGCGGGCTGTGCCGGAGCGAGCGGCGTGCTCACCGGATGCTATCGAGCGCGGCATGGCCGCTCACCTCCAGGCCGTCCTCGAATCCGATCAGGCCGATCAGGGGAACCGGTGCGATCACGGTGACCTGGATGCCCGGCGCACCGAGGACCTCCCGCTGTCGCGCGGACACCCCACGCGCGTAGGACGGACCGAGTGCGGTCGAGAGGAGATCCTCGGTTCGGCGCACCCCGTCCGCGAGGGTGCCGTCGGCGAGCGCCGCAACGCGAGCACCCTCCGCCGCGGCGTCGAGCAGGGTGTTGCGGATGTGCAGCGCGAGCCCGAGTTGCAGCACGGACAGCGTCAGCACCGTCAGCAGCGCGGCCACCATCACGAACTCCGCGGTCGCCGAGCCGCACTCAGAAGCCATGCGAACGTCGCCATCCCGCACACGCGTTTCACGCCGACGCCGACAGTCGCACTCGCGAAGAGCATGCATTCCTCGCGCGCGCCGGGCGGCCATGGGTCAGAACGCGGTCACGCGGTCGATGGCCTGCTCGAACACGGCGCTGAGAGCCGGGCCCGCCAGTCCCCAGATCAGGATGACCAGACCGGCCGTCATCAGGGTGATCAGCACCCATCCCGGCACGTCGCCATCGTCATCGTGGGCGAGGGAGAAGAAGTACTGCATCAGTCGGGCCATGGTGTGCTCCTTGTACGGGTCAGAATCCGGTCTGCAGGACGACGATGCCGGGGAAGATCGCGAATGCGATGGTGAGCGGCAGGATGAGAAAGACGAGCGGCACGAGCATCGCCACTTCCTTCTTGCCGGCGGTCTCGAGCAGTGCCCGCTTCGCGGCCTCCCGCGCATCCTGAGCTTGCGCCCGGAGCACCTCGGCGAGGGGGCTGCCGCGTTCGAGGGCGGCGATCAGCTGTTCGACGAGCCGGGTCACCGGGGGCGCGCCGAGCCGTCGATCCATCGCGTCGAGCGCTACGGGAAGCGCCACACCGGTGTGTACGTCGGCCACCACGACCGCGAGCTCGCGCGAGAACTCCCCGTTGCTCACGCGCGCCACCCTGCGCAGCGAGTCGAGGACACCCTCCCCGGCAGAAAGGGTGAGCGTGAGAAACTCGACCACCGTGGGGAACTCGCTCGTGATCCGCGCGATGCGTGCGGTCGCCGCCCTCGTGAGAAGGGCATCGCGCAGGGTGAGTCCTGCCATAGCGCCGACTACCGGCACCGCGACCTGCACGGCCAGAGGCATGGTGCTCTCGGCCGCCGACAGCACCACGATGAGCATGCCCGCGGCGGCGCCGACCAGAGCCCAGACCAGTTGCTCGGAGCGGAAACGTTCCACGCTGCTCGTCGATCCGGACTGACGAAGCCGGAGCAGCACCCGATCATCACCGCCGAGCACGCCCCGCAGCCCCCGTGCCGCCCCGCCGAGCACCGGCGACAGCAGGGTGCCCAGCACCGGGAGCGGATCGATGGACCGGCGCGACAGGAACACGCGTGCACCGTCGGACACGTCGAGGAGCGAGGGCGCCACCCGCGCGGCGAGTGTCGGACGACCGAGCCGCGGTACGGTGCTCGCCAGGGACCACAGCCCGAGTCCGAGCACTACACCGAGACACAACGCCCACGACATGGCCGCCGTCATGCGAACCACCTGCGTTCCTCGGGCAGGCGGCCCACACGGACCATCGCCCGGTACGCGACCACCGACACCGCGAGGCCGCCCCCGATGAGCAACGCCCCGGCACTCGTGTTGTACGCGCTGGCGGCCTCCGGACGGGTCGACAGCATCAGCAGGATGACCCATGGCGCCGCCACGCCCAGTCTGGCGGCATTGATCACCCATGACTGACGCCCCTCCACCTCGCCGCGGATGGCGGACTCCTGGCGGAGGTAGCTGCCGAGGCTGCGCAGCACGGAGGTGAGCTCGCTTCCTCCCACGTCTCTCGACATCCGCAGCGTCTCGAGGATGCGGTCGGCGGTCGGGTCGGCGAGGCGGCCCTTCAGTTCGTCGACGGCCACGGTGAAGTTGCCGGTCGTGCCGTAGGTGCGCTCGAACCCGGTGAAGGCCGGACGCAGCGCCGGTGGTCCCCCGTGCGCCAGCGTGGAGATGCTCTCGGGCAGACCCAGTCCGCTGCGCACCGCGGAGACGAGGTGGTCCACCACGTCCGGCCAGAACGACATCGCGGCCTGTCGCACCACGCGGGACCGCCACCGAACGAGGATCGTCGGCAAGGCGGCCCCCGCGCCCGCGGCCGCGACCGAGAGGACCAGCACACCGGTCATAGCGGATGCGAGGGCACCGCACACGACCGCGCAGAGCACGGACAGCAGACCGAAGGCGCCGAGTGGGACCCGCCCCAAACCTGCTCGGGCGAGCACGTCCCGCGCCCGCTCGGCCCTCCGCGGACGGGCGGCCACCGGCTCGCGGGACCGCGGCCACATGCGGGGCGACACCGTCAGCAGCAGGCCGAGTCCCAACAACACCCCGACAAGTGCACTCATCGGTCGCTCCCCCGTGGCCCTTCCGGCACCGGCGCGGATGAGCGGACCCGCGCGCGCTTGGCCGGGACCGCGCCGGTGGGAACGAGCCGGTCTCCGCGCACCGCGAAGATGGCGTCGGACTCGATGTTCACCGGGGTCGATGCTCCCGTGAGGGCCCGGATCTCCCCGATCCGTCGGCGGCCCGCTGCGTCGATCTCGCAGTGCACCACGATGTCGATGCACGAGGCCACCGTCGGAACCACGAAAGCGGAATCGATGTTGCGGCCCGCCAGAAGCGGCAGGGTGCACATCTTCACCACTGCATCCCGGGCGCTGTTGGCGTGGATGCTGCACATCCCCGGGAGGCCGCTGTTCAGCGCGATCAGCAGGTCCAGGCTCTCGGCCTCCCGCACCTCACCGACGACGAGCCGGTCGGGGCGCATCCGGAGGGCTTCCTTGATGAGGCGGCGCAGCGTGATCTCCCCCGTGCCCTCGAGCGACGGCTGCCGGCACTGCATCGACACGACGTCACGTGCGTCGAGGTCGAGTTCGAAGGTCTCCTCCACCGTCACGATCCGCTCGCCGGGTCGCGCCACCGAGAGAAGCGCGTTCAGCAGGGTGGTCTTGCCGCTCTGGGTGGCCCCGACACGAGGATGTTCGACCCCGAGGTGACGCAGTCGGCGAGGAACTCGGCGGCGTCCGACGGCAGCGAACCCAGCTCCACGAGACGCTGCAGATCGCGAATGCGGCGGTGGAACTTGCGGATGTTGACGGCCCAGTGCCGCGGAGTGATGTCGGGGATCGCCACGTGCAGCCGCGATCCGTCCGGCAACGACGCATCGACGAACGGCGAGGAGAGGTCCACCCGGCGGCCGGACGACTGCAGCATCCGTTCGACGAGGTCGCGCACCTCCGTTCCGGTGAGCACCGTGGATGTCAGCTCGGACACGCCGTCACGCGCGACGAAGACGCGCGTCGGCGAGTTGATCCAGATCTCCTCGACGGTCGGGTCGTCGAGGTAGGGCTGCAGAGCGCCGAAGCCCGTCAGGGTCGCGAGCACCTCCCGCGCCGTCGACCGCTCATCGGCGAGCAGCGGCATGCTGCCGCCGAGCGCCCGCTCGCTGTACCGCCGCACCTCGTCGTGCACGTACTCCGCGGCCAGATCGGCCCTCGCCGCGAGGTCCACCCCTTCCCGCCGCACTCGCTCCCGCACCGAGTCGGTGATGAGGTGGGCTGCTGAGGTCACGGCAGCATTGTGAAGCGCCGCACCGACGGAGCGGGAAACTTATCCACAGGGTGTTGGACGGTGCGCGCGATCGCTACCATCAGAGCGTGCGCAGCGCGGCGCTCGCACGCTCCGGGGGGACCGTTCGACCGCGAAGGAGACCACCGTGCCCGCCCGTACCGTCACCCCTCTCGGCGCTCCCATCTGGATCGACCTCTCGACCTCCGACATCGACCGCGCCGTCGACTTCTACACCGGACTGTTCGGCTGGACCGCTGAACGCGGCGGCGAGGACACCGGCGGCTATGTGAACTTCTTCCTCTTCGGAAGGTCGGTCGCGGGAGCCATGGCGAGCGACGGGCAGTCCGGGCAGCCGGACGCGTGGTCGACCTACCTGCACACTCCGGACGCCGCCGCCACCGCGGCCGCCGCGGTGGCCGCAGGCGGGCAGGTGCTGATGGACGCCATGGACGTGATGGACTTCGGACGGATGGCCGTGCTGGCCGATCCCTCCGGCGGCGCGATCTGCGCCTGGCAGCCCGGATCGATCCAGGGGTTCGACGTGGTGTCCGAGCACGGAGCGCCCAACTGGCACGAACTGCACACCCGCGACTACGCGAAGGCGGTCGACTTCTACACGAGCGTCTTCGGCTGGGAGACGGAGGTCGTCGGCGACAGTGACGAGTTCCGCTACACCCAGCAGGTGCAGAACGGCGCGCCGTTCGCCGGGATCATGGACGCGTCGGCCTTTCTCCCCGCGGGAGCGCCCGCGCAGTGGCACGTCTACTTCGGCTCGTCGGACGTCGACGCGTCGATCGCGCTCGTCGAGTCCCTCGGCGGATCGGTGCTCGAACCGGCGGAGGACACTCCGTACGGTCGCCTCGCCACCGTCGCCGACCCCACCGGCGCCTCCTTCAAGCTCGGCTCGCTGCAGGCGTGATCGTCGGCGCAGTACTCGTCGACTACAGAGCCCCTACTCGCCCCCGACGAACGCCTCGAGGGTCGCCCGCGAACCCCGCTCGTGCAGGGACCGCAGTGCCTCCGCATAGGGCTCGGTGAAGCGCGGATCGTCGATCAGGTCGCCGAACAGGTCCCGGCTTTCGAGAAATGCCAGCGGGTTCTCCCGCTGCGTGCGCGCGATCGGCCCCAGCCGCTCGGACAGCCGGTCCACCACGTCGATCGGTTCGCCGGCCTCGTCCACGCCCTCCGCGTAGCGTGCCCAGCTGGCCACGATGGCGGCGGACAACCGCACCTCACCACCCGCCGCAAGGTTTTCGCGCACGACGGGCACCAGCCACTTCGGAATGCGATCGGAGGACTCCGCGCACAGCCGGGCCAGCGTGTCCCGCACCTCCGGGTTCGAGAAGCGCTCGATCAACGTATCGATGTACTCGGCGAGGTCCACCCCTGGCACGGGCTGCAGGGTCGGTCGCCCCTCCTCCTGCATGTAGGCGCGGAGGAGGGCGGGGATGAGCGGGTCGCCCAGGGCCTCGTGCGCATAGCGGTACCCGGCGAGGTAGCCGAAGTAGCAGAGCGCCTGGTGGCCCACATTGAGGAGGCGGAGCTTCATCAGCTCGTACGGCAGCACGTCGGCGACCACCTGCACGTCGGCCTGCTCGAACGGCGGGCGGCCGAGCGGGAAGTAGTCCTCGAGCACCCACTGGAAGAACGGCTCGCACACCACGGGCCACGCGTCCTCCACACCGAACCGACGGGACAGCTCATCGCGATCGGAGTCGGACGTCACCGGGGTGATGCGGTCGACCATCGAGTTCGGGAACGGCACGTGCTCGTCGATCCACGCCCCGAGCTCAGGATCCTTGAGAGTGGCGTAGGCCACGAAGCTGCGTTTCGCCACCTCGCCGTTGCCCTGGATGTTGTCGCAGGACATGACCGTGAACGGCGGTGTGCCCGAGTCACGCCGGGCGCGGAGCGCTTCGGTGACCAGACCGAAGACGGTCCGCGGTGCCGCGCTCGACTCCAGGTCGTGGCGCACGTCGGGCGCCGTCTCGTCGAAGTCGCCCGTCACCTGGTGGAAGTTGTACCCGCCCTCGGTCACGGTGAGCGAGACGATGCGGGTGGTTCCGGCGGCCAGCCGGTCGATGACCGCCTTCGGGTCGTCGGGT
Organism: Planctomonas psychrotolerans; assembly: GCF_008642235.1. Lineage (GTDB taxonomy): Bacteria > Actinomycetota > Actinomycetes > Actinomycetales > Microbacteriaceae > Planctomonas > Planctomonas psychrotolerans. The sequence continues at coordinate 2,447,713 of NZ_SJEV01000001.1, read as the reverse complement.
GCGAAGAGGTATTCGCAGATCGATCCGATGACGCGGGGCTCGAGCGCACCATCCGGATGCTTCAGCACCAGCGTGTAGAGGCAGTCCTGCGCGGCCATCACGTCCGCCATCCGGCGATCCAGCGGCAGCACGCCGACGCCGCAGATGCCCTCGGTCGCGGCCCCCGTGGACAGCAGTCGGTCGAGCACCATCGCCTGATGCGCCCGGTGGAAGCCACCGACACCGAAGTGCACGATGCCGGGAACGAGCGCGGAGCGGTCGTAGGAGGGCACGGCGACGGCGGGGTCGAGACCCGCCACGGTGTCGTTCGAGAGAGCGGTCATCGACGAATCCTCCTTGATCGTGTGCACCTAAACTTAGGACTCCGCGGGAGTGGTGAAATTGGCAGACACGCAGGATTTAGGTTCCTGTGCTTTCGAGCGTGAGGGTTCAAGTCCCTTCTCCCGCACCGACCGCCCTTCGACAGGCTCAGGGACCGCCCTTCGACGGGCTCAGGGACCGCCCTTCGACAGGCTCAGGGACCGCCCTTCGACAGGCTCAGGGACCGCCCTTCGACAGGCTCAGGAAAGACGCCCAGCTCGGACGCGCGAGCGCTACTTGTCGACGCGCTGCAGGATGTGCGCGGGGATGAACAGAGCGGCCGATACGGCCATGATGCCCGCGAAGAAGACGTAGCCTTCGATGCCCTCGAAGGAGAACGCGGCCGCGAAGAGATACACGCCGACGATGAAGAGGCCGAACGAAACGATGTATCCCACGATGTTCATGCGCTCAGTCTATGAAGGGAATGGCACTCCCGCATAACGCGCCACGGCGAGGAATCGGTTGCGGGGGAAATCCCCCGGCGTTTCGTCGCCTCCGCGCGCTAATGTGTTCGAAATACCCGTTCCAATCGTCGGTCGCTTGGTCTGCCGACGTCAGGAGATTCCCGACACGTGGCGCCCACCGCTCTTATTCCGTTCCTCGATCCGGAGAACCTGATTGCGGGCTTCGGTGCGTTCGCGCTCCTCGGTATCTGCTTCATCGTCTTCGCCGAGACCGGTCTCCTCGTGGGTTTCCTCCTGCCGGGTGACACCCTGCTGATCATCACCGGCATCCTCACCTTCTCGCAGGTGATCGAGATTCCTATCTGGTGGGTGTGTCTCGCGATCGCGTTCGCCGCGTTCGTCGGTGGGGAGGTCGGCTACCTGATCGGGCACAAAGGCGGCCCACGAATATTCGAACGCAAGGAGAGCGGCATCTTCAGCCGCAAGAACGTCGAACGCACCAACGCGTTCTTCGAGCGCTTCGGCGGACTCGCGGTCATCGTCGCCCGCTTCGTGCCGATCGTCCGCACCTTCGCGCCGGTCGCCGCCGGCGTGGGCCACATGAACTACCGCAAGTACTCCTTCTACAACGCGGTCGGCGCGTTGATCTGGGGGTCGGGGCTCACCCTGCTGGGCTACGTGCTCGGCTACATCCCTCCGGTGCGCGACTTCGTGCAGGACTACATCGACCTGATCCTCATCGTCGCCGTCGTCGCGACGGTGGTCTCCACCGCCATCCACTACGCGCAGTCCAACCGCAAGGCGCGGCGGGAAGCGGCCATCGAGCACACCGACACCGCGGATCTCGTGCTTGACCCCGAGGACTTCACGCAGCACCCGAGCCAGGGGCACCCGCACCGCGACGCGTCCTGACGCATCCGGAACCGCCCGCACGGGTGCGAGCGGACGCCTTCCCGCCATCGAACGGATGCCGCGCCTTCCCGACGCGTTCGAGGGGAACCCAGCGGGCGCACGGTATCTTCGATGGGGGCGATACCAGCCGGGGCACGTCCGGCACCCCATCCGGCGACGATGTCGCACGACGACCACGCCCATGACTTCGGCCCAGAGCCGGAAGGGACTACCCCATGCTCAACCTGCTTGGAATCGAATGGCTCGACGCCGAATGGCTGATCACGGCGTTCGGCGCCTTCGTTCTCGTCGGTGTCGCGGCGATCATCTTCGCCGAGACCGCCTTCATCGTGGTCTCGTTCCTTCCCGGTGACTCGCTGCTGTTCACGGTGGGACTCCTCACCGCCACCGGCGTGGTGGGAGTGCCGATCTGGCTCACCGTCCTCGTCATCTTCGTGGCCGCCTTCGCCGGGGACCAGACGGCCTACCTGATCGGCCGGACGGCCGGCCCGGCGATCTTCAAACGCCAGGAGAGCCGCTTCTTCAACCCCGCCAATGTCGAGCGCACCAACGCGTTCTTCGTGAAGCACGGCGGTAAGGCCGTGATCATCGCGCGCTTCCTTCCCGTCTTCCGCGCCTTCGTACCCGTCGCGGCCGGTGTCGGCAAGATGAGCTACCGCACCTTCGTCACCTTCAACGTGATCGGGGCGTTCGCCTGGGGCGTGGGACTCACCCTGGTCGGCTACTTCCTGGGCCAGATCGAGTTCGTCGAGCGCTACGCGGAGTACTTCATCATCGGCATCGTGCTGCTGTCGGGCATCCCGATCCTCATCGAGCTCAGCAAGGCGGGTCGCCATTCCCTCGCCGGTCGCCGTGCCGCCCGGGAGCAGATCAAGCAGTAAGCCAGACCGCCTCCGCCGCATCGACACCGAGGTCGAGGTCGACGCTGCCGTGTGCGTCGCCGTCGGAGTCGGCGGCGTCGTCTCCTGCACCGGCGCCGAGAGTCACCCGCAGGTCGTCGCGGAACGGCACCGGCGCGCGAACCAGCACGGGAACATCGAGCTGGAGGCGCACCGACGCGAAGTACCGCAGGAGCCCGGGATCGCGATCGCTGATCCGCACCACCCTCCCCCGGTGCCCGACCGCGGCATCGCGGAGGCGAACCGCTGTCGGCTGCAGCACCGAGCCGTCGGCTGCCGGGATCGGATCGCCGTGCGGATCCCGCACGGGCTGCCCCAACTGATCCGCGATCGACTCGAGCAACCGATCGGACAGCGCGTGCTCGAGCACCTCCGCCTCGTCGTGCACTTCGTCCCAGTCGTAGCCGAACGAGTCCACCAACCAGGTCTCGATCAGGCGGTGCCGGCGCAGCATCCGAAGCGCGAGCCCCGTTCCCTCATCGGTCAGCGTCACCGCACCGTACGGGCGGTGCGTCACGAGACCATCCCGAGCCAGCTTGCGCACCATCTCCGTGACGGACGACGCGGCGAGACCGAGCCGGGCCGCGAGCGCCGACGGGGTGATCGGATCCGGCTGCCACTCCGTGTGCGCGTAGATGGCTTTCACGTAGTCCTCGTACGCCACGGGCATCGGTTCGCGCGGACTCATGCGGCGGCCTCGGATCGTCGGGCGCGCGCCATGCGCAGCCGGGTCGGCACCATCCCGCCGCGTGCGCCGAAAAGGTAGGCGAGGGCGAACGCGATGGACTGCGCGAGCACCACCGCTCCCCCGGTGGAGATGTCGAGGTAGAAGCTCGCGTACGCCCCGAGGAGGGCGGCGATCAGCGTCACCGCCACCGCGAGCACCAGCATCCGATCGAACCGTTTGGTGAGCAGGTACGCGGTGGCGCCGGGGGTGATGAGCATGGCGACCACGAGGATGATGCCCACCGCCTGCAGCGCCACCACCACGGTGAGCGCGAGCAGACCGAGCAGCAGCACCGACAGCCACCGCGTATTGATGCCGATGGCGTTGGCGTGGCTGCGATCGAACGCGAAGAGGGTGAGGTCGCGCCGCTTGAGGAACAGCACCGTGCAGGCGACGGCTCCGATCACCAGAACCTGCGCGATCTCCGCATCGGTCACGCCGAGCACATTGCCGAAAAGGATGTGGGTGAGGTCGGTCTGGCTCGGCGTGACCGAGATGATCACGAGACCGAGCGCGAACAGAGCGGTGAAGACGACACCGATCGCCGCATCCGCCTTGATCCGGGTGGTGGCGCGCACACCGCCGATGAGGGCCACGGCGCCCGCGCCGAAGATGAAGGCACCGACGGCGAACGGGATGCCGAGGATGTAACTGAGGGCCACCCCGGGCAGCACCGCGTGCGACACGGCGTCGCCCATCAGCGACCAGCCGATCTGCACGAGCCAGCAGGACAGGAACGCGCACGTCGCCGCGGCGACGGCGGTCACGACGAGCGCCCGGGACATGAAGGCGTACTGCAGGGGCTCGAACAGCCAGTCGATCGGCGTCACGGGTTCCCCACCTCGGCTCCGAAGGCGAGGGACAACCGCTCGGGGGTGAGCGCCTCGTGCGGCGCACCCCGGAACAGCACCCGGTTCTGCAGCAGCAGCACCTCGTCGCACAGCTCGGGCACGCCGGCGAGGTCGTGCGTCGAGACGAGGATGCCGCAGCCCTCGTCGCGGAGGGCCCGCAGCAGATCCACGATGGTGCGTTCCGATGCCTTGTCCACCCCGGCGAACGGCTCGTCGAGAAGCAGCAGTCCGGCCCCCTGGGCGATGCCCCGCGCGAGGAACACCCGCTTGCGCTGCCCGCCGGACAGCTCGCCGATCTGGCGGTCGGCGAGCTCGGCGAGCCCCACCCGGTCGAGCGCGTCGGCGACGGCGACCCTGTCGATGCGTCGCGGTCGCCGGGTGAATCCGAGCATGCCGTAGCGACCCATCAGCACCACCTCCCGAACCGAGAGCGGGAAGTCCCAGTCGACGTTCTCGGACTGCGGCACGTAGGTCACGAGATTGCGCTTCCGGGCCGCGGCCGAGCTGCCGCCGAACAGCCGCACGCGCCCCGCGTCCACGACCACGGTGCCCATGATGGCGCCGAAGAGGCTCGACTTGCCCGACCCGTTCACGCCGAGGAGCCCGAGGATGCGTCCGGCCGTCAGGTCGAGCGAGACGTCGCGGAGTGCCTGCACCGTGCCGTAGCGCACGGTGACGCCGGAGACGGACAGGATCGGATCCGCCATCGGTTCGGTTCGGCGTTCAGCCATCGGAGAGCCCGTCGAGGATGACGTCGACGTCGTGCCGCAGCAGGTCGAGATGGGTGGGGACAGGCCCGTCCGCTGACGACAGGGAGTCGACGTAGAGGGGCCCGCCGAACGCGGCACCGGTCTGCCGGGCGAGCTGGCGCTGCACCGCGTCGTTCACGGTCGACTCGCAGAACACCGTCGGCACCGCCTTCTGCTCCACGAGCCGCACGGTGGCGGCGATCTGCTGCGGTGTTCCCTCGTTGTCGCTGTTGACCGCCCACAGGTAGGCCTCCTCGAGTCCGGCGTCGCGGGCGAGGTAGCTGAACGCGCCCTCGCAGGTGACCAGCACACGGGAGGCTGGGGGCAACGCGGCCACCGACGCGCGCAGGTTCGCGGTGATGGCGCGAAGCTCCCCGATGTACTCGCGGCCGTTGGCCTCGAACGCACCGGCGTTCGCCGGCGCGAGCTCGGAGAGCGCGGCGACGATGGCGTGCACGTAGGCCTCGGATGCGACCGGGGACATCCAGGCGTGCGGGTTGGGCTCGCCTTCGTAGTGGCCCGTGGCGATGGCGACGGGATCGACCCCGGCCGTCAGTTCGGCGTGCGGCACGTCGATGCTCGCGAGGAACTGCTCGAACCACCCCTCGAGGCCCATTCCGTTGTCGAGGATGAGGTCGGCGTTCGACGCGCGGACGAGATCGGACGGCGTCGGTTCGTACCCGTGGATCTCCGCCCCCGGCTTGATCAGTGCTTCCACCCGCACCGCGTCGCCCGCGACGACGGATGCCATGTCGGCGATCACGGTGAAGGTGGCGAGCACCACCGGCCGGTCGTCCGCGTCGAGGGCGCGAGCACCGGACCCGGCGCACCCTGCCAGCGCAACGAGGAGCGCGCAGCCCACCGCAACCGGGCGGAGCTTTCGGGATGCGGCAAGCCGTCTTTTCGGCACACCGAAATCCTACGTCACGCGAGCCGCGTGCGCACCGCCGCCCAGAGCCGGTCGAACGCCATCGCGCGGTGGCTCAGGCGGTCCTTCTCCTCGGTCGTCAGGTCGGCGGCCGACCCGGGAACGCCATCGGGAGCGAAGATCGGGTCGTATCCGAAACCGCCTGCTCCGCTCGGTTCGGCAAGGATCCGTCCGGTCCACTCGGCTGTTTCGACGTGCTCGTACCCGTCGGCGGGATCGACGAACGCGGCCGCGCAGGTGAAGCTCGCGGCACGGTGTTCGGCGGGGATGTCCGTCAGCTGCCAGAGCAGCAGTGCGAGGTTGTCCGTCGCCTCCCTGCCCGGGCCGGACCAGCGGGCGGAGAAGATCCCGGGGGCGCCGCCCATCACCCGCACGCCGATACCGGAGTCGTCGGCGATCGCCGTCATACCGGTGTGCGCGGCGGCGGCCCGCGCCTTGATTAGCGCATTCTCCGCGAAGGTGGTGCCGGTCTCGGCCGGTTCGGGGCCGTCGTAGCCGACGAGTTCCGCGTCCCCGAGCCGTCCGCCGAGGATCCGCCTGAGTTCCTCGACCTTGTGCGGATTGTGCGTGGCGAGCACGAGCCGGGTCATCGCGGGTCGACTGCTCCGAGAGCGGCGATCTGGGCGTCCCGCAGGCTGGTGGTGCCCTCGAGTGCGAGGTCCAGCAGCGCGTTGAGCTCGGTGCGATCGAACGGCGCGGCCTCGGCGGTGCCCTGCACCTCCACGAACAGGCCGCGGCCGGTGACCACGACGTTCATGTCTGTGTCGGCGCGCACGTCCTCCACGTAGGCGAGGTCGAGGAGGGGCGTCCCGTCCACGATGCCCACCGAGACGGCGCTGACGCTGTCGATCAGCGGGGTGGCCTTCTGCGCGATGAACTTCTTTCCCCGGGCCCACTCGATCGCATCGGCGAGCGCCACGTACGCGCCCGTGATTGCGGCGGTGCGGGTTCCGCCGTCCGCCTGCAGCACGTCGCAGTCGATCACGATGGTGTTCTCGCCGAGCGCTTTGGTGTCGATCACCGCGCGGAGGCTGCGGCCGATGAGCCGGGAGATCTCATGGGTGCGTCCGCCGATCTTGCCCTTGACCGATTCCCGGTCCATGCGGTCGTTGGTCGACCGGGGCAGCATCGCATACTCGGCGGTGACCCAGCCCTTGCCCTTGCCGGTCAGCCAGCGCGGCACGCCGTTGGTGAAGGAGGCGGTGCAGAGCACCTTGGTGTTGCCGTACGAGATGAGCGCCGACCCCTCCGCCTGGCTGCTCCATCCGCGCTCGATGGTGATCTCGCGGAGCTGATTCGCCGTGCGGCCGTCCTTGCGTGCTGTGCTCACTCGTGTTCCTTGTCTGTGCGGTGGGTCGTACCGGATGGTGCGTGGGGAGGCGGGATGAGGGCGCGGTCAGCGCGGGGCGGGCAGCGAGATGGCGCCCGTGCGCACGAGCTCCACACTCGACACCCCGACGCCCAGGAAGCGATCGGCCAGCCGGAGGAACGTGTCGGCGCTGTCGCCCGTCGCCTCGTAGCGGATGTCGGGCGGAGCAGCGTCGGTGCGTTCGATGCCGCCCGAGACCAGCGTGCGGTAGACGTCGTTGGCCGTTTCCGTGTCGCTCGACACGAGGGTGACGTCCGGGCCCATCACGAGCGAGATCGCGCCCTTCAGAAAGGGGTAGTGCGTGCAGCCGAGTACCAGTGTGTCGACTACCGCCGCACGGAGGGGCGCGAGGTACTCCTCGGCCACGGCCAGGAGTTCGGTGCCGCTGGTCTCGCCGCGTTCCACGAACTCCACGAAGCGCGGGCATGCCCGGGTGAACAGCCGCAGGTGCGGAGCGGCGGCGAACGCGTCGTCGTACGCCCGTGAGGTGGTGGTCGCCTGCGTCGCGATCACCCCGACCCGGGAGTTGCGGGTGGCGGATACGGCGCGGCGCACCGCGGGCTGGATGACCTCGAGCACCGGCACGTCGTACCGCTCCCGCGCATCCCGGAGCACCGCGGCGGATGCGGTGTTGCACGCGATGACGAGCATCTTCACGCCCTGCTCGACCAGCGTGTCGAGTACGTCGAGCGCGTAGCGCCGGACCTCGGCGATGGTCTTGGTGCCGTACGGGGACCGCGCCGTGTCGCCGATGTAGACGATCGACTCCCGCGGCAGTTGCGTCATCACCGCGCGCGCGACGGTGAGACCACCGACCCCAGAGTCGAAGATCCCGATCGGCGCATTGCTCATGTGCAGTCATTTTAGACCCGGTGCCGTGCCCGCCTCCCGCGCGGGTGCCGCGGGGCAGGTCGATCGCTGCCCGTAGGCTGGACGGGTGGGCACTTCAACGGCGTTCCTGACCGACCGATACGAATTCACGATGCTCGAGGCGGCCATGCGCGCCGGCACGCATTCGCGCGACTGCGTCTTCGAGGTGTTCGCCCGGCGCCTGCCCAACGGCCGGCGCTACGGGATGGTGGCGGGCACCGGTCGCCTGCTCGAGCTCATCCGCGATTTCCGTTTCGACGAGGCGGAGCTGAACTGGTTGCAGGCCAACTCGGTGATCGGATCGGACGCGCTCGACTGGCTGGCGGACTACCGCTTCCGGGGTGACATCCGCGGCTACCGCGAGGGTGAGGTGTACTTCCCCGGGTCTCCCCTGCTCGTCGTCGATGCTCCCTTCGCCGACGGCGTGATCCTCGAGACGCTGACCCTGAGCGTGTTGAACTACGACTCCGCGGTGGCGAGTGCGGCGGCACGGATGGTCTCCGTGAGCTCCGGTCGGCCGCTCGCCGAGATGGGCTCGCGTCGGGCGAGCGAGCAGGCCGCCGTCGCTGCGGCACGCGCGGCGTACATCGCGGGATTCGACGCCACGTCGAATCTCGAGGCCGGGCGTTCCTGGGGCGTGCCCACCATGGGCACCGCAGCGCACTCGTTCACCCTCCTGCACGACAGCGAGGAGGACGCGTTCCGCGCGCAGGTGGCCACCATGGGTCCGGGAACCACCCTGCTCATCGACACCTACGACGTGCCGAAGGCCGTGGAGACCGCGGTCCGCGTGGCCGGTCCGGAACTCGGCGCCGTGCGGATCGACTCCGGCGACCTGCCCACGGTGGTGGCCGACGTGCGCGCCCAACTCGACTCGCTCGGAGCGACCGGGACGAGAATCACGGTGACGAACGACCTGGACGAGTACGGCATCGCCGCCCTGAGCGCGTCGCCGGTCGACGCCTACGGTGTGGGGACGAGCGTGGTGACCGGTTCCGGCGCACCGGCCGCCGGCATGGTGTTCAAGCTGGTGGCGCACCGGGACTCCCGGGGCGAGTGGGTGTCGGTGGCCAAGACGAGCGCCCAGAAAGCCAGCCTCGGCGGGCGCAAGCGGCCGATGCGCCAGCGCGATGAGCGGGGCACCGCGGCGGCCGAGGTGATCTACATCGGCGACGAGGTGCAGCCCGATCCCCGCGATCGGGAACTGCAGGTGCCGCTCGTCAGCGCAGGCGAGGTGGACGAACGCTACCTCGGTGCAGCCGGAACGGCGCTGGCGCGGGAGCATGCGCGGTTCGCCGTCGGGGAGCTCTCCGCGGAGTCCTTCCGACTCCGCGCGGGCGACCCGGCGATCCCGACGGTCTACCTACCCTGATCAGGACTTGAGCTTCTCGTAGATCTTCTTGCAGTCGGGGCACACCGGGAACTTCTCCGGATCGCGTCCGGGTAGCCACTTCTTGCCGCACAGCGCGATGACCGGCTTGCCCGTCATCGCCGACTCGAGGATCTTCTCCTTCTTCACGTAGTGCGAGAAGCGCTCGTGATCGCCGGGCTCCCCGCCCTGCTGATGGAGGAGTTCCTCGAGCTCGCGATCGAGAACATCGGTACCGCCGCCTTCCCCGGGCGCCTCGGGAACCATACTCATCGAGAACATGCGTCCATTGTACGGACCCGTCGATCCTCGTCCCGCTCCGGATGGGCGGCTTCGTCGTCTCTAGTGGCGGTTCGCGAACGCCAGCAGCTCGGGCCCGCGCCGCTCGAAGATTCTCCCGCCCCAGACGGTGCCGATCACGAGCGACAGCACCGCCGTCGCGACACCGCAGACGAGCGACCAGGTGGCCCAGTCGCCGCCCAACCGGAGGCCGAGGGCCGCCAGGACGATGGCGGGTGCCGCGATGACCCCGCAGAGCGCGAACGAGACGAGCTGGATCAGCGCCGACGCGGCACCACTAGTCTGCGGCTGCTGGAACGGACTGTCGCCCGGCTGAACCGCCGGATACGGGAATCGCGCCGACATCACGCTCGATATCCCGATCCCGGCGAAGAGGATGGCGGTCGAGACGCCGATGAGCGACGGCAGCACGGCCCAGTCGCCGTGGAAGTGCGCACTGACGGCGGATCCGACGAGGATGAGAGGCACACCGACGAGGATCACCGGCGCGGCGCGGCCCAGCCGGTCCGCGCGACCCGGCGTGCCGGAGGCGACGTGCTGCCACACCGCCGTGCTGTCGAAGGCGACGTCGTTGTGGATGGACCAGCCGAGGAAGAGGCACATGACGGGGAGCGGCATGAGCCAGAGCGGTTCGGGATCGACCCCGACGATGCTCAGCGGGATGAACAGCGCGATCGGCAGGATCGGGATCATGATCAACGACACCCGGTAGCGCGGGTCGCGGATCCAGTACGTGACGCTGCGCGCGGCGATGGCCCCGGAGGGTGTACCGCGGAACCGGTCGAACCAGCCGAGGCCGCCGTAGGTCTTGACGGTCGCGGCGCGCTCGGGGGTGACGAGCATCTTCGCGACGAGTGCGAGCCACACGAGCGCGAGCACCGCGGCGAACGCACCCGCGATCAGGAACCTCAGCAGGGCGGGACCGTAGGCGCGGGCCGCCACGTCGGCGGGGAACGCCCACGCCGCACCGAGCGGCGTCCATCCGAGGGTGTCGGCGAACGATCCGAGAGCCGCGACCGCATCGCTCCCCCAGTCGATCGACGCGATGAGCGCGATCGCCGGTCCGATCAGCACGAGCGACACCACGGCCACCACGCCGAGGCCCTCTCGCGCACGTCGGGTGGAGAGGAGGAGGGAGGCGACCGAGGTGGTCACTCGGGAGGCGAGGACGCACGTGAGCACGATGAGCGCGGCACTCAGGAGACCCGCGATCGTCGCGGCGGGGGTGCGCGACCAGGTGATCACGGTGGAGAGGGCCACGAGAGCGAGCACGATGGCGGGGACCCCCAGCAGAGCCGCGGCGATCAGGCCGACGGCGAGACGGTCGTTCGGGATGCCGAACAGTGCGAACCGGCGCGGATCCAATGTGTCGTCCACGCCGGCCACGAGCGGCACGATGAGGAAGCCCAGCACCACGAGGGAACCCCCGATGACGAGGATCGTGCGGGCAACGTCCACCTCCACCAGGCGCAGGGCCACCAGGCCGAGCACGCCCAGCGCGGCGACGCCGCATCCGTACAGGATGCCGAGAATCAGCACGACGAGCTGCCACGGGCTCCGGCGGAAGGTGTTGCCGAGAATCCGCAGCTTCAGTCGGAGAAAGTGTGCAACCACTCCATGCCCTCCGCCGCCTTGCGTCCTCCGGCGAGCTCGACGAATCGGTCCTCGAGGCTTCGACCGTCCCGCACCTCGTCCATCGAGCCTGCCGCGAGCACCTTGCCCGCGACGATGATGGCCACGGAGTCGCACACCCGCTGGATGAAGTCCATCCCGTGGCTCGACAGCACCACGGTGCCGCCGCTCGCCACGTACTTCTGCAGGATGTCGATGATGTTCGCCGCGGACACCGGATCCACCGACTCGAAGGGCTCGTCGAGGATCAGTACGCGCGGCGAGTGGATCATCGCCGCAGCGAGCGCCACCTTCTTCGTCATACCGGCGGAGTAGTCGGTCACCAGCCGATTCGCCGCATCCTCCAGTCCGAACGCCGCGATCAGGTCGCGGGAGCGCTCGCGCACCACCTGGGAATCGAGACCGCGAAGCGTGCCGGAGTAGAAGAGCAGCTGCGCCCCGGTGAGCCGGTCGAACAACCGGAGCTGATCGGGCAGCACGCCGATGCTGCGTTTGGCTCGATCGGGTTCGGCCCACACGTCCACGCCGTGCACCGTGATGCGTCCGGCGTCGGGGCGCAGGAGTCCCGTGACCATCGAGAGCGTGGTGGTCTTGCCCGCGCCGTTCGGACCGACGATGCCGTAGAACGAGCCGGCGGGCACCGACAGGTCGATGTCGTCGACGGCGACGGTGCCCTCGAAGCGCTTGACCAGACCGGAGATGGTGAGCACGTCCGTGTCCGTGTCCGCGTCCGATTCACCGGCGACGAACGGCTCGTCGGCGAGCGTCGGCCGAGTCACGGGCCGCGTTCCGTTCGGCGTCGTTCCGTCCGGCCGCGTTCCGTTCGGCGTCGTTCCGTCCGGCGTCCATGCGCGAGCGGGCACCGGCCTCATCGCCTCCCCGATGGTGTCGGACGGCGCGGCGTCGGGCAGGCCCGCGGATGGGCGATGCGGACGGGGCGGCGCGGCCGCAGCTCTCGCGGGGGAACGTCGGGGCGCGACCGCCTCGGACGCGACCTCCTGATGGTCGTCGGGCTTCGGCTGCGTTGGCACCGGCCTAACGTATCAACGACGAGCGCCCGGCCCCGCGCTGTGCCGCGAACGACGCGCGGAACAGGCCGAATAGCGCCGGGGACCTATCACGAAAGCACAACATACCCGGTGAACACTGTCTAAACTTCGCCGTTCACGCTATTCTCGAAGAAGGCATGACGGCGTGTCCTGTGAACACTTATGGGTGAACGATGGGCCTTGTTCCGAGCGATGCCTCACACGTACGAGTCCTCGGACCGCTCCGTTCACCGTAGTACTTGAAGGAGAACCCCGTGACCCAGGTTGTAATTCTCGCGGCCGGAATGGGCAGCCGCCTCGGCCGCTCCCTACCGAAGCCCCTCACCGAGCTCAGCGACGGCCGCACCATCATGGGTCAGCAGTTCGACAACATCCGCTCCGCATTCGGCTCGTCCGCACACGTGACCGTGGTCGTCGGATACAAGCTGGAGCACATCATCGAGGCGTTCCCGCAGGCGTCGTTCGTGTACAACGAGCAGTATGACCAGACCAACACCTCGAAGAGCCTCATGCGCGCCCTGCAGGCCTCCGCCGCCGGTGGCGTGCTGTGGATGAACGGCGACGTGGTCTTCGACCCAGCGGTTCTCGACCGCGCCGCAGTGCTCATCAACCGCGATCAGTCATTCGTCACCGTGAACACGAGCAAGGTGTCGGACGAGGAAGTCAAGTACACGACTTCCGCCGAGGGATACATCAAGGAGCTCTCGAAGACGGTCCGCGGCGGTCTCGGCGAGGCGGTCGGCATCAATTACATCTCCAGCGCGGACAAGGCCACTCTGCTGCGTCAGCTCGGTCGCGTCGGCGATCAGGACTATTTCGAACGTGGCATAGAGTTGGCGATTGAGCAGGACAACCTGCTCATCGAACCCGTAGACATCTCCGATCTCTACGCCGTCGAGATTGACTTCGCCGAGGACCTCGAGCGGGCCAACCTCTTCGTCTAGTCGCCGGTCGGGGTGCGAACGAAAGAGAACCCCTGACCCGTGGCTGGCCTCGTGAGTTCCGGCGCGTCTTCGCGCTCGCCGGCCTCCCGCTACCGGTCGGCACTCTGGCTGCTCACGACCCGTGACCTGAAGGTCCGGTACTCCACCTCGGCGCTCGGCTATTTCTGGTCGATCCTCGATCCCCTCGTCATGTCGGGGATCTACTGGTTCGTCTTCACCCAGGTGTTCACCCGTGAGGTGGGCGAGGACCCGTACATCGTCTTCCTGCTCTGCGGGTTGCTGCCCTGGATGTGGTTCACCGGGGCGGCGTCGGACTCCACTCGCGCCTTCATCTCCGAGGCGAAGCTGGTGCGCTCGACGAAGATCCCGCGCACCATCTGGGTGTTCCGCCTGATCGCCTCCAAGGGCGTCGAGTTCCTCGCCAGCCTGCCCGTGCTCGCCGCCTTCGCGATCGGCGCCGGCGCCACTCTCACCGTCCACGCCCTGCTGTGGCCGCTGGCGTTCCTGCTGCAGGCGATCCTCCTGATGGGCATCGGCCTCATCGTCGCCCCCCTGGTCGTGTTCTTCCGCGACCTGGAGCGGGCGGTCAAGCTCATCCTGCGCTTCCTCTTCTACGCCTCCCCCATCGTCTACGCGTCCGCGGACCTGCCGGAGGCGTTCCACTTCTGGGCGGCGTTCAACCCTCTCAGCGGCATCTTCAGCATCTACCGCGCGGCCTTCTTCCCCGACCAACTCGACTGGTTCTACGTGGGCGTGAGCGCGGCGATGTCGATCGCCTTCCTCCTCGTCGGGCTGCTCCTCTTCCGGCGGAGCATCCGCGCCGTACTGAAGGAAATCTGATGACCGCCGTGCCGTCCCCAACCGGAGGTCCGGTCATCTCGGTCGTCGACGCCGGGATCCGGTTCCGTCGCAACAAGCGTGGGCGACGGAACTTCAAGGACCTGTTCGCCGGACGGGCCCGTCGCGCGCGACCCGGCGAGTTCTGGGCGCTGCGCAACGTGAGCTTCGACGTGCGGCCGGGCGAGGCCATCGGCGTGGTGGGCCGGAACGGACAGGGCAAGTCCACCCTGTTGAAGCTCGTCGCCGAGGTCATGCTGCCCGACGAGGGCTCGGTCGGCGTGCGGGCCGGTGTCGCTCCCCTGATCGAGATCACCGGCGGGTTCGTCAACGACCTCACCGTGCGGGACAACGTCTACCTCACGGCCGGACTGCACGGGATGTCACGCGCGCAGATCGACTCGCGTTTCGATGAGATCATCGACTTCGCCGAGATCGCCGACTTCGTGGACACGCCCTACAAGCACCTGTCGAGCGGCATGAAGGTACGCATCGCCTTCTCGGTGATCTCCCGCCTGGAGGAGCCCATCATGCTCGTCGACGAGGTGCTCGCGGTGGGTGACCGAGCCTTCCGCGAGAAGTGCTACCGACGAATCGAGGAACTGCTGGACGGCGGCAGGACCCTCTTCTTCGTCTCGCACAGCGAAAAGGATCTTCGGCGCTTCTGCACCCGCGGGCTGTATCTCGACAAGGGCGCACTCCTGCTCGATGGGCCGATCGCCGACGTTCTCGACGCCTACAACGCGGACTACCCGCCGAAACCCCCACGCGCGACCTGAGCGGCGGGTCGACCCTCGACAACCGGTCCTCCCCAGGACTGAGTTCTGCACAGGATGTCGGGCCGCTTCTCCGTGGTGGCTCGTACGGTGTCCGCATGATCCGACCTGCACCGATTCCCGCACCCGACCTCCCGCCCGAGTCGCCCTATCGGGTGCCGTGGGCGTTCGACCGTTCCCTCGGGCCGCCCCGTTTCGCCCTCGACAACGTGGGTCCCGAAGTACTGCATGCCATCTCGCTGCACCTCCTCGGCTCGGGCACCATGCTGAGCCGGGCCCCTCTCGTCATGCGCCCGGGCGATCGCCTGGTGATCACGATCCGAGACGAGGACCTGGCCCGGAACACCATCCTGCTCGTGCGCTGGTTCCGGCCGAACGGTGAGGAGTACCTGTGGCGGGTGGCCTTCTGACGTCGTGACCGTGAGATCCCGGCGTCACCGCTGCGAGCGGCGCTGCCGTTCCCGCACATATTCGATGGCGGTGAAGACCGGTGGCTTCTCCGGCAACTGCTCGCCGGTGATGCCGCCGACGAGCGTCCCCGGATCGACACCGAGTACCGCCGCGATGCGCACGATGGTGTGCAGGCTGGGATTGCCCGTACCGCGCTCGATCTTTCCGTAGTTCGACACGTTCATGCTGGCGAGGTGCGCCGTCTCCTCCTGGCTCAGCGCGCAGGCGAGTCGTGCGTCCCGGATGCGCAGCCCCAGCACGCGCGCGGCTTCGGACTGAGCATCGGACATCCTTCATGAGTACATGCCTCAGCGTAACGACACCAGAGCATTTATCACCCAGTGCTGCATACCCGTCACCGCTCCTCCGGTGCCCGCGCACGACCCCGGACCCCGCCGTAGGATTGCCGCATGACCGACACGACGCCCCTGGACCCGAGGCTCGCTTCGGGGATCGAGAAGATCCTTTCCGTGCAGCGGCCCGTAGTGCTGAGCCACATCCGGGCGTTGCGCCGCAAGCATCCCGGAGCCACTCCCGAGCAGATCATCGCCATCCTGGAGCGGCGGTATCTCACCGCGGTGACCACCGGAGGCGCCGCCGTCGGCGCGAGCGCCGTCGTGCCGGGCGTGGGCATGGGAATCTCGCTGGCCCTCTCCGGAGCCGAAACGGCGGGCTTCCTCGAAGCGACCGCCCTCTTCGCCCAGTCGGTCACCGAGGTGCACGGCATCGCGGTGGAGGACCCCGAGCGGGCCCGTGCGCTCGTCATGACCATGATGCTCGGGTCCGCGGGATCCGACCTGGTGCGCCAGCTCGCCGGCCAGGCCGCGGGCAAGTCACCCGAACTGAACCGCTTCTGGGGACAGACCATCACGAGCGGCCTCCCCCAGTTCGCGGTCGGACCGGTCGCGGATCGCATCAAGCGGGCCTTCATCAAGCGGTTCGCCGTGCGTCAGGGATCGAACGTGCTCGGCCGCGCCATTCCCTTCGGCATCGGAGCCGTGATCGGGGGAACCGGCAACCACATGCTCGGTCGCAAGGTGGTGGCGAGCTCCCGGGAAGCCTTCGGCCCGCCCACCGCGTACTTCCCGATGTCCCTCGCCATCGAGCCGCCCATGGTGGTGACGGAGGCCGAGGTGAAGCCCAAGCGGCGAGGACCGCTCGCCCTGTTGCCCGGGCGGGGCTCGGGTGACACGCGGAATCCCAAGAACACAGAGTCGAGCACCCCCCGTCCGGAGAACACCGATCCGGAGAACGCCGGCCCGGAGAACTCGCCCTAGCTCCGCTACCGCTGCCGCGCCGACAGTCCGCCTCGACGGGGTCTAACCGTTGTCCTCGTCGTCGGGGTCGCCGGGGTCGGCGAGCACCCTGCCGGGGGCCGCATCGCGGGCGTGCAGTGCGGCGTGCTCCTCCCATCGCTCCATGAGCGTCTCGACGGCGGCGCCGAAGCGTGCCGTGGCTGCTCCGGGCGCGACATCACCGAAGTAGTGCCGCACCCAGGCGGCGAGCCGATTGCTGGCCGCCACGTCCTGCGCGAGGCTCTCGAGCCGCGGCACGATCGATCGGGCGTCGGACTCGGTGAGCCACTCGCAGTCGGAGAGGAACCCGTCGGTGTCGATCTCCGCGGCGGGCTGGCTCGGCTTCGTGATGAGCAGCGGCTTGCCGCTCGCCAACCGGTCGTACACCATCGCCGAGATGTCCACGATCGCCAGATCGGCGGCGGCGAGTTGCCAGCCGAGCTCGGCTCCGGCGTCGTACACGTGCTGGGCCGTCGCGTCGGCCGCGTTCGCCGCGCCGATCGCGCGGATGATTTCGGCATTGGCGCGCCGGTAGGCCGGATCGACCACGCCACTCCTCGGGTGCGGCCGGTAGACGAGCCGGTACCGCGAGTCTGCGAGAAGACCGCGCACGAGGGCCACACCGTGGGAGGCGATCGAGCCGTACTCGGCGGACGGGCGATCCCCCTCCCAGGTGGGGGCGTAGAGCACCACCTGGCGGTGATCCGGAGTGTACGGGAGGGTGCCGGAGTAGTGATCGGCCTGGGGCCGCCCGATGGCGATGGCGCGCTTGTCGAAGTCGTAGTCCCAGAGCACCTTGGTCAGGCGCGCGAGCGCCGCATCCCCCGCGACGAGGCTGTAGTCGTAGGCCTTGAACTGGTTGGTGGTCATGTAGATCTTGTCGGATTCGCCGTGGTTGATGAACACGTGCCACCGGCGTCCGTACCGCATCATCTGGAAGTTGCGGGTGTTCTGATTCACGTAGAAGACCAGCCGGATCTCCTGCTCGGCGATCACCTGCTCGAGATCGGACACTCTCCGCACGTAGGCGACGGGGAGCGGGGACTCGTCGAGCAGCACGTTCGCGCCGCTGGGGTTCCGCGACAGGATGACGACCGGCCACCGCTTCGACAGCTCCACCAGCGGCTTGTACCACTGGCGGATCTGGTACATGTTCACGTCGGAGTCGGCGAAATACACGGCGATGCGGAAATGTCCGACCGGCAGCGGTGGAGCAACGGCGAGCTTGCGAGAGAGGACCCCCCGGATGCGTCGTTGCTGCACCAGACTCAGTACGGCGTTCACCCCGAGCCGTGCGTCGTTCATCCATCCCATGAAATCGAGCGTACCGACGCGCGGAATGCCGACCGTTCGAGAACGTGCAACGGCCGGGGACCGGTAGCGAATCGTGATCCGCTCACCGTCAGACGATCGGCGGGCGCCCCGCTCTGGTCATTCGCCATACCGTGCGCCACCGGATCGGGCGACGAGGCCCGGCATCCGAACGCCAGCCCTCCACCCACCCGCCGATCCACGCGGGCAGACCGGTGCGGTTGCGCACGCTCCGGATGAGCTGGATCCCGGTCCACGATCCGATGTACAACGGGATGAGAGGCAGAGGCAGATTGCGGCGCGCCACCCACACCCGATTCCGCGCGTTCAACCGGTAGAACTCCGCATGACGGGTGGCCTGCAGGGCGGGATGGTGTGCGATGAGGTTCCCCGCATACCAGGCGCGGAGTCCCTGGTCCCACACCCGCCATGCCAGCTCGATGCCTTCGTGCGCGTAGAAGAATTCACCGGCCCAACCGTCCGCCCGCTGGAACACGTCGCGCGGGATCACCACGGCTCCCTCGAGCACCGAGAAGACCGCGCTCGACCGTGCGGGATCGCCTTTGCGGATGCGCGGGATCCACCGTCGGGGCGGTGTCGCGCCCGACGGATCCACGATGCGCGGTTGCACGAGCCCGATGCTCCGGTCGCCCTCCATCAGGGCGATGGCGCTCCGGACGAACTCGGGGCTCGGCACGGTCTCGTCGTCGTCGAGGAAGAAGAGGTAGTCGCCGGCAACCTCCGACACCCCCGCGTTGCGCCCGGCCGGGATACCGACGTTCTGAGGCAGGGCGACGGGACGCACCCCGGGCGGCAGATCCGTGGGCACCCAGCCGTTGCCGACGACGACCGCGTCGAGCGCAACGTCCCGCTGGCGGAGCACGCTGTCGAGGGCGGCTGCCAGCTGCGCGGGTCGCGTGCCCTGACTGAGAACCACCACACCCACTCGGGGACGGGCGGCGTTACGGCTGGCGGCGCGTTTCTCGGAGTCGTTCACGCGGTGGTCAGCCGCCGGGAGTTGAGGATCATGAGGAAGTGGCCGGACAGCGCGAGCACGGCGAGCGGCAGGAGCACGATGAGATAGCCGCGGTCGACCTCGGGATGACCGACGACCAGGCCGAGGAGCGCCACGGCGAAGGTCACGATGGTGAGCTCGACCGAGTGGAACATGCGGTGGAACGGGAAGAACCGGACTGCTCCGCGAGCCGCGGCCACCAGCCGTGAGCGTGGGGCGACGGTGGCCGAGGTCGCCGGCGCCTTCGGCAGGCTCGCGCTCGCGCGGGCGACCCGCACGAGGTCGTTGAGCGCCTTGTTCAGCACCACGATGAGGGCGATCGCGAACGCGAGGGTGGTCCAGGCGAAGTCGCCCGGCGTCTCGAAGGGGTACGCGGCGGCGCGGATGCCGAGGGCGAGCACGATGAGCGTCTCGGTGGAGTAGTGGCCGACGGCGTCGAGGAAGTGGCCGACGGGCGACGAGGTGCGCCGCCAGCGGGCCACCTCACCGTCGCAGCAGTCGATGAGCATTTGCAGCTGCCCGAGCACGAGGGCGATGAATGCCCCGACGATCCCGGGGATCAGGAGCGCCGACGCGGTGAGCCAGCCCGTGAGGATCATCAGCACCGTCACACCGTTGGCGGTGATCCGGGTCTTGAGGAACAGCCAGGTGAGGTACGGCGAGAGGTCGCGCAGGTACAGGTGAGCGGTCCAGTGCTCGGCGTTCCGGCGGAGCCGCACCTCGGGAGGCTGTGTGACGCGCCGCAACTCCTCGATCGAGCGGGGCGGGGTGCGGTGCGCTTCGTGCGCTGTGCTCACGTGTTATCTCCCGGTGTGGCCGGTCAGGTCGCCGGTGAGTCTGGAGAATCCGAACAGGAAGCCGATTCCCCAACTGAAGTGGATGCACGGCAACACTATGAGAAACCTCAGCATTGAAGCGAACCCGTCCTTCGACGCCACGAGGATCGTCGACAGCAGCACGAACAGCACGTACACCGCGGGGATGAGGAAGGCGAGGGTGAGCCAGCCGAGAGCGGAACCCGTCGCGATACCGACGACGCCGAGGAACCCGAGCAGAAGCCCGACCAGCACCGCCAGCACCATGGCGGGCGGCACGAAGTACCGCACCGAGTTCGACCGGGTGAATCGGCGCGCGAGGTCCCCGCGCCAGAGACCGGTGGCGAAGAACTGCGTGACCAGCGGGCGGATACCGGAGCGCGGACGGTAGGTCACCTTCATCCGGGGGGTGAACCACACGGTGCCGCCGGTGGCGCGCAGCCGGCGGTTCAGCTCCCAATCCTGGCCGCGGCGGATGTTCTCGTCGAACAACCCGACCTCGAGCAGTCGGTGTCGCTGGAACGCCCCGAGGTACGCCGTCTCGGCCGGGCCCTCCTTGCCGCCCACGTGGTGGGCGGTGCCGCCGAGCCCGACGCGGGCGCCGTACGCACGGGCGACGGCCTTTTCGAAGGGGGTGCGCCCCACGGCGTTCATCAGGCCGCCCACATTGTCGGCACCCGTTCGTTCGAGAGTCTCCACCGCGATGCGGGTGTAGTCGGGCGGCAGTACGGAGTGCGCGTCCACGCGAATGACGATGGGTTGCACTGACGCCCGGATCGCCGCATTGAGACCGCCCGGAGTCGATCCGGTCGGATTCGGCACGCTCGTGATGCGCGCGTCGCGGCGGGACAGTTCGGTGACGAGTTCGGTGGTTCCGTCGGTGCTGGGGCCGACAGCGAGCACGATCTGCACGACGCCGGGATAGTCCTGGCCGAGCATGCTCTGCACGGCCGACTCCACGTGATCGACCTCGTTGAGAATCGGCATGACGTACGACACGGCCGGGAAGGCAGGAGACGGATCACCCGTCCCGTCCGCTAGTCGCTGCGCCATCTATCCCGCTCGTATCGAGTTCGCCGTAAGGCGCGGGCGTCGCCCGGGTGCGAGTTTATCAGCCGCCATCCGCTCGACTTCGGCGTTCCGTGAGCGCGCCCGGCGAACACGGAACGGCGGCGGATCACCGTGAGGGATCCGCCGCCGCCGAGTGTGGTTAACCGGATTACAGTTCGCCCAGCGTGACCGGAACGGTGTTCTCTTCCCCGTCGCGCACGTAGGTGATCTCGGTTTCAGCGCCACCCTCGAGCACGCGGACCTGCGCGGTGAGGTCGGAGGAACTCGCCACGCTCACTCCCCCGATCGCGGTGACGATGTCGCCGGCGCGCAGTCCCGCAGCCTCGGCGGCGCCACCGCCGGTGACTCGGGCGATGTAGGTGCCGGCCACCGGTAGCGGGTTGCCGTCGGGGTCCGCGTCGCTGACCGCAGCACCGAGCAGGCCGTGGCTGGCCTGGCCGG
Source organism: Planctomonas psychrotolerans (assembly GCF_008642235.1). GTDB lineage: Bacteria > Actinomycetota > Actinomycetes > Actinomycetales > Microbacteriaceae > Planctomonas > Planctomonas psychrotolerans. Next base: position 2,426,336 of record NZ_SJEV01000001.1, on the reverse strand, counting down.
TCGCGATCAACTCGTTGGCGATGCGCTCCGCGTAGTTCGACGGAATCGCGAAGCCGACTCCGATGCTGCCCGCCGTGGACGAGGATTGCGCTCCACCGGCGCTCGCGATCGCCACGTTGACGCCGATGAGCCGACCGTCGGAATCGAGCAACGCGCCGCCCGAGTTGCCGGGGTTGATCGCCGCGTCGGTCTGGATGACGGACAGCGAGATGGTCGCGCTCTGGGTCGGCGGAGCCTCGGTCGGCGCCTGGTCGCCGAACTCCCAGAAATCGAACGGTGTCTGACCGCTGTCGGTACCGGTGTCGGTGTCCGTGTCTTCGGGTGCCGCCGACGAGGCGACCTGGATGCTGCGGTTGAGCGCACTCACGATTCCGTTGGTCACGGTGCCGGAGAGACCGAGCGGAGCGCCGATGGCGATGGCCATCTCTCCCACATTCAGTTCGCTGGAGTCGGCCCACGTGATGGGCGGGAGTCCACTCGCGTCGCGGAGCTTCACCACCGCGAGGTCGGCGATGGGGTCGGTGCCGACGATGTCGGCGAGATAGTTGCGGCCATCGCTGGTCGTCACCTGCACCTGCGCGGATCCGGTCTCACCGTCGAGCGTGACGACGTGCGTGTTGGTGAGCACGTATCCGTCTTCCGAGAGGATCACGCCCGACCCGGTGCCGCCGCGCTGCGCTCCGGCTACCGCGATGGTCACGACCGACGGCAGCGTCTCCTCGGCCACGGCGGTGATGATCGTCGCGTCTTCGGGGTCGTTGACCACGATGTTGCGTGCGGAGCCGGACGCGTCGGAACTCGACACGGGCGTGCGGTCGTCATCCTGAGCCATCATCGCGGTCGTGACTCCCGCTCCGGCGGCACCTCCGACGAGCGCGCCGATCGCGAGGCCCGCGAGGATCAGGGGCCCTGACTTGCGCTTGGCCGGCGTGCCGGTCGAGCCGGGTGCTGCGGTCGCATACGGTGCGGAGGTATTCGCATCCGGTGCGGACGACGGTCGCTGGAACGCGGGGTGTTCCGGTGCGGGCTGTGCTGTCGGGTAGGGCGATGTCGCGTTGGGCGCGGTGTACGCGGCTGTGCTCGGGTGAACGGGACCGGCTGTAGAGGATGCCGGCGAAGCGGAGTCGCCGTGTGGGGCGTTCGGAGATGCGCTGCGGGCCTCGGATGCGGAATCGCTGAAGCGGTCGAACGACCGACCCTCGACGTCGCGTCCCATGCCCTCGTTCGATCCCGATCCTGGTGCGGTGGAACCTTCTGCGGGGTCCTGGGGGCGTTCGGTCATGAGTGTGCTCCTTCCAAAGTGCAGCAAGCATTTCCGCGTTGTCTGAGTATTTTATTTGACCGCGCTGTGAGGGCGCTGGCCGGGAATCGGCCCTCGGTCAGCAGCCTGGGCCAGGGGGCGATTCGTCGCAGTCGCGCCCGACCAGGACGGTGCTGGCGCGACTCGCGGAGACCGTCAGCAGTTCGCCCGGCACCTGGAGCGAGCCGGCGACGCGCTGCCATTCGGCGCCCGCGAACCGGTAGTCCGCTACATACTCGACGCTCAGCGTCACGCGGATATTCCCTGGAGCATCGTAGACGTGGCTCGTGTCGGTCGGGGAGAACTCGGGGAGCCCTAGGGCATCCCAGCGCGCGCCCGGGTTCGGCAGGGACGCGGTGGCACCGTCACCGTAGTCCCAGTGGAACAGTGCTGCCGTGAATCGCACCTCGGCCGTCTGTCCGAGGAGGTCTCCGGTGAGTATTCGCGGAGGTGCGACGGTGGCGTGGAAGTTGGTGTCGAGCCCCACGACGGTCCATCCGTTCGGCTCCATGACGGCATTCGCGACGGGAGGGCGGAAGCTCACGAGGTCGCTCACCGTGACCATCCGCGCTTGTGCTCCCGGGGTGGCCTGCTGGCCGGGGGCCTCCGGTGTCGGCGGGGCGGGCGCGGGTGGCGTGATCGGTGCCGCACAGCCGAGGCCGTCGGCGTTGAGACCGCACCCGACCCGGGGAAGTTCCGGCGGCAGCGCGCCCGGCGATCCGGGCGGTGGAGTCGTGATCGTACCCGCGCCCGGCCCCGTCGCCCCTCCGGATGGCGCTCCCGGTTGCGTCCGCGCTACGGGCGCACCCGGCGTCGCCTCTCCGCCGCCCGGCGCGGCGGGCGTGCCCGATGACGCTCCGGTGCCCAGCGTTCGTTCACTCCGAACCGTGACGCCCCCGTCGCGAACGGTTGCCGAATCGGAGGTAGGACAGCCTCCCGTCCAGGCATCGCGTCCGGAGCAACCAGTCGCGGCCGCAGCGACGAGCGGAACGGGAACCACCGAGGTAGTAATGATCACTAGACCCAAGAGCAGTCGCGTCCAGGTCATTTGCAGAAGTCCTGACCGTTCCACGTGATGGGTTCTTTCAGCAGCAGAGGCAGGCGTCCTTGGCTCAACTCGGATTGAACTTCCAGTGGTACACGCAGATCACGGTCGGCCGGGACGACGGAGGATCCAGCTCGATCGACGACATCTGTCCCCGAAACGTCGAGGCATGCGTAGAGCCGCAGTTCAAACTGCTCCGGGTTGAGGGAAACGGACTGCAAACGGTAGCCGTAGCTTTGCGATTCGCCAACGAGTCGAAGACCTCGGGCTGCAAAATCATTGAAACCCGCAACTTCCGACTCCAGGAATTCTTTAGTAAGTGAACCCTGCAATCGCTCCGGATTGGCGCCTCCTTCCCGTCCGATTCGATCCGACATGGCGAGGTAGTCCGCGTAGGCCTTTTCGGCGGCGGCCAACGCCTCTTCCTCGGAGGCGAAGACGGTTGCCGGCGTGGATGCAGTCGGCGTAGGCGTGGGCACCGTCTCGGGCGCCGCACAACCGAAGAGGGCGCCTCCCAGAATGAGGCAGGCAGCGGCACCGCACAGCCGTGCGCGCGCTCGCACCCTTTCCATGGCAACACGGTAAGCCACGGCAGCGCCCGGCGCGCATAGTTTCCACAGGTCGGTCGCGACGAGCCCGATCACTGGACGCCTGACCCCGGTAAGTTGGGGTTCCATGAGCATCCCCGGTCCCTGGCAGCGAGCAGCACGCGGAGCCATGCTCATGGGGAGCGACGGCGTTCCCGGCACCACAATCTTCGCCGAGATGAGCGCGCTCGCCAGCCGCACCGGTGCCATCAATCTCGGCCAGGGCTTTCCCGATGAGGACGGTCCGGCCGAGGTCCTCCGCGTCGCTCAGGAGGCGATCGCGAATGGCCTCAACCAGTATCCGCCCGGCCTCGGCATGCCGGTGCTGCGCGAGGCGATCGCCGAACACCAGCAGCGCTTCTACGGCCTGACGGTCGACCCCGACCGCGAGGTGCTGGTGACCGCCGGGGCGACCGAGGCGCTCGCCGCCACCCTGCTCGCGTTGGTGGAGCGCGGGGACGAGGTGCTGACCCTGGAGCCCTTCTACGACGCCTACGGGGCGCTCATCGGCCTGGCCGACGGCGTGCACACCACGGTCACCCTTCGGGCGCCCGACTTCCAGCCCGACCACGACGAGCTGCGGCGCGCCGTCACCGACCGCACCCGCATCATCCTCGTCAACAATCCGCACAACCCCACCGGAACAGTGCTGACCCGGCAGACCCTCGAACTGCTCGTGGAGCTGGCACACCAGCACGACGCTCTGCTGGTGACCGACGAGGTGTACGAGCACCTCACCTTCGGTGTGCCGCACATCCCGATCGCGACGCTGCCGGGCGCGGCCGAGCGCACCGTCACCATCTCGTCCGGGGGGAAGACCTTCAACACCACGGGCTGGAAGATCGGGTGGCTGAGCGGTCCGCCCGACATCGTGACCGCCATTCTCGCGGTCAAGCAGTTCCTCACCTATGTGAACGGGGCTCCGTTCCAGCCCGCCATCGCCGCGGGCCTCCGACTGCCCGACGAGTTCTTCGCGTCGATCTCCGCCGACCTCGAGCACAAACGGGACGTGCTGGCCGCTGGCCTCTCCGCGGCCGGGTTCTCCCTCGGTAGACCGCAGGGGTCGTACTTCATCACCGCGGATGCGGCACCGCTCGGCTTTTCGAGCGCCGCCGACCTGTGCCGGCGGCTCCCGGACCTGGTGGGCGTGGCCGCCATCCCGATCTCCGCGTTCTGTCACGAGCCTGCGGCGAAGGAGCTGTCCTCCCTGGTGCGCTTCGCATTCTGCAAGCAGGTGGGAACCCTCGAGCGCGCCGCCGAACAGCTCGCGGGCCTGCGAACCGCGGTGTAGGTCAGTACGGTCAGCGCGGCACGACGCGGAAGCGACGGAGCTCGAGCGCCGGGTTGATCCGACGCACGGCGTCGATCCGCTCGGCGGAGACCCATGCCACGGCCACGTCGGTCGCCTCGCCGATCGTCGCCATCTCGACCCCCATCGGGTCCACGATCATGCTGTTCCCCACTCCCACGGGTGGTGCGTGATCCGCTGCCGCCACGTACACGGTGTTCTCCAGCGCCCGTGCGGTGACGAGCGTGCGCCAGTGCTGTTCCTTGAGCGGGCCGCGCACCCATTCCGCCGGCACGAGGATGAGGTCGGCACCCTCGTCGACGAGTCGCCGACTCACCTCCGGGAAGCGGATGTCGTAACAGGTCTGCAACCCCACGCGCATACCGTTGACGTCGAAGGTCTCCGGCTGGGTCACCTCGCCGGCGAGGATCCAGTCGCTCTCCCGCTGGCCGAACGCGTCGTACAGGTGCTGCTTGCGATATCGGACCACGAGTGCACCCGACGGGTCCACCGCGACGAGGGTGTTCGAGACCCGGCCGATCTCGTCGGTGCGTTCGACCATGCCCGCGACCACATGGATGAGGAGTTCGCGGGCCATGTCGCCGAGCGCCGACACGAACGGTCCGTCGAGGGATTCAGCGGCGGAGACGTAGTTCTCACCGAGCTCGTTCGCGAAGTACGAGGAGTACTCCGGGAAGACGACGATCGACGCTCCCCTCTCGGCGGCAACTGCTGCGAGGGCGGTCATGGACCGGAGGTTGGCGGCGGTGTCGTCGCCTGGCGCGAATTGGGCGACCGCGACGCCGAAGTCGGGAGGATGCGTAGCCATGACGCCAGCCTAGGCGCGGGGCGTCGCGCGGCGGGAAGGTGTACACCCCTGGACCGCGACAGGACCGCAGGCGGGCGCATCCACCAACGACAGAAGTCCCGGTCTCGAACGAGACCGGGACTTCCATTTGTTGCGGGGACAGGATTTGAACCTGCGACCTCTGGGTTATGAGCCCAGCGAGCTACCGAACTGCTCCACCCCGCGGCACAAGAGAAAACACTACCACAACCCGAAAGGCCGGGAGGACAGGGCGTCGTGCACCCCGTCCTCCCGGCCTCATCGCGATCCGATCGGCTCCGGAAGAGCTACTCGGTCTCCGCCTCGATGGCGCGCTGCACCGCTTCTACGAAACGCTGGTCGGCCTCGGCGGCCGCCACCAGGTCGCCCGAGCGGTAGGCCGCCTCGCGCTCCTGCAGGGCTGCGTTGGCGTCGGCCAACGCGACCGCGCGGGCGTCGCTGGGGTCGACCGGTGTGCTCGGCGCGGGAGCGCCGGCGGGCGGCGTCTCAGCGTCGGGCGCGGGATCGGTCGTGCCGTCACCATCGACATCGACGGGCGCACCGGGCTCGGCAGGCACATCGGTGTCACCGGCGTCGGCTCCCGAGTCTCCGCCGAACAGCGTGTCCAGGGCGACGTCGAGGGTGTCCTCGAACGCGATCTGATCGCCGAACGCCACGAGGATCTTGCGGAGCAGCGGGTAGCTGGTCTCTCCGGTCGATCGCACGTACACCGGCTGCACGTAGAGCAGTCCGCCACCGACCGGGAGGGTCAGCAGGTTGCCGCGTTCGATCGTCGTGTCACCGCGGGTGAGGAGCGCCAACTGGTTGGCGACCTCGGGGTTCGTGGTGAACGTGTTCTGCACCTGGCCAGGGCCTGGGATCGTGTTGTCGTTGCTCAGGTCGAGCAGGCGAAGCGTGCCGTAGCCCTCCGCCTTCTCGCCGTCGCTGGAACCGGCATCGGAGTCGACGCCGAGGTAACCGGTCAGCACGTTGCGGCTGCCCTCACCCGTGCGGCGCGGAATGAAGCTGGAGTAGAGCGAGTACGACGACGACTCCTGACCCGGCATCTGCAGGGTGAGGTAGTACGGCGGCTGGAGCTGGTCCTCGGTGGTCACCGGGTCGTTCGGCGTGGTCCACGCGTCCTGCTGCGAGTAGAACGCGTCGGCGGTCTTCACGTGGTACTGACCGAGCACGGCGCGCTGCACCTTGAACAGATCCGAGGGATACCGCACGTGGCTCATCAGGTCACCGGACATCTCGCTGATGGGCTCGATGGTGGTGGGGAGGATCTTCCGCCAGGTCTCGAGGATCGGGTCGGTCTCGTCCCAGGCATAGAGCGTGACCTTGCCGTCATGCGCGTCGACCGTGGCCTTCACGGCGTTGCGCATGTAGTTGATGTTGTCCACCGCGAGGGTCGGGTTCGGCGAGTTCGTGTCGGCGATCGTGTCACCGAGCGAGCGGATGTCCGAGTACGGGTACTCGGCGCTCGTCGTGTACCCGTCGACGATCCACACGATCTTGCCGTCGACGACCGAGGGGTACGGATCCTCGTCGAGCGTGAGGTACGGTGCCGCCTTCTGCACCCGGACGGCCGGGTCGCGGTCGTACAGGATCTGCGAGTCGTTCGTCACCTGGTCGGCGAGGACGATCTGCTCGGACTGGAACTTGAGGGCGTAGATGAGGCGCTTGAACACGTTGTCGAGCGTCGGCCCAGCGTCGCCCTGGAACGTCGTGTAGGTCTCCTCGGCTCCGTCACGCCCGGCGGGGTAGTCGAACTCGACATTCGCACCCTCTTCGCCCCCGACGATCGAGTACTCGGGCGAGCTCTGACCGAAGTAGATGCGCGGTTCGAATTCGCCGAGCGCACCACTGGAGGGGATGCTGCCCTGCAGGAACCGCGGCTCACCGTCGGTGGTGCGCTGGTTGCCGTATGCGGCGGCCAGCCCGTAGCCGTGGGTGTACACGAGGTGCGTGTTGACCCACGAGGGGTTGCCCTCGAGGCCGTTCAGGTTGAGCTCGCGCAGCGCGACGACGGTGTCCTGGACCTCGCCGTCGATCGTGTAACGGTCGACGTCCAGCACCTCGGGGGTGAACTGGTAGTACTGCCGGAACTGCTGCAGCTGGTCGAAGGCCGGGCCCACGATGGACGGGTCGAGGATGCGGATGTTAGCGGTGGTCGTCGCGTCCTCGCGGAGCGCCCCCGGGGAGGCATCCGTGGTGGCGTCGAACGGAATCTCTTCGACGTCGCTGAGGCCGTAGGCGTCGCGCGTCGAGTCGATGTTGCGCTGCAGGTACTCCGCCTCGAGTGTCTTCTCGCTCGGGTCCACCTGGAAGCGCTGGATGAGGAACGGGTACGCCGAGCCGAACAGGATGCTGCTGACGATGAGCAGCGCGGTTCCGATGATCGGGAGACGCCAGCGGCCGATGACCGCCGTGACGATGAAGAACACGGCGACGATCGCCGCGGCGATCGCGAGGATCGGCCGGACGGGGATGATGGCGTTGACGTCGGTGTAGCTCGCGCCGGTGAACAGTCCGCCGGTGCTCGTGCCGGTGACGGTGGTGTACTGGTCGAGCCAGATGCTGACCGCCTGCAGGGCCAGGTAGAGCGCGGCGAGGACCGCGATCTGGATGCGCGAGCTCTTCGAGATCCGCACCTCCCGGCCGTTGACGTGGATGGCGCCGTAGAGGTAGCTGGTGGCGAGCGCTGCGAGGGTCGACAGCAGCACCACGGCCGAGGCGAAGCCCACGAGCCCCTGGTAGAAGGGCAGCTCGAAGATGTAGAAGGAGATGTCGAGCCCGAACTGCGGGTCGGTGGTGCCGAACGGCGTGCGGTTCAGGAACTCCAGAGTGCCCTGCCAGCGGGCCGCGGCCGATACGCCGGCGAACAGGCCGAGGACCGCCGGAATGGCCACCATCGCGAGGCGGCGGAGCGGCTCGATGACCTGCTGGTACCGGTCGAGCTGCGAGTTCAGCTTGGCGTAGACCGGGCGGGAGCGGTAGGCGATCTGAATGCTGAGGAACACCGGGATCGCCATGGCCAGGAAACCGATGAGGAAGAGGGCGAGGGTGCTCCCCCACTGCGTCAGGAGCACTCCGAGGTAGCCCAGCTGGTCGTACCAGAGAACGTCTGCGTAGAAACCGGCGAACACGAAGAAGGCGATCACGAGAGCGCCCAGGATCGCGGCGGTGATTCCTATCGGGGTGCGGGTGCGCTTGGCGGGCTCGGCTGCTGGAGAAGTCAAGTAGATGCCTCTGGTTCAATTGTGGGCTGTGAGCCCTCCCAGCGTAACGGCTCAGTTCTGGGACGGTGCTGTGCAGCGCGGCAGGCCGGAATAGCCGGAATCCGCGGCGATGGCGCCCAGCGCGGCGAGGGCGTCGTCGAGCGTCGCGACGGCGAAAACCTCCAGGCCATCGGGCACATTGCCGACCACCTCGTCGCAGTTGGCGGAGGGCGCGAGGAAGAAGTCCGCACCAGCCCGTTCCGCGCCGAACAGTTTCTGCCGGATGCCGCCGATAGGACCCACCGTGCCCTGCGCATCGATCGTGCCGGTGCCCGCGATGACCTCGCCGCCGGTCAGCTGCTCGGGTGTCAGCTTCTCCATGATCCCGAGCGCGAACATCATGCCGGCGCTCGGACCACCCACGTCGTCCAACTCGATCTCGACGTCGAAGGGGAAGGTGTACTCGGTGGCGATCAGGACACCGATGGCGGGAGTTCCGTTCCGTTCCTCCGGTGTCACGCTGAGGGTCATCGCGGTGCCCTGACGGAGCAGGCCGAACTCGAGAGGCGCGGAGGCCCCGTTCGCGGCGATCCTTTCCCGCAGATGCGCCAGGTCGACGACCGGGTCTCCGCCGACGGTGGTGATGGAGTCGCCCTCCTCCAGGACGCCCGTTGCCGGTGATCCGTCGATCACGCTCTCCACGCTCAGTGTGCGCGGAACCTCGTACCCCAACTCGGTGAGCGCGGCGGCCACGGCGTCCCGCTGCGAGTTGACCATGAGGATGCGGTTCTCCTGGTTCCGGTCCTCCGTACTCACATTCGGCGGGTACACCGACTCGACCGGCACCACGGCCTTGCTCGGGGTGAACCACGCCGTCGCGACGTCGAGCCAGTGCGGGAGGTTCTCCGGGTTCCCGACCACGCTGACGGTGAGCAGATTGAGTTCGCCCGTCGAGTCGTAGGTGCGGGCGTCGGGGATGTCGATGAGCGGCCGGGGCTCTCCGCCGCCCACGGCCTCGTTCGACCCGAGGGTGTCGTAGACCGGTCCCGGCTGCTCGATCACGTACGGGCTCGGCACGGCGCTGAGGATGAGGATGAGCACGAACGACACGAGGATCAGGGCCCAGCCGAGCTTCCCTCGACGGGACAGCGCACCGTCGGCCGGGTACGGGGCGAATGAACTCACCGGCACATGCTCCTACTGCTCTCGGGTTCCCAGAATCGTGGGTGACGGTGGGTGTTCGCCCGTGGCGCAAGCCACAACCTCCCACCATAGGACAATCGGGTTCTTCGGCAGGGCCCGCGCGCTAGCGTAGATTCCACGGCTGTGAACGAAGCCGCCCGAGGCGCGATGAATCCAGGAGAGTTTTCGAATGGCTGACGACCAGCAACCGAACCCGGAAGACGAGTTCCGCGACATGCTCCGGGAGTTCCTGAGCGGCAACTCCGGACTCGACCCCGCGCAACTGGCGGGCGCCGCGGGACTGCCCGCCGACCCCGAGGTGGTGCGCCAACTGATGATGCAGTTGCAGAGCGCGCTGCAGTCGAGCGGGGACGGGATCAACTGGGGAGTCGCCACCGATCAGGCCAAGGCGCTGGCGAACCGAACGGCCGAGTCGATCTCGGACGCCGCGCGATCCGAGCTCACCGCGGCGTTCGGCGTCGCGGGGCTGTGGCTCGGCGAAGTGACCTACGTGAGCGAGCTGACCGCTGCGCCGAAGCTGATGAGTCGCGGGGAATGGATCACCGCCACGATGCCGATCTGGATCCAGCTCGCCGAACCCGTGGCGACCAGCATCTCGGATGCGCTCACCCAGGTGCTCACCGAGCAGGCGCCGGAGGAGATGGCCGGCATGATGCAGGGCGCCAGTGAACTCATGCGCAACGTGGGCGGCACGCTGTTCGCGATGCAGCTCGGCCACGCAGTGGGCCAATTGGCGTGCGAGGTGGTGTCCGGTGGCGACATCGGCATCCCCCTGCTCGACGAGCAGCAGGCCGCCATCCTTCCGCAGAACGTGGCCGACTTCGGCGCCGGTCTCGACATCGACAAGACGCAGGTGCAGATCTACCTCGCGGTGCGGGAGCTCGCGCACGCTCGGCTGTTCCGGCACGCGAAGTGGCTGCGACTGCAGCTCATCACGTCGATCACCGAGTACGCGAGGGGCATCCATATCGACACCTCGAGGCTGCAGGAGCTGGCCGAGAGCTTCGACCCGTCGAACGTGGAGGAACTGCGTCAGGCGATGGTGAGCGGTTCGCTGATCCCGCCGAAGACCGATGCTCAGGTTGCCGCGCTGGGGCGCCTCGAGACGATGCTCGCCCTCATCGAGGGCTGGGTCGACGTCGTGACCTTGGAGGCGACCGGTCGCCTGCCGAAGTCGGACGCCATCGCCGAGACGGTCAAGCGGCGCCGCGCCACCGGTGGTCCCGCCGAGACGGCGTTCTCCACCCTCGTCGGTCTTGAGCTCCGTCCGCGCCGACTCCGCGAGGCCGCGGCGATGTGGCAGGCGGTGACCGACGGCGTCGGTGCCGAGGGGCGGGATGCGCTGTGGTCGCATCCCGATGTGCTCCCGACGTCCGCCGACATCGACGACCCGGCGGCTCTCGTCGCTCGCCTGAAGGGCGGTGCGCCGGAACCCGATGAGGTGGACCAGGCGCTCGAAGACCTGCTGCGCGACAGCGGCGACCGCCCGATCGAGGGCGGCGGTCCGGACGGGGATGAACCCCGACCGGTCTGACGGATAGTTCACCCGCTCGCGTAGTCCACCCGCTCCGAGGCTCGTCGCCGCTCAGGAGAAACGCGACGGGCGGCACCGCGCCAACTCCGGCGCGGAGGTGGCGCGGAGGATCTCCTCCGCCACGAGTCTGCCGAGGAGAGGCGCCAGGGTCACGCCCGAGTGGGCCACCGCCACATAGGCCCCGGCCACTCCGTCGAGCCAGCCGACGATGGGCGCACCGTCGGCGGGCATCGGTCGCATCCCCACCCGCACGCTGTCGAGACGGATGCGGGCCGATGCGCCGAAGACGGTGGTCAGACTGTGGGCGATCCGCCGGCCCCGCTCGGCGAGTTCCGCCGAGCTCGTCTCTCCGCCGTACGTCGTCGTCGCCACGAGGTGCCCGCCACCGACGCCGCGCACCTCGAATTCCGGGTGCGCGATCAGGGTCCGAACCGTTCCGGCCCGCGCGCGGAGGCGCAGCAGCACGGCCGGGGACGAGGTGACCGGGAGGCGCGTGCCGAGGGGTGCGCAGAGTGCGGGCGCATCGGTACCGTTCGCCAGCACGACCTGCGCGCACTCGAGTTCACCGACGGAGGTCGACACACCCGACACCCGCCCGGCGCGGATGCGGACGTCGAGAACCGTTCCGCCGAACAGCACGGCGGCACCGTGCGCGCGGGCGGCGCGGACCAACGTTTCCGTCATCGACACGGGGTCCACCGCGCCATCGGTCGCGGAATGCACCGCGGAATCGGGTGCCACGCGCAGGCTCGGCTCCAGCCGACGTACCGCCTCCTCGTCGAGCAGGCGCTGCGTCGGCCCGAGCACGGGAGGACGGGGCCCTCGCCCACCGGCCGGAGCGATCCAGGCGAGCGAGCCGGTCCAGCGGACGTCGAGCGGAAGCACCTCCCCGAGGGACGAATACTCGGAGAGCACGTGCGGGCGGAGGTCCTGGGCGCCGCCGGGCCAATCCCCCGTTGCGTCGCCGATCCAGCCGAAGGACTCGCCGGTGGCACCGCACCCGGGCAGACTCCGGTCGATGAGGGCGACAGCGGCTCCGGAACGCGCGAGGTGATACGCGACCGATGCGCCGACGATGCCGGCACCCACTACGACGACGACGCCTGACGTCACCCTCTTCTCCGTTCCGCTTACAGGCTAGCGAGCGCGGAGCGTCTACTGTGGAAAACTTGCGCGGGCACCCCGCCGCTGGTGCATCCTGCGCGGATGATTCTCGCGCTGAAGCCCTCCCTGCCCGTCGTCTGGCGGTCCCCCACCTCGTTGCAGATCGGCGTCGACCGGCCGATCGTGCTGCTGCACGACGTCACCACCGCCGAGGAACACCTGCTCGCCGCCCTCGCCGCCGGCGTGAGCAGGTCGGGCCTCGACATGATCGGCCGCTCGTTCGGCGCCGACGAGCATGCCGTCGCGGCAGTGCTCGCCAGGGTACGTCCCGCACTCGCGACCGCTGAGCACGTCACCCGGCCGGGACGGGTGGTGGTCGAGGGTGACTCCTCCTGCCTGGCGGTGGTGCGATCGGCGATCTCGGCGGCAGGGCATTCCCCTGTGCCGCGACCGATCGGACACAGCGAGGCCCGCGCGGGATCCGTCGTGGACCTGGCCGTGGCGGTCGTCCGGTACGTGCTTCCCCCTGCCGCCTCCGGGTACTGGGCGAGGCGCGACATACCGCTCCTGCCGGTCGTCTTCGGTGACGCCCGGGTGACCATCGGTCCGCTGGTGCAGCCGGGCGTGACTCCCTGCCTGCATTGCGTCGACCGGTTCCGCACCGACGCCGATCCGGCATGGCCGGCGATCGCGTCCCAGTTGCTCGGCCGCCCCTCAGCCGCGGAGGTTCTGCTCGTCGCGGCGGAGGCGGCCGCGATGGCCGCGCGAGCGGCGCACACGCTGCTGCATGCGGGTCGCAATCCGCTCGCCGGTGTCGCCGTCGCCCTCGACGCCGACACGGGCGAGCTCAGCCGACGCGCGTGGCCACCGCACCCGGAGTGCGGCTGTCGAGCTCTGCCAGGAATCGGGACGGCGCCCGCGCCGCCGACCGGTGCGGCCCGGCCTCGCTCCACGACAGCCGCAGGTCTCGCCGAGCCCGCGTGATGCCCACGTAGAGCAAGCGCCGCTCCTCGTCCACGGCGGCGAGGGACCCCGCATAACTGATGGGTACGAGCCCCTCGCTGAGACCGACGAGGTGCACGGCGTCCCACTCGAGGCCCTTCGCCGAGTGCAGGGTCGCGAGGGTGACGGCCGACACGGTCGGTTCGTGCTGACCCGACTGGCGTTCGAGCAGTTCATCGGTGAACTGCCGGAACGTGGTGCCGGGCGGCATCTGCTCCGCGAGCCCCATCAGCGCGTCGAGGGACTCCCATCGGTCCCGCACCGCCCCGCGGGCTTCCGGCGGATGCTGGGTCCAGCCGAGCGACCTCAGCACGTCGCTCACCGACTTGAACAACGGCTCTCCGAGGATCGACACGGACGCCGCCCGCAGAGTCATGATCGCCTGCTTCACCTCCGGCAGGTCGAAGAACCGTTGCGATCCTCGCACCTGGAAGCTGATGCCGGCATCGGTCAGCGCGTTCTCGAGGGTGGCCGCCTGCATGTTCACCCGGTACAGCACCGCGATGTCCTCCGGCTTCGTTCCGGCGGTGATCTGCTCGGCGACGGCGGCCGCCACCCCGCGGGCTTCGGCGAGGTCGTTCGGATACGAGGTGACGACCGGGGCCGGGCCCTCGTCGGCGTGCGCGGATGCCACGAGGGTGAGGGCTCCGGGGCGGCCACGCATCAGCCGGTTCGCCGCATCGGTGATGTGCGGCGTCGATCGATAGTTGTGCTCGAGTCGCACGACCGTGGCGTCGGGGTAGCGCGAGGGGAAGCCGAGGAGGAAGTCGCTCGACGCCCCGGCGAAGGAGTAGATGGTCTGACTGGCGTCGCCGACCACGCACAGGTCGCTGCGGTCCCCGAGCCACAGGGACAGGAGGTCCTGCTGCAGGGGCGACACATCCTGGTACTCGTCCACCACGAAGAAGCGGTACTGCTCCCGCACCTGCTGAGCCACCCACGGCTCCGACTCCACCATCCCGGCGGTAGCGAGCAGCACGTCCTCGAAGTCGAGCTGCCGTCGCGCATCCTTCACGTCCTCGTACGCCTGCAGCAGGTCGACCGCGGCATCGACGCTCACGCGTTGCGGCAGAGTCCTCGTCGTGCGGGCGGCGAGGGCGTAGGCGTCGATGCTCAGCTTCGACACCTTGCGCCACTCCACCTCCGCCGCCATGTCGCGCAGGGACGCGGTGTCGAGCTTCAGCCCGATCGTCTCCGCGGCGTGCCCGAGCATGCGACCCTTGCTCGGGATGAGGCGCGGCATCGATCCACCGATCACCTGGGGCCAGAAGTAGTTCAGCTGGGACAGCGCTGCGGCGTGGAAGGTGCGCGCCGCAACCGGGCCGGCCCCGAGCGCTCGCAGTCGGCTCCGCAGCTCTCCCGCCGCGCGCGCCGTGAAGGTGAGCGCCATCACACGGTTCGGCGGATACACCCCCGACGCGATTCCGTAGGCGATCCGGTGGGTGATGGCCCGGGTCTTGCCGGTCCCGGCACCCGCGAGCAGCACGACCGGCCCGAGCAGAGCCTGCGCGGCGACGCGCTGCTCGTCGTCGAGGGCCTCGAGCAGCGACTCGGCGGTGCTCTCCGTCGGCTGCCGTGCGGCATCCGTCATCGAGAGGCCCCGTCGGGGATCGGGCCTCCGTACCACTCCTCGAGGATGGCGCGAGCGATGGACGAGCGTCCGGGAAGGCCGACCTCGGCCCGGTCGATGTCCGCCCGGCTGAACCAGCGCAGGTCGATGATCTCGGTGCCGTCGGGCTTCAACTCGATGTCGGCGGTCGTGTCCAGGCGCGCGGTGAAGCCGACCATGATCGACGCGGGGAACGGCCAGGGCTGGCTGCCGAGATACTTGGGGTCGGTGACCGTGATCCCGGATTCCTCGAAGATCTCCCGCACGACGGCGGCCTCGAAGGACTCGCCCGGCTCCACGAAACCGGCGAGGAGCGAGTACCGCGTGCCGCCCCAGTTCGCGTTGGCGCCGAGCAGGATCCGGTCCTCGTCGTCGATGACGCCCACGATGATGGCGGCGTCGGTGCGCGGGAACACCTCGGATCCGTCGGACGGGCTGCGCCGCACCCACCCGCCCTCACCCACGATGGTCGGTTCGCCGGTGCGCGGCGAGTAGGTGTGGGAGGAGTGCCAGTTGGCGATGGCGAGGGCCTCGGTGAACAGGCCGGCGTCGCGGGGCGAGAACTGCGTGGCCGAGTCGCGGAGGTTGATCCACAGTGCCTCATCGGGCTCGAGCTCGCGGGCGGCAGCGTCGGAGAGCACGCTCGTGACGACGCGCGTGCCGGCGGGCTCGCGGGCGGCCGCCGTGGTGGTGCGGCCGAGGTAGATGCGCACGACCGCACTCGGTACCTCATCGGTCGTCTTGAGGTCGAGCGCCATCTCACCCCGCTCGTGTTCGCCGAACTCGTCCTCGCCCACGGGATCCACCCGGCCGAGCGTGAGGCCCTTCCACAGCGGCAGTACGCGGGTGGTCGGGTCGGCCCAGAGCTCATCGAAGAGGTCCGGACGGGAGCGGGCGAGGTAGTCGCGGTCGACTTCCTGGCGGGAGAGCGGCAGTCGTTGCAGGAAGGGTTTCGACATCGGTGTCCCATCGGAAGGAGTGGAAGGAAGTAGCGACGGCGAGACCGGGCCTTACGACTAACTGCGTGGCGCACAGGCTCTCGAGCCGCTGATCGACCTAACCTGTAAGGCATGGCCAGATCCCCCCTCACTCTAGCCGCGTTGGCCACCTCGGCGGTCGCCGGGCTCGACGTCGTGCGCACCGCCCGCTTCGGATACGGAACGCAGGGCGACTTCGATTCCGCCCTGATCCACGCCCCGGACGGGCGCGAACTGGTCGTGCGCGTGCCGACCACCAAGGTCGCCGAAACCGAGCAGACGGCGGATCTCGCCGCATTGCGCACCCTGAGCGCCGGCGTGCGCGCCCGGCTCCCCTTTCAGGTAGCGACGTTCCTCGGTGAGGCGCCGATCTCGCCGACGCGTGCCTACGTGTACGAGCTGCTTCCCGGCCGCCCGGTCGCCCTCGGCGACATCCCGGCCGGTGATGGGCTGGCCGCATCCATCGGACGGGCCGTTGCGGCGGTCCACAGTCTGCCCACGGCGTTCGTGGCCGACGCCGGCCTGCCGGTAGCGTCGGCGTCCGACGTGCAGCGCGCCGCCGCCAACCTCGTCGACACGGCCTCGGGCACGGGCCTGGTGCCGGCCTCGCTCCTCGCCCGATGGGAGAAAGCCCTCGGTGACGGCTCGCTTTGGCAGTTCCAGCCGGCGGTGGTGAACGGGTCGCTGCGCGCGTCCTCGTTCCTGGCCGACGGCGGCCACGTGACCGCCGTTCTCGGCTGGTCGGAGTTGCGGGTCGGCGACCCCGCCCGCGACCTCAACTGGGTGCTGGGGGCACGCGACCACCACGTCCCCGAGTCGGTGCTCTCCGCGTATCACAACGCCCGGCAGGTGACCGTCGACCGGCGCCTCACCCAGCGCGCCACACTGTACGCGGAACTCGAGGTCGCTCGCTGGCTGCTGCACGGCACGGAGACGCACAACCGGGCGATCACCGATGATGCGGTGTCGATGCTCGATGCGCTCGTGGACAGCGTCCACAGCGACGTGCGCACCCCGATCTCCTCCGAGACCCCGCCCGCGATGGATCTGAACGAGGTGGAGAAGATGCTCGATACCCACCGTCAGCCCTCCAACGACTCCGACCACAACGACCGCAGGTCGCTCTCCGAGTAAATCCGGTCGGGGCGGATGACCCGGTCCTCGGACACGTAGTAGAACTCCGCGTCGATGAGGTCGGGGTCGATGCCCTTCCAGCGGGCGAACGCGAGCCGGTAGAGCGCGAGCTGCAGCTGACGCAGTTCCAGGTCCGCCGCGGTCGTCGGCGCCTTCCCGGTCTTCCAGTCGACGACACGGTAACGACCGTCGATCTCGTAGACCGCGTCGATCTTGCAGATCACGATCTGGTCGGCGATGCGCACGTGGATCTCGACCTCCACCGCAACGGGCTGGAGCCCCGCCCACTCCGATCGCTCGAAGGTGCGTTGCAACCGTTCGAGTTCGGCCCGGTCGAGTGGGTTCTCCAGCGGATCGATGTCGGCCTCGACCGGTAGCGCGTCGATGAGGTCACCGCTGCCGGCCGGGCCGAATCGCGACTCGACCCAGTCGTGGAACAGGGTGCCGAGGCGTGTCTGCCGGAAGGGCCGTTCCGGCATGGGCCGCCGCAGACTCGACGCCACCTTCGCGGGATCGGTCACGAAGTCCTTGAATCGCGACGCGGGGATGCGCGTGGGCAGCTCCACCGTCCCCGCGCGTTCCATGGCACGGTCGCGTTCGGCGAGCAGCAGGTCGAGGTCGCGCTGCCACCGCCCCGCATCGGGTTTCTCGGTCGTGGCCGCGGCCTGCACCGCCGCCGCCGCCCGCTCCACCCGCGCCCGGCGGGCGCCCAGCGGGTCGAGCGGCCAAGACACGGTCAGTTCCGCCCCGGCGCGCGGGTTCGTCTCGTGGGCGCTGTCGAGGGGGACGTCGTCGTTCACCAGATCCGCGGCGAGCAGCTCGAGCAGGAAGACGCTGGCGAAACGCGGTTTCGTCGTCGATGACCAGAACGACCCCGTGAGCAGCAGGTGCTCGCGGGCACGGGTGAGGGCGACGTAGGCGAGCCGGCGCTCCTCGGCGCGGTGACGCTCCGCGAGGGCGACGGCGTACGCGGCGAGGTTGGTGTCGAACTCCTTCTGGGTGGCGAGACCCCGCCAGGCCAGGTGCGGCAGTTCCGCCGCGTCCCCCCGGAACTCGTACGGCAGCTTGCCGAAGCGCACCCATCCGGTGCCCTCCCTCGGTTTGTTCGGCAGCTCGTCGGCGACCAGGCGGGGCACCACCACCAGGTCCCACTCGAGTCCCTTGGCGCCGTGGATGGTGAGGAGCTGCACCGAGCCCGGCTCTGCGTTCTCGCTGCGCGGACCCATGGTGTCCTCGCGCTCCGCACGATCGAGCCAGCCCAGGAAGCTGCCGAGGGTGGCCAGGTCGTCGCTCGCGAGGAAGCCGTCGAGTTCGTCGTGGAAGGCGTACAGGTTGGCGAGACCGAGCGCGGCCGTGTCGTTCGCCGACACCTCGATGTCGAGAAGCAGCTCCTGCTCCACGAGTCGGACCAGGTCGGGCAGCGGAAGACCGGCGCGGGACCGGAAGAACGCCAGCTGGCGTCCCGCCGCGCGCAACCGGGCGAGGCCCGGCGCGCTGAATCCGGCGAGCTGCCCGTGCCCCTCCGGCGCCTCCGTGACGAAGTCGAGGGCGTCGACGATGGAGCGCCCGTCCTCCGCGGCAACCGACTCCCGCATCCGGTCGGTGATGTCGTCGGCCAGCCGCTGCTGCGCCCAGTCGCGGGCGTGCAGCCAGCCGGCCACCCGGGACAGGTGCTGAAGGTCGGCTACCCCGATCGCCCACCGGGCCCCGCCCAGCAGCCGCACGAGAGGAGACCCCGCGGATGGATCGCTCATGACCCGGAGCGTGCTCACCAGATCGACGATCTCGGGCGCGAGCAGCAGACCGCCGATGCCGAGCACGTGATGCGGCACCCCGCGCTCGGCGAGCGCCTCCGCGAACAGCCCCATCGCGCTACGGGTGCGGAAGAGGATGGCCGCACTGCGCCGCTCGCCGTCCGGTCGACGGGTGTCGAGCCCGTCGGCGAGCCAGTCGGCGATGCCGGTGGCCTCCTCCTCGACCGTCTCCGCGTAGCGAGCGACCACACTCCCGACGGGCGCTCCGGGCCGGGCGGAGAGCGGCTCGACGCGCACCGAACTCGCCGCCGTGAGCGGCGCCACGACGGCGTTCGCTGCGGCCAGCACCGTGGTGGCATTGCGCCAGCTCGTCGAGAGGGCGAAGTCGGCGATCGGCTCACCCCCACCGAAGTCGCGCTCGAAGCGCGCCAGGTTCGCGGCGCTGGCACCGCGCCAGCCGTAGATGGACTGGTGCGGATCCCCCACCGCCATGACGCCGTGGCCGGCGAACAGGGTGGACAGCAGCCGGGTCTGCACCACCGACGTGTCCTGGTACTCGTCGAGGAGCACGACCCGATACCTCGACCGGTACTCGGCCGGCACTCCGGGGCTGCGCTCGCACACCGCGAGCGCGAGCGCCACCTGGTCGGAGTACTCCACGAGTCCGCGTCTCTTCTTCTCGGCGGCGTACCGGTCGGCGAGTTCCACGATCACCGGGAGCGCCCCGAGGGCGTCGACCGCCTTGGTCACCGAGGCGTACGGGGCGTTCTTCGGCGCTCCGTCGGTGTACGGCAGGTCGGTCAGGTAGGAGAACTGCTCGACCAGCCGCACGACACGGGACGAGTCGACGATGTTCTCGCCGATCTCGCGGCTCAGCTCGAGGACCGCATCGGTGACCGAGCCGAGCGACCGCGCGAGCGGCACCAGGCGCTCATCACCGCTCGATCGCACGATGGAGCGGGCGAGCAGCCACGCCGCGGAGTCGCTGAGGAGCACCGACTCGGGTTCGCGCCCCACCAGCAGGGCGTTGTCGCGGAAGATCGCGTTGGCGAACGAGTTGTACGTGGATACGGTCGGCTGCTCGAAGCCGTCGGCCGACGGCAGCAGCCCCGCGGAGCGCAGCTGCCCGATGCGCGCCCCGATGCGCTGCGTCAGCTCCCCCGCGGCCTTGCGCGTGAAGGTGAGACCGAGCACCTCCTCCTCACGGACCAGTCCGTTGGCGAGCAGCCACAGCACCCGGTTCGCCATCGTCTCGGTCTTGCCGCTGCCGGCACCGGCGACCACCAGAGCGGGGGTGAGGGGCGCCTCGATCACCGCGACCTGCTGCGGCGTGGGGGACGGTTGGCCGAGCCGTGCGGCCAGATCCATCGCACCGATGGCCGTGCCGGTACCACGAGCGCCGCTCACGACGACACCGCCCGCACCACGTGGATGCGACAGGTCCCGAACGACCACGGGTCGAGGCAGTGCGCTCCGATCCGGGCGACGAACACCGAACCCGCCATGCCCTCCGCGTCGGCGGCGACCCGGCGCCGGAAGGCGTCGAGCTCGTCCTCCGCGAACGCCTCCTGCATCGGGTCGTAGTACGGCTTCGCGCGGGTGCCCTTCGACACGACGACGAGCTTCGCGCCGCCGGACGGGAGCTCGGCCGGCAAGCCCTCGATGCGTCCGGAGGCGAAGGCGAGCTGGTAGGCGCCGAGCTGCGGATGGTCGGCGACCGCGGCGTTCGAGGTCGGGGCGTGCTTGCCGGTCTTCAGATCCACGATGACCGCGCTGCCATCGGCCAACTGCTCGATGCGGTCGATGCTGCCGCTCAGCACCGCCTCCCCCGTGTCGAGTTCGATGGGCAGCCGGAAGCGACGCTCGGCGGTGAGGAGCGTGCCGCCCGCACGCTCGAAATCGGTGAGGTAGGCCGACAAGCGGCCGGTCATCTCGCGGGCACGCACCTTCTCGACCTCCGACTGCCATGGCGCCTCGAAGGTGAATTCCCCCCAGCGGGACTCGACCGCCTCCCAGAGGGCCTCCGGCCGGATGTCCGTGGCGGTCTCCATCACGCTGTGCAGCACGGTGCCGAGTCCGGCCGAGGTCGACCCGGAATCGCCGCCAACCTGGGCGATGAACCAGTGCAGCGGGCAGGTCTCGTACGACTCCATGCGCGACGGCGAGACGCTGACCGGTTCCGCGTCGTCGTCGCTGAGGTCGACGAGCGGAGCGGTGATGCTCAGCGGTCGCATGCCGTACCACTCGCCCGGATCGGCCCCTGGCACCTGTTCGGTGGCGAGTCGGGCGAGTCCGGCCGCCGCGGATGCGCTCGGCGAGGTGACGAGTTCGCGGCGCAGGCGCCCCACCATGCCGCGAAGGGACAGCGGATAACGCGGCAGCTCGCTTGCATCGCCCCGCGGCAGAAGCCGCAGGAAGGGCGACGGAAGCGCATCATCGCTGGCGACCGCGGTCACGACCACCTCGGCCGACGCCCGTGAGACCGCCTGGGCGAACATGCGGAGCTCATCGTGCAGCACAGCCGCACGCGGATCGGCATCGCCGACGGGTGAGCCGCCTCCCGCGACCGCGTCGATGTCCTGGGCCTGCAACAGCGAGCCGCGGATGCGGAGGTTGGGCCACACGTTCTCCTGCACGCCGGCGACGACCACGATGGAGAACTCCTCGCCGATGACCGACGAGGGCGTACCCACCAGCACGGCGTCGACGAGGGAACGCGGAGCAAGCGTGTCCTCGGGCACGTCGCTTCCCGTCCACGCGTCGAGGAAGACGCCGGGCGGGGACTCGGGGGTGCGTTCGACGAACCGCTTCGCCGCCGAGAAGAGCGCGACGACGGCGTCGAGGTTGCGGTTCGCCTCCTCCGCCACTATGCCGGTGCCGAGCGACCGCTCGCGCCACGGGCCGGCGAGACCGCTGCGCTGCCAGGCACCCCACAGCAACTCCTCGATGGTGCCGCCCGACGCCGCCTCGTCGATGGTGGCGCGGAGACTCGTTCCGAGTCGGGCCGCCGCCCGGGCCACCCGGTTGTCGATGAGGGCGAGCCGTTCCGGGAATCGGAGGCACTCGACGAGCAGGATCTCCGCGGAACGGTCCCCCGCCCCGGCGAGCTCGTCGTGCCGGAGTGCAGCCTTGAGGCGACGGAGCGACACCGAGTCGAGTCCGCCGAGCGGGCCGGTGAGCAGCCGCACCGCGGCATCCGGGTCGAGCGGCACCCGACCCAGCGCGACCTCGAGCAGGAGGATCAGGGCCCGCACCGCATACTCGTCGCGCACGGCCGTGCCCGCGCTCGACACGGTCGTCGGCACCTCGAGCGCCGCGAGGCCGCGCGAGAGCGATGGCACGAGGGAACCGCTCCGCACGACCACCGCCATCTCGTTCCAGGGCACCCCGTCGAAGACGTGGCGCTCGCGCAGCCTTCGGGCGATGAGCGCGAGTTCGTCGGCCGGCGACTCGACCTCGTACGCGACAGCGCCGGCGGAGCCGGCGACCGCTCGAGGTGAGTCGGCTCGGGGTGAGTCGGCTCGGGGTGAGTCGGCTCCGGCCGGGTCGCCCGGATGCGCGTGCACGCGCGCGGCGCTTCCGCGCTGCCGTCCTGCACCCGCGGTGCCGATCCGGGACGTGACCGCGGCGGTGAGCGCCCGCAACTCCGGTCCGTGCCGGTGCACGGTCTCGAGCGAGAGCACGGGCAGATCGGGCAGGCCGAGGTAGCCGCCCAGCCGCGCCACCGCATCCGGGATGGCCCCCCGGAAGGATCCGGTGGCGACATCGGGATCGCCGAAGGCGACCACGTGCACGCCGCGGCCCGCGAACGCCCGCACGAGGTTCAGCGTGGACCGGGTGGACTCCTGCGCGTCGTCGAGGATGATCAGGCGGAGCCGGCCGTGTCTGCCGAGGTCGGGGATCGCCCCGACAGTGGCCTGGGCCACGAGGGCGGACGCCTCGCGCACGAGTTCCGTCGAGTCGTAGTGGTGCTCGCGGAAGCCCGCCTTCACCTCGTCGTAGACGCGGATGAGGTCGGCCGCGGCCCCCCACGCCGGTCGATCGTGTCGGCGGCCCAGCGCGGCGAGCTCGTCCGGTCCGATCCCGTGCTCGGTGCAGCGCATCATAAGGTCGCGGAGTTCCGTGCGGAAACCGCGGAGTCGGCGGACGTCGGAGTCGAGCGGGGCGGGCCAGTCGGGCCCCGTTCCGTCGTCGATGTCGCCCTGCAGCAGGTCCGCGAGGATCGAGTCCTGCTCCCCACCGGTGAGGAGGCGAGGGGGCTCGTCCCCGGTGCGCGCCGCCGCGTCGGCGACGATCTCGAAGGCGAGGGACTGCGGCGTGCGCGCGAGCGGACCGAGCGTGGGCACGTCGAGCCGGAGCGCGAGACGATCGCGCAATCGGGTGGCCCCGGCGCGCGTGGGGGTCAGGACGAGGAGTTCGTCGGGCGACCAGCCCTGCTCGACGCGACGGGCGACGAGCTCGACGAGCGTAGTGGTCTTGCCCGACCCGGGCGCACCGAGGACCGCCGCACTCGATTCCTCCGGCAGTGCGAGCACCGTGGACTGGGAGGCATCGAGCGCCATCGGGGAAGAGCGGGGCTTCCGCGCCGGTTCGAATGCCAGTGTCGTCACGCCGAACAAGTTATAGCCTTCCGCCGACAGTGAACTCGACCGGGGCCGCGTGGCGGGTACCGTAGCCTTGGCTCGACCCCGTCGCCACGACGCATCGAAAGGCACCGCATGGACATCCGCATCGGAATCACCAACGCCCCCCGCGAGATCAGCTTCGAGACGAAGCAGTCCGCCACCGAGATCGAGGCGACCGTGGCGGAGGCCCTGGGGTCGAACAGCAGCCACATCTCCCTCACCGACGGCAAGGGTCGCATCTACATCGTTCCCACCGCTGTGCTCGCCTACGTGGAGATCGGCGCCGAAGAGGCCCGCCGCGTGGGCTTCGTCGGCTAGCCCTCCCCCGCATGGAACTGCTGTTCGTCGCCCTCGGCGGTGCGCTCCTCGGGATGGCCGCCCGTCTGGCCGTTCCCGGCAGGCAGACGCACGGTGCGGTGCTGGTCCCGGCCATCGGCACGGCCGCGGCGGCCGTCGTCTGGGTCGCGCTGACCTGGCTCGGCATGGCGTGGGACGGCGGCTGGATCTGGCTGCTCGCGCTGGTGTGCGCCGGGCTCAGCGCCGTCGCCGCCGCGGTGCTGATCGCCCGCTCCCGGGAGCGGGCCGACGATCGCTTCACCGCCGCCGCTCTTCGCGGCTGAGTCGCCCCGCCCACGCACCAGCCAGTCAGGACGCACTAGGCAGTCAGGCGGTCAGGCCCATCGAGTCCATCCGCCGGGTGTGCGCCGCGATGAGTTCGGCGAACACGGGCTCGAGTCGCGCTTCGGCGGACGAGGCGTCGGCCGACGCGATCATGGCGGACCGGGCGACGAGGAACGTGTCGCCGACCAGGCGACGCCCCCACATCGCGAGCCGGGAGCCGAGCGCCGGGTTGTCGGCGATCCCGCGCTTCACCGCATCGACGATGCCGGGGCGGCCGTCGCCGGACTCGAGGATCATTCGCACCCGGTCGCGGTACTCGGCCGGAAGGCCGGAGGCGAGGCGCACGAAGAAGTCGTCGAGCAGTCCTGCCGTGATGACGGCCGACACGAGCGTCTCGTACCAGTCGGCTCCCGAGACGAGCCGGGTGAACCGGTCGATCGATGCCGCGACGGGCTTCATCACCGTGGCGGGGTCGTCCCCGTGTCGCCGGATCTCGGCGGCGAGGGACTGGTGCCGGTTGAGGGCGATGCCCGCGGCCGTGCTGACCGCCTCCTTGCCGGGGAGGTCGGGTGCGGTGCCGACGGCGCGGGACAGCGTCTCGAATACGGCGAGCTGCAGGTAGGCGACCTGGCCCAGATAGGCGAGCAGATCGGGCGTGAACTCCTCGAGGCTGACGCGCTCCACCTTCGTGGCGCGCCTGCTGTCCGAACGGATGCTCGGTCGAGGCGCATCGGCGTCTCGCGGCCGTCGGAACACAGTGAACACGCCCCAAGTGTAGATGCCGACCGGGTTGCGGTGCCGCGGCCCGCTAAACTGGGGGCGCTCCCTCATCGGAAGGGGGCATCCGCGCCCCAGAATCTCGGGCGCCACATCCAGCCGGACACCCGGCTCGCCGAATGACAGGGCTCATACGTTGACTTTTGCAGAACTCAATATCGAACAGGACATGGTCGACGCGCTCGCGTCGAAGGGGATTCTCGAACCGTTCCCCATCCAGACCCAGACCATCCCCCTCGCCCTCACCGGACAGGACATCATCGGCCAGGCGAAGACCGGAACGGGTAAGACCTTCGGCTTCGGTCTTCCGCTGGTCCAGAGCCTCGGCCTCGACCCGGAACCCGGTGTGCAGGCCCTCGTGGTGGTGCCGACCCGCGAACTCGCCGTCCAGGTCACCGAAGACCTCGAGCTCGCCGCCAGCAACCGCCCCACGAAGATCGTGTCGATCTACGGCGGCAAGGCGTACGAGGGACAGATCGAGCAGTTGAAGGCCGGTGCTCAGATCGTGGTCGGCACACCTGGACGCCTGCTCGACCTGGCCGGGCAGCGCCTCCTGACCCTCTCCAAGGTCAAGGTCATGGTGCTGGACGAGGCCGACAAGATGCTCGACCTCGGTTTCCTCTCCGACGTGGAGAAGTTGTTCGCTCAGACGCCGCCGCTGCGGCACACCATGCTGTTCTCGGCCACGATGCCGGGCCCGGTCGTGGCCCTGGCGCGTCGCTTCATGAGCCGACCCATCCACATCCGCGCGACGGATCCGGATGAGGGCATCATGCAGGCGAACATCAAGCACCACGTGTTCCGTGCGCACAATCTCGACAAGGACGAGGTCGTCGCACGCATCCTGCAGGCGGAGGGTCGCGGCAAGACCGTGGTCTTCACCCGCACGAAGCGCGCCGCGGCGCGACTCGTCGAGGAACTCAACGATCGCGGCTTCAATGCGGCCGCCGTGCACGGCGACCTCAACCAGGAGCAGCGCGAGCGGGCCATGGCCGCGTTCAAGGCGGGCAAGAAGGACATCCTCATCGCCACCGACGTCGCGGCGCGGGGCATCGACGTGGATGACGTCACCCACGTGATCAATCACACCATTCCCGAGGACGACAAGGCCTACCTGCACCGCGTGGGACGCACCGGTCGCGCGGGGAAGACCGGCATCGCCGTGACGTTCGTCGACTGGGACGACCTGCACAAGTGGGCGCTCATCAACCGCGCGCTCGACTTCGGCCAGCCGGAGCCGCTCGAGACCTACTCGTCCTCGCCGCACCTCTACACCGAGCTGAACATCCCCGAGGGGTCGAAGGGGCGACTGAAGCCCACGCCCGCCGTCAAGGCGGATGTGCCCGCCTCGCGGGAGCGCGGCGGCGACCGGCCGCCGCGTGATGGCGATCGCAGTCGCTCGCGCAGCCGCACCCGCTCGTCCGATACCGCAGCCTCCGACTCCTCGACCGAGGACGCGAAGGCCGCCGCCGGTACGCACGGCGGGCACGGCGGAGACCACGGCGACGGGCAGACCCGCCCCCGCTCGCGCAACCGACGTCGCCGAAGCGGCGGGCAGCGGCCGAGCACGCCCACCGTCTGACGCAGCGCACCCAGCGATCCGAACCCGGCCTCCTCACATGAGGGGCCGGGTTCGGTCGTTCCGGGGCCACGCAGGGACCGGGTCCGCGCCGTTCGCGCGGGACGAGCGGTCAGGGCAGGATCGGGGCCGATCCGGTGGCGAGATCGAGGATGCGCTCGGTCACCTCGGCCGACGTGGTGTTCTCGCCCAACCGGTTGGGCTTGCCCGCGCCGTGGTAGTCGCTCGAACCGGTGACAGCGAGGCCGAAGCGGCGCGCGAGTTCGTGCAAACGCTCCTTGCCGTCGCGCGTGTTCTCGCGATGATCGATCTCGAGGCCGAAGAGTCCGGCGTCCACGAGCTCCGCCAGGTGGGCCTCGCCGATCACCCGGCCGCGCCCGCCGGTGCCGGGATGCGCGAGCACCGGCACTCCGCCGGCGGCGCGCACGAGGCGGACGCCGGTGAGCGGGTCGGGCGCGTAATGCGGCTGGAAGTAGCCGCCCCGCCAGTGCAGGATCGTCTCGAACGCGATGCTCCGGGTCGCGACGAAGCCGCGCGCGACGAGCGCGTCGGCGATGTGCGGGCGGCCCACCGTGCCGCCGGGCACGGTCTGCTCCAGCACGTCGTCCCAGCTGAGGTCGTAGTCCACCGCCAGGCGCCGCACGATGCTCTCGGCGCGGTCCCGGCGTCCGGCGCGGATGCGCGCCGTCTCGGCGACGAGACCGGGATGCTCCGGGTCCATCAGGTAGCCGAGGAGGTGCACGCTCGCCCGCTCGACGCGGGTGCTGAGCTCCATGCCGGGGATCAGTGCGAGACCTTGCGCCCGGGCCTCGAGCGCGGCCTCGGCCCAGCCCGCGGTGGAGTCGTGGTCGGTGAGGGCGATCGTGCCGAGCCCGGCGACGCTCGCCGCTCGCACGAGTTCGGCGGGAGTCTCCGTCCCGTCCGACACGCTGCTGTGCGCATGCAGGTCGATCGAACCTGCGGGCAGCGGCGAGGACATCCTGCAATCGTAAGGCGAAATACGGCCCTCCCAGATTCGCCCCGCTACAGTTGCACGGTCATGTTCCGCCGGATCCTCGCCGCCGCCACCATTCTTCTCGTGGCCGCCGTCGCCCTCATCGCGGTGTGGCCGCAGGTGTTCGGGCTGGAGAAGACCTTCGTCGTCGCCCAGGTGGTGTCTCTCCGCGCGGCCGCCGCCCTCGGCGCGCTGCTCGTCGCGGTCGGCACCGTCGTGCTCGCCCTGGCGGTCCGCCGCGCGAGGCGCTTCGCCGCCTCGATCCTGGTCGTGCTTCTCGCGTTCATGGCCGCGACCGGCGTCGTGCTGTCCAGCCGGGGCTTCGGCAACGAGGAGTTCGCCGAGAAGGGCGACTACGACGTGACCGTGCTCTCGTGGAACACCCTGGGGGGCGCGACGGGGGCGGACTCCATCGTCGACCTGGCGCTGGAGACCAACGCCGACGTGATCGCCCTGCCCGAGACGACCGAGGAGATCGGCACGGCAGTGGCGGATGCCATGGCCGCCGCCGGCACCCCGATGCAGACCTTCACCACGGCGTACGACAACATCGCGTTCGCCCGCTCCACCACCCTGCTCATCCGCGTGGCCTACGGTCCGTACGTGAAGGAGGAGCAGGTGGGCAACACCACCGTGCTCCCCACCGTGATCGCCGTGCCCGCCGACGGCAAGGGACCGGTCATCGCCGCGGTGCACCCGGTCGCGCCCATCGCAGCGGAGATGCACAACTGGCGCAGCGACCTCGAGTGGCTGGGCTCGCGCTGCGACGAGGGCAACGTCATCCTCGCCGGGGACTTCAACGCGACGCTCGACCACATGGCCGACTACGGCGGACGGCGCACCGACGGCGACCAGATCACGAGCCTCGGGAACTGCGTCGACGGCGCCCTCGCCACCGGCAACGCGGCCGTGGGCACCTGGCCGGCATCCGCTCCCGCCCTGCTCGGCACGCCCATCGATCACGTGATGGCCACGGCGGGCTGGCACTTCAGCGGATTCCGGGTGGTCGACGACCGCAACGACGCCGGGAGCGACCACCGGCCGGTGGTGGCGCAGCTGACACCGCTCCGCTGACCGGTCGCGAGTCACTGCCGGATGGCAGAATGGGATGATGGCCGACTCCCTGCTGCCCACCTCCTCCTCGACCCCGGACGCGACTGCTGCACCGGACGCCACGCCGGTGACGCCCGAGGCCGCTCCCGCCCCGCGCGCCACCGAGAACCGCTCGACCACTCCGGTCGGCACTCGATTCCGCGACTACATCTCGACCGGCTGGGCCGAACGCGACGAGACCGATCCGCCCGCCCGGGAGCAGGCCGCATGGGCTGCCTCGCGGCGGGAGCGCATCTCCGCGCTGCACCCCGGCACGAGGATCGTCGTTCCCGCGGGAAGCCTCAAGCAGCGGTCGAATGACACCGATTACCCGTTCCGCGCCCACTCCGCGTTCGCGCACCTCACCGGATGGGGCGCGGACTCCGAGCCGGGCTCGGTGCTGGTGCTCGAGCCGTCCGACGACGGCCACGACGCCGTCCTGTACTTCCGTGAGCGCGCCGGCCGCGACTCCGACGAGTTCTACGCCAATCCCGAGATCGGCGAGTTCTGGATCGGCCCGCGCCCCTCCCTGCGTCAGGTGGCGGCCGACCTCGGCCTGCGGACGCGAGACCTCGCCGACCTCGACGCCGCACTGCTAAGCGCGCCGTCGGGCGACCCCGCCGGGACCGGCGACACTGCGATCGTGCGCGAGGCGGACCCGGCCATCACCGACCGGGTTGACGCGGCCCGCGACGCCGCATCCGACGAATCTTCTCGATCCGGCGAGTCCTCCGCGGACGCCGACCTGTCGCGGTCCCTGTCGGAACTCCGCCTGGTGAAGGACGACTTCGAAATCGCGGAGATGCGTGCCGCCGTGGCGGCGACCGGCCGCGGCTTCGACGACGTGATCCGCGAACTGCCGCGCATCCTCGCCCACGACCGCGGCGAACGGATCGTGGAAGGCGTGTTCAACGGACGCGCCCGCGCCGACGGGAACACCGTCGGGTACGACACCATCGCCGCCGCCGGGGCCCACGCCTGCATCCTGCACTGGACCCGCAACGACGGTCCGGTCGAGCCCGGCAGCATGATCCTGATCGACGCCGGCGTGGAGCTCGAGACCTACTACACGGCCGACATCACGCGCACGCTCCCCGTGGACGGAACGTTCACCCCCGTGCAGCGCGAGGTGTACGAGGCCGTGCGCGAGGCGGCCGACGCGGCCCTCGCGATCGTGCGCCCCGGGATCCGGTTCCGGGAGGTGCACGCCGCCGCCATGGCCGTCATCGCCCGGAAGACGGCGGACTGGGGCATGCTCCCCGTGAGCGCGGAGGAGGCGATGCAGCCCGAGAACGCGCATCACCGCCGCTACATGGTGCACGGCACGAGCCACCACCTCGGGATCGACGTGCACGACTGCGCTCAGGCGCGCCGCGACCTCTACCTCGACGGCATCCTGCAGCCCGGCATGGTGTTCACGATCGAGCCCGGACTCTACTTCCAGCCCGACGATCTCACCGTGCCCGAGCGGTTCCGCGGCATCGGCGTGCGCATCGAGGACGACATCCTCGTGACGACGTATGGCGCGGAGAACCTGTCGATCGACATCCCCCGCACCGCCGACGACGTGGAGGCGTGGATCGCTCGACTGCGCGCCTGAGCGCGGGCGCTAGCGACTGAGCCCGGGCGCGCGCGCCAGCACCGGACGTGGTCCGCTGGCTGCTCAGTCGCGCGGGCGCTCGGGGCCGGGCGCGGGCTCGTCGACCGGGTCGGCCACGGGGGCGGACTCGCCGTAGGCGGGCCGGGCTGTGCCGACCGTCCGCTGCGGCCGCTCCGTCGATGCGGGGATGCCGCCCTCCGCGTCGGAACCCTCCGTCACCACGGGGGCGGGGACGGTGCCGTAGGGCGTCTCCACGCCCAGCACGTTGCGGGCGCGATTCACGCTGTCCGGCTCGACGAGGATGGAGTAGGTGCTCGAGATCACCTGCATGATCGACGTGAAGTCGCGGCGACGCCGGGAGATGGAATAGCTGACGATGCTGAAGATCATGCCGAAACCGGCACCGATCAGCGCGGCGGCGAAGACGAACGACATGTCCGGGGCACCGGAGAAGAGGAAGAGCACCAGTCCGAAGAACAGACCGAGCCAGGCGCCGCTCGCGGCACCCGCCCCCGCGGCCTTCGCGTAGGTGAGCTTTCCGGTCACCCGCTCCACGGTCTTGAGGTCGTTTCCGACGATCGAGACCTGCTTCACCGGGAAGTCCGCTTTCGCGAGAGTGTCCACCGCCGCCTGCGCCTCGGCATACGTGTCGTAGGTCGCGACGGCCTCGCCCCGGGGAATGGTGGGAAGGGCTGAGCGGCCGCGGCCGAAGAGTGGATTGGTCACTCCCCCAGTGTCCCACGCGGGCCATCGGTGGGTTGAGCAGCAACTAAGTTAGACCTGTGAGTGCGTCCCGCGTCTTCGTAGCCCGTCTGGCCGGCTGCAGCGTCTTCGACCCCGTCGGCGACCGCGTCGGGCGCGTGCGCGACGTGCTCGTCGTCTACCGTCGCGCGGATCCGCCGCGGGTCGTCGGGCTCGTCGTCGAGATCCCCGGGAAGCGGCGCGTGTTCGTGTCGATCGGCCGGGTCACCAGCATCGGTTCCGGTCAGATCATCACGACCGGACTGATCAACCTCCGTCGGTTCGAACAGCGCGGCGGAGAGGTGCGCGTGATCGCCGAGATGCTCGGTCGTCGCGTGACCCTGCGGGACGGATCCGGCGAGGCGACCGTCGAGGACGTGGCCATCGAGGAGATGGGCACCGGCGAGTGGGAGGTCAGTCAGCTGTTCTGCCGGCGTCCCAAGACCGGCGCCTCCCCCTTCGCCAAGGGGGCCACCCTGTTCGCGAACTGGGAAGAGGTCACCGAGCGGCTCGTGGCCGGTGAATCGCAGTCGGCGAGCCAGCTCCTCGCCGCCTACTCCGATCTCAAGCCCGCCGACCTCGCCAACACGCTCCTCGACCTGTCGGAGGAGCGGCGCATCGAGGTGGCGGAGGAGCTGTCCGACGACCGCCTCGCCGACGTGCTCGAGGAGATGCCCGAGAGTAACCAGGTCGAGATTCTCGGCAGCCTCGGCGACGACCGGGCCGCCGACGTGCTCGACCAGATGCAGCCCGACGACGCCGCCGACCTCATCGCCCAACTGACCGACGAGCGCGGCGAAGCGCTTCTCGCGCTCATGCAGCCCGAGGAGGCGCAGGACGTGCGCATGCTGCTGAGCTACGCGCCCGACACCGCCGGTGGACTGATGACCACCGAACCGATCATCGTCTCGGCCGACGCCACCGTGGCGGAGGGCCTCGCCCTCATCCGCCGGCACGAGCTCGCACCCGCCCTCGGCGCGGCCATCTGCGTGACCCTGCCGCCGTACGAGGCGCCCACCGGCCGCTTCCTCGGCATGGTGCACTTCCAGCGGATGCTCCGCTACCCGCCGCACGAACGGCTCGGCACGCTGCTCGACCAGGGTCTCGAACCCGTGCGGGCGGAGACGTCGGCGGCCGAGGTGTCCCGGATCCTCGCGAGTTACGACCTCGTGTCGGTGCCCGTGGTGGATGGGAACCACCGTCTCGTCGGGGTGGTGACGATTGACGACGTGCTCGACCACCTGCTGCCCGACGATTGGCGCAGCTCGGACGGCGAGCGCGAGATCCGCAAACGCGCGGCTGCGCGATATCAGGGCACGGCGACGGCCGGGATCCCGACGGCACACACACCAGGACGAGGACGGAGGTAGAGCATGGCACGGACAGCCAACCGCGAGCCGCGTCTCGACGCCCCCAAGGGTCTCCGAACGACCGTGCTGCGGCAGCGTGTGAGCCGGGACCGCTTCGGCCGCTTCACCGAGGGCGTGGCGCGGGCCATGGGCACGCCGTGGTTCCTGCTCGGCCTCACCGTCTTCGCCGGTGCCTGGCTCGTCTACAACACCTGGGGTCCCCCCGAAGTACGGTTCGACTCGGCCGAGTACGGCTTCACGGTGCTCACGCTCATCCTGTCCCTGCAGGCCTCCTACGCCGCCCCGCTCATCCTGCTCGCGCAGAACCGCCAGGACGACCGTGACCGCGTGCAGATCGAGCAGGACCGGCAGCGCACCGAGCGCAACGTGGCGGACGTGGAATACCTCGCCCGCGAGGTCGTGGCGCTCCGTCTGCAGATGAAGGACATGGCGTCGAAGGACTTCATCCGCGCCGAACTCCGCTCGCTGCTCGAGGAGCTCGACCGCCGCGACGACGCCGACCTCTCCGTTCCGGCGGAGTCGCCCCAGGGTGCCTGACACCGCAGAGACGGGCGGGCCGCACGACGACGACCGTGTGCGCGCCGTCCGGGCCGCCCTCGCCACGGTGATCGACCCGGAGATCCGGCGGCCCATCACCGAGCTCGACATGGTCGAGGACGTGTCGGTGGCCGATGACGGCGAGGTCGCCGTCGGCATCCGTCTCACCATCGTGGGCTGCCCGGCGGCCGCGACCATCGAACGCGACGTGCACGACGCGGTCGCGGCCGTGCCCGGTGTCCGCTCGGTCGTCGTCTCCGTGGGGGTGATGACCCCGGCGCAGCGCACCGCGCTCACCGAGCGCCTGCGGGGCCCGGGTGCCGCGCGCACCGTGCAGTTCGGGCCGGATTCGCTCACCCGCGTCTACGCGATCACCAGCGGCAAGGGCGGCGTGGGCAAGTCCACGATCACCGCCAACCTCGCGGTGGCCCTCGCCGCGCGCGGCCTCGCCGTCGGCGTGGTGGACGCGGACGTGTACGGGTTCTCGATCCCCGGCATCCTCGGGCTCGTGGACGACGCGGGCAACGCGGTGAAGCCGACGCAGGTGAACGACATGATCCTGCCGCCCCTCGCGCACGACGTGAAGGTGATTTCGATCGGCATGTTCGTCGATGGCAACGCCGCCGTCGCCTGGCGCGGGCCGATGCTGCACCGCACGATGACGCAGTTCCTCACCGACGTGTTCTTCGGAACGCTCGACGTGCTGCTTCTCGACCTGCCGCCCGGTACCGGAGACATCGCCATCTCGCTGGGCCAGCTGCTGCCGAACGCCGAGGTCATCGTCATCACCACACCGCAGCCCGCCGCCGCCGACGTGGCGGAGCGCAGCGGGATCGTCGCCCGGCAGACGGGACAGCGGGTGTACGGCGTGATCGAGAACATGGCGGGGCTCGTGCAGCCCGACGGTTCCGTGCTCGATGTGTTCGGCTCGGGCGGGGGCGACGAGGTCGCCGCCCGCCTCTCGGTCGGGCAGGACGCTCCGGTGCCGGTGCTCGCCTCCGTTCCGCTCAGCGTGGCGCTGCGGCGTGGCGGGGATGCCGGCACGCCGATCGTGCTTGCCGACCCGGACGATCCCGCGGCCGTCGCGATCTCGTCGGTCGCCGACACGCTCGCGTCCCGACCCCGGAACCTCTCCGGGCGACGATTGACCATCGCCCCGCGCTGACGCTCGGCCGCACGCCGTTGAAGGCGCGGATACCCGGTCGGGGTCAGGTGGCTTCGGAGTCGTACGGCGCGGGAACGGGCGACGCGCTGCGCCCGGGAGTCGTCACGAGCGGATCCCCGCCGGCCGAGTCGCCCGCCACGGAATCGCCCACCACGGAGCCCGCGAGAGGGTCGCCCGGCACGGAGTCTCCCGCCACGGGATCCGCGGCGCGATCCTCCGCACGCTCCCGCGCGAGGCGGGCGCGCTTGGCCGCCGGAGTCTCGACGGGCGTGCGCGGCCGCACCACGCGAGGCGGCGGTTCATCGTCGAGCAGAGCCTCACGGATGATCCGGCGCGGGTCGTACTGGCGCGGGTCGAGTTTCTGCCAGTCGACGTCGTCGAAGTCGGGACCCAGCTCTTCGCGCATGCGCTCCTTGGCCCCGGTGGCCATCTTGCGGAGGCTCTTCACCAGGTCGGCCAGCTTCTGCGCGTAGTAGGGCAGCCGGTCGGGTCCGAGCAGGAAGACGGCAATGATGCCGATCAACAGCAGCTTCTCGAAGGTGAGCCCGAACACGCTTTCACAATAGCCGTGAAATCGGTGCACCTTGCGCGCCGCCACACGGCCTCCCGCGCACGCACTAGCCTTGAGGCGCGTAAGGAGCCCCAAGTGTCTGACAAAGAATCCAACTGGAAGTTCGCCGAGGACTTCGTCGTCGAGCCCGATTACATCGCCGCCGCGCGGCAGCACTCGTTCGAACTCGGCATCGAGGCCATCTCGTCGGCGGTGGGAGCGCAGGCCGCCCTGGTGGCCGCCGCAGCGCGCGCGACCGCCATCATCGAGATCGGCACGGGCGTGGGCGTGTCGGGGCTGTGGCTGCTGTCGGGGGCACCGCGGGCCACGCTCACCTCGATCGACAGCGAGCTCGACCACCAGCAGACCGCACGCTCCGCGTTCGCCGACGCGGGCATCCCGGGTAACCGGGTGCGGCTCATCACGGGCCGGGCCCGCGACGTGCTCCCCCGCATGAACGAGGCGTCGTACGACATCGTCTTCATCGACGCAGATCCCGCCTCCGTGATCGAGTACGTGGAGCACGCCCTGCGTCTGGTGCGGGTGGGCGGCGCCGTTCTGGTGCCGCACGCCCTGTGGAAGGGCCGCGTTGCGAATCCGACCGCCCGGGACGACACGTCGGTGGCGTTCCGGAACCTGCTGCAGGAGATCTCCGCGTCACCGGCCGTGACGGCCGCGCTGTCCCCGGCGGGCGACGGGCTGCTTCAGCTCATCAAGCTCGGCCGCTGACCCGCCGGAAAGCTGACGCGCCGGAAGCCATCCGGGCCACGAGAAACGACGCCGGGAAGCGAGGCCCGGCGTCGTTCTCTCGTGCGCTGAAGTCTGTTACCGGGGAGCGACCACGCCGGCGAGGGCGTCATGCAGTTCCTTGGCCTCCGCGTCGTTGACGGAGACCACGAGCCGCCCGCCGCCTTCCAGCGGCACGCGAACGATGATGAGGCGCCCCTCCTTCACAGCCTCCATTGGTCCGTCCCCGGTTCTCGGCTTCATGGCTGCCATTAAGGTTCCTTTCGTGGATGTCCCCCTATTATCCGACATTCGTGCACGTTCTGAAAAATTGACCCGCCCTACGGCGGAGTCCAGTCGATTCCGTCGACCTGCCAGCAGGCCCACAACCAGGCCCACTGCCCGAGCAGACTGAGAGCGACCACGGAGGTGCGGTAGAGCCACGATCGGGGCTGCGCGACCGCCCCCAGCAGTGGGAACATCGGAAGCAGTAGCCGGAACGTGCTCGACTGCGGGAAGAAGACCGCCAGGAGGTACAGCCCGTAGCCGGCCAGCCAGATCCGCAGGTCGGTTCCGAGCCGTCGCACCGCGGGCAGGAACAGCACTCCCGCGAAGGCCAGCACGAGCAGGCACACCACGATCGGACCGGTCGGGTCGCCGAGCCACCAGGTCGCCCCCTGGAACCACGGGGTGAACGGGATCAGTTCGGTGTAGCCGATGTACGCCGACCGCCAGGCGAGCTCGGTGTCGGTGTAAGCGGTGGGCGAACCGGTGACCGCCCAGGCGATCGCCGGCCAGGAGAGCCCCATGACGCCGCTGAACCCGGCCGCGGTCGTTGCGAGCACCGCCTCGCGGCGCGGGAAAGGGTCGCGACGTCGGGCGCCGAACCGCACGAGCACGTGGATGCCCAGTGCCAGCGCGAACGCGAGCCCTGTGGGGCGGGTGAGCGACATCACCGCGATCACGGGCAGGAGCCAGCCGTACCGGCGTCGCAGCAGCAGGTACAGGGCGACGCCGAGGAGCAGGGCCTGCATCGACTCGGCGTAGGACAGTTGCAGCAACGGGGACACCGGGGCCACGGAGAAGAGCAGCACGGCGAACGTGGCGGCGGACTCGTCGAGGACGAGACGCATCAACCGGTAGAACATCAGCACGGCTCCCACGCCGCAGGCGATGGACACCATCAGCGCCGAGATGTCCCAGCCCGCTCCCGACACGATCATGAGCGCGCGGACGACGGCCGGATACACCGGCATGAACGCCCAGGCGTTCTCCGCGACCTGCCCGCTCTCCGTGCGGGGCAGTTCGCTCGGATACCCCACGACGGCGACGATCTGGTACCAGTTGCCGT
The DNA here is from genome assembly GCF_008642235.1 of Planctomonas psychrotolerans. Lineage (GTDB taxonomy): Bacteria > Actinomycetota > Actinomycetes > Actinomycetales > Microbacteriaceae > Planctomonas > Planctomonas psychrotolerans. Next base: position 2,390,021 of record NZ_SJEV01000001.1, on the reverse strand, counting down.
CCCAGATCGTGGCGTACTCCGCGTACCCGGGAGCGGCATCCGTCCACGGGTTCGCCTGCTGCCGGGCGGCGAACGACAGGATCATCGCCGTGGTCACGGCGCGGGCGCCCGCGTAGATCGTGAGGACGCGGGCCCACCAGGGAAGGCGGGCCCACCGCGTCCGGAGAGTAGACCCCCGCTCGCGCGGGGAGGAGGGTGAGGCGGTCAGCCCGCCGTCAGCCATGCGCGCAGGCCTCGTTCGCACTCCACGATCTGCTCGACGGAGACCCGCTCGTCGTCGGCGTGAGCCTTGATGGGGTCGCCCGGCCCGTAGTTGACGGCGGGAACACCGAGGGCGGAGAAGCGGGCGACATCGGTCCAGCCGTACTTGGGCTTCGCCTCACCGCCCACCGCGGCGAGGAAGTGCTTCGCGAGTTCGGCGTCGAGCCCGGGTCGGGCGCCCTCCGCCAGGTCGACCACGGTCATCTGCACGTCGGGGAAGAGCTCGGCGAGGTGGTCGATGGCCTCCTGACCGCTGCGACTCGGCGCGAAGCGGTAGTTGACGTGCACCATGCACTCGTCGGGGATGATGTTGCCCGCGATGCCGCCCGTGATGCCCACGGCGCTGAGACCCTCGCGGTAGACGAGCCCGTCGACCTCCACCTCGCGGGCGGTGTAGGCCGCCAGCGTCGCGAGGATGGGCGCTGCGGCGTGCACGGCGTTCGAGCCCACCCACGACCGCGCGGAGTGCGACCGGAGCCCGAAGGTTCGGAGCTCGACGCGGAGGTTGCCGTTGCAGCCGCCCTCGACCGACGAGTTGCTGGGCTCGCCGAGGATGGCGAAGTCGCCGGCGAGCAGTTCGGGTCGGGTGCGGGCGAGGCGTCCGAGTCCGTTGAGGGAGTCGGAGACCTCCTCGTGGTCGTACCAGATCCACGTCACGTCCACCACGGGTTCGGTGAGCTCCGCGGCGAGCTTGAGCTGCACCGCGACACCCGCCTTCATGTCGACGGTGCCCCGGCCCCACAGGTATTCGCCCGGCGTCTGTCCCGACGGGTGGTCGGCGTCGACCGTCTCGAAGCGGGTCGGCAGGTTGCCGTTCAGCGGGACGGTGTCGATGTGCCCCGCGATCACGGCTCGCTGGGCACGACCGAGGCTGGTGCGCGCGATCACCGCGTCGCCGTCGCGAATCACCTCGAGGTGGTCGAGCCCGGCGAGGCTCGCCTCGATGGCATCGGCGAGCGTGCCCTCGTTTCCGGAGACCGACTCGATGTCGCAGATCGCCCGGGTGATCGAGACGGAGTCGGAGGAGAGGTCGAGAGGAGGGTGCGCCGGTGTGGAGGACATCCGCTCAGTTTACGGAGGTGGGCGACGGAGTTCTCGGGATGCGGCGCACGGACGCACGGACGGTGAGATCGGCCACCAGCACCGCCACCGTGGTGAAGACGTAGTAGAAGCCGAACACGGCCACCATGATCGCCGACGGGAGCACCACGTCCATGTTGCGGAACCCGGCCACGGTGAGCCCCACGAGGTTGAGTACCGCGGACACGATGGTCGCCACGGATCCGGTCACCAGTGCCCAGCCGACCAGCCGCCAACGGGTGACGGGTACCGACGAGAGAAGGAGCAGCAGAAGCAGGGTGATGGCGATGAGCGGAAGCAGCAGCGAGAGCGTGTGCAGCGGGTTGCCGAACTCGGTCGCACCCTCCCAGTCCGCTGAGCCGCTTTCGCCGATCCCGTTCCCCCGGCCGGTCACGTCTTGCAGGGATGCTCGGGTGACGATGCCGAAGACGGTGGTGAGGATGAGCAGGTAGGCGAATGCGACACCGAGCATGCCGAGGAAGCGGCCGACCGGCAGTCCGGACCCGGCCCGCACCACGTGCGGGTTCGTCGCGTGCACCACCACCACCGCCTCCTGATTCCCTTCGGGCGTACCGATAATCTAAGGAAATGAGCATTTCCGCGCCCTCGTCCGACCAGTCTGTCGTGTCCGCCGCCCCTACGCATGCCTGGGGTTACGGTCTCGCGACCGTCTCCGGCGACGGCACGGTACTGGACACCTGGTATCCGGAGCCGCAGCTGGGAACGCTCCCTCCGGGGCGGGACCGCTGGATCGCTCCGGCATCGATCGAGGAGCTGGCGGGCGACGACCCGCGCCGCAACGTGCGCATCGACATCGTGACGCAGGAGATCGAGTTGGCGGCTCCCCCCGCCTCGACCGCCGACGCCTACCTCCGCCTCCACCTGCTCAGCCACCTGCTCGTGCGACCGAACACGGTGAACCTCGACGGACTGTTCGGACAGCTGCCCATCGTGGCGTGGACGAACGCGGGTCCCGTGCATCCGGATGACTTCTCCCGCCTGCGACCCGCGCTGCAGCGCGCCGGCATCGCAGCTCACGGCATCGACAAGTTCCCCCGGCTCACCGACTACGTGAGCCCGCCCCGCGTGCGCATCGCCGACGCGTCACGGGTGCGCCTCGGCGCCTACCTCTCCCCCGGTACGACGGTCATGCACGAGGGCTTCGTGAACTTCAACGCGGGCACCCTCGGCGCATCCATGGTCGAGGGCCGGATCTCGCAGGGTGTGGTCGTGGGCGACGGCAGCGACGTCGGCGGCGGCGCGTCGATCATGGGCACGCTGTCGGGCGGTGGAACCGAGCGGGTGGAGATCGGTGCCCGCGCGCTCCTCGGCGCCAATTCCGGGGTGGGCATCTCCATCGGGGACGACACCGTGGTGGAGGCCGGGCTGTACGTGACCGCCGGGACGAAGGTCGTACTGGTCGACGGCCCGCCGAAGGCCGACGGCTCACGTCGCTCGGTGAAGGCCGTCGAGCTCTCCGGCGTGCCGAACCTGCTGTTCCGCCGCAACTCGGTCACGGGCGCCGTGGAGGCCCTTCCCCGCACGGGGAGCGGCATCCAGCTGAACACCGCGCTGCACGCCTGATGCGCGGATGGCCCGGCACCTCAGGGGTGCCGGGCCATTCCGCGGACCTCGTCGGCGGCCGAACGGGTCAGCGGCTCGGCAGGTCCCTCGCCCCTGAGCCCACGTACAGCTGCTGCGGGCGGCCGATCTTGGTGGCCGGGTCCTCGTTCATCTCCCGCCAGTGGGCGATCCATCCCGGCAACCTGCCGAGAGCGAAGAGGGCGGTGAACATGCGCGTCGGGAAGCCGAGCGCCTTGTAGATCACGCCGGTGTAGAAGTCGACGTTCGGGTACAGGCGACGCTGGATGAAGTAGTCGTCGGCGAGGGCGACCGCTTCGAGTTCCTTGGCGATGTCGAGCAGCGGGTCGGAGATGCCGAGGGCGGCGAGCACCTCGTCGGCGCTCTCCTTCACGAGCTTCGCCCGCGGGTCGAAGTTCTTGTAGACGCGGTGCCCGAAGCCCATCAGGCGGACGCCGTCCTCCTTGTTCTTGACCCGCTCGACGAACCGGTCCACCGACTCGCCCGAGTCGCGGATGCGGGCCAGCATGGAGAGCACGGCCTCGTTCGCGCCGCCATGGAGCGGACCGAACAGGGCGTCGATGCCGGCGGACACCGAGGTGAACATGTTGGCGCCGGTCGAGCCGACGAGCCGCACGGTCGAGGTCGACGCGTTCTGCTCGTGGTCCTCGTGCAGGATGAGCAGGCGTTCGAGGGCGCGGGAGACCACGGGGTCGATCTCGTACGGTTCGGCGTTGTTGCCGAAGTTGAGACGCAGGAAGTTGTCGACGTAGCCGAGCGAGTTGTCGGGGTACAGGAACGCCTGGCCCATGCTCTTCTTGTGCGAGTAGGCGGCGATGACCGGCAGCTTGGCGATGAGGCGGATGGTGGCGAGCTCCACCTGCTCGGGGTCGGCGGGGCTCAGCGAGTCCTCGTAGTAGGTCGACAGGGCGGACACGCAGCTCGAGAGCACCGACATGGGGTGGGCGTTGGTGGGCAGGGCGCGGAAGACGCCCTTGAAGTCCTCGTGCAGCAGGGTGTGGCGGCGGATGTCGTCGTCGAACTTGCCGAGCTCGCTCGCGCTGGGCAGCTCCCCGTGGATCAGCAGCCAGGCCGTCTCCAGATAGGTGGACTGCGTGGCGAGCTGCTCGATCGGGTAGCCGCGGTAGCGCAGGATTCCCTGGTCGCCGTCGATGTAGGTGATCGCCGAGCGGGTCGAGGCGGTGTTGACGAATCCGGTGTCGAGCGTCGTGTACCCGGTCTGCTTGGTCAGGGTCGAGATGTCGATGCTGCTCGCCCCCTCCACCGCCTGGAGGATCGGGAATTCCGCCGTGCCGCCGGGGTAGCTGAGTACGGCCTTGTCCGCCTGATCGTTCTGCGCGACATCGCTCACGGCGCCTCCTTGATGCTGTGGTGGTGGGGTGCGCTCCGGGGAGCGAAGAACTTAACGAAGCCTAATCGGAGCGGACGGCAACTGTTGCATCCGCCAGTGCTGGGGCCATTCCGTTGGAGGTTGACTCAGCCCGCTCGCGCGGCGGACAGCCGGGCCACCGCGGCGTCGATGCGCTCGTCGGTGGCGGTGAGCGACAACCGCACGTGGTGCGGCGATGCATCCCCGTAGAACGGGCCGGGACCGGCGAGGATGCCGAGGTCGGCGAGTTCGCCGAGAGTGGTCCAGGCGTCCTCCCCCGCGGTGGCCCACAGGTACAGGCCGGCTTCACTGGAGTCGACGCGGAGACCGTATCCCTCCAGTGCGGGCAGCAGCTTCTCCCGACGCACCCGGTAGCGCTCGCGCTGCTCGGCGACGTGGCCGTCGTCCGCGAACGCCACGCTCATGGCGTGCTGCAGGGGTGCCGGCACCATGAGGCCGGCGTGCTTCCGCACCGAGATCAGCCGGTCGATCACGCTCCGGTCACCGGCGATCACGGCGCCGCGGTAACCGGCCAGATTCGACTGCTTGCTCAGCGAGTACAGCGCGACGACGCCCGTAGCGTCGTCGCCGACCACCCGGGGGTCGAGGATGCACGGCGTGGGGGCATCCGCCCACTTCCCCCAGCCCAGCTCGGCGTAGCACTCGTCGTTCGCGATGACGGCGCCCAGTTCGCGGGCGCGAACCACCGCAGCCCGGAGGGCGTCCACGTCGAGCACTCGACCGTCGGGGTTCGAGGGGCTGTTCAGCCACACCAGCCTGGTGGAGTCCGGCCAGTCCGCCGGATCATCGGCAGAGACCACGTCGGCTCCCGCCAGCGCGGCGCCGATGGCATAGGTCGGATAGGCGATGGAGGGCTGGACGACCACGTCGCCCGCACCGAGCCCCAGCATGAATGGCAGCCAGGCCACCATCTCCTTCGATCCGATCGTCGGCAGCACGCTGTCGACGTCCAGCGTCACGTTCCTGCGGCGGGCGAACCAGTCGACGATCGACTCGCGGAGCTCGGCGGTGCCGACCGTGGTGGGATACGCGTGAGCATCGGTGGCCTCGGCGAGCGCGATGCGGATGTTCTCCGGCGTCGGGTCGACCGGCGAGCCGATGGACAGGTCGACGATCCCGTCGGGGTGGCGTCGCGCCCGTTCGGCGAAGGGGGCGATGAGGTCCCACGGGTAGTCGGGCAGCGTGCCGAGCATCTCTTAGACGTCGTGCGTCTGCGGCGGGAGGGCGGCGATCAGCGGGTGGTCCTTGGCGATGACGCCGACCTTGGCCGCTCCGCCGGGCGACCCGATGTCGTCGAAGAAGTCCACGTTCGCCTTGTAGTAGTCCGCCCACTTGTCGGGCAGGTCGTCCTCGTAGTAGATCGCCTCGACGGGGCAGACGGGTTCGCAGGCGCCGCAGTCGACGCATTCGTCCGGGTGGATGTAGAGCGAGCGCTCACCCTCGTAGATGCAGTCCACCGGGCATTCGTCGATGCACGCGCGGTCCTTGAGGTCCACACAGGGTAGGGCGATGACGTAGGTCACTTGCGGCGTGGTCCCTTCATGACAACTGAGCTTCCAGTCTACGCGTGGCGTTCGGGCAGGCGTGGCCAGGCCACGACCACCGTGGCGATGATCGGCGGTACGAGCAGCCACAGGACGCTGGGAAGCGACTCCGGGAAGAACGCGGACCCGCCGGCACCGGGCGTGGAGAAGGCCACGATCGCCACGACGATACCGACGGCCGCCGCGCCGACGTAGTACCGGTCCCGCAGCACGAGTCGCATTCCGAGGAGGAGGGCGGCGACGGAGACGAGGGCGAGCACCAGGCCGACCGGCAGGGCGCTCGACGCCACCGTCCACTCGACCCGGTGCACGGCGGTCGCGATGGCGGCGAAGAGCACGCCCACCAGCCCGGCCAGGCCGTAGCCCAGCATCCGATGCAGGAGGGTCGGCGTGTAGCGCTCGGGATCGTCACTCGAGATCTCCCGGAAGTACTCCGTGTCGCGCACCACCTCGCCGCGGCCGTTGGACAGGCCGTACTGGTCGCCGTCGACGACCACCTGCGATCGGTGCGCGCGGAGTGCGGCGATCTTCCGGGGCAGCTGGGCGGACACGTCGACCCGGATGGGCGCGGAGCCGTCGGGCACGGTGGTGGTCTCGTGCTGGGTCGGCTCGTCGAAGCGGCCGCGCTCGGCCACGGCGGCGCGGGACGCGGCGGCCGCGGACCGCGGGTATTCGATGGCGAACACCGGCACGCCGGCCATGCTCGCGGCGCGCACCGCCGCGTGGTGCACGGCGATGTGGTCGGGATGACCGTAGCCGCCGTAGTCGTTGTAGGTCACGATGGCGGTCGTCCGGGTGGCGAGCACCACCTCGAGCACGTCGGACGCGACCTCTTCGGGGTCGGCCGCACAGAGCGAGTGCGGGTCCAGCGGGCTCTGGGGCCCCGGGTTGCCGTCCTCGCGCCATTCCATGCCCGAGTCGAGATACCGGCGGGGCGTCAACCCGAGGGCGCGGGCGTCCTCAGAGCCGAGGAACCGGTGATCGGTGACGCCGAGTTCCCGCATGGCCTCCCGGAGTTCGCCCTCGCGGTGCCGCCCGAGCCGGTGCGGATCGTCCCGCAGCGATCCGAGGTCGTCGGGAATCACTTCGCCGCGCTCCCCACGAGTGGCGGTGAGCACGGTGACGGGAATACCGGAGTCGAGCAGCAGCGCGATGGTGCCCCCGGTCTCGAGGGTCTCGTCGTCGGGGTGGGCGTGCACGAACAAGACGTGCTCGCGGTCGCCGTCGCTCGCGGCGCCGTCGCTCAGGGCACCGTCGCTACTGGCACCGCCGTTTCCGACACCGCCGCTTCTGCTACCTCTGCTCATGACAGGCTTCGCCAGAAGAACTCCCAGATCGCCGCCTGCAGCTCCGCGGTGCTGCGGTTGTCCACCGAGCCGCCATGGCCGCCGTCGGAGTTCTCGTAATAGCGCACCCCGGGGATGCCGAACTCCTCCATCCGGGCGACCATCTTGCGCGCCTGGACCGGCCCGACTCGATCGTCGCTCGTCGCGGCGTAGAAGAGGCTCGGCGGATACGCGGTGTCGTCCCGCACGTTGTGGTAGGGCGAGAACCCGCGGATGTACTCCCATTCCGCCGGGTCATCCGGATCGCCGTACTCCGCGATCCACGACGCCCCGGCGGACAGACGGGTGTACCGCTGCATGTCGAGGAGCGGCACCCCGCACACGATCGCGCCGAACAGCTCCGGGTACGTCGTGAGCATGTTGCCGACGAGCAGGCCGCCGTTGCTGCGGCCCTCGCAGCCGAGCCGTTCTGCGGTGGTCACGCCGCGCTCGATGAGGTGGGTGGCCACGGCAGCGAAGTCCTCGTACGCCCGGTGCCGGTTCTCCTTCAGTGCGGCGCGGTGCCAGGCGGGCCCGTACTCACCGCCGCCGCGGATGTTCGCCACCACGTAGACGCCGCCACGCTCGAGCCAGGCCCGGCCGACGACTCCGCTGTACATCGGGAGCCGCGCGTGCTCGAAGCCGCCGTAGCCCGACAGCACCGTCGGATGCGAGCCGTCGAGCGTCAGCCCCTTCGGCGCGATCTGGAAGTACGGGATGCGCGTGCCGTCGGCCGAGACGGCCCAGTGCTGACCGACGTCGTACGAGTCCTCCGGGAAGAACGACGCCGACGCCTTGGCCAGCCGGTGCCCGACGGTGTCCCCCGTATCTCCATCGAGAACGCCCTCCCGCACCGTCGGCGGCGTGAGGAACCCGGCGACGTGCAACCAGTACTCGTCGGACTCGTCGGGGTCGGTGTCCAGCACTGTGACCGCACCGAACTCGGGAAGCCCGCCGAGCTCGGAGGAGCGCCACCCGTCGTCGGGGCGGAGCACGCGGATCCGCGATGCGACGTCCTGCAGCAACGTGAGCATCAGGGCGTGTCGAGTCCACGCCCAACCCTCGAGAGCGGTGTGCTCGTCGGGCTGGAACAGCACCGTCATGGTGCGATCGCCGGCGAGGAACGCCTCCAGTTCGATCGCCAGCAGGCATCCGGCCGGGTACCGCTTCTCCCCCAGTTCCGTCTCGGTGACCGTGCGAACGAGCAGCCACTCCCGGTGAATGTCGATGTCCACGTCGAGCGGCAGGTCGATGACGACCGCGTCGCCGCCCCGCAGGAGGAGTGTGCGGCTGCGATAGAAGTCGACGACCTCGGTGACGATGTCGCGTTCGAACCCGGGCGTGTGGTCGTGCTTCGCCGATACGAGCATGTCGGTCGACAGCACCTCGCGCACCAGTTGCGCCTCGCCGAGCGGCTGCCCGCGTCGCCAGCGGCGCACCGTGCGCGGGTAACTGGACTCCGTCATGGTGCCCGGCCCGAAGTCCGTCGCGACGAAGATGGTGTCGCGGTCGATCCAGCTGACGCTGCCCTTCGCGGTCGGCACCACGAATCCGTCGGGCACGAAGCTGCGGGTGGTCAGGTCGAACTCCCGCACGGTGGTGGCGTCTCCCCCGTCCGGTGAGAGGGAGATCAGCGCCAGGTCGGCGTCGGGGTGGAGCAGCCGTGCGCCGGCGAACACCCACGCCGTGCCCTCCACTCGGCCGAGTTCGTCCACATCGAGGAGCACGTCCCACTCCGGGGCGTCCGACAGGTAGCTCTCGCGAGTGGTGCGGCGCCAGAGTCCCCGAGGGTGCTCCCGGTCGCGCCAGAGGTTGTAGTAGTACCCGGCGCGACGGTGCACCAGCGGGATGCGGTCGTCGGAGTCGTACACCTCGAGCAGCCGCTCCACCGAGGCCTCGTAGCCGTCGGATGCCAGCCACGCCTTCGTCGCGTCGGTGTGCTCCTCGGCCCAGGCGAGTGCCTCGCGGCCGTGGATGTCTTCCAACCAGAGGTGCGGGTCGGGAAGGGAGGTGTCGATCGTCATCCGTCAAGCCTAGAAGCACGGCGAACCTCCCCAGGACGGGCGGGCCGACGGCGCGGTGACGGTGGTGATGGTGGCGTTGGCGGTGCGGGTGGCGGTGGCGGTGGCGGTTGTAATTGCTGCAGCAGCAGCAGCAGCAGCAGCAGCAGCAGCAGCAGCAGCGGTGACTGTGGCGGCACTCCGGTGCGAGCACTTCATGTGGCGGCTTCGGATGTCACGTGCGCAGTACTTCCGGCGGTTCCGGGCTGGGGCGGAACGCCACACCTCCTCCATACCGGTTGACGCGACGCGGGGATCCGGGTGGCGCCGGCGATGGAATCGAGGCTCGAGTGGTGCGTTGCCTCAGGTGGTGAGTGAGGGTGGTTCGTGCTTTGTTGGCGGGTCGCCATTCGGAGTTGGGGTCGATCCAGGGTGGTGGTTGCACTTGGGGTGTGCCGTGGTGCATGCGGATGCACCAGCCGGAGGTGGTGATGGTGCGGTGGTGGAACCAGCACAGCAGCACGCCGTTGTCGGTGTGAGTGGGTCCGCCTTCGGCGGCCGGGAGAACGTGGTGGATCTCGCACCAGGTGGCCGGGATCGGGCAGCCGGGGATGATGCATCCGCCGTCTCGGGCGGTGATGGCGCGTCGTTGTCGTGGGGTGAAGCACCGTTCCGGGGAGCCGAGGGCGAGAATCCGCCCGTTCCCGGCAAGAACGACGTTCTGGGTGCCGCCGGTGCAGATCATCTGCTCGACCGTGGTCGCGGACAGCGGGGTATCCACGCCGTCCGAGAATCCGACGGCGCGGCCTTGGGCGAGGTCGTCGGCGTGGACGGTGACCAGCACCGTGGGGGCTGCGCCGCCGACCTGGGGTGTGCCGGGGGTGCGGGCGAGGGTGTCGATGAGGGCGATGAATACGTCGTGGCGTTGTTGGTCCCTCGACCGGGTCTCACCCGGCACGGCGGCGATGGTGTCCTTGGCATCGGTGGTGTCACCGGTAGCGGCACCTTCGGGGTGATGGTCTTGGGCGGGGGTGAGGTGTGCGTCGAAGAACTTCTCCACCCGGCCCGCCGCCTCGGGCAGCACCAGGAGCTTCATCGGGACGAGGCCACGGTGCAGGCGTTTGCCGATGGAGAAGATCCGGTGCCGCATCGCCTCCTCCTCGGCGACCTCGACACCGTCGGGATCGAGGAACGCCTGCCACACCAGCGCGATACTGCGCACCTCGTCCGCACCGGCCGGGACCGGGGTGTCCGGCCCGGTCCCGGTCGCCGCGGCGACCAGTTCTTCCTCCGCGCGCTCGATCGAGTCGGCGGCCACCCGGTCGTGCAGCGGCCCGAGGACACCGGTGATCGCCGACGCGGTGTCGATGCCGATCGTCCCGGCGCGGAATGCTGCACCGACCCGGTCGAACCGGGCCGGTAACGGGTCCCCGGTCAGCGACACCCTGGGGCGTACGGCGGCACCCAACGCGACCCGCCGGTACAGGGTGGATGCGGAGGCGAGGGTGGTGCGCTGCAGCAGCTCGGCGGGGGTGCGGCACCCGCACCGAGCGGCGAGCCCCGCGGAACCCAAAGGTTTCCGGGAGCGTTCCGCGACCTCCGCCGCTACCGTGACCCGCAACGCATCCACCCGCCGACCGACCGCCTCCACGGCACGGACCACGGCCAGCAGACGGTCATCGTCCAGCCCGGCCACGGCGTCGCAGGGCAGCGTGTCGGCGATCGCGTCCGCGATCCCGGTCAGCGCCTCGACGGTGGGGTCCATGCGTCAACGATCCACCCCACCACCGACATTCCCGCCGACGAAACCCCAGATCAAATGCATATCTGTGGACATCCGTCCACATCGGCAGCCTGTGGAGGAAAGAGCACTCGGCTCGGCGATCCGAACCCGAACGTGTCGCGAACGGCGGGTCGAGTCCTATGCTCCCACCATGCCGACCGAAGACGATGTGCGCCGCATCTGTGCGCAGCTACCGGGAGTGACGGAGCGCACGAGTTGGGGGCAACCTGCGTGGTTCGCTCGCACGCTGATGGCGCGGATCTGGGAGGACGGCGTGCTGACGATCAAGACCGATGACCGCGATGCTCTGGTCAGCGTCTATCCGAACGTCTACTTCTGGACTCCTCACCACGATCGGTCGCCCTTGCTCGTACTGCTCCGTCTGACCGAGGTCGATGACGGGGAGTTGGAGTACCGCCTGCGTGAGTCGTACCGGATCGCGGGAGCGCCGAAGGCGGGGTGAGGCGGCGCGGCGCTCGATGGGGTGGGTCCGATGACGGATCGTGGTGCCTTGATCGACTCAGGGACCGTACCGGTGGCGTCCCTTCGAGGCTCAGGGACCGTGGGCGTGCGTCCCTTCGACAGGCTCAGCGACCGTGGCCTCATGAGCTGCCTCGCCCACCTCGAGGACCGCCTCCCGACCGAGCAGTTGGGGGCGGAGGTGGCGTGGTGGGGCTCGGGGTCGGTGGGCATCGATGGGCGGAGCCCCAGCACGCCACCTCCGCACCTCCCACACGGCTGGACCCATTGCGTCCCTTCGACAGGCTCAGGGACCGTGGGCGTGCGTCCCTTCGACAGGCTCAGGGACCGTGCGGCGCGTCCCTTCGACAAGCTCAGGGACCGTGGGCGTGCGTCCCTTCGACAGGCTCAGCGACCGTGGGCGTGCGTCCCTTCGACAGGCTCAGGGACCGTGGGCGTGCGTCCCTTCGACAAGCTCAGGGACCGTGCGGCGCGTCCCTTCAACAGGCTCAGGGACCGTGGGCCTGCGTCCCTTCGACAGGGTCAGGGACCGGATGGTGGCGCCCCTTCGACGGGCTCAGCGACCCTGCGGCGCAGAGGCCGGGAAACACGGAACCGCCCAGCCCTCCAGGAGGGCCGGGCGGTTCCGGACGAGCACGCGGTGGCGGGTGCCGCCTACGCGTTCTGCTTCTTGAGCCGCGACGTGGCGCGGGCCCGAGCGTTCTGGTCGAGCTCCACCTTGCGGATGCGGATCACCGACGGCGTGACCTCCACGCACTCGTCCTCGCGGGCGAACTCGAGGCACTCCTCGAGCGTCAGCTTGCGCGACGGAGTCATGCGCTCGAACGAGTCCGAGGTGGACTGCCGCATGTTGGTGAGCTGCTTCTCCTTGGTGATGTTCACGTCCATGTCGTCCGCGCGCGAGTTCTCGCCCACGACCATGCCCTCGTAGACCTCCTGGGTCGGCTCAACGAAGAACGACATGCGCTCCTGCAGGGCCACCATGGCGAACGGGGTGGCGACGCCGTTGCGGTCGGCCACGATCGACCCGTTGCTGCGGGTCTCGATGGTGCCGGCCCACGGCTCGTAACCGTGCGAGATCGCGTTCGCGATGCCGGTGCCGCGGGTGATGGTGAGGAACTCGGTGCGGAATCCGATCAGGCCACGCGACGGCACGACGAACTCCATGCGCACCCATCCGGTGCCGTGGTTGCTCATGCCCTCCATGCGACCCTTGCGGGCGGCGAGGAGCTGCGTGATCGCGCCGAGGTGCTCCTCGGGCGAGTCGATGGTGAGGTGCTCGAACGGCTCGTGCAGCTTGCCGTCGATTTGCTTGGTGACCACCTGCGGCTTGCCGACGGTGAGCTCGTAGCCCTCGCGACGCATCTGCTCGACGAGGATGGCGAGGGCGAGTTCTCCTCGGCCCTGCACCTCCCACGCGTCCGGGCGACCGATGTCGACGAGCTTGATCGACACGTTACCGATGAGCTCGCGGTCGAGGCGGTCCTTCACCATGCGCGCGGTGAGCTTGGAGCCCTTCACCTTGCCGACGAGCGGCGACGTGTTCGTGCCGATGGTCATCGAGATGGCGGGGTCGTCGACCGTGATGGTCGGCAACGGGCGCACGTCGTCGGGGTCGGCGAGCGTCTCACCGATCGTGATGTCGGCGAAGCCGGCGACGGCGACGATGTCACCGGGACCCGCGGACTCGGTCGGGTACCGGGTCAGGGCCTTCGTGGCGAGCAGCTCGGTCACGCGCACGTTCGCGACGCTGCCGTCATGCTTCACCCAGGCCACCGTCTGGCCCTTGTTGATGGTGCCGTGGAAGACGCGGAGCAGGGCGAGACGGCCGAGGAAGGGCGACGCGTCGAGGTTGGTGACGTGCGCCTGCAGGGGGTGCTCATCGTCGTACTGGGGCGCGGGAACGTGCTGCAGGATGGCGTGGAACAGCGGCTCGAGGTCGTCGTTATCGGGCAACGTGCCGTTCTCGGGCTTGTTGTCGCTCGCGGCGCCGTTGCGACCGGAGGCGTAGACCACCGGCACGTCGAGGATCGCGTCGAGGTCGAGGTCCGGCACGTCGTCGGAGAGGTCGCTCGCGAGACCGAGGAGCAGGTCCTGGCTCTCCGCCACGACCTCGTCGATGCGCGCGTCGGGGCGGTCGGTCTTGTTGACCAGCAGGATGACGGGAAGCTTCGCCTCGAGCGCCTTGCGCAGCACGAAACGGGTCTGCGGCAGCGGGCCCTCGCTCGCGTCGACGAGCAGGACGACACCGTCGACCATGGACAGGCCGCGCTCGACCTCGCCACCGAAGTCGGCGTGACCGGGGGTGTCGATCACGTTGATCGTGACCGGGCCGTGCTCGGCGTGCTTACCGTTGTAAAGGATCGCCGTGTTCTTGGCGAGGATGGTGATGCCCTTTTCGCGCTCGAGGTCGTTCGAGTCCATCATGCGGTCCTCGCCCTCGAAGTGGGCGTCGAACGAGTTCGTCTGCTTGAGCATCGCGTCGACCAGGGTGGTCTTGCCGTGGTCGACGTGAGCGACGATGGCGACATTTCTTAAGTTCTCGCGCGTGGCAAGCGCCATAGTGAATCCTTGGGAGTGTGAGGGCCAGTCGCGGCGCTGAGCCGGCTGGGCGAAGAAGGTCAGGCATCCGCGTATGCGGGTTCCAACCGATGTAGTCTACCCCGTCCTCTCTGAACGGGTGCCGAAGGCGCGGTGAACCGCGCCCCGACGGTCGCATACCGCGCCCCGATGGGCGTATTCCGCCGGAGCCCGGGACGTTTCCGCCAGGGGACGGCGCTCTACTCGTCGATGCCGCGTTCCATGAGCGCGTTCCGCAGCTCCCGGCGCTCGCGCTGCGCCGCCGGGTCGGGCAGCGGAACCGCGGCGATGAGGCGCTGCGTGTAGGGGTCCTGCGGGTTGCGGAGGATGCTCTCGGTGGGTCCCTGCTCCACGATCTTCCCGTGGTTCATCACCACGATGCGGTCGGCGAGGAGGTCGACCACGGCGAGGTCGTGGCTCACGAAGAGGCAGGCGAACTGCAGCCTCTCCTGGATCTCCTGCAGGAGGTCGAGAACGCGGGCCTGCACCGACACGTCGAGCGCCGAGGTGGGCTCGTCGGCCACCAGCAGCTTGGGTCGCAGCGCGAGCGCCCGGGCGATCCCGACGCGCTGCCGCTGACCGCCGGAAAGCTCGTTCGGGTAGCGGTTGCGGAACGATCGGGGCAGCTCGACCTGGTCGAGGAGCTCCTCGACGCGAGTGCTCTGCTGCTTCTTGTCGAATTCCCCGCTCAGCAGGAGCGGCTCCGCGATGCTCTGGCCGATGGGCCAGCGCGGATTCAGGGACGATCCGGGGTCCTGGAACACGATGCCGATGTTCCGACGGACGGCCCGCAGCTCCTTCGACGATGCGGACGACATGTTCTGGCCCACCACGCTCATCGTTCCGGCGGCGACGGGAAGCAGCCCGACGACCGCACGGGCGACCGTGGTCTTGCCAGAACCCGACTCCCCCACCACGCCGACGATCTCGCCGGGGTGGATGTCGAAGCTCGCGTTGTCGACGGCCTTGAACGCCGGCACGCGACCGCGCTTCGGATATTCGATGTCCACGTTCACGAGGGAGAGCGCCGGCTCGGTGGTGCGCTTCTGCTCGTGCACCACCTGCGCCTCACCGGTTCCGAGGTGCGGCACGGATGCGAGGAGTTGCTGGGTGTACGGATCCTTCGGCGAGTTGAAGATCTCGTCGACGGTGCCGCGCTCCACCACCCGACCGCTCTTCATCACGATCACGTTGCTCGCGAGGTCGGCGACCACGCCCATGTCGTGGGTGATGATCACGATGGCACTGTTCAACCGCTCGTGCAGGTTGCGCAGGAGCTGCAGGATCTCCGCCTGGATCGTCACGTCGAGCGCCGTGGTCGGCTCATCGGCGATGAGCATGTCCGGGTCGCAGGAGAGCGACTGGGCGATCATGGCGCGTTGACGCTGTCCGCCCGACAACTGGTGCGGGTAGGAGTTGAACGCCTTCTCGGGGTCGGGCATCTCCACGAGCGCGAGGAGCTCGAGGGCGCGCTCCTTGGCCTTCGACGGCGTGATCGGGAAGTGCACCCGCAGCGCCTCGACGATCTGGAATCCGACGGTGTACACCGGGTTCAGCGCGGTCATCGGCTCCTGGAAGATCACCGCGATGTCGTTGCCCCGGGCCCGGCGCAGCGTGGCCTGGTCGGCACCGATCATCTCGGTGCCGCGGAGCTTCGCGCTGCCGGTGACGCGGCCGTTCTTGGGGAGCAGGCCGAGCAACGACATCGAGCTCACGCTCTTGCCGGACCCGGACTCTCCCACGATGGCCAGCACCTCACCGGGGTTGACCGTGTAGTTGATATCGACCGCGGCGGGCACCCACTCGTTGCCCACCCAGAACTCCACCCCGAGATCCGTGACCTCGAGGATGGGTTCGACGGTCGCCAGCGGGGTGGCCGTTCGCGTGGTGTCGGCGTTCATGCTGCGCACTCCTCGATGATTCGGGTTACTCGCGGAAGCCGTGGGACCATGGGCGCATGGACACGAGCATCACGATCCGCCCCTCGTTCGGTCGGATCCTGACGATCCTCGTGGCCCTGATCTCCGCTGCCGCACTGGGCAGTCTGTTCTTCGCCGGCGGCGCGGATGCCCTGCGCGTCGCCGCCTTTCCGCTGCTGCTCGCCTACGCCGCGTGGCTCACCCTGTGGCAGCCGCACGTGCGCATCGCCCACGACGGGGTGACTCTGCGGAACGTGTTCACCAGCGTGCGGGTTCCGTGGGCGGCGATCCAGCGCATCGACACTCAGTGGGCGCTCACCCTGTTCACCGCCGACGGCAAGCACGTCGCGTGGGCCGCGCCGGCTCCCGGCCGCCATGCTGCGAGTCGCTTCGGACCGAACGACGTGCGGAACCTGCCGGCGAGCGCCTACGAGGGCTCGACCGTTCGACCCGGTGATCTGCCGAGGTCCGACTCCGGCGACGCGGCGACGATCATCCGCACCCGCTGGGAGGCGCTCCAGCACAGCGGCGGATCCGCCACCGACAGCACGCACGTCGAGACCCGCGTGCACGCGGCGGATGTCGCGGTGCTCGCCGCGCTGGTCGGTTTCGCGGTGCTCAGCGTCGCGCTCTAGCGGCGTCATACCGCCGGACCGCCCTTCCGCGACGGGTCGCCGGGAGCGCGCTTGACCGGACCGGCGTTCTGCTGGCGGGCCGTGCGGCCGGTGACCATGGCGAACATCTGGCGGTACGGACCGTTCGCCCCCGGCATCCGGCGCTGGCGCGGGTCGAAGGCGTCGCGCAGGCCGTCACCGATGAAGTTGATGCAGAGCGCGATGGCGATGATGAACAGGCCGGGCCACCAGAACAGCCACGGCCGCGTGGAGAAGGCGTCGCGGTACTCGTTGATGAGCTGACCGAGCGACACGTCGGGGGCCACGATGCCGAAGCCGAGGAAGGAGAGCGCGGCCTCGAGCAGGATGGCGGCGCTCATCAGCAGCGTGGTGCTCACGATGACCACGCCGATCGCGTTGGGCAGGATGTGGCGGAACACGATGCGCGAGCTCGATGCACCGGCGACACGGGCGGCATCCACGAACTCGCGCTCACGGAGGCTGAGGAACTCCCCGCGCACGAGACGGGCGAGGGTGGGCCAGCCCACGAGTCCGAGCACGATCCCCAGCACGACGGCGCCGAGGTTGCCGACGGTACGGCCGAGCACCGCGGCGAGCACGATCACGGGGATGACGATGATCAGGTCGGTGAAGCGCATGAGGATCGAGTCGACCCAGCCGCGGAAGAAGCCGGAGACCGCGCCCACCACGATGCCGATGACGGCGGCGATGGCGCCGTACAGCGCCATGACCACGATGGACTGCTGCGTCCCGCGCATCACGCGAGCGAACAGGTCACGCCCGATGTTGTCCTGACCGAAGGGGTGCTCGCCGAAGTTGAAGGGCAGCACCCAGGTCGGATTCCCGCCGTTCACGAGCGGGGTGGCGGACTCGTACCCCCACTGCCACCAGCCGGGCACGCGGAATCCGAAGATCTGCAGGCCGATCGAGGTGTAGACGAGCAGGGCGAGCGAGATGAGCACCACGAGCGCGGCCATCGCGCCGCGGTGGCGGAAGAAACGCCGGCGGACGACGGTGCCCTGGCTGAGCCCCTCGACCTCCTTCTGCTCGATCGTGAGCTCGTCGTTCGACTCGTGCTGAGTCAGGGGCTCCTTGCCGTCGCCCATCATCATGTTGCTCATGGCTAGCTCACCCGGATTCGCGGATCGAGGACGGAGTAGAGGATGTCGGCGAGGAGGTTGAACAGCACGGTGAGGGCGCTCGTGATCAGGATGAACGCCATCAGCGGATTCAGGTCCACGTGCTCGAGCGCATCCTGGAAGATCGATCCCATCCCCCGCCAGGCGAAGATCGTCTCCGTGATGACGGCACCACCGATCAGCCCGCCCACGTCGAACGCGATGATCGTGGCGATCGGGATCATGGCGTTGCGGAACGCGTGCCGCATGACAACGGTGCGCTCGGTGAGGCCCTTGGCTCGCGCGGTGCGCACGTAGTCCTGGTTCATGACCTCGAGCAGGCTGGCCCGCGAGTACCGCGAGTAGCTCGCCACCGAGAGCAGCAGCAGGGTGATGGTGGGCAGCAGGAGGTGGGTGTAGCTGTCGAGTGCACCCTGCCAGATCGATCCGCCGAGCCCGGGCGTCGACGCCCCGATGGTGGCGATCGGACGGCCGCGGGTGTTGACGACGTAGTCGGGCCACACCTGCATGACACGGTCGAGCACGATGAGTCCGCCGACCAGGGCGCCCGTGATGGCCGCGCCGCGCGCCGCCACCATCTTGTCGTTCTGTCCGAGGAGGTAACCGACCACGGCGCCGATCACGAGGAAGGCGACGATGAGCATCACCGGCACGATGACCGTGGCGCTGGTGGTCATCACGAACTGGAGCGGGTACCAGAGAGCGGCTCCGAGGGCGGCCATGGCGAGGGCCGCGTACAGCGCCCGGCGGTTGCGGAGGCCGGTGGACAGCGAGGTCACGATGACCGCGATGGCGGCGCCGAGGCCACCGATCAGGAAGGCGCCGAGGCCCGGGCGTTCGAACCAGTTGGTGATCAGCAGGTAGCCGAGGATCGCGGCGGTGATGAGGGTCGCCGAGCCGAAGACGATGAGGCGGGGCTTCGGGTCGCCGCCGATGATCGTCATCCACACGAAGCCGGAGACGAGCGAGATGATCACGATGCCGATCGGCGGGATGGCCGGATTGGTGAGGAAGTCGTTGAAGCCGATGGCCATGTACTCCTTCAGGAGCACGGCCACGAAGAACACGGGGAGGGAGAAGAAGAGGAAGGAGAAGAACGTGACGGTGTAGTCGTAGCCGCTGTACTGGCGGAGAGCCGTGGTCATACCCACGATCACGCCGATGAGGATCGCGATCACGCTCGCGATGGTGACGAGCTGGATCGTCTGCCACATCGCGTCGCTGATGAGGTTGATGACCGACTGACCGGACACGGTGGTGCCGAGGTCGAACTGGCCCACGAAGGCGCCGAGCACTCCCCCGAGCCAGAGGAAGTAGCGGGCGGGTGCGGGCACATCCAGCTGCAGCAGCTCGACGCGCGCCGCGATGAGCGCCTCGCGGTTCGGTGCGGTGGAGGCGCGGAGATCCTCGAGGGGGTCACCCGCGTTGGCCGCCAGGACGTAGATGATGAAGCTCGCACCCAGGAGGATGAAGACGGAGGCGAGGAGTCTTCTCAGGACGAAAGAGAGCACAGGGCTGAATCGACCCTTTCTGTGTGTGTCCGGCGGCTGACAGCGACCGCACAGAGCTTACGCTCCGCCCGGGCCGTTACGAATTCGAGAGAGGTGGCAGCGAAAGGGTGCCGGAACCGCGTGGCTCCGGCACCCTTTCTTACCCGTCACGGTGCGACGGGGTGGATCAGACCTGCTTACTCGCTCTCGCCACCGTCAGCCGGGGCCCACTCCCAGTAGTTCCAGAAGTAGGTCGGGGACAGGGTCGCGGGCTTGACGTTCGTCACCGTGTCGCTCCAAGCGGTGAGGCCCGGGAACTGGAAGATCGGAACGGTCCAGTACTGGTCGGCGATCAGCGTCTCGGCCTCGATGAGCGTCTCGAGCTGCTCGTCGGGGTCGGTCTGCGTCTGCAGCTCATCGAACAGGGCGTCGATCTCCGGGTTCGACCAGCCGTAGTAGTTGTTCAGGCCACCCGTCTGGTAGTTCGGACCGGACTCGCCCACGGCGAGGCTGGTGGACTGCCATCCGAAGAGCGCCGCGTCGTACGCGTCGGCCTTGGTCGACAGGTCGACACCCCACGTGGCGCTGGACGCGTCGATGAGGTTGATGCCGGCCTGAGCGGCGGACTGGCGCATGAGCTCGAACTCCTGCTGGCGACGCGTGTTGCCCTGCGCGAACAGCACGCGGACGTCGACGGTCGGAACTCCGGCCTCGGCGAGGAGCGCGGTGGCACCCTCGATGTCGACCTCGTACTCGGGGAAGCCGTTCTCCTCGACCGACGCCTCGTAGTTCTCGCTGCCGGGAACGAAGACGACGGAGTTGCGCAGTTCGGCGTTCTCCTGCAGCGGGAGGATCAGCTTGTCGAGGATCTCCTGACGGGGAACGGTCTTGAAGAACGCCTCACGGATGAGGGCTGCCTTCGCCTCGTCGCCACCGTAGGTTGCGGGGTCGAACGGACCACCGTTGGTGACCTGGACGTCGACGTGCTCGTAGGTGCCCTCGGACTGGCCCTGGAACTCGATGCCGTCGAGCGCCTGCACCTGCTGGAGCAGGTCGGCGGTCGGCTGACCGGCGACGATGTCGACCTCGCCGTTCTGGAGCGCCTGGATCTGCGCCTGCGGGTCCTCGATCACACGGACGGTGATCTTCTCGTACTTCGGCTTCTCACCCCAGGTGAAGTCGGGGTTGGCCGTGAGCTCCACGTACTGCTCGGCCACCATGTCGGTGATGGTGTACGCGCCGTTGGAGAGCACCTTCTGCGGCTCCTCCGGCATGTCGGAGAAGCGGTAGTCGTTGTTCCACGACTCGGAGACGGGGGCGAGGACCGCGGCGTCGTTGTTCTGGATCGCCTCGATCAGAGCCTCCTTCGCCTCCTCGCCCGAGTAGTCCTCGTCCGGGAAGGCGAGCTGCATGGTGCCGTGTGCGGAAACGCCCACACCGGAACCGGTCGCGACCTCCCAGTCGACGTACGGCTCGTCGTAGACGTACGTGAGGCTGCGGCCGTCGTCGCTGATCTCCGGGACCTCGCTGACGAGGTCGAGGCCCTGGCCCTCGGTCGCACCGCTGTTGAAGAAGACACCGCCGGCCTGGTCGGTCACGGCTCCCGTCTCTTCGTCGGTGGTGACCTCGTCCTCGGTGACCGTCTGCACGTGGGTGGTGTTCGCCGCCCAGTTCAGCAGCATGTCGGCCGCGTCGACGGGCGTGCCGTCGCTCCAGGTGACGTCTTCATTGACCGTGTACTTGATGGTCAGCGGGTCCTCGGACTCCACCTCGTAGGTGCCGAAGTCCTCGTCGCGAACAAGTTCCGGAACGTCGTTGTAGTAATTGAAGTTCTTGTTCGCGAGGTAGATGATGTTGGTGTTCGCCGTGGCGTTACCGGTCGCGGTCAGGTTGTTGTACTCGCGGAACGTGTCGTTCCAGGCAACGCGGATCTCGGTACCGCCGATGACCTCTGACTCCTGCTGTGGCGCTGCGCAACCACTCAGGATGAGGGCACCAGTGGTAATCGTGGCGCTAGCCACCGCAAGGCGTCTGAGCTTCAATTGTCCTCCTGTGCAAAGTGAAGTGCGGACACGTGCGTAGGCACGCTTCCACGCTTGGGTTTACTCAGAACCCTAGGTTGGCGCTTCGCTTTCGACAAAAACGTGGACGGAAACGTTACCTATCGGTAACGCGCAGCTGGATTTCTTGCGTGAGACGCACAAACAGTGCGCCAACTAGGGTGGGAACGCACTCATCCGGCATGTACAACGCTGGACCGGTCGGCGACTGCGGTCGCGCGCGGGTGCGATACTTTCGCTGCAGCGGAACCGGCCGATCCTCGCGGCTCGGTCCGGGAGCAGCAGAACGGCTGCATAGGATGCTGGCATGTCGCGCCCGATTCCGCCCCGCCCCGCCGCGATCGGATTCGAACGTCGACGCGTCTGGGTCGAGATCGCGATCGTGCTCGGCCTCACCCTCGGGGCGTCGGCGGTGTACTCGGTGGTGTCCATCGCCAGCAGCCTCACCCGCGAGACGCCCCTCGCCTCGCAGACCACCACGCTCAATCCGACGCTCAGCGATCGCCCGGTGTTCGACCTGATCTACCAGCTGCTCGGCATCTTCTTCGACATCGTGCCAGTGGCGCTCGCCCTCTATCTCCTGTGGCTCCCCGGGCGGTCGGCGTTCACCCGCATCGGTCTGGACGCTCGGCGGGTGCGCTTCGACCTCGCCACCGGCGTTGGGCTGGCCGCCCTCATCGGGATACCGGGCCTCGGCCTGTATGCCGCGGCTCGCGCGCTCGGGGTGTCGTTGAACGTGGTGCCCGCCGCCCTCGACTCCCACTGGTGGACGGTGCCGGTACTCGTGCTGTCCGCACTGCGCGCCGCCCTCGTGGAGGAGATCATCGTGGTCGGCTACCTCTTCACCCGCCTCCGTGAGCTGGGCTGGGGCACCTGGCCGATCATCGTCGCGAGCGCGCTGCTCCGCGGCAGTTACCACCTGTACCAGGGGTTCGGCGGCTTCGTGGGCAACGTCGTGATGGGCGTCGTCTTCGGGTGGTTCTACGCACGGTACGGGCGCACGATGCCTCTCGTCGTCGCGCACTGGATCCTCGACATCGTGAGCTTCGTGGGCTACTCACTGGCCGCCGGGCTCTGGCCCGACCTGTTCGGCCCGCCCGCGGACTAGCCGGTCGGTCGGCGACTTCAGTCGCGGCACGTGTTTCCCCTGGCGGCACGCGTCGCTCCGCGTGCCGCGAGCGGAAAAGGCGTGCCGCGACGGGAGACTCTCGCGACTCGCCGGACCCGTGCGCCCGAAATGCCGGTATCCCGACCGCTCGGAAATACAGTGAGGTGTCCGCACGTCGAGGTGCGGACCGCGTGGAGGATCCGCGGACGCCGCGGGCGTTCCTCGCGGCCTCTCAGCCAAGGAGCAGCATGAGCAATGACGCTTATCCGGCGAAGTCCTCGCCGCCCGTCATCGATTACGCGGAGGTCGAGGACTCACCCCGGTTCCGCGAACTGAAGCGCGAGCACCGGAGCTTCGTCTTCCCCGTGGCCATCGCGTTTCTCGTCTGGTACTTCGCCTACGTGCTGCTCGCCGCCTACGCGCACGACTTTATGTCCACTCCCGTGTTCGGCAACGTCAACGTGGGCATCCTCCTCGGTCTGGGGCAGTTCGTCTCCACCTTCGCCATCACCACGTGGTACGTGCACCGGGCGAACGCTCGGTTCGATCCGATCGCCGCGGAGATCCGTGCCGACCTCGAGGGTCGCGAGCACGCCGGGGAGGCGCGATCATGACTCCCGAGACGTCTACCGGTGACCCGATCCTCAACATCTCGATCTTCGGCGCGTTCGTCGCGGTCACGCTCATCATCGTGTTCCGGGCGAGCCGCAACAACAAGACGGCGGCCGACTACTACGCCGCCGGCCGATCGTTCACCGGCCCGCAGAACGGCACCGCCATCGCCGGTGACTACCTCTCGGCCGCGTCGTTCCTCGGCATCGTGGGCGCCATCGCCGTGAACGGCTACGACGGGTTCCTCTATTCGATCGGGTTCCTGGTCGCGTGGCTCGTGGCCCTGCTGCTCGTCGCGGAGCTGATGCGCAACACCGGCAAGTTCACGATGGCCGACGTGCTGTCGTTCCGGCTGAAGCAGCGGCCGGTTCGCCTCGCCGCCGCGACCACCACGCTGGCCGTGTGCTTCTTCTACCTCCTCGCCCAGATGGCCGGCGCAGGTGGGCTCGTCTCGCTGCTCCTCGGCATCGACGATCGCGTCGGGCAGTCCGTGGTGATCGCCGTGGTCGGCGTGCTGATGATCATCTACGTGCTGGTCGGCGGGATGAAGGGCACCACCTGGGTGCAGATCATCAAGGCGTTCCTGCTCATCGTCGGTGCCGCCGTGATGACGGTGTGGGTGCTGGCGCTGCACGGCTTCAACCTGTCGACGCTTCTCGGTGCGGCGGATGCGGCGTCCGCCGCGAGCGTGCTCGAGCCGGGCAACCAGTACGGACTCACCGCCCTCACGCGCCTCGACTTCCTCTCCCTCGCCCTCGCGCTCGTGCTCGGGACGGCGGGCCTGCCGCACGTGCTGATGCGCTTCTACACCGTGCCGACGGCGCGGGAGGCGCGGCGATCGGTCGTCTGGGCGATCTGGCTCATCGGCGTTTTCTACCTGTTCACGCTCGTGCTCGGTTACGGAGCCGGCGCGCTCATCGGGTCGGACCGCATCCTGGCCGCCCCCGGCGGCGTGAACTCCGCGGCGCCGCTGCTCGCGCTCGAGCTCGGCGGGCCGATCCTGCTGGGCATCATCGCCGCGGTGGCGTTCGCCACCATCCTCGCCGTGGTCGCCGGCCTCACCATCACGGCGGCCGCATCCTTCGCCCACGACGTGTACGCGAGCGTGATCAAGAAGGGAGCGGTGCCGCCGAACGGGGAGGTGCGCGTGGCCCGCATCACCGTGGTGGTGATCGGCGTCGTGTCGATCATCGCGGGCATCGGTGCCAACGGACAGAACATCGCCTTCCTGGTGGCGCTGGCGTTCGCGGTCGCCGCGAGCGCGAACCTGCCGACGATCCTCTACTCCCTGTTCTGGAAGCGGTTCACCACGCGGGGCGCCGTGCTCTCGATGTACGGCGGGCTCGGCACCGCGCTGGTGCTCATTCTCTTCTCGCCGGTGGTGTCGGGCGGAGAGACATCGATGTTCCCGAACGCGGATTTCTCGATCTTCCCGCTGAACAACCCCGGCATCGTCTCGATTCCGGTGGGGTTCCTGCTCGGCTGGGTCGGAACGGTGACGAGCCGCACGCTCGAGGCGCCCGCCATCGCTGCCGAGATGGAGGTGCGCTCCCTCACCGGCCACGGCGCCGAAAAGGCCGTCGAGCACTAGGCGCGCCCCGCCCCGCCCCGCGTCGTTCCCGTCGCGGCACGTGTTCTTCCCTCGCGGCACGCGATGCAACGCGTGCCGCGAGGAGAACGTACGTGCCGCGACAGGGAGAAGCGACGGGAGGGAGCGACGGGTTAGGCGAAGGCCTCCGGGGGCGGGCAGGCGCAGAAGAGGTTGCGGTCGCCGTAGGCCTGGTCGATGCGACGCACCGGCGGCCAGTACTTGCCGCGCACCAGGCTCGTGACGGGATACACCGCCTGCTCACGGGTGTACGGGTGGTCCCACTCCCCCGCGATGACCGACTCGGCCGTGTGCGGCGCCCCGCGGAGCGGGTTGTCCGTCCCGCCGCCCGCCGCGGCATCCGCCTCGGCCCGAATGGCGATCATCGCCTCGATGAACCGCTCGACCTCGCCGATGTCCTCGCTCTCGGTCGGCTCCACCATCAGCGTGCCCGGCACCGGGAAGCTCATGGTGGGCGCGTGGAATCCGTAGTCGATGAGGCGCTTCGCCACGTCGTCCACTGTCACGCCGGTCGACGCGGTGAGCGGACGCAGATCGAGGATGCACTCGTGCGCCACCAGACCGTTGTCGCCCGCGTAGAGCACCGGATAGGAGTCGCGCAGGCGGGCGGCGATGTAGTTGGCCGACAGCACGGCGGCCGCGGTGGCCGCCGTCAGGCCCTCCTCGCCCATCATGCGCACGTAGGCCCAACTGATCGGCAGGATGCTCGGGCTTCCGTAGGGCGCGGCCGACACCGGGCCACCGCCGTGAGCGATCGTGCTCACGACCGGCCCGGCATCCGCACTCGCCGAGCCCGATGAGGCCGACGACGCGGACGACGGGATCAGCGCGTGGTCGGCGCTCTGGGCGAACGGGTGACCGGGAAGGTGCGGCGCGAGGTGCGCCTTGGCCGCGACCGGACCCACACCCGGGCCACCGCCGCCGTGCGGGATGCAGAAGGTCTTGTGCAGGTTGAGGTGCGACACGTCGCCACCGAAGTCGCCGAAGCGTGCGAAGCCGAGGAGCGCGTTGAGGTTCGCCCCGTCGACGTAGACCTGGCCCCCGGCCTCGTGCACCGCGTCGCAGATCGCTCGGACCTCGTGCTCGTACACGCCGTGCGTCGACGGGTAGGTGATCATCAGGGCGGCGAGCGTGTCGGCGTGCTCGGCGACCTTCGCCCGCAGGTCGGCGAGGTCCACGTTGCCGAGCTCGTCGCAGGCCACGACCACCACCCGCATCCCGGCGAGCACGGCGCTCGCCGCGTTCGTGCCGTGCGCACTCGACGGGATGAGGCATACCGTGCGGGCACTGCCCCCGTTGGCGTCGTGGTAACCGCGAATCGCGAGGAGCCCCGCCAGCTCACCCTGGCTGCCGGCATTGGGCTGCAGGGACACGGTGTCGTAGCCGGTCACGTCGGCGAGCCAGGTCTCCAGCTGGGCGATGAGCGTGAGGTACCCGGCCACGTCCGCGGCGGGCGCGAACGGGTGGATGCGGGCGAACTCCGGCCAGGTGATGGATTCCATCTCCGTGGCCGCGTTGAGCTTCATCGTGCACGAGCCCAGGGGGATCATTCCGCGATCGAGCGCGTAGTCCTTGTCGGCGAGGTGCTTGAGATAGCGCATCATCGACGTTTCGGACCGATGCGTGTTGAACACCGCGTGAGTGAGGTAGTCGCTCGTGCGCACGACGTCGGCCGGTACGCCGAAACGCGATCCGGCGTCCGCGTCGGCATCGTCCGCCGCGGGGGATTGCGTTCCCGCGGGGGCCGCCGGGATGCCGAAGGCGTGCGCGAGGTCGTCGAGCACCGCGACGCGGGGGCCGGGCGCGGTGACCTCGTCGAAAGCGACCGACACGGTGTCCGCGTCCACGAGCCGCAGGTTGACGCCCCGCTCGCCCGCCCGCGCGACGACCGGGGCGGCCCCGCCCGGCACGCGCACCTCGACGGTGTCGAAGAACGAGGGCGAGACGACCTGCAGCCCGGCGGCGTCGGCCATCGCGGCGAACCGCAGCGCCGCGGCGTGCACGTGCTGCGCGATCCGCCGGAGCCCGCCCGGGCCGTGGTACACCGCGTACATCCCGGCCATCACGGCCAGCAGAACCTGCGCGGTGCAGATGTTCGAGGTCGCCTTCTCGCGACGGATGTGCTGCTCGCGGGTCTGCAGCGAGAGGCGGTAGGCCGGGTGGCCCGTCGCATCCTGACTCACGCCGACGAGACGCCCGGGCAGCTGCCGCTCGAGGCCGGCGCGCACGGCCAGGTAGCCGGCGTGCGGTCCGCCGAAGCCCATGGGCACACCGAAGCGCTGCGTGGTGCCCACGGCGATGTCGGCCCCGTGCTCACCGGGCGACGTGAGCAGCGTGAGTGAAAGGAGGTCGGCGGCGGCGATGGCGAGCGCGCCCGCGCTCTTCGCCGCGGCGAACACGGCAGCGGGGTTCCGCACCCGACCGGATGCGCCGGGGTACTGCACGAACACCCCGAAGGCGCCGTCGGCGAGGACGTCGGCGAGTGTCCCTTCGACGGGCTCAGGGACCGTGGAGAGCGTCCCTTCGACGGGCTCAGGGACCATGGACGGCTCAGGGACCGTGGTGCGCTCAGGGACCGTGGTGGGCTCTGGGACCGTGGTGGGCTCGGGGACCTCGAACTCGACGAGCTCGATACCGACCGCGGCGGCGCGGTTCTCGAGCAGGGCCTTCGTCTGCGGCAGCGCATCCGCATCCACGAGGAATCGGTTCGACGGGGACTTCGACGCGCGACGCGCGAGCAGCATCGCCTCGACCACGGCGGTGCCCTCGTCGAGCATGGAGGCGTTGGCGGTGGCGAGACCGGTGAGGTCGCACACCATCGTCTGGAAGTTGAGCAGCGCCTCGAGCCGGCCCTGGGAGATCTCCGGCTGATACGGCGTGTACGCCGTGTACCAACTGGGGTTCTCGAGCACGTTGCGCTGGATCACCGCGGGGGTGATGGTGTCGTAGTAGCCGAGGCCGATCATCGACGTGCGCACGCAGTTGCGGTCGGCGAGCGCCCGCAACTCGAGGATCGCCTCCCGCTCGGTGGCCGCTGGCGGCAGCACCGACGAGCCGGGCTCGCGGAAGCCGTCCACCGCAATCGAGGCGGGCACGGCGGCGGCGACCAGCGCTTCGACGGTGTCGTAGCCGACAGCGGCGAGCATGGTGGCCTCGGCATCGCGGTCGATGCCGATGTGACGGCTCGCGAAGGCGCCGAGGTCACGGGCGGGGGCGGATGCGGCCGACTCCCGCGTCATCGGGACACCAGCGCCGCGTACTGGTCCGCGTCGAGCAGGTCGGGCAGCGCGGTGAAGCGCACACGGATCAACCATCCGTCGCCCAACGGGTCGCGGTTCACGATGGCCGGCTCGTCGATCGCCGCGGTGTTCACCTCGATGACCGTGCCGTCGACCGGCGCGAACAGCTCACCCACCGACTTGGTCGACTCGATCTCGCCCACGACCGTTCCTCCGGCCACGTCGGCCCCGGCCTCCGGCAGCTCGATGAAGACCACGTCGCCCAGCCTGTCGGCGGCGTAGGCGGTGATGCCGATCGTGGCGATGTCGCCGTCGACGGTGATCCACTCGTGGTCGGGGGTGTACTTGCGCTCGTTCGTCGTCATGGGACGTCCTTCGGTCGAGGGGAGGCGCTCAGGATGCGCGGGTGTAGAAGGGCAGGGGAACCACGGTGGCGGGAATCCGGGTGCCGCGGACGTCGATGTAGACGGTGGTGCCCGGCCGGGCGACCGCGGGGTCGACGTAGGCCATCGCGATCGGGTGACCGAGCGTGGGCGACAGGGCGCCGCTCGTGACGATGCCCGCGGGGTCCACAGCGCCTTCGAGCGCCTCCATCACCGCTTCGGTGTCGCCGGACGCGTACACCGGATAGCCGGCCCGTCCGGCGCGGCGGCCCTCGGAGGCGAGGCCCACCAGCACCCGCGCGACGGCGTCCGGGCCGTTCTCGCTCGCGTGCCGTCCGACGAAGTCGGTGTCCTTCGCGAGGTTGACCACGCGGCCGAGGCCGGCCTGCGCGGGAAAGATGTCGCGGCCGAGCTCGGAACCGTACAGCGGCATCCCCGCCTCCAGGCGCAACGTGTCGCGGCTGGCAAGACCCGCGGGCACGAGTCCGGACCCGGCACCGGCCTGCACGATCGCGGTCCAGAGGCTCTCGGCCACGTCGACCGGCACGTACAGCTCGAACCCGTCCTCCCCCGTGTACCCGGTGCGGGCGATGAGCACGGGCCGGTCGGCGAAGCGGGCGGAGGTGACCCGGTAGTAGCGGAGCTCCGCCAGGGGCGTTCCGGCGTCCAGTGCGGTGACGCGGTCGAGGATGCCGCGGGACCCCGGTCCCTGCACGGCGATGAGCGCGGTGGCATCGCTCTCGTCCACGACCCGAGCATCGAAGGCGACAGCCCGGTCGGTGAGCTCCTGCACGGCGGCGCCGCGGTTCGAGGCGTTCGCGACCACGAGGAAGTCGTCGTCCGCGAGACGGTAGACCACCACATCGTCCACGATCCCGCCGTCCGGGGTGAGCAGCAGGCTGTACTTCGCCTGCCCGATCGCGAGGGCGGACAGGCGTCCGGCGAGCGCGTAGTCGAGGGCGGCGGCGGCACCGGTGCCCCGCACGGCGATCTCCGCCATGTGGGAGAGGTCGAAGATCCCCGCTGCCGTGCGCACGGCGTGGTGCTCAGCGAGGTCGCTGGTGTACCGCACGGGCATCTGCCACCCGGCGAAGTCGGTGAAGCTCGCACCGGCCGCCACGTGGACGGCGTGCAGCGGCGAAAGACGTTCGGAGGCGGAGGCGGACACGAGTTCTCCCATCGAGTGCGGCAACGCGCGGGCGCGCGTATCGCGAAGAACTCCCCCTCTGTCATGTGCCTGAGAGTTTCACCAGTCCCCCGACGGAGCGGAAGGCGGCTTTCACCATGGGCGAGGGACGAAGCCCTGCTTTTCAGAGTGACCCGTTCGATGCGGTACGTATTACCTGAGAGATTGGCGGGGAGGCTTGCTCCTTCGGTGCCCGGCTGCGTTCCCGGGCTCTCCCGCATCGCGTGCGTGGTCGCTGTATTCGGTTGTCGCGCCAGTCTAGCGAGTTGTCGCGCCCGTCCGGCTACTCGCCGGGCGTCGCCGCGGGAGCGGACGTTACGGGAGGTCGCGCGAGCGCCGGCGTGCCATCAGGATCACCAGTGCAGCGGCGCCGATGATGGCGAGCGTACCGATCACGATTCCCCCGAGGGGGATGTCGGTGTCGTCGGAGGCAGGGTCCGTCTGATCGCCGCCACTGGCGGCGTTCTCATTCGCACCGCTGCCGGTCTCCGCGTCCTCCCCTGCGGCGGGCGCGGATGCCGACGGCTCGGGTGACTCGGCCGGCGCCTCGGTCATGGTGGTCATCTCGGGTTCCGGCTCGCTCCCCGCCCACGCGGCCCCGCAGACCGGCGGATCGGCGAGGGCGGGCACGTCGAGCGTCTCCCCCGTCGCATAGGCGAAGGAGTACTCACCGCTGATGGGGTGACCATCGCTCGATACGACCTGCCAGCGCACCGCGTACTCGCCATCCGACGGCAGAGCCACGCTCGTCTCCGCCACAGGGCCGGCGACATCCACACAGCCGCTGGCGAGATGGTTCCCGTCGGCGGAGAGCACCTGGATGGCGAAGCCGTTCGCCTCCTCACCGAGCACGAGCAGGTCCTCGGTGAAGGTCAGGGCGATCGTGTCCAGGGGTTCCGTGACGGTCGTTCCGGCCGCGGGGTCGGCGGACGACAGCGTGTCGTGCGCCGAAGCGGACGTCGCCGGAGCGGTCAGCGCCGCCAGGAGTCCGATCGTCGCGGCCAGCGCGGCGCGGGATCGAATGCGGGCGACGCCGCGGCGGTCGGTGGGGGCGCTGAACAAGGTTCCGGTACTCATCCCCTCCATGATGCACGGTGAGCACCGCGCCCGACGAACCGACCGGGCGGACGCACAGGCACGGGCCCGTCTAGCCCGGTTCGGACGACTCCGACGGGTCCCCCGGATGGGACTT
Source organism: Planctomonas psychrotolerans (assembly GCF_008642235.1). GTDB lineage: Bacteria > Actinomycetota > Actinomycetes > Actinomycetales > Microbacteriaceae > Planctomonas > Planctomonas psychrotolerans. The sequence goes on along the minus strand of NZ_SJEV01000001.1, from coordinate 2,359,404 downwards.
CTCCGGGGGTTCGTAGTAGTTGAGCAGCGTGCCTCTTTCCTCCACGTCGGTGAGCAATCGGTTCCAGCCCTCGTCCGAACCGGCTGCTCCAGCCGCGTTCGTCGCCTCGTCGGGTGCGACGGATGCCTCCGGCCCGGGATCACGCTCGGCTGCGGTGCCTCGACCGGATCCCGACGTGATCCCCTTCCCGAAGAAGGAGTCGACCTCGTCGAGTCGCGGCTCGGTCGGCAGGAGCAGCGCACGAAGCCGCTCGGCGAGCGCGGCGTTCGAGCGCACCTCGTCCGTCAGGACGCGCTCGAAGCGCCGCCACAGAGCGGCGTCCTCCGGCGCGTGCATCGCCTCGTTCACCGTCGTCAGCTCCGCCTCGCGACCCCGAAGGTGCGCGCGGAGCACGGAGAGCACACCCTCGGCACGAGAGGAGTTGGCGGGAGACGACAGCGGGGGAAACGACGGTGCGGAGTCCGGTGTTCCCGGCGCTGTCGGCGCCGGGATAACCGAACCGGCGCGCGCGAGGAGATACGGATGCAGTGCGGACGCAGCGCACATGGCGACCGCTCGACTGCTCGCTTCCGGGTTCATGAGCGCCACCTTCGGCGGGGTCGGATGGATGCTCTCAGCGTGAACCCCCCGATGCCGACTGTCCAGCCCCCTCCCGGGTGGGCTCGGGTCGCGACGTCCGATGCGGAATCGCCGGAAGCGGAACCGGTTAGATGCGGAGCGTGCGGTCGACGAGTCGTTCCGCGACCTCCGACAGCATGCGTCCGTTGTTCCGTGCGTACGTGCGCAGCAGCACGAAGGCCTCCTCCATGGAGATTCCGTGGGTGTGCGAAAGCACCCCCTTGGCCTGCTCGATCACGACGCGGGACTTGAGCGCACTCGTCAACTGGTCGCGGACCGTGCGGTTCTCCGTTACCGCCCGCTCATGCAGTATCCCGATCGTGGCGACGTTGGCGAGGGCCTGGGCCGCTCGCACGTCCTCGTGGCGCAACTCGCCTCGAGCACTGCGAAGGAGGTTGAGGGCACCGATCGTCGTCTCCCGGAGGCGGAGGGGTATGGCGAAGACCGACGCGAAACCTTGCTCACGGGCGCTTTCCCGGAACGGCGCCCACGACGCCGGACCGTCGTCGATGTCGGGCAGCGACACGACGGTGCCGGTGGTGAAGCACTCCACGCACGGACCGGCTTGGGCGCTCAGCTGCATCATCTCGACCAGCCTGCTGGCCTCGCTGGTGGAGGCGACCACTTCGAGGTCCCCGCGGGTATCCGAGAGCAGGATGCCCGCCGCGGTGATGTCGAACAGTGCGCTGCAACTCTCGACGAGGGTCTGGAGCAGGTCTACGACGTCGTAGCCGGCCACGAGGGTGTCGGCGAGGACGGTGAACGTTTCGATCAAGCGTTCCTCGCGAGTGGTGTCAATCATGGGAATCCTCGATCTCATCGTTCCGCGTCGCGAAGTTCAATCGCCTGTCCAGGATCAGTTCCGCCACTTCGCGCATCGATCGATGCGTCGCGAAGGCGTGACTCTGGATGATGAGGCGGGCATCGTCCGCCGAGATATCCAACTGGGCCAGCACCATTCCGGTCGCCTGGTCCACGGATCGCCGGGAGAACGGGTTCCTGTCCTCCGCCGGCATCTCATCCTGGGTGAGGCGGAGCGCGCGGGCGAGCAGGAGGCGGCTCGTGACGGTGGCGAGTGCCGCCGTCTGCTCGGCATGCTCGTCGCTCAACCTGCTCGGCCGCACGGTGTACATGTCGACGGCCCCGAGGCGCAGAGGACCGAGCATGAGCGGGAAGGCGAATATCGCGCCTATGTCGTCGTTCACGATGGCCTCGGAGAACGCGGGCCAGGCACGCTGAGGACGTTCCCGCACACACGGTTCCAGCACCGGTCCGCCCGTCGCGAGGGCGTCCCAGCACGGCCCCTCACCGAGATCGAACTGGAGTTCGTCGAGTCGCGCTGCCTGGCGGTCGCTCGCGGATACCGTCTCGGATCCGAGCATCTCGCCGATCGTGGACACCGACGCGCCATCCACCGGCAGCACGTCGAGGAAGTGGGAGCACAGGCTCTCCTCTTCACCGGCGGCGCCGGTAAGGGCACTCATCGCCGCGGCGAACCGGTCAGGCACGATGGCGCCTCGCACTACCGTGTCGGCACGTCGCGTAGCCGCTCATTCCTCAACGATACAACCGGCGACTCCCGTCGGTGCTCGGGGTGACCCGGGCGTGGAGAGAAAGGGAGCATAATGACCCCATTGGCGTTTCCTTCTACGTCACCCGCTGTTCCCCGGACCCGGAACGACGGTTCAACTTGATGAACCTGTTCCGTCGAGCTCGACCGCTCGATCGGACCGTCCCGAGGTGTGACATGAGACTGCACAAGGTGCGTGTCGACGGCCAGGAATTCTTCCTCAGCGAGGTGCAGGAGATCGACGACCTGAAGGAACTGATCGTCGCCGCCGTTCGGCAGGGTGGCGACTTCGTCACCTTCCACACCGTCGGTCGCGGTCCCATCTCCGTTCTCTGCACGCCGGGCATCCCGGTGCGCATCGAGGTGGTCGAACGGTCCGAGGCCGAGGTGGACGGGTGGAGTGCCGCTCCTCCCTCGTTCGACATCGACGAAGTGCTGTATCGGTTCTCCGACTGGTCGGACTGACACCAGCACTCGTCGGACTGACACCAGCACTCGTCGGACTGACACCAGCACTCGTCGGACTGACACCAGCACTCGTCGGACTGACACCAGCACTCGTCGAATCGGCGGCGCGGCAGCGGATCAGCGCTCACCCGGCGGGAACGGCGCGTCCCTCGGGCGTCGCCGGGAGTGCCCGGTGCAGGGGCAGCCGCACCTCGAACCGGGTGCTGCCCGGGTGGCTGCGCACCGCCACTTCCCCGCCATGCGCCTCGACGATGGCGCGCACGATGGCGAGCCCCAGCCCCGTACTTCCCGTGTTGCGGGACCGGGAACTGTCGCCCCGAACGAAACGCTCGAACAGCGTGCCGTGCAGGTCGGCGGGGATCCCTGGTCCGTTGTCCTCGACCGACAGCACCGCTTGCGAGTCGGTCATGGCGAGTGCCGCCGTCACGCGGGTGCCGGGCGGCGTGTGGGTGCGCGCGTTGGCGAGCAGATTCGCGATCACCTGGTGAAGCCGTGTCGCGTCCCCCGGCACGGACACCGGCTCGAGCGGCACCTCCAATCGCCATTCGTGCTCCGGTGCCGCGGCCCGGGCATCCCCCGTCACGTCGACGAGCAGGCGTCCGAGATCGACCGGTTCGGCGGTTCCTCCGCGGCTCTCATCGAGGCGGGCGAGCAGAAGCAGGTCTTCCACGAGCCGCGTCATGCGCACCGATTCTGATTCGATGCGGCTAAGTGAGTGCGTCACGTCGTCGGGCAGCACGAACGGTGCCCGACGGGTGAGTTCGGCATAGCCGCGGATGGCGGCCAGCGGCGTGCGCAGCTCGTGACTGGCATCCGCCACGAACTGACGCACCCTGGTCTCGCTGCGTTCCCGCGACGCCAGGGCCGACCCGACGTGGTCGAGCAGCCGGTTGAGCGCGGCCCCGACCTTGCCCACCTCCGTGCTCGAGTCGCTGTCAGCGGCCGGCACGCGGTCGGTCAGCGCCACGTCCCCGCGGTCGAGCGGCTCTTCCGACACCCTGGTCGCGATCCCGACCACGCGCTCCAGCGGTCGGAGGGCCATCCGCACCACGAAGGCTCCTGCGATGGCGGCGGCGACCAGCCCGAGCCCGGTGACCAGCGCGATGATCCCTGCGAGGTTGCCGGTGATGGAGGTGACCTCCCTCAGCGGCAGTCCCACGATCGTGACGATTCCGGCGCCGCTGTCGCGCGCGAGCAGGCGATACTCGCCGAGGGTGCCGCCGAGCTGAACCGTCTCCGGCACGCCGGCGTCCACACCGAGAACGGTCGACCGCTGCTCCTCGGTGAGGATGAGGGGGGCACCATCGACGGAGAGATAGCCCGCCTGCACCACCGCGCCGTCGCTCTCGAACACGCCGAGCGCACCCGCGCCGAGCCCGGGCAGCAGGCGGTCCAGAGGTACGACCGAACCTTCCGGACCGTTCCCTCCGCTACCGATGCCACCGCCGGGCGGTCGACCGAAGGCGTCACCCGAGCGCTGCACCGCGGCGGTGAGCTGGGTGTCGACCTGACTGACCAGGAAGCTGTTCAGCGCCAGCACGCTGACCGACCCCACCACCAGACCCACTATCGCGAGCAGGGCGACCACCCCGAACACGAGGCGCGTCCGCAGGGACCATCGTCCGCGTCGAGGACGAGCGGCGACGGCTGTCATGCGGTGGCCGGCTTGATCACATAGCCCACACCGCGGACCGTGTGGATCATCGGAGCTCCGAGCGAGTCGACCTTCTTGCGCAGATAGGAGATGTAGATCTCCACCACGCTCGACCGGCCGCCGAAGTCGTAACTCCACACCCGGTCGAGGATCTGCATCTTGCTCACCACGCGGCGCGGATTGCGCATGAGGAAGCGGAGCAGCTCGAATTCGGTGGCCGTGAGCTCGATGGGGGTGTCGCCGCGGCGGACCTCGTAGCTCTCCTCGTTGAGGAGGAGGTCTCCCACGCGCAGTTCGGGATCGGCGGATTCGTTGACCGCGACCGCGGTGCGGCGGATCAGGCCGCGGAGCCGCGCAATGACCTCCTCGAGACTGAACGGCTTGGTGACGTAGTCGTCACCGCCCGCGGTCAGTCCGGCGATGCGGTCGTGCACGGCATCCTTCGCGGTGAGGAAGAGAACCGGCATGTCCCGGCCGTCGGCGCGGAGGCGGCGCAGTACCTCCATGCCGTCCACGTTCGGCATCATGATGTCGAGCACGATCACGTCCGGGACGAATTCGCGGGCGACGCGGAGTGCCTGCTGTCCGTCATCGGCGGTGCGCACATCCCACCCCTCGTATCGCAGGGCCATCGACAGGAGCTGGCTCAAGGTCGCTTCGTCATCGACCACCAGAACGCGAATCGGCGAACCGTCTACCCGGGTGAACTTCGGCTGCTCAGCAATCACGGTCATCATCCTCCGCCCTCACCTTGGCGCTGGCTATGAAGAACCTTGGCGGATTCTGTGCCGTTCCGAGCGGCTCCCGGCGGTGGTGATGACGAGGAAAGAAAATGAGCCGGTCACGGTATACCCCCGATACCCACCGGCACTTCGCTCACGTGTGCGTGCGGACGAAGCCTGCCGGAACCGCAGCACGACTCCGACGATGTCGCCGATTCGAGCCTCTATCTTACGGCGATGCTCCACTGTACGTTCGGCGAAACGTTCGACACAGTCGGCATTATGGGGGACGCTGCGTTCGAGAGAGGGGTAATTTCCCCACCGACGCGGTTTACCAGGGCCTTCCGGGCTAGTCAAGGGCTGACCGGGGATTTCTCTGCGCACAGCGGGAGGCGTAGAGTTCACGAAGTACGCGGCTTCGTTCGAAGCGCCCGAGCCCCAGATTCGCCTCCCCCGGTATGGAATCTGCGCCCCGGGTAGCGTGCACGAGCCATTCGGCTCCAACGGTAAGGCCCGGTGTATCGCTCCCCCCGCGATTACCCGGGCCTTTGCTGTTTCAACCGCGATAACCGCCCCGACCCACTAAAACACCGCGATTACCCGGGCCTTTGCTGTCTCAACCGCGATACCCCGCACCATTCCCCTACGACACCGCGATTACCCGGGCCTTTGCTCCATCAGCCGCGATAACCGCCTCGACCCACTACGACACCGCGACTACCCGGGCCTTTGCTGTCTCAACCGCGATACCCCGCACCATTCCCCCACGACACCGCGACTACCCGGGCCTTTGCTGTCTCAACCGCGATACCCCGCACCATTCCCCTACGACACCGCGGTTACCCGGGCCTCTGCTGTATCAAACCGCGATACCCCGCACCATCCCACCACGACACCGCGACTACCCGGGCCTTTGCTGTTATGACCGGGATAACACCGCGCGCCTGCACGGCGCACGCGTTACGCGCCCGAAATATCGATGGGATTGACTACGTCGGTATGGACCTGATCGACGTTCAGAGCGTGCGCATCGCGCGGACGAGGAACGACGTCGTGCTGGGTCCGGGCGAGCGCCCGATGGGCGGCGGCACCTGGTTGTTCTCCGAACCGCAGCCTGGACTCACCGGACTCGTCGACCTCGCCGGCCTCGACTGGCCCGCGATCACCGACACCGGCGACACCCTCTCGGTCGCCGCGACCTGCACCATCGCCACGCTCTCCCGCATACGCCCGCGAGCGGAATGGCATGCGCACCCGTTGTTAGCGGAGTGCAGCGACGCCCTCCTCGCGTCATCCAAGGTGTGGACGACCGCCACCGTAGGCGGCAACGTGTGCGCATCCCTTCCCGCCGGCGCGATGATCTCGCTGGCCGCATCACTCGACGCGACCGCACTGGTCTGGGCGGTCGACGGCGACGACTACCGCGTTCCGGTGCGGGACTTCGTCACGGGCGCGACCACCAACGTGCTCCGACCCGGTGATGTGCTGCGCAGCATAGACATCCCGTCGAGCGCCCTCCGCGCGCGCACCGCGTTCCGCAAGATCTCGCTCTCCCCCCTCGGCCGGTCCGGTGCCGTGGTGATCGGGCGACGGGATGCCGACGGCGCGTTCGTTCTCACGATCACGGCGGCGACCGACCGCCCCGTGCAACTGCGATTCGACACCACCCCGTCCGCGGTGACCCTTCGCCACGCGCTGGCGGCGATCGACAACTGGTACGACGACCCGCACGGTGCGCCCGACTGGCGTCGCTCCGTGAGCGCGGTGCTCGCCGAAGAGGTGCGAGGAGAACTCGATGTCCCACGAACCTGATCTGACCTTCGAGGTGAACGGTCGCGCCGTCTCCGCGTCGGCAGCACCCGGTCAGTGCCTGCGCACCGTACTGCGGGACACCGACCACTTCGAGGTGAAGAAGGGCTGCGACGCCGGGGACTGCGGGGCCTGCACCGTACTCGTCGACGGCGACGCCGTGCACTCGTGCATTTACCCGGCGTTCCGCGCAGCCGGGAAGTCGATCACCACGGCGGCGGGGCTCGGCACGCCCGATGCTCTATCCCCCGTGCAGCAGTCGTTCGTCGACGCCGCCGGATTCCAGTGCGGGTTCTGCACCGCCGGCTACGTAGTCACAGCGTCCACGCTCGAGGGCGTGCCTGCGGAGGATCTCCCCCGCCGACTGAAGGGCAACCTCTGCCGGTGCACGGGGTACCGCTCCATCCGCGATGCGCTGCAGGGCGTGTGCAACGTCGAGAGCGCGCCTGATGGGGACTCCCACGGCCGGTCCATCGCCGCTCCCGCGGGGGCACGGATCGTGTCGGGGCGCGAGGAGTACACGCTCGACCTGCCCACGCGCAGCGTGCTTCACCTGAAGATCCTCGGCAGCCCTCACGCGTCGGCGCGCGTGCTGTCGATAGACACGACGGCGGCCGAAGCGCTGCCCGGGGTTCGGCTCGTGCTCACCGCGGAGGACTCCCCGGCGACGCTGTTCTCCACAGGCAGGCACGAGCATCGGGAGGACGATCCCGATGACACCCTCGTGATCGACACGGTGATGCGCTTCCGCGGGCAGCGGGTCGCGGCCGTGGTCGCCGACACAGTGGCAATCGCCGAGCAGGCGACCCGGCTGCTCCGGGTGGAGTACGAGCTCCTCGACGCCGTGTTCGATCCGGAGGTCGCCCGTCGTCCGGGAGCGGCGCTCGTGCATCCGGACAAGACGCCCGCACAGCGGGTGGATGCCGCCGAGCGGAACGTGCTGCTGAGTTTCACCCGGGCGCACGGGGACGTGCAGGAGGCCCTGGCCGGCGCGGCGGCGACGGTGAGCGGAGCGTGGCGCACCGCCCGCGTGTCGCACGTGGCGCTCGAGACGCATGCGTGCCGGGGCTGGCTCGACCCAGGTGGCCGGGTCGTGCTGCGCACCAGCTCACAGGTGCCGCACCTCGTGCGCGACGAACTCTGCCACGTGTTCGGGGTCGAACAGGATGCGGTGCGCGTGTTCACGAAGCGCATCGGGGGCGGCTTCGGCGGCAAGCAGGAGCTGCTGACGGAGGACCTGGTGATGCTCGCCGTCCAACGCCTGGGGATGCCCGTGCAGTACGAGTTCACCCGGGAGGACGAGTTCACCCTCGCCCCGGTGAGGCACCCGATGACGGTGCGGGTGACCGCGGCCGCATCCGCCGACGGCGAGCTCACCGCGCTCGACGTGGACGTGCTCTCCGACGCGGGCGCGTACGGCAACCACAGCCGGGGGGTGCTGTTCCACAGTGTCGGCGAGTCGCTCAAGGTGTATCGCTGCCCGTCCGTCCGGGTGACCGCGGAGGCGGTGTACACCAACAATCCCCCGTCGGGCGCGTTCCGCGGATACGGGTTGGGCCAGGTCATGTTCGCCGTCGAGGGCGCGCTCGACGAGCTGGCGCGAAAGGTCGGCGTCGACCCCTTCGAGTTCCGGCGCCGGAATGTCGCGCGGCCGGGTGCCCCGGCCGAGACCGACGACGACGACCTGCAGTTCGGCAGCTTCGGCCTCGACGAGTGCCTCGACCTGGTGCGGGACGCGCTCGGCAGCGGCCGCGGGGAGCCCGTGCCGGTCGGCGAACCGTGGACCGCGGGCTCCGGTATGGCCATCGCCATGATCGCCACCATGCCTCCGTACGGTCACTTCGCCGACACCTCGGTCTCCGTGGACCGCCGGGGCCGGTACACCATCGCCGTCGGCACCGCCGAGTTCGGCAACGGGACCACCACGGTGCACCAGCAGTTCGCCGCCACCGCGCTCGGCACCTCGATCGACCGCGTGTCGGTGCGTCAGTCCGATACCGACACCGTCCGATACGACACGGGAGCCTTCGGCTCCGCCGGGTCGGTGGTGGCCGGCAAGGCGGTGCTGCTCGCCGCGGAACGGTTGCGCGAGCGACTGCAGGGCGCCGCCCGCGGCCTGGTGGGCGCGGGCACGACGCAGGACGACGCTGCCGGGGCATCGGCACGGACGGTGTCGCTCGTCGCCGCTGGCGTGCGCGTCGGCGACACGGTTCTCGGCTTCGACCGGCTGCTCGACGCGATCGACCCGGGATCGGAGTCGCTCTCGGCGGAGGGACGACACGACGGCACGCCCCGCTCGATGGCGTACAACGTGCACGGCTTCCGGGTCGCGGTGAACGCGGCGACCGGCGAGGTGCGCATCCTGCAATCGGTGCAGGCGGTGGACGCCGGCGTGATCATCAATCCGGAGCAGTTGCGCGGACAGGTGGAAGGGGGAACCGCGCAGGCGCTCGGTTCCGCGCTCTACGAGGAGGTGCGCACCGACGGCGCCGGCACGGTGACCACGCGCACGCTGCGCAACTACCACATCCCCGCGATGGCGGATGTGCCGCACACCGAGGTGCTCTTCGCGCACACGGTCGACACCATCGGGCCCATGGGCGCCAAGTCGATGAGCGAGGCGCCGTACAACCCGATCGCACCCGCGCTGGCCAACGCGATCCGTGATGCGACCGGTGTACGACCGCACGAACTGCCCATGTCCCGGGACCGGTTATGGCGAATGCTCGATGGAGCTACCCGCTGAGCGGGCCGGCCGGAGGGTCGGTCGCATGAATGGGTCCCACGGCGTTCGTGAGCTGCGCACCGGAAGCGCCGGTGCGCGACGCGATGATCTCCGCGAGGATCGACACGGCGGTTTCCTCCGGGCTCGACGCCCCGATGTCGAGCCCGATCGGTGCGTGCAACCGGTCGAGCACGGCGGGGGCGAGACCACGATCGGCGAGGGCGGCGCGGCGCCGGTCGGTCGTGCGGCGCGACCCCATCGCGCCCACGAACGCCACGGGCAACCCGAGCGCGCACTCGAGCAGGGGCACATCGAACCGCTCGTCGTGGGACAGCACGCACACGACCGTGCGCGCGTCGACCGTCGTCGACGCGAGGTACTCATCGGGCCACCCCACCACCACCTCGGCCGCCTGCGGGAACCGTTCCGTGGTCGCGAACGCCTCGCGCGGGTCGCACACGGTGACACGGTAGCCGATGTGCGTGGCGGCGACGGCGAGTGCGCCGGCGAAGTCGGTGGCACCGAACACGAGCATCCGGGGCGGGGGCAGCGCCGTCTCCACGAAGAGCACGACCTCGGCACCGTCGCACTCGATGGTGACCGGGCCGGTGCGTCCGCTCGCCGCTGCTCCGCGCACGACGGACCGCAGGCGCGCCGCCCCGATGGTTCCGATACCCGCACGAGCGAACTCGGCGTCCATCGCGGCCGCGTCTCCGGCATCATCCGAACTGTCGATCGTACGGCCCACGAGTGCTGCCGGGCCTGCCACGATGGTGCCGAGCGAGGCCGCACGGCCGATCTCGGCGTCCTCCAGTGCGCGGCGACTGGCCGCATCCGTCGAGATGTCGCGCACGAGCACGTCGAGCACGCCGCCGCACATCAGTCCCACCGACATCGCCGCATCGTCGGAGATACCGAAGCGCTCGATGCGGGCAGCACCACCGTCGAGCACGGCCGAGCACGCCTCGCTGGCGGCACCCTCCACGCAGCCGCCCGAGATGCTGCCGATCACGGCACCGTTCGCGTCCACGGCGAGGGATGCGCCCGGCGCGCGCGGCGCGCTGCCCTGAACGCCGACCACCGTGGCGATGGCGATCGGCGTGCCGGCGCGCAGCCGGGCGAGCACCTCATCGGCGATGTCGAACATGGTCGGCTCCTCGCTGACGGAACGGATGAAGAGGGGTGGGCGGGCACTGGGCGGTGGGACTGGGCGGTGGGGACGTTCGCTCGGACGACGCCGACACCCCGCCGACACCGCGCGGTGCCCCACCGGAACCCTAACGAAAAGGAACCAGCATGACCGACGACCTCGACCTCGTTCTCCGCGCGGACCGCGTGCTCATCGACGACGGCTTCCGCCCGGCCGCCGTCGGGGTACGGGATGGCACCGTCGTGTTCCTCGGCAGCCGGGATGCCGCGATCCGGGGGAAGGTCGAGCACGACCTGGCCGACGACGAGGTGCTCTTGCCCGGCAACGTGGACAGTCACGTGCACGTGAACGAGCCCGGGCGCACCGAGTGGGAGGGCTTCACCACCGCGACGCGGGCCGCCGCTGCCGGAGGCGTCACGACGATCATCGATATGCCGCTGAACAGCATCCCGGCGACGGTGACGCCCCTGGCTCTGGCGGAGAAGCGCTCGGTTGCCGGGGCCAAGGCCATCGTCGACGTGGGGTTCTGGGCCGGTGCGGTGCCGCAGAACCTGGGATCGTTGCGCGCCCTGCACGACGACGGCGTGTTCGGTTTCAAGTGCTTCCTGGCCCCGTCCGGCGTCGACGAGTTCGACCACCTCAGCACGCCCCAGTTGCACGCCGCGCAGGCCGAGATCGCCGCCTTCGACGGTCTGCTCCTCGTGCACGCGGAGGACCCCGGTGTGCTCGACGCCTCCGCGAACAGTGGTGGCCCCCGCTTTCCCGACTTCATGGCATCCCGTCCGCCCGAGGCCGAGACTACCGCGATCGCCGCCGTGATCGACGGCGTGCGCCGCACCGGTGCTCGGAGCCACATCCTGCATCTCGCGGCGGCCGCCGCCCTTCCCGCCCTCGCGACGGCGCGAGCCGAAGGCCTGCCGATCACCGTGGAGACCTGCCCGCACTACCTCACCCTCGATGACGGCGACGTAGCCGACGGCGCGACGCAGTTCAAGTGCTGCCCGCCGATCCGCGACGAGGCCAACCGCGACGCGCTCTGGCAGGGACTCCTCGACGGCATCATCGACTGCGTGGTGTCGGATCACTCGCCCGCCACGGCAGACCTCAAGTTCGTGCCGGGCGGCGACTTCGGGCGCGCGTGGGGCGGCATTGCCGGCCTCCAGCTCGGCCTGCCCGCCGTGTGGACCGAGGCGAGGCGGCGCGGCATCCCGATCGAATCGGTGAGCCGATGGATGTCCCGCAATCCGGCGGATCTGGTGAGGCTGCCCACCAAGGGCAGGATCGCGGCGGGCGCCCGCGCGGACCTCGTCGCCTTCGCCCCCGACGAGACGTTCCGGGTGGACGCCGTACGGCTGCAGCACCGCAACCCGGTCAGCGCCTACGACGGCCGGGAGCTGAGCGGGATCGTCCGACGGGCCTGGCTCGGCGGACGCCCCCTCGACACGACGTCGCCGATGGGTAACGCCACGCAGCTGCGTCCCGAAACGCGCACGAAACCTGCGTCTGCGAGCATCCGACGGTGAGCATTTCCCTGGGGCCGTCGCAGTACGGCAAAGCCGAAGTCCGTGTCGTGCGCATCCACCGGGAGCAACCCCGGCACGAGCTGCGCGACCTCAACGTGTCGACGTCGCTGCGGGGACACTTCGCGGCCGCTCACCTCGACGGCGATCAGTCGAGCGTGCTGCCAACCGACACGCAGAAGAATACGGCGTACGCCTACGCGAAGACCCACGGCATCGACACGATCGAGGGGTACGGACTCGCCCTCGCCCGGCACTTCGTGGACGACGTTGACCCGGTCACCGGCGCGCTCATCGAGCTCGAGGAGTACGCGTGGCAACGCGCGACGGTCCATGGCGCGGAACACGACCACACGTGGGTCCGCTCGGGCGCCGAGGTGCGCACCGCTGCCATCGTGGTGGAGGAGGGCGGCGCGGCGCAGGTGACGGGTGGACTCAAGGACCTCGTGCTGCTGAAGTCCACCGGCTCCGAGTTCTCCGGGTTCCTGAAGGACGAGTACACGACGCTTCCGGAGACCACCGACCGGGTCATGGCCACATCGCTCGTGGCGCAATGGCGTTTTACCGGCACCGACCTGCCCTGGGAGGCGTTCTACCCCGTGATCCGCGGCATCCTCGTGCGGGAGTTCGCGACCGTGCACTCCCTCGCCCTGCAGCAGACGCTGTGGCACATGGGTCGGGCCGTGCTCGAGGCGGTTCCCGAGATCGCCGAGATCACGCTGTCCGCACCGAACAAGCACCACTTCGCCGCGGATCTCGCCCCGTTCGGGCTCACCAATGAGAACGAGGTGTTCTTCGCCGCGGACCGGCCCTACGGCCTCATCCAGGCCACGGTGCTGCGCGATGACGCGCCTCCCGCGCTTTCGCCGTGGGCCTTCCGGGCAGGCCCGGCATGACGGGCGCACCGGGCCCGGACGCGACGCCGGCAACGGGCGCCGCCCTGCCGATCGATGACGAGGGTTGGCTCGCGATGGCGGTGGACCTCGCCGTCGCGAACGTGGCCGCGGGCGGCGGACCGTTCGGCGCGGTCATCGCGCGCCAGGGCGAGCTGGTCGCCACCGGCCAGAACCGCGTCACCCGGGACAACGACCCGACCGCGCACGGCGAGGTCGTCGCCATCCGAGCCGCGTGCAACGCCCTGGGTTCGTTCTCGCTCGCCGGATGCGTGCTCTACACCTCCTGCGAGCCGTGTCCGCTGTGCGTCTCCGCGTCGTTGTGGGCCCGGCTCGATCGCGTCGTCTACTCCGCCGACCGGCACGACGCCGCACGCGGCGGCTTCGACGACCGGGAGTTCTACGAGCTGTTCGCCCGGGACCGGGCGACCTGGCCCCTGCAGGTGCAGTCGCTCCGCACGGCGACGGCCGCGACACCGTTCGACGCCTGGCTCGCCGCGGGCAACCGCATCGACTACTGACCGGATCGGCTCCGGGTCGCGCGGAGCCGGTTCCGGATGTGCGGACGAGGTCGACGGTCGCCGCCGTCGGCGAGCTGCTACCGCGCGCTCCAGGCGGCGACCTCGGCGAGCAGCGCGGCTCTGCGGTCCGGTGAGGCGAACGACGCGTCGATCGAGTTGCGGGCCAGTCCCGCCAGAACCGTGTCGTCGAGGGCGAACTCGTCGGCCACCACGGCGTAGTTGTCGGCGATGTACCCGCCGAAGTAGGCAGGGTCGTCGGAGTTCAGCGTGACGACGAGTCCTGCCTCGAGCAGTCGGGGCAGCGCCTGGAACGACGATTCGGCGTTCAAACGCCGATTGGAGAGCGGGCACACGGTCAGCGGCACGCGGTCGGCGACGAGGCGCTGCACCAGAGCGGCGTCCTCGATGCTGCGCACCCCGTGGTCGACGCGCTCCACGCCCAGGAGGTCGAGGGCTTCCGCCACGTAGGCGGGCGGCCCCTCCTCGCCGGCGTGCGCAACGCGGTGCAGGCCCAATTCAGCGGCGCGGCCGAAGACCGCTTCGAAGAGGCTCGGCGGGAAGCCGTCCTCCGCGGAGTCGAGGCCCACGCCGAGGAGGTCGTGCGCCCGGGGTGCCACCGACTCGAGCGTGCGCTCCGCCTCAGCCACCGGTCGGTCGCGGAGGAAGCACAGGATCAGTCCGCCGGAGATGTCCCACCGCGCGGCGGCATCCGCCATCGCCCGGCCGAGTCCGTCGAGCACGGTGTCGATGGATATCCCGCGAGGAGTGTGCGCCTGCGGATCGAAGAAGATCTCCGCGTGCCGCACGCCCTGGTCGTGCGCCCGGGCGAGGTACGCCAGGGCGAGGTCGTAGAAGTCCTGCTCGGTGACGAGCACCGCCATGCACGCGTAATAGAGGTCGAGAAACGACTGCAGCCCGTCGAAGGCGTAGCGGGCGCGGAGCTCCGCCACATCGGCGTAGGGCAGCGGGATGCCGTTCCGTTCCGCGAGCGCGAACACCAGCTCGGGCTCGAGTGTTCCCTCGATGTGCAGGTGCAGCTCCGCCTTCGGCAGCGAGCGCAGGTCGCGTGACGCGACTCCGTCGTGCGTCCCGCCCCGCGGTGCGGGCGAAGCGTCAGTACTCACGCGCCGCCGCCCGCGGTCGCCGACGCGTTCTGCGCCATCCCCATGCGGGCCAGCACCACGTTCTCGATCAGTTGCACCAGTCCATACAACACGATGGAGGTGGCGGTGATGGCCACGACGGAGGACCAGACCTCGAAGTTCTTCACCTGCGCGACCGCCGTGACGATCGAGTGCCCGAGCCCGCGCCCGGTGGCGAGCCATTCGGCCAGCAGTGCTCCGGTGATGGCACCGGGGATGGACACCCGAACGGCGGCGAAGAACGACGGGAGTGAGCTGGGCAGCGCAACCTTTCTCAGCACCGTGAGCGCGTTGCCGCCGTAGACGGTGACCACGTCGGCGATCTGAGCAGACGGATTGCGCAGGCCGAACGTGATCGTGACGAGCGCCGGGAACAGCACCACGATGGCGCCCATCACCGCGGTCGTGGTGACCTCCCGCCCGAAGATCAGGATGATGATCGGCGCGAGCGCCACGAGCGGAATGGAGCGCAGCAGCAGGGCGAGGGGCATCAGCGCGTGCTCCACGCCCCGGAAGAGCGAGAACATCACGGCCACGACGGTCGCGGCCACGATCCCTACGGTGAAACCGATACTGGCATCGACGAGGGTCTCCCCCAGCCTGCTGCCGATCAGACTGAGGTTCTCCCGCGCATCCTCGCCGAGGAGGAGCCAGTCGACGACGTCGAGCGGGGTCTTCGCGAGGAACGGGGAGATATCGAAGGCCGCGATGAGTCCCACCCACAGCGTCAGGATGATCGCCACGGTGAGCACGGCGGAGCCCATGCTGCGGAGGACGACGGATCCGACGGAAGCGACCGAACCGCTGGACCTCGGTCGCTCAGCGGAACGCACGGCGGTCACGAGAAAGCCGCCTGTCCGCGTGACCATGGCGCGAGCGCCCGGGCGACCAGACCGAAGAGCACGTACCCCACGCCTGCGACCAGCCCGGCGAGCAGGGCGAGAGCCCAGGTTCGCTCGATGTTCGTGGCCTGCGCCGCGATGATGAGGGCGGGTCCGACTCCCCGCTGCACGCCGCCGAACCACTCGCCGAGGACCGCCCCGAGGAACGCGGACGGCACGGCGATTTGCAGGGCGGCGAGGATGCTGGGGAGGGCCGACACCAGGCGCACCTTGCGCAGCTGGGTGAATCGGGATCCGCCGTATACCGCGACCACGTCGAGAGCGGACCGGTCCGCGGCCTTCAACCCGGCGAGCGTGCCCACCACCGTGGTGAAGAAGACCGAGAGGGCGGCGAGCACGATCGCGGTGCCGGACGGGTCGGTGCCGCGAGGCGCGCCCAGCACCACCTGGATGAGGGGGCCGATCGCGACGATCGGAACGCAGTAGGTGAGCACGGCGACCTGCATCGCGATCTTCTCGGTGCGGGGTAGCACCAGCACCACCGCCGAGAGCAGCAGGGCGAGCCCGTTTCCCCAGAGGAATCCGATCGCCGCTTCGGTGAGGGTGGCCGCGACGTGGTTGGCGTAGAACGGGATGCCGTCTTCGACGATCTTCTGCACCACGGCGAGGGGCGTGGGGATCGCCCCCCGGTCCCCCACTCCGGCGTTGCGGAAGACGGTGAGGGCGCTGATCCACCAGAGGGCGATCACGGCGACGAGGCCGATCACGCCCGGAAGCCAGGACGGCCTGGTGCCGGATCCCGTTCGCGCCACGGGCGTTCTGCCTGAGCCCGTTGCCTCTGTGCTTGCCGTTGCCGTTGCCGTTGCCGGTGCTGCTGGCGCTACCGCTGCCGCTGGCGCTGCCGCTACCCCTGGCGCTGGCGCTGCGCTGGCTTCCGGTGCGCCCGTGTTCGGTGTCGTGCTCACGCGTGCTGCCCCACGGGCGCGTTCCGGACCACGGGCGCGTTCCGGACCTCGTGCGCGTCACCGAAGAGCAGTTCCGACGCGCGGTCGTGCAGGGCATGGAACTCGGGCGTGCGCATCATCTCGGGCACGCGCGGGCGCGGAAGGTCGACCTCGATCACCTCTCGGATGCGACCGGGGCGCGGGGACATCACGGCCACCCGGTCGGAGAGGAAGATCGCCTCGGAGATCCCGTGCGTGACCATGAGGGTGGTGGCGGGTTTCTCGGTCCAGATGCGCAGGAGCTCGAGGTTGAGGCGCTGACGGGTCATGTCGTCGAGCGCGCCGAACGGCTCGTCGAGGAGCAGCACCGACGGTCGCAGCACCAAAGACCGCGCGATGGACACGCGTTGCCGCATCCCGCCCGACAGGTGCGCCGGTTTCGCCCGCTCGAAGCCGCTCAGGCCGACGAGCGAGATGAGATCCCGCACGTACGCCGCATCCACCGGCACCCCGGCGACCTCGAACGGCAGCCGGATGTTGCTCTCGACGCTGCGCCACGGCAGCAGGGCGGAGTCTTGGAACGCGATGCCGAGGGCGTGCGACGAGCGCAGTTCCTCGGGGCTCCTGCCG
Source organism: Planctomonas psychrotolerans (assembly GCF_008642235.1). Taxonomy (GTDB): domain Bacteria; phylum Actinomycetota; class Actinomycetes; order Actinomycetales; family Microbacteriaceae; genus Planctomonas; species Planctomonas psychrotolerans. The sequence goes on along the minus strand of NZ_SJEV01000001.1, from coordinate 2,342,196 downwards.
TCGACACGGGTGGTGCCGGTCGTCGGGGTCTCGAGGCCGGCGAGGATGCGCAGGATCGTCGACTTGCCGCATCCGGACGGGCCCAGCAGGGAGAGGAAGCTGCCCTGCTCGCTGTGCAGGGTGGTGTCGTCGAGGGCGACGACGCTCGTGCGGCCCATGCGGAACGTCTTGCTCAGATTGGCGATGTGCAGGCCGGTGCCCGGGACCTCGTCCCGGGCACCGGTCAGCGGAATGGTCACCGGTTCTGCCTAACCCGCGTAGTCGAGCAGGTCGGGGTTCTCCTCGTACACCTCGTCGAGCAGTGACATGTCGAAGAGCTGGTCGGTGGTCACCTCGATGCCGGCGGCGGCGAGGGTTTCGACCGACTGCTCCTGCAACGTCTCGCTGATCGTGAAGAGACCGTTCTCCGCCGTGTCCGCGCTCACGATGAGGTCCTGCGCCTGCACCTCGGCCTGCAGCACCTCCTTCTCCATGGTGAGACCGAGATCGGCGCCGAATTCCTCGACCGCGAGGCGGGCGGCCTCCTGCGGGTCGTTGATGGCGTCGGTCCAGCCGCGGATCTCGGCCACCAGGAACGCCTTCAGCAGTTCCCGGTTCTCGTCGAGGGTCTCGGTGTTCACGATCAGGCTCTCGGCGACGAACGGCATGCCGTTGTCGGCGAACGGAAGGTTGACCGGCTTGAGGTCCTGGAGCTGCGCGTCGAGGGCCTCGTTCGTGACGTAGGCGAACCATCCGTCGACCTCTCCGGTGAACAGCGGCGTCGGGTCGTACTCGACCGGCACGGTGTTCACATCGTCGAGGGTCAGATCGTTGAGCGCGAGGAACGCCTCCCACAGGTTCTGGTTGCTGGCCTGCACGCCGATCGTCTTGCCGCGGAGGTCGTCGACCGAGGCGATGTTGCCGTAGTCCTCGAGCGACAGGATGGTGAACGGGTTCTTCTGGTACGTGGTGCCGATGATGGTGAGCGGTGCGCCTTCCTCCGCGATCACCGACCCGGCGGAGATGGCGTTGCCGAGCCCGACCATCACGTTGCCGGAGAGCACGGCGGCCTCGGTGGACACGGGCCCCGGGATGAGCTCGACGGAGTCGAACCCGGCGTCGGCGAAGTAGCCGTTCTCCTCGGCGAAGAACTCGCCCGCGAACTCCGCGTTCTTGACCCAGGAGAGTTGAACGCTGATGTCGCCGAACGACTCTTCTCCGCCCTCGGCGGCGGGTGCGGCATCCTCCCCGGCGCATCCGGTGAGGAGGATGCCGAGGGTTGCCACTCCGGCGAGGGTCGCGGTCGCGCGGCGGGACGTTCGAATCGATGACATGTCGGCCTGTTTCTGTCGGGTTCGCTGTGGAGGGCGACGCGGGGCGAGTCGGAGATGAGCCCGGTGCGTGCGCGTTTCGTCAGAGTAGGAGCACATTGTTACGGCGTCGGGTGCGCCGTATTTCGAGCGCGTTTCGCTCCCGGTGCGCGGTCCTCCCCCGGTCCCCTCCACCCCCGCCCGCGGTCCCTGAGCGTGTCGAAGGGAGGCGCCCCGCGGTCCCCACAACCCCTGCCGCCGCACTTTTCGTCAATCGCCTACGAATCAGCGGGCGCGTTCGACCGCAACAGCGGCGCGACCGGATCGCGGCCCGTCCTGCTGCACAGGCTCGCGCGCGCGCACCATCAGGCGCGCGGCGGTCAGCTGCCGCGGTAGGTCGAGTATCCGAAGGGGCTCAGGAGCACGGGCACGTGGTAGTGCTGCTCGGCATCCGAGACGCGGAACACCAGCACGACCTCGGGGAAGAAGCTGGCAGCCCCGGTGCGGGAGAAGTACGCATCGGTGTCGAAGCGCATCCGGTGGTTGCCGGGTGCGAGCCGGTCGGGTCCGAGGGATGCGACGCGCCCATCGGTGTTTGTCGTGCCGCTGCCGAGAACGGTCCAGGCGTCACCTTCCTCCGCCTCGAGGGTCACGTCGATTCCCGCTGCCGGAAGTCCCCGGGCGGTGTCGAGCACGTGCGTGGTGACCTGGCTCATGCTGCCGGGTGCAGCTTCTCGAGGCGGAGCAGTGCGATGTCGCGGAGCTGCTCGCCCACGATGGCGAGCTCGGTGGCGTCGTCGAGGGTGAGGCGTCGGGTCAGCTCGGCCAGGATCTCGGCCCGTGAGCGACCGGCGGCGCGGATGAGGAACACGCGACCGAAGCGCTCCTCGTACCGCGCGTTGCCCTCGGCGATCGCGCGGGCGAGCTGCTCGTCGTCGGCGTCGGCCGAGCTCTGTTCGCTGCGGCTGAACGACTGGGCGGCCCCCACCCCGGAGGGCTTCTCGCCGATCCGCGGGTGGTGAGCGAGCGCCTCGTCGATCTCCGCCGGGCTGAGCGGGGTGGCGGCGTCGGCGGCGACCCGCAGCAGATCGGCTGTCGCGGCGAAGGGAGCATGCGCTGCCACGTCGTCCACCCAGCGTTCGACCGCGAGGCAGGCGTAGAGGTCGTCGCGGAGCTGGCTGTCGGTCATGACGTATAACAGTACAGATGACCGCTCCTTCCCCCGCCGATGTGTGCGGCGTCGTGCTCGCGGCGGGCGCGGGCAGTCGGATGGGGATGCCCAAGGCGCTGATGCGCGACGCGGCTGGCCGGCCGTGGCTGCACCGCGCGGTGGAGATGCTTCGCGCGGCGGGCTGTGCGCCGATCCTCGTCGTGCTCGGTGCGCGGGGTGCTGAGGCGCAGACGCTGCTGCCCAGCGACGGTTCCGTCGTCATCGTGCACGCGGATCGGTGGACAGGCGGCATGTCGCAATCACTCCGGGCGGGTCTGGGCGCCGCGTCGGGCGATGCCGCGCTCGTCACCCTCGTCGACCTCCCCGACCTCCCCGCCTCCGTCGGCCGTTCCGTGCTCGACGCGGGCGTATCGCCGACGGTACTTCGCCGCGCTGTGTTCGAGGGTCGCCCCGGGCATCCGGTGCTCATCGGGCGGGCACACTGGGCACCGATTGCACACGCGGTGCGCGGGGATGCCGGCGCCCGGGCCTATCTCGAGCAGCACGGCGTCGAGAACGTCGAATGCGGCATGCTCTCCGACGGCAGGGACATCGACGCGCCACTCGGGTGAAGCGGTGGGCGCGGGTGGGTGTGTGCCGAGCGGGGTGTGCGGGAGCATGCGCCGGATCCCCTCGCTGGTGGCGGTCGGATGTAGCTGGCGCCACCCTTTCGTTCAATCGCCGCCGTATCTACTACCGCGATCGACGGACACGGCGGCGCGGGTGAGCAGTAGGGGCGCGTGTGAGCGAAAGCGCGGCGCCGGTCGATCACGTGGGCTGCGGCGGTCGCGTCCCTTCGACGGGCTCAGGGACCGTGGGGATCGGCTCAGGGACCGTGGGGTCGTGTGCCTTCGACAGGCTCAGGGACCGCGCGGGTCGTCTCCCCTTCGACGGGCTCAGGGACCGTGGGGTCGGGTCCCTTCGACGGGCTCAGGGACCGTGGGGATCGGCTCCCCTTCGACGGGCTCAGGGACCGTGGTGCCGGTGCGTCCCTTCGACGGGCTTAGGGACCGTGGGGAGCGGCTCAGGGACCCGGGGGCGGGGACGGGTCAGGGACCGGGGGTGGGAGGGCGGCGAGCGCCGCACGCCAGGCGAGCGTGGCGCAGGTGGCACGCAGCGGATAACGCCCCACGCCCACGAACGCCTCCGCGGGCCCCAGGTCGACGGAGGCGGAGCCATCGCGCTCCACGCTCGCGAAGTAGCGCTCGGCCAACGCACGCAGATCGTCCACCGGTCGCCCGGGAGCGATCTCGGCGAGCGCGGCCGCCGCCGCCATCGACACGGCGCAGCCGCGACCATGCCAGGAGAGAGCCGTCAGCATCCCGTCTCCCACGCTCACCCGCACGGTGAGGTCATCACCGCACCGCGGGTTCGTCTCCCGCGCCTCACCGCTGAACGGCGCATGGAGGCCGAAACCGCGCCTCGAACGAGTGAGACCGTCGATGAGCATGCCCCGCTCGGCATCACTCAGGTCCGCGGTCACGGCGCCTCCAGCTCGTCCAGGTCCCGGAACGCCCGGCCGACCTCCTCGAGGCGCGTGCGCCCCTCGACCGCATGTTCATCGAGAACGGCCGCCGCCAGGATGCTGATCACACTGGCCGCGGCGGCGTAGCTGTCGAAGGCCGAGACGCTGTCGACCGGGCACTCGAGCACATGGTCGGCCCGCGCTGCGTAGCGGTGTCCGGTCGAATCCGTGAGGAGCACGAGGGTCGCGGGTGATGACGCGACCCGATCCAGCACCGCCGCGAACCCGCGCGGGCGTCGCCGGAAACCGACGAGCACCACGACGTCGTCGCTCGACAATCCCGCGAGTTCCTCGCCCACGGACTGCCCGGGCACCGGGCCGAGCCGCACCCCCGGGCGGCACTGGGCGAGCTGCTGGCGCAGGTGCAACGCCATCGCGTGGCTCGTACGGAAGCCGAGCACCAGCACCGCCGCACCGCCGGCGATCGCGCGCGCCGCCGGTGCGACATCGACGGAGTCCAGCGCGCGACGCAGGTTGGCGACTTCCTGGTCGAGGTGCGACTCGTACCCCTGCGGCACGCCCCGCCGCAGGGGGGTGCCGCTCGCTCGAATGTTCCGCACGTGCGCGCGCAGCGCCTCCGCGCTCTCGAATCCGAGCCGCCGATACAGGCGACTCACCGTGGCCTTCGACACCCCGCTGCGGGTGGCCACCTCCGTCGCGGTGTAGAAGGCCAGATCGCCCTCGTTGTCGCGGAGGAAGTCCGCAGCACGCCGCTCCTGCGGGGACAGCTCGGTGTAGCCCGCGGCGATGCGGTCGGTCAGTGAGCTCACGGCAGCACGCGCTGCCCGGACTCGGCGGCCCCGACAGTTCCGGCGGCCGCTGCGGCCCCTGCAGCCTCGGCAGGTTCGACGGCCGCTGCGGCCGGCCCGGCCCCACCACCCGCGCCGCCCTCGGCGAGCACGAGCACCGCCGCGTGCAGCGCGTCCACCGCGGCCGCGACATCCGCCTCGGTCACGGCCTCGTCGGGGTGGTGACTCACCCCACCGGCGCACCGCACGAAGAACATCGCCACGTCGGTTCGCGCGGCGATCGCCATGGCGTCGTGCCCCGCCACACTGAACAGTTCGAGCGGGTCTCTCTCGCCCGTGGCCCGGATGCCGGCGCGCACCACATCCCGCAGCCGGGGCGCGCAGTGCACCGCGGGGGCGACGTGCGTGTGCTCCGCGCGGACGGCGAGCCCCCGGTCCGCGGCCAGAGCAGTGATGCGTTCGAGGATCTCGGCGAGGGTCGCATCCCGCGCCTCGGCCGTTTCGTCGCGCAGGTCGAGACTGAACTCCACGAGCCCGGGGATCACGTTCACCGCGCCGGGCTCCACGCGGAGCGCGCCCACGGTGGCGTAGCTGCCGCGCGCCCGCGCGATGTCTTCGATGGCCAGGATCGCCTCGCTCGCTCCGACGAGCGCGTCGTGCCGGGATCCGAACGGCGTCGCACAGTGCCGCGCCTCTCCCTCGATCGTGACCGAGAGGCGCCTTGCGGCGGCGATCCCGGTGACCACGCCGAGCGCCTGCTGGGCGGACTCGAGCTTCGGCCCCTGTTCGATGTGCACCTCGAGGTACCCGACCAGGTCCTCGGCGCGTCGAGCGGCGCTGCCGATGTCGTCGACGTCGAGTCCGAACGACCGCGCCGCCTCCCGCAGGGTCACCCCGTGAGGGTCGGTCAGGTCTGCCCACTCGGGCTGCCAGGTGCCGGCGACGGCCCGGGAGCCGAGCAGCGTGGTGCCGAAACGCGTGCCCTCCTCGTCCCCGAACGCGATGACCTCGACCGCGAACGGCAGCTCGCCCTCGCGCAGTCGGGTGACCACCGCGATCGCGGCGAGCACGCCGAGGATGCCGTCGTACCGCCCCGCGTCGGGCACGGTGTCGAGGTGCGACCCCAGCAGCAGGGCGGGCAACCCGGGACGGAGACCCTCGAGCCGGCCGCACGCGTTGCCCGCGGCATCCTGCCAGGTGCGCATGCCGGCCTGGCGCATCCACTTGGCCGCGAGCGCGTTGACCGCCCGGTGCTCGGCGGTGAGGTACGTGCGCTCGATCCCGTCGGTCCGGGCGCTGTGGGTGGCGAGTTCGTCGGCCCGATCGAGCACCAGGCGGGCGTCGGTCACCCGGGCGAGGAACGCGGCACTCACGCCGCCTGCTCCGAGGCGTAGTGGTCGAGCGCGGCGTCCACACCGCCGCCCGCCGGAATGGCGACACCGCCGCGGCGGAGCACCTGCTCGAGCGCCGCGAGCGTGAGCAGCACGGTGTCGCGCCGCGCGTTGTAGCCCATGGTGCCGACGCGCCACACCTTGCCGTGCAGCGGACCGAACGACGTGCCGATCTCGATGCCGTAGTCGGCGAGAAGAACGGCACGCGCCGCATCGCCGTCGATGCCGTCGGGGATCAGAACGCCCGCGACGTTGTTCATGCGCACCGCCTGGTCGCCGAACAGGGTGAGGCCGAGTCCACGGAGGCCCCGCACCATCGCCGACCCGTGCAGCCGGTGACGCTCGACCGCCGCGGGCAGCCCCTCCTCCACCAGCAGCCGCGCGCACTCGCGTGCCCCGTACAGCATGCTGGTCGCTTCGGTGTGGTGGTTCAGCCGCTTGGGCCCCCAGTAGTCGAGGATCATGGCGAGGTCGAAGTAGTTCGAGCGAATCGGATGCGCCGACACCCGGTCACCCGGCGCCCGGATGCCGGCCTCGATGCTCTTGCGCTCGTTCACGATCGACACCGCCCGCGGTGACAGGGTGATAGGTGCACTGCCCGACGGCCCGCCGAGGCACTTCTGCAGCCCGGCGGTGACCACGTCGATACCCCACGCGTCGGTCTCGAACTCGTTACCGCCGAGGGATGCCGTGGCATCGGTGTAGAGCAGCACGCCGTGGCGTGCGCAGATGGCGCCGAGCTCGTCGAGCGGCTGGGCCACCGTGGTCGAGGTTTCCCCGTGCACGATGGCGAGCAGCTTGGGCCGGATCCCCTCGATCGCGCGTTCGAGCACCGCCGCGGGGAATACGGTGCCCCACTCGACCTCCCGCACATGCACCTCTGCGCCGCAGCGCTCGGCGATCTCCCGGAGCAGGTGTCCGAACCGGCCGAAGATCGGCACGAGCACCCGATCCCCCGGCTCGATGAGCGACACGAGCGCCGCCTCGATGCCCGCTCGGGACGTGCCGTCGACCAGCAGCGTGGCCTCGTTGGCGGTGCGGAATACGCCGCGATAGAGCTCCATCGTCTCGGTCATGTACGCGGTCATCGCGGGGTCGTACTGTCCCACCAGCTGGGCGGACATGGCCCGCAGCACCCGCGGATCCGCATTGATCGGTCCGGGGCCCATCAGCAGACGCTGGGGAGGATTAATGGGCTGGGTGTGCATGCGCTCTCCGGGGTCGTGAATCGATCGTTTCAGGCACTCAGCCTATGCAACGTATGTTTCACCCCGGTTACGGACAGGCGACGAGCGCGGACTACGCGGAATGGGGTGCGGCGATACGCGCCGCCAGCCGGGTACCGAGGTCGATGAGCGCGAGGTCGCCGTAGCGCGGGCCGACCAATCCCAAGCCCACCGGGGCGACCCTCGTGGTCGCCGCCGGTACGGTCATCCCCGGGATCGAGAGACCGGGCCTGCCCGTGAGCCCGGCGATGCAGGTGAGTCGGAGGGTGGCGCCGCGCGTGCGGTCGATCGTCGCGGCGTCGGCCGTGGTGGACGGTGCCGCCGACGACGCGGCGGGCATCAGGAGCACACGGTCGCCGAGCACCGCGTCGAGGTGTCGCTGCGCCCGCAGCCGGTCGGCGCGCGCGGCACTCACCTCGTCGCTCGTCAGCGACCGGGCGGCGTCGAATCGTCCCGCGACGTCGGGGCCGAGCACGCCGGGATGCGCCGAGATCCATGCGCCGTGGCTTCGCCACGCCTCCGCCGCCTGCACCACCCGGAACGTCTCGAACAGTGCGTCGATGTTCCCGAGGTCCACCGATTCCGGCGCGGCCATCAGACCCTCGGCCACCAAGCGCGAGATCGTCCCGACGAACACGTCGCGTACCGCAGCATCCACGCGAGTGAGCAGGTCGGGCGCGAGAACGAACGTCGCGGGTACCGAGCGTTGATGCTGCGCGTCCATCGAGGCCCGCGCCGCTGCGGCCAGTGTCGCCGGGTCCCGGGTGAGCCAGCCCACGGTGTCGAAGCTCGGCGCGAGCGGCACCATCCCGTCGGTACTCACGGCGCCGTGCGTGGTGCGGATGCCCCAGAGGCCCGTGTACGACGCGGGCACCCGGATCGATCCGCCGGTGTCCGTCGCGAGTCCGATGGATGCCTGGCCGGCGGCGACCGCGGCGGCGGGTCCGCTCGAGGACCCGCCCGGAATCGCACCGGGCACCGCGGCGTTCGGCGGGGTGCCGTAGTGCGGGTTCCGTCCGGCGATGCTGTAGGCGAACTCGTCGGTGCGGGCGATGCCGAGCACGTCGGCGCCGGCGTCCAGCAGCGCCGCGACCGCGTCGGCGTGCCGGGGCTGCGCGTGCGCCTCGGCGAGATACTGCGGGACGCCCGCGCCGATCGGGTGCCCGGCCACCGCGAAGAGATCCTTCACCGCGACGCCGTGTCCCGCGAGACCGGCGGAAGCCCCGGTGCCGGCTGGCGCGGCGGAGGCCGGCACAGCGGAGGCCGGCACAGCGGAGGCCGGACCGGCGGCACCGTCCTGCGCGGGCGCACTCGACCCGGAAACCAGCGGCGTCCCGACGATCCGCCAGGTCGCCGATGCGATGGCCGGAGCGGGCAGGCTCACGTGCGCCGCCTGCACCACCCACCCCGAAGGCCCGCGATGCCAGAGCTGGGTCTGCTGCCCGCGCCCTCCGGTCATCGGGGCGGTGACCGCCACGATGAGGGCGAAGTCGTCTCCGGCGGGGCGCACCTCCACGGCGTGCAGCGTGCGCGCCGGAGAGCCACCGCGTGCACGACGGAACTCGCCGATGGTGTCGTGGCCCACGAGCACGCCCGTGGCATCCCCGCGCAGGGTGGAGGCGCCCGGCGCGAACAGGGCGTCGAGGGCCGTCAGGTCGTTGGCCATGAGCGCCCGTTCGTAGCGCCAGAACGCGTCGAGCAGGCCGTCCGGGATCTCCTCCCCCTCGGGCAGCCCGACGCGCACCCCCGCGTTATCGGCCATCGAAGTCCGCCACTCGCACGCGTGCATGCACGCCCTTCACCAGGTCGACCACCTGCGAGATGTTGAAGTCCGTCGCCGCGCTGAGGTAGGCGTAGGCGTGCTCGGCATCCATGCCGTACCGCGCACGGAGCAGTGCGATGGCGGCCCGCACGCAGTTCTGCACCGCCAGGTCGAGGTCGGCATCCATCCCGGTGGGCACCAGGAAGTCGCGGGTCTCGGCCATGGGGCCGGCGAGCTCGCCGAAGGACTCGATCGCAGCCGCCCGGTCGATGACCTCGAAGCGCAGAGTGGCACGGAGCGACGCCTCCATCGCGGTGAGGGCCACCTCGCCGTCTCCCTGGGCGAAGTGCGGGTCGCCCACGTAGGCGAGCGCGCCCGCCACCTGCACCGGCAGGTAGAGCACGCTGCCCTCGGTGAGCAGGTTGATGTCGATGTTGCCGCCGTGGGCACCCGGCGGCACCGAGTGCGGCCGTTCGTTCCCGGCGACCGCCACGCCCATGATGCCGAGAAACGGGGCGAGCGGGAAGCGCACGCTGTGCGGTCCGCCGGCCACGCGCGGCATGGTGCCCACCACCGTTCCTGCGCTCCCCTCCCCGCTGCCCTCGCGGGCAGCGCGGTCTTCGCCGGTCGATTCCACCCCGGCGAAGACGCTCACGTTTGCGGCGGCGCGCGGATACTCCCCCGCGAGCGCGCCACGACCGTGCCGGTTCGAGACGATGCCGTAGGGCACGCGGCGCAGCAGTTCGAGCACGGTGATGCGCAGCAGGTCACCCGGACGGGCGCCGCGCACGGCGATTGGTCCGGTCACGATGTGGGGCCCGTCGACCGACGGGTCGCGGGGGAAGTCGGATGCCGCGAGGGTCACGGCGTCGGCGAGAACCGCGTCGGGGGCCACCCCGAAGCGGCCGAAGAACGCTCGCGGGTCACGCCCCTGGTCCTCGAGCACGCCCTCGTGACTGAGCGTGTCGATGGTCACCTCGTCGCCCGGGTCGACCGTGAGAACAGCCGGATCGGCGGCGCAGGGCAACCGTCCCCAGAGCACGTTTCCGGGCTCGGCAGGGAGGTAGTTCGACGCCCGGATGGGCCCGCTTCCCGGCTGCAGCACCCCTGCCGTCGCACCGTCTCCCATGTTCATCCGCCCATCGCCCGTCCAGTAACGTTCAGACACTATCGACTGCAGATTGCGGGGAAATTACATGAGGAATCGCCTACGACAGCACCCGGCCGGGCTGCAATTGGGGCTCATGCTCGCTCTGACGTTCTCGACGGGGGTCATCGATGCGGTGGGCTATCTCGGGCTCGACCGCGTCTTCACGGGCAACATGACCGGCAACGTGGTCATCCTCGGGATGGCCCTCGTGGGTGCCGATGATCTGCCCATCCTCGGCCCGGTCGTCGCCCTCGTGCTGTTCATGCTCGGCGCCACGATCTCGGGAACGGCCCTGCGGAGCCTCAAGGCGGGCTGGTCGAATCGCACCACGGTGCTGCTCGCGATCGTCGCCGGTCTGCTCGCGGCGGCGGGTGGGTCGATGTACCTCATGCCGGACGAGCGACCCGAGCCGGCGGCCCTCGCGGTGACCGGGGCGCTGGGTCTCGCCATGGGCATGCAGGCGGGCGCGGCACGGCACATCGCGGTGAAGGATGTGACCACCGTGGTCGTCACCTCCACCCTCGTCGGCCTCGCGTTCGATTCCCGCCTCATGCGCGGAACCGGAGACCTCTGGAAGCGCCGCTTCGGCGCGGTGGCGCTCATCGGTGCGGGAGCGGCGGTCGGTGCCGCGTTGCTCAACGTGCACATCGGGCTCGGCATGATCGCGGCCGCCGTGGTCACGGTCGTCGTCACGGCGGTCGGGCACTTCGGCCGCCCCCACCCCGTCGACGCAACGGCCGACTGAGGCCGGCGCCCGCCGCCTCACCGCACGCTCGGATTTCAGCGCCGCTTCGGATTCGTCCAATGCCTGTCGTCTGGCTCAGAATGGGCGGGGTGGTCCGGTGCTGTGGATAACGCACCGGCTCCCGACCGGCGAAGGGGGATCGCGATGACGGTAGTACGGAGGGGGCTCGGGGCCCTGTGCGCGGCAGTGCTGGCGGTGTCGCTCGTCGGCTGCACGAGCGCGGGAGAATCGGACCACGATGCCGAAGACGACCACGAGCACGAGCACGAGCACGAACAGCAGGCGGTGCCGGGGTCGGTCGAGGACCTGATCCGATTCGGTATCGCGTTGCCGCAGACGGGCGCCGATGCGGTCTACGGCTCCTACTTCACGCAGGGCTTCGAACTGGCGCTCAAGCACATCAACGAATCGGGCGGGGTCGACGGCCGCTACATCGAGCTGCAATACGAGGACACGCAGGCCGATCCCGCGCTCGCTGTCACCGTCGCGCAGACGCTCGCGGACGACCCGACCATCCTCGCGTCCCTCGGAGGCTACGGTGCCGCCGCCGAAGCGGGCAGCCCCGTGTATCAGGAGGAGGGACTGGTGCAGATCATCGTCGGTGCGTCCTCGTCCGCCGTCACCTCGCCGGGCGACTACATCTTCGCCACCGCCGTGTCGCCCGAGCTCGAAGCACCGCGACTCGCCGACCTGGCCCGCACCAAAGGGACCCGGTCCGCGGTCTTCGTCCCCGACACCGCCGCAGGCGCGGATGCGCACCGATTCCTCGCCGACCGGTCGGCGGAGATCGGCCTCGACGAGGTGCACGAATCGGCCTACCCACCCGGCGCCACCGACTTCCGCCCCCTCCTGACCTCGGCCGCCGCCGAGAACCCCGACGTGATCGTGCTGCTCTCCTCCGCGGTGGACGGCGGGCTCCTCATGGCGCAGGCGCGGGAACTCGGCATCGACGTTCCGATCGTCGGCGCCAGCTCCACCCACGCCGACTCGTTCCTCGAGCAGGCGGGAACCGCGGCGGAAGGGTTCGAGGCGCTGACCTACCTGTCGCGCGGAAGCGCGGGACAACCGGCGCTGGACTTCCTCGACGCGTTCGAAGGCAGATACGGGTTCACCCCGAGCGAATATGCGGCTCGCGCCTACGACGCCCTCTACATCGCCGCTCACGTCGCGGGTGAGGAGAACACCCGCGACGGCATCCGGAACGCACTGGCGGAGGATGCGGACCTTCCCTCCGTGCTCTACGGTCCGACGGAGTTCTCGGATGATCGGCGGGTGACCCACCCCGAACCCTCCGTCGTCGTGGTTCGCGACGCGGAGTTCATGGCCGGTGAGTGAGGCGCGGGGCATCGGCCGCGCCATGGGACCGATGTCTATAAGATCGGGAAACGGCGAGCGAACGCTCGGTGAATCGTTGCGGGGAGCACGCGTGGAATACACAGCGGGAGAACGCGCGCGGACGGCCCGAGTCCGAGGTACGGCCGCGGTGTCCCGTGGTTAGGGTCGACGACCTGCCGGCGCGTCTTCGCCGCGACACCGCAGACCTGCACGCCTCGGTGGAGTCCGGCACCGGGCTCCCGGATTCCATTCGCACCCGTTCGGATTACCGCGCCCTGCTGCAGCGGATGCACGCCTTCCATTCCGCGGTGGAGACGCGACTCGCCGACCCGAGGTGGGCCGGGCAGTGGGCGGGCGTCGGCATCGATCTGACCCTCCACCTGCGCGCACATCTCCTGCTCGACGACCTCGCGGCGCTGGACACACCGACCGTGGCGGTCGCGCAGCTCGACGACATCGAATCGTTCCCCACCGCCCTCGGGTACCTCTACGTCGTGGAGGGCTCCTCCCTCGGTGGCCGACTGATCGGCCCCGCCATCCGGTCGACGATCGGGGCCGTACCGACCTCGTTCTTCGAGAGCGCCGGACGGAGCCACCCGTCGCCGTGGCGATCCGTGCAGAAAGCCCTCCGCGCCATCGATGATGACGTGTGCGCGAACGAGGTGGTCGCGGGCGCCCGCGCGGCGTTCCGGGCCTACGAACGGCACGTGGCCGTTCCGCAGACGGCGGCCGTCCGGTGAGTGCCACCCCCACCCTGCCCGACGGCGAGCTCGAGCGACTCGCAGTATGCGTGCGCGAGCACATCCGCCGCCCCGGCTCGATCCAGCCGCACGGAGCGCTCGTCACCGCCGATCCGTCGAGCTGGACCATCGTCCAGGCCAGCGCCAACTGCGAAGCCGTGCTCGGGACCGCCGCCGAGCGGCTCCACGGCTCCCCCCTCGACGCGGTGACCGGATCGGCGGCCGTCGAGTCCTTCGCTGCCGTCCTGTCGGGCGCGCACGGCGTCGCGAATCCGGTGTCCGTGACGACGGGTGGGCGCTCCTTCGACGCGATAGCGCACGAGGTCGACGGCGTCGCCGTGATCGAGTTCGAACCGGCCTTGCCGCCCGAGGACTTCAGTTCCGCGTCGGCGATCTACGCCGCCATGCACCGTCTGGCGACCGTGACGGATCGCGATCAGCTCTGGTCGGACGCCGCCCGCGAGCTGGCCGCACTGACCGGATTCGACCGCGTGATGATCTACCACTTCCACCCGGACGGTCACGGACAGGTCGTCGCGGAGGAGATCGCCGACGAGTCGATGGAGCCGTACTACGGCCTGCACTATCCCGCCTCCGACATCCCGCACCAGGCCCGCGAGCTCTATCTCGCCAAGCTGTCCCGCACCATCTACTCCACCGACGGCGTCGCCATCCCGCTGCTTCCGGCCGAGAGCCCGGTCACGGGCGAGCCGCTCGACCTGAGCTACGCCGAGCTGCGGAGCATCTCGCCCCACCACCTCCAGTTCATGCGCAACATCGGCCAGGCCTCCACGCTGTCCTTCTCGCTCATCTTCAACGGCGAGCTGATCGGGATGATCACCTGCGCCCATCGCACCACCCGAAGACTGCCGTACACGCTCCGGCACGGGCTCGAGGTCTTCGGGAATCAGGTCGCGCTTCAGCTCAGTGCGATGGCGGAGATCCGCCGCCTGACGCGAACGACGCAGCTCGCGAAGCTTCGGAGCGAGCTGGCCGGGCAGTTCGCCGCCCACGGCGACATGGAGGAATCGCTTCTGCACGCACCGGTGACCGTGCTCGACCTCGTCCCGGCGGCCGGCGCCGCCCTGTGCCTCGACGGCCACGTCTGCACCATCGGTGACGCACCCGACGCGGCGTCGATCAACATGCTCGTCGACGCCCTGCGCGCCACCACCGGCGGGGCGCTGTCGACGTTCGCGAGCGATTCGCTCGCGGTCGAGCATCCCGAACTCGCGCGAATCGTCCCCACGGTCGCAGGCCTCCTCATCGTCCCGTTCGGCGGCGAGGGGGGCTATCTGGCCTGGTTCCGGCCCGAGATCACGGAAACAACCGAGTGGCTGGGCGACCAGTCGGCGGCCAATCGCGACTCCGTGCTCTCCCCGCGCAACTCGTTCTCGGCCTGGAGCGAAAGCGTGAAGGACAAGGCGGAATCGTGGGGGGACCTCGAGCGGGAGGCGATCGAACTCGGCCGGGACCTCGACAGCGCGCTCATGCGTCGAGCGGAGTCGGCTCTCGCCCACCTCGGGCTGCACGACGCCCTCACCGGCCTGCCCAACCGTCGGATGCTGCTCGATCGACTGCAGCACGTGCTCACCGGACCGGATCCGCGCGGCAATTCCGCCCTGCTGTTCATCGACCTCGACGGTTTCAAGGCCATCAACGACTCCCTGGGCCACGACCGCGGCGACGCCGTGTTGCAGCGCGTCGCCGAACGGATCCTCTCGGCCACCCGCGCCGTGGACACCGTCGCCCGGCTGGGCGGAGACGAGTTCGTCATCCTCTGCCAGAATACCGATTCCACGGTGGCGGACCATGTGGCCGAGCGGGTGCTCCGCGCCCTGAATCGACCGCTCGCGGTGGAGGGCTACGACCGGCCGATCCACGCGTCGATCGGCATCGCGACGGCGCAGACCGGTGACACCGCCGCGGTCGACGTGATCCGTCGCGCCGACGAGGCGATGTACCGGGCGAAGAACTCGGGCAAGAACCGCTTCTCGCGCTGAGCGCTGAGCTCGGGCCCGGGCCCGGGCCTGGACTAGTCCAGGCGCAACCCGTCGAGCACGATACGGGGCGCGTTGGGCTCGTCGCGCACGCTCTGCTTCACCGCGGCGTCGAACACCGTCCAGTCGAGATCCTCCACGTGGCAGAGGGTGGCGAGTCCTCGGCGCGAGAGTTCCTTCGCGATCTCCACCTGATGACTGTCCACGTGCTCGTTGAACTGCTTGAGGCGGGGAACGAGCACCGGATGCTTGCCGTAGTCCATCGCGGTCAGCGCCGACCCGGTGCCGGAGTGCGTGATCACGAGGTCCGCGTCACGCACGGCGGCCTTCAGGTCGTCGTGCGGCAAGCGCTCGCGGCCGTCGATTCCGAGATCGCTCACATCGGTCTTGCCCACCTGCCACAGCACATCGAGACCCGACAGCATCGGCACGAGCTTGTCGAAGAGGCGGCGGAAGCCGTAGGACTCGGTGGTTCCCACCGTGACCACCACCTTCTTCACCTCGCGCCCCGGCATCGCGGGCCCGGGCGCGTACGAGTCGAAGATCGATCCCCGGTACTGCCAACGCTCGTCCGCCCACGCGGGGTACTGCGTGTAGGTGTGCACCTTCCGGTCGCGGGCGAGGATGCGGCCGCTCATCGACGGCGAATCAGCGCGCGCGGCGCTCTCGATGTAGTGCGCGCTCACGCCGCGCCGCGCCGCGAGCGGCAGGAAGGCCACCCCGAGGATCGCGCCGGTGCTGATCGCCGACACGTACTCGCGCTCCTTCAGCATGCTGCGGGCCAGCAGGATGCTGCGGGTCGTGCCGATCGCGCCTCGCGGCGCAGTGTAGGGCGCGAACACCGTGTCCCTGCCCTCGAGGATGGACCGGCTGAGCGCCGAGTCGTAGGTCACCCACTGCTGGTCCTCCGGCGCGATGCCGATGCGGTCGGCAAGGGCGAACAACTGCTTCAGGTGGCCGCCAGCGGCGCACACCAGCAAGTGCTTGGGCATGGATCGTCTCCTCGAGGTCGTGCGGTGGTGTCGTCGTGCGGTGGTGTCGTCGTGCGTGTGTGGTGCGGTGGTGTCGTCGTGCGTGTGTGGTGCTGTGTGCCGTGCTGCTACGCGTCCGTCAGGCGCCGGGGGTCGAATCCCGCGGCCCGAAGAGCAGCGCCTCGGCCTTCGGATAGCCGGGCGACCAGCGTGCCCGCTTCGCCCACACGCCTGCCCACGGCCGTGCCCCGCGCCGGGTGGCCCGCTCGAGCAGTGCACGGAGCAGCACGCCGGCGTGCAGGAGCGCCACGGCGATCGTCGCCCGCGGCGGCGACCAGAGGGTGCGGAACAGCGTCACCTTCCCGGCCAGCACCATGCTCATCTTCGAGCCGTCCGACGACGTGGATGAGCCGCCGTTCTCGTGCACGATCACGGCCTCCGGGACGAGCACGGGGCGATAGCCGCGCGCGGAACAGCGCATCGAGAACTCGGCGTCCTCCCCGTACAGGAAGTACCGCTCGTCCATGCCGCCCACGGTCAGGAAGTCCTCGCGCGTCATCAGCAGCAGGCATCCGGTCACGATGTCCACCTCGCGCACGGTGTCGCGCTGCCAGGTGCCGAGCGACTCCGGATCGAAGACGGCCGAGTCCTTGAAGAAGGTGGAGAGTCCGGTGCCGAAGCAGAACGTGGACCACAGGGTGGGAGCTCCCCAGCAGGAGTGCGGGTCGAGGGATCCGTCCGGCGCGAGGGTGCGACCCCCGTATACGCCGTACTCGGGGTGCTCGAGGGCGAAGCCGAGCAGGGCACGCAGCGAACCGGGCAGCATCAGCGTGTCGGGGTTCAGCAGGAGCACGTAGTCGGTGTCGAGCGCCCGCGCGCCCAGGTTCACCGCACGCGCGAACCCGAGATTGCCGCCCGAGTCGATCACCGTGGCCGAGGTGCTCTCCCGGAACGCGGGAGCACTGCCGTCGGACGAGGCGTTGTCGACCACGACAACGGACACCCGGAGGTCCTCGCTCGTCGCGGCAATCGACTTCAGGCAGGCGAGCGTCGCCTCGCGGGTGTTGTAGTTGACGATGACGATGCCGACGGTCACGTCCCCGATGCCGGCGTGCGGGCGCCCGCCGGACGCGGATTCCCCGCCCACTCAGCTGCCCTCGCCGGCTCGGCGGTAGCCGATCACCTTCGCGGGCGCGCCGACCGCGATGGCGTTGGCGGGAATGTCCCGGGTCACGACCGCGCCCGCACCGATGACCGCGCCGTCGCCGATGGTCACGCCCGCGGTCACCACCACGTGCGCGCCGAGCCACACGTCGTCACCGAGCACGATGTCCTTCTCGACGGTGGGCTGATCCATCACGGGCGTACCCGCGGCCATCCCGTAGTTCGACGCGGTGAGCACCACGTTCGGCGCGAGCAGGCACTTCGCTCCGAGCAGGATGCGGCCCGTGTTGTTGCCCGCCCACACGATCGAACGCTCACCGATGTGGGTGCCCGCGCCGAGCGTGATCCGTTCGGCGTTGCGGAAGGAGACGTTGGGGGCGAACGAGACGTCGTCCCCGCGGGTCAGCTTCGCCACCTGCTTCACGTGGCTGTAGGCGTAGAAGTGCGAGATGCGGAGAGCGTGCAGGAACGTCTTCACGTTCGTGAGGCTCGACAGGGCGTTGCGGGCGGATCCCATGTGCGACTTTCGACTCGGGGCGGATGCCCATGGCGACGCAACACGGCGGAAAGGGGGGTCGCTCGTGTGCGCAGAGAATGACGAACGGTCTTCGTCGACGCGGCCCCATGCTACCAATAGCGGCGAAAGCGTCCACCGGCCCGCGCTCACCGACCATTGCAGCCCCGCCGGAACACGGGTTGCGGCGGGTGCTCCCGTGCTCTGTTCCGCGACATTTACTAGAGTGACCGGTACGACGGACGAATCCACCTCCTCGCTCGCACCGCGCACCCGTGCACCGCGCCGAGAACTGCAGGTCGCCGCCCGACGCAGACGCAGCAGTCGAATCTCGTTCTCCATCTCCCCGGCATCCCCGGCCGGGCCACTCGATAAGGGATACTCCGCATGCTCGAATTCACCCAGGCGATCCGCCGCTACTGGTGGCTCATCGTCGTCGGACTCGTCGTCGCGCTGGCCGCCGGTTACGCCGCCGGCTACCGCGTCGAAGACGGGTCCTTCGAGCCGCGCGGCACCGCGGCGTACTCCACTCAGACGACGGTGCTGCTCACCTCGCCCAGGGTGCAGCCCTTCCAGGCCGTCATCCCCGGTCAGCTCCTCGCCGAGAACGAGACCTCCGCCACGGCGAACGACCTCCCCCGCGCCGCGCTCGTGTTCGCCTACATGGTGAACGGCAGCGAGCTGCGCGCGCAGGTGGAGGCACAGGTCGGGGAGATCGACGGCCCCGCCGAGTCCCTCACCGCCGTGCAGCGCACCACCCAGCCGCGCGACGCTGAGCCGGCGGGTGACGTGGCCGGCCAGATCCGCTTCTCGCCGCCCATCCTGGCGATCGAGAGCACCGCCACCACGCCGGAGCGGTCGGTCGAGATCGCGAACGCCGCCTTCGCCGTGCTCGAGCAGACGGTCATCGGCCAGCAGGACGCCGTCGCCCTGCCGCCCGAGCAGCGGATCAGTTTCGACACGCTCGGCACCGAGACCCTCGAGGTCAACTCGGGCGACACTCTCGTGCCGAGCCTCGTGACCGGCGCCGCCGTCTTCGCGGCCTTCCTCGCTCTCATCCTCGCCCTCAACAACGCCCGGGTGGCCCGCACGCGATCGGCCGCGAACCGGTCGGCCGCGGGCCAGACGACGTCGGGCGAGCCGGTGTCGGGTCGCCGTGCCAACCGCACCGTCGACAGGGACGAAGACCTGAGCATCTGATGACCGCGAATCCCAGCACGCGGCTCGAGCGCGGAACGACCGGACGGAGCGACACCGCCCGGGCGATCGTCGCAGCCCTCGTGCTCAGCGGTGCGGTGCTCGGTCTCGCCCTGCTGGGCTTCGCGTTCACCGCAGGGATTCTCGCGGGGGTCGGCGCGCTGGCGTACATCTTCCGTCGCCGCATCTTCACCGTCGACACCCTGCTCGTGGTGCTGCTGTTCGTTCTGCTGCTCATCCCGCTGTCCCGTTACAGTCTCCGCATGTCGCCGGCGATCACACCGCTCATGGCGATGGTGCTGATCAGCACCGCGATCGTCACCCTGCGGCTCCTGTTCGACCGGTCGTTCTCCTGGCGGCCCACTCCGCTCGGGTGGGCCGTCAGCGGATTCATCGCCGCGCAGTTCGTGTCGATCGTGGTCAACATCCGGCCGCTTCTCGAGGCCGGGTTCGTGAACAACTCGATCCGCGAGGTCAGCTACTACGTGAGCTTCATCTTCCTGCTGTTCTTCACGGTGCGGCAGGCACTGCGCTCTCCGCGCACGGTGCGGCTGGTGCTGGGTGTGCTCGTCGCCACCGGTGGGGTGGTCGGTGCCCTCGCCATGCTGGAGCGGGCCATTGCGATCAACGTCTTCTTCCGTCTCGGGTCGTTCCTGCCCCTGCGGGCGACCAGTGACGAGTTCTCCCTGATTCTCCGTGATGGGGCCACCCGTTCGACGGGATCCGCCTCCAACCCCATCGAGCTCGGCGTGATGCTCGCACTGATCCTGCCCTTCGCGTTCTTCCTGGCCTCCGAGTCGCGATGGCCGCGACCGAGAATCCTCCGCCGGCTGGTCTGGTTCGGTGCCGCCGCATTCATGCTCGGGGGCATCTTCGCCTCGGTCTCGCGCACGGCGATCGTGATGGTGGTGATCCTGGTCGTGGTGTCCTGCCTGTTGCGGCCACGACTCATCCCCGTCATCGGGGGAAGCACCGCCGCTCTCGGCGTCGCCCTGTTCACGTTCGCGCCGTCGGTGTTCTCGGGAACCCTCGGCACGCTGCTCGACCCGCAGGCGCTCGTGCAATCGCAGAAGACGTCGCCCGGGTTCCGCGGGAGCGGGAGGCTCACCGATCTGCCGGCCAGCATCGACCGCATCCTCGAGGACCCGTGGTTCGGCACCGGGATCGGCAGTCGCTTCGTCAGCGGAGACTTCCAGAACGCGCTCATCCTCGACAATCAGCTCCTGACCACCGGGGAAGCGGCCGGGCTGGTGGGGGTCGCCGGGATCGTGCTGCTCTTCGCCGTGCCGCTGTGGCGGCTCGGGTGCTTCATCTTCGCCGGAACCTCGTCCCCGGCGTCCCGCAGCCTCGCGGTGACCCTCGCCGTGGCCTTCGCCAGCTACGCCTTCGCGCTGGTCGTGCTCGACGCCTTCGCGTTCTGGCAGGCCGTCGGCGTGTTCGTGGTGCTGCTCGCCATCGCATCGTGGCTGCTCAGCGAGGTGCCGTGGCAGCCGCGACGATCGGTTACCGCGGGATCGCACCGGGCATCCGCCCAGACAGTCCACGCATAATCGATACAGACCCGATCTGAGGAACCCGTTCCTCGCCTCCCGGAAGGACCATGTCCATGGCCCGTCACCCTCGCGACCTCCCCGGGAATTCACCGAAGAGTTCTCCCACCCCGACGTTCGACGTGCTCCGGCAGACGGGATCCCGCCTCCGGCGCGGCGGTGCCGTCGCCGGCGTACTGCTCACCGGGCTTCTCGTCGCGTCCTGCACCGCGTCGCTGGAGCCGGTGGACCCGGAGGACACTCCCATTCCGATGCGTGCTCCCGATCTCACCGTGGACCCGTCGGGCGACGCCTCGGAGTACACCACCATTCAGGCCGCAGTCGACGCCGCGGAGCCGGGGGACGCCATCGAGGTGCTCGCCGGTGAGTACGACGAAGACATCTCCGTGGAGATCGGTGGCAGCGCCGACGAGACGCTCCTCGTCTACGGTGACGGCACCGCCACGATCCGCGGCACCGTCGACGTGTCCGCGCCCTACGTCGAGCTCGTCGGACTCGCCTTCGACGGCGAGGATGCGGAGGGCGACGCCCGCGGCGACAGCGCGGTGACCGTGAGCGCGACCCACCTGACCGCCCGCGACCTGTCCATCTCGAACTACGCCGGCTGGGGAATCGAGTTCGAGGCCGGCACCGGAGACGACCTGCAGCAGGCGTCGAACGGGACGGTGACCGACAGCTACATCTACAACTCGAGCGGCGGCATCGTCGTGCTCGGCGATTCGCTCATCGAGAACAATGAGATCGAACGGATCAACCTGCACGACGACGACGAGGCGCCGGGCGACGCGTTCCGGGTCTTCGGATCGGACACCACCTTCCGCGGCAATCACGTTCACGGCTCGATCCGCGAGGAGATCGTGCCCGCGCACGCCGACATGATCCAGTCGTGGGACGAGGTCGGTGCGCCGGTGACGGGCATCCTGGTCGAGGACAACCTGTTCACCGGCTGGTACAACCAGGGCCTCATGCTCGAGAACGACTACTTCGGTCCCGACGGCGAGTACCTCATCTCCGACTGGGTGGTGCGCAACAACGTCTTCCAGGGCTTCGAGTCCACGGGCATCCACGCCGGCAAGGAGAACGGCGGCATCCCGAACATGACCGTCGAGCACAACGTGTTCGTCGGCAATCCGGACGATGGCGGATACTTCGGGATCGCCTTCTACGGTGAGGGAGGCACCGGCACCGTACGCAACAACATCATCGTGAACGTGACCGACACGACCTACGGAGCGTCGGACGGCGCGACCATGGATGCCAGTCACACCCTCACGTGGGAATCCGCGCGTCCCGACCAGCCCCGCTCGAGCGATCGGATCGAGGTGGATCCGCGCTTCGTCGACCCCGAGACGTTCGACTACCGCCTGAGTGCCGGCTCCCCGGCCATCAACGCGGGCGCGAGGTCGTCCACCGAGACGGACGCGAACGGCACCCCGCGGCCCCAGGGCGGTGCGCCCGACCTCGGCCCCTTCGAACGGGACGACTGACGCGAGCCGCTAGGCTCTGACGGTGACTGAGACCCGCAGCACACCCACGTCTCGCGACGTCGTCTTCACCTTCTTCTACGACACCTACACGGATGCCGTCGAACGAGGGATGATGCGACCGCCCGACCGGTTGCTCTCCACCCTGATGACGTCCGACCGCGTCGACCGCCTGCTCGTCGCCAACCCGTTCCGCAGGCCGGCGACCCACGCCGGCCGCATCCTGCTGCGCAAGAACGCGCCCTTCCCTCGCACCCGAGACCACGCCCTGGTGACGCCGCTGCGGGGCCGACGCTCCGACCCGACCGGTGTCGACGAGACGGCCGCGGAATACGAGCGGTACGACCGCGCCCTCGCGCGTACCGCCCGTCGTCGCGGCCTCGCCTCCCCGGCGCTCATCACCACCAATCCCCTCGTCGCGGGATTCGCACCGCTCGACTGGACCAGCGAGGTGCTGTACTACGCGCGCGACGACTGGGCCTCGCACCCCTCCTACGCGACGCAGGAGGCCGCACTCCGCGCGAGCTACCGGGCGATGGCCGACAACGGCAGGCCGATCGCGGCGGTGTCCCAGCGCATCCTCGACGTCATCGAGCCGACGGGCCCCGCCGAAGTCGTCGCGAACGGCGTGGAGCCGTCGGAGTGGTCGGGCCCGCGGCCCGCCGAACCGGCGTGGCTGTCACGCATCCCGCATCCGCGAGCGCTCTACGTCGGCACTCTCGACACGCGCCTCGACGTCGAGGGGATCGCGGATCTCGCGAGGCGTCGGCCCGACCTCCACGTCATCCTCATGGGTCCCCTCCCCTCGCCCGAGTACCTCGCGCCCCTCGGCGTCTGCCCGAACGTGCACGTGCACCCGTCGGTCGGTCGTGCGGAACTCGTGGCCACCATGCGCAACGTGGACCTCTGCCTGCTCGCGCATCGGCGCACGCCGCTGACCGAGGCGATGAGCCCGCTCAAGGTGTACGAGTACCTCGCCGCCGGGTGCCCGGTGGTGTCGATCGACCTTCCCCCGGTACGCGACATCGATGACCGAGTGATCCTGGTCGACGCGGTGAGCGACTTCGCCGACGTGATCGCGGCAGCGCTCGATCTCGGCACCGCGCCGGAAGCCGAACGCCTGGCCTTCGTCCGCGACAATTCGTGGGCGAGCCGCCACCGAGTTATCCTCGACATGGTATTCCGGGCCCGATGACGCTCGCTCGCCCCGTCACAACCGAAGGCACCGAATGACCTCTCCCGAGCCGCGCCCCGCGGCGTCCACGCCCGGCACGCCGGTGCTCAGCGTCGTGATCCCCGCACACAACGAACAGGCCGTCATCGCCGCCAACCTGCGCGCGGTCCTCGTCGACGCGCGACCGGGTGAGTTCGACGTGGTCGTGGTCGTGAACGGCAGCACCGACCGCACCGCCGAACTGGCTCGCGCCGCCGGCGACGCCGGCAACGAGGTGCGGGTGGTCGAGATCCAGGAGGCGTCCAAGGTCGCCGCGCTGAACGCCGGGGATGCCGCCACCGACGTCTTCCCCCGGGTCTACCTCGACGCCGATGTGACGACCGACGCCGCCACGCTGCGCGCGCTGGCCCGGGCGCTCGACGACTCCACGCCGTACGCCATCGCGTCCCCGTCCCTCATCGTGGACACGAGGTCCGCGTCTCGCGCGGTACGGAGCTACTACCGCGTCTGGAACCTCACCGACTACCGCCAGCGCGGCCACATCGGGTCCGGCATCTACGCGCTGTCACGGGACGGGCGCGCGCGTTTCGGTGCGTTCCCCGACCTCATCGCCGACGACACCTACGTGCAGCAGTTGTTCGCCCTCGAGGAGCGCACCACCCTTCCGGACTTCTCGTTCACCGTGCGCTCCCCCGCCACACTCCGCGCCATGGTGCACCGGTCGGCACGGATCGCAGCGGGCAACAGCGAGCTCAAGGAATACTTCGCCCGCACCGGAACGTCGTCGGCCGGCGAGGACTGGGGCGGGTCGTCGCAGATCCGCAACCTCGTGCTCCGGGTTGCGCGCTCCCCCCGCTACTGGGCCGACTTCCCCGTGTACTGCGTCGGCTACGTCGCCTCCCGACTCGCGGGCAACCGCAAGCGCAGGCGCGGATCCATGCGGGTGTGGGAACGAGACGAAACCAGTCGCGCGTGACGGTAGTGCCGGCGGGAACGCTGCTCCGGGAACACGACGGACACCGACGACGCCACCGAACGGCCCGAGCATGACGGCGGTGCCCGCGGACGAGGGCGACAACCTCGGCCGCAAGGCCGGCCGCGGCGTGCTGCACACCCTCGGCGGCCAGTGGAGTCGCACGCTGCTGCTCCTCGTGTCCACGGTGGTGCTGGCCCGTCTGCTCGAGCCGAACGAGTTCGGTCTGCTCGCGATGGTGACCTCCGTGGTCGGCATCGCCGATGTGCTCCGCGACTTCGGCCTCACCGCGGCCATCCTGCAGTTGAAGACGATCAGCGACCGGTTGTGGTCCATGCTGTTCTGGCTCTCGCTCACCTTCGGCGGCATCTGCATGGTTCTCGTGGCCGCCGCGTCACCGCTCATCGCGGCCCTGTACGACGAGCCGCGGCTCGTGGCCATCACTCTCATCCTGGCGCCCACCCTGCTGCTCAACGGCATGATGCTGCCGCTCCAGGCCCGCCTGCAGCGGCAACTGCGGTTCGGTGTGATCGCCGTGCTCGACGTGGTGTCGACAGCGGTGGGCGTGTCCCTCGCCATCGTGACCGCTCTCCTCGGTGGCGGCGTCGCGGCGCTCATCGTCCTGAACGTCGCCGTCGTCGTCACCCGCCTGATCGGGATGTTCATCCTGGCCAAGGCGCCGATCGGTCGTCCGAAGATCGGGCGCGAGGTGCGTCCCATCCTCCGCAGCAGCTCCAACGTGCTCGGTTCGGAGACGCTCAACTACCTCGTGCGCAACCTCGACAACGTGGTCGTCGGCCGCTTCGCCGGGCCGGCCGTTCTCGGGTTCTACGGTCGCGCTTACTCGCTCCTGCTGCTGCCCCTCACCCAGATCAACGGCCCGCTCTCGCGCGTGGCGCTCCCGGTGCTGAGCTCGCTGCAGGACGACCCGGAGCGCTACCGCCGGTACCTCACCAACGCGATCCTCGTCATCTCCTACTCGTCGGTGATCGTGTTCGCCATCGCGGCCGCGGTGGCCGACCCGCTGATCTACGTCTTCCTCGGACCGGGCTGGTCGAAGTCGGTGTTCATCTTCCAGTTGCTGGCGATCGCCGGTGTCTCCCGGTCTCTCGGAACCGCGCTCACCTGGATTTACATCTCGCTGCAGCGCACCGGCCGGCAGCTGATCTACGACCTCGTCACCAAGCCGTTCATCATCGCCTCGTTCTTCTTCGGCATGATCAGCGGCGGAGTGCACGGTATGGCGCTGGCCTACGGCCTGACGACGCTCACGCTCCTCATTCCCGGGTACTACTTCGCGCTCCGGGGCACGTTCGTGCGGATCAGTGACGTGGCGGTGCCGTTCTTCCGGCCGATCCTCCTCGCTCCCTTCATGTTCGCCGCCGCGCTGCTCGCCCAGCTCGCCGTCGACCTGCCGCCGTTCGTGGAGCTGATGATCGGCGGATTCGCCGGACTCGTCCCGGGTGTGCTCGCCTACCTGCTCGTGCCGTCGGTGCGCCGCGATCTCTCCGTGCTCGGCTCGTTCGCCGGGCAACTGCGCAAGAAGCGCAAGCCGAAGTCCGACTGAGCGCGCCCCTACCCGACCCCGACCCCGTTCCCGTTCCCGTTCGCGTTCCCGTTCGACTTGACGCGGCACGTACTGTGACCTCGCGGCACAAGGTGCGGAACGTGCCGCGAGTGCATCGCGCGTGCCGCGAGCAACGTCGCGGGTCCAATCAGGCGGCGGCGGTGCGCGCGATCGCGGTGCGGTAGTTCCCGACCAGGGACTCGTTGGCGGCCGCCCAGGTCAGGTCGGGCGCGTGCTCCAGGTCGCGAGCCCGCATCCGCGCCAGCAGCGCCCGATCGGAGTCCAGCCGGTCGAGGTGCTCGGTCAGCGCCCCGACATCACCGGGCGAGTGCGTGAGGCCGTGCTCGCCGTCGACGATGTACGCACCCGACTCGGTGGAGACGAGCGGCACGCAGCCGAGCGCCTGCGCCTCGTAGGTGACGAGAGCGCTGCCCTCCTCGACCGTGGGCAGAAGCAGCACGTCGGCCTCGGCGAACGCATCCTCGACTTTCGAGGTGAATCCCCTGACCTCGACCCCGGGGCTGTCGAGCAAGGGCTCGAGATGCTCGCGGTAGCCGGGGATGAAGTTGCCGTAGATGAGGAAACGACCGGTGCGGCTGGCGTTCGACGCCCGCCAGGCGCGGAGAGCGTGGTGCAGGCCCTTGCGCGGCTCGCAGCGGCCGACGAACACGGCGGTGAAGGGCGCCGCCGCCTTGCGCTGGGGTGCCGCCCCGAGGTCGTCCGGGTTGTAGCCGTAGCGGTGCCGGAGCAGGCGTTCCTCCGGGAAGTCCCGGTCGAGGAAGCTCTGGGCGACCGTGTCGGAGGGGACGAGCAGGCCCTCGGCGAGCGACCACTCGGCCTCCTCCTCCCTCAATCGATCCTCGTTGTACTCGTGAGACGATCCGGGCGGGACCGGTAATCCGAGGCGCGCGTACTCCTCGGCGACGACCGCGTAGGCGTGCCCGGTATGCGTGTTGGGCACCTCGCGCAGTCCGGGGATACCGAGTGCGGCGGCGGCGCGCAGCGTGCGCTTGGCGCCGAGCGGCCAGGTGTGAACGACATCCGGTCGGTGGCGCGCGACCATGCGGCTGGCGACGGCATCCGTGTACGCGAAGGCCCGGTGCTGCCCGAGCAGCCGATGCGGCACGCGACGGCCGGCGACGACGAGGGTCTTGCGCAGGCTCGCGAGGCCCGGGATGTCGCGCGCCATGCTGGCGGTGACGAGGTGCACCGAGTGTCCGGCGGCGACGAGTTCGGTGACCTGATTCCAGGCCGTCATCCCGATTCCCGGCGACCCGATGGCGAACGGGAAGCTGTACAGCACGGTGAGCGGCGCGGTCCTGGGGTCGTCTGATCGATCGATTCGGTCGTGCATGGGATGCCCTTTCCTCGTTCGTGGCTGGTGGCGCCGTTGCCGCGGTGGATGGTAGGGACCTACCACGGTACGGCACATAGTCGAACGGGAGGTGAATGTGGGGAAATACGACCGACGTTCACCGGGGCAGGACTCGTCAGCAGGCGGTGAGGCGCTCCACACCGCGGGCGAGCGCCCCCTCGCCGCCCAGGAGGGTGACGGTGCCGACCCCATGGCCCGTGATCGCCGACCGCACCGATGCCGGCACGCATCCGCGCGGCGTGATGTAGAGCGGCACACCCAGCGTGCCGGCCAGGGCGGCGCCGGCGAGCGCGTCGGGGAATTGCTCTCCCGTCGAGAGGAATGCTCGCTTCGTCTGCCCGAACGCGGCCGCATTCAGCAGCCGGCTGGTGTCGAAGCGGTCGGCTCCGGCCGTGCGCTGCACGCTGGCGACGGAGGACAGGCCCGTGTGCACACCGGCGCTCACGACGCTGGGTCCTCCCGCAATCGTCACCTTCTTCACGCCGAGGTCGACCATCAGGGTGCGGGTGGCAGCATCGAGGCCGTCCGCCTTGCCGTTGACGAGCAGCACGGGCACGCCCGCCGCTCCCGCCGCGGATGACGCGGAGAGCGCGTCGGGGAAGTTGGTGCCTGTGGCCACGTACGCCTGGGGTGCGGTCGGGAACGCGTAGTCCACGACTCGCCGCGCGGTATCGAAGCGGTCGTTACCGCCGAGGCGCACGGTGTGCGGGGCGATGGCGCGGAGCCGGTCGAACACGGCCGACGACACGGCGTTCTCGCCGCCGATCACCACGATCTTCCCGGGTCGGAGTTCGGCGATGCGAGCGTGCACCGCGTCGGGCAGGGCGCCACCCGCCGTGAGCAGCACCGGGCCGCCCTCCTTCACCGCGGCGGGCCCGGCCGCGAGCGCGTCCGGGTAGTCGCTGCCCTTCGCGACGTAGACGACGGGGGCGGTTTCCGGGAATGCGACGCGCGAGATCGCGACCGCGGTGTCGTAGCGGTCGGCGCCCGACACCCGGTCCGACGCCGGCACCGACTCGTACTGTGCGGCCTCGGATGCGGCCGGTGCGGTGAGCGATGGTTCTGCGGGAGCGGCCGGGGCGGGCGCGACCGGTGCCGGAGCTGTCGGAGCCGGAACTGCCGGAGCCGGAACTGCCGGAGCCGGGGCTGCCGGAGCCGGGGGTACCGTTGCCGGAGTCGAGGCCGCCGGAGCCTGGACCGCCGGAGCCGGAGCCGGAGCCGGTGCGGGTGCGGGTGCGGCCGGGGCCGACGACCTGAACTCGAACGGACCGATGTCGGAAACGCGTCCTGTGGAGCGTGACAGTCCGTCCGCATCGAATGCGAGGCCGAGCGCCACTCCGGCGTCGATGGCTGGGGATCCGGCACGCAGCCGGAAGTTTCCCGACGCGACGTCCGAGAACAGCGGATCGGCGAGCACGTTGCTCCGCACCGCCGGCCTGGGCAAGGGTGCCCGGAAGACGAGGTTGTGCGTCGCGGACATGGTCGCTCGCTCACTGGCGAAGTAGCTCGACTGGGTCAGACCGGTGATCACGTTGTTGTGCACCGAACCGGAGCCACCGGCGCCGATGAAGGCGATTCCGTGGTAACCCCTGTCCAGCGACCCGGCGAAAACGTTGTTCACCACGGTCATGCGGGGTATGCCGCCGTTCTTCTTGCCGGCGAGCACGCCCCACGACTCGAAGCCCGAGAACACGTTGTTGCGCACGGTCCAGTCGGAGATGTAGGCCTTGCGCGGGTGCGCGTCGTTCTCGAGCATGATGCCCTGGTGAAACCATCCGGCGAAGCGATTGTTCTCGACCAGCACGTTCCGCACGGGGATCTTCACGTCATCCCAGGACTGGATGGCGTCGACGTGGGCGAGATACGTCTCCTTCTTGCTGGTGCCGGACAGGGAGTTGCCGCGGATCACCACGTTCGAGCCGAACACGCGGAAGGCGTCGCCCGGCATGCTGGCGTCGCCGTGCACGTTGATTCGTACGATGTCGTTGAACTCGGCCACTCCACGTTCGGCGAGCTGCATCCCGCCCGCGGAATTCGTGATCCGGTTCGACGCCGCATAGCCGTCGGTCGCCTTTTTGGCATCGAAACGGATGCCCCAGCCCCGGTAGGAGTCGATGCGAAGCCCGGTGATGCGGGCGTGCGGTGCGTTGACGGTGACGGCCGTGGCCGCGGTGGCGCCGTGGCGCGTCTGTCCGGCGAGGGTGAGGTTCGACAGCGCGGTGTGCGCCGCGGTGACGGTCACGGTGCCGGCCAGAACGGCGTTGGAGCCCTCGGCCGTGACCGTGATGGGCGCGGAACGTGCCCCGCCCCGACGCAGCACGATGTTCTCGGCGTACCGTCCGTCGCGGATCACCACCCGGTCGCCGGGCGTCTTCGCGTTGTCGAGAGCCGACTGGATGGTCGGATAGGTGCCGGGCGTTCGCGCCTGATCGACCACCAGCACCCGCGGTGCCTGGGCGGCGAAAGCCGGCGTGGCGACCCCCTGCGATGCGATCGCGACCACCAGCCCGATGGCCGACAGTAGAACCGTTCTGGAATTGTTTCGTCGCGCACGCGCCACAGTATCCGCCCCCCCCCAGGGATGCTCTGGCGTGTTCGCCGAGCAATTTCCGCGCGGTTCCGGCCCCCGCCTCGACCGCGCGTATTCGTGTGTTCTCTCGGAGCCTATGTCAGCGCCGGGCGGTTCCGACCGACCGCGACTCACCCACTTCGGGGGCGAACGAGCGTCGCCCCGTCCCCAGTCCGGGGGCGTCGCCGTGCCCCAGTGCCGGCACGTCTCAGGCGCCCGAGCTGTCGGCCGTTCCCACGGGGCCGCATGCTCGTCCCCCTCCGAGGAGGTGGCCCTATCGGTTGCTCACCAACGGTCGAGGAGCACAGTGGATCTCTCGGTCGCTGAATGCGGCAGAGTTCCCGGGTCGCTCAGGCGACAGGAGACGCAGGGAGACGCCCGACACGGGGCATCCCGGTCACGCGGCGTAGGCCGAGTTCAGGGCCTCGAGCTGGTTCGCGGTGTTGTTCATCGCGGTCCACTCCGCCCACTTGGCGTGCTGAAGGGACCGAACGCTCGCGTCGTCCATCACGGAGATCATCCGGGCGGCCGCGTCGAGGGAATCGACGCGCGCCTCCTCGGGGAAGTACTCCATCGAGGGGGCGTCGCGCACGATCACGGGCAGTCCCGCGGACACGGCCTCCAGGATCGTGACGGGGTAGCCCTCCCACTTCGCGACGTGCACGTAGAGGTCGGCGGCCGCCATCTCGCGCAACACCGCTCGGCGGTCGAGCCACCCGGTGACACGCACTCCGGCGGCACGCAGACGGTCGACGATCTCCTGGTCCCCACCGCCGACCCAGACGAAGTCGATGTCGTCCCTCGTGGCTTGAACCGTCTCGGACAGCTGGGCGAAGAACTCCGGGTCCTTCTGGGCGCCGAGGCGACCGGATGCCAGCACGGTGCGCACCGGAGAGTTGCGGCGCGTGTGGCCGCGACCCCGCGGCTTCACGTGCGGAACGTAGACGACCGAGTTCGACGGCATGGACCGACGGGAGAGTTCGGCCTCACGCGGTGAGCACGCGGCGAACACGGACGTGTTCCACGCGAGCATCCACTCGATAGCACGGTATGCGGCACGCTTCGGACCGGACAGGTCCTCGCGCTCGTAGGAATAGCAGTGCGGCGTGTACGCGATGGTCACTTCCGACTTGGAGACGGCGACGCGGGTGTACGCCCCGCCCAGGCTGGAGTGCGCGTGCACCACGTCGCAGCGGCGGGCCTTCGCCACGCGCCGCACCTGACGGACGCGCTTGAAGTGATTGCGTTCGAACTCCTCCACCGAGTCGAAGCCGAGCAGAGCGGTCTCCGACAGTGGGGCGTCAGCGCGAGTCGCGTAAAGAAGGTGGTGCTCGAGATGCGGCGTGCTCCGCACGTAGTCATGCACGGCCGCGGCGACACCGCCCGCGAAGCTCTCCACCACGTGCAGGATTCCGGGATTCGCGGGTCGCGCATCCTCCGGGCGGTATCCCGGGGCGTCCTGGGTGTGCGTCAGGCTCCACGATTCGGGCGAGAACGGGGCGACGTCGCGGTCTGTCTTGTCGAGTACTGACATGCGGAACTGGCCTCTCTACACATAGTGAGCGCAGCGTCGGGCTCGCGCGTCAGGCGCGCGATTAGTGCTTATGCATCGGGGGATGCGAGATTCGGCACGGAGTACCGAACAGCTGGCGACCGGCTCTATTGACGAAGCGCCAGCTTCGAGGGCGATGTAGTGACGGTCTGTCGACCGATATCCCGCGGGTAAGAGGGATTCCCACCGCCCACGGCCAGACTAGGAGACCGAGAGGCGATCGAACACGCCACGGAGAAGAGTTTACGCGCTAGTAACCTATTTGGGGGACATCCCCGACATGTTGTCGTCCGAACATCACTTCCCGCCCTGTAGATTGCGGGGAGCCCGGCGGCATCCGCATGCCCTGGAGCGAGCAGGCAGGACCTATGAAGCGCAGAGAACTCAACTACCGGAGCGTGCACGAGCTCAACCAGTCGGTCATCCGCTGGTCGCGCGATCTCCCCCAGAATGTGGAGCTGATCGTGGGGATTCCCCGTAGCGGGCTCCTCGCGGCCAGCTTGCTCAGCCTGCACATGCACCGCCCGCTCTGCGATCTGACCACCTACCTGAGCGGC
Source organism: Planctomonas psychrotolerans (assembly GCF_008642235.1). Classification (GTDB taxonomy): domain Bacteria; phylum Actinomycetota; class Actinomycetes; order Actinomycetales; family Microbacteriaceae; genus Planctomonas; species Planctomonas psychrotolerans. Next base: position 2,310,427 of record NZ_SJEV01000001.1, on the reverse strand, counting down.
GCGGAGCCCTGGGGCGGTTTTCGGCGCGCCACCGGCGCAGCCTCCGGAATAACGCTTCTCGTGGATGACACGTCGCACACCGGTCAGGAGATGGACCGGGTGAAGGCGGCCGTGCGCGCCGCGGGCAAGGACAGTGCCAGCGTCCTGTACGGCGCGGTGTACATCACCGCATCGGCCCGTCCGTTCGTGGACACGTTCGCCGAGGTGCTCCCCCATCCGCGCGCGTTCGAGTGGAACATCCTGAACCACCCGCGGATGCTGTCGCGGGCCTGCATGGACATCGACGGGGTGCTCTGCCCCGATCCTGCCGATCGCGACAACGACGACGGTCCGCGCTACCGTCGCTTCCTCTCCGACACCGAGCTGCGTTACCGGCCGTCCTTCAAGGTGCACTCGCTGGTCACCTCGCGGCTCGAGAAGTACCGACCGGAGACCGAGGAGTGGCTGGCCCGCCATGGCGTCGAGTACGGCGAGCTGATCATGCTCGACCTGCCGACGGCGGCGGAGCGGCGCCGACTGGGCGCGCACGCGACCCACAAGGCCGCCGCGTACGCCGCCTCCGGCAACGAGCTGTTCATCGAGAGCGAGCGGGACCAGGGCAAGCGCATTCACGAGCTCACCGGGTTGCCGGTGTACGTGACCGACACCCGTGACTTCTTCGGCGCGGGCGGTGACCCGAACTTCCGCGAGCCGTGGCAGCACCGCGCCGCCGACGCCGCGCGTCGCATCCTGCGCCGCTAGTCCCGGAATCAGGGGGCGGGGACGGCGCCGACGACCGGTACGCTGCTGGGTGAGCCTCGACGGTGGACTCGGCTGGCGCCGCTCCCGCACTCTCGGGGTGAGCCAGTAGGAGAAGTACCTCGTGATTCCCGTCGTCGACGACGCACCCGCCCACCACCGGGCCGGCTCGTCGAACGCGGGCGGGCATCGCACCGACCGAGGCGCGTCACGCCGAGCGCATCGCGCCGACGTGCAGGGGCTTCGCGCCGTAGCCGTTCTGCTCGTGCTGCTGTACCACGCCGGACTCCCGTTCCTGCCGGGCGGCTTCGTCGGCGTCGACGTCTTCTTCGTGATCAGCGGATTCCTCATCACCGGCCTGGTGCTGCGCGAGGCCGCTGCGACGGGCCGGATCTCGCTCCCCGGCTTCTACGCCCGCCGCGCCCGCCGCATCCTGCCCGCCGCCGCGCTGGTGCTCGTGACGACGGCCGTGCTCGCCATGCTGGTGCTGCCCCGCACGCGATGGGACGACACCGGCTGGCACATCACGGCCAGCGCGCTTTCGGCGGTGAACTGGATCTTCGCCGCCGACTCCGTGGATTATCTCGCGGCCGACTCGGCGGAGAGTCCCGTGCAGCACTTCTGGACGCTCGCCGTGGAGGAGCAGTTCTACCTGGTGTGGCCGCTGCTGCTCTGCCTCGCGCTTGGGATCGGCGGAAAGCGGTTCGGCGAGCGGCGGTTCGGCGAGCGCCGAATCGGTATGCGCGGCGGACGCGAGCCCAGCGGCTCCCCGAGGCGCTGGGCGCTGGCGTTCATCCTTTCCCTCACGATCGCGTCGTTCGCGTGGTCGGTGCACTACACGGTGGTCGCGCCGGGCCCCGCGTACTTCGTCACGACGACCCGCCTGTGGGAGCTCGGCGTGGGCGCTCTCCTCGCCGTCGCAGCCGGGTCGGTGGCGCGGATGCCCGTCCGGCTCGCCCGCGTGCTGGGGTGGGCCGGGCTCGTCGCGGTGCTCGCGGCCGCCGGCCTGTACGATTCCGGCACCCCGTTCCCGGGCGTCGCCGCGGCCCTTCCGACGCTCGGCGCGGCCGCCATCCTCGCGTCCGGCACGCGTATCGGGAACAGCGGTGTCGGCCGGCTGCTGGCCTCCCGGCCGCTCACCTGGATCGGGGACCGGTCGTACTCGCTGTACCTCTGGCACTGGCCGTTCCTCATCTTCGCCGGCGTGCTGTTCGGTGAACCGGGGGTGCTCCTCGGCCTGCTCGTGGTGCTGGCGTCCCTGGTGCCCGCGGACCTGAGCTATCGCTTCGTGGAGCGTCCGCTCGGGAGCCGGCCGCTCGACACCCGTTCCCAGCGCACCGCCGCGCTGTCGGCGGGCGCCGCGCTCGTGGTGGTCGGGATGCTCGCCGGGCTGGTGATGGTGGCGGCTCCCGATCCGCACGCCCGAGCTGCCGCCACGGACGCGACGGAGGCGTCGGCGCCCTCCGATGCGCCGGACGGGGAGTCGACGGCATTCCCCTCGACGGATGCCGTGCCGGGGCGTGGTGCTGCCGCCCTGGCGCTCGATCCGACCGCGGGAGAGCCGACCGACACGGTAGAGGCGTACACCCCCACCGCGATCGACGCGAGCGGCGACAATCCCTCGGTGTACTCCGACGGATGCCACGTGAGCCAGCTCGAGACACGCGCGATCGGCTGCACCTACGGCGATCCGCTGGGCGGGTTCTCCGTCGCCCTCGTCGGCGACTCGCACGCCGCGCAGTGGGTTCCCGCCCTGCGGCGCATCGCCGAAGACCGTGGCTGGAAGCTGACCACGTACACCAAGTCGAGATGTGCGGTCGGCACGGCCGTCCTCATCGCGAAGGACACGGTGTACACGTCCTATCGCGAGTGCATCGCCTGGAACTCGGCGCTCGACGACATCCTCACCGGGCCGGACAAGCCGGATCTGGTGGTCACCAGCAACATGCTTCAGCCCACGCTGGTGGACGGTCAGCCGTCCACCGAGCTGGCCCCGTTCGCGTCCGGTCTCGCGGAGGCGTGGCAACGACTGGAGGACGTCGGCGTGCCGGTGGTCGCGCTGGTCGACACGCCGTTCGTCGGCGTGAACGTGCCCGACTGCGTGGCCGTCAACGAAACGACGCTCACTGCCTGCGCCGTCGACCGCTCCGTGGCGCTCGACCGGCAGGGCGACGCGGAGCGGATGGCCGCCGCGAGGGTGGGCTCGGTGCCCCTTCTCGACCTCAACCACCTCATCTGTCCGGCATCGCGGTGCGCGCCGATCATCGGCGACGTGCTCGTGTATCGCGACGACAACCACATGACGGCTACCTACGCCGAGACGTTGCACCCGGCGCTCTACGCCGAACTGGACGCGACGGGTCTTCTCCCCTAGACCCCACCGTCTGAATCCCACCGTCCGGGTGGCCCGTTCGCGTACCCTCGTCGCCCGGTGTGGCAGCGCCGTCGCCAGGGTCGTACCTCGGGCGACGGCAGGAAATCCGGGCGACGACGGTGTGGGCGGTGACCGTCGACCTCCTGACCGGGTGGGCGGTGCGCGTCCCGGGTAGCGTGTGCGGGTGGATGTTCCCGTGCCGACATCGCTCGGCCCCTCGCGCCTCGTCGTCGACGAGGCCGCCGAGCCCCGCGCCGCGCTGTGGCTCGGCCATGGCGCGGGCGGCGGCGTGGACTCCCCCGACCTCGCCGCGCTCGCCGCCCGACTGCCCGCCCGTGGGGTCACCGTGCTGCGCTACGAACAACCGTGGCGCACCGCCGGGCGCCGGATCGCGCCCCGACCGGCCACGCTCGATGTCGCCTGGCTCGAAGCGGCACCCGCCGTGGCCGGTCTGGTTCCCGACCTGCCGCTGGTGATCGGCGGGCGCAGTGCGGGCGCGCGCGTCGCCTGCCGCACCGCGTCGAATGTGGACACCGCGGGCGTGGTCTGCCTGTCGTTCCCGCTGCATCCGCCCGGCCGGCCGGAGAAGTCCCGCCTCGACGAACTGCTCTTCCCCGGCGTGCCGGTGCTCGTACTGCAGGGCGACCGGGACACGTTCGGTACCGCCGCTGACCTCGCCTCGGACATCATGGTGGCGAGCGCCGCGGCAACCGGCGGCGTAGCCCGAGCCGAAGCGGCGATCGAGCGCGGCATCCGGGTGATGGAGGTGACCGGCGCCGACCACAGCCTCGAGGTCCTCGCGTCGTCGACGCTGACCGCCCGGGACGTCGCCGCCCTGATCGCGGATGCCGTGGCCGATTTCGTACGCGACGTGACTCGAGCGCGCTAGTCACCCGAAGATGCGCCGGTGCATTGTCGCACCTACGCGTTCGGACCTACATCTTCGGGCCTACGCGTCGGCGACCTTCTTCGCCGCGGCCTTCGCGGCACGCTTCGTCTCTCGCACGCGGGTCAGCGAGTCGGCGTCGACGATATCGGCGACCGAACGGTACGCATCCTCCTCTCCGTAGGGCGCGGAAGCCTCACGCCAGCCGGGTGCCGACAGATCGAAACGCTTGCCGAGCAGGGCGAGGAAGATCCGGGCCTTCTGGTCGCCGAATCCGGGCAGTGCCTTCAGTCGCCGCAGGATCTCGGCACCGTCCGGTGAGCCGGATGTCCAGATCGCCGACGCGTCGCCGTTCCACTCGCGCGCGACCACGTCGGCGAGGGTCTGCACGCGTCCGGCCATCGACCCCGGAAAGCGGTGCACGGCCGGCGGCGTGCGGAACACCACGACGAACGTGTCGGCATCCTGCGCGGCGATGGTCGCCGGGTCGATGCTGCCGAGGCGCTCGAGGATCTTGGCGGGGCCCGCGAACGCCGTCTCCATCGCGATCTGCTGGTCGAGCAGCATGCCCACGAGCAGGGCGAAGGGATCGTCGCTGAGCAGGGCATCGGCCGCGTCGTCTCCGGTGATGTGCAGCGTCATGCGCCCATTGTCCCACCGCCGCATACGTTCGGCGGGAATCGCCTTTCCGCGTCGCGGCGCGCGGTGGCACGATGGACACGCGGGCGGCCGGAAACACCACCTCGCCTCCGACGAGGCGCTCACGACGGCCCAAAGGCGGGAGGAGGGACGCATGATCGAGGTTCGACCGGCGCACGACTTCGACGGCATGGCCACCATGCTCGGACCGAAGAAGCCCGAGTCCTCGGTGTGCTGGTGCCTGTCGTGGCGGTTGAGTTCGAAGGAGAACCGCTCGCTCGCGGGCATCGATCGGGCGAACAAGGTGCGGGACCTCTGCGCGCGGGACATCGCACCGGGAGTGCTCGCCTACATCGACGACGAGGTGGTCGGCTGGGCCGGAGTCGCACCGCGCTCCGAACTGCATCCGATCGCGAACTCGCGCAAGATCCCCTACGTGGACGACATCCCGGCGTGGTCGATCTGGTGCATCCGGGTGCGGCCCGGATTCCGCAAGCAGGGCGTGACCGCGGCCCTCATCGAGGGTGCGGTCGACTACGCCCGGGCTTCGGGCGCCGAGGCGATCGAATGCTATCCCGTGGACAACGCCGGGGAGAAGGTCGACCAGACCATGGCATTCGTCGGCACGCGCGCCATGTTCGAGCGCGCGGGGTTCACCAAGGTCGCGGACACCGACTCGGTGTCCGGCGGCTTCCCGCGCGTCGTCATGCGCCGCGCCCCCGACCTTCACGGTCGCTGAGCCTGTCGAAGCGACGCACGCACCCCGACCGCAACGCCCCTTCGACAAGCTCAGGGACCGTTTGGGCCCGTCATTCACGGCCGCTGAGCCTGTCGAAGCGACGCCACCACACCGAGACGGTGCTGCCCCTTCGACAAGCACAGGGACCGTACGGGCCCCTCATTCACGGTCGCTGAGCCTGTCGAAGCGACGCCACCACACCGAGACGGTCCTGCCCCTTCGACAAGCTCAGGGACCGTACGGGCCCGTCATCCACGGCCGCTGAGCCTGTCGAAGCGACGCAACATTCACGGTCGCTGAGCCCGTCGAAGCGACGCCACCACACCGAGACGGTCCTGCCCCTTCGACAAGCTCAGGGACCGTATGGGCCCGTCATTCACGGCCGCTGAGCCTGTCGAAGCGACGCACGCACCCCGACCGCAACGCCCCTTCGACAAGCTCAGGGACCGTATGGGCCCCTCATTCACGGTCGCTGAGCCTGTCGAAGCGACGCAAAGTCCACGGTCGCTGAGCCCGTCGAAGCGGCGCAACCACATCGAGACGGTCCTGCCCCTTCGACAAGCTCAGGGACCGTAATGGTCGCCACACGGTCGCTGAGCCTGTCGAAGCGACGCACGCATCCCCGACGGCAACGCCCCTTCGACGAACGCAGGGACAGGCGGACGCTAGCGCACCGCCTGCAGTCGCACCGCGAGGAACTGCTTGCCCGGCAGATCGATGCGGAACCGGCCCGAGTACGTGCCCTCGAGGCACGTCACCGTCATGTCCCACGTGTCGATCACATCGACCGTGTACTCGGTCGACGGGTCCAGCAGGAACCGCCGATACGTGGGCTGGTTGAAGCCGAAGTAGTACAGGTAGTACTCCCCCTCGACGCCAGCCCGCGGCACATCCCAGTCCAGGGGCGCGGGCTCGAGCACGTCGGGCCCCTCCGCGAGGATGGAGTGCAGGAAGTCGATGCGTGCCGGCGATGAGCCGTGCAGAGTTCCGCCCTTGGCCCACCACAGCAGGTCATCGGGGTGCACGTACGTCTCGCCGTGGCCCACGTAGCCGCCGCGCACCGCTCCCTCCCAGAAGCGCCGGGTCATCTCCTCCCCGGTGATGTTGCCCCAGCCCTGGTCGATGTTGCCCTCGTACGCGCACTCATCCACGACCACCGGCTTCGACCAGGCGGCGCGCCATTCCGTGGTGTTCTCTGCGGTCTTGTAGATGTCCTGGCGTTGCACGCTGGCGTGGCTGATCCAGGGCCGAGTCTGGTCGTAGAACGCACGGCAGTTGTGGATCGACAGCAGGTGACCGACCGGATCGTTGTCCTGCACGATCCGGGCGAAGCGCTCCCAGTCGTCCGTCGACTTGCCGAAGAGCAGATCGTACTCGTTGGCGAGCGACCACCACACGTTGGCGAATGACGCGAGCCGAGCGACCGCGTACTTCACGTATCGGTCGTCGGCCACCGGGTCCATCGTCGCGAAGCCCCACCGGTCGTAGGCGTGGAAGAGGATGAGGTCCGCCTCGATCCCGAGTTCGTCGAGCTGCTCGATGCGACGCTCGAGGTGCGCCCAGTAGCGCGGCGCAGGCCGCTGGAAGTCGAAGCCCGCCTCCGGCGAGCCCTCGAACGGATACAGGTCCGGCTCGTTCTCGTTGAAGAGGTAGGACTTGGGGAACACGCACATGCGCATCTTGGTGAACGGGCCATCGGCCAGCGACTCGAGCGTGCGGAGCTGCACATCCTCGGGCTGGTGGGTCCATGCGTAGGACGTCGTTCCGATGGGCCGGTGACGGGTGCCATCGGCGTGCGCGAAGTGGAACGTGTCGGCGACGCGGACCGGACCGTGCGACGAGGCACCCGGTTCGGTCACCTCGAAGAATCCCGTGATCCCGTCGAGGGACCGGGCGTTGCTGGATGTGCGGAAGGTGTACGTGCCGCGCTGTTGGGGCAGGAACCGCAGCCGGAAGACGCCCTCGCCGTCGTAAAATCCCGGCGCGACCGCCGATCCCCCGGGGCCGTCGAGAAGGGCCGTGAGATCGACGTCGAGGAACGGGTTTCCCGCCGACGGACCATCGAGTCGCAGCTCGAACCGGCCGTATTGCGGCACGGTTTCGGTCCACGATGCGGGTGCCGACCCGACACCCACGGACTCATCCTCGTAGTCCTCGGAGGGGGCGACGTACGCCTCAGGCTCGGGTAGCACGGCCTCGGTTCCGCGATCGATCGCCCGCAGCTCGGCAAGGAGCGCGGCGCGGGTGTCGGGATCGTGCTCGAGGCTCGACTCCGTCTCCACCACCAATCCGATGGGGAAGCTGTGCAACGTATGCAGGATCGACGAATGCACCAGCTCGGGGAGATGCCGGGACACCACGTCGCGTCCTCGCGGGTCGCGGAGCACCTCGAAGAGCGGGGTGGATGCGCCGAAAGCGGGGAGTGCGGGAGCGATGGGAGGAGCAGACACGGGTCAGCCTTTCACGGCGCCGGCGAAGGCGCCCTCGACGAAGTAGCGCTGGAACATGAGGTACACGATCAGCACGGGGAAGACCGACATGATGGTGAACGCGTTCAAGGGTCCATAGGAACTGGTGAACTGGGACTGGAAGCCCTGGATGGCGAGCGGGATGGTCCACGAGTCCTGGCTCTGCAGCAGCGCCAGGGCGATCGAGTACTCGTTCCAGGTGGCGACGAAGTCGAGGATGAACAGGGCGGCGAGCGCCGGCAGTGACAGCGGTAGGATGATCTGCAGGAACAGGCGCCAGTTGCCGGCGCCGTCCATCCTCGCGCTCTCGTCGATCTCCACCGGAATCGCCCGGAAGAAGCCGTACATGATGAAGGTCTGGTACGGCAGTCCGAATGCGATGTAGGGCAGGATCACGCCGACGTGGGTGCTCAGCAGGTTGAGCCCCATGATCACCTGGAACAGCGGGGCGATCGCGACCTGGATGGGCACCATCGCGCCCATGGCGATCACGCCCATGAGCAGCCGCTGGCGGCGGAACTTGAGGCGCGCAAGGGCGAACGCTGCCGCCGCCGAGATGAGCAGGCCGATCGGCACCTTGAAGACGGCGATGATCAAGCTGTTCGCCCCCGCGTTGAGCAGGTTGCCGCGGTCGAGCGCCGACACGTAGTTGCCCCACTCCGGGTTCCACGGCGGCACGAACGCGGGGGTCCCGAAGATGTCCGCCTCGCTCTTCAGCGAGGTGAAGATCATGAAGATTAGCGGGATGGTCCAGATGAAGACCGCGAAGAGCAGCGCGATCCACAGACCGGCGCGCACGTAGTCGTGTTTTCCCGATCCGAAGCGCGCCTTGCGCCGGGGCTTCGGGGCGGCGGCCGGGACGGCCGCGGGAGGGACGGTTGAGAGACTCACGAGTTCTTCTCCTGCCGGGCAGTCCAGACCATGTAGGGCACGACGATGATCAGGGTGATGATGAGCAGCACGGTGGCGATGGCGTTGCCCATGCCGTATTCGTTATTGCCGAAGGACTGGGTGAACGACCAGAGCGCGAGCACCTGCGTCTTCTGCGCCGGGCCACCACCGGTCATCCCGACGATCAGGTCGAAGACCTTGATCGAGTTGATGATGGTGAGCACGACCACGATCACCGTGATGGGGCGGAGAGCCGGGAAGGTCACGTTGCGGAAGATCTGCCATCCGCTTGCGCCGTCGAGCTTGGCCGCCTCGATGTGCTCCGGCACCACCGACTGCAGGCCCGCGAGGAACAGCACCATGTTGGTTCCAGCGATCTGCCACACGAAGGCGGCGAAGATCGAGTAGAGCGCGAGCCTCTGATCACCCAGCCACTGGATCTCGCCGAGCCACGGGAGGTTGAACAGTTCGGCGAGCGTCGCTCCGACCCCGAAGTTCGGGTTGTACATCCAGCGCCACATGTTGGCGATGGCGATCGGGGCCAGCACGCCCGGAATGTAGAAGAGCGACCGGAACGCGTTCCGGCCGAACAGCGGGCGGTTGAGCGCGACGGCCAGGGTGAGGCCGAGAGCGACCGGGATGACCAGCGACAGCAGCACCCAGATGATGGTGTTCGACAGGGCCGTCCAGAACACCGGGTCCTGCGTGAAGATGCGTACGTAATTCTTGAACCCGACGAACTCCTGCGGGGCTCCCTGGAAGCCGGACCACTCGAAGAAGCTGATTCGGACCGACTCGATCATCGGCCCGACGACGAAGACGAGGTACGCGGCGAGGGCCGGTGCGAGGAACGGCAGCGCCGCGATGAACCCCGTCTTCGAGACCTTCGCCGCTCTGCGCTGGGCCCGTGACCCGGAGGTGCTCCGGGGGCGCGGCGGCGCGGTGGAAGTGGACATACTGCTCTCCTTGACGGAACGACGAGCGGATCAGATGGGTCGGGGCGACGGTGAGCCGCCGCCCCGACCGGGAACTGCGGAGTGCGCTAGGACTGGTCGATGAATTTCTGGAACTCGGCGCCGGCATCCTCGGGGTCGAGCTGCCCGGTGGCGACCAGGTTCTGGATGCGCCAGTACTCCGTGGTCTGTGCCAGCGACAGGTTCTGGTCGTTGTTCATGTACACGCCGGTCGCGTTCTCGAAGATCGGCGTCCACGCCTGGTCGAGCTCGCTGCCGCCCTCCGGCTTCACGTTCACGTTCACCGACTGGCTACCGAACGCGTCGATCAGCTTCTCCTGCGCCTCCTCCGAGGTGATGTAGTCGAGGAACTTGGCGGCCTCGTCCGGGTGCTCCGAGTTGGCCGAGATGTAGTTGTTCTCGTTGAAGCCGTAGATGCGTCCCGTGCCGGTGGGGAACGGGAAGACGCCGACCGACGCCTCGTCCATACCGTTGTCGCGCACGGACTGGTTGAACCAGTCGCCCTCGAGGGCCATCGCGGCCTCCCCGCCGAAGAAGAGGGCGCTCGACTCGTCGTTGTTGATGGAGATGAAGCCGGGATTGAGGTACTCGCTCGTCCACGTCTGGAACTCGGTGAACGTCTCGGTGACGCACTCCTCGTCCGCCCAACTGGCCTCGCCGGAGACGAGGGCCTGGTAGCCGTCCTCACCGCACTTGGTCTCGAGGATGCTGTCGAGCAGGCGCATCACGTGCCAGTTCACGGTGCCGCCGAACTGGATGGGCGTGATGCCCGCGGCAGTGAGCTTCTCGGCCGCGGCCACGAGCTCGTCGTAGCTGGTGGGCGCCGCGTCGATCCCCGCTTCGGCGAAGAGCTCCTTGTTGTAGAACAGCGCCTCACCGCGCTGGGTGTACGGCACGCCGTCGTAGCCGCCGTACTGGGTGACCGTGCCCATGGCGGCCTCCGAGAAGCGCTCCTCCCAGCCGTACTCCTCGTAGTACTCGGCGAGGTCGAGGCTCGCTCCCGCCTCGATGAACTCGCCACCGAGTCCAGGGCCCGCCCAGGAGAAGAAGATGTCCGGGGCGCCGCTGGTGCCGAGCGTGGTGCGGAGCGCATCCTTGTGCGCGTCGGTGGACCGCTCCTCCAGCACGATGTCGATGTCGGGGTTCGCCTCCTCGAAGTCGGCGATGACCTCCTTGATCGTGGCGTTGGCGGTCTCCGCCGTCTCGGTGAGCTTGAACCAGGTCACCTCGGTCTTGCCGCTGTCCGAGCCTCCGCCGGCGCAGCCGGCCAGTCCCGCCACGGTGACGGCGCTCACGAGCAGTGCCGCGGCCTTCGAATGTGCACGCATCTTCGCGTCCTTTCGCTGTGCGGCGTCGCCCAGGTCAACGCCGATGTTGGAAGCGCGAAGTCGCGCTCGTTGGATTATGTTAGCGATCACACATTGGTGTCAAGTTATCGATCACACATTGTGCGAACGCGGCCGGAATCGGTACTGGTCAAGCGCGACGGACGGCTCGGTTAGGCTGATGCACCCGTCGCGGTACCCCGTCGCGCGGCAAGGGAGGACGACCGTGAGTGCGACGTCGAAGACGCCGAGGCGTCCCGTGCGCGCTCGCGCGAGCATGGCCGACGTCGGCCGGCTCGCCGGCGTCTCCGCGCAGACGGTGTCGCGCTATTTCACCGGCACGAGCTATGTAAGCGCGGATGCGCGCGAGCGCATCGAGGCGGCGGTCGCCGCACTCAACTTCCGCCCGAATCTCGTGGCCCGAAATCTGCGCGCCAATCACACCCGCACCATCGGCGTGATGGCCATAGGCGAGCTGAACTACGGCATGGCGACCCTCCTCGCCGGTCTCAGTGCCGCAGCCCGGGCTACCGACTACTCCCTCGCGATCGCCCAGATCGAGGCGGCACCCAGCGACCCGGGGGCGATGGCGGAGGCGCAGCGGGCGCTGGACAACCTGCAGTCGTTCCAGGTGGACGGGATCCTCCTCGCCACCTCAGATCAGGACTCCGAGGCCCTGTTCGAACGGATCTGGGAGACCCTTCCGGTGCTCACGATCTCCGGTCGGACACAGCTGAGCGTCGACTCCGCCACCGTCGATTCTCATCAGGCGGGTTACCTTGCTACGCGACACCTGATCGAACTGGGGCACACCCGCATCCTGCACGTGGGCGGACCACCCCGATTGAACGAGACGTACGAGCGCGTGCGGGGCTATGAGGATGCGCTCCGCGAGGCGGATCTCGCGCCGCTCGACATCGTGGGCGGCTCGGGCTGGTCCGCGGAGGCCGGCTTCGCCGCCGGTCTGGCCGCCGACCCGGATGCCTTCACGGGGGTGTTCGCCGGTAACGACCAGATCGCGCTCGGCTTCCTCCGTGCGATGCGCACACGCGGATACGCGGCACCGCTGGATTACTCGATCATCGGGGTCGACGACATGCCCGACGCCGCTTTTTTCGAGCCGCCGCTGTCGTCGATCTACATGGACTTCCACACCCTCGGCACGGAGTCATTCGACATGATCCGCCACCACATCGAGACCGGCGAGCGCCTGGAACGTCGCGTGCTCCCCGCCGTGCTCGTGCCGCGCGAGTCCACCGCTCCCCCGCCGACCCGTTAGGCGGAACCGGGTGCCCAGACCCGCTTCAACTGATGGATTCGGCGGCGCAAAGACGACGTGAACACGTCCCTTCAGGCCACATCACGGCGGGTGTATTCTGGCGCCCTATCGGTCATCGATGACCGGGGAACCAGTCGACGCGGGAGTACCGTGCAGCGCGAGAAGATCACCCGATACCTCTCTCGACGACGCCCCGAGCCGGTGTCGACGACCGCTCTTCACGAAGGCCATTCACGCGGACGCATGTCCACGTCCCGATGGCAGCCGGGTCGACCGCTTCGCGCAACGTCAGCGGCGATCGTCTTCCCGGCTCGGTCGGCCACGGCGCTCTCACGGCGCTTCTTCCTTCTCACGCAGATGACCCCGTGAAAGGGGCGAGCAATGTCTCGCGATGAAACCACGCAACTCATGAACGCCTACTTCGAAGCCCTCCTCAACGGCGGGGATTTCGCTCAGTACTACGCCCCCGACATCCTCTGGACGACCATGGAGACGGGCGACACCATGCGCGGGAGGGATGCTGTCCGCAGTTTCATCGTGGCGCTGCACACTCGCATGTTCGATGCGCACCCCGAGATGCGGCACCTTGCCGTGGGTGACGGCGTCGCCGCCGTAGAGATGGTCTTCGTCGGCACGCATATCGGAGACTTCGGCGGTGTGCCGGCGTCCGGCAGCCGCGTCCGACTGCCGTACACGGTGTTCTACGACGTGACCGAGGCCGGCATCACCGAGTTGCGGGCGTATGTGTCCATCCGAGCGCTGATCGACCAGATTTCGGGGCCTCGCTCGGAACCCGGCCCCGCCTCCACATCGGTGAACTGACGTCTGACGCCGCGGGGTCCACCCAACACGGGACGCCACCCCACCATGAAGCCCAGCCACCTGTTCAGGAACGCACGGCGACATCCCCTAGGCTGGAGTCATCAAGGGGAGTACTCCACCACGGCCGGCTCGTCATTACGGATGCGCGTTGCATCCCGGGTCACCGGTTCCCGGTTCGGGAATGGAAGAGACCTTGGCGTTGATCGGTTCACGCCAGGTTTGGAGTTCCTGTGAATGTCACCCCGCTCGTCTGGGCTATCACCATCGCGGTCACTATCGCGTTCTTCATCTACGAGTTCTTCGTGCACGTGCGCAAGCCGCACGCGCCGTCGATCAGCGAATCGGCCCGCTGGTCGGCGTTCTACATCGGCCTCGCCCTCGTGTTCGGCGTCGGGATCGGTGTGGTCTCCGGGTGGACCTTCGGCGGTGAGTACTTCGCCGGTTATCTCACGGAGAAGGCGTTGTCGGTGGACAACCTCTTCGTCTTCCTCATCGTGATGACCGGCTTCGCGGTTCCGAAGATCTATCAGCAGAAAGTGCTGATGATCGGCATCGTCATCGCCCTGATCCTCCGCGGCGGGTTCATCGCCGTCGGAGCGGCGCTCATCGCGAACTTCTCCTGGGTGTTCTACATCTTCGGCGCGTTCCTGCTGGTGCTCGCCTACCAGCAGGCCCGGGGAGGCCACAGCAGCAACCCCGCAGACGGCCGGTTCATGCGGTTCGTGCGCCGCATCCTGCCGGTCACCGACGAGTACCACGGTGACAAGCTGACCGTGCGCAAGGACGGCCGGCGCTGGGTGACGCCGATGTTCCTGACCATCGTCGCCATCGGATTCATCGACGTCGTGTTCGCTCTCGACTCGATCCCGGCCATCTACGGGCTGACGGAGGAGGCCTACATCGTCTTCACCGCCAACGCGTTCGCGCTGATGGGACTGAGGCAGCTCTTCTTCCTCATCGGCGGACTGCTTGAACGACTGGTGTACCTCGCGCAGGGCCTCGCCGTCATCCTCGCGTTCATCGGCGTGAAGCTGGTTCTGCACGCGATGCACGTGAACGAGCTCCCGTTCATCAACGGCGGACAGCCGTTCGAGTGGGCGCCGGAGATCCCCATCTGGTTCTCGCTGCTCTTCATCGCCGCGACCATCACCGTCGCGACCGTGGCGAGCCTCCTCAAGACCAGGAACGATGGCCGCCCGCCGGCTCCACTCACTCCTGAGGACGCGGATGACATCGCCGAGTCCACCACCATCACGCGGGTCGACGAGCGGTAACCGTCTTCCCCCATCCCGTCGGGCTGTGTCCGTCCTTCCGGAGTCGGCGCTGGGATTGCAGCCTGTAGGGGTGGGGCTGTCCCTCCGGGTCAACGCCCGGGCGTCCGGCCCGGCGGGATGGGGCCGTTCCTCAGGGTCAGCGCCGGGGTGTCCAGCCCGGCGGTACCGGACCGTCGTAGGCGGCGCGCTCCCGGTCGGCGAGCGCCGACCAGCCCTGCGCCTCCCCGTCGGCGTCGAAACCGCCCCGCGCGACACGGAACCCCACGTCGTCGTGGTGCATGCGCGGCCCGCCTCCGCGCCGCGTCGACGCCCGCGCACTCCAAGCGTCGTCGGCGAATCCGCCGCCGCGGAACACCCGGTAGTCGTCGTACCGGGCCGGATCGAGCAGATCCCAGCACCACTCCCACGCGTTGCCAAGCGTGTCGAACAGTCCGTTCAGGTTGGGCAGTTTGCCGCCGACGTTCTGCGGGGCACTTACCCCGTCCGCCGCGGTCCAGGCGATCTCGTCCAGCGGGCCGTAGTGCGGCTTCGTCGATCCCGCCCGGCAGGCGTACTCCCACTCGGCCTCCGTGGGCAGACGGTAACCGTCCGACGTCACGTCCCACACCACGTCCACGCCGTCGAACCGGTATGCCGGGTCGAACCCCTCCCACTCCGACAGCGCGTTGCAGAAGCGCACCGTGGCGAACCAGCTCATGTCGGTCGCCGGCCGTCTGGGATGCTCGGACGGCGCATCCGCGTGCTCGGCGTACAGCTCCTCCGTGACGGCGAACACGCCGATCTCGAACGGCTCGAGCTCGACGGTCCACCGGCGCTTTCGCCGCGCGTCGTGCATCGCCACCGTTCCGGCGGGCAGGCGTTTCAGTTCCACGTCGATCACTCCGGCAGTGTTCCACATCCCGCGCCGCCCACGCGGTCCCTGAGCCTGTCGAAGGGACGCACCGTGGATGCGGAACGACCCTTCGACAAGCTCAGGGTCCGCACACGGAACGTCCCTTCGTCGGTCTCCACGGTCCCTGAGCCTGTCGAAGGGGCGCATCCACACGGTCCGGCGCGACCACCGTCGCGCACTCTGTACGGTCGAACCATGACCGACAGGGATGACGAGCGGTGGCTGATGATCAACGGACGCCGGTGGCGCCGCACGGATCCGTCGCTGCCCGATGACGTCGTCGAGGACCTGAAGTCCCACCTCGGGCGAGGCAGGTCGGGCGTGCGCGTCGCGAAGAAGGCGGGCGACGAGGATGCGGTGGCCGCCGCCCGCGTCCGGGTCGGGCTGGCCAAGCACGGACTCGGCGAGCGCGGCCCGTACTGGTGGGAAGACCCGGCCGACGTGCGCCTGGAACGAGCGCGGGAGGCCCTCCGTCAGCTCGACGCCCTCTGACCCGCGACGCGCGGGCGCCCTCACACCCCGGGCTCAACCGGCGACGTCATGGGCGTGATCTCATCCCGTGTTCAGGTCGAGCCACTCCCCGCGACCGAACTTCGCGTTCACCCCGGGGCTGAAGAGCACGGAGTCCGGCGGACCGTCGGCGATCCCCGGCAGCCCGGCCGCCGCCAGGAGGTCGTCCCGGAGAAAGGTCATCTCCGCGGGGTGCAGCACCCACGGCTCGTGCTCGTTCGGCAACCACTGCGTGCGCCCGAGCCTGCCCTGGAACAGTGCCCATCGCGCGGTCAGGAACAGCGACACCTCGTCGTCCACAGTCCGTGTGGAGTCGACCGTGACGGCGAGCCGGAATCCGGGCCCCGGTTTCGAAAACGCAGGGCGAACGCGGCGCGACGTGTATTCCCAGCCGCCGGGGCGGGGACGCTGAGCAGTGCGCGCCCAGATGTAGGGCAGCGAGAAGAGACCCCGCGCTGCGAGCACCGCCGGCAGGCTCGACGCTTCCAAGGATCGGAAGACGACGCCCCGCCTCCCCTGCTCGTCCACCCCGTACAGCCGCACATTCACCTCGGTGAAGGACCCCCAGCGCGCGCCCAGCGTGAACGGGCCCACCCGCGCATCCCCCAACTCGAAGGCGATCAGACCGACCCAGGCCGACCCGTCCTCGATGTCGGGCACGACGCCGCGCGGCAGGAGTGGCGCGACCCGTTCGGCGGGCACCCGCCAGTGCACGAAGGCCACCCGCCGCCACTCCTGCGCTGCCACAACCGGGCCCTGCATCGGGCGTGCCGTGGCCGAGATATCCATCACCGACCCATTCTGCGCCGGGCCGAGCGCGTGGATCTGGGAGCGGCTCCAGCTTCGCGGTGCACCGAATAGTCCTGTCGTCGGAGGCGCTGGAGAGGCGAACAGTCGTAACGTGATCGTGGGCCGGAAAGGGCACCGCACCGAAGCGCACCGTAGCGAAGGAGCATGACATGGCAGAAAAATCCGCCGGGCTGTCCAAGGAGGAACGCGAGGCCGTGAAGCAGCGCGCCGCCGAGGTGCGCGCGCAGGAGAAGGCCGGCAAGTCCCGTGCCGCCGGGGAGGAGGCGGTGCGCGACGCCATCGCCGCGATGCCGGACGAGGACCGCGTTCTCGCAGAAGGGATCCATCGGATCGTCGCCGACGTGGCGCCGCACCTCGTTCCGAAGACCTGGTACGGGTTCCCGTCCTACGCCGACGAGGACGGGAAGATCGTGGTGTTCTTCAAGGCCGCCTCGAAGTACACCACCCGCTACGCGACGCTCGGTTTCGAGGAGGCCGCGCAGCTCGATGACGGCGACCTCTGGGTGACCTCGTTCGCCCTCAGAGCGCTCACTCCCGAGACGGAGAAGACGATCACCGAGCACATCCGCAGGGCGGCGGGCTGAGGCGGCCCCCGCCCTACTCCCTGCCGTCCTCGAGCGGAATGAGCATGGTGCGGAACGGACCGTCTTCCGCGTGGAGGCCCCAGATGCGATCGGCCACGTCATCGATGCCGTTGTCGAGCTGAAGCTGAGGGATGCCTCCCGGAATCACGAGCTGCTTCACGCGGACGCCCTCGCTGTCGAGCGCGTCGTGCAGCATCTCGCCGTAGGCGCTCTCGGCGGGGAACGCGACCGATGTGCCGGCGAAGCCCGCGCGGGCCTTCACCGAGGTCCCGCCGTTGATCAAGAGGATGCTGCCCTCTCCCGCCTGACGCATCGCGGGCAGAACCGCGCGCACGGCGTGGATGAGTCCGAGAGCCGAGAACGACAGCGCTTCGAGCGCCAGCTCGGGAGTCAGGTCGAGGACGGGCTTGAGGTAGTCCCGCGACGGAAGCGGGCTGTACTGCAGCGCGGTGATGGGCCCCAGCTCGGCAGCGGCACGCGCGAGGGCGTCCTCGAGTTCCGCCGGAGCCAGCACGTCGGCGGCGAAACCACGGGCGGTTACGCCGGACGCCTCGAGCTCCGCGGCCATGGCGTCGAGCTTCGACTGGTCCCTCGAAATCAGGGCTATCGAGAACCCCTCGCGTCCGAACCTTCGAGCAACTGCCGCTCCGAGTCCGGGTCCGGCTCCGACGATGGCGATGACAGGCATGGCGGATTCCTTCGATCGAGGGTGTCTGGCGACTCTATCGGGAGGGTGCGCTAGACGTTGAAGCGGAACTCCACCACGTCGCCGTCCTGCATCACGTAGTCCTTGCCCTCGATGCGGGCCTTGCCCTTGGCGCGGGCCTCGGCGATCGAGCCGGTGGCCACGATGTCGTCGAATGACACGATCTCCGCCTTGATGAAGCCCTTCTGAAAGTCGGTGTGGATGACCCCGGCGGCCTGCGGCGCGGTCCAACCCTTGTGAATGGTCCAGGCGCGCGCCTCCTTCGGCCCCGCCGTGAGGTAGGTCTGCAGGCCAAGGGTGTCGAAGCCGATGCGGGCGAGCTGGTTGAGCCCGCTCTCCTCCTGGCCGGTGCTCGCGAGCAGCTCCGCGGCATCCTCGGGCTCGAGATCGATGAGCTCCGACTCGATCTTCGCGTCGAGGAAGATCGCCTCCGCCGGTGCCACGAGCGCGGCGAGTTCGGCCTTCTTCGCCTCATCGGCGATCACGGTCTCGTCCACGTTGAAGACGTAGATGAACGGCTTGGCGGTGAGGAGGCCGAGCTCCCGCACCGGTTCGAGGTCGATGGACGATGCCGAGAGCGGCTTGCCCTGGTCGAGGAACGCGCGAGCGGCGCGCGCGGTCTCGAGCACGATCGGTTCCATCTTGCGACCCTTGACCTCCTTCTCGAAGCGGGCCTCGGCGCGCTCGAGGGTCTGCAGGTCGGCGAGGATCAGCTCGGTGTTGATGGTCTCCATGTCGCTGGCCGCGTCCACCCGCCCGTCGACGTGCACCACGTCCGGGTCGTGGAATCCGCGGATGACCTGCGCGATGGCATCCGCCTCGCGGATGTTCGCGAGGAACTTGTTGCCGAGCCCCTCGCCCTCGCTTGCGCCTTTCACGATCCCCGCGATGTCGACGAACGACACCGGCGCGGGCAGGATGCGCTCACTGCCGAAGATGCCGGCGAGCACGTCGAGGCGCGGGTCGGGCAGCGTGACCACGCCCACGTTCGGCTCGATGGTCGCGAACGGATAGTTCGCGGCGAGCACCGTGTTCTTGGTCAGAGCGTTGAAGAGGGTGGACTTGCCGACATTGGGCAGTCCGACGATTGCAATAGTGAGAGCCACGGGAGTCCATCGTACGGGTCGGCGCTGCCCGGGCGTGGTGCGCCGGGATCGTCGGCGGTCGGTGAGAGCATGACCGCGTGCCCCTGAATTTCACCGCCATCGACTTCGAGACCGCCAACTCCTCCAGCGCATCCGCGTGTTCGGTGGGCCTCGTGAAGGTGCGCGCCGGCCGCGTCGTCGACCGGGCCGGCTGGCTCATCCGCCCTCCCGTCGGGCACGACGACTTCCTGGAGTGGAACACCCGCATTCACGGCATCCGCGCCTCGGATGTGATCGGTGCGGCCGGCTGGGCGCAGCAACTCCCCGACCTGCTCGCCTTCGCCGACGGCGACCCGTTCGTCGCGCACAACGCGGGATTCGACATGGGCGTCATCGCGGGCGGATGCGCCGCGTCGGGTACGCCGTGCCCCGACCTCTCCTACCTCTGCACGCTGCAGGTCGCACGCAAGACCTACGAGCTGGACTCCTATCGTCTCCCCGTGGCCGCCATGGCCGCTGGATTCGAGGACTTCGCCCACCACGACGCGCTCGCCGATGCGGAGGCGTGCGCGGCGATCCTGGTGCACGCTGCGCGGCGCCACGACGCAGAGTCCGTCTCGCATCTCGCCGAGCTGGTGGGACTCCGCGTCGGGTGGATGGGGCAGGCCTCGGTCGACGCGAAGGCCGTCAAGATGGCCGCACGTCTGCAGCGCGAACGCGAACGGAGCGTCGAGCTCTCGATGGTCTTCGCATAGCGTTCGGTGCGACCGGACGCTAACCTCCCGAAGGGTGCCCTCCCGATCGCTGCTTGCCCGAAGGTGCTCGCCCGTCAGGCCTCTTTTCTGAGGTCCTCGGTGAGCATCACGATGATTCCGCTCGGGCCGCGCAGGTATGTGAGCTTGTAGAGGTCCCGGTAGGTGGCCACGCCGCGCAACGGCAGGCAGCCGTGCCTGGCCGCGATCGCGAGGGCGTCATCGATGTCATCGACCGAGAACGCCACCCGATGCATGCCGATCTCATTCGGACGGGTGGGATCCGTTTCGATCGCCTCGGGATGGATGTACTCGAAGAGCTCGAGGCGACCGTGCCCGTCCGGTGTCTGCAACATCGCGATCCTGGCGTGGTTGCCGTCGAGGCCCACGGCGGTGTCGGTCCACTCGCCACTCACCGTGTCGCGGCCGACGACGGTGAGACCGAGGTCGGTGAAGAAGGCGACGGTGGCGTCGAGGTCGCGGACCGCGATGCCGATGTTCTCCAGTGCGATGGCCATGTGGTGCAGGTTACCGAGCCGGGCCGACTCGCTCCAGAGGCGAGGAGCGGAGTGACACATTCGTGCGACGCCCGTCCGGCCGTGCCGCGGAGGCAGCGCTTTCGAGCACGGCCGCGTCGACACGGCGGGTGACCGGCGCGGAGCGAACCGGATGTCGGTGGACTGCTGCACACTGTGGGCATGAACTTCCTCCCCGCGCTTCTGATCGGCATCGTGCTCGGTGCGATGCTCGGAGCGCTGGCAGTGGCGGTCTATTCCGGGCGCCGCGGCCCGTCTTCCGCGCTGATGAGCGACCTCGCCGCCAGCCGCGCGGCGCTCACCGGCGTACGCGAGCAGCTGGAGCAGGCGCACGAGTCGTTCCGCACGCAGTCGGATGCCGCCGCGGCGCAGTTCCGAGAGCGCCTCGACAGTCAGGGCGCGCTGTACCGGGAACGGTCGGAGGCCCAGGAGGACAGACTGCGGGAGCTGCAGCATCGCCTCGCCGACCTGCAGCACGCGGAGGCGGAACGATCCCGGGTCGACGGCGCCGTGCTCGTGGCGCTGAGTCCGGTGGCGGAGAGCCTGCAGGCCGTGCAGCGCAAGGTCTCCGAGCTGGAGGAACAGCGCCGGGAGCAGTACGGCGAGCTCAGCTCCCAACTCCGGTCGGCGACCGAGTCGGAGGAGCGGCTCCGGCGCACCGCGGAGTCGCTCGCCTCGGCGCTCACGTCGAACAGCACCCGCGGCGTTTGGGGCGAGGCGCAGCTACGCAGCGTCGTCGAGGCGGCCGGGCTGCTGGAACGCGTCGACTTCGACGTGCAGACGAGCGTCACCTCGGATGCGGGCGTCGGCCGACCCGACATGGTCGTGTACCTGCCGGGCGGTAAGAGCATCGCGGTGGATGCGAAGGTGCCGTTCACCGCCTACCTCGACGCGAGCGCCATCCCGTCGACGGCGTCGGCTGCCGAACTCGCTCGTCGCGATTCTCTGCTGAAACAGCACGTGAAGGCGGTGCGCGACCACATCTCCGCGCTCGGCAGCAAGACGTACTGGATGGGTCTCGAGTCGAGCCCCGAGATGGTGATCGCCTTCATCCCGAGCGAGTCGCTGGTGGCGTCCGCGCTGGAGGCCGACCCGTCGATCCTCGAGTTCGCCTTCAGCAAGCGCGTGGCGCTGTCCTCTCCCGTCACGCTCTGGTCCGTGTTGAAAACCGTCGCGTTCAGCTGGCAGCAGGACGTGCTTACGCAGGACGCCAAGCAGGTCTTCGATCTCAGCCGTGAGCTGTACTCCCGCATCGCGACTACCGCCGCCCATGTGGACAAGCTCGGTCGGTCGATCACCGGCACCGTGAACGACTACAACCGTTTCGTCGGCTCGCTCGAGCGCCAGGTGCTGCCTTCCGCGCGCAAGCTCAATGCTCTCGACGAGTCGAAGGTCGTGCCCGAACTGCTCGCCGTCGAGGAGACCACGCGTGAGCTCACCGCCATCGAGCTGGTGGACGAAATCGAAGCCGCTCGGCGTCGCATCGCGCGGTCAGCCTGACGACGAGCGGCCCACGCATCGGCGGCCCGGCATTACCCGCACGCACTGCAGCAGGCAGGCAGGGAGGGAAGCACGCATGCACGCGCGAGTGAGTGAGTGAGAGTGAGTGAAAGAGGGCGCCACCGCGATGCGATGGCGCCCTCGTGCCTGACGCGGACCGGTCCGCCGGATGCCGCCGCTACTGCAGGCGGAGTCGCATCCGGTACCGCTGGCCGGCCCAGAGGCCGGTGCCCAGGAGCACGGCGATGCCGGCGAGGGCCGCCGCCCCGGCACCGGAGAAGCCGGTGCTGGCTAGGGGACCGCCGGGGCCGCTGCCGCCGCCGACGGCCGCGGGTGCCGACGTGGTCTCGGGGTCGGGCTCGATCGGCGCGTCGGTGGGCGCCGGCTCGCCGGTGGGCTCGGGTGCGACGGTCGGCTCCGGCTCCGGTGACGGGGTCGGCTCGGGTGCCTCGGTCGGCTCGGGGTCAGGTACCGGAGTCGGCTCGGGTGCGGGCACCTCGCCCCCCGGTACTGCCGGTACCGTCTCCGCGAGGGCCGACGACTTGTAGCTCGGCTGTCCGATCGTCGAGAACCAGGTGGTCGCTTCCTGGAAGTCGGTGGTGAATGCGCGGGTCAGCAGGAGGAGCAGGCGTGCCTTCACCCCGGTCAGGTCATTGGCCGCGATGATGCCGTCACCGGATGAGTAGCTGGAACCGGTGCCGGTGCGGGTGGCGTTCACGAACCAGACCCCCGCCGCGATCGCGTCGGTTCTGGCGGCGCGCATGGCGGACGAGATGCCTCCGGCACCCGTGCCCTCCGTCACGATCCCGGTGACGCCTGCCGCCACGAAGGCGGGAATCGACTCGCCGCCGGCCTGCTGGTAACTCACCAGCATCTCGGTGCGCGGCAGGGACTCCGGTGACACCTCCGACAGATCGAACGGCGTGAACCACCCCTCGTCGTCGCAGTCGAGCACGCGCGCCGGTGCGCGGTTGATGGTGATGTTCGCCCCATCGATGTACCCGAGCGAGCCGGTGTTCGGGCTGTCGAAGGTGTCGGTGCGGTAAGAGTTGGTCTTGGTCACGTCGCGCGCGGCCTGCAGGGTGTCGTTCAGCATCAGCACCGTGCCGAAGCAGAAGGTCTCCGCACTCGCGGCCAGCTTCACGGCGTTGAGCAGATTCGCGGGACCGTCCGAGCCGATCACCATGTCGTCCCCCGGACCCTCGCCTGCCGCCCACGGACGCATCGCGCCGGTGATCACGATCGGCTTGCGGCTCTGCACGGTGAGGTCGAGCCAGTAGGCGAACTCCTCCATGGTGTCCGTTCCGGAGGTGACCACGACCCCGTCTGCGGTCTCGAGTTCTTTCTCCACCGCGAGCGTCAGTTCGTGGAACTGGGCGATCGTGTACCCGCTCGACCCGGCGTTACCGAACTGCACCGACGTCACGTCGGCGATGGCACCGATCTCCGGCTGCAGCACGCCGACCAGGTCGGACATCAGGTAGGTACCGGCGCGGTAGTCGGTGAAGTTGTCGCGACTGGCGGCCTTGCCGGCGATCGTGCCGCCCGTCGCCACCACGGACACCTGCGGCTTATCCGCCGCCGCCGCGCGAACCGCGGTGCGGTAGCTGGCGCTCGTGATGGTGAGCGCGGGATCGGTGACCACGCCGCCCGGCCCCGTGGGCGCGGTGTCGCCGACCGCGGGCGCGGTTGTGGCGGTGAGAAGCGTGGCGGTCAGGGCGGATGCCATGGCCCCGACGGCGAGCAGAACGGCCAGAAGCAGCGCGACGATGGTGACGACCCATCGTCGCGGGAGCGAACCCCAGGTTGAGTGCATAACGATCCTTTGCGGGAGAGGTGGATGGAACACCCCCGGCAGGGATCGGCGAGAACGGAATGCCGACTGTCCGAGCGAGCGCGAACGGCCGGAAAACGGGGGCGTACCGAGGGGGCGCATCGAACGCTATCCAGCCCGTGTTTCCCGGCCGCACCGCAATCGTTACCACCTTGTTTCCTACCCGGAGAAACTTCCCGCAGCGGCGGGAAGGTTCCTCCAGGATCAACCTCTGGCCTCAGTTCCGGCTCAGTCACGGCATGCGGCTGCTGCCGATTCAGTCATCTCGAGGCGCTAGTGATCCGACGCCGCCTGTGCGAGGAGCCACTTGTCCGCGTCGGGCCACGCGACCGCGAGGTCGGCGCCAGCCACGCTCTCCGCGCTCCAGCACGCATTCGCCGCTCCCACCCACGCTCCCCGCCACCCATACAGCGGAAGCGGGGAAGGAGAGTGGAAGCGGGACTCAACCGGGGACTCGGAACGGGAGCGGTGTCGAAAGTGCAGTCGCTCGAATCACCGATCGGCGCACACCATCTCTGCGCCAGAATGGCTCGGTGACTACTGACGACGACGTGACGCACCTGCAGTCTCGTCCCATCTCCCGGGACTTCGCCGGTCAGGTGATGCCGACCACGGTGCCGGATGGCACCTCGACCGACGAAGCACGGGATTCGGGCCCGTTTCGGACGGGAAACGCGTGGCGGGCGATGGTGGCGGCTCTCGCCAACGAGGATCTTCGATCGGAGTACGCCCGCATCGTCCTCGGATCCGGGGAACTGCACGAGCGACGAACTGCGCAGCTCATACGGGCCGGCCTCGTCACCACTCACGATGGACGACCGGTTCCCGCAACCGAGGGTTTGCGGGCGCTGCTCGCCGATCGCACCGACGAACGACCGCAGCGGGGGCCGAAGCGATTCCTGCGCCCGGACGGCGCCATCGACCGGTACCCGTCCCAGCACGCCGATCGCGAGGAACTGCTGCGGCACATCGCGGCCACCTTCATGGCGCCCGACGAGCGGCTCAGCGAAGCAGAGCTGAACGACCGCCTACGCCCGTTCGACGACGACACCGCGCTCCTGCGGAGATACCTGGTCGACTACGGCATCCTCGACCGCTCCCCTTCGGGGTCCGAGTACTTCTCCCCCGATTCGAGTACCGGATAAGGAGTGCGTTCAGCGTCCGACCCCAGTCCGGTGGCAAGATCTCTGAATGACAACGAAGCCGCAGTGGATCCCGTTGATCGTCATCGTGGCAGCGGGGCTTGTATTGATCCCCACAGGGCTCGTTCTTCTATTCAACGAAAGCCGCTACGCAGGTGCAGCCTTCGGCCTGCTGGCTGCGATCTCCGGCGGACTTTCTCTCGTCGTTCTCATCCGGGCGTCGAGACAACCCTAGGGTCGCCGCGCTGGTGGTTCGACGTACGGGCTTCGCGGGCCCGTGGAGACCAGCAGGATCGGAACGCGTCCCCGGAGAGCCGTCGCGGGATTCTTTCGGTTCGGGGACGTGTCAGATCGGGCGCTTATCACTACGGGCGTGTGCCGGATCGAGCGCGTGCCGCGCTGGCGGCGTGGGATCAGGCGGCCGCGGCGTACCGGAGTCGGGTGACGTCCACGGCAGCGGTGATTGCGGCGGCGTAGGCCCGGTACCCGGCGGCGGTCGGGTGATAGCTCACCACGTTGCCGAAGTGGATCCACGGATCCGCGGATCCGATGCCGTGACCGACGAACTGCGGCACGACATCCACGAACAGCACGTTCCCGCCCGTCCCCTGCACTGCGGCGACCGCCGCCGCGATCGTGGAGTTGAGTGCCACCGTCGCCGCATTGATCTGCTGCGCGAGCGCATTCACCTCCGGGGACTGAGGGAGCCCGAACGTGGGGTCGGCGAGGAGCGGGTATCCCGTGACGACGATCTGAGCGTTCGGAGCGGCTCGCCGGACGCCGTCGATCGTGCGCACGAGGGAGGGAAGCAGGGAACTGCCCGGCTGCAGGAGCGCCGACACGCGTGCGAAGGTCGCCGCACACGCGACGCTTCGCGGATCCGGGGAACACGCGGCGGCGAGGCCGGTGACATCCACGTCGTTCGCCCCGACGGAGAGGGTCACGAGGTCGGCGTGTTTCAGCGCTCCGCGAGCGCTGTTCAGCGACGACACCACGTCGGTCGTGGTCGCCCCGACGCGGGAGAGGTCGGCGGTGAGCACGACGTCCCTGCGGTCGTCGAGAAGCGCCGGATACGACTCGGACCCGTGTACGGCGCCGAAGCCGTACGCGTAGGAATCGCCGAGCGCCACGTACTTCACCTTCTGCCCTGCACTCGGATGACCGGCTGCGGGTGTCGCCGACGCGGGAACCGCGGCGGCACCGGCCAGGAGGCCGACGAGGGCGACGACAGTCGCGGCGAGGCGCGCTGCCCGAGGTGCGCGATGCGAGGTGAAGAGGGTCATGCGCTCAAGCTAGACCTCGGACACCTCGCGGCGATAGAGGCACGAAGCGCGAGCAGACGTCAGAGCCACTTCTCCACGAGGTGATCTGCCACCACGCGCCGGATGGTCCCGGAGTGCGACCGCAGCACGATGCTCTCGGTGCGGATGATCGGGCCGATCTTCCGCACGCCCTCCACCAGCCCGCCATCCGTCACCCCCGTCGCGACGAAGTAGGTGTTGTGACCGGAGACGAAGTCCTCGAGCTCGAGCACGCGATCCAGGTCGTGCCCGGCGGCGAGCGCCGCGGTGCGCTCCGTGTCGCTCTGCGGGTTGAGGCGCCCCTGGATGAAGCCGTCGAGCGCCTTTACCGCGCAGGCGGTGATCACGCCCTCCGGCGTGCCTCCGATACCGATGCACATGTCGATGCGGGTTTCGATCCGAGCGGCGTTGATGCCGCCGGCCACGTCGCCGTCGAGCAGGAGGCGCGTGCCCGCCCCCGCCTCGCGAATCTCCCGCACCAGCTCCTGGTGCCGCGGTCGGTCGAGCACGGCCACCTGGATGTCTTCCACCGACTTGCCCTTGGCTTTGGCGAGCGCCCGGATGTTCTCTCCGATGGGCTTCCGGATGTCCACGAGTCCTTTGCCCTCGGGACCCGTGACGATCTTGTCCATGTAGAACACGTCCTGCGGGTTGTACATGCTGCCCCGGTCCGACACGGCGATCACCGACAGCGCGTTCTGCCGTCCCGCGGCCGTCAGGCTCGTGCCGTCGATCGGGTCGACGGCGATATCGCACGCGGGCCCTCGCCCGTTGCCCACGTGCTCCCCGTTGAAGAGCATCGGCGCGTCATCCTTCTCGCCCTCGCCGATGACGATGAGTCCGTCGAAGTTGACGGTGCCGAGGAACGTGCGCATGGCGTCGACCGCGGCACGGTCGGCGGCGTTCTTGTCCCCGCGTCCGATGAACGGGGTGGCGCGAATCGCCGCCGCCTCGGTGGCGCGCACGAGCTCCATGCCGAGGTTGCGATCCGGGTGGATGTACAAGCTTGCCGACTCGGCACTGGACACGATTCGTCCCTTTCGTTGGCGTGCGATGGGAAAGATCCGGAGGTGCGCGGTGCACGACGGCGAACGTCCGCTGGTGCGCTCAGCCTAGAAGCGAGACGGCCCCCGCCTCTAGTGCGGGGGCCGAACGGCGTCAGGGAGCGGGAACCTCGGGGGCGGTGACGGATCCCCCGACACCCGGTCGGGTGACGTTCACCCGACCGCGACGCGCAAGGATCACCATGAGAACCGCGGACAGCGCCATGAAGCCGCCCACCACGAACATGGGGATCTCGTATCCACCGGTCCAGTCGAACAGCGCACCCGTGAGGTACGGGGCGGAGAAGCCCGCCAGGTTGCCCACGGTGTTGATGAGCGCGATCCCGGCCGCGGCGGCCGCCCCGGTGAGGAACTGGGTGGGCAGGGTCCAGAAGTTGGGCAGCGCCGAGAAGATCGCCATGGCCGTGATCGCGATGACCGCAATCGTCAGCACCGGGGATCCCGCGTAGAGCGCGAGCGGAATGCTCACGGCGCCGGCGACGGCGGGGATCACGATGTGCCAGGTGCGGAGTCCGCGGCGCGATGCGTCTCGCGCCCAGAAGTGCAGCGCGATAGCGGCGGGAATGTACGGAACGGCCGTGATGAGCCCCTTCTGGAAGACGTCGAACTCGGTGCCGTACAGCTCCTGGAAGCCCTCGATGATCGTCGGGAGGAAGAAGGCGAGGGCGTAGAGACCGTAGATGAAGCCGAAGTAGATGAATGACAGCATCCAGACCCGGCCGCTCGTGAACGCGGAGCGGATGCCCACGTGCTTGTTGTCGTTGGCCTTCTCGGTGGCCGCCTTCTCGCTGGCGAGGGCACTGGTCAGCCAGACCCGCTCCTCCTCGGTCAGCCACGTGGCGTCGGCCGGGCGGTCCTTGAGGTAGAACCAGGCGATGATGCCGACCACGATGGCGGGGAGCGAGACGCCGAGGAACATGAAGCGCCAGCCTTCGAGACCGAGGAAGGTGCCGTCCTGCTGGATGAGGAGCGCGGCGAGCGGCGCACCGATGACGGTGGTGAGGGGCTGCGCCAGGTAGAAGAGCGCGAGGATCTTGCTGCGGTGCTTCGACGGCACCCAGAGGCTGAGGAAGAGGATCGCGCCGGGGAAGAATCCGGCCTCGGCGACACCGAGCAGGAACCGCAGCACGACGAGCTGTTCGAAGTTCTGCACCCAGGTGAACAGGAGCGCGACGATCCCCCACGACACCATGATGCGGGCGAGCCAGCGGCGGGCGCCGAATCGGTGCAGCGCGAGGTTGCTCGGTACCTCCAGAAGGATGTACCCGATGAAGAAGACGCCGGACGCGAAGCCGAATTGCGCCGCGGAGAGGGCGAGGTCGTCGTTCATACCGTTCGGTGCGGCGAAGCCGATCGCGGTGCGGTCGAGGTAGTTGATGAAGAACATCAGCGCCACGAAGGGCACGAGACGAACCGCCACCTTCTTGATGGCCGACTTCTCCACGTCGGACGCGCGGTCCGAGACGGGCGAACTGGTGGTCACGCGACTCCTCCAAGGGGTTAGCAGCATCGATAACGCGCGAGCGAGGGACGCGCGGCATTCAGTATCGGACCGAACAGGCAACTTGTCAACCGGTTCGCCAAAGGTCCCGATGGCGGCGATGGCGGTCGAAGAGCGCCCGGATCAATAGACTCGACACGCACGCACAGGCAGCCCGACGAGGGCCAATCGAAGGAGTCGCCATGCCCATCGCCACCCCCGAGCAGTACGCGGAAATGCTCGACAAGGCCAAGTCCAAGGGCTTCGCGTACCCGGCCGTCAACGTCTCATCGTCCTCGACGATCAATTCCGTGCTGCAGGGCTTCGCCGAGGCCGAGTCCGACGGCATCATTCAGGTCACGACCGGGGGCGCCGACTACTTCGCCGGCCACACCGTGAAGAACCGCGCATCCGGAGCGCTCGCCTTCGCCGCGTTCGTGCACGAGGTCGCCAAGAACTACCCCATCACCGTGGCGCTGCACACCGACCACTGCCCCAAGGATGCGCTCGACGGCTTCGTGCTCCCCCTCATCGCCGCGTCCGAGGCCGAGGTCAAGGCCGGTCGCAACCCCATCTTCCAGTCCCACATGTGGGACGGGTCCGCGGTTCCGCTCGACGAGAACCTCGAGATCGCCAAGACGCTGCTCCCCCGCATGAAGGCCATCAACGCGATCCTCGAGGTGGAGATCGGCGTCGTCGGTGGTGAGGAGGACGGCGTCAGCCACGACATCAACGAGCACCTGTACACGACCATCGATGACGCGGTCGCGACGGTCGAGGCTCTCGGCCTGGGCGAGAACGGCCGGTACATGGCCGCCCTCACCTTCGGTAATGTGCACGGCGTGTACAAGCCCGGCAACGTGAAGCTGCGCCCGGAACTGCTGAAGGGCATCCAGGACGGACTCGCCTCGCGCTTCGGCACCGGCGCCCTCCCGCTCGACCTCGTCTTCCACGGCGGATCCGGATCCACCGACCAGGAGATCGCGGACGCGGTCGCCAACGGCGTGGTCAAGATGAACATCGACACCGACACCCAGTACGCCTACAGCCGCTCGGTCGCCGACACGGTGCTGAAGGGCTACGACGGCTTCCTGAAGGTGGACGGCGAGGTCGGCAACAAGAAGGTCTACGACCCGCGTTCCTGGGGCAAGAAGGCGGAGACGGCGATGGCCGCACGCGTCGTCGACGCCACCCGCCAGCTCGGCTCGGCCGGCCACTCCGGCAAGTAGGACTGCCGCTTCCTCGTCGCTCCCGTTCAGCGTCGCCGCTCGCCCGAGAAGGGCGGCGGGGACGCGAAACGGGAGCGACGAGGCGGTTAAGTCGTGGAAGTCACGTACTCGCGGAAAGCCGGGTCACCGATCACCAGCGTGACGAGCAGCACCGCCGTGATGAACGACACGACCACCCCGGCCGTCAGCGGCACCCAGAAGGTGATGCGGTTCTGCTTGAGCATCCGGTAGGACAGCCACACGGTCAGCGCGTAGACCGAGAGGTGCAGGATGTTCAACGCGAGGCCGATGGTCCGGGCGCTCTCCACGTCGTCGAAGCGCCCGATGCCCTGCATTGCGAAGACCTGGTCGAGTGCCGCCGGAAGATTGCCGTAGGTGAACAGCCCGGTGATCACGGAGTAGGTGGCGAAGGCGAGCAGCACGAGGGTGAGGATGCGATCCCACTTGCGCACGGGACGCGACTCGGAGCCCGCGGACGGGGCAGCGGCGCCGGCCGCACCGACCGCCTCATGCGCCCCGCCGGTGCCAGCGCCCGCCGACGTCGGTGCGACGGGCGGAGCGGGCGCGGGAGGCACTGGGGCGTACTCGCCCCAGCGGGGCGCGGGACCGGATGTCGGCCGGGCCGGTTCGGGTCGGGCGGCGTCCGAACCGGACGACTCCGGTTCGTTCGGCGAGGCCGGGTCGCGGGGCGAGGCGGGGCCGGTCATGCGTCGGTGCGCACCCGTCCGCCGATGGCACGCGCGTCGGTGCGACCCGAGATGTCCTTCCGCAGCTCCTTCGGCAGGGAGAACATGAGGTCCTCCTCCGCCGTCTTCACCTGCGTCACGTCGCCGTAGCCCGCGTTGGCGAGGTCGTCCAGGAGCTCCTGCACCAGTTCCTCCGGCACGGATGCGCCCGAGGTCACGCCGACCGTGCGCACGCCGTCGAGCCACTCCTGCTTCACCTCGCTCGCGTAGTCCACGCGGTAGGCCGCCTTGGCGCCGTACTCCAGCGCAACCTCGACGAGGCGCACCGAGTTGGACGAGTTCGCGGACCCCACCACGAGCACGAGGTCGGAGTCCTGCGCCACCTTCTTGATCGCCACCTGGCGGTTCTGAGTGGCGTAGCAGATGTCGTCGCTCGGCGGGTTCTGCAGGTTGGGGAAGCGCTGGCGCAGGCGCCGAACGGTCTCCATGGTCTCGTCGACCGAGAGCGTGGTCTGGGACAGCCAGACGACCTTGTCGGGGTTGCGCACGACGATGGTGTCCGCCTCGTCTGGGCTGCCGACGAGGGTGGTGTGCTCGGGGGCCTCCCCCGCGGTGCCCTCGACCTCTTCGTGTCCCTCGTGTCCGATCAGCAGGATCTCGAAGTCGTCGCGGGCGAAGCGCACGGCCTCGCGGTGCACCTTCGTGACCAACGGACAGGTGGCGTCGATCGCCTGCAGTCCGCGATCAGCGGCGCCCTGCACCACGGCCGGCGAAACGCCGTGGGCGCTGAACACGATGTGCGACCCGGTCGGCACCTCGTCGACCTCCTCCACGAAGATCGCGCCCTTCTTCTCGAGCTCCGACACCACATGGATGTTGTGCACGATCTGCTTGCGCACGTACACCGGTGCACCGTAGTGCTCCAGCGCCTTCTCGACGGCGATCACGGCGCGGTCCACTCCCGCACAGTAGCCGCGGGGCGCAGCCAGCAGCACACGCTTGCGGCCATCGACGGGGGTATCCTTTAGCCTGTTGCGAGCGCCCGGTATGCGGGGCATGGGCAGGCTGATCGTTGCGTCGGTCACGGCCCCGAGTCTACGCGGCGCGTCCTTACCACTCACTGTGTTCGGATCGCCGAGCGCCGATCGCAACGGAGGAACCGCCATGGACCAGGGTCCCAGCGTCGATTCGCCGTGGCCGGTCGGCCTGCTCGCCGCGAAGATCCAGGGGTACATCGATCGACTCGGCTCCGTCTGGGTGGAGGGCGAGATCACCTCCTGGGGCCTCTCGGGCGGCAACGTCTACGGCAAGCTCAAAGACGTCACCGGTGACGCCACGGTGAGTTTCACGGTGTGGTCGTCGGTGCGCGCGCGGACACCCGCTGATCTCAAGCAGGGCGACCGGGTGGTGGCGCTCGTCAAGCCGAACTACTGGGTCAAGGGCGGCACGCTCACCATGCAGGTGATCGACATGCGGCATGTGGGGCTCGGCGACCTGCTCGAACGCCTCGAGCGCCTGCGCGCCCAGCTCGGCCGGGAGGGCCTGTTCGAGCAGTCCCGCAAGCGCCCCCTCCCCTTCCTGCCGCACTGCATCGGCCTCATCACCGGCAAGGACTCGGATGCGGAGAAGGACGTGCTGCGCAATGCGCAGCTCCGCTGGCCCGCCGTGCGCTTCCGCGTGCTGCACGCCGCGGTGCAGGGCAACCGCGTCGTCGACGAGGTGACCGCCGCGGTGCGGGAGCTCGACCGCGATCCCGAGGTCGACGTGATCGTCATCGCCCGCGGCGGCGGTGACTTCCAGAACCTGCTCGGTTTCAGCGACGAGGGACTCGTCCGTGCCGTGTCGGCGTGCGCCACACCGGTGGTGAGCGCGATCGGACACGAGGCCGACCGCCCCCTGCTCGACGAGGTCGCGGACCTGCGCGCGTCCACCCCCACCGATGCCGCGAAGCGCGTGGTGCCCGATGTCACGGAGGAGCTCGCTCGGGTGCGTCAGGCCCGCGCGCGGCTCGGCACCCGGCTGAGCACCTTCTTGCGCACCGAGGTCGACCGCATCGAACAGCTCCGCACGCGTCCGGTACTCGCCACGTCCGCATGGATCGTCGACTCCCGCGCCGAGGAACTCGGCCGGTACATCGCCCGGGGCGCGGAACTCGTCACTCGGGGTCTCGACGAGGCGGCGATCGGCACGAAGGAACTGTCGGCGCAGCTCCGCGCCCTCTCGCCGCAGCGGACCCTCGACCGCGGCTACGCCATCGCGCAACTGCACGACGGGTCCGTGCTGCGCGCCGCAGCGGACGCTCCGCGCGGTACCGCCCTCGCGCTGCGCCTCGCCTCCGGCACCATCGGCGCGGTGTCCGACGGCCCGACCGCGACTCCCCGCTGAGCCACCCCTCGATAGGATTACCGGCATGCCCACACCGCAGGACGTCCGCTCGTTGAGCTACGAGGAGGCGCGTGACGAACTCGTCCGCGTCGTGGCGGAACTGGAGCAGGGTGCGCCCACGCTGGAGCACTCGCTCGCGTTGTGGGAGCGCGGTGAGGCCCTTGCCTCGCGCTGCGAGGAGTGGCTGATCGGTGCCCGGGCCCGTCTCGAGGCCGCTCGAACCGCCGAGTCCAGCGCAGCCGGCGCGTGATGGCTCGGAAGCCGAAGGGCACCGAGCCTCGCATCGTCGCCGAACTGGGTCGCCCCGAGACGCCGGAGGAGACCGCCGAGCGCAAGGCGACCGCCTCGCGCAACCGACGCGCCCGCCAGACCATCAACAACCTCTGGTTCTCCCTGCTCGCGACCCTCGGGATCGTGGTGGTCATCGTCCTGCTCGTGCCGCGCGCCGATGGTCCGGCGCGAGTCGACGTGGACTACGCGACCGTCGCAGACCAGGCCGCGGGCTCGGTGAGCGAGCCGCTCGTGGTGCCGCAGATTCCGCCGGTGTGGCGATCGAATGCCGCCGAGCTCCGCACCCGCACCGCGGACGGGGTCGACGAGTGGTACGTGGGGTTCATCACCCCGTCGAACGAGTACATCGGATTCAGCCAGGGCATCGACGCGAACTCCACGTGGGTGCTCCAGAAGGTCAGGGCTGCCCAGGTGTCGGGTGCCGAAAGCATCGGCGGACTCGACTGGACTGTGTACGACAACCGCACCGCTGAGGACCCGGGGCTCGCCGAGTACTCCATGTCGACCGACGTGGGCGGGAGCAGCTACGTTCTCTACGGTTCGGCGGACGCGAACGAGTTCCGCACCATGGCGGAGAGCGTCGCCGCCGAGGTTGAAGGGAGTGCTACGGATGACTGACCCCACACCGACACCCACACCGGCGAAGATCTGGCAGGAGATGGTGCGCGGAAACGCGCGCTTCGTCGCCGGTGAGCCGCGGCATCCGCGGCAGGACGTGGAGCGACGTGCCGAACTGGCGCTCAAGCAGACGCCCTCGGCCGCGCTGCTCGGCTGCAGCGATTCCCGGCTCGCCGCCGAGATCATCTTCGACAAAGGCCTCGGTGACCTCTTCGTGGTGCGCAACGCCGGTCAGGTCACCACCAATTCCGTGATCGGCTCCCTCGAGTACGCGGTGAGCGTGCTCGGTGTGCCCCTCATTCTCGTGCTCGCCCACGACGAGTGCGGCGCCGTCCGCGCGGCGATCGACACTCGCGAACTCGACGGACCGCCGCTGCCGACGCATGTGGCGCAGCTCGTCGACCGGATCCTCCCCGCCGTTGATCGCGTGCGCGCCGCTCGCACCGGCGACGAAGCACTCGACGCCACCGAGGTCGGTCGCGAGCATCTGCGCGGCACGGTCGCCCAGCTGCTCGATCGGTCCGAGCTCATCAGCGAGGCCGTCGCGAACGGATCGCTCGGCATCGTGGGAGCGAACTACAAGCTTCTCGAGGGCACGGCCGTGCCCGACATCGTCGTCGGAAACATCTGATTCCGCTCCTCCTCCCGCACACGAACAAAGGACACCGCACCGTGGTCGACACCGCCGCCGCACAGCCCGAATTCCGCATCGAACACGACACGATGGGCGAGGTGCGAGTGCCCGCGCAGGCGCTCTACGCGGCGCAGACGCAGCGCGCGGTGGAGAACTTCCCGATCTCCGGCCGCGGGCTCGAGGCCGGACAGATCGTCGGTCTCGCTCGCATCAAGCGCGCGGCCGCACTCGCCAACGCCGAACTCGGCATCCTGGCCGACGACGTCGCGCAGGCGATCGCCGGTGCGGCGGACCGGATCATCGCGGGCGAGCACCACGACCAGTTCCCCATCGACGTGTACCAGACCGGTAGCGGTACCTCCTCGAACATGAACATGAACGAGGTGCTCGCCACGCTCGCCACCCGGTCCCTCGGATCGCCGGTGCACCCGAACGACGCGGTCAACGCGTCGCAGTCCTCCAACGACGTGTTCCCCACGTCGGTGCACGTCGCTGTCACCGCCGCCCTGCTCGCCGACCTGATCCCGGCGCTCGAGCACCTGGCCGGTGCACTGGAGACGAAGGCCGACGCATGGAAGGACGTGGTGAAGGCCGGCCGCACCCACCTGATGGATGCCACGCCGGTCACGTTCGGTCAGGAATTCCGGGGCTACGCCCGGCAGATCCGGCTCGGTATCGAGCGCGTGCGCTCTGCTCTCCCCCGCGTCGCCGAAGTGCCGCTGGGCGGAACGGCGACCGGCACCGGCATCAACACTCCCCTGGGCTTCCCGCAGAGGGTCATCGAGATCCTCGCCGAGAACTCGGGGCTCCCGCTCACCGAAGCGGTCGACCACTTCGAGGCGCAGGGAGCCCGTGACGCGCTGGTGGAAGCGTCCGGTGCACTGCGCGTGATCGCCGTGAGCCTCACCAAGATCTGCAACGACCTGCGCTGGATGGGCTCCGGGCCGAACGCCGGCCTCGGCGAGCTGCACATCCCCGACCTGCAGCCCGGCTCGTCGATCATGCCCGGCAAGGTGAACCCGGTCATCCCGGAGGCGGTGCTCATGGTGGCCGCCCGGGTGATCGGCAACGACGCGACGGTGGCGTGGGCCGGAGCGTCCGGTTCGTTCGAGCTCAATGTGGCGATCCCGGTGATGGGCACGTCGCTGCTCGAGTCGATCCGCACCCTGTCCACCTCGACCGTGCTGCTCGCCGACAAGACCATCGACGGTCTCGAGGTGAACGTGGAGCGGGCACGCGCGCTGGCCGAGTCCTCGCCCTCGATCGTCACGCCCCTCAACCGGGTGATCGGCTACGAGGCCGCCGCGAAGATCGCCAAGCACTCGGTGGCCGAGAAGATCACCGTTCGCGAGGCGGTGATCGCCCTCGGCTTCGTGCAGCGTGGTGAGATCACCGAGGAGCAGCTCGACTCCGCGCTCGACGTTCTGCGGATGACCGCTCCCGGACTGTAACCCGGGAACGGGCTCAGGGACGCGGTCCCGCCGACGGTCCCTGAGCCTGTCGAAGGATCACGGTCCCTGAGCCTGTCGAAGGGCCGTTCGCTGGTCTATCCCACGTCGTTCGACTCGAGCAGCTCGGTCACGAGGGCCGCGATCGCGGAACGCTCGGATCGCGTGAAGGTCACGTGCCCGAAGAGCGGATGACCCTTCAGCGTCTCGATCACCGAGGCCACTCCGTCGTGCCGCCCCACCCGCAGGTTGTCGCGCTGCGCCACATCGTGGGTCAGCACCACGCGGGAGTTCTGCCCGATGCGGCTGAGCACCGTGAGCAGCACGTTCCGCTCGAGCGACTGCGCCTCATCCACGATCACGAAGGCGTCGTGCAACGAGCGCCCGCGGATGTGCGTGAGCGGCAGCACCTCGAGGATGCCGCGAGCCATCACCTCGTCGAGCACGTTCTGCGACACCAGGGCACCGAGCGTGTCGAACACCGCCTGCGCCCACGGGTTCATCTTCTCGGTGGCGTCGCCCGGGAGGAAGCCGAGCTCCTGGCCACCGACGGCGTACAGCGGTCGGAAGACCATGATCTTCCGGTGCTGCTGCTTCTCCAGCACGGCCTCGAGGCCCGCGCACAGTGCGATGGCCGACTTGCCCGTTCCGGCCCGGCCGCCGAGGGAGAGGATGCCCACCGACGGGTCGAGCAGCATGTCGATGGCGAGCCGCTGCTCTGCCGACCGGCCGTGCAGGCCGAACACGTCTCGGTCGCCGCGCACGAGGGTCACCTCGCCGTTGCCGGTCACCCGGCCGAGGGCCGAGCCGCGGTCGGAGTGCAGGACGAGGCCCGTGTTGATGGGCAGGGTCGCCGCGGCAGGGGTGCGGAGCCGCTCCGCCTCGTAGAGCTCGGCCATGTCGTCCGCCCCGAGCGACAGCTCCGACATACCGGTCCAGCCGGAGTCGACCGCCTGCTCCGCGCGATACTCGTCCGCCGTCAGTCCGATCGACGCGGCCTTCACGCGCATCGGCAGGTCCTTCGACACGACAGTCACGGGGAGGCCCTCGTTGGCCAGGTTCATGGCCACGGCGAGGATGCGCGAGTCGTTGTCGCCGAGTTGAAGACCGGAGGGCAGCACCGACATGTTCGAGTGGTTGAGCTCGACCCGCACCGTTCCGCCGGCTTCCCCGACGGAGATCGGGAAGTCGAGTCGCTCGTGCTGCACTCGCAGGTCGTCGAGGTGACGAAGGGCCTGCCGAGCGAAGTATCCGATCTCCGGGTCGTGCCGCTTCGCCTCGAGCTCGGATACCACCACGACGGGGAGCACCACCGCGTGCTCGGCGAACCGGAAGATCGCCTTCGGGTCCGACAGCAGCACCGACGTGTCGAGGACGAACGTGCGCTCCGCCGTTTCCGGCGCAGCACCCGACGATGGGGACGAACTCCGACGCGGCTTCTGAGAATTCAACGCGGCCACAACCACTCCCAACCCGAGAGCGAGCCCTCGGTTCATTGGCGAGTCGGCCGGGCTATCGAAACGCGACTTATGTGGCCGTCTCGACCAGGTTCCTTACCTGATGCAACCGAACATACGACCGGGCGGCTCGTTCCGCGCCTCCCGACACGCGAGCGGAAATGTCCGCGAGATTAAATCTCGGCGAGGCGAGACGGGTCGCGTCCCTTCGACAGGCTCAGGGACCGCAGATTCGGCCGGTCGCGTCCCTTCGACAGGCTCAGGGACCGCAGGTTCGGCAGGTCGCGTCCCTTCGACAGGCTCAGGGACCGGACCTTCGGCAGGTCGGAGTGAGATCGGGTCAGGCCCCGTAGCGGCGATGGCGCTTCGAGTAGTCGCGCAACGCGCGGAGGAAGTCGACCTCGCGCAGGTCGGGGTAGAGCGCCTCCACGAAGTACAGCTCGCTGTGCGCACTCTGCCAGAGCATGAAGTCGCTGACCCGCTGTTCGCCGGAAGTGCGGATCACGAGATCGGGGTCGGGCTGGCCACTGGTATAGAGGTGCTCGCCGATGAGGTCGGGCGTCAGCAATTCCGCCAGCTCCTCGATCGATCCGCCGGCGCTGTGGTGGGCGGCGAGGATGCTGCGCACGGCATCCGCGATCTCGTGCCGACCGCCGTACCCGACCGCGAGGTTGATGTGCAGTCCGGGATGGTCGATGGTGCGTTCCTCCGCCTCGCGGAGCGCGGTGGTGAGGCGCTCCGGAAGCCCCGCCGGATTGCCGACGTGCTTGACGCGCCAGTCACGGCATTGCGAGAGGTCGTCGGTGAGCTGAGCGATGATCTCGATCAGGTCGTCGAGTTCCTCCCCGGCCCGACCGATGAGGTTGTCGGTCGACAGCAGGTACAGCGTCACGACCCGGATGTCGAGGTCGTCGCACCAGGTGAGGAACTCGCCGATCTTCGCCGCCCCGGCGCGGTGCCCGTGCGCGGCGGACTCGAGGAGTCGCTGGCGCGCCCACCGCCGGTTTCCGTCGACGATCATGGCGACGTGATGGGGCAGGGCCTCCGCGGTGAGATCTTTGCGGATGCCCTTCTTGTACAGGCCATAGATGATGCCGGAGCCGAGGGGCATGTTCCGGTTTCGCACTCCTTCACGGTAGTCCACCCGGCACCGCCCGTCCGGGAGGGCAGCGTGCGCTGCGCCCCTAAACTTGCGGCATGAGCGCCTCACGACCGGAACAGGACAGCACCCGGGCCGATCACGAGGACGCGGCGGAACTTCCGAACCTCCCCCTGCTGGATGACGCCATCGAGCATGCGCAGGATGACCGGCCGTCGTGGCGCGGCTGGATCCACGCGGGGACGTTCCCGCTCGCCATCCTGCTGGGAATCGTGCTCGTGTCCGTCGCCGACGGCACCGCGGCGAAGGTCAGCTGCACCGTCTTCGCGGTCAGTTCGCTGCTGCTCTTCGGGAACTCGGCTCTCTACCACCGCTTCCGGTGGTCACCGCCGATGAAGAACCTGCTGAAGCGCATCGACCACGCCAACATCTTCCTGTTGATCGCCGGTTCGTACACCCCGATCACCGTGCTCGCCCTGCCCGAGGAGAAGTCGGTGCTGCTGCTCTGGCTGGTGTGGGTCGGCGCGGCGCTCGGCATCGCCTTCCGCGTGTTCTGGATCACCGCGCCGCGGTGGCTCTACGTGCCGCTCTACCTCCTGCTCGGCTACGCGTCATTGATCTTCATCGTCGACTTCTACTCCGCGAACGCGCTCATGATGAACCTCATCCTCGCCGGCGGGATCTTCTACACGGTCGGTGCCGTGATCTACGGACTCAAGCGCCCCAATCCGGTGCCCGGCGTGTTCGGCTTCCACGAGATCTTCCACACCCTGACGCTGTTCGCGTTCCTCTGCCACTGGCTCGGGATCCTTCTCGTGGCCGTGGATCCGCCCCGTTTCGTCTGACCGACACCGCGGCGGCTCATCTGATCGGCACCGGCGGAAGCCGACGACGACGCTCCCAGCCCGGCGGAATCCGGCGGGTGTATCCTCCGCAAGAGGGCACCGTACCGTCGGTCTATCCCGGTGTCTCGAGGGTGAGAATCATGAGCTCGAAATGGATGCGCTGGCTGCCCGCCGCAATCGTCCCCGCAGTCGTCGTCACCGCCGCCGTCGCCATACCCGCCACCGCGGGTGCCGCCCCGACGCTGCCGGAGAAGTCCGCCGATGAGGTGCTGGCGATGATCGCCGACAGCACCGGGGTCGCCTTCTCGGGAACCCTCGAGCAGCGCTCGGACCTCGGTCTCCCCGATATCCCGACCACGCCCGGATCGTCGGAACTTCCGACCGGTGCTCTCGAGTTCCTCACCGGATCGCACACCGTCCGGGCATTCGTCGGCGACTCCTCGTCCGTCCGCCTGCAGGTCCTCGACGACATGGCGGAGCGCGACGTGATCATCAACGGGGACGAGCTGTGGCTCTACGACTCCGACCCGAACGAGGCCGTACACGTCACCCTGCCCGAGGGAACGACCGCGGCGATCGACGCGCATGCCGGCGGCGACGCCTATCCGGGCTACACCGGGCCGCGCACGCCGGCGGAGGTGGCGACCCGCCTCATCGAGGCGATCGACCCCTCCACCTCGGTGAGCGTCGCGACCACCGCCCTCGTCGCCGGCCGATCCGTGTACCAGCTCTCGCTCGACCCGAAGTCGTCGGAGACCCTCGTCGACGGCGTCACCCTCTCCGTCGACTCGGAGACCGGCTTGCCGCTCCGGGTGGAGGTGACCGCGGTCGGCCAGGACGACCCGGCGGTGTCGCTCGGGTTCTCCGCGATCGACTTCTCGGCGCCCGATGCCTCGCTCTTCGATTTCAGCCCGCCCGCCGGGGCGACCGTGACCGAGAAGCCGATCGATCCGGAGGCGCTCGAGCGCCGACTGTCGAAGCACTCCGCGGCTCACGGCGCGCTCGACGCTCCGCATCCGACCGACCCGAACGAGGACCACCTCGCAAAGCACCTCCCGGGCGTCGACGCCGCGGGAGCCGAGGGCGCACCCGCGGTCTACGGTTCCGGCTGGGACGCCGTCGTCGCATTGCCCGCAATGCCCGACGCCGCATTCCCGATGGGCACGGATGCCGGTGGCACCCCGGCGAGCGCCGCCGAGACCGCACAGCTTCTCGAGCAGCTCACAACGGATGTCGAGGGCGGCCGGGTACTGAGCACGGCGCTGGTCACCGTGCTCATCACCGACGACGGTCGGATCTTCGCGGGCGCGGTGCCCGTGGAGAGGCTGCAGGCCGCCGCCGCCGGAGCCCTCGAACGGTGACGCCCGACTCACCCACCGCCCGCGACTGCACGACGCGGGCGGTGAGCTGATGCCGGCACCCGCGGCATCCGCGCACGCCGACGAGCCCAAGGCCGCCGCCGGCACGCTGGCAATCGAGACCCGCGGTCTCACCAAGTCGTTCGGGCACGCCACAGTGGTGCGGGATCTCTCGCTGGCCGTGCCTCGCGGATCGGTGTTCGGCTTCCTCGGACCCAACGGGTCGGGCAAGACCACCACGATCCGCATGCTGCTCGGTCTCGCCTCGCCCAGCGGGGGTGACATCCGGATGCTCGACGCGCCCATGCCCGACGCCGGGCGTTCCGTCCTCCCCCGGGTGGGCGCGCTCGTGGAGGGACCGGCGTTCTACCCCTTCCTGTCGGGTCGGGCGAATCTCCTCCGCTTCGATTCCGGCGACCGGCACGCCGACCCCGCCACCCGGTCCAGGCGCGTGGACGCCGCTCTCGACCGGGTGGGACTCACCGCCGCGGCAGGGAAGAAGGCGCACGCGTACTCGCTGGGCATGAAACAGCGACTCGGCATCGCCAACGCCCTGCTCACGCCGCGCGATCTCCTCATCCTCGACGAACCCAGCAACGGCCTCGACCCGCAGGGAACCCGCGAGGTGCGCGGCCTCATCCGCTCCTTCGCCGACGAGGGAACCACCGTGTTCGTCTCGAGCCACCTGCTCGCCGAGGTGGAGCAGATGTGCACCCACATCGCGGTGATGAGCGCGGGCAACCTCGTGACTCAGGGCACGCTCGACGAGCTGCGCGCGTCGGGGTCGATGCGCGTTCGCGTGCACACGCCCGACCCCGGTGAGGCCCGCGCGGTGCTGAGCCGACTCGGCCTCTCCCCCGACGCCGACGAGCGCCCGGATGCGGCGGTCGCCGTGGCCCGCCCCGCTGCTGCTTCGGCCACCGCCGTGGCCTATCCCGGTGCTGCCTCCGCCGCCGTGGCCTCGGCCAGCCATCGCGACACCGTGGTGACGGCCGACCTCCCGGCCACCGCACCACCGCCCGAGGACATCTCCCGCGCGCTCGTCACCGCGGGCGTTCGGGTGCGCGGCTTCAGCGTCGACGGTGCGAGCCTCGAGGAACGCTTCGTCGCACTCACCGGGGAGGGGTTCGACGTTGCCCAGTGATCCGTCGCGAGCGTCCGCGCCCGCGATCCGCACGAGCGGACTCGGTCTCTTCGCCTCCGAGGTGCGGGTGCTCTTCGCCCGACGACGCACCTGGGCCCTGCTCGCCGCGCTCGCTGCCGTGCCCGTGCTCATCGCGATCGCTATCCGGTTGTCGTCCGACGGTGACGCCCGTGGCGGTGGCCCGCCGTTCCTCGGCAGCATCACTCAGAACGGCCTGTTCGTCGCGTTGACCGGCCTCGCGGTCTCCATCCCCCTGTTCCTGCCGCTCACCATCGGGGTGGTCGCGGGCGACACCATCGCCGGCGAGGCGAACCTCGGCACTCTCCGCTACCTCCTCGTCGCCCCCGTCGCCCGGGTGCGGCTCCTGATTGTGAAGTTCGCCGTCGCGGCCCTGTTCTGTTTCGCCGCCACCCTCACGATCGTGCTGGCGGGAACGGCGATCGGGGCCGCGCTGTTCCCCGTGGGCCCGGTGCCCCTGCTGTCCGGCGACACCATCGGTGTCGGTGAGTACGCCCTGCGCGCGTTGCTGCTCGCCGCGTACGTGGCGGTGTCCCTCCTCGGGCTGAGCGCGGTGGGCCTGTTCATCTCCACCCTGACGACCGTGCCGGTGGGCGCCATGGCGGCCACGATCGTGCTTGCCGCCGTGTCGCAGATCCTGGGTGCCCTGCCGCAACTGGAGTGGTTGCACCCGTGGCTGTTCAGCCACCACTGGTTCGGCTTCGCCGACCTGATGCGCCAGCCGATTTCATTCGGCACGTTCGGCGACAACGCCCTCCTGCAGCTGGGCTACATCGCCGTATTCGGCGCACTCGCCTACGGCCGCTTCGCCACCAAGGACATCCTGAGCTGACCGGCGTTCGTTCCGAGCTACCGGCCTGCCGGCGAACCCGGCCCGTGGTCAGGAGCCGGGTGGTCGCTCCGGGCGCGAATCGGTTCCGTCGATCGCCCCGCCGCTTCCGGGTTCCGGTCGGGTCTCCCCGCCCGCGGCCCGCTGCTCCTCCTCGAGCTGCGCCCGGATGTCCTCGCGGTAGCGGGTGCGCCGCACGCGGCGCACCATGTCCACCATCAGGAGCACCGCCACCAAGGCGACACCGAAGGTGATGAGGAAGCCGGCGACTCCGGGCGACACCGTGTTCGTGTCGAAGTCGGGTGCCGGCGTGGGCGTCGCGGCGAGCGCGAGCAGGGCGGCATCCAGCGCCGAAGCGACGGCGCTCCCGGCGAAGGCCGCGATCATCGGCCGGCCTCATCATCGGGGATGCCGGCGAACAGGTCGTCCTCCGGCGTTCCCGCGGTGATACCGGCGGGAACGCGGGATTCCACGAGCCGGTAATCCTCGAAGGGCCAGGCGGCCCGCTGCACGTCGTTGGGCCAGAAGAAGAACGAGCTGTCGGGCGACACCTGGCTGGCGTGGGCCCGCAGCGCGCGATCGCGGTGCTCGAAGTACTCGCCCGCCGGGACGCGGGTCGTCGCATCGGCCGGACGGTCGCGCATCCACGTGTTCATCTCGGCCAGCTGGTCGAGCACCGTCTGCGGCGGGTTCGTGGCGAGGAACGCGTCGTAGATGGCGGAGACCCGGTCGGCGTTGAAGATGCGGTCGTAGTACAGCTTGGCGATCGTCCACGGTTCGCCGAGGTCCGGATACTTCTCCATGTTGGCCGACTCGCGCCAGGCCTCCATCGCCACCTGATGGGCGCGGATGTGGTCGGGGTGCGGGTAACCGCCGTTCTCGTCGTAGCTCAGCAGCACGTGCGGACGGAAGGACCGCACGATCCGGATGAGCGGGGCGGAGGAGATGTGGAGCGGAATCGCGGCGAACGAGTTCGGGTCGACCGACTCCTCCTCGCCGGGCATCCCGGAGTCCGCATAACCGAGCCAGCGGTGCGAGAACCCGATCTCGGCCTGCGCGCGAGCGAGCTCGAGACGGCGGAGCCCGGGCAGATCCCGCTCGGCCATGGCGCGCGATTCCAGCGATTCGTTGAGGATGCTGCCCGCCTCGCCGCCGGTGCAGCTCACGATCATCGTCTCGGCGCCACGGTCGCGGTAGTAGGCGTACGTCGCGGCCCCCTTGCTCGACTCGTCGTCGGGATGGGCGTGCACGGC
The DNA here is from genome assembly GCF_008642235.1 of Planctomonas psychrotolerans. Classification (GTDB taxonomy): domain Bacteria; phylum Actinomycetota; class Actinomycetes; order Actinomycetales; family Microbacteriaceae; genus Planctomonas; species Planctomonas psychrotolerans. The sequence continues at coordinate 2,266,528 of NZ_SJEV01000001.1, read as the reverse complement.
CAGCAGTCGCAGCGTCACAAAACTCCTAGGGAAAGCGAATAACCTGTACATCAAGAGTAGTAGGTGGCGGCGCGGGGAATCCGCGGAACGGGCCGCCGCGGATCGGGTGCCCGCTCACCGCACGCGGGCGGGAGGAGACGCGTGTCGAACGAGAACCTCGACGCCCGTTACGGCCGTACCGCCCGCACCGGCGCCCGGCAGCGGGCCATCCTGATCACGGCCGGAATCACGTTCGCCGTGGTGCTCGGCGCCTGGCTCATCTTCGCCACCCTCGACACCAGCCGGTCGAACATCCAGACCCGCAACATCGGGTACACGTTGCACGACGAGCACAACGTGGACGTCACGTACGAGCTGTCCGTGCCGGTCGGCACGGCCACCTACTGCGCGGTGCAGGCGCTCAGCGAGCAATTCGGTGTGGTGGGGTGGAAGATCGTCGAGGTGCCACCGGGCGACGCGTTCACCCGGCAGTTCACGGAGCCTCTTCGCACCCTCGACACCGCCGTGACAGGCTTGATCTACTCCTGCTGGCCCGCGTAGGCTGAAGGATTCGCCTCGACGGTACCGTCGAGGCGCTCATGCGTATCCGAGGAGTTCACTTTGTCACAGGAAACATCCGTCACCTGGTTGACCCGGGAGGCGTTCGACCGTCTTACCGCGGAACTCGAACACCTGAGCGTCGCCGGTCGTGAAGAGATCGCGAAGAAGATCGAGATCGCGCGCGACGAGGGCGACCTGAAGGAGAACGGCGGCTACCACGCGGCGAAGGAGGAGCAGGGCAAGATCGAGGCACGCATCCGCGTGCTCACCCACCTGCTGCGCCACTCGCAGGTCGGCGAGGCCCCCGAGAGCCACGGTGTCGTGGAGCCGGGAACCGTGGTCACCGCGACCATCGCCGGGGACTCCACCAAGTTCCTCATCGGCAACCGGGAGATCGCGGGCGACAGCGACCTCGACGTCTACAGCGAGGGGAGCCCGCTCGGTACCGCGATCCTCGGCCTCAAGATCGGCGACTCGATCAGCTACCGCGCCCCGAACGGCCGCGACATCCCGGTCGAGATCACGGGCGTCGAGACCTACGTCCCCCGCTAGTCGACGGCGGTGCGGGGTTCGTAGCCCGCCTCGCGCAGCTTCTCGATGACGAAGGCGCTGTGCTCCGGCCCGCGAGTCTCCACACTCACCTCGAGCTCCACGTCGCTGATCTGCAGTCCCCGGCCGTGCCGCGTGTGCAGCACCTCGACCACGTTGGCATTGGCCTCGCTGATGATCTGCGAGGTCCGCGCCAACTGACCGGGGCGATCCGGCAGCATCACCCGCAGCTTCAGGTAGCGGTCGGATGCCGCGAGTCCGCGGGCGATGACGCGCTCCATCATGAGCGGGTCGATGTTCCCCCCGCTCAGGATGGCGACCGTGCGTCCGGCGTTCGTCACCTTGCCCGAGAGGATCGCGGCGACGGCCACGGCGCCGGCGGGCTCGACCACGAGCTTCGCCCGCTCGAGCAGCACGAGCAGCGCCCGTGCCGTGTCGTCGTCGCTCACGGTGACGACCTCGTCGACCATGTCCTTGATGATCGCGAAGTTCAGCATGCCCGGCTTGCTCACGGCGATGCCGTCGGCGATGGTGGCGGTGATCGGCACCTCCATCGGCACACCGGCGGACAGCGAGGGCGGGTACGCGGCGGCGTTCGCCGCCTGCACGCCGATCACCCGGATGGAACGCCCGTCGCGCGCGGCGCTCTGCTTCAGCGCGCTGGCGACTCCGGAGATGAGTCCGCCGCCGCCGATGGGCACGATCACGGTGTCGATATCGGCGACCTGATCGAGGATCTCGAGGCCGAGCGTTCCCTGACCCGCCACGACGTCCTCGTGGTCGAACGGCGGGATCAGCACCGCTCCGGTGGCCTCGGCGAACTCGGCGGCGGCCTGCAGAGGCTCCGCGACGGTGTGGCCGCGCAGCACGACGTCGGCGCCGTAGTTCCGGGTCGCCTGGAGCTTCGGCAGCGCCACCCCCACGGGCATGAAGATGGTGGCCGTGATGCCGAGCTCCCGGGCGGCGAACGCGACCCCCTGCGCGTGGTTCCCCGCCGAGGCGGCGACCACGCCGCGGGCCTTCTCCTCGTCGGTGAGCTTCGAGATGCGGTTGTACGCGCCGCGGATCTTGTACGAGCCGGTGCGCTGCAGGTTCTCGCACTTGAGGTAGACGGGGGAACCCAGCACCTCGGCGAGGAAGCGGGAACTCTCCATCGGCGTCACGTCGGCCACCCGCGACACGACGGCACGGGCGGTCTCGATGGTGGCGAGACTCGGGCCGACCACCGGCGTGCGCGGAGCGGAGGAGTCATCGACGCGGTCAACGAGCGGGGTGTCAGTCAACGGTCTGGTCCTTTGTACGGAGGAATGGGCGGGCGCGGGATCGGGTCGGGCGACCCTCCGCGGCGAGGGTACCCGCGGGTACCGCGATCGCGGGGGTCGGGGGCGGGTCGGTCTTCCAGGTGCCCCGAGCGACGTAGTGGATCATGGAATTCGCGGTCGCGACCACCGGCACGGCGAAGAAGGCCCCGGCGATCCCGCCCACGAAGCTGCCGGACGCCACCGCGAGCACCACGGCGAGGGGGTGCACCTTGACGGCGGTGCCCATGATGAGCGGCTGGAGGATGTGCCCCTCGATCTGCTGCACGAGGAGCACGATGCCGAGGATCACGAGGGCGATCACGGGCCCGTTGTAGACGAGGGCGATGAACACGGCGAGCGCGCCCGTGATGACCGCGCCGACGATGGGGATGAAGGAGCCGAGGAACACGAGCACACCGATCGGGATGGCGAGCGGGACCCCGAAGAGGGCGGCTCCGCCGGCGATGCCGATGGCGTCGATGAGCGCCACCAGGATCTGCACCTTCACGAAGTTCTGCAGCGTGGTCCAGCCGGCCACGCCCGCACCGTGCACCGCGGCGCGGGCGCTGCGCGGGAACAGGCGCACGAGCCACGCCCAGATGCTTCGGCCATCGATCAGGATGAACAGGCTGGTGAAGATGATGAGGAGCACACCCGCGACCACGTGACCGAGCGAGAGACCCACCGAGAGGGCTCCGTTCACGAGCGTGCCGGAGTCCTGCCGCACCGAGTCCAGCAGCTGCGACAGGAAGGTGCTGATGTCCGCCTCGCTGATCTCGAACGGCGAGTCGAGGAGATAGGTCGTGAAGTTGTCGTACGCCTCGTAGCTCTGGTCGCGGATGGCGCTGTACTGGCCGAGGATCTGGGTGATGACGAGGTACACCAGCCCCGCCACGGCCGTGATCACGCCGAGCTCCGCCGTCGCGATCGCGAGGACCCGGGGCCAGCGATGCCGCTGCAGCCAGTTCGACACGGGCACGAGCAGCGCGCTGACGATGATCGCGATGAAGAGCGGGATGACCACGAGCCGCAGTTGGATCACCACGAAGACGAGAACCGCAGCGACCGCCACCAGCACGAGGATGCGCCACGCCCAGGCTCCGGCGAGAAGCATGCCGGGCGGCACGGTGCCGGCAGCAGCAGGGGCGGGAGCAGCCTCCTCCCGGGTCGGAGTCGGCGAGGCATCCGACGCGGCCGGGGCCGGTCGATCGGGGGCCGTTTTACCGGCCCGGCGACTGCCGAAGATCATCCCGTCAGTCTATGGCGGGCGACCCGGTATCCCGGGGCGGCTCGTGCGGTCACGGGGTCCGGCGGGCTTACCGACAGATGACCCGGTCGGGGCGGGAACCGCTCCCGTCGGTGGTGGCGGATAGGGTCGAGCCGTGGTGCAGAACATTCCTCCCGCGCTCGCGAGACGGGTGGCCCTCGCGGCCCAGGGGTTCGGTCGGCCCCGGCCGGTCACGGTGGGCGGCCGGGCCTTCTCGGCCCTGTTCGACCGCATCCACCTGCTGCAGCTCGACTCGGTGAACGTCTTCGAGCGCAGTCACTACCTCCCCGTGCTCGCCCGCCTGGGCGCATACGACCGTGCCGCGCTCGACCGCCTCATGTTCCGCCCCAACTCGGGCTACATCGAGTACTGGGCCCACGAGGCCGCCGTGCTGCCGGTCGACGACTGGCCGCTCTTCCGCTGGCGGATGGCGGATCGTCGTCGCCGGTACACGGATGCGCCCGGCGGGTGGGTGCAGGCCAACGGCCCGATGCTCGACTGGCTGCGCGCGGAGCTGGCCGAGAACGGCCCGCTTCCCGCGAGTCGCATCGAGCACGACTCGAACCGGCGCTCCGGCAGCTGGTGGGGCTGGTCCGACGTCAAGCGCGGACTGGAGATGCTGTTCGGGTGGGGCGAGGTGGTGAGCGCCGGTCGCACCCGCTTCGAGCGCAGCTACGGACTGGCCGAGCACGTACTCCCCCCGCACGTGTTCGACCGTGAGATCCCCCGGGACGACGCGATCCGGGAGTTGGTGCGCCGGTCGGTGGCCGCTCATGGGATCGGTACCCTGAGCGACTTCGCCGACTACTACCGACTGCCGTCGGCGGCGACGAAGGCCGCCATTCGCGACCTCGAGGACGCGGGTGAGGTGCTGCCCGTGCGGGTGGCGGGCTGGGACCGCAACGGCGTACCGGAGCGGGCCTGGCTGCACCGCGACGCCCGACGGCCCCGGCGCATGGACGCGGCGGCTCTGCTCTCCCCCTTCGACCCCGTGGTGTGGCGCCGGGAACGGGCCGAGCGCATGTTCGACTTCCACTACCGGATCGAGATCTACACTCCGCAACCGAAACGCGTGTTCGGCTACTACGTGCTGCCGGTGCTGCTGGACGACCGGATCGTGGGTCGGATCGACCTGAAGAGCGACCGGCAGGCCGGTGTGCTGCGGGTGCAGTCGGCGTGGACGGAGGAGTCCGTCGCGCCGGGATCCGTCGCCGACCGCGTCGCGGTCCTCGTCCGCGAGGCGGCTGCCTGGCAGGGGCTCGACGACGTGGCCGTCGTCGATCGGGGCACCCTCGCCGCGGAGCTGGCCCGTGCGCTCGGCACGCGCCTTCTCGACGGCGAACGGGCGGATGCTCCGCCGATCGACGCCTCGTCGGCGGGCGCCCCGCCGGAGTCGACCCCGTGACCGGGCCGCACTCGCACAGCCACGCGCACGCGGCCGACGGGGCGCCCCGCCGCCGTCTCGCCATCGCCTTCGGCATCACCGCCGGGGTGATGGTGGTCCAGTTCATCGGTGCGGCCCTCACCGGGAGTCTCGCCCTGCTGATGGACGCGGCGCACATGCTCACGGATGCGGGCGGCCTCTTCGTCGCCCTGCTGGCCGCATCGCTGGCCACCCGACCCACGACCTCGCGGCGCACCTGGGGGTACGGCCGGGCCGAGATCCTGGCCGCCACCGCCCAGGCCGCGGTGCTGCTCGCCGTGGGACTGTTCGTGCTCATCGAGGGCATCGAACGCCTGGTCGTTCCCGCCCAAGTGCCCTCGACCGAACTCCTCGCCTTCGGCATCCTCGGTCTGCTCGGCAGTGCGGCATCGATCGTCGTGCTGGCCACCAGCCGGTCGACGAACATGAACCTGCGGGCCGCGTTCCTCGAAGTGGTGTACGACGCCCTCGGCTCGGTCGCCGTCATCGTCGCGGCGGTCGTGATCGCCACCACCGGCTGGACCGGGGCCGACGCCGTCGCCGCCATCCTGATCGGCGCACTCATCCTCCCCCGCGCCCTCATGCTGCTGAGGGAGACGGTGGAGGTGCTGCTCGAGTCGACTCCCCGGGGGCTCGACCTCGACTCGGTGCGCGCCCACATCCTTGACCTCGACCGGGTGCGCGACGTGCACGACCTGCACGCCAGCACCATCGCGACGGGCCTGCCGGTGCTCACCGCCCACGTCGTGGTCGACGACGCGTGCTTCGCCGACGGATCGACCCCCGCGTTGCTCGACGAGCTGCAGGCGTGCGTTGCCCTGCACTTCCACGTGAGCGTGCAGCACTCCACGTTCCAGCTGGAGCCGGCGAGCCATGCCGACCACGAGGACGCGCGGCACGCCTGAGATCGGGGACGAACGACGCGCTAGTGCGGCACCCGCGTCAGAACTGCACGCGCGGCGGCTCCGAGATGGCCGCGAGGTTCGACACCTCGAAGAACTCCCGCTCGGAGAAGCCGAGATTGCGCACGAACATCGTGTTGGGGAAGACCTTGACCTTGGTGTTCAACTCGCGCACACCACCGTTGTAGAACCTGCGGGACGCCTGGATCTTGTCCTCGGTGTCCACGAGCTCGCCCTGCAGCTGCAGGAAGTTCTGGCTGGCCTGGAGCTGCGGATACGCCTCCGCCACCGCGAAGAGGCTCTTGAGCGCGCCCTGCATGTGGTTCTCGGCGGCGGACGCCTCGGCCGGGGATGCGGCATTGACCGTCTCGGCGCGCGCGCGCGTCACCGACTCGAACACTCCCCGCTCATGAGCGGCATAGCCCCGCACGCTGTCGATGATGTTCGGGAGCAGATCCGCGCGGCGCTTGAGCTGCACGGTGATGTCGCTCCACGCCTCGTCCACTCGCACATTGAGGGTCACGAGGGAGTTGTACGTGGCCCAGAGGTAGATCCCCACGATCGCGGCAAGGACGACGACGACGATGACGGCGATCAGGATTTCCATAGTGGATCACTATAACGGCGCTAGGTGGCGGTTCCCCGGGAGGTCGACGCCCGCACCGTCGGCGGGAATTTTCGATGAATAACGGGGCGCCACGCGGGGCGACCGTTGACATCGCTCCCGATATCACCGTTACTGAAGGGAGGGTGGGGAATCTTCTACGACACAGCATGTCGCGCTGGGCTACACGTATGGTCGAGGGCGGTGATCGGCGCGCGCCCGGCACCCGTCGACGACTCGCCGTCGCGGCCATCGCGCTCGCGCTGACCCTGCCGCCCGCCGGGGTCGCCGCGGCCGCGACTCCGGAACCCACCCCTGCCGACCGGGTGGCGGCCGCCCCGACGCTCGACGTGCCGCCCCCCGAGACGGTGAAGGACGGCAGACTCGAGTTCACCGGCACCAAGGCGGCGGGCACCGACGTGCAGATCATCGTCCGCGACGACGCGACCCCGTACTGCCAGACCGGTGCCCCGCAGCGCCGGGCGATGCAGTGGGCCTGCACCGCGGTGAGCCTGCCGAGCGGCCAGGCCGTTCCCGTGGTCGCGCGCACCTCCGGAACGTCCGCGTCGTCCGCGTCGTCCGAGGCGCGCACCGTCGACGTCCTGAATCCCCCGACCGTGCGCGCTGCCCCGTCGGGAGTGGTGTCCGGCACCTCCCACCCGGGTGCGACCGTGACGGTGACCTCCACGACCGGCTCGCGGTGCGCCGTCATTCCGTTCACGGAGACGACCTGGAGCTGCGTGCTGAACCCGGTGCCGGCGAGTGGACCGGACGAGGTCCGTGCCACGCAGGAGACCGAGTGGAGCGACGGACCCTCACTGGCCGCCTCGGTCAGCGTCGTCATCGACAGCACCCCGCCTGCGGCTCCCACCATCTCCACGCCGCGCCCCGACGCGCGCGTACCCCTCACGGGCACCACCTACTCGGGCAGCGGGGAGTCCGGCGCCACGGTCGACGTGTACCAGAGTGTCGTACCGGTCTGCTCGGCCCTGGTTCGGAACGGGGCCTGGTCGTGCGACGGTGCGGGTCTGAAACCGGGCGCCAACCGCATCACCGCGCTGCAGCGGGATGCCGCCGGCAACGTCGGCCCGTGGGCCGAGGTGACCGTCGACGCGTTCCAGCCGACCGCCGCTCCGACCCCGGTGCCCAGCGCACCCGCCGAGGCGGGTGCACCTCCCGGACCGACGGCGACCGAGGGGCCGTCCCCCGGTTCCGTGCCCGACCCCGACACGACCACGCCGGCGCGACCCGCCGAACCCGCGGAACCGAGAAACTCCCCCTCCACCGAAGCCCCGACCGAGCCGGAGGACGCTGCCGCGGCGCCGCCCTCCGCCGGGCCGCCGTCGTCGGGAATCCCCGGTGTCCCGCCGGGGAGCACCACCGGGTGGAGCGCGCCGAGCGTGTACGGCTCGGCCCTCGCCCCACTCCCGACGGCGTTCGTCGACCTGCGTTGGCTGACCTCGCTCGGCGTCGCGCTGGGCATCCTGCTCCTCATCGTGATGCCGGCGATCCTGCTCCGTTCCGCGCTCGGCGACCGGGTGTCCGCCCGCCGCGCGCGCGTGACCGGCCGGAACCGGGCCTCGACCGATGCGGCTGACGGACCCGTGAATCGGTGGGTCGTCGCGGGCGTCTGCCTCATCGGTGCGGCCGGTCTCGTCGCCGTGTCGTTGCGGGTGGAAGCGCAGGAGAACTTCCTGCGACTGCTCCTCGCCACGACGCTGGGGCTCGCCGTGGTGAACGGTGTGGGCGTCGTCGCCATGGCCCACGGCTTCCGGCGCTTCCGCGGCACCGTCGTGCACGTGCGGATCGCTCCCGCGATGCTGCTGCTGACGGCCGCCGCCGCACTGCTCTCCCGCGTCGCCGGTCTCGTTCCGCCCCTCATCGTCGGCCAGATGCTCGGCCTCCGGTACGCGGAAGAACAGGAGTCGGAACGCACCCGGGTGGCGCTCGTCTCCGCGGGGACCCTGACGGTGCTGAGCGTGGCGTCCTGGGGCCTGTACAGCGCGTCCCGCGCGGGCAGCGGCTTCTGGACGGCGTTCTCGGGCGAGCTACTCTCCACCATCACCCTCGCGGGCCTCGCATCCGCCGTCGTGGCGTTGCTCCCGCTCGGTCGGCCCCTCGGCCGGTCGCTGGCGCGCGGAATCAACCCGGCACGCCTCGTCGGCAGCGTCGTCGTGCTGACCATCGGATCCGCCGCGCTCGCGTCGGCCACCGGCGCCGAGGGTGCGGCCACCATCGTGCCGCTCACCGTCTCGGCCGTCGGTTTCGCCGCGGTGTGCGTGTCCGTGTGGGTGTGGATGCGGTACGTGGAGCCGCACCGGCAGTAACTCGCGCGTGTGCCCCCGAACTGGGGCGAGTGAGTTTTCGTGTCCATTCTGTAACATTGCAATCGCACAACGTTTCACGAGCAGTCGGCGACGATGATCTCCGACCTGGACGCGGAACTCGAGATCGCGCCGCCGGGCTCCGGTGACGCGACTCGATCCGCTCCGCTCGGATGCGCGTGCCGCATGTGTAGAAACCGGAAGAGTCCGCCGCCGTGGGGGGGGCGCTCGGTCGCTCTGTTCGTGCGCAGTCTGCCGTGATCAATCAAGGAGAACACCCATGCGCACGAGTACCAGGAACACGATCGCGAGCGCACTCGCGGCCATGCTGATCCTGATCACCGGAGTCGGTACGGCGCAGGCCGCTCCGACCCCACCGGCCGTCGACCGTGTCGCCGGCTCCGACCGCTACGAGGGCGCCGCGAAGATCTCGCAACGGGCCTACCCGAACGGGGCGCGGGTCGTCTACGTCGCCACCGGATCGAACTACCCCGACGCGCTCTCGGCCGGGGCCGCCGCCGCGAAGGAGGGCGGCCCGCTGCTGCTCACCGACAAGTGGTACGTGACGGGCGCGGTGCGGGACGAGATCGCCCGCCTGAAGCCGGCCAAGATCGTGGTCGTCGGCGGCACCGGGTCGATCGCCGACAAGGCGGTCGACCAGCTGAGGGCACTCCAGCCCAACACCGTCCGCGTCGCCGGAGCGAACCGCTTCGAGTCGTCCCGCGCGGTGGTGGACCACGCGTTCGGCGCATCCGGCTCGTCGACCGCCTACATCACCACCGGCGGCGACTTCCCCGACGCCCTCAGCGCCGGAGGTACCGCGGGCCTCCGCGGCGCTCCCGTGCTCCTCGTGAACGGTGGAGCGGACTCGGTCGATGCCGCCACGATCGCCCTGCTCAAGAAGCTCCGCGTGAACAACGTGAAGATCGTCGGTGGCCCGAACTCGGTCAGCGCCTCCATCGAGAAGCACCTGGCGCAGAGCTTCTCCGTCGGCCGGCTGGCCGGAACCAACCGCTTCGAGACCTCCGTGGCGGTCAACCGCGACGCGTTCTCCTCGGCCGACCGGGTACTGCTCGCGACCGGTATGAACTTCCCGGATGCGCTCGCCGGATCCTCCTGGGCCGGCGGGAGCGACACACCGCTCTACGTCGTGCAGACCGAGTGCGTACCGAGCTCCGTGCTCGCCGACATCGTGCGCCTGAACGCCACGAAGGTGACCCTGCTGGGCGGCACCGTCTCGCTGAGCACCTCCGTCGAGGCGCTGCTGCCCTGCTCCGATCTCCCCACCCTGCCGGTGTCGGTGGCGACCGCGGAGTACATCTACCCGATGCTCACCCGCCGCGTCTCCGACGACTTCCATGATCACAAGGCCCGCGCCAGCGTGAACCCCGGCACCGACTACCCCTCTCCGGTGGGAGCGGACATCGTCGCCGTCAAGGCAGGCAAGGTCATCTACGTCCAGCACACGTTCGGCGGTTCGGGCGGCCGCATGGTCTTCATCGACCACGGCGACTCTTCCCGCACCGAGTACCTCCACATGTCCCGAGTGGATGTGGCGGCCGGACAGCAGGTGGCGCAGGGCCAGCGCCTCGGCCTCTCCGGCGCCTCGGCCTACGGGTCGGAGTACGGTTCGGGACGTCACCTGCACCTCAGCCTCAAGATCCGGGGCGTGAACGTCGACTTCGAGAAGTACGTGGGCATCGTCCGCTGACGCTCGTCGGGCCGAAGGGCCGGTGCGGTCGACCGAGTGGTCGCGGCACCGGCCTTCGTCGCGTTCCCGCTGCGGGCCGCAGCCTGACCCCTGCCGTCTGTCGGTGGGTCGCCGCTACGATGAACGTGCAGTGGCCGGACTGCTCCGGAAAGATGGGAGCACCCGTGTCATGGCAACCACCCTGGCCCCCGATCCGCATCGGCGAGAGCGAGTGGATCATCATGCGCGACAGCAGCCGGGAACCTGTCGCCGTCATCCGTCACCTGCAGCTGGGGCCCCGACGGCAGTGGTTCTACCGCGTGGTCACGTGGGCGGCCACCTCGGAGCGGCGCGAGCTCATCGGCTACTACCCCACGTTGGAAGAGGCGGACCGGTCGGTCAAGTTCCAGCCCACGGCTCTGGCATCTCGCACCGGACCGCCGAACGGGCGTGGCGCGCGGCACAGCTATTCGTGAGCGGCGTCGGCATCCGCGTCCTTCTCGGCGAGCAGCGCCTCGATGCCGCTCGCCTCGAGTCGATGCCCCGCCGCGACGAAGGCAGCGTCCACCGGCGGCGGGCTGATCGAGGCCAGCGCCTCCTCGGCGCGGTCGGCGTTCTGCTGGTACCGGTCCCGTTCGGCCTGCGACTCGGCGCCGTCGACGGCACGGACGGAGGCGGTGATCCCGTCGCGGAGCGCCTCACGGGCTCGCTCCAGTTCCGAGGGCAGAATGTCGTCGAGTGCACTGCCGCGGATCTCGACCAGTTCCGCCTGCCGTAGCAGGCCGTCCCGCCGGGCCTCGAGTTCTTCGCGCGAGCCGTCGTCGACCGCATCCATCGCGTTCCTCTCCTTCCCGGTGGTGCAGCACGCCGCACCGTATGAAGAGAACCGTATGCCCTCGTCGGTCGAAATGAGGACACGACGCGTACCCCAGAACGGGGATCTTCAACCGGACGGGCGAGCGCGACGAGGCGGCGGCAGCGGCGGCAGGATCGCGGTACCCCCGGTGGGGTTCGAACCCACACTGGGACGATTTTAAGTCGTCTGCCTCTGCCGGTTGGGCTACGGGGGCGCCGACGCGGGCGGGCGCGGCTCCGACCAGTTTAGGCGGGCCGCCGACGGCGGCCGTCCGTGGACGCCGTGCGCCGTGCGCCTCTCAAGCGGCACTATTCAGCCCGGGACCGAAAACGGGAACCCGAAGCCGGTGCGGCTTCGGGTCCCCGTCGGAACTGCGTTCGGCGTTACTAGGCCGGGTTCGCGTACACCGGGGCGGAGACGCCGTCGGCGCCGGGCAGCTTGTCCTGCGTCGTGTCGGAGACGGTGGCGGAGCCACCGGCCGGAGCCTCGGGCGAACCGGCAGCCGGACGCGGACGCGACGCGAACGTCTCGAAGGCGAGACGCGGACGCTCCCGCGCCTCGAGCGAGACGATGTCCCGGCCGAGCACGAAGTTGTTCACCCAGCCGAGGAAGACGCGCACCTTGCGCTCGACGGTCGGGATCGCGAGACCGTGGTAGCCGCGGTGCATGACCCACGCCGGGAGACCCTTGATGGCGATCTTGCCGGACTGGAACACGCCGACACCGATTCCGAGACCGGCGACGGCGCCGAGGTTGTCGTGCTTGTAGTCCTCGAGGCCCTCGCCGCGCAGCGACGCCACGACGTTCTTCGCCATGAGCTTGCCCTGACGGACGGCGTGCTGAGCGTTCGGCACGCAGAACCCGCCGACGCCCTTCCCGGTGAGGTCGGGCACGGCGGACACGTCGCCGGCACCCCAGGCACCGGGGACGATTCCCTCGTCGCCCTCGACGCGGAGGTCGGGACGCACGCGGAGGCGACCGCGCTCCTCGATCGGGAGGTCGGTGTTCTTCAGCATCGGCGACGCCATGACACCGGCGGTCCACACGATGGTGTCCGACTCGAACGACTCACCGGTCGACAGCTCGATGACGCCGCCGACGGCGGACTTGAGCTGCGTGTCGAGGTGCACGTTGGCGCCGCGCTCGGCGAGGTTCTTGAGCACCCAGTGGCTCGTCTCCAGCGACACCTCGGGCATGATGCGACCCATCGCCTCGATGAGGTGGAAGTGAGTGTCGTCGAAGGTGATGGTCGGGTAGCGCTTGATGAGCGCGCTCGCGAGGGAACGCATCTCCGCGAAGACCTCGATGCCGGCGAAGCCGCCGCCGACGACGACGAAGGTCAGCAGTCGCTCGCGCTCGGGACCCGCGGGGAGCGTGGCCGCGCGGTCGAAGTTGGCGAGGATGCGGTCGCGGATGGCGACGGCCTCTTCGATGGTCTTCAGGCCGATGGCCTCGTCGGCGACACCCGGGATCGGGAAGGTGCGCGACACGGATCCCGCGGTGACGACGATGATGTCGTACTCGAACGGGTAGGGCTCACCCACGGCAGGCTCGATCGTGGCCGTCTTGGTCGCGTGGTTGATGCCGGTGACCTTGGCCGTGATGAACGTGGTCTTGTCGAGGTGACGACGCTGCGACACCACCGCGTGGCGCGGCTCGACGGATCCGGCGACCACCTCGGGCAGGAACGGCTGGTAGGTCATGTAGGGCAGCGGGTCGACGAGCGTCACGTCGGCTTCGCCGGGGCGCAGCCACTTCTCGAGTTTCCAGGCGGTGTAGAAGCCGGCATAGCCGCCGCCGACGATGAGAATTCTGGGCACGGTGAATAGCTCCTAAGCGTGGATGGACTGAGTAAAGGGTACTACTTTCGCAGAACGCGACGAAAATGCCGCACCGCGGCGACGAGAAGGAGAGCGAGGACCGCGCCGAAGCCCGCGAAGAAGAGAGCCGGCACGCCGAACGTGCGCAGTTCGAGCGCCGACGGCAGCAGGTCGAGCACGCCGGGGGGCACCGCCGTCGCGGGATCGTAGGGGGCGGGCGGAGCCTGCTCCACCCGCGGCGGCGGGACGGAGGTCGCCTGCGGAACAGGCGGGGCATCCGCGCGCCGGTACAGCCGCACCCACTCCGCGAGGCTCAGGTCGCCCACCGGATTCCCGGTCACCTGCTCGACGGGCGCGCGCACGGCAGCCGCGGCGTTGATGAGCCCGTATCCGTAGATGCTGTCCGGGGTGCTCGTTCCCGCCGGTGTGGCGGTGCGGACGAGCCGGTTGACCACGTTGTCGGCGTCGAGTTCCGGATGGGACGCGCGGATGAGCGCCACGAGACCGGAGACGAGCGGCGCGGCACCGCTCGTACCGCTCCACTGCACGTAGCTGCCGTCGGGCATCACACCGACGAGCTCCTCGCTCGGCGCGGCGACGGCGATCGTGATGCCCTGCGACGAGGCGTCGAAACTCGCGCGCCCGTCCCGGTCCACCCCGGCCACCGCCACGACGCCCGGGATGGTGGCGGGTGCGCCCACCTCCGCGGTGCCGCTGCCGCGGTTTCCTGCGGCGGCGACGATCACGACGTCGTTCTCGGCGGCATGCAGGAAGGCGTCGTCCCAGCTCTCCGGCCAGTCGAGGGAGTTGCGGGTCAGCGACATGTTGATGACGTCGGCGCCGTTGTCGACCGCCCAGCGCACCGCCGCCGCGATCTGGTCGTCGGAGTCGCGGGCGCCCGCGCCGAGCGCGACCGACACCGAGAGGATCGAGGCCTCCGGGGCGACACCCAGCACGCCGCTGCCGTCGCCCGTGCCGCGGCCGGCGATGAGCGAGGCGACGAGGGTGCCGTGGCCGCTCGACTGGCCCACCGGGGTCTGCCCGTTGAGCGATCCGATGCCGCTGACGTCGACCCCTCCGCGGACGACGCCGGCCAGCTCGGGCACCGAGCCGACCACACCGGTGTCGATGACGGCGACGGTGACGCCCTCCCCTCGGGTGACCTCCCAGGCGGAGCGGAAACCGTAGGCGTCGAGCCAGTACTGGCGGTCGCGCACCGGATCCGCCGCGGCCGCCGACGGGATGAGCACGGTCGCGAGCGCGGTGACCACGACGGCGGCCCAGATCCGCAAGCGGGCGCGCATCAGGCGCACCGGGGGTCCGACGGTCGTCGGCTGCTACACGTCGTCATAGACGGCGCACCGGCATACGGTCGGTGACCAGTCGGCACGCTCCAGGGCGAGGTCGCCGATGGGATTCACGCCGGGTCCGGCCGAGAGCGCGTGCGCGGCGAGGGCGTGCAGGCACTTCACGCGCGTGGGCATTCCACCCGCGGAGATGCCGGCGAGTTCCGGCACGACCTCGATGCTCTCGCGGTCGGCGAGGTAGGCGAGGTGGGCGGCGCGGTAGGCGTCGGCGAGGTCGGAGTCGTCAGCGAGCGAGTCCTGCAGCTCGACCATCACGTGCTCGGCCTCGAGGTGCGAGATCGCCGCGGTCGCCGCCGGTGAACTGAGGTAGTAGAGCGTGGGGAACGGCTCACCCGTGCTGAGGCGGGGCGCCGTCGCGACCACCGTGGGGGCACCGCACACGCAGCGCGCGCTGATGCCGAGCACGTTGCGGGCCGGGCGGCCGAGCTGCGCCGAGACCAGCGCGATGTCCTCGGCGCTCGGCGGATCGAAGGGCGGGGTGCTCATCCGGGTGTCGATTCTGTCGTGGTCAGCTCGTCCGGCGGCACGTCGCTGAGACCCGCGGTCATCACCGACCCGAACAGGGTGGAGACCCAGTCCACGCGCGTCTCCTGGAGGTTCTCGCTCACGGGCATCGTCTCGGCCGACGCCACCTCGCCCAGGTCGTCGATCACGAGGAACGAGGTTTCGCCCGGCATCACGTAGAAGAGGCGGTCGCGGATCTCCGCCTTGAGGTAGGCCGGGTCGTTGTACCGGGCGCGCTCGTCCTGAAGGGAGTCGATCTCCGCCTCCTGGGCGGCCACGGCGGCCTCGAGTTCGGCCACCTGCTGCCGCTGCTCGAGGTAGATCTTGAGCCCGGGGGCGAGCACGACGATGAACAGCACGATGAGCGAGAGCACCATGATCGAGAATCCGGAGAAGCGGATGCTGCGGAGCCAGTTGCCGGTGGCCTCGTTCCCGGAGGAGAAGGCGGCGGGAACACGCTCGGTCTCGTCGCGGTCGCGGCGCTTCGTGAACGGCCTCATGTGCCCCCTTCCGTGCGGCGGATCGTGTGTCGGGGAAAGAACTGCGGGCGGGAGGGCCGAAGCCTCCCCGCCCGCATCCGTGCTGCTTCGCGCTAGCTCGGGGCCTAGCCCTTGTACCGGGGGAAGGCGTTGCGACCGGCGTAGGTGGCGGCGTCTGCCAGCTCCTCTTCGATCCTCAGCAACTGATTGTACTTCGCGACCCGCTCGCTGCGTGCAGGCGCCCCGGTCTTGATCTGGCCGGCCTCGGTGGCGACGGCGAGGTCCGCGATGGTGGTGTCCTCGGTCTCGCCGGAACGGTGCGACAGGATGGCGGTGTAGCCGGCGCGCTGGGCGAGGCTCACGGCATCCAGCGTCTCGGTCAGCGTGCCGATCTGGTTGACCTTGACGAGGATCGAGTTGGCGACGCCGAGCTCGAGGCCCTTGGCGAGACGCACGGGGTTGGTCACGAACAGGTCGTCACCGACGATTTGCACCTCACCGCCGAGCTCGGCGGTGAGGTGCTGGTAGCCGTCCCAGTCCTCCTCCTCCAGCGGGTCCTCGATGGAGACCAGCGGGTAGTCGGAGACGAGCTGCGCGAAGTACGCGCTGAGGTCGGTCGCGGAGAGCTGCTTGCCCTCGAACTGGTAGGCGCCCTCGGAGAAGAACTCCGTCGCAGCCACGTCGAGCGCCAGCGCGATGTCCTTGCCGGGGGTGAACCCGGCGTTGCCGATCGCTTCGACGATGAGGTCGAGCGCGGCGCGGTTGCTGGGCAGGTTGGGGGCGAAGCCACCCTCGTCCCCGAGGCCGGTCGCAAGACCCTTCGACTTCAGCAGCGACTTGAGGGCGTGGTACGTCTCGGCACCCCAGCGGAGCGCCTCGGCGAAGCTCGACGCGCCGTGCGGCACGACCATGAACTCCTGGATGTCCACGTCGTTGTCCGCGTGGGATCCGCCGTTGATGATGTTGAGCAGCGGGACGGGGAGCGTGTGCGCGTTCGCACCGCCGACGTAGCGGTACAGGGGCAGGTCGGCCGAGTCGGCGGCCGCGCGGGCCACGGCGAGCGACACGCCGAGCAGCGAGTTGGCGCCGAGACGGGACTTGTTCTCGGTCCCGTCGAGCTGGAGGAGGGTGGCGTCGATGAGGCGCTGGTCGGCGGCGTCGAGACCCTCGACTGCCGGGCCGAGTTCGTCGTACACCGAGGCGACGGCCGTGAGCACGCCCTTGCCGAGATAGCGACCCTTGTCGCCGTCGCGCAGTTCGTAGGCCTCGAACGCGCCGGTCGACGCGCCCGACGGCACGGCCGCCCGCGACACGACGCCGTCGTCGAGCAGGACCTCGACCTCGACGGTCGGGTTGCCGCGCGAATCGAGGATCTCGCGGGCTCCTACAGCTTCGATGAGTGCCATCGGTGTCTCCTTAGTGCTGGTTCGGGGATGTGCTGGTCGTGGACGTGCGGGACAGTTCGGGGGTGGGCGGACGGTCGGCCGCCGTGCCGCTGGCAAGTCTACTGACGGCCCGCCGCGGGCGGCGCCGCCCGCGGCCGCCCGTCGGGTGTCGCGAGGAGTGCACGGACCCTGAGCTCGTCGAGTGCACGGACCACGACACGGACCCTGAGCTTGTCGAAGGGGCGTCCCGCGTCCACGCGTCCCTTCGACAGGCTCAGGGACCGTATGCGGACGAAAACACGGACCCTGAGCTCGCCGAAGGCCCGTCCCGCATCCCCGTCGCGTCCCTTCGACAGGCTCAGGGACCGTATGCGGACCACAACACGGACCCTGAGCTCGCCGAAGGGCAGTCCCGCATCCCCGTCGCGTCCCTTCGACAGGCTCAGGGACCGTATGCGGACGAAAACACGGACCCTGAGCTTGCCGAAGGGCCGTCCCGCATCCCCGTCGCGTCCCTTCGACAGGCTCAGGGACCGTATGCGGACGAAAACACGGACCCTGAGCTTGTCGAAGGGTCGTTCGAAGTCCAGTTACGTCCTTCCGACAGGCGCAGGGTCGGGCGGCGGCTCAGGGGGCGGGGGCGCCGAGGGGGCGGAACTCCAGCGCCGAGGCGTCGGACGTACCGGCGTCGACGAAGGCGACCGACGCGAACCCCGACGCGGCGAGCTGGGCGAGCAGCGGCTTCACGTTCTTGGGACGGCGTTCCAGGCGCACGCGGCGCCCCTCCGCCAACAGCGCGTTCTTCAATGAGAGCAGCACCGCGACCGGCGTGGCGGGGTCGTACACCAGCGCCACCGAGTCCGCTCCCGCGGTCGGCGGTAGCTCGGCGAGGTCGACCACCCGTTCGAAGCCGATCGAGAAGCCGCAGGCCGGCACGTCGGAACCGAGGAAGCGTCCGATCATCCCGTCGTAGCGCCCGCCGCCGCCGACCGAACTGCCCGATTCGGGGTGCGCCACCTCGAAGATGGTGCCGGTGTAGTACCCCATCCCCCGCACGAGCGTGGGGTCGAAGCGCAACCGGACGCCTTCGGGAAGCGAGCCGAGCGCGCCGGCGAGGGTCTCCAGGTCGGCGACCGCGTCGGGATCGATGCCCGCGGGGAGGATCCCGACGATGGCCTCGGTGGTCAGCGCCACTCCCCCGTCGGCGAGGTGCGGTTCCAGCGCGTCGAGGATGCCGCCGAGCACCGCTGCCGCGTCGGCTCCCTGCTCGCTGAGCTCCTCGACCACGCGCTCGACGCCGATCTTGTCGAGCTTGTCGATGGTGACGAGCACCGACGCGTGGCGTGCCGGATCGAATCCGCAGTGGTGCAGGAGGCTCGACAGGATGCGCCGGTCGTTGATGCGGATGGTGCAGCCGTTGAGTCCGAGGGCCTCGAGCGTTGCCGCGGTCGCGGTGATGAGCTCGGCCTCGGCGAGCTGTCCCGACTCCCCGATGATGTCGATGTCGCACTGCATGAACTGGCGGTAGCGCCCCTTCTGCGGTCGCTCCGCACGCCACACCGGCGCGATCTGCACCGAACGGAACACGGTCGGCAGCTCGGCGCGGTGAGACGCGTAGAAGCGAGCGAGCGGCACCGTCAGATCGAAGCGCAGCCCCAGGTCGGCGAGCGCGAGGACGTCGCCGCCGTCCGCGGCGGCGCGCAACTCGTCGCCGGAGAGCGCACGCTTCAGCACCGTGAAGGCGAGCTTCTCGTTGTCACCGCCGAGGCCGGAGTGCAGTCGCTGCACGTCCTCCATCACCGGCGTCTCGATCTCGTCGAACCCGTGCGCGGCGTACGTCCGGCGGATCACGGCGAGTGCGCCTTCGCGCCTCGCCTTCTCGGCCGGAAGGAAGTCGCGCATGCCGCGGGGAGGGGTGATCGACGCCATTGGTTCATTCTGACAGGGATGCCCCGGTGCCCAGGGCCGACGCGTCACTCGTCGGTGGACGACAGGATGCGACGGTGCGCCGAGAGCAGCTCGACCTCCGGTCGCGCCGCCACGAAGCGCTCCACCGAGTCGAGCAGCTCGACGACGTGCGCCGGATCGGCGGCCACCACCGAGACGCCGATACCGCTCCGCCGGTGCAGATCGAGCGCATCGACCTCGGCCACGGTGAGCGCGAAGCGTCGCCGCAGTTCGGCGATCAGCGGCCGGACGACCGAGCGCTTCTCCTTGAGCGAGTGCACGTCACCCAGCAGGAGGTCGAACTCGATCCAGCCGATCCACATGCGACCAGCGTTCCAGATCCCCCGAGCGGCTGTCGATCCCCGCGCATTTTCCCCCGGCAGGATGACGCGGACCCGGCACCCGGCGTCCTATCGTGAGGACAGCGGCACCGCCCGGCGGCACCGCTGCACACTCCCCTTCCCGGAAAGCGCCATCGTGACCAACGCCCCGCCCGCCGACATCCCGCCCGACCGAGCCGCGCTGTCGGAGGGGATCACGGTCACGGGCGTGAGCCGGTCGTTCGGCGGCGTGCACGCCGTGCGGTCCGCGACCTTCACCGCGGAGCCCGGGGCGGTGACCGCCCTGATCGGTCCGAACGGATCGGGCAAGACCACGCTGCTGCTCATGCTGGCCACCCTGCTCCGACCCGACGGCGGCAGCATTCGCGTGGCGGGTTTCGACCCGGTGACCCACCCCGCCGAGGTGCGGGCGCGGATGGGCTGGATGCCCGACATCCTCGGCTCCTGGTCGACCCTCAGCGTGCGGGCGACCCTCGAGATCACCGGCCGTCTCCACCGCCTCGACCGTGCCACGTCGGCCACCCGGGCGTCGGAGCTGATCGGCCTGGTCGGCCTCGATGAGCTGGCGAATCAGCCCACCCGCGTGCTGTCGCGCGGCCAGAAGCAGCGCCTCAGCCTGGCCCGGTCCCTCGTGCACGACCCGTCGGTGCTGCTGCTCGACGAACCGGCGTCGGGGCTCGACCCGAGTGCGCGCGTCGATCTCCGCGTGCTCGTGTCCCGCCTGGCGGCCGAGGGACGGACGATTCTCGTCTCGAGCCACGTGCTCTCCGAACTCGACGAGATGGCCACCGCCGCCGTGTATCTGGAGGCGGGGACCACCGCATCCGCCGACCGCATCGCGGCCACGCGTACCAGCACCCGGCAGTGGCGCATCCGCAGCGTCGACCCAAGCAGGCTGCCTGCGGCCCTCCGCACGGTCGGCGTGCCGCCGGACCGGGTGTCGGTGGACGCGCTCGGTACGCTCGTCTCGGTGAGCGGAGAGGCCGATGCAGCGGCGTTGCTGTCGGCGCTCGTGGCGTCGGGGGCATCCATCTCGTCGTTCGCGCCGGCCGTGGGCGACCTGGAGCACACCTTCCTCGACCTGCGCAGAACGGAGGAGTCGTGAGCACCTTCCTCGGCGGACTCGGCACCGTCCTCGGCCTCGAACTCCGGCAGCGCGTGCGCGGCGTGGCCTGGTACGTGCTGCTCGGCACCTTCGCCCTCGTCGTGGCGGGCGCGACGCTGATGCTGTGGCTCAGCATCTCCTACGCCAACACCGGCGGCGGCTACCTGTTCTCCACGATCATCTTCCTCGTGCTCCTGCTCGGGACCCTGGTGGCACCCGCGCTCAGCGGCAACGCGATCAACGGCGACCGGGACGCCGGCGCCCTCGCCACGACCCAGGTCACCCTCGTGTCCACAGGGCAGCTCGTGCTCGGCAAGTTCCTCGCCGCGTGGACCGCCGCACTGGCGTTCCTCGTGGTCGCCCTGCCCTTCCTGATCTTCTCCGTGGCGCTCGGGGCGGTCGCGGCCGACACCATCGTCACGGCGGTGATCGTGCTCGCCATCGAGCTCGGGGTGGTCGCGGCACTGGGCGTGGGCCTGTCCGGCGTCATCCCCCGCCCGCTGTTCTCGGTGGTCACCACCTACCTCGCGGTCGCGGCCCTCAGCATCGGCACCCTCATCGTGTTCACCCTCGGCGGTGCGGCGACGCAGTCCCCGATGAAGACCACGTACATCGGCATCGACTACGAGGCCGGAACGGACTTCGGCGCAGGGCCGCAGTTCGACGGCCCGCCGCCCTGCCTCGACCCGATGATCACGACCTCGACCCAGCCCCGCTACGACTACTACTGGGGGGTGCTGGCGGCGAACCCCTATCTGGTGCTTGCGGATGCGGCGGCCGGCAGCTTCGACCGCAACGGGAATCCCACCGATCTCTTCGGTGCCATCGCGTCGGGCGTCCGCTCCGCGCAGATCCCGCCCGACCTCGACGTGACGATCGACGAGTGCGCCATGTACGACGCCAAGGGCATGGGCGAGTACGAGACGCCGGAGCAGGTGTACGACCGCACGGTGCCCACCTGGTTCGTGGGACTGGCCAGTCACGTGCTCCTCGGCGCCGGCGCCCTGCTCTGGGGAACGTCCCGCACCCGCACGCCCGCGAGGAAGTTGCCGAAGGGCAGCCGGATCGCCTGACGCGACTCAGTCGCGCGGCGCGGTGCCCCCGGGTTCCTGCGAGAGCTGTCGGACGACCTTCTCGCGATACTCGGTGAGCACCGAGTCGAAGGTGCATCGGACCCGTGCGGTGTCCCCCGTGAGCACGAGGTCGTACTTGAGCCCGTACATCGCGTCGATGATGAAACGCGCACTGTCGTGGGCGGGCTCCGCCGAGAGGCCGAGGCCCCGCAGCGCCTCGGCGGACACGTCGAGCCACAGGTCGAAGGTGCCCCGCGCGATCGGCAGCAGGTCCGGGCTCATGACGCCCATCATCGCGGCCTCGAACTCGATGCGCTGGAGCTGGCGGTTCGCCGGGTCGACCATGATCGCGAAGGCCGTGTGGAAGGACTCGATGAACGCCTCGACGGTCGAGTGGTGGGCGTCGACCAGGCCGAGCGCGTCGTTCTGCCGGTCGGTGACCGATTGGAGGATGGCCTTCAGCAGCTCCTCGCGGGTGCCGAAGTGGTAGACGAGCGTGTACGTGCTCACCCCGAGCGACTCGGCCAGCGAGCGGAACGAGATCTCACCGATCGAGCGGGTGAACAACGCTTCGGTGATGCCCTCTAACAACACCACCCTGCGGTTCGGATTTGCTTTTCGCGCCAAGAGGACTCCTCGTTGTGGACCGAAAGCTTCGGAACTGCTGGTGCCACCCTAATCACGTGTCCTGCCTCATGCGCCGGGAGCGTTCGACCCCGCCTCCTGATCGCGGATCTCCCGCTGAAGAGTCCGCACGGCGGCGCGCAACGCCCGCTCCGCATCGAGCCCCGCGGAGCGAGCCGACGCGACGATCGACAGCAGCAGCGGACCGAGCTCGTCCTCCGAGGTCGGGACCGCACCCGCCGAGGGAACGAGGACTCCGACCTTCCCGGCGCGGCCGATCACCTTGTCGGCCAGCGCCAGAGCCGGCATCGCCTGCGGTATGCCATCGAGCACGCTGCTCCGCGACGGCTTCTCCCGCGCCTTCAGCTCGTCCCACAACCCCACGACGTCGTCGGCGGTGTGCGCCTCGGTGTCGCCGAAGACGTGCGGGTGGCGACCGACCATCTTCGCGGTCATCCGCTCCGCAACGTCCTGGATGTCGAAGTCCTCGCCCGGGGTGTTCGCGGCGATGTCGGCGTGGAACAGCACCGAGTAGAGCACGTCGCCGAGCTCCTCCAGCATCGCGTCGCGATCACCGGTCTCGATGGCCTCGACGAGTTCGTACGTCTCCTCGACGAGATAGGTGACCAGGGATTCGTGCGTCTGGTCGGCATCCCACGGGCACCCGCCCGGACCCCGGAGCCTCGCCATGACCTCGACGAGCTCGTCGAGCCGGGTGGCCGGGGCGGGGGTCGGAGCGGGATCGTTCGTCATGAGGTCGCGGGAGCGGGAACGGGCGCGAAGACCGCCTCGAGCAACGAACTCACCCACACGATGAGGTCGGCATCGGCCAGCACCTCACCGCCGGACTTCGGCAGGGGGATGGCGGCGACGCTCGTCTGAGCGAAAATCTTGGATCCCGGATACATGCGCTGGAGGCGCACCTGCATCGAGTCGGCGAGGTGCGCCGGTCCCACCCGCAGGTTCGGTCCCATCGCGACGACCTCCGAGAGTCCCGCCTTCTGCGCGAAGCGGCGGAGCCGCGACACGGCGATGAGGTTCGCCACCTCGGCCGGGGGTTCGCCGTAACGATCGGTGAGCTCGTCGAGTACAAGGTCGATCTGGTCGTCGGCCGCCGTGGGCGCGCTCGCGGTGGAGAGCTTCTGGTAGGCCTCGAGGCGCAGGCGCTCGCTGTCCACGTACTCCTCGGGGATGTGCGCGTCGACGGGCAGCTCGAGTCGCAGTTCGGTCTGCCCCTCGGCCACGTCGCCGCGGAAGGTGGACACCGCCTCGCCGATCATCCGCAGGTACAGGTCGAAGCCCACGCCCTGGATGTGTCCGGACTGCTCGCCGCCGAGCAGGTTGCCGGCGCCGCGGATCTCCAGGTCCTTGAGCGCCACCTGGATGCCGGATCCCAGCTCGTTGTTCGCCGCGATGGTCTCGAGCCGGTCGTGCGCCGTTTCGGACAGCGGTTTGTCGGCGTCGTAGAGGAAGTAGGCGTACGCCCGCTCCCGACCACGGCCCACCCGGCCGCGCAGCTGGTGCAGCTGGCTGAGGCCGTACTTGTCGGCGCGGTCGATGATGATGGTGTTGGCGTTCGCAATGTCGAGGCCGGTCTCGATGATGGTGGTCGACACGAGCACGTCGAACTTGCGCTCCCAGAAGTCGACCACGACCTGCTCGAGCACGTGCTCCGGCAGCTGGCCGTGCGCCACCGCCACCCGGGCCTCGGGCACCAGCTCGGCGATCTGGCTCGCGATGCGGCTGATGCTCGAGACGCGATTGTGCACGAAGAAGACCTGCCCCTCGCGCAGCAGCTCGCGACGGATGGCCGCCGCGACCTGGCGCTCGCTGTAGGGGCCGACGAAGGTGAGGATCGGGTGCCGCTCCTCCGGCGGTGTCGCGAGGGTCGACATCTCCCGGATGCCGGTGACCGCCATCTCCAGCGTGCGCGGAATCGGCGTCGCGCTCATGGCGAGGATGTCGACGTTGTTCTTCAGCTTCTTGAGCGATTCCTTGTGCTCGACACCGAAGCGCTGTTCCTCGTCGATGATCACGAGGCCGACGTCGCGGTAGGAGATCTTGTCGGTGAGCAACCGGTGGGTGCCGATGACGATGTCGATGGACCCGTCCTCGAGACCCTTCACCGTCTCCCGCGCCTCGCGATCGGTCTGGAACCGGCTGAGCGCGCGGAGGTGGATGGGGAAGCCGGCGAATCGCTCGGTGAACGTCTCGAGGTGCTGGCGCACGAGGAGGGTGGTGGGCACGAGGACCACCACCTGCTTGCCGTCCTGAACGGCCTTGAACGCGGCGCGCACGGCGATCTCCGTCTTGCCGAAGCCCACGTCACCGGAGACGAGGCGGTCCATCGGGATGGGACGCTCCATGTCGGCTTTGACCTCGTCGATGACCTGCAGCTGATCGGGGGTCTCGACGAACGGGAAGGCCTCCTCGAGCTCGCGCTGCCACGGGGTGTCGGGCGGGAACGCGTGTCCCTTGCTCGCCATCCGGGCGGAGTAGAGCTTCACCAGTTCGACGGCGATGTCCCGCACCGCACGACGCGCCCTGCCCTTGGCCGCCGCCCAGTCGCTGCCGCCCATCTTCGACAGGGTCGGCGCCTCTCCCCCGACGTAGCGGCTGAGCAGGTCGAGCTGGTCGGTGGGCACGAAGAGCTTGTCGGCGGGGTACCCGCGCTTGTTGGGTGCGTACTCGATCACGAGGAACTCGCGGCTGTGCTTCACGGCGTTGCGGCCGCCCGTCGACACCTCGCGCTGCGCCATCTCGACGAAGCGGCCGATGCCATGCGTGGCGTGCACGACGAAGTCGCCGGCCGAGAGCTGAAGCGGGTCCACCACGTTCTTCCGTCGGGTGGCGAGCTTCTTCACCTGCCGCGAGTCGTAGCCGGCCGATCGTCCGTAGAACTCGGCCTCGGTGAGCACGGCGAGCTTGGTCTCGGTCAGCTCGAAGCCGGCGGCCAGTCCCGCCTTCACGAGGTAGGCGATTCCGCGTTCCGGTTCCTCCGGGAAGTCGTCCACCATGCGGGCGGGCAGTTCGTGCTCGGCGAGGAGGTCGGCGGCCCGCTCCACGAGACCGGCACCGTGCGCGACGATGCCCACGTTCCAGCCGTTCTTCAGGCGGTCGGCCACGTGCTCGATCGCCCCCGACGCGTTGCCGGTGAAGCTCGGCACGGTCTCGGCGTCGATGCGCACGGTCAGCACCTCGTCGATCTCGAGGTCTTCGGGCAGCACGTCGGTGGCCTGGAACTGGCTGAGCGTCCACCACGGACGATTCCCCTTGGTCGAGCGCAGCTCGCCGAGGCTGAGGAAGTCGCCCGACGCCAGGTCGATCGGCGACTCGGCGCCGGCGGTGGCGGCGTTCCAGGCGGCGGACAGGAACTCGCGGTTCGTCTCGGCGAGGCTGATGGCCCGGGTGGCCACCCGCTCGGGCGAGATCACCGCCACGGCGCAGTCCTCGGGCAGGTAGTGCGTCACCGGAACGAGCCGGTCGATGAGCGCCGGCGCGAGGCTCTCCATGCCCTCGACCGGGATGCCCTCCGCGATCTTCTCGAGCATGGTCGACAGGCTCGGAAACTCGCTGCGCATCTCGCGGGCGCGCTGCTGCACGGCGGGGGTCAGCAGCATCTCGCGACTGGCGCCGAGTTCCACGGTGCGCATGTCGTCGGGCAGGGATCGCTGGTCGGCCACCGAGAACTCGCGGATCTGGTCCACCTCGTCGCCGAAGAACTCCACCCGCACGGGGTGGTCGGCGAACGACGGGAAGACGTCGAGTATGCCGCCGCGAACGGCGAACTCCCCGCGTCGCGTCACCATGTCGACGCGGGCGTAGGCGAGATCGACGAGTCCCCGCGCGATGGACGGGAGGTCGGCACCCCGGTCCCCCACCGTGAGGGAGATCGGTGCGTAGTCGGTGAGGTTGTCGGCCACCGGCTGCAGGGCGGCGCGCACCGACGCGACCACGATGAGCGGATGCAGGTCGGCAGCGCCGGACAGCCTGGCCTCGTCCCACTCCTTCAGCCGGCGGAGCGCCCGCAGGCGCTTGCCGACGATCTCGGCGCTCGGGCTGAGACGCTCGTGCGGGAGGGTCTCCCAGGCGGGGAACTCGACGATCTCCGCGGACGGCGCGACCGCGGCGAGACTCTCGCGCAGGCTCTCCGACTCGCGCCCGGTCGCCGTGAGCGCGAACAGGCAGCCGGGGACGGAGACGGCGGCGGTGCCCGCCCCGCTCTCGACGGCGCGGCGGGCGAGCAGTGCCCCGAGCAGCGGGGCGCGCAGCCCGTCGGTGAGGGAGAAATCCGCGTCCCGGCCCGAGTAGGCGAGCGCGTCGCGGAACGTGGAGGCGCGCGAAAGCGCAGTAATCAAGCCCGAAAGGATCACCGCGCAAGCCTACGCGCTGCTCCCGACACGGGAGGCGCCGTCGCGGTCAGGTCGCCCGGACGACCGTGACCCGGTCCTTGCCCGATCTCTTCGACTCGTACATGGCGTCGTCGGCGAGGTGGAACATCCGCTCGGCGGTCACCGCCGTGCCGAGCACCGCCGAGTACAGCGCCACGCCCACGCTGGCACTGATGGCGTATCCGGCGGCGACCTCCACCGACTCGCTCACGACGGCGCGGATGCGTTCCGCAACACGTCGGGCGGCATCCTCGTCGGTGTCCTCGCAGATGATGACGAACTCGTCACCGCCGTACCGGCCGACGATGTCGCTGCGACGCACCGCGGCCTCCATCCGGGTCGACAGCGTACGCAGCACCGTGTCCCCCGTGGCGTGGCCGAGATTGTCATTGACGGCCTTGAAGCCGTCGAGGTCGAGGAAGATGAGCGCCATCGCCCGCAGGTTTCGCTGGGCGGTGACGAGCACGCGGTCGAGCTGCTCGTGCAGCAGGGTGCGGTTCGCGAGCCCGGTGAGCTGGTCGTGCAGCGCGAGCTGCACCAGTTCGTTCTGCAGCCGGAGTCGGCCGAACACCTGAACCGCCTGACGGGCCAGCGCCTCGTGCAGTTCGACCTCCCGGTCGTCGAAGGTGCGGCGCCTGCCGAAGAACGCGACGAGCACCCCGAGCGGGTGACCCTCGTTGATCAGCGGGGCCACCGTCATCGCCTCGTATCGAGTCGTTGCGAGGCGCTCGCCGAACTCCGGGTACGCCGCTCGCAGGTCGTCGAGGGTGGGGAAGGTGAGCACCTCGGAACGTCGGATCGCGTCAGTCTCCGGCCGGGCCGCACCGAGCGGCACGGACTGGTCGAGCGGGTGCGACCCGGCGGACACCGTGAGCATGTCCGAGTCGTCGGCCAGGAGCACCGCCGCGGCCGCCGCCGCGAACGCGTCGCGCGCGCTCGACACGAGTGCCCGCGACAGCGCCCGGTCGGTGGAGCTCGACCCGAAGGCGCTCGACGCGTCCTGCAGCACCCGCACTCGCGCCTCGGAGGACTCGGCGGCCCGCTGGGCGAGCAGCAGTTCCCGTTCGTAGCCCTTGCGGGCGGTGGAGTCGAACACCGCCGTACGCACGTGCACCGGAGACCCGGTCGCGTCGGTCACCAGGTCGGAATTGACGAGCACGGCGAGGGGATCCCGGCCGGGCCGGCGCAGAGCGAGCGCGACCTCCCGCACCTCGCCCTTCAACTGCAGGACGGGCTGGTAACGCGTCTCGTAGAAGAGCTGGCTGCCCGAGTCGAGCAGGTCGGTGAACTGCTGGCCGAGCACATCGTCGCGGGCGACACCGATCCACCGCAGCAGGGTGTCGTTGACCGTCACCACCACACCGTCGGAGGTGGTGGACAGCAGCCCGCAGGGCGCGGTCGCGTACAACTCCTCGAAGGAATCCTCGCGCGCAGCCGGGCGCTCCCCGTCGGAGCGAGCAGCGGGAGTCGTCACGCCAGGAAGTCCTGGATCTCGCGGACGACCGACAGGGGGTCGGAGAGGTTCGGCACGTGGCCCCTGGCGTTGAGCACCCTCATCGTGCTGCCCGGGATCTGCTGGTGCACGTACTGGCCGACGGTCATCGGAGCGATCAGGTCTTCGCTGCACTGCAGCACCAGTGTCGGCGTGCGCACCGCGGAGAGATCGCGGCGGTTGTCGGAGAGGAACGTCACGCGGGCGAAGTGCCGGGCGATCGTCGGGTCGATGCGGCAGAAGCTGGCGGTGAGCTCCATCGCCAGCTCGGGTCGCTCGGCGTTGCCCATGATCACGGGCGCCATCGTCGCGGACCAGCCGAGGTAATTCGAGTCGAGGGCGTCGAGCAGTCCGTCGATGTCCGCCTGGGTGAAGCCACCGACGTACCCCGTGTCGTTGAGGTAGCGGGGCGACGGCCCCACGAGCACCAGCGCACCGAAGCGCTCCGGTCGGCGGTTGGCGGCGAGCACGCCCACCATCGCGCTCACCGAGTGCGCGACGAGCACCACATCCGTCAGATCCAGTTCGTCGAGGATCTCGAGCACGTCGTCGGCGTAACCGTGCAGGGAGTCGTACTTGCCCCGGTCGTACGCGCGCAGATCGGAGTCCCCCGCGCCGACCTGGTCGAACAGCACGATGCGGTAGGTGTCTTCGAGGTGCGGCACCATGAGGCGCCACATCTCCTGGCTGCAGCCGAACCCGTGCGCGAGCAGCATCGGCCGCCCCTCGGGGTTGCCGAGCACCTGCACGTTGTTCCGGCGGAGCACGTCGACGGTCCCAGCGGTCATGCCGAGCGGTCCCTCCAGGTCATCCGGGCGGAAGCCGGGTCAGTACGCATCGACGCCGAGTCGGATGTCGTCATCGTCCTGCTTCGTCGGTTCGTCGTCTCCACCCACATCGAGCTGCGTCCAGAGCACCGGCATGCCAGGAGAGAAGAGGATGTCCACGCCGGGACCGGAGCGGAGCGGCGGGATGTTCACGTAGCCGCCGCCAGCACGGATGGCCTTAAGGATGTCATCGCGGAGCTGGGTGACGGGCTCGGGGAGGAAGTAGTCCCGCCCCTCGACGGTGAGTCGGTGCACGATCATGTGTGTCGATCCTTTTCGTTGCGCCTTCGGCGATCGACTAAGGGTACGCCGAAACGGGATCAGGACCGCGCGGTGTGGAAGCGCAGCTGTGCCGCGGTGAGTCCGTCCGCGGCGATGGCCTCGACCGCGTCGGCCGCGTCGGACAGTGCGCTCGGCAGCACCTGGCGCTCCGCCGCGGCGAAGTCGCGCAGCACGAAGTCGGCCGCGGGCTGCCGGCCGGGCGGGCGTCCGATGCCCACCCGCACGCGGGTGAAGTCCCCGGTGTCGAGGGCGGCGAGGATGTCGCGGATGCCGTTGTGCCCGCCGTGGCCGCCGCCGAACTTGAGTTTGAGGGAGTCGAAGGGGATGTCGAGCTCGTCGTGCACGACGATCAGGCGCTCCGGAGGCAGCGAGTAGAACCGCAGCAGATTGGCGACGGGCCCGCCCGACACGTTCATGAACGTGTTCGGCTTGGCGAGCACCAGCTTCGGACCGGCCGCATACGTGCGGCCTTCGGCGACCGACGCGTTGGTGCGATGCGACCGGAAGGATGCGGAGAGACGGTCCGCCAGCTCGGCGAGCACCATCTGACCCACGTTGTGCCGGTTGCCCGCGTACCCGGATCCGGGGTTGCCCAGGCCGACGACGAGCCAGGTCTCCTGCTCCATGTTCTCTCCCTTCCGTGCGTGCCGCTTCCCGAACGAACGGAAGGGCCCGCCGGCTCGCATCGCGGTGAACACGATGACGAGACCCGGCAGGCCCTTCCGGAGTGCTATTCGGAGGTGGACTCGCCCGAGTCGGCGTCGACGGTCTCGTCGGACGTGCCGCCCTCGCCCTCGATCTCCACGCCCTCGTCGCCCTCGGCGGGCTCGTCGACCGCGTCGGTGGTGAGGTCGAGCTGGGGCACGGACA
Organism: Planctomonas psychrotolerans; assembly: GCF_008642235.1. Classification (GTDB taxonomy): domain Bacteria; phylum Actinomycetota; class Actinomycetes; order Actinomycetales; family Microbacteriaceae; genus Planctomonas; species Planctomonas psychrotolerans. The sequence goes on along the minus strand of NZ_SJEV01000001.1, from coordinate 2,236,565 downwards.
CCGAGACGACGAGCGTCTCCGGGTCGGTGAGCAGGGTCGCGCCGTCCGGGAGGGCCACGTCGCCGGCGACGATGTGAGCACCCTCCTCGAGGCCCTCGACGCTGACGACGACGTTCTCGGGGATGCGGATCGCGTCGACCTCGATGGAGATGCTGGTCTGGTCGAGGTTCGAGATGGTCTCGGGAGCGGACTCGCCCTCGACGTGCACGGGCACGTCGACCGCGACCCGCTCACCCTGGCGGATGACGATGAGGTCGATGTGCTCGATGATCTGGCGCACGGGGTCCTTCTGCACGTCCTTGACCAGCGCGAGCTGCGGGGTGCCGTCGATGTCGAGCTCCAGCACGGCGTTCGCCTTGCGCATGATGAGCATCATCTCGTGGCCGGGGAGCGTCACGTGACGCGGGTCGGTGCCGTGACCGTAGATGACCGCGGGGACCTTGCCCACCGCACGGAGCTTGCGCGCCGCGCCCTTGCCGAATGAGTCGCGGAGCTCCGCGACGACCTTGTTCTCTGCCATGATCTACTCCTTGGCGAGCCGGAAGCTCGCATAGTGGTTGGGTGTTCAACTCGAACGCATTGCGCGTGAGGAAAGACCTGCGAGCCTCGTCCACCGCGTCGATAACGGATGCCGTCGCCGTTTCCGGCGACCTTCGCATCCCTCGCCGAAGTTCAGTCCCCGAGTTTACATGCCCGGAGCGCCGTCCCCGCTCCTGCTCCCGAACCCCTGCCCGTCACCGTGCCCGCCCGTCCCCGCTCCGGCACCCCTTCCCCGCTCCCGCTGTATGTGTGGCGGGGAGAACTATCGGTAGCGCGGAGCGAGAACCGGAGCGGCGGCGAGACCTTGACGCCCGGTGGCAATCGGTTGCAGACTGATCGGGCCGCCGACGCGCGCGAAACCGCCTGCGTCGCGCACCCCGACCGCTCGACGACGACATCAGGAGGACGCGCGTATGGCGTTCAACATCGGCTTCAGCACGCTCGCGTGCCCCGACTACGACCTCGACGGCATCATCTCCCTCGCCACGCGGAGCGGGTACACCGGCATCGAGCTCCGTTTCGTCCGCGGCGAGGTGGACCTGCCGACGCTCGAGGAGTTCTCCCCCGCCCGTCTTGCGGAGACGCGCGCCCGCTTCACCGATGCGGGACTCTCCGTCGTCTGCGTCGACACCAGCGTGCGGCAGAGCTCGCTGGACGAATCCGCTCGGGAGGCGGAGCGCGCGAACGCCCGCGCCAACGTGCGCATCGCCGCGGGGCTCGGCGCGCCGTTCATCCGGGTGTTCGGGGGCCCGATCGCCCCCGAGGACGACCGCGAGCGCGTGCTCGACGCGATCGCCGCGGGGCTCGGCGCGGTGGCCGAGGAGTCCGCCGCCGAGGGCGTCACCACACTGCTCGAGTCGCACGACGACTTCTCGACGTCGGAGAGCATCCTCGACCTCTTCGCGCGCGGGGCGGGCGACGCGCTGCAGGTGCTGTGGGACACGCTGCACACCTACCGACACGGCGAGTCGCCCGACTACACCTGGTCGAAGCTCGGCGACCGGATCCGGCACGTGCACATGAAGGACTCGAATGCAGCGAATGCCGACGGCTTCGACTTCGCTCTGGCGGGCGAGGGAACGGTGCCGTTGCTCGACATTCTCGGCGTGCTGCAGCGCAACGGCTACGCCGGCTTCGTGCACTTCGAGTGGGAGAAGGCCTGGCACCCCGAGATCGAGGACGCCGAGATCGCGGTGCCGCACTTCGCCCGCTACCTCGCCGACGCGATGTGAGCACCCTCGGAGGGTCGTCGGACGCGGCGCGCGGAAGCACCGTGCGCGTCGGCTTCATCGGGTCGGGGTTCTCCGCCGCCCTGCATGCGGAGGCGCTCCGACGCACGACCGGCCCTCGCGTGGAGTTCGTCGCGGTGGCCGGCATCCGGCGCGACCGCGCGGAGCGATTCGCCTCCGAGCACTCCGTGCCGACCGTCTACGCGGACTATCGCGAACTGCTCGCGGATCCCGGCATCGACGTGGTGTGCGTGTGCGTGCCGAATGCGTCCCACGCGCCCATCGCGATCGAGGCGGCACGTGCCGGCAAGTCGGTGATCTGCGAGAAACCGCTGACCGGGGCCTTCGGGTCGAGCGACCTCACCGGGTCGGCCCGGGCGCGCGCGGAGCGGGACCGGGCTCTCGCGTCCGCCGCCGAGATCGCGGCGGCGGTCGAGCAGGCGGGCGTGCACTTCCTGTACGCGGAGAACTGGGTGTACGCGCCGGCGATGGCGAAGACGAAGCGCCTGCTGGCCGCGTCGCGGGGCAGGATCCTCGACCTGCGCGCCGAGGAGAGCCACAGCGGATCGCACGCGCCCCGGTCGAGGCGCCGGGACACGGCGGGTGGGGGTGCCCTCCTCATGCTGGGATCCCACGCGATCGGTGCGGCGCTGCACCTCAAGCGCTTCGAGGCCGCCGAGTTCGGTTCGTCGCCGGTCTCCGTCGTCTCGGTGACGGCCGACACGGCCAGGCTGCACGAGTCCGCCGCCTCCCGTGCGGGCGGACACGACTGGCTCGTCTCCGACTGGCACGACGTGGAGACCTGGGCGAACGTCGTGCTCGCCTTCAGCGACGGCACGCGGGCCGTGATCACCGCATCCTTCGCCATGCTCGGTGGCGTGCGCAACACCTTCGAGGTGTACACCACGAACGGCGCCTACCACGCCAACATGACGCCGAGCAACGCCCTCCTCGCCTACACCCCGGACAGCGCCGCCTTCGGCGACGAGTACCTGCACGAGAAGATCGAGAGCCGCACCGGCTGGATCTCCGCCTCGCCCGACGAGGACTGGCTGCGCGGGTACCCGCAGGAGATGCAGGACTTCGTCGAGTGCGTCGCCACCGGTCGCCGGCCGCTCGCCGACCTCGAGCTCGCCACCGATGTCATCGACGTCATCTACGCCGCCTACTCGTCGGCCGAGGAGGGCAGGCGGATCCACCTCGAGCCCCGCAGCATCCCCGACCCGGAAGGACCGTCCCCGTGATCCACGAGCTCAACCATTTCGGCATCGTCGTTCGCGACCTCACCGCGTCGCTCGACTTCTATCGCGGCGTCCTCGGAGCCCGCATCGTGTTCGAGGGCGTGATTCCCGCCACCGGCACGTCGGTGGTCTACCTGCAGTTGCACGGCGGGATGATCGAGCTGCTGTACCGCCCCGACCCGCCGGAGGAGGAGACGTTCGGCATCACCCACCTGGCGTTCTCCACCGACGATCTCGACCGTGACTTCGCGTCCCTTCTCGACTTCGGCTGCGCTCCGCTCGTGGAGCCCCGGGTCGCGGGCACGGGGGTCGGCCGGCTCGCCTTCCTGTCCGATCCCAACGGGGCGCGGGTGGAGCTGCTCGAACGCGATCTGCACATGCGGGTCGAGCCGTTCGAGCATCCTCTGGTGGCCGCATTCGACCACTACGCGCTGGTGGCGAACGATTTCGCGACGGCCAAACGCTTCTACCGCGAGCTGCTCGGGCTGTCCGACGTGACCGAGATCGTCCGGGACGACGGCCTCACCCTCACCTACCTGGCGTGCGACTACGACGTGCTCGAACTGCAGCACCGCGCAACGCCGATCCCCGGCCCGATCTTCCCGCATTTCGGGCTCCGGGTGCACGACCTGGACGATGCGCTCGCGGCGTTCGCGGCCGTCGGGGTCACCCCGGAGCGCGGCACGCCCCGTGCGCTCGACGTGGGCGAGGGGCGGTTCGGCATCGTGCGGGATCCCGACGGCGTGGAGGTCGAGCTGCTCGAGCGGCCCGACCTCCACGACCTCCGGTAGGCGCTTCTACCCGTCGTGCACGGCTATCACCAGTCGTGCACGGTTCCGTCGGCGAGGCGGTTGTAGGGCAGGTACGCCTTCGCGTACGGGTACTTGCCCGCCTCGTCCACGTTGAGTTCGACGCCGATGCCCGGCTTCGATCCGGGGTGCAGCATGCCGTTCTCCCAGGTGAACGACTGCTCGAACACCGCGTTCGTCTTGTCGCCGTGCGCCATGTACTCCTGGATGCCGAAGTTGTGGATGGCGAGCCCGAGGTGCATCGCCGCCGCCATGCCCACCGGGGAGATGTCGGTCGGCCCATGCATGCCCGACTTGATCTGGTACTGCGCCGCGTAGTCCAGCACCTTGCGCAGGTGGCTGATGCCGCCGGTGTGCGTCACAGCGCTCCGCACGTAGTCGATCAGCTGCTCGCGGATGATCTGCTGGTAGTCCCACACGGTGTTGAAGATCTCGCCGATCGCGAGCGGAGTGGTGGTGTGCTGGCGCACCAGCCGCAGCGCCTCGGGGTTCTCGGCCGGCGTGCAGTCCTCGAGCCAGAACAGGTCGTAGGGTTCGAGCGACTTGCCGAGCGTGGCGGCCTGGATGGGCGTCATCCGGTGGTGACCGTCGTGCAGCAGCGGGATCTCGGGCCCGAACTCGTTGCGCACGGCCTCGAACACCGTCGGCACGTGCCGGAGGTAGCTGCGCGTGTCCCAGTCCTCCTCGTTGGGGAGCGCGCCGCGCTGCGCCGGCTCGTGGTCGTACCGCACGCCGGTGTTGCCCTCGAAGGTCGCGTTCGACGCGATGCCGTAGATCGACTTGAGGCCCGGGACGCCCGTCTGGATCCGGATCGCCTTGTAGCCCGCCTCCTGGTGCTCCCGCACGCTGTCGAACAGTTCCTCGAGCGTCTTGCCCGACGCGTGGCCGTAGGCGAGGAGGCCCGTGCGGGAGGCGCCGCCGAGCAGCTGGTACAGCGGCATCCCGGCGGCCTTGGCCTTGATGTCCCAGAGCGCCACGTCGACGGCGGCGATCGCTGCCATGGTGACCGGTCCGCGGCGCCAGTACGCGCTGCGGTAGAGGAACTGCCAGGTGTCCTCGATGTTGTGGGCGTCCCGCCCGATCAGGAGCGGCACCACGTGCTCGGTGAGGTAGCTCACCACGGCGAGCTCGCGGCCGTTCAGGGTGGCGTCGCCGAGCCCGGTGAGGCCGTCGTCCGTCGTCAGTTTCAGGGTGACGAAGTTGCGGTCGGGGCTGGTGACGATTACCTCGGCGGAATCGATGATCACGGGGTGGTCTCCTTCGGTTGTTTCTCGTCGGGGGCGGCGAAGTCGGCGACCGCGGCGGTCACCAGGGTCAGGAAGTCGGCATCCTCGGCGAGGGCCGGGTCGATGAGTTCCAGCAGGGCACGATCGACGGTCTCGTCGGGCGAGTCGAGTGCCGCGCGGACGGCGACCGACTCGGCGTCGGGCAGATCCCTGCCGGTGCGGAGGAGGGCGATCCACGCACCGATCGCCCTGGCGCACGCGGCGGCGCTCCGCCCCGCGGTGCGCTCGGCTCGGGCGACGGGGGCGAAGCGTACGCGCAGCTTGGTCACGCCCTCCGCGCCGATCTGCAGGAGCCGATGCTCGATGCGGGCGTTGTCGAAGCGGTCGAGGAGCGCGGCGCGGTAGTCGTCGAGGTCGAGTCCCGTCGTCGGCAGGTGTCGCACGGCCTCGTCCCACAACTCGTTCACCCACGCCCGGCAGACCGGGTCCGCCACCGCCGCCGCGACCGTGTCATGGCCGCGAAGCGTTCCGGCGTAGGCGAGCAGGCTGTGCGATCCGTTCAGGAGCCACAGTTTGCGCCGCTCGAACGGTTCGATGTCATCGACGACGCGGGCGCCGGCATCCTCCCAGTTCGGCCGTCCGGCAGGGAACGCCCCGCTCAGCACCCAGTCGGTGAACGGCTCCGTCACGACCGGAGCGGCGTCCAGCCAGCCGGTGAGCTCCGTGACCGTGCGGATGTCCGCATCGGTGGTCTTCGGGGTGATGCGGTCGACGGACGTGGACACGAACGACACGTTCTCGGCGATCCAGCGTTCGGCATCCGGGCTGGTGAGCGCGGCGAGCCCGAGTACGCCGGACCGCACGAACGGTCCGTTGTCGGGGATGTTGTCGCAGGAAACGACGGCGAGCGGCCCCGCTCCTGCACGTCTGCGGGCCTCGAGGCCGAGGAGGAGGCGACCGAGGACCGTGCGCGGTCCTCCGCCCGGCCGGGAGTCCGCGCCCCCGAGGTCGGACGCCGCGTCCGAGAACACCGCACGCAACGCCTCGATGTCGGCGATCACCGCGTCGTCCGACGCGTTCGGTTCTCCGTCCGCCGTGAGCCGATACCCCGGCTCCGTCACGGTGAGGGTGACGAGCGCGGTGGGCGGTGCCGCCAGCAGGTCGACGAGGCGATCGAGGCGGGCCCCGTCGTACGCCTCGACGATGCTCGTCACGATCTCGACCCGGTCGGCCGTGGCGCTCCGCTCGACGAGGGTGAACAGGCCGTCCTGCGGGGCGAGTTCATCGGCGGCCGTCGCGCTGCGCCCCGTGAAGGCGGCGATGCCCCACTCGTTGTCGGGATCGACCCGTCCCGTGAACCAGGCCTGGTGCGCGCGGGCGAATGCGCCGAGGCCGAGGTGCACGATGCGCACGGGTGCCTTCGGCACGTCTCGTCCGTCGCGCTCCGCGAGGCCGGCCCGGGTGAGGCGGATCGGTGCGTCACCGGGCGGCGGGGTCGCCGAGCTCACAGCTTGAACGCCTTCCGGGGCACGCTGTCGACGAGGTCCACGATGATGCGTTCGGCCTGCGCCTCGGAGGCGCGACCCTCGCGCACGAGCCGGGCGAGGAAGGCCGCGTCGAGCCGACGCGCCATGTCATGCCGAGCGGGAATGGAGAGGAACGCTCTTGTATCGTCGATGAACCCGGAACCGCGGTAGAAGCCCGCCGTCTCGGTGACCGCGGAGCGGAACCGCTGGATGGCATCGGGGGCGTCGAGGAACCACCACGGCGCACCGACGAACACGCTCGGGTAGAAGCCCGCGAGCGGCGCCACCTCGCGGGAGAAGACGGTCTCGTCGACGGTGAAGAGGATGAGGTGCAGGTTCTTCTCGAGCCCGTAGCGCTCCAGAAGCGGACGCAGGTTGTTCGTGTACTCCGTGTTCATCGGGATGTCATGCCCGGTGTCCGGGCCGAGCCGCTCGAAGGTGGACCGGGAGTGGTTGCGGAGCACACCGGGATGGATCGTCATCACGAGGCCGTCGTTCACGCTCATGCGAGCCATCTGCAGCAGCATGTGCCCGCTGAAGACACGCGACTCCTCGGGCGTGAGCGTTCCGCGCACCGCGCCGCGGTAGAGCTCCGCGGCGGCGGACTCGTCGAGATCGACGGTGAAGGGCTCCCGCACCCCGTGGTCGGCCGAGACGGCGCCGTTCTGCACGAAGAACGCACGCCGGTCCTCGAGCGCCCGGAGGTATCCGGCGAAGTCGTCGGTCGCCGCCCCTGCGGACTCCGTGAGACGCCCGACGTTCTCGGGGAACGCCGGCGAGGTGGGGTCGAGATAGGCGTCGGGGCGGAAGGTCGGCAGCACGCGGCCCCGGAAGCTCGGGTCTGCCGCGAGCTCGGCATGCACGGCCAGGTCGTCCATCGGATCGTCCGTGGTGGCCATGACCTCGATGCCGAAGCGGTCGAAGAGTGCACGGGGCCGGAACTCGTCCGTGGCCAGTCGGGCGGAGATGGCGTCGTAGAGGGCGTCCGCGGTCGCGTCACTCGGTTCGTCCTCGACGCCGAACAGAGTGACGAGCTCGTGCGTGAGCCAGTACCCGGACGACGTGCCGATGAAGAGGTGCCAGTTGCGGGCGAGCGCGCGCCACACCTCCCTCGGGTCGGCGGGTGCGCTGCGCCCCACGCCCAGCTCGTCGAGGTCGACGCCGGCGGCGTGCAGGAGGCGGGTCACGTAGTGGTCGTGCACGATGAACAGGTCCGCCGGATCGGCGAACGATCGATCGTCCCGAAGCAGGCTGGGCGCCACGTGCCCGTGCGGCGACAGGATGGGAAGCTCGGCAACCCGCTCGTACAGAGCTCGGGCGATGTCGCGCGTGGCGGCATCGACGGGGAACAGACGGTCTGAGTCCAACTGCAGCTTCATTGACACTCCCCTAGTTGAGCACCAGCCCGAACTATTGTCAACCGGTTGCCACACTCGCGCGGTGGGAGGGGCCGGTCGAAGGAACGCACCTTTCAGCGCGGCGCTGGACCGACCGATCCGCGGATGACGAGCTCCGTCAGGACGCACCTTTCAGCGCGGCGCTGGACCGACCGATCCGCGGATGACGAGCTCCGTGAGGATGGGTGGCTCGTCGGGCGTGCTGTACTCGGTGTCGGCGGCATCGGCGTCGATCATGTCGAGGGCGCGACGCACCGCGAGGTCGCCCGCGAGACCTAGTGGGATGCGAATGGTCGTCAACGGCGGTGAGGTGAAGTCGGATCCGAAGATGTCGTCGAAGCCCAGAATGCTGAGCTGCCCGGGCACGGCGATGCCCTGTGCGGTGGCCGCGCGCATCAGACCGATCGCCATGAGGTCGTTGTAGGCCACGACGGCGGTGACGTCCGCGGCGAGAACGCGGTCGAGCGCGTCGCGGCCTCCGTCGAGCGTGGGCGCACCCGGCCCGATCTCGACGATCGTCATTCCACGTCCCGGCGCCTGGGCGCGGAGGCTCCTCGCCCGGGCCCCGCTCATCCACGAGGTTTCGGGGCCGGCGACGAAGGCGACGGCGGTGTGCCGCAGCTCCGCGAGGTGGTTGAGCGCCTGGGCGATCCCGCGGTCCACGTCCGGTACCAGACTGCTCACGCCATCGATCATCCGGTTGATCACGACGAGCGGCTTGCGGTCGGCGAGTTCGAGGATGGCCTCATCCGACAGTCGGGTGACGACGAGGATGAGCGCGTCGACCGACGGCAGCACGCGATGCGCGGCCTCCGCCTCCCGCGCCCCGGACTCCTGCGACTCCGCCAGCACGAGGGTGTACCCGCGTTCCGCCGCGGCCCGCTCGGCACCGCGCACCGCGGTGAAGAACATGGGGTTGGTGATGTCGGCGACGAGGAGACCGATGGTGCTGGTGCGGCCCGTCGGCAGCGCACGCGCCATGGGATTGAGCCGGTAGTTGAGCTGCTTCGCCGCGGAGCGGATGCGCTGCTCGGTCTTGATGTTGATGCGCCCCGGCTGACTCAGCGCTCGTGAGACCGTAGACGGGTTCACCTCCGCCAACCGGGCGATGTCGTAGATCGTCGGAGCCGACTTCGCCCGGCGGTTCGCCCGCACGCCGGTCACCGGTGGGGTGGGCGCGTCCGGCGAATCCTCTGCCGACATGACCGTCTCCTCTCGAAACGGAGCCCCGCTCGGTGCCCCCGGTCCCACGGTAGCCGGTGGAGGCGGGGTGGCTCGGCCGGTGGCCGGTGCGGGCTATCGGCGCTCGTCGTACTTTCCCTCGGAGCGGATGCGCGAGTTGAGTTCCTCGAGGTACTCGCTCTCGTCGAAGTCGAGGGGCACCTCCCGGCCCGTCCAGCTGGACAGGTGGATGGCGTTGGCGAGGCGCACACCGCGGATGCCGTCGGAGCCGGGGGCGATCAGCGGAGTGCCGTCGAGGATGTTCGCGGCGAAGTTCTCGAGCACGCCGGCGTGCTGCGCACCCCACCGCGAGTCGAATTCGATGGTCTCCTGCGTGTAGTAGTCCGCGGAGTCGAGCTCGCCCGACGTGATCCGGCCCACGTCGCCGAGCGTCATCGACGCGCTGAGTTCGCGCTCCGGGCGGGTGAGCCGGGTGACGGTGGCCGTCTTGCTGTTCTCGACGACGATCCGGCCCTGGTCGCCGAGGATCTCGAACCGGTCAGTGCCGATGAGGTCGTGGGTGGCGGTCACGAAGACCCCGGTGACGCCGTCGCCGTAGTCGACGAGCGCGGTCACCTCATCCTCCACCGCGATGTCCCGGCGGAAGCCGTAGGCCACCTTGGCGAAGACCGACTTCGGCACGCCGCAGATCCACTGCCACAGGTCGAGCTGATGCGGGGCCTGGTTGACGAGTACGCCGCCGCCTTCGCCGCCCCAGGTGGCGCGCCACGCGCTCTGGTCGTAATAGCTCTGCGGACGCCACCAGTTGGTGATGATCCAGTTCGACCTGAGGATGTTGCCGATCTCGCCGTTGTCGACGATCTCCTTCAGTCGCACGTACAGGGGATTGTTGCGCTGGTTGAACATGATCGCGAAGGTCAGGTCCGGCTTGGTCGCGGCGAACGCGTTCAGCTCGTCGACCTGCTTCGTGTAGACACCGGCCGGCTTCTCGACGAGTGCGTGGATGTCCCGCCGGAGCGTCTCGATGCCGATCTCGGGATGCAGGAAGTGCGGCACGCAGGTGACCACGGCGTCGACGGTGCCGCTCTCCAGCATCTCGATGTAGTCGCTGAACACGGGCACGTCGGGGTACGTCTCCGCGGCGAAGGCCGTGCGGGCCGGGTCGGTCTCGGTGATGGCACCGATCACCATGTTGGGCACGAGCCCCTCGGTGATGAACTTGGCGTACATCGAGCCCTGCGTGCCGAGGCCGATGATTCCGAGGCGCACTGTGTTCGTCATGAGGCAACTTCCTGTTCGAGGGGTGTCGTCCGGCCCGCGCGGCGGGGGAAGGACTGGTCGTACACGTCCTGGATGATGTCGAGGGTCTTGTACGCCTCCGCCGGACCGATCCAGAACGGTTCGGGAGAGTCGAGCGACGCGTAGAAGTCCCGGATGAGGAGTTCGTGGGAGATGCCCCAGTAGGCCCGCCCGCCGACCGGGGCGGAGCGCTCGGGCACCACCTCGGTGCGCCCGTCCGCGTAGGTCACGGTCAGTTCGCCGCGGAGGCTCAGCGTGCCGTGTTCAGCGACGATGTCGACGGTGACCGGTGCGTTCACGGCGTTGGCGAGCGTGGCGTAGAACACGCTCTGCGCTCCGTTGCGGTGCGTGAGTGCCATCTCGGCCGTGTCCTCGACCTCGATCACGTCTCCGAGCACGTGGGTGCTGGCGCTCCCGCGCACCTCCACGACCTCGCCGACGAGCCACTGCAGCAGGTCGAGCGTGTGGATGGCCTGGTTCATGAGCAGGCCGCCGCCCCCCTCCTCCCAGGTGCCGCGCCACGGACGGTCGCGGTAGTACTCGGCGGTGCGGTGCCACATTACGGTGGCGGACCCGCCCAGCACGGTCCCGAGCTCGCCCGAGGCGAGGATGCGGGCCGCGGCTTCGACCGGGGCGTTGTACCGGTTCTGGAAGCAGATCGCGATCTTGGCCGAACCGGACTCCGCGGCGGCGATCACACGGGCGCCGTCCTCGCGCGTGGTGGCGAGCGGCTTCTCGAGCAGCACGTGGATACCGCGCTCGAGCGCGTCCACCGCCATCGTGGCGTGCCGGGAGTGCGGGGTGCACACGTGCACCACGTCCGGCCGCACGGCGTCGAACATCTCGAGGTGGTCGGCGAACCCGGGCACGCCCTGGGCCTCGGCGGCGGCGTCGCGGAACGCCGTATCGATGTCGCACACGGCGACCAGTTCGACGTCGGCCGTTCCGGCGATCGCCGCGAAGTGAATCACCGAGATGTCGCCGCAGCCGATGACCGCCACGCGCAGCGCGCCGCTCATCGGGTGACCACGTCGATCTCCGCCAGCAGTCCGGCGAATGCGCGGGCGGCCTGCCCGAACGCGGTGGGGCCGGAGAAGCCGCCGAGCGCGTGCGTCTCGTTCAGGTGGGGTTCGAGCGACGCGAATCCGGCGTACCCGTCGTCGCGGAGCGCGGTGAGGGTCTCGCGGAGCTCGCCGTCCCCCTCACCGGCGGGGACCACGTCGCCGGTCTCGGCGATCGCGTCCTTGACCTGGAGGTAGTCGAGGTACGGGCGGAGCATCGCGTAGCCGTCGGTGAAGGGCCGGACGCCCACCTGCACGAAGTTCGCGTTGTCCCAGGCGAGTCGGAGTGCCGACGATCCGACGCTCTCCACCAGGTCGAGCACGCGCTCCGGGGTGTCGCCGTAGATGTCCTTCTCGTTCTCGTGCAGGAGGGTGACCCCCTCGCGCTCCGCCTCGTCGGCGAGCAGCCGCATGCGCGTCAGCACGTCGTCGCGGACGCTCTCGACGGCCACGCCGTCGGCACGGTAGAAGGAGAAGATGCGGATGGAGGTGGACTCCAGTGCGTGGGCCACGCGGATCACCCGGCGCAGTCGCTGCACCTCGAGGTCGGCGTCGAGCGCCACGTCGACCTTGCCGATCGGCGAGGCGACCGCCGAGACCCCCATGGCGGAGTCCCGCAGGAGGGAGGCGAGGGCGGAAAGTTGGTCGTCGTCGAGGTCGACCACGTTGGTGCCCCAGGCGCTTCGAACCTCGATGTGCTGGGCGCCCAGCGCCTTCAGCACCGCCACCTGGATGGCGGGGTCGGGGTCGATTTCGTCGCCGAAGCCGGACAGGGCCCATGCAACCGGTTGCTTAGCGGTCAATAGAGTTCGCTCCTCCGGATCGTTCACGACATCGGGAACCTGCGGACGACGTGGTCCGGCTCGGCCTCGGTGTTCACTATAGGCCGCGGTCGAACGATCTGGCAACCGATTGTCAACGCACACCGGACGGGTCCCCCAAGGTCGGGCAGCCCGAAAGCCGGCGCACGTCCGACGCGCCTCAACGCCTCTGAACACTCTCGAACTGGTGAATGTGCGACGACAATCTGGAGAGGCGGAAGCGAGACGTCCTCAGCGCCTGAATACAGCGTCGGAGACAGCCGGAGCAGGCGGCAGCCGGTGCCGGACCTTCATCGGAAGGCGACCTGCGACAATTGCAACTCCTCGGGAGAACCGGCCAGCCACTCGGGAAGCCGTGCCACCGCTGCCGCCAAATACTCTGACTCCTGGTGCATGTGCAGTGCAGCCGAGTCCCGGTAGACCTCGACGAAGACGAACGTGCTCGTCTCCGTCGGGTGTCTGTTCAGGCTGAAGTGCACGGTGTCCGGTTCGTTCTCGCGAACCTTCTCCGTCAGCTGATGGGCGGCTTCGAGGAACTCCCGCTCGAAGTCGGGTTTGATCGGGATGGTGACCACCAGAGTGATGGCGCCCGCGTCATCCGATGAACGATCTTCCATGGCGAACTCCCGTTGCCAGATGCTGCTCGATTGAGTGCTTCGAATGATAGTTCCCCGGCTCGGTGGCACGGAAGATCCGATCGGTTCGTAGCCGCTGGAAGACGACTCGCCGACAACCTGCCGGTGCCGCCGGCCGGTTCGCGAGGCGCCTCAGGCGGACGAGGACAGCAGGGTGCGGAGTCCCGCGATGGCGTTCGCCGTGACCTCGGGGGGAAGCGGCGCGATGTCGACCACCACGCCCTCCTCGTCCTCATCGAGAGGCTGCAGCGTGTCGAGTTGGGAGCCGAGCAGCGTGGCCGGCATGTACTCGTGCATCCGCGGCCCGAGGCGGGACGAGAGCAGTTCCGCCGAACCATGGAGGTGCACGAAGACGGTGCCGGGGGCCGCGGCCCGCAGTCGATCGCGGTACACGCGCTTGAGCGCGGAGCAGGCGACGATGGGCGGGTAGCCCTGGTCGTCGCGGGTGGCGAGCACCGCGCCGATCGCGTCCAGCCACGGCCAGCGGTCGTCGTCATCCAGCGGATGCCCGGCGGCCATCTTCGCCTTGTTGGCCGGCGGGTGCAGGTCGTCGCCGTCGATGAACGAGGCTCCCAGCTCCTCCGCCAGGTCGAGACCGACCGTGGACTTGCCCGATCCGGACACCCCCATCACGACGATGGGAGGGATGGTGGAAGTACTCACTCGTGTCGGCTCCTCATTGCAGCGCGTGGTCGGGTTCGCCCCCTAGGGTAGCGAACGCCGCGCGGACCCCGCCCTTCGACAGGCTCAGGGACCACCCTTCGACAGGCTCAGGGACCACCTTCGACAGGCTCAGGGACCACCTTCGACAGGCTCGAGGACCACCCTTCGACAGGCTCAGGGACCGCCCTCGACGGGCCCGAGGACCGCCCTTCGACAGGCTCAGGGACCGCCCTTCGACAGGCTCAGGGACCACCCTCGACAGGCACCGGGACCACCCTTCGACAGGCTCCGGGACCGCGTCGTCAGCGGATGGTGCTGCCGACGGCGCGGTCGAGCAGGCCGAGCTCGGCTCGGGTCGGCAACGCCTCCCAGTCGCCGGACGCGCTCACGGCGAACGCGCCGAGCACCACGCCGCGGTCGAGTCGCTCGGCCACGGTCATCCCGTCGAGCACGGCCGACAGGTAGCCCGCGGTGAACGCGTCACCGGCTCCCACCGTGTCGATCACGGTCACCGGTCGCGCGGGCGCGCTCGTCGGCGCACCGTCCACCCAGGCCGTTGCACCGTCGGCGCCGCGCTTGATCACCACCTGGCCCACGCCACGCGCATGCAGGTCGTGCACGACCTCCGTCTCGTCGGCGGTTCCCGGCCCGGTTCCACTCGCCACGAGCGGGAGTTCATCGTCGGAGGCGATCAGGATGTCGGCGTGCTCGGCGATATCGCGGAGCACCGGGCGCGCGTCGTCGGACGACCACAGCTTGGAGCGGAAGTTCACGTCGAACGACACGAGCACCCCGGCCGCCCGCGCGTCGCGCACGGCGGTGAGGCAGGCGTCCGCCGCGTCTTCCGACAGCGCGGGTGTGATGCCGGTCACGTGCAGGATGCGCGGCGGGTCGGCGAGAGCGGCCGTCACATCCGCCGCGCTGATCGCGGACCCTGCGGATCCGGCGCGGTAGTACGCCACCCGGGAGATGTCGGCGATGCGGGACTCGAGGAACATCACGCCCGTCGGTCGGTCGGGATCGACGAGCGGCGACCCGAGCACCCCCTCCGCGCGCAGCGTGCGGGCGATGAACGCGCCGAACTCGTCGTCACCCACCCGCCCCAGCCAGCGGGCCCGATGGCCGAGCCGGGACAGGGCGATGGCCACGTTGCTCTCCGCTCCCCCGAGCGACATCGACATGGAGCCACCGTGCCGGAGCAGTCCCGAGGCGCGGATCGAAGCCATGGACTCGCCGAGGGTGAGAACGTCCGTTCGGGTGGATTCGCCGCCGAGCCCGGCGTCGTTCGCCCGCATCAGGAGGCGTCCGATGCCGGACGGCTGCGCTCGGCGACGCTCAGGAACTGCCGGGCGCGGGTCCGCAGGTCGTCGAGGCTGCCACCGGCGGCGGCATCGCCGATCAGCGGGCTGCCGAGTCCCACGGCCACGGCTCCGCGAGCGAAGTAGTCACCCGCGAGATCGGCGGTCACGCCCCCCACGGGGATGAAGGGGATATGCGGCAGCGGGTCGCGCACGGCGGAGAGGTAGGCCGGGCCACCGATCGACACGGGGAACAACTTGATGGCGGTGGCGCCCAGCGACATCCCCTGCAGTGCCTCGGAGGGGGTGAGAGCGCCGGCCAGGACAGGCATGCCGAGGCTCGCGCCCTCGGCGACGCTGTCGGCGATGACCGGCGTCACGATGAACGACCCACCGGCATCTCGCACCCGTCGCACGTCGTCCGCGCTGAGCACGGTCCCCGCCCCGATCGTGGCACCCGACGGCGCTCGCGCGGCCACCTGGGCGATCACGTCGAGGGCGTTCTCGGTGTTCAGGGAGACCTCAAGATAGCGGAATCCCTCGTCGAGCAGGGTCAGGGCCGTGTCGACCGTCGCGGCCGCGCTGCTGCCGCGCAGGATGGCGAGCAGCCGGGCATCGGTGAGCCCGTCGAGGAACGGGGCGGGGGTTCCGCTGGGCGAAGTCATGAAGATGTCCTGTCGTCGGTGGAGGTGGGAGCGGGGCGGCCTTGTGCGAGCAGGACGCCGTGGCGCGGATCGGACGCGGTCACCACTCGGCGTACGCGCCGTTGTCGTGGCGCCAGGTCGGCGAGCGCCACGCGTGCCCGCGCGCGTCGGCGTCGCGCACGGCTCGCTCGTCGATCTCGAGGCCGAGACCCGGCGCGGTCAGCCGCTCGACGTTGCCGTCGACGAACTTGAGCGGTGTGCGGTCCAGCACGTAGTCGAGCACCTCGGCGCCCTGGTTGTAGTGGATGCCGATGCTCTGCTCCTGGATGAGGTAGTTCGGCGTGGCGAAGCCCACCTGCAGGCACGACGCGAGCGCGATGGGACCGAGCGGGCAGTGCGGAGCGAGTTGCACGTCGAAGATCTCGGCGAGGGACGCGATCTTCATCACCTCGGTGATGCCACCGGCGTGCGACAGGTCGGGTTGAGCGACGGCGATGCCCGCCTGCAGTACGGGCAGGAACTCCTGGCGGCTGTAGAGCCGCTCCCCTGTGGCGATCGGCGTGGAGGTGAGGCGGGTGAGCTCGCCGATGAGGTGCGAGTTCTCCGGCACCATGGGCTCCTCGAGGAAGAACGGCCGGAACGGCTCGAGCAGCGGCGCCACACGGCGGGCGTTCGCCATGGTGAAGCGCCCGTGGAAGTCGACGGCCACATCACGGTGCGGGCCGAGCACGGAGCGGGCGGCGGCCACCCGGTCGACCACCGCGTCGATCTCGGCGACGCTGCCGATCGGACTCATCCGGCCGCTCGCGTTCATCTTCACGGCGGTGAGGCCCACGGCGAGCTGGGCGGAGATGGCGTCGGCGACCTCCGCGGGGTCGTCGCCGCCCACCCAGCCGTACATCCGGATGCGGTCGCGCACGTGACCACCGAGCAGCTGGTGCACCGGCACGCCGAGGTGCTTTCCCGCGATGTCCCACAGCGCCTGGTCGAGCCCGGACACGGCGCTCGAGAGGATCGGACCACCACGGTAGAACGACCCCTTCGTCATCAGCTGCCAGAGGTCGGCGATGCGAAGCGGGTCCTGTCCCATCAGCAGCTCGGAGAGCTGCTCCACGGCGGTGCGCACCGTTTCGGCGCGGCCCTCCACCACGGGTTCGCCCCACCCCACCACGCCGGAGTCGGTCTCCACGCGCACGAACAGCCACCGGGGCGGCACGAGGAACGTCTCGACGCGGGTGATCCGGAGCCCGGATCCGCTCGCGAGCTCGGGGCCCGATTCGTCGGCCACCTCGGCCGGGTCGTCGATCTCGGTCGCCATACGTCTACCCCTTCGTTGCGGCGGTGGCGGCGGCGAGGCCGTCACCCAGTTCACGTGCGTCACCGTGCTCCTGCGCTCGCAGGTCGTCCGGCGTGGTTCGGCGACACCTCTGCGCGAGCAGGGCGGTCATCCTCGGCGTTTCGAGCGGCATCACGGCAGCCGCCAGGGATGCGCCTCCTCGATGCTGGCACAGAATGCCGGAACACCGGGGGCCGACCTCAGCGTTTCGCGTGCGTTCCGGCGCTCCGGATGCGTCCCGTCTGCGTCCCGATCCGTGGTCGTCCCGCCGATCCGGGCCCGTCCCGACGTCGACCGGTGCAACCGTGGAAGAGTTGACGGAGCTCGGCGCCGAGCACGGCGCCGACTCCCCAGCCGACTTCCCCCAGCGACGTCCCCCAGGAGGCACGATGAACGTCAAGGTAATGCTGCCCACCACGACCGAGCTCGACATCCCGCCGCAGGACGGCGTCAGATTCGTGCACTACGACCCGGCGGAGCCGATCGCCGCGGAGCACGAGGACGCCGAGGTGCTCGTCGTGTGGGGACAGGATGACCTCCGCGACGCCGCCTCACGCCTCACGAACGTGAAGTGGGTGCAGATGCTGTCGGCCGGCACCGACGCCGCCATGAAGGCGGGCTTCTCCCGCGACGTCGTCCTGACATCCGGAAGCTCGCTGCACGACCTCCCCGTGGCCGAGCACGCGCTCGCCCTCACCCTCGCCGCGGCCCGCCGATTGCACACGCTCGTGCGCGCGCAGATCGGCCATCGCTGGGCGAGCGAGATCGGCGGACCGCAGCGCGAGCCGAGCCCGGGCCTGTTCAGCACCCTGCGGGGTGCGCGCGTGCTCGTCTGGGGCTTCGGCAGCATCGCGACCAGCCTCGCGCCGCACCTCGAGGCGCTCGGCGCCACGGTCACCGGCGCCGCCACATCGGCTCGGGAGCAGGACGGCTACCGCGTCATCGCCACCGAGGACCTGAACGCCGAGCTGCCGAACACCGACGTGCTGGTGATGATCCTGCCCTCGGGCCCGAGCACCGAAAAGGCTCTCGATGCCGAGCGGCTCGCTCTCCTCCCCGACCACGCCTGGGTCGTGAACGTGGGACGCGGCAGCACCGTCGACGAGGATGCCCTGCTCGCGGAACTCCGCGCCGGCACTCTCGGCGGTGCCGCTCTCGACGTCACCTCCGTGGAGCCGCTCCCCGCGGAGTCGCCGCTGTGGGATCAGCCGAATCTCATCATCACGCCGCACGCCGCGGGCGGTCGTCCGCTCGGCGCGGTCGGTTTCATCCAGGAGCAGCTGGCCGCGTACCTCGACGGGCGGGAGCTGCGCAACGTCGTTCCCCTCCCCGACGCCGACTGAGCGCCCCGCCGTCCGCGTCGGGTGCTGCGCCCGCGGCCGCAGCGCCCGTCGCGGGGGCGCAAGCCCCCGGCGGTCCCTGACCCTGTCGAAGGAACGCACCCGCGCGGTCCCTAAGCTCGTCGAAGGGAGGCCACCACACGCTCCCCGCGCCCGTCAAAGGGGGTCCAACTCCACGCTCCCCGAGCCCTTCGCAGGAACTCGACCACTCGGTCCCTGAGCCTGTCGAAGGGACGCCACCCCACGCTCCCCGAGCCCGTCGCAGGAACCCGACCACTCGGTCCCTGAGCCTGTCGAAGGGACATAAGGCGCCGTCGACCACCCCCTCTTCTCCTCCACAAGCTCGACCGCGAAACGGCCACTGATCGGCTCGAACTTCCGGGCGAGAATGTCGTATGTGCGTGCGATAGTACGTGTATGAATCCCTCGCCCACGAAGGCCTCGGGCCGGCAGCAACCGTCCATTGAAGGTGATCCGGTCGCGCGGATTCGGACGCTTGCGGACGAGTGCGCGAACGCACTCCCGTGCACCACCGTCCCAAATCTTTCCGACGAGGACACGGTGGCGCTGGTGGCCGAGGTCGAGCGTCTCGGACGTCGCGTCGACGCGTTGCGCGTCGTCCTGGCGGGCGAAGTCGCGGACCGTTCCCGCCCGTCCCGCGGCGCGCGTGGGCTTGCCGTGTCCCGCGGCTGCCGCACTCCCGTGGATCTCATTGAGCGGCTGACCCAGGTGTCCGGCACCACCGCCCGCCGCCGGGTAGTCCTCGCCAATGACGTTCGTCGCGACCCGTTCCCGGGTGGCGACCGCACGCACGCCCGGTTCGATCTCGTCGCTGGCGCGGTCGAGGACGGCCGGATCGGCATCGACGCCGCCACGGTCATCACCAAGGGCCTCACACCGCTCCTCGCCCACGGCTCTCTCGACGAGCTGAGGAAAGCGGAGACCGAATTGGTCGCCGCGGCCACCGGCACCGGCCCCGACAGCACGGTGCCCGCGTCGGCGGACTCGGTGCGGGTCATGGTGTGCGTGTGGCAGGCGAAGCTCGACCCCGACGGCCTCGACCCGGCAGAAGACCGGTCGATGGCGGTCCGGGACTTCCGGTTCGGTCCGGAACGCAACGGCTTACTGCACGGCTCGTTCCGGCTCATGGCGGAAGCCGGAGGACGGGTGAAGACTCTGTTCGACGCATACCTCACCCCCACCACCGCACCCGCATTCATGTCTGACGAGGAGCGGGCGGCCGCGGAAGCGGAAGGCGGCAAAGACTTACGGACGCCGGCTCAGCAGCGGCATGACATCTTCGTCGCGATCATCGACGCCATGGCACGCAGCGGCCAGGCACCCGAGATCGGCGGTGCCGCACCCACCGTGCTCGTATCAGTCCGGGCGGAGGACCTCGAGTCCGGGCACGGTGCCGGCTGGTCCGACCGCGTCGACGCACCGATCTCGATGCGCACGGTACGGCAAATGGTCTGCACCGGCGGCATCCAAAAGATCGTCCTCACGAGTGAGGGACGCATCGTGCGCCTGGGTTCACCGGAGCGCTGTTTCACCCCGCAACAACGACGCGCGATCTCCCTCCGCGACGGCGGGTGCGTCATCCCCGGCTGCACCATCCCCGCCGGCTGGTGCGAGATCCACCACGTCACCCCCGACCGGGACGGCGGACCGACCCACACGGACAATGGTGTGCTGTTGTGCTGGTTCCATCACCGGACCATCGACATCTCCGAGTGGCAGATTCGCATGCGACACGGCGTCCCCGAAGTGAAACCACCGCCGTGGATCGAATACTTCGGCACGTGGCGACCCGCGACCAAATCCCGCACCCGACTCCTCGACCACCTCGACACCCCACCCGACTAGTCCCGCGCCTTCCCGTGATCCACGGTCGCTGAGCCTGTCGAAGCGACAAGACCGTGAGTTCGGCGTCCCTTCGACAAGCTCAGGGACCGTGTGCGTTGCGTCCGCTCCGAGAAGGTTGGTGGACGTCGCGATCGCGGGTCACGGTCGCTGAGCCTGTCAGAGCGACAGGGTGCAATGCGGCCAGCGTCCCTTCGACAAGCTCAGGGACCGTGGGAGGTCGCGTCCGCTCTCAACAAGCGCAGTGAACGTCGCGATCTCAAGTCACGGTCGCTGAGCCTGTCGAACCGACGGGACCGTGCGGTTTGCGTCCCTTCGACAAGCTCAGGGACCGTGTGCGTTGCGTCCCTTCGGAGAACGCAGCGAGCGTTCCTATCGTGAGTCACGGTCGCTGAGCCTGTCGAAGCGACCGGACCGTGCGGTTTGCGTCCGCTCCGAGAAGGTCGGTGGACGTCGCGATCTCGACTTGCGGTCGCTGAGCCCGTCGAAGCGACGGGATCGTGCGGTTTGCGTCCCTTCGACAAGCTCAGGGACCGTGAGAGCACGTATCGCTGCGAGTCCTCGGTCCACCCCGAGAACCGGGCGCCACCCGAGGAGTTGAGGGCGGAGGTGGCGTGGTGGGGCTCGGGGGTCGGGGGTCGGTGGGCATCTATGGGCGGAGCCCCAGCACGCCACCTCCGCACCCCACACGACCGCAACCAGTCGCGTCCCTTCGACAGGCTCAGGGACCGTGTTGGGGCAGGGACCGTGCGGGTGGCGTCCCTTCGACAGGCTCAGGGACCGTGGGACGGCGTCCCTTCGAGAGGCTCAGGGACCGTGGGGCTCAGGGACCGTGCAGCGTCAGGGAGCGTGAGAACGCGGCTGGCGGTCAGCGGCGCTTGCGCCAGCGGGTCGCGCGCTTGCGGAGAGCGCGGAACGCCGCATCCGCACCCGCCAGCGCGTCGGCCGCCTCGCGACGGGAACGCTCGTGGAGCACGCCGAGAATAAAGGTGCTCTCCCCCTCGGTGTGTGCGCGTTTGGACTCCGACATCAGGTGCTCGGCGAACAGCATGCCGTCGCGATGGTCGCCGAGCGCCCCCTGCACCCGCTTCGCCGCCTTCGCGAGGCCCTTCGCACCGGACCCGAGCGGACCGCTCCCCTGCCCGTTCCCCGTGCCCGCGCCCGCGCCGCCGGGAGCATCGACGCTCATCGCCTCGATCGTGTACCGCAATCGCCGCGCGGCCTTGCGCGCGTCATGCAGCAGGTGCTCCTGCTCCACTGCGACGGACCCATCGTCGACGGCGACCGCGCGCCGCACGGCACGAATCCGCTTGCGTGTGCGCTTCACCTCGCCGGCGATGATGCGCGAGAACTCCTTCTCGGCGGGGCGATCGGCCCGCGGCCCGAGGGGCGGAGCATCGACGAACGCGTCGAGGTCGTCGAGCAGGCGATAGTACGGGGCGCTCGACAGGAAGCGGAGCGCGGTCGTGACGGCACGACGGTAGTCCGCTTGCGTCTCCTCCACCAGGCGACTATGGGCGTCGTTCTCGCCGGATGTTCCGGGCACCAATCCTCCCGGCACGGCATCGAGCGCCGCCTCGGCGCGTGCCGCACGCACCTCGAGGTCCCGCGCCGTGCCGAGCACGGACCCGAGGCGCCGCAGCCTGTCGCGCAGGTCATCCGAGACCTCGCGGTCGAAGACGCCGCCGAATGCCGCGAGCGCGCTTCGAAGCCGTCGCACACCCGTACGCATGTCGTGCACGCTCTCGGAGTCCCTGCGCCGCACCGCCGGATCCGCGTGCTTCAGCGCTCGGAGGAGCGCACGCAGAGCCGCGACGGCCACCGGCGCGGCCAGGTGCTCGGCGTCGAATCGCGCCGGTACCGCGTCGAGACCCGCACCAGTCGTCGGTGCGCTCAGATCGTCCCGCCCCAGCGCGTGCGCGAGCTTCGACCGGCTGGCTGACGGCCGCGCCCCCGCCTCGAGGAGCCGCTCCTCGATCGCATCGAGGATGCGCGCCCCATCAGCCGCGCTCACCGCGCTTCCGACGTCCAGCAACTCGGCCTCCCACTCCCGCCACTGCCGCACGGTTCCGTCCCGTACCTCGGTCGCCGACACGACGTCATCCGCGAGCTCCGCGATCGCACGGTCGTCCTCATCGAGGAGGTGAATGATCGTGCGCGTCGTCGAGATGCGGGCAACCGGCACGAGCGGTCGATCCCGCACGTGCACGCGGACATGATCGAGGAGAGCCCTCGGCACTCGCGGATCGGATGTGGACGACGCCCGCCCGAGCGGCGCGTGCACCTCGGTGCGCCCCGCGTCGCCCGGCAGCTTCGCGTGCCAGCCCGCATCCTTGCCCCCCGTGCGCCGCCGGAGGGTGATCCGATTCGCGGCCAGATCACCCGCCTCGGTGTCGTAATACACGGCCTCGAGGGTCACCGTGCCCTGCGCCTCAGCACGGGAAATCCCGGATACTCCCGCGAAGTCCGGGACCACGACGTCCTGATCGGCGTCGTACTTGCGCTCGATCTCGATCTGGGTGCTGGCAGCCATGCTTCCGATTCTGGCCTCGTCGCAGCGGTGACGCGGCCACGCGCGTCGTGCGGATGCGACGACCGTGTTCGACGGCTGCGGGACGGGTCCGGTTACCTCGGACTCATGCGGCGCGTAGGGTCGCAGCATGAGTGACAGCAGCGACACGACCTACACCGCCCGCCTCATCGGATCCGACGGGAGCGAAGAGACCGTCGAACTCGATCTGATCGCCGGCGAGCCGCAGAAGAGCTTCATCCGCCCCGCGGGCGAAGACAGCGAGGAGATGGTCTGGCAGCACGACCCGGACGCCGAGGGTCACGTGTACCGCCAGGGCGGCATCCCGAGCGCCGACTACTCGTAGCGCTGACTACGCGTGGCGCCGACCACTCGGAGCGCTGAGGACTCCTAGCAGCGCCTGCGCTTACGCGGGTGCCGCGAGCACGTCCTCGAGTCGACGCGGCGCGCTGCCGGTGAGGTGCTGCACGTCGCCGGTCACCTCCGCCAACTCCCCCTCGGCGATGGCCGTGTAGGTGCTGACCCAGGCATCCACCTGGTAGTCCGGTGCCCCGAATCGGCGGCGCGACTCGTACGCCTCCTCCACCGTCTCGTTGTGGAAGCGGACGGAGCGCCCGGTGGCGGCAGACGTCCGCTCGGCGACCTCGTCGAAGGTCAGCGCCTCGCCGCCCGTGAGCGTATACGCGCGGCCCGCGTGCGCTTCGGGATCGGACAGCACCGCGACGGCGGCATCCGCCACGTCGGCCCGAGCGACGGCGGCGACCCGCCCGTCGCCCGCGGGCCCGCGGATGACGCCCTCCTCGTCGGCGAAGAGCGGGAGCACGTCGAGGTAGAAGTTGTCGCGGAGGAAGGTGAACGCCATCCCGCTCTCGCGGATGGCCGCCTCGGTGTCGGCGTGATCCCGCGCGAGGGTGAACGCCGAGTCCGACCCCGCACCGGCGAATGACGTGTACACGATGTAGGGCACGCCGGCCTCCGCAGCGGCCGACACGAGCGTGCGGTGCTCCTCGCGCCGCGTGGCGGACTCGCTGCCCGACACCATGAACAGGGCATCCACTCCCTCGAGCGCCTCTGCCGTCGCGCTGCCGTAGACGAGCTCGACCACCTCCGCGTCAGGCAACGCGGGGGCGGAGTCCGGTCGGCGCACGAGCAGCCGCATGCGCGCCCCGCGCTCGGCCAGGGATCGGGCGACCATGCCGCCCACGGAACCGGTCGAACCGGTGATCGCGAAAAGTGTCATGCGGCATACAAGGAGCCGACCCCGCCGTTTCTTCCCGGTGGTGCGTCGGCGTCTTGCCGATCCGGACGCATGGCTCTCAGTGCTCCGATTTCGCACGTAGCGTTACCGTCATGGATATCGAGAGCTCCGCCCGTTCGGCGATGTGGAACGCGAGTCGCGCCGACTCCGACCGACGGCCGTTCAGCCGGGCGACGCTCAGCAGGATCGCCGCGTTCGCGCGACCGCATCGCGCCACGCTGACCTGGTTCCTGGTGCTCAGCGTGGCGACCGCCGTGCTCGCCGTCGCGTCGCCGGTGCTCGCGGGGCGGGTGGTAGACGCGATCATCGCGGAGGCGGAGCCCGCCGTCGTGATCGGGCTGGCCGCTCTCATCGCGCTCATCGCGGTGGGCGAGGCGGCGTTCGGCCTGACGCAGCGCTGGCTGTCGTCCCGCATCGGCGAGGGCCTCATCCTCGACCTGCGCACCGCGGTCTACGACCACGTGCAGAAGATGCCGATCGCCTTCTTCACCCGCACGCGCACCGGCGCCCTGGTGAGCCGGCTGAACAACGACGTGATCGGGGCGCAACGCGCCTTCAGCAACACGCTGTCCTCGGTGGTCGGCAATCTCGTCACCCTCCTCCTCACCCTCGTGGTGATGCTCGGCATCTCCTGGCAGGTGACCCTCGTCACGCTGCTGATCATGCCGGTGTTCGTGCTGCCGGCTCGCCTCATGGGCGCACGCCTCGCCCGCCTCTCGCGCGAGGCCGCCGACCACAACGCCACCATGGGCACGCAGATGACCGAGCGGTTCTCCGCGCCCGGCGCCACCCTGATCAAGCTCTTCGGACGCCCCGAGCAGGAGTCGGCCGAGTTCGGCGCGCGGGCATCCCGCGTCCGCGACATCGGGGTGCGGATCGCGCTCGTGCAGCAGGTCTTCATCACCGCGCTCACCCTCGTGTCGGCCCTCGCCCTCGCCGTGGTCTACGGCATGGGCGGCGTCATCGCTGCCGACGGTGGCCTCGACGCCGGTGCCGTGGTCGCCCTCGCCCTGCTGCTCACCCGCCTGTACGCGCCGCTCACCGCCCTGGCCAGTGCCCGGGTCGAGGTCATGAGCGCGCTCGTGAGCTTCGAGCGGGTCTTCGAGGTGCTCGATCTCGAACCGCTCGTCGCCGAGAAGCCGGTGACCGTTCCGCTGCCGCCGGGCGGCGTGTCCGTGGAGTTCGACTCCGTGCGGTTCGCCTACCCGTCGGCCGACAAGGTGTCGCTCGCGTCGCTCGAGGAGGTCGCCATCCTCGACACCCGCGGTGGCGTCGAGGTGCTGCACGACGTGTCGTTCCGGGTGGCCCCCGGTCAAATGGTCGCCCTGGTCGGGTCGTCCGGGGCGGGCAAGTCGACGATCGCCCAACTGGTGCCGAGACTGTACGACGTGGACGAGGGCGTCGTCCGGCTCAGCTCGATCGACGTGCGCGACCTCAGCGCCGAAGCCATCCGCCGCGCGGTGGGGCTGGTGACGCAGGACGGACACCTCTTCCACGAGTCGATCCGGGCGAACCTGCTGCTCGCCGCTCCGGATGCGGGCGAGGACGACATCTGGGACGCACTCCGCCGCGCCCGGCTCACCGACCTCGTGCGGGAGCTCCCAGACGGACTGGACACCGTGGTCGGCGAGCGCGGCTACCGACTGTCAGGCGGCGAGCGCCAGCGCCTCACCATCGCGCGGGTGCTGCTCGCGCGCCCGCAGGTGGTCATCCTCGACGAGGCCACCGCGCACCTCGACTCCACCTCGGAGGCGGCGGTGCAGGCCGCCCTCGCCGAGGCCCTCGTCGGCCGCACCTCGCTCGTGATCGCCCACCGGCTGTCGACCGTGCGCCAGGCCGACCTGATCCTCGTGATCGAGGACGGCCGCATCGTGGAGCGCGGCACCCACGACGAACTCCTCGACGCGGGCGGACGCTACGCGGAGCTGTACACCACCCAGTTCGCGCGCACAGCCGCCTCGTAACCGATCGCCCCGAATCGGGCCGAATCGATACTCTGGACGGGGACCCACGACTTTGGAGGCACACTTATGGCGGAAAACACCCAGGCGAGCGCGAACATCGGCGTAGTCGGACTGGCGGTGATGGGCTCGAACCTCGCCCGCAACCTCGCGAGCCGCGAGGGCAACCGCGTCGCGGTCTACAACCGGTCGGTCGAGAAGACGCACAACCTCCTCGAGGAGCACCCCGAGGCCGGCTTCGTCGCATCCGAGTCGATCGACGACTTCGTCGCATCGCTGCAGAAGCCCCGCACCGCGATCATCATGGTCAAGGCCGGTGCCGGCACCGATGCCGTGATCAACCAGCTCGCCGACCGGTTCGAAGAGGGCGACATCATCGTCGACGGCGGCAACGCCCTGTTCACCGACACCATCCGTCGCGAGAAGGAACTGCGCGAGCGCAACCTCAACTTCGTCGGCGCGGGCATCTCCGGTGGCGAGGAGGGCGCTCTCAACGGACCGAGCATCATGCCCGGCGGATCCGCCCAGGCCTACGAGACCCTCGGCCCGATCCTCTCCTCCATCGCCGCGGTCGCCGAGGGCGAGCCGTGCGTCACCCACGTCGGCACCGACGGCGCCGGTCACTTCGTGAAGATGATCCACAACGGCATCGAGTACGCCGACATGCAGCTGATCGCCGAGGCCTACGACCTGCTTCGCCGGGTGGGCGGACACGAGCCCGCCGCGATCGCGGAGGTGTTCGAGGCGTGGAACGGTGGCGACCTCGAGTCGTACCTCATCGAGATCACCGCCGAGGTGCTGCGCCAGAACGACGCCAAGACCGGCAAGCCGCTGGTCGACGTGATCCTCGACGCCGCCGGCTCGAAGGGCACCGGAGTGTGGACCGTGCAGAGCGCCCTCGGCCTTGGCGTGCCGGTCGGCGGCATCGCGGAAGCGGTCTTCGCCCGCGCCGTGTCGAGCAAGGCCGACCAGCGCAAGGCCGTGCGCGCCACCATCGAGAGCCGCCCCGAGGTCGTCTCTCCGCCCGAGGGCTTCGAGGACGACGTGCGCGCCGCCCTCTACGCCTCGAAGGTCGTGGCCTACGCGCAGGGCTTCGACGCCATCATCGCCGGTGCCCTGGAGTACGGCTGGGACATCGACAAGGGCGCCATCGCCAAGATCTGGCGCGGGGGCTGCATCATCCGTGCGCAGTTCCTCAACCGCATCGTCGAGGCGTACGAGAACAACGCGAACATCACGTCGCTGCTCGAGGATCCCTACTTCGCCAAGGCCGTGGCCGACGGTGAGGCGGCGTGGCGCCGGGTGGTCATCACCGCGACCTCGTCCGGTATCCCGGTTCCCGGCTTCGCCGCGGCGCTCAGCTACTACGACTCGCTCGCGTCGGAGCGACTGCCCGCGGCCCTCATCCAGGGTCAGCGCGACTTCTTCGGCGCCCACACCTACCAGCGGGTCGACGGGCACGGCACGTTCCACACCCTGTGGAGCGGTGACCGCAGCGAGATCGAGGCTGTGGACACCCACTAGCCCCTCGGCGCTTCCGCACCAGGCGTTCCCCTCGTCGCCCGAGTTCCGCCCCGTCTCCCCTCACCCGGGAGACGGGCTCCGGAGCTCGGGCGACGGGCGCGTTCGGGGCGGGAGGACCCGGTGCGTGCGAGACTGGATGCCGCATGAACGAATTCGACGAACCCGAGCTGCAGGGCTCCGAGCCGCGCGAGGAGCGGCCGCTGCTCCGCCAGCGGGTGCTGCCCGCCATGCGCATCCTGGTGGTGCTCGGCATCGTGGGACTCGTGCTGCCGGGCATCCTCACCACCGTGGGTGTCGGGGCCCGCACCGCCGACGCCGCCTGCGCCGACTGGGTCCGGTTCGAGCACCCGGACGCCGACCGCTACGACGCCCGCTTCGAACTGCTCGGTCCCGGAGGCGTGGGCTGGGAGTGCTATTCGGTGAGCAACTTCGGCGGCGACCGCCACATCGCGTCGCTGGGTCTCATCCCCTCGGCCCGGGTCGTGCGCGAGGTCGTCCGCAACACCTAGCCGACTCTGCAACACCTAGCCGACGAGGACCGTCCTAGGCGGCGCCGTCGAACATCGAGGTGACCGAGCCGTCGTCGAAGACCTCGTGGATCGCGCGGGCGAGCAGGGGCGCGATCGGCAGGATGGTCAGGTTCTCGAAACGCTTCTCGGGCGGCAGCGGCAGGGTGTCCGTCACGACCACGGAATCGATGTGGGCGGAACTCAGCAGCTCGACGGCCGGGTCGGAGAACACCGCGTGAGTTGCGGCGACGATCACCTTGGTGGCGCCGTTCTTCTTGAGCGCCTCGGCGGCCGACACGATGGTGCGGCCGGTGTCGATCAGGTCGTCGACGATGAGGCAGACCCGGCCCTCGACCTCACCGACGATCTCGTGCACGGTCACCTGGTTGTGCACGAGCGGGTCGCGGCGCTTGTGGATGATGGCGAGCGGCGCGCCGAGCTTGTCGCTCCAGATGTCGGCGACGCGCACCCGGCCCATGTCCGGTGAGACCACCGTGAGCGTCGTGGGGTCGAGCACCTTGCGCATGTGGTCCATGAGCACCGGCATCGCGAAGAGGTGGTCGACGGGTCCGTCGAAGAACCCCTGGATCTGGGCAGCGTGCAGATCCACCGACATGATGCGGTCGGCGCCCGCGGCCTTGAACAGGTCGGCGACGAGACGGGCGGAGATCGGCTCGCGTCCGCGGCCCTTCTTGTCCTGGCGGGCGTAGGGGTAGAACGGGGCGACGACGGTGATGCGCTTGGCCGACGCCCGCTTCAGCGCATCCACCATGATGAGCTGCTCCATGAGCCACTCGTTGATGGGAGCGGTGTGCGACTGGATGACGAACGCGTCGCATCCGCGCACGCTCTCGTCGTAGCGGATGTACAGCTCACCGTTGGCGAAGGTTCGGGCGTCGGTGTGCACGAGAGCCGTATCCAGCTCGTCGGCGATGGCCGAGGCGAGCTCGGGGTGGGCCCGTCCGGTGACGAGCACCAATCGCTTCTCACCGGTGATCTTGATGCTGCCCGCCACGGGACTCCGTTCAGTCGTTGCCATCGGCATCCGCGGCACGTGCCGCGTCGGCCGCGGCTGTTCCGGGGCGATGAGTTTCGACCCAGCCGGCGATGTTGCGTTGCGGAGCCACGTTCACGGCGAGGGAACCCGCGGGCACACTCTTGCGCACCACTGTTCCGGCCCCCGTATAGGCTCCGTCCCCAATACTAATTGGCGCGACGAACACGTTGTGCGAGCCGGTGCGCACGTGCGACCCGATGCGGCTCTCGTGCTTGTTCACGCCGTCGTAGTTGGCGAAGATCGTGCCGGCGCCGATGTTGGAGCCCTCCCCCACCACCGCGTCGCCCACGTAGCTGAGGTGCGGCACCTTCGACCCGTCGCCGATGCGGGCGTTCTTCGTCTCCACGAACGCGCCCAGCTTGCCGTCGGCGCCGAGGTAGGTGCCCGGGCGGAGGTACGAGAACGGGCCCACCGTCGCGCCGGCGCCGATCACGGCGAGCGTGGCGTCCGTGCGCTTGACCACCGCGTTCTCGCCGATCTCGCAGTCGACGAGCGTGGTGTCCGGGCCGACGGTGGCCCCGGATGCCACGGTGGTCGCGCCGCGGAGCTGGGTCCCGGGGAGGATCGTGACGTCGGGTTCGAGCGTGGCCTTCAGGTCGATCCAGGTCGATGCCGGGTCCTCGATCGTCACGCCGGCGAGCTGCCAGCCGCGCACGATCCGCGCGTTCAGCTCCCGGGAGATGTCGCCGAGCTGCACGCGGTCGTTGATGCCTTGAACGAGCCACCGGTCGGCGATGGGCACGGCCTGGATGCTTCCCCCGAGGGTGCGGATGCCCGCCGCGGCGTCGGTGAGGTACTTCTCGTTCTGCGCGTTGTCGGTGCCGATCGCGCCGAGCGCCTCCCGAAGCATGCGGGCGGCGAACACGTACACGCCCGCATTCACCTCGGAGATGGCGAGCTCGTCGTCGCTGGCATCCTTCTGCTCCACGATCGACGCGAACGCGCCTTCGGCGTCGCGCACGATGCGGCCGCCCCCGGTCGGATCATCGAACAGCGCCGACAGCAGGGTGAGCGAGTTCCCGGAGAGCGAGTGCGCGTCGACGAGCGCGCGCAGGGTGGCCGCGTCGAGCAGCGGCACGTCGGCGCTCAGCACCACCACGGAGCCGTCGAAGTCGCCGAGCGCCTCGAGGGCGAGCTCGACCGCGCGACCGGTGCCCGGCACGTCGTCCTGGTCGACGATGGAAACCCGGGGCGACTGGGCGGTGACCGCCTCGACGACCGCGTCGCGCTCGTGTCGCACGACGGCGAGCACGTGATCGGCGCCGAGCTCCTCCGCGGTCGCCAGCACGTGCCCGATGAGCGGGACGCCGGCCAGCGGGTGCAGCACCTTCGGCGTGCGCGACCGCATCCGGGTGCCCTGCCCTGCGGCGAGGATGACGACGGCGAGCGGGGTGGATGGGGATGTCACGTGCTTCTCCAGGATGTCGGTGCGGCGGACGGCGATAGCTCCGCCTCCAGGACTCGAACCTGGACCTAACAGCTCCAAAGGCTGTCGTGCTGCCATTACACCAAGGCGGAACGCGGCGGCTCCGCGCGCGGTGTCCAGTCTGCCAGACCGACCGGCGACGGCGACTCGCGAGCCGCGCCCCGGCGATAATGGGGGCGTGCCCAACTCCGACGAGGTCGACCGCATCGTGACCGCGTGGATGCGCGAGCGCCCCGACCTCGACTTCGCGCCGCTGCAGGTGCTCTCCCGCGTGGACCGGTTGTCCCGGCACCTCGACCGGGCCCGCCGCACGGCGTTCGCCGGGTCCGACCTCGAACCGCCGGACTTCGATGTGCTGGCGGCGCTTCGACGTGCGGGGGCGCCGTATCAGCTGAGTCCGAAGGCGCTGCTGCAGCAGACGCTGGTCTCCTCGGGCACCATGACGAACCGCATCGACCGCCTCGTGACGCGCGGGTTGGTCGAGCGGCGCACCGACCCGAACGACGGTCGGGGCATCCTCGTCGTGATGACCGACGTGGGCCGCACGCGGGTGGACGGGGCCATCGCCACACTCGTGGCCGAGGAACGCCGACTGCTCGATACCCTCTCGCGCGCCGACCGCGACCGCCTCGCCGCTCTGCTCCGCAAGCTCAGCCTCGACTTCGACTGAGGGCGCGGGTCGTGCTCACCACCCGGCGGTGCCCGGTGCGCCCTTGAACGGGCCGACGATCGCCGCGGTGATCCAGCCGCCGTAGAAGTCGCCCTCCTGCGAGGTGACGCGCTCTCCGTCGACCTCGCACGCATCCATCTGCCCCGGGTACAGCGCGACGCGGGTGCCGAGCGCCTCGAAACCCCGCGTGGGTCTCGGGTAGGTCCACCCGGCCCGTGGGACGACGACCCCGTTGCTGACGATGTCGAAGTAGTGCGCCTGCCCCTTGAACTCGCAGAAGCTCGTGCCCTCGACCGGCACCAGTGCACCGGGAACGAAGGAGTCTACGGGCAGGTAGTAGACGGGCGGATGGCTCGTCTCCAGCACGCGCACCGCTTCGGTGGTGTCGGCGATCGCCCGCCCGCCGAGCCGCACGACCACCCGTTCCGATCGCGGCTCGACCCGCGGGGGCCGCGGGTAGTCCCACACGGACTCCTGACCGGGTAGGGGCGGAATGGGCTGGGGACGACGGAGCGAGCGGAAGGAACCGGGAGGGGGAGTCATACCCCCACCCTGCTGCCCTCCACTGGGACAACGCCGCGAACGGTGGTGCGCAGGGTCGCCGGTGCGCAGGGTCGCCGGTGCGCACGGCGCAGGGCGCAGGGCGCAGGGCGCAGGGCGCAGGGACGACTACGCCTCGAGGCGCTCCGACAGCTCGATCCAGCGCGTCTCCAGTTCGCCGACCGTCGACTCCAGCTCGCGCAGGGCGGCCGACAGGGCACCGAGACCCTCGTAGTCGGACTGGTCGTGCCCGGCGAGCTTGTCGTGCTGGTCGCGGATGCGCACGTCGAGCTTCTCGAGCTTCCGCGTGATCGACGACAGTTCCTTCTCGGCCGCCCGCAGCTCCGCGCCGCCCAGCGCGGTCCCACTCCCCGAGGCACCGCCGGCCTGGTCGGGGCGCAGCATCCCGCCGGACGAGGCGCCCTGCTGCGACCGCAGCTCGAGGTACTGGTCCACACCGCGCGGCAGGTGGCGGAGTCCGCCGTCGATCACCGCGTACTGCTGGTCGGTGACGCGCTCGACCAGATACCGGTCGTGGCTCACCACGAGCAGGGTGCCGGGGAACGAGTCGAGCAGGTCCTCCATCGCGGCGAGCATGTCGGTGTCGAGGTCGTTGGTGGGCTCGTCGAGGATGAGCACGTTGGGCTCGTCGAGCAGGATGAGCAGCAGTTGCAGGCGTCGCTTCTGACCACCGGACAGGTCCTTGACCGGGGTGGAGAGCTGGGCGCTCGTGAACCCGAGGCGCTCGAGCAGTTGCCCGGGCGTCACCTCCTTGCCGCCGGTGACGTAGGTGGTCTTCTGGCGGGCGATCACGTCGCTCACCCGGTCGTTCAGAATGTCCTTGAGCTCGGCGAGCTGCTGCGTGAGCTGCGCCACCTTGATGGTCTTGCCCCGCTTCACCCGTCCGCTGGTCGGCTGCAGCGATCCGGCGACGAGGCTGAGCAGGGTGGACTTGCCCGCGCCATTCACCCCGAGGATGCCGGTGCGCTCACCGGGGGCGATGCGCCACTCCACGTTCGTGAGCACCTGCTTCACGTCGCCCGAATCGGTCGGGTAGGAGACGGACACGTCGAGCAGGTCGACCACGTCCTTGCCGAGGCGCTGCATCGCCATCGAGGTGAGCGACACCGTGTCGCGCGGGGGCGGCTCGTTCGCGATCAGCTCGTACGCGGCATCCATACGGAACTTGGGCTTCGCGGTGCGCGCCGGCGCGCCACGGCGCAGCCAGGCGAGCTCCTTGCTCATGAGGTTCTGGCGCTTCGCCTCGGAGACGGCCGCCATGCGGTCGCGCTCGACGCGCTGCAGGATGTAGGCGGCGTACCCGCCCTCGAACGGCTCGATGAGGCGGTCGTGCACCTCCCAGGTGGCGTTGGCCACCTCGTCGAGGAACCACCGGTCGTGGGTCACGACGATGAGGCCGCCGGCGTTGGGCGACCAGCGCCGCTTGAGGTGCTGGGCGAGCCAGGCGATGCCCTCCACGTCGAGGTGGTTGGTGGGCTCGTCGAGGAAGAGGATGTCGTGGTCGCCGATCAGCAGGGCCGCGAGCGCCACCCGGCGCCGTTGGCCACCGGAGAGGCTGGAGACGGGGGCGTCCCACGGCACATCGGACGCGAGTCCGCCGATCACGTCGCGGGCGCGGGGGTCGCTGGCCCACTCGTGCTCGTCGATGCCGCCGACGATCGTCTCGGCCACCGTGCGGCTGCCGTCGAGCTCGTCGGCCTGGTGCAGCATCCCGAGCGTGACGCCGCGGCGCATGGTGACACGCCCGCCGTCGGGCTGGATGCGTCCGGCGAGCAACTGCAGCAGGGTCGACTTGCCGTCGCCGTTGCGCCCGACGATGCCGATGCGGTCGCCCTCGTTGAGGCCGATCGTGACGTTGTCGAAGATGACACGCGTGGGGAATTCGAGGTGGAGCGCTTCGGCTCCGAGAAGATGTGCCACCCGAAGAGCCTAGGCGGTCGGGGCTGGGCGGCCCGTGCGCGGAGCGTGAAGTCCCGGCCACGCGCGTGTTCGCGTCCGCTGCCCCGCTCCCCTACGCGCCGACCGACCGGGCGAAGTCGTCCAGGGCGGCGGCCACCGCATCCGGATGGCTGAGGGCGACGTAGTGCCCACCCGGGATCTCGACGGGGTCGGTGCCGAGGCGCTCCCGCACCTGCCGACGCATGAAGGCGGCGGGGAAGAAGGCGTCGTCGCGGCAGAGGATGCCGAGGGTCGGCACGTCGGGTAACCCCGACGCCGGCCACGGCCGGGTCATCCAGTCGCCTCGCTCGTGGCGTTCCGTCGCCTTCGCCGCCCGCACGAGGTGCTCGGGCACCGCGGTGAAGAACTGGACGTCGGGATCTTCGTCGAGCACCTCGCGATCGTGGCCGGTGTTGGTCCACCAGTCCTCGAACAGCTCCCCCGGCGCCGGGATCATCGCGGTGAGGAACACCAACCCGACGGCCGACACCAGGCCGCAGACCAGGGGCGCGGTGAAGCCGCCGAGCGAGTGACCGACCACGATCACCCCCGTGGCATCACCCACGGCGTCCGCCACCGTGCGGGCGTAATCCTCGAGAGTCTTCCCTGCGTCCTCGATGGGCAGGTCGACCGCGACGACGTCGTGGCCGGCGCGCTCGAGCAGCGGCGACACCAGGTGCCAGTCCCACGCGGTCGATCCGCCGCCGTGGATGAGTGCGAAGGTGGCCATGCCGTTACTCCTCTTCCCTCCTCGCTGTGGGTGTCCTCACCCGCCGAGCACGCTGCTCGCCTGCTCAGCCCAGCGACGCGACCCATTCCGTGCTCCCGTCGCCGAAGCCCTGTTCCTTCCAGATGGGCACGCGGCGCTTCACCTCGTCCACGAGCAGCGCGCACGCCGCGAACGCCTCCGCGCGGTGGGCGGATGACACGGCGCACGCGAGCGCCACATCGCCGATCGCGAGCCGCCCGACCCGGTGCGCGACCGCGATCCGCACCCGCGGGTGGCGCGCGGCCACGTCGGCCGCGACCTGCGCGATCACCCTCCCCGCGGTCGGATGGCCCTCGTAGTCGAGCCACGACACGTCGCGCCCCTCGTCGTGATTGCGCACCACTCCGGCGAAGGCGACGACCGCGCCCGCCGCATCCGACGCCACGGCGGCCTCGCACTCCGCCACGGAGATCGCGGAGCCGTCGACCCGCGCGAACGCCACTCCACCGTGCTCGGCGGCGGCAGCGTTCCCGTCGCCCGTCGCATCCTCAGTCGTCATGGGCACCTCCTGCGATCTGGTCGAGCACATGGTCGAGCACCTCGCCGAGCAGCTGCAGGCCGTCGCGCACGCCGCCGGGCGATCCCGGAAGGTTCACCACGAAGGTGCGCTCGGCGACCCCGGCGCGCCCGCGCGTGAGCAACGCGGTGGGCGTGTGCGCCGCACCGCGCCGCCGCAGCTCCTCCATGAAGCCCGGCACCTCCCGGTCGAGGATCTCGGCCGTCGCATCGGCAGTCACGTCGGTCGGGCTCACACCGGTGCCGCCCGTCGTGATCACGAGCGACAACCGCGCCGCGACCGCCGCCCGCAGAGCCGCGCCCACGAGCGGGCCGTCGGGCACGACCGTCGCATCCTGGGTGTGGAAGCCGCGCTCGCGCAGCCAGCCCACGATCACCGGACCGGTGCGGTCGTCGTAGGCGCCCGCCGCCGCACGGGTCGACGCGACCAGCACCGCCGCCGAGCGGCCGGGCACGGCACGCCCCGGATCGGCGTCCCCCAATCCCGCACCCAGCGACTCGCTCACGACCGGCTCCAGTCGCCGCTCTTGCCGCCAACCTTGTCGAGCACGAGGATGTCGGTGATCACCGCAAACTTGTCCACCGCCTTGATCATGTCGTACAGCGTGAGCGCCGCGACCGAGGCCCCCGTGAGCGCCTCCATCTCGACGCCGGTGACCGCCGTGGTCGCGACGGTGGCGAGCACCGTGAGTCGATCGCCGTCGCCGGAGATGTCGATGCTCACCTTCGAGAGCGGCAGCGGGTGACAGAGCGGGATGAGCGACGACGTCTGCTT
This sequence comes from Planctomonas psychrotolerans, assembly GCF_008642235.1. Classification (GTDB taxonomy): domain Bacteria; phylum Actinomycetota; class Actinomycetes; order Actinomycetales; family Microbacteriaceae; genus Planctomonas; species Planctomonas psychrotolerans. The sequence continues at coordinate 2,200,961 of NZ_SJEV01000001.1, read as the reverse complement.
CGCGCCCAGTATCCCCGCGATGCGTGCGGTGCTGATGGCCTCGCCCTTCGGCAGGTCACCGGCGATCACCGCGTCCACCACGTCGGGCCGGGTGATGACGACCGCCTGGGCGGTGGCGCGGCGGGACGTGACCGCCTTGTCGCTCACGTCGACCATGTGCGCAGATCCGTCCGCTCGGATGTGCGTCAGTGCGGGCTGGTCGGTCATTCGTGCTCCTCTTCGCTGCGCGGCATGCGCGCGTCACCGTTACGCCGCATCGATTCTCCAGACCTCGACGAGGTCCCCCGCATCGGCGGCGGCGCAGCCGACCGGGAGGTGCACGAGCACGGAAGATCCGGCATAGGCGTGCAGGAGGTGCGAACTCGCGCCGCCCTGCAGCCGCACACGCCCGTGCGCATCGACGGTGCCGCGCCGCACCTGGTGCTTGGCGGGCGGCGAGGTGACCGGCTCGGCCAGCGGCAGGCGATCGACGGGGCGGCTCGCCGGCAGTCCGGCCAGTGCCCGCAGTACCGGACGCAGGAAGAGCTCGAAGGAGACGAGGGCGCTCACAGGGTTCCCGGGGAACGCCACCACCGGCAGACTCCCGGACGCTCCCCCGAGTGCATGGAGGTCGGCGACCCCGAGCCCCTGCGGTCCGCCCGGCTGCACCGCGACGCTGCCGAAATCGAGCCCGGCCCCCTCGAGCACGTCGCGCACCACCTCGTATGCTCCGGCGCTCACGCCACCGGAGGTCACGAGCAGGTCGGCGTCCGCGCCCCGCTCGGCGAGGATGCCGCGGAGGTCGTTCCCCGAGTCCGACACCGTCGCCGCGTGCACGACGTCGGCGCCGCACTCGGTGAGCGCGGTCACGAGGATGGCGCTGTTCGCGTCGTAGATCTGACCGGAACCGAGCGGCGCACCCGGCTGCCGCAGCTCCTCGCCGGTCGAGATCACGATCACCCGCACGCGCGGCACCAGGTCGATGTCGGGGCAGCCCGCCGCGGCGAGCACCCCCCACTGCGCGGGCCCGAGCCTGGTGCCCGCCGCGAGCAGCAGCTCGCCCTGCCGCAGGTCGCTTCCCGCGGTGCGCACGAACGTCCCCGCGTCCACCGGGTCGGCGAACGACACCGTGGCGGTCGACGCCTCGGGGAGGAACCGGTTCGGGGTGGCGGCCTCGATCGGGATCACGGCGTCCGCACCCCGCGGCACGGCGGCCCCGGTCATGATCGGGGCGGCGGTGCCGGGCGGCAGCTCGCCCACCGGGGAGCCCGCCGCGATGCGCGCGCCGATCGGGAAGGGTCGGCCGGACGCGACCGCATCCGCGACCTCCGCCGACCGCACCGCGTAGCCGTCCATCTGCGAGTTGTCGAAGGCGGGAAGGTCGACGGGCGAGACCACGTCCCGGGCGAGCACCCGCCCGGGGAAGAGCGCCGGATGCGTGCGCAGAACGTCGGCCGAGTACCCCGTGATCCGTTCCGGTTTGCGCGACCCGAGCGGCTCGAGCATGCGCTCGACGGCGTCTCGGTGATCGGCAACGGTCCGCATCCCTCCATCTTCGCCTGAAAGACTGGTGCCACGCAGCCGAATGGAGCACCGTGACCCAGAACCTCCGCGCCGACATCGCCGTGATCGGCGGATCGGGCCTCTACCGGCTCTTCGACCCCGAATCGTCGACCTCCGCCGGAATCGAGACCCCGTACGGATCGAGCGCCGTGACGGTGGGCGAACTCGCCGGCCGACGGGTGGCGTTCCTTGCCCGGCACGGTACCGACCACTCCGTCGCGCCTCACCTCATCAACTACCGGGCGAACATCTGGGCGCTCGCGTCGCTCGGCGTACGGGTGATCCTGTCGTCGGCGGCCGTCGGGGGCGTCAGCCCGGACTACCCGCCCGGCACGCTCGTGCTGCCCGATCAGTTCCTCGACCGCACCGGGGGTCGGGCCGACACGTTCTTCGACCGCGGCAGCGTGCAGCACCTCGCGGCGGCCGACCCCTTCGACCCCGAACTGCGGAGCATCGCCGCTCGGGCCCTCGCCGAGGCGGGCGAGACGGTCGTCGAGACCGGCACCGTGGTGGTCATCCAGGGCCCCCGCTTCTCCACTCGCGCGGAGTCCTCGTGGTTCCGTGCGGCGGGCGCCGCCATCGTCAACATGACGCTCTACCCCGAAGTCCCGCTCGCGTCGGAACTCAACATCGCCACCGTGAACCTGTCGTTCGTGACCGACCGCGACGCCGGTCTGGCCCCTCGGCCGGGCGACTCCAGCGCGACGGGTGACGAGGATGCGGTGAGCGCGGAGCTCGTGTTCGCCCGGCTCGCCGATGCGCAGCCTCGCATCCTCGCCGCGCTCGAAACGATCGTGCGCGCGATTCCGCGCGACTTCGCCCCGCGCGAGTCGATCGCCCCGTCGGCCGTCGCGGCCGTGCTCGCGCTGCCGACGCGGGGGTCGGACGCGTGAGCGCGCAGCGCCTCCTGGTCACCGGCGGCGCCGGCTTCATCGGCGACGCCATCGTGCGCACCGCACTCGACCGCGGCTGGACCGTGCGCGTGGCCGACTCGCTGCGGAGTGATGTGCACGGCGGCCCGCCCTCCCTCGATCCGCGCGCCGAGTTCGTGCGCGCCGACGTCACGAATCCGTCCGACGTCCCCGCCCTGCTCGAGGACGTCGACGTGGTCTGCCACCAGGCCGCGAAGGTGGGGCTCGGCGTCGACTTCTCGGACGCACCGGACTACGTGGCGAGCAACGACCTCGGCACCGCGGTGCTGCTGGCCGGGATGGCCACGGCGGGTACGTCCCGGTTGGTGCTCGCGTCGTCCATGGTCGTCTACGGCGAGGGCAGCTACCGCGGACCCGCCGGACCGGTGCGGCCCGCGCCCCGTCGCGCCGCGGATCTCGACGCCGGACGATTCGACCCGATCGACGAGGCCACGGGCGAGCCGCTCGAGCCCGTGCTCATCCCCGAGGACGCGCCGCTCGATCCGCGGAACGTGTACGCCATCACGAAGCTGACGCAGGAGCACCTCGCCACCTCGTGGGCGCGCTCGACGGGCGGCCGGGCGATCGCGCTGCGCTATCACAACGTGTACGGGCCCGGGATGCCGCAGAACACGCCGTACGCGGGTGTCGCGTCGCTGTTCCGGTCGGCGCTCGAGCGCGGTGAGGCGCCCCGCGTGTTCGAGGACGGTCGGCAGCGCCGAGACTTCGTGCACGTGCGCGACATCGCGAGCGCCAATCTCGCCGCGATCGAGCACACGTTCGGTGCCGAGCCGGGCTGGTTCCGCGCCTACAACGTGGGCAGCGGCGTGGTGCACACGATCGGCGAGATGGCCGAGGCGCTGAGCACGCACGCCGGGGGCCCCTCCCCCGTGGTGACGGGCGAGTACCGGCTGGGCGATGTGCGGCACATCACCGCCTCGTCGGAGCGGTTGCGCACCGAGCTGGGTTGGGAGCCCGCGATGTCGTTCGACGAGGGCATGCGCGAGTTCGCGACCGCGCCCCTGCGCGCGGCCGTGCGCGACCGGTGATGCGGGAGGTCGATGTGGTGCGGTCGATGGCGTCGCCCCTCCGTGTCGTAGTGGGCGCCCGATGATCGAGGTCGATGTCGTGCGGTCGGTGGCGTCGCCCGTGGGAGTGCTCGCCCTCGTCCGACGCTTCTCGAATGTGCGCCCGCTTGAGGCGCGGCTGATCCGGTCGCTGGTCAACGACCTCTGGCGTGCGAGCGGAGGAGGGCACGTACGCCCTCAAAATCTATCGCGCCAACAGGTGGTCGACCGCGCAGGTTGCGTGGGAACAGGACCTCGCCGCGCACCTGTTGCGCGCCGACCTCACCGACACGGTCGGCGTTCCCCTGCGCGACGGCCGACTGGTCGGCGAGATCGCGAGTCCCGAGGGGACTCGCCCGTTCGCGCTGACCGAGTGGGCGACTGCGCCGAAACCGACGCCGCCGTTCTCGGACGAGCTCTACCGGTCGTTCGGTGCGGTCGTCGCGGGCTTCCACTCGAGGGCGGACGGACTCCGCAGTGCGCATCCCCTGCGGCCCTTCGACGCGCTGTCGGCGCTCGATGCCCCACGGCGCCGCGTGCGCGACGCCCTCACCGCGTTGGAGCGGCGCGCGGATGCCGACCTCGTCGAGGTCGAGGGACAGCGGACCGTCGATGCGCTCGCCGAGCTCGAGTCGCGGGGGCTCCCCCGCGGCATCCGTCACGGCGACGCCAGCCTCGACAACGTGCGGCTCACGGCCGACGGGATGCGGCTGCACGACTTCGACCTGAGCGGCGAGGGCTGGCCGATGTCCGACCTCGTCGGGGCGCTCTCCACCCCGTTCGCCGCCGCATTCCTCTCCGGCTACCGTTCCGTGCGTTCGATCACGGACGTCGAGCTTGACGCCCTGCCCGCGCTGCGCGCGGCCGAGCTGCTCCGCAACCTCGACTTCCACCTCACCGACAAGGTGGCCATTCGCGGCGAGGAGTCCGTGGCCGAAGGCTGGGTGGATGCGGAACTCGACGCGCTCCGGGTGATTCACGCGTCGAGGAGCGCCTGACGCCGCCATGGAACCGCACGAGTACGCGGGGTGCGACGCCACCGAACTGCGCGACCTGATCCGCTCGGGTGCGGTGCGCGCCGATGAAGTCGAGGATGCCGCCCGGCGCGCGATCGACGCGGTGAACCCCGACCTCAACGCGCTCACCGGCCCGCTACTCGACACCGCTCTCGACGCTGCGTCGGACGGCGTGCTCGCGGGTGTGCCGTTCCTGATCAAGGACAGCGGACCGTTCGCCCGGGGCGTGCCCTTCACGCTCGGCAGCCGGAGCATCCGCGGTGCCGTGGCGGATGCTGATGCGCCGATGATGAGCAGGTTCCGCGCCGCCGGTCTCCGCACCCTCGGGGTGACCACGGCGCCCGAGTACGGCCTCAGCTTCTCGACCGAATCGACACGGTACGGGCCGACCCGCAATCCGTGGGCGCTCGACCGCGGCGTCGGTGGATCGAGCGGTGGCGCGGCCGCTCTCGTGGCCGCGGGGGCCGTGCCGCTCGCGCACGCGAACGATGCCGCGGGCTCCATCCGCGTGCCCGCCTCGTGCTGCGGACTCGTCGGCCTGAAGCCGAGTCGCGGACGGACGCCCACCGACCCCGGGGGCGACGCGCTGTTCGGGCTCCTCAGCGAGTTCGCCCTGACCCGGACGGTGCGCGACGCCGCGCTGCTCCTCGATGCCGTCGCCCCGGCACCGTCTGCTTCACCCTTCGTGCGTGCCGTCGGCAGCGACCCGGGTCGGCTCCGCATCGCGATGACCACGGAGGCGGCGTCGGGGGTGCCGGTCGACGGGCAGGTGCGGGCGACCACCGTGGCGGTGGGAGAGCTGCTGCAGTGGATCGGGCACGCGGTGGAGTCGGCGACTCCGCCGTTCGACGCCGAGTCGATCGTGGAGGCCGAGATGCTCGGCGTCTACGGCACCGGGGCGGCAATCCTGCGCGCGAGTCGGCCGGATCCCCGCCTGCTCGAGTCGGTGTCCCGCATCGTCCTCGCCGAGTGCGCGGCGGCCGGACCCGCGGAGATCACGGCGGCGCAGCACGCCCAGCAGCGGGTCACGAACGGAGTGGCGGCGTTCTTCTCCGACTACGACCTGCTGGTCACGCCCACCCTCGCGCGGCTGCCGGTACCGCACGGCACGCTCGACTACGACGCTCCGACCGGCTCGGCGCGGTCCTGGCTGCGGACGATCCTCGAGTACGGACCGTTCACCGCGCCGTTCAACGTCTCCGGAAATCCGGCCATCAGCCTGCCGGTCGGTCAGAGCCGCGAGGGACTGCCGATCGGCGTGCAGCTCGTGGCGGCGAGGGGACGCGAATATCTGCTGCTGCAGGTCGCCGCGGCCCTCGAGCAGGCCCTGCCGTGGCGCGACCGGCAACCGCCGATCTTCGCCGACTGACGGCCTGATTCGAGCCGACATTCACGGTCCGCGGTGCCGGAACTCCCTTGCCTGCGCAGTCGGACCGTCCTAGCGTGAGAGCACGAGGGTGCAACCCACCCGACGCCGCTCGCAACGACCGTTCGCGGTGGCATGTGCAGTACGCATCGATGGAGTGCGAACATGCCGAAGCATCCCGCTCGCGTGGCCTCAATGACCCTCGGCGTCGTGGCGGCGCTGGGAGCCACGCTGGTGGTGACGGGAGTGCTCCCGCCCGACCGGGAATCGACGTCGGTGGTGCAGGGACAGCCCGAGGGACTCCCCGGTCCGTATGAGCTCGACCGGATGGACGGCTCCCCGGCGGTGATGCGCTCCATGCTCGCCGCGGCCCTGCACCGTTGGCCCGAGTACTACAACGGCGGCCTCGTGGGCCTCGACGGCCTCCTCAACCCGACCGGCGTGACCGCCGGCGCGCACCCGCCCACGGTGCAGACCTGGCTGACCTATGTGATCGGTGAGGCGCAGGCAGCGCAGTGGGATCCGTCGTACGACGAGGACGAACGTGGCCAGATCCTCGCGTTCAGCCACGGCCTGATGCGGGCCGCGGTCGAGCGGGACGTTCCCCGTCTGACCGGCCCGGCTGCTGGCGACCCGGGCCTGCCGATCGCCGCGCCCACCGCGTTCCTCTACGACGTGTTCTTCGATCCCGCCCGCGCTCTCCCGGTGAACACCTGCGGTGACGGGCGGAACGGCGAGTCCGAGAGCGAGGCCGCCAGCCCGGCCTACGACACGGTCCCGGACGACGGGTGCCCCGGCGGGGTGGCCGCGATCGGGCGCGCCGAACCGCGCCGCGGGTACCTGGCCGACTACTTCCTCGATCTCCGGTCCGACCTCGAGGTCGTGCGCGAACGCATCCGCCTCGACCGGGACTACATCGATGCGGCGAACGGCGTGACCGAGCGGCGGAAGATGCCCATCAACACCGTGCGGGGCCTCCGGGTCGCGTCCGTCGACGTGAAGGTGTGCGCCGGCGCCCGCGACATCTGCCTGCGGGATGTGACGGGCGACTTCGCCGCCGACGAGCGGCTGTGGGTGGCCGAGAAGTACGCCTCGGCCTGGATCGACGCGATCGATGCCGGCCTCCGCGATTTCGGCGACCTCGGTGTCGCGGTCACCCGCGGCCTCTACGACCCGCAGGTGCTGCGACACACGCGCATCGCGGAGTGCGGCACGTCGCCGTCGGGCATCGTCGTCGACCCCCGCTCGGGGTGCGAGACGCAGATCGACGCGATGGATGCTGTGCTGTGGTCGGTGGAACCGTTCGTGACACGGCACATGCTCGGCATGCTCGGGTCACCCACCGCCCTCGACGCCGAGCACGAGCCGCTCCAGGAGTTCGCCGGCCTCTTCGAGGGACTGGTCGACCCGTTCGTGTCGCCCGTGCGCGATGGACGACACACTCTCGTCACCCTCGCACACGCGAAGATCGAGCGAGCGGTGCAGCCCGCACTCGACGTCAGGACCGAAGAAGTCCCTCGGTAAGCGACTTCTTCACCGTCGGCCACTCGCTCGAGATGATGGAGAAGACGACGGTGTCCCGCAGGATGCCGTCGGGCGACACCTGATGACTCCGCAGCACTCCGTCCTGCTTCGCTCCGAGCCGGGCGATGGCGGCACGGGACTGGTGGTTGTGCCAGTGCGTGCGGAACTCGACGGCGATGCAGTCCAGTTCCTCGAAGGCGCGCTCGAGCAGGAGCAGCTTGCATTCGCGGTTGATGCCGGAGCGCTGGACGGTCACGCCCAGCCAGGTGGAGCCGATCTCGACCCGCCGGTTGGCGGCGTCGATGTTCATGAACGTGGTCATGCCGACGAGCCGTCGGTCGCTGTTCCGCCGGACCGCCCACGGCGCCATCCGCCCGGCCATTGCCCCGCCCAGTCGGCGTTCGATCTCGCCGTGCATGCCCTCCGGCGAGGGGATGTTCGTGTACCAGGTGCGCCACAGCTCGCCCTCGCGCACCGCGTCCCCGAGGTCCTCCGCGTGCTCGAGGCTCAGCGGTTCGAGGGTCGCCGCCGCTCCGGAGAGCGTCGGCGTGGCGGTGAAGGGTATCGAGGTCACCTTGTCACGTTACTGGAGGGTGACGGTGGGCGAGGTGGTGGTGCGCGTGGAGGATGCTGTGGCGGGTAGCTGTTTCAGGTGGCGGTTTCAGGTGGTGATTTCGCCTCTACTCCTCACGAGTATTCTTCTCGTCAGTTGTCCACGGATCGAGGTCTGATCTGGGGTTTCGTCGGCGGGAATGTCGGTGGTGGGGTGGATCGTTGACGCATGGACCCCACCGCAGAGGCGCTGACCGGGATCGCGGACGCGATCACCGACACGCTGCCCTGCGACGCCCTGGCCGGGCTGGACGATGACCGTCTGCTGGCCGTGGTCCGTGCCGTGGAGGCGGTCGGTCGGCGGGTGGACGCGTTGCGGGTCACGGTGGCGGCGGAGGTCGCGGAACGCTCCCGGAAACCTTTGGGTTCCGCGGGGCTCGCCGCTCGGTGCGGGTGCCGCACCCCCGTCGGGTTGCTGCAACGCACCACCCTCGCCTCCGCATCCTCCCTGTACCGGCGGGTCGCGCTGGGTGCCGCTGTCCGCCCTAGGGTGTCGCTGACCGGGGACCCGTTGCCGGCCCGGTTCGATCTGGTGGGTGCCGCGCTCCGTGCCGGGGCGATCGGAGTCGACGCCGCGTCGGCGATCACCGGCGTCCCGCCGCCGAAGGCGGGCCCACACACACCGACAACGGTGTGCTGCTGTGCTGGTTCCACCACCGCACCATCACCACCTCCGGCTGGCGCATCCGCATGCACCTCGGCACACCCCAAGTGCAACCACCACCCTGGATAGACCCCAACCCCGAATGGCGACCCGCCAACAGAGCACGCACCACCCGAACCCACCACCTGAGGCACCGCACCACTCGAGCCTCGACGTCTTCGCCGGCACCACCCGATTCACCCCGATCGGTCCGTCCCGGCACTCGATCGGGCCGGGGCGTCATGTTCCGCCCGACGGCGAGACCTGACACCAGCCGCGGGATGACCCCGAGCCGATCGGACAGCACGCCATGAGCCGCCACCCATGGGAGCGCACGATGGGCGATCCGGTCAGGAGACCTGCACGTCGATCGCGTGCCAACCGGTCGCACCGTCCGGGGCGGGCGGCGCCTCGTCGCCCGTCTGGCGGAGGCCGTTCGCGTCGGTGGCTCGCACCTCGATGCGGTGCGCGCCCGATGTCGCATCCCACTCGTACACCCACTGCACCCAGGTGTCGGCAGAGATCGCGGTCGCCAACCGGGCCGGATTCCAGTCGCCGCCGTCGATCCGCACCTCGACTCCGGCGACGCCGATGTTCTGCGCCCACGCCACCCCGGCGATCGGGACGGTGCCCGCGGTGAGGTTCGCTCCGCGACGCGGAGTGTCGACGCGCGACGAGAGCTTAATGGGGCCGCGCTCGGTCCAGCCGCGCGTGCTCCAGTAGGCCTTCTCGTCGGCGAAGCGGGTGACCCGCAGTTCGACGACCCACTTGGTGGCCGACACGTAGCCGTAGAGCCCGGGCACGACCATCCGCACCGGGAACCCGTGCTGCAGGGGAAGCGGTTCACCGTTCATGCCCACCGCGAGCAACGCCTGCACGTCGTCGTCCCGCAGCACGTCGAGCGGGGTACCGGCGGTGAACCCGTCCTCGCTCCGGGACAGCACCATGTCGGCACCCGCGAGCGGTCCCGCCTCGGCGAGGAGGTCGCGGATCGGGTAGCCGAGCCACGCCGCGTTGCCGATCAGGGTTCCACCGACCTCGTTCGACACGCAGGCCAGCGTCACGAGATGCTCGACGAGCGGCTTCGCCAGCAGTTCCTCGAACGAGATCTCGACCTCGCGCTCGACCATGCCGGTCACGCGAAGCGTCCACTCCCCCGGGTCGATCGCGGGAACCTGGATGGCCGTGTCGATGCGGTAGAACGAATCGTTCGGCGTCACCAGCGTGGTGATACCGGGGACGTCGAGGGTCGCGCTGGGGGGAATCGGTGGCGCGGGCACCGCGGGGGCGGGAAGGGCCAGTCGCGTGCGCAGATCACTGACGGCGCTGGCCGCGGCGTTGAACGCCCGAGCACCGGCACCCACCACCACGGACGCGGCGCCGGCCACGAGCACCAGCGTGAGAAACCGTCGGCGATCCTTCGACGCCGGACCCGCGGGAGCGCGGGTAACCGCGCGGGCACCGGTGGCCGCGGGTACACGGGTAGCCGCGGGAGCACGAGGAACATCGGCACCCGCCTGCGACCGCTCCCAGTCCGCGAGGCGCAGGGTCGCCCGGTGCAGGAAGGACGCTCCCACGAGCATCCCAGCGACGGTGGGCACCGCATCCGTGCCGGCGGCATCCGGCCGGGTGGTTACGGCCAGGATCGCGATGCCCGACACGACGGCGAGTACGATGAGGCCGAGGGGCGGCTTCCGCCGCTGCAGCACGCCCGCCGCCGCGGCGAGCACGGCGACCAGGAGGCCGAGCACCAGGAGCAGCACCACCTTGTCGGCGGTGCCGAACAGGGCGATGACGAGATCCTTGACGAACGGCGGCACGAGGTCGATGACCCAGTCGCCGATCGCGAACACCGGGCTGCCGCGACCCTGAACGAAGACGGCGAGCAGTTCGGCAACGGCGAGCACCGCGGCGGCACTCACGATCCCCGCGAGCGCGGCCCATCGAGTGCCCCGCACCGCGCCAGTTCCGTTCACGCACTCAGGATAGGTCGCCTCGTCTGCGCGTCCCCCGTGCGCCCTGACCGGTGTACCCGCGCTGCGCCGCCTGCCGCGCGGCCCGCCCACCCGCGCGTTCCCAGCCGAAGCCTCTTAGGGTTCAAGAGTGACCTCCCCCTCCGTCGACGTGGTGCTCCCCTGCCTGAACGAGGAGGGCGCGTTGCCGTGGGTGCTGTCCCGGCTTCCGGAGGGCTACCGGGCGATCGTCGTGGACAACGGCTCCACCGACCGCACCGCCGCCATCGCCCGCGAGCACGGCGCCCTCGTGGTGACCGAACCCCGACGCGGATTCGGCTCCGCCGCGCACGCCGGGTTGCTCGCCGCCGAGGCCCCGATCGTGGCGTTCTGCGACGCCGACGCGTCCATGAATCCGGCCGACCTGCCGCTCCTCGTCGACCCGGTGCGGAACGGAGAGACGGATCTCACGCTCGGACGACGCCGCACCACGACCCGGCGCGCGTGGCCGGTGCACGCCCGGTTCGCCAACGTCGCCCTCTCCTACCTGATGCGCCGCATCGCCAAGGTGCGCGTGCACGACCTCGGTCCCATGCGGGCCGCCCGACGAACCGACCTCCTCGCCCTCGACCTGCTCGACCGGCGGAGCGGCTACCCGCTGGAGATGGTGTTGAGGGCTGCGGACGCCGGCTGGCGCATCACCGAGGTCGACACCCCGTACGCGCCACGGATCGGGCGATCGAAGGTGACCGGCACCGTGCGCGGAACGATCGTGGCCATCCGCGACATGTCCCGGCTCCTCGCCGAGGTGCGCCGGTGAGCACCCTCGTCGTCATCGCCAAGGAGTGCCTGCCCGGGCGGGTGAAGACCCGCCTGCATCCGCCCCTCACGTTGGAGCAGGCGGCCGACCTCGCCGCGGCCAGCCTCTCCTCGACCCTCGAGGCGGCCCTCGCCGTTCCGGCGACCCGCCGCATCCTCTACTTCGACGGCAACCGACCACCGGTCGGCTCCGAAGAGTTCGACGTGATACCTCAGACGACCGGCGGCCTCGACGAGCGCATCGCAGCCATCTTCGACCTCTGCGAGGGCCCGACCATGCTGATCGGCATGGACACGCCCCAGGTCACCGCCGCCCACCTCGCGCCGTTCTTCGCCGACGTCGACGTCGACGACGTCGGGTCCGCCGCCCCGGCCGCCTGGTTCGGACCCGCCTCCGACGGCGGATTCTGGGCTCTGGGACTCAGCCATCCCTCCGGCGACCTCGTGCGCGGCGTGCCGATGTCCCGCGACGACACCGGGGCGATGCAGCGCGCGCGGCTGGAGTCCGCCGGTCTCGCGGTGCGCGACCTGCCGATGCTCACCGACGTCGACACGATCGCCACCGCCCGGGAGGTGGCACGAACGATCCCCGGGAGTAGGTTTGCGGCACTGCTGGCGGCATTCGCACCGCCCGGCGCGGAGGATGCGCGAGACGGGGCTGCGCGAAACGGGAACGGTCGACACGGGGACGGGGGCACGGCATGACGGTCTTCCTCGACCGGAGCGACGACTCCGAAGCCGAACCCGCATTCGGGTCCGGCGGCACCGAACCGTACGCCCGGGCGTTGCGCCGCAGCGGAGCCGTGCTGTACCTCCGCGAGCACCGCGCCTCCCCGCAACCGAACGGCGACGCCGGTTCCGACTCGGCACCGATGCACGTGAGCCGGTGGAACGCCGACGCCGATGCCGTCGACCGCAGTCTGCTCGAGGGCGCGCGAGGCCCCGTGCTCGACGTGGGGTGCGGACCCGGACGGATGGTGCGCGCGGCCGTGGACGCCGGGCTGAGCTCCCTCGGACTCGACGTGTCGCCCACGGCGGTGCAGATCGCCACCGAGTCCGGGCTCTCGGTGCTGAACCAGTCTGTGTTCGAGGAGCTCCCCCCTGAGGCGGCGTGGGGAACCATCCTGCTCGTCGACGGCAACATCGGCATCGGCGGGGACCCGACCGTGCTGCTGCGCCGGTGCGAGGAACTCCTCGCTCCCGGCGGTGCCGTGATCATCGAGGTGAGCGACGACCGCGAGCTCGACCGCACCTTCGACTGCACCGTCGTCGACTCTCGCGGCGAACAGAGCGCGCCCTTCCCGTGGGCCGAGATCGGCAGCACCGCGCTGGAATCGCGAGCCGGGGGCGTCGGTCTGCGGGTGGATCAGACCTGGGGCCGCGGCGGCCGCACCTTCTGCCGGCTGGAGCGCCGCGCGGCCTAGTCTCGCCGGGCGGCGGAGTTCCGCTCGACGAGGGAGTTCCGCCCGACCAGGTAGTAGAGCCCGATGAGCAGGGCGGTCAGTAGGGCAAGCACCAGCCACAGCATCCCGAGCCGGAACGCGTAATCGCCCGGCAACACGGTGGGGTTGGCGGGGCCGAGCGTCTTCGCGTAGATCTCCGGCACCACGACGAGCGTGAAGATCACCCCGACCACCACAGCGCCCTGCAGGATAGCGAGCACCACCCCGGGCAGGCGCCGGCCGCTGCGGCGCAGCACCACGCTCGCCGCGAGTACCAGCGGCGCGAGGATGCCGTCGTGCACGACGATCGCGGCGACGATCCACACGAGCACACCGACCACCTGGTCCGGGCGCTGGGTATCGAGCAGCACGTAGCCACCCCAGGCGAGGGTCAGCACGCCGACCACCAGCAGCACGACCCGCGCCGCGCGCATCCCGGCGCTCGTCCCCGCTTGCGCCCCCGCATACTCCCCCGGAATCTCGCCCGCACCCATCGCAGCGCGCATCAGACCGTCACCTCCAGGGACGAGAGCCACTTGGTCTGGGTGACGCCCGGACGAGCCGGGGCGATCATGCGAGCCGGGTAGCCGTGCTCGAGGTGCAGCGTCTCCCCGTTCAGTTCGAGTGCCACGACGGTGCGCTCGTCCCGCACGTACTCCGGGCCCATCCGGTTGATGCGGAAGCTGCCTCGCTCCTCGAGACTGCGGAGCAGGAAGGCGCTGCCCGCGGGGGCGTTCACGGCGTCGGCCAGGTCGCGCATCCGCACCCCGCGCCAGCGGGCCAGCTGGCTCCAGCCCTCCACGCAGGCGATCGGCAGCTCCACGTCCACCTGGGGCAGCGCCGCGAGGTCGGCACGGCTGAACTCGCGCACCGTGTCGCCGTTCCGCACGGTGAGCACCCAGTCCTCCGCCACGGCGGAGGACAGCACCCCCGCATCCTCCGCTGTGCGATTCACCGGCAGCCCCTGCGGACCGACGCCGCGCTTGCGGGGGCCGAACAGGTTGAAGGGATCGAGCAGCGCGAACGACTGCCCGGCGGTGAGCACCACCAGCGCGACGGTGGACGCGGCGATCGTCGCGAGGAACCCCCGCCTGCTCACCGACGGTTCCGGCCGCGGAGCGGAATCGATGTAGGCCATCAGCCGACCGGTCACCCCGCCGGGCAGTACGTCGGTGTCGACGGCGTCGCCGTCCTTCCCGTCGGTTGCCCGATACGCCTCCAGTTCGCCATAAAGCGGCTTCCCGTCCGGCCCCCGCTTCCGCCAGTGCTCGGCGATCACCGGCAGCTGCACGGCGATGTGGATCACCAGCGATCCGATCACCACGAAGGCCAGCGCGAAGTGGGTCTGCTTGAAGAAGAACGGGAAGGGCACCCACTGGTAGGTGTTCAGCAGGCCGATGGTGATCTCGAGCAGGGAGGCGCCGACGAAGAGCGCGATGGAGGCCCGCTCGAGCAGATGCAGGAACGACCGGACGGGCGGCGTCTGGAAGAGGTTCGGGAACACCGTCCAGAGCTTGCCGAGCAGCAACGGGAAGCACGCGATGCCGGCGGTGATGTGGATGCCCTGGGTCACCGCGTAGAGCCCGGCCGGGGACGTCGGGAACCGCATCCACGACTCGGGCTGCTGCAGGAAGTGGCTGAAGAGACCGGTGAGGAAGCAGACCACGAAGGCGAGCCCGAGCAGGCGGCCCAGCACGGTGGCCATGCGCGGTGAGCGCGCGGGCGAGGACAACGCCTCCCGCATTCCGCTCATCACCGTGCGCACGGGTCTATTGCACCATCTTCCGGGGTCGGGGGTCACTGCCGAATGCTCTTCGGAGCGGGAGTGCTACAGGATGGGGAGGGTGCGCACCGTTCTTCCCGCCTCCTGCGTCGCGGCCCTCGCGGCGCTGATGGCGTACACGGTTCTCGCGCTGCCGTTCTTCCGGAGCGATGAGGCGGGGCCGTACCTCGCCTGCACGGCGGCCATGTGGGCCCTGTTCGCGCTCGGGGTGCTCGCCCTCCGCGGGGCGCCCGCGAAGCGCGTCGTCGTCCTGGTGCTCGGCGGATCGGTGCTGCTCGGCGCCGCCGCCATGACCGGCCCGCCGAACACGAGCACCGACTCGGCACGCTACGCCTGGGACGGCATCGTGCAGAACGCGGGCATCTCGCCCTACGCGTACGTGCCGGCCGACGACGAGTTGGCTCCCCTCCGCACCGAGTGGCTGTACCCGACACCGGTCGAGCGCGACGGGACCGAGACGTGCACCGGCGAGCGCATCCAGTCCACCACCGAGACCGAATCGGGAGAGGTGCTCTGCACCGCGATGAATCGGCCCCGGGTGCCCACCATCTATCCGCCGATGAGCGAGCTGTACTTCGCCGCGGTGCGCGCGGTGGTCGGCCCGGAGGCGGAGTACTGGCCGCTGCAGTTCACGGGACTGCTGCTCAGCGTCGGCGTGACCGGGATGCTGCTCGCCGCCCTGCGTCGTCGAGGCGCGGACCCGCGCTGGGCGGCGCTCTGGGGATGGTGTCCGCTCGTGGCGACCGAGGGCATCACCAACTCGCACGTGGATCTGCTGGGAGCGGTGCTGGTGCTGGCGGCGACCCTCCTCGTGGCCGGCGGCCGGGGCGTCGCGGGTGGTGTAAGCCTTGGTGCCGCGATCGCCGTCAAGCTGGTTCCGGTGATCGCCGCGCCCGCCCTGCTACGGCGCCAGCCGGTCCGCGTTATTGCAGCCGCCGTCGTCACCTTCGCCGCGCTCTACGTGCCCTACGTGCTCGCGACCGGCATCGGGGTGCTCGGCTACCTGCCCGGGTACCTCGCGGAGGAGGGCTACGAGGACGGCAGTCGCTTCGCGCTGGTCTCGCTCCTGGTGCCGGGACCCGCGGCACTACCCGTCGCGGCCGTGTTGATCGCCGGCGTCGCGGCGCTCGTCTGGTGGAAGACCGACCCGGCGAATCCGTGGCTCGGCCAGCTGGTGATGATCGGCGCGACGCTGCTGATCGTGAGCCCGCGGTACCCCTGGTACGCGCTGCTTCTCGTCCCGTTCGTCGCCATGACCGGCCGCTGGGAGTGGCTCGCCGTTCCGCTCGCCCTCACGGCCCGGCAACTCATCCCGTCACTCACGGTCACCCGCACGGCGGTCCTGATCGCGATCGTCGTCATCCTGGTCGCCTCGTGGCAGCGTGCGAGCCCCGAGTCCCGGGAACGCATCCTTCATCCGCGCCAGTGGATCCGTGGTCGCGAGCCGCAGGCCCACGAGCACCAGGGTGCAGATCGCGAGCAGCACGAGCGATAGCCCCACGCTCGTCTCGGGTCGGGGCGAGTTGAGGTTGAGCTCCACCTGCAACGGCAGCGTGCGCGTCACCCCCGCGATGCTGCCCGCGAAGGTGATGGTGGCGCCGTACTCGCCGAGTGCTCGGGCGAACGTGAGCACGCACGCGGCGAGCACCCCCGGCAGGGCGAGCGGGAGGGTGATGGACCGCACGATCCGCGTCGCCGACGCCCCGGACGACGCCGCAACGACCTCGAACTGCGGGTCGACCGACCGGATGGCCGTCTCGGCGGTGAGCACCATGAAGGGCAGAGCCACGAAGACCTGGGCGAAGACGACGGCGACCTCGCTGAACCCGACGCGCACGCCCACCACGTCGAGCGCCGACCCGAGCCAGCCGAACCGTCCCCACAGGTAGAGCAGCGCGACGCCCGACACCACCGGCGGGATGACGAGCGGGAAGATCACCGCGATGCGCACCGCCTGCGACGCGGGTCCCGACGTGCGGGCCAGCAGCAGGGCGAGCGGGATGCCGAACAGCGCGCACAGCACCGTGGAGGCGATCGAGGTGCGCAGCGAGACGCCGAGCGCGGCGAGCGCATCCGGTGACGTGATCGTGGCCAGGAAGGCCTGTAGCCCGCCGCCGAACGCCTGCACCACGAGGGTGAGGATCGGCAGCACCAGGAAGAGCAGCGCTACCCCGGCCGGGACCCACAGCCACGCGGGCGTCGCGATGCCACGCGTCGGGGCGAACCGGCGGGCGGACCGGCGGCGGATGCGAGCGGACCGGCGGCGGACGCGAGCGGACCGGCGAGCGGCACCGGACGAACCGGCGGGCCGCGCGCTAGTCGGCGGGATCGAAGCCCGCATCGCCGAGAATCGCCTGGGCGTCGGGAGAGAGGAGCCAGTCGCGGAACGCGCCGGCCTCATCCACATCGCGCGAGTCCCGGAGCACGAGCACAGGATAGCGGTTGACCACGTCCGACTCGATCGGCCGCACGAGCACGGCATCCCCCGCCACGAGGGCGTCGGTGCGGTACACGAATCCCGCGTCCACCTCGCCCGTCACGACCTTGGAGAGCACGGCGCGCACGTCGTTCTCCTCGCTGGGGGCGGCGAGCCGCACCCCCGCCGTGTCGAGCACCTCGGCCGTCGACCGGCCGCACGGCACCTGCTCGTCGCACACCGCGACGCGGACGCCCGGCGACGCGAGATCCGCGATGCCGCTGATTCCGCCCGGGTCGGCCCGCGGCACCACGAGCACCAGTGCGTTGCTCGCCATCCTGCGGACGTCATCCGTGACGAGACCCGCGTCGATCAGCGGCTCCGCGGCGGATTCGTCGGCGGGGATGAGTACGTCGACGCGGGCCCCGGCGAGCGCCTGCTGCACCAGCTGAGCGCTCGAACCGAAGTTCGTCGTGATCGTCACGCCCGGCTGCGTCCGCTCGTACGCGGCCACCAGGCTTCCGACCACGTCGGCGAGGGATGCGGCGGCCGACACGGTGAGCGCACCGCCGTCGACATCCCCGCTCCGCATCGCGCCGTCGGGGTTCGCGCTGCAGCCGCCGAGCGCGAGTACGACCGCGATGCTCGCCACCGCCGTTCCCAGCATGGTCGCGGTCGGCACCGCGGTCCGGGCGCGCACGCGGGTCCCGGGGGTCATGGCTTCCACGATACGGTGCGTCGGCGGGCTCGCGCCGCCGCGATCTCCGACGGCCATGGCTCCCCCGGTACACGCGGGACGCAGGAGAGTGATCTAGCCTCGATGCATGGGAGTCTTCCTCGACACGCCGCTTCTGCCTCGCTCCGCGCGTGCGGGCGATGCGGCGGCGGATGCCCGACCCGACGCGACCGGACTGCTCGATCGATTCGGACGCACCGCCACCGACCTCCGCATCTCGCTCACCGATCGCTGCAATCTGCGATGCACGTACTGCATGCCCGCGGAGGGCCTGCCCATCCTGCCCAAGGAGCAGCTGCTGCAGCGGGATGAGATCGGCCGCCTCGTGGGCATCGCGGTCCAGCGGCTCGGGGTGCGTCAGGTGCGCTTCACCGGTGGCGAACCGCTGCTGCGTCGAGACCTCGCCGACATCATCGCCGCGTGCGCCGCGCTCGATCCCCGACCGGAAATCTCCCTGACCACCAACGCGATCGGGCTGACCTCCCGCGTCGACGCGTTGGCGGATGCCGGACTCGACCGTATCAACGTGTCCCTCGACTCGGTGCACGCCGAGACCTTCGCGCAAATCACCCGGCGCCCGTTCCTCGACCGGGTGCTCGCCGGAATCGACGCCGCCTCGGCGGCGGGGCTCTCGCTCATCAAGATCAACGCCGTGCTTCTGCGGGGCGTGAACGACCATCAGGCCGCCGACCTGCTCGCGTGGGCCCTCGCCGGCGGGCACCAACTGCGGTTCATCGAGCAGATGCCGCTGGACGCGGATCACGCCTGGGACCGCTCCGACATGATCACCGCGGCCGAGATCCGCGCCCGGCTCGATGAGCGCTTCGTGCTGTTCCCCGACGAGGAACCGCGGGACGGCGCTCCGGCGGAGCTGTGGCGGGTGTACGAGCGGGATGCATCGACCGAACCCGATCGAAGCGCCCCGCTCCTCGGCCGGGTGGGGATCATCGCCTCGGTCACCGAGGCGTTCTGCGCCGATTGTCGCCGCACCCGTCTCACCGCGGAGGGCGGCGTGCGCAGCTGTCTCTTCTCGCACACCGAGACCGACCTGCTCGGACCATTGCGCGCCGGGGCCACCGACGACGAGCTGGCCGACCTGTGGCGCGACGCCATGTGGGCGAAGCCGAAGGGTCATGGCATGGACACCGACGGGTTCGTGCAGCCCGAGCGCAGCATGAGTGCGATCGGCGGATGATGCGGGTCGACGTGCACTACTTCGCGGCCGCCCGCGCCGCCCGGGGACGCTCCGCCGAGACCATCGAGGCCGAGGACGGCGCCTCGATCGCGACGCTGCTCGACGCCGTGCTGCGCGACGCGGTCCCGCGCGAGTCCGAGGGGAACGGAGCGACCACGCCCGACCGCGGGTCGCTCGAGGAGGTGTTCGCCCGGTGCTCGTTCCTCGTCAACGCCGAGGCGGCGTCCGGCACGGACCATTCCCTCGCGCACGGCGACCGTCTCGACGTTCTGCCGCCGTTCGCCGGGGGCTGACCGAGCGGTGCGTGCTGAGCGGTCAGGACCGGACGCCTCCCGCGGGGGTCCGCCGCCAGTCGACGATTCCGCCGCGCAGATAGGTCGCGGTCCGGCCCGACGCGCGAAGCGCCTCGGTCACCACCGCCGAACGCATCCCCGACCGGCAGTACACGATGACGGGCGCCGGAACGCCCGGGGTTGCGCCGAGCGGGACGGCATCCGGCCGCGACATCACGTCGGCCTGCGGCATCAGCACGTCGCCTGCGATGGCGTCGAGGTCGTGCTCGACCCGCTCCCGCACGTCCAGCAGCACGAAGTCGTCGCGTCCCGCGTCCCGGGCGGCGAGTCGGCTCCGCAACTCGGCCGCCGTGATCGACGGTGCCCGGTCGAGCGGTCCGGTGTCGATCCCGCAGAACGCGTCGTAGTCGATCAGTTCGCTCACCGGCGTCCGATCGGCCCGACGGCGCAGCGGGATCTCGTCGCGCGACCCGTCGAGCGCGTCGATCACGAGTACGCGACCGAGCAGCGGCTCGCCGACGCCCGTGACCAGCTTGATCACCTCCGTGGCCAGAACGGCACCGACGCTGGCGCACACCGCGCCGAACACCCCCGCCTCCGCGCACGACAGCACCGTGCCGGGGGCGGGCGGCTCGGGGAAGAGGTCGCGGAAGTCGAGGCCCCGGCCGTCGGGGGCGGCGTCCCAGAACACCGACACCTGCCCGTCGAAGCGGTAGACCGAGCCCCACACGTACGGGATGCCGGCGAGCGCCGCGGCGTCGTTGGCGAGATACCGCGTGGGGAAGTTGTCGGTGCCGTCGACCACGAGGTCGTAGCCGGCGAAGAGGCGCCCGGCGTTCCGGCTGGTGAGGCGCTCCTCGTGCCGCACGACCCGGACGCCCGGGTTGAGGGCGTCGATGCTGCGCTCGGCCGACGCGGTCTTGCTGCCGCCCACGTCGGCGAGGCCGTGGATGACCTGGCGTTGCAGGTTGGAGAGGTCGACCTGATCGAAGTCGACGATGCCGAGGGTTCCGATTCCGGCGGCGGCGAGGTACTGCAGCACGGGCGAACCGAGGCCTCCCGCGCCGATCACGAGCACGCGGGCGTTCCGCAGGCGGCGCTGCCCGAGGGTGCCCATGCCGGGCAGCATCACCTGACGCGAGTACCGTTCCGCGTCGTCGCCCGACAGTTCCGGGCTGGGCTCGACCAGAGGGGGAAGTGAGCCCATGACGAACCTCCTCAACACCGGGACGGGTGCCGCCGATTCGGCCGGCGCCGATCCCAGCGTAACCACCCGGCGCGCCCGGCCCGGCGGTGGACGGCGGAACCTTCCACGGGGGGCAGCAGCCGACGCGGTGCTCGTCGGGGTGTTCGCCTTCCTGCTCACCGCGGCCTTCTCCTGGGTGCCGTCGGTCTGGTACGACGAAGCCGCGACGGTGATCTCGGCCACCCGGACCTGGCCCGAGCTGTGGCGCATGATCGGCACGGTCGACGTGGTGCACGCCGCCTACTACGCAGGGATGCACCTCTGGTTCGACCTCGTCGGCTACTCCCCCCTCACCCTGCGCCTGCCGAGCGCGGTCGCGACCGGTCTCGCGGCCGGCGGTACCGTGGTGCTCGGCCGCACCCTGGGCGGGCGACGGCTCGGCCTCCTCGCCGGCATCGCGTTCTGCCTGTTCCCGCGGGTCACCTGGATGGGCGCCGAGGGCCGTTCGTTCGCGCTCGGCACCGCCCTCGCCGTGGCGCTCACGCTCGTGTTCCTCGCCGCCTGGACGCGCGGGTCGCGATCCGTCGCCGTGCGTGCCCGGTGGTGGGCGGGCTACGCCGTTCTCGCCGTCGTCGCCACGCTCGTCTTCTCGTTCCTCGCGTTCCTGGTGGTGGCGCACGGCGTCACGGCCCTCTGGGCGCTCGCCTCGGTCCGCCGGGTGCGCGGGCCCGCCGCGGGCGACGGTGCTGCCGATGCCGCCGCGCGGGCTGACCGGCTCCCCGCCGTCCGGGGCGTGTACGGCTGGGCCGCCGCTGCGCTCGTGAGCGGTCTGGCGTGCGTGCCGTTCGCGATCGTCGCGGCGAATCAATCGGGTCAGGTCGACTGGATCGATCCCGTCAGTGCGCGTACCTGGCACGCGATGTTCGTCACCCAGCTCTTCCCCCGGGCCTACGGCTTCGCCACGGTCGCGTGGGCGCTCATCGTGCTGGGGCTGATCGTGCTGGTGCTCGCGGCGTACGGTCGCTGGCGGCGCCCCGCCCCCGCGCACGGTGCGCTCCGGTCGGGTCCCGCACCGCTGCCCTCCCTCGCCTCGGTGGCGGTGCCGTTCCTCATCGTGCCGACGGTGCTGCTGATCACCGTCTCCGTGCTGATCGACCCGCTCTTCTCGCCGCGCTACCTCACCTTCACGGCCCCGGGGGCGGCGCTGCTGCTGGCCGTGGGCATCGACGCCCTCGGCGGTGACGGACCGGACGGGAAGACGACAGGACCGGACGGCAGGTCCGCTCAGCACCACCGCCGCACGGTGTCCGCCGGAGTCGCGCTCGTGGCGCTCGCCGCCCTGTCCGCCCCGCAGATCGTCGCCCAGCGGCAGCCCGAGGCGAAGCAGGAGTCGTCGTGGGCGGAGGTGGCCGAGCTCATCGCCACCGAACGCGCCGAGGAGCCGCCCGGCACCGTCGAGGCGGTGATCTTCGGCCCGGTGCGGCGGCACCCCGGTGCCTCGAGCCGCGTGATCCAGTACTCCTATCCCGACGCCTTCGAGGGTCTCCAGGACTTCGCCCTCAAGACCCCCGCCGTCCGCACCGGAGCGCTGTGGGAGGAGACGTACCGGGTGCGGGACTCCCTCGATCGTCTCGACCCCGACACCGACGTGGTGTGGCTCGTCACGAGCAACCGGCAGGACTGGCGACCCGGCATCACCGAACGGCTCGCCCCGCTCGGATTCACGCTCGACGAGGAGTGGAATCCCACCAACGTGAACGTGCTGCGCTTCCGCCGCTGACGCGGGAATCATGCATCGGACGGCACTCGCACTGGGGGTATCCGGCGCGTAGGAACGGGGGCGCACGCCGCCTACAGTGAGAACAGAATCAGCCGGGGGGCATGGATGGCAGAGCAGTATCGGGTCGTCGTGATCGAGGACGACCTCGACGTCGCGTTGTACACGCGCAAGGTCCTGGAGAAGCGCCTGGACGCCCGGGTGATCACCGTGAGCGATCCACGCCGCGTGAGCGAGGCCATCGACGTGCTCCGCCCCGACGTGGTGATCACCGACATCGAGATGCCGGGGGCGTCGGGCCTCGACCTCATCGCCGATATCCGTGCGCAACAGCCGGGCACGCCCGTCATCGTCATGACGGCGCACGTGTCCGTCGACTACGCCATCACCGCGCTCCGAAACTCCGCCAACGAGTTCCTCACCAAGCCCGTGTCGTCGGCGGGGCTCGCCGCCACGGTCGCCCGACTCGCGGACGCGTTCCGCGCCGAGCTGGCCGACACGGTCGAACCCCAGGTGGTGCTCGCCATCGGCGCCCGACCCGACGAGGTGGAGAGCGGCGTGGGCGGCATCCTCGCGGCCCACCGCGCGGCCGGGAACACCGTGACCGTGCTCACCCTCTCCCGCGGCGACCGCGACGGCGGCATCCGCACGGCGTGGGACGAGGGTTCGGCCGCGGCCGGCACCATCGGCGCCACGCTCGTGCTCGAGGATGCGGCGCCCGCGGGCCCGCTCTCCCTCGACGCCGCCGTGTCGGCCATCCGCCGCGTGGTCACCGACATCGAGCCGACCATCGTCTACGCCCCGAGCAGGAACGACGGGCACCCCGACTCCAAGGTCGTGCACGAGGCGGCGGTGATCGCGGCCGACAGCGCCCGCACCGTCGCGTGCTACCAGGGATCCTCCGCCACCGTGGACTTCCGACCCAACCGTTTCGTGAGCATCGACGGGCACACCGACGCGAAGCTCGCGATGCTCGCCTGCTTCGCCGCGCAGGGCGTCCGCCCGTCGCATCTCGCCCCCGACTTCGCTCTGGCCACCGCTCGTTACTGGTCGCGCTTCGGACACGGGACGAGCTGCGAACCCCTCGAGATCCTCCGCGAATCGTCACAGGTCGGTTGAGCGCCATGACTCTCCTCGACACTCCACCATCGGAAGACACCATGCCCGCACTCGAATCGCCACCATCCCCGACCACCCGCGTGAAGGTGCTCATCGTCGACGACAGCGACGATCAGCGCCATCTGCTCTCCCGCTACTTCGAACTGGCGGGCTGCGACGTGGTGGTGGCCGACTCGGCCGAGTCAGCGATCTCCGCCCTCGACGTGGCCACGCCCGATCTCGCCGTGGTCGACCTGGTCCTTCCCGGCATGGACGGGTGGGCGCTGACCGCGCGGATCCAGAGCGAACGCCCCACCTGCTCCATCGCCATCACCTCCGTGCTCGACGCGGAGGATTACCCGGCGGCCGACGCCGTGCTGCCGAAGCCCGTGTCCCGGGCCAGCATCCACCGTGTACTGAGCACCTGTGTACCGGGGTGGGTGGCACCGTGACCGACGAACTCGACATCCCTCGCGTCCTCGTCGCGGATGACGACGCGGACATCTCCACGCTCGTTGCCATCGCCGTCCGTCGGTCGGGGCTCACCCTCATCGACAAGCGCAGCGACGGGGAGAGCGCCTGGCACGCGATCCGCGAGCTCCGCCCCGACGTCGTCGTGCTCGACGTCTCCATGCCCGGGATGACCGGCCTCGAGGTCTGCCGCGCCCTGCGCGCGGACCCGGATCTCGTCGGCACGCGCGTGCTCCTCCTGTCCGCGGCGGTCGACGACGCATCCCGCCAGGCCGGACTGGATGCCGGCGCCGACGAATACATGCTGAAGCCCTTCAGCCCGCGGGAACTCATCGACCGGCTGTCCCGCCTCGCGGGCCCGGCCGAACCAGCACAGTCAGGAGTAGCACGATGAACGTCGCCACGCTGGTGAACAAGCTCGGGGTCGACGCGCCCTCACCGCTCCTGAAGCAGAGCCCGACGACCATCATGTTCGCGATCGCGGTCGTCATGAGCCTCGCCATCCCGCAACTGTCGGTGTCCGACCCGGTCTCGCTGGCCAGCGCCAGCGTCGGAATCGTTCTCGCCACCGCGTTCGCCGCATTCCTGACGGTGCGACCGTCGCTGCAACATCTCGCCCTGATCGTGCCGACGATCGACTTCCTCGCGATCGGCGCGCTCCGCTACGGCACCGGCGACAGCAGCTCGATCTTCGCCTCGCTCGTCGTGCTGCCGGTCGTGTGGTTCGCCGTGGAGGAGGGCCGGCGATACATCCTGTTCGCCTTCCTGGGCACGGCCGTAGCGCTGCTCCTCCCGTTCCTGCTCGGCAACACCGCCGGGGGTCCGCCCTCATTGCTCCGGGCCGCATACGCCTCCGTCGCGTTCGCCATCGCCGCCGCAGTGATCAATGAGCTGTCCCGCCACGCCCGGTTGCGGCTCTACTCGGCCCGTGCGCTCTCCGACCAGCGCGTCGAGGCCCTGAACAAGAATCTGGAGCACACCGAACGCCTCGCCGAGAGCGAGGCGAAGCTCCGCCAGGCCGAACTCCTCTACCGCGGTCTATGGGGTGCCGTCACCGAGCAGTCGGTCATCGGCACCGACGTCACGGGCCGGATCGACGCGTGGAATCCGGGAGCCGCGCGCCTGCTGGATCTGCCCGCCGAAGCGGTGCAGGACATCCGTTACGTGGACGAGTTCCACCTCGCCGAGGAACTGGAGGACCGATCCCGCGAGCTGGAGTATCCCGCCGGCGCGACCGTGCTGAATCCCGGCTTCTCCGCCCTCGTGGAGCCCGCGCGACTCGGCAGCGCCGACGTGCGCGAATGGACCTACGTGCGCCACGACGGCGAGAGGATCCCCGTCGAACTCAGCGTGACGCCCCGCACGGGCGAGAACGGCGAGATCATCGGCTACCTCTTCGTCGCGTTCGACATGACGAAAGCCCGTGAGGTCGCCCGGTTGAAGGACGAGTTCGTCGGTCTCATCTCGCACGAGCTGCGCACGCCGCTCAGTTCGATCCTCGGCTACCTCGAACTCATCCGCGATGAGGATGAGACGGAACTGTCTGCTGATCAGCTCCAGTATCTCGCCGTCGCCGAACGCAACGCGCATCGGCTGCTGCGCCTCGTGGGTGACCTGCTGTTCACCGCGCAGGTCGAATCGGGAACGTTCACCCTCGACCTGCAGCGGCAGGACCTTTCGCCGATCCTCTCCGCGTCCCTCGAATCCGCGCGACCGCAGGCCGCCGCCACGGGGATCACCCTGCGCGCCGACGTCCCGGCCGGTTTCTTCGCCGAGGTCGATGCGGTGCGGCTCGGCCAGGCCTGCGACAACCTCATCTCGAACGCCATCAAGTTCACACCCCGGGGCGGCACGGTCACCGTGGCGCTCGCGGGCGCCGAACGGGATGCGGTGGTGCGGGTGAGCGACACGGGGATCGGCATCGCGCAGGACGAGCTGGACAAGGTGTTCGGCAAGTTCTTCCGCGCGTCGACCGCCACCCGGAACGCCGTTCCGGGCGTGGGTCTCGGTCTCGCCATCACCAAGGCGATCGTCAAGGCGCACGGCGGCGACATGGACGTGGCGAGCGAGGAGGGCGTCGGCACGGCGTTCAGCCTGTCGGTCCCGCTCGTGAACGAGCCGGCGCTGGTGTAGCGGCGCAGCGAGGTCCGGCGCGGCTCGGCGAGCACGCCGCGCGATCGGTCCGCCGCGCGGCGCTAGTGCTCGTTCACGAGCCGGGCGCCGTGCACCGGACCCGTCGCCCGTACCACGTTCAGCCGCGCCGCACTCAGCGCGATCTGCAACTCGAGGGCACCGTCGAGGTCGGGCGCGAGGAACGCGACCGTGGGCCCTGAACCGGAGATGATGCCGGCGAGCGCCCCGTTCTCCTCGCCGAGCTCGAGCACCGCGCCGAGGCCCGGGGCGATGTGCAGGGCGGGCGCCTGCAGGTCGTTGTGCAGCGCCTCGGCGAGCATGTGCGGATCCCCGGCCCGGAGCGCCTGCAGCACGTTCGTCTCGACCGACGGCTGGGTCTTCGCGAAGAAGATGTCCTGCGCGTGCCGTTCCCGGTGGCGGTCGAGTTCGCTGTACACCGTGGGCGTGGACATCCCGAACTCGGCGATGGCGAGGACCCACTGGAAGGTGCCCTTCGCGAGCGCCGGGCTGAGCCGATCGCCACGGCCACTGCCGATGGCGGTGCCGCCCACCATGGCGAACGGAACGTCGGATCCGAGTCGGGCCGCGAGGGCGAGGAGGTCCTCGCGGGGCAGGTCGGTGCCCCACAGCTCGTCGCAGGCGATGAGGGTCGCCGCGGCGTCCGCGGAACCGCCGCCCATGCCGCCCGCGATCGGCACGTGCTTGTCGATGTGCAACCGCACGCCGCGGCGATAGCCGGTGCGGCGTGCCAGCATCCGCGCCGCTTTGATGGCGAGGTTCGACCCGTCGACGGTGAGGGCCGAGGTGTCGATGGGGCCGCCGAAGGTGACCGAGAAGTCGTCCGCGTGCCACGCGCGCACGTCCTCGTACAGGGACACCGCCTGATAGGCCGTGGCGAGATCGTGGTAGCCGTCGTCGACGAGCGCACCGACCTTGAGGAAGACGTTGATCTTGCCCGGCGCGCGGGCGTGAACCGCTCGTGTTTCGCCTGCCGCGGAGACCATGGAACCAACCTAGCCCAGCGCCGGGAAGCGCCTGGGCGCCGGGGCAACGTCTAGCGCCCGGTATCGTCTCCCGCCGGGCAGTTCCACCGCACGATCGCCGGTCGCCCGTGCTCGAATCCGAGCTCGCTCACGGTGCCGGTGGCGAGGGAGAAGATCCCGCCGTGCGCGGCCGGGAGCCCGAGCCATACCGCGGCGAGTGCACGCAGCGAGTGTCCGTGAGCGACGAGCAGCACGTCCTGCCCACCGTCGAGCACGGGTTCACAGCGATCGAGCACGGCACGCATGCGGCGGTGCACCTGCTCGCTCGTTTCCCCCGGGGTCTCCCCCGGCTCCGCGCCATCGCGCCAGAGCACCCACGGCTTGCCGACCCGGGCGACGATCTCCCGGGTCGTGAGGCCCTCGTAGGCGCCGTAGTCCCACTCCACGAGATTCTCCTCCGCGGCGACACGATCACCGAAGCCGGCGAGGCGGGCGGTGTCCATCGCCCGCCGTCGCGGGCTGCTGAGGACGAGGCCGAAGGAGTGGTCGCCGAGCACGCGCGCCACCGCTCGGGCCTGCTGCTCACCGCGCTCGGTGAGCGGGAGATCGGTCACGCTGGTGTGCTGACCGGATCGGCTCCACTCGGTCTCGCCGTGCCGCAGCAGGAAGATGCGCGAGGAGTTGCCCTCGCGCTCGAGCACGGTGGGGGCATTGGGCACGGGACGGGCGTCGGGATCGGAGGCAGAGGGAGAACCGGAGCCGGATGAAGAGTCGGGGGTCACGGCATCAGCCTGTCACGAAGTCGGGGGCAGCGCGTCCGCCCGGGACTCCGCCACCCTGGCGATGGCGAGGAAGTCGTTCACCGACAGCTGTTCGCCCCGGGCCGTCGGGTCGACGCCCGCGGCACTGAGCACCTCGCTCGCGGTCTCGCTCGAACCGAACACCGAACTCACCGACTGGCGGAGCATCTTGCGGCGCTGCTGAAAGGCGGCGTCCACGATGGCGAAGGTGCGCACCCGCAGGCTCTCGCTGGCCCGATCCGCGGCGTCCCGCGTGAAGGAGACGAGGATCGAGTCCACGTTCGGCACGGGCCAGAAGACCTGTCGGCTCACCGAGCCGGAGGTGCGCCAGCTGCCGTACCAGGCGGCTTTCACGCTGGGCGCGCCGTACACCTTGGAGCCGGGCGGCGCCGCGAGTCGAAGGCCCACCTCCGACTGCACCATCACCACGCCGGAGCGGATGCTCGGGAAGTGCTCGAGAAAGTGCAGCAGCACCGGCACGGACACGTTGTAGGGCAGGTTCGCGACGATCGCGGTCGGGTCCTGCGGCAGCGCGGCGATCTTCAGCGCATCCTCGTGCAGCACCGTCAGCGGGGCATCGGGCGAGAACAGCTCCACCGTGACGGGCAGCTGCCGGGCGAGCCGACCATCCAGCTCGACCGCCACGACCGACGCGCCGGTCTCGAGCAGCCCGAGGGTGAGCGAGCCGAGGCCCGGGCCGACCTCGACCACAACCTGGCCGGCGGAGACCCCCGAGGTCTTGACGATCCGGCGCACGGTGTTGGCGTCGATGACGAAGTTCTGGCCGAGCTTCTTCGTGGGGGTGACGCCGAGCAGTTCGGCGAGGTCGCGGATCTCCGCCGGGCCGAGCAGTTTGCCGGCGTCGGTCACTCGAACTCGGCCGGGTTCGGTGTGGGCGACGTGACCGGTTCGTCGTCCCAGCGGCCGTAGATGTTCTCGGTGTTCGAGGAGATCTGCGCGGCGAGCATCGAGACGTCGGTGCCGAGCGTGTCCGCCATCGCCCGCAGCGTGTAGGGCAGGAGGTACGGGCTGTTCGGGCGGCCGCGGAGCGGGGTGGGCGTGAGGAACGGCGTGTCGGTCTCCACGAGCAGCAGCGCGCGCGGGGCGACCTCGAGCGCCTCCCGCAGCGCGGACGCGTTCTTGAACGTCACGTTGCCCGCGAACGACATGAACCAGCCGTTCTCCGCGCAGACCCGCGCCATGTCGGCGTCGCCCGAGAAACAGTGGAAGATGACCCGCTCCGGAGCACCCACGCGCTTGAGCGTGCGGATGACGGCGTCGTGCGCATCGCGGTCGTGGATCTGCAGCGCGATGTCGTTCTGCTTGGCGATCTCGATGTGCGCCTCGAACGACCGGTACTGCGGAGCGCGCCCCGAGTCGGGCGTGCGGAAGAAGTCGAGGCCGGTCTCGCCGACGGCCCGCACGCGCGGGCGGCCGGCCAGCTCGGCGATCTCGGCGAGCGCATCGTCGAGCGTTCCGGCCTCCTCGTAGCGGGGAGCCTCGTTGGGGTGGATGGCGACGGCGGCGAGGATGCGGGGCTCGTGCGCCGCCACCTCCGCCGACCAGCGCGACGTCTCGAGGTCGCCGCCCACCTGCACCACGCCGCGCACGCCCACGGCCGACGCGCGGTCGAGGTGCTCGCGGTAGTGCAGCGGATTGTCGCCGTCGGCGATTTCGAGGTGCGCGTGGTTGTCGTACACCGGAACCACGAGCGCGGGCGGAAGCGGCGGGTAACTGAGGTCGCGGGTCTGTCCGTGCTCGGAGCTGGTGTCGCGCGTGCGGATGTACGCGCTCGGATCGTCGCTCAGCCCGTGGGTCAGGTGCTTGCCGGAGTCGTTCATGCCGTCACCTCGATACGCGGGAAGAGCGGGCGTTCGAGCGGGGTGACCGCGCCGGATCCGCTCCACTCGTCGGCGGAGCCGATGCGCTGCTCGGACACCGCGCCGGAACCACCGAGCGCCGCCCACAGGGTGCCTGCGGCATCCGGGATGACGGGGGCGAGCAGCACGGCGAGGGTGCCGAGCCCGTGCACCGCGGTGGCGAGCACGGTGTCGAGGCGCCCGCTGTTCGCCGGATCCTTCGCGAGCGCCCACGGCTCCTGGCTCGTGATGTAGCCGTTGAGCTCGTCGACGAGCTGCCAGATAGCGGCGATGGACTCGTGGATGGCGAGGCGGTCGATGGCGGCGTCGGCGGTCGCGGTGACCTCGCGGGCCACCGTGCGCACCCGCTCGTCCGCCGCGGTGAGCTCGCCTGCGGCGGGGATCGCGCCGTCGCGGTAGCGGCTCACCATGGCGATGACGCGGGAGGCGAGGTTGCCGAAGCCGTTGGCGAGTTCGGCCTGGTAGCGGGCGGACAGGTCCTCCCAGCTGAAGGAGCCGTCCTGCCCGAAGGCGATGGCGCGCAGAAAGTAGTAGCGGAACGCATCCACGCCGAACGTGTCGGTGATGGCCTGCGGCGCGATGCCGGTGAGCTTCGACTTCGACATCTTCTCGCCACCGACGAGCAGCCAGCCGTGGCCGAACACGCGGGCCGGCGGCTTCTCGTCGAGGGCGAGCAGCATCGCGGGCCAGATCACGGCGTGGAACCGCAGGATGTCCTTGCCGACGATGTGGGTCGCGGGCCAGCGGCGCGCGAACAGCTCGTCGTCGACGCCGTAGCCCACGGCGGTGGCGTAGTTCATCAGCGCCTCGAACCACACGTAGACGATGTGGCTGTCGTCCCACGGGATCTTGACGCCCCAGTCGAAGCTCGACCGGGAGATCGAGAGGTCGTCGAGGCCGCGCTTCACGAAGGAGATGACCTCGTTGCGGGCGCTCTCCGGCTGGATGAAGTCGGGCTGCTCCTCGTACAGGGCCAGCAGTCGGTCGGCGAAGTCGCTCATCCGGAAGAAGTAATTCTTCTCCTCGAGCAGTTCGACCGGCTTGGAGTGGATGGCGCAGACGAGCTGACCCTCGTAGGGCCCGGTGCCGTCGACGAGGTCGCTGAGCTGCTTGTACTCCTCGCAGCCCACGCAGTAGTACCCCTTGTACTCGCCGGTGTAGATGTGGCCGGCATCGAAGAGGCGCTGCAGGAAGATGCGCACGCTCGTCTCGTGCCGCTCGTCCGTGGTGCGGATGAAGTCGTCGTTGGAGATGTTGATGGCGTTGAGCAGCGGCAGCCAGCTCTCGCTCACCAGCTTGTCGGCCCAGGCCTGCGGGGTGGTGTCGTTCGCCGTGGCCGTGCGCAGGATCTTCTGCCCGTGCTCGTCGGTGCCGGTGAGGAACCAGGTGTCGTCGCCGCGGGCGCGGTGCCAGCGCGCGAGCACATCCGCGGCGACCTCCGTGTACGCGTGCCCGATGTGCGGGACGTCGTTGACATAGAAGATCGGCGTGGTGATGTAGAAAGACTCGCCCGTAGACATGGCTTACATCCTAAATGGCCGCGCGCCGCCCCCTTCGCCCGCCCCGCCCGCCGCCGCCCCCGTCCCGCCCGTCCCGCCCGTCCCGCCCGTCCCGCCCGTTCCGCCTCCTCCCCCATTCGGTCGCGGCACGTGTGTTGCCCTCCCGGCACGTGAAGCGTCGCGTGCCGGGAGTGCGAAAGGTGTGCCAAGACCGGAGAGGCGGCCGCGGCCGGCGGGGGTGGGGGCGGGCTCCACAGGGCAGGCGGGACGGTGAGTGTCCACCGGATGCAGGGAGGGCGCCGACGGGTCGGCGGGCGTGTGGCACCGTGCGGGGATGGACGACGTCTGGGAGGCGGTGCGCGCCTCAGGTGGCGGCTTGATCCATCGCGAGAACCTTCTCCGGCTGGGAGTCACCGACCGGCGCATCGAGCAAAACCTGGCCGCCGGGAAGCTGGTGCGGGTGGCACCCGGCGTCTACGAGATCGAGTCGGTGTGGCGCGCCTCATCGAGTGACGAGCAGCAGCGCACCCGCATCCGTGCCGTTGCATCCGGCCGGGTCGATTTCACGGTGTGCCGGATGTCGGCCGCGGCCATGTACCGCATCCCGAGTCTCGGCGGGTGGCCGGCACGAGTGAGCTGCCTCGACCCCTCGGCGCAGGGCGGCAGCTCGGAACCCGGCATCCTGCTGCACCGCGGGCCGGTCGACCGCACCACCCGGATCATCGACGACGTGGTCGTCACCGGGCTCGCGCGCACGCTCGTGGACATCGCGGCGCATACGTCGTTCCTCACCGGCGTGATCGCCACCGACCATGCCCTGCGCTACCTCGGAATCGCGAAGCGGGAGCTCTACGAGGAACTGACCCGCGTGAATCCCCGATACGGCAGAAGGCTCGCGGCACGCGTGATCGACTTCGCCGTCGACCGATCCTGGAACGTCTTCGAGTCGCTCAGCCGGGTGCGCATGTACGAGCTGGGATTCGCGTCGCCGGAGCTGCAGGTCGACTTCGCCGACCGCCGCGGATTCATCGGCTCGGCGGACTTCTACTGGCCCGAGGTACGCACCATCGGCGAGTCCGACGGGCTCGCGAAGTACTCCCGTGCCGAATGGGTCGGCGACCGGGTGCCGGCGGACGTCGTGGTCGCGGAGAAGATCCGTGAGGACCGGATGCGCGCCCTCGGCAACGCCTTCACGCGGTGGACCTGGGACGTCGCCTCCTCCCCCGCACGCTTCGCTGCTCACCTCTCCACCGCACGCATCCCCCGCCGCTAGCCCGTCGCGACCAATCCGTCGCGACCAATCCGTCGCCGCTAATCGGTCGTGGCACGTGCGGTGCACTCGCGGCACGCGGGATCCCGCGTGCCGCGAGTGGAAGACACGTGCCGCGACAGGATCGGCGGGCGCGGCGGGGGCGGGCGGGGGCGGGGCGGGCGGGGGGCCTAGAGGTGGCGCTCGTCGGGACCGACGTACTCCGCGAGGGGACGGATGAGCGCGTTGGCGTCGAGCTGCTCCATGATGTGGGCGGTCCAGCCCACCACGCGGGCCGCCACGAACAGCGGCGTGAAGGTCTCGGTGTCGAAGCCCATGAGCGCGTACGCGGGGCCCGACGGGTAGTCGAGGTTCGGCTGGATGTCCTTGCGCTCCCGCATCGCCCGCTCGAGGGCGTCGTACAGTTCGAGCGTCGGCGCCGCGTCGAACTCCTCGACGAGGGTCTCCAATGCGGCGCGCATGGTCGGCACCCGGGAGTCGCCGCTCTTGTACACCCGGTGCCCGAAGCCCATGATCTTCTTCTTCTCGGCGAGCGCCGTGTCGAGCCACTCCTCCACCCGGTCGGCGGTGCCGATCTCGTCGAACACGTGCATCACCGCCTCGTTCGCGCCGCCGTGCAGCGGACCCTTCAGCGCACCGATCGCGCCGGTGACGGCGGAGTACAGGTCGGCCAGGGTGGAGGTGATCACCCGGGCTGTGAACGTGGACGCGTTGAAGGAGTGCTCGGCGTAGAGCACCATCGACACCTCGAACGCCCGCTCCACCACCGGCTTCGGCACCTCGCCGAACGTCATGTAGAGGAAGTTCTGCGCATAGCTGAGGTCGTCGCGCGGTTCGACCAGGTCGAGGCCGTGCCGTCGCCGCTGGTCGTACGCCACGATCGCCGGGATCTGCGCCAGCAGCCGCACCGACCGCTCGAGGTTCGCCTCACGACTCGTGTCGTCGAGCGAGTCGTCGTTCGCCCCGATCACGCTCACGGCGCTCCGCACCACGTCCATCGGATGCGCGGAGGTCGGGATCCCGTCGATCACGGCACGCACGTTGTCGGCGAGCACGCGCTGCGACCGCTCCTCCGCCTCGAAATGCTCGAGTAGCTCATCCGTCGGCAGTTCGCCGTGCCACAGCAGGTACGCCACCTGCTCGAACGAGCACTCGGCGGCGAGCTCCTGCACGGGATACCCGCGGTAGAGCAGCGAGTTCGTGTCGGGATTGACCTTGGAGACGGACGTGGTGTCGACGACGACGCCGGCGAGACCCTTGCGGATGTCGTTCATGGTGCTCCTTCGGAATCGAGCAGCGGATTCAGTGCGGGGACGCGTCGGCCGAGTAGGTGAAGATCGACGTGTCGAAGCGGTTGTATTCCTCGTAGTCCAGCAGCTCGTACAGCCGGGCGCGGGTCTGCATCCGTTCGACGACGGGCTTCAGCGACCCCTCGGCGATCAGCGTATCGAGTCCGTGCTCCGCCGCGCCCATGGCGAGGCGCAGCAGCGACACCGGATAGATCACGATGTTGATGCCGATGTCGGCGAGCTGGGTGGTGGTGAACAGCTCGCTCTTGCCGAACTCCGTCATGTTGGCGAGGATCGGCACGTCGATCGCCGCCCGCATCGCCTCGAACTCGCCCAGATCCACCATCGCCTCGGGAAAGATCGCGTCCGCCCCGGCGTCGACCAGCGCCTGAGCGCGGCGGATCGCGGCATCCAGTCCGTCGAGCGCGCGGATGTCGGTGCGCGCCATGATGAGGAAGTTCGGATCGCGCCGGGCGTCGGCCGCCGCACGGATGCGCTGCACCGCGGTGGCCTCGTCCACGACCTGCTTGCCGTCGAGGTGGCCGCAGCGCTTGGGGTTCACCTGATCCTCGATGTGCAGGCCGGCGAGTCCGGCGTCCTCGAGCATCTGCACGCTGCGGGCCACGTTCATCGGCTCGCCGAAGCCGGTGTCGGCGTCGACGAGGGCGGGCAGGTCGGTAACCCGGGCGATCTGCTGCGACCGCCCGGCCACCTCGGTGAGGGTGGTGAGGCCGATGTCCGGCAATCCGAGGTCGGCCGACAGCACGGCGCCCGAGATGTAGACGCCGTCCATCCCCTTCTCCTGGATGAGGCGGGCCGACAGCGGGTTGAACGCGCCCGGGATACGGAGCAGGTCGCCGCTGGCGAGCCGACTGCGGAATGCGACGCGCTTGTCAGCCGCGGACACGGTGGAGTGCAGCATCAGAACAGTCCCTTCGGAGCGGCGGCGGACGCGAGGAGACCCGGTCGCGCGGTCACGGTGAGCCCCGCGAGCTCGTCGGTGCCGAGCTCGGGCAGTCGCTGCACGAGCGCGAGGAACCGCTCGCACTCGTCCGGGTCGAGCACCCCATCGGCCAGCGTGCGGAACTTCTCGATGTACTGCGCGCGGGCGAAGGGGCGGGCGCCGAGCGGATGCGCGTCGGCGACCGCGATCTCCTCCACTATGGTGCGACCGTCGGTCAGCGTGATCTCCGCGCGCCCGCCGAACGCCTTCTCGGCCGGGTCGATCGAGTGGTACCGGCGGGTCCACTCCGCGTCCTCGGTGGTGGTGGTTCTGCGCCACAGCTCCACCGTGTCGGCCCGCCCCGCGCGTTCGGGCGCGTACGAGTCGACGTGGTGCCACGCGCCGTCCTGCAGCGCCACGGTGAAGATGTAGGGGATGGAGTGGTCGAGCGTCTCCCGCGACGCCGCCGGGTCGTACTTCTGCGGGTCGTTCGCGCCCGAGCCGATCACGGTGTGGGTGTGGTGCGAGGTGTGCAGCACGACGGACGCGACCTTCGCCGGGTCCGTCACCTCCGGATGCGCGTGGTGCAACCGGCGCGCGAGGTCGATGAAGGCCTGGGCCTGATACTCGGCCGAGTGCTCCTTCGTGTAGGTGTCGAGGATGCCGCGCTTCGGTTCGCCCCGCTCGGGCAGCGGCACCTGGTAGGCGGCGTCGGGGCCGTCGAGCAGCCAGGCGATCACGCCGTCCTCTCCCTCGTAGATGGGGGTGGGACTCGTCTGGCCCCGCATGGCGCGGTCCACCGCCTCGACGGCGAGCTTGCCCGCGAGCGCCGGCGCGTGGGCCTTCCAGCTGGAGATCTCGCCCTTGCGGGACTGCCGGGTGGCGGTGGTGGTGTGCAGCGCCTGGCCGATCGCCTGGAACACCGTCGCGGTGTCGAGGCCGAGCAGGGTGCCGATTCCCGCCGCCGCGGACGGTCCGAGGTGCGCCACGTGGTCGATCTTGTGCCGGTGCAGGCTGATCGCCCGCACCAGGTCCACCTGGATCTCGTATCCGGCGGCGACGGCTCGCACCACGTCGGCACCGGTCAGCCCCCGGTCTCCCCCGGCGTGCTGCGCCACGGCGACGATCGCCGGGATGTTGTCGCCCGGGTGCGAGTACTCGGCGGCGAGGAAGGTGTCGTGGTAGTCGAGCTCGCGCACCGCCACGCCGTTCGCCCACGCCGCCCACTCCACGCTCGTGCGGGTGGACGGCGCCTCGCCGAACACCGTGGCTCCCGCGCCGCCGCGGGACGCCGGATGTGCGAGCGCCTGCGTCCGCGCGGCGACCACGGGCGCCCGGGTGAGCGAGGCGGTGGCGACGGCCGCGTTGTCGATGAGACGGTTGACGATCATCTCGGTCACGTCGTCCTCGACGGGCACCGGATCGGTCGCCACGCTCGCAAGCTTCCAGGCGAGCTGGTCCTCCCTCGCGAGCTGTGCGGAACTGGGATGGACGGTCACCGCGTGAAGCTGCATGGGTCCAGCGTATGGCGGTGCGGTCGCAATTCCAGTCCCCGAGCTCGTCGGCAGGCGGTCCCTGAGCTCGTCGAAGGGAGGTTGCGGAATGTCCCTTCGACAGGCTCAGGGACCGTGGGGACCCGAGCAACCGTCGCGGAATGTCCCTTCGACAGGCTCAGGGACCGTGGGGACCCGAGCAACCCGTTGCGGAATGTCCCTTCGACAGGCTCAGGGACCGTAGCGTGCACAGGGACCGTAGCGTGCACATGGACCGCACGCGCTACTTGCGGCGGAGGGCCGCCTCGTAGAGGTCGCGGCGGCCGAGGCCGGTCTCCTCGGCGATGGCGGCCGACGCATCCTTCAGCCGCACACCGTCGGAGACGAGTTCGAGCACCTGCTCCACGCCCGTGTCGAGGTCGATCGACAGCGCGGCGGCGCCCTCGATCACCACGCAGATCTCCCCGCGCACGCCGCCCTCGGCCCACTCGGCGAGCTCCGCCGCCGTTCCGCGCCGCACCTCCTCGTAGAACTTGGTGAGCTCGCGGCAGACGACCACGCGACGGTCGGCACCGAGCTGCGCGGCGACATCCTGCAGTGCCGCGGCCAGCCGGTTCGGCGACTCGAAGAACACCATGGTGCGGCGCTCCCGCGCGAGTGCACGGAGCGCGGCCGTGCGCTCTCCCCCCTTGCGGGGCAGGAAACCCTCGAAGGTGAACCGGTCGGTGGGAAGACCGGACACCGCGAGCGCGGTCAGCACCGCGCTGGGGCCTGGCAGCGCCGTGACCCGCACCCCGGCTGCGGCGGCGGCCTCGACGAGGTGGAACCCCGGGTCCGACACCACGGGCATGCCGGCGTCGCTCAGCACGAGCACGTCCTCCTCGGCGGCGAGCGCCACGAGTTCCGCCGCCTTCGCGGTCTCGTTGTGATCGTTCAGCGAGATGAGCCGCGGGCGGTTCTCCACACCGAGGGCGTTCAGCAGCTTGAGAGTGACCCGCGTGTCCTCCGACGCGATGATGCGGGCGGAACCGAGCGCCTCGACGAGCCGCACGGTCGCGTCGCCCAGGTTTCCGATGGGCGTGGCTGCGAGGATCAGCATCGACCAATTGTGCCAGCCGCGGGATGTGCCGGACGCACCGGGGCGAGCGGTGCGTGGAAGAATTGCCCGATGCCCGTTCCGAGCGCCCCGGCCGGCACGCTGGCCGCGCCGTCGGACGCCGGGTCGCGACGCGGGCTGCGTTCCCGCCTGAGTCACCGCGTCCCGCCCGCGCTCCGCCACCGGCTCTGGGACTGGGGCGGACCGGCGTTCGTGGTGCTGCTCGCCGCGGTGCTGCGACTGTGGAATCTCGGGACGCCGCACGAGTTGATGACGGACGAAACCTTCTACGTGAAGGACGCCTACACGCTTCTGAACCTCGGCTACGAGTCCGCCTGGCCGGACGACGCCGACGCGCGCTTCGAGGCGGGGAGCACCGACATCTTCACGACCGACGCGTCGTTCGTGGTGCACCCGCCGCTCGGCAAGTGGCTGATCGCGCTGGGGCTCGCCGCGTTCGGAGCCGAGAGCAGCGTCGGCTGGCGCATCGCCAGCGCGGTCACGGGCATCCTCGCCGTGCTCGTGCTCACCCTCGTGGCGCGGCGCCTCTTCGCGTCGACGACGCTCGGCGTTCTCGCGGGCGGGCTGATGGCCGTCGACGGGCACGCCATCGTGATGAGCCGGGTGGCGTTCCTCGACAACTTCCTCATGCTGTTCGCGCTCCTCGGCTTCGCCTGCGTGCTGCTCGACCGACGGAATGCGGCCGCCCGCCTCGACGCGGCCCTGGCGCGCCACTCCACCGAGCGCGCGTCGCCCGGAGCCTTCGGTCCGGTGCTCTGGTGGCGGCCCTGGCTCCTCGCGGCGGGCATCGCGTTCGGGTGCGCCACCGCCGTGAAGTGGTCGGGTCTCTACTTCCTGGCCGCGTTCGCGGTCTACTCCGTGGTCGTGGACATGCTGGCCCGTCGGCGCGCGGGCGTGCCCCTCTGGCTGAGCGGCACGGTGCTGAAGCAGGCGCCGATCACCTTCCTGCACACCGTGCCGGTGGCTCTCGCGGTGTACCTCGTCAGCTACACCGGCTGGTTCCGCACGTCCGGCGGCTGGAACCGCGACTTCGCGATGATCGGCGACAACGCCGCGACCGGTGCCTTCGCCTGGGTGCCGCTCCCCCTGCAGAGCCTGTGGCAGCTGCACGTCAGCCAGTACGCCTATCACGTGAGCGTGGAGGCCGACCATCCCTACAAGGCGAACCCGCTCACCTGGTTGCTCCTCGTCCGGCCGTTCCAGATGTTCTACCGCGCGTCGGAGAACGGGGAGAACGGATGCGAGTTCGCTCGCTGCTCGGAGGCGGTGAGCTCCGTCGCCAACCCGCTGCTCTGGTGGGCCGCGAGCGCCGCAATGCTGTACCTCGTCTACCGGCTCGCGCGCTACCGCGAATGGCAGGTGGGGCTCCTCCTCACCGGCATGGCCGCCGGGTACCTGCCCTGGCTGCTGTACCTCAACCGCACCGTGTTCCAGTTCTACTCGATCGCCTTCGAGCCGTACCTGCTGCTCGGCATCACCTTCGTGCTCGGCCTCGTGCTCGGCTCGCGCTCGGATCCGCCGGACCGCCGCGACGTCGGCATCGCGGCGGTCGTCGGATTCCTCGTGCTCGTGCTGCTCGTGAGCGCCTTCTTCTACCCGATCTGGACGGGCATGCAGGTGCCCACCTGGTTCTGGAACGCGCACAACTGGTTGAGGAGCTGGGTATGACCCGGCTGTCCGGGCTCGCCGTCGCCGCGCTCGCCGCCCTGGCGGCGTGGGGGGTGAGCACCGCGGTGCCCGCCGTGCCGCTCCTCACGGCCGCGGTCGTGCTCGGGATCGTCGTCGGCCAGCTGCCCGCGGCTCGTCCGGCGCTCGCCGGCCCGCTGAAGCCCGGACTCGCTCTGTCCGCTCGACGGCTGATGCGGATCGGCATCGTGCTCCTCGGCCTCAAGCTCAGCCTCGGGGACATCGCCGACCTCGGCGTGCGCGCCATCCTGCTCGTGGTCGCGGTGGTGCTGCTGTCGTTCGCCGGCACCTATGCGATCGCGCGACTCTTCGGCATGCCGGGACGCCAGCCGCTGCTGATCGCCACCGGGTTCTCGATCTGCGGCGCATCGGCCATCGGCGCGATGAGCGGCGTGACCCGCGGCCGCGACTCCGAGTCGGCGACACCGATCGCCCTCGTCACGCTCTGCGGCACGCTCGCGATCCTCGTGCTCCCGCTCCTCCAGGTCGTCCTCGGCCTGTCCCCCGTCGAGTTCGGGCACTGGGTCGGCGCGGGGGTGCACGACGTGGGCCAGGTGGTCGCGACTGCGCAGGTCGCGGGGCCGGCCGCGCTCGGCGTGGCGATCGCGATCAAGCTGACCCGCGTGCTGATGCTCGCCCCGATGGTGGCCGCGGTGTCCGTGCTCGCGCGGCGATCGGAGGCGCGGGATCCGGCAGCGGTCCCGGCCGCACTTCCCCCGGTCATCCCCCTGTTCGTGGCCGGCTTCCTCGCCGCCATCGCGATCCGCACGCTCCTGCCCGTGCCCGAGTCCGTGCTCACCGCCGCCGACGCCGCGCAGACCGCGCTCCTCGCGATGGCGCTGTTCGCGCTGGGGGCGGCCGTGCGCCTGCGAGACCTGTTCGGCGCGGGCGGTCGGGCCATCGCCGTCGGGCTGCTGAGCTGGCTGCTCGTCGCGGCCCTTGCCCTCGGCGCCGTGCGGCTGTCCTGAGCAGCACGCTCCGCTGAGCGCATCACCCCGACGCGACAGGAGGCGGCGCACCCGGTGGAATGCGCCGCCTCCGTCGTAGGGCCCGCTATTCGAGCAGGCTGTTGATCTCGGCGTTCACCTCCGTGAGGCTCGAGACCTCGCGGCTGCCGATGTAGATGCCGTCCATCACCGGGTTGAGGATCGACAGCACGTCCGCCCCGTTCGTCGTCACCGGGAAGAGCACCGTGTAGTCGTTCTCCACCAGGTTGGTGAACGGGGTGACGTCCACGCCGCGCTCGTTGAAGGCATCGATCGCCGCCTGGGTCCCGGCGGGCCGCGCGGGGAAGACCACGCCCTCCTGGCCGATCAGCACCTGGCAGGCGTCGGAGCCGAGGAACGCGACCCACTCGGCGGCCTCCTCCGGCGTGTCGGTCTGCGCGCTGATCGAGTCGCCGAGCCCGTTGTACATCGACACCGGGTGGCCGATCGGTCCGCTGGGAACGCTCGCGATGCCGAGGTCGATGCCCTCGAGCCGGCCGTAGCTGGCGATGGTCCACGAGCCGTCGGGCGAGAGGGCCGCCTGGCCGGAGCCCAGCTGCTGAGCCGGGTTCGGCGACGTGCCCACGCGCTCGAACGAGGGCAGGAAGCCCTTGTCGACCAGTCCGAAGTACCACTCGAGCGTCGCCTGGAGGCGCGGGTCGTCGTAGTTGTATTCGTCGCCCCACACGTCGGCGTTGGTGTACTCCCAGCCGGTGGCTCCGGCGAGCCAGGACCACTGGGTCTGCCCGTGGCCACCGCCGCCCGATCCACCCGACGCGAGGCCGTAGACCTCCACGTTGTTCGGGTCGAACCCCTCCTCGTCACCGCGCACGCCGTTGGCGTCGATCGAGAGGTGCGCGATGACCTCCTCGAAGGTGCCGCCGTCCTCGGGGTTCCAGGTGAGGCCCTCGAGATCCTCCGGCGTCATCCCGGCCTCCTCGAGCATGGCGTTGTCGTAGAAC
Source organism: Planctomonas psychrotolerans (assembly GCF_008642235.1). Taxonomy (GTDB): domain Bacteria; phylum Actinomycetota; class Actinomycetes; order Actinomycetales; family Microbacteriaceae; genus Planctomonas; species Planctomonas psychrotolerans. The sequence goes on along the minus strand of NZ_SJEV01000001.1, from coordinate 2,160,071 downwards.
AGCGCGATGGTGTCGAAGTCCTTCGGCATGCCGTACTGCTTACCGTCCTGTCCGACCCACAGGTCGGCGAGACCCTCCTGGAAGCCCGTGGGGTCGAAGTCCGCCGTCGCGGCGAAGTCGTCGAGGGGAAGGATCACGTCCCTCGTGACGAACTCCGGGTACTTGGTGAGGTGGTCGGTGAAGACGTCGGGGCCGGCGCCCGCGACGAGCCCGGCCGTCAACTTCTGCCAGTAGTCCCCCCAGCCGTACTGGGTGATGCGGATCTGGATGTCGGGGTTCTCCTCCTGGAACGCGTCGGCGCAGGCCTGATACCCGGGCAGCTGCAGCGACTCCCACAGCCAGTAGTCGATGCTGGTGCCGGTGGCCGCCGGTCCGGCGCACCCGGATACCGCGATCATGCCCGCGGCCACCGCGGTGCCCGCGACCGCGCGCCAGCGTCGGCGCGTGCGGCGGGCCCCGGGCGCCGGTGCGGACCCGGGTGCCACGGCGGGAGGAGTCGCGGATGCCCTGGCGGAAGGAGTGGGCATGCTGTCGTTCGGAGTGTTCATCAGGAACCTCACTTGAGTCCGGTGAAACCGATGGAGTTGACGATCCGCTTCGCGAAGAGCGCGAACAGAACGATCATGGGCAGGGCGGCGATGAGGGTGGCCGCCATGAGTCCCGCCCAGTCGGGGCCGCCCTGCGGGCTCTGCGCGCGGAACGCGCCGAGTGCCACGGTGAGCACCCGCGAGTCGTCGGTGTACGACACCATCAGGGGCCAGAAGTAGTCGTTCCAGCTGGTGATGTAGGTGAGGATCGAGATCGTCGCGATGGGTGCCGCCGACATGGGCACGATCAGGCTGAAGAAGACCCGCACCTTGCTCGCGCCGTCGACCAGCGCGGCCTCCTCCACCTCGTGCGGAACGTTCAGGAAGAACTGGCGCAGGAAGAAGATCGCGAACGGCGCCATGAACAGCGACGGCAGCATGATGCCGAGCAGGGTGTCGATGAGCCCGAGCTGACGCACGAGGAGGAAGTTCGGCAGCAGGGTGAAGATCACCGGGACCATGAGCGAGAGCAGGAACAGCCCGAAGACGGCGTTCCGGCCGCGCCAGCGCAGGCGGGAGAACGCGTACGCCGCCATGGCGGAGAAGAACACCTGGAAGACGGTCACGCAGGTCGCGACCACCACGGAGTTCAGCAGGTAGCGCCAGAAGTCGAGCTTCGCGCCGGACCCGCCCTGAGCGATGGCCTCGTCGACGGTCTGCAGCCCGAACACCCGCTCGAAGCCGCCCCAGCTGAAATCGGCCGGGAGCAGCGAGGTCGAGTTGCCGTACAGTGCGCCGTTGCTCGAAAGCGCCGTCCGCAGCATCCAGTAGAACGGGAAGATCGTGATCACGAGGATGATGACCATCACGATCCAGGCGATCACCTTGCCGATGCCAACCTTCTTGCGTCCGCGGACGGGTCGCTGGTCGCGAGGGTCGGTCGGGCCGTGCTCGGCGACGACGGTGGCGCCGAGGGGCGCAGCTCCTTGAAGTTGTGTCATGTCGGGCCTCAGTTCAGGTCGGTCTGGCCGGCGCGCGTGATGCGGTACTGGAAGAAGGTCACGACCACGAGGATGGCGAGCATCGCCACGCTCAGCGCGGATGCGTACCCGAAGTCGAACTGCGCGAATGCGTTCTCGTAGATGTACACCTGCAGCACCCGGCTCGCGTTGACCGGACCACCGCCCGTGGTCACCGAGACGGTGTCGAAGACCTGGAACGAGCCGATCACGGAGATGATCAGCACGAGTCCGAGGATCGGCCGGAGCAGCGGGAGCGTGATCCCGGTGAACATGCGCGTCTCCGATGCGCCATCGACCCGCGCTGCCTCGTACAGGTTGGCGGGGATGGCCTGGAGGCCCGCGAAGATCAGGAGCGCCGTGTAGCCCATGTGCCGCCACACGTTCACGAGCGCGATGGTCGGGATCGCCCACTCCTCCGAGGTGAAGAAGCCGATGCGGTCGAGGCCGATCCACTCGAGCATCTGGTTGCCGATGCCCAGCTGGAAGTCGAGGATCCAGAAGAACACGAGCGCCGCGACCACGTTGGAGACGAGGAACGGCGCGAGGATCAGCGAGCGCACGAACGTCGACTGGGTGAGCCGCTGCATCAGCACCGCGATCACGAGCGCCACGATGGTCTGGATGCCGATGTTGAGCACCACGTACCAGAGGGTCACCTGCACGGCGTTCCAGAACACCGGGTCGGCGAACATGCGCTGGTAGTTCGCGAAGCCGATGAGCTGGCTCGGCGACAGGAGGTCCCACGACGTGAAGCTCAGCCAGATGCCGCGGGCCAACGGCCAGAAGTAGAACACGACGAGGCCGATCACCGCCGGGAGGATGAACAGCAGCGCGAGCTTCGTGTCGTCCGGGCGTCTGCGTCGCGCATCGACGCTCGTTCGTCCGTTCGGCGCGCTGTGCGCAACGCCAGGTGAAGTGATGGCCATGTGACTCCCTCGTCAAACGCCTGTGCATCGGGACGATCCCCGACCGGTGCAGGGACCATTCTGGTATTCCGAACGGGTGCTCCGTCAACCTCGACGCGAGTCCCGATACCGAATGGTAACGCTACCAAAGTCGTCGACGGGCCACTAGAGTCGCCGGGAATGCTTCGACCGCCACAACTGCAAGGACGCACACGTGACCACTTTCGAATGGAACAACTCCCGCATCTCGCTCGTCTTCACCGCGGAGGCGGACGGACCGGTGCGCCTCGTCGGAATCACCGACCTCGGCCCGGACGGCGCGGAACGCGCGGAGGATCCGGCGCTCGTCGACCCGATCCGGGCGGCGCGGCAGCCGCTCGTGGAGGTGCTCGCGCCCGCCTACGGGCGCAACAACAACAGCTACCGCTACGACGGCACGACCCTCGGTGCGGGCCTCCGGTATGTGAGCCACGACGCCACCATCGCGACCGGCACCGGCACCGGCATGGACCGGCTCGAGATCGTGCAGTCGCACGCCGAGTCGGGGCTCCGCACGACGAGCGTGTTCGAAGCGGTGCCGGGTGTGCCTGCCGTCCGCAGCACCACCACGGTCACCGTCGACGACGGGTCCGACCCGCTCCTCGTCTGGGCCGTCACCAGTTTCGCCACCGGCGCGCTCCTCAGCGACGCGATCAATGACCTCGACGTCTGGCAGGCGGCCTCGTCGTGGTGCGCCGAGAACCGCTGGTCGTCGAGTCCACTGCGCACCCCGGGGCTTGCGGCGATCGACCGGGAGGCGCGGGGAGAGACGAGCCGCAACCGCCTCGGCGTCACGAGCCTCAGCACCTGGTCGAGCGGAACGTACAATCCGATCGGCGCGGTGACCAACCGGGTCACCGGAGCGGCGCTCGCCTGGCAGATCGAGCACAACGGCGCCTGGCACTGGGAGGCCGGCGAGAACCCGGACTGGGCGGGCGGCGCCGTTCCGATCGAGAAGCGGGTGCGGAGCGCGGAACCCGCGGGCCCGCCGCGCGGTGACCGGTCGCGCGACGGTGCCTACGTCGCCGTGCTGGGCCCGACCGACACCCTGCACGACTGGTCCACGACGCTCGACGGGTCGAACCCGTTCACCACCGTGCCCGCGACCGTCACCGTGGCGGGAAGTCTCGAGGACGCGTTCGCCGGTCTCGCGGCGCATCGACGCGCGACCCGGAGGGCCCACCCGCAGAACGATGCGCTGCCGGTGATCTTCAACGACTACATGAACACGCTGGAGGGCGACCCGACCGAGGCGAAGCTGCTGCCCCTCATCGAGCGGGCGGCGGAGGTCGGTGCCGAGTACTTCTGCATCGATGCGGGCTGGTACGACGACACCGCGGGCTGGTGGTCGAGCGTGGGTGACTGGCAACCGTCGACGGCACGCTTCCCCTCGGGGCTCGCGTCGATCCTCGACACCATCCGCGGGCACGGCATGGTGCCCGGCCTCTGGCTCGAGCCCGAGGTCGTCGGCGTCACGAGCCGTGCCGCGACCGACCTCCCCGACGACGCGTTCCTCCAACGGCACGGTGCGCACGGCAGCGTGCGGGTGCGCGAGCACGACCGGTACCTTCTCGACCTCCGATCCCCGGCCGCCCGGGCCCACCTCGACGCCACCGTCGACCGGTTGGTGTCCGACCTCGGCGTGGGCTTCTTCAAGCTCGACTACAACGTCACCCCGGGTACCGGCACCGACGCGGACGCGGAGTCCGCGGGCGCAGGGCTGCTCGCCCACAACCGTGCACTGATCACCTGGCTGGAGGGCGTGCTCGACCGCCACCCCGACCTCGTGCTGGAGAACTGCGGATCCGGCGCCATGCGCAGCGACTTCGCGATGCTCGGCGTGTGCCAGCTGCAGTCGACGTCGGACCAGCAGGATCCGCTGCTCTACCCGCTCATCGCAGTGGGAGCCTTGGCGCACATCCTGCCGGAGCAGGCGGGCAACTGGGCGTATCCGCAGCCCGACATGGACGACGAGGAGATCGTCTTCACCATGTGCACCGGGCTCGCCGGCCGTCTCTACCAGGCGGGCGTGCTGAGCGGCATGGACGGGCATCGACGGAACCTCGTCGCCGCGGGCGTGGCCGCGCACAAGGCGACACGGCACACGCTCGCCCGCTCGACGCCGCGCTTCCCGCTCGGACTGCCGACCTGGGACGACGGGTGGACCAGCGTGGCGTTCGATGCCCCCGCGGATGCCGGATCGCCGGCCGAGACCCTCGTGCTCGCCTGGCGCCAGGCGCACGCGGACGCGATGGTGGAGCTGCCGCTGCCCTCCCTCGGGAGCGGTGAGGTGACCGTGGAGCAGGTGTATCCGCCGGAGGCCGTCGGCGCGACGTGGACGGCGGAGCGGACCGCCGGAGGCCTGCGGATCGTCGCACCGGGTTCGGGAGCGAGCGCGCGCATGTACCGCCTGACGCGGGCCTGACCAGCGGTGTCGGCTGCGACCGGCGCCGCTAGCGCAGGGCGGCCGGCGGGGCGGTGCTGTCGCGGACGATCAACGACGGGGGGAGCTCCTTGGCGAGGACCGGAGCGCCACCCGCCTCCGCCGCACCGGTCCGTCCGGTGCCATCCAGCTGCGAGCACAGCAGGTCGAACGTGGTGCGGCCGAGGCGCTGGAAGTCCATGCGGACGCTCGTCAACGCGGGAGCCCAGACGGTCGACAGGGGCATGTCGTCGAAGCCGACCACGCTCACGTCCTCCGGCACCCGTCGCCCCTGCTGCCGCAGAGCACTGATGGCCCCCATGGCGATGTCGTCGTTGAAGCAGAACAGCGCGGTGACGTCGTCCCCGAGGAACTCGAGTGCCGCGCTCCTCGCCTCGAGCGGGTCCCAGCCGGTGGGCACGACGTCGGGAACGCGCACGCCGCGTTCCGCGAGCGCCCGCAGATAGCCGTAGGTGCGACCGGATCCGGACGGCGTCGGATAGTCGGCGGCGAGATGGTGCACCGTGGCGTGCCCCTGGTCGAGCAGGTGCAGGGTCGCCAGTCGGGCCCCCAGCTCGTCATCGATGTACACGCGCGGCAGGCCCGACGAATTCGTCCCGGTGAGCGAGGCGGCGACGGCGGGCATCGACGCCGGCAACTGCGCCAGCGCGAGGGAGACCATCCGGTCGAATTCCAGACCGACCACCCCGGACAGCGGCTGACCGAGCACCAGGTCGACGGCGGAGCGGATGTGCGCCGGGTCGTCGCTCTCCACCACGGTGATGGTGACGAGCATGTTCCGCCGACGCGCGGCCTCCTCGATGCCGTGGATGGTGGTCGAGAAGCCGTACCGGGTCGTGTTCCCGGTGAGCACCCCGACCATCCGCTGGCGCCCCGACGCGAGGGCGCGGGCCGCGCCGTTCGGTCGATACCCGAGCTCGTCGATGGCCGCGAGCACTCCGGCTCTCCGCCGTTCGCTCACCTGCTCCGGAGCGTTGAGCACCCGGGACACGGTCGTGACCGACACGCCAGCGAGCTTCGCGACGTCGGCGATACCCGGCGCCCCGCTCCTCCTCGATTGGGCCACGGGCACAGGATAGCGCCCGGCCGCCCCGCGGAGCGGCCGGACATCAGGTCAGTGCTCGAAGCGGAGGAGACGCGCGCCGTGCGCGGGCACGTCGATCTCGAGGTTCACGGCGCCGAGAGTGACGCCCTCGCCCGTCCACAGGTCGACGGCGGAAACGACGTCCCCCGCGGCGACGCCGATCGATGACCGAGGGACGGTCGCGGTGGACCCCTCCTCCCCCGTCCAGAAGATCGCCGCGTACCGGACATCAGCACCGCCCGCATCCTCACCGCCCGCATCGGTACCGACCGCGGTCCACACCACGAGGTCGCCCTCGCGGTACGCCTCGCGGTTGCGCTCCGAATGCTGGAGCACGCGGATGACGTCGGCGTTCGTGAGCAGGTCGATGGTCTCCTGCTTGCTCGTCGGCAGGTCGCCGCCGAACATGAGCGGGGACCGAGACATCACCCAGAGGGTCATGAGCGTGCGCTGCTCGTCGAGCGTGAGCAGGCTGTGCCGGTCGACGCCGCGTTCCGCCCGGATGCCGATGTGCCCGAGGGGCAGCATGTCGGCGTCGGCCCATGCACCCGGCTGCTGGAACGGCGCCCAGCGGGCCATCCGACCGAACTGGTCGTACACGTCGCTCCAGCGGTCCCACAGATCGTCGGACACCCGCCACATGGTGCTGTTCTCGCGCAGGTGCTCGAGGTGCGCCGTGGAGAGACGCGTGCCGGGCGAGAGGCTGAGCGCGATGTCCCCGCCGCTGCGGGCGATGGCGGTGGCGTAGGCCTCGATCTCGCGGTCGTGGTACGGCGCCAGCATGTCGTCCGCCTTGATGAAGTCGACGCCCCACGCGGCGAACTGGGCCACCTGCGCGTCGTAGTAGGCCTGGGCCCCGGGCACGTCATGGTCGAGGCCGAAGTTGTCGGGGTTCCACGCGCAGGTGGATCCCGTGTCGGCGACCTGCGCCGCGGTGTACTCGGTCCCGTGCACCGGCAGGTCGAGCGCCACCGCACGACGCGGTATGCCGCGCATGATGTGCAGCCCGAACTTCAGACCCAGCTCGTGCACGGCGGAGGCGAGCGGCGCGAAGCCCTTGCCCTCCGCCGCCGAGGGGAACCGGTTCACGGCGGGGATCTGACGGCCGAAGCCGTCGAGCTCGACCGGGGGCTCCTCGTTGTAGCCGCCCGCCCGCGCGGTGGGCTCGTACCACTGGATGTCGACCACGATCGTGTCCCAGCCGAACTCGAGCAGGTGCTCGGCCATGAAGCGCGCGTTGCCGAGCACCTCCTCCTCGGTCACCGCCGTTCCGAAGCTGTCCCAGCTGTTCCACCCCATCGGGGGCGTCGCCCCGACACGCGCGACAGCGGTCACGCGGTGGCCTCCGAGCCGCCCGTGAGCGAGGCCGGCACGTCGCCGAAGTCGGGAATGGGGAGACGCTCCCCGTCGCGCTGCGCGGACTCGTAGGCCACGATGCCCGGCACGGTGAACCGCGCCGACAGCCAGGCGTTCACGGGCGGGAGCGTGCGGTCGCGCACGGCCCGCACGAAGTCGTCGGCGAGGAAGTGGTGGGCGCCCTCGTGCCCGTTCCGCGCGCCCTCGAACTCCTGCGGCAGGCGGCTGCGGTCGTGCACCTTTGCCGTGCCGCTGACGAAGCTGTTCAGCAGGTCGGGATCGATGTCCTTGTACTCGTCGGACTCCGGGTCGATGTCCACCTTGGTCTGGAACAGGTCGCCGATGTCGGCGATGGAGTCGCGGTCGCTCTCGGCGGCGCCCGTGGAGGTCTGCTCCATCACGCCGTCGGTGCCGTAGAAGCGGAAGCGGGACTCGTGGGCGGCCGCGGGGTGGCCCACCCGTCGGAACTCGTTGGTGCGCATGACGCCGCCGTCGGCGAGCGCGAACAGGGCCGACATGTTCGAGTAGGTGTTGCCCCACAGCGACACGTCCTTGTCGAACACCCCGTCGCCCCGGTCGTCGGGGATGCCGATGCAGCTCACGCTGACGGCGTGCGAGGGCACGGCACCCAGCACGCCGCCGATGGCGTGCGTGGGGTAGAGCATGGGCGGGTAGCTGGCCGTCGCCTTCCAGGCGTCGCCGCCGCTGAACTGGTAGGCCGCGTAGAACCCGTTGTCCATGTCGTGCACGTAGTCGCCCTCGGAGTAGAAGACGCGTCCCCACGTGCCGGAGGCGATCTGCGAGCGGGCGTAGACCACCGCGGGGTTGTAGTAGCTCGTCTCGCCCATCATGTAGGTGAGGCCGGTCTCCTCCACCTTCTTCACGATGGCCTCGATCTCCTCCACGGAGATGGCCATGGGCACGGCCGAGTACACGTGCTTGCCCGCCTCGAGGGCCTTCAGCACCAGCGGACCGTGCGTCCAGCGCTGAGTGAAGATGGCGACCGCGTCCACGTCGGATTCCAGCAGGGCGTCGAAGTCCGGGAAGGTTCCGGCGAGGCCGTAGCGCTCGCGGTGCTCCTCGGCGCGCTCGGGCACGACGTCGGTCGCGTACACCGCGTCCACGTCGGGGTGCAGTCCGAACAGGTTCATGAAATGGCCGGCGAACTGGCCGGCGCCGACGAATCCGATTGTGATGCCCATGCCTTCTCCTCATCGTTGGGGTCGAGATCAAACAGCATCAAGCCTAGGCACGTCCGGCACGCCGTGCCCGCGCCGCACGTCCGCGACGCCGTGTTACGGGAGCGCCGGGGGCGACCGCACGGCTCGTATAGCGTGATCGACATGGCAGACCGCGAATACGGCTTCAAGACCCGCTCGATCCATGCCGGCAACATCCCCGACGCCACCACCGGCGCCCGCGCCCTGCCCATCTACCAGTCCAGCGCCTTCGTCTTCGACGACACCGCGGATGCCGCGGCCCGCTTCGCCCTGCAGAAGTACGGGAACGTCTACTCGCGCCTGTCGAACCCGACCGTGGCGTCCTTCGAGGAGCGCGTCGCGAGCCTCGAGGGCGGGCTCGGCGCGGTGGCCACCGCCAGCGGACTGTCGGCGCAGTACATCACCTTCGCGTCGCTCGCCGGCGCCGGGGACTCCATCGTGTCGTCGGCGAACCTCTACGGCGGATCGATCACCCAGCTCGACGTCACCCTGCGACGATTCGGCGTGGACACGACGTTCGTGCAGTCGTCGGACCCCGCCGCCTACGCCGCCGCGATCACCCCCACCACGAAGCTGCTCTTCGCCGAGACCGTGGCCAATCCGTCGGGCGAGGTCGCCGACATCGAGGGGCTGGCCGAGGTCGCCCACGCCGCAGGCATTCCGTTGATCATCGACTCGACGATCGCGACGCCGTATCTGAACCGCCCGATCGAGTGGGGCGCCGACATCGTGATCCACTCGGCGACGAAGTTCCTCGGTGGCCACGGCACCACCCTCGGCGGCGTCGTGGTGGAGTCCGGACTGTTCGACTGGAGCGGCGAGCGCTTCCCGCTGTTCGACACGACCGTACCGAGCTACGGCGGCCTCAATTGGTCGGGCAACTTCGGCGAGTACGCCTTCCTCACCCGACTGCGGGCCGAGCAACTGCGCGACATCGGGCCCGCACTCGCGCCGCACTCCGCGTTCCTGCTCGCCCAGGGGGTGGAGACCCTGCCGTATCGGATGCAGGCGCACGTGGACAACGCCCGGACGGTCGCCGAGTGGCTGGACGCCGATCCGCGCATCTCGGCGGTGCACTGGGCGGGGCTGCCCGGTCATCCGCACCACGAGCGGGCGCTCAAGTACCTGCCGAAGGGCCCCGGCTCGGTTTTCAGCTTCGAGATCCGCGGCGGTCGCGCCGCAGGCCAGAGGTTCATCGAGTCGGTCGAGCTCGCGAGCCACCTCGCCAACATCGGCGACGCCAAGACGCTCGTCATCCACCCCGCGTCGACGACCCACGCGCAGTTGAGCGAGGAGCAGCTCGTAGATGCCGGCGTGCGGCCCGGGATCGTGCGGATCAGCGTGGGGATAGAGGATGCCGACGACATTCTCTACGATCTCGATCAGGCACTCGATGCCGCCATGAAGGACGCCGCCACGGGAGGAACGTCGTGAGCTTCGACACGGGTGGGCTCCCGCCCGCCTCCACCACGCACGCGCATCCGGCCGCCACGGCCGACGACGGGGCCACGAAACCGGTGGACGACAGCGCGCAGGGCACGACCACCGCGCAGTTGGCCAACGGCCTCACCTGCGACCTGCCCGCCTCCAGCCCGCTGGCGAAGCTGCTGAAGTCCCAGCGCACCTGGGTGGGGCCCACCGCCCGCGAACGCCAGGGCATCCTCCGCCGGGCGAAGTCGGTGGCGATCGTCGGCGCCTCGCCGAATCCGGCGCGTTCCAGTTACTTCGTCGGCACCTATCTGCAGCAGTCCAGCGACTACCGCGTGTACTTCGTGAACCCCAACGCCGACACCATCCTCGGCGAGAAGGCCTATTCCGACCTCGCGTCGCTGCCCGAGGTGCCCGACATCGTGGGCGTCTTCCGCAAGGCCGGCGACATCCCCGGCGTGGTGGACGAGGTGGTGGCGGCAGGTGCTCCGACTATCTGGGTGCAGCTCGGCATCTGGAACCAGGACGCCGCCGAGTACGCCGAGGCGGCCGGACTGACCGTCGTGATGGACCGGTGCATGAAGGTCGAGCACGCCCGCTTCTCCGGCGGACTGCACCTGCTCGGCTTCGACACGGGCGTCATCTCCGCGCGGAGGGCCGCCGGCTAGTACTCCAGCACGGCCCTGGTAGGCAGCACAGCACAGCACAGCACAGCACAGGCCGGGCGAAGGCGTACCTAGAATGAGGCATGCCCGTTCGCCTGAGGTCGATTGCCACCGCCGTCCCGACGACGGCGTTCGCGCAGTCCGAGATCCGCGACATCTTCACCGCTCAACCCGAGCTCACCAGGCTGGGGCAGCGACTGATCTCCGCCGCGTTCGACGCCTCCGGCATCGAGACCCGGTACAGCGTGGTGGAGGAGCTCAGCTTCTCCGCCCAGGACGGTGAGCCGCAATTCTACGACGCCGGAACCGGCCGCATCCTCTCCCCCGGCACCGGCGCTCGCAACGAGCTCTACATCGAGCAGGCCACTCCGCTCTTCCTGGACGCCGGGCGCCGCGCACTCGACGCCTGCCCCGACCTGTCGACCGACGACGTCACGCACGTCATCACCGTCTCCTGCACCGGCTTCTACGCGCCCGGCCCGGACTACCAGGTGGTGCGGGGGCTCGGGCTGCGCGCCAGCACGCAGCGCTACCACCTCGGGTTCATGGGCTGCTACGCGGCCTTCCCCGCGCTCCGCGCCGCGAAGGCCTTCTGCGACGTCGACCCGAACGCGGTGGTGCTCGTCATCTGCGCGGAGCTGTGCACACTGCACGTGCGCTCGTCCAACGACCCCGACACGATCGTGGCCAACTCCGTGTTCGCGGACGGAGCCGCGGCCGCCATCGTGACCGCTCGGCCGGCGCCTCCCGACATGCCCACCCTGGTCCTCGACTCGTTCGAGACGGTGCTGACGCCGGTGGGTGAGGCGGACATGGCGTGGAAGATCGGGGAGGCGGGCTTCGAGATGGTGCTCTCGGGCTACGTGCCGCGCATCATCGAGGAACACATCCGCGGTGCGCTCGCGCCCCTGCTCGCCCACGATGCCGACCTTCCCGGTCTGCCGTATCGGGACATCGAGCACTGGGCCATCCACCCCGGCGGGCGCAGCATCCTCGACAAGGTGGAAATCAATCTCGGCCTCACCCCGGAGCAGCTCGAGCCGTCGCGGGCGATCCTGCACGATTACGGCAACATGAGCAGCGCCACCGTGCTGTTCGTGCTGAAGCGCATCCTCGAGGCCGCGTCGCCGGCGGAAGCGGATGCGGAAGCGCAGACGGATGGTGTGCGATCCCCCGGATCCGAGCGCGTGTGCGCGATGGCATTCGGCCCCGGTCTCACCGTGGAGACCGCGCTGATGACCCGGGTGCCCGCCGTCGCCGCACGTGCCGGCGCCGACGCGCTGATCTCCAGCGGGGCGTCCGCGGAGTGACCCGAAGCCTCGCCCATCGCGCGGTCGACGAACGGGAGTTGATGGACGACCCGGACTGCGATCCGGCCGCGCTCGACCGCACCTACCGCGCATTCCGCACCGTGAACGCCCTCGTCGCCGGCTGGCGCGCCGTCTATCGGCGATCCCTCCGTCCACTGCTGTCGCCCACCGAGCCCCGCAGCCTGCTCGACATCGGATCGGGCGGGGGCGACGTGCCGCGGGCGATCGCCCGCTGGGCGGCGCGCGACGGTCTGCTCCTCGACATCACGGCCATCGATCCCGATGAGCGCGCGCACGCGTTCGCGACGCGCCAGACCCCGGTGCCGGGCGTCACGTTCCGTCGCGCGTCGAGCGCCGACCTGGTCGCCGAGGGGCGCCGATTCGACCTCGTCACCTCCAACCACCTGCTGCACCACCTGTCGCCCGCCGAGCTCGATGCGCTGCTCGCGGACTGCGAGGCACTCTGCGCCGGACGCGTGGTGCACAGCGACATCGCCCGGAGCCGCCTGGCCTACGCCCTCTACTCGGCCGCCACCTGGCCCGTCGCCCGCGGTACCTTTCTGCACTACGACGGACGGATGTCCATCCGACGGAGCTACACCGCCCCCGAGCTGAACGCGGTGGTTCCACCGACATGGGCGGCGATCCCGATGTTCCCCTTCCGCACGATCCTCGTCCATCCCGCGGCGCAGCGTGCCTGACGCCCCCGCCGACTCGGGCGGCGCTCCGCCCGAGGGCGCCGCTCCGCCCGAGGGCGGTGCTCCGCTCGAGAGCGCCGTTGACAGCGACGTCCTCGTCGTGGGCGCCGGCCCGGTCGGCGTCTTCCTCGCCATCCTGCTGGCCCAGCAGGGGCTGGGCGTCACCGTGCTCGATCGCCGATCGGCGCCGTCGCGATCGTCGCGGGCGATCGGCATCCACCCGCCCTCGATGGATGCGCTCGCGAGCGTCGGCCTCGCGGATGCGGTGCTGAGCGAGTGCGTTCGCATCCGGCGGGGTCAGGCGCGCTTCCGAGGGCGCGTCCTGGGCGACGTGCACCTCGATGTCGCCTCACCCACGTTCCCCTTCGTCGTGTCGCTACCGCAGCACCGCTCGCAGGCGCTCCTCGACGCCCGCCTCGCCGAGCTCGCGCCGTCCGCGATGCACCGCGGGGTGCGCGTGACGGGGCTGCGGCAGACCGACGCGTCGGTGACGCTGACCTGCGTCGGGCCGGACGGGGCGGCTGGGCCGGACGGGGCGGCTGGGCCGGACGGGGCGTTCGAGGTGACCGGCCGGTTCGCGATCGCCGCCGACGGCGCCCACAGCTTCCTCCGGAGGGCCGCGGGCATCCCGACGTCCGTGCGGCGGTATCCGGACACCTACGTCATGGGAGATTTCGCCGACGACACGGGCGAGGGCCCGGTGGCCGTGGTGCACCTCGAATCCTCCGGCGTGGTCGAGTCGTTCCCGCTGCCCGAGCGGATGCGACGCTGGGTGGTGCGCACGACGCACCTCGTGGAGAACCCCACGCCCGTAGGCGTGGCCGCACTGGTGCGCGAACGCACCGGGGAGACCCTCTCGGTGACGAGCAACAGCATGGTGAGCGCGTTTCGCGTGCGCCGGCAGTCGCCCGCGCGACTCGTGGAGGGCCGGGTCGTTCTGGTGGGCGACGCCGCTCACGAGGTCAGCCCGATCGGTGGGCAGGGAATGAATCTCGGCTGGCTCGACGCGGTGGCGCTCGCCCCGGTGCTGGTCGCCGCACTGGCCGACGAGCACCGTGCCGACCTGCACCGTGCCGACCTGCGCCGGTACGAGCGGGACCGGCAGCGGTCCGTCCGCATCGCGGCACGCATGTCGGAGGGGAACATGGCGCTGGGGCGCCCGGTTCGGGGGCTCACCCTCGCCTGCCGGAACGTCGTGCTGCGGGTACTCCTCCGCTCCCCGACCGGCCGGCTGCTCGCCCGCGCCTACGCCATGGGCTGGGCGAAGCGGGGAGGCCGGACGTGAACCGGCCCGGCATGGTCGGGCGGCGGATCGTCCGAACCATCGTCGACGAACTCCGACCCGCCGTCGCGGGTTCGCGCCTGCTCCTCGCCGCGAAGACCGCCCTCGCCGCGAGCGTGGCATGGCTCCTCGCGCACCTGCTGCCCGCCGAGGTCGATCAGTACTCCTATTACGCGCCGCTGGGTGCGGTGATCAGCATGAGCGCGACGCTCGTGGGGTCCGCGCGCACCAGCCTGCAGACCCTGAGCGGACTCTCGATCGGAATCCTGCTCGCCTGGGGCGTCGTCGCCCTCGATGGACCGCGTTACATCAGCATCTCGCTGGTCATCGCCCTGGGTGTCGTGATCGGCGGCATCCGTCGGTTCGGCGCGGGTGGCGAGTACGTCACGGTGGCCGCGCTGTTCGTCCTGGTCATCGGTGGTGCCGAGCCCGGGGTGTATTCCTTCTCCTACCTCCTGCAGATGGCCGTCGGGGTGGCCGTCGGACTCGCCGTCAACGCGATCGTCGTCCCGCCGCTGCATGGGGCGGCGGCCGACCGGAAACTGTCGAGCTTCCGGGTCACCCTCGCCGGGTATCTGGACGACATGGGCTCGGCTCTCGTCGAACAGTGGCCCCCGGAACACGCCGAGTGGGCCGGGTCGGCCGCGGGTCTCGCCGCGGTGGGGAGCGACGTCCGGGAGGCCATGCAGACGGCGGCGGAGAGCCGGCGAGCCAATCTCCGGGCGCGCCGCCATGTGCGCGACGTGCAGGCCGAGCGCCGCGACCTCGAGGTGCTCGAGAATGTGAGCTTCCACATCCGCGACATCAGCGAGACGCTCGCGAGCGCCGTCTGGGGTTCGCCGTTCACGGTGACCGTGCCCCGAGAGCTGGCCGAGCCGCTGAGCGACTCGCTGCGCACCGCGGCCGAACTGCTGCGGGCCTGGGAAACCGGGGACGATGAGGCGCAGAGGCAGTCGGATGCCGAACGAGCGCTGGACGTTCTGCTCGAACGATTGGGCGAGTACCAGAGCGCGCACAGCGGCGTGCTCACGGGCGTCGCCTCAGTGGCATTCGACATCCACCGGATCGTGCAGGGCATCGTCCCGCGACTGTCGACCGGTCGGGAACCCCAGGACGGGTGACCGGACGGATCTCGACCCGGTGCTACCGGCTCCCGCGGCGGCGAACGCGACGATCGGACCGGCTCAGCACGATGGCGGCCGACGCCACCCCGATCACGAAGAGCGCGATCCCCAGCACGTACAGCGCCACGCCGCCCCAGCCACCGGATTCGCCCGGCACGAGGAACGGATACGGATACCAGCCGCTCAGGACGCCACGACCCACCGTGAAACCGAGCCACACCAGCGGATAGACCACCACGAGCCAGAGCCCGCGCCAAGGCACCGCCGTCCGCCCGGGTGCGAACAACCAGTCGAGCAGAATGAACAGCGGGGCCATCACGTGCAGCACCTCGTTCGGCCACGGGACCGCCTCGTACGCGGGGACGCCGGTGCCGCGCAGGAGCACGGCATAGACGACGCCCGTGACCGCGGCGTAGGCGACCGTCGCCATCCGGGCGCTTGTGAAGAGGCCGGGCTCGGGACGTCTCCGGAGGAGGAGCGCCCCACCGAGGAGGAGTGCCACCACGTTCATCACATTCGTCTGCACGGTGAAGTAGGCGAAATAGGCCGACGGCTCGAACACCTCATGATCGATCGCGTCGGCGACCTGGGTGGCGATACTCGCCACGATGAGCGCAGCCATGCCGATCCGCAGAACCCCGAAAACGACGGCGGACCGGGGACCGCTCGGCGAGTCGGTGAACCCCCGCGAACCGGTGAATCCCCGCGAACCGGTCAACGCCTGAGGACCGGTGAACCTCCGGGAACTGGTGGACCTCCGCTGCACCGCTTCACCCTAACGTTCCGACGCACGCGGGGTAGGTTGGGGGGCATGCCCCGCCCCGCGCGAACCGATCGCTCAGCATGAATGCGCCCCGGCCCGAGCTCGTCCGCTTCGTGCTCGTGCTCACCGTCGGCATCGTACTCACGCTGGGGGCTATGCTGTTTCACATCACTCCCCTGGTGCCGTGGCTGGTCATCGGTACATTAATCTTTTCGATCCGCATGTGGTCGATTTATCGCCGGTCAGACCGGAATTAGAAGATAACGATTGTTATTCTTTTCGGCCCTGTGAGAAATCTTGGGCTTTGCTTGGGATGTTCTGCGTGCCAGTGTTGGAGAAGCGAATCCCCACAACCGGGGGCCGCGACTGCGAAACCCGACTCGGGGTCGCGAATTATCTGCATAGGAGTTATGTCACATGGGCATCATTGGTTACCTGATCCTCGGTCTGATCGCCGGCGCAATCGCGAAGTTGATCCTTCCGGGTAGGCAGGGCGGCGGGTGGATCGCAACGCTCGTCCTCGGCGTCATCGGAGCTCTGCTCGGCGGATTCCTCGGTTCGCTCATCTTCAACCGCGGCATCGAAGAGTTCTTCGACCTCGGCACCTGGGCCCTCGCCATCGGTGGAGCGATCATCGTTCTGCTGATCTACGGCCTCGTCACCGGACGCAAGGGTTCGCGCGCGTAACACCCCGCACCCGCACACGAAGGCCCCCGGAGTTCGCTCCGGGGGCCTTCGTCATGCGCCGGGTGATCGCGGGTCCGCAACCACCCGTGCTGCGAGTCAGCCGGCGATGGTCGACGTGTCGATGACGAACCGGTAGCGCACGTCGCTCGCGACCACGCGCTCGTACGCCTCGTTCACCCCATCGGCCGTCACGACCTCCACGTCGGCGCCCAGTCCGTGGGCCGCGCAGAAGTCGAGCATCTCCTGGGTCTCCCGGATCCCGCCGATGTTCGATCCGGCGAGGCTGCGGCGGCCACCCACGAGCGAGAAGACACTGAGGCTCTGGCGGTTCTCCGGCAGTCCGACGAAGACCATCGAACCGTTCCGGGTGAGCATCGACAGGTACGCGTCGATGTCGAGGTCGGCCGATACCGTGCTGAGGATCAGGTCGAAACGCCGGGCGTTCGCCGGAAAGGTGTCGGGATCGCTCGTGGCGAAGTAGTCGGTGGCGCCGAGACGCAGGCCGTCGTCGCGCTTGGAGAGCGTCTGGCTGAGAACGGTGACCTCGGCGCCGAGCGCCGCGGCGATCTTCACCCCCATGTGGCCGAGTCCGCCCATGCCGACCACGGCGACCTTCGTGCCGGGACCCGCGCCCCAGTGCTTCAGCGGCGAGTAGGTGGTGATGCCCGCGCAGAGCAGCGGCGCGGCGGCGTCGAGCGGGATGCCGTCCGGGATGCTCAGCACGTAGTTCTCGTCGGCGACGATGCCGGTGCTGTAGCCGCCGTAGGTCTCGTCGCCGCTGTAGTCCCGACCGTTGTAGGTCGCGACGTTGCCCTTCAGGCAGAACTGCTCCTCCCCTGCTTCACAGTTCTCGCAGGTCCGGCAGGAGTCGACGAAGCAGCCGATACCGACGCGGTCGCCCACCCGGTGCCGCGTCACCCCGGCACCCACCTCGACGACGGTGCCGGCGATCTCGTGGCCGGGCACCATGGGGAAAATGGCCGCGCCCCACTCCTCGCGCGCCTGGTGGATGTCGGAGTGGCAGATTCCGGCGAAGGCGATGTCGATGCGCACGTCGTGCTCACCGACATCCCGGCGGTCGATGGTCGTGCGCTCGAAGCGTGCACCCGCGGATGCGGCGACGAGGGCGGGAACGGATGTGGGCATGGGAAAACCTCCGGGGAAACGCGTGGAAGCTCTCAGGCTACGACGGCCTCGAGCGCCGTGCGGAGCGCCACCGCCTCCGTGACGGGCAGGCGGCAGACGAAGTCGCGGCACAGATACGCGGTGGTCTCGCCCCCGACCGCGGCACGGCCGTCGAACAGCTCGAAGCCGGCGGCGGAGAACGCCTCCGCCTGAGCGGCGGTCACCGCCGCGGTGACCGACCCCGCGCCGAGACCGGCACCGAATGCCGAGCGGGCCACGTCGAGCAGCGGGTCGACGGCGGTCGGAGTCGCGGTCGACGTCGACGTCGACATCGGGGACGGCAGCACGACGACGAGCTGGGTCGGCTGCACCGTCAGGTCGATGCTGGCCTCGAGCGCCGCACCGAACGACACCGGGCGCTGGGCCGCGGCCGGGGCTGCGAGACCCAGCGCGGCGCGGGCGGCCGCGGCGTACCGGGTGTCCGCGGTGAGCAGGGAGAGGCGGGCGCTCGCCGACGCGCAGGCGCTGAGGCCCGACGGGTAGGCCCCCTCGCTCAGGTCCACGGTGAGCGCCAGCCCGAAGGCCGCGAGCGTGGGATCGCCGCCGGTGGGCGGCGCGAACGGGGCGGCGGGGTTTCCAGTGAGGGTGGCGTCGATCAGGCCGCGCGCGGCCTCGGCATACGAGACCTCTCCGGTCGCGAGGGCGAGGTCGATGAGCCCGCCGGCGAGCATGCCGAAGTCCTCGAGGGTGGCGGTCGCCGACGACGCGCGGCCGTCGAGCGAGGCGCGCAGCAGCGACGCGTATCCGTCCGCCGAGGCGTTCGGATGAGACGTGTTCGGCGCGGAGATGTTCGGTGCGGAGGCGTTCGACGCGTGGGTGCCGAGCACGAAGTCGGCGGCCCGCCGTGCCGAATCGAGCCAGTCCGGGCGATCGAGGGCGGCGCCCGCCCGCGCCAGCGCTCCGAGAGCGAGCCCGTTCCACCCGGTGAGCACCTTGCCGTCGAGCGCGGGCGGTGACTGGCGCGTGCGACCGTCGGCGTCGAGGGCGTAGTACCCGCCCTCCACCCGCACGCCGTCCACCATGCTCTCGGAGTCCTGCGCCGAGGCGAAGCCGCCCTCCGGACGCTGCAGAACGCCGGTGAGGAAGTCCGCTATGCCCGTGACCGTGTCGGCCTCGGCGCGGGGGTCGCCGATGCTCCGCTGCAGCAGCCGGGTGTAGGCGTCGAGCAGCAGGGCGTTGTCGTAGAGCATGCGCTCGTAGTGCGGCTCGGTCCAGTCCTGCCGCGTGGAGTAGCGGAAGAACCCGCCCTCCACCGGGTCGCGCAGGTCGGACGCCGCCATGAGTCGCAGCGTGCGCTCGGCGAGCGTCAGCACCTCGCGGGAGCGCTCCGGGGGAAGGATGCCGCTGCCGCCGAGACTCTCGAGCAACAGCAGCGTGGGCGCCATCGGGAACTTCGGTGCGGTACCGAAGCCGCCGAACCGCTCGTCCTCGTAGCCGAGAAGTTCGACGGCGATCCGCTCGTAGTCGCCCGGGCCGGGGAGCACGTCGCTCGCGGTGGCGAGTCCGGCGGCCGCCGCGGTCAACGCCTCCGAGAGCCGGGCGGCGTTGTCCTCGACATCGCCGCGGCGATCCCGCCACGCCTCGGACACCGCATCGAGCACCTGACGGAACGACGGATGCCCCCCGCGGGCCTCGGGCGGGGAGTACGTGCCCGCGTGGAACGCCTTCCCCTCCGGGGTGACGAACACGTTCAGCGGCCAGCCGAGGTTGCCGGTGAAGGCGCTCGCGGCGGCGATATAGGTGGAGTCGACGTCGGGATGCTCCTCGCGGTCGACCTTGATGGAGACGAAGCGGTCGTTCAGCACCTCGGCGAGCGCCGGGTCGCTGAAGCTCTCGCGCGCCATCACATGGCACCAGTGACAGGTGGAGTAACCGATCGAGACGAGGATCGGCACGTCGCGGCGGGCGGCCTCGGCGAACGCATCATCCCCCCAGGCGAACCAGTCGACCGGGTTGTCGGCATGGCTGCGGAGGTACGGACTCACGGCGTCGACGAGTCGATTCGGCATCCCTCCACGGTACGCCGGGCGCGCGCCGATCTCACCGGCGGAAATGGAATCGTTCGCGGATCGAGGGACGCCGCGTGGGCTTACGATGGAAGGCTATGTCCGCGACCCTGCCCGAGACGCCGTTGCGCATCTCCTACCCGCCCGAGCTGCCGGTCAGCCAGATGCGCGACGAGATCGCCGACGTCATCCGCGAGAATCAGGTCGTCATCGTCGCGGGCGAGACCGGCTCCGGCAAGACCACCCAGTTGCCGAAGATCCTGCTCGAGCTCGGGCGGACCAGCATCGGGCACACGCAGCCCCGCCGGATCGCGGCGCGCACCATTTCGGAGCGCATCGCCGAGGAGCTCGGGTCGGAGGTCGGCGCCCTGGTCGGCTACCAGGTGCGCTTCACCGATCGCGTGTCGGCCGAGACCCGCGTGAAGCTCATGACCGACGGCATCCTGCTGAACGAGATCCACTCCGACCGGCTGCTGCGCAAGTACGACGCGATCATCATCGACGAGGCGCACGAGCGCAGCCTCAACATCGACTTCCTGCTCGGCTACCTCCGCGAACTGCTGCCGAAGCGCCCCGACCTCAAGGTCGTCATCACCTCGGCCACGATCGACCCCGAGAGCTTCTCCCGGCACTTCGGCGGCGCGCCGATCGTGGAGGTGTCGGGCCGCACCTTCCCCGTGGAGATCCGCTACCGCCCACTCGTCGCGGAAAAGCTCGACGACGATGATCCGGATGCCGAGGATCGCCCCGCCGCCGATGATCGCGACTACCTCGAGGGCATCAACGCGGCGCTCGACGAGCTCGCGGCCGAGTCACCGGGCGACGTGCTCGTCTTCCTCTCCGGCGAGAACGAGATCCGCGACGCCGAGGAATCGATCCGCGGCCGGCTCTCCTCCGGCTCGGCGCTCGACCGGGCCACTGAGGTGCTCCCGCTCTACGGACGCCTCTCCGCCGCCGACCAGCACAGGGTGTTCCGCCCGTCCGCCCAGGCCGGGGTGCGCCGACGCGTCGTGCTCGCGACCAACGTGGCGGAGACGAGCCTCACCGTGCCCGGCATCCGCTACGTGATCGATGCGGGCACGGCCCGCATCTCGCGGTACAGCGTGCGCGCCAAGGTGCAGCGCCTGCCGATCGAGGCGATCTCGCAGGCCTCCGCGAACCAGCGCTCCGGACGATCGGGTCGCACGAGTCCCGGCATCGCGATCCGGCTCTACTCCGAGGAGGACTTCGCCCGCCGGCCGGAGTTCACCGAACCGGAGATCCTGCGCACCAACCTCGCCGCCGTCATCCTGCAGATGGTGTCGCTCGGACTCGGCGACATCGCCGCGTTCCCCTTCCTGCAGCCACCGGACTCGCGCGGCATCAAGGACGGCATCGACCTGCTCACCGAGCTCGGCGCGGTGGTGCGCACCAAGGAGGGCGACCCCGCGCTCACCCGCATCGGCCGCGACCTCGCCCGGCTCCCGATCGACCCGCGCTTCGGCCGCATGGTGATCGAGTCGAAGAAGCACAACACCAGCCGCGAGGTGATGATCATCGTCGCCGGACTGACGATCCAGGATGTGCGGGAGCGTCCGCTCGAGAAGCGGCCGCAGGCCGACGAGAAGCACTCGCGCTTCGCCGATCCCACGAGCGACTTCCTGTCCCTGCTCGCGCTCTGGAACTACCTCGAGGAGAAGCAGAAGGAGCTCGGGTCGAGCGCGTTCCGCCGGCTCTGCAAGGCGGAGTACCTGAACTACCTCCGCGTACGCGAGTGGCAGGACGTGCTGCGCCAGCTCCGCCAGCTCGCCAAGCCGCTCGGACTCAGCTACGGCGACCCCGCCGCGAACCCCGACGGCGTGCACCGGGCGCTGCTCGCCGGTCTGCTCAGCCACATCGGCCTGAAGGACGCCGCCAAGAAGGACTACGTGGGCGCCCGGCAGGCGCGCTTCCTGCTGTTCCCCGGATCCGCGCTCGCCAAGAAGCAGCCCAACGCCGTCATGAGCGCGGAGCTGGTGGAGACCTCGCGCCTGTTCGCGCGGATGAACGCGGCCATCGATCCGGCGTGGGCGGAGCCGATCGCCGGCGACCTGGTCAAGCGCAGCTTCAGCGAGCCGCACTGGGAAAAGAAGCAGGGGGCCGCGGTGGCCTGGGAGCGGGTGACGCTGTTCGGGGTGCCCATCATCGCCCGGCGTCGCGCGCAGTTCGCCCGGGTGGATCCGGCCCACGCGCGGGAGCTGTTCCTGCGGCACGCCCTCGTCGACGGCGAGTGGCCCAACGAGACGACCCGCGACCGCGCCTTCGACTTCGACCGGGCCAACCGGCGCCTCCTCGCCGAACTCGCCGAGGTGGAGGAACGCACCCGGCGCCGCGACATCCTGAGCGACGACGAGGCCGTGTACGAGTTCTACGCCAGGCGCATCCCGCACACGGTGGCGACGGTGCGCGACTTCACGAGCTGGTGGCGCACCGCGCGGGCGAAGACCCCAGACCTCCTCACCATGACCGCCGACGCGTTGATCGACGAGGACGACGCGGCGACGGTGGACGAGAACGCGTTCCCCGCCACCTGGCGGCAGGGCGAGCAACGCCTCGCCCTGCGCTACCGGTTCGAACCCGGCGCGGAGGACGACGGCGTCACCGTGCAAGTGCCCCTCCCGCTGCTCGCCGGCCTGTCGCCGCTCGGTTTCGACTGGCAGGTGCCCGGGCTTCGAGGCGAGCTCGTCACCGCACTGCTCCGCAGCCTGCCGAAGGCGATCCGCCGCAACTTCGTGCCCGCCGCCGAGTGGGCCGAGCGGATCGCCGCCGCGCTCCCCGAGCCCGCCGACGAGACGCCCGCCGAGGCGTTCCTCGCCACCCTCGCCACGGTGATGAAGCGTCTCACCGGAGTGCAGGTGGATCCCCGCGACTTCGACATCGAGCGCGTGCCCGGGCACCTGCGCATGACCTTCGCCGTCGTCGGCGACCGCGGCGAATCCGTCGCCCGCGGCAAGGATCTGCCCGGGCTGCAGCGGAGGCTCGCCACCCGCGTGCGGGAGAGCGTCGCCGCCGCGACCGCGGCCACGCCGCACGCCCTCGAGCGCACCGGCATCACGTCGTGGGACTTCGGCGAGCTTCCCCGCACGATCGACACCCGGCACGGCGACAGCGTCATCCGCGCCTACCCGGCCCTCGTGGACGAGGGCTCGAGCGTCGCGATCCGGTTGCTCACCACCCCCGCCGAGCAGGCGCGGGAACTGCCGGGGGGGGTGCGTCGGTTGCTGCTCCTCGCCATTCCGTCCCCGGTCGCCTACGTGCAGCAGCACCTCACCTCGGCGGAGAAGCTCACGCTCGCCCTGAGTGCCTACCAGAACACCCAGGCGCTCTTCGACGACTGCCTGCTCGCCGTGGTGGACTCGGTGCTGCAGCGGGTGAAGCCCGGCGGGCAGGTGTTCATGAAGGCCGAGTTCGACTCCGTGCGGGACCGCGTCTCCGGTGTGGTCATGGACAGCATGTTCGACACGGTGGGCCAGGTGACCCGGATCTTCTCCGGGGTCCGCACCGCCGAGAAGGCCATCAAGGGCGCGACCAACATGGCATTCCTGGGCGCACTCACGGATGCCCGGGAACAGCTCGCCGCGCTCGTCTACCCCGGCTTCGTGTCGCGCACCGGCCTCGACCACCTGCGGGACCTGCCCCGCTATCTCGCGGGAATCACCGCTCGCGTGGAGAAGCTGCCGGAGAACCCGGCGCGCGATCGGGCGTGGCAGACCGAGGTCGGCACGGCGACCGCGCGCTACCGTGACGCCGGCGGCACCCTGCCACTCGAACGCTTCGCTCCCGAGAGGATTGCGCAGGCACGCTGGATGCTGGAAGAGTTGCGCATCAGTCTCTTCGCGCAGCAACTCGGGACGGCGCAGCCCGTGTCGCTGCAGCGCATCGTCAAGGTGCTCGCCAAGGAGAAGTAAGAAGCGTCGAACGGGTGACAGGGAGGTCGCCATGCTGAACGAGGTCGCAGAGGATGTGTTCGTCCACGAGAGCGAATTCCTCCAGAGCAGCTCCGTCGCCGTGCGGGGCAGCGCCGGAGTGCTGCTCGTCGATCCCGGGATCACGGAGGACGAACTAGCGGATCTCGCGGACGACGTGCGCCGACTGGGGTCGCCCGTCGAGGCGGGGTTCGCCACGCATCCGGACTGGGATCACGTGCTCTGGCACGCCCGCTTCGGCGACGTGCCCCGCTACGGCACGGCCCGCTGCGCGGCGTCCATGCGGGAGCAGCTCTCGCACGAGGACTGGCGCGACCGGCTGGCTCCCGGGCTCCCGCCCGAGCACGCGGACGAGATCCCGATGGACCTGCTCGGGCTCCTCACCGGCCTGCCCGACGGAGCCGCGTCCGTTCCGTTCGATGGTCCGCCGATCCGGATCCTCGAGCACTCGGCCCACGCCCCCGGTCACGCCGCCCTCCTGATCGGCGGGAGCGGCGTGCTCGTCGCCGGCGACATGCTCTCCGACATCCTGATGCCCTTCCTCGACCTCGAGGCTGCGGACCCGATCGGGGACTACCTCGCGGCGCTGCAGCTGTTCGACAGCGTGGCCGACGAGGTGACGGTGGTCATTCCCGGCCACGGGTCCGTCGGTGGAGCGGGATCGGTGCGCGCACGCATCGACCTGGATCGCGCGTACGTCGAGGCGCAGCGGGATGGGCGGAGCGCGGGCGACCCGAGGGTCGGACCGTCGGCTCCGTTGGAGTGGCTGCGCGACGTGCACCACTGGCAGCAGCAGCGGCTCGCCGACCGGACGCGGGACCAACCGTGATGAACCAGGCCCTCCGCTGCACTGGTCCTCCGGGGCGTATAGGTTGAGGCGGACCGACAGCGCTGCGCCCGCCGCAGCGTCCGATACCGCAGCTCCCGCGGAAGCTCTCCGCAGCAACCGAAAGGCACCCCGCATGATCTTCATCGTCGTCAAGTTCACCGTGAAGCCCGACTGGAGCGATCGCTGGATCGAGCTCACGCGGGACTTCACCGAGGCCACTCGCCGAGAGCCCGGCAACCTCTGGTTCGACTGGTCGCGCAGCGTCGACGACCCCCATCAGTTCGTGCTCGTCGAGGCGTTCCAGGACGATGCGGCAGCCGCCCACGTGAACAGCGACCACTTCGCCGAGGCCATGCGAATCATGCCGCAGGCGCTCGTCGCGACACCCGAGATCATCAGCGAGCAGATCGCGGCCGACGGCTGGAACCGGATGGGCGAGCTGACGGTGCCGTAGGTACCTCGACCGACACCGGGCAGACCACGCAGTCATGCACACCGAAGCCATGCACACGCTGACGGACCTGACGATCCGCCGGATCTCCGTCTCGGAGATGAGCAACAACGTCTATCTGCTCACCGCGAGGACGAGCGGCGACCAGGTGCTGATCGACGCCGCCGACGACGCCCCCGCCATCCTCTCCCTTCTGTCCGACGCGCGCCAGGACGCCGACGTCGACACGCGCGTCCGCCTCATCATCACCACGCACTCGCACTGGGACCACGTGCGGGCGCTCGCCGAGGTGCGGCAGGCCACGGCGGCCCCGACCGCCGCCGGGGTCGATGACATCGCGGACATCGCCGTGCCCACCGACGTCCCGTTGCGGCACGACGACGTGCGGTCCTTCGACGGCGTCGAGCTGGAGGTGATCCATCTGCGCGGCCACACCCCCGGGTCCGTCGCGTTGCTCTATCGCGACCCGCACGGACCGGCCCACCTCTTCACCGGGGACTCGCTCTTCCCCGGAGGCGTGGGCAACACCGGCGGAGATCCGGCGCGATTCGCGTCGCTGTACACCGACGTCGTCACGCGCGTCTTCGACCGGCTCCCGGATGACACCCGGGTGCACCCGGGCCACGGGGAGAGCACCACGCTCGGCGCAGAGCGCCCGTCGCTCGCCGAGTGGAAGGAGCGGGGCTGGTAGAGCACGCAGTGCGAGGCGCCGGGGAGGGGACCCAGCGCTGGAGGGAAACCCTCACCGGAGAGAGAATGAGGGCATGACCACCGCCGTTCTCGTCGACGCCGTGCGCACCGCATCCGGGCGGGGAAAGCCGGGCGGGGCGCTCTCGGCATTGCACCCCGTCGACCTGCTCGCCACGGTGCTCCGGGGCCTCGTCGACCGCAACGATCTCGATCCCGCCCTCGTCGACGACGTGATCGGCGGATGCCTCGCCCAGGTCGGCGAGCAGGCCGTGAACATCACCCGGAACGCCGTGCTGGGCGCGGGGTTCCCGCACAGCGTGCCGGGCACCACGATCGACCGCCAGTGCGGATCGAGCCAGCAGGCAGTGGCCTTCGCGGTTCAGGGCGTGCTGGCGGGCGCGTACGACGTGGTCATCGCCTGCGGTGTGGAGCTCATGAGCACGAACCCGATCAACTCCGCCACCCTCGGCCGCGACCCGTGGGGCCCGCGCGTGCGCGCACGCTACCCCGACGGGCTCGTGAACCAGGGCATCTCCGCCGAGCTGATCGCGGCACGCTGGCACCTCGATCGGACGGAACTCGACGAGTGCTCCGCGCGCTCCCACCGGCTCGCCGCAGCGGCGACCGAGGCGGGATGCTTCGCGGCGGAGATCCTGCCGGTGACCGTTCCGGATGCCGACGGCGGCTCCCGTTCGCACACCGTCGACGAGACGATCCGGGCCTCCACCACTGCGGCGGGTCTCGCCGACCTCTCCCCCGCCTTCGTGGACGAGCGCCTCGCCCTCCGCTTCCCGGAGATCGACTGGTGCATCACGCCCGGCAATTCCTCGCCGCTCACCGACGGCGCATCCGCCGTGCTGATCATGAGCGAGGACCGCGCCGCCCGGCTCGGGCTCACACCGCGAGCGCGATTCGTGTCGTCGGCGGTGCTCGGCTCCGACCCGATCGAGATGCTCACCGGCGTGATCCCCGTGACGCACCGCATCCTCGACCGGTCGGGCCTCGGGATCGACGACATCGACGCGTTCGAGGTGAACGAGGCGTTCGCGCCGGTGCCGCTGGCCTGGCAGCGCGACGTGGGCGCCGATCCCGACCGGGTGAACCGGCGCGGCGGCGCGATCGCCCTCGGTCACGCGCTCGGCAGTTCCGGAACCCGGCTGCTCACCACCCTGATCGGCGAGCTCGAGGCGTCGGGCGGCCGATACGGCATGCAGGTCATGTGCGAGGGCGCGGGCATGGCGAACGCCACGATCATCGAACGGGTCTGACGGCGCTCACGCCCGCCGGGGCACCGTCTCGGTCGACTGCCGGGCGACGAGCCGCGGCGGCACGAACTGCACCCCGCTCGCGAGCGGCGCTCCCTCGATGCTGCGGAGGAGCTTCGTCGCGGCGAGGTGCCCCAGCCGGTGCAGATCGAGATCCACCGTGGTGAGCGGCGGACGGGACGCCTCGACCATCACGTCCCAGTTGTCCACCCCCACCACGCCGACCTCCTCCGGAACCCGGGTGCCGGCCTCGCGCAACCCCGTGACGAGGCCGCGCGCGATCTGGTCGCTGCCGCAGAACACGCCGTCGAAGGGTTCGTCCGCCCGGAGCAGCGTGTTCGCCGCCTCGCGACCCCAGCGCTCGCTCCACTCGCCGTGCAGCACCGTCCCGAGCACGAGCGGCTCGCCCGCCCGCTCCAGTGCCGTGCGCACCCCGGCCGCGCGCCGCCGTGACGCGATGTGATGCGGCGGACCGGTCACGTGCGCGATGCGGCGGCGCCCCGTCGACAGCAGGTGATCGATGGCGACCTCCGCCGCCCTGTTGTCGTCGGGCATGAGCGACAGGTCGGACTCGTTCTCCGACTGCACCATCGCGTAGACCACCGGGATGGGCAGGTCGCTGCCGATCGACGGACGCTCGTCATCACCGCGTCCGGTGACGATGATGCCGTCCACGCGGCGCGCCAGCAGCGTGCGGAGGTAGTGCTGCTCGCGGATCCGGTCACCCCGACCGTCGCAGAGGAGCACCGAGATCTGGCCGGCGCCGAGCGCATCCTCGGCTCCCAGCATCACCGGAATGGTGAACCGACCGAAGCTCTCACCGGTGAGCACGCCGACGGTGTAGGTGCGGCCCCCTCCGCCGGTGCGGGGAAGCATCGTCGGCCGGATGCCGAGCTCGCGTGCGGCGGCCAGCACGCGCTCCCGGGTGTCGCGGGACAGCTGACCGCGCCCGTTGAGCGCCTTCGACGCCGTCCCGGGCGAGACGCCCGCCAGCTCGGCGATGTCCGCTACCCGCACCTTGGTCCGCGACCTGCCGACCGTCGCGGACGGGGTCTCCGTGTCCATGTCATCGCCTCCGGCTCGTTCCTGCACACCATAGCCGGGGCGGAAACATTTCCGCCAGCGCTACCGGTCGACTCGTGGCTCCGGTGCCGACACCGGGCGTTGACCGGCCTCGGGAGAGGGCATAGAGTGCAGGCGATTCGCCCGCCGTTCCGGAAACATTTCCGGAACGGCGCCGTCCCCGAGGAGCTCCCCATGAATGCGTCGACGTCCCCCGCGACACGGCCGACGATCGCCCCCGTCGCACCACTCACCGACGAGCACCTCCGGTTCTCGCCGCTCGGCCTCGACGAGGTGCGCATCACCTCCGGCTTCTGGAGCGACTGGCAGAGGACCAACCGCGAGGTGACGGCGCCGCACTCGGTGCGCTGGATCGAAGAGGACGGCGCGGTCGACGCCTTCCGTCGCGTCGCCAAGGGCACGCCGCTGTCGGCGGCGGAACGACCCGGCATGTGGTTCTCCGACTCCGACGTGTACAAGACCCTCGAGGGACTCGCCTGGGACCTCGGCGTCGAGCCGTCGGAGGAGTTCACCCGGGTGATCGGTGACCTGGCGCGGGAGATCGCGGCCGCCCAAGGCGACGACGGTTACCTCAACACCTTCGTGCAGGAGGGGAACGGCGAGCGCTACGCCAAGCTCGGCTGGAGCCACGAGATGTACTGCATCGGGCACCTCATCCAGGCGGCGGTGGCGCACAAGCGCACGACCGGCCGCGACGACGTGCTCGACATCGCGGTCGCGGCGGCGAATCGGCTGGTGGGGGACTTCGGCGACCGCAAGCGCACCGAGACCGATGGGCACCCCGAAATCGAGATGGCACTCGTGGAGCTCTACCGGGTGACCGGCACGCGCGAGTACCTGACGCTCGCCCAGCAGTTCCTCGATCTTCGCGGGCACGGCGAGCTCGACACCAATGGCAACTTCGACTCGGTCTACTACCAGGACGCGACGCCGTTCCGCGAGGAGACCACCACGGTCGGTCACGCGGTGCGGGCGGTGTACCTGATCGCGGGAGCAGTCGACCTATACCTGGAGACGGGCGAGGACGCCCTGCTCGAGGCGGCGGAGCGCCAGTGGGAGTCGATGACCGCGACGAAGACGTACGTCAACGGCGCGATCGGCTCGCGGGTGGAGGGCGAGGCGTTCGGTGACTCGTTCGAGTTGCCGCCGGACCTCGTCTACGGCGAGACGTGCGCCACGATCGGCGCCATGATGCTGTCCTGGCGGCTGCTCCTCGCCACGGGCCGGTCGCGGTACGCCGACTCGATCGAGCGCGGCCTGTTCAACCTGGTCGCGGCATCCACCTCGGCGGAGCGCAACGCGTTCTTCTACGCGAACCCCGCTCAGCGCCGCACGCCGCGCCCCGCCGCTCCCGTGGGAGAGCGACCACCGCGGGCCGAGGCGCCGGGTACCCGGCCCTCGTGGTTCGTCTGCGCCTGCTGCCCGCCGAACATCCTGCGCACGGTGGCGTCGCTCGGCGCCTACGTCGCCACGTCGAACTCCACCGGCGTGCAGGTGCACCAGTACGTCCCGACCAGGATCACCGCTCCGGTGTCCTCCGGAACCGTGGCGCTGGAGATGTCCACGGGGTACCCCGTGGACGGCACGGTCCGCATCACCGTGCGCGCCAGCACCGAGGATGCGTGGACGCTCAGCCTGCGGTCGCCCGACTGGGCCGATACCGTGCGCGTCGCGGTGAACGGCGAGGCCGTGAACGCCGCACCCTCCCCGTCCGGCTACCTCGAGGTCGAGCGGCGCTGGACCGAGGGAGACGAGGTCACCATGACGCTGCCCATGGGTCCGCGCTACACGGTCACCCACCCGCAAACGGATGCCGTGCGCGGCCAGGTCGCGATCGAGCGGGGCCCGCTCGTCTACTGCTTCGAGTCGCCCGACCAGGCAGACGGCGTGGACCTCAACCGCGTGGACCTGCTCGTCGACGAACCGATCGCCGAAGACGAGCCCGCCGACCTGCTCGGATCGACCGCGGTCGTGCTGCGCGTTCCGGCCGTACTGCGGGACGAACAGGCCTGGGCGACGACGGGCTGGGCGCCGCTCGACGCCGGCCCCGGTACCCAGGACGGCGGTACCCAGGACGGCGGTGCCCACGGCGGCGCCGGTTCGCGGGTGGAACTCGTCGCCATCCCGTACTTCCTCTGGGCGAACCGCGGCCCGTCGGTGATGCGTATCTTCACGCCGTACCGCAGGGGCTGATCCCCGTGCGCATCGCCGGGGCCGCGGCCCTCGTGACCGGGGCCGCGTCGGGACTCGGGCTCGCCACCGCGACCGCACTGGCGGCGGCCGGTGCGTCGGTGGTGCTCGTCGACCTGCCCGACTCCGGCGGCGACGCCGCGGCGGCACAGGTTGCGAGCACAGCGGAGCTCGGCGGCACAGCGGAGCTCGGCGGCACAGCGGAGCTCGGCGGCACAGCGGAGCTCGGCGGCACAGCGGAGCTCGGCGGCACAGCAGAGCTCGGCGGCACGGCACGGTTCGTGCCGGCCGACGTCACCGACGAGCGGGACGTGCGTGCCGCCGTCGAAGCCGCCGCGACGCTCGGCCCGCTCCGCATCGTGGTGAACTGCGCGGGCATCGCGACCCCCGGCCGAGCGGTCGGCAGGTCGGGTGCGCTCCCCCTCGCCGACTTCGAGCGGGTGGTGCGCGTGAACCTCGTCGGCACCTTCAACGTGGTTCGGCTCGCGGCGGAGCGGATGCGCACGGAACCGGCGCTCGGCGAGGAGCGCGGCGTCATCGTGAACACCGCCTCGATCGCCGCCTTCGACGGGCAGATCGGGCAGCCCGCCTACGCCGCCTCGAAGGCCGGTGTGGCCGGGATGACCCTCCCGCTGGCACGGGAGTTCGCCTCGCACCTCATCCGCGTGATGACCATCGCGCCCGGCATCTTCGAGACGCCGATGCTGGCGGGGTTGCCGGCGGAGGCCCAGCACTCGCTCGGCGCGCAGGTGCCCCACCCGGCCCGACTGGGGCATCCCGACGAGTTCGCCGCGCTCGTGCGGGCGATCGTGGAGAACCCGATGCTGAATGGGGAGACCATCCGTCTCGACGGCGCCATCCGCATGGCGCCGCGCTGACCGACCGCGCCACCTCGCGGGTCTCCTGCGCTATAGCCGCTCAGCCCAGGCGCTTCTCGAAGCAGAGGCTGTTGTGGATCTCCCGGTAGGGCTCGTAGATCGGGATGCGGCGGTAGCCCACGCTCTCGTAGAGGGCCACGGCGTCGGGCTGGCGGTCGCCGGTCTGCAGGACGAGCGATCCGGCGCCGTTCTCCCGGGCGATGCGCTCGGCCTCGCTCAGCAGCACCCTGCTGAGCCCGCGACCGCGCGCCTCGGGCGACACGAACACCTTCTTCACCTCGAGTCGGTCGCCGAGGCGGCGCACGGCGAGGTGGGCCACGGCGGAGCCCGCCTCCTCCATCAGTACGGTGGCCACCACGTCATCGGCGGCGACGCCGAACGCACGAGCGGCCTTCGCCGGGAAG
Source organism: Planctomonas psychrotolerans (assembly GCF_008642235.1). Classification (GTDB taxonomy): domain Bacteria; phylum Actinomycetota; class Actinomycetes; order Actinomycetales; family Microbacteriaceae; genus Planctomonas; species Planctomonas psychrotolerans. Next base: position 2,128,593 of record NZ_SJEV01000001.1, on the reverse strand, counting down.
TCGGGGTCGTCGTCGTGACGGCCCGCGTAGCGCTCCGTCATCTCCGCGTCCATCGCCGTCCGCAGGGCCACAGCCCGCGGATCCGACCACTCCACGCGGGTCACGGGCGGGTGCATCGCAGTCACCCGCTCAGCGTATCCGCCGGAGCGGGCCCGAGGTGCTCGGCGGCTAGGATTGTCCTCTTGTGAGCAGCTACTCGAACCTCCTGAAGACGCCCGGGGTCGCTCGCATCATCTCCGCGCAGTTGCTCGCCCGGCTGCCCAGTGGCATGCTCTCGCTCGCGTTCCTCATGCACATCGAGCGCATCCACGACTCCTACGGTGCGGCCGGGCTCGTGCTCGCCGCCACCAGCATCGGCCAGGCCGTCGCCGGTCCGCTGACCAGCCGATGGATGGGGGTGTGGGGCATGCGTCCCGTGCTCATCCTCACCACGGTGGTGTGCACCACGGCGGTGGTCGCGATCGCCGTGCTCGACACACCGACCCCGACGCCGGTGTGGATCTACATGGTGCTCGGGTTGGTCGCGGGACTCGCGAACCCGCCCGTGCAGCCCGCAGTGCGCACCATCTACCCGAAGATGGTCACCTCGAAGCAGCTGACCCCGCTCTTCTCGCTCGACGCGTCAGCGCAGGAGATCATCTGGGTGCTCGGGCCGGTCATCGCCACGTTCCTCGCCATCCAGATCAACACGGGCGTGGGCATCCTGGTCGCGGCGGGCTTCCTCGTGGCGGGCGGCCTGTGGTTCCTCTCCTCGCCCGAGCTCGGGCTGGTGCGCATCCCGCGGAGCAAGCGTCGCTTCGGCGTGGTGCTCGGCCGCCCCGCCGTACTGCTCAGCACCGTCGTGGGCTTCCTGCTGGTGGCCGCGTGCGCGGCGATCGAGGCCGGAGTGGTGGCCGTGTACGGTCACGAGGGCCCGGAGGCGGGATTCGTGCTGGCCATCTTCGCGATCGGCTCGCTCGTGGGCGGCCTGTCGCTCGGCCACGTGCCGATCGGCCCGTGGGCGATGGCGCGCCGCTTGTTCATCGTGTTCGTCGGCACGGTGCTCGCCGCGTTCTGGATGGACTTCTGGTGGCTCTCCGCCACGCTCTTCATCGCGGGCGTGGGCATCGCTCCCGCCCTCGCCGTGATCTTCGCGATCGTGTCGTCGAGCGTGAAGTTCAGCGACACCGCCGAGGCCTACGGTTGGGTGGGCACCGGCCAGCTGATCGGGGCGGCCCTCGGTTCAGCCGCAGCCGGCTTCACCATCGACGCCTCGGGCGCTCCCGGCGCGTTCGTCGTCGCGTCGATCTGCCTCGCCGTCGGCGTGATCATCCCGGCCGTGTTCCGCCGGCACTCCCCCGACCTCCGCGGGCGCGATGTCGGCCCGATCGCCGACACCGAGCCCGTCGGCGTCATCACCTAGCGCGACCCGTCGCCGGGTCGCGCTAGACCTTTGGGGTGTCCCCTACCAGCGCGGGTGCACCGCCTGGCGGAAGTAGCGGTCGTAGATGTCCGCCACCTGACGCTCGAAGTCCGCACCGAGGGCGGGCGCCGAACCGGCGGCCGCGTTGGCGCGGGCCTGCTCGGGGTTGCGCGCCCCGGGGATGACGGTGGATACGCCCTCCTGCTGGGCGATCCAGGCCAGTGCGGCCTGCGCGGGCGTGAGCTCCGGGTTCGCGGCCTCCGCGGCGCGCGCGAAGTCCTGGGCGGCGGCGATGCCCTTGTCGTAGTCGACGCCCGAGAAGGTCTCTCCCACGTCGAAGGCCTTGCCCTCGCGGTTGTAGTTGCGGTGGTCGTTTTCGGCGAAGGTGGTTTCAGCCGAGTACTTGCCGCTCAGCAGCCCGGATGCGAGCGGGACGCGCGCGATGATGCCCACACCCGCATCCAGCGCGGCGGGCAGCACGGCGTCGAGAGGCTTCAGACGGAAAGCGTTGAAGATGATCTGAACTGTCGCGGTACCCGGTCGGGCGATGGCGGCGAGCGCCTCGTCGGTGGTCTCGACGCTCACGCCGTACGCGCCGAGTACGCCCTCCTCCACGAGGGTGTCCAGAGCGTCGTACACGGAGTCCGTGGAGAACACCGGGGTGGGCGGGCAGTGCAGCTGCACGAGGTCGAGGCGCTCCACGCCCAGATTGCGGCGCGACCGGTCGGTCCACTCGCGGAACTTGGCCAGCGTGAAGTTTGCCGGATCCTGTGCCTCCCGCCGACCCATCTTCGTGCCGACGGTGATGTCGGAGTCCGGGTTGGCGGCGAGGTACTCGCCGATGAAGCGCTCGCTCTGGCCGTCGCCGTAGACGTCGGCGGTGTCGAAGAAGGTCACACCCGCGTCGACGGATGCATCGAGCACGGCGCGTGCGTCGGCGGGGTCGATCGTGCCCCAGTCCGACCCGAGCTGCCAGGTGCCGAGCCCGATGACGGAGACGGGTGTACCGGTGCGTCCGAGTGTTCTCTTATCCATGCCCCGACCCTACGGACTTTGCCTCCGTCGTGAAGCTCGGCTCGATCGTTACGGGACCACCCCAACGTTCCCGACCCCTAACAGGCCCGTCACGATGACCCGGTCACGCTGGACGATGTCGGGGCCGAGGGCATTGCATGAGCACATGAGACGAACTCCGGCGGCAGCCGCCCTGATCCTCGCGTTCCTCCTGCTCCCCGCGCTCTCCGCCTGCACGGGCGCCGGCGCCTCTTCCGAGGACTCGCTGGTGCCCGGCATCGCGGAGCCCGGTGCGATGGACCCCGGCGGAAACGGCACCGACACTAACGGCACAGGCGGCACCGTGGGTGACGAGTCCGGGGGCGGCGCACCGTCATCCGGAGCGGACGTCCCCGGCGAGGACGTCGATGACGGACGGGCGGTGATCACCACCGGATCGGTCACGCTGACGGTGACGGACCCGATCGACGCCGCCGACGAGGCGACCCGGATCGTGGAGACGGCGGGAGGCCGGGTGGACGAGCGCGTCGAGTACGCCCCGGGCGAGGACGACGGCGGGCGCGCCATCCTCACGGTGCGGATCCCGTCCGCGCTGTTCTCCGCGACGCTCGACGACCTCCAGCGGATGGGCGAAGTGGAGTCGGTGCAACTCACCGCGACGGACGTGACGGCGCGCACGGAAGACCTGGATGCACGCATCGATGCGCTCCGCGCCTCGACGGGTCGTCTGCTCGCCCTCCTGGAAACGGCCGAGACGACCGAGGACCTCCTGAAGGTCGAGTCCGCCCTCGCCACCCGGCAGGCGGAGCTCGAGAGCCTGGAGGCGCAGCGCGCCTCGCTCGCCGATTCGGTCGCGCTCACCACGGTGACACTGAATCTGCTCTCCGAGGGGATCGCCCCGCCCGCCGCTCCGGGGAACTTCTGGGCCGGCATCGTCGCGGGCTTCACCGGCCTGCTGGCCGCACTCGGTGCCTTCGCGGTGGGCCTCGGTGTCCTGCTCCCCTGGCTGGTCTTCGCCGCAATCCTGGCCCTGATGGTGCTGCTGACCGTGCGCGCCTCGGCCCGTCGACGTCGGCGGCCCTCGGCACCCGAGGACGAGACGGTGGACCCCCGCATGGCACGCGGCGGCGATGGAAATGACGCCCTCTAGCGCTCCGGTCGCCAGCGCAAGGCGTGCAGGAACAGCAGCCCAACGGCCGCCGCCAGGCCGACGACGAAGAAGCCGGGGCCGAACTGGAACGCGAGTTCGGGCCAGAGCCGATCGGCCGCGGTGGCGCCCACCGAGCCTGCCGCGAAGCTCGAGTACGCCGTGACGACCAGCACGATGCCGAAGGCCATGCAGGCCCCGGCGACACAGGCGATCGCGACCGAGTACCCCAGCCAGCGCCGGGCCGCCCGAGCCCGCCACGCGGCCTCGGCCGCGCTCCGCTCGCTCGCGGCCTCGGACGCACCCACGACGTTTACCGCACCGTTCGGCGGAACCGCCGCCTCACCGTCCGGAGTGGCAACCCGGAAGGCCTCCGACGGTTCGGCGCCGACATACGCCAGCGGGGCCGCCGGGGAGTCGAAGCTCACTCGAAAGTCGCCGTCCCGGCCGCCAGCATCCCGCTGGAAGGCTCGGTCATAACGCGGATCGAATGAGCCACCCTCATCGGCGGCCCCGCGGACACTCATGACTTCAGACTAGTTCTTCGTGACCTCGACCTCGATGACCGCCCAGGACAGGGCCGGCAGCGAGAAGGTGAGACCGCCCGCGGCAGCCTCCACACCGTCGAGGGGAAGGAGTCCCACCTGCTCGCCGGTCTCGAGGTTGTTGGTGGCGAAGCGGTCCTTGCCGTCCGGGGTGTGCAGCACCTCGGCACGGGTGACGCGGCCGGTCGTGAAGCCGCGCAGCGCGAGTTCGACCGTCGCCGCCTCATCCAGGCCGCGGTTCGCGAGGAAGAACGCGGCGCGGCCGGACCCCTCGTCCCAGGTGGCGCTGACGTCGACGAGGTCGGTGTCACCGAACTGAGCCGTGTCGATCTTGTCGGAGTGCACGGCGGTGCGGAGGATCTGCCCCTTGGCGAGCTCCGCCATCCGCGCGAACGGCCAGAAGATCGACTGGCGCCAGGCCGGGCCGTTCTCCTCGCTGCGGATCGGAGCGATCACGTTCACGAGCTGCGCCTGGTTCGCGATCTTCACCCGGTCGCCGTGGCGCAGCAGCGAGTTCAGCAGCGTGCCCACGACCACGGCGTCGGTGACGTTGTACTCGTCCTCGATCACGCGGGGGTGCTCGCGCCACCCGGCCTTCGAGACGTTGTGCGGCTGGTCCTCGGTGTCGAGGCCGCGCTGGTACCAGACGTTCCACTCGTCGAACGAGAGGTCGATGAACTTCTTGTGCTTGCCGCGGGCGCGTACCGCGTCGGCCGTGGCGACCACCGACTCGATGAAGTAGTCCATGTCCACCGCACTGGCGAGGAAGCTCTTCGCGTCGCCTTCGGACTCGTAGTAGTAGGCGTGCATCGACATGTAGTCGACCTCGTCGTAGGCGTGGTTGAGCACGGCGTACTCCCACTCGCCGAACGTGGGCATCCGCGAGTTGGAACTCCCGACGGCCACGAGCTCGATGGTGTCGTCGACGTAGCGCATCGCCTTCGCGGCCTCCTGCGCGAGGCGACCGTACTCGTCGGGCGTCTTCGCCCCCAGTTGCCACGGTCCGTCGAGCTCGTTGCCGAGGCACCAGAGCTTGATGTCGAAGGGGTCCTCCGCACCGTTCTTACGGCGGAGGTCGGAGAGGTAGGTGCCGCCCGGGTGGTTGGCGTACTCCACCAGTTCCCGTGCGGCATCGACGCCGCGGGTGCCGAGGTTGACGGCCTCCATGACCTCGACGTTCGCGAGCTTCGACCACGACACGAACTCGTGCAGACCGAAGGCATTGGTCTCGAGGGTGTGCCAGGCCCCGTCGAGTCGGCGGGGGCGGTCCTCGACCGGGCCCACGCCGTCCTCCCAGTTGTAGCCGGACACGAAGTTCCCGCCGGGGTACCGCACGACGGTGGCGCCCAGTTCCTTGGTCAGGTCGAGCACGTCCTGGCGGAATCCCTCGTCCGTTGCCGTGGGGTGGCCGGGCTCGAAGATGCCGGTGTAGACGCAGCGGCCCATGTGTTCGACGAATGAGCCGAAGATGCGACGCGGCACCTCGCCGATGGTGAAGTCACGGTCGACGGTGATGGTTGCGCGGGTCATGAATATCCTCTCGATTGTCTTGCCTGTGGGAGAAGGTCCCGGGAACATGAGTAGCCGTGGACACCGACGTTCGGTGCCCACGGCTGCTCAGTGGGTGGAGTTCGCGCTCAGGATTACTGGCCGCCGAATCCCGTGGTGGATACGCCCTTGATGATCTGGCGCTGGAAGAACAGGAACACGATGATCAGCGGCAGCGCGGCGAGCACGGCACTGGCCATGTCCTGCGCGTACTGCACACCGAACGCGCTCTGCACGGTCTGCAGGCCCACCGGCAGGGTCATCAGCGACGAGTCGTTGATGACGATGAAGGGCCACAGGAAGTTGTTCCACGCACCGATGAACACGAAGATCGACACCGCAGCGAGGATGGGACGCGAGAGCGGCATCACGATCTGGGTGAACACCCGGATGCGTCCCGCGCCGTCGACGCGTGCCGCTTCCTCGAGCTCGATGGGCACCTGGTCGAAGAACTGCTTCAGGATGAACACCATGGCCGGGTGGATGATCTGCGGCAGGATGATGCCCCAGTAGGTGTCCACCATGTCGAAGGCGAGCATCTGGTAGAAGAGCGGCACGATGAGCATCTGCGGCGGGATGATGATCGACGCGATGATCACGAAGAACAACCACTTCTTACCGGTGAAGTTGATCCGCGAGAAGGCGTAGGCGGCGAGCGCCGAGATGATCACCGTCACCGCCGTGATCACGATCGAGGTCAGCGCACTGTTGAATGCCCACTGCGGGATGTTGCCCTCGCCGAGCACGCTCCGGTACGCGTCGAGCGTGAAGCCGCCGGGCGGGATCCAGCTCACGGGGGTGGCGCCGGCGTCCGCCTCGCTTTTCAGCGACGTCGCCACCGCCCAGGCGAACGGGGCCAGCCAGAGGATGGCGAGCACCGCGAGGATGATCAGGGCGACGATGGTGGAGGGCTGGATCGGCTTGCGTTTGCGGGTCTCCCCCGCGCTTGGCGCGTTCTGGAGTTCGGCTTCCGGACGGTCGATCGTTTGAGTCATGAGTTGGCTCCCTTCCGGGACCGGGCCTGAACGCCGATCTGAATCAGCGCGACGATGAGAATGAGTGCGAAGAACACATAGGAAATGGCTGACGCGTAGCCCAGCCGGTAAGCGGTGAAGCCGGTCTCGTAGATGTACTGGACGACCGGACGGGTGGCTCCACCGGGACCACCGTTGGTCATCTGGTAGATCTGGTCGAAGACCTTGAGCGAGGCCAGCACCTGCAGGATGACGATCACCAGCGTGGTCGGGCCGAGCTGCGGGATCGTGATCGAGAAGAGCTGGCGCCACTTGCCTGCGCCGTCGAGCGAGGCCGCCTCATACTGCGTCTCCGGGATGTTCTGCAGTGCCGCCAAGTAGAGGAGGAAGTTGAACCCCACGGTCCACCAAACGGTGGTGATGACCACGGCCATCATCGCCGTGTTCGGGTCGGTGAGCCAGGCGGTCTGCCCGAATCCGAAGTTCCCGAGAACGTCGTTGATCAGCCCCAGCTGCGGGTTGTACATCCATGCCCAGAACAGCGATACCACGGTGGACGCCAGTAGGAAGGGCATGAAGAACGACAGCCGCCACAGCCACTGGCCGGGCAGGCCGAGGTTCACGAGCAGCGCCAGGATGAGGGCCACGAGCACGAGGGGAACCGTGCTGAGAACGGTGAACCAGAGTGTGTTGCCGAGCGAACGCCACATGTCGGCGTCTGCGAACGCCTCTTCGTAGTTCTGGAAGCCCACCAGGCCGGCGTTCGCGCCGGTGATGGACTGCCCGGTGAGGCTCAGGTAGAAGCCGTACAGGATGGGCCAGACCAGGAAGAGCACGAACGCGATCACGAACGGGGCGGCGAAGCCCCAGCCGTGCAGCGAGTCGCGCCTCTCCCTACTGAGGGGAGCCCTGCCCGATGAGCGGTCGAGCGCGGTCGGGCCTCGGCCCTGCGCCCGATTGAGTTGCGGTGTTGTCGTCACGAATCGACTCCTTCGTCAGTTTCGTCAGTTCCGGATCGGGTTCAGGCTGCTTCGAGCGGGTTCGGGCGGTTCAGCATGATCTCGAGGCGCCTCACGAAGCCCTCCATGCCGCTCCGGGCGTCCTCCCTACCGAGGAAGACGCTCTGCACGTTCTCCGCGAAGTAGGCCTGGAAGTCCGAGCCGGATCCGCTGAACCAAGCCCCTGGGTCGAACACGACCTGCTCGGCCGCCTGCGCGTAGTTCACCTGCGGGTCGAGCTCGGCATACGCCGGGCTCTCGACGATGGGCTGGTAGGACGGGATGTGCCCGGCTTCCGCCCAGCTGATCGAGTTCTTGAGGATCGACGCCACGAAGGTGTACACGTCTCGGCGCTTGTCCTCGTCGGGCACGTTCTGGTGCGGCAGCACGAACGAGTGCGAGTCGGCATACGTGGCCGGGGTGCCGAAGAGGGTCGGAATGACCGATGCGTTGAAGGGCAGCTCGGCATTCTGCATCGTCGGCAGCTCCCAGACGCCGGTGAAGAAGAGTCCGCTTCCGCCGGTGACGAATTCGCTCACGGCCGTGCCGTAGTCACCGGTCGGTGTGGCGATCGTGCCGTCGAGCAGCGACTGGATGAACTCGAGCGACTCCACGGCCGCATCCATGTCGATCTCGACCGGCTGGCCCTCCTCGAGCACGATCTCCACGCCGTGCTGGGCGTACAGCGTGTAGAAGAGGCGCCACATCTGAGCACCGTCGTTGAGGAATCCGTAGGAGAGCCCGTGCTCGCCGGTCACCGCCTGCATGGCTCGGGCGACCTCGAGGAACTGATCGGGCGAGGTGATTTCCTGAAGCAGGCCGTCCTCGCCCAAGACCCCCGCCTGCTCGGCGACGTCGGTGTTGTACATCATGATGAACGGGTGCGTGTCGAGCGCGATCGCGAAGAGCTCGCCATCGACGACGCCTTGCTCCCACACACGGGGCAGGAAGTCCTCTTCGGTCACGCCCTCCTCGGCCAGAATGTCGAGGTCCCACGGGTCGAGCAGTCCGCCGGGCGCGTAGCCCGCGACGCGGGTGGCGTGCATGACCGCCACGTCCGGCGCCCGGCCGCCTACCGACGCCATGGCGAGCTTGGTGTAGTAGGGCGTGCCCCAGGTGAGCACGGTCTGCGTCGCGTTGAACTGCTCGTTCTCCTCGTTGGCCTGCTGCACGAGCGCGTTCATCTTGATGCCGTCACCACCGCTCAGGAGGTGCCAGAACTTCAGCTGCCGCACATCACCCGCGGCGACTGCCGAGCAGCCCGCGAGGCTCGTGCTGAGGAACGCTCCACCCAGGAGCGCGGCGCCGCCGCCGAGAACCGCTCTGCGGCTCAGGCCCCTCGACGATTGTCCGACGTTCGTTGTCCGTCCGACGTTCGAGAACTCTTCGACATTCGATGACTGTCCGAATGATGTATTCGTATGCTTCACCCGTCACTCCTTTGAGACGCGTTGGCGGTACCGGTGCTCGCCGCTCGGGGAACGGCGCGTTGTTCTTCTCCCTCGACCGTCGTCCGTCTGAACGTCGTTCGAGGCGCAGTGCTTCAAATTACATCGTTGTAACGGCGGCTGCAACAACTTCGGAAGAAATCCCACATGCCTACCGCTGGCGTCAATCTAGCGCGAATGCGACGCGTTGGTCGGCACATCCCGCGTTTCGTGACCAAGTTGGGGCGCGCTTCCCAGCGGCACAATACGGTGCCGGTTGACGATGAGGGTTGACGGTGAGACGCGGCGCCGCCGAGCGCTTCGGTACCTGGTCTCGGGGTTCGGTAGGGCAGGGCGAGGGCGATGAGACCGGAGCGTCCGATCCGTAGTTCCCGCTCCAAGTGGTTGGGCACGTGCTCGAGGTCGGCGAGAGCGGCCGGTGCCGGGTCCGTTTGAGCGCGGCCGGCGCCGCTCGGGATGCCGCGTTCGGTGCTGCTCGGGGATGCCGCGTTCGGTGTTGCTCGGCGATGCCGCGTTCGGTGTTGCTCGGGGATGCCCGAACTACACCGGCACTACGCCAGCGCGGATGCGCTGATCACGGCCAGGAGTGCGAGGGCGTAGGCATCGGCGGGGTCGTCGGCGGCGAAGCTCGTCACCTCACCCGCCAGTTCGATCTCGACCTCGAAGGCGGAGCCGGTGCCCGTGCCGGTGCCGGTATCGGTGCCCGTGCCGGTGCCGGTGCCAGTGCCCGTGCCCGTGCCGGAGTCAGTGCCCGTGCCCGTGCCCGTGCCGGTGCCCGTGCCGGCGCCCGCGCCAGTGCCGGCGCCCCCGTCGGTCCGCCGGAGCGACCGGAACGTGTCGCCGAGTCGCTCGCGGAGTTGCTCCTCCCGCGGCAACCACAGCGAGTCCTCCAGCGCCACCGAGTCGAGCGCCCATTCGGTGGTGCCGTTGAAACCGAGGATCGTTCCCGTCGGATGCTCGTGCGCCTCGATCGTCATGTCGCTGAGCGTGAACACCTCGCTCTCGAACTCGCCGCGGTGGATGAGGAACCGATCACCCGAGGTGGGCTTCCACGCCAGGCCGGATGCGTTGAGCGCAAATGCGAGGTCGGAGGAGATCATCCGGCCATTATGCGGCGAAAAGCTGCGTGCAGCGCGGGAAGGTCTAGGTCGGCATCGACCGGGGTTGGAATGCGCGGGCTCGGAGTACCGGGTGGAGTGCCGAAAGCTGGCACGGTCGGCGCGATCCTCAGAACGGTGGCCGGTCATCGCCGCCGATAGTCGCGGGTCGCGGCCGTGCATGCGCGGGACGCTCCGACTCCGACTCTCGGACACCCGCTCGCGTGACCTCAGGCCGTGAGACGGCGGACCACGCAGCGGTGGGTTCGAACCGAATGCGCCCGCGGCTGGGCATGGCACCGACACCCGGAGCGAGTTCTGGGATCGGTGCTCGTCCGGCACCGGATCCGTTTGCTGGCCCGGCGCCGGACCCGGGTGCGCGGCCGGGTCCGGGAGCGCGGCCGGGTCCGGGAGCGCGGCCGGGTCCTGATCCGGGTCGGTTCACTCCCGCACCGGAACGGGCTCCGCTGCGGTCGAGGAGTGGGCCCGTACGTAACGCAGTGTCGGGACAGGTGGTGTGCACCCTTCCCGCCGGTGAGATCCAGGTCAACGTCCCCTCGCCCGCATGAGCCACGCGCCACGCGGAATGGTGCTTCAGCGTGTGATGCTTGCGGCACAGGTGGGCGAGGTTGTCGTGCGCGGTCGCACCACCGTGCTCCCAGTCGACGGTGTGGTCGAGATCGCAGCGGACCGCGCCGCGATCGCACCCGGGGAAACGGCAGCTGTAGTCGCGGATGCGCAACCAGTCCCGCAGGTCGGGCGGCACGGCGTAGCGGGTGCGACCCACCGAGAGCACCGCCCCGCTTTCCGGGTGGGTGAGGATGCGGGTGAACGACGGAGCACAGGCGGTGAGTTCGCGCGCGGTGTCCGCGTCGATGGGTCCGTATCCTTCGAGCGTGGCCGGCTCGGTGGCGAGTCCCAGAAGCGTGAGAGCCGGGACGGTGAGGAAGACGCGGGGCCGGATGCCGCGATAGGTTTCGGCGGCGCCCGTGGAAGGACGGCCCGAAGGATCGGTGTCGCCCGCGCGACCAGCCGACTCGAGCTCACGGAACTCGCTGTCGACGGCGGCGGTGCCGTCGGCGGCGGTGCCGTCGGCGGCGGTGCCGTCGGCGGCGGTGCCGTCGGCGGCGGTGCCGTCGGCGCCGGCGCCCGCGCCTGCGCCGCCGCCTGCGCCTGCGCCTGCGCCTGCGGCACCACCCGCGCGGTTCACGCTGCCAGTGCCGTCGGAGTCACCGGCATCCACGGTACCCGCGGCATCGGCGGCAGCGGCGGGCGCATCGCTCAACAGCACGTCGAGCAGGATGTCCGCGCGCAACTGGGCGATGGTTCGGCCGTCATTCGGGTGATGCAGGGCGCGGGCGGCATCGGTCAACCGTCCGTCGATGGCGATGAGTTCGACCGCGGGCAGGTAGGCGTTCAGCCAGCCCATTCCGTCGTGGCCGGGGTCGATGAAGACCTCCCGGTCGCCGAGGGCCCGAGTGTGACGCGTCTCCAGTTCCTCCGGCTGCACGCGATCCCGGAGCGCGCGGAGCTTGCGGTTGAGAATCGCCACGGTGGTTCCGACCGCAATATCGACGGCCTGCCTGTCGAACGACTCGCGCACGCCGGGCTCGGAGATCATCGCAGCCGAATCGGCGATCCGGTGCGCGGCCGAATAGCTGATGACTCCGGACGTGAGCGCCTTCAACGTATGCGGCAGGTCGTGAACCAATGCGGCGCTCGTGGCGATCAGCGTCTCGGCCGTTCGCTCGGGGATGCGAAGTGCGGTGGCGATCTCGGCGCGGAAGGAGCGTTCGGGAATGGTGGCCGGGGCTCGGCGGCCGTCGACCCCAGGTGTGGGATCGGGGATGCCACAGAGGCGGCGTGCACCGTCGATCATCTCCGCTCGGACCGCCGCGAGCTGCGCCATCGCCCGATCGACGTCGACGATCGAATCGATGGCAACGCCGATGGTGTCCGTGAATCGTGCTCGGGCGGATCGCTCGGGGTCAGCCGTGGGGTCCGCGGCGGGGTCGGCCGCGGGGTGAGCCGAGGGCGAAGTGACGCTGCTTGGCGCGGTGCTGCTTGGCGCGGTGCTACTCAACACGGCTGAAGCAGACGCTGCGGTGCTCGATTCGGCACCGCTGGACGCGGCGTTCGTCCCGGATCCGGGTGTTCCGATCGAGCTCTCCATGCCCGTATTAGACACCCGACCACCGACATTTCGCGGGTCACTCGTCGGGCTACAGCAGGCCCGCGAGAGCGTATCGGCGAGCGGTGATGTGGAGGAGTAGAGGAGGGAAACCGCGGGAAACGCGGCGGACCTGCGAGGCCTGGGCGCGCTGGAAATCCGCCACATCAGGTCGAGGTCGATGCCACCACCTCGACGGGTCCGGACGTCCCGCCACATCAGGTCGAGGTCGATGCCACCACCTCAACGTGTCCGGACGTCCCGCAAGAGGCGAAGTGGGACGAGTGATCACAACGGACAGGCGTCGGGTCGAGACGACGAGGATCAGGACAGGTTGAGCAGGCGCCGCAGCTCGAGCGCGTTGTACGGGGCGCGCACCTTCACGTCGTTGTCGAAATACACGTAGACGTCACGCCCGGCAGCAGCACCCCCGCCGACGCCCACACGCGCACCCGCACCGCCACCGGTACCCGCATCAGCACCGCCACCTGCACCGCCACCGGCCCCCGCACCCGCACGACCACCACCGGCCGCACCAGCACCGCTCAGCCACCCCCGCACCGTCGCGGCCCACTCGGCGAGCTGCTCCGGCGTATATCCGCTCACGTACAGTTCCTCAGCGCCATGCAGTCGCACGTACTCGAAGTCGGTCGTGGGCCGCTCGATCTTCGGCCACCTGCCCGCCGTGTCGGCCACCACCATCGCCATGCCGTGGCGCCGCAGGATGTCGGCGCACTCGTCGGTGTCGAAGCTCGGGTGTCGCACCTCGAGCGCGTGGCGCATCGCGCGATCCGGACGCGGCTCCAGCCAGGTGCGCCCCTCCACCATCGCCGTGTGGGTCTGGGCGAGGGTCAGCGCTTCCCGCGTCGTGCGTGGGAGCGACGAACAGAACGACTCCAGCAGTTCCGCATCGAACGTCGATCGCTCGGGCAACTGCCAGAGCACCGGACCCAGCTTCTCGTCAAGCGCGAGCACGCCCGAGGCGAAGAAGTTGGCCAGCGCGTCGCGCACGTTGCGCAACCGCAGCATGTGCGTGATGTATCGCCCGCCCTTCACGGCGAAGACGAAGCCGGGCGGCGTCTCGGCCGCCCAGCGCTCGTAGCTCTCGGGCCGCTGCAACGAGTAGAACGACCCGTTGAGCTCCACGGACGCGAAGCGGGATGCGGCGAACTCCAGTTCCCGCCGCTGCGCCAGACCCTTCGGGTAGAAGTCGCCGCGCCACGCCGCGTACCGCCACCCCGAGATGCCGATGTACGCCCTGCCTGCGGCGGGGGCAGCGGGAGCACCACGGGCCGTGGTGCTCATGGGGCCGGCGAGGTCGGTGTGGTCGAGGTCGGTGTGGTCGAGGTGGGGGCGGGCGGGGTCGGGGCGGGCGGGGTCGGGGCAGCCGCGGTCGGGGCGGCCGCGGTCGGGGTGGTCGAGGTCGGGGCGCGTGAACCGACGGCTGCCGCGCGCATGCCGGGCAGCATCCGCGCCACCAGCCGCCAACCGACGAGCGCCAGCGCAAGGAGCACCGCGGTCACCAGGACGAAGCTCGGCGCCGTACCTTGACCGCTCAGGACGCGGAGCGCCATCCCCACGCCCACCGCGCACAGCCAGACCGGGACGCCGACGCGCCACGGGTGCAGCGGGCGCCGCCACGCACGACTCAGGAGCCATCCGGCGGCGAGCCCGGCGACGAAGGGCCAGAACGTTCCCCACACCCCGGGCAGGGCGAATCCCTCCTCGTGATTGCGCCGACCGATCAGGACGAAGGCAGCCACGAGTGCCACATCGATGCCTGCCGCCGACAGGGTCGCGCGGAGAGGCGGGCGTGGCACGCGCGGACGGCCGGCGGAGGCGGTCACGGTCACCGGTCATCCCCCGTCGGCACCGTCGGCACCGTCGACGAAGCCCCAGGCGTGGACTCCGCGTCGCCCTTATCGGCGGACTTCACCCGAGACAGCTCGGCGGGGAAGACGCGCTTGTACCGACGCCCGTCGGGCAGTTCGACCATCTCGCTCGTCAGCACGCCGCGCGTCACCTGCTGGTAGATCGCCTGCGCCGTCACCCCCTGACGTGCCGCCTCCTCGGCCACCGAGAGGCCGGGCAGGTCGGCGGGCACGCTCGACGGACGCGCGCTGCGCTTGCGTCCCGCCTGCCTGCGGTGCTCGATGTCGGCATCCGTGCCCTGCCAGCGGAACTTCGCCGCGGCCCGCCCGAGCCCCGCGGCCTCGGCGATGTCATCCCAGCTCCGACCCGCCTCGAGCGCGCTGCGGACACTCGCCAGCTGCGCATCGTCGGCGTCCAGCGCGGCGAGCAGGGCGCGCATCGCCCGCAGACGCTCCAGCGGCTCGGGTTCGGGCTCCGACCGCTCGCCGGAGGAGAGCACATCGAGAGCCGCACGGGTCGCGGGCGAGAGGAACGGCGCCATGCCGCCCAGCGTAACGACCGGGACCGGTGGGGCTCGGAAAAGGGGAAGACCGGTAACGGGCACGACCAGGAACGGTGGCGACCGGAGCGGGACCGCCTGCACCCACGGCCCTGCACCCCCTGGCTGCCGGCCACATCTAGACGAACCGGGTCCGGCGGCGGACACTGGCTTCGTGCCCGAACTTCCCGAAATCACCGCCCTCGCCGCCGACCTGGGTGAACGCCTCGGCGGATCCCCCGTCGAGCGCCTGGACATCACCTCCTTCGCGGCGCTCAAGACCTTCGATCCGCCGGTGTCGGCGCTCGCGGGCCAGAGCGTGGGCGCCGTCGACCACCACGGCAAGTTCCTCGACATCGAGATCGGCGAGTTGCACCTCGTGCTGCACCTCGCCCGCGCCGGCTGGATCCGCTGGCGGTACGAGGCGCCGCAGGCGAGCGCACGGCCGGGCGGCCGACCGGGCAAGGGGCCGCTCGCCGCCCGCCTCGTGCTCGACGGCGGTTCAGGAATCGACATCACCGAGGCGGGCACGAAGAAGAGCCTCGCGATCTACCTCGTGCGCGACCCTGCCGAGGTACCGGGCATCGCGCGCCTCGGTCCCGATCCGCTGAGCGACGACTTCACCCCGGAACGGTTCGAGGAGATTCTACGCGCCGCCGGACGCTCGCAGATCAAGGGGGTGCTCCGCAACCAGTCCATCCTCGCCGGCATCGGCAACGCCTACTCGGACGAGATCCTGCACGTGGCCCGGATGTCGCCGTTCAAGCCTGCCGCCATGTCCTCCGAGGAGGCAGCGCGGCTCTACGACGCGATGCGATCCACGCTGCGGGATGCCATCGCCCGCGCCGAAGGGTTGCACGCCTCGGAGCTCAAGAAGGAGAAGAAATCGGGCCTCCGCGTGCACGGGCGTACCGGCGAGGAGTGCCCGGTGTGCGGCGACATCGTGCGTCAGGTGATCTACTCCGACTCCACGTTCCAGTACTGCCCCACCTGCCAGACCGGCGGCAAGCCCCTGGCCGATCGAGTGCTCTCCCGCCTGCTGAAGTAGCGCCCGCTGCAGTGCGTCGGCTCGGGTGACGCCTGCTCGGGTGACGCCTGCTCGGGCCTTGCCCCCTATCGCGCGTTCGGCCAGCGCACCGGAACGGTGAGCCGGTCCGCGGACGGCGGGGCGCCCGCAGGTGCGAGCGCGTCGAGCAGTCGGTCCATCGCCACTCGCCCGAGTTCCTCACCGTCGACGTCGATCGCCGGAACGTCGGCGAGACCGAGGGATTCCACGATCATCCGCTCCGAGCTCACCGTCACACCGACATCGCGGTGGGCCGTGGAACGGAGCGCGAACATGAGGCCGAGACCGATGGCGGTCGCGTACGGCAGCACCGCAGTCGCGCGCCCGTCGACGATCTCGGCGGCCACGCCCACTCCCGCGGCGAAGGTCGAGGGAAGCGGTCCGAGCACCAGAAGTTCTGCGCGACCGGCTGCGGCATTCCGCACCGCCGCGGTGCGCTGGCGATCCTGCCACGACCCCTCGGGACCGCCGATGTAGGCCAGTCGGCTGTGGCCGTCGACGATGAAGCGATCGATGAGCGAGCCGAACGCCGTGGCCGTGTCGGCAACGACCGAGGTGAGTCCCGCGAGCTCCCGATCGACGAGGACTGTGGGCTTGAAGGCTCCCGCGCCGTGCACCACGTCGTCACCGCCGCGGGGTGCGACCAGGATGAAGCCGTCGACCTGTCGGGAGAGCCGCTCGAACGCCCCGAGCTCGGCGATGTCCTCCAGCGGATGCACCGCGACGGTCAGTTGCAGGTCCGCCTCACCGGCTCGGGCCTGCGCGCCGGCAATGATCGGGGTGAAGAAGCTGTTGTCGAGCGTCGGAACGACGAGCGCAACGATGCCGCTCGTACCCCGGGCGAGCTGACGGGCCACCCGGCTGGGTACGAAACCCAGTTCCCGTGCCGCCGAGAACACCCGCTCCGCCGTGTCGGGGGCCACGAGCTCCGGCCTGCTCAGGGCACGTGACGCGGTCGCCTTGGAGACCGCGGCACGAGCGGCGACGTCTGCGAGCGTGGGCACGGCTTCCCTTCGTTTCGCGGCGCTTCGGAGGCGACCGGCCGAGCCCGCCTCCGTTACACAGTGTTTACACCCGGAGTGGAAACGACCCGCCGACACACCCTAGGCTCAATGAAACCGGTTGTGCAACCGGTTTCATTGCCCAGTAGCGGCATGAGCTGGACACCGACACCGAGAAGGAACGGAGCGCGCACCGTGAGAACCCGCACACCCGCCCTGCTGCTCCTCCCGGGCCTGGCTCTGCTGCTCATCGGCTTCCTCATCCCCTCCGTGGTGATGCTGTTCGCCCCGCCCGGAGTGACCGCTGCGGACATCTTCGGCCGGCTCGGCGCCATGCTGTCCGATCCGTACGACCTGCGGATCATCGGCAGGACGGTGGGGCTCGGGCTCATCGTCACCGGAATATGCGTGGCGCTCGGATTCCCCATCGCCTACCTGCTGGCGCGCTCCACCTCCCGCTGGGCCGGTGTGCTGCTCGCCCTCGCGATCTTCCCGCTGCTGCTGAGCAACGTCGTGCGTACGTTCGGGTGGCTCGTGGTGCTGGGCTCGAACGGCGCCATCGGTCAGCTGCTCACGGGGCTCGGTCTCGTGGATGCTGCACCGCAATTGCTCTACACCGAACTGGCCATCGTGCTCGGTCTCACGCAGCTGTTCCTTCCCCTCGCGATCATCTCCTGCTACTCGGCGGTCGCCCAGGTGGATGCCGGGCTCGACGACGCAGCACGTGGGTTGGGCGCCAGCCGCGGTCGCACCTTCTGGACCATCGTCATCCCCCTGTCACTGCCGGGCATCGTGGTCGCCGCCACGCTCGTGTTCGCCGGTGCGGTCACCGCTTACACCACCCCGTATCTCCTCGGCGGGTCGTCCCAGCGGATGCTGTCCACCCAGCTCTTCTCCTACGCGAGCGTGACCATCGACTGGGCCGGAGCGTCGGCCACCGCGCTGATCATGACCGTGCTGGTCTTCCTCGTCTCGGGGCTGTCGTCGCTCGTCGCTCGGAAGGGGGCCACCTCGTGAGAACCAGCCGCCCGGTCGCCGGATCCCTCGCCGTTCTCGGCTACATCATCATGATCGTGCCGATCCTCTTCGTCGTCGCCACATCGTTCACCGGCGGCAGGACCCTCCGCTTTCCGCCCGAGGGCTTCTCGCTGCAGTGGTTCGAGGCCGCCCTCACCTACGACCCGTTCATCTCGGCCCTGGTGTCGAGCCTGCAGCTCGCGCTGATCGCGACCGTGCTCGCGCTCGCCATCGGTATCCCCGCCACCCTGGCCATCCACCGAGGTGCCATTCCCGGCAAGGGCGTGATCGAAGGACTGTTCCTCTCGCCCCTGATCGTGCCCGAGCTGGTCGTGGGACTCGCGCTCTACCAGCAACTGATGATCGGCTTCGGCCTCGCCAACTTCGAGACGCTGCTGCTCGGCCACACCGTGCTCATGCTGCCGTACGCGGTTCGCGTGACCGGCGCATCCCTCGCCCTCGCGGACCCCGCACTCGAGGAGGCCGCACGCGGGCTCGGCGCCTCTCCCCTGCGCGCGTTCTTCACCATCACCCTCCCGCTCCTCCGGCCCGGCATCTTCTCTGCGGGGCTCCTCAGCTTCCTCACCTCGTTCAACAACGTGCCGCTCTCGCTGCTGCTGCAGAGCCGGGACTTCCGCACCCTCCCCGTGACGATGCTCGACTACGTGCAGCAGAGCTACGACCCCATGGTCGCCGCCATGGCCACGCTCATCCTCGCCGGCACCGTCGTCATCGCCGTCATCGCCGAACGCACCGTCGGCTTCGCCAAGATCTTCGGAGGTATCAACCGATGAACGCTGCTGCAGAATTCGCCGGGGTGAGTCAGGTCTTCGGCGACTTCACCGCCGTGGACTCGATCGACCTGCGCATCGCGCAGGGCAAGCTGACCACCCTGCTCGGACCGAGCGGGTGCGGCAAGACGACCACCCTGCGCATGCTCGCCGGCTACGCGGCGCCGACCTCGGGACGGATCGACATCGACGGCGTCGACAGCACGCGCACGCCGCCCGAGAAGCGCAATCTCGGCATGGTCTTCCAGTCGTACGCGCTGTTCCCGCATCTGACGGTCGCCGAGAACGTGGGCTACGGACTGAAACTGCGGCGGGTTCCCGCAGCCGAGCGGCAGCAGCGAGTGCAGGAGACCCTGGAGCTCGTCGGGCTCGGCCACCTGGCGGCCAGCAAGCCGAAGAAGCTGTCGGGCGGACAGCAGCAGCGGGTCGCCCTCGCCCGGGCCATCGCCATCCGGCCGAAGCTTCTGCTGCTCGACGAGCCGCTGTCAAACCTGGACGCGCGGCTGCGCGTGCACATGCGGGCGGAACTCCGCCGCATCCAGTCCGAGACGGGCCTCACCGTCGTGCTGGTGACCCACGACCAGGACGAGGCGCTCGAGATGAGCGACGACATGGTGCTCATGCGTGCCGGCCGCATCATGCAGCAGGGTGCGCCCCAGGACGTGTTCCCGAACCCGGCCAATCGCTTCGTCGCCGACTTCCTCGGCTACGAGAACTTCCTCACCGCGGCCGACGGATCCGTGCTGGCCGTGCGACCCGAACACCTCGATGTTCTCCCCGTCGGCGGACCGACCGCAGCGGGAGGCCTCGCGCTCGACGCAACGGTGACCGACGTGGCCTACCGCGGCGTCGACATGCTCGTCACCGTGCGTACCGTCGACGCGAGCGGAGCCGACGTGCGGCTGATCTCCGATGTCCGCAGCGACGGGCTCAGCACGGTGTCCATCGGTGACGTCGTCACCGTCACCGCCCCGCCCTCCCGGCTCGTCGCCATGGCCGCCGAGGTCCCCGAACCGGTGCGCTGAGCGCGAGCATCCCCGACGGCGCGCTTTCCTCTCTCCGCTTTTCCCGCTCAGCTCCTCCCTCCCTCCTCGGCCGCAGAGGCCACCGACGAAAGGTCCGTCCATGTCCCGCACGTTCCCCACCCCCCGCAGGCGCAGCCTGGCGCTCGCGGCCGGCGTCACCGTCGGCGCGCTGACTCTCACCGGCTGCTCGTCCGCAGCCGAGGAGGGATCGACCGGCACCGATACGGACGCCCCGCAGAGCATCGTCGTGAGCACCTTCCCGTTCGGTGTCGAGGAGTTCCAGGAGGCGGTCTTCGATCCGTTCACCGAAGCCACCGGCATCGAGGTGGAGGTGGAGACCGGATCGAATGCGGACCGTCTCTCGCAGTTGCAGCTCGCCGACGGCGAGTCCGGCATCGACGTGATGCTGATCTCCGACTACTACGCGGCGCTCGGCCAGGAGGACGACCTGTTCCAGGAGGTCACCGAGGCCGACGTGCCGAATCTCGCGAACATCGCCGAGTTCGCCACCGAGGGTTCGTACCTCGGCCCGGCGTACAGCTACCAGCTCAACGGCACCCTCTACAACACCGACGAGCTGAGCGCGGACGAGGCCGCCGATTGGGAGTTGTACGGCAACAGCGACTACGCGGGCAAGCTCGCGCTGCCCGACATCTCGGTCACCGCGGGACAACTCATGGTGTCGGGCGTGGCCGACACCTACGGCAGCGGCCCGTACGACATCGACACGGCGCTCGAGACGATCGGCGAGTGGGCACCCAACGTGCTGCAGTTCTACAGCTCCTCCACGGAGGTCACGAACCTGCTCACCCAGGGCGAGATCGTGGCGGCCGACTCCCTGAGCGGGTTCGCCACCGATCTGGTCGCATCCGGCGAGCCCGTGGCGTGGACGGCTCCCGCCGAGGGCCGGTACATGGCCACGAACCGTGCGATGGTTCCGGTCGGCTCGGAGAACGTCGAGGGCGCCTTCGCGTTCATCGACTACCTCCTGTCGGTGGAGGCACAGAGCGCCTCGGCCGAGCTCGTGGGCGACCTGCCCGTGAACCTGGAGGCCACGGTTCCGGACACCATCCTCGACGTGGTGGGCGACATCGCGGCCGACCCGATCGCCGCCGAATACTCCACGCTCGACCCCGAGGAGCTCGTGTCCACGCGCAACGTCTGGGTCGACCGCTTCGCCCGTGAGGTCACCGCCGGGTGACAGCCATGACCGACTCCCCCGACGCACGGGCGGTCGACATCCGGGCGATGCCGAAGGTCGACCTGCACTGCCACCTGATCGGAACGGTACGGGCGCGAACCTTCGCCGAGCTGGCCCGCCGCGAGGGACTGCAGCTGCCCGCGGACCCGGAACGAATCTTCGCGGACATCAACTCCCTCCCGCCCGACCCGGAGCTGTACCGCAACACCCGCATCCCCGTGCCGCAGGGGCGCAGCGCCGACGAGCCCGACATCTCCTACTCGCTGTTCCAGGCATCGCGGTGGGTCACCGAGGTGCTTCGAAGCGATGAGGACCTCACCCGGATCGTCTACGAGGCCTTCGAGGATGCCCACATTCAAAGCTCTACCCGGCACCTCGAGCTGTTCTTCGACGCGGTTCCCGAGCACCTGTCGTCGCTCGGCTACGCGGGTTCGGTGGAGGCGTATGCCGAAGGCATCCGCATGGCCGAGCGCGACTTCGGCATGACCGGTCGCATGATCGCGGGTATCGACCGAAGCCGGAGCGGCGAGTACGCGCTCGAACTGGTGCGGGAGGTGGTGGCGAATCCGCACGAGTACGTCGCGGGCATCGGTCTCGACAACCTCGAGACGGCCGGTCCGCCCGAGCGCTTCGTCGACGCGTATCGACTCGCGGGCGAAGCCGGCCTCGGTCGGACGGCGCACTCCTCGGAGCACGCGCCCACCGCGGTGAACACGGTGACGTGCCTCGACGTGCTCGGCTGCGACCGCATCGACCACGGGTACTACGTGCTCGAGGATCCCGCGGTCGTCGAGCGCGTGCGCGACGAACAGGTGGCGTTCACGGTGGTGTCCACCACATCGCGGCGGTCGTGGCGGCCGTGGCGGCGCGCGTCGATCGCGGCGATGCTCGATGCCGGACTTAACGTGATCCCCGCGTCGGACGATCCCGGCATGTTCCCCACCACGCTCGCCGACGAGTACCGCATCCTGTCGGAGCAGATCGGGGCGACCGCGAGCCAGCTCCGCGCGATGGCGTTCGCCGGTGTGGAGGCGGCCTGGCTCCCCGAGGCGGAGAAGGCGGCGCTCCGACACCGCTTCGCCGCCGAGTTCGAGGCGGCACAGGCCTAGGCGCGGAGGCCCGGGCCCGGAGGGGCACGCACTCCGGGCCCTCCGAGTCCATCCGGCCCGACCACCGTCGGCCATTGTCGCTAAGTTCGAAGAAGAAGCCCCCGAACGAAACGAAGGAGACACCGATGAGCACCACCGACAAGGGTCCCGAGCCGCACGTCGTCAACATCGAGGAAGCCTCGTTGGTGAACGAGAACTACCGCACGGTGATCTGGACGGGTTCCAACCTGCAGGTGACGGTCATGGCCATCAAGGGCGGCGACGACATCGGCCTCGAGGTGCACGAGAACATCGACCAGTTCCTCCGCATCGAGGGCGGTCGCGGCAAAGTGCAGATGGGTCCCGCCGAGGACAACCTGATCCACGAATGGGAGGCGGGCGACGGCGAGGCCATCATGGTGCCCGCCGGCACCTGGCACAACGTCACGGCGATCGGCGACGAGACGCTCAAGCTGTACTCGATCTACTCCCCGCCCGAGCACGACCACGGCATCGTGCAGGTCACCAAGGCCGACCCGGAGTAAGCCTCCGGCCGATCCGATCCACTCGCGGATCCTCTGCATGCAGATCCCCTGCATGCAGATCCTCTGCACGTGGATCCGCCGAACGGCGGGTGCCCGCTACGCCATCCGAATGATGTTGCCGGTCACCCGCCGTCCCGCGTCCGACACAAGGAATGCGACCACGTCGCTCACTTCCTCGGGTTCGGCGACGCTGAAGAACGCGTCGTTCTTCTCGACGGCATCGCGCACGTCGTCGGTGACCCACCCGGTGTCGGTCACCGGGGGATGCACCGCGTTGGCGGTCACCCCTAAGCGGCCGAGCTCGAAACTCGCCGACATCGTGTAGTTGACCAGCGCCGCTTTCGCGGCACCGTACGACACCTCGCCCGGGAACCCGCGCTCCCCGCCCGAGGTCAGCGAGATGATGCGCCCCCAGGTGCCGTTCCGCTCCTGCAGCCGCGCCGCGAACTCCGCGATGAGCAGCGCTCCTGCACGAGCGTCGATCCCGAACTGCCGGTCGAACCCCGACGGCGTGACGCGGGACTGCAGGCGTCCCATCCAGTCCCGTGACGACGTGACGAACGTGTCCTGCAACGAGCCGGTGGCGTTGTTGATCAGCACGTCCACCGGTCCGAACGCCTCCTCCGCGGCGTCGAACAGAGCGGGAATCGCGTCGGCGTCGAGGAGGTCCTGGGAAACGGCGATGGCGCGGCCGCCCGCTGCCCGGATGCGCTCGAGCACTCCCGATGCATCCTGTCGGTGCGCGTCCCGCTGACGCTCGGGCGTGCCCTCGTCCTCCGGATCCTCGAACGACAGGAAGGTGATGACCACGGCCACCCCGTCGGCGGCGAGGCGCTCGGCGAGCGCCGCGCCGATGCCGTGATTGGCTCCGGTGATCAGCGCGACGTGTGCAGTGCTAGCCATGCACTCACCGTAACGGGCGGGGTCGCGATGGCCAGCTGAAACCCACCCCTCCCCCTCAGCCCGCGATCCCCTTCGGCCTGTCGTCGCACTGCGCCCGTTCTCCCCCTCAGCCCGTTTACCCCTCACCCGTTCTCTCCCTCAGCCCTCACCACCCTGTTTCCCCCTCATCCCCTTAGCCCTTCAAAGCCAGGCGCTCGCTCACCCAGCGGGCGTATTGCTGCCAGGGGTCGTCCACACCGGCGCTCAGCACGTCGATGTGGCGGAGGAGGGACTCGGAGATGTCGAACCACTCGGTGCGCAGGATGCGGAACTCGGCGAACTGGGCGTGCCGCCGTTGCTCCACCGCCCGGGTGCCGCGCTCGAACGCGAGCAGTTGCTCGTAGCGCTGGCTCGCGAGCCGCATCCGCGGATTGCTCGAGGTGCCGATCTTGATCCGGTCGCCGAAGCGCAGGTAGTACACCACGTCGACCCGTCGCTCGGCGATGTCCTCGTCGGGAATGTCGCCGACCTTCCACTCGCAGATGGCGCAGAGCCACCCCGAGGGATACCGCACGCCCAGCCGGGATCCGCAGGCCTGGCACGGGGACGGCAGGGTGTCGGTGACGCCCACGTCGCCCGCCACCCAGTCGTGCGCGGCGACCAGATGATGGGTGCAGAGGTTGAGCGGCGCGGCTCCGTCCACCGGTTCAGGGCACTGCCGGCCGACCTCGTCGACGATGCTGCAGACGGGTGGAACGCTCATGCGGCCACGGTACGCCCGACGTACGACACCGGGACGATTCCAGCACCTCATCGAGGGGTGATCGAAGCGCGGGGCCTACGCGCGGGGCCCGGAATTGTGCGGACGCCCCCGTTTCGCGCCCCAGTTCCGCCGTTATTTCTCCGATGCGGGGAAAACGATTGCTCGCGGTTACCCACGGGCCGTAAGGTTCGGAAAACGGGCGACCCGTCCCGTGATTCCCGTCGGTCCGTCGCTCCCCTGGCGCACGCCCGACTCAGCCTGGAGCAACGATGCAGATACGCACGGCCCGCCCATCCGACGACTCACCCGGTCGTCCCTCACCCGTACCCGGACGCCGGCTCCTCGCGGCCAGCGTCGCCATCGCCATGGTCGGCGTCCCGGCCGTCCTCGTCGCGCCGGCTGCCATCGCCGCCCCCGAGGAGACCGCGACGACCGCGGCCGCCGAACCCGCCGTCGACGCAGCGCCCGCCGCACCCTACGAGGCGCCCGTCGCCGAAGAGCCCGTCACGGAGGAGCCCGTCGCGGAGGAACCGGTCACCGAGCCCGTCACGGAAGAGCCCGTCACGGAGGAGCCCGTCGCCGAAGAACCCGCTGCCGAGGAACCGACCGCGGAAGAACCCGCTGCCGAGGAACCGGCCGTCGACGAGCCCGCTGAGGAGCCGGTGTCCGGTGAGCAGCCGGCACCCGTCGACCCGATCGAACTGCCGGAGGCCGAGCCGGGCACACTCACGCTCGTCACCCCCACCGATGGTGCCGAGTTCGACCCCGCGGCCGCCATGTTCGCCGGAACGGGCGTCACCGCTCTCGACACGATCGCGATCACCTACGAGGATGCGGACGGCGACACGACCGCGGCTACCTCTGCACTTCCCGTGGTCGTCGGAACGGACCTGACGTGGTCGGCACCCGTCTCGTTCGGTGAGCTCGCCGAGGACCAGACCGAGATCGAGGTCACCATCACCGAACTCGACGGCGAACTCGCCGTCGTCGGTGCCCCGATCACGGTGTCGATCACGATCGTCGAGGTCGCCGCTCCGGCTTACCCCTACACGGTGACTCTGCCCGCAGAGGGATCGACCGTCGACACCTACACGCCCGTGCTCACCGGCACCTCCGCGCCGGGTGAGGCCATCCTCGCCACCGTCACGAACCCGGGCGACACCGTCCCGGTCGTCGTGGGCGCCACCCTCGCCGACGCGGCCGGCGTCTTCTCGGCGGCACTCGACCTCGGCAAGGTCGTGCAGGACGACGACGGTGAGACCGACGTCACCATCGACGTGACCCGCGTCGGTGGCGACGGCACCATCGTCGCCGACGCCCTCCGCAGCGTAGACATCGTCTTCGCCCCCGGTGGGGAGCCGTTCGAGCCGAACGCGCCCGGCATCATCCTGCTTCCCGAGCAGATCACCGTGAGCGACGCCAAGGACCCCCTCAAGGGCGTCCAGGTCTCCGCGACCGGGTTCGAGCAGAACGAGGACGTCGAAGTGATCCTCACCGCACCCGGTGGTGCCACCATCGTCTTCGACGAGGACGCGCTGGAGGCGCTCGGTGGAGCGGATGAGACGGGCACCTTCGAGGCTCCGCTCTTCCTCTTCGGCGACACCCCGCTCGGCATCTACACCGTGACGGTGAATGGCGTGGACTCCGACGTGAGCGTGACCGGCAGCTTCGAGCTCATCGCCGATCCCGCGCCCGTCATCCCGCCGACCGTTCCGGCCGACAACGGTACCGTGACGCCGATCTCGCACACCCCCGCCGACAACGGATCCTCCGACAAGGGCGGCAAGAAGAGCTGGGCTGACGACGAGTTGGCGTACACGGGTTCGGAGAGCGCTCCGCTCGCCGGTCTCGCCGCGTTCCTCCTGCTGGCCGGTGCCGCCCTGGTGCTGTTCCGCCGGACGAGCCGCCGCACGCTCAGCATCTAGCACCAACACCTAGCACGAGAGAGGGAGTGCCCATCGGGCGCTCCCTCTCTTGCGTTTCCAGGCGCTTTCGCGCAGGCATCCGCGCATCTGTTGCTCACCGTTTACGCTCATCGCGGACCGGCATCCACTCCGGCACCGGCGAGATCCTCAGCGACCACCTCGACCTCGCGCGCGGCTACTGGCGAAACCGTCTCTCGCCGCCCCGGCAAATGGTCCCAGAAATGACGAATGTCTCGCGACCTAGATGACCTAAGTCGCGAGACATTGCGTGGTGGTGGAGCTAAGGGGATTCGAACCCCTGACCTTCTCATTGCGAACGAGACGCGCTACCAACTGCGCCATAGCCCCAAACTGCTTGTCGAGATTATCACGCCGGGGAGACTCCCCCGAACGCACGATGCGCCGCGACGGAAGTCGCGACGCACCTCGACGGTCGACGGATCAGCCCGCGGCGCGACGGCGACGGAGCACGGCGTCAAGGTCCGCCATGCCGGGCTCCGCATCCTCGACGATGCCCATGCGGGCGAAGCGGCTCTGCGGCGCGGCGGGGGCGGCCGGGGCGCTATCCGCGGGCGCGGCGGCGGGCGTCTCGGCCTCGGCGGCGGGCACCGCGGTCGGACGGGAGACCGCGGGCGCCTCGGCCTCCGCGGGAGTGGCCTCCACCGCATCCGCTCCGCTCTCGCCCTGCGTCTCGCGGAGCGCGCGGTCTGCGCGTGCGGCCGCGTCCCGCAGCTCCTGCTCCGCGGTGGCGCGGGCCACGGCCGCCTCGAGAGCGTCGGACGACACCGGCAGTGCGGTGCGGGAGAGATACAGGGGCTTGGGCACCGGGACGGGCGTCCACGGGGCCGCCTCCTGCTCAACCGAGGGCGCGACGTCGCCGGGTTCGGCGAAGTCCGTGAAGCTGGTGCGCGTCACCGTGCGTCGCGGCGCCTGCACGATGCGCCGACGGGCGTGCGCGACCCGAGCCATTCGCTGCAGGGCGAGCACGGCCAGCATGCCGACGATGGATCCCACGACGAGCACGGTCCACGATCCGCCCGCGGAGATGCGGGAGATGCCCACGACCATGGTGATCAGCGCACCGGTGAGGATGAGCGTGGTCGTGAGGCGCGCCCGACGCAGGCGCACGGCCGCGGTCGGCGACGCGGCGGTTCGAGCGGTCACCTTCGGCAGAGCGCGCTCGGCTGCGGCATCGCGAGCCCGCGAGGCGGCCTCGGCCTCTTCGGCGGCACGGCGGAGCGCCCGCTGCTGTTCGGCCACGCTGCGCGCCGATGTCTCGGCTCGCACCGCGTCGGGCACCTCGGCCGTTTCGGCCAGAATCCGCAACGTCTGCTGCAGTCGCACAGCATTCTTTTCCGTCGCGAGGTACTGCCTACGCCGCAGCCAGGTGGGCAGCAGGTACGCGAGCCACAGTAGCGCTGATAGCGCGAGAATAATGCCGCCGAACTCCATGCTCTTACGTTAGGAGCGGGGCGGGTTCGCACCGTTCAGGCACGGAGGGTGTGTCCCGCGTTTCGCGGCGTGTCGCGTCCCTTCGACAGGCTCAGGGACCGTGTCGGGCGGGCGGATCGGAAGCTGCGGTCGCAGAGCTTGTCGAAGCGACGTGAGGCCGCGAGCGTCCCTTCGACAAGCTCAGGGACCGTGAACGGCGCGTCCCTTCGACAGGCTCAGGGACCGTGAACGGCGCTCCCTTCGACAAGATCAGGGACCGTGGGCTCAGCGCGCCCGGTCGCTCAGCGGCGTCGGGTGACCGAGAGGGGCGTCGCCGCGGCGTCCCGGTCGGCCTGCGGCACGGCCGCCGCTGACGCGGGCGCGTCGCCCTCCTGCCACCGCCGCAGCACGCCGGTGTCGAGCTCCTCCACCACGAGGGCGAAGCAGAAGTGGTCGCGCCACTCGCCGTTGATGTGGATGTACCGCCGCCGGAGTCCCTCGTAGCGGAAGCCGAGCTTCTCGACCACCCGCAACGACGGCTTGTTCTCCGGGCGGATGCAGATCTCCATCCGGTGCAGGCCGAGCTGGAAGAAGCAGTAGTCCGTCGCGAGCGCCACCGACGTGGGCGTGGCATTCTTGCCCGCGAATCGCTCGGACACCCAGTACCCGATGGTCGCCGACGACAGCGACCCGTAGGTGATGCCCGACACGTTCAGCTGACCGGCGAGCCGACCCTCGTACTCGATGAGGAACGGCAGCCCGTGCCCGGCACGCGCGTTGGCCTGCAGCGACCGGATGCTCGCCCGCGTGTCGAACGACACGGGCGCGTGCGGGTTCGTCGCCTCCCACTGCCGCAGCCATCCGCGATTGTCGAGCAGCTCCCGCTCAAGCGCGCGCGCATCACGGATCCGGATGGGACGGATGGTGATGGGACCCTCGGAGAGGGTGGGCGTGGAGAGCGACACGGCGTCGTTCGGGAAGCGGGATCAGCTGTCGAGTGCCGAGGAGAACTCCTTGAGCCACGGGCGGAAGTCGTCGCCGAGGTCGGAGTGGTCGGATGCCAGCTGCACGATCGCCTTCAGGTAGTCGAGCCGGTCCCCCGTGTCGTAGCGGCGACCACGGAACACGACGCCGTACACGCCACCGGTCCACTCGGGAGCGCCGGCCATCTTCTGCAGCGCGTCCGTCAGCTGGATCTCGCCGCCCTTGCCCGGCTCGGTCTTCTCGAGCACGTCGAAGATCTCCGGACGCAGCACGTACCGGCCGATGATGGCGTAGTTCGACGGCGAGGTGCCGGGGGCCGGCTTCTCCACGAGATCGGTGATGCGCACGACGTCCTCATCCTCGGTCTCCTCGACGGTCGCGACGCCGTACAGGTGCGTCTGCGACGGGTCCAC
The DNA here is from genome assembly GCF_008642235.1 of Planctomonas psychrotolerans. GTDB lineage: Bacteria > Actinomycetota > Actinomycetes > Actinomycetales > Microbacteriaceae > Planctomonas > Planctomonas psychrotolerans. The sequence continues at coordinate 2,099,708 of NZ_SJEV01000001.1, read as the reverse complement.
CTCGAGCAGCGCCACGATGGTCGCGTTGCGCTTGATCTGCTCCGACATCATCTTGGTGAGGAGCGGGTCGCGAGCGTCGATGATGTCGTCGCCGAGCAGCACGGCGAACGGCTCGCGTCCCACGTGCATCTGAGCACGGAGCACGGCGTGACCGAGTCCCTTCGGGTCGCCCTGGCGCACGTAGTGCACATCGGCGAGGTCGGTGGACTCGTTGACCTTGCGCAGACGCTCGCTGTCGCCCTTCTTCAGCAGGGTCGCCTCGAGCTCCGCATTGCGGTCGAAGTGGTTCTCCAGCGCGTTCTTGTTGCGGCCGGTGATCATGAGCACGTCGTGCAGCCCGGCCGAGACGGCCTCCTCGACCACGTACTGAATGGCGGGTCGATCGACGACCGGCAGCATCTCCTTCGGCATGGCCTTCGTGGCGGGGAGGAAACGCGTGCCGAGGCCTGCGGCAGGAATGACGGCCTTTGTGATCTGAAAACCCATGAGGAGAGGGTATCGAGAAATGTTAACTAAAATTGTCCACATGGTTTCGGATGAAGGTCACCGCAAGCGTGCGCTCCGACGGGAACTGCGCGAGCGCCGCCGCCATATGACTTCATCGGAACGTCAGGCGGCATCCGAGGGCCTCACGCGGAACCTCGTCACGCTCGTCGAAGACCTCGACGTGAGGTCGATCTCCTGCTACCTCGCGGCCACCGACGAACCGAACACCCGACCCTTCCTCGACTGGGCCAACGACCGCGGCATCCGCATCCTCTTCCCCATCTCGCGGGAGGACGGACTGCTCGACTGGGTGGTCAGCGACGCTCGGCAGGAGACGGAGGGGTTGTTCGGGCTGCCCGAGCCGGTCGGCGAGGTACTGAGCCCTCTGGCGATCAACGCGGTGGACCTGATCATCGTGCCCGCCGCCGCCGTGGACAGCGCCGGCATCCGCATGGGATGGGGCCGCGGATACTTCGACAAGACGCTCGGTTCGATGGAAGCGTGCCCGCCGGTTTACGCTGTAGTGTTCGATTCCGAATTCGTGGATTCCGTGCCCCGCGAGGTGCACGACCAGCCGGTGAACGGGATCGTCACTCCCACCCGCGTCGTTACCTTCTAGGACACCGTGCCCACCTATTCCTACCGCTGCACCGAGTGCAGCAACGCCTTCGACATCCAGCAGGCCTTCACCGACGACTCGCTCACCGAGTGCCCCGTGTGCTCGGGCAAGTTGCGCAAGATCTTCTCCGCCGTGGGCGTGACCTTCAACGGATCCGGGTTCTACCGCACCGATTCGCGTGCCGCGGCCGAGAAGTCGGGCTCCGGCAAGGGTGGGTCGCGTTCGAAGGGGTCCGACAGCGGTTCCGGCAGCGGCTCGAGCACGAAGTCGTCGGACTCCGGGTCGGGATCGTCAGGGTCCGGATCGGGGTCGGGCAGCTCTGGCGGCTCGTCCGGCTCGGGGTCGAGTGGATCCGGCGGCTCGTCCGGCGGCTCGGGCGGATCCTCGTCCCGCACGTCGTCGTCCGCACCCGTGAGCTCCGGTTCGGGATCGTCGGGCGGAAGCAAGTAGCGGTGAAGGGCTTCAAGGAGTTCATCCTCCGGGGCAACGTGATCGACCTGGCGGTCGCCGTCGTGATCGGCGCCGCGTTCACCGCGATCGTCAATTCGCTCGTCGAGAACATCTTCAATCCCGCGATCGGAGCGCTGTTCCGGGCCGAGAGCCTCGACGCGCTCTGGGTGCTGCGGGTGCCCGCACTGACCGATGGCGCCTTCGCCGAGATCCGCTTCGGAGCGGTCGTGGGTGCGGTGCTCCAGTTCCTCATCATCGCCGCGGTCGTCTACTTCGTGCTCGTGCTGCCGATCAACCACCTGCAGAAGGTGGCTTTCGCCCGGCAGAAGGCCGAGGCTGAGGCGACTCCCGAGCAGCTCCCGCCCACCGAGGCCGAACTGCTCATCGAGATCCGCGACCTGCTCGCCGGTCGCCCCTCCCCGGAGGGGAACCACTCGCAGCCCGAGCGCACAGTGCAGGTCGAGCGCACAGCGCCAATCGACCGCACGCCGGGCGGCCCCGCGCTGTAGGGCGATCTGACGTTCCCCCGTTCCCCACTGGAGCGTTTCTCCTAGGGCAACGCTCCGCTCTCGCCGCGCCGACTAACTCGGCCGCTACCAGTGCGGGGGAACGTCACGGCGGAGTCGCTCGTCGTTCTCGCCCGCGCCCGACTCCCGCGTCGCAGACCCGGCAGCAGCACCCCAGGCCGCGTCCGTGTCCTCACCGGCCCGAATCGGCGCGTCCCTCCCGGGAAGGGCCTGCGGCGTCGGGTCGGAGCCGGGTGCCGGCTCGGTGCGCACCCGGCGCGGCACGCGCGGATCGCGTTTCGTCATGACACCGCGACTACTCGGCCGTGTCCGACGCGTCCGCTGCATCCGGAGCGTTGGAAGTCTGGATCGGGATGGGCTCGGTGTGCGGTGCCGAGTGCCGCGACGCGGCGCCGAGCGCCTTCGCGATCTTCGAGGCCACCGCATCCGGGTCGGCGAACAGCTCGAAGCTGTGCACGCGGAGGTAGTGCCAGCCCAGTCGCTTCAGCATCTCCGGTCGGAGGCGCAGCGACTCCCGCAGGCTCGCCTGGCCCACGATCGAGTCGGTCTCGATGGCGATGGCGCGCCCCTGGAACGATGCGACCAGGCCGAGCTTGCCGCGGTGACCGAGGGAGACCTCGAGCCCGAGCACCTCGAGCCTCCGGGCGAGGTCGACGAGCATGGCGTCGGAGTCGTCGGGGACCGTCTCCTCCGTGGTGCGCGCCTTCGCCTCGGCGAGGATCTGGGCGAGGGCGACGATGCCGTGGCGCATCCGGTCTTCCTCGATGTCGCTCGGCTGGAAGCAGGAGACGATCACCATGGACCGGCGCGCCCGCGTCATCCCGACGGCGAGCAGCCGCTCGCCGCCAGGGGCGGCCAGCGCGCCGAAGTTCGACAGCACGCGGCCGTGCGGGGTGCGCCCGTAGCCGATGGAGAAGATCACCCGGTCGCGGCTCTGCGCCACGCTCTGCTCGAGGGTCGCGACCATGAACGGTTCGGCGCTGTCGCCGAGGAAGAACTCCGTCACGTCGGAGCGCTTCGCGGCCGCGGCGAGCACGGCCTGCTGCACGCGAACGGCGTGCTTCGCGCTTGCGGTGATCACCATGAGCGACTCCCGGGGGCGCCAGCGCGCGTGGTCGAGCACAAGCTCCACCACGCGGGCGACCTCGGCGTCGACGCTCTCGACGGCGCCGGTGTCCTCGTCGGCCATGCCGTGGCCGTTCTCCACGAAGTCGAGCGACAGGCTGCCATGACCGAGGAAGGTGCCGGCCCACGGCAGCGACTGGATGCGTCCACCGTAGAAGCGGCGGTTCACGAGCTCGGCGAGATCCTCACCGCCAGCCCGGTAGCTGCGGGTGAGCGACAGCACGGGCAGCAGTTCGCCGAGGCGGGCGAGCGCCGAGTCGGCGTGCAGCTCGTCGAGCGACGGCTCCCCGTCGCGCGGGCGGTGCTCGCCGTCACGATCGGGCTCGGTGAGGCCGATGGTGAACGGCGAGGGCGTCTGGGTCACCGGGTCGCCGAAGACCACGGTCTGCTTCGCTCGGCGGATGGCGCCGACGCTTTCCGCCAGGGTCAGCGCGCCCGCATCCACGAGGAAGAGGGCGTCGAACGGCATACCGTCGGTGATGTCAGGGACCTCGTAGGGCGACGCGAGCCACACCGGGGCGACGGTGCGCGACAGGTGCGGCGCCACGCGCTGCACGCCCGCGGCATCCACGTCGTCGGTGCGGAGCAGCTCCTTGAGCTCACGCGCCTCGTCGGCCCAGTCGACCAGTCCGATCTTCCAGGTCTCGGCCAGCTGCCAGGCGAGCAGCTGCGCGCTGCCTCCGGCGTGCGCCTCGTCGACGAGGCGGAAGTCCGACTCGAGCCGATCGAGCACCGAGGTGTTCGCGTTGAGGAGGGCCTTGTCGCTCGCGAGCATGTGCTCGAGCACCGACTGCCACCAGACGAGTTCGAGCTCGGCGCCGACTCGCTGCTGGGGAACGTGACGGTGCGAGAGGTCGTGCAGCAGCGGGTCGAGGTTCAGGGCGCGGAGGTCGGCGAGCAGGGCGGTGCGCTCCTGCAGGTTGGCCAGCACCTCGGAGTCCTCGGCGAGACCCTCGACCTTGCCCCGGAGTTCGGGGATGAGCAGTTCGGCGAGCGGGGTCGGCCGGGTGAGGGCGCTCAGCGGCTCGTCGAGCACGGCGAGATCCTCGGCCACGCGCTCGTAGGCCGCCTCCACCTCGGCGAGGCCGACGGGCACCTCCGGGGTCACTCCCCCAGCCACGTAACGCTGCCAGAGGATGCGCTGCTGCTGGATGCTGACGAGCGACGCGTGCATGTCGCCGATGTGCACGCCGGGGCGCACGTACTCTCGCGCGAGCTTGCGCAGGCGGCGACGGTTCGCACCCGACATCTCGCTGCGATCGCGGCGCGGAGCCGTGGCGGTGATGAGTTCGCTGAGCGAGCGGTCGAAGACCACCGGCTGGAACTTGTCGAGCGTGTCCCGGACGTCGAGCAGAAGGCGCACGTAGACGCCGAGCTCGGCGATCGACTCGAACTGGCGCATCTTGGTGGTGCCGATGAGGGCGCGAGCCTTGTCGATGAGCTCGGGCAGCTCGGTGCTGTGCAACTGCTTCGCCAACTCGTGCGCCGAGGTCGCCGCATCCGTGCTGGGGAAGTTCGCGCCGTACCAGGGCGAATCATCGGGCCCGTAGCGGAACTCGCCGAGCGCGGCCGCCTTGATCAGCGCGTCGGCCGCCGAGGTGCGGTCGTGGGCGAGCGCCTCGATCGACTCGCGGGTGAGGCGCGCGGTCGTCGCCGGCGGATGCGGCAGCAGCGCCAGGCGGGCGAGCTCACCGAGGGCGTCGAGCACGGAGACGCCGAGCACGGAGTCCTTGCGGTTGAGCGCGCGACGGTAGTCGAGCAGCACGTGGCGCAGGCGCACGAGGGCGTCGTCCACCTCGCTGACCTGCGGTTTGCGGGCCTTCTCGTTGCGGGAGATCGAGCCGACGATGTCCCGGCGCAGCGAGCCCGGCGAGACCGCCAGTCCCGGAAGGCCGATGTCGCCGAGGCGATGGGCGATGCCACGCAGCGTCGAGTGTCGCGGACTCACCACGAGCACGCGCTTGTGCTGGGCGACGAGGCATCCGATGGAGTTGACGATGGTCTGCGTGCCCCCGGTGCCGGGCAGCGTCTGCACGACGACCGAGTTGCCGGCGTTGATCTGCGCGATCACGAACTCCTGCTCGGAGTCAGCGTCGAGGAGGAGCGTGTCGGTGACGGGCGGGCGGTCGTCCTGGTGGATGGGCTCCACCGGCGCGTAGCTCTCCGTGACGCCCCAGCGCGCGGTGGGGTTGCCAGCGAGCGCGTCGAGCACGAGGTGGTCGAGATCGGCGGCGTCCCGCGCCATCGCCGGACCGACCTCCGCGAAGGAGGACACCACGAGGCGCGGCTGCACGTCGAACGCGGGCAGGTGCGAGGTGAGGCCGCGCAGGCGGTCGATCACGGGCTGCGGCTTGAAGGAACCGTCCGACATCGCGAGCGCCACGAAAGCCTTGGCGTCGAGGGTGATGGAGAACTGCTCGTGCAGCGCACGGGCGAGCGAGGGGTTGAGGTAGGGCGACCCCGTGAGTTTCAGCTCGAAGTCGCGACCGTGCCGCCGGATGGCGAGGGGGCGCAAGAGAACCGGCGCCAGGAAGTGGCCGTCGTTGTTCCGCCACTCGGCCAGACCGATCGCGAGGTGCACCGAGTCGATGCCCCGGGCGGCGAGCAGCTCGATGCCCTTCTGGGTGAGGTCGCCCGCGGCCACGCGCGCCGAGCGCAGCGCGACCTCGTCGCGGAGGAGGCTCGACAGCAGCGTGGACTTGCCCGTGATGAACTGGGCGAGGCCGCCGGGGTGCGTGGTCGAGAGTTCGATGCGCGTGCGCGGGGTGTCGACGAAGTGCAGGAGGGGCGACGTGCCGCCCACCGCGGCGAGCTGGCCGCGCCAGCGTTGCCAGGTCGGCTGCGCAACGTTGCCCGCCTCGAAGTGCGGGTCGCCGATGTTCAGCGCATGCGGCGCTGTCGTGTTGTGGGATGCGTTGCTCAACGGGTCCTCGACTTGCTCGGGGCCGATGTCGGACAGCATGTCCTCATCGTTGGAAGGGTTTTTGGCGCGCCACACGCGAACAGACTAATTGTCAATACCGGGAATGGTTTCGGGGCGCGCCCGGATGTCGCGTACTGCGCCGCGGTGGCGGGTGGGCAGGGGCGGTGCGCCCAATCTGCGTTCTGTATGGGTCGTGCTGCGTGCTCGACGGTGAGCGCTATGGGGTCCAACGGTAGAGCACGTCGGGCGCTCTCTCCTCATTGTCGGCGCCGTCCGTCATCCGCTCGACGACGAATCCGGCTCGCTCGTAGAACCGTCGGGCGCGCTCGTTGCCCTGGAACGCCCACAGGCGGAGCTCGCCGGGGTTCGCGTCGCGAGCGATCCGCAGCATCCGGGTGCCGATGCCCGCGCCCTGCGCATCCGGGAGCACGTACAGCTGATCGAGCCATCCCGGACGGATGGCGAGCACCCCGACGATCCGCGCATCCTGTTCCGCTACCCAGACGGTGTGCTCGGGCAGCAGCACGGCGCGCACCCAGGCGCGGTCCTCCTCCGGCGTGTGCACGACCGGCAGCCACGGCATGGCGGTGACCCTCGAGACGCGCAGCACCTCGGCGATCTCGTCGGCGTCGTCGGAGTTAGCGGTGACCCCGGCTTCCGTTCCTTCGGCGTCCGCGTCGGCTTCGGCTTCGGCCTCGACTTCGTCGAGGGCGCCGCTCACCCGTCGATACGTGACCTCGCGCTCAGCCATACCATCCGCCTTCCTGCCCCATAGCACTTCCGGAATCTACCGGTGCGCAGCGGTAGATCACCACCGTTCCGGCGCATGTCAACTCCCTGCTCGAATACCTTTCGGCTGTTAGGGTTCTGGCCATGACCGACGCAGTGAAGCGCCGTGGTGCCTACGCGAAAACCGCCGCCCGACGACGCGAGATCCTCGAGGCGGGAATGGAGGTGTTCTCCACCGTCGGCTTTCACGGCGGATCGATCCGTGAGATCTCGGAGCGCGTCGGCATCAGCCAGGCGGGGCTCCTGCATCACTTCAGCAGCAAGAGCGAATTGCTCGCCGGGGTGCTCGAACTGCGGGACGACATCTCTCGCGAGGTGTTCTCCCTCGAGCCCGACGCGGACGGACTCGACATGCTGCGGGGGCTCGTGCGGCTGGTCGAGTACAACGCCACGGTGCCCGGCCTCGTGTCGCTGTACTGCATCCTCTCGGCGGAGGCGACGTCGCCCGACCACCCGGCGCACGACTACTTTGTGAATCGCTACGTTTCGGTGGTGACGCAGATCGCGTCGTCGTTCGACGACCTCAAGTCGCGCGGCACGGCGCCCGCGGACCTGGACACCGCAGGTGCGGCGCGCAGGCTCGTCGCCCTCATCGACGGCCTGCAGGTGCAGTGGCTCTACAACCCGGATTCGGTGGATATGGCCGAGGAGGTCCGTCGTCACCTCCGCACCACCCTCCCCGGCGCCCTCCTCGACTGACCTGCCGCGGCACCAGCGGTCTCTGAGTCCGTCAAAGGGCGGTCCCTGAGTTCGCCACCCCACGGTCCCTGAGCCTGTCGAAGGGACGCAAGCCTTTCGCGCGGCACGGCCCGGGATGCCGTCGAAGGCACGCCCCGCACTCGCACTCCCCCGCGCAGTAGACTGACTCCCGCTGTCACCGGCTCCCATCCCGCCGGTTTCCGCCTCTGTAGCTCAATGGAAGAGCAGTTCCGTCCTAAGGAAACGGTTGGGGGTTCGAGTCCCTCCAGGGGCACCAGCAGCGCCGCGCGTTCGCGGCTCTCGCTACCGCACCTCGCGCCCGAGGAACCCGAAGATCGCCGCCCCGACATCGGTGTTGTCGAGGTAGGCACCGCGGACGGGATCGTGACCGGTCGCACGGGCGGTCAGGACCTCTGAACCGGCACCCTTCGCGAAGAGCGGGACGAGGGCGTTCGTGTGACCGATCGAGTGCCAGGACACGTTCGGCAACGCACCGGCGCGACCGGTCATCGCCGTCCACCCGGTGGCACCGCCGGCACCGGGACCGGCGAGGTACCCGGTCTCGTGGTCGGCGGTGACGATGACGAGCGTCTCCTCCCAGCTGCTGTTCTCCTCCACCCACGCGTCGACTGCCTCGGCCGCCGCGTTGAAGGCGAGCTGCTCCTCGATGATGCGCGGCAGACGGTTGTTGTGGCCGGCCCAGTCGACCGCACCCGACTCGACCATCAAGAAGAACCCTTCGTCCCCGGTGTCGAGCACGTTCAGTGCGGCCTCCGCCGCCGTCTCGAGGGAGGGGACGTCACGGATCGGCGGGTAGGCGTGGGGAAGCGCGGTGAGGTCGGAGGCACCCGGTCGGCCGTACTGGAACGTCTGCGCGACACGGGCCAGGCCGAACAGCCTGTCGGGAACGTTCGTTCCGGCGGCGACTGCCTCGAACTGGGCGCGGCTCTCGATGTACGTGAATCCGGTGCGCCCGGACGAGACGCGGGCGAAGTCCGCCTGCGAGATCCACGACCCGGCACCGTACGACGAGGCGCGGCGCACTCCGGCGTCGGTGTAGTCGGGGTGACCGCCGCCGATCAAGACGTCTGCTCCGCTGTTGATCATCTCGGTCGCGAGACCGTGGTAGTCGCTGCGGGTGGCATTGTGGGCGATGAAGCCCGCGGGGGTCGCGTGGTTGAAGGGCACCGAGGTGACCAGGCCGACCTTCTTCCCGGCCTCCTTCGCCTGCTGGCCGATGGTGAGCAGGCGGTTCCCGGCGGGGTCGAATCCGATGGTTCCGTTCGTCGTCTTCACGCCGGTGCCGAACGCCGTGGCGGCAGCAGCGGAGTCGGTGGGCCCCTCCTTCACCCAGTCGAAATCGGCCCAGGCCTCGGCCGGCGTGTATCGGGCGCGTCCGCTGGCCGAGTAGTGGGCGAGCGCGAGCTGCGTCGGGTAGGTGTCGTAGACCTCCGACGGCACGCTCGTCGACCGGGCGACCCTACCGGTATACGGATTCACGGAGACCTGCGCGTAGCTGGAACCGGTGGCGTACAGGCGGGCGGCGTCGTACTGGTTGTACCCGCCGCCGTCGGAGATCAGAACGATGACGTTCTTCGGAGTCAGGGTCGGAGTCCCGGCCGGGGTCCCGTCGGGAATCTCGCACGATGTCAACGTTCCGACGCCCGCGGTCAGCACGGTCGTTCCCCCGAGGAGGATGACCTGCGCGGAGGGGGAAGCGTTGATCTGGTCGAGGATGGCCTGCGGAACGCAGTCGTTCCGCACCACGTAGAGCGGAGCGTGATCCCGGCCCGCGAGCGCCGCCCCGGCGAGCGCATCCGGGAAGTTGTGGCCGGTGGCCAGATACACCTTCGTGGGTGCGCTGAACGTCTCCCCGTTGAGAAGGGCGGATGTCTCGAACCTCGTCTTCCCGCCGAGGCGGGTGACCCCTCCCGGCAGGTTCACGCCGGCGAGGGACGTTTCGACGCCGGCCGACAGGCTCACCGGTCCGCCCGCGAGAACCGCGTCATCCGGGCGCAACGCGCGGATGACCGAAATTGTCGCGTCGTCGAGTTTCGGCGCCGCTCCGTTCACGAGGAGCACCGCGGCTCCGCGTGCCCCGGCTGCCGCGCCGGCGGACAGTGCGTCGGGGAAGTCGACACCCGTCGCCAGGTACACCCGTGACGCTCCCCCCGCCCCGAACGCCAGTGTCGCGACGGCCGCTGACGTCGCGTACCGATCGGCCCCGCCGACCCGCACGATCGCGGGTGCGAGTGTCTGCAGTTCGGCGAAGACGGCTGCGGTGACGCTGCGCTCCCCGCCCACGACGACGATCCGTTCCGGTGCGAGCCTCTTCAGCTCCGCGGCGACGGTGGCTGGCAGCGCGCCCGGCATCGTGAGCAGCAGCGGGCCGCCTTCGGCTGTCGCCGCCGGTCCCGCGGTCAGCGCGTCGGCGTAGTGCGTGCCGGTGGCGATGTAGGCGACGGGGACCCCGGCCGGGTACTGCCGGGACACGGCGACCGCGGAGTCGAACCTGTCCTTCCCGGAATACCGGATCGCCGGCGGTCGGACCTCCGGTTCGTACCGAAGCGAGGATGCCGACGTGCTGGCCGTTCCGGGCGCCGCGGAGGCGGCCGGTGCCGTTCCGCCGAAGACGACCGGAATCACCACGAACGCTGCGCAGAGCCGCGTGACAACAGCGCGGCGTGTGCCCCGTGCCCGGAAAAGTCGATTGAGCATGGGTTCGTACCCCCCGTATTCAGGAGTGCGGCACGCAACCCCCCGGCGGTGCGGCACTCCGGGCACGACTCATGCGTCGCACCCGTCGACGACGCTAGCGAATGCACGCCGCGTTATCGTCCCCGCGTTCGGGGGGCCCAGGTATCAGGACCGGAGAGGTCCCTACTCCCCCGGTTGCCTGCTCACCGCATCGAACGCTCGCCCACGCCGGCACTGGCGCCGGCACCGACGCAGACGCCCGCACCGCCGCCGACGCCGGCACCGCCCGCGCCGTCGGCTCAGCGCGGGGAGCGCACTCCGGCGAGCACCGCAGCCCCGGTGCGGGCGTCGTCGACGGTGATGACGAAGGCGGGACCCGAGGTGCGCGTCACCTGGATTGCCTCCCCCGCACGCACGATGATGCCGCGGCGACCGTCGGCCGACCAGCGCCAGCCCCAGCCGCCGAAGTCCGCGATGGGGGTGACGTCGACCACGGTCACGTCGCGCACCTGCTCGACGGGGATCGTGATGCGCGGCCAGCCGAGCGCGCTGCGGACGACGAGACCCCGACGGTCGATGGTCACCCGCCAGCGCGTGGTGGCGACCCCGAGCCCCACGAGGAGAACGAAGGCGGCCAGCGCCACGGCGATACCGGCGCGAGATCCGCTCGCCGCCACCACGAGCAGCCCGGCGAACGCCAGTCCGACCGCAACGATCAGCGCCAGGCGCGCTCCCCGGGAGAGCGCGATGCTCCGGCTCCAGGAGACCCGCTCCGTGGGCGCCAGGTCGAGAGGGCGCGGGGCCTCGCCGACGACCCGCGTCGTATCGCTCTTCGGCAGGAAGAACCACGCCGACACGGCGAGGGCGACGCCCGCGAGCAATCCCCACAGCATCCAGATGGCACCACCGGATGCGTCGGCGGCGTTCTCGAGGCCGCGTTGCACCCAGAGCGTTCCGCCGAGCCCGATCGAGAGAAGCCCCGCCAGCCCGATGCTCACGACGAGCACGAGCTTCTGCGAGGCGGTGAGGAGGCCGGCGGGAGTGGGTCGCGCGGCGGCGGTCACGAAGACGCCGAAGAGACCGCAGACGAGAAGCGGGGTCAGCACGAAGAGCCACGCGGTGCCGAAGCCGTCGGGGGTGTCGCCCGACCAGTGCACGGCGATGGGGTCGGGCAGCGCGGGAATCCAGGTCGCCGTGATCACGGCCGTGATCGCCGTGAGAGCGATAGGCGCGTACGCCCCGACCATTTTCGCGCGAAACCGCGAGTCGCGGGCGGAGGCGGAGGCGGCGGCGGCGGCGGCGTCCTCGGTGTGCTGGGTCATTGATAGGCCTCTCGGATCAGGGCGGCGAGAGCCGCGGGGGGAACGCCGGATGCTCTGGCCTCGGCCACAACGGAGTCGATTGCAGCCGTGAGATCGCCGAAGTCGCGGGGTGCTGACGCCACGATGGCGCCGCGACCCCGTCTCAGTTCGATGAGCCCCTCGTCCCGCAGTTCCTGGTACGCGCGCAGGATCGTGTGCACGTTGACGTCGAGCGATGTGGCGAGATCCCGCGCGGCGGGCAGTCGCTCACCGGCCGCAACGCGACCCGAGATGATCGACGCGCGGATGCTGCCCGCCAACTGATCGAACAACGGCGTGGCCGAGGCGGGGTCCAATCGGATGAGCATGCTTCACATCCTATTGTTCTAGTTTAACTAGCGCAATACCGAACCCGCGTGCGCGGGCAGCCGCACGATCCGATGTATCCGGCGCGTAAACGCTGTGGTTCTTTCCTTCCGCCGGGTGGGGAAAGAAGGTCATACTGGCGAGCATGGATTCGGTGAACGAATGGTTACTGACGTGGGGCGACAACCTGTGGACGTGGTTGGTCCTCCCCGTCGTCATCGTTTTGGGGTTGTACTTCACGATCCGGTCGAGGGCGGTGCAGCTCCGCATGATCCCGGAGATGTTCCGTACCCTCACCAATAAGACGCCCCGCAACGATTCCGGCGAGCCGCAGTCGGTGTCCGCCTTCCAGGCGTTCACCATTTCGGCCGCATCTCGCGTGGGGGTCGGCAACATCGCCGGCGTCGGAACCGCGATCGCGGTCGGCGGACCCGGCGCCGTGTTCTGGATGTGGGTCATGGCGTTCATCGGGGGCGCCTCGAGCTTCATCGAGTCCTCCCTCGCCCAGCTCTTCAAGGTGCGCGACACCGACAGCTTCCGCGGTGGCCCGGCCTACTACATCGAGCGCGGCCTCAAGGCGCGCTGGCTCGGGGTGTGGTTCGCGATCATCCTGATCATCTGCTTCCCGTTCGCGTTCAGCTCGCTGCAGGCCAATACGATCTCGGCCACCGTGACCTCGAGCGTCGGCGGCGACCTGCCCTGGCTGCCCTGGGGCATCGGGCTGGGCATCGCGGCACTGACGGCGCTCGTCGTGTTCGGCGGCGTTCGACGGATCGCCTCCGTCACGCAGGTGCTCGTGCCCATCATGGCGCTCACCTACCTGCTGCTCGGGATCGTGGTGGTCGCCCTCAACGTCGACCGCATCGGCCCCGTATTCGTCGAGATCTTCACCTCGGCTTGGGGTTTCAACGAGGTCGTCGGCGCGGCGTTCGGGTACATCCTGCTGACCGGCGTCAAGCGCGGAATGTTCTCGAACGAGGCCGGGCTCGGCTCCGCCCCGAATGCCGGAGCCAGCGCCGCCGTCACGCACCCGGTCAAGCAGGGACTCGTGCAGACGCTCGGCGTCTACTTCGACACCTTCCTCGTCTGCTCGATCACGGCCTTCATCATCCTCGTCTCGGTGCCGGACCTCGCGGGCGCGGAGCGGGGCATCGGCCTCACCCAGGGCGCCCTCGTCGGCTCTCTCGGCGAGTGGTCGAACATCGCGCTGAGCGTGATCATCTTCCTTCTGGCGTTCTCGTCGATCCTCGGCAACTACTACTACGGCCAGTCGAACATCGAGTTCATCACCGGTCGCCGCTCGGTCCTCACCGCCTACCGCGTGCTCGTCGTGGTGGCCGTGCTCGCCGGCTCGGTGGTGGGCGCCGACCTCGTCTGGAACTTCGCGGACGGCGTGATGGGGCTCATGGCGCTCACCAACCTCATCGCCATCGGACTGCTGTCCGGCATCGCCTTCCGGCTGCTCAAGGACTACACACGGCAGCGCCGTGAGGGTCGCGACCCCGTTTTCACCCGCGACATCCTGCCCGACATCACTGGCATCGAGTGCTGGGAGGACGAGTTGACCGTCACGGGTCCGATCGACATCCCGGCGAAGGCCCGGGCGACCGGTCGGCAGCGCGACCGCGTGCAGCCCCGCGAGTAGCCAAGTCGCCCCGGAGCAGGCATGAGCCGTCGTCGATCAGTCATCTTACCTATTGACTTTCGATAGATATCGACCCATAGTCGATACATGAGTTCCCCCGTCATCCTCGCCCTCCGCGCCCTTGTGATCGTCCTCGGCCTCGGGGCGGTGATCGCGCAGGCCGCGGTGCTCTTCCCGGTGTTCGTGCAGACCGTCGCTCAGGAGGAGGACTTCACCACCGTCCCGGTCGCGATCGCGGTGCTGGTGGTCGTCCTGGCCGCGTGCGCGGAGGCGGCGCTCTTCGCGATCTGGCAACTGCTGTCGATGGTGCGGCGGGACGCGATCTTCACTCCCCGCGCCTTCCGCTGGGTGGACCTCATCATCGGCGCGGGCCTGGTCGTCACAGTGATCCTGCTGGCGCTCTCGGTGTACGTGTTCGTCGTCATCCTGCCGATCGAGGACGCACCCGGGCTCCTCGCTATCACCGGCGGTGCCGCGCTCTGCGCAGCCGCGTTCGTGCTGCTCATGGTGGTGATGCGCGGACTGCTGCGCAGCGCGACGTCCCTTCGAAGCGAACTCGCCGAGGTCGTCTGATGGCGATCATCGTGGACATCGATGTGATGCTCGCCCGCCGCAAGATGTCGGTGGCCGACTTCGCCGAGGCGATCGGCATCACGCCGGCGAACGTGGCGGTGCTAAAGAACGGGCGCGCCAAAGCCGTGCGGTTCACCACGCTCGACGCGGCCTGCCGGGTGCTCGAGTGCCAGCCGGGCGACGTGCTGCGGTGGGTACCCGACGCCGGGTGATCGCACCGGACCCGGACGAGCACCCTCGCCGCCCGTGTTCGGTGCGGTCGCCCGACGTTCATGCCGTGCGACGGTGCGGAACACGGGCGACGAGGGTTCGACGCCCGGGCCCAGATACAGGCGGGATCAGTCGATGGGGTGGTTGGCGACGAACATCCCGGTCGGGTCGTACTGCCGACGCAGCTCCCGCAGCCGATCCCAGGCGTCCTCGCCGTAGCCCAGCTTCGGGTCCACCACTCCCCCGTCGGCGAAGTTGAGGTAGGCCGCACCCGACGCCCACGGCGCGAGCTTCAGCACCGCCTCCGCCGCGCTCGCCACGGCGGCCGCCGCGGCCTCGGGCGTCGGCGCCATGTCGACCAGGAACGCGAGCACCGAACCACTCAGGTGACTGAGAGCGCCGGCGTCCGGGGCGGGGCGGCCGAGTGCACCGCCCAGCTGCCGGAACTCGACCGCCATCAACGCCGCCGTCGCATCCGGGCCGAACGCGTCGAGCACGGCCTCGACGGTGTCGTTCCCGAGTTCCTTCAGCAGAATAGTGCCGCTGGCGAACGGCGACGGCTCCTCCGGATCCATGTGGATGCGACCGACCGCCGCCGCGGGGATGCGGGCGAAGGTGTCGAGCTCCGGGCCGAGGTCGCGGAACGGAGCGAGCAGGCGTTCGGCGGATGCGTCGTCGCCGAGCACGGCCCCGTCGAGGATGACGACGGCGCGGCCGCGGAGGAACTCGGGCAGCTCCTCCATCGGCGGGAACCGCATGATGCGGAGTGAGGTGGTGACCTCGTCCGGCGCGGTTTCGCACCACTCCGCCCAGCGCCGCAGCACCGGCTCGGCTGCGGCGATGTCCCAGAGCAGCATGCCCGCGTAGGCGTCGGGGATCTCGAACAGCCGCAACTCGAGGGCGGTGACGATTCCGAAGTTGCCGCCGCCGCCGCGGAGCGCCCAGAACAGGTCGGCGTTCGTTTCGGCGTCGGCGCGCTGGTGCGTCCCCTCGGCGGTGACGAGCTCGACGGCCGTGATGCTGTTCGTCGCGAGCCCGTGCTTGCGGGCGTACCAGCCGATGCCACCGCCGAGGGCGTACCCGGCGACGCCCACGTCGGGCGACGAGCCGTGCAGCGCGGCAAGTCCGTGCTCGGCGGCCGCGGCGACGACGGCATCCCACAGCACGCCGCTGCCGACCCGCGCCGTGCGGCGCACCGGGTCGATATCGACGGCGGAGAGCGCGCTGGTGCGGACGAGCACCGCGTCGTCGAGTGATCGAAGACCGGCCATGGCGGCACCGTGGCCGGTGCCCTGGGGCGCCACGCGCAGGCCGAGTTCCGCGGCGGTCCGCACCACCGCGACCACCTCCTCGACGGTGGTGGGGGCGGCGACCGCTGCGGGTCGCTGGTCGACGGCCACGTTCCACGGCAGACGCAGTTCGTCATAGCGCGGGTCGCCGGGGAGGTGGACGAGGTCGCCGAGTCGGTCGTGCAGACGCGCGACGGGATGTTCGGCGGGGGCTTCAAGCGTCATCGATCAGAGCCTTTCCGGGGTTCGGGTTTGCGTTGGGGGCAGGTTCGGGTTGTGGATTTTCGTTCGGAGGTGGGTTCGGGTTCGTTCTGACCGATACTGTGCTCCCGCCGGATCACGACACGCCAGACGTTCACGAGCTTTTCTCACGTCTCGTTCTTGCCCCACGAGCCCCTTGATCGCGAACGGTCGCAGCGGTTCACTGTTTGGATGAAGATTCGGAAATCGATCGTCGTGTTCGACACGGCCGACCTCTCCGCGGAGAGCACGTTCTGGGCCCGACTGCTCGGCGGAACCGTCGACGCCGAAGACGACTGGCATACCGTGCGCGTCGACGGGGAACCGCGCCTCGGCTTCCAGCTCGCACCGAACCACTTGCGGCCCGACTGGCCCGACGGGGAACCCCAGCAGATGCACCTCGACCTCTACATCGACAGGGACGAGGTGGGCTCGGCGCACGATGAGGTGATCGAATTGGGCGCGACGCTGCTCCAGTCGGCCGAGGATCCGGATGCCGCGGAGGGCTTCACGGTGTACGCCGACCCGGCCGGGCATCCGTTCTGTCTGTGCTGGGGCTGACTCCGTCTGCTGGACCACACCATGCCGCGGCCGGTACAGCGATCGACGGCGCCGTGAGCGAGCCGTGGACTCTCGGCGACCCCGGCGTGCTCGAATTGCCGAGCGGACGGCGGATCCGCGGTCGCTCGCTCCGAGCATCCGTGCCGCTCGGGCTTGACGGGTCGGTCCAGCCACCGGAGTTCGGTCTCTACCTGGCCGGCCGGGACCCCGGGCGGATGCCGTGGCCGGCTCACTGGATCGCCTGGCCGGACTTCGGAACGCCGCGCGACCGGTCCGCGGCACACGAGGCGATGCGGGAGGCATGGCAGCGGGCCGGACGCGAGCGCGTCGAAGTGGCCTGTTCGGGCGGGCGCGGACGCACCGGAACCGCGCTGTCCTGCCTGGCGGTGCTCGACGGAATCACGGCGGAGGAGGCGATCCGCTATGTGCGGCGCCATTACGACCGGCGTGCCGTCGAGACGCCATGGCAGCGCCGGTTCGTGACCCGGTTCCCGGCAGGGAGCCCGATGCACTAGCAGGGCGCGCTAGCGAGATTCACTAGCAGATCACTCCCTGCGGCCACCCTCGAATCACCCCCCAACTGGGGACAGTAAGGGGGTCCCCAATCCGGGGGATGCGCCGCTAGTGTCGACGCAAGCGTTCAGCCACCCCCGGTTACCAGGACGCCAGTGATCGCGCCCGAACGACCATGCGGCCTAGTAAGAGGTCCGGTACCGCACTCCCCCCGTTACGGTACCGGGCCTGTCCGCACGCGTGGACCGACGCGCATGCACCCGCGCGCAGCGCGAGAGGAAATGTCGCACGCCCATGGCCCCCTTCGCCGCCGTCGTGTTCTGCGGGATCCTGGCCCTGCTCGCGGTCTTCCAGCTGGCCCTCATCGCCGGAGCGCCGCTGGGTCGCTTCGCCTGGGGCGGTCAGGATGAGGTCCTGCCGCGAGGGAAGCGCGTCGGCAGCGTCACGTCGATCGCGCTCTATGTCGTGTTCGCGCTGGTCGCCGTGCAGCGAGCGGGGCTAGCAGAGGTGCTGCCGGGAGGCGACGCCGTCGCCCGCGTCGCCATGTGGGTCCTGACCGCATACTTCGCGCTGGGCATCGTGCTGAACGGGATGTCCCGCAGCACGGCGGAACGATGGACGATGACACCGGTGTGCGTGGTGCTCGCGGCACTCGCCCTCGTTCTGGCAATGAGCTGACGGATTGCCCGCGGCGAGCGGACGCCGGATGCTCCGGGTCGAGCCGACGCGGGATGCGCCGCCGTGATGGTGGTGCGGCGACGGCTAGGCCGCGGCGAACCGCTTCGCCGACCGGGCCTTCGCCTTCTCGGCCTCCGTCTCCCGATCCTTCGGCGGTGCCGTGCTCACGAGGTCTTCGAGAAGATGACGGGTCACGTGGGCGATCTCCTCGACCGCCCGGTCGAAGACCTCCGCGTTGGCCTTCGACGGCTTGGTGGTTCCGCTGATCTTGCGGACGTACTGCAGGGCGGCTGCGTGAACCTCGTCGTCCGTCGCGGCGGGCTCGAAGTTGTGCAGCGTGTGGATGTTCCGGCACATGCTCATACGGTAAGCCCCGCCGGGGGCCGTCGTCACCCTGTTTTTCCGACGCGGATGCTCGGGTCGCGTACGCCCTCCCGTTCGGCCGCCCGCCCGCACGGTCACCCGAAAATGGTCATTGAACCCGACGGTTCACTATCCGTATACTGAACCACATGGTTCACCAGCAAGTCCTCGACAAGGCGTTCGCCGCCCTCTCCGACTCCACGCGCCGTGACATCCTCACGCGGCTCGGCAGCGGACCGGCCACGATCACCGAACTCGCGGAGCCGTTCGGGATCACGCTCACCGGAATCAAGAAGCACGTGCAGGTGCTCGAGGAAGCCGGACTCGTGACCACCGAAAAGATCGGCCGCTCGAGGCAGTGCCGCCTCGGCACAGAACGGTTGGACGACGCCATGCAGTGGATCACCTTCTATCAGCGCCTCTGGGAGCGTCGGCTCGACGGCCTGGACGCGTACTTCACCCTCAGGAAAGGAACGGAATCATGACCGACAGCTCCCCCGACATCCCTCCCAGCGTCTCCGACGCCATCGCGATGCGCATGACGCGTCTCCTCCCCGCTTCGCCGGACGAGGTGTTCGATGCCTACACCGACGCCGAGAAGCAGAAGATCTGGTTCACCATCCTCGACACCGAGCCCAGCGTGGTGGAGATCGAGGTGGACCTCCGCGTCGGCGGGACGCAAACGGCGGTATGGGGACCGGACCGGGACTCGCTGTTCCGCGAGACGCAGGTGTTCCGCATGATCGACCGGCCGCACCGCCTGGTCACGACCTCCACCGGCAGCGACCCGAGCGGGGCGACGATGGTCACCGAGGTGGACATCACCTTCGAGGAGGCGGACGGCGGCACCCTCGTCACGGTGGTGCAGAGCGGCTTCCCGACCGTGGAGATGCGGGACTTCTTCGCGTCCATGGCCTGGGTCGGCGCGTTCGACCGCATCGAGGCGTTCCTCACCCGCTCCTGATCCGGTCCGGCTCCTACTGGGCGGTGTAGCCGCCGTCGACGAGGAGCGTGTGCCCGGTGATGAGCGAGGCCGCCTCACTGAGCAGGAATGCCACCGGGGCGGCCACCTCCGCCGGCTCGCCGAACCGGCCGATCGGCATCCGTCGGAGCAGGTCGTCCGCGGTGTCCGGGTTCGACAGGGTGGCCTCGGTGAGCTGGGTGCGGATGAACGTGGGCGCAACCCCGTTGACCCGGATGCCGTGCGGTGCCCACTCGAGGGCGAGCACCTTGGTCATGTTGTCGAGGCCGGCCTTGCTCGCCCCGTAGACCACCCGGTGCTCGATGCCCACCGTGGCGGCCTGGGACGACACGTTCACCACTGCCGCCGGGATGCGCCTCTCGAGCCAGCGCCGCGCGAACGCCTGGGTGAGGAAGAACGCCCCGCGCAGGTTCGCGTCGAGGATCCGGTCCCAGTCCTCGACCCGCACGCCGACGGCCGGGCTCACCACGTTGGTGCCCGCATTATTGACCAGCAGGTCCACGTCGAGACGGTCGGCCAGTGCATCGAAGCTCCCCACGTCGGCCATGTCGAGCACGATCCCCTCGGTGCCGAGGCGCTTGCCGGTCGCCTCGGCGGATGCGGCGTCGCGGGAGGTGCCGTGCACCGTCGCTCCGAAGTCGCGCAGGGTTTCCGCGATCGCGGCGCCGAGACCCCGGCTGGCGCCGGTGACGAGGGCGCGCCTGCCGTCCAGGCGGAACAGGGAGTCGGCGGCGGGGCTCTGCGCGGCGGGCGCAGCCGCTCGTGGCGCGTCGGGGGTGGGAATGGTCACGCGGTCCTGCTTCCGTTCGGGCGATGCGCCGTATCCGTTCGACCGGCGCACCCGGATACCCCGGCCGGACACCCCGGCCGGACGGCCGGGCGTCAGCCGCGCGCGTCTCCGCGCACGACCACGTCCCAGTCTTCCTGAATCATCGTCGCGGAGGCGTGAATGTTCACCATCGAGGCATCCGTGCTCCCCCGGTTCGTGAAGGCGTGCCAGGTGCGGGGCGGGATGACGACCACGTGACCCGCGCCGAGACGGCCGCGCTCTCCATCGACCTCCACCTCGATGTCACCGCCGAGGATGACGAAGATCTCCTCGTAGGGGTGTCGGTGCTTCGCGGCACCTCTACCCGGCGCGCTCGATACGACGTAGAAGGAGGTGGTGGCGTCGTGATCGACGCCCTGGAAGCGGGCGACCGATCCCGGTCGGGACCGAAGATCGTCGAAGGTGAGGATGTGCACGGTGGTCCTTCCCGTGAAGCGTCCGGCCCGGAACAGTGCCGGTGCGCTCAGTGTCCTCGCCTCGCGCCGTTCCCCGCTAGTGGCCGCTGCCATTCCGGTAGCGCCACCCCCTGGGCTGCCGACCTCCGCGACAATCGACGGATGGACACCCACGCTGTGCTCAGAGCCGCCGACCGGAGCATCGTGCCCTGGCGGAACGGGCGGGGCACCACCGTCGATGTGGCGCGCGATCCGGTCGGCGGCGGTACGGAGGGGTTCGACTGGCGGATCAGCATTGCCACGATCGACGGCGACGGCGAGTTCTCGCGCTTCCCCCAGGTGGACCGCGTGCTCGTGCCGCTGTCGGCCGAGGGCCTCCGCCTGTCGATGAAGGGACGCGAGGTCGTCGTTGGCCGGCACGAATCGATCGCCTTCCGCGGCGAGGGGGCGGTCGCCAGTCTGGCGGGACCGGAGCGGGGCCGCGCGTTGAACCTCATGGTCCGCCGCGGCGCGCGCACCGGATCGATCGCGATCGAGTCCGTGGGTCGCGGATCCGGCTGGCGATCCGCGTCTGCGTCCGACTCCGCGGCGGGGTCCGACTCCGCGTCCGCGTCCGACACGCTGACCCTGCGAGCCGGCGCACTCGAGGACGTCGTGGTGCTGGCGCTCTCCAACGGTCTGGCAGTGCAGGCGAACGACGACCGGATGCCGGCGGACCACCTCGGCGAACTGGATGCGGTGCGGGTGCTTTCCGGGTGGACCATCCGCGTGAGCGGGAGCGGCATCCTCGCGGTCGTCCGCGTGGCCACGACCGGCTGACGCGCGGCCCGGAGCCGATTTCATCGTCGGCACGGTCTGACCGGTCAGACTGTCGAGTGCCGCGCGACTTGTCGTGGGAGCCGCCGTGCTGTCTGCTGGGGGTATGCCCGCACGCGCGCTCGCCCTTCCCTCGCCCCTGTCCGTCGTCGACTCGCTCCCCGTGTACTCCACAGCCCTGGCGAGCGCCGTTCCCCTGCGGTTCCGGGCATCGTCCAACGAGTCGGCGTTCCCGCCCCCACCGGCCGTGGTGGATGCGGCCACGGCCGCCATCGCCGCGGGCAACCGATACCCCGCCATCCACGCCACCGACCTGCTCGCCGCACTGAGCGCCTTCACCGGCCGGGACTCCGCCGAGATCGCGACCGCCGACGGGTCGCTCTCGCTGCTGCAGCACCTGCTCGGCGCCTTCGTGCGACCCGACTCCTCCGTCGTCTACGCCTGGCGGAGCTACGAGGCGTATCCGATTGCGATCGCCCTGGCCGGTGGTCGCGGCCGTCCCGTGCCGCTCACCGCCGCACACGAGCACGACCTCGACGCGATGGCGGATGCCGTGGACGACACGACGACCGCCGTGATCCTCTGCAACCCGAACAATCCCACCGGCACCGCGTTCGGCCGGAGGGAGCTCGAACGCTTCCTCGACGCCGTGCCCACGAGCACGCTGGTGATCTACGACGAGGCGTATCGCGACTTCGTGGACCCGGCGCGCATCGACCCGTTCGAGGCGACCGACCTGCTCGCCGCGCATCCGAACCTGGTGGTGCTGCGTACGTTCTCGAAGGTGTACTCGCTGGCCGGGCTGCGGGTCGGGTACCTCGTGGCCGACGAGGCCGTGGCGGGCGCCGTGCGCCGCGTGCTCCCGCCGTTTCCGCTCTCGGCCGTGGCCGTCGCGGCCGCGATCGCCGCACTCGGCGAGGATGACTTCCGCGTCCGCGTGGCCCGGGCGGTGCTGCGGGAGCGGGACCTCGTCACGACGGCCCTTTCGAACGGGGGGTACGACGTGGTGCCGAGTTCCGGCAACTTCGTCTGGTTGCCGATCGGCGACGCCGCCGTGCCGCTGCAGCACGCGCTCCGCGAGTGCGGAATCGCCATCCGCGCGTTCCCCGGTGAGGGCGCACGGATCAGCGTCGGGGAAGCGGGGCTGGCCGACGCCCTCGCCGAGGCGCTTCCTCCCGCGCCGGTAGTGTGATCCGCCCTCGAACGTGCGCCCACCGTAAGTCCGCCCGCTACGCATCGTGAACGGAGGCTCATGACCGACCTCGACTCGGCGGTCGACCCGACGACCGGCCAGGATGCCGGCTCCGGTCCGCGCATCCCCGCCCTCCGCAACGGCGTGGCCCTGCTGCGCTACCTCGCGAGCAAGCCGAGCCCCGTTCCAGCGAGCGCGATCTCGAGACGACTCGGCATTCCGCGCAGCTCCACCTATCAACTGCTGCAGGTGCTCATCGATGAGGGTCTCGTGGTGCACATCCCCGACGCGCAGGGCTACAAACTCGGGATCGGCATCTTCGAGCTCGGGTCGGCATACCTTCGCCATCAGCCGCTCGAGCACCTGGCCCGGCCCATCCTCGCCACGCTGGTGCGGCGGCTTCGGGTTACCGTTCACCTCGGCATCCTCTACGGCCACGAGTCGCTGTATCTGCTCAAGGAGCAACCGCCCCGACCCACCAAGCTCGTGACCGAGGTGGGCGTGCGCCTGCCCGCTCATCTCACCGCCACCGGGCGCGCGATGCTGTGCCTGCTGCCCGACCCGCAGGTGTCGGCCGTCTTCTCGACGCCCGATCGATTCGTGGATCGCACCGGCCGCGGACCGCAGAACCTGCGCGAGCTGCGGTCGGTGCTCGAGGTCGACCGCGCGCGCGGCTGGTCGATCGAGGACGGGTCGATCACCGACGGGGTGGCCTGCGTCGCTGCCGCCGCGACCGACCACAACGGCATGCCGGTCGCGAGCTTCTCCGCGTCGTTCCTCACCGCGGACGTTCCGCGGGAGCGCTGGGAGGGGTTCGGCGCCAGCCTCCGGGAGTCGGCCGCGGAACTCACCAGGCGTCTCGGCGGATAGGGGCGAGGGGGCCGTTACGGTCCCTGAGCTCGTCGAAGGGACGTTTTGGGCGGGGTGGCGCCCCTTCGACGGGCTCAGGGACCGCCCTTCGACAGGCTCAGGGACCGAGGGGCTCAGGGACGGAGGGCGGCGAAGAGGGGGGTGAAGGCGTCCACGGCGTCGGGATCGACGGGCGCCGAACCCGCCGCGATCGCGATGCCGAAGCCCAGGGCCGACGAGGCCGCATTGTGTGCCCCGGTGCCGTCCGCGCGGAGGTCGAGCACCAGGGTCGGACAGCAGAACAGCGCCAGACGCACCATACGCTCCCAGTCCTCGGGCAGCATCCCGGCACTGCGGAGCGCCTCGAGCAGCGGCCGCCACACGTTCTCGGCCTTCGAGTCGCGGAAGGCCAGCCGCAGTGCGCTCGGCGCGAAGTCGGTGTCGACCACGATGCGACCGACCTCGTCGATGCGCGCGTGCACGGCGTAGCGCTCGGCGGCCAGCCCCGGCTCGTACAGCCAGAACGGATGCGCGAAGACGTTGTGGAACGTGGCCTTCACGTCGGCGAGAAGCGCGGGCAGGTGCGGACCGGCGAAGGCGGGATCGAACGACACGAGCCGGGCGGGCTCCCCTCCCCGGTCCTCGAACCACACGTTCGCGTTGTGCTCGTCTCCGTGCGCCACCACTGCTCCCGACGCGGCGAGCGACTCGGGCCGGAGCCGCCGGCCGGCCTCGGCGAAAAGCTCGCGCAGCGAGTGCCGGTACTCGACGCCATTGACAACCCAGCGAGCATCGCGCAGCGTGTCCCAGTCGACCGTCACCTGACCGGTGGGACTCCCCAGCGTGGTGGAGCGGCCGACGTAGAAGCGGGCGACCCGACCCCCGAAACCCGGGACGGCCTCCGGGGTGCCGGGTGCGGCGTCGGGCGACACGAGGCGGTTCCAGAAGAGCTGGTGGATCGGCTCGGCCGCGACCTCGTCGGGTGATGCCGCGTGCAGCGACTCGATCATGCGGGCTGCCACGGTGCGGTCGTGGTCGATCTGCGCGGCGATCACCCGCTCCGCGTCGTAGCGCGACTCCCCCAGCTCGAGGGAGCGGCACGCATCGGCGAGCCGGGCGTCGGAGCGCAGCCCGTACAGCAGGATCTGCCGACCGGGCTCCCCGCACGCATACATCGGAACGTCCACCACGTACCCCGACCGGCGCAGCAGTTCGGCGTTGTAGTACTCCGCGATGGTGGACTCCTCGCCCTCCTCGCTGTGGAACTTGAAGAAGTAGGAGGCGCCGTCCGACAGCCGCACCGTGCCGTTCAGCGAGTTGAGGCTGTACTCGTCGGCGTTGACGGCGAGGTCGAAGGGCACCAGACCGGTCACGTCGGCGACGAGCCGCTCAAGGGCACGACGGGCCCCGTCGGGGTTCCCGGCGATGTGCAGTCGGCGTGCTTCGGCCGCGAGCGGCGGGGCGTTCGTCACGGGGATCCTTCCGGGAAAATCGGGTCACCCTATTCTGGGCCGGGCGGCACGGCCGACCTTCCGCACGCCGCGCATCGCTCCGCCAATCTGACATTTCAGACGGGGAACGGACCAAAAGGGCCCAAAGGGCACGCCGTGACACACATTCGTAACAACCGGGCCATAGCTTGATCGGTATGACTTCCGCGCTGCTTCTCGACGAGAACCTCACCCTGAGGGTCGCCGAATGGAGCGCCCCGGAGCCGGTATCCGGTGAGGCCGTGCTGCGGGTCGAATACGCGGGACTGTGCGGATCCGACCTGCACGCCATGGGCACCGGGGCGTGGATCGAGTACTGGCCGGCGGTGCTCGGGCACGAGGTCGTCGGGGTCGTGCAGGAGGCCGCGGATGCGTCGCTGGTCGGCCGGAGGGTCGTCGTCGACTCGCGCATCCCCTGCCGGGCATGCCCCGACTGTGCCCGAGCTCCCCGGCTGTGCGCGAATCTCACCTGGCTCGGCGAATCGCGTCCCGGAGGCTTCGCCTCCGCACTCGTCGTCCCCGTCACGAGCCTCGTGCCCGTGCCGGACTCGCTCGACGCCGCGGTCGCGGTGCTCGCCGAGCCCCTCGCGGTGTCGATGTGCGCGATCGACGCCCTGCCCGCGGGGGCGGAGAGCGTGTTGATCCAGGGCTACGGCCCGGTCGGCGCCCTCCTGCACAGTGAGATCACCCGGCGCAATCCCGCCTGCTCGGTCACCGTGGTGGAGCCGCAGGCCGCCCGCCGGGATGCTGCGACGACGTTCGGCGCCGCCGTGACCGACGCGCCCGCCGACTCCGGGTACGACGTGGTGATCGACGCCGCCGGCTACCCCGACTCGGTGGCGCACGCCCTCGCCCGGGTGCGCCGAGGCGGAACCGTGCTGCTCGTCGGCCTCGGCAGCACCCCGCTCGGCATGACGTCGGCCGACATCGTCGAGAAGGCCGTCACCCTGATCGGGTCGATCGGCTTCGACGACGATCACCTCGGTCGCGCCGTCGACGCGCTCGCCGCCGATCCCGACCGCTATGCCGGGCTGGTGAGCACCCGCGTGCCGTTGTCCGGGTTCGCGGACTTCCTCACCACTTCCGTGCTCGGCGCGAGCGGCCATGGCGCCGGCCGGTCCCCGGATGCGCTCAAGGTCATCGTGGAGTGCGCGACGTGATCATCGAATCGCGCCGCTACCTCATCACCGGGGGCACGAGCGGCATCGGTGAGATGGTCGCGCGCCACCTCACCTCGTCGGGTGCCCGCGTCTGGGTGGTCGGCACCCGGGAGGAGACCGTGCGCGCCGCCGTCGACACCGGGATCGCGCACGGCGGCAGCGCGGCCGACGTCGCCGACGCGGATGCGGTGGAACGCGCCTTCAGCGACGCCGTCGACGCGCTCGGCGGACTGGACGGCGTGTTCCTGAACGCCGGCATCGACGGTGCGGGCGTGCCCGCGGAGAACATCACGGCCTCCGGTTTCGCCGAGGTGCTCCGCGTCAACACCGTCGGGGTGCTGACGAGCGCTCAGGCCGCGTTCCGTCACCTCGCCCGCCCCGGCCGCATCGTCATCAACGCGTCGGTGAACGCCCTCCGCGCCGAGGCGCTGTTCGCCGACTACAACGCCTCGAAGGCCGCGGCGGTGAGTATCGCCCAGTCGCTCGCCCTCGAATGGAGCGCGCACGACCTGTCGGTCGTCGCGATCTGCCCCGGTTACTTCCCCACCCGGATGACGGCTCCCTACCTCGGGGACGAGTCCACCGCCGCCGACCTGCTCGCCTCGGTTCCGGCCCGCCGCTTCGGTACCGCCGACGACGTGGGCCCCCTCCTCGAGTTCCTGCTCGGCCCGTCCTCCGGCTACCTCACCGGGTCGGTCCTCTCCGTCGACGGCGGTCGCGCGCTCTGACGGCACCTCGCCGCCGACCCGACCGCTCCCCCGATCCGGCCTCTCCGACCCCCGACCACGCCGACCCCGCTCCCGTCTCCCTCCCTCCCGTCTCCCCGCTATCCGAACCATACGAAGGCAGTCCCCATGAACAGCCCCATCCGCACTCGCGGGACCTGGAAATCCATGAGCGCCGACGACCGGGCCGACCTCACCACCCGGGGGCTCGAGAAGATCTTCGATCCGGCGCTCCGCGAGTCGGTGCTCGAGATCCTCGACGACGTGCGCGAGAACGGTGACGCCGCGCTCCTCCGGGCGCTCGAGAAGTTCGACGGGTGCACGGTGGCGCCGGATCGCATCCGGGTGCAGCCGGAGGAGTTCGCGGCCGCCCGCGAGGCGCTGTCCGAGGAGATGATCGCGGCCATCCGCGACAGCATCGCGTCGGTGCGCCGCTTCAACGAGCAGCTGGTGCAGCACGGCGACTGGAGCTTCGAGACCGAGCCCGGCGTGACCGTGGGCGAGAAGGCGACGGCCATCGCGAGCGTCGGCCTGTTCGTGCCGAGCGGCAAGGGGTCGTATCCGTCGGTGCTCGTGCAGCTGGCCACCCCCGCCGTCGTGGCCGGCGTGAAGAACATCGCGGTCATCGTGCCGCCGGTGCCCGGCTCCGACGGCCGGGTCGACGACGCCGTGCTCGTGGTCGCCGACGAGCTCGGCATCTCCGACGTGTTCCGGGCCAACGGTCCCGCCGGCATCGCGGCACTCGCGTTCGGCACCGAGACCGTGCCGAAGGTGCGCAAGGTGTGCGGCCCCGGCAGTCCGCCCGTCGCCTGCGCGCAGGTCGAGATCCAGCGATTCGGCACGTGCGGGGTCATGCTGCTCGGGCCGAGCGAGAGCCTGATCCTCGCCGACGATTCCGCCGACCCGTACCTGCTGGCGGCCGACCTGCTGAACGAGGCGGAGCACGGTCCCGACTCGTCGAGCGTGCTCGTGACCGACTCCCCCGCCCTGCTCGAGACGGTGCAGGCGGAGGTGGAGAAGCAACTCGCCGACCTGCCCGAGCAGCGGGCCGGCTACGCGCGGCTGGCGCTCGGCACCAATGGCGGCGCCGTGCTGGTCGACGACATGGTCGAGGGGGCGGAAGTGGCGAACGCCTACGCCCCCGAGCACATGCAGCTCGTCGCCCGCGACGAGGACGCCGTGCTCGCCCTCATCGAGGACGCCGCCGAAGTGCTGCTCGGCCAGAACACCACGATCTCCATGGCGAACTTCGTGATCGGGTGCCCCGCATCCCTGCCCACCTCCGGGTACGCCAAGGTGTCGAGCGGAATCACCGCCGACACCTTCCGCAAGCGCATGGCCGTGGCGAAGTCCACCCGCGCGGGCCTCGAGCGGATGAGCGGCACGGTCGTGGCGTTCACCCGGCACGAGGGATTCCCGGCGCACGAGCTCGCGGTGACCCGACGACTGGACCGCTAGCGCCATGAAGCCCCGCGAAGTGCTCGACCTTTTCGGTCGTCCCCGCACCGGTCTCAGCCGGGCGGAACGGACGCTGTCGAACACCCTCACCGTCTCCGACTTCCGGGGGCGCGCCCGCCGACGCCTGCCCGGGCCGGTGTTCGATTACCTGGAGGGTGGCGCGGACGGCGAGCGCAGCCTCCGCGACAACCGCACCGCGTTCGACGACTACCACCTGGTGCCGTCGGCCCTCCGCGACGTGAGCGGAACGTCCACCGCCACCACGCTCTTCGGGCGGCGGTACTCCGCCCCGATCGGGCTGGCGCCCACCGGGTACACCAGGCTGCTCAGCCAGGCCGGCGAGATCGGTGCGGCCACCGCTGCGGCCCGCAGCGCCGTGCCCTACGTCATCTCCACCGTGGCCACCACGAGCGTGGAGGACGTGGTGGCGGGCGCCGGGGTCGCGCCCTACTTTCAGCTGTACATCCTCAAGGACCGCGGCATTTCCCGCGACATGGTGGCCCGGGCGGCCGCGGCCGGCTGCGAGGTTCTCGAGATCGCCATCGACACCGCGGTGTCGGGCAACCGCCTGCGCGACCGCCGCAACGGCCTCGCCATCCCGCCCCGCCTCGACGCCGCCACCATCGCGCGCATCGGCGTGAAGCCGCACTACTGGACGTCCATGATCAGCAACCCGGCGCTCGACTTCGCGAACGTGCGCGCGAGTGCGTCCGCCGGGACCGGGATCGCCGGGGGTTCCATCGCCGAGATCACCTCGCAGTTCGACCCCACCGTCGGCTGGGACGACATCGCCGAGTTCCGCTCGCTCTGGCCGGGGACCCTGCTGCTCAAGGGGCCGCTCTCGGCCGCGGATGCGCTGCGGGCGAAGTCTCTCGGTGTGGACGGCGTGCACCTCTCGAACCACGGCGGACGCCAGCTCGACGGCGCGATCCCCCCGGTGCGTCTGGTGCCCGAGGTGCGGGCGGCGGCCGGGGACGACTTCGGCATCCTCGTCGACAGCGGCGTGCGCACCGGCACCGACGTGGCCGTCGCCCTCTGCCTCGGCGCCGACGCCGCCTTCCTCGGTCGTCCCTACCTCTGGGGACTCGTCGCCACGGGGCCTCGCGGTGTGGAGCGGGTCGTGGAGATCCTCACGGCCGAACTGTCCCGCACCATGCAGCTGCTCGGCGTGACGAGCATCGACCAACTGCGTGAGGAGGGCAGTATCCTGCTCCGCGCCCGGTAACGTTCCGACCAGGTCCGCGACCTTGTCTCCCCCCTCCCTTCCCCTCCCCCACGAAATGGACACATCATGATCACGAAGCGGAACCGAATCGCCCTCTCCGCGGGCCTCACCCTCGTCGCTGCCACGGCCCTCACGGCCTGCAGCTCCGGCTCCGGCGGCAGCACCGGCGCCGGCACCGGCACCGGCACCGAATCCGGCAGCACCGACGGCACGACCACGGTGCGCATGGCCACGCTGCCCTGGATCGGCTACGGCCCCTGGTACGTGGCCGAGGAGCAGGGCATCTTCGAGGAGAACGGCCTCGACGTGGAGCAGACCAACTTCAACACCGACGCCGACCTCAATGCGGCGTTCGTCTCGGGCAACGTCGACGTGGCCAACGTGGCCACCCACACCGCGCTGCTCATGCAGCAGGCCGGGGTGCCCGTGAAGATCGTGATGATCGAGGACATCAGCACCACGGCCGATGCGATCGTCGTGCCGTCGGGTGTGGGAAGCGTGGAGGACCTCGCGGGCAAGCGCATCGCCTACGAGCAGGGCACCACCTCCGACCTGCTGCTCAATTACGCGCTCGACAGCGCGGGCCTCAGCATCGACGACGTCACCCCCGTTCCGATGGCCGCCTCCGACGCCGGTGCCGCGCTCATCGGCGGACAGGTCGACCTCGCCGTCACGTACGAGCCCTACATCAGCACGGCGCTCGAGCAGGGCGACGACCTCGAGCTGCTCTTCACCGCGGGCGAACTGCCCGGACTGGTGAGCGACGTGCTCGTGGTGAGCGACGCCTACCTCGAGTCGAATCCCGACACCATCGAGGCCCTCGTCGAGTCGTGGGGCGCCGCGATCGAGTACTACGACAGCGACACCGAAGCGGCCCGCGCCATCATCGCCGAGGCCGTCGGCGAGGACCCCGAGGCGCTCACCACCGCGTTCGAGGGCGTGGAGTACTACACCCGCGAGGAGAACGCCACCGAGCTGGGCGGCGCCTTCTCCGAGGAGACGATCCCGCTCGTGCTGGAGGCGGCGGAGTCGGCCGGCATCATCACCGGTGACGTGAGCCTCGAGGGGCTCGTCGACACCTCCTTCGTCGAGGGCTAATCCTCCATGGCGAACTCCGTGCTCGTGGCGTCGCCGCAATCCCTCCCGGGGTCGCGGCGGCGCCGCCGCGTCGGCGAGAAGATCTCCCGACGCACCTACGCCATCTCGTCGATCGGCACCTTCGTCGTGCTGTTCGCGCTGTGGGCCCTGGTCACGCTGAGCGGTTTCGTGTCTCCGCTCTTCCTGCCCTCCCCCGTCGCCGTTGCCGAACGGCTGGTGACGCAGATCCAGAACGGACAGCTCGCCTCCGACGCGGCCACCAGCGTGTACCGCATCGGCGCAGGCTTTCTCCTCGCCACGGTGGCGGCCATCCCGATCGGCATCGGCATCGGCACCTCGCGGCGCATCGAGGCCGCGCTCGAGCCGCTCGTCGACTTCGTCCGCTACATGCCGGTGGTGGCGTTCGTGCCCCTGACCATCCTCTGGGTCGGCATCGGCGACGGACAGAAGTTCCTCATCATCTTCCTCGGCACCTTCTTCCAGCAGGTGCTCCTCATCGCGGACGCGGTGCGTCAGGTGCCGCGACCGCTCATCGACCTCGGTGAGACGCTCGGACTCAGCAACGCGCAGATCCTGCGCCGCATCGTGCTGCGGTCCGCCGCTCCCCGCATCTGGGACGCCCTGCGCATCACCCTCGGCTGGGCCTGGACCTGGCTCGTGGTCGCGGAACTGGTGGCTGCCACCAGCGGTCTCGGCTATCGCATCACCCTCGGCCAGCGCTACTTCCAGACCGACACGATCATCCTGTACGTGATCATCCTCGGCATCTTCGGGCTCATCACCGACCAGGTCATGCGCTTCATCGGTCGACGGGTGTTCCGCTACGAAAGGATCAGCAGATGACCAGCGACCTCGCCGGGAACGGCACGGCGGCCGGGAGCACCGAGGCCAAAGTCACCATCCGGGGACTGACCAAGAGCTTCGGACCGGTGCTCGCGCTCACCGACATCGACCTCGACCTGCACGAGAACGAGTTCGTCTCGGTCGTCGGCACGAGCGGATGCGGCAAGAGCACCCTGCTGTCCATCATCGCGGGGCTCACCGAGCGCACCGAGGGCTCGGTGCGCGTCGACGGCGCGGAGGTCACCGGCCCCGGTCGGGACCGTGGCGTGGTGTTCCAGGGCTCGACCCTGCTGCCGTGGCTCTCCGCGCTCGACAACGTCAAGTTCGCGTTGCAGGACGAACCGATCGCCGCCGCCGAGCGCACCGCGATCGCGCGCGAGCACCTCTCCCTCGTCGGTCTCGACGGGTTCGAGGACTCCTACCCGGCCCAACTCTCCGGCGGCATGCAGCAGCGCGTCGCCCTCGCCCGGTCGCTCAGCTACCGACCGGGCATCCTGCTCATGGACGAACCGTTCGGCGCCCTCGACGCGCTCACCCGGCGCGAGATGCAGGCGCTCCTCATCCGGGTGTGGGAGAAGCACCGCCTCACCGTGATGATGATCACCCACGACATCGAGGAGGCGATCATCACGTCGGATCGCGTCATCGTCATGAGCCGGCGCCCCGGCACGATCCGGGCCGAGCTCCCGGTGCCGCTGGAACGCCCGCGTCGCCCGGAGATGAACGCCGACCCGGTGTTCCGCGACCTCTTCTCCACCGTGCTCGGCATGGTGCACGAGCCCGCGCCGATTCCCTGAGCCACTCCGTCGACCCGGTCTGACATACCAGACGGTCACCGCCCGTTTCCGCCCGGAAACGGACGGCCGCGGGTGTGTACTGGAACGAGTTGCTCCCCTCGGAAAGGTCACGATGACAGCCACCACCACCAGCGCGGAGATCTTCGTGGGGCTCGGAGCGCTCACTCCCGACGACGTCCTCGCCGTTGCTCGACGAGACGCGCGCGTCACCATCGGCGACGACGCCCTCGCCGCCATGGCGGAGAGCCGGGCGATCGTCGACTCGCTGGCCGCGAGCGACCGTCCGCATTACGGCGTCTCCACGGGATTCGGTGCCCTCGCCTCCACCTACATCGCATTCGAGGATCGCGCGCGCCTCCAGCGGTCGCTCGTGCGGTCGCACGCCGCCGGCTCCGGCGCGGAGATGGACCGGGAGGTGGTGCGGGCGCTCATGCTGCTCCGGCTCTCCACCCTCGCCACCGGTCGCACCGGTGCCCGTCCAATCGTCGCGCAGACGTATGCGGACATCCTCAACGCCGGCATCACGCCGGTGGTCGGCGAGTACGGCAGCCTCGGCTGCTCCGGCGACCTCGCCCCGCTGTCGCACTGCGCCCTCGTCGCCATGGGTGAGGGCGACGCGCGGACCGCGGACGGCACGCTCGTCCCCGCGGCGACGGCGCTCGCCGCCGCGGGGATCACGCCGCTCGACCTGCGGGAGAAGGAGGGCCTCGCCCTCATCAACGGCACCGACGGCATGCTCGGGATGCTGCTGATGGCGATCCGCGACCTCACCGCGCTGGTGGCGACCGCCGACCTCGCCGTCGCCCTCACCATCGAGGGGTTGCGCGGCACCGACACGGTCTTCGCGGCCGACCTGCAGGACCTCCGCCCGCATCCCGGTCAGGCGGTGTCCGCGGCCAACATCCGGGCCGTGCTCGACGGTTCCGGCCTGATCAGCACCCGCTCGACGATGCCGTTCACCCGGGTGCAGGATGCGTACTCGCTGCGCTGCGCGCCTCAGGTGCACGGTGCCGTGCGCGACACCCTCGACCACGCCGCCCTCGTCGCGGGGCGCGAGCTCGCCTCGGCCATCGACAACCCGGTCGTCACCCTCGACGGCCGCCTCGAGTCCAACGGCAATTTCCACGGCGCACCCGTGGCCTACGTGCTCGACTTCCTCGCCATCGCCGTCGCCGACCTGGCCAGCATCTCGGAGCGGCGTACCGACCGGATGCTCGACGTGTCGCGCAGCCACGGCCTGAACGCCTTCCTCGCTGCCGACCCCGGCATCGACTCCGGCCACATGATCGCCCAGTACACGCAGGCCGGCATCGTCTCCGAACTGAAGCGCCTCGCGAACCCGGCGAGCGTGGACTCCATCCCCTCGTCGGCGATGCAGGAGGATCACGTGTCGATGGGCTGGTCGGCCGCGGTGAAGCTGCGCCGCGCGGTGGACGGGCTCACCCGCGTGCTCGCCATCGAGCTGCTCTCCGCCTGTCGCGCCATCGACATGCGCACGGCGGTGTCCGACGACGCCCCGAGCCCGGTCGCCCGATCGGTGATCGCCGTGCTGCGCGACCGGGTCGCCGGACCGGGCGGTGACCGCCACCTGTCGCCGGAGATCGCCGAGACCGTGGCGCTCGTGCGCTCGGGCGCGCTGCTCGATGCCGCGCGGGACACCGCCGCGCGCGCGGGCCGTTCGATCGACTGACCGCCCCGGCACCCCGATCCGCCAGCCCATCCCCACTGACATGAGTGCTCCGACATGACCGCACCCTCCCCTCCGGCGACACCGACGCGTCGCAGCGATCCGGCCGCGCTCACGGGCTACACGCCGCGGCTCAGCTTCGCTCCCGGCGACGCGGTGCCGCTGCGCCTGAGCGCCGACGGCGACGTGCGCGTGCGCCTCGTCCGCCTGCCGGGGGCGGTGCCGGTGGACGGCGTTGCTCCGCTGCGGGTGCCCGCGCCGGGGGTGCACGGCTTCCAGCCCGGGTCGTACGGCACGGCGACCGTGCCGGTGCCCTCGGATGCCGATCCCGATGCCGCGGCGTGCGCCGCCGGGCTGTCCTGCTCGCTGTGGGTGTTTCCGACGGCGCCCGACCCGGCGGGCTCCGTGCTGCTGTCGATCCGGCGCGGGGACGCGCTGCTCGCCCTCGGCGTGGCCGGGAACGGCGGCCTCGAGCTGCTCGCGTCGGACGCGTCGCTACTGCCGCTGTCGAAGCCGCTGTCGATTGGAGCTTTGACCCGGCACGCCTGGCACCGGATCGAGGTCGACATCGCCGCCGGTGCAACCGACAACGACAGCATCTCCGTGACGGTGTCGTCGCCCGCGTGGCCGTCGACCCGCACGGCCGCGTCCGCCGTGCCGTCGGCCGGATCGCTGCGGTCGGCGGACGGTCCGCTCAGCGTGACGCTCGCGGCGCTGGGCGGCGCGGGAGGTGATACCCCGAGCCGCTTCTTCGACGGCAAGCTCGACGCGGTGACCGTGGCCGGCACGCGGCTGGTGCTCGATCCGCGGCAGGTGAGCCCCGACATCCGCTCGTCGGTCGACGGATCGGTGTGCGGGCGACTGTTCGGCTCGCCGACGCGCGGCGTGACCGGTGCCGACTGGCGCGACGCAGAGGCGCGGTGGACCGAGAACCCGGCGGCGTACGGCGCGGCCGCCTTCGCGCGCGACGACCTCGACGACGCGGGATGGCCCGTTGCCGCGACCCTGCCCCTGCCGGACGACCTGCCGAGCGGCGTGTACGCGGCGGAGCTGACCACCGACACCGCCATCGACATCCTGCCCTTCGCCGTGCGGGCTGCGGGGCGGGTGGCGGTTCGCGGCGCGGAGCCGGCGGCGGACCGGGCCGCGGTGACCGTACTCCTGCCGACCTTCACCTATCTCGCGTACGCGAACGAGGCGCCGTTCGCGCCGCACGTGCCGGTGACGAGCGACGCCCGCGACGAGTACACGGCGTGGCACGGGCTCACCTCGCTCTACAGCAACCACGCCGACGGACGCGGCGTGGCTTACGCATCGCTACTGCGCCCGCTGCTCAACCTCCGGCCCGACTACGTGTACTGGCTGACCGGGCAGCCGCACGGCCTCGGCGCCGACCTGCGCATCCTCGAGTTCCTCGAGCACGCGGGGATCGCCTACGACGTGATCACCGATCACGACCTGGAGGAGGACCCGTCGCTGCTCGGCGACGAGCGCCGCGTGCTCGTCACCGGCAGCCACCCGGAGTACTGGAGCAGGCGCGGCATGGCGTCGCTCGACCGCTGGCTCGGCCGCGGCGGACGCCTCGCCTACCTCGGCGGCAACGGCCTGCACGCCATGGTGGCCACGATGCCGG
Source organism: Planctomonas psychrotolerans (assembly GCF_008642235.1). Lineage (GTDB taxonomy): Bacteria > Actinomycetota > Actinomycetes > Actinomycetales > Microbacteriaceae > Planctomonas > Planctomonas psychrotolerans. Next base: position 2,064,475 of record NZ_SJEV01000001.1, on the reverse strand, counting down.
GCAGCGAGCACGTGCTGGAGCTGCGCCGGCGCGGCGCGGAGGTGGGACTGTGGGAGGCGGCACCCGGTGAGGCGTCTCTCGCGGCGACCGGTGAACCCGGCGGGCTGTGGCGTCACCACTCCCCTGCACCCGTGCGGCTGACCGGGCTGATCTACACCACCATGGGCTTCGGCGACGGCGTGGGGTACCGGATGCTGCCGGCCGCGCGCGACGACCGGGCGCGGTTCCTCGTCGAGGGCATTCCGGAGTCCGCCCTCACCGGTGCCGAACCGATCGGGGCGGAGGCGTTGTGGTTCGGCGGCGCGGTGGCGTACGAGTGCGACCGCGCCGACGCGGCGCACGGCACACCGCAGCACGCCCTGATCCTCGCCACCAGCGACCCCCTGCCCGACTCCTACGAGGCGGCCGACTCGAGCGGCGAGCGCCGCGCCGACATCGTGTTCTTCGAGACACCATCGGGCGGAGCGGTGTTCTCCGTGGGGTCGATCGCGTTCGCCGGAGCGCTGCCGGTCGACGACTTCGACAACCCGGTGGCGACGCTGCTCGGCAATGCGCTCCGACGGTTCGCCGACCCCGTACCCTTTCCCTTCCCCGTTCCGTGAACACCGCCGCGCGGATCCCGCTTCCGCATTCTGACCCCACGCCCACCCCGCCCTGCTCCGCCGCTGAAACCGACCGAACGAGGACCCCCGTGAAGACCCCGACCGACGCACCGTCCCGCACCATCCGAGCCGCCCGCGGCAGCGATATCACCGCGAAGAGCTGGCAGACCGAGGCGGCCATCCGCATGCTCATGAACAATCTCGACGCGGAGGTCGCCGAGCGACCCGAGGATCTCGTGGTGTACGGCGGCACCGGCCGCGCGGCACGCAGCTGGGAGGCCTACGACGCGATCGTGCGCACCCTCGAGGGACTGGAAGCGGACGAGACCCTGCTCGTGCAGTCGGGCAAGCCGGTGGGCGTGTTCCGCACCCACGAGTGGGCGCCGCGGGTGCTCATCGCCAACTCCAACCTCGTCGGCGACTGGGCGACCTGGCCGGAGTTCCGTCGGCTCGAAGACCTCGGACTCACCATGTACGGGCAGATGACCGCCGGGTCGTGGATCTACATCGGCACGCAGGGCATCCTGCAGGGCACGTACGAGACCTTCGCCGCGATCGGGGACAAGCGGTTCGGCGGTTCCCTCGCGGGCACGATCACCCTCACCGGCGGCGCCGGCGGCATGGGCGGCGCGCAGCCGCTCGCCGTCACGCTGAACGGTGGTGCGGTGCTCATCGTGGACGTCGACGCGTCGCGCATCCGGCGCCGCATCGACCACGGCTACCTCGACGAGCTGGCCGACGACCTCGACGACGCGCTCGCCCGGGTGACCGCCGCGAAGAGGGACAGGCGCGCGCTCTCCGTGGGTCTCGTGGGGAACGCCGCCACCGTGTTCGCCGAGATACGCGACCGCCGCGCCGACGTGGACATCGTGACCGACCAGACCTCCGCGCACGACCCGCTCAGCTACCTGCCCGAGGGTGTTGCCGTCGAGGAATGGCGCGCCGCGGCGGAGGCCGATCCGGTCGGGTTCACCGAGCGCGCTCGCGCGTCGATGGCCAAGCAGGTGGCCGCGATGGTCGACCTGCAGGATGCCGGGGCCGAGGTGTTCGACTACGGCAACTCGATCCGCCGCGAGGCGGAGCTCGGCGGGTACGATCACGCGTTCGACTTCCCCGGCTTCGTGCCCGCGTACATCCGGCCGCAGTTCGCCGAGGGCCGTGGGCCGTTCCGCTGGGTGGCGCTGTCGGGCGACCCCGCCGACATCGCGCGCACCGACCAGGAAATCCTGCGACTCTTCCCCGACGACGAGAAGCTCCGCCGGTGGATCACCGCCGCCGGTGACAAGGTGCAGTTCGAGGGCCTGCCCGCCCGCATCTGCTGGCTGGGCTACCAGGAGCGCCACCTCGCCGGTCTCGCCTTCAACGAGCTGGTGCGCACCGGTCAGGTCAGCGCACCGATCGTGATCGGTCGCGACCACCTCGACTCCGGCTCCGTCGCCTCCCCCTACCGGGAGACCGAGGCGATGCTCGACGGGTCGGACGCCATCGCCGACTGGCCCATTCTCAACGCCCTGCTGAACACCGCATCCGGGGCCACCTGGGTGTCGTTGCACCACGGTGGCGGCGTGGGCATCGGCCGGTCCATCCACGCCGGCCAGGTACTGGTGGCCGATGGCACCGACCTCGCGGCGGAGAAGATCGCGCGCGTGCTGGTGAACGACCCGGGCACCGGCGTGATGCGCCACGTCGACGCGGGCTACGACCGGGCGCGCGAGGTCGCCCACGAGCGCGGACTCCGGGTGCCGATGGAGGAAGGCGGGGAACCGCGATGACGCCGATGCGATCCGCGACGACGCTGCTGCGCGAGATCGATGGGGTCGGTCGTGACGCGCACCGCGGCGGGTACTCGCGGCATGTGTTCGACCCCGCGGAGCGGGAGCTGCGGGAGTGGTTCACCGAGCGCGCGAGCGCCCTCGGCCTCGGCCTGGAGACCGACCGGAACGGGAACATCTGGGCGTGGTGGGGCGCGCCCGGCCCCGACGCGGTGATCACCGGCAGCCACCTCGACTCGGTGCCCGGTGGCGGCGCGCTCGACGGCCCCCTCGGCGTGGTGAGCGCCCTCGCCGCGGTCGCCGCCCTGCAGGCCGACGGGGTGACGCCCGGTCGGCCGTTCGCGGTCGTCGTCTTCGCCGAGGAGGAGGGATCCCGGTTCGGGGTCGCCTGCCTCGGCTCCCGGCTGCTGTCGGGCGCGATCGCGCCGGAGCGTGCCGCCGCGCTCACCGACGCCGACGGCGGCACCTTCGCCGACCGGGCCGCCGCCTTCGGCCTCGACGTGGCGCACCTCGGGGTCGACCGGGAGGCGCTCGGACGGATCGGTGTCTTCGTCGAGCTGCACGTGGAGCAGGGCATCGGTCTTGTGAATGCGGGCGCCGCGATCGGCGTGGCGTCGAGCATCCTCGCGCACGGTCGCTGGCGGGTGCGCGTGCGCGGTCAGGGCAACCATGCGGGCACCACCGCGATCGCCGACCGCCGAGACCCGATGGTCGTGGCCGCCGAGGCCATCCTCTCCGCACGAACGGTGGCCGCGGCGAGCCCGACCGTGCGCGCCACCTTCGGCCGCATCGAGCCGGTGCCGGGCGGCACGAACGTGATCCCGTCGCAGGTGACCGCCTGGCTCGACGTGCGCGGCTCGAACGACGAGGACACGCGCGCCGCGGTCGCCGACATCGGGGTCGCTGCCCGGGACGCCGCCGCACGTGAGGGCTGCGAGATCGAGATCGTCGAGGAGTCGTACGGCGGGGAGGTCGTGTTCGATCCCGCCCTGCGCGACCGGATGTCGGCGGTGCTCGGCGGTGCGCCCGTGCTCCCCACGGGTGCCGGACACGACGCCGGCATCCTCGCGTCACTGGTGCCGACGGCCATGCTGTTCGTGCGGAACCCGACGGGCGTCTCGCACGCACCCGAGGAGGGCGCGACCGACGACGACTGCGAGGCCGGGGTGGCCGCACTCGTCACCGTGCTGCGGGACCTGCTGTGATCTCGTTCTGGTGCGAGCGCCTCCTCGTCGGGGACGAGCTGCGCTCCGGTGTGCGGGTGCGCGCCGATGAGCGTGGGATGATCACCGCACACGAGGTCGGTGTGCCCGCGCACGCATCCGATGTGCGCGTGAGCACCGCCGTGCCGGGGTTCGCGAACGCGCATTCGCACCTGTTCCACCGGGTGCTGCGCGGCCGCACGCACGGCGATGGCGGCGACTTCTGGGCGTGGCGCGAGCGGATGTACGACGCGGCCGGCGCACTCACGCCCGACCGGTACCGGCGCCTCGCCGTCGCGGTGTTCCGGGAGATGGTGGCGAGCGGATTCACGGCGGTCGGCGAGTTCACCTACGTGCACCACCGGCCCGACGGCAGCCCGTACCCCGACCACGACATGGAACTCGCGCTCGTCTCGGCCGCCGAGGAGGTGGGGATCCGACTCACCCTGCTCGACACCTGCTACCTCGACGGCGGCATCGGCACGCCGCTCTCCGCCGCGCAACGCCGCTTCGGCGACGGCAGCGCCGCCGCCTGGCTCGATCGTTGGCACGCGCTTCGCGACCGCGTCCGCGCCGCCTCACCGAGCGGGCTCGCGACGCTCGGTGCGGCGATCCACTCCCTCCGGGCGGTGCACCCCGATGCGATCGCGGCGGTGCTCGCGGGCCTCCCCGCCGAGGTGCCGCTGCACATGCACCTCTCCGAGCAGCCGCGGGAGAACGACGACGTGCGCGCCGCCTACGGCATCACCCCCACCGCGGTACTCGACGCGCTCGGTGCGCTCGGCCCGCGACTCTCCGTGGTGCACGCCACCCATCTCACCGCCGACGACATCGCCGCGCTCGGCCGGGCCGGCGTGACCGTGGTGATGTGCCCGACCACCGAGGCGGACCTCGGCGACGGCATCGGCCCGGCGGTCGACCTCGCCGCGGCGGGGTGCACGATCGCGATCGGCTCCGACCAGAACGCCGTCATCGACCCGCTCCTCGAGCTTCGGGGGCTGGAGGCCGGGGAACGCCTCGGATCCGGTCGCCGGGGCAGGTTCTCGCCGGCCGACCTCCTCGTCGCGGGCACCGGCGCCGGGTACCGCTCGTTGGGCCTCGGTCGCGGGACCCTCGGCGTGGGCGAACCGCTCGACCTCGTCGAGCTCGACGCGGCATCCGTGCGCACCGTGGGCTCGGCACCGGAGCAGCTGGTGCTCAGCGCGACCGCGGCCGACATACTCGCCGTCTACGTGGGCGGGCGCCGGGTGGATGCGCGGGCGCGCGACGACCTGTCCGCCGCGTACGCCGCGGTGCTCGCCGAGTTCGACGCGATGAACGGAATCGAGTAATGACCAGCGAACTGATCACCGACATCGGTGAACTCACGGGTAACGAGCCCGACCGTGCGCGACGCCGCGACGCCGCCCTCGTGATCGAGGCAGGACGCGTCGCCTGGCTGGGTGACCGACGGCACGCGCCCGCCGCGGACACCGTCACCTCCGTGCAGGGGCGCGCCGTGCTTCCCGGTTGGGTGGACTCGCACAGCCACCTCGTCTTCGCGGGCGACCGCACCGCCGAGTTCGAGGCGCGCCTGACCGGTGCGCCGTACACCGCCGGTGGCATCCAGTCCACGGTGCGCGCCACGCGCGCCGCCACCGACGAGGAGTTGCGTGGAACCGTGCGGCGGTTGAGGGCCGAGGCTCTCGCCGCGGGCACCACGTGGCTCGAGACGAAGACGGGCTACGGCCTCGACGTGCAGAACGAGTTGCGATCCGCGCGCATCGCGGCCGAGGTCGCCGACGATGTGACGTTCCTCGGCGCGCACGTGGTGCCGGAGGGGGCAGAAACCGCCGAGTACGTCGACCTGGTGACGGGACCGATGCTCGAGGCGGTGCGTCCGCACGTGTCCTGGATCGACGTGTTCGTCGAGCGGGGCGCGTTCGACGACCACGCGGCCCGCCGCGTGCTCACCGTGGGCGCCGCTGCGGGACTCGGGTTGCGGGTGCACGGCAACCAGCTCGGCTCCGGCCCGGGTGCACGGCTCGCGGTGGAGCTCGGCGCGGCCAGTGTGGACCACTGCAACCACCTCGACGACGCCGACATCGACGCCCTCGCCTCCTCGACCACGGTCGCCACCCTGCTGCCGGCCTGCGACCTCTGCACCCGCCAGCCGTTCGGGCCGGCCCGCGCCCTGCTCGATGCGGGTGCCACGATCGCCCTCGCGAGCAACTGCAATCCGGGCACGTCGTACACGACGTCGATGCCGTTCGCCGTGACGACCGCCGTGCTGCAGATGGGGCTGAGCGTCGAGGAGGCGGTGCGCGCCGCGACCCTCGGTGGTGCGACGGCCCTGCGCCGCGCATCCGGGCCGGGCTCGGTGGGGCACCTCGGCGTCGGCGCGCGCGCCGACCTCCAGGTGCTCGACGCGCCCTCGGTCGCGTCGCTCGCCTACCGCCCCGGCGTTCCGCTCACCCGCGCGGTCTGGAAGGACGGCGTCCGCGTCGTTCCCTGAGGGACTCGCGCCCCGCCTGCGCCCGCCGCCACCACAGGATGACGGGAGCGGGCGGCGGCGGCGCTACTTCTGGCAGGGAACGTTCGTCACACCGGCGCCGGCGCCCGAGAGGGTGTTGTCGCAGCCGACGATGGCGCCGGTGCCCTTCGTGGTGATCCGCACCCCGTAGAAGGCACCATTGACGTTGGTCGCGGAGTTGGCGACGAATACGTTGTTCCTGCCCCATCCGGGCACCGTCGACACCTCGACCGACTTGATGCCGTCTTCGGGCGAGTTAGTGCCGACGTTGCCCTCGACGATGTAGTCGTTGCCGCTGACCGAGATCCACGACCAGGCGAACGCCGTGTTCAGGGCGGATCCGTCGATGGTGTTACCGCGCAGCCAGCCACCCTCGGTACCCGGCTTCGCCTCGATGCCCTCTGCCGTAGTCGCGCTGATCACGTTCGACAGCACCGAGTTGCGGTTGCTGCGGTCGGGTTGGCAGGCCGAGAAGGCGCACCAGTTCGACGGGTCCGTCCCCACGTACACGCCTTCGCCGTACTCGGGTGTGTGCAGTCCGGTGCGGGTGATGGTGTTGCCGACCACGAAGCTGTCGGTCGTGTTGGTGCGGAGGTGGATCGCCTCCTCACCGATGGTGGACACCGAGAGGTCGGAGACGGTGACGGCCGAGCCCTTCACGACCATGACGCCCTTCTTCACGTTGCGGATGCTCATCCCGGTGAGCACCACGTTCGACGACCCGGTCAGCTGGAATCCGTAGCCGGCACGGTGGTCACCCCCGTCGAGCACCACCGAGCGGGATCCGCAGATCCAGATCGGCTTGCCCGCGGTGCCGGATGCCGTGAGGTCGAAGTTCGCGCCGTACGTGCCGGGGGCCAGCACGATCACGTCACCGGCGGTGGCGCCCGCCAGGGCCGCCGTGAACTCCCGGTTGGTGCTGACGCGCACGGTGGCGGTCGGGCAGCTTGCGTACCGTCCGGCGGACACCGGTGCCGCGGCGGGCGCGGCCGCCGACGCCACCCGCGATGGTGCGGACTCGTTGCCGCTCGAGTCGACGGCGGTGAGCCGGTAGGAGTATGCGGCGTTCGCCGTCAGTCCGACGTCGAGGATGGAGCGTTCCGCGGGCGGGAAGGTGTGCAGCACCGAGTACGAACCGTTCACCCCCGCCCGGTAGAGCCGGTACTCGGTGAGGTCGGACGCCGGCGAGGGCGTCCAGTCGACCCTGATGCCCTTGCGCTCGGGAACGAGCGACGGCGCGGCGGGCGCATCCGGCGCGGTGCTGTCGGTCACGACGAACGCGTCGACCGAGACGTCACGGCCGGTGGACGCGGCGCTCTTCGCACCGGTGCGCTCGATCACGAGGGAATGCGGACCCTGCGCGAGACCGGTCCGCTCGAAGACCACGTTCTGGTCCGTGCGGGTGGCGGTGTAGAGATCCACATCGCGCACGTACTGACCGTCGAGGTAGACCTTCGCGATGCCGGAGTAGTGGTTCGTGCGGGTGACCCATCGGATACCGGTGCCCTCGAAGTCGAATCGCGCCGATGCGAGACCGTCACCGCTGACCTTGTAGGAGCCCCCGTAGTCGAGGTAGGAGCTCACGCTGCGCCAGGTTCGGCTGTAGGCGATCGCCTCCGATTCGCTGTCATAGGTGCCGGACGCGTGGGCGTCGGTGATCACCGCGGCGAGCGCGTTCGACACCACGAACGCGTCGAGGAAGATGCTCGTGCCGGTGGAGGCGGGGTTGCGCGTTCCGCTCCGCTCGATGCGGATGGTGTGCTCGCCGGGGTCGAGCACCCCGGAGTCGAAGACCACGGCCTGGAAGACCGGGGATGCCGAGTAGAGATCCACCGTTCTGACCTTGACGCCGTCGACGTACACGTTCGCGATGCCGGCGTAGTCGTTGGTGCGCGACACCCACTTCACGCTGGTGCCGTCGAACTTCAGTTGCGCCGAGCCCGAGCTGCTGAGGCGTGCGTGGCTTCCCCCGCTGTCGTTGCCGGAGGCGACGGTGGACCAGCTGCCCGCCGCCGCGATCACCGCGGAACCGTCCTCGTGCGTGCCGATCGCCGCGGGTGCATCCGCGACGACCACGCTGTCGAGGTAGATGTTCTTGCCGGTGGAAGCGGGGTTCTTGAGGCCGGTGTACTCGATGCGGAGGGTGTGCTCGCCGCGATCGAGAGGCCCGGAGTCGAACACCGTCGCACGATAGGCGGCGGTCTTCGAGTACAGGTCGACCGTCGCCATCCGGAGGCCGTCGATCGACACGGTGGCGGTGCCCGCGTAGCTGTTCGTGCGGGAAATCCAGCGCACGCTGGTGCCGGCGAACCGCAGTTCGGCGGTGCCGGGGGCGTCGAGACGGGTGTGGCTTCCGCCGCTGTCGTAGCTGGAGGGAACCGTGTACCAGGGGCCGCCGAGCACGATCGACGGGGTGCCGTTCTCGTGGGTGCCCTCGGGCACGGGCGTGTCCTTCACCACGATGCTGTCGAGGAAGACGCCGGCGCCGGTGGATGCCGAATTGCGCGTACCGGTCGGCTCGATGCGGATCGTGTGCTCCCCCGGCACGAGCGTGCCGGAATCGAACACGACGGCGCGGTAGGCGGTGGTGGCCGAGTAGAGGTCCACCGTGGCAACTTGCTTGCCGTCGACGTGCACGGTGGCCATGCCCGCATAGTTGTTGGTGCGGGAGATCCAGCGCACGCTCGTACCGGTGAACTTGAGCTGCGCCGATCCGACTCCACTTAGCCGTCCGTAGGAGCCGCCGCTGTCGTAGCCCGAGGCGACGGTCGACCACGATCCGGTCAGGGTCATGGCCTTGTCGCCGTCTTCGTACGTGCCGGCTTCCACCGGCGCGTCGAGCACCACGATCCCGTCGAGGAAGATGTTCCGGCCCGTGGACGCGGGGTTCTTGTTGCCCGTGTACTGCACGCGGATGCTGTGCTCGCCCCGCTCGAGCGGACCGGAGTCGAAGACGACCACCCGGTATCCGGCGGTCGCGGAGTACAGGTCGACCGACTTCGCCAGCGCGCCGTCGATGTAGACGTCGGCGATGCCCGCGTAGCTGGTGGTGCGTGCCGTCCAGCGCACGCTCGTTCCGGAGAAGCGGAGATCGGCCGCGCCTGCGGAGCTGATGCGGGCGTGCGATCCCCCGCTGTCGGACCCGGAGGTCACCGTGAACCAGGGCCCGGACATCACGAGCGGTGCGGAGCCGTTCTCGTAGACACCCGAGAGCACGGGTGCGTCGTTCACGACGATGCTGTCGAGGAAGATGTTGGTGCCCGTGGAGGCGGTGTTCTTGACGCCTTTGCGCTCGATGCGCAGGGTGTGATCGCCCGGGGTGAGGTCACCGGAGTCGAAGACGATCGATCGGTACACGGCGGACTTCGTGTACAGGTCCACCGTCTGCACCAGAGTGCCGTCGAGGTAGACGTCCGCCATGCCGGCGTAGCCGTTCGTGCGGGCTATCCACCGCACGCCGGTTCCCGTGAAGGACAACTCGGCGCCGCCCGCGCTGTCCATGCGGGAATGCGAGCCGCCGCTGTCGTATCCCGACGAGACCGTGGACCACGAGCCGTCGAGGGCGATGGCCGATGAGCCGTTCTCATAGGTACCCGCGAGCACCCGGTCGGGCATCGCCATCGGTGCGACGAACATCCCCGACACGAAGGTCGCCACCAGCACATTCGCGAGGAATGCCTTGTATTTCGTTACCGATCGCACGACCGCATTGCGCATCGTCACGCCCCCCTGGAACGGAAAAGGAGCGACGCCCGACCCCCCGGTCTGCGGCACCGCCCGAGAGCGGCAATTCGATCACCGCATGCTCATCCCTCACGCTACTGGAGCGTGGGGGATCCTCTCAGTCCCACCTTCGGGGGCGATTCCCGCTACGGGAAAAGGCCCCCGCGCGCGATGTGCGCGGTTATGCGCGGCTCAGTGGGCGCGGCTCTTGCGCTTGACCATACCCCAGATCACGGTCGCGGCGGCGAGCACGATGCCGATGACGGCGAGCCAGAGCAGGCCCTCGATGACCAGGCCGAGGATGGAGAACAGGAGCCAGATGGCGAGAAGTACGAGGATGATTTTCATGCTGCCAGCCTAACGACGCCCCCTGCGACCCGGCGGTCCACGCGAACGTCCCATCCCACGGTCCCTGAGCCCGTCGAAGGGACGGGAGGCACGCGAGCGTCGCACCCCCACGGTCCCTGAGCCTGTCGAAGGGACGGGAGGCACGCGAACCTCGCACCCCCACGGTCCCTGAGCCTGTCGAAGGGACGGGAGGCACGCGAGCGTCGCACCCCCACGGTCCCTGAACCTGTCGAAGGGACAGGAGGAACGCGAACGTCGCACCCCCACGGTCCCTGAGCCTGTCGAAGGGACACGAAGGACGCGAACGTCGCTTCGACAAGCTCAGCGACCGTACCGGTCGAACAATCGCACGTCCACGGTCCCTGAGCCTGTCGAAGGGACGGGAAGGCTGCGAACGTCGCTTCGACAAGCTCAGCGACCGTACCGGTCGAACACACGCACCCCCACGGTCCCTGAGCCTGTCGAAGGGACACGAAGGACGCGAACGTCGCTTCGACAGGCTCAGCGACCGTGTGGCGACCGCGACCGCAACGGCGACGGAGAGAGGGAGGAGCCGCGCTGCGGGCCGGATTCGGGTCAACGGCCCGCAGCATTGCGGCAGTCACGACGGGGGATTCGTGACTCCAACCGCGAGTTCGGGTCTCGCGGTGTTTCGCACCGATTGGGGGGGAAGCGGTGTGAGATCGACAGTAGCGGAGAAAGGGGACAGACAGAGCGGTTTGTCCCCATCCGCCTGTCCCCCAGTTCGGGGGGCACGTTCCGCGGCACCGCCTGCGGCGCCCCCTCCCCCGCGCCCCCGCCCCAGCGTCCCGTCGACCGGCACCGAGCCCGTGCAAGCCCCGATCAGGCCGGAATAACGGTCCGCTCCCGCACCGCGGCGGTGGCCTGCACCACGTTCCTCAGCGACGCGATCGTCTCGTCGTACCCGCGGGTCTTCAGTCCGCAGTCGGGATTGATCCACAGCTGGCGGGCCGGGATGCCCCCCAGCGCGATGCCGATGAGCTCCGTGACCTCGGCGACATCGGGAACCCGCGGCGAATGGATGTCGTACACACCGGGTCCGATGCCGCGCGAGAATCCGACCCGCTCGATGTCCGTCACCACGTCCATGCGCGACCGGGCCGCCTCGATGCTCGTGACGTCGGCGTCCAGCTGGTCGATCGCGTCGATGACCACGCCGAACTCCGAGTAGCAGAGGTGCGTGTGGATCTGGGTCGCATCCCGGGCTCCCGACGTGGCGAGGCGGAAGGCCCCCACCGACCAGTCGAGGTAGTCGTCCTGGTCGGCGATCTTCAAGGGCAGCAACTCGCGCAGTGCCGGCTCGTCCACCTGGATGATCGAGATGCCGGCCTGCTCGAGATCCGCGATCTCGTCGCGCAGGGCGAGAGCCACCTGATCGGCGGTGGTGGCGAGCGGCTGGTCGTCCCGTACGAACGACCAGGCGAGGATGGTGACGGGTCCCGTGAGCATGCCCTTCACCGGCTTGGCGGTGAGCGAGGCGGCGTAGGCCGACCACGGAACGGTGATCGGCGCCGCCCGGTGCACGTCGCCCCAGAGGATCGACGGACGCGTGCAGCGACTGCCGTAGGACTGCACCCAGCCGTTCCGGGTCACGGCGAATCCTTCGAGATTCTCGGCGAAGTACTGCACCATGTCGTTGCGCTCCGGCTCGCCGTGCACCAGCACGTCGAGCCCGATCTCCTCCTGCAGCCGCACCACCTCGGCGATCTCCGCGCGCATGCGCGCCTCGTAGTCCGCGGCCGACAGCGTTCCCCGGGCCGCCTGGGCGCGTGCGCGCCGGATGTCCGCCGTTTGCGGGAACGATCCGATGGTGGTGGTGGGCAGGAGCGGCAGGCCGAGCGCGGCCTCCTGCGCGGCGGCGCGGTCGGGGGCGGCGCCACGCCGGCGATCACCCTCGGTGAGCGACGCCGAACGCGCGCGGACCGCGTCGACCCGCACACCCTCGGCGTCCCGCCGGTCAGCGAGCGCCGCCGTCGCCGCGTCGAGTTCCGCGGCGACGGCGTCGCGACCCTCCGTCAGTGCGCGGGCGAGCGTGGCGACCTGGCCCACCTTCTGGTCGGCGAACGCGAGCCAGCCGCGCAGCCGCTCGGGCAGGTCGGTCTCGCCGGTGACGTCGTGCGGCAGATGAAACAGCGAGGTGGACGGCGACGCCGCCACGCGGGGCGACAGCGACCGGAGCTCGTCGAGCAGTCCGAGGGCACGGTCGAGGTCGCCGCGCCACACGTTGTGACCGTCGAGCACCCCGCCGACCAGCACCTTGTTCCCGAGCCCCGGCACCGGTCGGGGCAGGTCCCCCTTCACGAGGTCGAGTCCGATGGCCTCCACCTCGCTCGCGGCGAGCACGTCGAGCGCATCGCCGAGGTCACCGTAGGGGGCGGAGACGAGGATGGCGGGCCGTTCGCTCCCCACCGGTGCGTTCCCGAGCACTCGGTACGCCGTTTCGGTCGCCGCGAGAAGCACTGCGCGGTCGACCGGGAGCGATTCGGAGACGAGAGCAGGCTCGTCGAGCTGCACCCAGTCCGCGCCCGCCGCGGCGAGCCGAGCGAGCAGGTCGGCGTACACGGGCAGCAGGTCGGCGAGGCGGTCGAGCGGCGAGTATCCCGCGGGGGCCTCGTCGCTCGCCTTCGACAGCGCGAGGAAGGTGACCGGCCCGACCAGCACCGGACGGGTGCGGAAGCCCTGCTCGCGAGCCTCGATCACCTCGTCCACCCGCCGCGTGCTCGCGAGGGAGAAGACGGTGTCCGGACCGATCTCGGGCACCAGGTAGTGGTAGTTCGTGTCGAACCACTTGGTCATCTCGAGCGGCGCCCGGTCTCCCTCACCGCGGGCGAGGGTCGAGTACCCGGCGAGATCCAGTGTCCCGTCGATTACGAGGTCGGCGAAGCGGGACGGCACGGCGCCGACGGTGACGGCCTGGTCGAGCACCTGGTCGTAGAACGAGTGCGCCTCGGGGATGGACGAGTCCTCGGCGCCGAGGCCGAGCTCCACCAGCCGTTCGCGGGTGGCGCGGCGGAGCTCGGCGGCGGCCCGCTCGAGCTGCGCCGCGGAGGTGGCACCCGACCAGAACGACTCGAGCGCCTTCTTCAGCTCGCGGTCGGGGCCGATGCGGGGGTAGCCGAGGATGGTGCCGGACGGGAATGCGGGGTGGGTCATGATCGAAAGCTTCCTGTGAGATGGGGAACGGAACGGGGAGGGGTCGGGGCGCTGAGTCCAGCGGGAGCGGGAGGCGGGCGGACGCCGCACCCGGCGAGCTCGGCGAGCACCGCGAGCACGGTGTCGGAGCGGTTCAGGGCGTAGAGGTGCAACCCTGGCGCGCCTCCGGCGATCAGGTCGTCGCACAGCTGCACGGCGAATTCCACGCCGATGCGCTGGCGGCCGGAGTCGGTCGGTTCCACATCGAGCGCGATACCCAGATCGGCGGGCAGTTCTTCCCCGGTGAGCTCCAGGATGCGGCGGAGGCGCCCGGGGCTCGTCACCGGCATGATGCCGGGCAGGATCGGGATGGTCACCCCACCGGCCCGGGCGCGCTCGACGAACCGGAAGTAGTCGCCGGCATGGAAGAACAGCTGGGTGATGGCGAGGGTGGCGCCCGCCGCCTCCTTGGCCAGCAGGGTGTCGATGTCCTGGCTCGTGGATCGCGAGTTCGGGTGGCCGTTGGGAAAGGCGGCGACGGCCACCGACACGCGCCGGCGCTGCATGGTCACGCGCCGGGCGTGCGGCACCCCGGGCACGGCGGCCGCGACGTAGGGGATGCGCTCCACCTGCACGCGGTGGATGAGTTGCACGAGTTCGGCAGCGGTGGAGATGCCACCGGCGAACGCCTCGGCCTCGGTTGACCCCTCGGGGATGTCGCCGCGGAGGGCCAGGAAGCTGGTGATTCCGGCATCGAGGAACTCCCGCACCAGGCGGTTCGCCTCGGGCAGGGTGAGGCCCACGCAGGTGAGGTGGGCGAGGGGGCGGGCTGCCGTGTGCTCTCGGATGTAGCGCAGGATGTTGAGCGACGACACCCGGGACGATCCACCCGCGCCGAAGGTCACGGAAATGAACTCCGGCCCCGCGGCGGCGAGCTCGTCGACCGTGCGCAGCAGCTCGTGCTCCCCGGCCGGGGTGCGGGGCGGGTACAACTCGAAGGAGAACGGCACCCGCGGTGCGTCGTGACCGGACGGCGCCGCGGCGCCCGGCGGTGCCGTGGCGTTCGGCGCCGCGGCACTCGGCGGCGCTGCGGCATCCGTTGCTGCGCTCGGCGCGTCCGCACTCGGCGGCGCCGCATTCGGTGCTCCGGTTTCGTGCGGACCGGGATTCAGCTGCACGGGGGAACCCTCCGTTCTCACTATCGAGTCGGGTGGGCGGGTGCCGGGCTCGGCTGTCGCTCCGCACGCGAGGTCGCGTGTTTCGAATCACCGTAGAGCCGGACGGGCGCGCATCGGCTTCTATGACGAAATATGGCCGAGCCCGGCATCGGCTGCGCGGGCCCGGTCGGGCTCGCGCCCGGTCGAGGCGGCGCCGGTCGCGGAAGGGCGGGGAACCGGAGCAGGGCTACGCTGGACCGCACTGTGCCGTGGCGGGCAACGCCAACGGCGACGGCAACGGAGACGGCGACGGCAACGGAGCGGGAGGAGCGGAATGGCGAACCTCTTCGACCTCACCGGTCGACGCGCCCTCATCACCGGGTCGAGCCGCGGCATCGGCCGGGAACTCGCCCGAGGCCTCGCCCAGCACGGCGCGAGCGTGGTGGTGCACGGCCGGGATGCCGGGACGCTCGATCATGTGCGGAAGGACATCGCCGCGCGAACCGGAGCGGACGTCGCGGCGATCACCTTCGACGTGACCGATGCCGACCAGGTCGACGCGGCAATCGACCGGCTCGAGCGCGACGGCGGCCCGATCGACATCCTCGTCAACAACGCGGGCATCCAGCGGCGGGCCTTCTTCCCCGACTTCGAGCTCGACGACTGGCACGACCTGGTCGCCACCAACCTGACCAGTGCGTTCCTCGTGGGTCGCCGCGTCTCCCGCGGCATGGTCGAGCGCGGTGCCGGCAAGATCATCAACATCGGGTCGGTGCAGTCTCAGCTCGGGCGCGCGAACATCGCCCCGTACGCCGCCACCAAAGGCGGAATCGCGATGCTCACGAAGGGCATGTGCGCCGACCTCGGCCCGCGCGGCATCCAGGTGAATGCGCTCGCGCCCGGTTACTTCGCCACCGAACTCACGCGCGCGTTGGTGGACGACGTGGACTTCAGCCGGTGGGTGAGCGAACGCACCCCGGCCGGCCGGTGGGGACGCACGGAGGAGCTCGTGGGCACGCTCGTGTACCTCGCCTCCGGCGCGTCCGACTTCGTGAACGGCCAGGTCATCTACGTCGACGGCGGCATGACCGCGGTCGTCTGAACACATCTCGATGCCATACCCGATCGGAGCACCATGACGCCGGACCCCTCCCCCGCGACCGGGCCGGCCGCAGCCGACCCCGCGGCCGCGCGAACTCCCGGGCATGCTGACGAAAGGGTGACCGCGGTGGTCGTGCACGCCGCGTGCGACCTGCGGGTGGAATCCCGCCCGCTCGGTCGGCCGGCGAACGATCAAGCCATCGTCGACATCGCCTTCGGCGGCATCTGCGGCTCCGACCTGCACTACGTGTCGCACGGCGCGGCGGGCGAGTCCGTGCTCCGGGCGCCGCTCGTCCTCGGCCACGAGGTGGTCGGCGTGGTGCGCACTGCCGCGGCCGACGGGAGCGGACCGGTTGCCGGCACCAGGGTGGCGGTGCATCCGGCGACCCCCGGCCCGGGAAACGGCGCCCGCTATCCGCTCGACCGGCCCAACCTCTCCCCCGGGTGCACTTACCTCGGCAGCGCCGCGCACGTGCCGCACACCCAGGGCGCGTTCGCCGACGCCGTCATGCTCGACTCGAGGATGCTGCGGGCCATCCCGGCCGGGGTCGCGTTCGAGGCGGCCGCACTGGCCGAACCCGCCGGCGTGGCCCTGCACGCGATCGCCCGCGCCGGACGCATCGCGGGCGGGCGGGTGCTCGTGATCGGCTGCGGACCCATCGGCGCCCTCGTGATCGCCGCGGCACAACGGGCCGGCGCGGCCGAGATCGTGGCGGTCGACGTGCACGAGCGGCGCCTGGCCGCCGCCCGCGCGGCGGGGGCGACCCGCGTGCTGCTCGCCCCCGATGCGCAGACCCTCAGCGAGATCGATGCCGACGCGGTGATCGAATCGTCGGGTACCGCGGCGGGACTGTCCTCCGCGGTGCGCGGAGCCACCCGCGGTGGACGCGTCGTCCTAGTCGGTATGCTGCCCGCCGGCGAGCAGCCCGCCCTGCTGTCGCTCGTCATCACGCGGGAGCTCGAAATGGTCGGGTCGTACCGGTTCACGGACGAGATCGATGAGGTGCTGCAGGCCCTCTCGGACGGGTCGCTCGACGTGCACGGCATCGTGACGCACATGTTCGATGCGGCGGACGCGGCGGAGGCCTTCGGTGTGGCGAGCGATCCGTCGGTGTCGGGCAAGGTGCTGCTGCGCTTCGGTGCCGGATCCTGACACTGTCCGCGGTCGTCACCCGCCGAAGAGCAGCTTGGCCCCGAAGCCCAGCATGATCACGGCGATGAGCGCGTCGAACACGCGCCATGCCCCCGGGCGGGCGAAGATCGGCCGGAGCAGGCGCGCACCGAAGCCGAGCGCCGAGAACCAGAGGGCGCTCGCGCACACGGCGCCGCCCACCCACCACCAGCGCTCGTCGACGCCCTGCTGGTTCGCCACCGAGCCGAGGAACACGACCGTGTCGAGGTAGACGTGCGGGTTGAGCCAGGTCAGCGCGAGCATGGTGCCGAGGGCTCGCCCGAGAGTCGGGCCCGCGTGGCCTCCCGCACTCCCGCCCCCGAGCGCGGGGTCGGCGCGAACATCGAGCGCGACCGCCGACGGACGGAGAGCCCGGCGCGCGGCCAGCACCCCGTACGTGATCAGAAAGGCCGCGCCGAGGAAGCGCACGACGAGGAGAGCTCCGGGTACCCGCTCGATCACCGCGCCGACGCCCAGCACACCGGCGAGGATCAGCAGGGCGTCGGACACCGCGCAGATCAGCACGGCGAGCGCGACGATGCGGATGCGGGCGCTCACCGCCAGTCGCAGCAGATAGGCGTTCTGCGACCCGATCGCCACGATGAGGGCGAGCCCGGTACCGAGTCCGAAGAGGGCGGGGAGGAGCGTCGACGAGAGGGGCACGGTTCGACGGTAGGCGACGCGGCACCAACAGTACAGTTCACGTTCCTTGCGCGACATAAGCTGTGCTTATGGCGATCTTCTCGCGCGACCACCTGGAGACGCTTTTGGTCGCCATCGATGTCGGCACGTTCGATGCGGCCGCCGTCGTTCTGGGTGTCACCCCATCCGCGGTCTCGCAACGCGTCAAAGCGATGGAGCAGATCGCGGGCCGGGTGCTTCTGCAGCGATCCAGCCCGGTCCGCCCGACCGGCGACGGCGAGGTGGTGCTGCGGCATGCGCGGCAGATGCGGCTGCTCGACACCGAGACGTCCCGCGCTCTCGGTCTCCGGACCGGCGCGCGCGACGGAACGGATGCCGGGGCGTCCGGCGACCCGGTGCCCACCCCGTCGATCCCGCTGGCCGTCAACGCGGATTCGCTCGGCACCTGGTTCCTCGACGCGCTCCACCGTGCGCGCCGCGACACCGACGTGGTATTCGAGGTGCATCGGGAGGACCAGGAGCGCACGGCGACCCTGCTCCGCTCGGGCGTCGTGATGGCCGCGGTGACCAGCACGCGACGCCCCGTGCAGGGCTGTTCCGTCGTGCTGCTGGGCGTGATGCGGTACATCCCGGTCGCCGCGCCCGCGTTCCTCGAGCGATACTTCGGCGGGATCGCGGTCGACGACCGGCTCGCTGCGCTCGACCGGGTGCCGCTCGTGGACTTCGACCGGGACGACGACCTGCAGCAGGCCTTCCTCCGCGACGTGCTGGGGCGCGAGTCCCGGCCGCCGCGCCACGCGATTCCCACGTCGCACGACTTCGCGCGCGCCATCCTGCTGGGCTTCGGCTGGGGCCTCCTCCCCGAGGAGCAGTGCCGCGAGCACCTGGCCGCCGGTCGGCTCGTCGAACTCGCCCCGCGCCGCACCTCCGATGTGGAGTTGTGGTGGCAGCGCTGGGACCTGGCGTCCCCGCTGCTCGACCGGCTCACCGACGCGGTGCGGTCGGTGGCGACCGACCGACTCCGTCAACCGCGGCAGCACTCCTCCCGGTGAGCCCCGACCAAGGAGGCCTGGCCGCGCACGTCTAGGCTCGAAGCATGGAGCAGGTCACCACCGCGCGGGTGGACAGCTGGATCTGGGCCGTGCGGCTCGCGAAGACCCGGTCGATGGCGACGGCCGCGTGCAAGGCCGGTCACGTGCGAATCAATGACGAACGAGCGAAGCCGTCGCAGTCGGTGAAGGTCGGTGACCGGGTGCGCGTGCGCATCGGCGAGGTGGACCGCCAGGTGGAGGTCACCCGGCTCGTGGTCAAGCGGGTCGGCGCGTCGGTGGCCGCCGAGTGCCTGATCGACCACACGCCCCCGCCACCGCCCCGCGAGCACGTGGCGATGGCCGCGGTGCGGGATCGTGGCGCCGGTCGCCCGACGAAGCGCGAGCGGCGGGACATCGAACGCTTGCGCGGCCACTAGGCGTACCCAGTCGGCGTCCCTTCGACAGGCTCAGGGACCGTGGGGTGGGGACCGTGAGATCCGTCCCTTCGACAGGCTCAGGGACCGTGGGGTGGGGACCGTGAGATCCGCCCCTTCGACGGGCTCAGGGACCGTGCGGCTCAGGGACCGTGGGGTTCGCGGACCGTCCGCTGGCGTCCCTTCGACGGGCTCAGGGACCGTGGGTCAGGACGCGGGGGCGGGCGGCTGACCCAGGGCGGCGCGGATGCGCGCCTCGGCCTGCTCGTCGGCCTGCGTGGCGGCCACGTTCGCCTCGGTCACAGCGCGAACGACCTCCTCGCGCTGGATCTTGACGCCGCGCGGAGCATCGATGCCCACGCGCACGCCGTCACCGCGCGAGTCAAGAATGGTGATGACGATGTCATCCCCGATGAGCAATCGCTCCCCCGCCTTGCGTGTCAGCACCAGCACCGCGTCAGCCTATCGCACGGTCCGGTGTGGGGCCCGATGGCTCGGCCCGGGTCACGGGATCGGCCTGCCGTCGACCCAGCCGATGGGCAGCCCCAGCTCGCGCACCGTTTCCGGGCTGGCCGTGGTGCTGGCGCCCTCGACCGCAACCCCGGCGACGGGAACGGTGTCCACGACGGTGCCGACCCAGTGCGCGGTGTCGTCGGACTTCCGGCCGGCATCCACCGCTACCCACACCTGGTCGGGCGACAGTGCGGTGATGATCTCGGCGGTGCGCGCGTCCCAGCCGCACGCGACGAACGCAGCGGAGCCCCGCTCCACGCCGGCGGCGCGCGCCGCCAGTGCACCGCGCCGGTCCTCGGCACGGACGGCGCCGTCGGCGCCGGCATCACCGGCCACCCGGACCGTCGCCGCGATCACCGAGGACGCCATCGCGGACGCCACCCGTACCGCGTCGGCACGGAGACCCACGACCAGCACGAGGTCCCCGGGCTGGCTGCGGAGGCTCGGCACCCGCGCGGTGGCCGTCGGCGTCGCGGGAAGCGGTGAGGATTGCATCGGCACGGCGACGGTCGGCACGGGAAGCATCGGCACGGCGACGGTCGGCACGGCGCCGGTTGGCAGCACGGTGCTGGCCGGCACGGGAATTGGCGGCACGGGAACGATCGGTGTCGCGGCCGTGGGGACCGTGGATGCGGGCGGCGGCACGGGAGTCGGCGGGACGGGGGCGCGAGCGGGACCGAACACGTGAGCGGCGGCGGCCTCCTGCCCCACCGGTGCGGGACGTCGCGCATGACCGATGCCGTTGACCGTGAGGTCGTCGAGCAACGCCGCGAAGGCGTGCGTTCCGGTGGAGACCGGGGTTCCTGCGCCGTGCAGGGAGGCTTCGGCACTGTCGGCGTCGTCGAGCAACGCGGCGAGTCCGCTGAGTGCTCGAGCACCCGGCCCGGTGGGGCCGCCGCGAGCCGCACCCTCGGTCACTTCGACCGTGAGCTCGTAGTGACGGCGGGCGAAGAACCCGGCGAAGCCGCCCACCGTCACGCGCTCCGCGGTGATGATGCGTGCTGCCGAGCCGTGTTCGGCGAGGAGCTGAGCCGACAGTTCCTCGATCGACGGGCCGCTAAGCTGAAATCGTGTTGACGGCACGCACAACCCCCACTGTCTCGATTTCCACGTTCGCCGCGGTCGCCTCCTGGTAGGAGAGCACCGGCAGCCCGCCCGATGAGGCCGAGACCATCCGGCGGATCGCGGGGCGGAGCGCCGGAGCGCACACGAGCACCGCGCTCAGTCCGTTCGCCGCGATGGCAGCGACGGTGTCGCGGAGCGACGCGAGGATGGCCTCGGTGCGCGCCGGGTCGAGCAGGATCTGGGTGCCGTACTCCGACGGACGCAGACCTTCGAGCATCGACTGCTCGAGAGCGGGGTCGATCATGATCACTCGCAGCAGGGAACCGTCGAGGTACTGCGCGGTCAGCGCGGGACCGAGCGCCTGCCGGGCGGTCTCGATCAGACCCTCGGGGTCGGGCGAGACCTTCGCGCGCAGCACGAGCGCCTCGCAGATGCGGCCGAGGTCGTTGATCGGGATCTGCTCGGAGAGCAGTCCCTGCAGCACGCGCTGCAGTTCGGCGAGGCTCAGCATGGCGGGGACGAGCTCGTCGACCGCCGACGGGTTGACCTGCTTCACACCCTCCACGAGCACCCGCACGTCCTCCCGGCTGAGCAGGCGCGCGGCGTTGCTGGTGATGATCGACGAGAGGTGCGTCACCAGCACCGACACCCGGTCGATCACGGTCGCGCCGGTCATCTCGGCGCTGTGGCGCATCTCGGCGGGAACCCACTTGCCCGCGAGCCCGAACACGGGCTCGACCGTGGCCGTTCCGGGGAGACCACCCAACGCGTCACCGAGCGCCAGCACCTTGCCCACCGGTGCCTGACCGCGTCCCACCTCCACGCCCGCGATGCGGATGACGTAGGTGGCGGGAGGCAGGTCGATGCTGTCGCGGGTGCGCACCGGCGGGACCACCATCCCGAGGTCCATCGCGATCTTGCGCCGCAGGGCTCGTACCCGGCCGAGCAGGTCGTCCGACGCGCCCGAGACGAGGTTCACGAGGTCGGGTGCCAGCAGGATCTCCAGCGCGTGCACGCGCATCTGCTCGATGAGGTCCTCCGTGGTGTCGGTGGTCGGCAGCGCGTTCTGCTGGCTGGCCTCCACCGCGAGCGCGGCCTCCTCGGCGGCCTTCGTGGCCTTGATGCGCTGCGCGGTGACGATGAGCAGCACACCGACGACGAGGAACGGCAGCACGGGCATCCCGGGGATGAGGGCCATGGCGATCGCGGCCGCTCCGGCGATGAGCAGCGCGCTGCGCGACTGTCCCAGCTGTCCCGACGCGGTCGTGCCCATGTCGGACTCGGCGTTGGAGCGGGTGACGATCATGCCGGTGGACACGGCCATGAGCAGCGCGGGGATCTGCGTCGTGAGGCCGTCACCGATCGTCAGCAGCGCGTAGGTGTTGAGCGCATCACCGACCTCCATGCCGCGGGAGATCATGCCGGTCGCCACGCCGCCGACCAGGTTCACGATGATGATGATGATGCCGGCGATCGCGTCGCCCTTCACGAACTTCGACGCACCGTCCATGGCGCCGTAGAAGTCGGCCTCGGCCGACACCTCGGCGCGTCGCTCGCGCGCCTGGTCGTCGGTGATCAGGCCGGCGTTGAGGTCGGCGTCGATCGCCATCTGCTTCCCGGGCATGGCGTCGAGCGTGAAGCGGGCTCCCACCTCGGCGACCCGTTCGGCTCCCTTCGTGACCACCACGAACTGGATGACCACGAGGATCAGGAAGATCACGGCACCGATGATGATCGACCCGCCCACGGTCACATGACCGAAGGCCTCGATCACCTGACCGGCGTAGCCGTCCCCGAGCACGAGGCGCGTCGATGCCACGTTGAGGCCGAGCCGGAAGAGGGTGGCGACGAGCAGCAGCGACGGGAACACCGAGAAGTCGAGCGGCTTGCGCACGAACATCGTGGTCAGCAGCACGACGAGGGCGAGCACGATGTTGAGAATGATCAGCAGGTCGAGCATCCACGACGGCACGGGCACGACGAGCAGCAGGATGATGCCGACCACGCCGATCGGTACGGCGAGCTTGGACAGGTTGCGGTTCACGGTCAACGGCCTCCGGCGGTCGTGGCGGGTTCGGAGTTGCGGTGCCCGTGCGTGGCGGATGAGCCGGACAAGGCGGGGGGTTCGGGGATCACGCTCGGCGACCCCATGGTGTGCACGCCGGCGGCGGCCCCGCGGGCCCGGAGCGCCATCACGAACGAGAGCACACGGGCGACCGGGTTGTAGAGCTCCACCGGGATCTCCCCGCCCAGGTCGCACGCCGAGTGCAGAGCGCGGGTGAGCGGGATGTCCCGCACGATGGGCACCCGGTCGGTCTCGGCCTGTTCGCGGATGCGGGCGGCGATGACGCCCGCGCCCTTGGCCACCACGCGCGGGGCCGACTTGCCGGGCTCGTACTTCAGCGCCACCGCGAAGTGGGTGGGGTTCACGAGCACCACGTCCGAGTCGGCGACCGCGGCGATCATGCGGTTGCGGCTCATGGCGAGCTGTCGGGAGCGCCGCTGGCCCTTGACGAGCGGGTCGCCGTCGGAGCCCTTGTGCTCGTCCTTGACCTCCTTCTTCGTCATGCGGGTGCGCTTGCGGTTGCGCCGGATCACGACGAACACGTCGAGCGCCGCGATGATCAGTCCGACGATCACGGCCGAGCGCAGCAGGGACGCGGCGCCCGCACCGCCCGCCTCGAGGAGGGTGGACACCGACAGTCCGCCGGCGGTCATCAGCACGGGCATCAGTCCCTGCACGGCGGAGTAGAGCACGAGGCCCACGACGGCGGTCTTCAGGAGCGACTTCGCGCCCTGCCACAGCGCCTGGGTGCCGAACACCCGCTTCATGCCCTTGACCACGTCGAACTGTTCGTAGTTGCCGGTGAACCGCTTGACGTGCACCCCGCCCTGCACGACGGCGGCGATCAGCACCGCAACGGCGACCACCGCGAGCATCGGGACCGCGGTCGCCGCCATGGAGGCGAGCCCGGATGCGAGCGACTCCATCGCGACGCCGGGATCGGGGTTCGCCACCATTCCGCGCACGGTGAAGAGCTGGTCGACGCTCGCGTTCGCGGCGAGCCCGATCGTCGACGGCACCATGAGCGCGGCAGCGCCGACGCCCACCCACGCGGTGAGGTCCTGCGACTTGGAGAGCTGGCCCTTGGAGCGCACCTCCCGCATGCGCTTGTCGGTGGCCTGTTCGGTGCGTTCGCCGGAGTCGGACATCACTCGCCCCCTCTCAGAACGTTCACGGACGATTCCGCGAGGGCGGTGACGATCGCGGGAAGGGCGATGACCACCATGCTGGCGAGCAGCATGGTCAGCAGGATCTTCAGCGGGAAGCCGAGCGCGAACGCGTTCAGGGCGGGTGCCACCCGGGTGAGCAGTCCGAGTCCCACATCAGCGAGGAACAGCACCACGATCAGCGGGCCGGCGATCTGCACCGACGCGAGGAACATCTGGGTGACGGCGGTGGTCATCAGCTGCACCGGCGCCGCCAGGTCGAACGCGCCCGCGAGGGGGAAGGCGGTGAAGGTGCGGGTGAGGCCGCCGAGGATGAGCTGGTAGCCGCCCGAGGCGAAGAGCAGCGCGAGGGCGGTCATCTGGAAGAGCCGGGTGAACTGCGCGCCGTTGATCATGGACTGCGGGTCGAACGCCTGAGCCATCTGGAAGCCGCCGAACATGTCGATGAGTCCCCCGGCCGCCTGCACCGCCGAGAAGACGATGAGCACGAGGAAGCCGAGCGCGGCACCCACGGCCACCTCGAGCACGATCGCGGTGAAGAACCCGGCCGTGTCGAGGGAGACGTAGCCGGGGGTCACCCGCGGCGATACGGCGAGGGCGAGGCCGAGGCCGAGCATCGCCTTCACCCGCACCGGAATGGCGTTGTAGGAGAAGGGCGGTGCGACGACGAGGAATGCGACCATGCGCACGCCGGCCAGCATCACGGCCTCCAGCCAGTCCAGAGCGAACGGGAATTCCACATCATCCCCCGCCGAGCAGGGAGGGGATGCGGTCGAACATCGCGTGGGTGAACGCGACCATCTCGGAGATCATCCAGTGACCGCAGATGAGGAGGGCCATCGACACGGCGATGGCCTTGGGCACGAAGGAGAGCGTGACCTCCTGGATCTGGGTGATGGACTGCAGCAGGGAGATGGCGAAGCCCACGACGAGCGCCGTGACCAGGATGGGTGCCGAGATCTTGCCCGCCACGAGGAGGCCCTGCAGACCGATGTCGAGTACGCCGTTCGCGTTCATGAGGTCACCGTGTAGCTCTCGATCAGAGACGTGATGAGGAGTCCCCAGCCGTCGACGAGCACGAACAGCAGGATCTTGAAGGGCAGCGAGATCATCACGGGCGGCAGCATCATCATGCCCATCGACATGAGCGCGGCGGAGACGACGAGGTCGATCACGAGGAAGGGCACGAAGATGACGAAGCCGATGATGAACGCGGCTCGCAGCTCGGAGATCATGAACGCGGGGATGAGGGTGAGCAGCGGCACCTCGGCCGGAGTCTCGGGATTCGCCTGGTCGGCCGCCCGGGTCATGAGCGCGAGGTCCTCCTCGCGGGTGTGGGCGAGCATGAACTCGCGCAGCGGACCGGTGCCCGCCTCGATGGCCTGCGCGAAGGTGAACTCCCCGCCGAGGTAGGGCTCGACGCCGATCGTGTTGATCTCGGTGAGCACCGGAGCCATGATGAACAGCGACAGGAAGAGCGCGAGTCCCGCGAGCACCTGGTTCGGCGGGATGGATGGCAGCGCGAGCGCGTTCCGCGTCATCGCCAGCACGACGAAGATCTTCGTGAACGACGTCATCATGAGCAGCAGCGCGGGTGCGACCGACAGCAGGGTGATGCCGACCAGGGTGACGATGGCGGAGGACGGGGCTCCGTCGGGTCCGTTGATCTCGACGGAGAATCCCCCGTCGGTTCCCGGCTCGGCCGGGGCCGTCGGCGCCGTCGGTTCGGTGGGCTCGATCGGTGCGGCGTGGGCGTCCGCACCCGTCGCCCAGGCGAGCGCGAGGGCGAGGGCGAGAGCCGAGAGGAAGAGGAGGAGGAAGCGGGCGACGGCGGTTCCGCGCGGGTAGCGCGTGGCACGCGAGGAGCGGGGCGGGGAGTCGGCCGTGGTCACCCTGCGCGCCTCTGGCGGAGCGCCGCACCGGCCTGGCGCCAGGTCGCCGGCGACAGCACGGACCCCTCGAGCGCACCGGCCGGCTTGCGGTCCCGGGCACGCGGGCGACGGTATGCGGCATCGTCGTCGGAGGCGACCTCTCCCGTCGCGGCACCGGGTGAGACGGTGTCGAGTGCAGTGGCGTTGAGCGAGGCGGCGCTGAGCGAGGCGGCGAAGGCTCCCGCGGACGTGGCCGGTGCGGCGTGCGCGGGGGCGGGGGCGGGAACGGGAACGGGAACGAGGGAGAGTCCGGGTTCATCCGCGGACTGCTCGACCGGCGGCGCATCCGTCGAGTGCAGCACGGTGACCGAGGAGTCGGTCACGCCGAGGAGGAAGCGGGTGCCGTCCACGTCCAGCACCACCACGGATGCCTTGGGCGAGATGCCCTGGCGGGTGACCACGGTCACCATTCCGGCGGCGCGCTTGGCGCGACCGGTCGAGCCCAGTCGTCGCTGCAGCACCCAGAGGAGCGCGAGCACGACACCGAGCGACAGGGCGACGCGCAACGCGATGAACACCGTCTCCACGCTCAGCCCACGCCCTCGGCGATGTCGAGGATTCGGGTGATCCGCACGGCGTAGTCCTGGTCGACCACGACGACCTCGCCGTGGGCGATCAGTCGCCCGTTCAGCAGCACGTCGGCCGGGGCACCGGCCGAGCGGTCGAGTTCGATCACGGCGCCCGGCTCGAGACCCAGCACGTCGCGCACCGACATGCGGGTGCGACCGATCTCCACGGTGAGCGCCATCTCCACGTTGTTGATGCGGCCGAGCTTGTTCGACGTCGACCGCGCGTCGATGCTCGGCGCGCTCCGCACGGTTCCGTTCTCGCGCAGGCGGATCGCGCACCATCCGGCGGGAACGCCCGCGGCGGTCAACTCGAAGACCACCGACTCGGTGTCCGCGAACAGCGCCGCGGCGTTCTCGATGCGGGAGTCCCCCAGCACACCGGTGCCGAGCGCGTCGGCCCCGGACTCGAAGGCGGGGCGGAGCACGTCGGTGACGGAGACGAGCGGCGAGTCGGTGCCGGCCGCGGCCATCACGGCGTCGAGGTCGATCAGCACGAGCGCGAGATCGGCGGACACGCCGCCCACGAATGACGCGACGACGGCCGAGGCTGCGAGGTCGCCCGGAACGGTGGTCGAGGTGGACGGGGTCGCCCTTAGTGGGGTCGGCGTGGGCAGCTGAGCCGCGAGGGCGTCGGCCACGGTGGCGTGCAGGGCGATGGCGGTGCTCATGAGTTGTTCTCCTCGGTGTTGACGACAATGCCGGCCAGACGCGAGCCGTTGGCTCCCACAGCGGCGGAGGCGAGACGCTGGCCGTCGACGGCCACGTCGAGCGGACGGTGGTGCGGATGCGGAAGGGGCAGGATGTCGCCGACCGCGAGGCCGAGGATCAGTCCGGGAGTCACCGTGGCGGGCGTGAGCTGCAGGGCCACGTCGACGGGCACCCAGGCGAGCTGCGCGTCGACGAGTTCTCGCGCGTTCGCCGTCGTGGTCATCGGGTTCGACTCGCCGAGCTGCGGCAGCAGCGCCTCCGCGGGGATCGCGACGGTGGCCGGGGCGGTGCGGTCGCCGACCCGGATGTCGAAGGAGGCGACGATCATCAGCGCGGACTTCGACGCGGCCTGGGCGAACTGCGAGTTGTAGTGGATGGCGCCCACGCTGATCGGCACCGTGAGCAGGGAGCCGAGCGAGTACCGGAGATCCTCGAGCGCGTCGTCGAGGAGCCGGCGCACGAGTGCCTGCTCGATCTCGGTGAACTTGCGTTCGGGTGCCGCGTGCAGGCCGCTGCCGCCGAGCATGTGCCCGACCCAGGAGAGGGCGGCCGATGTGGGGAACTGGATGACGGCCTTCGCCGACGGGCCGTCGAGCGTGCACAGCACCATGGCCGTGGTCGGCGGGAGCGATGCCGCGTACTCGTCGTAGGTGTGCATCGACACCTGGGTGCTGGTGACCTGGAACATGGCGCGCACCTTGGCCGTGAGTTGCGTGCCCCATTGTCGGGCGAAGGTCTCGAACGCCAGCTCGAGCACGCGGGAGTGCTCGCGGGCGAGGGTGGTCGGACGCCGGAAGTCATAGACCTCGACGGGCCGGGACGACGCGGACGCGCGAGGAGCTGAGGTGTCCTGGAGTGTCACACCGAGGACTATCGGCCGTATCCGGGGGCGCGTTAGCGGTTTTCCGGAGCAATGTGGGGCGCGACGCCGGGGGCGCCCGCAGCCCCCGCGGGTCCTGGGCCCCTCCGGGTCGTGACGCTCCCGCGAGTCTCAGGACCTACGGGTCGACCCGCCCCCGCACGGCGCCCGAGCCGGGCTTCAGTGGCCCGAGCCGTGCGAATCGTCCTTCGCAGCCTCCACGGGTTTCTTCTTCTTCTCCTCCTTGGGCGGCGCCTCCGGGGTGCCCGCATCCTCTCCGGCGGCCACTCCGGGAAGCAGCGCGTTCACGTCCTGCGACTGACTGGACAGCACCACGATGTCCACCCGCCGGTTGAGGGCGAGCTCGGCGGCGCCGGTGCCGGCCGCGAGGGGGCGCGCGGCACCGAACCCGACGGCCTGGATGCGCTCCTGCGGTTCACCACCCCGCTCGACCATGTCGCGGAGCACGCCCGTGGCGCGCGCCGCGGACAGCTCCCAGTTCGTCGGGTACGGCGCTGCGGTGCTGCGCATGTCGGCATGACCCTCCACCGACACGTCGCGGGGCGAGCCGGACACGGCGGGCGACACCGAGTCGAGCACCTGCCTGGCCTGCGCGCTCAGCACCGCACTGTTCGAGTCGAAGAAGGTCTCGGAGCCGACGAGACGCACGGTGAGTCCGCGTTCGGTGATCTCGAACGCCACGGACTCGGACAGTCCCTTGGCCGCGAGGCTCTCGGCGATCGCGGACTGGATGGCCTGCAGGTCATGCACCTCGATCGCGGCGAGCTCGGCGTCGGTGAGACCGAGATTCTCCTCGTCCAGCAGCTCGGCGGGAACGACGATGCCCTCGGCGGTGTCGACGGCACCCATCTCCACGGCACCGAATCCGGTGGCGAGGGAGTCCCGGAGCTTGACGTACTTCTCCTGGTCGACGGTGGACATGGCGAAGAGTACGAGGAACAGGCACATGAGCACGGTGATCATGTCCATGTAGGACGCCATCCACCGCTCGTCCGGATGCTCCTCCGCTTCCTCGTGCTGACCGCGGGAGCGACCGCGGACGCGCCCGCTCATGCCGCTTTGGCCGCTTTGGCCGCTTTCGGCGGGGCGCTGTTCGGCACCATGGCGCGCAGACGCTCGCCGAGCAGGCGCGGCTGACTGCCCGCCTGCACCGCGAGGACCCCCTCCATGATGAGCGTCATGCGGGCCACTTCGAGGTCGGAGAGGCGCTTGAGGCGAGCTCCGATGGGCAGCCAGATGAAGTTGGCGGAGAGCAGGCCCCAGAGGGTGGCGACGAAGGCGGCCGCGATCAGCGGGCCGAGCTTGTCGGGTGAGGAGAGGTTCTCCAGCACGTGGATGAGCGACACGACGGTGCCGATGATGCCTACGGTGGGCGCGTACCCGCCGAGGCTGGTGAAGAACTTCGACGCCGTACGGTCGGCGGCGGCCTTGGAGGTGATCTCGTCCTCGAGCAGCATCCGCAACTCCTCGCCGTCGGTGCCGTCGGCGATGTTCTGCAGCGCGCCCTTGAGGAACGGGTCGTCGGCGCTCTCCGCTTCCTGCTCGAGGGACAGCAGTCCGTCGCTCCGCGCCTTCTCGGCGAGCGCCACGACGTTGTCGATGACCGCCTGCGGGGGCGTGGTCTTGCCCCGGAAGGCGCGCGGGATGGACTTGAAGGAGCCGAACGCGTCTTTCAGGGTTCCCCCGGCGATACCCACCGCGATGGTGGCGCCGAAGACGAGGATGAGGGGCGCGGGAAGCAGCACGGCTTCCAGGTGCACACCCTCGATCGTCATCATCCCGTACAGGGCACCGAATGCGACCACGAGGCCGATGAGGGTTGCGGGATCCATTACTTCTTCCTTGGTCGCAGGGGTACGGCCGGGTGCTGCTCGCCGGCGTGCGGTTCCGTCGGCACGAGACCCAGGTGGCTGGGCGCGCGCGTCTCCACCGGTGTCCCGTAGGCGAGGCCGATGACGCGGGCGCGGTAGGACGCGATCGCGTCGATCACCTCGTCCATGGTCTCGGTGACGATGTACTTGGCCCCGTCCACCATCACGAGCGTCGTGTCGGGATTGGAGTGGATGCGCTCGATCAGGTCGGGGTTGATCGCGAAACGACTGTCGTTTAGTCGTGTGACAACGATCATCCTGTCCATCCCCGGTTCCCTGCGGCACCTGTGGCCGTCAGCGTGCACTATCGACCGGCGATTCCCGCAGGTAAGGAAGAACGGGTCCACCTCCCCGAACGGGGCGCACGCGGGGCTCCGCACCCAGTGCCGCACACCGGTGACGGGCGCCCGGTCGCGGGCTGTGGCACCCGAACTGGTGCCGAGGGCACACTGCCTCGGGCACGGGATCCGGTCTAGCGTGAGGGTCCTGGCACCTCTTCCCGGTGTCCGGCGATTCGGGGGCGATTACATGGCATTCTCCAGAACCAAGCGGTCGGCGACGGCACCGGCGTCGCTCCTCGCCGACGAGGCGTTTCCGGGATGCCACCCCGACCGCTCCGCATCCCGCGTGTGGTCGGACAACCTGACGGCACTGCTGGCGAGCCCGCTCGCCCTCCGAACCCTCCGCTCCCGGCGGGCCGACGCGGGATGCCCGGGTGCCGAGCAGGGCTCTGCGCTCGCTCCCGGCTGGTACGAGACGGTCGAGGATCCGTTCTCCGTGCGCTGGTGGAGCGGCAACGACTGGGTCGGCCAGCCCGTTCCGCTCGTGCCGGCGATGCTGGAGGGCCCACCGGCCCGCTGACCTCCGTCTGCTTGGGGCTCCGTGCGAACACGGGAATAGGGCCCGCCCGGATGCGTCCGGGCGGGCCCTATTCCGTGTTCAGGCGGTGCAGGGGATGTTGGACTTGCCCCGAGCGGCCCCGGTGGGTCCGCAGTCGATGAGGGTGCGGAGCGGGCCGGACTGCACCCAGACCTCATACCCCGGTACTCCGCCCAGCACCGTGTTGTCCGCGAACACGGTGTCCGCGCCCCAACCGGACAGCACGGTGTGCACCTGGAAGGCGTCGAGCTTCGTGCCGGAGCCGGAATTGCCCGTGACCCGGTAGCCGTTGCCCTTGATGTCGACCCAGGAGTCCGCGTAGTTCTCCCCCGAGTGCCCCGAGTTCGTGAAGACGTTGCCGACGATGCTGCCGCCGGTCGTGCCCTCCTTCACATCCACGCCCTCCGCGGTGGTGTTGAAGATGCGGTTGCCGCGCACGACGACGCGGTCGGATCGGTCCGGCACCGACGACGACCCCATGATCGACTTCCAGTTGCTCTTGGCGGTGCCGATGTAGACGCCCTCGCCGTAGGCGGGCTTGTCGAGCCCGGTGTCATGGATGATCGAGTCCTCGATCACGCCGTCGCTGCTGGTGGTGCGGAAGTGCACGGCCTCGGCGCCGATGAAGCCCACGTCGACGCCGCTGATCGTGGTATGCCGGGATCCGTCGAGCACGATGCCCTTCCCCGATCGCGTGACGGAGAGTCCGCTCACCCGCCAGTGGCTGCCGGTGAGGTGGAGCCCGTAACCGGAGGTGACGGTGCCGGTGCTGAGGATCGCCCGGCGACTACCGGAGAGCACGATCGGTGCGGATGCGGTCCCCGACGCGGCGGATGCGAAACGGCCGACGTAGGACCCGTCCGCCAGTTCGATGGTCTGCCCCGGGCGGGCGGCGGCGAGCGCCGCCGTGAGCTCTGCCGACGTGGCGACCCGCACCACGGCGGCGGCCCCGGGCGCTGGCGCGGGCGCGGCGACCGGCGGCGTCGGCTGGGCGGGCGCCGGTGCGGGCGCGGGCGCAGGTGCGGGTGCCGGTACGGGTTCTCCTTCGTCGACGGTCACCTGGAATCGGGCATTTACCCGTCCCCCGCTCCACCGGGCGTCGATCTTGTGACGCCCGGTTCCCGTGCTGATCGGCCAGGTGTACGGCGGCGTGCTGTCCTGCCCCAGGTAGGTCCCGTCGATCTTGAACTTCACCTTCGCTCCCTGCGGCGCGTTCGCCCCGACCACGAATGTACCGCTCGACCGGGTCGACCCGGCGAGAGCAGTGCCCCCCACCGACAGCACCGAACCGGGCGATGCCGACGAGGACGAGGACGAGGAGGACGCAGACGAGGACGGCACGGGGGCGGCCAGCGCGGAGGCGGGCGGCACCACCGCGGTTCCGATCAGCACTGCGAAGAACGCTCCACCGACGCACCACCGTGTGCGCGCATTGAACCCCATGAGTACTCCCCCCGAGAGTGTTCCGCCTGGCGCGGCGTTCGTAGGGTTCGCATCACGCGACCCCACCGGAACGATAACCGTCACCCGCATCCGGCACACGCCCCCGTAGGAGGGTGCGTAGCGTTCCCGGTCGATCCAGCGCGGCGCCCGCGCACCGGAGAACTCCCCTGCGGGCCCGTTGACACATACCCCCTAGGGGTATAGATTCAGCGCCATGACGAGGATTCGGACGACCGATGGAGCACACCGCCGGGCGCGTGCGGCGCACGCGGATCATGACGCGCACCCGGGACAGGATGACCAGCCGGGACAGAATGACCAGCCAAGACAGGACGACCACGCGGAACAGGACCCCGCGGTTGCCGGAAAGCGGAGGAATCCCGGTCCGGACGCGGGACACGGTGACGGCGAGCACGGGTCCCCCGCGGGACAGGCGGAGCACGACGGTCACGACGGTCACGACGGTCACGACGGTCACGACGGTCACGACGGCCACGGCGGCCACGGCGATCACGTCACCCAGTTCCGCCGCCTCTTCTGGGCCATGCTCGCGCTCTCGCTCGCCGTGGTCGGGTTCAGCGGCATGTTCGCGATGATCCTCGGCTACCGCCTTCCCGATGCGGGCTGGGTCGCGTGGATGTCGCCGGTGCTGGGCACCGTCATGTACGTGTGGGGCGGGCGGCCATTCCTCTCCGGGGCGGTGCGCGAACTGCGGGCCCGCAGACCCGGCATGATGCTGCTCATCGCCCTGGCCATCACCGTCGCCTTCGTCGCATCCTGGGGCGCGAACCTCGGCCTGCTCGCGCACGAGCTCGACTTCTGGTGGGAGTTGGCGCTCCTCATCGTGATCATGCTCCTCGGACACTGGATCGAGATGCGTTCGCTGGCGCAGACGTCGTCGGCGCTCGAGTCCCTGGCCGCGCTGCTTCCCGACGAGGCGGAACGGGTGGACGGGGACGACGTGGTGACCGTTCGCCCGGCCGACCTGCGCCTCGGCGACGTGGTGGTCGTGCGGCCCGGCGGGCGCGTTCCCGCCGACGGTGCGGTCACCGAGGGGTCGGCCGACGTGGACGAGTCGATGATCACGGGCGAGTCGCGTCCCGTGCGCCGGACCGTCGGCGACCGCGTCGTCGCGGGCACGGTGGCCACCGACTCGGCGCTCCGGGTGCGGGTCACCGCGGTCGGCGACGACACGGCACTGGCGGGGATCCAGCGACTGGTCACCGACGCGCAGAACTCGTCGTCGCGCGCGCAACGCATCGCCGACACCGCTGCCGGTTGGTTGTTCTGGTTCGCTCTGGCCGCGGCCGTGCTCACCGCGGTCGCCTGGTCGCTCTCCGGCAGCCCGGACGATGCCGTCATCCGCACCATCACCGTGCTGGTGATCGCCTGCCCGCACGCACTGGGGCTCGCCATCCCGCTTGTGGTGTCGATCGCCACGGAGCGGGCCGCGAAAGCCGGTGTGCTGGTGAAGGACCGCCTCGCCCTGGAGAGCATGCGCACGGTCGATGCGGTGCTCTTCGACAAGACGGGGACGCTGACCCGGGGCGAGCCGGCGGTGTCGTTCATCGCGACCCGGAACGTCAGTGAGGACGAGCTGCTCCGCTGGGCGGCGGCCGTGGAGACCGACAGCGAGCATCCGCTCGCGAGAGCCATCGTCGCGGCGGCGCGGACGCGCTCGCTGGCGGTGCCCCGCGCCACCGACTTCCGGGCGTTCCCCGCGCTGGGGGTGACCGGGACGGTCGACGGGCGCGCGGTGAGCGTGGGGGGACCCGGCCTGCTGGCAGAGCATGCGGTGGAACCTCTTCCCGAGACGACGGCCTGGGGAGAGTCGGGTGCGACCGTCCTGCACGTGCTCGTCGATGGGCGGGTGGCCGGCGCCTTCGGCCTCGCCGACGAGATCCGGCCCGAGTCCCGGGACGCCGTGGCCGCCCTGCACGACCTCGGCATCTCCGTCGTGATGATCACCGGGGACGCCCAGCCGGTTGCCGATGCGGTTGGCGGTGCCCTCGGCATCGACCGGATCTTCGCGGGCGTGCGCCCGGAGGACAAGGCCGCGAAGGTGGCCGAGTTGCAGCGGGAGGGACGACGGGTGGCCATGGTCGGCGACGGGGTGAACGACGCCCCCGCTCTCGCCCGTGCCGACGTCGGCATCGCCATCGGGGCCGGAACGGACGTCGCCATCGCCTCGGCCGGGGTCATCCTGGCCAGCGACGATCCGCGTTCCGTGCTGTCGGTGATCGAGCTGTCCCGGGCCAGCTACCGCAAGATGGCGCAGAACCTCTGGTGGGCGGCCGGCTACAACCTGATCTCGGTGCCCCTCGCCGCCGGGGTGCTCGCCCCCGTGGGGTTCGTGCTGCCCATGGCGGTGGGAGCGCTCCTCATGTCGGTCTCCACCGTCGTGGTCGCGCTGAATGCGCAGTTGCTGCGCCGGATCGACCTAGCCCCGAAGGTCGAGCGCGGTGAGCACTCGTTCCACTGATCCACCGAGCCCCCAGCGCTCGCCGAGACGCTCGATCTCGGCCCGCCCGGAGTCCGGGACACCGACGCTCGCCTCGACGGGCGGCAGATCGAGGTCCCGGGCGACGGCGACCACGGCGGGCGCCCGGGTGAGGTAGTCGGAGGCGGCCCGAATCTTGCTCCGCACCCCCGCCGACATCGGCGACCGCGGACCGCCCGCCTCCGCGGCCGCGAGGATGCCATCGAGGCTGCCGAACGAGTCGAGGAGGGCGGCCGCGGTCTTCTCTCCGATGCCGGGCACACCGGGCAACCCATCCGAGGCGTCGCCCCGGAGCACGGCGAAGTCGGCGTACTGCTTCGGTGAGATGCCGTACTTCGCGCGAAGCACGTCGTCGGTCACGATCTCCAGGTTCTTCATCCCCCTCGCCGTGTAGATCACGCGCACCTTGCGGTCGTCGTCGACCACCTGGAACAGATCGCGATCGCCGGTGACCACGTCGACAGGATGGCGGGAGGTGCTGGCCAGAGTACCGATGATGTCGTCGGCCTCGTAGTCCGCGAGCCCGACGATCGGAATGCCGAGCGCGGTGAGCGCGTCGACGATGATTGGCACCTGCGGCGAGAGGGCATCGGGCTCCTCCTCGAGGTCGGAACCGCCCTCGACCACCTCGGCCACCCGGTGCGCCTTGTACGTCGGCAGCAGGTCCACCCGCCACTGCGGACGCCAGTCGTTGTCCCAGCAGGCGATCACCTCGGTGGGGCGGAAATCAGTCACGAGTCGCGCGATCATGTCGAGCAGACCGCGCACCGCGTTGATGGGCACGCCGTCGGGGGACTTCAGGGTGTCGGGCAGTCCGTAGAACGCGCGGTAGTACAGGGCGGCCGTGTCCAGCAACATCTCTCGCCGATCGTTCACGGCTCCAGTGTGCCGCACCCGGAAGAATTCGGGCGCCCGGATCTCAGCGCAGCCACTGGGAACGCACCCGGACGTCGGCATCCTCGTACCCGAGCGCGTCGTAGAAGCCCAGCACGTGCTCATTCGTCGTGCGCACCATCAGCTGCACCTTCACGGCGCCCCGCTCCCGGAGCCACTCCTCGGCGGCGGCCATGAGCTGCCTTCCCAGACCGGCGCCTCGGCACTCCTGGCGAACCGCGAGGTAGTAGACCCACCCTCGGTGCCCGTCGGAACCGACCATCACCGTGCCGAGCAGACGACCGCCGGCATCGACGCCGCCCAGCACTGTGGAGGTGCTGCCGGTGAGGGCGCGCTCCAGGTCGCGTTCGGGCGGATTCCACGGCCGCGTCAACCCGGCCTCCTCCCACAGCGCGGTGACGGCGTCGAGATCCGACGGAGTGAGGTCGCGGATGTCCATACTCCCAGCTTGGCGGATGCGGTACACCGGACGACGGAAGAGACCAAGCTGGGAGGCGCGCCCACCCCTTTCCCTGGAGGACTCCATGCCAGAACACTCCGACCGCTCCGAGAACACCGAACGCTTCGACCACGCGGATCGCTACGACGTCGCGGTGATCGGTGCCGGACCCGCCGGAACCGCCGCCGCTTTGCGGGCCGCCGAACTCGGAGCCTCGGTGGTCGTGCTGGAGGCGGGTCGTGTGGGAGGAACCTGCGTCAACACCGGATGCGTGCCCACGCGAGTGCTCGCGAAGGCGGCCCGCCTGGTGCGGGAGACGCGCGCTGCGGGGAACTACGGCATCCTCGTCGGCCGACCGTCGATCGACTGGGCCGCCACCGTCGCGCGGGTGAATG
Organism: Planctomonas psychrotolerans; assembly: GCF_008642235.1. Classification (GTDB taxonomy): domain Bacteria; phylum Actinomycetota; class Actinomycetes; order Actinomycetales; family Microbacteriaceae; genus Planctomonas; species Planctomonas psychrotolerans. The sequence continues at coordinate 2,028,309 of NZ_SJEV01000001.1, read as the reverse complement.
ACCGGGTGGACCGGGTGCGGTCCATCAAGCGGGAGGCCGAACGATTCGCCGCGGCCGGGGTCGAGCTGATCCAGGAGGGCCGGGCCCGATTCGAGAACGATTCGACCCTCGTGCTCGACAGTGGACGGCGCATCACCGCCGAATCGATCCTCGTCTGCGTCGGGGGGCACTCCCGCCGTCTGCCCGTGCCGGGGGCGGAGCTCGCGACCGTTCCGGAGGACGTGCTCACCCTGGTCGAGCTCCCCCGTCGGGTGGCGGTGATCGGTGCGGGCAACACCGGCGCACAGCTGGTCACCGTCTTCAACGCCTTCGGGTCGGAAGTGACGCTGCTCGACGTCGCCCCCCGGGTCCTGATGGCCTCGGACGCGTCGATCTCGGAGCACGTGACCGCCGCGTTCCGCGACCAGGGGGTGGACGTACGCACCGGCATCGAGACCGTGGAGGAGCTGAGCCGCGCAACCGACGGCTCGATCACGCTGCGCTGGCGCGCCGACGACACCGCGGAGTCCCTTGACGTGGATGCCGTGATCATGGCCACCGGGTGGCCGGCGGATGTCGGCGACCTCGGCCTCGACAGGGCCGGCATCGAGGTCGAGCGCTCGGCGATCCCGGTCGACCAGTACTTCCGCACGGTCGTGCCGCACATCTTCGCCGTCGGAGACGCGAACGGGCGGGACATGCTCGTGCAGGCGGCGCAGTTCGAGGGCGAGGCGGCCGCGGAGAACGCGGTGCTCGGCGCGAACCGGCGCACCCCGCACCACCTGCTTCCCGCGGGTGGCTTCACCGATCCCGACTACGCCGGTGTCGGGCTGAGCGAGGCGGAGGCACGCGACCGCGACATGGACTGCGTGGTCGTGACGGTGCCCTTCGACAGCCTGGACCGTGCGGTGATCGACGATCGCGAGCGCGGCTTCCTGAAGCTCATCGCCGATCGTCGCCGCGAACTGATCCTCGGCGCCCACGCGGTCGGCGAGACCGCGGGCGAGGTGATCTCCTCCGTCACCACGGCGATGGCCGCCGGGGTCGACGTCGCGACCCTCGCCAACGTGCGCTTCGCCTATCCCACCTACGGTGCCGTGATCGGGATGGCGGCGCGGGCGCTCCTCGCGGAGCCTCCGCGCGATGCAGAACTCGAGTGACGCAGGGGTAGCGCCCCCGTCGTCAGCTCGGAGTTCTCACTTCTTCGTGCCGTCGAACATTCCCCGGTAGGCGAAGCCGGCGACCATCGCGCCGACGATCGGGAACACGAGAAACACCCACAGTTGGCCGAGCGAGTCGGTTCCGCCGTAGATCGCCGCGGCGAGAGACCGGGCGGGATTGACCGACGTGTTGTCGACGGGGATGGTGACGAGGTGGATGAGGGTCAGCGTGAGTCCGATCGCGAGTCCTGCGAACGCCGGGTTGCCTCGGGTGGGATGCGTGACCCCCAGGATCACGAGAAGGAACAGCGCGGTGAACAGCAGCTCCACGACGATGGCGCCGAGGATGCCGAACCCTCCCGGCGAGAGTTCTCCCCAGCCGTTGCTGGCGAAGCCACCGTCCTGAGCCGCCTGCACCCACCCGTCGCGGGACGACCCGATGAGCGCGATCATGCTGGTGGCGACGGCGCCGCCGAGCATCTGGGCGACGATGTAGCCGAGGGAATCCCGCCACGGGAATCGTCCTGCAGCAGCGAGACCCAGCGTCACAGCCGGGTTGAAATGCCCGCCGGAGATCGGACCGAACGCGTAGGCGGCCGCCATGACGGCGAGCCCGAACGCCAGCGATACGCCGACGAAGCCGATCCCGAGCGACGTCCCGCTGGTGCCGGTTCCGAAGTCCGCGGCGAAAAGGGCCGCACCGACACCGCCGAGCACGAGCAGGAAGGTCCCGAAGAACTCCGCGAGCAGGACCGCGACGGAGGAGGGCCCCTTCGGCGTATCGGGCGGCGTATGTTTCAGTCGAGTGCGGTCGACACGGGGTTCCGGGCGAGGGTCGTTCATTCGGGCATTCCTTTCACGGGGCGACAACCACGTCGGGTGTTCATCGACGTGGTGCCGTCTGCGAAGGACGATCAACGACAGCCCAAGTCAGGAGCAGCCCGAGCCGAAGAGTCTCGCCCGTGACATAGCCGCCCCGAATTTCCCTACCGATCAACCGTATATCGGTCGCCGAAGAAATGATCGGCGGTATCGCATGACGCCCCGCTAGGTGCCATGATCCGGATCGGGGAACGCGCCGGGACACCACCGCCGCGGGACGACGCGATCCGGCTGGTAGTGTTCGGAACTCTGATTCGATTCCCGCGGAAGGAGGGCGATGAGCTCGCTCCGGGGTCTCGTGGACCTCATCGGGTTGTCGTCCCGCAGCAAGGAAACGATCGTGACCGGGATCCGCGCGAATGGTGCATCGGTCGAACCAGGCCTCTGGGTCGCGACGCGAATCGGCTCGGCGGCGCGGGTGACGCGCGGCATGCGCTCCTCCCCCGAGGCGGGCCGCTGGACCCGCCTGAAGGGCGGCCGCGCCAAGGTCCTCCTGCTGACCGTCGCGGTGGCCGTCGCGCCGCCCATGATCTTCCGCGTCCGGGGCGCCGGCGGCGCGAGCCGCGCCCTCGCCACGAAGGCCGGTGGGCTGATCCTGTTCGACGACGCCCGGAAGCGCGTCGTCCACGTCGCCGAGGAACCATACCCCGCCGACTACGCGGAGCGACGCCGGTTCCTTTCCGAGTACCTACCGGCGCCGGCGGCTGAATTGAGTGCGGACCGGCTGCGCCTCACCGAGGACCTCGCAGCCGGGGTTGCCTTCGAGTCCCTGGCGCCCGGTCGTAAGAGGGCCATCGCCCGCGACTTCATGGCCAAGGCCTCATTCCTCGTCGAACAGAACAGTTCCGCGAGTGCGACGGCGGTCGTCGCCTCGGCACTGGCAGCCGCCGACCGCGCCGAGGGGCTCCCGGAGCACGTCGCTTCACGGCTGCCAGAGCTGCGCCCAGCGCTCGCCGCGGCGGCAGCGACCTGGCCGCTCATCCCGGCGCACGGCGACCTCACCGGTCTGAACATTCTCGTCGAGGGCGAGGCGGACTGGTCGCTCATCGACTTCGAGGACGCCGACGACCTGCCGTTCTTCTACGATGCCGCCTGCCTGCTGTTGAGCGACCCCGACCTCCGTCCCGACGCGGTGAACGGCGCCTTCGACGACGACCTTCGTCGCCTCGCCCAGTCCGCAGGAACGGCCGCGGAGCCGGCTCACCTCGACCTGTATCTGGCTGCCACGGCGCTGATCGCCGCCGATCGGCACGCCACCCGCCACGGTGGCCGATTCGGCCAGACCGTGCAGAGGCTCTGGCCGCCGGTCGACCCGCCCGCCTCTTCCCACCATGCCTGAACGCCGACACCGAGGGACCCCGACATGACCACGACGAATCACCCGGATCCCGTGAGCGTCGTCGTCGCGGTTCTCACGTTCCGGCGTCCGGAGGGCATCCGCCGCATCCTGCCTCAGCTGGTGGAGCAGGCGGAGGCGCTCGTTCCGCCCGCGACCGTGCTGGTCGTGGACAACGATCCCGACGGCAGCGCCGCCGAGTACGTGGAGGGCTGGGGCTCCCGCGGCGTGCGCTACGCCAACGAGCGGACCCCCGGCATCGCCGCGGCCCGCAATCGCGCCCTCGACGAGTCCGCGGCGGACGACCTCCTCGTCTTCATCGACGACGACGAGAGTCCGCTGCCCGGCTGGCTCGCCAGCCACGTCGACGGCTGGCGCCGGTGGCGCTGCTCCGCGGTCTCCGGTCCGGTCGTCTCGAAGTTCGACAGCACGCCGACCGAGTGGGTGCGCTCCAGCGGTGTGTTCGAGCCGGCCGTAAGACCGACCGGCACGGTGCTCGCGGGCGCCTCGTCGAACAATCTGCTGCTCGACCTGAACGATCTACGCGGCCGGGGGCTCCGGTTCGATGAACGGTTCGGGTTGACCGGTGGCGAGGACACTCGGCTCATCCACGGACTCATCGCGTCCGGCGGAACAGTGCGGTGGTGCGCGGAGGCCCAGGTCGTCGAGTACGTGCCGGCGAGCCGTGCCACCCGCTCCTGGGTCGTGAAGCGCCGCCTGCGCACCAGCAACACCTGGAGCCGGGTCGCCCTCGACCTGGCGGGCTCGCCCCTGCGCCGCGGCATCAAGCGGGCCGAACTGACCGCCCGCGCGGCCGTCATGGTCATTCGTGGCAGTGTGCGGGTCGTGCTGGGCGCGCTGCGTCGGGACGTGGGCGCTCGTGCCCGTGCCACGGTCGAGATCGTCAACGCCGCGGGAATGCTGCTCGGCGCGTACGGCTACATCAGCGGGGAGTATCGTCGGCCTGCGACCTCCGCGGCGAAGCAGCCGGCCGCCTAGGGTCCCGCTCTGCGGTGCCGAACGCCGCACCGCTGCACGCGACGAAGGGCCCCGGGGACGACCCGGGGCCCTTTCCCGTTCAGGCGGGTGCTATCGCTTCAGGTTGGTGAGCTCCTGCAGCACCTCGTCGGACGTGGTGATGATGCGGGCGTTGGCCTGGAAGCCGCGCTGGGCCACGATGAGGTTGGTGAACTCCTGCGAGAGGTCGACGTTCGACATCTCGAGGCTTCCGCTCGTCACGGTGCCGCGTCCCGTTCCGGGCGCGCCGATGTCGGCGGCGCCGGAGTTGAAGGTGGCGCGGTAGCTGGACCCGCCGGCCTTCTCGAGTCCGGCCGGGTTCACGAAGGTCCCGAGCACGATGCGGCCGATGGCCTCGGATGCGCCGTTGCTGAACGATCCGATCAGCGTTCCGTCACCGCTGAGGGTGAAGCCGGTGAAGGTGCCCGCGCTGCGCCCGTCCTGTTCCGCGATACTCACCGTGGCGAGCTTGGCGAAGCCCGTGACCGCGCTGAGGTCGACGGCCACACCGCCGACGGCGAGGGTGCCACCGCCCGTGAGCTGCCCATTGGTGAAGGTCATGGCGGAGGTGCCGGTGGCGCCTGCGCCGTCGGCACCGGCGGCGTTCCACCCGCCCGCCGTGCGTGTGAAGGTGAGGTTGAGCGTGCGGGTGGCGCCCGCCGGGTCGAATACCACCACATCGCGAACGATCTCGGCACCCACCGCGGCGTCGGTGGGCAGGTTGCCCACCACCCGCGCCGAGGAGGTGGGCACGGCCGCGGAAATGCTTCCCTCGGGAAGGCGGATGTCGCCCACTGCGCCGCCCTCGGCGACCACACCGTTGGTCGCGGCCCAGCCCTGCACGATGCCGCCCTCGGGCGTGACGAGGCGCCCGGAGGCGTCGAAGTCGAACGACCCGGCGCGCGTGTAGAGGGTCTCGCCGCCCTGCTGGGTGAGGAAGAAGCCGTCGCCGGAGATCATCAGGTCGGTGGCCCGGCCGGTGGCCTGCGTGGAGCCCTGCGCGAAGTTGGTGGCGATACCGGCCACCTGCACGCCGAGCCCGATCTGCGCGGGGTTGGTGCCGCCCACCCCGGCCTGCGGACCGCCCGCACCCTGCGTCATCTGCGACAGCGTGTCCTGGAACTGGGTCGCGGATGCCTTGAAGCCCGCGGTGTTGACGTTGGCGATGTTGTTGCCGGTGACGTCGAGCATGGTCTGGTGCGAACGGAGGCCGGAGATGCCGGAGTAGAGCGAGCGGAGCATGGTGTGCCTTTCGGAAGCGTTCGGTGAGAAGGAGGTGGTGTGGAAGACGTGGAGTGCGGACGTGCGAATCGTGCGGACGGTGCCGGTGCGGATCGGGTACGGGCTACGGGGCGGAGGTGGACCTCACGCCGGAGAGGGCGTCCATGGCGACCTCCTCTCCCCCGACAGTCACCTTGGGCACCGCGCCGGCGAACGATACGGCCGACGCCACACCCGTGACGGAGGTGCCGTCCGCTCGCGCGAAACTCACTTCCTGACCCAACAGGGCGGATGCGGCCATCCGCATCTGCAGGGAGAAGTTCTCCTCGTTGGTGGTGGTGAGCTGGCTGATCTTCTCCATCATGGCGAGCTGGGTCGTCTGCGCGATCATCTCGTTGGTGTCCATGGGCGAGCTCGGATCCTGGTTGCGCAGCTGCGAGACGAGCAGGGACATGAAGACCTCGCCGTCCATGGTCTGCTTGGGCGCGCGCGCCGCGGGTGCGTTCGACGCGGGGCTCGCGGCGGTGACGGCTTCAATGGGCATGGGTGCTTCTTTCCTCTAGGCCAGGACGTCGATGGTGGAGTGGGTGCCGAGCACGCGCAGCCGCGGTGCCTCGTCGGACGCGTGCCGGGCGGAGCGGGCGCCGGTTCCGGTTCCACCGTCGGTCTGGTCGGGCAGGCGGTGACGCCGGGCGTCGTCGCGAGCGTCGCGGGCGTCCGCCGGTGCGTTCTGGCTGGACAGGTCGAGGCTCGCGGTGATCCCCGACGTGACGAGATCCTTGCGGAGCTCGCCGAGGATGCCGCGGAGCGCCTCGCGACCGAGGTCGGTCGGGGCGAACAGCTCGACCCGCATGGACTCCGCGGCCAGGTGCGCGCGGACGGTGACGGGGCCGAGCGCGTCGGGCGTGACGGTGACGGTGACGGTGTGTTCTCCGGGGCCGGCGGCCGCGAGGGTGAACACCGGGCGCGCGATCTGCGTGGCGAACGGCACGGGTACCGCGGGCTGTGCCGGGGCGGTGGCCACGGCCGCCGCCGTCGGGGCGACGGGTGCCGTTCCGACGGCCTGCGCCACCGCCGATGCGGCGAACGCGGACGCGCTGGACGACGCGGATGCGGCTCCCGGTGCGAGAACCGCCTTCCTGCCCGAGGTACCCGGTTCCGTTGCTTCGGCACGGATCGCACCGACCGGCGTCGAGGTCCCGGTGACGACCGGGGCGCCGGTGGACGGGACGACTGCCGGGGCCGGCGCGAGCGGTGCCGGGGCGGCGGGAATGGTGGCGGGGACGGCCGGGAATCCGGTGGCCGCAGCGCCAGTCGCGACCCCCGCGGGCGTGCTGCCCGCGAGGATGGGCGCCTCACCCCGGGGCACCGGTGCGGTGCCGGGTGCGGTCGCCGGTGCCTCCGCGGGTGTCGTCGCGAGCGCGTTCGCGGGTCTCGTAGCGGGCGAGGGCACGGGGAACACAGGTGCGGTCGCGGTGGTCGGCGCGCTTCCGGATGCCGCCATTGACACGGCCGCGGACCGGTGCGGCGAGCCGTCCTGCGTGTCCGACGAGGTGTGTGTTCCGGTCGCTCCGACGGGGGCGGGACCCGCGGTCATGGGCGCCTCGCCCGTGACCGCGTGGGCTCCGGTGGTGGGGTCGACGAATCGGGCGAGTCCCGCGGTGAAGGGGAGCGGCCGTGCACCGTCCGCCGCCCCCGGCGGGACCGTGCCCGGCGCCGCACTCGACGTGACCTGCACCTCATCCGTCGGGGCCACGGCCGCCTCAGGCGTCGCGCCGTCGGCCGGGCTCGACCCGGTCGACCACTCCCCCGTCGATGCGGCGAGCGAGTCCGGGATGACGAGCGCGTCGGGAACGGCGAGTTCCTCGATCCCGGAGTCGGCGCCGTCCGGAGCCGACTCGGCGGAAGAGGCAGCGGCTTCCGCGGCGGGACGTGGAGCGGAGACGGGGATTCCGAGCGCCTCGCGCAGCGCGGCTCCGAATCCGGCGGCGCTCGCCGCCGACGGGGCTCCGCCGAGCGCGACCGCTCCGGCCGCCGCAGCGGTCGGGGTCGCGGCCGCCGCAGCCGGGCGCAACGGAAGCGAGGACATGGTCATGAGGCGCTTCCTGCGAGAGCGGACCGGAGTGCGGCCGTGAGGACATCGGTCGGCGGGGTGGCGGCGCCCATGGCGCTCGGCGCGGACGCGGCTGCCGCCGCGGTGGCCTCGGCCGGGACGATGCGGCGGATGGTCTTGATGTCGGCGTCTCCGAGGTAGTTGTCGACGAGCCGCACGTCCTTGCCGGGGCGCGGTGCGTGGATGATCTTGCCGTCGCCCGCGTAGATGACGATGTGGGTGTTGCCGTGGGTGACGAGGAGGTCGCCCGGCTTCGCGTCGGTGAGCGACGCGACCTCGGTGCCCTGCGCCGCCTGGCCCGAGACCAGTCGGGGCACCTCGATGCCGAGGTCGGCGAAGACCCGCTGCACGAGTCCGGAGCAATCCATTCCGCTCGCGTCCTCGCCTCCGAACACGTAGGGCACGCCCAGGTACTTCTGCGCACCGCTCACCACACTGTGCCCGGTCACGCCGGCCGTTGCTCCCGGGAGACGCGGAACGGCGGCCACGCCAGCGGTGGCGGACGGACCGGATGCGGCGAAAGACCCGGACGCGCCGGCCGTAACGACCGCCGCGCCGGAACTCGCCGCCGCCTCGGTGGCAACAGGAGCCGCCGCATTCGCCAGCGTGCCCGCGAACGCGGTGGCCGAGGCGGGAGAAGTCGTCGGAGTGCCCGGTCGGGACAGTTGGGTGAGCGTGTTCTGGATCTGCGCGATTCGTCCGACGGTGTCGGCCATGGTCATCGTCATCGATCGTCCTCCTGCCCGCGGTTCCAGGCGGTGGAGGCGATCTCGTCGAGCACGATCTGCTCGCTGCGCACGTCCTCCTCGGCCACGACGGCGTTGTGCTTCTGCTCGAGCTTCTCGAGGCCGATCGAGCGGGCGCGTGCGGCGGAGAACGCGACCTGCGCCTGTTCGGCGGAGGCCTGGTGCCCCTGCGCCACGGCGTCCAGTTCGGCCAGCATGCTGCGAGCCGAGGATCGCGCAGCGGCCACGGCCAGGAGTGCGGACGAGTCGAACACGCCGTCGAGCTGGGACCCGTTCTCGAGTTGCGCACGCGCCATGGCGCTCCGCACGGCGGCCTCCCGCGCCCGGGCGTTGGCGGCGGCGAGCACGCTCTGCGCCTCGTCCTCCTGCACGTGGCGGAGGCGGAGCAGGCCCGCGAGGGCGAAAGTGCGCGCCATCAGGCCGCTCCGAACGATCGGGTGAGGCCGGCGAGTCGCTGCCAGGCGTCGGTCGCGGGCGTCTGATCGGTCATCCGCTGCTGCAGGAACGCGTTGATGGCGGTCTCGTTGTCGACGGCGGCGTCCACGAGCGGGTTGGTTCCGCGCTGGTACGCGCCCACGTCGATGAGGTCCTGAGCCGCCCGTCGCGCGGCGAGCACCTTGCGCAACGCGGTCGCCGCCCCGCCCTGCTCGGGCGTCATGACCTTCGACGCCACGCGCGACACCGAGCCGAGCACGTCGATCGACGGGAAGTGACCCACCACCGCGAGCTTGCGGTCGAGCACGATGTGTCCGTCGAGGATGGACCGGGCAGCGTCCGCGATGGGTTCGTTGTGGTCGTCGCCGTCCACGAGCACCGTGTACATTCCCGTCACCGAGCCGGTCGCGTCCGTTCCCGCCCGCTCGAGCAGCGAGGCGAGCACGGAGAACGTCGACGGCGGGTACCCGCGCGTCGCGGGCGGTTCGCCGACCGACAGGCCGATCTCACGCTGCGCCATGGCCACGCGCGTGAGCGAGTCCATCATCAGCATCACGTCGGCGCCGCGGTCGCGGAACGACTCGGCGATCCGGGTGGCCACGAACGCGGCACGGAGGCGCATGAGCGCCGGCTCGTCCGACGTGGAGACGATCACGATCGACCGGGCGAGGCCCTCGGCGCCGAGGTCGTCTTCGAGGAACTCGCGCACCTCACGGCCGCGCTCGCCCACGAGTGCCACCACGGACACCTCGGCGTCGGTGCCGCGGGCGATCATGGAGAGCAGCGAGGACTTGCCCACGCCGGATCCGGCGAAGAGGCCCATGCGCTGCCCCTTGCCCACGGCGGTCAGCGTGTCGAGCGCGCGCACGCCCAGCTGGAGCGGCGTGTCGATGCGGGCGCGGTGCATGGATGACGGGGTGTCGTGGTCGAGCGGCACCATCGCGTCGATGTCGAGGGGACCTTTGCCGTCGATAGGGCGGCCGAGTCCGTCGAGCACCCGTCCGAAGAGCCCGCGACCGGTGGGTACCAGGAGCGGCGCGCCCTTGGACCGGACCGGCGTCCCGGAGCGGACACCGGCCATGCGCCCGAGGGGCATGCAGCGCACACCCTCGGTCGTCGCGGCCACGACCTCGGCGTCGACGCCCGCACCGTCGCCGATGGTCACGATGTCGCCGATCGCGCAGTCGAGACCGGCCACGACCACGCCGAGGCCCACGACGGATGCGACGGAGCCCACCCGCTCCGGACGTGCCGCCGCACGGGCGAGGGCGAGCGCCTCGGGGTGCGGACGCCAGGTGGTGATCATGACGGACCTTCGGTGAGTGCGGCGCGCATGCGCGACAGTGCGGTGTCGATGCGCGCGTCGAGGAAACCGTGCGGAAGGTCCGCGATCGCGTCCCCCCGGCCGAGCGACGGGTCGGCGACGAGGTGCATGCCCACGGCGGCGCGCGTGTCGGCATCGAGGGTGGCGAGGTCGTCGGCGTTCATGCGCACCGTGCGCACGTGCGCGGGCTCCACGCTCGCCAGCACGCGGGTGATCGCGGCGAGTGCCGGACTGTCGGTGGACCGGATGTCGTGTCCCACGATGGCTTCGGCGAGGTCGATGGCGGTGGCGGCGAGCACCTGCTCCGCCTCGGCGACGATGGGCAGGATGCGGTTCTCGAGTGCACGGGTGGCGGCGGCGAGCGTCGCGAGCGCGGCGTCGGCGGTGGCGCGATCGCGCTGCCGTGCGGCCTCGTGCTCGGCCTCCATGCGGGTGATGCGCTCCGCGAGCTCGGCGGCGGCGGCGCGGAGGCCGGCCGCGTAACCGGCGGCGTGCCCGTGCGCGGTGCCCTGCGCCTCCCAGCGTTCGCGTGCCCCGTCCCGCAGACGCGGGTATGCCACCTGCGAGTAGGCGATCTCAGTTGACATATGCGTCCTCGTCTCCGCGCTGTACGGTGATGCTGCCGAGCGCCTCCAGTTCACGGATCGCGCGGACGACCCCCGCACGCGCATCCTCGACTTGCGACACGCGCACCGGTCCGATGGCGGCGATCTCGTCGTCGAGCAGTTGACGGTTGCGTTCCGACACGTTCTTGCGAATGCTCGCGGTCACCGTGTCGGGGGCGCCCTTCATGGCGAGCGCGAGCACCGAGGCGTCGATGCCGCGGAGCACCTGCTGGATGTCGCGCGATTCGAGCTTCACCAGGTCGGCGAAGGTGAGCATGCGTGAGCGCACCTCTTCGGCGAGTTCGGGGTCGCGCTCGGCGAGGCGCTCGAGCAGCAGGCGTTCGGTCGAGCTGTCCGACCGGTTCAGGATGTCGACGAGGGGCTGGATGCCGCCCACCACCTCCACGGGTTCACGGGTGGCGACGACCGCACCCGACCGGGACTTGAGGCTCGATGCGACGATGCTCACGGCCTCCGGGGTGGCGGTGCCCATTGTGGCGATGCACTGCGCCACGTCGGTGCGCAGCGCCTCCTCGAAGCCGGTCAGCACGGTCGAGGCGTGCTCCGGCCGGAGGTGTGCGAGCACCAGGGCGATGGTCTGCGGCAGCTCGCCCTCGAGGAGGGCGAGCACCTGGCGGGGGTCGGCGGACTGCAGGAACTCGAAGTCCTTGCCGGCGAGGGTCGACGCGAGGCGGTCCATGACCCCCGCGGCTCGTTCCGATCCGAAGGACGCTTCGAGGAGCCCCACGGCCACGTCCCGGCCGCCACGGCGTTGCCGCCGCCCGCTCATGGTGAGCTCGTGGAACTCCGACATCGCACGGTCGGCCACCACGGAGTCCACGCGGCGCAGCCGCATGATCTCGGCGGTGATCTCCTCCGCCTCGACCTCGTTGAACTTCTGCATGACCAGGGCGGCGCGGGCCTGATCCATCTGCATGAGGATCACGGCGACCTTCTGGCTGCCCGTGAGCGCCGTCATCGTGTCGGTCATACCGGCTGCCTCTCGTCCATCAGGTTGCGGAGGAACTCCGCCGTTTTCTCCGGGTCGCGTTCCGCGAGGGCGTCGATCTCCGCGCGCTTGCGCTCCATCGAGATCGCTTCGGGGCCGGGCACCGGTGCCGAGACCGGCTCGATGGGCATGGGCGGGGGAACGTCGGTCATCGCGATGGGTACGGTCACGCCCTCCCAGTCGGCGGGCACGCCGGAGAGCTGACCGATGTCGAGCTCCTCGCGCTCGTTGCGACGCGTGCGGCGGGCGACGAGGATGAGGGCCGCGATCAGGGGCAGCGCGATGGCGGCGGCGATCATGGCGGTGCGGATGAGGGACGAGCGCAGCTCCGCGGCCTCCGCGGCCTCGGCGGCGGCGAGAGCGGCGGCGGCATCCGCCGCACCGTCCCTGTTGAACTCCATGACCTCCACGGTCACCACGTCGCCGCGCACGGCGTCGATGCCCGCGGCGGCCGCAACGAGGTCGGACACGTTGCCCACGTTGACCGCTCCCGCGGCGGCCGAGTCGAGCGCGACCGACACCGTCTGGCGTGCAACGGCGCCCGCCGGGATGATGGTGGACTCGGTCACCTTGTTCACCGCGTTGTTCCGGGTCGCCGACTCCGAGGTGAAGGTTCCGTCACCGTTCGCGCCGCCGGGTACCGCGATGTTGTCGGGTCCGAGCACGCCGGCGGCGTTCCCACCCGTACCGGTGTAGTCCTCGGTGGTGCTCGATTCGTTGAGCGCCGGGGCGCCCTCCGGTGTGGTGAACGACTCTTCGACGCGCTCACCGGATTCGGTGCTCATGGTGGCGGCCACCACGACCGACGCGTTGCCCACACCGACCACGCGGTCGAGCATCGTCTGCACGGCTCCCCGCACGCGCTGCTCGTAGTCCGCGGCCTGCTTGTCCGCTCCCCCGGTCGCCCCGGAGCCGACGGCGGAGAGCACCGTGCCCGCCGCGTCGATGACGGCCACGTTCTCGGGCGTCATGCCCTCGATCGAGGCGGAGGTGAGGTGCACGATCGCCTGCACCTGGTCGGCGTTCAGTGTCGCACCGCGATCGGTCTCCACGAACACCGACGCGGTGGGATCCTTGGTCTCCGCCACGAACACGGTCGCTTCGGGGATGGCGAGGCGCACGGATGCGACTTTCACGCCGTCGAGGGCGCCGATCGTCGAGGCGAGTTCGCCCTCGAGCGCCCGCTTGTAGGTGACCGACTGCTGGAACTCCGACGAGGTGACGCCCATGTTGTCGAGCAGCGAGTAGCCGCCGGTGCTGGAGCTCGGCAGTCCCGCCGCGGCCGCCTTGAGCCGCTGGTCGTAGACGCTCTCCTCGGGCACGAGGATGGTGCCGCCACCGCTGGTCAGCTCGTAGGGCACACCGTCGGTGCGGAGCTGCTCGACGATCACGTTGGCGTCGGCCGCTTGGAGGCCGGAGAAGAGCGGCGTGTAGGAGGGCTTGGCCATCCAGGCGGAGAGCGCCACGACGCCGAGCACGAGGGCCGCGACACCGATCAGAGCGATGGTGCGCTGCGCGATGGTGAACTCGCGCACCGAGGTACCGACCCGGCCGAGCAGGTCGCGAAGGGGAACGGGCATCAGGCTTGCATCCTCATGATCTCGTTGAACGCGTCGACGCCCTTGTTGCGCACGGCGGCGACGAGTTCGAGGGTGACCTGTGCGCGGGTGGAGGCGATGGTCGCCCGGTGGATGTCGGTGAGGTCACCGGTGACGGCCTTGATCGCCAGCTCTTTCGAGGCGCCGGACAACTGCTGGGCGCCGTCGACGGCACCGGCCAGGGCCGTGGCGAAGCCGGCGCCGGTCGTGGCGACCGTCGGCGCGGAGAGCATCTCAGTCGGGGCGACGCCCGTGACGCCGGAGACCGGAAGGATGGACAGAGGCATCAGGAACGACCGATCTGCAGTGCTGCTTCGTAGCTTTCTTTGGCGCGGTCGACCACGGCGGCGTTCGCCTGGTAGCCGCGCTGCGCCATGATGAGCTGGCCCATCTGGGCGCCGAGGTCGATGTCGGGGTACCGCACGTAGCCCTCGGGATCCGCGAGCGGGTGGTCGGGCTCGAAGACCATGCGACCGGCCTCGCTGCCGTACGCCGCCCCGGCGACGTAGGCGCCGGTGGTGCCCTCACCCTCCTGTGCGATCACGTACCGCGCCTGGAAGGCGGCCCCGTCGGTCGCGGTGACGGTGTTGACGTTCGCGAGGTTGTCCGAGACGGCGTCGAGCCACTTGCGGTGAAGCGTGAGTCCGGACCCGGCAATGCCGATGGCGTCGAAGGTCATCAGCTGGTCCGCATCGCGGTGCGCAGGCTGCTGAACTGTCCCTCGACGGCGCGGGACGCGAACTGGTAGCGCAGCACCGTGTCGACGTTGGACAGGGTCTCGGTGTCGAGGTTCACGTTGTTGCCGTCGAGACGCGTCGGCTCGAGCGAGCGGGCGGTGGAGGCCTGCACGACGCCGTTCCCGGCTCGCACCGACGTGGCGAGGGCGTCCTCGAACGCCACGCGCTTGGCGGTGTAGTTCGGGGTGTTGACGTTGGCGATGTTGTTCGCGATGGTGCGTTGACGCAACGCCAGACCGTCGAGGGCGCTCGAGAGCGCCGCAGAGGTCACGGATTCCAGCATGACTACCCGATTTCGCAGGAGGGACAAGCGGCCGATCCGTGGCCTGGTATCGAGCAATCCGTGCTCGTTACTCCCTATCGGCCGGTTCCGTGGCGGCGTTAGTCGGGTGAGGAAAAATGTCCGGCGGCATCAACCCGTGACGTCGAGGTACACCGACTGGTCGGTGGGAGGCGTCGCGATGGAGCGCACGGCGGCGAGGTGGCGGCCGGCGGATCGTCGCGACGAGTCCAGGGCGGCCATCCGCTCGCGCTGCGCGGACAGGAGACGGGTCGCACGATCGATGAGGTCGGCGGGGAGCGGACCGAGGTTGGCGGGTGCCACCCAGTCGCTGCTCGGATCCGCACCGTTCGCCCGGGCGAGGTCCTCCTCGAACACGTAGGCCTCCAGCACCTCGAGCGCCTCTAGCCATCCAGCGCGGTTCTGCTCCGACTCAGCCAATTCCGAGCGCTCCGCCCATGCGAACCGGTGCCTGCGCGGGCAGTTGCCCGGCCGCCTCGTGCCACGCCTGACGCAGCGGCTCGAGGAGGGCGATGCTCTCCCGGGTGAGCGCCACGTCACGGTGGATGTTGGCATTGATGAGAGCGGTCGACACGTAGGTGTACAGCGCGAACAACCCCTCACCGCCCTCCCACAGCTCGACCTTGAGCGACGACATCAGTTCGGCGACGATCGCCTGCGCGTGCACGAGATTCTCCGACGCGTATCCCCAGCGCCCGTCGACCTGCGCGGATTCGGCGCGCCCGAGATCGAGCAGCAGCCGGTCGTAGAGCATCGTGAGCAGTCGCACCGGGGTCGCCGAGAGCACCGCGTCGCGGTTGTACTGGGATCGTTGCGCGAGTGCGCCCGCCGTCATGGTCATGAGGAGCTTCCTGTGGACAGTGATGAGAGCTGGCCGGAGAGCCAGGAGGACTGGGAGTTGAGCTTGCTGAGCGAGACCTCGAGTGCCGCGTAGGTGCGCTCGAGGATGGTCCGGCGCGAGTCGAGCCGCCGGTCCCAGCCCTCGACCTGCTCGCCCAGCACACGGACGGACTTCTGTTGTCCGGTGATCTTGCCGGTCAGCACCCCGTCGTATTTGTCGGAGATGCCCTTCCCCACCGCGGAGATGCGGTCGGCAAGGGTGTGCACGAAGGCCTCGGTGCCGGCGGGGTCCTTGGCGTGGGCCGCAGCGAACTTGGCGCTGTCGAACTCCATGGTGCCGGTCTTCGTGAGCGTGATGCCGAGCTCCGACGGCGAACGGCCGCCGATGGGCCTGGACGCCGCGGCGAGCAACTGCTGGTCGACGGTGCGCACGGTGCCGTCGCCCGCGAGGAGCCCGCTCGTCACGGTGGTCGAGCCGGTGGATCCGGTGCTGGTCGACACCTTGGATTGCGCGTCGATGAACGAGAACACATCGTTGACGCTCTTCACGAGACTCGCGGCGACCTCGCTCACCTTCGCGTCGTCCTTCTGCACGGTGATCGAGACGGCGGCAGGAGGCTTCGCGGTGAGGGTGGCGGTCACGCCGGGAAGAAGATCGGGAAAGGTGTTGCTCGACGAGGTGATGGTCTGTTCCGCGGCGGTTCCCGCCCAGAGCTTCAGCGACGCGTCGGTTCCGGTCGAGATGGTGGTGGTGGGAAGTACGGGGGCGGTGCCGTCGGCCACGCCGGCCGCGGTGCCGCGATGCACCGTGAACGCGGCGTCGGCACCGCTCGCCTTCGCCGTCAACTGGATGCGGAAGCCGTCGGCACCGACCGCGATCTTCGAGGCGACCACGCCGGTGTCCGCCGCGTTCAACGCGCTCACCACGTCGTCGAGGGATGACGACTTCGGCGTGATCTCGGTGCTGGTGCCGTCTGCGCGCACGATGGTGAGGGCGGGCGGTGAGTCCGGCCATACGGTGAGGGGTTCGGTCACCGACGTCTGCGCCGTGGCGAGACTGTCGACCAGGATGTCGAGTCGCCCGGGGGCGACCCCGGCGCCGGTGGTCAGCGTGACCGCATCCGAACTGCTCGTGCTCGTGTACAGCTCGAAGGCCACCGGCTTCGCGGTCTTCGCCGCGAGCTCGGTGAGCGCCGCGACGCGCGTGTTCAGGGTCTGCAGCGAGGAGACGAAGTTCTGCGACGTGGCGACCTTGTTCTTCAGCAGGGTCTGCGGGATGGCCTCGATCTTCATGAGCGAGTCGATCATCTGGGTGGTGTTCAGACCACTGATCAGTCCGTCGATCGCGAGCGACATGATGGGTTCTCTCGGGTAGGAGGCTCGGCGGGAAGAGAAAAAACTGGGTGCGGTGCTGGCGTCCAGCACCGCACCCAGCCGGTGCGGAGTCCCGGTGGTGATCGCTCACCACCGGGACCCGGGAACGAGCCCGGTCGACCGTGCCCTCTCCGGGTTAGCGGAGGAGCGAGAGCACGCCCTGGTTGGACTGGTTCGCCTGAGCGAGCATCGACGTACCGGCCTGCGACAGGATGTTCGCCCGCGTGAACTTGACCATTTCCTCGGCCATGTCCGTGTCGCGGATGCGCGAGCCGGCGGCGGACAGGTTCTCCTTCGACACGGCGATGTTGCGCACGACGCTCTCGAAACGGTTCTGGCTGGCACCGAGCTCGGAGCGCGAGGTCGACACGGCCTTGATCTCGGTGTCGAGCGCCGCGATCGTCGTGAGCGAGGCAGCAGCATCGGCGAAGCCAGCAGCGGCGAGACCGGAAACGGTCGTGCCGATGGCGGTGACGTCGGTGAGCTTGACCTCGATCTGGTCAGCGGCGGTGGAGCCGGCGCCGACCTGGAACTTCAGCGGGGTGGCCGCGGCACCGGAGTCCAGCAGGTTGATGCCGTTGAAGTTGGTCGACTCACCGATACGGGTGAGCTCAGCGCCGAGAGCCGTGACCTCGGTGGCGATCGCCGCACGGGAGTCCGCGTTGTTCGAGTCGTTGCCCGACTGAACAGCGAGGTCACGCACGCGCTGCAGGATGGAGTGAACCTCGGTCAGGGAGCCTTCAGCGGTCTGGATGACGCTGATGCCGTCCTGGGCGTTGCGGCCGGCGACCGAGAGGCCGTTGACCTGCGACTTGAGGCCTTCCGAGATCGCCAGGCCGGCCGCGTCATCCGCTGCGCGGTTGATGCGGAGACCGCTGGACAGCTTCTCCAGCGACTTGGACAGGTCGTTCTGCGTGTTGGTCAGGTTGCGGTACGAGTTGTTCGCCGCGATGTTGGTGTTGATCTGCATACCCATGATGTATTCCTCCGTGATGTTGGGTGGTGGTGCTGTCTGCCCATCCGTGGGCTGACACTGTTACCTATCGGCAGGTCCGAGAGGTCCGTAAGCAATCCGGTGAAGTTTTTTTCCCCCGGATCGCCCGAGGTTCAGGATGCGATGCGGATGTCCGCGAACGCGGGGCGGGTCGGGCGGCCGAAAGCGACGGCCGTCTCGGCCACGCGGGAGAGGTAGGCGTTGCGGCGCGCCGGCGCGGTGCGCGACTCGGGCACGTACTCCGTCTCACTGCTGTCGGAGTAGTGCGTCCCCATGCCGTCTCGGATGAGGCGGATCGCCTCGGCGCGCTGCTGGGACACCGCCGAGTGGGTGGTGCCGAGCTCGTCGGCCAGTTCCTTGACCGAGCGGTCCTCGAAGTAGATCGCGGTGATGAGGTACCGCATCTTCTCGGGCAGGGCCTCGACCGACGCGCGGAGGTAGCGGAGCTTCTCCGCGGCCAGGGCCGTCTCCTCCGGCAGGGCGATGTCGGCGACGATGAACTCCGCGGCGGGGTCGTCGAGGTTCGTGACGGTGCGGCTCGCATCCGCCAGCGCGGTCACCGCGGACTCCCGGTCCGTGCCGAGCGCGGCCGCGATCTCGTCGACGGTCGGCGTGCGCTTCAGGGCGCCGGTCAGTGTCTCCTGCACCGACAGGGTCTCCTTGATGCGGCGGCGGATGGAGCGGGTCGCCCAGTCGCCGGAGCGCATGTCGTCGGCGAAGGCGCCCACGATGCGCTTGCGAGCGTAGGCACCGAACGGCACACCGAGGGCGGGGTCGAACGACTCGGCGGCGTTGATCAGCGCGATGGCGCCGACCGAGGCGAGGTCGTCCCGGGACAGGTGCGTCGCGCGGGCGCACACCTCCGAGACGAGGTAGCCGACCAGCGGCAGATTCTCCACGACGGTCCTGTTGCGCTCGACACGGTTCATGCGATTTCCCCCCGGAAACAAATGCAGTGCGAATCCGAATCGATTCGCCCCCCGCGAGTGGTGTTCTCGCCTGCTCCATCACGCTAACAACGGCCCGTTCCGCTGTGGCGTTCGCGCCGCCCCCACAACGGGGGTTCAGTACCCCCCACTCTTAGGGACACGAATCGCGCCCTTATCCGCATCGAATTCGCGGATCCCCCTTACCGAGGGGCTTCCTCTGCCGATAGTGCGTCCTGAAGGCGGACGATTCCGCCCCCTCGCATCGAGTTCCTCCGCATCGGTCTTCCCCCGATCGCCGGTCCGGACCCGCCGAATTCTGGAGAACATTCATCGTGGGCGCAAACGAACTGTCAGCTCTGCTGTGGCAGGAACGTGAGCTGCTCGAGCTGCTCGTATTCAAGCTCGAGGAGGAGCAACTCCTGCTGACCGCCGGCAAGTCCCGGTGGATCGAGCACGCGACCCGCGAGGTGGAGCAGGTGCTTCAGCGACTCCGCAACGCCGGCCTCGCCCGCTCCGTGCAGGTCTCCACCCTCGCGCGGGAATGGGGTACGGCCGAGGACGCGCCGCTGCGGGATCTCGTCGCCTCGGCGCCTCCCGGACCGTGGTCCGACATCTTCGCCGCCCACCTCCGCTCCATGACGGAGCTCACCGACACCATCAAGCAGCTGCGGGACCAGAACGAACAGTTCCTCCGCACGGCCGCGCGGTCGACCCAGGAGACCCTGGCCGGCGTGCACCCCGACCCGGTCACCTACGACGCCTTCGGTTCGTCCGACGTGGCGGCGGTCGGTGGCCGCCTGTTCGACCGAAGCCTGTAGGAGCGACCATGAGCACGTTCAGTGGATTGAACACCGCGTATCGCGGCCTCGTCGCGGCGCGCGCCGGTCTCGATGTCGTGGGGCAGAACATCTCCAACGCCACCACGGAGGGCTACACCCGCCAACGGGTGGCCACGTCCTCCATCGGTCCGGCCGCCACGGTCGGCCTCTTCTCGGCCGGCGTGCGCGTGGGCCAGGGGGTCTCGGTGGACGCCATCGCCCGGCTCGGCGACCTGCATCTCGACGCGCAGGTGCGCGGGTCGAGCGCCGCCGCCGGGTACCAGTCCGTGCGGGCCTCGGTCCTGAGCACCCTCGAGACGTCGTTCGCCGAGCCCGGAGAGAACGGACTGTCCACCCAGCTGCAGGAGTTCTGGGGTGCGTGGCAGGATGTCGCCAACCGTCCAGGTGAGGCGGCGCCCGCTGCCGCGCTGCTCGGCCGGGCGGGCGTGCTGGCCAGCGAGATCGCCGGCGGCCACGCCCAGGTCGAGAACCAGTGGGCGCAGTCGCGGTCGCGAGTCGACGCAATGGCCACCGAACTGAACGACGCCGCCTCCATGGTCGCCGACCTGAACGGCCGCATCCGCGCCGTGCTGGCGTCGGGCGGCACGGCGAACGAACTGCTCGACCTGCGCGGTTCCCTCACCGAGAGCATCGCCTCGCTGGCCGGCGGGACCGTGCGTCAGCTTCCGGACGGCACCGTCGACGTCCTGCTGGGCGGCAACGCCCTCGTCAGCGGCGACACGTTCCGCCCGGTCCGCGTGACCGGTGCCCCCGCTCTGACCGGCACGGGATCCGCGCCCGTGTCGCTCGAGTGGGCGCACCGACCCGGTGCACCCGTTCCCCTCGACAGCGGTTCGATTGCCGGGACGCTGTCGGTTCTCGCCCCCGCCACGGGCACGGGCACGGGCGGTGTGCTGGCCGAGGCGGCCGCCACCTACAACGCGCTCGCCACCGACCTCGCGGCGCAGGTGAATGCGGTGCACCGCGTCGGCGCCACCCCCGGATCGGCGACGCCTTCCGGACTCGACTTCTTCTCGTTCGTCGCGGGGCGTCCCCCCGCGGAGGGCCTCCGGGTCGCCGCCACCGCGGTCGCCGCGATCGCGGTGGGCACCCCGGGCGCGGGCGGATCCGACGGCTCCGTCGCCGACGCGATCTCGCAGCTCGGTCGCACGACGACCGCGCCGGACGCGCGGTGGGCCGCCTTCGTGACGGCCACCGGTGTCACCACCCGGTCCGAACTGCACTTCTCTCAGCTCACCGACCTCGCATCGATCTCCGCCAAGAACGCGCAGCAGAGCGCGACCGCCGTCGACCTCGACGAGGAGAACGTGACCATGCTGACCTTCCAGCACGCCTACCAGGGCGCCGCCCGCGTGATGACCGCCGTGGACGAGATGCTGGACACCCTCATCAACCGCACCGGAATCGTCGGAAGGTAGTCATGATCGCCCGCGTCACCAACACGACCCTGAGCTCGGCCGCGCAGCGCAATCTGCAGACCAACATGCAGCGGCTCGCCATTCTGCAGGAGCAGGCGTCGTCGCAGAAGGCCATCTCCCGCCCGTCCGACGATCCGGCCGGCACGGGCGACTCGCTGCGCATCCGTGCCCAGCAGCGCGCGGTCGGCCAGTACGAACGCAATGTCGACAACGGCAACGGGTGGCTGACCGTCGCGGATTCCGCCCTCGTCGAGACCGAGCGGATCCTCGGCCGGGTTCGCGACCTTACCGTCCAGGGCGCGAACGACGGTGCCCTCTCCCCCTCGGCGAAGGAGTCGATCGCCACGGAGCTCACGTCGCTGCGCAAGGAACTGCTCACGCAGGCCAATGCGTCCTACCTCGGCCGGTCGGTGTTCGCGGGCAACTCGGATGCCGGGGCGGCCTTCGTTCCCGATGCCACCGCGCCGGGCGGGGTCGTCTTCACCGGATCGGACAGTGCGGTGCAGCGCCGCATCGGCGAGAACTCCACCGTGCGGGTCGACGCCGATGGTGCCGCCGTCTTCGGCACGGGCACGTCGTCGGTCTTCGCCCTCGTCGACACCATCGTGCGGGACCTACAATCGGGAACGAACGTCGGCTCGCACCTCTCGGGCCTCGACGACCGCCTCACGGCGATTCTCGGAAACCACGCGGACGTCGGTGTACGTCATGCGCAAATACAGCACGCCGAGGAGGCGCTCATGAAATTGTCGGGATCACTGGAGGCGCAACGGTCGAGCATCGAGGATGTCGATCTCGGGAGCGTCATCCTCGACCTCAAGCTGCAGGAGGTCACCTACCAGTCTGCGCTCGCCGTCACTGCCCGTGTGCTGCAGCCGACCCTGATGGACTTCCTCCGATGAGCGCGACGCCGAGCGCCCTGAGTGCCCTGAGCGCCTCGCTGACCTTCGTCACTCCTCCTCCCGGTCTCTCGCCGCTCGTCGACTTCTCGCTCGATGAGATCGTCGGCGCCGACGGTCTTTATGCGCTTCAGGCGGCGGACGATGCGGCGACCCGCCTCTTCGTGCTCGATGCCGGTATCCACCTGCCCCACTACACGCCCGAGATCACCGACGAGCAGTGTGCGGCGCTCGACGTGACGGCCGCCGAGGACGCCTTCGTGCTCGTCGTCGCCAACGCCGGCGAGTCGGGAACCACCGTGAACCTGATGGCGCCGATCGTCGTCAACGCGTCCACCGGGATGAGTGCGCAGTTCATCCTCGATGGCCAGGACTGGCCGTTGCGCGCCGAGCTGACGGGTCGCGCCGCCTAACCCCCTTCCCCCGTCCCGGCGCCGGCGGCGGATCGCCGCCACGAGCGATGGTGGCTCGATCTCGACGGGCGGGGTGGTGCCCTGCTGCGGACGGTGGTCGCTGATGCCCCGCCGGTGATGGCCCGCTGCTGACGTTCACTTCTCATCGTCGTCATGTGCGTTGCCGTGCTCTTCGCTGTCGCGTTCGGACGGTGTGTATGTCGGGGTTTCGGCTGGGCATCGGGATCAACGTCTGTGTCGGGTCGATGGCCGCGGGTGGTTTGAGCCAGTAGTCGCCGTCGTGGCGGAGGACCTTCCAGTGGTTGTCGTGGAGGAGGAGGTGGTGTCTTCGGCAGAGGAGTACCCCGTCGGCGATGTCTGTTCTTCCGTGTTCTTTCTTCCACTGGTTGATGTGGTGGGCTTCGCACCAGGACGGTGGCCGGTCGCACGACGGGAACAGGCACCCGCCGTCCCGAACGGCCATTCCGACGCGCTGCCTCGGGGTGAAGAACCGGCGGGCCCGTCCCACGTTCACGCACTGCCCGGTGTCGTCGAACCCGACGGCTATTGCTCCGGTGTCGCAGAGGTGCCGTTCCACCGTGCGGAACGACACCGGGTCGGGGTGACCCTCGATCCGCCCGTGACCGGCACCGTTGTGGAGGTCAGCGTCGGTGACGATGACCCTCACGGCGGGGCGGTGAGTGCCGAAGATGGTGCCGGGGTCCGCGTCGACGGCGACGCGGATCATGTCGACGAGCGCATCGGCGGCGATCTGCTCCGTGGTGCGTCCGTCGTTCAGGAGCGCGTCGGCGGCGGCCTTTTCTTCCGGGTCGACCATCCGCGGGCCGCCCCGGCGTGGGGAGAGGATTTGGTCGATGGCGCCGGCGAGGATGGTGCCTTCTTCGGGTGCGAGGCGGAACTTCCCGCAGTACATGCCGGCACCGTCCCACCAGGTGCGCAGCGTCCGGTCGTCGCGGCGTTGCTTCTCGCGCCGGTCGATGCCGTCACGGTCGAGCTCGTCGCGGAGGTGCAGTGCCTTCCGGAACAACTGGTCCGGACTCAACCCCGCCGCGGACTCGAGGAGCTCCTCGCACGCGGCGGTGAGTCCCGCAGCCGGGATGCCGGGGCTAACGTCGCCGAGTGAGCGCTGGATTGCGTGGAAGCAATCCGACGACAACACGCCTTCGGCCAACGCAGCGACGAGTGGTGCCTGCCACGGCGGCGCCAACGACGCGAAAGGAATCGCGGGCCCGGTCGACGCGTCATCCCCAGCACCACCCTCTTCCGCGGCGCCCACTGTTCCTGCGGTGAGGCTCTCGGCGGCTTCTGTTTCGGCGATGATCGTGCCCAACTGCACGAGCTTGACCGCTTCGGGACGGGACAGCTTGCCGATCGACTGGATCATCGCCTCCGGCGACACGAAACCTGCGCTCTGCGCCATCCCACCATGCCCCGCCTCCGGTCGGGACCGGTGTGCGATCTCGCCCGCGATGAAGGCCGCGTACCGGTCCACGCACTGGCGCAACACGGTCACCCGGTCCTGCGCACCCCGCAACTCCCCGTCCTGCAGCACCGCGACGTCGGCCGCGCAGTCACCGAGGACGGCGACTGCGTCCGCTGCGGTGCGGAGTCGGGTGGAGAGGAGGTCCATACCACCTATTGTCCCACAATCGAACACGTGTCTCAAGAGGTGGGTGCGAATGGGGATAAGTTCTTGTCCACAGGTGGGTCGAGAACGGGGTGCGTCCCTTCGACGGGCTCTGGGACCGTGACGGGTGTGTCCCTTCGACAAGCTCAGGAACCGTGCCGGCTTGTGTCCCTTCGATGGGCTCGGGGACCGTGAGGGGTTGCGTCCCTTCGACAGGCTGAGGGACCGTGTCGGCTTGCGTCCTTCGACAGGCTGAGGGACCGTGTCGGCTTGCGTCCTTCGACAGGCTCAGGGACCGTGTCGGCTTGCGTCCCTTCGACAAGCTCAGGGACCGAGACGGCTTACGTCCCTTCGACAAGCTCAGGGACCGTGCCGGGTCGGCATCCCCTCGACAGGGTCGGGGACCGCGGGGAGCCGGGTCAGTCGATCCACTCCAGCGACTCTTCGAAGGTCTCGCGACCGTCGTCATCGTCGAAAACGTTCGCGACGAGGTGGGTCACCAGCAGGGCGAATCCTGTCGCCACCTCCGCGAACAACTCCGGATCGTAGGGTCCGTACCAACTCGCACCGCCGGGGCTCTCCGGGTCGAGGTCGAGTCGGTGCACGACCGACTGCGCGCCCGACGATCGCACGACGATCCGAAGCGCCCGGAGCGGCGGCTCCGAGCCGGTGAGCTCGGCGTGCTGAGCAGCAGCCTCCGCGGTGGCGGCGATCGCGTGCGACAGCAGCACCGCCGTGTCGGCCGTGCGGGGCCCCGCCGCGGGATACCGCGCGTACTCGTCGGCGTCCCCCGACACCAACGAAATGGCGGACGGCGTGCCCGCCAACCGGCGGTAGGTCAGCATCTTCAGGGCGGCCCGGAGGAGGCCGGTCAGCACAGCCGCGGCATCCTCTGCGTCGTGCACCGCCGCATAGTCCGGCGCCGAATTCGTCCACACGGCCCGAACCACGTCACGCGTCGCGGGAATGCTGGCCATCTAGGAAGTCCCCCTGTTCGTCGACGGTCGTCGCGACCAGTCTACGAAGGACGGATCCGCACAACGACCGATCGGCCCGTCCGCGCTCGATGCACGGGGTATCGACCTACAGACCGACGGCACAGAGACGGACGGACACCTGAACCCGACACCGCACACCGCACACCGCACACCGCCCGCCCGCACACCCGACGCACCGTCGCGGCGCACACCGCCGCAACCGCACTTCTCAGGCGGCGGGCATGAGGAACTCGTTCCACTGCGGCAGCCCGCGCTCCATTCCCTTCACGATCCACGTCGCACCATGCGGCGGCTTCGGCACGCTGCGGAGCATCCAGCCCATCTCCACGGGAGTGCGGTCGCTCTTCAGGTTGTTGCAGCGCAGGCAGCACGCGACGAGGTTCTCCCAGGTGTCCGCTCCCCCGCGCGAGCGCGGAACGACGTGGTCGATCGTGCTCGCGGCACTGCCGCAGTACGCGCAACGGTTGCCGTCGCGCCGCAGCACGCCGCGCCGGGACACCGGTACCGCGCGACCGTTCGGAATGCGCACGTAGCGGCGGAGGATGATGACGGCCGGTCGATCCCAGGCGCCCGATGCGCTCCAGATCGGATTGCCCTCGTCGCTCGCCAGCACGGTCGCCTTACCCTCGAGCACCAGCACGAGCGCGCGCTTGAACGACACGATGGACAGTGGCTCGTAGCCGGCGTTCAGCACCAGTGTTCGCATGACTCTCCCTTTCGAACCGGCCTGGACGGCTTCCAGGCAGTCGATGCGTTCCGGCACTCGAATGGGATCCGGGCAAACAAAAAGGCACCGCCGCGAACGACGATGCCTACCTGAGCGGAATGATGCTCAGACATGTTTGTGAGCTGTGCCCTTGGGCACAGTGGCGATAGACGAGGTGGCCGCGCACATCCGTGGTTGGGATGGTTCGAACCGAGTCCATGTCGCGCTCCCGGGATCTCACATGAGTGTCAGGAGGACAGGGTAACCCAGAACCGGCCGTAACGTGCATCCGCCGCACCACTCCCCCTCCGAGGACTGGCGCGGCGGATGCGCGTGCGAGGCATTCCGCTACATCGCGATGCGGACGAAGTAGACGTCCTGCGACCAGATCGGCCGCGCGATGACGCTCTTGCCGGGGCGCGGCGCGTCGATGAAGTTGCCGTTCCCGAGGTAGATGCCGTTGTGGCTGTGGTTGTTCCAGATCACGAGGTCGCCGGGCTGCGCCTCGGCGCGCGAGATGCGTGTGCCGGACGCGGCCTGGCCGCGGACGCCGTGCGGCAGGCTCACACCGAACTGCGCGTACACGTACATGACGAGTCCGGAGCAGTCGAAGCCGGCGGGCGTCGCGCCGCCGAGGCGGTAGGGCACGCCCTGGTACTGCATGGCGACGGCGGCCACCTGGGACGGGCTGGAGCTGGCGTACGGTGCGGCGGCCACCAGCGCGTCGGCCGTGGGGCCGGAGTACGTGCTGTCGGTGGTCGCGATCTCTGCGCGGCGGCTGGTGGCGGTGGCCGACTGAGTGGAGGCCGCGGAGGCTGCTGCTGCGGCGGCGGCCTGGGCAGCCGCCGCCTGAGCGGCGGCCTGGGCAGCGGCCTCGGCGGCGATGCGGGCCTCCTCCGCCTCCCGCGCCTGGATCTCGGCGAGGCTGGTCGCAGAGAAGGTGTCGCGGGTCACGCTCGGCGCGACGGCGTTGGTCACCGCGAGAGTCTGGGCGTTGCTGGCGGTGATGGTGGAGAGGGAGGCGGGGGCCTGGGCGATGGTCTCGGCGGGGCCCGCCGCGTAGGCCGGGAGCGCCAGGACGCCGATCAGGCCGCTCACGAACGTCATGACGACCGCGTTGGCGGCGGTGCGCTTGAGCTTGCGCTTCTTCGCGGCAGCTATCGCGTGCGGGGTCACCGCCAGAGAACCGGTCAGTGCCTGCTGGGCGCGGAGCACCTCGACCGACGGCGTGAGCTCCACCGTGGGCACGAAGGCCGGGCGGGCGACGGAGTGCAGCTCCCGCCGGCTGGCGAGGTGCGGAAGGGGTGGGACATCTGACGTCAGATTCGGGTTGGCGTGGTTCTGGGACGAACCGATGGTGTCACCAAGTATCAAGTTAGGGCCTCCAGCGCCTCAACGCCGCACGCGGCATTGTCCCGTCCAAAACATGACTGTTCTGAGAAGCGATGCAAGAGACGGGAAGTGGAGACGTCTTGCTTCGGACCCTGTGGCCGGTGAGTTCGGTCGGTCGGGCTCGTTCGAGAGTACGGGACCGTTACCGATTTGTCATCCTGAAGGAGGACATTGCTAACGAATTGGTAACGGGTCAGGCTGTGATGAAGATGTGGCTCGCCACTTCGGTGGGCAGTTCAAGACCGGTGTCGAACCCGTCGACCTCCACCAGAACGTACGATCCAGCGGCGGAGAAGCGGGCACGGGCACCGGGCACCACGCCGGCCTGCTTGAGCTGCAGCAGTAGTTCCGGATCGAACTGCACCGGCTCACCGAGGCGACGAACCTCGCCCGTGATCGGCTGGGTCGACGCCGCCACCGCGGGCACGAGTCCGACCACACCGCTCATGAACGCCACGGCGGGCGAGTCGCCGAGTTCGTCGAGCCCGGGGATCGGGTTGCCGTAGGGCGATTCCGTCGGGTGTCCGAGCAGATCGAGGATCTTGCGCTCCACCTGCTCGCTCATCACGTGCTCCCAGCGGCAGGCCTCGTCGTGCACGTACTCCCACTCGAGGCCGATGATGTCGCTGAGCAGACGCTCCGCGAGACGGTGCTTGCGCATGACATGAATGGCCTTGCTGCGGCCGGCGGGCGTGAGTTCGAGGTGCCGATCGCCGGAGACGATGACCAGGCCGTCGCGTTCCATGCGGGCGACGGTCTGCGAGACGGTGGGTCCGGAGTGGCCGAGTCGCTCGGAGATGCGTGCCCGGAGCGGGACGATGTTCTCTTCCTCGAGGTCGAGGATGGTCCGCAGGTACATCTCCGTCGTATCGACCAGATCCGTCACAGTTGCCTCCCTGCGTGCTTACCGGCGTCAACTCTACTGGCTGCGCGCTCCGGGCCCGGACGGAGCGGGGACGCGGATCGCTAGTATTCGTGCATGCCTGCCGAATCGATCCCTTCGTCCCTCCTGCCCGCCGACGGCCGATTCGGCTGCGGTCCGTCGAAGATCCGCGACGAGCAGCTCGATCATCTGCTGCGCCATCGGGACATCCTCGGCACCTCGCACCGCCAGGCGCCGGTGAAGGATCTCGTGGGCAGGGTGCGGGCCGGCCTCGCCGATCTGCTCCGCGCACCGGAGGGGTACGAGATCGTGCTCGGCAACGGCGGATCCACCGCGTTCTGGGATGCGGCCACCCATTCGCTCATCGAGCGCCGCAGTCAGAACCTGGTGTTCGGTGAGTTCGGCCAGAAGTTCGCCTCCGCCGCGAGCGCGCCGTTCCTCGAGGCGCCCGACGTGCGGAAGGCCGTTGCCGGGTCGCGAAGCGAACCCGCCGCGGTGGCGGGCGTCGACGTCTACGCGTGGCCGCACAACGAGACCTCGACCGGCGTGATGGCGCCGGTCACCCGCGTGACCGGCGATCCGGGCGCGCTCACCGTGATCGACGGAACGAGCGCCGCCGGTGGGATCGACTTCGACGCCGCGGAGTGCGACGTGTACTACTTCGCGCCGCAGAAGAACCTCGCCTCCGACGGCGGCCTGTGGTTCGCCCTCTTCTCCCCCGCCGCTCTCGAACGGGTGGAACGGATCGCCGCGAGCGACCGGTACATTCCCGAGTTCCTCAGCCTGAAGAACGCGGTGGACAACTCGCGGCTGAATCAGACGCTCAACACGCCGGCTCTCTCGACCCTTCTGCTGCTCGAGGCCCAGCTCGACTGGCTGAACGCCTCCGGCGGCCTCTCGTTCGCCGCGGCCCGCACGCTCGAGTCGTCCAGCGCGCTCTACGACTGGGCGGAGTCGGTGGAGTACGCGGCGCCCTTCGTCGCCGATCCCGCGCACCGCTCGCAGGTGGTGGTCACCATCGACTTCGACGACACGATCGACGCCTCCGCCGTCGCGTCGGCGTTGCGCGCCAACGGGATCGTCGACACGGAGCCGTACCGCAAGCTGGGCCGCAATCAGCTGCGCGTCGCCACGTTCGCCGCGATCGACCCGGCCGACGTGCGGGCCCTCATCGGAGCCATCGAGCACGTGGTGAACGCCGGGAGCTGACCCGGAGGATCAGCGGCGGCGAGCGTTACGACCGCTCGCTCCCGGCCGCGTCGTCGGCGACGGTTGCGTCCGACGCCGCGTCGTCCTCCGACGCGTCATCGTTCTCCGGCGTCGCGTCGTCCCCCGGCGCGTCGTCATCGTCCTCGAAGGTGACCCCGTCGAGGACGTCGTCGATGTCGTCGGTCAGGTCGGTCGGATCTTCGATGTCGTCATCGTCGTCGGAATCTTCGTCGTCCGACTCGTCCTCATCGTCGTCGTCGTCGTCATCGTCCGACTCGTCATCGTCGTCGTCGTCCGACTCGTCATCGTCATCGTCGTCGTCGTCGTCCGACTCGTCATCGTCATCGTCATCGTCATCGGACTCGTCGTCGTCCTCACCGGATGCGGCGCGCAGCGCCTCCTGCTCGGCGAGCTCCTGCGCCGTGTTGTAGTCGGCGAGCCGATCGGACCACGGCACCCAGTCCGGCGCGAGCAGGGCGTCCTCGCCCGGGAGCATGTCCACCTCGAGCACCGACGGAGGTGTTCCGTCGCCGATGCTGGCCAGCGTCACGTTCCAGTTCCATCCGGGGTAGCCCGACAGGAGGCAGGGGAAGCGCACGGAATACGCGTTCCCCTCCTCGGCCACCGCTGTGGCCGAGTCGCCCACCGTGTCCGCGGGAGTGATGTCCAGCAGGGCGGTTCGGGCGATGTCGACGGAGCCCTCGGGCAGGTCGTCGAGGGAGACGTCAGGCATCCAGCTCGTCCGCGACCTTGCGCAGCACGGCGGCGATCTTCGCACCGTGGGTGCTGTCGGGGTAGCGCCCGCGCTTCAGGTTGGTTCCGATCCCGTCGAGGAGCTTCACGAGGTCCTCCACGATGATGGCCATGTCGTCGGCGGGCTTGCGGGACATCTTGGCGAGGCTGGGCGGAGCATCGAGGATCCGCACCGAGAGCGCCTGCACGCCACGCTTGCCGGCCACCACACCGAACTCGAGTCGGGTACCGGGCTTCACTGCCGAGGTGCCGGCCGGAAGCGCAGACGCGTGCAGGAAGACCTCCTGGCCGTCATCGGAGCTGATGAAGCCGAAGCCCTTGTCGTCGTCATAAAACTTGACCTTGCCGGTGGGCATCTCGACCTCTTTCGAATGTGGTGCGCGAACCAAGCGATGACCAGTTTATTAGCCGTTGCGCTGGCGGGGTGGTCGTATCCTTGACGAATGCCCAGCGACTCCCCCCGAACCGTCCATCGTAGCGAGCGCATCCTCGCATTCATGTCGCTCACCCTCGTCGGGGCATCGCTGGCAGCCATCCTGGCCATCATCGTCGGCACCGCCCTCGGCGCCGGAAATGACGACGGATTCAGTCGCGGGGTGTGGCCCGTCGTGATCGTCCTGCCTCTGCCGGGTCTCAGTCTCGGGCTCGCCCTGCTGATCGCTCTGCTCATCGTGTCGTGGAGCCGACGCAGCCGGGACAACCGTCGGAGTGCCCGCTGACCCGCACGGACGGGTGGAGCCGATGAGCACTCTCCTCGCCCTCGCCACACGCCTTCGCGGAATGCCGGAGCACGAGCTGCTGGCCGCGCTTCGCCTGCGAGAAGTCTCGGTCACGGGCATCTCCGACTACTTCGATCTCGCCGAGGCGCTCCTCGACCAGGGGGCCATCTCGCGGGCGCTCGCCCGACTGAGCCGCGCCCCGCTCAGCGTTCTCAGCAGCGCGGCGCACCTCGCGTCCACCGGAGCGCGGCCCACCGCCGCGTCGATCGCCGAGCGCATCGCCACGTTCTCCGATACCCCTCCGTCAGTCGCCAGCATCGCCGAGTCGGTGCTGGGTGCGCGGGCACTCCTCTTGATCGACGCCGACACCCACGCGGATGCCGACGCGGGTAGTGCTGACGCCGACGCGACCATCGTCCCCTACGACGCCGTGGTCGAGGCCTTCGCCGCCTGGCCTGCCAAGGGGCTCCCCGACGAGGCGACCCTCGCCGGGGAGCGCCCGCCGGCATCCCTCGACCGCGTGGACCTCGAGCCGGGGTCGACGACCGATCAACTTGCGGCCGAGCGAGCGTTCGCCACGGTGGCGGCGGTCGCCGAGCTCCTCGCCGAGCTCGCCGAGCAGCCGGCGCGCGAGCTCAGCAGGGGTGGTCTCGCCCTGCCCGACAGCAAGCGCCTCGCGGGGGCCATGTCGCTCGACCTCGACGACGTGCCCGCCGTCGTGTCGATCGCCGAACGCGCGGGTCTCGTCGTCCTCGAGTCCTCGTCGTGGCTGGTCACCGAGGCGAGCACCGCGTGGTTGCTCGACTCGTCGGTCTCCCGGTGGACCACGCTCGCCGAGGCGTGGCTGGATGCGCTGCCCGCCGACATCCGCGGCATCCTGCGCGCCCGCTCCCGGGCGCGCTGGGGTGACGGACTGCTCGCGTTCGTGAACTGGGACTACCCGATGGGCGGGGAGTGGCTCCAAGGCCGCGTCGACGACGTCGTCCGGGATGCCGAATTCCTGGGCCTCGCCGCGCACTCCGGCCCCAGCACGCCGGGCTCCGCGCTCCTCGAGTCCGGCGCCGCCGAGGCGGCCGCCTCCATCGCCGGGATGCTGCCCGCGGAGGTCGAGAGGGTGTACGTGCAGCACGACCTCTCCATCGTCTCGCCCGGACCGCTGGCACCCGCGCTCGATGCGCGGCTGCGCACCATGGCCGACGTCGAGAGCCGCGCCCTCGCGGCCACCTACCGCGTCTCCGCCGCGAGCCTCACCCGGGCGATCACGAGCGGGGAGAGCGCCGAGTCACTGCTCGACTTCCTCCGCGGGGTCTCCCTCACCGGCATTCCCCAGCCCCTCGATTACCTGATCCAGGACGTCGCCTCCCGTCACGGGCTGCTCCGCGTGGGCGGCACCGACGCCGACCCGCGAGGCCCCGCCGGTGGCGAGGGCGCACGGAGCTACGTCTGGTCCGATGACCCCGAGGCGCTCGCACCCCTCGAGGTGGACACGAGACTGTCTGCCGTCGGCCTGTCGCGGGTGACGGCGAACCGCCTCGAGTCGCGCTTCGATCGCGATGTCGTCTTCTGGGCGCTCACCGACGCGCGGTATCCGGCGGCGGCCGAGGATGCGGAGGGCCGGATCCTCCTGCTCACCCGAGGTCGGGTGGGTCGGGCCTCGATCCCCGCGGGGAACGATCCGCTGGAGGCACTGGTCGCTCGCCTGGTGGCGGACACCTCGACGAGCGTCGAATCGACGACGAGCGACTGGGTCGCCCGTCAGCTCGACCTCGCCATCCGCAACCGCATCGCCCTCACGGTACGGGTCGCCATGCCGAACGGTGCCGAGTTCGACTACCTGCTGGAGCCGACCGGACTGTCGGGCGGACGCCTCCGGGCCCGGGACCGCCGGGCGGACATCGAACGCACGCTGCCCCTGTCGAGCATCACGGCGATCCTCGCTCCCGACCCGCGCTGAGCGGGACAGCGCACCGACGCATGGACAGCGGGGCGGATTACACTGTTCGCCGTGCCAGACGGTCCCCTCATCATCCAAAGCGATCGCACCGTTCTGCTCGAGGTGGCCCACCCGGCCGCCGAGGATGCGCGCCACGACCTGGCGGTGTTCGCCGAGCTGGAGCGGGCGCCGGAACACATCCACACCTATCGGATCACCCGGCTCGGTCTGTGGAATGCGCGAGCGGCCGGCCACACCGCCGATGACATGCTCGCCACCCTCGACCGCTACGCCAAGTTCCCGACGCCCCAGACCGTCGCGGTCGACATCACCGAGACGGTCGGTCGATACGGTCGCCTCGTCATCGAGCGGGACGACGAGGGCACCCTCCTCCTCAGCAGCGATGACATCGCCGTTCTCACCGAGGTCTCCGGCGCACGGCGGATCACCCCGCTCCTCACCGGGCGGGCCAGCGACACCTCGTTCACCGTGCAGGCCTGGGCGCGCGGGCAGCTCAAGCAGGAGCTGGTGCGGCTCGGCTGGCCCGCCGAGGACCTCGCCGGCTACACGCCGGGGACACCCCACCCGATCGACCTGGACGAGGCCGGCTGGGCGTTGCGCGGATACCAGCAGAAGGCCATCGACAATTTCTTCGACGGCGGATCCGGCGTGGTGGTCCTCCCCTGCGGCGCCGGGAAGACGCTCGTCGGCGCCGGTGCGATGGCGAGCGCGAAGACCAGCACCCTCATCCTCGTGACGAACACGGTGTCGGCCCGGCAGTGGCGCGCCGAGTTGCTGAAGCGCACGAGCCTCACCGACGACGACATCGGCGAGTACTCCGGCCAGGTGAAGGAGGTGCGACCGGTCACGATCGCGACGTACCAGATCCTCACCGCCAAGCGGAAGGGCGAGTACGCGCACCTCGCCCTTCTCGACGCCATGGATTGGGGACTCGTGATCTACGACGAGGTCCACCTTCTGCCCGCCCCGGTGTTCAAGCTCACCGCGGACCTCCAGGCCCGTCGGCGACTCGGACTGACCGCCACCCTCGTGCGCGAGGACGGGCGCGAGGGCGACGTGTTCAGCCTCATCGGCCCCAAGCGCTTCGACGCCCCGTGGAAGGAGATCGAGGCGCAGGGCTTCATCTCCCCCGCGGCGTGCTTCGAAGTGCGCATCGACCTCCCCCAGCACGAGCGGCTCCGCTACGCGGCCGCGGCCGACGACGACCGATATCGGCTGGCCGCCACGGCGCCGGCCAAGCTCGACGTGGTGCGTTCCCTCGTCGACCGGCACTCCGGCGAACGCATCCTCGTCATCGGCCAGTACCTCGACCAGATCGACGAACTCGCCGACGACCTGAAGGCGCCGAAGCTCACCGGAGCCACCCCCGTCGACGAGCGGGAACGCCTCTATCAGGCGTTCCGCGACGGGGAGGAGAACGTGCTGGTCGTGAGCAAGGTCGCCAACTTCTCGGTGGACCTCCCGGAGGCCACCGTCGCCATTCAGGTGTCAGGGTCGTTCGGGTCGCGCCAGGAGGAGGCCCAGCGTCTCGGCCGCCTGCTGCGCCCCAAGGAGTCCGGGCTCTCCGCGAACTTCTACACGCTCGTCTCGCGCGACACGGTCGATCAGGACTTCGCGCAGAACCGGCAGCGCTTCCTGGCCGAACAGGGCTACAGCTACACCATCCTCGACTCGCACAGCCTGGACGCCGCCGCCTGATCGAGGCGGCGGCGAACCCAACGAGCTCCCAGAAACCTTCCAGCGAACCCGCAGATACTGGAGCCATGACTGACGGCCCCAAGATCCTCATTGTCGACGACGAGCCCAACATCCGCGACCTGCTCACCACCAGCCTGCGTTTCGCCGGCTTCGCGGTGCGAGCGGTCAGCAACGGAGCGCAGGCGATCTCCGCGGTTCTCGAAGAAGAGCCCGACCTCATCATCCTCGACGTCATGCTGCCCGACATCAACGGCTTCGGCGTCACCAAGCGCCTCCGCGCCGCCGGGTACACGGCACCGATCCTCTTCCTCACCGCGAAGGACGACACCGAGGACAAGATCACCGGCCTCACGGTGGGTGGTGACGACTACGTGACCAAGCCGTTCAGCCTCGACGAGATCGTGGCCCGCATCAAGGCGATCCTCCGGCGCACGATGCACGCCGACGAGGAAGCCATCATCCGGGCGGGCGAGCTCACGATGGACCAGGACACCCACGAGGTGCTCATCGGCTCCGAGTCCATCGAGCTGAGCCCCACCGAGTTCAAGCTGCTGCGCTATCTGATGCTGAACCCCAACCGGGTGCTGTCCAAGGCGCAGATCCTCGATCACGTGTGGGAGTACGACTTCAACGGCGACGCCGGGATCGTCGAGTCCTACATCTCCTACCTCCGCCGCAAGCTGGATGCGCACTCGAGCGAGCCCGTCATCCAGACCAAGCGCGGGTTCGGGTACATGCTCAAGGCGGCCAAGGTCTAGCCTTTCTCCAGAATGGTCGCCTATGGTCGGCTGAGTCAGGCCGCCGACCCGAAGGAGACCGTTCCCCGTGCACGAAAAGATCTCAGAGCGCTGGGCGGCGATCTCCCTTCGCACCAAGATCACCGGGGTCACCGTTCTCCTGCTCACCCTCGGGCTCCTCATCTCCGGACTCGGCACCACGGCATTCCTGCGCCCGCAACTGGTCCGCAGCATCGACGACCAGGTCAAGTCGTCGCTCGTCGACATGCGCATCATCTTCGGTCAGGACTTCTCGGGCAGCGTCTTCCGCGAAGCGCACGTCGACGGCGCGAATGACAGCTATTACGTGGCGCTCGTCGACCCCGACGGCAGAGTGATGGTGGACAACCGGCCCGCCGGCGACACCGACGGCCCCGTGGTGACCGGTCTGACCGTGGCCAAGGCCAAGGAGATCGGCACGTCGATCGTCACCCTCACCGACGCCTCCGGCAGGGACGAATGGCACGCCGCGGTGCGGCAGAGCAACCTCTCCGGTAGTCCCGTTTTTTACAGCCTCGTGGTCGCCCTGCCGATGAAGCCGGTCGAGGCCTTCATGGCGACCTACCTCACCGTGTTCTTCGGTTTCGGCGTGGCCGTGGTGGTGCTCGGGGCGGCGCTCACCCGACTGCTCGTGACCTCGACCTTCGCTCCGCTGCGCGAGGTGGAACGCACGGCCGCCGCGATCGCCGACGGCGACTTCGGTCAGCGGCTCGGCGGAGCGACGCCGAACACCGAGGTGGGCAGGCTCAACCGCTCCCTCAACACCATGCTGAGCCGCATCGATCAGGCCTTCGCCGACCGGGCGCGCACCATCGACCAGATGCGCCGGTTCGTCGGCGACGCCAGCCACGAACTCCGCACACCGCTCGTGTCCGTGCGCGGCTACGCGGAGCTCTACCGGATGGGCGCCCTGCAGACGCCGGAGGACGTGGCGAAGGCCATGGACCGCATCGAGAAGGAGGCCATCCGCATGGGCGGCCTCGTCGAGGACCTGCTCGAACTCGCCCGGCTCGATGAGACCAAGCCGCTCGAACTCCGTCCGGTGGACCTCTACCCCATCGCCCGGGATGCGGCGCTCGACACCATGGCGTCGTCGCCCGGCCGAGTGGTCACCGCTCTGCCTCCCGTCGTGATCTGGAGCGCCGGGGTGGGCAACGAGGTGCCGGTGACGCCGGCGGACGGCGAACTGACGGCCGGCTCCGCGCCCGATACCGATGACCCGACGACCGGCGGCGCCGCCGGCCCGAGCACCGGGGCGATTCCTTTCGCGCGCCTTGCGCGCCTGCGGGGACGCTGGCCGCGGCGCACCGAGACCGAGGACGAGGCGACGCCGCCCGCGGCGGCTGCACCGGAGCACGTCGACGGCTCGGTGCCCACGGCCGCCATCGTGCTGGCCGAGGAGAACAAGATCCGGCAGGCGGTCACGAACCTGTTGGGCAATGCGGTGCGGTACTCGCCGGCGGGCTCCCCCATCGAGCTCGGGGTGGTGATCGACCGCAGCACCAATGAAGCGGCGATCGAGGTCATCGACCACGGTGACGGCATCCCGCCGCAGATCCGCGAGAAGATCTTCCAGCGGTTCTGGCGTGCGGACACGTCGCGGGCGCGCGAGACCGGCGGTAGCGGGCTCGGCCTCGCCATCGTGGCCGCCATCGTCACCGCGCACCGCGGGCGGGTCGACGTGGTCGACACCCCCGGAGGCGGAGCGACGCTCCGCCTCATCTTTCCTCTCCTCCAGAACCCCGCCGACGGTTCGCCGTCGACAATCGTCGCCGAGGCTCCGCGCACGGCCTGAGCCCGGGTTTACCGTGGCCTCCCACATCAACCCAGGGAGGCACAATGACCAGATATCAGGTGGACAGCGACGCGGTGATCGGCGCGACCGGTGCGGTGCAGGCGAGCATCGGCCGCATCCAATCGGAGGTCGGCGGACTGTACGGCCAGTTGAGCGCGCTCGAAGGGTCGTGGACCGGGCAGGCGGCGAGCGCCTTCCAGCTCGTGGTGGCGGAGTGGCGCGCCACCCAGCAGCGAGTGGAGGAGAACCTCGCGATGATCAACTCCGCACTCGCGTCGGCCGGTCAGCAGTACGCCGAGATCGAGACGGCGAACGCCCGGATGTTCGCGCTGCGCTGACCCCGCTGAGCGTGCTCGATGGCGGCACGGCCCGGTGACGAGATCCGGAAACGACGAAGTGGGCGGCTCCCCGGAGGGAACCGCCCACTTCGTGGGTGCTGCTCTGGTGCTAGTGGACTTAGAAGTCCATGCCACCCGAGGGGTCGCCCACCGGAGCGGGGTTCTTTTCCGGCTTGTCCGCCACGACCACGGAGGTCGTGAGGAACAGGCCGGCGATCGACGCGGCGTTGACCAGCGCCGAGCGCGTGACCTTCACCGGGTCGCTGATGCCGGCGGCCAGCATGTCGACGTACTCACCGTTCGCGGCGTTGAGGCCGTGTCCGACCGGGAGGCCGCGGACCTTCTCGACCACGACGCCGGGCTCGAGGCCCGAGTTGAACGCGATCTGCTTGAGCGGCGAGTCGATGGCGACGCGCACGATGTTCGCGCCGGTCGCCTCGTCGCCCTCGAGGGAGAGGGTCTCGAAGGCCGTCTTGCCGGCCTGGATGAGGGCGACGCCACCACCGGCGATGATGCCCTCTTCGACGGCCGCCTTCGCGTTGCGCACGGCGTCCTCGATGCGGTGCTTGCGCTCCTTCAGCTCGACCTCGGTCGCTGCACCCGCCTTGATGACGGCGACGCCGCCGGCGAGCTTGGCGAGGCGCTCCTGGAGCTTCTCGCGGTCGTAGTCGCTGTCGGTGTTGGCGATCTCGTTGCGGATCTGCTGCACGCGGCCGGCGATCTGCTCCTCGTCACCGCCACCCTCGACGATCGTGGTCTCGTCCTTGGTGATGATCACCTTGCGAGCCGTGCCGAGCAGGTCGAGGGTCACGTTCTCGAGCTTGAGACCGACCTCCTCGGAGATGACCTGTCCACCCGTGAGGATGGCGATGTCCTGCAGCTGCGCCTTGCGACGGTCACCGAATCCGGGAGCCTTGACGGCGACCGACTTGAAGATGCCGCGGATCTTGTTGACGACCAGCGTGGCCAGGGCCTCGCCGTCGACGTCCTCGGCGATGATCAGGAGCTGCTTGCCCGACTGGATCACCTTGTCGACGACGGGGAGCAGGTCCTTGATGTTCGAGACCTTGGAGTTGACGATCAGGATGTACGCGTCTTCGAAGACGGCTTCCTGGCGGTCGGGGTCGGTGACGAAGTACTGCGACAGGTAGCCCTTGTCGAAGCGCATGCCCTCGGTCAGCTCGAGCTCGGTGCCGAAGGTGTTCGACTCCTCGACGGTGACGACGCCTTCCTTGCCCACCTTGTCGATGGCCTCGGCGATCAGGGCGCCGATCTCGGGGTCGCCGGCGGAGATGGATGCCGTGGCGGCGATCTCTTCCTTGGTCTCGACCTCCTTGGCGTTCTTGATGAGCTCCTCGACGACGGCCGCGACGGCCTTCTCGATTCCGCGCTTCAGTCCGATCGGGTCGGCACCGGCGGCAACGTTGCGGAGACCCTCGCGGACGAGAGCCTGGGCGAGCACCGTGGCGGTGGTGGTTCCGTCACCGGCGACGTCGTCGGTCTTCTTGGCGACCTCCTTGACGAGCTCGGCACCGATCTTCTCGTACGGGTCGTCGAGCTCGATCTCCTTCGCGATGGACACGCCATCGTTGGTGATCGTGGGGGCGCCCCACTTCTTCTCCAGTACCACGTTGCGACCGCGCGGGCCGAGCGTTACGCGTACGGCGTCGGCCAGCGTGTTGAGTCCACGCTCGAGGCCGCGGCGGGCTTCCTCGTCAAAAGCAATGATCTTTGCCATGTGTGTTTTTCGTCCCTCCCGGACGTAGTGAAAAAACGATGGGTTAGCACTCGGCAATAGCGAGTGCCAACCAATTCTGGCACTCTCGATGGGCGAGTGCAACCGAGGAGCGCGTCAGCCCGAAACGACGCGCACGGCACCGGTGCCCGCGGGCACGAGCTCCACCCAGGTGTTGCCGGGGGCGAGCCGGATCGACGCCCCCGAGTCGGCCGTCAGGCGGAGGGGCGCCTCGGCGTGCGTCTTCGACCAGGTCGCCTCGACGACGCGGCCGTCGGTCAGGGCCCACGCGCTCCCAGTGCCGAGCAGCTCCGTGCGCGGCACGTCAGTGCTCTGGTCGACCCGCACCTGGAGCGCCACCACGTTGGTGGCGCCGAGCTGCCGGCCCGTCGCGTCGAGGTCCGGAACCCCGTTCTGCGATCGGAGGTACGCCTCCCTCGCCGGGTCGAACGCCCAGGATGCGGAGGAGGACGGCGAGAACACGGTGACGACCCCCGAGGCCGGCGCGCCGTCATCCGCGGACGGACTGGCCGCGTCCGTCGCGTAGACGAACTGCGGGTCGGGCGGGTCGAGCTCGTCGTGCTTCGCCACGAGGTCCCGTGCATCGACGACCACGTTGTGCGGAGCCGACCGCTCGGCGAGGCGACGGAAGGTGTCCGCCGTGTCGGGGTGCTCGTGGATGGCGTTGAACACCGGGGTGTCCTGCATCGCCTCGACGAAGCGGGGCTGGCCACCCGAGTAGGCGACGATTCCGCCCATCGGGGAGAGGATCTCCGGATCCATGGGTCGGATGGAGCGCACCGGCCCGACGGTCTCGGGGATGCTCGAGTGCCAGAGGGCGACGTACCGGGTGAGACCGCCCTCCACCAGTTCCTCGAACACGATGTCGGTCTCCTCGAGGCCGAACTGGGGACGGGCGGCCGGGTGATTGTCGATCTTCGCCGCCAGTGACGGATGGTCGTTGCTCCCCGAGTCGACCGGCGTACCGCGAAGCGGCGCGTAGCCGAGCGGGATCGCCGTCTGGGTCGGGCTCGGCGGGAGCGGCTCCCCCGGTGACGGCCCGACGCATCCGGTCAGCAGCGCAACGGCGGCGGGAATCGCCGCGCACAGCGCGATCGGTCGGCGGGACCGGCGAGTCATTCGGCGTAGTCCGCCCCGAGCACCACCGTCAGCCGAGCCGCGACATCCGGATCGTCGCCCGCCGCGGGGGCGTAGGTGTCGGAGAGCTCGATCGCCGAGACGCCGAGCGACCGCGCGAGCCCGCGTGCCGGTCCCTCATCGGCGGGATCCCAGTAGTAGACGGTGGTCGTCTCGATGTCGTCGGAACTGGCATTCGCCCGCGATCCGATGGTCCAGCCGTCGTCGGTGAGCGCGTCGGCCGCCTCGATCGCGAGACCCGCCGAGCTCGAACCGTTGAGCACCGTCACCACCAGACTCTCGTCGATGACCGGCTCGGCGGTTGCGGTCGCCTCCTCCGCGGTCGTCGGACCGAGCGGGAGCGTTCCGGTGAAGGCGTTGTTGCTGCCGATCACGGTGATGGCGATCACCCCGGCGAGGACCAGGACGCCCGTGGCGAGCGCGGCCCAGCCGAACACCCAGAGGGCACGCCGCGGGCGACGCGGGGCCCGGTGGGCACCGACGCGCTGAAGGTCGGCGGGTACATCGTCGAAACGATCGGAAGGGTGGTTCGGCATCGGAGCGTCGGAAGGTCCTTCAGTCCGTCGTGCCCGGTCGGGCCCGTTGCGAGTCGCGCACCAGGTGCACGCGTTCGGCGCGCGCCGCGGTGCGGGCGGCACGCACCCGCTGCAGCCGCTTCACGAGCATGGGGTCGTGCGCGAGGGCAGCGGGAGAATCGAGGAGGGCGCCGAGGAGCTGGTAGTACCGGGCGGAGGACAGTCCGAACTCTTCACGGATCGCCTGCTCCTTCGCGCCGGCATGTCGCCACCACTGACGCTCGAAGGCCAGAAGCCGGACGTCGCGGTCGGTCAGGCCGGAATGTCCCGCACCGGGACCCCGTTCCGCCGGCTGTGCCGCATCGTCCATGCCGGGTCCCCTTCCGCCGATCCCCCACATCCTAGGTGGCTACGACGCCGTCGCCGGGGTGCGCCCCGCGCGATACATGGAAATGTGCGGGATGCCCGCCTCCAGGTACTCGTCCCCGTACGGCTCGAAACCGAGGCTCGCATAGAGGGGAGCGACGTACGCCTGGGAGTGCAGCACCAGCGGCTCGGAACCGTGCTGCTCGAGCACCCGGTCGAACAGCCTCCGCGCGAGCCCCTCCCCGCGCCGATCGGCGCGCACCACGACGCGGCCGGGGACGAGAGTCGCTCCGCGGTGCTCGGGTTTCGTCAGCCGCACCAGCCGCAGGTAGGCGGCCACGCCGCGGTCGTCGTCGATCCACAGGTGCTGCGTCGTCGGCGCGAAGTCGGCGTCGTCGAGCTCCTCCTCATCGATGCGCTGTTCGAGGAAGAACACGGTGGTGCGCAGGCGGAGGAAGGCGAAGAGCTCGTCGGTTGTGAGTTCGCCCCACGTCTTCACCGTGATGGAATGGTTCTGCACGGTGCCGAGTTTATCGAGGGTGGAACGAACGCCCGCGTTACCGTGCGGGCACCCGACGAGAGGATCCCGTGGACTACAACGTGACGAAGACCGACGAGGAGTGGCGCGCCGAGCTCTCCCCCGAGGAGTACCGGGTGCTGCGCCAGCAGGCGACCGAGCGCCCCTGGACGGGTGAACTGCTCGACGAGAACCGTATGGGCGTCTACGCCTGCAAGGCGTGCGGCGCCGAGCTGTTCCAGAGCGACACCAAGTTCGACTCGCACTGCGGATGGCCGAGCTTCTACGCTCCCAAGGAGAGCGACTCGGTGAAGCTCTTCACCGACACGACCCTCGGCATGACGCGCGTCGAGGTCGTGTGCGCGAACTGCGGATCGCACCTCGGGCACGTGTTCGATGACGCTCCGCAGACCCCGACCGGCGACCGGTTCTGCATGAACTCCGTTTCGCTCTCCTTCACCACGAAGGACTGAGGTCCCGCGGGGACTGACGACCGGATAGGCCCCGGTCCGGCGCTCTCAGGCGCCGGGCCGGGGGCGCATTCGACGACCGGGGATGGCGGCGATCCCCACGGCGATCACCGCCACCGCGGTGCCGGCGATCGTGGTCCAGGCGATCTCCTGCCCGGGCGCCGGTGCGGCGACGTCGATGACCAGCGAGATCAGCAACTGACCGGCGATGGTGGACAGCCCGAGCAGCAGCACACCGGTGATGCGCACGGCCACCGCGGCGCCGGCGATGAACACGATGCCGATGAGGCCGCCGACGTAGAGCCACGGCTCCGTCGGGAGAGCGCGCGGCACCCCGCCCGCCAGCACGTGCACGAGCATGGCGACCGCGAGGACCGTCGTGCCGACCGCGAAGTTCACAAAGGTCGCGGTGAGCACCGAGTTCGCGATGATCCGCACTTGCCCGTTCACCGCCTGCTGCCAACCGACCGCGACCCCCACGAGGAGCGGCATGATGAGCATCCACACCGGAATGTCACCCTGGAACCTCGTCGACACGGCGAGGGCCACGGCGACGAGCACGAGCGCGGATCCGATGAGACGCGGGACGGTGGGCGCGCTGGCCGCCATCGTGCCGAGGCCGCGTCGATCGATCACGAGCCCGCTGAGGATCTGCCCGCTCACGGTCGCCACGGTGAAGAGCGCCACACCCAGCACGGATGCGGTGAGTCCCTGAGCGAGCACGAAGAACGCTCCGGCCGTGCCCCCGAGCACGTACCACGCGGGCACCCGTCGCTCGGCGACGGTCGACCAGACGCGCGCGAGTCCGACGCGGCCGGGTCGCCAGACCGCCATGGCCCCGACAAGCAGCACGAGGCCGGAGCCGAAGGAGATGAGCGCGGCGAGGTAACCGTCGCCGAGTTGTCTGCCCAGTTCGCCGTTGATGCGGGACTGCAGCGCGATGCAGCCGCCGAAGAGCAGAGCCGCGCCCACCGTGAGGGCGACGAGCAGGCGGGACGGAGCGGGAGAGGAGATGCTGTCTATCGCTTTCTCGGAGTACGGAGGGTACGTTTCGGGCCATGGACCGAAACGACCAGGATGCCGGGTCGGCCGACGAGTGCCCGGAGTGCGGCGCCGCGCTCCGCATCCTCGTGGAACCCGGCCTGCACGGGCCGGTTCGACTATACGTCTGTGCGCTCCACGGACTGATCTCCGCCGACTCCTGACCCCGGACGTGCGACCGGGCGGGGCTCCGCGGTCACATCCCCGGGAGGACGTGCCCGCGACCGCCGCTTCCGTACTCCCTCTGAGCTGCCTGTCAGATTCGAACTGACGACCTGCTGTTTACAAGACAGCTGCGCTACCAGACTGCGCCAAGGCAGCAACTTTCCCGGCCCACCCTAGCCGATGGTCCGTCGACGTGGGATGCACGCCCACCCGATACCGGTCGGAGGGGGCGGCCGAAACGCGGGCACCGGTTACGGAGCGGGCGTCGGGCTCTCGCTCGGTGCGGGCGTGCTCTCGTCGGCGTCGTCCTCGTCGGACTCGGCGTCGCCCTCGGCGTCCTGATCCGCGTCGGCGGAGGTGCCGGCGGAGGTGGCTCCGTCAGCGGACTGCGCGAGCACGAATGCGGCGAACTCGCTCGCGTCATCGAGCGCGCCACGGTACTGCTTGCCGTTCACGATCACGATGGGGGTGCCATCGACCTCGTCGATGTTCGAGTTCGGGATGTCGGCCGCGAGCACCCGGTCGGTGGCGGCGTTCACCCACCCCTTGTACCGCTGGTCGGTCACGCAATCGGTCATGTCGCCGGTGACGGGCACGCCCGCCTCCTCGGCGATGTCGAGGAGTTCGGTGTCCGGCAGCCCGCTCGTCTGCTCGGCGGGCTGGTTCTCGAACAGGAGAGAGTTGAACGACCAGAAGTTGTCGGGAGCGTAGTTCGCCACGCACGCCGCCGCGTTGGCGGCGCGGAGGGAGTACTGCGTGCCCTGCGACCGGCTGGTGAGCACGGCCAGAGGATGGATCTCCACCGTCGCCGCGCCCGTCTCGAGGTACCCCTCCAACTGCTCCGCGTTCGTCTCCTCGAACAGCTTGCAGTACGGGCACAGGTAGTCCACGTACACCCGGATGTCGACGGTGCCGTTCTCGTCGGACTGCGTGGGCACCGGGTCGGCGTCGGATGCGAGTGCCGCCGTCGGAGTGGCGACGAACCCCTCGCCGATGTGGATGCCGTCGCTGGCCATGTTGGCGGGCCCGGGCCCGGGGGGCTGCACCCCGTTCCAGATGATCAGGCCGACGGTGGTGACGATCGCGACGAGCACGAGGGCGAGTCCACCCTGCAGCGCGACGCGCCCGCGGCGATCACGGCGGGCCTGGCGCTCGCGGTGCACGCGTGCCTTCTCGCGCGCCTCCTGGCGGCGTCGATTCTTCGCCGGCTGAGCTTCTCTGGAGTCGCCGTTGGTCATGGAGAAATCACTTCCGAGTACGTAGAGGGCAGGGCGCATCCCCCCACGAGTGCACCTCGACGATAGTAAAGGCGCACCCTGAGTATCGTCCAAACGAATACTGAACGCCCACTCGGTCGAATCGACCTCGGCTCGACGGGGTTCAGAACCCGACCGGTCGGGGCGGATGAGCGGTTTCCGGCGGGCGTCATGCCATACTGGGTGCCGTGGTCAGCGTTGTCCATCGATGCGCCACATCGAAATATCCATCACAACGGATCGTCCGGCACGTACCTGCCGGTGAAGGAGCATTAAATTGGCATCTGTAACTTTCGACAAAGCAACACGCCTGTACCCGGGCTCGACGAAGCCCGCGGTCGACTCGATCGACCTGCAGGTCGCGGACGGCGAGTTCCTCGTCCTCGTCGGCCCCTCCGGTTGCGGTAAGTCCACCAGCCTCCGCATGCTGGCCGGCCTCGAAGAGGTCAACGACGGAAACATCTTCATCGGCGACCGCAACGTGACCGACGTTCCGCCGAAGGACCGCGACATCGCGATGGTGTTCCAGAACTACGCGCTGTACCCGCACATGACGGTCGCCGAGAACATGGGCTTCGCGCTGAAGATCGCCGGCGTCAACAAGGACGAGCGCGCCGAGCGTGTTCTCGAGGCGGCCAAGCTGCTCGACCTCGAGCCCTACCTCAGCCGCAAGCCGAAGGCGCTCTCCGGTGGTCAGCGTCAGCGCGTCGCCATGGGTCGTGCCATCGTGCGTCAGCCCCAGG
Organism: Planctomonas psychrotolerans; assembly: GCF_008642235.1. GTDB lineage: Bacteria > Actinomycetota > Actinomycetes > Actinomycetales > Microbacteriaceae > Planctomonas > Planctomonas psychrotolerans. The sequence continues at coordinate 1,983,326 of NZ_SJEV01000001.1, read as the reverse complement.
TGTTCCTCATGGACGAGCCGCTGTCGAACCTCGACGCCAAGCTCCGCGTCCAGACCCGTACGCAGATCGCATCGCTGCAGCGTCGTCTCGGTGTCACCACGGTCTACGTCACGCACGACCAGACCGAGGCCCTCACCATGGGTGACCGCATCGCCGTGCTCAAGGACGGCGTGCTCCAGCAGGTCGGCTCCCCGCGCGACCTGTACGAGAAGCCGCAGAACGTGTTCGTCGCCGGCTTCATCGGCAGCCCGGCCATGAACCTGTTCTCGTCCGACATGGCGGACGGTGGCGTCAAGTTCGGCTCCTCCGTCGTCAACCTCGACCGCAAGTTCCTCCAGGCGGCGCACGGATCGAAGATCACGGTCGGTGTCCGCCCCGAGGACGTCATCGTGTCGACCACGCCCGGCGACGGCCTCGAGATCGAGGTCGACCTGGTCGAGGAGCTCGGAGCCGACGGTTACCTGTACGGTCACGCCACCACCCAGGGCGGCGAGCGCACCGACATCGTCGCTCGCGTCGATGGCCGTCTGCACCCGCACGCCGGCGAGAAGGTGTACCTGCTCCCGCAGCCGGGTCACCTGCACGCCTTCGACGCCGAGACCGGTGTGCGCCTGAACGACGCCGCCGCCATCGGCTAGCACCCTCGTTCGACCGGCTCTGCCGCGGCCCGTTTCCCGGGCCGCGGCAGAGCCGTTTTACGTTGACCGGTAGCCTCGTACCATGGCCGGAACTCTGAACATCACCGCGGCGACGGTGGACCCCGCACTCCTCGACCTGCCGTGGCACATTCCGCTCGGCACCTGGCCGTCGGAGAACATCGCCACGCTGCCGAAGGGCATCTCGCGACACCTCGTGCGCTTCGCCAACATGTCGGGCTATGTCGTCGCCATCAAGGAGACGACCGACGAGATGGCGAAGGGCGAGTACGAGATGCTGCGGGTGCTGCAGCGGCTCGAGATCCCCTGCGTCGAACCCGTCGCCGTGATCACCAACCGGCTCGACGAGGACGGCAAGCCGCTCATGTCGGTGCTGGTGACCCGGCACCTCAAGTTCTCGCTCCCCTACCGCGCGCTGTTCTCGCAGACCCTGCGCCCGGACACGGCCACCCGCCTCGCCGATGCGCTGGCGGTGCTGCTGGTCCGACTGCACATCATCGGCTTCTTCTGGGGCGACGTCTCCCTGTCGAACACTCTCTTCCGCCGGGACGCCGGGGCCTTCGCGGCGTACCTGGTGGACGCCGAGACCGGCAAGCTCTACAACGGCGGCCTGTCGAACGGGCAGCGCGAGAACGACCTCGAGATCGCCCGCGTGAACATCGCCGGTGAGCTCATGGACCTCGCCGCGGGCGGACACGTCGATGAGGACCTCGACCCGGTCGAGACGAGCGAGCGCATCGTCGCCCAGTACCGGATGCTGTGGCGCGAACTCACCGGCTCCGAGCAGTTCGCCACCTCCGAGCGCTGGCGCATCAGTGAGCGCGTCAATCGCCTCAACGCCCTCGGGTTCGACATCGAGGAGCTGGCGATCCGCACGGTCGAGTCGGGTGCGCAGGTGCACATCCAGCCGAAGGTCGTCGACGCCGGGCACCACTCGCGGCGCCTGCTGCGGCTCACCGGCCTCGACGCGCAGGAGAACCAGGCCCGCCGACTGCTCAACGACCTCGACTCCTACACGGCCCGCTACAACAAGCAGGACCTCGACGAGGAGCAGGTCGCCCACGAATGGCTGGCCCGCGTGTTCGAACCGGTGGTACGCGCCATCCCGCGGGACCTGCGCGGAAAGCTCGAGCCCGCCGAGATCTTCCACCAGCTGCTCGAGCACCGCTGGTACATGTCTCAGCAGCAGTCGCGCGACATCCCGCTGGCCGAGGCGGTCACGGCGTACGTCAACGACATCCTGCGCCACCGCCGCGACGAGGCCACGGTGATCGGTTCGCCGCCCACGGGGGCGCTGCCCGCCGTCACCGACACCATCCCCGTGACGGGTCAGATCCCCGTCACGGCCGACGAGGAAGAGGACTGGCGCACCAAGGTGTGACGCGCCAGCCCGCTCCCGCGGTGCAGGTCACCTCGCGGCGCGCTGCTTCGCGATCTCGTACAGGGTCACGCTCGCGGCGATCCCGGCGTTCAAGGACTCGGTGCTCGAGCTGATCGGGATCGAGACGACGGCGTCGCAGGTCTCGGTCACGAGTCGCGAGAGTCCCTTGCCCTCGCTGCCCACCACGACGACGAGGGGTTCGGTCGCCCAGCTGAGCCCGGGCAGTGACACGTCCCCGCCGCCGTCGAGACCGAGCACGAAGACCCCGCGCTCCTTGAACGCCTTGAGCGTCTGGGTGAGGTTCGCCGCCATGGCGACAGGGGTGCGCGCCGCGGCACCGGCCGACGTCTTCCACGCCGCCGCGGTGAGTCCGACGGAGCGTCGCTGGGGCACGATGACCGCCTGACCACCGAAGGCGGCGACGGATCGGATGATCGCCCCGAGATTCCGGGGGTCGGTGATGCCGTCGAGCGCGACGAAGAGCGGAAGCTGGCCACGCGATTCGACGGCGTCGAGCAACTCGATCGGGTGGGCGTAGTCGTACGGCGGCACCTTCAGCGCGACACCCTGGTGCACCGAGTCGAAGCCGGCCAGCCGGTCGAGTTCGGGGCGCATGACCTCGAGCACCGGCAGCCCGCGACGGGTCGCGAGGTTCATGATCTCCTTGACCCGGTCGTCGTACTCCAGCCGGGTGGCGATGTACAGCGCGGTCGCCGGGATCTGGGCGCGCAGCGCCTCGACCACGGAGTTGCGGCCGGTCACCACTTCGACGTCGTCCGAGGACTTCGCCCGGCGCGGCCGCTGCTGCTCACCGGTGGGACGCTGCTGCGGTTCGCTCGCGGCGGGACGCTTCCCGCCGGAGGCTGCGACGTACCGATCCTGGGCGGCCTTGCGCTTGCCCGCGGGGTGGTACGGCCGGTCCTCGGCCTTGGGCGTGGGCTTCCGTCCCTCGAGGGCCTGCCGCCCCTGTCCGCCCGAGCCCTTCTGCGGGCCCTTCTTCGTTTTGCGCACCGATCCGGCGCGGCTTGGCTTATTCGCCATCGATCCTCCAATGTGAGCCCGTAGGCCCGTCTTCGATCAGGATGCCGGCGGTCGCCAGCGCATCCCGGATTCGGTCGGCGGCCGGAAAGTCCCGCGCGACGCGAGCCTCCTGACGGCCGACGAGCAGTTGTTCCACGAGGCGATCGAGCGCGCTCCGCACGGGGAGGTCGGATCCGGCGCGCCACTCCTCGTCGAGCGGATTGATGCCGAGCACCGTCGTCATGGCGAGCACCTCACCGCGGTGCACCGCGGCGGTCTCGAGCTGCTCGGCGTCGAGCGCCGCGTTCCCCGCCCGCACCCGCTCGTGCAGCACACCGAGCGCCTGCGGCACCCCGAGATCATCGTCCATGGCGCGGCGGAACTCGGCCGGCAGCTCGACGGCCTCGGCCGACGCGAAGCGGGTACCGAGGAGTCGGCGGGTCGAACGACCGAGGAAGACCTCGATGCGCTCGAGTGCGGCCTCGGCCTCGAGCAGGGCACCGTCGTGGAACTCCAGCGTCGATCGGTAGTGCGCGGCACCGAGGAAGTAGCGGATGACGAGCGGTCGCGCAGCCCCGAGCAGTTCCGACGCCAGGATGGAGTTGCCGAGCGACTTGCTCATCTTCTGGCCGTTCACCGAGACGAGCCCGTTGTGCACCCAGTAGTTGGCGAACGCGTCCCCGGCCGCCGTGGACTGGGCGAGTTCGTTCTCGTGATGCGGGAACCGGAGGTCGAGTCCGCCGCCGTGGATGTCGAACCGCGGGCCGAGGTAGCGGGTGGACATCGCGGAGCACTCGATGTGCCAGCCCGGTCGGCCGGGGCCCCAGGGCGACGCCCACGACGCGGACTCCGGCTCTCCGGGCTTCCGCCCCTTCCAGAGCGCGAAGTCGCGGGGGTCACGCTTGCCGCGCGGGCTCGAGTCCGCGGTCGGCTCCATGTCGTCGACCCGCTGACGGGTCAGTTCCCCGTAGTCCGGCCAGCGCGCGGTGTCGAAGTACACGTCACCCGATCCGTCCGTCGCCGCGTAGGCGTGCCCCGACGTCACGAGTCGATCGATGAGGGCCAGCATCTCCGGGATGCTCGCGGTGGCGCGCGGCTCGTAGGTGGGGGCGAGGATGTTGAGCGCGGAGTAGCCGCGGCTGAACTCGAGTTCGACGCGGTAGGCGAGCGCCCACCACGGCTCCCGTTCCGTGGCGTTGGCGAGCACCTTGTCGTCGATGTCGGTCACGTTGCGCACGAAGGTGACGTCGGAGCCGCTGGCCGTGAGCCATCGGCGGAGCTGGTCGTAGTTGAGAGCCGACCGGATGTGCCCGATGTGCGGTGACGACTGCACGGTCGGCCCGCACACGTAGATCCCCACCCGACCGTCGACGAGCGGAACGAAGTCCCGGAGGGACTGGGTCTTGGAGTCGTAGAGCCTCAGGGTCACGGCGTCAAGCCTACTTGCGCCCCGACGGCACCCCGGCGGATGTGACGAGGGCGGTGGCGATCGCCGTGAGCCCCTCCCCCGTGCCCGTGAAGCCGAGGCCGTCGGAGGTGGTCGCGGCGAGGCTCACCGGTGCACCCACGGCGCGACTGAGCAGCGCCTCGGCCTCGGCCCTGCGCGGGGACAGCTTCGGACGGTTGCTGATGACCTGCACGGCCACGTTGAGAACGGTGACACCGGCGTCGCGCAGAAGCTCGACGGTGCGGTGCAGGAACACGGTGCCGTGCGCGCCCGCCAGATGCGCCTCCGCCGTGCCGAAATGTCCGCCGATGTCGCCAAGACCCGCCGCCGAGAGGAGCGCGTCGCAGATCGCGTGGCTCACGGCGTCGCCGTCGCTGTGGCCCGACAACCCCACTTCGCCGGGCCAGTGCAGTCCCGCGAGCCAGAGCGGCTCCGCCGGATCGAACGCGTGCACATCGACGCCGACACCGGTGCGGAGACCGGACGGCGACCCGAGCAGCCCCTCGGCCCGGCGCAGGTCCCACGGGGTGGTGATCTTGAACGCCATCGGATCGCCGTCGACGAGGTGCACCTCGTTGCCCGCGGCGGCGAAGAGCGCCGCATCGTCGGTGTGCTCGGCATCGGCCGCCGCGTAGGCGGACGTCAACGCCGTGCGCGGGAAGCCCTGCGGGGTCTGCACCGCGACGAGTTCGGAGCGGTCGACCGTGGCGAGCACGAGGTCCGCGGCGTCCCGGCGCTTGATGGTGTCGGCCACCGGAAGCCCGGGGATGATCCCGTGTCCCGTCGAGCGGACGGCGTCCAGCACGCGGACGAACTGCGCACGGGGGGTGAGCGCGCGCGCGGCATCGTGCACGAGCACGACGTCCACGGCGGGGTCGACGGCGGCGAGACCCGCCGCGACGGACGCCTGTCGGGTCGGGCCGCCGACGGTCACGGTCACCGCCTCGTGCATGATCCCGGCGACGGTACGGGCGGCCACGCGCGTCGCGTCGAGGTGGGTCGACGGAGCGACCACGATCACCTGCACGGGCTCGGCGAGTTCGAACAGGGTCTCGAGCGCGCGCTCCAGGATGGACCGTCCGGAAACGGGAACGAACGCCTTCGGCTCAGCATGGCCGAGACGGGTGCCCGAACCGGCGGCGACGACGATGATCGCCGTCGTGGGTTCGGGCGTCATGCCGAGGCGCCCGTCATGCCGAGTTGCCGAGACGGAGAGTCAGGGAGCCGGGTCGGAAGACCGGGACTCAGGAAGCCAGAACCTCGTCGAGGACGGTCGAGGCCTTGTCCTCGTCGGTCTTCTCGGCGAGCGCCAGCTCGCTGATCAGAATCTGCCGGGCCTTGGCGAGCATCCGCTTCTCGCCCGCGGAGAGACCGCGGTCCTGGTCGCGGCGCCACAGGTCGCGCACGACCTCCGAAACCTTGATGACGTCGCCGGAGGCGAGCTTCTCGAGGTTGGCCTTGTACCGGCGCGACCAGTTGGTCGGTTCCTCGGTGAAGGGAGCGCGGAGCACCTCGAACACGCGGTCGAGGCCTTCCTTGCCGATGACGTCGCGGACACCGACGAGGTCAACGTTCTCAGCCGGCACCTCGATCGTCAGGTCGCCCTGAGTGACGTTGAGCTTCAGGTAGAGCTTCTCTTCGCCTTTGACCGTGCGCTTCTTCACCTCGATGATGGTGGCTGCGCCGTGGTGGGGGTAAACGACTGTTTCGCCGACCTCGAATAGCATGAATGTCGTCCCTTCGATGACCCCCAGTTTACCATAGGCGTGTCGTCGGCCCTGCCCCATGCCCGCGTGCTAGCGGCGTGCGCTGCGGGCTCCGGCCGCTCGGTTCCTCTAGGCTAAACTCGACAGCGTTTTCCCCGGCAGGCATGACACGTGCAGTGCGCGGGAGCAGATATCCGGAGGGTCAAGTGAGAGTGCGCGCCGCCACTTCCATCGTTCTGGCAACACTGATCCTCGGGGGCACGACCGGGTGCAACTTCATCAGCCCGCAGACGACCAACGAGTTCTACCACCCGGCTGAGGGCTACAACTTCGAGTTCGGCGATGTCCTCGCCCGCAACGTGACGCTGCTGAGCGAAGAGGGTGAGCGCGCGAGCCTCATCGCCACGTTCGTGAACCGGTCCGACGAGTCGCAGAACGTGATCGTGCAGTACGACGCCAGCGGCGGGCGCATCACGCAGGAGATCGCGATCGCCGAGGGCATCACCATCTACGACGGATCCGACGAGAGCCGGACCATCGTGCTCGAGGATATCGACGACGCACGACCGGGGAGCCTCTTCCCCCTCTACATGCAGTACGGCGACGTGGAGGGCATCGAGGCCCGCGTCCCCGTGTTCGACGACACGTTCGAGCACTACGAGGGACTCCTCCCCTCCCCCGCTCCCAGCATCGATCCGGAGCCGTCCGGCCCCACGGACGAGGAGCCCCCGGCCGACACGCTCGACGGCAGGTCGGAGTCCACCGACGTGTCGGAGACCCCCGACGTGTCCGACACCCAGCCCGACACCGGTACTCCCGCGCCGTAGTGCACGCTCGGCCGCCGCGTCACCGCATCGTCGGTGACGGCGCCGGCCGCGCCGCCCGCTACGCCTCGAAGCGGTAGCCGAGCCCGCGCACGGTGACGAGCAGCACCGGTTCGGACGGCTGCTTCTCCACCTTCGAGCGGATGCGCTTGATGTGCACGTCGAGGGTCTTGGTGTCACCGAAGTAGTTGGCACCCCACACCCGGTCGATGAGCTGCCCGCGCGTGAGCACCCGGCCCGCGTTGCGCAACAGCAGCTCCAGCAGTTCGAACTCCTTGAGCGGCATCGGGGTGTCGACGCCCGACACCTCCACCGTGTGACGCTCGAGGTCCATCCGCACGGGCCCCGCCTGCAGGATGCTCTGCTCCTCCTCGTCGACGTCGGTGCGGCGTCGAAGTACGGCCCGGATGCGGGCGAGGAGCTCGCGGGTGGAGTACGGCTTCGTCACGTAGTCATCGGCGCCGAGCTCGAGTCCCACGACGATGTCCACCTCGGAGTCCTTCGCGGTGAGCATGATGATCGGCACGGCCGACGTGGCGCGGATCGCGCGGCACACCTCGGTGCCGGGCATTCCGGGCAGCATCAGATCGAGCAGCACGAGGTCGGCGCCGGCGCGCTCGAATTCGCTCACCGCGCGATTGCCGTCCTCGGCCACCGTCACGTCGTAGCCCTCCCGCTCCAGCAGGTACGCGAGGGGTTCGCTGAGTGCGCCCTCGTCTTCGACGAGAAGGATGTGGGTCACGGGTGTCTCTCCTAGGGGATCGAGGAATGTTCAGGGGCGGGGACGGCCTGGGCGGGGGCGGGCGGCGTGAGGTCGACCGACGCCTCCGGCAGGCGGAGGGTGAAGGTGGAACCGCGGCCGGGTTGCGACCAGACGCGTACGTCGCCACCGTGGTTCTGCGCCACGTGCTTGACGATGGCGAGTCCGAGCCCCGTGCCGCCGGTGTTGCGGTCGCGGGACTGGTCGACCCGGAAGAACCGCTCGAACACCCGGTCGATGTCCGACTCGGGGATGCCGACACCCTGGTCGGTCACGGCGATCTCGACCACTCCGTCGACCGCGCGCACCCCGATTCCCACCCGTGACCCGTCGGGCGAGTAGTTGATCGCGTTGGAGACGAGATTGTGCAGGGCGGTCACGAGGAGGGCCTCGTCTCCGTACACGTCCACGTCGTGCGCGCCGCCGGTGGCGAGGGTGATGCGTCGGGCCTCGGCCACGACCCGGTTCTGGTCGACCGCGACCGCCACCACGTGATCGACCGGCACGAGCTCCGCCCGGGTGAGGGCATCCGACGCCTGCAGCCGGGAGAGCTCGATGATCTCCTGGGTGATGCGGGCGAGGCGGGCGGACTCGGTGCTCAACCGGCCGGCGAACTTGCGCACCATTTCGGGCTCGTCGGCGGCACTGTCGAGCGCCTCGGCGAGGAGCCCGACCGCACCGATCGGGGTCTTGAGTTCGTGACTGATGTTGGCGACGAAATCCCGCCGCACGTTGTCGAGGCGCACGGACTCGGTGCGGTCCTCGGCGAGCAGCAGCACGAAGCGGGTACCGAGCCGGGCGATGCGCACGAACAGGTGGATGTCGCCGTCACCGAACGGCCCGCGCCGCAGGGTGAGCTCGTCGGTGATGGGCTCGCCGCTGCGGCGCACCCGGTCGACGAGGCGCACGAGCTCCGGATGCACCAGTGACTGGTTCCAGACCAGTCCGAAGGCATGGGCACCGGGCGACGCCTTCATGACGTTGTTCGACGGGTCGAGCACCACCCCGGCGGACTCGAGGGCCTCGATGACCTGATCCACACCGTCGGGCACGCTCGGGAAGATGACCTCGACGGCGCGTTCGCCGCGGAGCGACGCGTGGTGCAGAAGCCACACGAATCCCGAGCCGACCGCCAGACCGAGGGCAAGTGACACGAGCACCAACAGACCGGTGTCCATGGGAACAACATTAGGAGACAACCCGGTGGGCTCCGCCCCGATCGCCCCCATCAGGGCTACTTTGGTAAGTGTTCACGGCTCGGGCACCGGTCGTTAACCTCGGGCGACGATCCTGATTCCGTTTGCCGTTCCCGCTCAGGTACCAGTGAAAGGACTCCACTCATGCGCGAGGTATTTCAGCAGGAACTGCGCGAGGTGCAGGACCGACTCGTGGAGATCTCGGCTCTTGTCGCGACCGCCATCGACAACGCGACCCGCGCGTTCAACGAGTCCGACGTGGGACTCGCCGAATCCGTCATCGCGGAGGACTCGGCCATCGACGACGCGGCGCACTCCCTCGACGAGCTCGCCATCAATATCCTCGCCCGGCAGCAGCCCGTCGCCCGCGATCTGCGCATCGTGGTGAGCGCCCTGCGCATCAGTGCGTCGCTCGAGCGCATGGGCGACCTCGCCGAGCACATCGCGCAGCTCGCCCGGTACCGCTTCCCCGACAAGGTCGTGCCGCAGAGCCTCCGTCCCACCTTCCAGGAGCTCGGACAGCTCGACGTGGCCATCGCGCAGAAGCTGCACCAGCTGCTCGAGAACGAGGATGTGGCTCTCGCCGAGGAGATCCGCAACGACGACGACCGCATCGACGAGCTGCACCTCAGCGTGTTCGACGCGGTGCTCGGCGAGGCGTGGAAGGGTGCGGTCGTCGACACGGTCGACTCCACGCTGGCGAGCCGGTACCACGAGCGCTTCGCCGACCACGCCGTCTCGATCGCCAAGACCATGAAGTACCTGTCCACCGGCGATCTGGTGCCGAGCTTCCCGTAACGCGACGAACCGAGCCGAACGACGAAGGACCCCGGACGAGTCGTCCGGGGTCCTTCGTCGTTCGGCTCTGCCTTACTTCTTGGTTCCCTGCGCGGCGACCGCTGCGGCGCCTGCCGCGGCGGCCTCGGGGTCGAGGTAGCGGCCACCGGGTGTGATCGGCTGGAACTCGTCGTCGAGCTCGTACACGAGCGGGATGCCGGTGGGGATGTTCAGCTCGGCGATGTCGTCATCCGAGATGCCGTCGAGGTGCTTCACCAGCGCGCGCAGCGAGTTGCCGTGCGCGGTGACGAGCACGACCCGGCCCGACGCCAGGTCGGGCTTGATGTCGGACTCCCAGTACGGCAGCATCCGTTCGATCACGTTCTTCAGCGCCTCGGTGCGGGGCAGCCGGTCACCGAGGTCGGCGTAGCGCGGGTCGTGCGCCTGGGAGAACTCGTCGTCGTCCTCGATGGGCGGCGGCGGCACGTCGAAGGAGCGACGCCAGGTGGCGAACTGCTCGGGACCGTACTCCTCGAGGGTCTGCGCCTTGTCCTTGCCCTGCAACGCGCCGTAGTGGCGCTCGTTCAGGCGCCAGGAGCGCTTGACGTCGATCCACGAGCGACCGGCCCGGCGGAGGGCGATGTTGGCGGTGTCGATGGCCCGTACGAGGCGGGAGGTGTAGAGGAGGTCGGGCAGGAGCCCGGACTCGACGAGCAACTCGCCCGCGCGCTCACCCTCGGCCACCCCCTGCTCCGTGAGCCCCACGTCCACCCATCCGGTGAAGAGGTTCTTCTGGTTCCATTCGCTGTTGCCGTGCCGGAGCAGGATCAGTGTCGTAGTCGCCATGCGGTCAGTTTAGTGAGGATCAACCACGTCGGCGTCCCTCCCCGTCCGCGCCTCGCCCGCCGGAGGCACGGGACGGGCTGGGTTACGGTGGACGGATGCGGAACCGCGCGGCGTTCGCGCCGGTGGGCTCCGTCACCCGCGGCACGACCCATACCAATCGACTGCGACGCGTCGACCGGTGGATCGCCGCGCTGCCCTCCCTGCGGCGCACGGGGAACCCGGTCGTCGTGGACCTGGGCTACGGCGCGAGCGGGGTCACCACCCTCGAGCTGGCGTCGCGCCTCGCTCGGGTGCGCCCCGATGTGCGGGTGGTCGGGTTCGAGATCGAGCGCGACCGCGTGACCCGAGCGAGTGCGCAATTGGCCGCACGCCCCGCATCCGCGCCCGCCCTCCCCGCGGTGCGCTTCGACCTCGGCGGATTCGAGGTGCCCCTGCCTCTTGGCGAGCAGGCCGCGGTCATCCGGGCGTTCAACGTGCTGCGACAGTACGACGAGTCGGAGGTCGCCCCCGCGTGGCGGCTCATGCTCCGCCGGTTGCACCCCGACGGGGTGCTCATCGACGGTACCTGCAACGAGATCGGCCGGGTCGCGAGCTGGGTGGCGGTCACGGCCACCGGGCCGGCCTCCCTCACGATCGCGCTCCGCCTCTCCGACCTCGACCGGCCGAGCGTCGTCGCCGAACGGCTGCCGAAGGTCCTCATCCACCGCAACGTGCCGGGCGAGCGCGTGCACGACCTGATCCGCGCGCTCGATTCGGCGTGGCAGCTGAGCGCCCCGCTCGCCGCCTACGGTCCGACCCAGCGGTGGATCGCGACCGTGCGGCGACTTCGTGACGCGGGCTGGCCGGTGGGCGGCGGGCCGGCGCGGTGGCGCCTCGGCGAACTCACCGTTCGCTGGGAGTCCGTCGCTCCGGCGGGTTTCGTCTGGTCCGACTGAACCGGGCCGTCGCGCGCCCCTAGCGGGTCACGCGGCCCTAGCGGGTCACGCGGCCGAGGCGGGGGATGCGCGGCACGTCGGCGACGGCGCCGGCGTCCGTCGGCACGATGATCTCCTGAGCGGCTGCCACCTGGACGTCGTCGGCCAAGACGGTGAGCACCGCATCCGGCGCGACGGCTCGCTTGATGACCGCGAGCGCCACGGGACCGAGCTCGTGGTGCATCGCGCTCGAGGTGATCGCCCCGACCGGCACCGTCTCCCCGTCCCGGGTCATCGACACCACCGATCCGGGTGCGGGCAGCACGGCGTCCGATCCGTCGAGGTGCAGCATCACGACGCGACGCGGCGGCTTGCCGAGATTGTGCACCTTCGCCACGGTCTCCTGACCGCGGTAGCACCCCTTGTTCAGGTGCACGGCCGAGCGGAGCCAGTCCACCTCGTGCGGGATGCTGCGGTCATCGACCTCCGCCCCGAAGCGCGGGCGCCAGGCGGCGATGCGCAGCGCCTCGAGAGCAAGGACGCCCGCGGCGGACAGTTCTCCGGCGGCGACGCGCTCCACGAGCGTCGGGAGCGCCGTGCGGTCGACGAGCACCTCGCTCTCGTGCCAGTCGGAGCCGGGATGCGGCTCGGCCCGGGCATAGCCGTACCCACCGGCGGTCACCGCGCTCCACGGATCCGTCCAGTGCAGAGGCACGCCGTTCGGCGCGGCCACCGGCAGTCCGAGGTCGGCCACCGATCCGAGGGTGGCCACGGTGGCGTAGTCCGCGGTGCGGTCCTCGGGCTCCACGCGCAGCATGAAGCGCATCCGCAGCAACCAGGCGAGCAACGGCGCGGCCTGATCGCGTTCCACCAGCAGCCAGGTCACGGCACCGTCATCGAGCAGCTTGATGGCATGCTCCACCCGCCCGTGCGGATCGAGGAGCAGAGTCTCCGCCGACTCGCCCGGCGGCAGAGCGGCGATGCTCTGGCTCGTGAGCGAATCGAGCCAGGTGAGCCGGTCGTCCCCCGACACCGTGAGGACGGCACGACTGGACAGGTCGACGATGGCGCCGCCCGCGGCGAGCGCTCGCTGCTCCGCCACCGGGTTGCCGTAGTGCGCCGGCGTTCCGGCATCGGCACCCGAGGCGTCCACCGCGCCCGGGAGGGTCAGGAACTCACTCAAGGCGGGCCAGCCGTCCGGATGCATGGGTCCGCAGATCCTGTCCGAGCGCGGCGATGTCCCACGTCCAGAGCAGGTCGCGCTCGACGAGCCCGTACAGGCGGGTCGCGGCCGAATAGCTCTTCGATCCGTCGGTGCGGATCACGGCGTCGGTGGCCAGCTGGATGCGCGGGCCCTTCACCTGGCCGAGGTACACCTCGCTCACCCCGCCCGGGTGCACGAGGGACAGTTCGATGTCGAAGCCCTCGGCGGAGTTGCGCAGCGTCTCCACATCGGATGCCGTGCTGTACGGACGTTGCCCGACACCGGGGAGGAGCCCGGGGCCGGGGTCGGCGGCGGAGAGGGGTCGGCTGAGGCGCCAGTATCCGGTCTCCGTCGCGAGGGGCGTCGGATCGAAGCCGACGGCCGACTCGGCGTCACCGGCGTCCGGCGCCGGCGCGACCCCGACGAGCCAGGTCGACGAGCTGTAGTTGAGGTGCGGCAGCCCGTCATGACTGAAGCTGACGCGCTGACGGAACTCGTGCCGTTCGATCGACTCCCCGACGCTGTATTCGACGACGCCGGTCCCCTCCCACACCCCGAGCAGCCAGGACAGGGGGACGAGTTCGGCGGAGAGGCCGGTGGGCAGCTCGATCACGAGTCGTCCCCTTCCCGATTCGGCCGGGGGAAGCGATTCGTCAGCTCTGGCCCCGGAACAGGTTGTACAGCACGACGACCGAAATGGCGCCGATCGCGAGCGTGGCCAACACCAGAAGGCCGGTGTAGAAGAGTTCGAGAGCGATCAGCGACGACATGGGTTCGATTTTATCCCACTGATCCGACGAAGACCGCCAGCACCACCGTGACCAGTGCCAGCAGTACCGCCGCGCCGCACACGCTCAGCAGTACGCGCGCCACGAAACCGGTCTTGCGGCGGAGGGTGAGCTGCAGGGCGAAGGCCGCGATGGTGGTGAACGCGAGCACCACCGGGAACCAGCCGATCGCCTCACCACGCGGCGCGAACACGACCACGGCGACGGCCCCGCCGAGCGCGAGCACCCACACGGGCACGATGCTTCTCCACTGGTGGTCCACACCCTCATTGTGCCCCACGATGCGCACCGCCCCGGGCTGAACCATCGCCGGCGCGAACGGCGGCGGCACGGAGGCCGTCGCCGGTGGCCATAGTATGAAGTCAATTCTGTTCGGGAGGGTCTTTCGTGGCTCAGCTGTTGGTCCTGACCTCTGCGGTCGATTCGGAGGCGCTTCCCGCTCTCGCCCTCCTCAGCCACCGCACGCGGCAGATCCCCGCCGAGCCGGCCAGCCTGGTGAACGCGCCGGCCTGCGACCTGCTCTTCGTGGACGCGCGGCGGGACCTCGCGAGCGCCAAGTCCCTGTGCAAGATCCTCACGACGACGGGCATCAGCGTGCCGCTCGTGCTCATCCTCACCGAGGGCGGGCTCACCGCAGTGAGCGCCGACTGGGGGGCGACCGACGTCATCCTCGACACGGCGGGCCCCGCGGAGGTCGACGCGCGCATCCGCCTCGTGATCGGCCGGGCGGCGCAGGAGCAGACCGGTGCGAAGATCCAGGCGTCCGGCGTGGTCATCGACGAGGCCAGCTATTCGGCGAAGGTGCACGGACGGCCGCTCGACCTCACATTCAAGGAGTTCGAACTGCTGCGCTTCCTCGCCAGTCACCCCTCGCGCGTGTTCACGCGGGAGCAGCTGCTGAGCGAGGTGTGGGGGTACGACTACTTCGGCGGCACCCGCACGGTGGACGTGCACGTGCGACGCCTCCGGGCGAAGCTCGGCGATCTCGAATCGCTGATCGGCACCGTGCGGAACGTCGGCTACCGATTCAACGTGTACGAGGACGACGATGAGCACTCCCCCGCCGCGGTCATCGAGTCGTAGCGGGTCGGCCGCCGCGGTGACACCGGCCTTCCGGCGGCTAATCGCCGATGCGGCAGCCGTCGACGGGCAGCGCGCGTTCAACGACCAGACGCTGCTCACCCTCGGCACGGACGACGGCCCGCTGCTTCTCGAGGTGGAGCGCGACGGGCAGCTCGTCGGAGCGGCCACGCTGAGGGACGGTGACGCGGAACTCGTGGTGGCGCCCGCGTACCGACGCGGCGGGATCGGCACAGCTCTGGTCGGCGAACTGATCGACCGATCGCCGGAGGGGTTGGCGGTGTGGGCCCACGGCGACTCGCCCGGCGCGGCCGCACTCGCCCGTACCTTCGACTTCGATCGTGCACGCACCCTGCTGAAGCTTCGCGCGCCGATTGCGGACGTGCACCGACCGTGGACCCGCACCGACCTGGTGCTGAGCACCTTCGACCTGGACCGCGACGGCACGGACTGGGTGGCGCTCAACGCGCGGGCGTTCGCCTCGCATCCCGAGCAGGGCAGGCAGACGCTCGCGGACGTGACGTCCCGGAGCGGGGAGCCGTGGTTCGCCGGTACCGACTTCCTGCTCGCCCGGACTCCCGACGGGACCCTCGTGGGCTTCTGCTGGCTCAAGGTGGAGGACGGAGAGGGTGAGATCTACGTGCTCGGGGTCGACCCCGACCGGTCCGGGGCCGGCATCGGCAGGTCGCTCCTCGCCGCAGGTCTCGACCGACTCCGCGAGCGCGGAGTGTCCGTGGTGAGCCTGTACGTGGAGGCCGACAACCACGCCGCCGTGCGTCTCTACCGTTCCGAGGGCTTCACCGACGAGACCATCGACGTGCATTACCGCCGGAGCGGGGCAATGCCAAGATAGACGAATGGACAGCGACACCTACCTCGGAGACGCCAAGGCGGTTGCCGACCTGCTCGACGATTTCGACGAGGAAACGAGCAGCATCGACGACGGAACCCTCCCCGAGGATCGCTTCCTCGACCGCGAGCTGAGCTGGCTCGCGTTCAACAAGCGGGTGCTCGAACTGGCCGAGGACACCCGTCTGCCGGTTCTCGAGCGGGCGAACTTCCTCGCCATCTTCGCGAGCAACCTCGACGAGTTCTTCATGGTGCGCGTCGCCGGACTCAAGCGCCGCATCGTCACCGGCCTCGCGGTTCCCACGGTCACGGGACGGACGCCCGCCGAGGTGCTGTCGGACATCAACCGCACGGCGTACGAACTGCAGCGCAGACACGCCGAAGTCTTCGCCACCAGCGTCAAGCCCGCGCTCGACGAGGCCGGCGTGCGCGTGGTGAAGTGGGACACGCTCGACGAGGGGCAGCGCGCCCACCTGCACGAGGTGTTCTCCGACCAGATCTTCCCGGTGCTGATGCCGCTCGCGGTGGACCCGGCGCATCCGTTCCCCTACATCTCCGGTCTGTCGCTCAACCTCTCGATCCGGGTCCGGAACCCGAAGGGCAAGGAGAGCTTCGCCCGGCTCAAGGTGCCGCAGATGCTGTCCCGCTTCGTGCCGCTCAGCCCCGACACCGGCACCGGGCCGGTCGAGTTCATCGCCCTCGAAGACCTGATCGCCAATCAGCTCGACGCGCTCTTCCCGGGCATGGAGATCGTGGAGCACCACATCTTCCGCGTGACCCGCAACGAGGACGTGGAGGTCGACGAGGACGAGACCGAGAACCTGATCCAGGCCCTCGAGAAGGAGCTGCTCCGTCGACGCTTCGGACCACCCATCCGTCTGGAGATCTCCGACGACATGGACCCGGTCACCCTCGACCTGCTGGTGCGGGAGCTCGACATCACCGAGCAGGAGGTCTACACCCTCCCGTCGCCCCTGGACCTCGGCGGACTGTTCGCGCTGACCAAGCTCGATCGCCCGGCGCTGCACTATCCCAAGCACGTGCCGACCACGAGCATGCCCATCATGCCCACCGAGCCGAACAGCAAGCCCGACATCTTCGGGTCGATCGCCCGCCAGGACATCCTGCTGCACCACCCGTACGAGTCGTTCGCCACGAGCGTCCAGGCGTTCCTCGAGGAGGCCGCGGCCGACCCGAACGTGCTCGCCATCAAGCAGACCCTGTACCGCACGTCGGGCGACAGTCCGATCGTCGAGGCCCTCATCGACGCCGCCGAGGCCGGCAAGCAGGTGCTCGCCCTCGTGGAGATCAAGGCGCGCTTCGACGAGCAGGCCAACATCCTCTGGGCCCGCAAGCTCGAGAAGGCCGGCGTGCACGTGGTCTACGGCCTCGTCGGACTCAAGACCCACTGCAAGCTGGCCCTCGTGGTGCGCCAGGAGAAGGGTCGCCTGCGGCACTACAGCCACATCGGCACCGGCAACTACAACC
Organism: Planctomonas psychrotolerans; assembly: GCF_008642235.1. Classification (GTDB taxonomy): domain Bacteria; phylum Actinomycetota; class Actinomycetes; order Actinomycetales; family Microbacteriaceae; genus Planctomonas; species Planctomonas psychrotolerans. The sequence goes on along the minus strand of NZ_SJEV01000001.1, from coordinate 1,966,390 downwards.
CCAAGACGAGCCGCATCTACGAGGACCTCGGGCTGCTGACCGCCGACGACACGGTGGGCAAGGACCTGACGCGCCTGTTCAACGAGCTGTCGGGCTACGCGATCGAGAAGAAGTTCAAGCGCCTCCTCGTCGCCCCGTTGCACCTCCGCAAAGGTCTGCTCAAGCGGATCGCGAACGAGACCCGGAACGCCCTCGACGGCAAGCCGAGCGGCATCCGCATCAAGGTGAACTCCATCGTCGACGAGGCGATCATCGACGGCCTCTACCGGGCGAGCATGGCCGGAGTGCCGATCGACATCTGGGTGCGCGGAATCTGCGCGGTGCGCCCCGGGCAGCCGGGGCTCAGCGAGACCATCCGGGTGCGGTCCATCCTCGGTCGCTATCTCGAGCACTCGCGGGTGTTCAGCTTCCTAAACGACGGGGACCCGCAGGTGTACATCGGCAGCGCCGACATGATGCACCGCAACCTCGACCGTCGGGTCGAGGCCCTGGTGCGTCTCGTGAACCCCGACCAACTGCGCGAGATCGACGAGCTGTTCGACCTCGCCATGGCGCCCACCACGTCGTCCTGGTGGCTCGACGAGCTCGGCGAGTGGACCCGGATGCACGAGGACGAGAACGGCGACGTGCTCGACGACATGCAGAACACCGTCATGTACCAGGTGTCCGGCCGTCGGCGGTCCGGCGGCTTCCGTTGACGCCCTGGACGCTCTGAGGATGGCGGGTTCCTCCGTCGTCTACGCGGCCGGTGGCGTCGTGTGGCGACAGGTCGACGACCGTGTACTCGTCCTCCTCATTCATCGCACCCGGCACAGGGACTTCTCGCTCCCCAAGGGCAAGCTGGACCCGGGCGAGACGCTTCCCCAGGCCGCGGTGCGGGAGATCGCCGAGGAGACCGGCATCCGGGTGACCCTCGGACTCCCGCTCGGTGCGGTCGACTACCCCATCGCCAACGGTCGCACCAAAGAGGTGCACTACTGGGCCACCGAGGCGACGGATGCGGCAGTCGCGGCGTCGACGTTCTCCCCCAATGCCGAGGTGGACGGCCTCGAGTGGCTGCCGATCCCCGCGGCCCTCGGCCGCCTCAGCTACGCGAGCGACATCGACGTGCTGCAGCTCTTCGCCGACATGCACGACCACGGCACCCTCCGCACTTTCGCTCTTCTCACCCTCCGGCATGGCAAGGCCGTGCAGCCGTTCGAGTGGGAGGACTCGGATGCGTCGCGCCCGCTCTCCGCGCAGGGGCATGCGCAGGCGTCGGCCATCGTGCCGACCCTCGCCGCGTTCGGACCGCGCACGCTGATCTCGAGCAGTGCCAGGCGATGCATCGAGACCCTCGAACCCACGGCCGCCGCGCTCGGCCGACCCCTCAAGACGACGAACGCCATCAGCCAGGACGCGTACGAGTCGCACGGCGGTTCCGTGCCCCGGATCGTGCAGAAGCGCCTCGCCAAGCGCAGGACCGCGGTGCTCTGCAGTCACAGCCCCGTTCTCCCCGAGATCCTGCACGAGATCGCGATCGCCACCTCGACGCCGTCGGCGCTCCGGCTCACCCGCGCGGGCATGCTGAGCCCCGGCGAATTCACCGTGGTGCACCTCTCCGCGACCGACCCGGCCGCCGGAATCCTCGCCGTGGAGACCCACTCGCCGCCCTCCTGACCCACCCGGTGATGCCGCACGGGGATCGTCGGTCCGCCGATTCGCCGGGGGTGCTGTTCACCTCCCGTTCACCGGCGTGAAAGAGCCCTGTTAACACGCGTGGTTAGCGTTGCGACCGGTCAGCACCGGCCTGCAATCCCGATCACGAACCCGGAAGGGAACATCCTTGAACAAGAAGCGTTTTGGAGTCGTCGCCACCCTCGCGACCGTCACGACTCTCGCACTGACCTCGTGCGCAGCGAACGAGGGCGGCTCAGCAACGCCCGACGGCGGAGACGCGGGCAACGAGTCGACGCTCTCCGGCACCCTGGTGGGTATCGGCGCGTCGTCGCAGGGCTCCGCCCAGGAGGTCTGGCGTGCATCGTTCCAGACCGCGAACCCCGACGTCACGGTCGAGTACTCCCCCGACGGCTCAGGCGCAGGTCGTGAGGCCTTCATCGCCGGCGGTGCCGACTTCGCCGGTTCCGACCGGGCCCTGAACGAGGAGGAGCTGTCCGGCACGTTCGGCAAGTGCGTCGAGGGCACGTCGGCACTCGACCTGCCGGTCTACATCTCCCCGATCGCCGTCATCTTCAACGTGGAGGGCGTGGACAGCCTCAACCTCGACGCAGCGACCCTCGCCGGCATCTTCGCCGGGACCATCACCTCGTGGGACGCCCCGGAGATCGCCGCGCTGAACCCCGACGCCACGCTCCCGTCCGCGCCGATCACGGCCGTGCACCGCTCCGACGACTCGGGCACCACCGAGAACTTCGCGGAGTACCTGTACGCCGCGGCCCCCGACGTGTGGACCGAGGAACCGGACGGCGAGTGGCCCTCCGCGTTCGGTGGCGAGGCAGCGGCGCAGACGTCCGGTGTCGTGGATGCCGTGACCAACGGCACGAACATCATCGGCTACGCCGACGCGTCCCGCGCGGGCGAACTCGGTGTCGCGGCCATCAAGGTCGGCGAAGAGTTCGTCGAGTACTCGCCGGAGGCCGCCGCGGCCATCGTCGACGCCTCGCCGCGCGTCGAAGGCCGAGCGGACAACGACATCGCGTTCGAGCTCGACCGCACGAGCACCGAGTCGGGCGTCTACCCGATCGTGCTCGTGAGCTACCTGCTCGCCTGCGAGGACTACCAGGACGACTCCGTGGCCGAGCTCGCCAAGGCGTACCTCGGATACGTGGCCAGCGCGGAGGGCCAGGCGGAGGCCGCGGAGGCCGCCGGCATCGCCCCCCTGTCGGAGGACCTCTCCGAGCAGGTCGCCAGCGCCATCGAGTCCATCCAGTAAGACCGCACCATTCGTTGCTCGCCCCCGCCGTTCCTCGGAGCGGCAGGGGCGAGCAATTCCGGTTTGCTCCGCCTACCGGCATACTGAGCATGCTTTCCCCCACCCGACCGCTAGCCCCAGGGACCCGATGATCGCCGTAGGCACCACTCCCCCCGTCATCAAGGCGAAGCAGCGCCCCGGTGACCGCATCTTCTCCGCCGGCACTCTGCTCGCCGGTAGCCTGATCCTCGCCATCCTCGCGGCCGTCGCGGTCTTCCTGATCGTGCAGGCGCTTCCCGCCCTCGTCGCCGACCCCGCGGACATCTCCGGCGGTGAAGGCTTCCTCGCCTACGTCGCCCCGCTCGCCTTCGGAACCGTGTGGGGAGCCATCATCGCCCTCGCCATCGCGGTGCCGCTGTCCATCGCGGTCGCGCTCTTCATCTCCCACTTCGCCCCGCGCCGCCTCGCATCGGCCCTCGGCTACGTGATCGACCTCCTCGCCGCCGTGCCGTCCGTCGTCTACGGACTCTGGGGCATCGGCGTGCTCGCCCCGGCCATCGTGCCCGTCTACGTCTGGCTGACGGAGAACATGGGCTGGTTCCCGCTCTTCGCCCCGCCCGTGTCGGGCACCGGGCGCACGATCCTCACCGTCGCGATCGTGCTGGCGGTGATGATCCTCCCGATCATCACCGCGCTCAGCCGCGAGATCTTCCTGCAGACGCCCGTCCTGCACGAGGAGGCGGCCCTCGCACTCGGAGCCACCCGGTGGGAGATGATCCGCACCGCGGTCCTGCCGTTCGGCCGCCCCGGCATCATCTCCGCCTCGATGCTCGGACTCGGGCGCGCGCTCGGCGAGACCATGGCCGTGGCCATCATCCTGTCGCCCGCCGCCGTCGTGAAGTTCGCGCTGCTGCAACAGCAGAATCCGAACACCATCGCGGCGAACATCGCCCTGAGCTTCCCGGAGTCCTACGGGCTCGGCACCGACACCCTGATCGCCTCGGGCCTCGTGCTCTTCGTGATCACCCTCGTGGTCAACTCCATCGCCCGATACATCATCAACCGCCGCAAGGCTTTCTCCGGAGCAAACTGATGGTCGCCACCACAGACACCCGCCCGATGACCAACTCGCTGACGGCCGGCAAGCTGCCGAAGAACACCACGGTGCTCGTGCTCGCGGCGAGCCTCCTCATCCTGACGATCCTGTTCGTGATCCTGCAGCTCGCCGGGGCGACCGACGGCTTCAACTACGTGGGCGCGATCGTGCTCGGTGTGATCCTGTTCACCGTGGCCATGTACGCGATCTCCCTCGCGGTGGAGGGTCCCCGCAAGGCGACCGATCGCCTCGCCTCGATCCTCGTCACCGCCGCGTTCGTGCTCGCCCTCATCCCGCTGATCAGCCTCGTCTTCACCGTGGTCACCTTCGGTTCCGCCCGGTTCGACATCGAGTTCTTCACCTACTCGCTCCGCAACATCGTCGGCGCGGGCGGCGGCGCGATTCACGCGATCGTCGGCACGGTCGAGGTCACGCTCGCCGCCACGGCCCTCAGCGTGCCGATCGGCATGGCCACCGCGATCTACCTCGTGGAGTACGGTCGCGGGCGCCTCGCGCAGGCGATCACCTTCTTCGTGGACGTCATGACGGGCATCCCCTCGATCGTCGCCGGCCTCTTCGCCTACGCGCTCTTCGTGCTCTTCTTCGGCCCCGGCATCCGGATGGGCTTCGGTGGTGCCGTGGCGCTCTCGGTGCTCATGATCCCGATCGTCGTGCGCTCCACCGAGGAGATGCTGAAGCTGGTGCCGAACGAGCTGCGCGAGGCCGCCTACGCCCTCGGTGTGCCGAAGTGGCTGACGATCGTGAAGGTCGTGCTGCCCACCTCCATCGCGGGTATTCTCACCGGTGTGATGCTCGCCGTCGCCCGGGTGATCGGCGAGACCGCACCGCTCCTCATCGTCGCGGGGTTCACCTCCAACCTGAACTACGACCTGTTCAGCGACCGGATGATGACGCTGCCGGTGTTCGTCTACAACCAGTACGTGGCCCAGGGTCAGGACGCGCAGGCGTACATCGACCGCGCCTGGACCGGCGCCCTCGTCCTCATCCTCATCGTCATGCTGCTCAACCTCATCGCGCGGATCGTCGCCCGGGCCTTCGCGCCCAAGATCCGCTAACCCCCGTAAGGAAAACCCGTGTCAAAGCGCATTGAAGTGAACGACCTGAACGTGTACTACGGCAAGTTCAAGGCCGTCGAGGACGTGCAGCTCTCGATCGAGCCCCGCACCGTCACGGCGTTCATCGGCCCGTCCGGGTGCGGCAAGTCGACCTTCCTCCGCACGCTGAACCGCATGCACGAGGTGATCCCCGGCGCGTACGTGGACGGCGAGGTGCTCATCGACGGCGACAACCTGTACGCCCCCGGGGTCGACCCGGTGCTGGTGCGCCGTCAGGTCGGCATGGTGTTCCAGCGACCGAACCCGTTCCCCACCATGTCGATCCGCGACAACGTGCTCGCGGGCGTGAAGCTCAACAACCGTCGCATCTCGAAGAGCGACGCCGACGATCTCACCGAGAAGTCCCTGCAGGGTGCGAACCTCTGGAACGAGGTCAAGGACCGCCTCGATCTGCCCGGGTCCGGTCTGTCGGGAGGTCAGCAGCAGCGGCTCTGCATCGCCCGCGCGATCGCGGTGCAGCCCGATGTGCTGCTGATGGACGAGCCCTGCTCGGCGCTCGACCCCATCTCGACCCTGGCGATCGAGGACCTCATCGAGGAACTCAAGCAGCAGTACACGATCGTGATCGTGACGCACAACATGCAGCAGGCCAGCCGCGTGTCGGACCGCACCGCGTTCTTCAACATCGCGGGCACGGGCAAGCCCGGCAAGCTCATCGAATACGACGACACCACCACGATGTTCTCCCGCCCCAGCGTGCAGGCGACCGAGGACTACGTGTCGGGCCGGTTCGGCTAGACCGCTATGGCACAGAAGGCGAGCCGGAGTTTCCGGCCCGCCTTCTGTGCGTCATGCCGAAGGCGGGTCGGATTATCCGGCCCGCCTTCTGTGTGTCACGCTGCTTCGATGGCCACGATGGGCTCGGTGGTCGGCGCGTCCGAACCGCCGTCCGGCTCCACCGTGACGCCGACGACGGAGCCGCTCGCGAGCGATCCGTCGAGCACCCGGAACGTCGCCGCGTCCTCGTCGGCCCGGAAGGTGCCGGCCGAGGTCGCCGCCCCCTCCGCGTTGATGTACCAGGCCTGGTACACGCGGTCGTCGGGCAGCGGGTCGAGTTCGTCGAACACCACGGCGGAGCGGGAGAGCTCCCCCGACCAGACGAGCGTGGCGGTCGCACCCTCGGCGACCTCGGCGCTCACGCGCTGCACGTCCGGTGCGGCGTTCAGCTCGGCGAGTGCGGCGGCCTGAGCCTGCACCTGCTCGAGCTCTCCGCGATCCTGCAGCGTCGATCCGATGGCGATGCCGCCGACCAGCACGGCGACCGCCGCGGCTGCCGCGGCGAGCACCGTGCCCGTCCGGCCGAACCACCGGGCGTTCGCTCGGTCAGCTGCCGGCGTCGCGCCGGCCGGGGCTGCTCCCGCCCGGGCCGCGCCGGTTCCCGTGGCGCCCGTCGCGGGCTCTGCGGGGGCCGTCGCGGCGGGCGGCGTGTGCGCCTGGACCGTCGCCTCGTACACCGGGGCGTACGCGGCGGGGGCGGTCCGCTCGGATTCGGCTGCACCGGAGTCCTGCGTGCCCGAGATCGCCGGGAGCTGGGGCGTGGTCGCGGCCAGCTGCAGTACCCGCGCGCGGAGGTCGGGTGGCGGCGTCACGGGCGTGGTGGCGAGTCCGAGTTCCACGGCGGTATCGGTGAAGCCGGCCACCTCCGTGCGCAGGCTCTCGGACCGGGCGAGGTACGCCTCGAAGGCGGCTTCCTCCTCGCCGGTCAACGCACCGAGCGCGTAGGCGCCGGTGGACAGCGACGGGTCATCGCGTTCGGTCATGAGGTCACCCCCAGCGCATCGCGGAGGCGGATCATGCCATCGCGCAGCCGCGTCTTCACGGTACCGATGGGCACACTGAGCATGGTCGCGACCTCGCTGTGACTCAGTCCGCGATAGTAGGCGAGGGTGACGGCCTGGCGCTGCAGCTCCGTGAGCTGCGACATGGCCCGCTCCACCCGTTCGTGCTCGATCCGTGTCTCGACCTCTTCCGAGACGGAGTCGTAGCCGGTCTCGTGGTCGCGCGTACCGATTCGGAGATCCCGATCGCGGCTGGCCTGCGATGCCCGGATGCGGTCGACGGCGCGGCGGTGCGCCATCGTGAGGATCCAGGTGAGGGCGCCGCCCTTGCTCGCGTCGTAGCGCGGCGCGGTCTGCCAGATCTCCAGGAACACCTCTTGCGCCACCTCCTCCGACTGCGCCGGGTCGACGAGGACACGGCGGATCAATCCCAGAACGCGCGGCGCGACCTGGTCGTACAGTGCACCGAAGGCCTCCTGGTTGCCCGAGGCGACGAGCGCCAGCAGCTCTTCCCTGCTCCGCGGGTCGACGGAATCCAGATCGTCTGCACGGTCGGTTCCGGAAGGCACGAGGACAAGCATGTCAGCTTAACTTTGCGTTCGCATATCGGAGACTCGGCACACTTTCCGTTCGGAGAAGCACGCCGAACGGATTGCTCGCCTCGGCGAATCTACGGATGTCGGGATCCGGTGCCGGGAAGTCGGGTGCCGGACCGCAGAAACGCCTCTCGGCGCGAGGCCGCTCGAAGCGGCTATAAATGGAGCCCGGGGTTACTGCGGCCCGACGTGGCCCCGAAAGGCCGCACCCAGTCTAAACCACCGCGGGAGTCGCCGCACCGCGGGCGCCCCGCCCGCCCGGTCCCTGAGCCCGTCGAAGGGACGCACCGCACACGGTCCCTGAGCCCGTCGACGGGACGCACCCCGCACGGTCCCTGAGCCCGTCGAAGGGACGCACCGCACACGGTCCCTGAGCCCGTCGAAGGGACGCAACGCACCTCACGCCGCTTCGACAAGCTCAGCGACCGTATCCCGTGTCCGCCCGCACGGTCCCCGAGCCCGTCGAAGGAACGCAACGCACCCCACGTCGCTTCGACAGGCTCAGCGACCGTATCCGCGTCGCTTCGACGAGCTCAGCGACCGTATCCCGCGACCGCCGCCGCGGTCCCTCAGTCGAGCCCGTCGCTTCGCCAGAGGCGGGCGCACGCGGTCAGCTCGGAGGCCGTCTTCGTCAGGCGGAGGGCCCGGGTGGTGAGCTCGGTGGCACGGTCCGGCGTGATCGCGTCCACGTCGTCGGCCACGCTCGTGCACCCGGCCGAGGTGATGCGGCAGAAGGCGGCGGCCCGGTCGAGCGCGATGGCGAAGTCGCCGGAGAAGACGCCGCGCAAGATCTCGTCGGCGAGCGACACGATCTCCGTCGGTCCGGTCGGAGCGCTGGCCCCGGCCACGACCGCGTCGATGGTGACCGACACCTCGGTGCCGCGCTGGAAGTAGAAGCTCGTGCTCTCCGCATCGGACCGAATCATCGCCCGCACGAGATAGAGACGCCAGAGCGCACCGGGAAGGCTGCGGGGACTCGCCCGCGACCACAGTTCCGCCACCGCGTCGATGCCGTGCAGGTCGGTGTACTCCACGATGCGGTCGATCACGCCCGGCTCGTCGCTGTCGCGCACCCGACGCAGAAGGGCATGCGCCGACTCGTGGGCGACACGGGAGATGGCGGCGGGATCGTCTCCGCCGTGCATGCTCTCGAACTTGGCGCCCGCGAACTTCGTCGGCTTGTGGAACTCTTCGGTCACCCGTCCACCCTACGTCCGGCTGTTCACGGGGCGACGCGGTTGCGGCGTCCCTCGCTCCGCCGACTGCGAACAGGGCGCGTTCGCGCGCGATAGATTAGGGAACGCGGGCCTCTAGCTCAGTTGGTAGAGCAAAGGACTTTTAATCCTTGGGTCGTCGGTTCGAGCCCGACGGGGCCCACCCATCCGGACGCGCGTCCCGGTCGGCGACGGCGTCAGACCTCGCGCCAGTCGTTGGCCGTCAGGTGCGAACCGGCCTGCGGGCCCATCTGCAGCATGCCGCCGTCGACCACGAACGACGCGCCGGTCACGTAGCTCGACCCGGACGAGGCGAGGAAGGCGATGACCGACGCGATCTCGCGGGCATCCCCCGGACGACCGAGCGGGATGCCCGGCCGGTCGACCGTGTGCGGGTCGACGTCGGTCTGCCCCGTCATGGGCGTGGCGATCTCTCCGGGTGCCACCGAGTTCGCGGTGATGCCGTGCGCACCCAGCTCGAGCGCCGCGGTCTTGATGAGTCCGCCGAGGCCGTGCTTGGCGGCGTCGTACGGCGCGGAGCCCACCCGGGGCTGGTGCTCGTGAACGCTGGTGACCGCGATGATCCGGCCCCCGGTGCCCGCGGCGACCATGCGGCGGGCCGCGCGCTGGATGCAGACGAACGCGCCGTCGAGGTCGGCGGCGACGACGTGCCGCCAGGTCTCGTAGTCGAGGTCGACGAGAGGCGTCGAGTCACCGGTGCCGGCGTTGTTGACCAGCACGTCGAGGCCGCCCAGCTCGTCGGCGAGGGCATCGATCACGTCACCGCACTGCGGGAGCTCGGTGGTGTCGAGCCGCGCCACGACCGCGTTACGGCCGTGCGAGCGCACCTCCTCGGCGGTCTGCTCGGCTCCCTCGGAGTCGGTGTACCAGGTGATGCCGATGTCCATGCCGGCGGCGGCGAGAGCGACGGCGGTGGCCTTGCCGATGCCGGAGTCGGCTGCGGTGACGATGGCGGTGCGCGGGGTGAAGGTCATGCGTCGATCCTGCGCCGGTGGGCGGCGCCCGGCAAGCACCGGATCAGTGCCCGGCGGATCCTCCGGCGTCCGTCGCATCGGCCGCGTCCCTCGCGTCGGCGACATCGGGGAAGCCGGTGAACCGGATGCCCCACGACAGCGACCACTCCTGGTCCGGCTCCAGCCAGCGCAACCCCTGACCGCTGTTGAAAGCGTTCGCGGGAGCGGTCATCGGTTCGATCGCCACGGCGAGGTTCGGGCCCGCCGCCGTGGGGAAGATGTTCGGCGTGTACACCTGCAGGTAACCGAAGTTGTGGTCCGCCCACAGCTCGACTCCTCGACCGTCGGGAGCGGTCAGGGACGAACGGCTTGTGCCGTCGGCCTTCTGCACGGCGCCGAAGCCCGAGTTCATGTTCAGCTCGGCGACCCGACGGCCGCCCCTCAGGTCGAACGGCGTGCCGTCCACGCGGTGCTCGGCGACCGGGATGAGCTGCGAGTCGGTCTCGAAGAACGTGTCCGCGGGGACCCGCAGCACGAGCTCCGCCGTCGGCACGTCCCCGATCTTCACGTAGGGGTGCGCGCCGACCGCGACCGGCGCCGCCCGCCCCGAGTCGTTGCGGACCGTGTGCGTGACCATCAGGCCGTCATCGGTCAGCCGGTACCGGATGCGGGTGTCGAGGAGGAACGGGTAGCCGTGCTGCGGAAAGACGGTGGCGGCCAGCACGACGGTGTCGGCCGCACGCTCGACCTCCGCGTAACCGGTGTTGCGGAGCAGCCCGTGCGACGCGTTGCCGTAGCCGGGCTCGGTGATGTCGAGCTGCTGCTCCTCACCGTCGAGCAACCACACCCCGTCGCGGATGCGGTTGGGCCACGGCACGAGCACCAGACCGGCACCCATCGGCGCGATGCGGTCCTCGCCGTACGGCTCGACCAGATCGATGCCGTTCACCGAGAGCCGGCGGAGAGCCGCCGCGAGCGCGGTGACGGTGGCGCGCACCTCCCCCGCCGGCGTATCGCGGCGCAGGGTGAACTGGTTTCCGGAGACGGCTCGCATTCGCCCGATTCTACGGGGCACTCCGGCGCGCACCTGCCCGGTGCACGCACGTCACCCGGGCCGCGCGAGTTCGGTAGCCTAACGGCATGACCGCGCCCGAAGCAGTGCAGCTCTCATCCGGCATCGTGAAGCGGAGGACCGTGCTGTCCGACGGTCGCGAGCTCATCTACTATGACGACCGGGACACGACCCTCCCTCCCGAGCGCGCGGCGGACGCGAGACCCGTCACCGTGCGGCCGGAGACCGCGACGATGCGGCAGGACGTGCTGACCGGCGAGTGGGTGTCGATCGCCGCCGCCCGCCAGAACCGGGTCTTCCTGCCCCCGGCCTCGCAGGACCCGCTCGCGCCCGCGACCGCCGAGAATCCGTCCGAGGTGCCGAGCAACTACGACGTCGCCGTGTTCGAGAACAAGTCCCCCTCGTTCGGGCCCGCACTGACCGGGGAGGATGCGCCCCAGGGGCTCGCCGACATGGCCGAGATCGGCTTCGAACGCACGCGCACGTCGGTGGGGCGCTGCGAGGTCGTGTGCTTCAGCCCGGAGCACTCCGGGTCGTTCAGCGGGCTCACCCCGTCGAGGTCGCGCACCGTGATCGAGACCTGGGCCGACCGCACGGCAGACCTGTCCGCCCTGCCCGGAGTGCAGCAGGTCTTCCCGTTCGAGAATCGCGGCGAGGCGATCGGCGTGACCTTGCACCACCCGCACGGGCAGATCTACTCCTACCCCTACGTGACGCCGCGCACGACGAAGCTGATCGACTCGATCGCCAAGGTGGGCCCCGACCTCTTCGCCCGCGTGCTGGAGACGGAGCGCGCCTCCGAGCGGGTGGTGCTCCACGGGGAGCACTTCACCGCCTTCGTGCCCTTCGCCGCCCGCTGGCCGGTCGAGGTGCACATGCTGCCGCACCGCCACGTGCCCGACCTCGCGGCGACCACCGTGGAGGAGCGGGACGAGCTCGCCGAGCTCTATCTGCGTCTGCTGAGGGGAATCGACGCCCTCTACGACACCCCCACGCCGTACATCTCGGCATGGCACCAGGCACCGGTGCACACCCACCGGGACGAGATCCGGCTGATGCTGCAGATCACGTCCCCGCGGCGGGCGGCCGACAAGCTGAAGTTCCTGGCCGGGTCGGAGGCGGCCATGGGTGCCTGGATCGGAGACGTGCCGCCGGAACGCACTGCGGAGGTACTACGAGAGGGCATCGAACGATCATGAGCGACAGCACACGGAACGTATCGGCGGACGCCGCGGACGGGTTCGCCTCGCGCTACGGACGCGAACCGCTCGGGCTCTGGTCGGCGCCCGGACGGGTCAACCTGATCGGAGAGCACACCGATTACAACGACGGGTTCGTGTTCCCGTTGGCGATCGACCGCCGCACCGTGGTGGCGCTCGCCCTCCGCGACGACGGGGTCGCGCGGGTGGCCAGCTCGTTCTCCGACGACACCGTGGAGGTGGCGCTCGCCGACCTCTCCCCCGCGGTGCTGTCGGGGTGGTCGGCCTACCCCTTCGGTGTGGCCTGGGCGCTCGGCCAGCACGGCGCCGACCTCGACGCACTGCCCGGTTTCGACGCGTACTTCGACTCCGACGTTCCGGTCGGGGCCGGGCTCTCGTCGTCCGCCGCGATCGAGAGCGCGATCGGTATGGCGCTCAACGACGTGTGGAACCTCGACTTCGACCGACGCACCCTCGCGAGGGTCGGACAGCTCGCCGAGAACAAGGCCGTGGGCGCCCCCACCGGCATCATGGACCAGTCGGCCTCCCTGCTCGGCGAGAGGGACGCCGCCGTCTTCCTCGACTGCCGCAGCCTCGACGCGGAGGTCATCCCGCTCGGATTCGAGCCCGCCGGTCTCGAGCTGGTCATCATCGACACGAACGTGAGCCACTCGCACGCGACCGGCGGGTATGCCGAACGGCGGGCGTCGTGCGAGGCGGGTGCTGCGGCCCTGCACGTCAGGTCGCTGCGGGACCTGACGGTGGACGATCTCGAGCGCGCCGAAGCGGTGCTCGACGACGTCACTCTGCGCCGGGTGCGGCACGTGGTCACGGAGAACGCGCGGGTGCTCGACGCCGTTCGCACGCTGCGCGAGGACGGCCCGCGGGCCATCGGAGAACTGCTCGACGCCTCGCACGTGTCGATGCGCGACGACTTCGAGATCTCGGTTCCGGAACTCGACCTCGCGGTGTCGACCGCCCAGCGGAACGGCGCACTCGGAGCGCGCATGACCGGCGGTGGATTCGGCGGCGCCGCGATCGCGGTGGTGCCGAGCCACCTGGTCGCGCAGCTGTCGGAGTCGGTACGCGACGCCTTCGCCGCGGCCGGCTACACGGCGCCCGACATCTTCTCGGTGCAGCCCTCCGAGGGAGCACGGGCAGAACCGAGCGCATAGGCCCGCGGCACCCGCGCCCCCGGAACCCTTGCCCCTCAGCACCCCTTGCCCCCAGCACCCTTGCCCCCCAAAGTGCCGACTTGATAGGCACGATGGGGACGCATACCGTAGTAACCGTCGCCGATCTGATTCGGGTTTGGGTCGTCGACAACATGTCGGAGCGTGCTACGCGCGCTGCTGACGGGCTTCGGTCTGGCGCCTCGAGCGCCCGAAGTGCCGGTGGGTGGTCGGGGGACTGCCGCGACCGGCACCCTCGGTTTCCCCGGAAGGGGAGGATGCGTACTTTCCCTGGGAGGGAAAGGGCGCTCAGCGGCGGGTGTTGCGCTTCTTGTCGGCGGACCTCTTCTTCGATGCCGCCATCAGCTTCTTGCTGGCGAAGGCGATCAGTGCGGTGAGAATGTAACGCTGGATCACTCGGTAACTCCTTTTTCGTCGGCGCCGGGTGGGCGCCTGTGTGGTGAATGGGCTAGACCGATCCTTAACGTCTCGACGCTCGCTGGCAACCCCTGGGCACTGATCCGACCCATCCGTCGGTGCTCGGTGGGTAGCCTGTTCGCATGACCGTCGACCCGCGCGCGCTCGTCCTGTCCGTTCAGGGCAGCCGACCGGTCGTGCACGACACCGCCTTCGCCTCTGCCGGGGCGACGCTGATCGGGCGGGTACGCATCGACGCGGAGGCGGGGGTGTGGTTCAATGCCGTGCTGCGGGCCGAGACCGAGTCCATCCACCTCGGCGCCGGCTCCAACGTGCAGGACAATGTCAGCTGCCACGTCGACGCCGGATTCCCGCTGACCATCGGCCGGAACGTCTCCATCGGCCACAACGCGGTGGTGCACGGCTGCACGATCGAGGATGACGTGCTCGTCGGAATGGGTGCGATCGTGTTGAACGGTGCCGTCCTCGGGGCCGGCTCGCTCATCGCGGCCGGCACCGTGGTGCTCGAGGGCACAGTCGTGCCGCCGCGCTCGCTCGTCGCCGGCGTGCCGGGCAGGATCCGCCGCGACGTGACCGAGGCCGAGGTCCGAACGATCCGCCGGAACGCCGAGCGGTACCGCGAACTGGCCGGAGCCTATGGTGCGGGTGGATCTCAATAGCGACCTCGGCGAGACCGTCGACGGGGTGCCCACCGCCGACGACGCCGCCATGTTCGCCGTGATCACCAGCGCGAACATCGCCTGCGGATTCCACGCCGGTGATACCGCGACGATGGTGGCGTCCTGCACACGCGCGCGGGAGACCGGCGTGGCGCTGGGTGCGCACGTGTCGTACGACGACCCGGCGGGATTCGGCCGACGGGATGTCGACATCGACCCCGAGCGGCTGCGTACCGATGTCACGACGCAGCTCGTCGCGCTCGACCGTGCGGCCCGTAGGGCGGGCACGCGCATCCGCTACGTCAAGCCGCACGGCGCTCTCTACAACCGCATCGTGACCGACACCGAGCAGGCCGACGCGGTGGCCGACGCGGTACGAATCTTCGACCCCACCCTGCCGATGCTCGGGCTGCCCGACTCCGCGATCGCGGTGGCCTCCGCGGCGCACGGCCTGGCCTTCCGCGCCGAGGCGTTCGTCGACCGCGCGTACCTCGCGGACGGCTCGCTCGTGCCCCGGTCCGCCCCGGGCGCGGTGCTCATCGATGCCGAGCGGGTTGCGGAGCGCGCCGTCGCCCTGGTGCACGAGGGAACCGTCCTCGCCATCGACGGCACTCCGATCCGCGTGCGGGTCGATTCCCTGTGCGTGCACGGGGACACCCCGGGGGCGGTCGACATGGCCGTGGCGGTGCGCGAGGCGCTCACCGCGGCCGGCGTGACCCTGGAGGCGTTCGCGTGACGCGGAGCATCCTCCCGTACGGGGATCGTGCCCTCCTCGTGCAGGTCGACTCGCTCGAGGAAGTGCTCGCCCTGTACCCGGCGGTGGACGCGACGAGGCCGCCCGGTGTCGTCGACGTGGTACCGGCCGCGCGGAGCATCCTCGTCACCGTCGAGCCGGGCGTACTGCCCCTCCGGCGCGTGCAGGACTGGCTCTCCGCCCTGCCCCCGTCCCGTGCCGCCGTCCGAAACGTCGAGGACGCCGTCGTCATCGACGTGGTCTACTCCGGCCCGGATCTCGACGAGGTGGCCCGGGTGCAGGGCGTCGGCGCGGACGACGTGATCGCGTGGCACACCGGGACGCCCTGGCGCGTCGCCTTCAGCGGCTTCGCGCCCGGCTTCGGCTACCTGACCGCCGGATCCGGACGCAGGATCGTGCCCCGCCGCGCCGAGCCGCGCCCTCGGGTCGCCGCCGGGTCCGTCGGCCTGGCCGGGGAGTTCAGCGGCGTGTACCCCCGGGAGTCACCCGGGGGCTGGCAGCTGATCGGAGCGACGCGGGCTCGTCTGTGGGATGCGGCCGACGAGCATCCCGCCCTGCTGATGCCCGGACGAACCGTGCGCTTCCGGGCGATTCCGCCGTGACCGCCTTCGACGTGCTCGACCCCGGCCCTCTGCTGCTCATCGAGGACCTCGGCCGACCCGGCTCCGCGCATCTCGGTGTTCCGCCGTCGGGAGCGATGGATCGGGCGTCGCTCCGCCTCGCCAACCGGTTGGTCGGCAACGCGGAGGGCACGGCGGCGCTCGAGATCCTCGCGGGAGGCGCACGCCTGCGAGCACGGGGACCGCACTGGGTCGCCGTCACGGGTGCGTGGGGTGACGTCCGCACGGATGGGCGCCCGCTGCCGGTCGATCGTGCCGTCCTGCTCCCGCACGGCGCGATTCTCGAGTTCCCGGTGCCCGACCGTGGACTGCGGTACTACCTCGCCGTGCGGGGCGGCATCGGCGGGGCGGATGCTCTGGGCTCACGGTCGACGGACGTGCTGTCGGGCATCGGTCCCGATCCGCTCCTCGCGGGTGACGTGCTCGTCGCCGGACCGGTCCCCGCGCTTCCCGTGCCGCCGATCGATGAGGCGTTCACCGGCCCGCCGCTCGACGGTCTCGTGCGGTTGCGGCTTCGACCCGGGCCCCGCACGGACTGGTTCGCACCCGGGTCGATGCAGGCGCTGGTCGATGGCGAGTGGCGGGTGTCCCCCGCGTCGAACCGGGTCGGTGTGCGCCTGGAGGGCGAGCCGCTGCGGCGGGTCCGCGACGACGAGCTGCCCTCGGAGGGAATGGTCGCCGGCGCCCTGCAGGTGCCGCCGAGCGGCCTGCCCACGATCCTCGCGGCCGATCATCCGGTGACCGGGGGCTACCCGGTCATCGCCGTACTCGTCGACGCCGACCTCGACGCGCTGGGTCAGCTGCGGCCCGGTCAGCCCGTGCGGTTCACCCGGGCCACCGGGTTCGCCTGATCGGCGCGACCCCGCCCCGCGGGATCAGGCGTCGCGTTCGGCGGCGGCCACCACGTTCGCGAGCAGCATGGCGCGGGTCATCGGACCGACGCCGCCCGGCACGGGCGACAGCCAGCCGGCCACATCCGCCGCGGCGGGGTCCACGTCCCCGGTCAGCTTGCCCTTCCCCGTGTCGGCGTTCAGCGTGCGACTGATGCCCACGTCGAGCACCGCCGCACCCGGCTTCAGCCAGTCGGCCTGGATGAGCCCGGGCACGCCGACCGCGGCGACGACGATGTCCGCCCGCCGCACCTCCGCCGCCAGATCGACCGTGCGGGAGTGGGTGAGCGTGACCGTCGCGTCGAGTCCCTTACGGGTGAGCACGAGGCCGAGCGGGCGACCCACGGTGAGCCCACGGCCCACGACCACGACGTGGCTCCCGCGGATCGGGATATCGGACCGCTCGAGCATCTCCACGATGCCGGCGGGCGTGCAGGGCAGCGGGAAGGCGTCTCCCCCGGCTGCCGCATCGACGTTCAGCACGAGCCTGCCCAGGTTGGTGGGGTGCAGGCCGTCGGCGTCCTTCGACGGGTCCATCAGTTCGAGCATGGCGTTCTCGTCGATGCCCGCGGGCAGCGGCAGCTGGACGATGTAGCCGGTGACCGCCGGGTCGGCGTTCAGTTCGCTGATGGCGGCGCGCACATCGTCCTCGGAGGCCGTGGCCGGAAGGTCCACCCGGATCGAGGTGATGCCCACCTCGGCGCAGTCCCGGTGCTTGCCCGCGACGTACGACCGCGACCCCGGGTCGTCGCCCACGAGGAGGGTGCCGAGCCCCGGGGTGATGCCCCGCGCCTTCAGCGCGGAGATCCGGTCGGCGAGCTCGTTCTTGACGGCCGCGGCGGTGGCGTTGCCGTCGAGGATGCGGGCCGTCATGCGGTCGCTCCCGAGGCGGTGAGTCCCGGGTACAGCGGGAAGGCATCGGTCAGTGCCGCGACCCTGCCGCGCAGCGCGGCGACGTCGGGCGACGGCTGCAGCGCGGACGCGATGATGTCCGCCACCTCGGTGAACTCCTCGTCGCCGAACCCGCGCGTGGCGAGGGCGGCGGTACCGATCCGCACTCCGGACGTGACCATGGGCGGGCGCGGATCGAACGGAACCGCGTTGCGGTTGACCGTGATGCCCACATCGTGCAGCAGGTCCTCGGCCTGCTTGCCGTCGACGGCGGCGTTCCGCAGGTCGGCGAGCACCAGGTGCACGTCGGTGCCGCCGGTCAGCACGCTGAGTCCGGCATCGGTCGAGTCGGTGGCGACGAGTCGCTCGGCCACGCGCTGCGCGCCGCTGATCGTGCGCTGCTGACGGTCGACGAACTCGGGCTCACCGGCGAGCTTGAACGCGGTGGCCTTCGCCGCGATGACGTGCATGAGCGGTCCGCCCTGCTGCCCGGGGAACACGGCCGAGTTCAGCTTCTTGGCCAGCTCGGTGTCCCGGCTCAGGATCACGCCGGAGCGCGGACCGGCGAGGGTCTTGTGCACGGTGGAGCTGACGACGTCGGCGTGCGGAATGGGCGACGGGTGCAGGCCCGCCGCGACCAGCCCGGCGAAGTGCGCCATGTCGACCCACAGCGTGGCGCCGACCTCGTCGGCGATGTCGCGGAAGGCGGCGAAGTCGAGCTGGCGGCTGTAGGCCGACCAGCCGGCGATGATGACCCGCGGGCGGTGCTCCAGCGCACGATCGCGCACGACGTTCATGTCCACGCGGAAGGTTTCAGGGTCGACCCCGTAGCTGGTCGCGTTGTAGAGCTTGCCGGAGAAGTTGAGCTTCATGCCGTGGGTGAGGTGGCCCCCGT
Source organism: Planctomonas psychrotolerans (assembly GCF_008642235.1). Classification (GTDB taxonomy): domain Bacteria; phylum Actinomycetota; class Actinomycetes; order Actinomycetales; family Microbacteriaceae; genus Planctomonas; species Planctomonas psychrotolerans. The sequence goes on along the minus strand of NZ_SJEV01000001.1, from coordinate 1,948,095 downwards.
GGGCGAGCTCGAGGCCGAGGATGGTGTCGCCCGGCGTGGCGATGGCGGCGAGAACGGCGGCGTTGGCGGAGGCGCCGGAGTGCGGCTGCACGTTCGCGTACTGCGCGCCGAACAGCGCCTTCGCGCGGTCGATGGCGAGCTGTTCCGCCACGTCGACGAACTCGCATCCGCCGTAGTACCGCCGGCCGGGGTACCCCTCGGCGTACTTGTTCGTGAGCACGGAGCCCTGCGACTCGAGTACGGCCCGGGGCACGAAGTTCTCGCTGGCGATCATCTCGAGGGTGCCGCGCTGGCGGCCGAGTTCCTGCTCGAGTACGGCGGCGATCTCGGGATCGACCTCGGAGAGAGGCGCGGTGAAGGTGGAGGAGAGGGTTTCGGAGGGCACGGTGCTCCTTGAGGATGGATGCGGGCACGGATCAGAGGGGAACAGGCATCCCGACGCACGCACGGCGGGAGTCGTCGTGGCCCAGGCGTACGGCCACGAACCGTGTAAGTCGCTCCCCGATGGTGCCCCATCCGAACGCCAGTCGCGACGTTCTCCACCATATCAGCAGGGGTCCGCGCGCCGGGTGAGGGGCGGCCTCGACGCGAGCGTCCCGCCCGCTACTGCGTCCGCAGGGGACGACGGAGCAGCACGTCGGTGCCGAGCAGCACGACGAGCGCGACGACGAGGATGCCGACGTACACGAACGGGATCGTCGCGAGCCCGAACGAGTCGAGCACGAGAGCGCCGACCAGAGCACCGCCGCCGATGCCGATGTTGAACGAGGTGGTGAAGAACGCGCTCGACGTGTCGCGGATGCGCGCGGGCGCGGCGTGCAGCAGACGGGTCTGCAGCAACGCCGGCAGCCCCCCGAGCACGAGTCCCCAGATCGCGAAGCAGAGCACGGCCAGCGGAACCATCGCCGGGAAGGTGCCGAGCGTCGCGACGACCACGAGCGCGAGCACGAGGGTCCCGACGAGACTCACGCGCGGCCAACGGCCGAAGTAGGCGCCCACCAGGGCGAGCCCCACCGCGCCGGCCACGCCGTAGGTGAGGAGGAGCGGACTGATCGCCGCAGTTCCCACGCCCACCTCCCGCAGGAAGAACGGCGTGATGTACGTGTAGAAGGTGTACTGACCCACCATCAGCAGGGCGGTGAGCACGCAGATCACCGCGACGGCGGCGATCGAGTGGTCCCGCCGACGCGGCTCGTCGACGCGAGCGGCCGCCTCGGAGTCCGCGGCGGCGAGGTGGTCCACGCGGGGCAGGAAGCGCCACACCAGCAGCGCGCCCACCGCCACGAGGGCGGCGAGGGAACCGAAGGTCGCCCGCCAGCCGAACCACTGCCCGAGGGCGGTGCCGAGGGGCACCCCGAGCACGAAGGCGAGGGAACCGCCGCCGAGGGTGATCGACACCGCCCGGCCGAGCTGCTCCTTCGGCACCAGGTACGCGGAGTAGGCCCCCACCACCGACCAGAACACGCCGTGGGCGAGTCCGCCGACGATCCGCGACGCGACCACCAGCTCGTACGTCGGGGCGACGGCGGTGAGCGCGCTGCTCGCCGCGAAAACGGCCAGCACGCCGACCACGAGCGCGTGCCGCGGCAGACGCCGGGTCAGGGCCACGAGCGGTGCGCTGGTGACCACGACGGTGAAGGCGAACACGGTGACGAGAAGGCCCACGCTCGACTCGCTCACGTCGAGGTCGTCGCTCATCAGCGTCAGCAGCCCGGTGGGCACCATCTCGATGGTCACGTTCAAGAAGATCGCCACCCCGAGCATGATCAACGCCAGATAGGGAAAGCGGGGAACGGTCGGCGCCGGGGTGGCGACGGAAGAGGTCACAGACACGCGAGGAACATCCGAAGCGGGAGAAAGGCGGGAGACTCGTCCCGGGGCCGCACGAGATCCGCCGACCAGGAGTCAGTCTAACGCTCAGCGGCGTTCGGGTCCGCCTATCCTGAACGGATGACTTCTGCGCCATCGCTCACCCACTGGGTCCTCTCCCTCGTCTGCGACGACGCACCCGGCATCGTGCACGCGGTGAGCGGCGCCGTGGTGCGGGCGCGCGGCAACATCACCGAGTCGCAGCAGTTCTCCAGTGCGGACACCGGGCGGTTCTTCATGCGCCTGCAGGTCGAGTCGGAGGCGACCCGGCAGGAGTTCGCCGAGGCGCTCGCCCCGGTGCTGGAGCGCTACCGGATGACCGAATTGCTCGACACCGTCGGTCGGCCGTTGCGCACCCTGGTGCTCGGGTCGACCGCGGCGCACTGCGTGAACGACCTCCTCTTCCGCCAGCGGGCCGGGCAGCTGCCCGTCGAGATCCCGCTCGTGCTGAGCAATCACGATGTGCTGGGCGATCTCGCGAGCTTCTACGGGGTGCCGTTCGAGCATCGACCCGTCACCGACGCGGCGAGCAAGGCGGCCCTCGAGTCGAGGATCCTGCACGCGGTCGAGGAGCACGACATCGAACTCGTGGTGCTCGCGCGGTACATGCAGATCCTCTCCCCCGAGCTGTGCGAACGGCTGAGCGGCCGCATCATCAACATCCACCACTCCTTCCTGCCGGGGTTCAAGGGCGCCAACCCGTACAAGCAGGCCCATGCGCGCGGGGTGAAGCTCATCGGCGCCACGGCGCACTTCGTGACGAGCGACCTCGACGAGGGACCGATCATCGAGCAGAACGTGGTGCGGGTCGATCACTCCCGCACGCCGCAGGAGCTCGTGGCGATCGGTCAGGACGAGGAGTCCCGCACGCTCACCCAGGCCGTGAAGTGGTTCGCCGAGGGGCGCGTGCTGCTCGACGGCGCACGCACCATCATCTTCAGGTAGGCCGCCCGGCCGAGGGTAGAATTTGCTTCCGTTCGTCGATCGCAGCTCAGAGGACAGTTCCCATCCGAGTCATCAGCTACAACCTCCGCAAGAACAACGCGAGCAACGAGCTCACCGCCCTCGCCGACGGCTTCGAACTCGACGTGCTCTGCCTCCAGGAGTGCGACACCGCGGCGCTGCCGGCTGAGGTGGGACCACTGCACCTCGCCGACTCGACCAAGCGCAACCGGCTGGGGCTCGCCATCTACTACCGGCGCGATCGGTTCACCGCGGTGAAGACGGAGTCCTTCGCGTTGAAGAAGTCGCTGCACGACCACATCCTCACCCCCGCGCACGAGCGGCTGATCGGCACCCGGCTGAGGGACATCGAGGCCGACCGGGAACTCGTGGTGGCGTCGTTCCACGCCGCGCCGCTCACCGCCCGCAACTCGCTGCGCCGCCACCAGATCAGCGCCGCGCACGCGGAGCTCCGCGGACTCGGGGCCGACCTGCCGCAGCTGATGGTGGGCGACTACAACTACCCCTTCTTCACCACCCGGCTGAACTCGCACGTGCAGGAGTCGGGATACGACCTGTCGCTCAGCGACCGCACCACCTACACGCGCTACAAGTTCTTCAAGGGTCACTTCGACTTCGTCACGTCGGCCGACCTCTCGATCACCAGCGTCGAGACACTGCCGAGCGGCAAGTCCGACCACATGCCGATCCTGGTCTCGGCCGACTACCTGGACTGACCGGCACGCGCCCGCCCCCGCCCGCTCTGCGGGCGGAGGAACCGGTCGAGCAGCACCGCGAGAAAGGCTCCGGCGAGGTAGGGCGGCAGGTCGGCGGCGGAGTACCCGCTGCCGAGCACGAGGGCGACCGGCGGCACCGCGTCGGCCAAACGGGCCGGTATCGCCGTCAGCTGGAAGAGCTCGATGCCGACGCAGATCGTGAGCGCGACTCCCCCGAGAAGCCAGCGGGACGCCCGGGGCGCGAGGAATGCCACGAGGACGTACACCAGGAGCGCGTAGCAGGCGCCGCCCAGGGGGTCGGCCGCAGCATCCGGAAGCCCGAAACGCAGCGTGAGGCCGAGCACCACGATCGCGGGTGCGGCGAAGAGGATGCGGGCGCGCGACCGCGGGGCGGCCTCGGGCCTCGCCGACCGATCCGGTGCGCCACCCATGCCCGGAAGGCTACAACGACGAAGGGGGCGGATGTCGTGACATCCGCCCCCTCCTCGCCTATCCGACGCCTAGAACAGCACCCAGAACAACCGGTACGCGCTCGTGCCGCCCGCGGTGAGATCGTCACCCGAGTAGGTCGCGTTCACCAGGTAGATGCCACCACGGTACGCGGGCAGGGTCACCCGACCGCGGCCCGACTCGTCGAGAGCGACGTCGTAGCTCCGTCCGCCGGCGTGCACCACGGCCGTTCCGGTGGGCGCGGCCTCGGCCGCGCTGTCCACCCGCACGTCCACGGTCACGCGCTGCCAGGAGAACAGCACCGAGCGGTTGAGGTTTACCGCCACCGTGGCCGCGTACTTCACGACGACAGCGGCGGAGGTCGCCGTACCGGCCGGACGGCCCTCGGCGGTGGCGGTAACGGTCACGGTGATCGCCGTGCCCTGGTCCGCGGCGGTCACCCGGTACTTGCGGTCGGTCGCGCCGTCGATCGCGACGCCGTCGGCGAACCACTGGTACGCGAAGGTCAGTCCCTCGGTGTCCCACTCGCCCGGCGTTGCGGTCAGCTTCTTCCCGACCACGGCGTTCCCGCGGATCTCCGGTGCGACGATGTTGACCGGCGCCTGCGGTTCCGGCTCGGTCGCCTCTCCGGAGTCCACCGACACGTAGGTCGCCTGTCCGGTGTCGCCGTAGGTGACGAGACCGAGGTAGGTCGTCTCGGGCGCGAGTCCGGACCACGACGCCGTGTAGGTGACGGGAACGCCCTGCACCGCGGGTACCACGTCGGGGGTGACGGTGAAGTTCCCCTCGCCCGTTCCGGGCGCGAGCGACCATGACGTGACGACGAAGTCGGCCGTCGTCTGGTCGGTTCCCACGGCGTACACGAGCGCGATGACCAGGTAGGTGGCCGCGTCCGGGTTCTCGATGGTGACCCGCTCGTCAGCCGCGGCGGTCGCGGACACCCACTGGGCGATCGGGGTACCCGATTCGTCCAGCTGCTGCACCACGAGGTCGAGGTCGGCCGAGTCGTCGATCGAATCGAGGTCGAAGCGGGCCACGTCGAGCCCGGCCGCGAGGTCGATCTCGTAGAGGAACTCGCTCCGCGCCGCGCCGGACCCCGTGATCGGCGACCCGGGGTCGTCGGGGTTCGCCACGCGAACGCCCGGCGCGAGACCCGTGGCGGCCAGCGGGATGTCGCCGGTTCCGCCCGGCGTGATCTGCACGTCGACCGAGCCGTCGATGCCCTCGCCGGTCACCTCGTCGGGCGCGACGAGCGTCACCGGCTGAACGGCGATCGGGCTGCGCACGACGGTGTCGCCGCTGGTCCAGCTCAGCGATCCGGTGGCGTAGGCGTCGAGCGGGGCGTCGGTGCGGGTGAACGTCACCGTGTAGCTCTGCTCCTCACCGGCGGCACCGAACGTGAGTGTGCTCGGCGACACGACCGCGTCCACGCCGGCGAGGCCGTCGATCGACGCGGTGAACGTGCCCGCCTGGGTGGAGGTCACGGTGCGGGTGACCGTCTCGGCCGCGGTCAGCGAGCCGATCGCGATCGACGCGAGGTTGAGGTTGCTCGGGTCGATGGGGTCGACTCCGGCCTCGTACCCGGCACCCTGCGCGTAGGCCAGCCAGTCGGCGAGCCCGTTGAGGTAGAGCAGGCCGGGCTCGAAGAACCGCGTGGGGTCGACGTGCCCGGCGCCCTGGCTGAGCGGGTCGGTGACCGCGGAGCCGTCCGCCGCCACCGTGTCGTACGCGGTGGTCATCATCGCGGACTTGATCTCCGAGGGAGCGGCTTCCGGCCTCTCGCCCAGGTAGAGCAGCGCGAGTCCCGCGATGTGCGGGGCCGCCATCGAGGTGCCGGACAGGAACGCGTAGGTGCCCTCCGCGTCCTGCTGGTTGGCGGTGGCGGCGAGGATCGCGACACCGGGCGCCGTGATGTCCGGCTTCAGGATGTCGCTGCCATCGGCGAGCACCGGTCCACGCGAGCTGAAACCGGCGAGCTGCGGAGCGGGCACGACGACGTCGGTGGTGTTCTCCGGCGTGAACGTGACCGTGGCACCCGCGGTCTCCGCGTACGCGGTGACCTCGTCGTAGTACTCCGCGTCGAGGTGGATCGTGGGCACGGCGTGGTCGTCGAGGTCGACGGATCCGGGCGTCACGTTGACGAGCAGCATGCCGATGCCGCCCGCGCGGGCCACCTCGACCGACTTGTCGACACGCGCGAAGACGCCCCGCTCGCAGAGCACGATGGTGCCGGCGGCGAGCGCGGGGTCGAGCGTGCCCGGACCGCAGAGGTTCGGGTTCTCGGCGCCGTCGAGGGCGACCGATGCTGCCGTCACGAGCGGACCGGTGAGCGGCTCGGCACCGTCCGTGGCGTCGACCGTGATCGATGCACCGGCGAAGGCCTCACCGTTGCCGAGCGTGGCGGTCGCCTCGTAGCTCGGGATGGTGCTGGCGGCGACAGTGGTGATCCACGGCGACGCGTTGTCGAGCGTGGACGACCCGGGGCCCGCGTTTCCGGCGGACGCCGAGACGAAGATGCCCGCGGCGGCTGCACCGAGGAACGCCTCGTCGGTGACCTCGATCGTCGATTGGGCGGCGCCGCCCCCGATGGAGAAGTTGATCACGTCGACGCCGTCGGCGACGGACTGGTCGATGGCGGCGACCAGGTCGGAGGTCGCGCAGCCGTCGTCGGCGGTGTCGACCGGGTCGGGACCCGACCAGCAGACCTTGTAGGACGAGATCTTCGCCGCGGGAGCCACACCGGAGATGGTGCCGAAGTCCGTGCCGGAGACCGACGCGGCGACGTCGTGATTGCCCGCGGCGGTGCTCGCCGTGTGCGAGCCGTGCCCGTCGCCGTCGCGCGGGGACAGGAACTCGCCCGGACCGGTGGTCTCGTCCCCGATGTTTCCGGCGCCGAAGCCGTCGACGTAGTACCGGGCGCCGATCACCTTGGTGTTGCAGTCATCGGCACCGAACTGGGCGCCGGTCTCGCAGACGCCGGAGAAGGTCTGTCCGTCCGCCTTCTCGAAGACGATGGTCTCACCGGCGCGGTAGGGCTCCTCGCCGGGCGTGTAGCCGAGCGGCTCGCCCGCGAACGACGGGTTCTCCGGCGCGATCCCGGTGTCGAGCACACCGAGGACGATGCCCTCGCCTGCGGTATCGACGCCGCCGATGGCGGCCCAGACGCCGTCGTCGCCCTCGAGTCCGAGGAACTCGGTGCTCGGGGTGGCGGTCACCTGCTGCAGTTCATCGCGGGTCACCGAGGAGACCTTGCGGTCGGCGCTGAGACGCGCGGCCTGTTCGGCGGTGAGATCGGCGGAGAAGCCGTTGAGGGCGAGGGTGTAGGAGTACGCGATGTCCGCGCCGACGCTGTCCGCGACGGCGCTCTGGGTCTCCTCGAGGTGCTCGACGTAGTTCTCGACCGGTGCGGTGCGCGCGTCCAGGGAGTTCCCGGGCTCCGGCTTCGTTGCCGTGAGGCCCTGGATACCACCGTCGTAGGTGGAGGCTGCGTCGTCCGCGAGGGTGACGATGTATCGACCGTCCTCGAAGAGGGTCGGCGACACGGGCGGCTTGCTGATGCCCGGTGCCGGAGCGGCGTGGGCGGCCGGTGCCGATGCGGCGACCAGCCCGGCCGCGAGGAGGGCCGTCGTGAGGCCCGTCGCGACGGTTTTGCGGAAGCTGCCGGCGGATGCAGGCAGGGGGAAGTTCATCCCGAATCGAGCGCTCAAAAGTGTCCTATCTCCATTGAATGAATCGCACGTGAGCGCGGTTCGGGTCCGCACACGACTCCCAACATAACCGCGGATTCCGGCACGCACAGAACTATTTATTTCCGGGACGTAAATAATGCCGGCGAGTCGACCGTCCGGCACGAAGAAGCGCCCCGGGTCGACAGACTCGGGGCGCTTCTTCAGGGACCTGCTACGCCAGGCGCGCCTTGAGGTTCTCGGCGAGGGTGGCGAGGAACTCCTCGGTGGTCTGGAAGTCCTGGTCGGGCCCGACGAGGAGCGCGAGGTCCTTCGTCATCTTGCCGGACTCGACGGTCTCGACGACGACCTCCTCCAGGGTGGTCGAGAAGTCGATCAGCTCCTGGTTCCCGTCCAGCTTTCCGCGGTGCGCGAGCCCGCGGGTCCACGCGTAGATGGAGGCGATGGGATTCGTCGACGTGGGCTTGCCGGCCTGGTGCTGACGGTAGTGCCGCGTCACGGTGCCGTGGGCCGCCTCGGCCTCGACGACCTTGCCGTCGGGCGTGGAGAGCACGCTGGTCATGAGACCGAGCGAGCCGAAGCCCTGCGCCACGGTGTCGGACTGCACGTCGCCGTCGTAGTTCTTGCAGGCCCAGACGTAGCCGCCCTCCCACTTCATGGAGGCCGCGACCATGTCGTCGATCAGTCGGTGCTCGTAGGTGAGGCCGGCCGCGTCGAAGTCGGCCTTGTACTCCGCCTCGAAGACCTCCTCGAACAGGTCCTTGAACCGGCCGTCGTAGGCCTTCAGGATCGTGTTCTTCGTGGAGAGGTAGACCGGGTAGTTGCGGGCGAGACCGTAGCTGAGCGACGCGCGTGCGAAGTCGCGGATGGAGTCGTCGAGGTTGTACATGCCCATCGCGACGCCGCTGCCCGGGGACTGGAAGACCTCGAACGACTGCGGTTCTGATCCGTCCTTGGGCGTGAAGGTCATCGTGAGCGTGCCCTCGCCCTCGAAGCGGAAGTCGGTGGCGCGGTACTGGTCGCCGAACGCGTGACGACCGACGATGATCGGCTTGTTCCATCCGGGCACGAGCCGCGGGATGTTGGAGATGATGATCGGCTCGCGGAAGATGGTGCCGCCGAGGATGTTGCGGATCGTGCCGTTGGGCGAGCGCCACATCTTCTTGAGGCCGAATTCCTCGACCCGCGCCTCGTCGGGCGTGATGGTGGCGCACTTCACGCCGACGCCGTGCTTCTTGATGGCGTTCGCCGCGTCGATGGTGATCTGGTCATCGGTCTCGTCGCGCTTCTCGATACCGAGGTCGTAGTACTCGAGATTCACGTCCAGGTACGGGTGGATGAGGCTGTCCTTGATGGACTGCCAGATGATGCGCGTCATCTCGTCGCCGTCGAGCTCGACGACGGTTCCTTCAACCTTGATCTTCGACAAGTGAACTCCCATGTTGTGTGTGCCCGAATAGGTCCGGACCTAGCCTACTCGCAGCCAAGTATCTCGATGTCGAGATACTTCGTGCGGAATCGATCCGACCGGCACGGGTCGCGGGCGCCCCTCGACTACCGGAGCCGTCGCTCGTCGCGTTAGCCTGTGCGCATGGGCGAACTCAGACTTGAAGAATTGTCGGCGAGCACGATCGTCGCCGCCAATACGCTGTCCCTCAAGCCGGGTCAGGAGAACTTCGTCGCGCCCGTCTCGTTCTCGATCGCCGAGGCGTACGTCAATCCCACGACCGCGTGGCCCCGTGTCGTGCTCGAGGACGACGAGGTCGTCGGCTTCATCATGGGGAACTTCGACCCCGACGCCCGCAACGAGATCTTCCGCAGCTGCATCTGGCGCATCAACGTGTCGGCCGACGCCCAGGGGCACGGCGTGGGGCGATTCGCGGTCGTGTCGTTGGCCGACGAGGCCCGGTCCCGCGGGTTCGATCGGGTCACCGTCATCTGGGAGACCGGCGAGGAAGGCCCTGAGCAGTTCTTCCTGAGGATGGGGTTCACCGTGATCGGCGAGACCGAGTACGGCGAGCAGATCGGTGAGCTCCGCCTCTGAGGCACGACCGTGGCGGTCTTCTCCGAACCCGGTGAGTACACCGAGCGAGTGCTCGACGTCGTCGAAAGCATCCCACCCGGCCGGGTCATGACCTACGGCGACGTGGCAGCCGTGTTCGGCCGGCCCGGGGCGCGCGCGGTGGGCATGGTGCTGCGCTACTCCGGTGGGACCGTGCCGTGGTGGCGGGTCATCCGGAGCGGCGGGCACCCTCCCGCGGGGAAGTCGGCCGAGGCGCTGGCGCAGTACGAGCGGGAGGGCACACCGATGCTGCCGTGCGACTCGGATGCCGGGTATCGAATCGATTACGATTCGGCCGCCTGGTTGCCGTAATCGGCGTCTTATCAGCCTTTAGGATGAGCGTCCCCCGTCTGGGGGACGATGCGCCCGACGGCCCGAATTGCTTCAATGGCTGCATGAGAACCCCAGCATTCCGCACCGTCGGCGCCGCTTCGACCGCACTTGCGGGTGCCCTGTTGATGACGGGGTGCTCCGCCCTCTCGCCGGTGACGGAGCTGGCGGCGCCCGTGCACAACGCGCTCTACTCCACCGTCGCGGATGCGGACGGCACGCTGCCCGAGTGGCTCCCCGAGGACGCGGAGCAGATCCGGGTGAAGTCGTCGAACAGCTCCGACGCCACGATCATGACCTACACCTCCGGCACGCCGCTGCCGGAGGAGCTGTGCGCGCCGAGCGAGGCTCCCCCGGAGCCGCCGCGCCTGCGCGACTCCTGGTCGCCCACGGCGATTCCGGAGGACGCACTGACCTGCTCGGACGGCTGGCACGCCGTCGCGACCGGGAACACCGTGTTCGCGTGGTCCGGAAGCGCCCCGACGAGCCTCGCCCGCTGAACGCCGGAGCGTTGCGGAATCAGCGAGTGAGTGCCGCGGCGTTCCGGACCGACGCGTGAACGCCGCGGCGCTCTAGACCAGGGAGTCCCGCCACGCCGCGTGCAGCTGTGCGAAGCGGCCCGTTCCCGAGATCAGGTGCTCGGGGGTGCCGTCCTCCACGATGACGCCGCGCTCCATGACGAGCACGCGATCGGCGATCGCCACCGTCGAGAGGCGGTGGGCGATGATGATCGCGGTCCGGTCGGCGAGGAGCGTCTGCAGACCCTCCTGAACGAGACGTTCGCTCGGGATGTCGAGCGAGGAGGTCGCCTCGTCGAGGATGAGCACGGACGGGTTCGCGAGGAATGCGCGCGCGAACGAGATCAGCTGGCGCTGGCCGGCCGACACCCGCCCGCCGCGCTTGTTCACGTCGGTGTCGTACCCGTTCGGCAGGCCGCGAATGAAGTCGTCCGCCCCCACCGCACGCGCCGCGTCCATGATCTCGTCGAGCGAGGCGTCGGGCTTGCCGATGGCGATGTTGTCCGCGACCGATCCCGAGAACAGGTACGCCTCCTGCGTCACCATGACGATGGCGCGGCGGAGATCCTTCGGGTGAAGCCGGCGCAGGTCCACGCCGTCGAGCAGCACGGACCCCGCAGTGGGGTCGTAGAACCGGGAGAGCAGCTTCGCGAGGGTGGTCTTTCCCGCCCCCGTCGAGCCGACCAGCGCGATCGTCTGACCCGCCGGGATGTCGAGCGTGAACTCCGGAAGCACCACCCGGTCGGCCTTGTACGCGAACTCGACCCGGTCGAAGTGCACATGACCCTTCGCCGACCACAGGTCGATCGGAGCGGTGGGATCGGGCACGCCCGGCTTCTCCTCGAGCACGCCCGAGATCTTCTCCAGCGCCGCGGACGCCGACTGGTAGCTGTTGTAGAACATCGCGATCTCCTGCGCGGGTCCGAAGAACTGGCGCGTGTAGAGCACGATGGCGAGGAGCGATCCGATGAGGAGCTCCCCGTCGGCGACGCGGAGGCCACCGACCAGAAGCACCATGCCGAGCGTCACGTTGCCGATGAAGACGAGCGAGGGGTCGAACGTACCGAAGAGGCCGATGACCTTGGCGTTCGTGTCGCGGTAGTCCTCCACGAGGTCGGCGAACAGCTTCTCGTTGCGCTTCTCCTTGCGGAACGCCTTCACCGCGCGGATGCCGGTCATGCTCTCCACGAACTGCACGATGAGCCGGGCCGACGCCACACGGGTCTGCCGGAACATGCGCTGCGAGTTGACGGCGAACCACCGGGTGAGGAAGCCGAGCGGCACGAGCGCGCAGAGCAGGATGAGGCCGCTCACCCAGTCGAACGAGAACAGCGCGATCGCCGTGAAGCCCATGAACAGCACGCCCTGGACGAGCTGCGCCAGTCCGCCGCTGAGCAGCTCCCGGATCGAGTCGAGGTCACTGGTCTGGCGGGAGATGATCCGCCCGGAGGTGTAGCTCTCGTGGAAGTCGAGGCTGAGCCGCTGGGTGTGCAGGAACACGCGCTTGCGCAGATCGATGAGAATCGCCTGCGCGATGCGGGCGGACATGATCTGGAACTGCGCCACGAGCAGCGCGCCCACGACGGCCACGATGAGGTAGCTGCCGATCACGAGCCCGAGCGGCATCCAGTTCTGCTGCTCGACGAGGGCGGGCAGTGCCTGGTTGATGCCGATGGCGATGAGCGCCGGTCCGAGCACCGAAGCGCCGGTGGCGACCAGGATGGTGATCGCCGTGACGATGACCTTCGACCGCAGCGGCTGCAGGGTCGACAGGAGCAGGCGGGTGGACCGCCTGCGGATCTCCCGGCTCTCGCTCTTGGTGAAGTCGTCCCGCTCTTCACCGCTCACTCCGTGCACGCTCATGCGTTCACCTCCTCTGACACGCTCGGTTGGTCGTCCTCGAGACTCGAGATGACGAATCGGTAGTGCTCGCTCGACGCGAGCAGCTCGGAGTGGGTGCCGACCGCGGTGATGCGGCCGTTCTCGAGCAGCGCGACGCGGTCGGCGAGCATGACGGTCGACGGGCGGTGCGCCACGATGAGCGCGGTCGTCGCCGCGAGAACGCGACGGAGGGCCGCCTCGACGAGCGCCTCCGTGTCGACGTCGAGCGCCGACAGCGGGTCGTCGAGCACGAGCACCCGGGGGTCTGCGGCAACGGCGCGCGCGAGCGCGAGGCGCTGGCGCTGGCCCCCCGACAGGCTGAGCCCCTCCTCCCCGACCAGGGTGTCCACACCGTTGGGCAGGTCGTGGACGAACGTGGCCTGGGCGATCTCGAGCGCCTCGGCGAGCGCCGCGTCGGCCTCGGGTCCGCCGTCGTCGAACTCCGGGCGGCCGAGCAGCACGTTGTCGCGCACCGACGTCGAGAACAGGGTCGCGTCCTCGAACGCCATGGCCATGTGCCTGCGCAGCTCCTCGAGCGACAGGTCGCGCACGTCGACGCCGTCGAGCGCGATGGAACCGCCGGTCACGTCGTAGAGCCGGGTGGTGAGCGAGGTGAGCGTGGACTTACCCGATCCGGTGAGGCCGACGATCGCCATCGTCTCGCCAGGTTCGAGCGTGAGGGTGACACCGTCGATCAGGTCGGGGAACCGCTCGGGCGCGTCCGGGTAGCGGTAGTGCACGTCGGTGAACGTGAGCCGGCCCTGCGGTTCTGCGATCGTCCGCGGCGACTCGGGGTCGGTGATCGTGTTCGTCTCGTCCATCACCTCGAAGTAACGGTCTACCGCCGTACGGGTGTCGAAGGTCATCGAGAGCAGGAAGCCGACCGACTCGATGGGCCAGCGGAGCACCGTGGCGGTGGCGAAGAAACCGATCAGGTCACCCACGCTCATCTGTCCGTTGGCAGTGAGCAGCACGCCGGCGAGCAGGCCGAGCGCGAAGGTCACGTCGGGCACGAGCAGCAGCCAGAGCCAGATGCTGGCGATGGCGCGGGCCTTCTCGATCTCGGTGCCGCGGAGGTCCTCCGCCTGGCTGGAGAAGCTGTTCAGCATGTGCTTGCCGCGGCCGAACGCCTTGAGCACGCGGATGCCGTGCACCGACTCCTCCACGGCGGTGGCGAGGTCACCGGCCTGGTCCTGGCTGCGCCGGGTGACGATCGAGTACTTCTTCTCGAACACGTAGCCGTAGATCCAGATCGGGATCGAGCAGATGAAGAACCCGACGCCGAGGATCCAGTTGATGTTGATCAGGAAGGCGAAACCCACACCGATGGTCACCACGTTGACGACGAAGAGCACCAGACCGAACGAGAGCCAGCGGCGGATGAGGTTGAGGTCGCTGACCACCCGGGAGAGCAGCTGGCCGCTCTGCCAACGGTCGTGGAAGGCGACCGGCAGGGCCTGCAGCCGGCGGTAGAACGCGTTGCGCAGCCGGGACTCCACGTGCGTACCCGGCTGCAGCACGAACCAGCGCCGCAGCGCGATCATGCCCGCCTCGAGCACACCGAGACCGAGGATGAGGAGCACGGCGGGCACGACCTCGTCACCGTTGCCGGTCTTCAGCGGTCCGTCCACGAGGGCGCGGAGCACCTGCGGGATGAGGAGGGCGACGATGCCGCCGATGAGGGCGGCCAGCATCCCGAGCAGGATGCGCGGGACCGCGGGTTTCGCGTAGGGGTAGAGGCGCCAGATGGTGGCGATGGTGCCTGGACGACGGGGTTCGGCCGTCGTCGAGTCGGAAACAGACAAAACGAGTTCCTTTGTAACGTGGGTGCGAGCCCGGCATCGGTGTCGGGCGGTATCTCGGAGGGTGCGGGAGGGACGCGGAGTCCCGCGTCGCCTAACGGGGAAGGAGCGGAAGCACCCGTGCGCGGGCGAGAGGGAGCCGCCCGGCGGCCGAGGTGCGAGCGTGGCCGTATACCGTTGCGATGCGTGTCGTCATGACATCCTCTTCAGTCCCGTATGAGATTCCGTGGCCGCGACCCGAGGCAATCGATTGTCGACACCCCGCGCTAAGCAGCCTTACAGGATATCCACACCGATGAAATGTATGCAATAGCCCGAGCAGGAATCGCCGCCCGGGTCAGGGGATGCGCACCGAGAGGCAGGTGACGCAGCCCTCGAGCTTCTCGAACTCCGAGATGTCGACCTGAACGACGCGGTACCCCAGGTCGGCGAGTCGCGCGGCCGTCTCGGGCGCGGACGCCGAGATGAGCAGCGTCCCGGGGTCGAGCACCACGACGGCGGCCCCGGTGGGTTCCGGCACCGCGAAGAAGCGGTCGAACAGAGCGGGATCGTCGACCGAGGCCGGGAAGCCGAGTACGGTGCCATCGGGCAGAGCGGTCACCTGCGACTTGAGATGCAGCGTCTTCGTGACGGGGACGGGGATGACCCGGTAGCCGAGCGGACCGACGATGGTCCGCAGCTGCGCGATGCCCTCCCCGTTGGTGCGACCGCTCCGGCCCACGTACACCTTGTCGCCGATCGTGAGCACGTCTCCCCCGTCGAGCGTGCCCGGCAGCTCGATGGATTCGACCTCGAAGCCGAGCTCGCGCACGGCCTCCTCCACGCCGTCCTTCTCCCCGCGCCGGGAGAGGGCACCCGGGCTGGTGAGCACCGCGGTGTTGCCAAACAGCACGACGATGTCCTCGACGAACACCGAGTCGGGCAGGTCCGCGGCCGCCGGCACCTCCCGGGTCTTCCAGCCGTTCTCCTCGAAAGCGGCGACGTATCGCTCCCACTGCTCGTCGGCCAGCGTTCCGTCCACGTCCGCGTGCTCGATGTGGGTGCGGAGCCCGTCAGCGAGGGTCGTCGCCGGCACGCGCACGAGCGCGGTCTTGGATCGGACGTCCGCGGGCGCGCGGTAGCCGAGCGCATACTGCCAGAGTCTCCGACCGAGGGTTGCGGCGGTGATGGTGTAGGCGAGGATGAACACGAGGTTCACCGTGACGATGCTCGCGCCGACGAACGCGAGGGCGTCGCCGCTGAGCGGCTGACCGGTGCTGGTGATCGACAGGGTGGTGGCCAGCAGGGATCCCACGAGCGATGACACGAATCCGGCGACCAGGGCGCGCGGCCAGCGACGGAATGCGCCGAGCGCGGCGAACGCGAACAGCAGCACGAAGGCGAAGACCGACGAGAGCATGAAGAACCGGCTCACCTGGCCGAGCACCTGCACCGTGTTGCCGCCACCGATGAAGAACGCGACGGTGTTCGCCGCGTGGGCGACGAGCGCCACTCCCAGGGCGGCGATCAGCGCAGCGGCGATGGCACGGCCGAACGAGGGTTCGGCGGTCGGATTCAGCGGTCGGGCGGATCTCGCGGCGGGATGGGTCACGGCATACGACCCTACCGGGCGCACCTCGGAGGATTCGCGGGGCGGCCGCGCCGGCGAACGGCCGACCGGTGCGTCAGTGGAAGAAGTGGCGCTCGCCGGTGAAGTACATCGTCACGCCGGCGGCCTCCGCCGCCGCGATCACCTCGGCGTCGCGCACGGAACCGCCGGGCTGCACGACCGCGCGCACGCCCGCGGCGAGGAGCACCTCGAGACCGTCGGCGAACGGGAAGAACGCGTCGGACGCGGCGACCGACGATGCCGCCCGGTTCCCCGCACGGCTCACGGCGAGGTGGCAGGAGTCGACACGGTTGACCTGGCCCATGCCCACGCCGACCGAGGCGCCCGCATTGGCGAGCAGGATGCCGTTCGACTTGACCGCACGGCACGCCTTCCAGGCGAACTCGAGGTCTGCGCGGGTGGCGGCATCCGCCTCGGGACCCGCGGCGAGGGTCCAGCCGCTCGAGTCGAACTCGGCGAAGGAGTCCGCTGTCTGAACGAGCAGTCCACCGCTGATCTGCCGGATCTCCCGCGCCTCGCGGGCGTAGCCCTCCGGCAGCTGCAGCAGACGCAGGTTCTTCTTGGCGCTGAGCACCTCCAGCGCATCGGCGTCGAAGCCGGGCGCGACGAGCACCTCCGTGAAGATCTCCTTCACCGTCTCCGCCATGCCGAGCGTGACCCGCCGGTTCGCGGCGATGACGCCGCCGAACGCGGACACCGGGTCGCAGTCGTGGGCGCGACGGTGAGCCGATGCGATGGAGTCGACGGCCGTCGGCGACGCGACCGCGATTCCGCAGGGGTTCGCGTGCTTGATGATGGCGACGGCGGGTTCGGTGAAGTCGTAGGCCGCGCGGACGGCGGCATCCGCGTCGACGTAGTTGTTGTACGACATCTCTTTGCCGTGCAGCTTCGTGGCCTGGGCGATACCCGCGCCCGCCGGACGCGTGTACAGGGCGGCTCGCTGATGCGCGTTCTCGCCGTAGCGCAGCACCGACGCGAGGGTGGCCTCCGTGCTGAGGGTGTCGGCGAAGTCGTCGGTCGCGGCGGCGCCCTCGAACCACCCCGCGACGGCGGAGTCGTAGGCCGCGGTGGCGGCGAACGCCACCCCGGCGAGGCCGCGACGCTGGTCGAGCGTCGTGCCGCCCGAGCGCAGCGCGTCGAGGATGAGGGGGTAGTTCGCCGGGGAGACGACGACGGCGACGTTGGCGTGGTTCTTGGCCGCCGCGCGCACCAGGGCGGGTCCGCCGATGTCGATCTGCTCGACGATGTCCGCCGCAGGCGCACCCGACGCGACGGTCTCCACGAACGGGTACAGGTTCACGACCGCGAGGGTGAACGGCTCAATCCCGAGCTCACCGAGCTGGCGCTCGTGCGACTCGAGCCGGAGGTCGGCGAGCAGACCGGCGTGCACGGCGGGGTGCAGCGTCTTCACGCGGCCGTCGAGGGACTCCGGGAATCCGGTCACCTCCGAGACCTCGGTGACGGGATGTCCGGCCGCGGCGATGGTCTTCGCCGTGGATCCGGTCGACACGATCTCGACTCCGGCCTCGACGAGGGCGGCCGCCAGTTCCTCCAGCCCGGTCTTGTCGCTCACCGAGATGAGGGCGCGCGTGATCGGAATGGTGTCGCGCTCGCGGAGGGTGGAGGGATCCGGTGCGGCACTGGTCATGAGCGGAGCCTTTCGGGGGTGGGAGGTGTCGGCGAGAGGGTGAGGTCGCCCTCGGCGATGCGGCGCACCGTGTTCACCAGCAGCGCGCGTTCGACGACCTTGATCCGTTCGTGGAGTGTCGCCTCGGTGTCGCCCGGCAGGACGGCGACGCGCTCCTGCGCGAGGATCGGCCCGCTGTCGACGCCGTTGTCCACCACGATGATCGACGCGCCGGACCGGTCCGCGCCGGCGGCGATCGCGTCGCGCACCGCGTGCGCGCCCGGGAACTCGGGCAGATAGGCGGGATGGGTGTTCACGAGGTTCGGGCTCAGGGCGTCGACGAAGGCGGGTGGCAGCAGTCGCATGAATCCGCTCAGCAGCACGAGGTCGGGCTTCCACACGCGAACCTGGTCGAGCAGTTCCTCCGCCCAGCTCTCCCGGTCGGGGTAGGAGGTGAACGGCACGGTGAACGAGGGGATGTCGAACTGCTCGGCGTAGGCGAGTCCGTCCGCGTCGCGGTCGGAGCCGATGGCGACGACGCGGGCCGGGTAGTCGGCTCCCTCGGCCGCCCTCAGCAGAGCGTGGAGGTTGGACCCCCCACCCGAGATGAGAACGACGAGCTTCAGCACTGCGCCAGCCTATCGGGGGGCAGGATCGGAGCGTCGTCTGGCGCCGACGAGCATGCCGCCGGTTGCGGCCAGGCCGATCTCGAGGAAGGCGAACAGGAGCACCAAGAACGGTGCGGGTCCCACGTCGACCAACCGGCCCGGCCCCGCGGACCCGCCGGAGAGCGCGGTGAGCACGGCCAGGACCACGGCCGCGACCAGTCCGATCCCGAGACCGGCCCCGACGTACCACGGCCAGGTACGCCCGGGAGATGCGAGGTGTCGGGCCACGCGAGGCTGGAGAGCGAGCGCGGCGAGGAAGCCGGCGAGCACGGGCACGAGCAGGCCGAGCAGTCCGTAGGTCAGCTCCCCCTGCGGCAGCGGACCCAGCACGGGGAGCGCGGGAAGCGGCCCGAGGACCGTGCCGAGCGGGGACACCGATGACCCGGTTCCGATGGCGAATCCCGGTCCGACGAGCCAGCTCGCGGCCCAGAGCACCAAGTTCGGGAGAAGCGCGAGCTGCGCGAGGGTGAGAGCGATGCCACCCGTCACCCCCACCTGCAGCGACTGGTACAGCGTGATCACGCTCGCGTACCCGGTCGCGAGGAGGACCGCGACCACGACGGAGGCGGCCGCGACGACGGCGAGGGCGGCGGCGGTTCCGCCGACCAGGGCGGATGCGGCGGCGGAACGCTCGACGGCGGGGCGATCGAAGACGGCATCGCGCACCGGGCGGACGACGGTGTCCGTCAGGCGCCGCAGCCTGGCTCCCGCACCGTCCGGCGCTTCGACGGGCACGGCGACGCGAGCACCCGGCGCGGGGCTGCTCGCGATCGCGGTTCGACGGCGGCTGGCGAGTCGCGCCCCGGTCGCCACCCCGACGCCGAAGATGCCCGCGGGGAGGAGGGTGCCCTGCCCGATCGCCGGGCGGGCGTTCGGATGCTGGGCGAGCAGCGAGACGGCGAGCGCGAGGAGAGCGAACACGACGACCGCGACGACGAGGCCCAGTAGGCGGTGCCGCGTCTCGCCCACGCGCCGTCCGGCCCGCATCCCGAGCAGCAGGGTGAGCAGGGCGAACCCGAGGGGGGCGATCGTCAGGGAAAAGGCAGCGTCCGCTCCCGGCAGCGCAAGGGCCGCGGCGTGCGCCGGGTCGAGCACCACCGAGAGATCCACGCCGTGGCCGAGCAGCCACACGTCCGCGGCGGCGCGGAAGTAGACCGCCCAGTCGATCTGGAGGTCGTACTGTGTCGCCCACAGCACGGTGAGCGGCACGAGCGGGATCCCGATGCCGATCGCGACGACGAGCAACGACTCGAGTCCCGCGAAGAGCGCGGTTGTCGCACGGTTCACGTTCTCACCCCCTCCCCTGTCGGCGACATGACGCGAGGTGCCCGAAACGGGGCCTCCGACCGGGGTCGAAGGGCGATTCCGGACACCTCGCGTGCGATGGTTCTACAGCGATGCGACGAGTTCTCGCATCAGGTTCGCGGTCTCGGTGGGCGTCTTGCCCACCCGGACGCCGGCGGCCTCGAGGGCCTCCTTCTTGCCCTGGGCCGTGCCGCTGCCTCCCGAGACGATGGCGCCCGCGTGGCCCATGGTCTTGCCCTCCGGCGCGGTGAAGCCGGCGACGTAGGCGACGACGGGCTTCGTGACGTGGGCCTTGATGTAGTCGGCGGCGCGCTCCTCGGCGTCTCCGCCGATCTCGCCGATCATCACGATCGCCTTGGTCTCGGGGTCGGCCTCGAACGCGGCGAGGGCGTCGATGTGCGTGGTGCCGATGATCGGGTCGCCGCCGATGCCGATGGCGGTGGAGATGCCGATGTCGCGGAGCTCGAACATCATCTGGTAGGTCAGGGTGCCCGACTTGGAGACGAGGCCGATCGGTCCGGCGTCCGTGATGGTGGCCGGGATGATGCCGGCGTTCGACTTGCCGGGGCTGATGACGCCGGGGCAGTTCGGGCCGATGAGACGGGTGCGGTTGCCGGTGCTCTTGGCGTGCGCCCAGAACTCGGCCGAGTCCTTCACCGGGATACCCTCGGTGATCACGACCGCGAGCTCGATGCCGGCGTCGATGGCCTCGACCACGGCGCCCTTCGCGAAGGCCGGCGGCACGAAGATGACCGACACGTTCGCGCCGGTGGCCTCCATGGCCTCGGCGACGGAGCCGAAGATCGGCAGCGAGGTGCCGGCGATCTCCACTTCGGTGCCCGCCTTGCGCGGGTTGACGCCGCCGACGACGCGCGAGCCGGAGCTCAGCATGCGGCCGGCGTGCTTGGTGCCCTCGGAGCCGGTGAGCCCCTGGACGATGATGATGGAGTTCTCGTCGAGAAGAATCGACATGGTTTGGAGTTCCTTTTCTCTCTCGAGCGCGTCAGTTGGCGGCGTGTGCCAGCTCGGCCGCGCGGTCGGCGGCCTCGTCCATCGTGTCGACCACGGTCACGAGCGGGTGCGCGGCCTCGGCGAGGATGCGGCGGCCCTCCTCGACGTTGTTGCCGTCGAGGCGCACGACGAGCGGCTTGGATGCGGTGTCGCCGAGCTTCTCGAGCGCGCCGACGATTCCGTTCGCCACGGCGTCGCACGCCGTGATCCCGCCGAACACGTTCACGAAGACGCTCTTGACCTGGTCGTCACCGAGGATGACGTCGAGACCGGCCGCCATGACCTCGGCGGACGCTCCGCCGCCGATGTCGAGGAAGTTCGCCGGGCGGACGCCGCCGTGCTTCTCCCCGGCGTAGGACACCACGTCGAGCGTCGACATCACGAGACCGGCGCCGTTGCCGATGATGCCCACCTGACCGTCGAGCTTCACGTAGTTGAGGTCCGACTCCTTGGCCTTCGCCTCGAGCGGGTCCACGTCGCCCGCTTCGACGAGCGCCTCGTGGTTCGGGTGCCGGAATCCGGCGTTCTCGTCGAGCGTCACCTTGCCGTCGAGGGCGATGATCTCACCGTCCTCGGTGAGCACGAGCGGGTTCACCTCGACGAGCGTCGCATCCTCGTCGCGGTAGACGGCCCACAGGCGCTCGATCACCGGGGCGATCTTCGGGAGCAGGTCGTCGGGGAAGCGAGCAGCCCGGGCGATCTCCTCCGCCTTGGCGGTGTCGATGCCGGCGATGGGGTCGATCTCGATGCGCGCGAGCGCCTCGGGCCGGGTGACGGCCAGTTCCTCGATCTCCACACCGCCCTCGACGCTGGAGAGCGACAGGTAGGAGCGGTTGGCGCGGTCGAGCAGGATGGAGAAGTAGAACTCCTGGGCGATCCTGGCGCCGCTGGCGACCATGACCCGGTGCACCGTGTGGCCCTTGATGTCCAGACCGAGGATGGCGGTACCGGCCTCGAAAGCCTCGTCGGGCGTCTTCACGACCTTGACGCCGCCGGCCTTGCCGCGGCCTCCGGTCTTGACCTGGGCCTTTACGACCACCGTGCCGCCGAGCTTCTCCGCCGCGGCACGCACCTCCTCGGGGGTGTCCGCCACGACACCGGGAAGGACCGGCACCCCGTACGACTCGAAGAGATCTCTCGCCTGGTATTCGAATAGGTCCACGCTTGTCCATCCCATCCGCACGGGCGACGCGACGCCGTGCGTTATTGCGGTGTGAGTGAGTTCGTGACCGCGTGACTCGATCGGGCGGGAACCGTCCGGGAGACACACGAACCGTTGAGAAGCCTACCGCTAGCGTTTCCCTCGGGAGTACGGAGCACGACCGAGGCGGGAGGAGTCCACCATGCGGGGAACCCGCCGCGAACGGCCGGTGCACGCGGCAGATATCGCGGCCGAGGCGGTGCTGATCGGCGCGGGCGGGCGCGCGATCCTGCTGCAGCTCGCGGATCCGGCAGTGGGGCGCGGTGTCGCCGAGCACAGCGACTTCGAGACCCGGCCGACCGACCGGCTGACCGGCACGCTGACGTTCGCCTACGCCGTCGTCTGCGGTTCCGAGTCCGACATCCGACTGGCGCGGCGCCGGGTGAATGCCGCACACGCGACGGTGCGCGGCGCACGGAGCGACGCCGGTCCCGCCTATTCGGCGTCGCATCCGGAGCTGCAGCTGTGGGTGGCGGCCACCCTGTACGACTCCGCGGTCACGATGCACGAACTGGTCTACGGTCCGCTCGACGACGCGACTGCCGACGCGCTCTACGCGGCCTACGCCCCGCTCGCGACGGAGCTCGGGATGCCGCCCGACCTGTGGCCGGCGGACCGCGCCGCGTTCGGCGTGTACTGGGCGGATCGCCTCGCCACCCTTTCCCCCGGTGAGCTCGCCCGGGACACCGCCGCGCGCGTGCTGTTCCCGGCATCGGGGCCACTGTGGCTGCGCCTGTCGATGCCGCTCGCGCGCCTCGTCACCGCGGGTCTGCTGACCCCGCGGCTGCGAACCGCCTTCGGGCTCGCGTGGTCGCCCCGGCGCGAGCGCGCGTTCACGGCGGTGCTGGCAGTCACCCGCGCCGTGTACCCGCGGCTCCCCCGGACGATCCGACACCTGCCGAAGACGCTGCTGCTCCGCCGCCTCCGCCGCGACGCGTGACCGTCCCCCTGACCGCTCCCCGCTCCCGTTGCGCTTCCCCGCTACACACATAACGGTAGCGACGACGCGTATCCGAAGCAGGGAGCTCCCCGCGCGGGGCTCGTGCCGGGCTCGTGCCGGGCTCGTGCCGGCGAGGCTAGAGCTTCTCGATCGGCGCGACCTTGATCAGCAGCCGCTTGCGTCCCGCGGTGTCGAACTGCACCTCCGCGATGCGCTTGGGCCCGACGCCGGTGACGCCGTTCACACGTCCCTCGCCGAAGTCGGTGTGGCGGATGCGATCGCCGGCCACCAGCTCGAGGTCGCCGTTGTCGCGCACGGTGCCGGTCACCCGGTTGGTCCACTCGGTCTTCGGTCGCCCGGCTCCGAGCGCCGTCGGGTCGGTGGTGCCGAAGCGGGGGCCGCGGTCGTCGGACGAGCGGAGCGACGTGCGCCCGGAGCCGTATCCGCCGCCCTCGCGGCGGGCGTTCAGGGCCCGCGGCTGGGTGCCGCCGCGAGAGTTGGCCATTCCGGGCGACTGCCGCCACTCGATGAGGTCGGCCGGGATCTCCTGCAGGAAGCGGCTCGGCATCGCCACGTTCACGTCGCCGAACTGCGCCCGGGTCATGGCCAGCGAGAGGAAGAGCTTCTGCCGTGCCCGGGTGATGCCCACGTAGAACAGCCGTCGCTCCTCGGCGGGGCCGCCCGGCTCGTCGGCGGACATGCGATGCGGCAGCAGGTCCTCCTCCACGCCGGTCACGAAGACCGCCGGGTACTCGAGTCCCTTCGCGGTGTGCAGGGTCATCAGCGAGACGGTGCCGGAGCTGTCGTCCAGTTCATCGGCGGCCGCCACCAGCGACACCTCGGTGAGGAAGTCGATCAGTTGGCCGTCGGGATTGTTGCGCCCGAACTCCTTCGTCACGGCGAGGAGTTCCTCGATGTTCTCCGCGCGCGCCTCGTCCTGCGGGTCGCGGCTGGCGCGCAGCGCATCGACGAGCCCGCTCCGGGTGATCAGCGTGCCGAGGATGTCGCTCACCGGCGCGGGCCCCGACGCGTCGGTCGGTTCGAGCATCGCCGCGACCTCGTCCAACAGGGTCGACAACTGCAGGATCGCCCCGGTGACCTTCGGGCCGAGCCCGAGCGACGACGCGTGGCGCATCGCCTCGCGGTAGGAGACGCCGTGCGTCTCGGCGAACACGGCCAGTTGCGTCTGCGTGGCCGGGCCGATGCCCCGCTTCGGGGTGTTCAGGATGCGGCGGAGGGCGAGCTCGTCGTTCGGATTGGCGACGGAGACGAGATATCCCATCGCGTCCTTGATCTCGGCGCGCTCGTAGAACTTGGTGCCGCCCATGATCCGGTATGGCAGCGCCGACCGGATGAAGATCTCCTCGAGCGCACGCGTCTGCGAGTTGGTGCGGTAGAAGACAGCGATGTCCTTATAGTCCATGCCGCTGTCGTGCAGCTTCTGGATCTCGTCGGCCACGAACTGGGCCTCGTCGTGTCCGGAGTACCCGGTGAAGCCCACGATCTTCTCGCCGTCGCCGATCGCCGTCCACAGCTTCTTGTCCTTGCGGTCGAAGTTGTGGGAGATCACGGCGTTCGCCGCCGAGAGGATGTTCTGCGTCGACCGGTAGTTCTGCTCGAGCATCACCACCTTCGACTGCGGGAAGTCGCGCTCGAACTCGACGATGTTGCGGATGTCCGCGCCGCGGAACGCGTAGATCGACTGGTCGGAGTCGCCGACCACCGTGAGCGAGGCCCCCTCGATGCCGCCGGTGCCGGAGAGCGCCATGCGGGTGTCGGCCGGCACGTGCTCGGGCGCGACCGGCCGGGTGAGTTCGCGGATGAGCGAGTACTGCGCGTGATTGGTGTCCTGGTACTCGTCGACGAGCACGTGCCGGAACCGTCGCTGGTACTTCGCGGCGACGTGCGGGAAGGCGCGGAAGAGGTAGACGGTCTGCCCGATCAGGTCGTCGAAGTCGAAGGCGTTCGCGGCGCTGAGCGAGCGCGTGTATTCGCGGAACACCTCGACGAACGCGGTCTCGGCCGGGTCGTTGAAGTTCGCGGTTCGGGCGAAGCTGTCGGCGTCGGCGAGTTCGTTCTTCAGCTTGGAGATGCGCCCCGCCACCGACGAGACCGTGAAGCCGTAGGTGTCGGCCTCGTACTGCTTGATGATGCGCTTGATCAGCACGCGGCTGTCGGCCGAGTCGTAGATCGTGAAGTTCGGGGTGAAGCCGAAGTTCTCGGCCTCACGGCGCAGGATCCGCACGCACGCCGAGTGGAACGTGGAGATCCACATGCCCTCGGCGGCCTGGCCGACCAGTTGCTCCACACGCTCGCGCATCTCTGCCGCGGCCTTGTTGGTGAAGGTGATGGCGAGGATCTGGCTGGGCCACGCCTCGCGGCTCTCCAGCAGTCCCGCGATGCGATGCGTGAGCACCCGCGTCTTGCCCGACCCGGCACCGGCGACGATGAGGAGGGCGGGGCCCCGGTACTCGACCGCTTCGCGCTGCTCGGGGTTCAGTCCGTCGAGAAGATCGGCAGCGGGTTCGACGATCACCGGGTACGCGGGCGCGGGCGTGAGGCGGGGAGTCACGGGGGGAGTCATCTCCGTGCAATTGTATTCGCCGCCACCGACACCGGACCCGGGGCGGCGTCCTACCCCTCGACCATGTCCTACTCCTTGACCGCGCCGTCGAGCATCCCGCGGATGAAGTGCCGCTGCAGCAGGAAGTAGAGCAGCACCACCGGCAGGGCGACGAGCACGGCACCGGCGGCGAGAAGCGCCGTGCCCTGCGTGTACTGGCCCTGGAAGAGCGCGAGGCCGAGCGGTGCGGTGCGGAAGGAGCCCGACGGCGACATCACGAGCGGGATGAGGAACTCGTTCCATGTCCACATGAACATCAGCACCACCATCGTGGTGATGGCCGGCCGTCCCATCGGTACGAGGATCGACCACAGCACCCGCTGCGACGACGCACCGTCGAGGCGTGCCGCCTCGATCACCGATCGGTTGACCCCGCGGAAGTAGGTGCGCATCCAGTACGTGCCGAACGCCACGGACTGCGCCACCTGCGGCAGCGACACGGCCCAGACGGTGTCGGTGAGCCCGAGCGTGCGCAGGTCGAAGAACAGGGGAACGATGATGGCCTCGGCCGGCACCATGATGCCGAGGAGGAACAGGTAGAACAGCACGTTCTGGCCGCGGAAGGTCATGGTGCCGAAGGCGTAGCCGCTCAGAAGCGACAGACCCACGGCGAGGGTCACGACGATCGCGGCGACGAGCACGGACGTGGCCATGTAGCTGCCGAAGCGCCCCTCCTGCCACGCCGCGACGAAGTTGCCGGGGTGGAAGGCGCCTTCCCGGGCGGCGCTGGCGCTCGCGGGCGAGAAGGCGGCGATCAGGATGGTGAGGATCGGCGCGAGCACGAGCACCGACACCCCCACGAGGACGATGTAGTTCGCGGCGCGTTCGCCCACCCCGATCCTCACGCGCCGCGCTCCGCTCGCCTGTTGATCACGACGCTCAGGGCGAAGATCACCGCGGTCAAGGTCACTCCTACGGCGGCGGCCGACCCGACCTCGCCGAGTTCGAACGCACGGCGGTAGACCTCGTAGCTCGGCACGGTGGTGGAACTGCCCGGGCCTCCACCCGTGGTCACATAGATGAGGTCGAACGTCTTGAGCGATGCCACCACGGTCAGCGTGAGCGCTACCGTCGCCTCCGGGCGAACCGCGGGCACGATGATCGAGAAGAACTCACGCACCGCGCCGGCGCCGTCGAGCCGGGCCGACTCGAAGAGTTCCGCCGGGATCCGGGCCATGCCCGCCATGAGGAGCACGGTGACCAGCCCGGTGGACACCCAGGTGCCGATGAGTCCCACCGCGGGCAGTGAAAAGGTGTAGTCGCCGAGCCAGGCCCGGGTCAGCGCGTCCAGCCCCACGGCTCGCAGCGCGGTGTTGAGCACGCCGTCGGGCGCGTAGATCTGCCGCCAGGCGATGGCCACGACCACCATCGCGATCACCTGGGGAAGGAACACGATGGTGCGGAACAGGGGCAGGCCGCGCACGCGCGCGCGGGTGAGCACCGCGGCCAGGGCGAGCCCGATGCACACCGGCAGGATGGCGAAGAAGAACACGAGAACCAGCGCGTGGCCGAAGGCGGCACGGAGGCGCTCGTCCGTGGCGATGTCGATGTAGTTGTCGAACCCGACGAAGGTGGCGAGGGTGAGGCCGTCCCAGTCGAACAACGAGAGGTGCACGGATCGCGCGAGCGGGAAGAGGAGGAAGGCCCCGTAGACGAGGAAGGCGGGGAGGATGAGGAGGTACGGGGTCGGTCCGGCGGAGGGGCCGGCGCGACGCACCGCGGGCGTGCTCGTCGTGCCGCGCGCGGCGGACCGTGTCGCGGCCCGCGGCGCGGGGGGCTCAGTCCGCCGCCGTGAAGTCGGCATAGTCCGCCTCGAGCGCCTCCGTGACCTGCTCGGGCGAGAGGCGGCCGTCGAGGAGGCCCTGGAGCGCCTCGCCGAGCGTGTCTCCCATGGTGGGCGTCGCGTAGTCGAGGTAGGGCAGGAGCGCGCCCTCCTCGGTGACCGACCCGAACGCGGTGTACACGTCGCGCAGCACCCCGCTGGCGGGCGCGTACTGCTGCGTGTCGACCACGGGCAGGTTGCCGGTCTCCGCGAGGATCGCCATCGCGTCGTCGCTCGTGATGTAGTCGATGTACGCGGCCGCGAGGTCGGGGGTGTCGGTGGCGCTGGTCACCGTGAACGGCAGCCCGGTGCCCCCGGTGGTGCGGGCGCCCTCGCCGGCCGTCGCCGGCGGCACGAAGAATCCGACGTCCTCGCCCATGGCGTCCTGCAGGTCCGCCGCGAGCCACGATCCGCCCATCAGGAAGACCCCGTCGCCGGCGGCGAGACTCTGCCAGGCGGCGTCGTAGTCGGTCCCGTTCACTCCCTCATTGAAGAATCCCTCGGTCTGCCAGGAGGCAAGCTTTGCCGCCGCGGCCACGTTCTCAGGCGTGAGCCAGCTGGCGCCCTCGTTGCCGAAGCCGAGGCTCTGGATCTCCTCGCTGTCGACCAGCGCACCCTGCACGGGGCCGAACACGTGCCCTGCCGGCCACTTCTCGATGTTGCCGAGGAGCAGGGGCGTCTCACCGGCATCCTTCGCCGTGCGGAGGGCCGCCTCGAAGGCCTCCCAGTCCGCGGGCACGTCGATACCGAGCTGGTCGAGCTTGGCCTTGCTGTAGAACACGCCCACGACCTCGCCCACCTGCGGGAGCCCGTAGAGGGAGCCCTCGCCGAACGTCGTGGCGTCGTCGCTGTAGGTGGAGTAGGTGAGGATGCTCTCGGGGTACCGGTCGGCCCAGCCGTACTCCTCCGCCCACGGGTCGAGCGGAAGCAGCTGGTCCGCCGCGACGAACGCGCCCATCGACGCACGGGAGTTGTTGGCCTGCACCACGTCGGGTGCGTTGTCACCGCTCAGCGCGAGGCGCAGGGTGCGACCGAGGTCGTCGAAGGACTGCGATACCCGCTCGATGGTGATGTTCGGGTACTCCTCCTCGAATGCGGCGTTGAGCCGGGTCATCTGCTCGTCCTGGCCGCCGCGCACCTCCTGGTCCCACACCGTCAGCGTCCGGTCGCCGAGGGCCGAGACGTCCGTCTCGATCTCGCGATCCGGATCGAGGGTCGGCGCGGGTGTTCCCCCCGAGCCCGGAGTGCACCCGGCGAGCGTGACCGCGAGAACCGCCGCCGCGGCGAGGCCGGCGAAGCGGGGTCGGAGAGGAGCGTTCATGGCTTGTCCTTTCGAGGGCGGAACGTCTGTCGGGGAATCCGCCCTCGGAGCGGGCGATCCAGGTGGGGCCGTCGGGTCATGGTTCGGCGAACTGTTCCGCCTCGGTCAGCAGACCGAACGTGGCCTCGGCCCGCCGCACGGCGTTCCGAGGCACGTCGCGCACGAGATCCTCGAGAAAACCGTAGCGCTGAGCGAGCTCCGCGGCATCCGCACTCGATCCGGCCGCTCGGGTCGTGGCCTCCCACCAGTCCGCGATGTCGCCCCACCCCGGCGACGCAAGAGATCCGCCGAAGTGCTGCACCGCGAGCGCGGAGCACAGCGATGCGAAGAGGAGGCGCTGCTCGAGCGGCCACTCCGCGAGCGTGCCCAGCACCACGGCTGCCGCGAACACGTCGCCCGCGCCGGTCGGATCGACCGAGCGCACGTCGAGGCTCGGCACGGACGCGGACTCGCCAGTGGTCGAGTCCACCGCGATCGCTCCGGCGCTGCCCTTGGTGACGATGGCGAGCGGCACGCGGTCGGCCAGTCTGCCGAGCGCGTCCTCCGGGGTGTCGGCCCGGGTGTAGGCCATCGCCTCCACATGATTCGGCAGGAAGGCGTGGCACGACGCGAGCGCGTCGAGGTCCGCCGCGTTCCACCGCTCGGTGGGGTCCCACCCCACGTCGGCGAAGACCAGGGCGCCGCTGTCCCCCACGGTTCCCCACCACGGTTCCTCGCCCTCCGGCGCGACCAGCTCGGCCAGCACGGCGCGGGTGCGAGGAGGACGTCCCACCAGCTCGGCCTGGGGGATCGGAACGGGGTGGCCGTGCGTGATCATGGTGCGGTCGCCGTGCGTGGCGAGGGACACGGTCACGGCCGAGTGCCAGCCCGGGAAGGTGCGCGACCGACTGAGATCGATGTGCTCCTGGTCCTCGAGCAACGACCACGCCCACTGCCCGTAGGCGTCGTCACCGAACCCGGCTGAGAGACTGGTCCGCAGTCCGAGGCGTGCGGCGGCGACCGCGAGGTTCGCCACGCCGCCGGGGAGCGAGCCCATGCCCTCCGCCCACACCTCCGTGCCGGGGGCCGGTTCGGCCGGCAGTCCGGTGAAGACGATGTCGAAGAAGATCGGTCCGGTGAGGAACAGGTCGAACTCGGCGGGTGCGGTCACCGTGGCCTTCTTCCCTGTTCGCTCCGACGGCGCGGTCCGCCTGAGAATTCGGACGATAGCACGGGGGATTCCCCGGCGAAGTACTCTGGGAATCCGACAGGCAGGAAGCGCGGTATTCGTCGCATGAAACTCACCCTCATCGGCGGCGGCGGCTTCCGAGTTCCGCAGATCTTCCAGGCGCTCGGGGCCGACGGCGACGCCGCCCGGGTCACCGAACTGTGTCTTCACGATGTCGCCCCGGAGCGACTCGACACCATCCGCGCGGTGCTCACGCACATGGCCGGCACTCTCCCCCGTCCGCCGCGGGTGACCGCGACGACCGATCTCGACGACGCGGTGCGGGGCGCCTCGTTCATCTTCTCGGCGATGCGCATCGGGGGTTCGGAGGGCCGGATCGCCGACGAGCGCATCTCCCTCGAACTCGGAGTGCTCGGCCAGGAGACGGTGGGGCCGGGCGGCCTGGCGTACGCGCTCCGCACCCTGCCGCACGCGCGCCGGCTGGCCGAGCGTGTGGCGACGCTCTCCCCGGATGCCTGGGTGATCAACTTCACGAACCCGGCCGGGATGGTCACGGAGGCCATGCGCGCGTTCCTCGGCGACCGCGTGGTCGGTATCTGCGACACCCCCGTCGGGCTGCTCCGGCGTGCGGCGAGCGCTGTGGGCGCCGGACCGCAGCCGACCGACTTCGACTACGTCGGCCTCAACCACCTGGGCTGGCTCCGACGGTTGTCGGTCGACGGACAGGACCGCCTGCCCGGGCTGCTGGCCGACGACACCGCACTGGGCGGCATCGAGGAGGCGCGACTGCTCGGCGCGGACTGGGTGCGTGCCCTCGGCGCGCTGCCCAACGAGTACCTCTACTACTACTACTTCGAGCGGGAGGCGACCGAACGCCTCCGCTCATCGGCCGAGACGCGCGGCGAGTTCCTGCACCGGCAGCAGGGCGCGTTCTACCGGGACGCGCACGCCCACCCCGACAGCGCCCTCGACCTCTGGAACCGCACGAGGCACGACCGCGAGTCGAGCTACATGGCCGAGAGCCGCGCCGAGGAGGACCGCGACGGCCGCGAGGAGAGCGACGTGGAGGGTGGCGGTTATCAGGCCGTGGCCCTGAACCTCATGACGGCGCTCACCTCGGGACCGTCCTCGACGATGATCCTCAATGTGGCCAATCGGGGCGCGGTGCCCGAGCTCGCCGACGACGCGGTGATCGAGGTGCCGTGCACCGTCGACTCCGCCGGCATCCGGCCGTTCGACATCGCCCCGGTGCAGGCCGAGATGCTGGGACTGATGCAGCAGATCAAGGCCGTCGAGCAGTTGGTCCTCACCGCGTCGAGCTCGAGGGACGCCACCCTCGCCTGGCGGGCCATCGCCGCGCACCCGTTCGTCGACTCGGTGGCCGTGGCGCGTCGGCTGTTCGACCGTTACCGGGCCGAGATTCCGGGCGTCGGCGCCGCGTTCGACTAGGCATTGGCGGGCCGTGGCTGGGCGTCCGACCAGCGCGGTCCTGCGGCGCGGTGGTCAGCGCTCCATGAGCGCGGCGACGGCGAGGTCGGGGTGGTCGACGAAGACGCCGTCGAGACCGGTTGCGGCGAGGAGTCGCCACTCGCTCTCGTAGTTGCCGAACGACGCCGGGTGCGTGCCGTGCCGGAAGTTGACGGGCAGGAACCTGTTCTCCGGCCGGAGGGTCCAGCAGTACGCCGACAGCCCGGCCCGGTGGGCGCGGTCGACGAGATCGGTGGTGCAGAGCGCGACACCGGCGGCGTCCGTGGGGAGCAGCCTGCTCCGGTCGACGCTGATGCCGTCGACCCGCGCTCCGAGCGCCGCCAGTCCGTCGTCGGTCAGGTGGTCGTCGTAGGTCGGTGCCGCGCTCCCCCGCGCGGCCACCTCGTCGAACGGCGCCCCGGCCGCATCGAGCAGGAACACCCGGGATGCGTCGACTCCGCGCCGCGCGAAGCGGTCGAGCATGCCCGCCTCGAACGACTCCACCACGAGCCGGTCGCCTCGTGCGGCCCAGCCCGCGGCTCCGAGAGTGTCGGCGAGCAGTTCGTCGAGCGGGAGGCCGAGCGAGTCGAAGTAGGTGGCGTGCTTGACCTCGACGACGATGCCCAGGTTCCGGCCCGAGTCGGCGGCGGCGGTGTCCACCAGCTCGAGCACGTCCTCGAGGCGGAGGAGTCCCAGCGTGTCGTCGAACGACGCACTCGTGCTGCGGATGCCGGGCAGCCGCTCCCGCGCGCGGAGTTCGCCGAGCTCGGCCCAGGTGAAGTCCTCGGTGAACCACCCGGTGTGCGGGCGGCCGTCGATCTCCTTGGTCGTCCGCCGGTCGGCGTATCGCGGCAGGTCCGCCACGTTGGTCGTGCCGGAGATCTCGTTCTCGTGCCGCACCACCAGCACGCCGTCGCGGGTCGCCAAGATGTCCGGCTCCACGGCGTCGGCGCCCAGCGCGAAGGCGAGCTCGAAACTCGACCGGGTGTGTTCGGGGCGGTATCCCGGGGCACCCCGATGCCCGATGATGACCGGACGCGGCGTCGAGAGCATCCGTCCACGCTACGCGACCGGGAGGAACCGCGGTCGATAGGATGCCATGGCCGACACCGCCGGCGGCAGCAGACTCGGGGAACCGGCGCGAGGCTGGGGGGCGATCATGCGGACGCGGATACCGGAACCGACGTCGTCGGTGCCGCTGCGCTGGGGCACGTACCGCGGCCGCTACGGGAACGGGCTGGCGATGCTTGTGACCGGCGGCGTGCTCATCGAGCTCACCAACACCTACTTCCTGTTCGGCCTTCTCGCCGGAACGATGCTGCACACCTCGGGATGGCTGATCCTCCCCGCCCAGGGCTGGCGACGCGTCGTACCCGCACTGCCGAGCACACTGGCCTTTTGCGGGATGCTGGGCGGACCCGCGCAGATGTGGCTGTTCGTGGTTCCGCTGGCCGGGTGGCTGCTGGTGCGGCACCGCCCGGCCAGGTGCTGGCCCGTCCTCCTCATCCCGATCGCGTTCGGTCTGCTGCTCGCCGAACTGCTGCACGACTACGGCGCCTTCGGCCTCGCTCTGACCGCGAGCACCGTGCTGCTCGTCGCTACCGCATGGCTGGCCCGCCGACTGCACCTCGGCCGCACGCTTCGGGCGAACGCCAAGGGATCCGGCGGCCTGATCGGCTAGATTTGGTGCAGCACCATTGCGGTGCCCCCACCCCTATAGACAGAGGAACCATGGCAAACCCCACGTTCTCGCGAAACCCGGCCTTCAACGGTCGCGGCGTAGCCCCTACGCAGGAGGTCACGCCCGAAAGCCTGCAGGCGCTGTACGACAGCCCGTCGGCCACCGCGGTCGAGACCGACCGCATGACCTATGAGGACACCATCACCAAGAGCGTCGTGCTCTTCGCGGTGCTCCTCGCCACTGCGGCAGTCGGCTGGATGATCCCGGCACTCGCTCTGCCGGGCGCGATCATCGGTCTGGTGCTCGGGCTCGTCAACGCGTTCAAGAAGCAGCCGTCCGTACCCCTGATCGTCGCCTACGCGGCGTTCCAGGGACTCTTCGTCGGCGGCATCTCCCGCATCCTCGACACCCAGTTCGACGGCCTCGCCGTGCAGGCCGTGCTCGCGACCCTCGTGGTCGTCGGTGTCGTGCTCGCACTGTTCCGCAGCGGCAAGATCCGCGCCTCCAAGCGGGCCACCAAGATCTTCATGGTCGCGATGGTCAGCTACCTGGTGTTCTCGCTCGTGAACTTCGGCCTCGTGATGTTCGGTGTCCTGGACAACCCGTTCGGCCTCCGTGCCGGGCTCTTCGGCATCGTCATCGGCCTGCTCGCGGTGGTCATGGCGTCGTACTCGCTGGTGCTCGACTTCGACTTCATCCAGCGCGGCGTGCGCTCGGGAGCTCCCCGCAAGCTCGGCTGGCAGGCGGCGTTCGGTCTCATGGTCACCATCGTGTGGCTCTACATCGAGATCCTGCGCATCTTCGCCATCCTGCGTGGCAGCGACTAGACACCTCCGCAACACGAAACGGCCGCCCCTCGGGGCGGCCGTTGTCGTTTCCGGCGGAGAACCGGGAGGGGATCACTCCCACTCGATCGTCCCCGGCGGCTTCGACGTCACGTCGAGCACCACACGGTTGACGCCGGCGACCTCGTTGGTGATGCGGTTCGAGAGGCGTGCCAGCAGGTCGTAGGGCAGCCGGGTCCAGTCGGCGGTCATCGCATCCTCGGACGACACGGGCCGCAGCACGATGGGATGCCCGTAGGTGCGGCTGTCGCCCTGCACGCCCACCGATCGCACGTCGGCGAGCAGCACCACCGGGCACTGCCAGATCTCGGTGTCGAGACCCGCCGCGCTGAGTTCCTCCCGCACGATGGCGTCCGCCGTGCGCAGGAGCTCGAGTCGCTCGGCGGTCACCTCGCCGACGATGCGGATGCCGAGCCCGGGGCCCGGGAACGGCTGGCGGGCGACGATGACCTCCGGCAGGCCCAGCTCCCGTCCGATCGCCCGCACCTCGTCCTTGAAGAGGGTACGGAGCGGCTCGACGAGCTCGAACTGCAGGTCCTCGGGCAGGCCGCCGACGTTGTGGTGGCTCTTGATGTTCGCCGTGCCCGACCCTCCCCCGGACTCGACGACGTCGGGGTACAGGGTGCCCTGCACGAGGAATCGGATCGGTTCGCCGCCCGCGGCGGCCTCCAGAACGAGCGCCTCGGCGGCACCCTCGAAGGTGCGGATGAACTCGCGTCCGATGATCTTGCGCTTCTGCTCCGGGTCGCTCACTCCGGCGAGCGCGTCGAGGAACTGGTCGACCGCGTCGACCGTGACGAGGCGCACACCGGTGGAGGCGACGTAGTCCTCCTCGACCTGCCGACGCTCGTCCTGGCGCAGCAGCCCGTGGTCGACGAAGATGCAGGTGAGCTGGTCACCGACGGCCTGGTGCACGATCGCCGCGGCCACGGCGGAGTCCACGCCGCCGGAGAGCCCGCAGATCACCCGTGCGGTGCCGACCTGCTTGCGGATGCGCTCGACCTGTTCGGCGATCACGTTGCTGCTGTTCCAGTCCGCGGGGATGCCCGCGGCGCGGTGCAGGAAGTTCTCGAGCACGGCCTGGCCGTGCTGGGTGTGACCGACCTCGGGGTGCCACTGCACCCCGTACAGGCGGCGCTCGTCGCTGCCGAAGGCCGCCACCGGGGTGGACGGTGTGCTCGCGAGCACCTCGAAGCCCTCCGGCGCCTGGGATACCGAGTCGCCGTGGCTCATCCACACGCGCTGGCCGCTGGTCTGCCCGTCGAGCAGCACGCCGCCGGTACCGGCGACGTCCACCCCGGTCGAGCCGTACTCCCGCAGACCGGTGTTCGCGACCTGGCCGCCGAGCGACTTGGCCATCACCTGGAAGCCGTAGCAGATGCCGAGCACGGGCACGCCGAGGTCGAAGATCGCCGGGTCGAGCTCGGGCGAGCCCTCCTCGTAGACGCTCGACGGTCCCCCGCTCAGCACGATGCCGACCGGGTTCTTCTCGGCAACTTCCGCGGCGGTGACGCTGTGCGGCACGATCTCGGAATAGACGTTGGCCTCGCGCACCCGTCGGGCGATCAACTGCGAGTACTGCGCTCCGAAGTCGACCACGAGAACGGGCCGCTGGGCGGTGGGATTGTCGACGCTAATGTGATGCCTCCACGCTGGGGTTGGCTGCTGAGGGGGTGGCTGGATCGTTCGCGAGCTCCGCTTCGCGGGCGGCGAGGTACGAGTCGATCTCGCGCGCGGTGCGCCGCTCGACGATGAAGGAGAGGAAGGGGAGCACTCCGCCCGCGGCGAGGAGCAGGAACCGACCCATGCTCCAGCGCATGAGGGTCCACACCCGGTAGCAGCCGATGAGGTACACGACGTAGAACCACCCGTGGACGGTGAGGATGCCGATGCTCAGGTTGAATGCCGTGGTGGTGCCCTCGGGCACGAGCGCGAGGAAGCCGAACGGCCCGCCGAGCTCGATCTCCACTTTGCCCACGTACTTCAGCAGCATCTCGATCACGAGCAGCAGCAGGAGCACCCCGGTGATGTACGCCGTCACGGTGTAGAAGGTGCGTGCGCTCCGGATGCGGGGGAAAGTCGAGGGCTTGGGTGCGAGCGGCATGGCTTCGATTCTACCGACTGCCCGAAGCGGCGAGCTTCGCCGCTTCCTCGGCCTCCTCCGCCTCCTCGGTCTCCCGTTCCAGCTGGTCGCGCACGAGGCGGAACCAGAT
The DNA here is from genome assembly GCF_008642235.1 of Planctomonas psychrotolerans. Classification (GTDB taxonomy): domain Bacteria; phylum Actinomycetota; class Actinomycetes; order Actinomycetales; family Microbacteriaceae; genus Planctomonas; species Planctomonas psychrotolerans. The sequence continues at coordinate 1,912,317 of NZ_SJEV01000001.1, read as the reverse complement.
GAACACCGCGAAACCGGCGAAGATCACCCACTCGGCGGCGTAGAAGATGTTCAGCCAGTTGAGCTGGATCGCGGTGGACGGCGCGGGCGAATCGATGACCTGGAGCGGCGCGGGCGCCTCGTCCGCCACCACGAATCCGGAGTACGCATCGGTGTTCCCGAAGTCCTCCCACCGGTTGATCAGCGCGGCGACCGAGAGCGTGGTCATCTCGTCGGGATCCCCAGACTCGTCGGGCAGCTCGGGCGCCTCGCTCGGCAGGAACCGGCCGGTGATCGACACCGGCTGGGTGGGTGCGGTGCGGGCGGCCGTGTCGGCGGCCGCGAGCGCGTCGGCACGGTCGGCCGTCCACCCGAGCGCCACGGCGAGCCCGGGCGCGTTGTCGGCGACCGTCTCGCCGTCGGTGGTGACGGCGAGGTGACCCACCACCCAGAATCCGTCCGCCCCGCCGTTCACCCGGTCCGCGACGAGTTCGTAGTCCCCGGGCTGCCAGATGCCGGTCACGCTCACCCGCTGGCCCGAGGACGCCTCGGGCACGGGCTGTTGCGGCTGCACGACCTCGGGCAGCGGGATCGCCTCCTCGGTGGCGCGTTCGAGCACCACACCCGATTCGACGGCTCGGGCGAGCTGCCACTGGCCGAGGAGGGCGAACCCCGCCGCGATGGCAAGGGCGAGGACGAGGAGACCGATCCACTTCGGCCGGCGCATGATGTCGAGCATGGTCAGTAGTCGGGTTCCCTCTCGCGTTCGGGCCGGGTTCCGGGATGGGGCGGTTCGCCCACGTCACCGGCGTGCGGATTCCCGTTGCCCGCGTCCCCTCTGAGCGACTCCTCCATGAGCGCGATCGGGTCGTTCTCCCGGGGCGCATTCCGTCGGGTGCCCGCCGAGCCACGCCGGTTCCGGGGCGCGATGGCGACGCCGATCCGCTCGGAGTTCGAGGCGAACAACGGTCCGAGCACGGCCATGAGGAGCACGTACAGTCCGGCGAACGGCTGCAGTCGCGGATCGAGACCCGCGCCCACCGAGAGCGTCGCGAGGATCAGGGTGAACTCGCCCCGGTTGACGAGGATCGCCGCGGCGTTGACCGCCTCGGCACGACCCATCCCGTGCAGGCGCGCCACGAGGATCCCGGCGAGCACGTTCAGCGCGAAGGTGACCAGCACGGCCAGGAGCACGATCTCGGCGACGGAGCCGAACTCCTCGACGTCGAGCGCGAGTCCGAAGTTCAGGAAGAAGAACGCGGCGAACACGTCCCGGAGGGGCACGGCCACCCGCTCGATCCGCGTGCGATGGCGGCTGGCGCCGAGCACGAGACCGATGAGGAATGCCCCGATGGCGTCCGTCACGCCGATGATCTCGCCGATGCCCGCGAAGAGCAGGGCGAGGCCGAAGAACAGAATCGTGAACAGCTCGTCGTCCTTGGTGCGCATGAGCTGCGACACCACCCGGCCACCCCACCGCGCCACCGTGAACATGGCGACGAGGAACAGGAACGACACGGTGAGCTGCACCACGATCGGCCAGATCTCCGTCTCGCCGCTCAGCACCACCGACACGATCGCGAGGTAGACGGCGATGAAGACGTCGCCGACCACGGTCACGCCGAGGATCATCGGGGTCTCACGGTTGGCCAGGCGGCGCAGTTCGATGAGCAGCTTGGTGATGATGGCGCTCGACGACGTCCCGATCATCCCCGCGATCACGAGCGCCTCGCGCGGCCCCCAGCCCACGAGCATGCCGAACACGAAGCCGACGCCCATGTTGAGCAGGATGTACGAACCGCCGGAGATGAGCAGGGTGCGGGCGCTCGAGAAGAAGTCGTCGAGGTCGAACTCGAGGCCGAGGCTGAACAGCAGCAGGATCAGACCGAACACCGCGATCATCTCGATGTCCGCGGTGAAGTCGAGCGGGAAGACGTCGGTGTTGGGGCTCGCGAGCAGTCCGACCACCATGTACACCGGGATGGCGGGCAAGCCGATCAGCTTGCCGAGCCGGCCGAGCACGTAGGCGAGGACGAACAGCAGTCCGAGGGTGATGAGGTCGTCGCCGAGGTGCACGATCAGCCCCCGGGCGGCGCGTCGAGCCGGTCGTTCGCGGACGGCGCGGTGCGGGCGCCCGTGCGGTAGAACGAGAACACCTTGGCGACCTTCTCGGGCGACCCCGCCACGACGAGGGTGTCGCCCGGGAAGACCGTGAAGTCGTCGGCGGGGGCCGGGTTGGCGGACTCGCCGCGGACCACCGCGACGACCGTGACCCCGATGATGCCGGCGGACGCCAGCGCTCCGAGGTGATGCCCGGCGATCGCGTCGTCATAGTCCACCGTGAACCAGTCGATGCTGAGGCCGGGGATCTGGTCGAGCTTGTCGAGCGTCTCGGTGATGCGCGTGCCGCCCAGCAGTTCCGCGAGCGTGTGCGCCTCGTCCTCGCTCAACCGGAGCGAGACCTTGCTCGCGTCCGGTCCGCCGTCCTCCTCATCCGCGAACGAGATGAGGTCGCTGTGTCCGGAACGGTGGGCGATGACGCCGACCTTGCCGCCGTCCTCGGTGATGAACGTGTGCAGCACGCCCACTCCGGGGAGTTTGACACGCCGAACGTCGACCATGGGGGCTCCTCAACATGCCAGGGTGCGGTGCGGCCATTCTATCCGCCGGCCACTGGGTCCCTGATCCTGTCGAAGGCGGTCCCTGAGCCTGTTGAAGGGCGGTCCCTGAGCCTGTCGAAGGCGGTCCCTGAGCCCGACGAAGGCGGTCCCTGAGCCTGTCGAAGGCGGTCCCTGAGCCTGTCGAAGGCGGTCCCTGAGCCTGTCGAAGGCGGTCCCTGAGCCTGTCGAAGGGCGGGGCCGCTACCGCGGGACGACGGCCACGTCGGGCGCTTCGAGCCGCACGCGGTCCGCCGACTCGTCGTCCGGCTGCCGCTGACTCGCGATCTCCGCGGCGACGCGCTTGAGGTAGTGCGCCACCTCGGACTGCTCCCGCTCGTCGTCCCACCCGAGCACGCCCGCCATGAGGGACGCCGCGACCGGCGCGGCCGACACTCCCCGGTCCCACGCCTCGATCGAGATGCGGGTCCGCCGGGCGAGCACGTCCTCGAGATGCAGAGCGCCCTCGTGGCTCGCGGCGTACACGACCTCGGCCCCGATGTAGTCGTCCGCGCCGGGCAGTGGTTCGCCGAGCTCGGGACGCTCGCGGATGAGGTCGAGAATCTCGTCGGTGAGCGTGCCGAACCGGTTGAGCAGGTGCTCGATGCGCACCCGGTGCACCCCGAACGCCCGGGCGATCTTCCCGCGGCGGTTCCACGCGGCGCTGTACCCCTCGGCACCGAGCAGGCTGATGTCCTCGGTCACGCTCGGCGGCACCTTGCCGTCGAGCGCGGCGACCGCCTCGTCGATCGCGTCCTTCGCCATGATGCGGTAGGTGGTCCACTTGCCGCCGGCCACCACCACGAGCCCGGGCACGGAGTGCGCGACGAGGTGCTCGCGGGACAGCTTGGAGGTCTGGTCCGACTCTCCGGCGAGCAGCGGCCGCAGACCCGCGTACACGCCCTCCACGTCCTCGCGGGTGAGCGGCACCGCGAGCACCGAGTTCACGCGCTCGAGGATGTAGTCGATGTCGGCCGCGGTCGCCGCCGGATGCGCCTTGTCGAGGTTCCAGTCGGTGTCGGTGGTGCCGATCAGCCAGTGCCGGCCCCACGGGATGACGAACAGCACGCTCTTCTCGGTGCGGAGCAGCAGGCCGGTGTTGGACTGGAACCGGTCGCGCGGCACCACCAGGTGCACGCCCTTCGACGCCCGCACCTTGAACTGCCCGCGCTCGCCCACCATCGACTGGGTGTCGTCGGTCCAGACGCCCGTGGCGTTCACGACCTGGCGGGCCCGCACCTCGAACCTCTCGTCGGTCTGCAGGTCGTGCGCCTTCACGCCCACCACGCGTTCGCCCACCTTGAGGAAGCCCTCGACGCGGACGCGGCTGGCCGCGTGCACGCCGTAGAACGACGCCGTGCGCACGAGCGACGAACCGTAACGCGCATCGTCCACCTGGGCGTCGTAGTAGGTGATGCCGCCCACCAGCGCGTCGTTGGCGAGGCTCGGGATGGCGCGGAGAACCTGGCGCTTGGTGAGGTGGCGGTGGTGCGGCACGCCGGGCGGCCGCCCTCCTGACCAGCTGAAGATGTCGTAGAGCAGCATGCCCGCGCCGATGTACAGCCGCTCGATGACGCGCTTCTTGAGGGGGTAGAGGAAGCGGACGGGCTTCACGAGGTGCGGCGCGATGCGCTGCAACAGCAGCCCGCGCTCCATGAGCGCCTCGCGGACGAGGCGGAAGTCGAGCTGTTCGAGGTAGCGGATGCCGCCGTGCACGAGCTTCGAGGACCGGCTCGACGTGCCGCTCGACCAGTCCCGCGCCTCGAGGAGTCCGACGCTGAGACCGCGGGTCACGGCGTCGAGAGCGCTGCCCGCACCGACGATCCCCCCACCGACGACGAGGATGTCGAGCTCCTTGGACCGGAGGGAATCGATCGCGGCGACGCGTTCCTCCGGTCCGAGCTTGGACGACCGGGACACCGTGCGAGATCGAGCCATGTTCCCCTCCATGCTTTCCGCAGGCCGCAGCCCGCCTTCCAACGGTGCTACTTGTGGTACGGCGCGACGACGACCTCGACGCGCTGGAACTCCTTGAGGTCGGAGTATCCGGTGGTGGCCATCGACCGACGCAGCGCCCCGGCGAGGTTCGCGGTTCCGTCGGCCACGGTGGACGGGCCGTAAAGGATCTGCTGGAGCGGGGCGATCTGGCCGACGTGCACCCGGCTGCCCCGCGGCAGCTCGGGGTGGTGCGCTTCGGCCCCCCAGTGGTATCCGCCGCCGGGCGCATCCGTGGCCCGGGCGAGCGTGGAGCCGAGCATCACCGCGTCGGCGCCCACGGAGATCGCCTTGACGATGTCGCCCGAGGTGCCGAGGCCCCCATCGGCGATGACGTGCACGTACCGGCCGCCCGACTCGTCCATGTAGTCGCGGCGCGCGTCAGCGACATCCGACACCGCGGTGGCCATGGGCGCGTGGATGCCGAGCGAGCTGCGGGTGGTCGAGGCGGCGCCCCCGCCGAACCCGACGAGCACACCGGCGGCCCCGGTGCGCATGAGGTGCAGTGCCGCGGTGTACGTCGCGGCGCCTCCGACGATCACGGGCACGTCGAGCTCGTAGATGAACTTCTTGAGGTTGAGCGGCTCGGAGGCGCGGGACACGTGCTCGGCGGACACGGTGGTGCCGCGGATGACGAACAGGTCGACGCCGGCGTCGACCACGCAGTCGGAGAGGTCGTGCGTGCGCTGGGGCGACAGCGACCCGGCCACCGTCACGCCGGCCGCGCGGATCTCCGCGATGCGGGCCGTGATCAGCTCGGGCTTGATCGGCTCCGAATAGATGGTCTGCATGCGGGCGGTGGCGACCTCGGCGGGCAGATTGCGGATCTCCTCGAGCAGCGGCTCGGGGTTCTCGTAGCGCGTCCAGAGGCCCTCGAGGTCGAGCACGCCGAGTCCGCCGAGCTGGCCCATGCGGATGGCCGTGGCGGGAGACACCACCGAGTCCATCGGCGCCGCGAGGAAGGGGATGTCGAACTGGTAGGCATCGATCGACCAGCCGATCGACACGTCCTGCGGGTCGCGCGTACGCCGTGACGGCACGATCGCGATGTCGTCGAAGGCGTACACCCTGCGGGCCCGTTTGCTGCGGCCGATCTCTACGTCACTCACCGGTTCAGCCTATCTGGCCCGTTCGACACGGCCCTCGTCCCAGACCGGTGCTGTGGACTCGTAGACCTCGCCGTCCGAGCCGAAGACCACGAACCGATCGAGGCCGCGCGCGAACCAGCGATCGTGGGTGACCACGAGCACGGTGCCGGAGAAGCGGGCGAGCGCGTCCTCCAGCGCCTCCGCGGAGTCGATGTCGAGGTTGTCGGTCGGTTCGTCGAGCAGCAGCAGCGTTACGCCCGACAGTTCGAGCAGCAGGATCTGCAGCCGCGCCTGCTGTCCGCCGGAGAGGGTGTCGAACGTCTGCTCGGCGCTTCCGGCGAGCCCGTAGCGGTCGAGCGCCCGGCTGGCGGCCTCGCGGGCCATGCCCTGCCGCTCCGAGTCGCCCCGGTGCAGGATGTCGAGCAGCGTCCTCCCGGTGAGTTCCGGGTGCTCGTGCAGCTGGGCGAACCAGCCGGGCACCACGCGGGAGCCGAGGATCGCCCGGCCGGAGTGCTCCACCGGGGGGAGCGCCTCGCCGACGCTCGTCGCGTGACCCAGGGTCGGATCCGGGTCCGATCCGCCGCGCGCCAGCAGGCGGAGGAAGTGCGACTTGCCGGACCCGTTGGAGCCCAGCACGCCCACCCGGTCGCCGTACCAGACCTCGAGGTCGAAGGGCCGCATGAGTCCGGTGAGCTCGAGCTGCTCGCAGACGATGACCCGCTTGCCGGTGCGCGAACCGACCAGGCGGATCCGTACGTCGGCCGCCTGGGGACGCTCCTCCGGCGGACCGGCCTCCTCGAACCTGCGCAGCCTCGTCGTGGCGGCGTGATACCGCGAGGCGAAGGAGTCGTTCGCCGCGGCCTTCACCTTGAGGGTGCGCACCAGCGTGCGCAGCTTCTCGTGCTGCTCGTCCCAGCGCCTCCGCAGTTCGTCGAGGCGTTCCATCCGCTCCGCGCGGGCCCGGGCGTAGGTGGCGAAGCCGCCGCCGTGGGTCCAGGTGCTGTTCCCCGCCGCCCGCACCTCCAGGGTGAGGATGCGGTCGGCGGCGCGGGCGAGCAGTTCCCGGTCGTGCGACACCAGCAGCACCGTCTTCCGCGATTCCCGCAGCGCCTCCTCCAGCCAGCGCTTGCCCGGCACGTCGAGGAAGTTGTCGGGTTCGTCGAGAAGCAGCACCTGTTCCAGCCCGCGCAGCAGCGCCTCGAGCACGAGCCGTTTCTGCTCGCCGCCGGACAGCTCGGAGAGAGGGCGGTACTGCACCCGCTCGAACGGCGCACCGAGGGCCGCCATGGTGCAGGTGTCCCACACCGTCTCCTGCTCGTACCCGCCGCTGTCGCCGTAGTCCGCGAGCGCGGTGGCGTAGGCCATCTGGTTCGGTGTGGTGTCGCTTTCGAGAAGGGCGAGCTCCGCCGCGTCGAGTGCCCGTGCGGCGACCCGCACCGGTGCGGGAGCGGCGGAGACCAGCAGGTCGCGAACGGTCGAATCGTCGCCGGCGGAACCCACGAACTGATCCATTACGCCGAGTCCCCCGTCCACCGCCACCACGCCGGAGTCGGCCCTGAGTTCGCCGCGCAGAATGCGGAGGAGGGTGGACTTCCCGGCGCCGTTCGGGCCGATCAGTGCCGCGGTGGTTCCCTCGCTTACCCGGAATGACACGTCGTCGAGCAGCGGACGACCATCGGGAAGTGTGAACGAGACGCTACTGACGTCGATGTGTCCCACGGGGTGTCTCCGGTGCGGTGCGAATCGGCATGCCCCGACGCGCTGAGTCGCGGCATCGGAGAATCGCCCGCCTCCGGCGAGCCGACCAGCCTATCGCGGGAGCGCCGTGCCGTCACCTGCTCCGCGCGTTCGGTGACGTCCCTTCGACAAGCTCAGGGACCGTGGGGCGCCACGTCAGCGACGGTAGTTGGGCGCCTCCGCGACCATCTGCACGTCGTGCGGGTGCGACTCCTTGAGACCCGCGGCCGTGATGCGCACGAAGCGACCGCGATCCTTCAGCTCCGACACCGTGCGGGCGCCCACGTAGAACATCGACTGGCGGAGGCCGCCGGTCAGCTGGTACACCACGTTCGAGAGCGCACCGCGGTAGGGGACCTGGCCCTCGATGCCCTCGGCGATCAGCTTGTCGTCGTCGGGCACGTCCGACTGGTAGTAACGGTCCTTCGAGTAGGAGGTGCGCTTGCCGCGCGTCTGCAGCGCCCCGAGGGAACCCATGCCGCGGTAGGTCTTGAACTGCTTGCCGTTCACGAAGATGAGGTCGCCGGGGCTCTCGTCGCACCCCGCGAGCAGGGAGCCGAGCATCACGGTGTCGGCGCCCGCGACCAGCGCCTTGGCGATGTCGCCCGAGTACTGCAGGCCGCCGTCGGCGATCACCGGGATGCCGGCGGCACGGGCCGCCAACGACGCCTCGTAGACCGCGGTGACCTGAGGCACGCCCACGCCCGCGACCACGCGGGTGGTGCAGATGGAGCCGGGGCCCACGCCCACCTTGATGGCGTCGACGCCCGCCTCGACGAGCGCCTGCGCGCCGCCGCGGGTGGCCACGTTGCCGCCGATGATGTCGACGTCGGCCGCGGCGGGGTCGCTCTTCAACCGGCGCACGATGTCGAGCACGCCGGCGCTGTCGCCGTTGGCGGTGTCGACGACGAGCACGTCGACGCCCGCGTCGACGAGCGCCATCGCGCGCTCCCACGCGTCGCCGAAGAATCCGATGGCCGCACCGACGCGGAGCCGACCTTCGGCATCCTTCGTGGCGTTCGGGTACTTCTCCGACTTGTCGAAGTCCTTCACGGTGATGAGGCCGCGGAGCTTGCCGTTCGCATCGACGAGGGGCAGCTTCTCGATCTTGTGCTGCGCGAAGATGGCGACCGCGCTGTCGGGATCGATGCCCACGGGAGCGGTGATCAGGGGCGCACGGGTCATCACGTCCTGCACGAGGATGGTCTGCTTCTCGAACTGCGAGACGAAGCGCATGTCGCGGTTGGTGATGATGCCGACGAGCGTGCCGTCGCTCTCGACCACGGGGAGACCGGACACCCGGTACTGGCCGCACAGCGCGTCGACCTCGGCCACCGTCGCGTCGGGCCGGGTGGTGACCGGGTTGGTGATCATGCCCGACTCGCTGCGCTTCACCTTGTCGACGTGCGCGGCCTGATCCTCGATCGACAGGTTGCGGTGCACCACGCCGAGGCCGCCTTGACGCGCCATGGCGATCGCCATGCGCGACTCGGTGACGGTGTCCATCGCCGAGGAGAGCAGGGGCGCGGACACGGTGATGCGCTTGGTGAGGCGGGACGACGTGTCCGCCTCGCTCGGGATGACGTCGGTGTGCCCGGGGAGGAGCATCACGTCGTCATAGGTGAGACCGATGAAGCCGAAGGGATCGCCGCTGTCCATGAGTCCCCTTAGAGGTCGGAGTGGGAGAGGAAGAAAGGTGGAGGACCGGGAATCCACGTGCTGCACCGGTTCTCCATATTAACGGTTTAGGGAATGGACTATTCCCCCTCCATAATGAGGAACCGGTTTTGGGTTCTCTCGGAAACACGAGGGACACAAATCACAAGTATCGTCAACGACGACAGCCAGCCCGACCCGAGAGAACCCGTGATCTCGGTGGCTTGCTCCTGGAGGTTCAGTGCCAGTTCTACTCAGACGTGTGCCCCCCGTGTTATCCGTTCTCGGAACGGTTCTCGCCACGGTGGTCGCCGCCATCCTCGTCGTTCTGACAATCGGGTCGGGGCCCGCGTCGGCTGCCACGACGCCGGAGCCCACACCCACCCCCACGGGTGACTTCACCAACACCTTCACCATCGGCGGCATCATCCGCGACGGCGACACCCCGCTCGAGGGCGTCGAGGTGCTGGTCGAGGGGTCGGGCTTCGAGGAGACCGGAGTCACCGGCGCCGACGGTCGCTGGTCGGTGTCGCCGCCCTCCGCCGGCGAGTACACGGCGACGCTCGTGCCCGAGACCCTCCCCGAGGGCGTCGCTCCGCGCGACCCCGAGAACATCACCCGCGACGTCGTGCTCGGCACGACCAACACCGTGAACGTGCTGTTCCCCACGGGCGAGGGCACCGTGTCGAACACGAGCATCTGGGACACGATCCTCACCCGTGCCGTGTACGGCCTCAACTTCGGCTTGCTGCTCGCCCTCGGCGCCATCGGCATCTCGCTGATCTACGGAACGACGAAGCTCAATAACTTCGCCCACGGCGAGATGGTCACCTTCGGTGCCGTGATCTTCTTCTTCTTCGGCACGGTGATGAATGTGGCTCTCCCTCTGGCGATCCTCATCACGCTGGTGCTCAGCGCCTTCACCGGCTACGCGCAGGACGCGTTCCTGCACAAACCCCTGAGGCGGAGGGGGGTGGGACTGGTGCAGGCCATGATCGTGACGATCGGCCTGTCGATCCTCGTGCGTTACATCTTCCTGTTCTTCCTCGGCGGCAACATCGAGACGCTCGACACCGGCCTCACGAGCACCATCACCGCGGGACCGGTGACGATCACCGTGGCGTCGCTCGTGAGCATGGGCATCAGCATCGTCATGCTCGTGCTGGTGGGGCTCTTCCTCACCCGCACCCGTATCGGCAAGGCCACGCGGGCGGTGAGCGACAACGCCGGGCTCGCGGCGGCCTCCGGGATCAACGTGGACCGCATCATCCGGATCGTGTGGATCATGGCCGCCACGCTGACCGGGCTCAGCGGCATCCTCTACGGCATCTTCCGTCAGGTGAACTGGAACATGGGCTTCCAGATCCTGCTGCTGCTCTTCGCGGCGGTGACCCTCGGCGGTCTCGGCAGCGCGTTCGGCGCTCTCGTCGGCTCGCTGGTCATCGGCATCGTCACCGAGGTCTCCACCGTGTGGATCCCGAACGACCTGCGCTACGCCATCGCTCTTCTCATTCTCATTCTCGTGCTCCTCATCAGACCCCAGGGAGTCCTGGGCCGCAAGGAACGGGTCGGCTAGGAGGCCATCATGGACTGGGGACAAATCTTCACCAACGCCGCCGGCGAACTGCTCAGCCCGGTGACGGCCGCCTACGCCCTCGCCGCGATCGGCATCAGCGTGCACTTCGGGTATGCCGGGCTGCTCAACTTCGGCCAGGCCGGATTCATGGCCATCGGCGCATACGCCTTCGTGGTGCCGATCCTGTCGTTCGACGCACCGCTGTGGCTGGCGTTCCTGTCGGCGATCCTCGCGAGCGTGCTCTTCGCGTTCCTCCTCGGTGTGCCGACACTCCGATTGCGCGCCGACTACCTGGCCATCGTCACCATCGCCAGCGCCGAGATCGTGCGCTACGTGGTGTCGACCACGGGGCTCACCGCCGTGACCGGTGGGGCGACAGGCCTGTCCGGCTTCAACAGCGGCTTCACCGCGATCAACCCCTTCCCCGACGGCGTGTACGGCTTCGGCCCGTGGACCTACACCGAGAACCAGTTGTGGATCCGCGTCTTCGGTTGGTCCCTCGTCATCCTCGCGAGCATCCTGGTGTTCCTGCTGATGCGCAGCCCGTGGGGCCGCGTCGTCAAGGGCATCCGGGAGGACGAGGATGCCGTGCGCAGCCTCGGCAAGAACATCTACGCGTACAAGATGCAGGCCCTGATCCTCGGTGGCGTGCTCGGATCGCTGGCCGGCGTGATCTACGTGCTGCCCCGCGCGGTGCAGCCGACCAACTACGGCACGACGCTGACCTTCTTCATCTGGACGATGCTGCTGCTCGGCGGAGCCGCGACGGTGTTCGGCCCCATCATCGGCGCCATGATCTTCGCCACACTGCTGACGCTCAGCGACAGCATCCTGCGGGGACTGATCAGCGCAGACATCATCACCTTCATCAGCGGTACCCAGGCCGGCCAGATACGGTTCATGATCATCGGCGCCGTCCTGATGCTCCTCGTGATCTTCCGACCACAGGGCATCTTCGGGAACAAGAAGGAGCTGTCGTTCAATGTCTGACACGATCGTCACCCATCCCCTCGTCGTAGGCGAGGTGGGACCCGGCTGCAAGAAGGTCGACCCGATCGTCGTCGCCGACAACGTCACGCGCACCTTCGGCGGGCTCACCGCGGTGGACGTCGCGCACGTCGAGATCCCCCGCGGCGCCATCACCGCGCTGATCGGCCCCAACGGCGCCGGCAAGACCACGTTCTTCAACCTGCTCACCGGCTTCGACAAGCCGAACACCGGCGACTGGAGCTTCGAGGGCCACAGCCTCGCCCGCGTGCCCGCCTTCCGGGTGGCGCGGAAGGGCATGGTGCGCACCTTCCAGCTCACCAAGTCGCTCGGCCGGTTGAGCGTGCTGCAGAACATGCTGCTCGGGGCGACCAAGCAGCCCGGCGAGAACATGTTCACCGCGCTCGTGAAGCCGCTCTGGCGGAAGCGCGAGGAGGAGATCACCGCCAAGGCGGAAGAGCTGCTCGCGCGCTTCTCGCTCGACGCCAAGAGCGACGACTACGCCGCATCCCTCTCCGGAGGCCAGCGGAAGCTGCTGGAGATGGCTCGGGCGCTGATGAGCGATCCCGTGCTGGTGATGCTCGACGAGCCGATGGCGGGCGTGAATCCCGCGCTCACGCAGTCGCTCCTCGGCCACATCAAACAGCTCAAGGAGGAGGGCATGTCGGTGCTGTTCGTTGAGCACGACATGCACATGGTGCGGCACATCTCCGACTGGGTCATCGTCATGGCCGAGGGCAAGGTCGTGGCCGAAGGGCCACCCGACACCGTCATGCGCGACCAGGCCGTGATCGACGCCTATCTGGGCGCCCACCACGACACCGACCTCGGCGAGATGACCGGGGCCAACCCGGTCGTCGAGGCGAAGGAGGCCGCCGCGAAGGTCGCGGCCAAGAAGGAGGGCACCGTCTGATGTCGCACCCCATCGCGTCGTCGCCCGCGTCACCCGTGGGCTCCGCCGGCACCGCCGATCCGGTGCTCTACAGCACCGATCTCGTGGCCGGCTACATCCCCGGCGTCAACATCCTGAACGGCTGCAACATCACGGCCTACCCGGGTGAGCTCATCGGCATCATCGGTCCGAACGGTGCCGGCAAGTCGACGTTCCTCAAGGCCGTGTTCGGCCAGGTGAACGTGCGCGGGGGAGCCATCCACCTGAAGGGCGAGGACATCACCGGTCTCAAGGCCGACAAGCTGGTGTCCAAGGGGGTGGGGATGGTGCCGCAGAACAACAACGTGTTCCCCACGCTCTCCATCGAGGAGAACCTCGAGATGGGGATGTTCCAGCGCCCGAAGGCCTTCGACGAACGGTTCGAGTTCGTGACCACGCTCTTCCCCGAGCTCGGCAGCCGCCGCAAGCAGCGCGCCGGGTCGCTGTCGGGCGGTGAACGGCAGATGGTCGCCATGGGGCGCGCCCTCATGATGGACCCGTCGGTGCTGCTGCTCGACGAGCCGTCCGCCGGGCTCTCGCCGGTGCGCCAGGACGAGACGTTCCTGCGGGTGCACCAGATCAACCGGGCGGGCGTGTCGGTGATCATGGTGGAGCAGAACGCGAGGCGGTGCCTGCAGATCTGCGACCGCGCCTACGTGCTCGACCAGGGCCGCGACGCCTACACGGGCACCGGCCGCGAGTTGCTGAAGGACCCCAAGGTGACGGAGCTGTACCTCGGCACGCTGGCCGAGGACGTGGACGCCGACCGCAGGGCCCGCGAGGGCTGACCGGCGCTCCGCCGCGCGCCGCGGCGCTCAGGTGCGCGGCGTTCCGGGCGCGGAGCACGGGAAAGGGCCCCGACCATTCGGTCGGGGCCCTTTCCGTCGTGCGGGTGCTGTCCGAGCTACTCGGCGAGGCTGCCGAATTCGGCGTTCAGCGGTGCGTACTGGTTGTCCGCACCGTACTGGTAGATGCCGATGTACGCCTCGGTCGGGTCGCCGTTCTCGTCGAACGTGATCGGACCGGAGGGTCCGTCGTAGTCGATGTCCTCACCGTCGTTGATGAGAGCGAGGCAGTCGGCGAACGTCTCGCACTTCGTTCCCTCCGCCGAGACGGACTGCAGGTTGTCCCGGATGGTGGTGGGGTCGTCGCTGCCGCCCTGTGCCGCGGCGAGCGCCGACAGGATGACCGCGTCGTACGACTCGGCGGAGTAGCTGAAGTCGGTGAGTGCGGGGTCGACCTCGAGCAGACGCGCGCGGAAGTCCTCGCTCGCGAAGTTGCCCGGGAGGGTGCCCTTCGCGCCCTCGAGGGTGCCCGGTGCGAACTCGTACGTGTTCGACAGGTTCCCGTCGACCAGGTACACGCCGCTGCCCGCGAAGCCCTGGGTGTTGACGAGCTCGGGGATGATCGACGACGTCTCGGCGAACGCGATGACCGCGATCGCGTCGGGTCCGCTCGCGAGCACCTCGTCGACGATGGAGGCGAACTGCGTGTCACCGGTGTTGTACGGGACCGCTGCGGTGACGGTGCCACCGGCGCTCTCGATCGCGGTGGTGGCGTTCTCCGTCAGGCCGATGCCGTAGGGGTCGTTGATGTAGATGATGCCCACGTTCTCGGCGCCGTCACCGACCATGAGGTTTCCGAGCACCCGTCCCTGCAGCACGTCGCTGGGGGCGGTGCGCCAGTACCAGCCGTCGTCCTCGTAGGTGGTGAAGTCGGGCGACGTGTTGGCCGGGGAGATCTGGATCACGCCGGCCGACACGAGCTGGTCGATGAACGTGAAGGACACACCCGAGGAAGCCGCTCCGATGACGATGTCGGCCGCGAGGTCGATGAGCTCGCCGGCGGACTGCGTGGCGATGTCGGTGTCACCGTCACCCGAGTCGCGGTGGAGAACCTCGACGTCGAACTCGAAGTCGGACTCGCTGATCTCCTGCGCCGCGAGGTCGACACCGGCGAACTCGGGCGGGCCGAGGAAGGACAGGTTACCCGTCTGCGGCAGGATCGTTCCTACCGTCAGAACGCCGTCGGCTTCGCGGTCGGAACTGGTCGTCGTCGGGGTTCCGGTTCCGGTTCCGCTGTCGGTTTCCTCTTCGGAAGGGCTGCCGGCACAGGATGCCAGCAGAAGGATGCCGGCCGAAGCCGCCAGTACCTTGGTTCCCGCCGAGAAGGCGCTCGAGCGGGAGGCGGTGGCGCCCCTCAGGTATGCGCTCATGGTGCTCCTTATACGGTGTGATGTGCATGATTCAGGCGCGGGGAGACCCGCACATGTTCGTTCACGGTATAGGGGTGGACACCCCCGCACAATTCGACACGATTACGGGCATGTAAAGCGACGCAATCGTTACACGGTGGAAAGGCCCGGTCGCGCACGGCCCCGGGTCACGCGGGTACCGCGACGGTCCTCCGCCCGGGCCGCCCCGACGCGAACATGTCGATGGTGAGCACGATCAGGGCGACCCACACGATGGAGAAGCCCACCCACCTGGCGGCCGGCATGTCCTCGTGCATCACGAAGACGCCGAAGAGGAACTGCAGCACCGGCGCGAGGTACTGGGTGAGGCCGATATAGGTGAGCGGCAGCCGGCGCGCGGCCGCCGCGAAGAAGAGCAGGGGGACGGCGGTGATGACGCCAGCGCTGAGGATGGCGATGGTGTGCAGCGGCGACTCGGTGCCGAGGGTGATGCCGGAAGTCGCCGACACGAAGACGACCATGCCCACCGCGGCGGGGGTGAGCCAGGCCGTCTCGAGGGTGAGCCCGGTGAGGGCATCCACTGTGCCGCCGATGCGCTTCTTCAGCAGCCCGTACAGTCCGAAGCTTCCGGCGAGCACCAGCGAGATCCACGGCAGCGCACCGTAGTTGACCGTCAGCACCACGACGGCGAGGGCGCTCAGTCCCACCGCGGTCCACTGCAGGGGGCGGAGACGCTCGTGCAGCAGGAACACGCCGAGCAGCACCGTCACGATCGGGTTGATGAAGTAGCCGAGCGCGGTCTCCAGCACGTGTCCGTTGAGCGTGCCGTAGACGTAGATGGTCCAGTTGACGAGGATCAGGTGGCCGGCGAGCCCCATCACCAGCACGAGCTTCGGCCGTCGAAGCACCGCGAGGAAGGCCGGCCACGCCCGCGTCGCGGTGATCAGCACGGCGCAGAAGACGAGGGAGAAGAGGATGCGCCAGCCCACGATCTCGATGGCGCCGGCGGGCGCCATCAGCAGGAAGTACGCGGGGAGAATGCCCCAGAGCCCGTAGGCCAGGATCGCGTAGACGAGGCCGGAGCGGGAGGGGGGCGGGGTCACTCGATGAGACTAGTCGCGAGCGTCGTCGGAAAACTGCCGATGGCGTCACCACGACGGCCAAACCCGGGGTACGGCCGCCCCATAACGCACGAGGAGCCCGGCCGACCGGCCGGGCTCCTCGAAAAAGCGTTTCGTCGTTAGCGGACCACGACCGCGAGCACGTCGCGAGCCGACAGGACGAGCAGGTCGTCGCCGCCGTACTTCACCTCGGTTCCGCCGTACTTCGAGTAGATGACCTTGTCACCGACGGAGATGTCGAGCGGGACGCGGTTGCCGTTGTCGTCGATGCGACCCGGTCCGACGGCGACGACCTCGCCCTCCTGGGGCTTCTCCTTGGCGGTGTCAGGGATGACCAGCCCGGATGCAGTCGTCTGCTCTGCCTCGACCTGCTTGATGACGATGCGATCCTCGAGCGGCTTGATGGAGACCGACACGTTTGACCTCTTCTTTCTTAGAACGGAAATCTCGGTTAGCACCCTCGTGTGGAGAGTGCTAACCCGAGTTTAGGGGTGAGCTTGCACTCGTGCAACGCGAGTGCCAATCGGAGCCCGTTGCTACGGTGGGCGGATGGACAAGTCGGAGCTCGTCGAGCTGCTGTCCCCCGAGGGGCTGCGCCTGCTCGACTCGGTGCCGGCCTACGCCGAGCGGGACGTGGTGAGCACGGTGGCCCGGCTGCGTGCGGCGGGCTCCTCCCCCACCCTCGTATCCGCCGTCCTCACGCAGGCGCGTCTGCGGGCGAAGGCCACGGGCAAGTTCGGCGACTTCGCGAGCCGCATGCTCTTCACCGACGCCGGGCTCGAGCAGGCGACACGACTGCCGGTGGCGGCGTTGCACGCGCGGCGCTTCCGCGACGCGGGGGTCGCCCGGGTGGCGGACCTCGGCTGCGGGATCGGGGGCGACGCCATGGCGATGTCCGCACTCGACCTCGAGGTGCTCGCGGTCGATGCCGACGACGTCACCGCCATCCTCGCCAGCTACAACCTCGCGCCGTTTCCGGCGGCGGCGGTCGAGCACGCGCGAGCCCAGGACGTCGACACCGCACGCGTCGAGGCGGTCTTCCTCGACCCCGCCCGGCGCACGACCGGGCACCGCGACACCCGTCGCATCGACCCGGACGCCTACAGTCCGCCGCTCGACTTCGCGCTGGACACGGCGCGTTCGCTGCCCACGGGCATCAAGCTCGGTCCGGGGCTCGATCGCGACCTCATCCCGAATGACGCCGAGGCGCAGTGGATCTCGGTGGACGGCGCGCTTGTGGAGATGGGTCTGTGGTTCGGCGCGGTGTCGCGCCCCGGCATCCGTCGCGCCGCTCTCGTGCTCAGCGGCACCCGGGCGGCGGAGCTCGTCGGGGCGTCCGACGCCCCCGACGCCGAGGTGCGATCGATCGGGGAGTACGTGTACGAGCCGGACGGTGCGGTCATCCGTGCTCGGCTCATCGGCGACCTGGCCCGTTCGCTCGACGCCGGCATGGTGAGCGAGTCGATCGCGTGGCTCACTACGGATTCCCCGCGCCCCACCCCGTTCGCCCGGGGTTTCCGTGTCACCGACACGCTGCCGTTCGACGAGTCGCGGGTGAAACGACTGCTGCGCGATCGCCGGATCGGATCGCTGGAGATCAAGAAGCGCGGGATCGACCTCGACCCCGCCGTGCTGCGGAAGCGCCTCTCGTTGCGCGGCGACGGGTCGGCGACGCTCATCGTGACGCGGGTGGCCGGACGGCACACCGCGCTGCTGGCCGAGCGCGTCGACTAGCTGCACCCGCCGCGACAACGAGAACGGGGATGGCACCCGAAGGTGACCATCCCCGCCGCGTCAGCACGATCGCTGATGCATGACGCTAGTAGGTGAACTGGTTCATGCCCGTGTCGACGCTCGCCGCGGCCACGATCGCCAGGATGACGACGCCCACCACGAGGATGGTCAGGGCGATGCCGACGAAGCCCGTGATGATGCCGGTGAGCCAGAACCCCTTCGCGCCGGGCTCCCGCTTCTTCCCCATGAACCCGAGGATGACGGCGGCGATGGAGGCGGGGAGGAACCAGCCGAAGGCCACGACGCCGACGATGCCGGTGATCATCGAGATGAGGCTCAGCGTCTTCTTGTCTCCCGACGGGGCGCCCTGAGCGGCACCGTAGGGCGATCCGTACGGCGACGCGCCGGCCGGCGCGCCGTAGGGCGATGCGCCGCCCGGTGCACCGTAGCCCGAGGACGGGTAGGAGGACGCCGACGGCGCCGGCGGTGCGGGCGGAACACCGGGCTGATCGGGGTCCGAGGGGCTGCGGGGGTCGCTCATGGAAATCCTTTCGTCGGAGAAACAGTACAGGCGTGCCCGCGGGGCGAGGCGCTCCCCGTCGGAGCGGCGGACCATCCCACCGTCAGTAGCTGCCCGTCGTAGCGCCGAGGAGGCTGAACAGGAAGAGCGGCACGGCGATCGCCGCCACGAGGAGGAGCAGGATGACCCCGGTGAACACGTAGCCGAGCACGAGACCGGCCATGGCGAGCCCGTTGCCCGCTTCACCGGTGCGTCGGATCTGCCCGAGTGCCAGATGTCCGCACACGATGGCCGCCGGCGGCAGGAAGAAGGCCACCACCAGCGCGATGATCGCCAGCACGTTCGTGGGCCGGACGGGCGGGTAGCCTGCGTAGGGCAGTTCGCCGCGCGGGGCCGGGTACTGGTCTGCCGGATAGGTCATGGCTGCTCCTTATGACGCGGGTGTGGAGCGCGATTCAGGCAATCGTCCCACCCGCTCGGAACGGGTGTCAAACCGCCGACGCGTCCGGGCGGCGCCCCTGCCGTGGCGACCCTGTCACGGCATCAGCGGGGTGAGATCTCCGTCACCGGCAGTGTGGAGTCCGCGCCGAAATCGAGACCGGAGGGTGCGTGCCCCCCGCGGATGAGCTGCGCGGCCACGGCGGCGATCATCGCACCGTTGTCGGTGCAGAGCGAGAGCGCGGGAATGCGCAGGGCGATGCCCGCGGCCGCGCACCGCTCCTCCGCCACCGCGCGGAGGCGCGCGTTGGCGATCACGCCGCCGCCGAGCAGGAGCCGGGGGATGCCGTGGTCGACGCACGCGGCGACCGCCTTGCCGATGAGCACGTCGACCACCGCCTCGCGAAAGCTCGCCGCGACATCCGCCGTGGGCACCGGCTCGCCCGCGTCGGCTCGCGCCTCGACCCACCGTGCGACCGCCGTTTTCAGGCCGGAGAAGGAGAAGTCGTAGCGGTGGCGCGCGAGATCCTTCGGCAGCGTCAGCCCGCGGGGGAACCGGATGGCGCGCGGGTCGCCGTCCGCAGCGGCACGGTCGATCTCCGGACCGCCCGGGTACGGCAGGCCGAGCACGCGGGCGACCTTGTCGAACGCCTCGCCCGCCGCGTCATCGATCGTCTCCCCCAGCAGTTCGACGTCGGAGACGAGGTCGCGCACGAGCAACAGGGAGGTGTGACCACCCGAGACGAGGAGGGCGATGGTGGGCAGGGCGAGGTCGTCGCCGGGCGTGCCGTCGGCGCGGAGCAGGTCAGCGCCCACGTGTCCGACGAGGTGGTTGACGGCGTAGAGCGGCCGGTCGAGCGCCACGGCGAGCGCCTTGGCCGCTCCGACGCCCACCATGAGCGCTCCGGCCAGGCCGGGCCCGCTCGTGACGGCGATCGCGTCGATGTCGCCGAGCGTCACCCCCGCCTCGTCGAGAGCGGCATGGAGTGTGGGCTCGAGCGCTTCGAGGTGCGCCCGGGCGGCGATCTCCGGCACGACGCCACCGAAGCGGGCGTGCTCGTCCATGGAGGAGGAGATCGTGTTGGCGAGCAGCGTCGTGCCGCGCACGATGCCGACGCCGGTCTCGTCGCACGACGTCTCGATGCCGAGCACGAGCGGCTCCCGCGTCGCGACTGCTTCCGACGTCTCGAGCGGCTCGGGCGCCGCCTCTCCCTCGGCCC
Organism: Planctomonas psychrotolerans; assembly: GCF_008642235.1. Classification (GTDB taxonomy): domain Bacteria; phylum Actinomycetota; class Actinomycetes; order Actinomycetales; family Microbacteriaceae; genus Planctomonas; species Planctomonas psychrotolerans. The sequence continues at coordinate 1,892,485 of NZ_SJEV01000001.1, read as the reverse complement.
CCGTCGGGAGTGCCGTCGCCCACTCGGTGACCCGGTCCGGAACGGCGAGCCGCATCACGAGGGCGTCCACGTCGTCGGGCTGGTAGTAGTGCGGGCGGGTGGCGATGTGCTCGAAACCGAGGGCACGGTAGAGGGTCTCGGCGTTCGGGTTGTCCGCGCGCACCTCGAGGAACACCTCGCGGGCGCCGCGCTTGCGCGCTTCCGTCACCAGGCTGAGCATCAGGGCGCGACCGAGGCCGCGGCGTCGGGCGGAGGGCGCCACGGCGATGGTCTGCACGTCCGCCTCGCCCGCGCCCTCCGGGGCGAGCAGTCCGGCGTAGGCGACCACGTCGTCGGGCCGCTCGGAGTCGACCACGACGAGGTAGTACGCGTGCGGGCTCGCGAGCTCCGCTCCCATCGCGTTGGCCGACCAGGCGTCCGAGACGAAGACCTCGGATTCGATCACCATGATGCCGTCGAGATCCTGCGGCGTCGCGCGCCGGAAGACCCAGCTCACGAGGTGACCCTCTTCTGTCCGCGCGACGGGGTGACGTCAGGCGAGCGCAGGTACAGCGCGTCGCCCGCGGCGAAGCGGTCGCCCCGGTCCCGCATGCGGCCGGCCAGCACGCCGAGCGACCCGGCGGGAATCACCGTCGCATCGATGCGCCGGAGGTCGTGCGGCACACCGTCGGGTGCGGAGAGCCGGGGCCCGTCGACCCGGATGGGGATGCCGTCGGCCGACGGCGCGTGGTACACCGACCAGTAGAGTTCGCGGCGCCGGGCGTCGGTCACCACGACGACCCGCTCCGGCGGCGCTCCGGCCGCAGCACTCGACGGATCCGGGAAGGCATCGAACGCGACGGCGTCGTGACTCACCACGGGGAGCACCGGGATCGATCGGCCGAGGGCGAACGCCCTGGCCGCCGCGATGCCCACCCGGAGACCGGTGAACGGTCCGGGTCCCATGCCCGCCACGACCGCGGTCACCTCGCTCGCCGGGATGCCCGCGTCAACGAGGCAGTCGCGGATCATCGCGCCGATGACCTCGGCGTGCCGCATGGTGTCGGGAGTGCCGCGCTCGGCGCGAACCCGGTACCCGCCCGGTGACGCCGGGTCCGCCGCCGCGAGGGCGACGCTCGTTCCCGCGGAGGTGTCGATGGCGAGAAGCACTCGACAAGCTTAGGTCGTGGGCGCGCCCAGTCCGTCCGCCAGATCGGCCCAGCGGTCCCCGACGGCCGTGACGGATACGGTGCGCGGCTCGATCGGTTCCTCGACATCGACATCGGCGTCGAGGACGGCATCCGCCTCGTCGTCGCCGGGCGGGCGACCGGGCGTCGCATCATGCTCGGCGCCGGTCGGCCGGTCGAGCACGAGCTCGAGCCAGGAGTCGGTGATGCCGTCGAGGAGACCGAGGCCCCACTCCACCACCACCACGGAGCGGGCGAAGTCGATGTCGAGATCGTCGAGCTCGGCCGCGGTGGACAACCGGTAGGCGTCGACGTGGACCAGGGGCGGACCACCGACCGTGCTCGGATGGGTGCGCGCCAGCACGAACGTGGGGCTCGTGACCGGCCCGCGTACTCCAAGCCCGGCACCGATGCCGCGGGTGAGCGTGGTCTTGCCCGCACCGAGCCGGCCGGTGAGCACGACGAGGTCGCCCGCCCGCAGCAGCGCACCGAGCCGCACGCCGAGCGCCGTCATGTCCTGCGGCGTCGACACCGTCAGCGCGAAGTCCCGTCGCGCGGTCACGGTCGGTCGTCGCGGTAGGTGCGCTGAACCCGGGGGCCCACTCGGGCGACGATCTCGTCGCCGATGGTCTTCGCCCAGGCCGCCCACTCCTCCGCCGTCGGCTCGCCCTTCTCGCCCGGCCCGAACATCGTGACGATGTCACCGACCCGCACGTCGGCTTCGCCCACGTCCAGCACGACCTGGTCCATGGCGACCCGTCCGGCGATGCGGTGACGCTTCCCGTGGATGGACATGGATGCGGACGGCCCGGCGACCCGCGGCACCCCGTCGGCATAGCCGAGGGGAACGAGCGCGAGGGTCGTCTCGCCCTCCGTGCGGTAGGCGAATCCGTACGACACCCCCGTGCCAGCGGGTACGCGCTTTACGGACGACACGGCGCCCTGCACGGTCATCACCGGCACCAGTCCGAGGTCGGCGCCGGTGGCGTCGTCGAACGGCGAGATTCCGTAGGCCGCGATGCCGAAGCGCACGAGCCCGAAGCGGGCCGCCGGCATCCGCATGCCCGCGGAGCTCGCCGCGAGATGCAGGAGCGGGAAGTCGGCCCCCTCGCCTGCCGCCACCTCGAGGGCGGCGTGGAAACGGCCGAGGGCCACCTCATCGTCCTCGGGCGAGGCGTCGGCGAGGTGCGACCACGCGGCGTGCAGCACGACCTCGCCCGCACGGTGGGCCTGCAGGGCGCGTCGCACGAGGCCCGGCCACTGCTCGACTGTCGCGCCGTTGCGGCTCAGTCCGGTGTCGACCTTGAGGTGCACGCGCGGGCGGCTCCCGCCCCGCGCGGCGACGATGGCCTCGAGCTGCCACAGGGCCGAGACGCCGAGGTCGACGTCGGCGGCCGCGGCCGCGGCGAAGTCCGACGACGGCCCGTGCAGCCAGGCGAAGAGCGGGGCGGTGACTCCCGCGGCGCGGAGGGCGAGGGCGGCGGGGATGTCGAGCACGGCCAGCGAGCTCGCGCCGGCCTCGAGCGCGGCGCGGGCGATGGGCACCATGCCGTGCCCGTAGGCGTCGGCCTTGACCGCGATCATGGTCTCGGCGGGCGAAACGAGCTCGGCGAGCGTGCGGACGTTCCGGCGGAAGGCGTCCAGGTCCACCGTCGCGGTGCGCAGGGGGGCGAGTCCGTGTCCCCTGCTCTCGTTCCGATCGGCGCTCACGACGGGTACCTCCGCACGATGCGGCCGCCGAGTCGGGTGACGACCTCGTAGTTGATCGTCTCGGCGGCGGCGGCCCACTCGTCGGCCGACGGAACGCCGGTCGCCGGGTCGCCGAACAGCACGACGTCGTCGCCCACCTCGCACTCGTCGGCGCCGAGGTCGACGACGAACTGGTCCATCGCGATGCGTCCGGACACCGTGTACCGGCCGCCGCGGATGCTCACCGGGGCCCGGTTGGACGCGAGGCGCGGGATCCCGTCGGCATACCCGAGGGACACGAGCGCCAGGGTGGTCTCCTGACGGGTGCGGTAGCTGTACCCGTAGGAGACGCCCGTTCCGGCCGGAACGCGCTTCACCGCCACGACGCCGCCCACCAGGGTGAGCGCGGGGACGAGGCCGAGCTCGGCCGACGTGGCGTCGTCGAACGGCGACAACCCGTAGATGCCGATGCCCACCCGCACCATGTCGAATCGGCTCGCCGGCACCCGCAGGGCGGCCGCCGTCGAGGCGAGGTGACGCAGTTCGGGGTGCACCCCCGCGTCCGCCGCTGCGGCGAGCGCCCGCTGGAACGCGGCGATCTGGGCGGCATCCTCGTCGTCCCCGGCGTTGGCCAGGTGACTGAAGATGCCACGGACGCGGATGCGACCGGCGGACTCGAGGTCCGCCGCGACCGCGAAGAGCTCGCCCCAGTTCTCCGCCGCTGCGCCGTTCCGGCCGAGTCCGGTGTCGACCTTCACGTGCACGTCGGCGCGGGAGTCGCCGCGCACCGCCTGCGCTACGGCCCGGAGCTGGTCGAGCGAGTTGACGCCGATGTCGATGCGGGCGGCGACGGCCGATGCGAAGTCGGCGTCGGTCGCATGGATCCAGGTCAGGAGCGGGGCGTCGATGCCCGCATCGCGCAGCTCGAGCGCCTCGACGATGTCCACCACGCCCAGCCAGTCCGCTCCCCCGCGGAGGGCCGCGCGCGCTACCGGCACGCTCCCGTGTCCGTACCCGTTCGCCTTGACCACGGCCATGAGCGACCGGGTGCCGGCGACCTCCCGCAACCGGGCGACGTTGTGCTCGATCGCGGCGAGATCGATGCGCGCCTCGCGACGCAGTTCCGCGGGTGCGTCCACCGGTTCTGCGTCGGCCACCGCATCCCCGGGCTTCATCGGCCGGTTCTTTCGGTCACGACGAATGCACAGGCGACCGGGCCGTCGTGACTCATCGACAGGTGCACCGAGTCGATCCCGCGCGCCCGCATCAGGTCGAGCATGCCACCGTGCAGCCGGAAGGAGGGATCCCCGCCCTCGTCCCGCACCACCTCCATGTCGTGCCAGCGCACGCCGGACGAGCCGCCGAGGGCTTTGATCAGCGCCTCCTTGGCCGCGAACCGTGCGGCGAGCGACCGGGGCGGCAGCCCGCGTTCGCTCTCGGCGAACAGACGCGGCACCAGCGCGGGCGTGCGGGCGACCGAGCGCTCGAAGCGCGCGAGGTCGACCACGTCGACGCCGATGCCGGCGATCATCCGATTGTTCCCGCCCTGCCGACGGCGCCTACTCGACCGTGACGGACTTGGCGAGGTTGCGCGGCTGGTCGACGTCGAGACCCTTGGCGGAGGCGAGCTCCATGGCGAAGATCTGCAACGGCGCCACGGCGAGGAGCGGCTCGAAGAAGGGTCCGGCGAGCGGGATCGGGATGACGAAGTCGGCGAGTGGCGGCACGAACGCGTCGCCCTCCTCGGCGACGGCGAGCACGCGGGCGCCGCGAGCCTCGATCTCCTTGATGTTCGAGATGACCTTCTTGTGCAGCTCAGGCTGGCCGATCGGGCTCGGAACGATCACGAAAACGGGCTGGCCGGGCTCGATGAGCGCGATCGGGCCGTGCTTCAACTCGCCCGCCGCGAATCCCTCGGCGTGAATGTAGGCGAGCTCCTTGAGCTTCAGTGCACCCTCGAGGGCGACCGGGTACCCCACGTTCCGGCCGAGGAAGAGCACGGCACGGGTATCGGCCATCCAGCCGGCCAGCTGGGCGATCGACTCCGAGGACTCGAGCACCTTGCCGAGCTTCTCGGGGACGGCCTGCAGTTCGGCGGCGTTCGCCTCGATCTCCGCGGCGTCGAGGGATCCGCGCACGCGCGACAGGTGAAGGCCGAACAGGTAGAGCGCCGCGACCTGGGCGAGGAACGCTTTGGTCGACGCGACCGCCACCTCCGGTCCGGCGTGGGTGTAGATGACGGCCTCGGACTCCCGGGGGATTGTGGCGCCCTGCGTGTTGCAGATCGACAGCACCCGCGCGCCGTGCTCGCTGGCGTACTGCACGGCCATGCGAGTGTCCATCGTCTCGCCGGACTGGCTGATGGAGATCACGAGGGTGGAGTCGTCGAGTACCGGGTCGCGGTAGCGGAACTCGTGGGCGAGTTCCACCTCGACGGGCACCCGGGACCACGCCTCGATGGCGTATTTGCCGAGGATGCCCGAGTACGCGGCGGTACCGCAGGCCACGATGACGATGCGGGTGATGCCCCGGAGTGCCTCGTCGCCGATGCGGTCGAGGTCGGGCAGCACGACCTCGCCGTCGACGATGCGACCGCGCAGGGTGTTGGCCACCGCATCCGGTCCCTCGGTGATCTCCTTCGCCATGAAGCTCGACCAGCCGCCCTTCTCCGACGCCGAGGCGTCCCAGGCGATGTCGAACTCCTCCGTCGTCACCGGCGCACCCGCGAAGTCGGTGACCGTGACGGAGTCGGCGCGGATGGCGACGATCTGGTCCTGGCCGATGGCCACGGCCCGGCGGGTGAACTCGACGAATGCGGCGACGTCGGAGCCGAGGAAGTTCTCGCCGTCGCCGAGGCCGATCACGAGCGGCGAGTTGCGGCGGGCGCCGACCACGACGTCCGGCTCATCGCGGTGCACGGCGAGCAGCGTGAAAGCGCCCTCGAGCCGGGCGACCACGGTGCGGAAGGCGAGCTCGAGGTCGTGCGCCCGGCCGTATTCACGGCCGAGCAGCTTGGCGGCCACCTCGGTGTCCGTCTCGCTCTCGAACGTGTACCCCTCGGCGAGCAGCTCCTCCTTCAGTTCGGAGAAGTTCTCGATGATGCCGTTGTGGATGAGCGCCAGCTTGCCGTCGTCGCCGAGGTGCGGGTGCGCGTTGACGTCGGTGGGTCCGCCGTGCGTGGCCCAGCGGGTGTGCCCGATGCCGGTGGAGCCGTTCGCGATCGGATGCTGGTCGAGGTCGTTCAGCAGGACGGCCAGCTTGCCCGCGTGCTTGCGGGTGTGGATGCTGCCGTCCCCATCGAGTACCGCGATGCCGGCGGAGTCGTATCCGCGGTATTCGAGGCGGCGGAGGCCCCCGAGGAGCACCTCGACACTCTTGGCAGTTCCGACGTAGCCCACAATTCCACACATGGGGTCGATTTTATGTCACCGCGTCGCCAGTACTCGACGACGTTAGGCTGTGTCTCTATGTCCTTGACCGGGCCGCTCCCGTCACAGCCCGCCAACGGGCACACGTCTCCCTTCGTCGCTATCGATCGCGCCGATTGGGCGGCGCTCGCCCCCAGCACGCAGTTGCCGCTCCGTGAGACGGAGATCGTGCAGTTGCGTGGTCTCGGTGACCGGATGGACATGCGAGAGGTGCAGGAGGTGTACCTCCCGCTCAGCCGGTTGCTGAACCTCTACGCCACCGGCAAGCGGGAACTCCACCGCAGCACGAGCGCGTTCCTCGGCGAGCGCGCCGCCAGCACGCCGTTCGTCATCGGCGTGGCGGGCTCGGTCGCGGTGGGCAAGTCGACGGTGGCCCGGTTGCTGCGGGAGCTGCTCGCCCGGTGGGATGACACTCCGCGCGTGGAGCTCCTGACCACCGACGGCTTCCTCTATCCCAACGCCGAGCTGGAACGCCGCGGGCTGATGGAGCGCAAGGGCTTCCCCGAGTCGTACGACCGGCGGGCGCTGCTGCGCTTCGTGAGCAAGGTGAAGAGCGGCGCGGAGGAGGTGCGTGCGCCCTTCTATTCGCACCTGAGCTACGACATCGTGCCGGGCGCCGAGGTGGTGGTGCGTCAGCCCGACGTGCTCATCGTCGAGGGGCTCAACGTGCTGCAGCCGCCGGCCGGACACCGGCTCGCGGTCAGCGACCTCTTCGACTTCACGGTGTACGTGGACGCCCGCACGAGCGACATCGCCACCTGGTACGAGGAACGCTTCCTGGCACTGCAGCGCGGCGCGTTCGCGAATCCGAAGTCGTACTTCCACCGTTTCTCGAGCCTCAGCGAGGAGGAGGCGCGAGCGCGAGCGCGCCGCATCTGGGCATCCATCAACGAGCCGAACCTCGTGCAGAACATCCGCCCCACCCGTTCGCGGGCGACTCTCGTACTGCGGAAGGACTCCGAGCACGCGGTGAACAGCGTGCTGCTGCGCAAGCTGTAGCGCGTCCGGCCGACGGGACGCTCGTCGACGCGACTGCTGCTACGACAGCGTGGTGCTCTGCCGTTGCACCACCGTGTAGTCCACCGAGATCTCGCGGGGCGGCGAGTCCGAGTCCCCGCTCAGCCGCTCAGCGAGCAGTGCGACGGCTCGCTCCGCGATCGCCTTGGTATCCCAGGCGATGGTGGTGAGCGGCGGTGAACTGTAGGCGGACTCGTCGATGTCATCGAACCCGGCGAGCGCGACGTCGCGGGGCACGGCCACGCCGACGGTGTTGAGGTGACTGAGCGCGCCGAGCGCGAGGAGATCGTTGAAGCAGAGCACGGCGTCCGGGGGCTCGGGCAGCGCGAGGAGCGATCCCATCGCGATGGCGCCGTTCTCCCGCTGGAACCGCTCCACCGGAACCACGTAATCGTCGCGCACGTCGATGCCGGCATCGGCGAGCGCCCGACGGTAACCCTCGAAGCGCAGCGTGCTCGTGGCGAAACGCGTGTCCCGCTCGATTCCGATGACGGCAACCCTCGTCCTGCCCGTACGCAGCAGATGCGTCGTCAGGTCGTAGGCCGCCTGCACGCTGTCGCCGGCCACGTAGTCCGCGATGTGATGCGGTGTCTTCTCGCCGATGAGCACGAGAGGCGTGCTGTCGCTCCGGTTGCGGAGATCGGCCGGGGTGAGGGACCGCAGGTGCAACACGATGCCGTCCACGAGGTACGGCATCGCGCCGTCGACGACCAGCGTCTCCGCGTCGGGCGACCCTCCCGTCTGCTCGATGAGCACCGTCCACCGGTACGCGGCGGCCGCAGCCATCACATGCACGGCGAGCTCCGAGAAGTAGGGATTGTCGAGGCTCGGCACCGCGAGGGCGATGAACCCGGTGCGACCGCTGGCGAGACTGCGGGCGGGGATGTTCACCCGGTAGTTCAGCTCCCGCAGGGCCGCCTCCACCTTGAGCCGCGTGCGCTCGGTGACGTGCGGGTAGTCGTTGATGACGTTCGAGACGGTCTTCTGCGACACCCCGGCGAGGGCGGCGACATCGCTCAGTCGCGGCCGCGCAGGAGGCACGAGGATCCCTTCGGTCCGTCGGAAGCGACGCTCCCGAGTCCCGTCACTCTAATCCGTACCGCGCTCGATCTACAGCGCAGGAAATGCGCGCCGATGCTGCGGCGGGCACCACGCCGAACCGGGCGACTCCGTCGTTCCGGAGTCGACCGATCGGGCACGACGGGTCAGAGCCGTTCGACGCTCGCGCCGGTGAGCCGGTTGCGCGTGTCGAGCACGGGCAGGGTTCCGTCCTGCAGCACGCTGTAGTCGATGTCCTCGTGGTCGGTGAGCAGGATGGCGAGGTCGTACTCGGAGTAGTCGACCTCGCCCGGCGCGACGCGCCGCACATCCGCCGGCCAGTGGTGGTCCTCGACGTGGGCGTCCACCGCGGAGAGCTCGGCCGAGTATTCGTGGAGCAGGTCCACGAGGTGCAGGGCGGGCGACTCCCGGATGTCCCCGGTGTTCCGCTTGTAGGCGAGGCCGAGCAGCAGGATGCGGGCACCGCTCATGGCGCGCTGGGAGTCGTTGAGGAGCCGGGTGGCGCGCTGCACAACGTAGGCGGGCATGTTGTCGTTCACGTCGTTGGCGAGCTCGACGAAGCGGAAGTTCTTGCCGAGCTTCCGTCGCACCTGCCAGGAGAGGTAGCTCGGGTCGACCGGGAGGCAGTGGCCGCCGACGCCGGGACCCGGCGTGAACTTCATGAACCCGAACGGCTTCGTGGCAGCAGCGTCGATCGACTCCCACACGTTCACGCCGAGCGCGTTGGCGAAGACCGCCAGCTCGTTGACGAGGGCGATGTTGACGTGCCGGAACGTGTTCTCGAGGAGCTTCGCCATCTCCGCCTCGCGAGGCGAGCTCACGGGCACGGTGGTGTCGACGAGGGAGTCGTAGAAGCGCTTGACGCGGTCGAGCGACGCCGGGTCCGTGCCCGAGACGATCTTCGGCGTCTCACGAAGACCCCAGGTGGGGTTTCCGGGGTCGATGCGCTCGGGGCTGTATCCGACGAAGAGGTCGGTGCCCGTGGTCAGTCCGGACCCCTCCTCGAGGATCGGCACCAGAAGCTCCTCCGTGGTGCCGGGGTACGTCGTGGACTCCAGGACGACCATGGCGCCGGGCTTCAGCAGGGCCGCCAGCGACTCCGCGGCGCTCTCGATGAACGACAGGTCGGGAAGCGTCTCCTTGAGCGGTGTCGGAACGGTGATGACCGCAACGTCGAAGCCCTGGGCGTCCGCGTAGTCCGCGGTGATGCGGTAGCGTCCCGACTCCAGTGCGGCCTGCAGCTGCTCGTTCGAAATGTCGTCGACGTGCGAGACGCCGGAGCCGATCGACTCGACCCGCCTCGGGTCGAGATCGATGCCGACGACGGTGTAGCCCACCTCCACCGCTCGCATCGCAACGGGCAGCCCCACATAGCCCTGCCCGATCAGGGCAACGGTCGTGTTGTGCGGTTCGGGCGTGAAGTCGTTCTCCACCGGGTCCTCCAGAGTTGTGGTGTTACTCACCGACGGAACCAGATTCCGCGGGTGGCCGATCCGGATGCGATCGCTCCGGACACAGTGTTCGCGCGGAGCCCGAGCTCCGCGTACGCGTCGAGGACGCGCGTCGCGAGTGCGCCCCGGTCGTGACCGGGGTGATTGCCGCCGCGTCCGCCGTCGGCGACGTCCGCGTATCCGTCGTGCGAGAGCACGATGGCGCCGCGACCGGCACCGCGGAGGACTCGCTGCATCCGCTCCTCCGTGGTCGCCGGACGCGAGTCGAGTGCGGTGGGTCCCCACAGCACGGGCTCGAGACCCGCCGCTCGCACGCCGCGGAAGGAGCTGAGGGACTGCAGCCCGTACGGCGGGCGGAACCAGTGCACCGGGCGACCGATGTCGTCCTCCAGTTCGGCCTTCGCATCCGATGTGCGCGAGAGCACCTCGCGATAGGACATGCGGGAGATCGGGCGGTGATCCACGCCGTGCAGCGCGATCTCGTGGCCCGCCGCCATCACCTCCCGGAGGAGCTCCGGATTCTTGCGCGTGCGCGTGAGCAGCACGAAGAAGGTCGCCCGCGCACCGCGGTCCTGAAGCACGGACAGGATGGACTCGGTGTCGCCCGGCTCCGGTCCGTCGTCGTAGGTCAGCACGAACTCCGGTGCCGTTGTGCGCACGGCGACGATGGAGCCGAGGGGTCCACCGTGCGAGCGGAGCCAGGACCGCGCGGCGCGGGGTACCAGCCGCCCGAGCGAGCTCACGCGGAAGGTGCCGGGGTGGCCGGCGCGTGTGCACCGGCGTACGCGGCATAGGAGCGGCCGCCTGCGGCGGCGACCATGCCCGCACCGCGATAGGCGAGCCGGAGTCCGCGCGCGCTGTGCCCCATGCTGCGGGTGACGCGACCGAGAAGGTGACGCAGGACGCCGACGACGACGCGGCCTGCGCCGCCCGCCACGCCCTTGGCACGGAGGATCAGCCGGACGCGGGGATTCGCTTCGAGCTGGAGACGCACGCGGGTGGCGACGTTGCCGTGGCTGTAGGCGCGCTTGAGCGCCCAGGCGCGGGTCTGGCGCTCGATCTCGACCGTGTCCTCGGTGACCGACTCGTTGCACCACACCATGCGGGCACCGGTGCGCTTGAGCATCATGCTGAAGAGGGTGTCGGAGCCGCCGCCGAGGCCGATCGACTCGTCGAACCGCACCCCGCTGGCGCGGACCTGGTCGAGGTCGAGGAGCAGGTTGCCGGTCGCCGCGACGGAGATCTCGGTGCCGGTCTCCCGCTGGGGGCGCTGGAACAGTCCGGTCGCCGTCACCCAGGGGTCGACGTCCTCCGCGAAGATGGACACGACGCGTCCCATCACCGCCGCGGGGCGGCCGAACTCGGTGTAGGTCTCGACCAGGGAGCGCAGCCAGCCCTCGAGGGGCAGTTCGTCGTCGTCGATGAAGGCCAGCAGCTCGAAGTCCAGCGACTCGTCGAGGGCACGGTTCCGGACGGCGGGGATGCCCTTGGTGGTCTCCACCGCGTACCGGGCGGGCATATCGCTGTAGGCCGGCTCGACCACGCGGCGGGCCGACCCGGCACCGTCGTTGTCGACCACGACTATTCCCCCGCGCGAGATGATGCCCTCGCGCTGCAGGGCGGCCAACTGCGCGCCGACGTTCGGGAGGAGTTCCGCGAGTCGCTCAGGGCGCTTGAAAGTCGGAATGGCGACGACGATGCTCGGGGCGTGCCCGGTCGTTGACTGCGCGTCCATGTGTGTGTGCCACCTCGTATCGGCCGCGCGCATTCGTACGGCGGTGCCCGTGACGTTAGCAGAGTTGGACCGGCACCAAAGGTCATCCGGGCCCTCCGCACTGGCCCCGTTTCGGGGGGTTTCCTGCCCACCACGCGGGCTCACGTGACGGCGTGCTCCCGTCGCCGGGCAATCCGCCCTGCGGACGACCGGTTTACAGCGCCGGAAAATAGTTCTGGACACCGACTTTACAGCGGTGTAAAACTGAGTTCCACGAGCGACCCGCCTCTCCCGCGGCTCGCCACTCGATGACGAGGAAGTCAACGATGACGAAATTGCTGCGCCTGACGACGATCGGGCTCACCGCGGTTCTGGCCCTTTCCGTGGTCGGCTGCACCGGAGGGGCCCCCAGTGACGGCGGCGGGAACGACACCGATCCCGATACCCTCCGCTTCATGATCGGCCAGCCGGAGGATCCGGCCGATCTTGCGCTGACCGAACAGGACATCGCCACGTTCGCGGAAGAGTCAGGGATCACGATCGAGCTCGATGTCATCCCGTCGGAGAACGTGCGCACCGTGCTGCAGACGCAGCTGCGGTCGGGAGACGGGCCGGACATCTTCGGGTACGACACCGGCCCCGGCTTCGCCGGTGCGCTCGCCGAGGCCGGCCTGCTCTACCCGCTCACCGAGCACTTCTCGGAGCGGGAGTGGCCGATCTACGACTTCGCGCAGGAGCGGGTCACGTTCGGCGGCGAGATCGTGGGCATCCCCAACGACATCGAGACGGTCGGACTCTTCTACAACGCCACGATGTTCGACGAGCTCGGTATCGCCCAGCCGCAGTCGGTGGCGGACCTGACCGCCGCGGCCCAGACCATCGCCGACTCCGGCGTCATCCCGTTCGCGGTCAGCGACCAGGAAGGCTGGCAGGGCGGGCACCTGCTCAGCATGGTGTTGTCGAGCGAGGTCGGGTCCGACGCCATGGAGGCTCTCATCGCGGGCGACACGAGGTGGGACTCCCCCGAGGTCGTGTCCGCGCTCACCCTGCTCGCCGACTTCAACGAGGCCGGCTACTTCACGCCGTCGCCCGCCGCCGTGACCTACGACAACGCGAACGCCCTGTTCTACTCCGGCCAGGCGGCGATCAACCCGACCGGCAGCTGGCTCGCCCAGGATATCGAGCGGAACGTGGAGTTCGAGGTCGGTTACATGCCCTTCCCCGCATCCGACGGCCCGGGCATCTTCAGCGGAGGTCTTGGCTCCGGCCTGTTCGTGAATGCCACGACCACCAAGACGGATGCGGCGGTCGAGTTCATCGACTACCTCCTCACCCAAGAGCACGGACGCTGGAGTGTGGAGAACACGCAGAGCATCCCCGCCTTCCCCATCGACACGGAGGGCATCGAGGCCACGCCGCTGTTCTCGCAGATCCTGGATGACGCGGCGAAGATCGCCGACGGCTCGGGGGACTTCGGATACAACATCGACGTGCTCATGTCGAACACGTTCAACGAGGCGATGGGCAACGGCATCCAGGGCATTCTCACCGGGCAGGCGACGCCCGAAGAGGTTGCGGTGACCCTGCAAGAGAACTACTGATCGGCCGCGGAACGCGGACCCGAAGCGTAGCGATGAGCATCGCGAACCGCAGCCCTGCCCCGGCGGTGACCAGACGGGCGCAGGCCCGCCTGGGCGTCGCCCTGGTCCTGCCGGTCATGATCATGGTGGTGGCGTTCTTCCTCATTCCGTTGGTGAACGCCCTCTACTACTCGGTCGTCGACTTCAACGGCATCAACCCCAACCCGGACTTCGTGGGCCTCGCGAACTTCGAGCGCTTGTTCACCGACCCGAAGATGGCGCACGCGCTCGGCAACAACATCACCTGGATCATCGTGGGCACCATCTCGCCGATGGTGATCGGGTTGCTGGTGGCGATGCTGCTGTGGTCCGTCCAGCGGGCTAGCGTGGTCTACCGGGTGCTGTTCTTCCTGCCCTACGTTCTCCCCGGGGTGGCCATCGGCATCGTGTGGGGATGGATCTACGACCCGGTCAACGGCCTGCTCAATCAACTGCTGCGGGCGATGGGCCTCGGCGATCTCGCCCGGGGCTGGCTCGGTGAACCCGATGTCGCGATCTACGCCGTGCTCGTGACCGCGATCTGGGCGGGCACCGGCTTCGCGATCGTCATCTTCCTGTCGGCGCTTCGCAACGTGGACATCGAACTGGTGGAAGCCGCTCGCATCGACGGGGCCAACTCGCTGCAGCGCCTCTGGTTCATCGTCCTCCCCCAGATCATGCCGGTCTTCCTCATGGTGCTCACGCTCACCCTCGTCGGCGGCTTCAGCGTGTTCGACATCATCTTCATCATGACCGGCGGCGGGCCGGCCGATGCCACCGAGGTTCTCGGCACCTATGCCTACAGCAACGCGTTCCAGCTGAGCGACATCGGGTACGGCACCACTCTCGCTCTGCTCATCACCGTGCTGTCGGTGCCAGTCGCCGTGCTCCTCAACCGACTGCAGCGCAAGCTGTCCCTCCAGGGAACGGGTGCCTGATGGCCGAAACGACCCTCGCCATGACCGACCCGGCTGCGCGACGCGCGCTGTCCGACCCGGACGCCGGCAGCCGGGCGCCCTCTTCCGCCGGCGGACACGGCAAGAAGGTGGCCGGACAGGTGCTCCGTCACGTCGTACTGATCGCGCTCGCCGTTCTGACCATCACCCCCGTCATGATGGTCGTCTCCACCACGCTCAAGACGCCCGAGGACGTGCGGGTCGACCCGTTCGGACTGTTCACGTCGTTCTCGTTCCGCAACATCGTGGACGCCTGGACCGTGGGGCGGTTCAGCGACTACCTGGTGAACAGCATTCTGCTGAGCGTGCCCAGTACGGCGCTCGTGATCGTGATGTCGACTATGGCGGGGTACACCTTCGCACGGCTCCCCTTCCGCGGGCGCACCGCGCTGTTCTACCTGGTGGTGCTCGGCCTGCTCGTGCCGTTCTTCACGTTCATGATTCCGCTGTACTTCCAGCTGCGATCGCTCGGGCTACTGGACACGCTCCCCGGGGCGGTTCTCGTGCTCACGTCGACCGGCATCTCGTTCGGCACATTCTTCATGCGGGCGTTCTTCGCCGAACTCCCGGCGGAACTCGAGCAGTCCGCCCGGGTCGACGGCTGCTCGGAGTGGCAGATCTTCACCCGGATCATGCTGCCGCTCGTCGGCTCGGGGATCGGCGCTCTCACGGTGTTCACGTTCCTCGCCAACTGGAACAACTTCCTGGTGCCGTTGCTCTACCTGCCGGGCGGCGAGTACCGGCCGCTCACGACGGGGCTGTACATGTTCACCGGCGGGCGTTCCAACGACGTGGGTCCGCTCGCCGCCGGCACCCTCATCACGATCCTGCCGGTCATCGTGCTGTTCATCGTGCTTCAGCGCCAGGTGACCCAGGGCTTCATCTCCGGAGCGGTCAAAGGCTGACCCTTTCGCCGCCGCGCTCCGAGCGGCGCCGCACCACCTCGCCCCACCCCGAACGGACCCACTCCCCATCGAAAGAGGAACGAACATGGCAAGAATGGTGAGCTTCATCTCCCCCCGCGTGGCCGAGGTCGTCGACGAGGAGTCGCAGAGCCTCGGTGCCGATGAGGTGCGCATCGCGACCCTGTACTCGGGCATCTCCGCGGGCACGGAGCTGACGGCCTACCGGGGCAGCAATCCCTACCTCAACAAGAAGTGGGATGAGGGCCGACGACTCTTCGTCGACGGATCGACCAGCTTCGAGTACCCGGTCAACGGCTGGGGCTACGAGGAGGTGGGCGAGGTGTGCGAGATCGGCTCCGACGTGACGTCGGTGTCGGTGGGTGATGTGATCTGGGGCACGTGGGGTCATCGCACGGAGACCGTGCAGAAAGCGGAGCGAGCCGCGAGACGGATCCTCCCCCCGGGCGTCGACCCGCGCATCGGCGTCTTCTCCCAGATCGGTGCGATCGCACTGAATGTGGTGCTCGACGCCGACATCCACGTGGGCGAGACCGTGGCGGTGTTCGGACTCGGGGTTCCCGGGCAGCTCGTCGCTCAGCTCGCCCGGCTCAATGGGGCCCGGGTGATCGGCGTCGACGGTGTCGCGTCCCGTCGCGAGCTGGCCACCCGGCTCGGCGCAGACGTGGTGGTCGACGCGACCGAGGGGGGCGTGGCTGAACGTATCCGCAGCCTCACCGACGGTCGTGGCGCCGATGTCTGCCTCGAAGTCACCGGCAACTATCACGCCCTGCACGAGGCGATCCGCTCCGTGGCCTACAGTTCGCGCGTCTGCGTCGCCGGCTTCATGCAGGGTGAGGGGGCCGGCCTGCGGCTCGGCGAGGAGTTCCACCACAACCGGGTCGCCGTCATCGCGAGCCAGATATCCGGGGTGGCTCCGGTGCTTCGACACCGATGGGATGAGCACAGGCTGCAGACCACCGCTGTCGGCCTCGCCGTCGACGGGCGACTTCGGGTGACCGATCTCATCACGCACGAGATGCCGCTCGAGTCGGGCCGTGAGGCGTTCGAGCTTCTCGACAGCACCCCGCAGAACGTGCTCCAGGTCGTCCTCGACGCTCGGACGGCTCGCTGATGACTTTCCGGCTCGCCGCACAGGAGTCCACTTGCGAGGGCGACACCCTCGTGGAGAAGTACGAGTTCGCCTTGTCGGTCGGGTTCGATGGCATCGAGCTCTCGGGCAGGGGGAACGGAGTCTTCGTCGGCCGTGCGGACGAGTTCCGCGCCGCTCGGGAGGCCGGGGTGGTCATGCCGACCGCGGTCGCTCACGTCGATCACTTTCTCGGCGACTTCGATCCGCAGAAACGCCGGGGGGCTATCGACGAGTTGACGGCGATGCTCACGGCGCTCACCGCGGCCGGGGGAAACGGGTTCGTGACGCCTCACGCGTTCGGCCTGTTCTCGACCCGGCTGCCGCCGTTCGTCCCACCCCGCAGCGTGGCGGACTCGAGGCTTCTGCTACTGGAGGCACTCCGGGAGGTGGCTGCGCATGCGGAATCTGAGGGGGTGGTCGTGTACCTCGAGCCGCTGAACAGGTTCGAGGACTTCGTCGTCAACACGCTCGTGGACGCGTCCTGGTACGTCGACGAACTCGCCTCGCCCGGCGTCGCGGTGATCGCCGACACCTGGCACATGTCGATCGAGGAGTCGGACATCGGGGCGGCGATCCGCCGATCGGGGTCCCGCATCCAGCACGTGCAGCTCGGGGACAGCAATCGGCTGGAGCCGGGCGCCGGGCACTACGACTGGGACGAGACGCTGACCGCTCTCGAGGACATCGGTTACGACGGCTGGCTCGCCATGGAGTGCGGGCTCTCCGGTCCCAGCCGCGATGTGCTGCCGAGAGTCTCGCGACTGCTCAAGCGGTAGCGACCGGCGTGCGTCGGGCCCTAGACGGCCAGGCGGCGCTTGACCACGTCGGCGAGCTCGTGCGCCATCCGGTCCGCCGTCGGCTGATCGGCGGCCTCCACCATCACGCGCACCATGGGTTCGGTGCCCGACGCGCGCAGCAGGATACGGCCGGACTCGCCGAGCTCCTCCTCGAGCGCGCGAACGGCGTCCGCCACGACCTCGTCGCCGCCGACGCGGTGCCGGTCGACCCCGCGCACGTTGACCATGATCTGCGGGAACACGGTCATCACCCCGACGAGTTCCTTGAGCGTCTTGCCCGTGCGGGCCATCTCGGCCACGAGCTGGAGGCCGGTGAGGATGCCGTCGCCGGTGGTGGCGTGGTCGGCCATGATCAGGTGGCCGGACTGCTCGCCACCGAGCGTGTAGCCGCCCTCGTTCATGGCTTCGAGCACGTAACGGTCGCCGACCTTGGCCTGAAGCACCCGGATGTCGTGAGCTTCCATCGCGAGACGAAGCCCGAGGTTGCTCATCACCGTGGCCACGAGCGTGCGCTCGTGCAGCATGCCGCGTTCGGCGAGAGACAGCGCGAGCACGGCCATGATCTGGTCGCCGTCCACGAGCGAGCCCTCGTGGTCGACCGCGAGGCATCGGTCGGCATCGCCGTCGTGCGCGATGCCGAGATCGGCACCGTGCTCGAGCACGGCCTTCGCGAGCGACTCGAGATGAGTGGAGCCGACCCCGTCGTTGATGTTCATGCCGTCGGGATCGTTGCCGATCACGATGACGGTGGCCCCGGCGTCGGTGAACACCTCGGGCGAGATGCCGGCGGCCGCGCCGTGGGCGCAGTCCAGCACGATCGACAGGCCGTCCAGACGGTGCGGCAGCGCACCGAGCAGGTGCAGGATGTAGCGATCCTCGGCGTCGGCGAATCGGCGGATGCGTCCGACGTCGCCGCCGAGGGGGGTGAGCTTCGGGCCGTGCAGCAGCGCTTCGATGCGGTCCTCGAGCTCATCGGCGAGCTTTCGTCCGCCACTCGCGAAGAACTTGATGCCGTTGTCGGGTGCCGCGTTGTGCGACGCCGAGATCATCACGCCGAAGTCCGCGCCGATGTCCGCGATCAGAAAGGCCGCGGCGGGGGTGGGGATGACCCCGGCGTCGAGAACGTCGACTCCGGAGCTTGCGAGACCGGCCGCCACCGCGGCGGCGATGAATTCGCCGGACACGCGCGGATCACGCGCGAGTACCGCTGTGGGGCGACGACCGGCCTCGAAGGCACCGGAGCCCAAAACCTGCGCGGCGGCCTGCGCGAGCCCGAGCGCCAACTCGACCGTAAGGTCTTTGTTGGCCAGGCCGCGCACGCCGTCCGTGCCGAACAAACGAGGCATGAACGCCAGTCGCTAAGCGCTGATCAGCGCTTAGAGAACTGCGGCGCCTTACGAGCCTTCTTGAGACCGGCCTTCTTGCGCTCCTTGACGCGAGCGTCGCGGCTGAGGAAGCCGGACTTCTTGAGCGTGGCGCGGTTGTTCTCTTCGTCGATCTGGTTGAGCGACCGCGAGATGCCGAGGCGCAGTGCGCCGGCCTGGCCGGAGGGGCCACCGCCGGTGATGCGGGCGATCACGTCGTAGCTGCCGAGCAGGTCGAGCACCTTGAACGGGTCGTTGATGAGCTGCTGGTGCAGCTTGTTGGGGAAGTAGTCGGCGAGCTCGCGGCCGTTGACCACGATGTTGCCCGAACCGGGGACGATGCGCACGCGGGCGATGGCCTGCTTGCGACGGCCCACGGCCGCGCCGGGAACGTTGAGGACGGCGCGCGGGGTGCGCGGGGCCGTCTCTGCGGGGGTTTCGGTCGAGAAGCTCTCCGGAGCCGCGTCGATGGAGTCTGCGATCTTCGCCACGATGGTGTGAATCCTTTGGTTGAGTCTGGGTGTCAGCAGCCCGCGGGCGTTACTGAGCGACCTGGTCGAGGGTGTACGGCTTCGGCTGCTGAGCAGCATGCGGGTGCTCGGGGCCTGCGTAGACCTTGAGCTTGGTCAGCTGCGCACGACCAATGGAATTCTTGGGCAGCATGCCGCGGATCGCCTTCTCGACGGCGCGCGTCGGGTGCTTCTCCAGCAGCTCGGAGTACGTGGTGGCCGTGAGGCCGCCCGGGTAACCGGAGTGGCGGTAGGCCAGCTTCTTCTCGAGCTTGGCGCCGGTGAGTGCGACCTTCTCTGCGTTGATGATGATCACGAAGTCGCCGCTGTCGAGGTGCGGGACGAAGGTGGCCTTGTGCTTGCCGCGGAGGAGTACGGCGGCGTGGCTGGCGAGGCGGCCGAGCACGATGTCGGTGGCGTCGATGACGACCCATTCGCGCTGGATCTCGCTGGCCTTGGGGGTGTACGTGCGCGTCACAGTGGAGCTACTTTCCTTGTCGAAATGAGTTGTTCGTGAATCCCGCTCCGTGGCCCATTCTGCGGCTGCTCGCTCGAATGCGACGCGGCCCGCAAGAATAGCGACCGGTGGAGGGCTCAAATTCGTGTGCCGCGCGCAGGGGCGCAAACACCAACACCCCAGCCTAGACCAGCGGGGAAGCGCGGGTCAAACCGTCGTGCGCTCGTGCGGAGCCCGGCGGGCCCGGGTGATCAAGGTGCGTGCGGCGAGCAGGTCGTCGGCCGGGTAGCCGACGCGCAGGAGGGTGAGTCCCTTCGCGGGCATCACCTTGAAGTCGCTGGTGCGCGCATCCGAGCTGAGGAGTTCGACCAGGCGCTCGGGCGGCAACCGCCCCTCCCCCACGGCGACGCTCCCCCCGACGAGCGCGCGCACCATGCTGTGGCAGAAGGCGTCGGCACGCACGTCGGCGACGAGCACGCCGTCCTCCGCGCGGGTCCACCGGAAGTCCTGCAGGGTGCGGATCGTGGTGGCGCCCTCCCGCGGTTTGCAGTAGGCCGCGAAGTCGTGCAGTCCGATCAGCGCCACCGCGGCCGCATCCATCGCCCGGTCGTCGAGCGCGCCGGGCACCCAGACCGTGCGGTGGCGTTGCAGCGGATCGTGCGTGTCGGGGGTGTCGGCGATGCGGTAGCGGTAGGCGCGCCAGGTGGCAGAGAACCGCGCGTCGAAGCCCTCCGGCGCGGGAGTGCACGCCCGGATGACGACGTCGGACGCCGCACCGAAGATGCCGTTGATGCGCCTGGCCAGTGTGGGACCGGGGTCCGTGCTCTGCGTTCGCGCCTGCTGGGGTGCCGTAGCCGGTGCCGTCGCCAGCTCGGTCTGCTGTTTCGGTCTCCGGGTTCGGGATCCGCGAGGAGGCTGTGTCAGCTTGGCGACCTGCGCCGGCGTGAGATCCACGTGGGCGACCTGCCCGGTGGCGTGCACGCCGGCGTCGGTGCGACCCGCGACCACCAGCATGGGCGGCGGGGGCGCGGACCGGAAGATGCTGGCGAGCGCGGCCTCGATCTCCCCCTGCACCGTGCGGAGGCGCGGCTGTCTGCCCCACCCGCTGAAGTTCGTGCCGTCGTACGCGATGTCTAGGCGGAAGCGGAGCGTTTCCCCGGCGTCCGTGTCGGCGGCACCGCCGTCCGCTTCGCTCCCCGCATCCATCCCTGCAGTCTAGAAGCGCACCGCCCGGTCCCGTGCTCGTCGAAAGGCTTGCACCCCCACAGTCCCTGAGCCTGTCGAAGGGACCGGGGGGTGCGGAGGTGGCGTGCTGGGGCTCCGCCCATAGATGCCCACCGACCCCCGAGCCCCACCACGCCACCTCCGCCCCCAACTCCTCGAATGACGTACGTTCCCGAGTTGGGGAGGGGACTGACCGGAACACGGTCCCTGAGCTTCTCGAAGGGACGCATTCGCACACGGTCCCTGAGCTCGTCGAAGGGACACTGGCCGCACCGGTCCTGTCGCTTCGACAGGACCGGCGACCGTGGCTACCGGTCGACGCGTCTCCCCGGCGCGGGACTAGTCGGGTGGGGTGTGGTGCCGGTCGAGGAGTCGGGTGCGGGATCTGGTGGCGGGTCGCCACTTCCCGAAGTACTCGATCCACGGCGGCGGTTTCACCTCGGGGACCCCGTCCCGCATCCGGATCTGCCACTCGGAGGTGTCGATGGTGCGGTGATGGAACCAACACAACAGCACACCGTTATCCGTGTGCGTCGGCCCGCCATCCCGGTCCGGGACCACGTGGTGGATCTCACACCACCCGGCGGGGATGGTGCAGCCGGGAATGACGCAGCCACCGTCACGGAGGGAGATCGCGCGTCGCTGCTGTGGGGTGAAGCACCGCTCCGGTGAACCGAGTTGCACGATCCGCCCCTCAGTCGTGAGGACGACCTTTTGGATGCCGCCGGTGCACACCAGCTGCCGCACCGTCCGCATCGACACCGGACCCTCCACCCGATCCGACCACCCAACACCCCGGTTCGCTTCGAGGTCCTCGGCGCGGACCGACACGAGCACGGTGGGTGCAGCACCACCGACCTCGGGCGCCTGGCCGCTTCTCGCCATGGCGTCGATGATCGCGACGAAGATGTCATGCCGCTGCTGAGCCGGCGTCCGTAGGTCTTTGCCGCCTTCCGCTTCCGCGGCTGCGCATTCTTCTTCGGACATGAACGCGGGTGCGGTGGTCGGGGCCAGGTACGCGTCGAACAAGGCCTTCACCCGACCTCCGGCTTCCGCCATGAGCCGGAACGAACCATGCAGCAACCCGTTGCGTTCCGGACCGAACCGGAAGTCCCGCACCGCCATCACCCTGTCCTCCGCCGGATCAAGGCCGTCGGGGTCGATCTTCGCCTGCCACACGCACACCATCACCCGCACCGAGTCCGCCGACGCCGGCACCGTCGAGTCAGGGCCGGTGCCGCTTGCAGCGGCGACGAGTTCGGTCTCCGCCTTCTTCAGCTCGTCCAACGACCCGTGAGCGAGAAGCGGGGTGAGGCCCTTCGTGATGACCGTGGCCGCGTCGATGCCGATCCGGCCGTCCTCGAGCGCGCCAGCGACGAGGTCGAACCGGGCGCGCGTGCGGTCGCCACCCGGGAACGGGTCGCGACGAACGTCACTGGCGAGGACTACCCGCCGGCGGGCGGTGGTGCCGGACACCTGTGTCAGCCGCTCAATGAGATCCGCGGGAGTGCGACAGCCCCGGGACACGGCCAGACCGCGCGCGCCGCGGGACGGGCGGGAACGGTCCGCGACCTCACCGGCCAGGGCGACCCGTAGGGCGTCGATGCGACGGCCGAGGCGTTCGACCTCGGCCACCAGCGCGAGCGTGTCGGCGTCGGTGAGGTCCGGAATGGTGGTGCACGGGAGTGCGTCGGCGCATTCGGTGGCGAGTGCTTGGATCCGGGCGATCGCACGGCCGGCGTCCTCGGGTTTCTGCTCGGTTGTGGCTTCGTCGTCCGGGGCTTTCATGGAGGTACCATCGCACACACCTACGACATTCTCGCCCGGAGGTCAACCCCGGTCAGTGGCCGTTTCTCGGTCGAGCTTGTGGAGGAGAAGAGGGGGCGGTCGACGGCGCCTTATGTCCCTTCGACAGGCTCAGGGACCGGGTGGTCGGGTTCCTGCGACGGGCTCACGGACCGCGGGGTGGCGCCCCTTCGACAGGCTCAGGGACCGTATGGGAACGCCAATTCGACAAGCTCAGGGACCGTATGCGTGCGTCCCTTCGACAGGCTCAGGGACCGCGGGGTGGCGCCCGTTCGACAAGCTCAGGGGCCGTACTCTTCTCAGCCCGAAGCCCACCTCGGGACCGAAAGGCGTCCCGGAAAGTTCGGGGCGGAGGTGGCGTGGTGGGGCTCGGGGGTCGGTGGGCATCTATGGGCGGAGCCCCAGCACGCCACCTCCGCACCCCCACACGACCGCAACCAATCGCGTCCCTTCGACAAGCGCAGGGACCGCGTGGGAACGTCCCTTCGACAAGCTCAGGGACCGCGTGGGAACGTCCCTTCGACAAGCTCAGGGACCGCGTGGCAACGTCCGTTCGACAGGCTCAGGGACCGAGTGGTCGGGTCCCTTCGACAAGCTCAGGGACCGTGGGTTGCGTCCCTTCGACAAGCTCAGGGACCGTATGGGGACGTCCCTTCGACAGGCTCAGGGACCGTATGGGGACGTCCCTTTGACGAATCAGGGACCGTACCGACGACGGGCGCGGGGGCGCGCTACCGCCTCGTCAGAACGTCTTGACGAAGCCGATCGAGCGAGTCGCCTGCTCGAACCCCATGCCGGTGTAGAGCCCGAGCGCGCCGGTGGGGCTGTCGGAGTCGACATCGAGGTTCGCCTTCTCGAGGCCGACCTCGCGATAGGCGGTCATGGTGCGTGCGAGCAGCGCCTGCGCGAGGCGCTTGCCGCGCCAGTCTCGCACTACTCCCACGAGGGCGATGTAGGCGCCGCGATAGCCCTGAACCTGCCAGTCGTCCTCGTTGACCTCGGTCAGGACGAACGCGATGACGCGTTCACCCCCGTCGCCGTCCGGCGCCACGACGAGGAATGACAGGTCAGCCCGGAAGACGTCCATCCCGACGAAGCTCTCCCACTGCTCCTCCGACGCCGGCTGCGACCCCCAGTGGTCGCGGAAGGCCTCGTTCTTCGCGTCGCGAGTGCGTTCGCGCCACGACGGGTCGTACGGGATGAGGCGCACACCGTCGGGCAACGACACCTCGGGGATCGGCAGGGAGAGATCGCGCCGCAGCTCCAGGAAGTACCGCGCCGTGTCGAAACCGGCACGCTCGAACAACCGAACGGACGCGACGGCCTCCTCGTCGGCGAAGCACAGCATCCACCCCGGCAACGTTCGGGATGACCCGGCGAGATGCTGTCGACCGCGTGACTCCTGCCATTCGAGCAGCGCACGGCCGAGGCCGCGACCTCGGTGGTCGGGGTCGACCCCGCCGAAGAGAATCACCCGCACGAGCGTCTCCTGGCCGGGCGGCAGGATGCTGAACCCGTAAGCGATCACCGTGCCGTCGGCATCGAGGGCGGCCACCGTGTCCCGCTCCGCGTCCACGTACGAGTGGGCGAATTCGACGGCCACCTCCTCGCGACTCGTGATGTAGTGCGGGTGATCGAGCGGATCCATGCGACGGTGCAGTGCGGCGATCGCATCCACGTCGTCGGCCCGGGCGGGGCGCCAGGTGATGCCGTCGGCATCGACGGGGACGGACACGTGCGAGGGAGCGGTCACCCGCGCACTCAGGGGAAGAGCGGACATCGCTCCAGCCTAACGACCCTCTCCTCCCCAGCCCCGGCTCCTCCTCCCCCCCTCACCACGGGCGAGACCCCCATCACCGAGCGACCCGTGCGTTGCGATCGCACGCACCCACACAGTGAACTGGTCATCGACCTCCGCCGGCCTCCGCAGTGATGGGCGTTCGCCGGACCGGCCCCTCCGTGTACTCGTCCCCAACGACACGGGGTGCCGACCACGAAACGGCCGGCTGAGATGACACCCGTTGAACCTGATCTAGTTCGAACTAGCGAAGGGATGTCATGGAACGATCACGCCCGCGTTGGCGCCGATCGCCTCCTTTCGCCTTGACTGAGGTGGAGAAAACTCATGCAGATTGCGGAACAGATCGTCCTGGTCACCGGCGGCGGACGCGGCCTGGGCCGAAGCGTCGTCCAGGCTTTCGCGACCCAGCGCGCGCGGGTGGTCGTCAACTACCGCGCCAGCGCCGCAGGAGCGGAGGCGCTGGCCGCCGACTACGGGCCTGAACAGGCGCTTGCCGTGCGCGCCGACGTCACCGACGCCGACCAGGTCGCGGCAATGCTCGAACAGGCTCGAGCACACTTCGGATCCGCCGTGACCACGGTGGTGAACAACGCGTTAGCCGACTTCAGTTTCAACGGCGATGCCCGCTCCACCGCTGCGGACATCGGCTGGGACGAGTTCGAGACCCAGTTCGCCGGCAGTGTGCGTGGCGCCCTGAACACGACCCAGCAGACCTTGGCGAGCATGCGCGAGGCGGGCTTCGGCCGCATCATCACCATCGGCACCAACCTCTTCCAGAACCCGGTGGTCCCGTACCACGACTACACCGCAGCCAAGGCCGCCCTGTTGTCGCTGACCCGCACCCTCGCCGCGGACCTCGGTCCGCACAACATCACCGCGAACATGGTCTCCGGCGGACTGTTGCGCACGACGGACGCCAGTTCGGCCACCCCGGAGGAGGTGTTCGACTTCATCGCCGCCTCCACCCCGCTGCGCCGAGTCACCACCCCCGCCGAGTTCGCGGATGCGGTGCTGTTCTTCGCCTCCCCCTGGGCCCGGTCGGTGACCGGACAGAACCTCGTGGTCGACGGCGGCCTGGTCATGAACTAGGGCTGCACCCTTCCCGTGACGACATCGCGAAGAATTCGAGCTCGAATTGTGCTGACGCCCGGAACGCTCTCCACATCGCATCCCGATCGTCTGCCCCCGCTCGCACTGCTGATCGGCCCACGTAGTCGATCGCCTGACTGGTTGCTGCGGCGAACATTGGATCGGCGTACGTCTCGAGCCACGACGCGTAGGGGTGTTCGCCGGAAGCATGCGCGCGCAGGCGCATGCCGACGTCCCGGTAGATCCAGAAGCAGGGCAGGAGAGCGGCGATCAGCACGCCATAGTCCGACCCTCCGCTCACCGCGAGCAGATGGGTGAGGTACGCGGTGGTGACCGGGTGGGGCTCCGGCCGCGCGGTGCGACGCGTTCCTAGCCAGTCGCGATGCACCTCCATCTCGCTCGCTATCGAGGCGTGCGCGGCATCGGCCCAGAACGCCTGCTCCTCCGTGGTGGGTGCCAGCTGACTCGCCCGAGCGAGCGCCCGCGCATAGTCGCGCAGATACAGGGCGTCTTGCGCGAGATAGTGAGCGAACTCCTCCTCAGCCAGGCTGCCGTCGGCGAGACCTCGCACGAACGCGAGGCGATCGATCTTCGTGCGGATGTCATCGATGTCGGCCCACCAGGCATCGGTGAGAGTGCGCGGGATCGCCGACGCCCCATCGCCTCGCCACAACGACCAGAAGTGGTTGATCGGTCCGCTGCCGGAACCGACGTCGAGGTCGTCCGCGAATCGCAGACTCCCGCCGAGCCAGGCTTTGGCGTCGATCAGGGCAGTGTGCCAATCGCCATGCCGCGCGCGGAGTGTCGCCATCGCGCTCGAGAGGGAGCACCCGGTGCCATGGGTGTTGCTGGTCGGGATGCGTTCGCCCGGCACCTCGATCACGGTGCTGCCCTCGGGCAACCGGCCTGCCGCGTCGACCAACGCGTCGGGCGACTGGGCACCGGACAGGTGTCCGCCCTTGACCAACACGGTGACGGAGCCTTCCTCGGACACTCGGGCGGCCTGGTCCAGGGCTTCCGCCCATGTCGTGGAGAGCGGTTCGTCGGCCAGGACCGCGAGTTCGGGCAGATTGGGGGTGACCAGATCGACCAGGGGGAGCAACCGTCGCACGGCCTCCTCGGCGTCGGCGTCGAGCAACCGGTCCCCGCTCGTCGCGATCATGACCGGATCGAGCACGACGATCGGTGCCCGGTTCCGACGCAACCAGTCGGCGACCTCGTCGATGACGGCCGTGCTGCCGAGCATCCCGATCTTGACGGCGTCGATGGTGACGTCGTCACTGACGGCGTCGAGTTGCTCGCGGAGAAAGGCCACGGGCGGCGTGTGGATGCTGCGCACGCCGTGGGTGTTCTGCGCGACGAGGGCGGTCACCACCGCCATCCCGTATCCTCCCGAAGCGGCGATGCTCTTGAGGTCGGCCTGAATGCCGGCGCCACCCGTCGGATCGGTCCCCGCGATGCTCAGCACGCGAGGCGGTCGGGCCCGAGGCGTCCGGCCATCCGGCACGCCGTTGGTGGTCACGATCGCCCTCCGTCCGACGGCGAGTCCTCTCCCGCCCACGCGGCCGCGAAGGCTCGAGCGACCCGCTCCGGATCATCGGCCGCACAGATCGCCGACACGACAGCACGGCCCGCAGCACCGGCGGCCCGAAGCCCCGCGGTGTCGTCGAGGTGCACTCCCCCGATCGCCACGCACGGCAGATCGGTGGCTGCGGCCAACGCAGCGAAACCCGCAATACCCAGCGGTTCCGGATGGCCGGGCTTGGTCGCCGTCGGGCGGATCACTCCCACGCCGAGGTAGTCGACGGTGCCGGACGGCAGCTCGGCCACGGCCGCGAGGTGCGCCGACGTGTTGGCGGTGAGACCGACCACGGCTTCCGTGCCGACGAGGGCCCGCACCACGGCGACCGGGAGGTCGGTCTGTCCCACGTGCACGCCGTCGACACGAGCACCCTCCGCGCGCGCGGCGAGGAACACGTCGACCCGGTCATCGACGATCAGTCGTGCCCGTCCAGCGATGATCTCGCTCGCACGAACGGTGAGCTCGAACAGGTCCCGCGCGCTTGCCGTCTTCTCGCGGATCTGCACCGTGGTCGCGCCACCGTCCACCGCGGCGGAGATCACGGACAGCACACCGCGTTCGCCGCACAGGACAGGGTCGGTGACGAGGTAGGTACCGAGGTAGTCCGCGCCTCCCCGGCCGCTCATTCGATCACCCCTCATTCGATCACCGCCCGCTCGAGCACCGTCGCCGGGTCGAGGCCGGCAAGCCGATCGAGGAACGCGACGGCGAAACTCCCCGGCCCTGAGGCAACCGTTGCCGCCTGCTCGGCCGCGATCGTGTAGCAAACAGTCGCCGCCACCGTCGTGGCGAGACGATCTCCGTCGAGCGACGCGAAGGCCGCCATCACCGAACCCAGCGCGCAGCCACCTCCCGTCACTTTCGTGAGCAGCGCGTGCCCGTTGCGTGCCCGCACCACGGTGGCACCGTCGGTGATGACGTCGGTCGCGCCGGAGACGGCGACGATCGACCCGTGCTCCCGCGCGATCTGTCGCGCCGCGTCCAGCGCACTCTCGGCAGAATCGGTCGCGTCGACACCTCGCCCGCCGGTGCCCAGCCTCGCGAGGGCGATGATCTCGGATGCGTTTCCGCGCACGACCATCGGCCGCAGCTCCACGAGGTCGTAGGCGAGCGCGGTGCGCACGGGCAGCGAGCCGATCGCCACGGGGTCCAGCACCCACGGCGTGCCCGCCGACACAGCCGCGCGCGCCGCCTCGAGCATGGCCTCGCGGGGTTCGGCCTGCGGTGTCCCGAGGTTCACGAGCAGACCGGACGCGATCCGGGCGAACGGTCCCGCCTCGCCCGGTATGTCGACCATCGCCGGAGCTGCACCGATGGCCAACAGCACGTTGGCAGTGAAGTTCGTGACCACCGCGTTCGTGATGCTCTGCACCAGCGGCGTCTCGCGTCGAAGCGTGTCGAGCAGCTCCGCGCTGAAGTGGACATGGTCGTTCGACGTGCGAATACCCATTCGCGACATCCCTTCGCTAGTTCTAACTAGATCAGGTTCGACGGGTGTTATCTCAGCCCGCGCATCC
This sequence comes from Planctomonas psychrotolerans, assembly GCF_008642235.1. Classification (GTDB taxonomy): domain Bacteria; phylum Actinomycetota; class Actinomycetes; order Actinomycetales; family Microbacteriaceae; genus Planctomonas; species Planctomonas psychrotolerans. Next base: position 1,864,185 of record NZ_SJEV01000001.1, on the reverse strand, counting down.
TGCGCGAGCACCCCGTGTCACTACCGGTCATCCTACCCACCGGTATCGCGCCGATGAGCGGCTGAGGCCGATGCCCAAGCCGCCGGGCACACGAAACGGCCCCGGATCCGTGAGGATGCCGGGGCCGTATCGCGCAGCAGAACGCTGCGGTGCTGTGTTACTTGGTGTCGGACTCTTCCGTCGACTCCACCGGGGTGGCGGCGGATGCGGCGGCGTCGCTCTCGGCGGCGTCACTCTCGGCGGGCGCGTCGACGGCGGCACCGTCCTCGACGGCGACATCCTCGACGACGACGTCCTCGACGGGCGCGTCCTCGACGACCTCATCCTCAGCGGGCGCCTCGGCGACCGGAGCGGCGGTGGCGGCAGACGCGGTGGACCGCGTGCTGCTGCGCTTGACCTTCGGGGTCACGGGCTCGAGAACGAGCTCGATCTGCACCATGGGGGCGTTGTCGCCCTTGCGGAAGCCCAGCTTCGTGATGCGGGTGTAACCGCCCTCGCGCTCGGCGACCAGCGGGGCGATCTCGGTGAAGAGCTCGTGCACGACGGTCTTGTCCGAGATGATGCTGAGAACGCGGCGGCGAGCATGCAGGTCGCCACGCTTCGCGAAGGTGACCAGTCGCTCGGCGACCGGACGAAGGCGCTTGGCCTTGGTCTCCGTCGTCTTGATCGACCGGTGGGTGAACAGGGCTGCCGCGAGGTTCGCGAGCATCAGGCGCTCGTGCGACGGTCCGCCGCCGAGACGAGGGCCCTTGGTTGGCTTAGGCATGGTGTTGTGTCTCCAGTATCAAAAACGGTTGATGGTCGCGTGACCGACGGTTAGCTGTACTCTTCGTCGTCGGTGCCGCTGTAGAAGTGGGCGCCGTCGAAGCCGGGAACGGCATCCTTCAGCGACAGACCCATCTCGACGAGCTTGTCCTTGACCTCATCCACCGACTTCTGTCCGAAGTTGCGGATGTTCATGAGCTGGGTCTCCGACAGGGCGACCAGTTCGCTCACGTTGTTGATGCCCTCGCGCTTGAGGCAGTTGTAGGAGCGGACCGACAGGTCCAGGTCCTCGATCGGCATCGACAGTTCGGAGCTGAGAACGGCGTCGACCGGCGCGGGGCCGATCTCGATGCCCTCGGCGGCGTTGTTCAGCTCGCGAGCAAGACCGAACAGCTCGGTGAGGGTGCGACCGGCGGAGGCGATGGCGTCGCGCGGGCTGATGGCCGACTTGGTCTCGACGTCGACGACGAGACGGTCGAAGTCGGTGCGCTCACCGGCACGCGTCGCCTCGACGCGGTAGGTGACCTTGAGCACGGGCGAGTAGATGGAGTCGACCGGGATCTGGCCGGCCTCACTGAACTCGCTGCGGTTCTGGGTGGCGGAGACGTACCCGCGGCCGCGCTCGATGGTGAGTTCGAGCTCGAACTTCGCCTTCTCGTTCAGCGTGGCGATCACGAGGTCGGGGTTGTGGATCTCCACGCCGGCGGGAGCGGAGATGTCCGCAGCGGTGACCTGGCCGGAGCCGGTCTTGCGCAGGTACGCCGTGATGGGCTCGTCGTGCTCGCTGGAGACGACGAGACCCTTGATGTTCAGGATGATCTCGGTGACGTCTTCCTTCACACCCGGAATGGTGGTGAATTCGTGCAGCACACCGTCGATGCGGATGCTGGTGACCGCGGCGCCCGGGATCGAGGAGAGCAGGGTGCGGCGGAGCGAGTTGCCGAGCGTGTAGCCGAAGCCGGGCTCGAGGGGTTCGATGGCGAACCGCGAACGAAACTCGGTGATGTTTTCTTCGGTGAGCGTTGGACGCTGTGCAATCAGCACTTATGGATTCCTTTCGGCGAAGTGTCCGCTATATGACACTTGGCAAATGAACCGGGAGACCGGCAGGGGTGGGACTGAAGAAAGTGGTGAGCGTCGCATCGGTGACGACCGCCGCGAACCGGATCGGCGGATCCGCTCGGGCACTACCGGCGTTGGCTCCGGTGAGCCGCCGTACAGCGGCTCACCGGAGACACAGCGGAATTAGACGCGGCGGCGCTTCGGCGGGCGGCATCCGTTGTGCGCCTGCGGGGTGACGTCGTTGATGGAACCGACCTCGAGGCCGGCTGCCTGCAGCGAACGGATCGCCGTCTCGCGACCCGATCCGGGTCCCTTCACGAACACGTCGACCTTCTTCATGCCGTGCTCCTGCGCCTGACGCGCGGCGGACTCGGCGGCGAGCTGAGCGGCGAACGGGGTCGACTTGCGCGATCCCTTGAAGCCGACGCCACCGGACGATGCCCAGCTGATGACCGCACCGGTGGTGTCGGTGATCGAGACGATGGTGTTGTTGAAGGTGCTCTTGATGTGGGCCTGGCCCACAGCAACGTTCTTCTTTTCCTTGCGACGGGGCTTCCGCGCAGCGGTTTTGGGTGTAGCCATGATTTCTCCTAAGTCCTAAAGAGGCTGTGCGCCGCTGGCCGGGGCCTAGCGGGCCTTCTTCTTGCCGGCGACGGTGCGCTTCGGGCCCTTGCGGGTGCGAGCGTTGGTCTTGGTGCGCTGACCGTGCACGGGGAGACCACGGCGGTGGCGGATACCCTGGTAGCTGCCGATCTCGACCTTGCGGCGGATGTCGGCGGCCACCTCGCGGCGGAGGTCACCCTCTACCTTGAAGTTGCCCTCGATGTGATCGCGGAGAGCGATGAGCTGTTCGTCGGTCAGATCCTTCACACGGATGTTTCCGTCGATCTGCGTGTCCGCGAGGGTCTTGAGTGCCCTCGTGCGGCCGACGCCATAGATGTACGTGAGTGCTACTTCCACGCGCTTATCGCGCGGAATGTCTACGCCTGCGAGACGTGCCATTGTGGCTTCTCCTGTTGATGTGAGTGAGAGGTGTGAAACAGCACCGGTGCAGTGGCCCCTCGCCACTGGTGTCCCCTGACGGTATCGGCGTGCGCCGCTCTGTCAGGATCTGATGCTGCTCTGCAGTTCGTTGTCGTTCTGGGTCGTACGGGTCGTGCTGATCGCGGGACGCCGGAGCGTTCCGCGTGTCGGCCGGGAACTAGCCCTGGCGCTGCTTGTGACGCGGGTTGTCGCAAATCACCATGACGCGTCCGTTGCGACGGATCACCTTGCACTTTTCGCAGATCCGCTTGACGCTGGGGTTGACCTTCATTGTTCTTCTGTTCCTTTGTTCGCTGGCCTCGTGCCGGGGCCGCCGGGAGGCGGCATCGGCCGTTCCTTACAGCGGACGTTTACTTGTAGCGGTAGACGATCCGGCCACGGGTCAGGTCGTAGGGGCTCAGCTCCACGATCACGCGGTCCTCCGGGAGGATGCGGATGTAGTGCTGGCGCATCTTGCCCGAGATGTGGGCAAGCACTCGGTGGCCGTTGCTCAACTCAACGCGAAACATCGCGTTGGGAAGGGCTTCGACTACTGCGCCTTCGATTTCGATGACACCGTCTTTTTTGGCCATACACTCACTGTCGCTATAGGTAAAGTCTGCTGGTCGTGCGGGGATGTGGTGAAAGTTGGCACACGAAAACGGGCTCAAGACACCAAGGATCAACCATAGGCCATTCGGCCCGTTGAGGCAATTTGTGCCGCGTGGCGTGTAGCGCTCAGCGCGAAACGGGACTACCGTACCGTCGCTTCGCCGTTCTTCGCGTCCGCGACCACCGGCACAAGCGCGTCGAAGACCGGCGATGCCTCGTCGAGGCCCGTCACCTGGCGCACGAACTCGTCGGGCGACGCGGAGGCGAGCAGCTCGCGCAACTCCACGCTCTGCGGATCCTCCGGCACGTCGAATCGGAGCGCTGCACCCATCGCCCGCACGAGAGCGTCGAACGGCAGTCCCCGCTCGGCGAGCTCCGCGGCGGGCCCGACGAAGCGTTCGTGGCGTCCGAGCTTGCGCAACGGCTGGCGACCCACCCGCTCGACGGTGTCGGCGAGCGCCGGGTTCTCGAATCGGGTGAGGTTCTTCTGCAGGTAGGCCTGCTGCTCCTTCGGATCGAGTCCGTGCTTCTCGACGAGGAGGCGACTCGTCTCTCCCAGCACGGCCCGCACCTCGTCGGCGACCTCGGGCAGCGCCATGGCATCCGACTGCGAGACGGCGCCGCGCGCGAAGCCGTGGTACGCCACCGTCGCGTGGCCGGTGTTCACGGTGAAGAGCTTGCGCTCGATGTACGGCTCGAGGTCGTCGACGAAAGTCGCCTCCGGAATGCGCGGCACGGCGTCGCCGAACGGCGGTCGCTCGATCACCCACTCGAAGAAGTCCTCCACCGTGACGTCGAGCCCGGTGCCCGGCGCCTGGTTCGGCACGATCCGGTCCACCGCGGTGTTCGCGAACACGGCGCGGTCGAGAGCGGCCCGATCACCGTCCGGCGCCGCGCCGTCGAGTGCCGCGACGATCTCATCCCGCAGCGTGTCGGTGGCATTGATCGCGTTCTCGCACGCCATCACCGCGACGCGGGGAGCGTCGGCCGCCCGGGCCGACAGTCCGGCGGCGATGGCCGGTGCCACGAAGCGCAGGATGTTCGGGCCGACGGCCGTGGTGATCACGTCCGCGGTCGCCAGTTCGGCGGCCAGGCCCTCCGGATCCGCCGAACTGTCGATCGCCCGGAAGTCGTCGACCGTCCAGCTGCGCTCGTCGGCACCGACCTGGTGCACGCGGTACTCCGGCGCCTCGGCCAGCTGGCCGATGAGGTCGGCGTTCACGTCGGCGAAGACGACCTCGTAGCCCGCGTTGTGCAGGATCAGCCCGACGAAGCCGCGGCCGATGTTGCCGGCGCCGAAGTGGACCGCCTTCATTCCTCGTTCACCTCGGCGAGGATCGCGTAGGCCTCCGCCGCGTTGTTCGCGTCGAGGAGCTTCTGCACCTGGTCCTCATCGCTGAAGATGATGGCGATCTTGCTGAGGATCTCGAGGTGTCCGTTGTCCTTGCCGGCGATGCCCACCACGAAACGCACCTCGTTGCCGTCCCAGTCGAGCGGGGACTCGTACCGCACGAACGAGAGCGCGGAGGAGAGGATCGTGTCCTTGCCCTCGTTCGTGCCGTGCGGGATGGCGAGGAAGTTGCCCATGTACGTCGACGTGAGTCGCTCCCGTTCGAGCATGTAGCCGGCGTAGTCCGCCGTCACGGCCCCGGCCGCTTCGAGGATGCTGGCCGCCTCGTGGATGGCCTCGTCCTTGGTGGTCGACGTTCCGCCGATGACGATGCGTTCGGGGTCGAGCACGTTGTCTGTCATGGTTCCCTCTCGATTGCTGTTCGCTGTGGTCGGAGACTACGCCTGCTGGTCCTGCACGAGGCTGACCACGTCGTCGTACTTCGGGCTCGACATGAAGTTGTCGACCGATACGTGCGTGGCGGTCGAGTTCTTCTGCCGTGCTCGGTCGGTGAGGTCCTGGTGGGTGATGATGAGGTCCTCGTTGCCGTCGAGATTGGCGATGGACTTGTTGACCACGGTCACACCCTCCACCCCGGCCTTCTTCAGCTTGTTGCGCAGCACGCTCGCGCCCATGGCGCTGGAGCCCATGCCGGCGTCGCAGGCGAAGACGATGTTGTTGACCTTCGTCGTCTCGATGGTGCCTGCCGCTGCGCCCGCGGCTGCACCGGCGCCGGCTGCGGCGCCCGCGCCGGACGTCTCGCGCATGGCGGCCGTGACGGAGCTCTTCTTGCCCTTGAGCTCGTCCATCCGTGCTGCGGCATCGGCGAGCGAGTTGGTGCCCGCGGCCTCCGCGGCGAGGTCCCGCGAGCGGCTGGCCCGCAGAATGACGGCCGCCACGATGAAGGACACCACGGCGGACAGCACCACCGACAGGATGACGCCCAGGAAGCTATCCCGAGCGGTCACTGCGAGCACCGCGAAAATGCTGCCGGGAGACGCCACGCTCACGAGACCGGAGCCGAAGAGCACGTTGGTGAACACGCCCGTCGCACCACCGGAGATGACGGCGAGCAGGAGGATCGGCTTGGCGAGCACGTACGGGAAGTAGATCTCGTGGATGCCGCCGAAGAACTGGATGATGATGGCACCGGGTGCGGTGGCCTTGGAGACTCCGACGCCGAAGATCGCGAAGGCGAGCAGCAGCCCGAGGCCCGGGCCGGGGTTCGCCTCGAGCAGGAACAGCACCGACTTGCCGGCCTCTTCGGACTGCTGGACTCCGAGCGGCGTCAGCACGCCGTGGTTGATGGCGTTGTTGAGGAACAGCACCTTGGCGGGCTCGATCACGATGCTTGCCAGCGGCAGCAGGTTCGCTCCGATGAGGAAGTCGACCGCGCCACCCAGAGCCCGGCTGAGCGCGGTGAGCAGCGGCGCAAGACCGAAGAACGCGGCCAGCGAGAGCAGCATCGCGAGGATTCCGGCCGAGAAGTTGTTCACCAGCATTTCGAAGCCGGGACGGATCTTGCCGTCCCAGATGCTGTCGACCTTCTTCATGAGCCACGCGGCGAGCGGACCGACGATGAGCGCTCCGAGGAACATCGGCACCCCGGCGCCGACGATGACGCCCATGGTCGCTGCGGCGCCCACGACGCCACCGCGCACGTCGTAGACCATGCGGCCTCCGGTGTACGCGATGAGCAGCGGCAGAAGGTAGGTGATCATCGGCCCGACGAGCCCGGTGTAGGCGTCGCCATTCGCGTCCTCCCCGAATCCGCCGAGCTGCGGCACCGGGATCCACCCCTTCTCGATGAAGAGGGCGGTGATGAGCCCCCACGCGATGAACGCGGGGATGTTCGGCATGACCATGCCGGAGAGGAATGCACCGAAGCGCTGCACGCGAACGCGCGCTCCGCTTCGCTGTGCGCCGGCGGGTGTGGCCGACTGTGACGTCGTCGTCATGGGATGAAACTCCTGTCGTGAGGGGGAAGGGTTATTGGATTGCTGCGGTGACGGCGGCGCGTGCCTCGACGGCGCTGTTCGCCGACAGTGCGAGGGACGCGAACTGCTTCGCCTGGTCCAGGGTGAACCGGGCGAGTTCGGCGCGCACATCGGCGAGCGCCGCGGGGGACATGGAGAGGGTCGTCGCGCCGAGGCCGACGAGCACGACGGCCAGGAGCGGGTCGGCGGCGGCCTCGCCGCAGATGCCGACCGGACGATCGAGGGCGGCACCTGCAGCGCCGACCTCGCCGACGAGCCGGAGCACCGCCGGGTGCCAGGGGTCCTGGAACGAGGCGACCGAACCGAGGAGACGGTCGGCGGCCAGGGTGTACTGGGTGAGGTCGTTCGTGCCGATGCTCGCGAAGTCCGACTCGGCGAGGATGCGGTCGGCGAGGAGCGCCGCGGACGGCACCTCCACCATCACGCCCGCCGTGCGGAGTCCGAGGTCGTGCGCGAGGGCGGTGAAGTACCGCGCCTCCTCGACCGTGGAGACCATCGGGGCCATGACCCACAGATCGCTCTCGGTCGCCGCGTCGGCGTTCGCCAGTGCGGTGAGCTGGTCGCGCAGGATCTGCTCGTTGGCGCGGAGGGCACGGAGCCCTCGGAGCCCGAGGGCCGGGTTCTCCTCGGGCGAGTCGTTGAGGAAGCTGAGCGGCTTGTCGGCTCCCGCGTCGAGCACCCGCACCACGACCTTCTTGCCGGGGAACGCCTGAAGCAGCTTCGTGTAGTGCCCCTGCTGCTCCTCGACGGTGGGTGCGCTGTTCGAGTCGAGGAACAGGAACTCGGTGCGGAACAGTCCGACGCCCTCGGCGCCCTTGGTCACGGCATCCTCCGCCGCCGCGGCCGATCCGAGGTTGGCGAGCAGGGGAACGGGCGTGCCGTCGGCGAGTGCACCGGGTCCGGTGGGCGCGGCGATGGCGGACTCGCGCTCGGCGATCGCCCGCTCGGCCGCGGCGATCTCGTCGTCGGTGGGCGACACCGTTACCGCTCCGGTGGCGGCATCGACGATGACCGTGTCACCGTCGGAGAGCGACGACGCCTCGCTGACGCCCACGATGGCGACGATCGCCTTGTCTCTGGCCAGGATCGCCGTGTGCGACGTGGGTCCACCGTCGCTCGTGACCAGGGCGAGCACCTTGTCGAGGTCGAGGAGGGCGGTGTCGGCGGGCGCGAGGTCGCGGGCCACCAGGATGAAGGGGTGCTCCGGCGAGGGCACACCCGGGGCGGGCACACCGCTCAGGTGCGCGACAACCCGCTGCGATACATCGTCGAGGTCGGCGGCCCGCTCCCCCATGTAGCCGCCCATGCTGCGGAGCATGTCGCGGAAGCCCGCGAACGCCTCGAACACGGCCCGCTCGGCGGTCTTGCCGTCGGCGAGGCGGGTGGTGACGTCGGCGCTGAGTGTGGGGTCCTCGGCCATGAACGCCTGGGCCTCCAGCACGTTTTTCGCCGAGCCGCCCGCGCGGGCGCCTCGGTCGCGGATGTCGGCTGCGACCGCGGCGAGCGAGGCCGCAGCGCGTGCCCCCTCATCCTCGGCCGAACGGGAGCTCGGGGAGTCCTGCGGGTCGGGAAGCGGTTCCGGCATGCGGACCACCTGACCGATTGCCGATCCTCTGCCGATTCCAACGCCGGTCATCTGCATGGTTACTCCTTGATCAGGTCGTGCGGAAGGATGGTGGGATCCGACGGGCTGCCCGTCGGGAACGGGCCGGTCGGGTGAAGCGGCGCTGCTTCGGTGATGGTGCGGAGGGCGTCCGCCGCACCGGTCGACGAGTACACGGTTGCCGGGAGGAGCAGGGCGGTGGAACCCTCGCGAGCGACCGCGCGCTCGATGTCCGCGAAGCGACTCGCGAGGTGCGGCCCGACGAGCACCACGTCGATGCCGACGACCAGCGCCTCGAGGTCGGACTCGCTTCCCGCCTCGACGGTCAGCGGCTGATCGCTCTCGGTGGCGAGGCGTCGCATCCGGTGCGCGAGGAAGGTGCTCGAGGCACCGGCGCCGCACACCACGAGAACTCGCCTCATGCTCGACCTCCTCGCGCCGCACTGCCCGTCACCCGATCTTTCCGCGCTTGCGGCCTCTTCGCCACCAGTTTCCTTTCCGCCGGATAGGAAAGGCCTTCCGTGCTGCGGCAGCGGAGCGGGTGCGCGCCTCAGCCGCAGTACGGGTGGAAGGTGATTGACTGGGCGCTCGAGGGTGCGCCCACCGAGCGGCCGCACGACCCGACTCCGGGCCTCGAACCGCCCGAGGGATGCACAGTGCTCAGCGAGTCGCACGAAAGGTTGCTCGACTACCTGTCGATGACCGAACGGTGGGTCGATGCCGGTGAGCTCGCCGCGCACCTCGGAGTGACGACGCGCAGCGTGCGCAACTACGTCAACACGGTCCGCTCCCGAACCACGCCGCTCGTGGCGATCGAATCGTCGTCCGACGGGTACCGTCTCGACCGCGGGAGCTATGCGGCGTATCGCAAGGCCGTCCGCAGCCGGGGGGCGGAGGCCGAGACTCCCCGGGACCGGATCTACTCCCTCGTGCGCCAGCTCGGCAACGCACCGTCGGGACTCGATGTGCACGACCTCGCCGACGCGCACTTCGTGAGCGAGTCCACCATCGAGGCCGACCTCCGGCGCATTCGGGGATTGGTCGAGGGCGCCGACCTCGGCCTGACCCGCACCGGGTCCACCGTGTCGTTGACGGGTTCGGAGCACGACTTCCGTCGCCTCCTCAGCAGGATGTTCCGCGAGGAACGGGTGCAGGACTTCTTCGAGCTCGAGAACGTGCAGCGCGAGTTCTCCGTGCCTGGCCTCGGCGCCTTCAAGACCGATCTCCTCGAGATGCTCGAGCGCAACGGATACTTCGTCAACGAGTTCGGCACCGACAACGTGCTCCTGCACGTGGCGATCGCCGTCGACCGGGCATCGCGGGAGCGGGCGCTCGAGGAGCATCCGCTCCCCTCCGGGGTCGGCTTCGGCGAGTCGGCGACCGGGGATCCGTCCGGCGTACCCGACGTGCCGGACCGCTCCACGGTGCTCGCCGAGGGCCTGTCCGAACTGACCCGCCGTCACTTCGGCGTCGATCTCGGCCGGGCGAACATCGACTACCTCACCCTCCTCCTCACCACGCGGGTCGTGACCCCGGGGAACGATGAGGCACTCGCCACCGTGCTGCGGGATCACGTGGCGTCATCGGATCTCGACACCGTTCGGGCGATCGTGCGGCGCGTGCAGCAGGAGTACCTCGTCGACCTCGACGACGACGCCTTCACCGCCCGGTTCTCCCTGCACCTCGGCAACCTCGTCGCTCGGGCCCGCAATCGCTCTCTCGCACGGAATCCGCTCGCCCGATCGATCAAGACGACGTATCCGATGACCTTCGAGGTGGCGGTCTTCATCGCCAGCGAGATCTCGCGCCGCAAGGCGATCGTGCTGAACGACGACGAGATCGCCTACATCGCCCTCCATGTCGGGTCGCACCTGGAACGGTCGTCGCACCGGCAGCAGCGCGTGACCTGCGCGATCGTGTGCGCGAACTACTACGACCTGCAGGACCTGCTCCGCCGGCGCATCGAGTCCGAGCTCGGCAGCGAGCTGTCGATCGAGCTCGTGGTCACGCGCACCGACATCGACCCGCAGACCCTGCCGGTGGATCTGGTGCTGAGCGCTGCGGTGTCGCGGCCCGGCGGCAACGTGGTGCCGATCCATCCGATCCCCACCACCGACGACATCGACGCGATCCGGGCGGCCATCACCCGGGTGCGCCGGCACAATCGACGGGCCGCGATCAAGGACGACCTCCTGCGGTTCTTCGACGAGGAGCTGTTCTTCCGCAACCTCGACGCCCCGGACGAGGAGTCGATGATCCGTGCCCTCGGGAAGCGCATGGTGGAGCGGGGGGTCATCGACCAGTCCTACATCGAGGGCGCGATCGCCCGCGAGCGGATGTCGTCGACCGCGTTCACCGACAGTCTCGCGGTTCCGCACGCGATGGAGATGACGGCGGAGCGCACCTCCATCGCCATCGCGGTGAACGAGGTGCCGATGCCGTGGGGCGGGAGCCGGGTGAACGTCGTCGCACTGATCGCCTTCAGTGCGAGCGGCCGCGGCAGCTTCCAGCGCGTGTTCGACCAATTCGTCGAGGTGTTCTCGGATCGCGCCGACGTGCTGGGCATCATCGACAAGTCGGCGGACTTCGCCTCCTTCATCGAGCAGCTCGTCCACGTCATCGACGCGTAGCGGGGAGCCGCCTCCGGTCGCGCCCCTTCGACAGGCTCAGGGACCGAGGTCCACGTCCCTCCGGTCCCTGAGCTCGTCGAAGGGACGTAACGCACGCGAGTCGCGCCCCTTCGACAGGCTCAGGGACCGAGGCGCACGTTGATACGGTCCCTGAGCTCGTCGAAGGGACGCCCTGCAAGGCGCAGTTATCGGGGCACCACCGGGACGATGCCGAACGGCGCCAGATCGGCGGCGCCACCGTCGGTCGCGGTGAGCACCCAGATGCCGTCGGCGTGCACCGCGACGGAATGCTCCCAGTGCGCGGCCATGCTGCCGTCCACGGTCGCGACCGTCCAGTCGTCGTCCCGCACGAGCGTGTCGGCGCTCCCGGCCGTGATCATCGGCTCGATCGCCACCACCAGTCCCGGCTTCACCACGGGGCCCTTGGCGCGCACGCGGTAGTTGAACACCGGCGGTTCCTCGTGCATGGTGCGACCGATGCCGTGACCGATGTAGTCGGTCAGGATGCCGTACTCCCCCTGCGACTCGACGAAGTCCTCGATGGCTTCGCCCACCTCGTTGAGGTGCCGCGCCGTGGCGAGTCGGGCGACGCCGTGCCAGAGGGCGCCACGGGTGACGTCGGACAGCGTCCGGCGCTCGGCCACCACATCCTCGCGGGTCGGATCCGGCAGCACCACGGTCATGGCGGAGTCGCCGTTCCAGCCGTCGATCTCCGCACCGCTGTCCACGGACACGGTGTCTCCGGGCTGGAGCACGCGCGAGCCCGGGATGCCGTGCACGACCTCGTCATTGACCGAGGTGCAGACCGTATGCCGGTATCCCGGAACCAGCTGGAAGTTGGATCGCCCGCCGACCGCTCGGATGGCCGCGTCGGCGGCGGCGTCGAGTTCGAGCGTCGTGACGCCCGGGGCGAGGATGTCGCGGACGGCGGACAGCGACGCCGCGGTCGCGAGACCGGGGGCGATCATCCGGCGCAGGTCGTCGGGCGTCTTGTAGATGCCCTTGGCGCGCAGGGGGCCGGGTCGGCTCACCGCACGGGCACGGCGATGCCGTGACCGGTGAGGGCCGAGATGATCCGGTCGGTGACCTCGTCCACGGTGCCGAGGCCGTCGATCTTCACGAGTCCGCTCCGGCCCTCGTACACGTCGATGAGCGGGGCGGTCTCGCGGGCGTAAACCTCGAGGCGGTGGCGGACCACGTCGTCGTTGTCATCGCTTCGCCCCTGCTCCGAGGCGCGCTTGCGCAAACGGGCGACCGTCTCTTCCGGGTCGGCCACCAGTTCGACGACCGCGTCGAGCGCGGTGTCATGGCTGGCGAGGAACGCGTCCAGAGCCCGCACCTGGTCGGTCGTGCGCGGATACCCATCGAGCAGGAACCCGTGCTGGGCGTCGTCCTCCGCGAGGCGGTCGCGCACGAGCGCGTTGGTCAGCTCGTCGGGCACATTGTCACCCGCGTCGATGTAGCCCTTGGCGAGGGTGCCGAGCTCGGTCTGGTTGCGCACGTTCGACCGGAAGATGTCACCGGTCGAGATGGCGGGGATGCCGTAGGCCTCGGAGAGGCGCACGGCCTGCGTGCCTTTACCCGCGCCGGGCGGGCCGATCAGGAGGAGACGGGTCACCGGAGAAGTCCTTCGTAATGGCGCTGCTGCAGCTGCGAGTCGATCTGCTTGACCGTCTCGAGCCCGACGCCGACGATGATGAGGATGCTCGCGCCACCGAACGGGAAGTTGGCGTTCGCGCCGACGAGGGCCAGGGCGATGAGGGGGATTAGCGCGATGAGGCCGAGGTAGATGGACCCCGGCAGGGTCACGCGGGTGAGCACGTAGTCGAGGTACTCCGCCGTGGGCCGACCCGCACGGATGCCCGGGATGAAGCCGCCGTACTTCTTCATGTTGTCCGCGACCTCCTCCGGGTTGAAGGTGATGGCCACGTAGAAGTAGGTGAATCCGATGATCAGGGCGAAGTACAGCGCCATGTACAGCGGGTTGTCGCCGCTCGTGAGGTTGTCGGTGATCCACTGAACCCACGGCTGCGGCGCCTCGCCGGCCGGCGGCTGGTTGAACTGCGCGATCAGCGCGGGGAGGTACAGGAGCGACGACGCGAAGATGACCGGGATGACTCCCGCCATGTTCACCTTGATCGGGATGTAGGTGTTGTTGCCGCCATAGGTCCGGCGCCCGACCATCCGCTTGGCGTACTGGACGGGGATACGACGCTGCGACTGCTCGACGAATACGACGAGTGCCACGATCACGAGGCCCACCGCGAGCACGAGCAGGAAGATCTCGAAGCCCTGGCTCTGCGAGATGGCCCAGAGGGACGTGGGGAACGTGGCCGCGATCGAGATGAAGATGAGGAGCGACATGCCGTTGCCGATGCCGCGCTCGGTGATGAGCTCGCCCATCCACATGATGAGGCCCGTGCCGGCGGTCATGGTGATGACCATGAGCATGATGGCGTACCAGGCGTCATTCGTGATGAGCTGCGTGCACTCGGGAACGTTGGTGCTGCCGAAGAGCGATCCGCTGCGGGCGACGGTGATGAGAGTGGTCGACTGGAGCACACCGAGCGCGATGGTGAGGTAGCGGGTGTACTGCGTCAGGGTCGCCTGGCCGGACTGACCCTCCTTGTGCAGCGTCTCGAAGTGCGGGATGACCACACGGAGAAGCTGCACGATGATCGACGCCGTGATGTACGGCATGATGCCGAGCGCGAACACCGACAGCTGGAGCAGAGCACCGCCGCTGAAGAGGTTGACCATCTCGTAGAGGCCGGACGTGCCCTGGTTCGCCGCGAGGCAGGATTGCACATTGCCGAAGTCGACGAAGGGCGCAGGGATGAACGACCCGAGGCGGAACAGGGCGATGATGCCCAGCGTGAAGCCGATCTTTCTGCGGAGGTCTGGCGTGCGGAAAATCCTCGCAACGGCGCTAAACAAAAGGCGTCCTGCTTTCCATTGGGTACAAACATGGGCGACCGGTGTGTACCGGTCGCCCAGGTGTCGCGCTGTGAAAGGACTCCGGGTGGTCGGCGAACCGACCACCCGAGATGACCTACTTTACGGAGCCACCTGCGGCTACGATCTTCTGCTCGGCTGAACCCGAGACCTTGTCGACCGCAACGCTCAGCTTAACCGCAATGTCGCCCTGCCCAAGAACCTTGACCTTCTCGTTCTTGCGAACGGCACCCTTGGCGACAAGGTCGGCCACGGTGACGTCGCCACCCGAGGGGTACAGTTCCGCGAGCTTGTCGAGGTTGACGACCTGGTACTCCACGCGGAACGGGTTCTTGAACCCGCGCAGCTTCGGGGTACGCATGTGCAGCGGCATCTGGCCACCCTCGAAACCGATGCGCACGGTGTAGCGCGCCTTGGTTCCCTTGGTACCGCGACCAGCGGTCTTGCCCTTGGAGCCCTCACCGCGACCGACGCGGGTGCGTGCGGTCTTGGCGCCGGGGGCGGGGCGGAGGTGGTGGACCTTGAGGACCTGGTCGCGGGACTCCGCGACCTGGCCCTTCCGTGCGGTTCCCGCGGAGTCGGCCGAAGGGGTCGACTCAGCGGCGGGGGTGTTGATGTTCGTCATGAGTTGATCTCCTCAACCTTCACCAGGTGAGCGACAGTGTTGACGTAACCGCGGTTCTGCTTGTTGTCCTCGCGGACGACGGTCTGACCGATGCGTCGGAGACCGAGGCTGCGGAGCGTGTCGCGCTGGTTCTGCTTCTCACTGATTCTGGACTTGATCTGCGTGACCCTGAGCTGTGCAGCCATCAGGCACCTGCCTTCGCTTCGGCCTCGGCGCGCAGCAGGCGCGCCGGGACAACGTGGTCGACCTCGAGGCCGCGACGTGCGGCGACCGCACGGGGCTCCTCGAGCTGCTGGAGAGCAGCGACGGTCGCGTGCACGATGTTGATCGTGTTCGACGAACCGAGCGACTTGCTCAGCACGTCATGGATGCCGGCGCACTCGAGCACGGCGCGCACCGGGCCACCGGCGATAACACCGGTACCACCCGAGGCGGGACGCAGCAGGACGACGCCCGCGGCGGCCTCACCCTGCACGGGGTGCGGGATGGTGTTGCCGACGCGGGGAACGCGGAAGAAGTTCTTCTTCGCCTCTTCGACGCCCTTCGAGATGGCCGTGGGGACCTCGCGGGCCTTGCCGTAACCGACGCCGACGAGTCCGTTGCCGTCTCCGACCACGACGAGCGCGGTGAAGCTGAAGCGACGGCCACCCTTGACGACCTTCGACACGCGGTTGATGGTGACGACGCGCTCCAGGAACTGGCTCTTGTCGGCATCGCGCGAGTTGCGGTCCTTGTTGGGGTTGCGCTCGCGGCCACCACGACGGGCCTCGCGGGGCTCGTTCTGGGCGGGCGCGCTCGAGGCGGCGGTCTCCACCGGCGTCTCGGTCACCGCAGCCACGTCGGGCTCTTTGGTGTCAACGTTCTCAGGAACAGTGCTCATAGCTTCAATCCGCCCTCTCGAGCTCCATCGGCGATGGCCGCAACGCGTCCTGCGTAGCGGTTACCACCGCGGTCAAATACGACGGCCTCGATACCGGCCTGCTTGGCGCGCTCGGCGACGAGTTCGCCGACCTTGCGGGCCTTGGCGGTCTTGTCACCGTCGAACGTGCGCATGTCCGCCTCGAGCGTCGATGCGGACGCGAGGGTGAAGCCCTTGCTGTCGTCGACGACCTGCACGAACACGTGACGCGCCGAACGGGTCACGACGAGACGGGGGCGAACCTCGGTTCCCACGACCTTCTTGCGAAGGCGAAGGTGCCTGCGGCCACGGGCGGCAGACTTGCTCTTTCCTCTAACTCCGAGAGCCATGGTTACTTACCACTCTTTCCGGCCTTGCGGCGAACAACTTCGCCGGCGTAGCGGACTCCCTTGCCCTTGTAGGGCTCGGGCTTGCGAATCTTGCGGATGTTGGCGGCGACCTCGCCCACGGCCTGCTTGTCGATGCCGCTCACGGTGAGGCGGTTGTTGCCCTCGACGGTGAAGGTGATGCCGGCGGGCGGCTCAACGGACACCGGGTGGGAGAACCCGAGCGCGAACTCGACTCCGGCACCCTTGGCGACGACGCGGTAACCGGTACCGACGATCTCGAGGCCCTTGGTGTAGCCCTGGGTGACGCCGACGATCTGGTTGGCGATGAGGCTGCGCGTGAGGCCGTGCAGCGAGCGCGACTCGCGCTCGTCGTTGGGACGCGTGACCAGAACCTGGCCATCAGCGACCTCAACCGCGATGGGGCTGGCGACGGTCAGACCGAGCTCGCCCTTCGGGCCTTTGACGGAGACGGCCGAGCCGTTCACCGAAACGTCGACCCCGGCAGGGATCTCGATGGGAAGTCTTCCAATACGTGACATGACGGAGTTACCACACGTAGGCGAGGATTTCCCCACCCACGCCCTTCTTCGCTGCCTGGCGGTCCGTGAGGAGCCCCGAGGAGGTGGACAGGATCGCGACGCCGAGGCCGCCGAGAACGCTGGGGATCTCGGTGGACTTCGCGTAGACGCGGAGACCGGGCTTCGACACCCGCTTGATGCCGGAGATGGAGCGCTCGCGGTTGGGACCGTACTTGAGGTCGAGCGTCAGCGTGCTGCCGACGCGGGCGTCCTCCACCTTCCAGGCGGAGATGTAACCCTCCGCCTTCAGGATCTCGGCGATGTTGGACTTGAGCTTGCTGTTCGGCAGCGACACGGTGTCGTGGAACGCCGAGTTAGCGTTGCGCAGTCTGGTCAGCATGTCTGCGACCGGATCTGTCATTGTCATGAGGAGTGGTGCCTTTCTCGCCTGGTTTCGTCATCCGTTACACGGAAATGCCGACCTGTGGTGGTTATGGTGCCCGACCGGATTGCCCGGCACCGGTGGTGCTTCGGTGCTACGCGCCGGCGTTCTCGGTGGACTGGAACGGGAACCCGAGCTGGCGCAGCAGGGCGCGTCCCTCTTCGTCGTTCTTCGCCGTCGTGACGACGGTGATGTCCATTCCGCGAACGCGGTCGACGCGGTCCTGGTCGATCTCGTGGAACATGGACTGCTCGGTGAGACCGAAGGTGTAGTTGCCGTTGCCGTCGAACTGCTTCGGGCTGAGCCCGCGGAAGTCGCGGATACGGGGAAGCGAGAGCGAGAGCAGCCGGTCGAGGAACTCCCACATGCGGTCGCCGCGCAGCGTGACGTGGCAGCCGATGGGCTGACCCTCGCGGAGCTTGAACTGGGCGATCGACTTGCGGGCCTTCGTGACCTGCGGCTTCTGGCCGGTGATCTTGGTGAGGTCTGCGACCGCACCGTCGATGATCTTGCCGTCACGGGCAGCCTCGCCGACACCCATGTTCACGACGATCTTCACGAGGCTCGGCACCTGGTGCACGTTCGTGAGACCGAGGTCGGTCTTCAGCTTGTCCGAGATCTCGGACTTGTACTTCTGCTTCAGGCGGGGCTGCACCTTGACAGCCTGCGCGGCAGTAGTCGTGTCGGTCATTACAGGTCCTTACCTGACTTCTTGGCGTAGCGAACGCGAACGGTCTTGGAGACGCCGTCCTTGACCTGGGTCTCGGTGCGGAATCCGACGCGCGTGGGCGTCTTGGTCTCCGGGTCGACGAGCGCCACGTTGGATACGTGAATGGGTGCCTCGAAGGTCTCGATGCCACCGGTCTTCGTGCCGCGCTGCGTCTGGCCGACGCGCGAGTGCTTGGTGACGAAGTTGATGCCCTCGACCACGACGCGGTTCCGCTCGACCTGCACGTCGATCACTCGACCCTGCTTGCCGCGGTCTCCGCCTCGGGCCTGCGTGCGCCCGGTGATGACCTGAACCAGGTCACCCTTCTTGATGTTTGCCATGACTAAATGACCTCCGGTGCCAGCGAGATGATCTTCATGAACTTCTTGTCGCGAAGCTCGCGACCGACCGGTCCGAAGATGCGGGTGCCGCGGGGCTCGCCGTCGTTCTTCAGGATCACTGCGGCGTTCTCGTCGAACTTGATGTAGGAGCCGTCCGAACGACGTGTCTCCTTCTTGGTGCGAACGATGACGGCCTTGACGACCTCACCCTTCTTGACGTTGCCGCCGGGGATCGCGTCCTTGACGGTGGCGACGATGACGTCGCCGAGGCCGGCGTAGCGACGACCCGAACCACCGAGCACGCGGATGGTCAAGATCTCCTTGGCACCGGTGTTGTCGGCGATCTTCAGGCGAGATTCCTGCTGAATCACTGTGTTTCCTCCTTCAAAGCAAGCCGAGGCTTACTTTGCCTTCTCAAGAATCTCGACGAGGCGCCAGCGCTTGGATGCACTGAGCGGTCGGGTCTCGCTGATGAGGACGAGGTCGCCGATGCCGGCGGTGTTCGCCTCATCGTGGGCCTTGACCTTGGACGTGCGGCGGATGACCTTGCCGTAGAGGGGGTGCTTGACGCGGTCCTCGACCTCGACGGTGATGGTCTTCTCCATGCGGTCGCTCGTGACGTAGCCGCGACGGGTCTTGCGGTAGCCGCGCGATCCGGCGTCCTTGACGTCGTGCTCCGCCGACTCGTGGCCGGTGGCTTCCTGTGCCTGTGCCATTACTTGGTCTCCTCGGCAGTCTCGGTCGTCTCTTCGACGGTGGTCGAAGAGTCGGCCGTCGTCGACGCGTCGGCCTTCTTGGACTTCTTCTTCTTCTCGGCCGGGGCCGGGGCCTCGATCGGGGCGGGGGTGGCCCGAATGCCGAGCTCGCGCTCACGGAGCACCGTGTAGATGCGGGCGATGTCGCGCTTGACCGCGCGCAGGCGCCCATGACCCTCGAGCTGACCGGTGGCCGACTGGAAGCGCAGGTTGAACAGCTCCTCCTTGGCCTTCTTCAGCTCTTCAGCGAGTCGCTCGTCCTCGAACGTGTCGAGCTCGGTGGGAGCGAGCTCCTTGGATCCGATCGCCATTATGCGTCACCCTCTTCGCGCTTGATGATGCGTGCCTTCAGGGGCAGCTTGTGGATTGCCCGGGTGAGTGCTTCGCGGGCGACGGTCTCGTCCACGCCACTGAGCTCGAAGAGCACGCGACCCGGCTTGACGTTCGCGACCCACCACTCGGGGCTACCCTTACCGGAACCCATGCGGGTTTCGGCGGGCTTCTTGGTGAGCGGGCGGTCGGGGTAGATGTTGATCCACACCTTTCCACCACGCTTGATGTGACGGGTCATCGCGATACGAGCGGACTCGATCTGGCGGTTCGTCACATAGGCAGGCGTGAGCGCCTGGATGCCGTATTCACCGAAGCTGACCTTGGTGCCACCGGTGGCCTGGCCGCTACGACCGGGGTGGTGCTGCTTGCGGTGCTTGACCCTGCGTGGAATCAACATGGTTATGCCTCAACTCCTGCTGCCGCGACGGGTGCTGCTGCCGCGTCCGTGCGTGGAGCGCTCCCGCGGCGGGGACGGTCGCCATCGCGTCCGTCACGTCGCTCGGGGCGCGATGACTTCTGGTTGGCCTGCTCGCGGGCAAGCTCCTTGTTGGTGATGTCGCCCTTGTAGATCCACACCTTCACGCCGATGCGACCGAAGGTGGTGCGCGCCTCGTAGAAGCCGTAGTCGATGTTCGCGCGAAGGGTGTGCAGCGGCACGCGACCCTCGCGGTAGAACTCGGAGCGGCTCATCTCCGCGCCGCCGAGGCGACCGGAGACCTGGATGCGGACACCCTTGGCTCCGGCGCGCTGGGCGCCCTGGAGGCCCTTGCGCATCGCACGACGGAACGCCACGCGGGCGCTCAGCTGCTCGGCGATGCCCTGGGCCACGAGCTGGGCTTCGGCCTCGGGGTTCTTCACCTCGAGGATGTTGAGCTGGATCTGCTTGCCGGTGAGCTTCTCGAGGTCGGAGCGGATGCGCTCGGCCTCGGCGCCACGACGACCGATCACGATGCCCGGACGGGCGGTGTGGATGTCGACGCGGACGCGGTCACGGGTGCGCTCGATCTCGATACGCGCAACGCCGGCGCGGTCGAGCGAGGTCTTCAGCAGCGTGCGGATCTTGACGTCCTCGGCGACGAAGTCGCTGTAACGCTGTCCGGACTTCGTGCTGTCGGAGAACCAGCGCGACACGTGGTCGGTGGTGATACCGAGACGGAAACCGTACGGGTTTACTTTCTGGCCCACTAGTTGGTCCTCGCCTTCTTCTTGCTCGAGCGGGTGGACGGTGCGTCCACCTCGTCCGGCGTGTTGAGCACGATCGTGATGTGGCTGGTGCGCTTCAGGATCTGGAATGCCCGACCCTGTGCGCGGGGCTGGAAGCGCTTGAGCGTGGTGCCCTCGTCGACGAAAGCCTTCGTCACGATGAGGTCCTGCTCGTCCAGGAAGCTGTTCGAGGCGTCGGCCTTGACCCGTGCGTTCGCAATGGCGGACGCGACGAGCTTGTAGACGGGCTCGCTCGCGGCCTGCGGGGCGAACTTCAGGATCGCGAGCGCCTCGTGCGCCTGCTTGCCGCGGACCAGGTCAACGACACGCCGGGCCTTCATGGGGGTGACGCGGATGTGTCGCACGCGTGCGATCGACTCCACCATTTCTCTCCTCCTTACGTCACCGCGTTAGCGGCGACGACCCTTCTTGTCGTCCTTCTCGTGTCCACGGAAGGTGCGGGTGGGCGCGAACTCGCCGAGCTTGTGGCCCACCATCGTCTCGGTGACGAACACCGGGATGTGCTTGCGTCCGTCGTGCACCGCGATGGTGTGTCCCAGCATTGCGGGGACGATCATCGAGCGGCGCGACCAGGTCTTGATTACGTTCTTGCTCTTGGCTTCGTTCGCCGTGACCACCTTGCGGAACAGGTGGTCGTCAACGAAGGGGCCCTTCTTGAGACTGCGTGGCATCGTCTACAACTCCTACTTGCGCTTCTTGCCGGCGGTACGGCGACGAACGATGAGCTTGTCGCTTTCCTTGTTCGGGTGACGGGTGCGGCCCTCTTTCTGGCCCCAGGGGCTGACCGGGTGGCGTCCACCGGAGGTCTTGCCCTCACCACCACCGTGCGGGTGGTCGACGGGGTTCATGGCGACACCACGCACGGTCGGGCGGATGCCCTTCCAGCGGTTGCGGCCGGCCTTGCCCCAGTTGATGTTCGACTGCTCGGCGTTGCCGACCTCGCCGATGGTGGCGCGGCAGCGCGCGTCGACGTTGCGGATCTCGCCCGACGGCAGACGGAGCTGCGCGTAGGGGCCGTCCTTGGCGACGAGACGAACCGAGGCACCGGCAGAGCGGGCCATCTTGGCGCCGCCGCCCGGCTTCAGCTCGATCGCGTGGATGACCGTACCGGTGGGGATGTTGCGCAGCGGCAGGTTGTTGCCGGGCTTGATGTCGGCTCCGGCACCCGACTCCACGATGTCGCCCTGGCTGAGTCGCTCGGGCGCGAGGATGTACCGCTTGGTGCCGTCCACGAAGTGGAGCAGTGCGATGCGCGCGGTGCGGTTGGGGTCGTACTCGATGTGAGCGACCTTGGCGTTCACGCCGTCCTTGTCGTTGCGACGGAAGTCGATGACGCGGTACTGGCGCTTGTGGCCACCACCGATGTGACGGGTCGTGATGCGGCCCTGGTTGTTGCGGCCACCGCTCTTGGACAGCGGGCGCAGCAGCGACTTCTCGGGCGTCGAGCGGGTGATCTCTGCGAAGTCCGCGACGGACGAGCCGCGACGGCCGGGCGTCGTGGGCTTGTACTTACGAATAGCCATGTGTCTGTATCCTCTTGATCCCGGTCGCCGCTAGCCGACTGCCGTGAAGATGTCGATGGAACCGGACTTGAGCGTCACGATCGCACGCTTGGTGTCCTTGCGCTTGCCGATTCCGAACTTGGTGCGACGGGTCTTGCCCTTTTTGTTCAGGGTGTTGATCGACGCGACCTGCACGTTGAAGATCTTCTCGATGGCGAGCTTGATCTCGGTCTTGTTCGAGCGCGGGTCCACCTCGAAGGTGTACTTGCCGGCGTCGATCAGGCCGTAGCTCTTCTCGGAGACCACCGGCGAGATGATGACGTCGCGGGGGTCCTTGTTGATGGCGCTCATGCGCTGACCTCTTCCTGACCCTCGGCGGTGCCGTTGGCCGTCTTGCTGCTCACGAACGCGTCGAACGCGGCACGCGTGAAGACGATGTCGTCGCTGACGAGCACGTCGTAGGCGTTGAGCTGGTCGTGCGGGAGCACGTGGACCGTCGGGATGTTGCGGACGCTGCGGTAGCCGAGCTCGTCGTCACGCTCGAGCACGATGAGAACGTGCTTGGAGGTGGCAATGCCGGCCAGCAGCTCGACGACGATCTTCGTCGAGGGCGTGTCGCCGTCGAAGAGGCTGTCGATGACGTGGACGCGTCCACCACGGGCGCGGTCGGAGAGGGCGCCGCGCAGTGCTGCCGCGATCATCTTCTTCGGGGTGCGCTGGTCGTAGCTGCGCGGCGTCGGTCCGTGGACGATGCCACCACCGGTCATCTGGGGGGCGCGGATCGAGCCCTGACGAGCGCGACCGGTTCCCTTCTGCTTGAACGGCTTGCGGCCGGCTCCGGACACCT
This sequence comes from Planctomonas psychrotolerans, assembly GCF_008642235.1. Lineage (GTDB taxonomy): Bacteria > Actinomycetota > Actinomycetes > Actinomycetales > Microbacteriaceae > Planctomonas > Planctomonas psychrotolerans. Next base: position 1,841,604 of record NZ_SJEV01000001.1, on the reverse strand, counting down.
CGCCACGACGCTTGGTCTTGTGCGTGCCCTGGCGGGCGGCGGCGAGCTGCGCGACGACGACCTGGTGGATCAGCGGAACGTTGGTCTGAACGTCGAAGACCTCGGCGGGAAGGTCGACCGAGCCGGCCCTCTCACCCTTGGCGTTGACGACGTCGATCTGGGTTGCGGTTGCCATGAACTACTTCCCCTTCACTGCGTTGCGGACGAATACGATGCGGCCGCGAGCGCCGGGAACGGCACCCTTGACCAGCAGGAGACCGTTCTCGACATCCACGGAGTGGACGGAGAGGTTCATGACGGTGACGCGCTCGCCACCCATGCGGCCGGCCATGCGCATGCCCTTGAACACCCGGCTGGGGGTGGAGGACGCGCCGATGGATCCGGGCTTGCGGTGGTTGCGGTGCGCACCGTGCGATGCCGAGACACCCTTGAAGTTGTGACGCTTCATGACACCGGCGAAGCCCTTGCCCTTGCTGGTGCCGACGACGTCCACCTTGGAGCCGGCTTCGAACACGTCGACGCCGATCTCCTGACCGAGGCTGTACTCACCGGCGTTGGCGGTGCGCACCTCGGTGAGGTGGCGGCGGGGCGTGACGCCCGCCTTGTCGAAGTGACCGGTGGCGGGCTTGTTCGCCTTGCGGGGGTCGATCTGGCCGTACGCGATCTGGATCGCGGTGTAGCCGTCGACCTCGGGCGTGCGCACCTGGGTGACGACGTTCGGAGTGATCTGGACGACGGTGACGGGGATGAGCTTGTTGTTCTCGTCCCACACCTGGGTCATGCCAAGCTTCGTGCCCAGCAGACCGTTGAAAGTCTTGGTAGCAGTAGACATGGTTCCCTTAGAGCTTGATCTCGATGTTGACGTCGGCCGGAAGGTCGAGGCGCATGAGCGAGTCGACGGCCTTCGGGGTCGGGTCGACGATGTCGATCAGACGCTTGTGGGTGCGCATCTCGAAGTGCTCGCGGCTGTCCTTGTACTTGTGGGGTGAGCGGATGACGCACACCACGTTCTTCTCGGTCGGCAGCGGCACGGGGCCGACGACCGTTGCACCCGCGCGGGTCACCGTGTCGACGATCTTGCGTGCCGAGGTGTCGATGACCTCGTGATCGTATGACTTAAGTCGGATGCGGATCTTCTGTCCCGCCATGTCTGACTCTCTCTCGTTCAAGCGTCGTGCGGCAGTCAGCCGTATTGGACGCGTTTAGTAGCACTACTTCTGTTGCACCACTGTTGTTCTGTCAATATCTGGGAAGCGGTCGGAATCTCTCCCGGGCCGCTCCCGACATCCGTATCCGTTTCGCGAACGGCACAGGCATGCGGATTCCAGGGCTGCTGGGCATGCTGCGGGGAGTCGATTAAGCTGTGCTCTGCTGCCCGCGGCCTAGCCTGCATGGTCCGCTTCCGCGAACTCTGTTGCGACTATGCACTGCCTGGCAGTGATCCGAACTCCTGAGGCGCCTGTCTGCACGCAGACTGCACCCTGGACCGGAATGTTGAACTAGACGAGTTTGCCACATCGGTTCCCTACGTGCAACCCGGGCGTGTCGCGGGTTCGGTCGCGTCTTTCCGCGGCGCCGTGCGGTGCTCTGGTGGGGTGCCGTGCTCGCGGTGCTTACGCTCCGATGCGCCGCCGCTTCGCTCAATCGCCCGCGAATCAACGGGGGCTATTGACGAAAACCGGCGCGCGTTCGTTGAGGGGACGCCGATCGAGTCCGTCAGCCGGGAACGGGGAGCCCCGCCTCGGTGAGGATGCGCCGGAGGCGGTCCGGATGAGTGAGGTCGTCCCAGCCCCACCGAGCGAATGACGCGCCCGTGGCCGCCCGCAACCGGTCCTCGCGGCGCTTCTCGTCGTACACCACCTGCCCCGCTGTTCGACCGTTGCGCAGGTCGGCATTCAGGTACTTCCCCTTGCCGTCGAACTCGCCGAGGACGTGCCATTCCGGCCACGCGAAGTCCGGGTAGTACCGGGAGCCGTCCCACATCCGGTGCTCCTCCTGCAAGCGCGGAACCGGCGCGCCGAGTTCGTGCATCACCACTCGCGACAGGGACTCCCCCGGGCTCTCGGCCAAGGGATCCGCGAACGCGAACACCCTGGCTGCGCGGGAGTGGCCGCGGGAGGGCGAGTTCAGCGCGAGGGTGCCGCTCAGCGACTCCCGGGTGGTGAGCCTCTCGCGCAGGGCTGCGTCGACCGACGCAACCGCGACGCCGAACGGTGCGAGACGGGCAAAATCGATCAGGGTGCGCTCGACCGTCGTCACGGTGAGCTGGCCGAGGCGCGCGATATCCGAGAGGGCGATCCCGGTGCAATGCCGCCGGATCCCGGTGTCGAGCGCCCGCCCGTTGACTGATCCGTGGTGATGGACACCTCCGTCGGCAGCGGCAGGAGGGTGGCGATGCCGTGCACGGCCGCGGCCGACCAGTGGGAGAGCACGACGTGCGGGCTCTGCTCCGCCACCGCGAAGACCCGCATGAGGTGGCGTTCCCGGTCGTCCAGGCCGTCCCAGACGTAGCGGTCGCAGAACGCACCGCGCCGCACCCGCACCATCTCACCGCGAAGCACCGCTCTCCGACACTGCTGGGGATCGATGCCCCGGCGAGCGAGTGAGCGCGTGGTGAGCAGGGCGAGCGGTCGCTCCGGCGCTGCTGCGGCGACCGGTCGCTCCGGGGCTGCTGCCCGTCGCTTGTCACGGGGCCGGGGAACGAAGGGGCGCATGCGATCACCCTCCGGCATGCGTCTTCCGGTGCGGGGCGGTCAGAGGCATCCGTGCGGAACGTCCCGCGCCCACCTGCGGAGGAGGAACGGTCTCGTGCGGGTGGGTCCCGCGCCCGTTGCGCTCTCGCGCCGCGTGTCCGCTTACTCGCGCCGCCCAATCCGTCGATCGCCGCGGTTGATTCGCGGGCGATTGAGCGAAACTAGAGCGCGTGGCGCGACGGCGCCGCGACGGCGCGGGGACGGGCGTGGGTGCGCGGCGGGCGCGCCGGCGGCGGGCGGGTCAGTCGTAGAGGAGGGCGCGGAGCTCCGATTCGGCCGAGGCGAGACGGTTCGGGTCGATGGTGCGCCCGTGCACGTACTCGTCCACGATGCGAGGGTCGACGTAGCTGCTCTTCGCGATGGTGGGCGTATTGCCCAGCACCTCCGCGGCGTCGCGCATCGCCTGGGCGAGCGCCCGGGTGCGGCCGGACTTGGTCCTCTCGGGACCGTGCTTGGCCAGACTGATGGCGGCGGCGATGGTGCCGTGCAGCGTGCGGAAGTCCTTCGCGGTGAAGGCGCCACCGGTGCGCTCTCGCACGTACTCGTTGACCGCGCTGGCATCCACCGGGCGCCACGTCTTGCCCGTCTTGTAGGCCAGCAGTCGCGCCTGGGCCCCGCGGCGCTTCAGGCTTCGGACGACGGATGCGAGATCGGGGTCGGTGATGTCGGATTCCCACTCCTGCCCGCTCTTCGCCGGGAAGTTGAGGTGCACGGTGGTACCGCTGACGGTGGCGTGCGAGCACAGCAGCGTGGTCAGGCCGTGACTGCCGTTCGACTCGGCGTACCGCTCCGACCCGACTCGCAGCGAGCCGGTGTCGAGCATCCGGAACGCCGCGGCGAGGGCGCGGCTCTCGGTGGGCTCCGGACCGCGCAGGTCCATGGTCACCCGGCGACGTGCTGCGGGCAGGGCTTCGGCGAGCATGAGGGCACGATCGAACTTGACCCGGTCCTTCTGCTCCCGCCAGGTCGGATGGTAGATGTACTGGCGCCGGCCGGCGGCATCCACCCCCATCGCCTGGATGTGCCCGTTGGCGTACGGGGCGATCCACACATCGGTCCACGCGGGCGGGATGGCGAGTTTCTCGATGCGGGCGCGCAACTCGGCGTCGGCCACCGCGCCGCCCTTCGGATCCCGGTAGCTGAATCCCGTACCGGACCGCACTCGCTTGTAGCCTGCGCCGGAGGAATCGCTTCGACGCAAACGAACCATAGGGAGAAACTACGCTCCGGTGCCTGAACGTGCGGCGGGATCCGGCTCGAAGCACCGCGGACGCGGGACTCGCTTCGTCCGACGACCGAACGGCCCCTCCCCCGCGAAGGGAAGGGGCCGTACGTCGTTGTCGAGCACGCGTGCCTACTCGTTCCCAATCCGCTTGTCGGCCGCGTTCCGCGCCTTGGTGATCTTGTCCGTGTGCTTGCCGCCGGTCGCCTTGTTCACGGCGTCGGACAAGCCGCCCAGCACCTTGTCGCTGGTGCCTTCGGCCTTCTCGCTCTTCAGGGTTTCCTGGACCTTCGGGTTCCTCAGGAAGCTCTGGGCCTTTCTGCCGATGTTGCCGAATCCTGCCATGGTGACTCCTTCTCCGTCGGGTCCCTTGGGGTGGAGGGGACACATCCATTGTGCCCTCCCCTGGCGCGAGTCACCCGAGTGACGAGCGCAGGGGGCCCGCACCGGGAACGAAAAAGGGCCGGACCCGAAGGTCCGACCCTGTTCCGAGAAGTCTCGAGGAACCGAGACTACTTGACGATCTTCGTGACCGTTCCGGCGCCGACGGTGCGGCCACCCTCACGGATGGCGTAGCCGAGGCCCTCCTCCATGGCGATGGGCTGGATCAGCTCAACGGTCATGTCGGTGGTGTCGCCGGGCATGACCATCTCGGTGCCCTCGGGCAGCGTGATGACGCCGGTGACGTCGGTGGTGCGGAAGTAGAACTGCGGACGGTAGTTCGCGTAGAACGGGTTGTGACGCCCACCCTCATCCTTGGACAGGATGTACGCCGTGCCCTCGAACACCGTGTGCGGCGTGACCGAACCCGGCTTGACGATGACCTGGCCGCGCTCGACGTCCTCGCGCTTGGTGCCGCGGAGCAGCAGACCACAGTTCTCGCCGGCCCATGCCTCGTCGAGCTGCTTGTGGAACATCTCGATACCGGTCACCGTGGTCTTGACGGTGGGACGGATGCCCACGATCTCGACGTCGGAGTTGATGGCGAGGGTTCCGCGCTCGGCGCGACCCGTGACGACGGTTCCACGACCGGTGATCGTGAAGACGTCCTCGACGGGCATGAGGAACGGCTTGTCCTTGTCGCGGACGGGCTCCGGGATGGACTCGTCGACGGCATCCATGAGCTTGACGATTTGCTCGACCCACTTCTCGTCGCCCTCGAGCGCCTTGAGGCCGGAGACCTGAACCACGGGGGCGTTGTCGCCATCGAAGTCCTGGCTGGAGAGCAGCTCGCGAACCTCGAGCTCGACGAGCTCCAGGATCTCCTCGTCGTCGACCATGTCGGACTTGTTCAGCGCGACGAGCAGGTACGGCACGCCGACCTGCTTGGCGAGCAGAACGTGCTCACGGGTCTGAGCCATCGGGCCGTCGGTGGCGGCGACCACGAGGATCGCGCCGTCCATCTGAGCGGCACCGGTGATCATGTTCTTGATGTAGTCAGCGTGACCAGGGGCATCCACGTGAGCGTAGTGACGCTTGGGCGTCTCGTACTCGACGTGCGAGATGTTGATCGTGATGCCGCGCTGGCGCTCCTCGGGAGCGGAGTCGATCGACGCGAAGTCGCGCTGCACGTTGGTCTTCGACGGGTACTTGTCGGCAAGGACCTTGGAAATCGCTGCGGTCAGCGTGGTCTTTCCGTGGTCAACGTGACCGATCGTTCCGATGTTTACGTGCGGCTTGGTCCGCTCGAACTTGGCCTTCGCCACTGTGGGTCCTCCTCAGGACTCGGGGGTAGGGCATCCGACTGGTTTCCGGATGCTCTACGGGTTGGAGTGTGTACTTATGTTACTCGGGGCGTTGGAGCCCGTCGTGTCGTTAGGGCTATTCGCCCTTGTTCTTCTGAACGATCTCCTCGGCAACAGCCTTGGGGACCTCGGAGTAGCTGTGGAACGCCATCGAGTACACGGCGCGACCGGAGGTCTTGGACCTCAGGTCACCCACGTAACCGAACATCTCCGACAGCGGGACGTTGGCCTTGATGACCTTCACACCGCTCGCGTCCTCCATGGACTGGATCTGGCCGCGACGGGAGTTCAGGTCGCCGATCACGTCGCCCATGTATTCCTCGGGCGAACGCACCTCGACGGCCATGAGCGGCTCGAGCAGCACGGGCTTCGCCTTGCGCACGGCCTCTTTGAATGCCATCGATCCGGCGATCTTGAACGCCATCTCCGAGGAGTCGACGTCGTGAGCCGCACCATCGAGCAGTGTCGCCTTCACGCCCACCATGGGGTAGCCGGCGAGAACACCTACGCGCAGGGCGTCCTGGATACCCGCGTCCACGGACGGGATGTACTCCCGCGGGATGCGACCACCGGTCACCTTGTTGTCGAACTCGTAGGTCGTCTCGGCCGTGATCTCCAGCGGCTCGATCTTGATCTGGATCTTCGCGAACTGACCCGAACCACCGGTCTGCTTCTTGTGCGTGAAGTCGTGCTTCTCGACGGTTCCGCGGATCGCCTCGCGGTACGCGACCTGGGGCTTGCCCACGTTCGCTTCCACGTTGAACTCGCGCTTCATCCGGTCGACGAGGATGTCGAGGTGCAGCTCGCCCATTCCCTTGATGACCGTCTGGCCGGTTTCCTGGTTCTGCTCGGTGCGGAACGTCGGGTCTTCCTCGGCCAGCTTCTGGATCGCGGTGCCGAGCTTCTCCTGGTCGGCCTTCGTCTTCGGCTCGATGGCCACCTCGATGACGGGCTCCGGGAAGGTCATCGACTCGAGCACGATCTGCTCGTTCGGGTCGCACAGGGTGTCGCCCGTGGTCGTGTCCTTCAGTCCGATGACCGCGTAGATGTGACCGGCGGTGACGGAGTCGACCGGGTTCTCCTTGTTGGAGTGCATCTGGAAGATCTTGCCGATGCGCTCCTTCTTGCCCTTGGTCGAGTTGATGACCTGCGAGCCGCCCTGGATGGTGCCGGAGTACACGCGCACGTAGGTGAGGCGACCGAAGAAGGGGTGAACCGCGACCTTGAACGCCAGAGCCGAGAACGGCTCGGTGGAGTCGGGCTTGCGGATGATGATCTGCTCCTCGTCGCGCACGTCATGGCCCTCCATGGGCGGCACGTCGAGCGGGCTGGGGAGGTAGTCGATGACGGCGTCGAGCATCGGCTGCACACCGCGGTTCTTGAATGCGGAACCGCAGAGCACGGGGTAGATGTCGCTGTTGACGGTCAGCTTGCGGATCGCAGCCTTGATCTCGGCGACGGTGAGCTCTTCGCCACCGAAGTACTTCTCGAGCAGTGCGTCGTCGGTCTCGGCGACGGTCTCGAGCAGCGTGGCCCGGTACTCGTCGGCACGGTCCTTGAGGTCCGCGGGGATCTCTTCGATGGTGTACTTGGCACCCATCTCGACGTCACCCTTGGAGTCGCCGCGCCAGGTGAGGGCGCGCATCTCCACGAGGTCGACGACACCCTCGAAGTTGCTCTCGGAACCGATCGGCAGCTGGAGAACCAGCGGCTTGGCGCCGAGACGGTTGATGATGGTGTCGACCGTGAAGTAGAAGTCGGCGCCGAGCTTGTCCATCTTGTTGACGAAGCAGATGCGCGGCACGTCGTACTTGTCCGCCTGGCGCCACACGGTCTCCGACTGGGGCTCCACGCCCTCCTTGCCGTCGAATACCGCGACAGCACCGTCGAGCACGCGGAGCGAACGCTCCACCTCGACCGTGAAGTCGACGTGACCCGGGGTGTCGATGATGTTGATCTGGTTCTTGTTCCAGAAACAGGTCGTCGCGGCCGACGTGATCGTGATGCCGCGCTCCTGCTCCTGAGCCATCCAGTCCATCGTTGCGGCGCCGTCGTGCACCTCACCGATCTTGTGAGTGATACCCGTGTAGAACAGGATGCGCTCGGTGGTGGTGGTCTTGCCGGCGTCGATGTGAGCCATGATGCCGATGTTGCGGACCTTGTTCAGGTCGGTGAGCACGTCCTGTGCCACAGATATCCTCCGAAAGGGGTTGTGTATGAGTGCTGGGGAGGGAGCGCGAGCCGTGACTGCGGGCTCCCCCGATGCCTGGCCGGCGTTCCCGCTCGGGCGGGTGCCGGGGTCAGCGGGTTACCAGCGGTAGTGCGCGAACGCCTTGTTCGACTCGGCCATCTTGTGGGTGTCTTCGCGGCGCTTGACCGCGGCACCGAGACCGTTCGACGCGTCGAGGATCTCGTTGGTGAGACGCTCGGTCATCGTCTTCTCGCGGCGCGACTTGGCGTAGGTGGTGAGCCAGCGCAGCGCGAGCGTGTTCGCGCGGTGCGGCTTGACCTCGATCGGCACCTGGTAGGTGGAACCACCGACGCGGCGCGAACGCACCTCGAGCGCGGGGCGCACGTTGTCGAGGGCCTTCTTCAGCGTGACGACGGCATCCGCGCCGTTCTTTGCTGACACGCCGGCGAGGGCGTCGTAGACGATCTTCTCGGCGAGGCCCTTCTTGCCATCAAGAAGGATCTTGTTGACGAGCTGGCTGACGATGGGTGCGCCGTAGACGGGATCTGCGACGACGGGGCGCTTGGGGGCTGGACCCTTACGAGGCATTACTTCTTCTCCATCTTCGCGCCGTAACGGCTGCGAGCCTGCTTGCGGTTCTTGACAGCCTGGGTGTCGAGGGCGCCGCGGACGATCTTGTAGCGAACACCGGGGAGGTCCTTCACACGACCACCGCGGACGAGCACCATCGAGTGCTCCTGCAGGTTGTGGCCTTCGCCCGGGATGTAGGCCGTGACTTCCTGGCCGTTGCTCAGCTTCACGCGAGCGACCTTGCGAAGCGCCGAGTTCGGCTTCTTCGGGGTGGTGGTGTACACACGCGTGCACACGCCGCGCTGCTGGGGGTTGGCCTTGAGGGCGGGCGCCTTGGTCTTGACGACCTTGGGGCTGCGGCCCTTGCGGACCAACTGCTGAATGGTTGGCACTACGTGACTCCTTGTGTGCTGCACGGTGACAGCGGGTTGATGGTTAGCATTCGACGAGTCCGACGCGCGGACTTCCGCCAAGTTCATCTGGACCGGCCCGATGCGCCACCCGGATGAGAACATCCGGTTGGTCGATCGGAACTGGTATGCCGTGGGGGCCGGCCGAATGGCCGAAACCCGAAGTGTGGAACGGAGTCGAGTGCTCGCCGCCATCGTGTAGGCACGGGTCGAGCGCACGACAAAGCGCACACCTAGACAAGAATAGCCGCCGGAAATACTGCGGTCAAATGGTCGCGGGTGATGCTCAGCCCGTCGTCCGGGACTCGCCCGCCACGCATCGACCCGGTCGAACCGATGCGTCTCGCGCCACGACGTCGTGCCGGGCGGTCGGCGCGCTCAGGCGCCGGACATCCCCGCCAGCTGTCGGTCGTACTCGGCGCGCGCCTCCGCGTTGCGTGCCTTCACGGTGCGGCCGCGTGCACTGATGGCCGCCCCCGCCCAGATCACGATCTCGCGGGCGAGCACGGCGGCGAGGATCCCGTCGGGGAACGTGCTGACGCGCTGCACGACCAGCGCCGCCTCGGCGGGCGTCAGCTGCACGAAGTCCTGCTGAATGAGCCGGGCGCCGATGTACGCCGCATACACGATGAGGGCGACGGGGAACCCGCCGAGCACGAACGCCCACCAGTTGGCGCGGTTGAGGATCAGGACGAGCAGGGCGAACGCTCCGAAGAAGACGAGCACGGGGATCCAGAAAACCGGCTCCGCCACGTACCGAGCGAGCAGCGCGTCGAACGGGGCGGGGTTCGTGATGCTCGCGAGGAGCGCGGCTCCCACGGCGAAGAGCAGTCCGAAGACGAGTGCGGAGAGGAGCGCGATGAGCAGGCCGACGCCGCGGTTGCTCTTCTTGTGCGGCGGCGGCGAGTTGTGCACGTACTGAGGGCCGGACTGCGGTGACGGCGCGGCGACCGGTACGGCGGGTGCGACGACGGTCGGCGCCGCGACAGTCGGCGCGGTCGGCGTCGCGCCGGCGGCGACGGATGCGCCAGCGGCAGCGGATGCCGCCGACACGGGTGCGGCTCGCATGGGTGTGGTCGGTGCGTTTCCGTCGTCATCGCCGGACGGGTCGACGGACTCGTACCAACCGGCATACCGGTTGTCGGCGGGTTCGTCGTCCGCCGGCGAGGTGACGATCGTCTCCGTGGGCGAGGTGACCGGGTGGTCCGAGGAGTCCGCCTCGTCCGCCGAGCGGTTCCCGGGCCATGCCGCCTCTGCGGAAGACGAGTCGGGGTTGAGCAGCGGGGGCTCCGCGGTGGGCACTTTCGGCGCCGCGTTGACGGCGAGCGTCTCGTCGGGAGCGTGCTCCACCGCGGCGCGTTGCGCGTCGGGCCCGGTCGGCCCGTCGGCATCGGTGCGGCGCACGTCGTCAGCACTCACGGGAACCGCGCGCGAGGTGAACTGCGCCGATCCGTCGTCCGGGGTCGCACGGTCATCGGAGTCGCGGGGGTGCCCCGGGAGTCGGTCGTCGCTCATGGGGTCACTGTAGCAACGGGGCGTGTCGGCATCCGGATGCCCCGCCGCTGCCATCCGCCCGCGGCCCGTGGTGGTGCAACGTCCCTTCGACAGGCTCAGGGACCGGATGGGAACCACCCGACGCGACCCCACGGTCCCTGTGCTCGTCGAAGGGACGCACGCAGGCAGGCCGTCCCTTCGACAGGCTCAGGGACCGGGACGGTATGACCCGACGCGACCCCACGGTCCCTGAGCTCGTCGAAGGGACGCACGCACGCAGGCCGTCCCTTCGACAGGCTCAGGGACCGGGACGGGGACCGGCGATGAGACAGGCTCAGGGACCGCGGGTCAGAAGGGGTTGAGCAGGCGGTGCAGGAACTGGCGGGTGCGCTCGTGCCGCGGGTTCTTGAGCACCTCGGTGGGGGTGCCGTGCTCCACTACCACGCCGTCGGCCATGAACACGATCTCGTCGGCTACCTGCCGGGCGAACTCGAGTTCGTGGGTCACGATGACCATCGTCCAGCTCTCGTCGGCCAGCTCCTTCATCACCGACAGCACGTCGCCCACGAGTTCGGGGTCGAGCGCCGAGGTGGGCTCGTCGAAAAGCAGCAGCTCGGGTCGGAGGGCGAGCGCCCGCACGATCCCGACCCGCTGCTGCTGGCCGCCCGACAGTTCGAACGGATAGGCGTCCCGCCTCTCCAGCAGCCCCACGCGGCGCAGCAGTTCGTCCGCATCCGCTTCGGCCTCCGCCCGCGGGCGCTTCTGCACCTGCACCGGGCCCTCGATCACGTTCTCGATCACCGTCTTGTGCGGGAAGAGGTTGTAGTGCTGGAACACCATGGCGGATCGGTCGCGCAGCGATGCCAGCGCGCGCTTGCCCACCGGGGCGGAGAAGTCGAGGGACAGCTCGCCCGCGATGTCGACCGTGCCGCCGTCGGGCACTTCCAGGCCGTTCAGGCAGCGCAGCACCGTCGTCTTGCCCGACCCGCTCGGTCCGATGAGCGCGACCACCGTGCCCCGTCGCACGATCAGATCGATCGACTTCAGCACCTCGGTGTCTCCGAAGCTCTTGTGCAGGCCGCGCACGGTCAGCACCGCCTCGGCGACCGGCTCAGTGGGCGACATAGCGGTCCAATCGGGTCTCGATGCGGCCCTGAGCGGTGGACAGCACCAGGCAGATCACCCAGTACACCAGAGCGGCCTCGAGATAGAGAAGCATGAACTCCTGGCTGAACGCCGCCACCTGCTGCGCCACCCGGAAGAGTTCGGTCACCGTGATGAGCGATGCCAGCGACGAATCCTTCACCAGGCTGATGAACGTGTTCGAGAGCGGCGGCACGCTCACCCGCGCCGCCTGCGGAAGGATGATGCGCCGCAGCGTGGTGGACGACGACATGCCGACCATGTAGCCGGCTTCCCACTGGCCGCGCGGCACCGACAGGATGGCGGCGCGGATCACCTCGGCGGCGTAGCCACCGACGTTCATCGAGAACGCGATCACCGCGCACGGCCACGCCGGGACCACGATTCCGATGGAGGGCAGACCGTAGAAGATCACGAACAGCTGCACGAGCAGCGGCGTGCCCCGGATCACGGAGATATAGAAGCGGGCGATCGCCGACACCACGCGCACCTTCGACAGGCGCATCAATGCGATGCCGAGGGCGATGGCGAGCCCGATGACGAAAGAGACGACCGCCAGCGGAATTGTCCCGGTGATCCCGCCCAGCACGATGGGGCCGAGAGAATCCCAGAACAACTCCGAGTCGGTGCGCATCGTTACTGCGAAACGTCCTCGCCGAAGTACTTCTCGCTGATCGAGGCGAGCGTTCCGTCGGCGGTGAGCTCCTCGAGCGCGGCGTTGACGGCATCCACCAGTTCGGTGCTGCCCTTGCGGAACGCGAAGGCGCTGAGCGACGGGTCTTCCGTCTCGGCGGCGACCTTCAGCCCCGCGTCACCCTGCTGGTTCTGGTACTCGAGCAGCGTGAGCTTGTCGTTGATGGTGGCGTCGACGCGACCCTGCACGAGCAGTTCGACGGCCTGGGCGAAGCCCTCGACCGCCTCCACGTCCGCACCGTTCTCCTCGGCGAGCGCGAACCAGTTGCTGGTGAGTGACTGCGCGGACGTCTTGCCCTCCAGGTCGGCGAACCCGGCGATGTCGGTGTTATCGGCGGCGACGATGAGCACGCCGGGCGAAATCGTGTACGGGGTGGAGAGCTCGTAGGCCTCCTGCCGCGCGGGATTGATCGAGATCTGGTTGGCGATCATGTCGAAGCGACCCGCCTCCAGGCCGGCGAAGATGCCATCGAACTGGGTCTCCTCGAACTCCGCCTCGACGCCGAGCTTTTCCGCGACCGCCTCGGCCACCTCCACGTCGTATCCGACGAGGGGACCGCTGCCGCCCTCGTGGAAGCTGAAGGGCGCGTAGGTGCCCTCGGTGCCGACCGTGATGACTCCGGCGTCGCGCACGCTCTCGAGCGTCGTGCCCGAGGCGTCCGCGTCGCCACCGTTCGCGTCGCCACCGGTGCTACCGGTGCTGCCGGTGCCACCCGCGGAGCAGCCGGTGAGCGTGAGAGCGAGAGCCGCGACGATGCCGGCACTACGGAGTCGGGAGGAGAACGCGCGCGTCATAGGGTTCCTTGCGTCGAGGGGAATGGCGAGCCGCCACTGTCCCGAACCGACGCCGACTGGCGATTATTCCGACGCGGCACCGAGAATGCCGTCACCACAGGGTGTCCTGGCCCGGATCGGGCCGGTTCACCGACATGCCCACCTCGATCTCCAGTTCCATCAGCCGGTTGTCGACGAAGCGGCGAACTGCGGCGCCGATCGCGTCGGAGTGACGATTGAGGTCGTTCCACAGCGCGAGATCCACGGCGACGATGATGTCGTCTTCCCGCTCGCCGTAGTCGACGAAGCTCGGCACGCCGAACGGGCCGCTCGCATGGCGCGGGCCGTAGGTTTGCTCGTGCACCCGCAGGCGGGCTCCGCAGAGCGCCTCCTCCCTCGCCTCGCCGAGATCGACGAGGAGGGGGTGCACCGCGGCATGCGGCGCGTCCTGCGGAATGGCGGGATGCGCGGCGAACGGCGATTCCGAGCAGAAGCGGCAGCCGTCACGCTCGGGCTGCACGGCCGTCGCGGTGGAGCTTGCAAGCGAGAAGTCCGCCCACACGCGGATCACGTCCTCGAGCATGCGCATCCTTGATCGGCGTGACCCCGCGCCGGCCGACGCGGGGTTTCACCCTAACGCCGGAACCGCCGTTCCGAGCGGCTAACGCGCGGGAACCGGCACGATCGAGATGGGAGCGGTGAGCGCCGACGCGAACTCCTTGAGCGGCGTGGTCACCAGAGGCACCAGGCCGGTGACCGGTTCCGGATTCGGCGCAGGAGAAAGGTCGAGGACCTGCTCCGGAGCAGGATCCGTTACCGTTGCCGCTGCCGTGGCTTTCGGGGACCGGGCGAGCCGCACCAGGGCACCCAGCGCGATGGCCGCCCACACGACGTTGACCATCGTGGACGGAAGAGCGCCGTGTGCGGCCACGTTGATCGAGACGAGCAGCGCGCCGCTCAGGTTGGAGAGCTGATAGATGCGTCCGTTGCCGATGCGACCGGAGGAGAACAGGCCGTATCCGGCCAGGATGATGATGGAGCCGGCCCAGCCTGCTACCTCGATGACGACGCCCATTACTCCTTCTCGATGGTGACCGTGCGCGGGCGCGCGAAAGTCCCGGGAGTCCCGAGACACGTGGATTTTCCGACGCAGAGCGCGATCGGACGATTAGACGATAGACGATCGGAGGGCATGCTGGATACGCCCCCGAGAGGGGGTGTTTCGACGCGGCTGTGAGCGGGTCAGGGCGCCGCCGCTTCGATCCCTTCCGGGTCAGTCGCCGGGGCGTCCGCGGCCCCATCCGCGGGACGGTCCGCCGCAGACGGATCGACCAGTACGTAGATGATTCCCGTCATTCGCGCGGTGTACTCGCTGGTTCCCCCGCGTGAGGTGGAGAAGTCGCTGAGGAGGACGAGACGGTCGGTCGACTGGACCCCCTCCAGGAAGCTGAGCACGTTGGATTCGCCACCCGACACCTCCATCGTGACGGTGATCGCGACGAAGTTCGACGCGGTGACCAGCGGGCTGACCACCGGCACCGGAGGCGCCGGCGTTCCGTCCGGCGCGGTCAGCACGATCTCCGGCGCGACCGCCGCTGCGGCCGGCTCCGCGCCCTCGGCGCTTCCACCTTCGACAGTCCCGCCACCCTCGACAGCACCGCCATCGACCGGCGGGACGACTCCGGCCGCGACAGCCTGCGGTGCGTAGGCCTGCGCCTCCCCTGCCGTGAAGCTGGTGAACGCCACGCCTCTGCTGGTCGCGAGCGAGTTCAGCTGTGAGAACAGCTCCGCGAGATGAGCCTCGCCCGGCACCGCCTCCTGCAGGTCCGCGAGCTCGCGGCGAAGCCCGTCGATGCCCTCGTACTGCTCCTTGATTTCGGCCAGCGCCCGTTCCTGCACGGCATTGACCGTTTGCGTCTCGACGAGTGATGCTCGCGCGAGCCGCGCGTTCTCCAATTGCGGGGCGATGCCCAGCAGCCACCCGAGGGTGGTGACGACCGCGACCAGTATCAGTGCGCCGATTCCCCAAACCTTCGTGATGCTCATTCCGAGTCCTCCGTGCTGAATCGGTTGGCGTAGGCGCGGGAATCCACGTGGAGGGTCAGCTCCACGGTGTATCCGCCACCGGTGCCCGTGGTGCTGACGGTGTTCGGGGTCGCGTCCGCGAATCCGGGAAGATCGCGCAGGGCGTCGAGCCACTTCGGCACATCGGCCAGATCGGGCACCTGCGCCGTTGCGGTGATCGTCGCCACCCGCTGGGGCTGAAGCGGCGCGGTGGCCTGCGCGTACGCCTCGAGTGGCGTGGCGGAGTCGACGGTCAACTCGGTGATGCTGGAACCGGCGGGAAGGGTCGCGTTGAGTTCGCCGAGGTACTCGGTCCAGTCGATCTCCGTCGATGCACCCACCATGCGAGCAGCTTCCGTGGTGCGTACGCGGTCGGCGATGACGCGGACCTCCACGTACTTCCCCTGTTCGGCGAGCAGTTCCTCGGTTCGTGCCTGTTCCCGCAGCAGGGCCTGTTCGGCCGAGGTGGCGTCGACGGTGGCCCAGGCGACCCCTCCCCCCACTGCGAGAAGCGCTACCATCACGACTCCGAGGAGGGCACGCCGGAGCGCCTTGCCTTTCCGTGCCTGCGCGACCTCCGGCGGGAGCAGGCTGATTCGTGGCTCACCGCCCACGACCGCGGCTTTCTCAGTGCTTCTCGAGCGCATCATGCGGCGCTCCCCAGAGCGAGACCGAGCGCAACGGTCATCGCGCCGCGTCGTTCGGCCAGCCGGGCGAGGTCGACGTTCTTGCCGAGGGTGACCGTGCTGAAGGCGTCGGGCCGGAGAATGTCCACGCCGGTGGCCGTGGCGAGTCGCGCGGCAAGGCCGGGCAGCTGGGCTCCGCCTCCCGCCAGTACGACGGCGCTGACCGGATCGTTCTGCCGCGTGTTGGCGACGTAGTTGAGAGTGTTCTGGATGCTCTGCACCAGTTCCCGCGAGTACTCGGCGATCACATCGGCCGCGGCATGCTGGTCGGCCGGCACTGCGGAGGACTCGGACCCGATGCTCCGCTTGGCCGACTCGGCCTCATCCGGCTCCATACCGAGTCGTGCGACGAGAGCCGCCGTGACGTCGGCTCCGCCGGTGGGGATGATCCGCACGAACTGCGGCACGCCGGCCACCACAACGACGACGCTGGTCGTGGCCGCGCCCACCTCGACGAACGCCATCGAGCGGTGCTCGCTGTGAGCGCGGGCGAGAACCCGAGTGAGCGCGAAGGGGATGAGATCGACGTCGACGGTGTTGAGCCCGGCCAGCGTGACCGCCGCCACATTCCCGTTCACCGCCTCCTTCACCGCGGCGACGAGCAAGCCGTTCAGCATCGGACCGGTGTCGGTCATCGTCTCGCTCACCGGGTAGAAGTCGAGCAGGGTATCGGCCACCGGCACGGGGAGCAGATCCTGAACCTGGAAGGGCAGCGCCTCCCGCACCTGCCGCATCGACATGCGGGGCACCGACACCTCGCGGGCGAGCACGCGATGGTTGCCCATGCCGAGGACGACGTCTTTGCTGCGGAAACCACCCGCCGACCAGAGTGTGCTGAGCGCGGTGGCGACCGTGTGCGGCTCCATCACCTCGCCGCTGCGCACGGCACCCTCGGGGAGGGCGACCTCGTGGCATCGCACCACCTCCGGCATCGCCTTTCGGGAGTCCGCCACTTCCACGGCGCGTATCGACGCGCTGCCGATGTCCACGCCGACGACTGTTCTGCCCATTCGACCGTTCCCCCTTGTTGTCATGCGCCGTGCGCCTACCCCAGGCCCACGAAACGCAGGTATGCAGTCCAGATGTGTGATCCGAAGAAGATGCCGAGCCATGCCCCGCCCAGCATCCACGGCCCGAACGGTATGCCGGTGCGACGGTGCGCCCGCCGACTGGCGAGCAGGATCACGGAGTAGACACCACCGAGTACGAACGCGGCGAAGAAGCCGACGAGCAGCTCTCCCCAGCCCAGCCAGCCGAGGAACAGACCGAGCACGCCGGCGAGCTTGACGTCACCGAATCCCATGCCGCCCGCGAACAGCACGGCCATGGCGAGGTACACGCCTCCCATCGCCATCGCTCCGACGCCGGCGCGGAGCAGGGCCTCGGCATCCGGAGTGAGCAGCGCCGCAACGGCGAGCGCCGCGATACCGACGACGTAGGCAGGCAGCACGATCGCGTTGGGGAGCCGGTGAGTCTCGAGGTCGATCGTCGCGAGCGCCACGGAGATCGCGGCGAGATAGAGGTAGGCGACGAGAACGACTGCCTCGGCGGCGACCTCGGTGCCGGTGTCCGCGCGAACCAGGGCGCCTGCGAACCGAACCGCGGTGACGGCGAAGAAGATTGCCGTTCCGAGCTCGATGAGCGGATACCGCGCGGGAATACCCATGCGGCAGTCGCGACAGCGACCGCGGAGGAGAAGCCAGGACAGCACCGGCACGTTGTCGCGTCGTCGGATGGGTGTTCCGCACCCCGGGCAGGCGCTCGCCGGTGACACCACGGACTCGCCCCGAGGCACGCGGTGGATCACCACGTTGAGGAACGACCCGATGAGCAGCCCGAGGATCCCGGCGGCGGCGCCCAGTGCGACGGTCATGCGGGGTCCTTTCCGGGTTCAGGGCAGTCGGTTGCGGGCATCGGGTCAGGACAGTTCGCGGATGCTGCGGAGGTTGGCCAGGTGGCCGCCGTTCAGTACGAGAGTCGGGGGCAGGCCTCCGGTGAAGCTCACGCCGGGCACTCCCACCGGAACGAAGGTGAGTTTGGCCTGCTGGCCGAACTCGACCTCGCCGCCGTAGATCTGGCCACGCCAGCCATCACGATCGCTGTACACGGTGCAGGGAGTGTAGGCCATCGCCGAAATAGTGAGGGCGATGTCGGCCTCGTTGTGGAGGTAGATGTCGCCGGCCGTGGCGGAGGGGCAGGTGGGCAGGCCATCCGCGGTGTTGTCGGGCACGATGAACCACACGTTCTGATTCGCGGCGGTCGCCGACTCCAGCCGTAGCTTGTCGAAACTGAATGACTGCGCGATGAAGGCGATCTTCGTCTTCAACGCCAGCGGATCGACCGTGCTCAGGGTGTGGATGCCGGCGGGTCCGCAGCCGAGTGCGTTGACCACCGTCGGCGTGGTGCGGGTCGCCAGAGCGGCCCATCGCGGGTCGCCGTGGCCGATCGAGCAGGATCCGGTCCAGGTGATCTCCGTGAAGCCGTTGTTCGCCCAGGTGCTCGACGGGTATGGCACGTCGGTCCAGTTCGGGATGAGCGGAAGGGGCGGCGCGGAAAGACCGCCCACGTTCGTGCTGGTCGTTCCCTGCACGGTGCCCGCGGCGCTCACCGAACCACTGGAGATGACGTTGCCCTCCACAACGGATCCGCTCGCCACCCTCGCCGCGCTCGACCCGGTGCCCGCGACCGTGATGTTCTTCTTGACCCGTGAGACGCTCGAGCTCAGCACGCTGGTCGTACCACCGGCGTAAACATTGCCGTCGACGATGCTGCCGCTACCGACGCGGGCCACATCCGACCCGGCCGCGACGCCGACGCCCGCTGCGATCACGTCGCCCCGCACGCGGCTCCCGTTCTCCGCGTGCACGTACTGGGACACGTGCACGGACCCGGTCACCGCGCAGTCCTTGAGCGCGGCGAAGCCGTTGCCGAGGATCACGTCGCCCGCGATGGTGGCGCCGTTGAGGCACGTGACGTTGCCGTTGCGGATCTGCACGTCTGCGGCGAGGCTGTTGTCGGCCGAAATGAGTTCGAAGTTCTTGAGCGCGCCCTGGATCTCGTGCGCGTACACGGCGGCGTCGATCTGCGGTACCTCGACGTAGTCGGGCACGAAGTTGAAGATCGCTTCCACCGTGCGGGTGTCGCCCGACGATGCCCCGGCGACACCGGCGGCGTTGGCAGTGCCCACCGACTCGATACGCACGAGTGTCGCGGTGTCGATGGGGCATCCGGAGACCCACCCGCCGCCGGCGTCGTACTGCACCCGTGCCCGGTACGCCGGCGCGGTGGTGGACTCGTAGACGCCGGAGACCGAGCCGCAGCTCCCGGCGGTGAGCAGGCCGGCGCGGGCGACGTCGATGCCCGCCTCCGCGGCGGCGCGGGACTGGATGGACGCCTGCACGGAACTGGACACGCCCAAGCCGTGGATGGTGGCGGCGGCAACCGTCACGCTGATCACCGCGGTGACGGCCATGAGACCGATCACCGCGAGCATCGTGCTGCCCTCGTCCTCGTCGCGCAGACGCGCGGCGGTGCGGTTCAGAAACACGGGGCGCTCTCCGCTCCGGTCGGTGACACGGGCTGGCGGCTGAGTGCCGACGTCTTGATCAGTACCGGCTTGCCGGTGCCCGCGGCGACCTCGACGGTGAGGTCCACTCGGCGCTCGGTGGCGTCGAGATCGAAGACGGGACTGCCCGCGGAGGGCGCGGCGCCATCGACGAGCAGCGTCCAGCCGGACAGGGCCGCAGCCGTGGGCGTCGGAATGAGGCTCGTCGACCGTGTGGTGCGCACCTCTCCGCCGCCGAAGTGCCAGGCCTGGCACGACCAGGTCTCGGTGGCGCCCGATCCGACGGTGCGGACGAGCAGGAGCTCGGTGCCGGGAGCGGGTTCGCTCCACGCGATCGCGCTCGCGTTGCGCACCCCGGTGGTGACCGATTGCGAGACGAGCTGGCCGGTGCTCGTCGCGTCGGTGGAGGTGCGCACGAGTTGTTCGGCGCGCAGCGAGTTGATGAGGATACCGCCCACGATCAGCAGCACGACGATGGAGAGCATGGAGTAGATCAGGAGTTCCACGAGGGTGAAGCCGCGCTCGTAGCGGGCTTCTCCGCGGTCGTTGCGTGCGGCTCTGCGGACGTCGGTGCTCATGCGGCCGACTCCACGAAGACGAGGGTGACGGCCTCGGAGAGCGATCGGGTGTCGCCGACCTCGGTGACCCACACCCGCACGGGAACGGTGCCCGGGAACGAGGAGGGGCAGGGGCTGACGGCCCGCCGCGGCTGGTACTCCACACCGCGAGGATCGGTGGTCGGGGCGGGCAGGGTGTCGTCGAAGGCCTGCACGGCGGCACAGGTCGGGCCGAGGGCTCGTGCGGCGTCGAGCTGCTGGCCGACGAGCTGGCTTGCCGACGCGAAAGACGTGTTGGTCGCGGTGGTGGTCATCGAGGTGACCAGCAGCGGAAGGAAGGCGATGGCGAGGATGCCGAGCAGGAACATCGACACGACGATCTCGATCATGCCGAAGCCGGCGTCGCCATCGTCAGGCGTTGTGCGAACTGTGGACATCTTGATCCCCCTCTCGATGTTCCAACGTGTCAGAGTCTGTGACCTGCTGGACGTGCTGTTAAGACGTGCTGGTCGCACAACGGTGGGATGCCGCGGAACGCGACATCCCACCGTTCTTCGGGTGCTAGGTGGTGCTAGGGCGTGAAGACACCGGCTGCGCAGGTGCCCTTGGCGACACCGGAGTCGTCCGTCGCGCCATACGACTGGCTGGTCTCGGTGTGGATGGCGTCGATGCAGAAGCCATCCTTGATGCCACCGGCCGGGACGGTCACCTCGACCGTGACCTTGCCGGACGGTGCGAAGCCGTCCAGCGAGCTCGCGGTCAACACGCCGGTCGGCACGGCGGCGCCCGTAACGAGCTGAGCAATGACGGCCGTCTTCGCGCTCGAAACGTCGGACTGGGCCGCACTCTCCTTGGCGGCGGTCTGCTGGCCGAGGAAGATCGGGATGGCGATGGCGGCGAGAACGCCGATGATGAGCACGACCACGAGGAGCTCGATGAGGGTGAATCCCTTGTCATCGTTCTTCAGTGCGTCGCGGCGGGCGGTCAGTGCGTCGGAAAAGCGGATCATCACGGTGCTGTCCTATCTAGGTGAGTGAATGTTTCAGGCCGTCCCCCCACGGTGATGACCCTGATCAAAACGCTATGCGGGCCCGGGAAATCCGGGCATCCCTTGAATAGGGGGTTTAAGCGCAGAGCGCGCCCCCAGTCCGGGGGCACGCGCTACTTGATGTTCTCGAAGATGGTGAAGACGGGGAGGTAGAGCGCCACGATCATGCCGCCGATCACCACGCCGATGAAGGCGATCATGAGCGGTTCGATGAGGGCGGTGAGCTGCTCCGTGGTGGAGGTGACCTCTTCGTCGTAGAAGTCGGCGATCTTGCTCAGCATCTGTTCCATCGCGCCCGAGTCCTCGCCTACCGCGATCATCTGCGACACCATCGACGGGAACACGGGTTCCGCCGAGAGCGGTCCGGCCACCGACTTGCCCGTGCGCACGGAGTCCTGCACCTTGATCAGCGCCTGTTCGATCACCCAGTTGCCCGACGTCTCCCCGACGATGGCGAGCGACTGCAGGATGGGCACGCCCGACGACATCATGGTCGAGAAATTGCGACTGAATCGCGCGATCGCGACCTTGGTGAACAGCGGACCGAACACCGGCAGCTTCAGGATGGCGGGCTCCACGATGCGTCGCACGCGGTCGGTGTTCTTGTTCTTACGCCACCAGAAGGAGAAGAACACGGCGCCTATCGCGAGCGGTGGTCCGATCCAGATCATCACCTTCGACAGCAGCACCAGGAACTGCGTGGGCAGCGGGAGTTCGCCGCCCAGATTGGCGAACATCTGCTCGAAGATCGGCACGATGAAGATGAGCATGCCGATGACGGCGAGCACCGCCATGATCAACACGATCACCGGGTAGGTGAGTGCGGACTTCACGGTGCCGCGGAGCTTCACCTCCGCCTCGTAGTTGTTCGCGATCGACTCGAGCGATCCCTCGAGGAAGCCGCCCGTCTCCCCCGCGCGCACGAGGTTGATCATCAGCGGCGGGAAGATCTCGGCGTGCTTGCGCATCGCATCGGACAGGCTCACGCCGGTCTCCACGTCGTTCCGCACCGTCTCGAGTGTCTTGGCGAGCGTGGGATTCTCGGTCTGGTCCGCGAGGATGTGCAGCGCCCGCAGCAGTGACAGGCCGGCCGAGATCATGGTCGCCATCTGGCGGCTCATCACGGCGAGGTCCTTGAGCCCGACGGCTTTGGTGAAGCCCCCGAAGGTGATCTCCCGGTTGAGTCCGGTGCCCGCCGAGGCCTCGCTGATGGAGATCGGCGCGAGTCCCATCGTGCGCAGTCGCGACGCGACGGCGGCCTCGGTGGCGGCATCCACCCGACCCTTGACCACCTTGCCCGACGTGTCGCGGCCGCGGTATGCGTAGGTCTGCGTTGCTGCCATCAGCTCGTCCTCCTCGAGAAGGAGTCGCCGAAGTCGATGCCGCCGAGCCCGGATGTGGTCGGTCGGGAGTCGTCGCGATGCATGAGGCGCTTGATGCCCTCCGCGTCGTGGGCCTTCTCCATCGCGGCCTTCTGGCTGATTTTCCCGGCATTGACCAGGTCGGCGAGGTGCTGGTCCATGGTGTTCATGCCGAGATCGCGACCCGCCTGCATGGACGAGAGGATCTGATAGGTCTTGCCCTCGCGGATGAGGTTTCCGATGGCCGGCGTGGTGACGAGCACCTCGGTCGCGACCACCCGGCCGCGACCGTCCGCCTTCTTCACGAGCGTCTGGCAGACGACGCCCCGCAGCGTGGCGGCGAGCTGTGCCCGCACCTGGCCCTGCTGGTGCGGGGGGAACACGTCGATGACGCGGTCGATCGTCTGGGCGGCATCCTGGGTGTGCAGGGTGGCGAACACGAGGTGCCCGGTCTCGGCGGCGGTGAGCGCGACGGAGATCGTCTCGAGGTCCCGAAGCTCGCCCACGAGGATCACGTCGGGGTCCTGCCGCAGCACGTGCTTGAGCGCAGCGCCGAAGCTGTGCGTGTCGTTCCCAACCTCGCGCTGGTTCACCAGCGACAGGTGGTTGGAGTGCAGGAACTCGATCGGGTCTTCGACCGTCATGATGTGGTCGGCGCGGGTGCGGTTTACCAGGTCCACGAGCGCGGCCAGGGTGGTCGACTTGCCGGATCCGGTGGGGCCGGTGACGAGCACGAGGCCGCGGGCCAGGGTGGAGAACTGGGCGACACTGTCGGGCACGCCGAGGTCCTGCAACGACTTGATCTCGGTGGGGATCAGTCGGAACGCCGCCCCGACCGCGCCGCGCTGCTGATAGATGTTCACCCGGAAGCGGGCGTTGCTCGAGATGGTGTACGCGAAGTCCAGTTCGAGGTCGCGCTCGAACGTCTCCCGCTGAGCCGGCGTCATGATGCTCCGCAGCGCCGAGGTGACCTTGTCCCTCCCCCAGGGCGACGAACCGGGAATGGGCTTCAGCCCGCCGTCCAACCGGATGGTCGGTGCGGCGTTCACCGTCACGTGCAGGTCGGAGGCCTTGAGGTCGAGCACGTCATTGAGGGCGGCGACGAGGTCCGCATCCGCGTTGTGACGGCCCACCGCCGCTCCGGATCCCGCGGCGGTCTCCGTTACCGGCTCCGCGGGGGCCACCGTTGTCGGGATGGCATGCGACGGCGTGGCGCGTGGTGACGCGTCGTCGATCTCCCACATTGGGGCCTCGTCGACCTCGTAGGTGAGCCGCCCGCCGCTTCCGGCGGCGGCGTACGGCCGTCGATCGTCCCCCGGCGTCGTGACCGGTATTTCGTAGATCGGATGTTCCATTGCTGTGTCCCCCCATTGCACTTCCCCACCCTGCGGCGCGTCCCCTCGCGCCGTCAGGCCCGTCGTTATGCGACCACGCGCAGAATCTCCTCCACCGAGGTGTACCCCAGCAGCGCCTTGGCCCAGCCGTCTTCGCGGAGCGTGATCATCCCCTGCTCGCGGGCGGTGTGCGCGATGTCCGCGCTCGACGACCGTGCCACCGCATGGCGCTCGATCTCCTCGGTGACCTGCATGACCTCGTGCACGGCGATGCGGCCGCGGTACCCGGTGTTCGAGCAGGACGAGCACCCGACCGGCCGGTAGAGCGTGGCAGGCGGGGCGTCGAGTCCCGGTCCGAGACGCAGTCGGGCCAGTTCCTCGGGATCGTGCTGATACGCCGCCTTGCAGCGGTCGCACAACCGACGAGCGAGTCGCTGGGCGACCACGCAGTCGAGGGCGGAGCCGACGAGGAAAGGTTCGATGCCCATTTCGGTGAGGCGAGTCACGGCGCTCGGTGCGTCGTTGGTGTGCAGCGTGGAGAGCACGAGGTGGCCGGTGAGGGCGGCCTCGATAGCGATCTGCGCGGTCTCGTGGTCGCGGATCTCGCCGAGCAGCACCACGTCGGGGTCGGACCGCAGGATGGAGCGGAGGGCGCTGGCGAAGGTCAGTCCTGCCTTCGGGTTCACCTGCACCTGATTGATGCCGGGCATCCGGTACTCCACCGGGTCCTCGACCGTGATCACGTTGATCTCCGGACGGGCCACGGTGTTCAGCGTCGTGTACAGGGTGGTCGACTTGCCCGACCCGGTGGGGCCGGTGACGAGGATCATCCCGTACGGCTTCGAATAGGACTGGCGGTAGGCCTCGAAGTTGCGGTCGAGCAGGTGCAGTTCGCGCAGGTCCATGTTCGACGCGGCATTGTCGAGGATGCGCATGACGACCTTCTCGCCCCACACCGTGGGCAGGGTGGCCACGCGGAGGTCGATGCGCCGGCCGCCGTGCGAAACCGACATGCGGCCGTCCTGCGGCTTCCGCCGCTCGGCGATATCGATGTCGCTCATGATCTTGAGCCGCGAGATGACGCCGTTCTGGATGCTCTTGGGCGCGCGCTGCATCTCGTGCAATACGCCGTCGATACGGTAACGGACCCGCACGTCCTTCTCCGCAGGCTCGATGTGGATGTCGGACGCGCGGTCCTGGATCGCCTGGCTGACCAGCAAATTGACGAAGCGCACGATGGGTGCGTCGTCATCCACGTCGGCACCGCCGATGCCGCTCGACGCATCCTGCTCCTCGTGCTCCTCCTCGATGGCCGAGGTGAGGTCGCTGAGTTCGCCGTCCGCACGGTGGAAGCGATCGAGGGCGGCAAGGAGGTCGGGCTGCGAGGCCACGACCGGCGTGACCTGCATGCGGGCGGCCGAACGCACGTCATCGAGGGCGAACACGTTGCCGGGGTCGACCATGGCCAGAGTGATCCGGTCGTCGGTGATGGCGATCGGCAGTACCTGATACCGGCGGCACATCGACGCGGGCACCAGCGCGACGGCGGTGCGATCGACCGGATAGTCGACGAGCTCGACGAGGGGCAACCCGGCTCGAGCGGCCCGCGCGGACGCCAGCTGGGCCTCGGACACGTGCCCGTCGGCGACGAGTGCACGCACGGCTGCCTCGTCCTCGGACGCGCCGGCCACCGTCCGGTCGAGATGTTCGATGGGAAGGGCACCGTGGAGGATCAGAATCTCCGTCAGGTACGCCACTGGGTCTCCTTGCACGCGGTCGGAATCGACCTACCCGCGGGTATCAACATTGGGAACGGCGGACTTCCACCGAGTGCAAAAGTATCCCGGGGCGATATTCGGCGACAGCCCCACATCGGGGGCATCCCGCCCCCGTCCCGAACTCCCGACGCACCCCCGCTCCCCGAGCTGGTCGACGCGCCGCGTCGCGCGCCGCGACCCCTCTCGCGCGGGCGCCGCGGTGTCGATCACGCGCTGCAGATACGGCCGCTGGCGCCACCCTTTCCGTCAATCGCCCCCGAAGCTACTATCGCGATTGACGAAATCGGCGGCGCCGGCGGCGGATGCCCCTTCGACAGGCTCAGGGACCGCGGGCTCAGCGACCGCGGGAGACGCACCGACCGCAGGGCACGAGAAAGGGCCCCGCCGAAGCGGGGCCCTTCCGTCGTACCGTGCGTACGGTTTAGTTGTACGTACCCGGGGTGTAGTCGTCCGAGCTGAAGCTGTCGAAGTCGACGAAGCTCAGGTCGTTCTCGTTGAACACCGACTCATCCGTGAAGATGCGGTTCGGGTAACGCTCGGCCTTCGCCTCCTCCGTCGCCGTGACCGTGACGTCGCGGTACTTCGCGAGTCCGGTTCCGGCGGG
This sequence comes from Planctomonas psychrotolerans, assembly GCF_008642235.1. Lineage (GTDB taxonomy): Bacteria > Actinomycetota > Actinomycetes > Actinomycetales > Microbacteriaceae > Planctomonas > Planctomonas psychrotolerans. The sequence continues at coordinate 1,815,612 of NZ_SJEV01000001.1, read as the reverse complement.
GATGAGCTTTCCGATGATGACGTTCTCCTTGAGCCCCATCAGCGGGTCGGACTTGCCCTCCATCGCGGCCTGCGTGAGCACGCGGGTCGTCTCCTGGAAGGACGCGGCCGACAGCCACGACTCGGTCGCGAGGGACGCCTTGGTGATACCCATGACCTCCTGGCGAGCCGATGCCGTGCGCTTGCCCTCGGCGAGAGCGGCACGGTTGAGCTGGTTGTACCGCGCGCGGTCGACGAGCTCACCGGGCAGCAGGTCGGTGTCGGCGTGGTCGACGACGGTGACCTTGCGGAGCATCTGACGAACGATGACCTCGATGTGCTTGTCGTGGATCGGCACACCCTGCGAGCGGTAGACGCCCTGCACACCACCGACAAGGTGCTTCTGCACCTCGCGCACGCCCTTGACCCGGAGAACCTCCTTCGGGTCCACGGCGCCGACGTGCAGCTGCTGTCCGAGTTCGACGTGCTCGCCGTCCTCTATCAGCAGGGTCGCACGCTTCAGCACCGGGTAGGCGATCGGCTCGTCACCGTTGTCGGGGGTCAGGATCAGCTTGCGGCTGCGGTCCGTGTCCTCGATCGTGATGCGGCCGGCGGCCTCCGCGATGGGCGACGCACCCTTGGGGGTGCGAGCCTCGAAGAGCTCCTGCACGCGGGGTAGACCCTGCGTGATGTCGTCGGCGGATGCCACACCACCGGTGTGGAAGGTGCGCATCGTGAGCTGCGTTCCGGGCTCACCGATCGACTGGGCCGCGATGATACCCACGGCCTCGCCGATGTCGACGAGCATTCCGGTGGCGAGCGAGCGGCCGTAGCAGGCAGCACACACACCGACGGCGGACTCGCAGGTGAGCACCGAGCGGACCCGGATGTTCATCACGCCCGCGGCGACGAGCTTGTCGATGAGCACGTCACCGACGTCCTCACCAGCCTCGGCGACGACGTTGCCCTCGGGGTCCTCCGCCGGAGCCGCGAGGCTTCGTGCGTAGACCGAGTTCTCGACGTTGGAGTCCTTGACCAGGTTGCCCGACGAGTCCTTCGCCGCGATCGGCAGCTCGAGACCCTTCGACGTTCCGCAGTCGTCTTCGCGGATGATGACATCCTGCGAGACGTCGACGAGACGACGCGTGAGGTAACCGGAGTCGGCGGTACGCAGCGCCGTGTCGGCCAGACCCTTGCGGGCACCGTGGGTCGAGATGAAGTACTCGGCCACGGTGAGGCCTTCACGGTAGGAGTGCACGATCGGGCGAGGGATGATCTCACCCTTCGGGTTCGACACCAGACCACGCATACCGGCGATCTGACGAACCTGCATCCAGTTACCACGGGCGCCGGACGACACCATGCGGTTGATGTTGTTGTCGGCGGGGAGGTTGTCCTCCATCGCCTTCGCAACCTCGGCGGTGGCGCGGTTCCAGATCTCGATGAGCTCCTGACGGCGCTCGGCGTCGGTCGTGAGTCCCTTCTCGAACTGGCCCTGAACCTTGGCGGCCTGCTTCTCGTAACCGGAGAGGATGGCTGCCTTGTTCGGCGGCGTCAGCACGTCGGACAGGGCGACGGTCACACCGGAGCGCGTGGCCCAGTGGAAACCGGCGTCCTTGATGCGGTCGAGCGTGGCCGCGACCTCCACCTTGGGGTAGCGCTCCGCCAGGTCGTTGACGATGGCGGAGAGCTGGCCCTTGTCGGCGACCTCTTCGATGTAGGGGTAGTCCTCGGGCAGCGCCTCGTTGAACAGCGCGCGACCGAGGGTGGTCTCGAGCAGCACGGGGGCCGTAGCACGGCCCTTGTCGTCCAGCTCGACGCCCTCCGGCGCGGCACCATCCACGAAGTGCAGGTTCTCGAGGCGGATGCGCACCTTGGCGTTCAGATCGAGCGAACCCTGATCCTTGGCGAGGATGGCCTCGGCCACGGAGGAGAACGCCCGGCCCTCGCCCACGACACCCTCCTTGAGGGTGGTGAGGTGGTGCAGACCGATGATCATGTCCTGCGTGGGCAGCGTGACCGGACGTCCGTCGGACGGCTTCAGGATGTTGTTCGACGCGAGCATCAGGATGCGCGCCTCGGCCTGGGCCTCGACCGACAGCGGCAGGTGCACGGCCATCTGGTCGCCATCGAAGTCGGCGTTGAACGCGGCGCACACCAGCGGGTGAAGCTGGATGGCCTTGCCCTCCACGAGCTGAGGCTCGAACGCCTGGATGCCCAGACGGTGCAGGGTGGGTGCGCGGTTCAGCAGCACGGGGCGCTCGCGGATGATCTCCTCGAGCACGTCCCACACCTGCGGACGGCTGCGCTCGACCATGCGCTTCGCGGCCTTGATGTTCTGAGCGTGGCTCAGGTCGATCAGGCGCTTGATCACGAACGGCTTGAACAGCTCCAGCGCCATCTGCTTGGGCAGACCGCACTGGTGCAGCTTCAGCTGCGGACCCACGATGATGACCGAACGGCCCGAGTAGTCCACGCGCTTGCCGAGCAGGTTCTGACGGAACCGGCCCTGCTTACCCTTCAGCATGTCGCTGAGGGACTTGAGCGCGCGGTTACCGGTACCGGTGACGGGGCGACCACGACGACCGTTGTCGAACAGCGCGTCGACGGCCTCCTGCAGCATCCGCTTCTCGTTGTTCACGATGATCTCGGGCGCACCGAGGTCGAGGAGACGACGAAGACGGTTGTTGCGGTTGATCACGCGACGGTAGAGGTCGTTGAGGTCGGAGGTCGCGAAGCGGCCACCGTCGAGCTGCACCATCGGGCGCAGCTCCGGCGGGATCACCGGAACGACCTGCAGCACCATCGCGGCCGGCGAGTTGCCGGTCTGCAGGAAGGAGCTGACCACGCGGAGACGCTTGATGGCGCGGATCTTCTTCTGACCCTTGCCGTTCGCGATCTGGTCGCGGAGGAGTTCGCCCTCGGCGGTCAGGTCGAACGCCTCGAGGCGCTTCTGGATCGCCTCGGCGCCCATGTAGGCCTCGAAGTAGATGCCGAAGCGGTCCTGCAGCTCGTGGAAGACGGCGTCCTCGGGCTTGAGGTCGCCGACCTTGAGGGAGCGGAAGTCGTCCCACACGCGCTCGAGACGAGTGATGTCCTCGTCGAACGACTTGCGGGTCTGGCTCATCTCCTTCTCGGCGCCATCCTTCACACGGCGCTTCTGGTCGCTCTTCGCGCCTTCCGCCTCCAGGGCGGCGAGGTCGGTCTCGAGCTTCGAGAGGCGGTCGGCGATGCGGGAGTCGCGCTGGTCCTCGAGGGTCTTGATCTCGAGACGCAGCTCGTTCTCGAGGCCGGGCATGTCGGCGTGACGGCCGTCCTCGTCGACCGAGATGACCATGTACGCGGCGAAGTAGATGACCTTCTCGAGGTCCTTCGGCGCCATGTCGAGCAGGTAGCCGAGGCGGCTCGGCACACCCTTGAAGTACCAGATGTGCGTGACCGGGGCGGCGAGTTCGATGTGGCCCATGCGCTCACGGCGCACCGACGACTTCGTGACCTCGACACCGCAGCGCTCGCACACGATGCCCTTGAAGCGCACGCGCTTGTACTTGCCGCACGAGCACTCCCAGTCACGGCTCGGACCGAAGATCTGCTCTCCGAAGAGGCCGTCCTTCTCGGGCTTCAGCGTGCGGTAGTTGATCGTCTCGGGCTTCTTGACCTCACCGTGCGACCAGCGACGGATGTCGTCGGCGGTGGCGAGCCCAATGCGCAGCTCGTCAAAAGTTGTTACGTCGAGCAATTTTCCTTCTCTCCTTGGAAAGCTTCGAGTCGTTAGGTGTCGGAGGGCTTAGATGTCGTCGATCGAAGACGACTCGAAGCGCGTGGAGATGTTGATGCCCAGCTCCTCGGCGGCGCGGAAGACCTCGTCATCCGTGTCGCGCAGGCTGACCGCGGTGCCGTCGGAGGACAGGACCTCCACGTTCAGGCACAGCGACTGCATCTCCTTGATCAGAACCTTGAAGGATTCCGGGATGCCCGGCTCCTGGATGTTCTCGCCCTTGACGATGGCCTCGTACACCTTGACGCGGCCGAGGATGTCGTCGGACTTGATCGTGAGAAGTTCCTGCAGCGCGTATGCGGCACCGTAGGCCTCGAGGGCCCAGACCTCCATCTCACCGAAGCGCTGTCCACCGAACTGCGCCTTACCACCGAGCGGCTGCTGGGTGATCATCGAGTACGGACCCGTGGAGCGTGCGTGGATCTTGTCGTCGACAAGGTGGTGCAGCTTCAGGATGTACATATACCCGACGGAGATCGGCTCGGGGAACGGCTCTCCGGAGCGACCGTCGAAGAGACGGGTCTTTCCGGTGGAGTCGATCAGGCGGTCGCCATCGCGGGTCTTGCTCGTCGAGTCGAGCAGGCCGGCGATTTCCTCTTCGAGGGCACCGTCGAACACCGGGGTCGCGACCTTGGTGTTCGGCTCGGCCTTGCGGGTGTGCTCGGGCAGACGGTTCGCCCACTTGGGCTTGCCCTCGATCTCCCAGCCCTGCTTCGCGACCCAACCGAGGTGGGTCTCGAGCACCTGACCGAAGTTCATGCGGCCGGGGATACCGAGCGGGTTGAGGATGATGTCGACCGGCGTTCCGTCGGCGAGGAACGGCATGTCCTCCACCGGCAGGATCTTCGAGATGACGCCCTTGTTGCCGTGACGACCGGCGAGCTTGTCGCCCTCGGTGATCTTGCGCTTCTGGGCGATGAAGACCGCGACGCGCTGGTTGACACCGGAGCCGAGCTCGTCGTCGCCATCCTGCGAGTCGAAGACCTTGACGCCGATGATCGTGCCCTGCTCGCCGTGGGGAACCTTCAGCGACGTGTCGCGCACCTCGCGGCTCTTCTCGTTGAAGATCGCGCGGAGCAGGCGCTCCTCGGCCGACAGCTCGGTCTCGCCCTTCGGCGTCACCTTGCCGACGAGGATGTCGCCGGGGCGAACCTCGGCGCCGATGCGGATGATGCCGCGCTCGTCGAGGTCGGCCAGGAGCTCCGGGCTGACGTTCGGCAGGTCGCGGGTGATCTCTTCCTTACCCAGCTTGGTGTCGCGGGCGTCGACCTCGTACTCCTCGATGTGGATCGAGGAGAGCACGTCGTCCTTCACCAGGTTCTGGCTGAGGATGATCGCGTCTTCGAAGTTGTGACCCTCCCACGGCATGAACGCCACGAGGAGGTTCTTGCCGAGTGCGAGCTCGCCGTTCTCCGTCGCCGGGCCGTCGGCGAGAACCTCGCCGGCCTCGACACGCTGGCCGGCCTCGACGATCACCCGGTGGTTGTACGACGTGCCCTGGTTGGAGCGGTCGAACTTGCGCAGGTAGTACGTCTTGGTGCCGCCCTCGTCGAGCTGCAGCGTGACGGCGTCGGCCGACACCTCGGAGACCACACCGGCGGCCTCGGTGGTGAGCACGTCGCCGGCGTCGATGGCCGCGTAGCCCTCCATACCGGTTCCGACGAGCGGGCTCTCGCTGCGCAGCAGCGGAACAGCCTGACGCTGCATGTTCGCACCCATGAGGGCGCGGTTCGCGTCGTCGTGCTCGAGGAAGGGGATGAGGCTGGTCGCGACCGACACCATCTGGCGCGGGGAGACGTCCATGTAGTGAACGGCCTCGGCGGGAACGAGCTCCACCTCACCGCCCTTGGGGCGCACCAGCACGCGGTCCTCGGCGAAGCGGAAGTCCGACGTGAGCGGCGCGTTGGCCTGGGCGACGAGGTACTCGTCCTCCTCGCTCGCCGTGAGGTAGTCGATCGTGGCGGTGACCACGCCGTCGACGACGCGGCGGTACGGGGTCTCGATGAACCCGAAGGAGTTGATGCGCGCGAAGGATGCGAGCGAACCGATGAGGCCGATGTTCGGGCCTTCCGGGGTTTCGATCGGGCACATGCGGCCGTAGTGGGACGGGTGAACGTCTCGCACCTCGACGCCGGCGCGCTCACGCGACAGACCACCGGGGCCGAGCGCGGAGAGGCGACGCTTGTGGGTCAGGCCCGCGAGCGGGTTGTTCTGGTCCATGAACTGCGACAGCTGGCTGGTTCCGAAGAACTCCTTGATCGCGGCGACGACGGGGCGCACGTTGATCAGGGTCTGCGGCGTGATCGCCTCGATGTCCTGCGTGGTCATGCGCTCGCGAACGACGCGCTCCATGCGGGACAGACCGGTGCGCACCTGGTTCTGGATGAGCTCGCCCACGGCGCGGATGCGACGGTTGCCGAAGTGGTCGATGTCGTCGATGTCGAGGCGCAGCTCGACGGGGCTGCCGTCGCGAGTGCCGTTCATCGTGGTCTCGTTCGCGTGCAGCGAGACGAGGTACTTGATCGTCGACAGGATGTCCTGCACCGTGAGCACGGAGTCGGACAGCGGCGCGTCGATGCCGAGCTTGCGGTTGATCTTGTAACGACCGACCTTCGCCAGGTCGTAGCGCTTGGGGTTGAAGTAGAAGTTGTCGAGCAGCGCACGCGCGGCCTCGGCGGCGACCTGCTCGCCCGGGCGGAGCTTGCGGTAGATGTCCTTGAGCGCCTCTTCCTTGGTGAGGATGGAGTCCTTCTCGAGGGTCAGCTCGATGGAGGACACGCCCTTGAACTCCTGCAGGATCTCCTCGCTCGTGAGGCCGAGGGCCTTCAGGAACACAGTGACCGACTGCTTGCGCTTGCGGTCGATGCGCACGCCCACCTGGTCGCGCTTGTCGATCTCGAACTCGAGCCAGGCACCGCGGCTCGGGATGATGCGGGCGGAGTAGATGTCCTTGTCGGAGGTCTTCTCCTGGGCGCGGTCGAAGTAGACGCCCGGGCTGCGGACGAGCTGCGACACGACGACACGCTCGGTGCCGTTGATGACGAAGGTGCCCTTCTCGGTCATGAGGGGGAAGTCGCCCATGAAGACCGTCTGAGTCTTGATCTCACCCGTGAGGTGGTTCATGAACTCGGCCTCGACGTAGAGCGGAGCGGAGTAGGTCTTGCCCTTCTCCTTGCACTCGTCGATGGAGTACTTCTTCTCCTCGAGGAAGGGGTTGGTGAACGAGAGCTGCATCGTCTCACCGAGGTCCTCGATCGGGGAGATCTCCTCGAAGATCTCCTCGAGGCCCGTGTGGGTGGCGAGGTCGTCGCGACCCTCGGCCTTCGCATCGGTGACGCGCTGCTTCCAGGCGTCGGACCCGACCAGCCAGTCGAAACTCTCGGTCTGCAGAGCGAGCAGATCCGGAACCGTCAGGGTGTCAGTGATTTTGGCGAATGAGAGACGTTCTGCGTCTCGGCCATTCTTGGGAGTGGTGGTTGCGTTGCGCGCAGCAGCCAAGGAAATAACCTCCGTGGGCCCCGTCGGGCTCCATTTTTACTGTCGTCTGCCAATGTGTGATTGGTGCGGAAAGAAAACTCGCACTACCCCGTATGAGAAGAGAGTCGCTCGAAGAGTTATCCCCGAGCGAGAACATGGCCGACCGCAATATGAGGGCATGGGGAGTGGGAGCGCAAAAGACCAGTATAGGGCGAGCCGGTGCTTCTGTAAAGCCGATTCTTGCGTTCGGTCCCGATGTCCGGTATAACCGCATCCCGCTGGCCGTGTCGCCCGGTGCCCACGGTCCCTGAGCCCGTCGAAGGGACACAACCCCCACGGTCCCTGAGCCCGTCGAAGGGACACAACCCGACGTCGACTCACGTCGCTTCGACAGGCTCAGCGACCGTACCGGTCGCAATCCCGCGGCAGGTCCCGTCGCTTCGACAGGCTCAGCGACCGTAGGCGACGGGCTCAGCGACCGTACGGCGATCGGAGGGGACGCAACCCGTGATGTACTCGGGAGCGTGAACGACAGCACCCCGGAGGTCCAGGTCTCCGCCGGCACGGCACGGCTCGAGACCGACCGGCACAGCCCAGGGTCCCTGACCCTGGTCGTGGACGGAACGCCGCAGTCCCACGTGGACGTGGACGACCCCAGCCACCTCTCGTTCGAGTACGTGCGCCGCATCGGTCACCTCATCGATCTCGTCGCCCCCGAGGGCGAGTCGATCACGGCCGTGCACCTCGGTGCCGGCGCGCTCACCCTCCCCCGCTACGTGGCGCACACGCGCCCCGGATCGCGGCAGCAGGTCGTCGAGCTGGAGCGCGGCCTCGTCGACATGGTGCGCGAGGCCGCGCCGTTCCCCCGTGCTGCCCAGATCCGACTGCGCTACGGCGATGCCCGCGAGGTGCTGGCCAAGCTGCCGGAGGGTCTCCGGGGCAGCGCCGACCTCGTCGTGGTGGACATCTTCAGCGGAGCGCGCACGCCGGCGCATGTGACCAGCGTGGAGTTCTACCGCGAGGTGATCGCGCTTCTCGCCCCTTCCGGCATCCTCGCCGTCAACGTGGCGGACGGCGCCGGCCTTACCTTCGCCCGCAGCCAGCTGTCGACGGTGGCGCACCTGCTGCCCCACGTCGCCGCACTCGCGGACACCCAGATGCTGAAGGGTCGCCGCTTCGGGAACATCGTGGTTGCGGCGTCCGCGACACCGCTGCCCACCGGGTCGCTCCCCCGCCTGCTCGCGGGCGATTCCTCCCCAGCCAAGATGGTGGACGGTCGGGAGCTGACCGACTTCATCGCCGGGGCGCCCGTGGTGACCGATGCGACCGCCGTGCCGTCACCACCCCCCGCGCGGAGCATCTTCCAGACCGGACGCGGCTCCTCCACCTGGTAGCGCGAGCCTCCCTCCCGCGAGGTGCCGGCTCCGCCCGTCCCGGCCCGGGCGAGCAGCGAGAACAGTCGCCTCAGCGCGCTCGGCGGGGACGTTCAGGGCGGCGGGTCAGAATGGATCACCCGGCAGGAGGTTCAGCACATGCTTCGTCGCATCTTCGCATTCCCGCTCCTCATCATCGGCGCGCTCGTGGTCGCTCTCGTGGTGAGCGGATGCTCACCGCAGGAGCAACCACCGGCGGCGGTCGAAGGTACTCCGGCCCCCGCGCCGACCGAGCCCAGCCCGCCGACCGACGACGAGGCCACTGAGCCCGTCGGCCCCGTGCAACCGGCGGGCACTCCGGCCGCGCTCGCAACCGGACTGCAGGCGCCGTGGTCGATGGCTCGCCTTGATTCCGGATCCACCCTGGTCAGCGAGCGGGACACCGCCATGATCGTCGAGGTGGCGGCGGATGGCGCGACTCGCGACGTGGGCACCGTGGAGGGCGTGGCTCCCCAGGGTGAGGGCGGTCTGCTCGGAATCGCCGTGCTGGGCGATCCTGCTGGTGCTGTCGAGAACGCCGACCCCGACGCGGCCGGCACCGACCCCGACGCGGCCAACGCTGACGCCGACGGCACCGGGGTGGCGGATGCCGCACCCGGCGGTCCCTTCCTCTACGCCTACTTCACCTCTGCCGACGACAACCGCGTGGTGCGGATGCCGCTCGAGGGCGATCCCGGCAGCTACACGTTCGGGGCCGCCGAGACTGTGCTGACCGGCATCCCAAAGGCTGGCAACCACAACGGCGGCCGCATCGCGTTCGGGCCCGACGGTGCGCTGTACGTGACGGCCGGCGACGCGAGCAACGAGGACAGCGCTCAGGATCCTTCCGCGCTCTCCGGCAAGATCCTCCGCATGAACCCCGACGGATCCGTGCCCGACGACAACCCGATCGCCGGTTCGCTCACCTACTCCTACGGGCACCGCAATTCGCAGGGCATCGCGTGGGACGACGACGGCCAGCTGTGGGCCGCCGAGTTCGGCCAGAACACGTGGGACGAGCTGAACGTGATCGAGGCGGGCGGCAACTACGGCTGGCCGATCGTCGAGGGACAGGGCACCGCCGACGGCATGATCAACCCCGTCTACCAGTGGCCCACCAGCGACGCCAGCCCGAGCGGCCTCGCCATCGTGCGGGACACCATCTTCATGGCCGGTCTCGGCGGTGAGCGGCTCTGGGTGATCCAGACCGGAACCGCGGGCGCCGAGGGCGAATTCGTGGACGGGGAGTTGACGGCGGTCGGGTACTTCGTGGAGGAGTTCGGTCGCATCCGCGACGTGACAGCCGGACGGGACGGCAGCGTGTGGATGCTCACCAACAACACGGACGGACGCGGATCGCCGCGCGAAGGCGACGACAAGCTGATCCAGGTCGACCTGACTCCGCTCGCGGGGAGCTAAGTTCGTAGGGTGACAGGCACCTCGATCTTCCTTGGCTACGACCGCGAGACCCTCCGCGAGCAGGTGGACCTGCTCGCCGCGGGTCGTCGACTCGACGAACTCGAGAACCAGCGCAGCCTCGCCGCGCTGACCGAGAAGCTCGCGCTGTACCGCATGGTCGGCCGCATCGACGAGGCGTGGCTCATGGCGAACGAGACCGTGCGCCAGGCGCGATTCACCGGTGACCGGGAGACGCTGCTGGCGGCGCGCATCCGGCGGGCCCAGATCCAGCAGTACCAGGGCAAGCTCGAGATCGCGCTCATGGAGCTCAGCGGATGCGTCGACGAGGCGCACACCCACGACTGGGCGCTGCTCGAAGCTTCGGCGCTCGAGCACCGCGGCAAGTCGTACTTCGACAAGGGCGACTACCGCCGGGCGCTCGTCGACCTCGAAGACGCCCACGCACTGCGTGAGCGGGAGAACGTGTCGGCCGCGCAGCTCGAGGCCACCAGCGTCGGCATCTCCGTCATCCGGGAGAAGATCGCCTCCAACGGGTAGGCCGCTCCCCGCTTCCCCTCCCCACGGTGCCGTGCGCGCCGTGTCGTGACGACGCGGCGACACGGTCCGAGCGCCGTCGGGAGTGCGGGTTATCCTCGTCGGGTGGCAGACCTGGAACGCGTTCGAGTAGAGGCGAAGAACCTCATCGCCCGGCATCTCGACCCGACCGTCTGGTCGTTCGCGTTCGACAATGCCAAGACTCGCGCGGGGCTCTGCAACTACGGGATCAAGCGCATCACCGTGTCGCGGTACCTCGCGTCGCGCTACGACGAGAACGAGATCCATCAGGTGCTGCTGCACGAAGTCGCGCACGCGCTAGCGGGCCCGCGAGCCGGGCACGGGCCGAAGTGGCGGTCGATCGCCGCGGGGATCGGTTACGTCGGGAAGCGCACGCATTCCGGCGAGATCGCGAACGACCTGGCACCATGGATCGGCATGTGCCCTGCAGGTCACGAGCACTACCGGTACCGCAGGCCCACCCGCCCGCTCGCCTGCGGGCTCTGCACCCGTCGGTTCTCCCCCCGACACCTGATCGACTGGCAGAAGCGGGAGATCACGCAGGCGGAGCGCCGAAGAGCCTCGGCCTCCGCCCGCTGAGACGCTCGCCCGCTGAGACGCTGGTGACCGACCGGCGGCCACCGCGCGACTACTCGGTGACGGAGACCTCTTTCCAGAACGCGACGTACCCGCTGAAGTCCTTGCCGACCCGGTCGAACGAGGTGGGGATCGGGGTGGGGTACGACCAGGCACGGTCGCGCAGCAGCGTGTCGCCGTCTTTCACGCTGAAGTACTGGGTGTCGCCCTTCCACGGACAGTGGTACGGGGTGTCGCTCTCCTCGAGGAGTTCCGAGCGCACGCTCGACGGCGGGAAGTACCAGTTGCCTTCGATCTTGATCAGGTCTTCTTGGGGGCCTCTGCGAGAACCGTGTCGCCCAGTACTGCTTTCATCGTTACCTCCACGCCGGTGTCGAGCCGCGGTGTCGCGACCTCATCCGGAATAACGCTCCGCGCGGAATCCGAATTCCCGGAGCACGGGCACGGTGCGAGACGCATCGACCTGCCGCGCCAGCTCCTCGTCGGCCGCGCCCGCCGCTCGCGCCTCCTCCGCGGAGGCCGACGCGGTGATGAGGTGCCCGATCCCGCGTCGGAGGCCGGAGAACGCCGCCGCCGCCGCCGCCGCTTCCGGTGAGCAGTGATCGATGCCCACGTCGATGAGCGCGTCGAGGATGGCACCGGCCGCCAGCAAGTCCTCCACGGCCGGACGCAGAGCACCCGAGTCGCGGGACTCGCCCGCGGCGATCACGGCCACGGTCGCGCGACCCCCGAGCTTCTCCTGCTCGCGCAGCACCCATTCGGCCACCGCCGTCCGATTGCGGAGGCTCCCGGCGACCACGGTCACGCCGCGGTCCGCCAGTGCCCGTGCGATGTCGCCGCCGTCGGGCGAGGCGAGCACCACCCTCCGGCGCTCCGCCGCGATCGCCCCTAGCGCGTCCGTCACGGTCGACGGCAGCAGCTCCACCACGCCGGGCAGCGCACGTTCACCGGCCAGCACCGCATCGCGTGCCGACGCGAAAGCGGCGGCATCGTCGTCCGCGACCCCCCACGGCAGCACCTCGACGCCGTCGCTCACCGCGAGCTCCACGGTGGTGCTGAACGCGAGCGCGTCGACGACGACGACCACGGAGGCGTCCGAGAGCAGGAGTGCCCCGTCCCGTCCCCAGTCGAACCGCACCTGATACCCCGATTGCGCGTGCGGATGCGGCGCGGTGCGGGAGGACGCATCCGTGGACGCACCGGCACCGAACGGGTCAGTCGTGCTCATCCGTCGATCGTAGAGCCGATGCGGCGGCGTCCCAGCCGGAGATGACGCGACGTGACGGCTCCGGCGGCAACGACCGCATGCTCACCCGGATCACCTCGAAGTCGTGACGCGAGAGTTCGAGGTAGCCGCGGCGCAGCGAGTAGCCCCAGTCCGGATCGTCGCGGGTGAAGTCCAGGGTGTGCAGCAGCGGACGAATGGGTGCCGGGACGGCCGACGCGTCCCAGTCCACGCGGCGACGCCACGGCCGCCACGCCGACCCCGCCTGCCGCGGAATGTGGTCCTGGTACACCGCGTCGTCGGACACCCGGCCGATGGCGGTGAACGCGCGCAGTGCGGGTCCGTCGGGCGAGAACTCGCGCGGCGAGTAGAGCACCACGCCGTCCGCCTCCCCCATGCCGGCGATCGCCGGCCGTGCACCGAAGTTCAACTGGGCGACGCCGAGCCGCACCACTCGCTCGACGGAGTCTCCGGGGAGCACGCCGAGCCAGAACCGAATCGCCATCCCCCAGTTCTAGCGCACCCTCAGCCGGGGAGAGGGAGACTAGGGGGATGCGCGTACTGCTGAAACTCATCCTCGACTGCGACCCGGATGCCGCCTGGCGCGCCATCCAGTCCCCGGCGGTCCTCCGCGAGGTGTCGAGCCCGTTGCTCGACTTCGAACCGATCGCGCCCGACGCCTTCCCTACGATGTGGGGCACCGGCGCCCACCCGGTGCGCGCCCTCGCCGCTCGCTCGGTGCCGATGGGCGAGCAGGTCATCGACATCAGCTTCCCCGCCACCCGCGTGCCCGACGTGCGGATGATGCGGGACAGCGGCAAGGGCCTCAGCGGGCTCCTCGCGCTGACCACCCGTTGGGACCACCGGATGGCGATCTCCCCCGATCCGGCGGGCACCGGCAAGACCCTGTACCGCGACCAGCTGATCTTCGAGGCCGGCCCCGTGGGCGCCGCGCTGTGGCCGCCGTTCTGGGCGTTCTGGCAGTGGCGCGGCGCGCAGCTGAAGCGGATGGCGCCGACCTGGGCATCCGATGTCGGTGAGCCGAAGCCGGGGTCCGAGGAGCGCGACACGTCCCTCGACGACGCCGGATTCTCCGACTAGCACCGGCCATGCCCGACGCACGCTCGATCCTCGATGTCGCCGACTGGCGACGTCGTGTCTTCGCGCTCTACGCCGAGGTCCGGAGGCGGAGCGCCACCGATCCGACGGATGCCCATGCCCACTGGGTGCGCAGCCGGAACGATCTGTTCGCGCGCCACCCCGCCAGCCCTCTCGTCGGCGCCGACCGCGCGGCCTTCTCAGGATTGCCCGTCTCCGCCTACGATCCCGCGTGGCGCTTCGAGGTCGAGGTCCAAGCGCCGTCGAACCGTGGCGGCGAGCGTCTCGAGGTGGATACCGGCACCGATGGCGTCGTGCCGTTCGAACTGATCGGCTCCGTAAACATTCCCGCCGTGGGACGGGAGCCGGGCGGCGGCCTCGATGTCTGGCGGCTCGCCACCTACGGCGGTGGGGTGTTCCTGCCCGTGAAGGATGCGCTCGCGAACACGCCCGGCGGCACCTACGGCGGTGGCCGCTACCTGCTCGACACCGTGAAGGGCGCCGACCTCGGCGTCGCCCGGTCGAATCCCCGGGCCCTCGTGCTCGATCTGAACTTCGCCTACAACCCGTCGTGCGCCTACGATCCGGCGTGGGCGTGTCCGCTCGCGCCGCCCGGGAATGCGCTCCGCGGCGCCGTTCCAGTGGGCGAGCGGATGCCGGGGTAGGTCGCACGTCCGGCGACATCCGCTAGGGTGGAGTCATTGGGTTGCGCAATTGCGCGCTCCCAGCGTCGTAGAACGCCAAGTTTTCATCGCCGCCGGCACAGTTCCGGTGCGATTCCTGGGTTTTTTCACGGCGAACGGATGTGCCCATCGGCACCTTCGCCACTACCCTTCCCGGCGGCTCTGTGCCTGCTGAAGGGTCACCTGCCCGAAAGGCACGAACCACACGTATGTCCACGAACACCACCACTTTCAGCGCGCTCGGCGTGCCCACCCCGCTCGTCTCGGCCCTCACCGCGGCCGGCATCACGAGCCCGTTCCCCATCCAGATCGACACCCTGCCGGACACGCTGGCCGGGCGTGACGTGCTCGGTCGGGGCAAGACCGGCTCCGGCAAGACGCTCGCCTTCGCGCTGCCCATGGTCGCCCGCCTCGGCGGCGCGCTCTCGGGCGGCACGCGTCGTCCGGGACGCCCGCTCGGCCTCATCCTGGCTCCGACCCGGGAGCTGGCCACCCAGATCACGACCGCGATGCAGCCGCTGGCCGACGCCTACGGCCTCAAGTCCACCACCATCTTCGGTGGCGTCTCGCAGCAGCGCCAGGTCGCCGCGCTGAAAGCAGGCGTCGACATCGTCGTGGCCTGCCCCGGCCGACTCGAGGACCTCATGAAGCAGGGCTTCGTGAACCTGGATGCCGTGGAGATCACCGTGCTCGACGAGGCCGACCACATGGCCGACCTCGGCTTCCTCCCGGTGGTCACGCGCATCATGGACAAGACCCCTCGCGGCGGGCAGCGCATGCTGTTCTCCGCCACGCTCGACAACGGCGTGGACAAGCTGGTGCGCAAGTACCTGCAGAACGAGGTGCTCCACTCGGTGGACGAGGCCAACTCCCCCGTCGCCGCGATGACCCACCACGTGTTCGAGGTCGACTCGGTGAGCGCGAAGACCGAGCTCGTCCAGACGCTCGCCTCGGGCACCGGCCGCCGCATCCTCTTCATGCGCACCAAGCACCACGCCAAGAAGCTGGCCAAGCAGCTCACCGACGCGGGAATCCCGTCCGTCGACCTGCACGGCAACCTCTCGCAGGTGGCCCGTGACCGCAACCTCGCGGCGTTCGGCGCCGGCGACGTGAAGGTTCTCGTCGCCACCGATGTGGCCGCCCGCGGTGTGCACGTGGACGACATCGAGCTCGTGATCCACGTCGACCCGCCGACCGAGCACAAGGCGTACCTGCACCGCTCCGGCCGCACCGCGCGTGCGGGCAGCGCCGGTGACGTGGTGACCATCGTGGTCCCCGCTCAGCGCAAGGACGTGGCGCAGCTTCTCCGCAAGGCCGCCATCACCGTGACACCGCAGGCCGTCACGCCGAACTCGGATGCCGTGAAGGCCCTCGTGGGAACGGTCGCGGCGTACGTCAAGCCCGCTCCGCGCCAGGCCGTCGTCTCCGGCGGAAACGGTGGGGGCAACGGCGGCGGACGCGGTGGCCGCGGCGGTTCGCAGGGCGCCAACGCTCAGCGCAAGCGCGCCAACCGCGACGGTGCACCCGCCCGTGGCGGTTCCGGTGGCGGTCGCACGCCCCGCAACTACAGCACCTCCTCCGCGGAGTTCGGCGGCAACTCGGTTGGCGCCGGATCCGATGTCGGTTCCGGCCGTCCCCGTCGCGACCGCTCCGGTCGCCCCTCGGGAGCGGCCAAGTCGACCAACGGCGGCGGTCTCGTCGCCATGTCGCAGGGCGGTGGACGCGGCCGTTCCGGTCGCTGATCTCCCTTACCCGACACGGGCCCGCGCTTCTTCGGATGCGCGGGCCCGTTCCGTTCGACAGGCCGTAAGGGAGCCGCCCGAGCCTCCGCTAGCGTGTACCGCATGGCGTTGCCCGACCGCACAGTGATCCGTCGTCCACGACCGGAGGACGCACCGAAGCTCGGCGCCGTGCATGTCGCCTCGTGGCGGGAGACGTACGAGGGCATCCTGTCGGATGCGTTCCTCGCCGGCATGTCCGTGAACGAGCGGGTCGGTATGTGGCAGGACGTGATCGGACGGCCCAACCGTTCGTTCCTCGCCGAGGTCGACGGCCGCATCGTCGGCTTCGCCCTCGCGGGCGAATCGCGGGAGGACGAGGCGCCGCGCGAAACCCAGTTGCATGCGATGTATCTGCTGAGCGACTACTACGGCACCGGGATCGGCGTCGCGCTGCTCGACGCCGCGATCAGCGACGCGCCGGCCTTCCTCTGGGTGGCGGCGGACAACCACCGAGCCCTGTCGTTCTATCGCAAGCACGGCTTCGTCGTCGATGGCATCACGAAGACCGAACCGGCGTGGGAGGACCTCCGCGCACTGCGGATGACCCGATAGGCCTTCCCCGCGCGGACCTCCGCGTCATCCGCCCCGGCGGAGTCGTAGGCTCGACAGGGAATACCCCATCTGGAAGGACGACCATGGCTGAGAAGAACGAGCCCGAAGACACCGTCGGCTCCGACAACACCATCCCCGACACCGCGGAGGGCATCGCCGTCGGGCACGGGAAGCCGTCGACCTTCGAGCCCGAAGAGGACGAGCCCGCCGACGCCGGCGCGGCCGACTCCGAGGAGTCCGACCCCGAGGAGTCCGACCCCGAGGAGTCCGACCCCGCGTAGCGCACGACCGCTCGTCGTCATGGGCGACGCCCAGGACATGCCGGATGCGGCCGTCGTCGAGCTGCTCGCACTCCTCCAGAATGCGGGCATTTCCGCCTGGATCGGTGGCGGCTGGGGCGTCGATGCCCTCGTCGGGCAACAGACCCGCCCGCATGGTGACGTCGACCTCGCCGTGGACGCCGACGCGCTGGATCGCCTGGTCGTCCTGTTGGGCGATCACGGCTTCCACATCTCGGTGGATTGGCTCCCGTCCCGGCTGGAACTGACCGCGCCCGATGGTCGATGCGTGGACGTGCATCCGGTGCGATTCGAGCACGATGGAAGCGCCGTGCAGGCCGGTCTCGACGGCGCGAATTTCCGGTATGCCGCCGACGCCTTCACCACCGGCGTCATCGACGGCAGCACTGTTCCCTGCCTGAGCGCCGCGCAGCAGCTCGAGTTCCGGCGGGGCTATGAGCTCCGCGACGTGGATCGGCACGACATCCCGCTCCTCGAGGCCCTGCTCCGCGACCCCGGAGGACACGGTTCCTGAGCCCGTCGAAGGGACGCTGCATCAGAGGACACGGTCCCTGAGCCCGTCGAAGGGACGCGGCTTCGAAGGGCACGGTCCCTGAGCCAGTCGAAGGGACGCTGCATCGGAGGACACGGTCCCTGAGCCTGTCGAAGGGACGCTAGGTGCCCGCATCCGTTGCGCCGCTTCGACAAGCTCAGCGACCGTGGGGTTTCGTCGCTTCGACAAGCTCAGCGACCGCGGGGTTCCCTCGCTTCGACAAGCTCAGCGACCGTGGGGTTTCGTCGCCCCGCCAAGCTCAGCGACCCGTGGGGTGCCCGCCACGACGCGCTCAGCGACCGGGGGCGCGGGCTCAGCGGCGGGAGCGGGCGCGGCGCAGCACGGTGAGGCGATACACGACACCGACCGCGAGCACGGCGATGCCGCCGACGATCGACTCCGGGGGCAGCGTCGCAACGAGCACGACGCATCCGACGGCGCCCGCGACCTGCACGACGCGGGGGAAGCGGCGATCGGTCGGCGCCTGCGTGAAAGCCGACGCATTCGCCACGAGGTAGTAGAGCAGCACCCCGAAGGACGAGAACCCGATGGCGCCGCGCACGTCCAGCGTGAGTACGAGCACGATCACCACCGCCGCGAGCGCGAGCTCCGCGTGATGCGGCACGCTGTGACGCGGATGCACCGCGGCGAGCCAACCGGGCAGGTCGCCGTTGCGGGCCATCGCGAGCCCGGTGCGTCCGATCCCGGCGACCAGCGCGAGGAGCGCCCCGAGCGAGGCCGCGGCTGCCCCCGCTCGCACCACGGGCGATGCCCAGTCCCAGCCGGCGGCGATCACGACATCGAGCAACGGCGCGGATGAAGCGGCCAGTCGCGCTGGCCCGAGCACCGCGAGGGCCGTCAGCGCGAGCACAGCATAGACCGCGAGGGTGACACCGAGGGCGGTGAGGATGGCGCGGGGAATCGTGCGCGACGGATCCCGCACCTCCTCGCCCAGGGTCGCGATCCGCGCGTATCCCGCGAAGGCGAAGAAGAGCAGACCGGCGGCCTGCAGAGTTCCGTACCAGTCCCCCGTCAGGTCGTTCCCGCCGATGTCGGCGGGAGGCGCGGCACCCGTCGCGAGGCCGGCGGCGACCACGAGCGCCAGCACCGCCAGCACGGCGGTGACGATGACGCGGGTGAGCGCCGCGGTGCGGGTGATGCCGAAGTAGTTGACGGTCGTGAGCGCGATCACCGCAGCCGCAGCCACCGGCTTCTCCCAGCCCTCGGGAGCGGCGTAGGCCGCGAAGGTCAGCGCCATGGCGGCGCAGCTCGCCGTTTTGCCCACGACGAAGCTCCAGCCCGCGAGAAAGCCGGGCCAGTGACCGAGTCGCTCGCGCCCGTAGACGTACGTGCCGCCGGACGTCGGGTACTGCGCCGCGAGTTGCGCGGACGACGTGGCGTTGCAGTACGCGACGGCCGCCGCGAGGGCCAGTGCGAGAAGGAGCCCGGATCCGGCTGCGGCCGCCGCCGGAGCGAAGGCCACGAACACACCGGCACCGATCATGGATCCGAGGCCGAGCACCACCGCATCCGCGAGGCCGAGGCGCCGTCTCAGCGCGGGATGATCGCTCACCGTTCTCCGATTCATTGCCGTGATCCACCATCGTGGACGCTGCACAGGTTATGGTGATGCGGTGAACATCCGGCAACGCCGATGCCGGTAGCGCGGGTGACGTCTCCGAATCGACACCGCCCTACGCTGGTCGGATGCCCTCCTACCGGATCACCATGACCATCGGTGCGCTCCGCCCCGGCATCGACCCCGCGGCCGTGCTGCCGGCCGCATCGGCGGCCGCGGCGGAGCTCGCAACAGTGGAGGCTTCCGCGGTGGACGTGGTCGCGGGCGCCGCGCGGGTCACCGTGCGCTTCACCGAGGACGATGCCGAGGTCGCCGCGCAGGTCGGTGGCCACGTGGCCGCCACCGTGGCGAGGCTGGCGGACGTGCCGCACTGGGCGCTGACCGAGCGCGTCGGGGGTCGGTGGCGGGTCGTCGCCTGACCGCGGGCCGCGCGCCCGGGCCTTATCCGTACCGCGCGCGTGCCGGGTCAGCGCCCGGCGGCGTAGCCCTGCGCGCCGCGGGGGTTCGCGGCCGCACCGAGCATGCCGGTGTCCGGGTCGCGCACGACGACGCACAGCCTGCCCAGCGCCCAGTCCCCCGCCCGCGCGACCGCGTGTCCACGGCGCTCCAGGTCGTCGATCACGTCGCCTCGCAGTCGGTCCTCGAGCACGGCGCCGCCGGGCGTCCACGTGCGCGGATAGAACGACCCGGCGAAGGAGGTGGAGTGGAACGTCGGAGCGTCAACCGCCTGCTGCGGTGAGTACCCGCCCACGATCGTGCGCAGCAGGTAGGGCAGCTGCCACAGGTCCTGCTGGTCGCCGCCGGGCGATCCCAACGCCGCGACGGGTGCGCCATCCCGCAACACCAGCGTGGGGGTGAGCGTGGTGCGCGGTCGCTTGCCCGCGGTGAGCGTGGACGGCGTGCCGTCCTGCAACCAGGTCATCTGCAGACGCGAACCGAGGCAGAACCCCACGGCCGGGATGGTCGGGGACGACTGCAGCCAACCGCCCGACGGTGTAGCCGAGATGATGTTGCCCTCCCGATCCACGACGTCGATGTGGCAAGTGTCGCCCCGGGTCACTCCGCTGCGGGCGACCGTGGGTTCACCGACCCCGGCGAAGCCGGCGTCCGCGCGCTGCGCCCACTCCTCCTCGGTGACCAACGGCGCGGCATAGGCGTCGAAGCCCGGAACGACGCCGGGTCGCACGTCGTGCGACGCCACGTCGGTGATCAGCGCGCGGCGCTCCGCGGCGTACTCGTCCGACAGGAGGTGATCGAGCGGCACGTCGGCATCACCGTAATAGGCGTCGCGGTCGGCCATCGCGAGCTTCTGGGCCTCGAGGATGGTGTGGGCGCCGAGCGCGGTCGACGGGTCCAGCCGCTCGTCGTCGAATCCCTCGAGGATCTTGAGGGTCTGGAGGAGGGCCGGACCCTGCCCCCACGGGCCGGTCTTGGCGATGACGTGACCGCGGAACGTGATCGTCGCGGCCGGCTCCTCGGTCGCGCGGAAAGCGGCGAAGTCGTCGGCCGTGATCACGCCCGCGTGGTCGGTACCCGAGGAGTGGCGGTGCGGGGTGCGCACGAACTCCGCGATCTCGCGCGCGACGAAGCCGGTGCTCCACTCGGCGCGCGCCGCGTCGATGCGCCGCACCCGCCCGTCCCCGCCCTCCGTCGCATCCGCGCCACCCGCGTCGATGAGCCGCTCGAGCACGCGCGCGTACGCCTCGTTCGTGACACGCTCCCCGGCTTCGGGCACGCGGCCTCCCGGCATCCACTGCTCGGCGGAGGTGGTCCAGTGCTCGGTGAACAACGGTGCCACCGACGCGATGGTGCGGCTCGCGCTCGGCAGGATCGGATGGCCGTCCCGCGCGTAACCGATGGCGAAGGTGAGCACGTCGGCGAGCTCCCACGTTCCGTGGTCGCGCAGCAGGAGCAGCCAGGCATCCACGGCGCCCGGCACCGCGGCCGCGAGCGCTCCCGCGCCCGGCACGAGGTCGAGACCCTCCGCGCGGTAGCGCTCGGCAGACGCGGCCGCCGGCGCGGGCCCCTGCCCCATCAGCACGATCGGGGTCGCGGGATCCTCCGCCGTGGCGAAGACAGCCGTCATGTCACCGCCCGGACCGTTCAGGTGCGGCTCGACGACGTGCAGCACGAAGGCCCCCGCGGTCGCCGCGTCGAAGGCGTTGCCCCCGCGCTCGAGCACGGCCTGCGCCGTAGCGGTCGCGAGCCAGTGCGTGGACGACGTCATGCCGAAGCTGCCGGCGAGATCAGGGCGGGTGGTGAACGGGGGCGGGGCGGTGAAGGTCACGGGTCCCGACGCTACTCCGCGGGCAAGCCGACAGCGGAGCCAACCACACGACTCGGCACACCCGCCGGCCACACGACGGCCCCTGCCGCTCCGACGGCGCACTGCGCGCGGTGGCCGCACCGGTGCGGCGGCGATGCGAAGACGCCGCCTCACTCCACCTGGAAGCCGGCCTCCCCGGTCGGGGGATGCTCCGTCACCTCGACGGAGTCGACGCGCGCGTACTGCGGCCCGTGCTGCAGCCACTCGAGCATCGCGTTCACCGCCGCCGCGTCGCCCTCCACGAGAACCTCGACGCTGCCGTCGGGGAGGTTGCGAGCCACGCCGCTCACCCCGAGTTCGCGCGCCCGCTCGCGCGCGTTCATCCGGAACCCGACGCCCTGCACCTCACCGCGCACGATCGCGCGCCGCCCGATGCGTTCCTCCGTCATGGGACGACGCTAGCCGACTCCGGGGCCGGTTCGTCGACGGGGCGCAGGCCCGTGGTGGAGTTCGCCGACACGAGCAGACGCTCGAGCCAGTCCCTGTTGAGCTTGGCTTCTCTCGTCCCGGCGTATCGGAAGCGCAGGGGAACGGTGGGGTGCAGCCAGATGGTGCTTCGGCCGCTACCTTCTTCCATCGCGTGGACGAAGGTGAAGGCGAAGCACTCGTTCCGGCGGAACTTCGTGATGATCGCGACTTGCAAGTGGGCCAGAAGCCGGTCATCGAATTGGATCTCATCGCCCTGCGGCCCGTAGATCATCTTGCCCATGGTGCGGTACTCCATCCGGTGATTCCATATCCGCGGCGCCATCGCGGGCTCCCTCCCCGGAAGCCATCGACACACCGCGGATGGTGAGGATGCGAGTTCGTCATGCCCACCTCGAGGTTCCGCCGTCCGATCGGACGGCACCAGCAGGCGGCGGGAATTCCCACCTGCACGAAACCTGGGTCTGGAGTAACAGTCGCGATCCTACGGGACACGCCGCGGGGGCGGCAACACACGCCCTGCGGACCGTTGGGAGTGGGCGCTCCACGCGACGAACCGGCACCGAGAGCGATCGCCGGTTCTAATATGAAGGCATGGCTGACGCACTCACCGGTTCGGCGTCATTCCCGCAGGACGCACCGACCTCCCCCACCAGCATGCTGCTCCCGTTCCTTCGCCTGTTGGCGATCTCCGGAGTCTCGCTGGCCGTGCTCGACGGGAACGGCCAAAGAGAGGTGATCGCGTCGAGCGACGAGGTATCGAGTCGGATCGAGGAGCTCCAGTTCGAGTTGGGCGAGGGACCGGGGTACGCGGTCGTGTCCACCGGCAGGGCTCAGCAGATCAGCACGCAGCAGGGTTCGGGCGGGAGCGCTCCGTTCTTCGATGCGGCCGTGCAGGATCTGAACGTGGCGACGATCGTCTCGCTCCCGCTGAAGTCCGGAGCCATCGTGGTCGGCGTCGCGACTCTGTATCGAGAAGGCCCGGGACTGCTGAGCGATGAGGACATGGCCACCGCCGGGGCGCTGGTGCATTGGGTCGCCGGGCCGGTGATCGAGCGTGCCATCGTCTCTGCCGGTCGCGAGATGCCGACGGGACCAGAAACACGAGGGAAACTCCGGCGGGAGGTGCACCAGGCGACGGGAATGATCTCCGTGCAATCGGACACCTCGGCCAGTGACGCGTTTCTGCAACTGCGAGCCTATGCGTACGCTCAGGATGAGACGGTCGAAGTCGTCGCGCGCAAGGTGATCACTCGGCAGCTGAACTTCGCACACCTCCCCCCGAGAATGGATGGTCACCCCGATGGACGCCCATGATGGACGACGCACCCCGATGAGCGATCTATCCCGGGAGCAGCGCCTCAACGTTGTCTTCGTGAAACTCGCGGACACGTTGGTCGATGACTACGACACGGTCGAACTGCTGCAGTACCTCGTGGAGAGCTGCGCCGAACTCCTCGACACGGACGCCGGCGGACTGATGCTCGCCGACAGCTCGGGGCAGCTCCAGGCCATCGCCTCCACCGGCGAGGCGGCGGAACTGGTGGAGATCATGCAGCTGAACGCCGGGATGGGCCCGTGCGTCGAATGCTTCACCACCGGTGAGGCGGTCTCCGTGCCCGACATCGACACCGTCCAGGCGAAGTGGCCCGACTTCGCGCAGGCGGCCGCGGCCGGAGGATTCCACTCCGTCTACGCCACCCCGCTACGTCTGCGCGGCAAGACCGTCGGGGCGATGAACCTGTTCAGCATTCAGGTGGGAAAGCTCAACGACCGGGACATCGCCACGGCCCGCGCGCTGACGGACATTGCGACGATCGGGATCATGCAGGAACGCCTCGTCCGCGAGTCGAGTGCCGTCACCGAACAACTGCAGCATGCCCTCGACAGCCGTGTCCTCATCGAACAGGCGAAGGGCGTGCTGTCCGAGGCGCACTCCATCCCGCTGGAGGAGGCATTCACCTGGCTTCGGGACCACGCTCGTCGAAACCAGACCTCCCTCCGCACGCTTGCGGAGTCGATCGCGACGCGCACCCTGGACCCCGCCACCATCAGCGCACGTCCGGCGACGAAGAAGCGCCCCTAGCCGTCCGGTCCCGCGGAGGGATCCTCCGGCGCGGCCGGGCGACGCTCTCAGCCGAGTTGCGCGTGAGGACGAGTCCTCTCCACCGGCCGCTCGGCGGCGATCAGTTCGGTGACGGCGCGGCACAGGGAATCGCAGCTCGAGCCGGTGGCGTTACCGGTCGCCCATTGGAAGCGTCCGTCGTGCTGCTCCACGCGTCCCAGAACTCGATCGGTTCCGGCGGCGTGCACCACCCACAGTTGCGCGGGGGTCTGCTCCAGACGAAGCTGCCGGTTCTCGCAGTACTCGAGTGCGGCATCGAGATCGTCGAGCACCTGCGCGGCGTACGACTCCCCGGCGGCGCCGGAGGCCCATGAATCGACGGTGAGAGCGTTCATTGGAACCCCTTCGAGCTTCACGAATAGTCCGCTGCCGGGGTCCGGGGACAACGTGGCGATCCTACGGCCGCGTCAGAAGCGGGTCAAGGGTGCGACCATGCTGATCGGAGCACACCGGGCGTACCGCCGGTGCCGATGCCGATGCCGATGCCGATGCCGAGACGGGACCATGATGCTCGCGGCCGCGCGCGTCTTCGGCAGGCTTCCATCGAAGCGTCGGTTCTGCAGACCGAGGCCGTGCTGGCCGCGCGGGAAGCAGGGGCGAGCTGGGCGGCGGCGGGTGGTGCGCTCGGCATCAGCCGCCAGGCCGCCCAACAGCGATTCAGTCCGGAACGGGGCTCACCGGAGCGGCCGACACGCGGACCCTCACGATCGCGCCGAACGTCGACGAGGTAGAGGCGCTGCAGGCGGCGGGCAACGAGGGGTGGCGGCCGACCGCATCCCACTACGGACAGCACGTCATCGCGCGACCGGTCAGGCGTGGGAGATTCGCCGGGCGTCCATCCTGTCGTTGCGTCGCCTTCCCCCGGCGAGCGAGGGCTGGGTCGAAGCGACCAGCCGATTTCCCGACGTGTTCTTCGTTCGACCGCAGTCGAGGGCGCCTGATGGCACGACGTAGGAACAGATCGGACGAGCGGGGACGCTAGACGCGGACGCGCGACCGGGCTGTCAGCTCGCGCTCGCGGGCGACCTTCCGCGCCTTCGCCCGGCGTGCCGATCCGGCGGTGAGCGCGAGGGCCAGCAGCACTCCCACGAGGCCGCCCACCGAGTTCGCGACGATGTCGCGCAGGTCGGAGACGCGTTCCGGGAGGAAGAGCTGCACCGACTCGATCGCGACGGTGAGTCCGGCGCTCGCCAGCACCGCGACGATCCACAGCCGTCGGCCGAACAGCAGGAGGAAGAAGAGCCCGATGGGCACGAACATGGCCACGTTCGCCAGGAACTCCACGCGGGAGTAGGTGAGCCAGCTGGTGAAACGGTGCTCGGCGAAGAAGCCGATCATGGTCCAGAGCAGCGAGTTGTCCGATCCGGTTCGCGGTGGCGGACCGAGCGTGATCCATGCGACCAGTCCGAGATACGCGAAGGTGACCACGCTGAGAATCGGATGCCGATGGAACATTCGACCATTCTCTCAGCGGGCGTCTGGGCGTTACGTCAGTCGCGGGAGGTATCCGACCGCGCGAACAGTGCGCGAAGCCACAGGGCGACCGCCGCGACGACCACCAGCACGATGAGCAGCTTCACGAGGAACAGGACGAACCCGAAGACGAGGTTCACCAGCCACCACGCGACGACGGCCACCACGATCACCGTGAGGATGCCGCCGAACAGCCATTTGGTACCGGAATCCATCCGACCAGCGTAACCGAGCGCGGAACCGGCGCGCTTACTCCCGCATGCGCCCCTGAGCGCCTCGATCCACCTCGTCCGTGGCACCCTGCGCGGCCTGATGTCCGGTGGGGACGTCCGATTCGTCGCCGTTGACGAGGGTCTCACCATCGCCGATGGTGGTGTCGCCCGCGCCGCTCTCGTCCGCACCACCGGTTCCCGCGGTGGGGTCACCGCCACCGAATCCCTGCGTCGCGGGCGCGTCGTCGGACGGACCCTGCACGGTCACGCCACCGGTCCCCCCGTCGCTGGCCTTCTCGTCGTCGCTGCCGGTGGGCTGGGTGTTCGTGTCGCTGTCGCTCATGCGAATCTCCTCGTTCGGATCGTTTCCCCCAGTTAGGCACGTCGGGGTCGGCCCGTCTAGGCGTTCGCGGGCGTAGCGTCGAGGGGACACGGGGAGCAGCGGATGACAGGACCGATGGACGACGCACCGACGCCGGCGCGGAATCGCCGGAACGTTCTGTCCGGCGTGCTCTTCGGCATTGGTGTCGCGGCGTTCATCGACGAGGTGGTCTTTCACCAACTGCTGCACTGGCATCACTTCTACGACCGGTCCACCACCGCGGCCGGCCTGGTGTCCGACGGGATCCTGCACGCGTTCGGGTGGTTCGCCACCGTGGCCGGCCTCTTCCTGCTCGCGGACCTCGCCCGCCGCCGTCTCGTGCGGTGGGACCGATGGACGGGCGCGGTGCTCGTGGGTGCGGGCGCCTTCCAGCTCTACGACGGCATCGTGCACCACAAGCTGCTCGAGCTGCACCAGGTGCGGTACGGCGTGGACCTGCTGCCCTACGACCTCGCCTGGCAAGGCGCGGGCCTCGCGGTACTTCTCGGAGGAATCGTCGTTCTGGTGCTGAGCGGCCGACGCGCTCGGGCCGCCCGGCGCGGCGATCGGCCGCTGGGGTGATGAGCGCTGGAGGGCACGTCCACGACGTGACCGAGAGCCAGACCGGGTCCGAATTGGTGCCCCTGCTGGTACTCGCGGTGGCGGCGGTACTTGCGGCGGCGTACCTGTCCGCCGTCGCCCGCACCCGGTGGCGCGGCGAGTGGCCGGCCAGTCGCTCCGCCTGCTGGGTGGCCGGGCTGATCGCGGCGGTGCTCGCGCTCTTCGGACCGCTCGGCGACGCCGCGCATGCCGACTTCGCCGCCCACATGGCAAGCCACGTGCTGCTGGGGATGCTCGCGCCGCTTCTGCTCGTGCGCGCGGCCCCGGTCACGCTGGCCCTCCGAGCGCTCGACCCGGTGCCCGCCCGGCGACTCGCACGCCTGCTCGGCTGCCCTCCCGTGCGATTCGTCGCGCATCCCGGACCCGCCACGGTGCTGACCATCGGCGGGATGTGGCTGCTTTACGCGACGCCCCTGTACTCCGCCATGCACGACTCCGCCATGCACGACTCCGCCATGCACGACTCCGCCATGCACGCCGACCCGCTCGTCGCGGCGCTCGTGAACGCGCACATCTTTCTCGCCGGATACCTGTTCACGGCGTCGATCGTGGGGGTGGATCCGATTGCGCACCGCCCGTCGTACGTCACGCGATCGGCCTGGCTGATCGTCGCGTTCGCGGGGCACGGCATCCTCGCCAAGTACCTGTATGCCGCGCCACCCGTCGGCGTGCCGGCCGACCGGGCCGAAGCGGGAGCGCTCGTCATGTACTACGGCGGCGACGCCGTGGAGCTCGCGATCCTCGTGCTGCTGTGCGCGCGGTGGTACGCCGCGACCCGACCCCGCGAACGCCGGTCCGCGGGGACCGCCCTACCCGCGCCGGTGCGGTGAGCGGGCTCGGCACTACGAGTCGTCGTCGGCAGCGTTGTCGTCGCTGGCGTTCCGGTGGCGGACGACGAGCCACTGAGTTCCCACGATGAGTACGGCCACGATCGCGGTGACCACCACGGTCAGGGGATCCGATTGCGCCTTCAGCGCCACGAAAGGCACCAGCACGGCGACGTCGAGCACGATCGCGACCGCGGGGATCCACACCGTGGCATTCACATCGCCTCGGAGGTGACGAAGGATGCCGACATGGATGGCGATGTCCATGGCCAGGTAGAGGATGGCACCCAGCGCGGCGATCTGCGACAGGTCGAAGAACGTGGCCATGAGGATCGCCAGACCCGCGGTGATGTACAGCGACTGGTGTCCCTGGTCGCCGGTGCGGCCCGGTAGCCCCGGGGCCTGCCCCATGTCGCGGAGCATGTCGTAGAGCTTGGAGACGGCGAAGAGGCTCGCCACGAGGCCCGACAGGGTGGCGACGACGGCGATGGCCACCGTGAGGGTCACTCCCCAGCTGCCGAACAGGGGTTCCGCCGCCTCGGCCAGTGCGTAGTCGCGGGACTCGACGATCTGCGGCACCGTGAGACTGCCGGTGACGGCCACGGTGATGAGCAGGTACAGCACGGTGCAGAGCCCGATGGCGATCAGGATCGATCGGCCGATGTTGCGCTCGGGCTTGCGCAGGTCCGCGCCCTGATTGGTGATCGTGGTGAAACCCTTGTACGCCAGGATGCACAGCGCGACCCCGGCCAGGAACCCGGCCCACCCGGATTCCGGGGCGGTGCGGTCCGCCACGGTGAACAGACCGCTCAGCGACGACAGACCCGCCGCGGCGATGCCGGCGATGGCGAGCACGGCGATCCCGACGATTTTGATCGCCGCGGTCACGGTGGCGGAGCGCTCCACCAGCCGGTTGCCCACGAGGTTCACGAGCGCGGCCGCCGCGATGGCGGCCACGGCCAGCACCGGCACCCACACCGGCGAATCCTGCATCCCGAACGGGCGCAGGACGTAGGTGCCGAACGTTCTTCCGAGCAGGCTCTCGGCGAGGATCATCGACACGTACATGAAGAGCGAGAAGGATCCGGCGAGCACCCCGGGGCCGTACGCCGCCTTCAGCAGCATCGCGATCCCGCCCGACGACGGGTTGGTGGCGGAGTAGCGGATGTAGGAGTACGAGCTGAAGGCCACCACCACCGCCCCGGCGAAGAACGCCCAGGGCACCCAGCCTCCGGCCAGTTCGGCGACCTGCCCCACCAGGGCGAAGATGCCGGCTCCGATCATCACCCCCGTGCCGAGGGCGACGGATCCGGTGAGCGACAGCTTCTGATCGTTCCGGGTTGTGGAATCGTGCCCCATGTACGAGATCCTTTCCTGCGGCCGTCCGACCTCGCCGCGGAGAATGCGGCCGCGCCGGTGACGAGTTCGCCACGATACCCTACAGGGGTATAGCGCGTGCGGCCCAGGGGAGCTCGCCGGCGCAGAGCAGTGAGGAGAGGGTGCGCGTGACCGTAGTACTGACCATCGCGGGGATCGCGATTCTCGCGATCGGCCTGATCGACATGTTCCGCACGCTGCTGCACCCGACCGGCCAGGGGCGGGTGAGCGGATGGGTGCTCTCGGCGACGTGGTGGCTGTCGAGGGCGACGAAGCATCGCCTGGGGTCGGCCGTGGGCCCGGCCGCGATGGTCGCGGTGATCGTGATGTGGGTCGCCCTGCAGGGCGTGGGCTGGGCATTGATCTACGTGCCGCACATCCCGGGTGACTTCCTGTATGCACCGGGCATCGACCCGAGCCGGTACTCCGCATTCGCCGAGGCCCTGTACATCTCGTTCGTCACGCTGACCACCCTGGGGTACGGCGACGCCGTGGCCACCGACCCCGGCATCCGCCTGGCCGCGCCGCTGGAGGCGTTGACCGGCTTCGCGCTCCTCACCGCGGCGCTCACCTGGTTCGCGCAGGTCTATCCGCCGCTGTTCCGCCGACGCGCACTGGCCCTCGAACTCAAAGGGCTGGCCGACACGGGGTACGCCGACGCACTGGATGAGGTCGATGCCGCCACCGCCTCACGGGTGCTCGACACGCTGACGGCCGAGGTGGCGGCGGTGCGCGTGGACCTCACGCAGCACGCCGAGGGGTACTACTTCCAGGAGGAGAACCCCGACCTGTCCCTCGCCCGGCAGCTGCCGTACGCATTGCGGATGCGCGACGCGGCCCGGTCCCGGTCGGAAGCGGCGGTACGCCTGAGCGGCGAGCAGCTGTCGCAGGCGCTCGACCAGCTCGGGGCGGAACTGCGCGGCACCTTTCTGCACACCGGCGACGATCTCGAGGCGATCTTCGCCGCCTACGCGACCGACCACGGGCAGGACCTGCGCACCTGAGCGCGAATCGCTAGGGCAGCACACCCACGGAGGCGAGTGCCGCTCGCAGCAGCGCGCCGCGACCCCCCTCCATGTCGTCCGAGATCTCGGCCGACGCGGCCTCGCCCGGCGTCATCCAGGTGAGCTCGAGCGCGTCCTGGCGCGGGTCGCAGGTGCCGGTCACCGGAACCACGTAGGCGAGCGACACCGCGTGCTGCCGATCGTCGTGGTACTTGCCCACGCCCGGCATCGGGAAG
The DNA here is from genome assembly GCF_008642235.1 of Planctomonas psychrotolerans. Classification (GTDB taxonomy): domain Bacteria; phylum Actinomycetota; class Actinomycetes; order Actinomycetales; family Microbacteriaceae; genus Planctomonas; species Planctomonas psychrotolerans. Next base: position 1,785,680 of record NZ_SJEV01000001.1, on the reverse strand, counting down.
TACTCCGCGACCGAGAACGGGGTGGGCGCGGGCGGGAGCTGCGGGAACGCCATCGGACCGAGGTCCTTCTCGAGGTGCCGGTACAGCGCATCCCGCAGCGTCTCGCCGTAGAGCACGCGACCGGAGACGAGTGTGCGCGTCATCTGGCCGGTCGCGGTGGCGCGAAGCAGGATGCCCACCTCGATGACCTGACCCATGCCATCCACCCGCACCGGGACGGCCTCCACGTAGAGCAGCGGAAGCCGGCGGCGAGCCTCCATGAGCTCGATGTCCGACAGCCACCCGGGATTCGCCGCGGACGCGGGCGGCGGCGCATCGTCCGGGCCGGGGGTCCAGTCGGGATCGGGGTCAGGGGTGCGAACGGCCATGGTTCATTCTTATACGACGCGAGCCCCCGCCCGATCCCCCACCATGCCCCACCGCCCCGGCCGTCCCCGCCGCCGCCTCAGCATCTCCCCGCTCCCGTCCCGCGTCGCCGCTACCGGAATATGGGTGGCGGCGAGGGGAAAAGGAAGCGGGGACGGCGATGTCCACGGGCGGAGCGGGGCGCAGGTCAGCCCTTGGTGGCTCCGGCGGTGACACCGGCGGTGATCTGCCTCTGGAAGATGAGGTAGACCACGATCAGGGGCAGCACCACGAGCAGCACGCCCGACAGGTAGGTGGGCACGTTGTCGGGATACTGTCCGCGCAGCGCGCTCACGCCCACCATCAGCGTGCGCTGGCTGGGCGACTGCATCACCAGCAGGGAGATGAGGATGTCGTTCCAGCAGAACAGCGCGTTGAGGATGCCCATCGACAGGAGGGCGGGGCGCCCGAGCGGGAGCATGATGCGACCGAAGACGCCGTAGATGTTGTTGCCGTCGACCCGGGCGGCCTCGGTGATCTCCTTCGGGATGCGCGCGAAGTACGCGGTCATGAAGTAGATCGTGAACGGCAGGAACTGCGACACGTACGCGATGATCAGCCCCGGATAGGTGTTGATCATCGAGAAGTCGCTGAGCGTCTTGATGAACGGCACCATGATCACCTGGAACGGGATCATCATGGCCGCGAGGATCAGCAGGAACGCCGCCCGGCTACCGCGGAACGTCAGGTGGCTGAGGGCGAATCCGGCCATCGATGCGATCAGCAGGATGAGCAGCACCGACACGACCGTGACGAGGATCGAGTTCAGGTAGTACCGGCCCATGTTCGCCTGGGTCCAGGCGTCGACGAAGTTCTGGAACGCGAAGGTGGTGGTGAGACCACCACGGTCGATCACGTAGTCGTACCTCGTCTTCAGCGCGATGTTCAGCGTGTAGAGCATCGGGTAGATGGTGGCGAGCGCGAGGATCGCCATGGGCACGGCGATGAGCCACCGTGCGACTCCGGTGCTGCGCATCAGACCTCCTTCGTGGCGCGCCGGAGCACGCGGATCTGCAGCAGACCGATCACGAGGATCAGCAGGAGCAGCACGACCGACGCCGCGGAGGCGAGGGCGGGCTTGGCCTCGCCGTTGAGTTTCCAGATGAGGAACTCGGGCAGGTACGAGGCGGCTCCGGGTCCGCCGGCCGTCATCGTGTAGAGCAGGCCGAAAAGACCGGTCAGCATGCCGATGGTCGTGGTGACGAAGACGAACTGGATCGTCTGGGAGAGCTCAGGGATGACGACGTACCAGATCGTCTGCGGAAGGGTGGCGCCGTCGATGCGGGCGGCGTCGAGCAGTTCCTGGTCGACCGTCGAGAATCCCGCGAGGAAGATCACGAGCGCCATGCCGAACGTGGCCCAGATGTGCACGCCCAGCACGCTCGGCAGTGCGCTGTTCGACTGGCCCAGCCAGTCGACGATGGGCAGCCCGACCGCCCGGTTCAGCTCGTTGAGCGGGCCGTTCGCGGCGAGCACGATGTTGAAGATCGCCCCGATGATGATCGGCGACAGCACCACGGGCAGGAAGTAGACGCTGCGGTAGAAGCGGTGGCCGGGCACCTTGAGGAAGATGAACGTCGCGAGGATGCCGGCGACGAACACCTCGATGGGAACGAACAGCAGAACGACGATCACGTTCCGTGCCGCGGCGTGGAACCGCACGTCGTTCATCAGGGTGACGTAGTTGTCGAGCCCGATGAAGACCCCGTTGAGCTCCTGGTCACCGGTGAACGAGAAGTTCACGCCGAGGATCAGCGGGTAGACGCGGAAGACCAGCAGGATCGCGATCGCCGGGAACACCAGCAGCAGCGGGGCGGTGCTCTCCACGGTGAAGCGCCGGCGGCGCCGGCGCGGCACGGGGGTGGTCCCCGGTCGGACGTCCGTGGGGACGTCCGACCGGGAACCGAGGAGGGCGGTCACAAACTCAGCCTTCCGATGCCTGCAGCTGGGCGGCGGCCTCGTCGACGGTCACTTCGCCGACCAGCAGCTGCTGACCGAGGCGGTGCAGCAGGTCGAGGGTGTCACCGGACAGCGACGTGTGGAGCAGCGGCTTGCTGCCGGGCAGCTCCGTGATGATGGCCTGCGCCGAGGCGATGTCGGTGTCGAGCTCCACGGTCGTGTTGGACACGATCTGCCCACCGGCCAGCGCGTAGTCGGCCTGCGCGTCGCGCTCGACGGTGGCCTTGATCCAGTCGACCGCGAGGTCCTTCTTGTCCTCGTTGAGCACGCCGTAGCCGATGCCGCCCTCGATGGGCAGCGCGAGCGTAGTGCCCTCGTTCGTGGTGACGGGCATCATGAATCCGAGGTCGTCGCCCAGGAACTCGTCGAACTGCTTCCAGTGCGCGATGCCCGAGGAGAGGCCGATGACCATCGCGGCCTTGGCCCCCGAGAAGATGTCGAACGAGTCGTTGAACATCGCCGTCGAGTTGGCGCCCTCGTTGTACCAGCCGTCGGCGCTCGATTCGGACCACATCGTGAGCACCTGGCGGGCGTGCTCGCTCGTCCAGTCGCGTTCGCCGTCGATCCAGGCGTCGTACTCCTCGGCGGTGAAGATGCCGGACCCGAAGCCGGAGAGGAAGAACTCGATGCCGAGGCCTTCCTTGTTGCCGAGCGCGAAGCAGGAGACGTCGGTGGAGGAGGTGATGGTGTCGCAGGCGGCGCCGAGCTCCTCCCAGGTGGTCGGCGGCGCCTCGGGGTCCAGCCCGGCCGCTTCGAAGATCGCCTTGTTGTAGTAGATCGGGAAGCCCTGCAGGAACATCGGTGCCGAATACGTCTCGCCGTCGGCCTGGAAGGCGGGCCATCCGGCGAGGTCGCCCGTGATGTCGGCGAGTTCGTCGGTCACCGGTACGAGCGAGCCGGCACGGCTCTTCAGCTGCGTTCCCCCGTTGAACAGCGCGACGTCGGGCCCGGTTCCGGCCTCGATCGCACTGCCGAGCAGGGTGTAGTACTGGTCGAACGGCTGCGAGACGACCTCGACCTCCACGTCGGGGTTCTGCTCGTTGAACGTCGCGATGACGTCCTCCTGGAACGCCGCGGCGGCGTCATCGGCCGCACCCCAGTTCCAGACCACGAGCTTGTCGGCCGTGCCGCCATCCGTGCCCGAGCCACCGCCGGTGCCACCGCCCGCGCTGGCACCGCCGCATGCGGTCAGGGTGAGGGCTGCAGCGAGACCGAGTGCTGCGGAGTTGATCATTCGCTTCATTGCGAGAATGCCTTCCGTTCGAGATTCGGGAACTCCGAGTGAAGCACCCACCGGGGTATCGGTGCGGGCAGCCCGTGGTGCAGCACTGCGCCGGTACGCCGAATCTAATTGTTCATACGTGTGATGTCAAACCAATTCCGCCGCCGGACGTGACACTGGAGAGGGTGCGCCGTCCCGACGGGTGCGTGCGCTCCGCTTCCGCTCTCACGCCGGCCCGGGACGCGTCGGGCACGTCGATGCCCAGCAACTCGGCCGGCCCGCGCGGCGCCACCCGGAAGTTCCTCGCGGCAACGTCCGTGAAGCCGGGATCCGCGACGATCGAGTGCCGGTCCCGTCCGGCATCCGTCCAGACGGCGTCCAGGGGCTCCCGCACCGTCCAGGCGAAGTCGGCGTCGTACCCGCCGTTGGCGGCGAACACCGCACCGTCGATCGGATCCTCATCCCAGTACAGGTTGAGGTCACTCTCGACCGTCAGCGAGCGGATGTCCCGGTGGTCGGCCCGGCCGGCGAAGGCCGGACGCCCATGGCCCAGCACGATGTTGTGGGAGAACGTGAACGGTCGATGCGCCTCTGGCTTGGTCACGGCCACCTGGCTCTCGCCACCGAACGCGAAGATGTTGTGCCGGACGGTGTTCTCGCGCCCGTAGTTCACGTGGAACGCCTGGTGACTGCAGTCGTGCACCACGTTGCCCTCGATGACCACGTGCGACGACCCCTGATCGAGGTAGATGCCCCAGCCGCCGTAGTTGCGACAGAGCACGGAGTGCACGTGGTTCCCGCGCACGATCGTGCCGGGGGCGATCCCGAGCAGATAGATGCCCCCGGTGTCGTTGAGCCTGCCCTGGCCGAGGTCGTGGATGTGATTGTAGGCAATGAGATTGCCGGTCGACGGGCTCGGTGCGTAATCCCACACCCAGCCCACGGAGATGCCGGAGTAGAAGAAGTCGCGGATGTGATTGTGGGCGATCACGTTGTCGGCGCCGTGCTGGAAGAGCACCGCGACGGCGTTCGGGTACACCCGCCCACCCTCGAGGATGTCGTTGTCACTGACCTCGTTCGCCCGGCAGAACAGTTCGGACCTCGGGTCATCGGATCCGCCCGCACGCACGGCTCCTGCGCCGAGGTCCCGCAGCACCGCCCCGCTCACGAGACACCCGCGCGTGCCGGGGCCGAGCTCGATCGCGTAGCCGTCGACCCGCTCCACCCCTCCCCCGAGCACGACGCAGTCGCGCGCACCGGAGAAGAGGAGGGCGCCCGGCGCCTCCGTGGCCGCCTGAACGGCCGCGGCGAAGTCGACGTCGGCGGGCAGCAGCTCGTCCTCGCGCACTCCGAACGGTGACCGGGCGGCTGGCGTCTCCTCGAAACCGGCGTGCCGGAAGGTGATGCCCTCGATGCGAACGTTCCGCACCGCACGCCCGGCACCGGGATCCCCGACCACGCGCACGAACGAGTCGATCGCGGGCACGCTGATCACCGCGTCGTCGAGGGTCTCACCGGGCAGGGGCGCGTAGTAGAGACGCGCTTCTCCGGTCGCCGACAGCACGCCGGCGCGGTCGAGGTACCACTCCCCCGCCTCGTCACCGAACGCCTCCCCCACGTTGTCCAGCCAGTAGCGGGCGAAGCGCTGCGCGGCGTCGTCGCGGAGCGCGAAGATGCTCCGTCGGGAGCTGACGATCTCGCGCGTCGACCTGTCGAGGGACGCGATGGGCATCCGCTCCTGCACCCAGAAGTGCGGAACGACGACGTCGACCTCCTCGGGCGCGGCGAGGTCGGGAATGTCCCCGTCGGCGAAGACGAAGCGATCCGACCCATCGAAGAGGGTGCCGTCGAAGTCGCCGGTCACGTCGAGGCCCGCCTGCCGTTCGATCCACAGGTCGCCTTCCCGAGGGAAGCGGGGACGGGAGCGGCGCTCCCCGTTGACGTAGAGGCTCACGAATCTCCGATCCGGCGCCGGGGCGCTCCACACGGCGCGACCGCGCACGGTCGACGCGCTCCAGCCCTCGATTTCGGCCGACCCGTCGAACACCACCTCGCCCCCCGTCGACGCGATGGTGGTGTGCGAGTCGTCGGGACCGAGCTCGAGGGTCTCCCGGATCCGGTACGACCCGGGCAGCACCCAGATGACCGCCTGCTGACCGGGTGCTCGCCTCCCCCGCAGGAGCCGCAGCGCCTGGGCCAGTTCGCGCACCGGATACCCCGGCGACCCGATGCCGTGATGCGATCCGTGCGGGCCGATGAACACCTCGAGCCGGTCGGTGGACATGATGAACTCCCTCGTTCTGAACTGCCGCGGTCGGCACCGAGTATGGCGAACCGATAAAAATATGACGTCATACTAATCTCCGCTCGGGCCGCATCCCGCGACTACAGCAGCGCGCCCTGCTCTCCTGCCGGAAAGCACACATATGATGTATGTTGTTTTTGCGCGAGATGCTCGCGCCGTGTTTCGACGATCAAGGACGATATGAAGATCACCGGCTATCGATGCCTCCGCACGGTTCACGACTGGGGTCGTCCCGTCGGCGACGTGAACGGCTTCATCGCCTCGGGAATCACCGAGGTTCCGATCGTGCTGCTCGACACCGACGAGGGCGTCACGGGCGTCGGCGTGGGCTCCACGAGCGACATCGATCGCCTGTTCCCGGCGCTCGAGGGAGAGGATCCGCGCGCCGTTCCGGCGCTCTACGACCGCATGCTCGCCCGGGTCTTCAAGTCCGGTCACTCCGGCGCCACCTTCGGCGGCATCGGCACGCTCGACATGGCGCTCTGGGACCTCAAAGCCAAGGTCGCGGGGGAACCGTTGTGGCGGCTGCTCGGCGCGCGCGATCGATTCGTCCCCGGCTACGCGTCCGGTCTCGACATCGCCCTCGACGACGACGCGCTCGCCGCGTTCTACACGACCATGAGCGAGCGCGGGTTCACCGGGGGCAAGCTGAAGGGGGGCCGGGACGTCGATGCCGACATCCGTCGCCTCGGGATCGTCTCCGACGCCCTCCGCCGCAACACCGCCCGGCCCGCTCTCATGCTCGACGCCAACGAGTCGTGGAATCTCAAGCAGGCCGTGCGGTACATCGCCACGATCGAGGAGAGCGTGGATCTCACCTGGATCGAGGAGCCGCTGCGTCGATGGGATGCGGCCGGACACGCGCGATTGACCCGATCTATCCGGGCCGGCGTCGCGACCGGGGAGAATCTCACCGGGCTCGAGCAGTACGCGCCGCTCTTCGACCACCGGGCTGTCGACGTGGTGCAGGCCGGCGCCGTGTGGGGCATCACGCACTTCCTGCGCGTGGCCGCCGCGGCTCACTCCCGCGACCTCCCGGTGAGCCCGGTCGGTCTCACCGCCAACCCCGCCGTCGCCCACGCGGCCGCCAGCGTGCCGAACCACCTCTCCGCCGAGGTGCAGGACCTCGGCACCCCGTTCGGGATGCGCATCGACGAGGTGCACGCCGACGGCGGCATCGTGCTCGGCGACCGCCCCGGCGCGGGAGTCGAGATCGACGAGGCGGCGATCGCGGCCTCGGAGTCCTCCGCCACCTGGTCATCGATCGATGGACCGCATGTGCGTTCCCACCGTGCGGGGTTGCGGCTCGTCGCCGACGCGCCGGGGACGAGCGGCCGTAGCGATTCCGGTGGTCACCTCACCGATGAACGCCGTGCCGATGCGTACGCCGATGCGCATGCCGCCGACGCCGCCGGCGCCGATGGACCCGTGGAACGGGTCTTCTGATGGAGCTGCGTCCCGGTCTGCATCGCATCCAGGCGCCGCTGGGCGACCGCTTCGTCGCCCTGTACCTGCTCGAGGGCCCGTCCGGGGCACTGCTCTTCGACACCGGCGTCGCCGAGAGCGTGACCGACACCCTGCTGCCCTACCTCCGCGACATCGACTTCGACCTCGCCCGCCTGCGCTGGGTCGTGAGCTCGCACTGCGACTTCGACCACACGGGCGGCAATGCCGCCCTGCTCGCCGCCGTGCCCTCCATCGAGCTCCTCGCGGGCGAGCTCGACGTGCCGCTGGCCGAGGACCTCGAGGTGCTCATCACCCGGCGTTACGGCGAGTTCCGCGACGCCGATGGATTCGACGATGCTCCGGAGACCACCGCGTACATCCGGGAGGCGGCGGCGGTGGCACCGATCACCCGCGCGCTCCGGGGAGGCGAGGAGTTCGACCTGGGCGACCGGGTCATCCGTGTTCTGCACACGCCCGGCCACAGCGACGGGCACGTGGCCCTGTGGGACGCGTCCCGGTCGGCTCTGGTGATCGGCGACGCGACGCTCGGCGAAACGGTGCCCACCGCATCCGGCGATCCCGCGTTCCCCCCGACCTACCGCGATACCGATCCATACCTCGCGAGCATCGAGGCGTTCCGCGCGCTCGACGCCGACCTGCTGCTCACCGCCCACTACCCGGTGTACGAGGGCGCCGAGGTGAACCGATTCCTCGACACCTCGGCCGCGTACACCGAGCGTCTCGACACGGCGATCGAGGCGACGCTCCGCGAGGCGGGAACGGCGTTGACCACCCTCGACCTCATCCGCCGCATCGCCGCGGATGTCGGGGCGTGGTCGCCCGCCGCCGCCGACTACCTGATCTTCCCCGTCACCGGCAACCTCGAGCGCATGGTCGCGCGCGGCCTCGTGCGCGAGACCGGGGCATCCGGCGATCGTCGGCGCACCTGGGACTGGAGCGCGTCGTGAGCCGGGTGCGGATCGGCGCTGTGGGCGCCGGTTGGTGGGCCACCAGCAACCACTTCCCGCTGCTCGCCGGACGGGAGGACGTGGAGCTGGTCGGCGTGTGCGGCCTCGGACCCGACCTCGGGACGGTGCGCGACCGGTTCGGTTTCGGCTTCGCCACCGACAGCGTCGACGAACTGTTCGACGCGGGCCTCGACGCGGTCGTGATCACCACGCCGCACGACCTGCACTTCGGCGTGGCCGCGGCGGCACTCGACCGCGGACTGCACGTGCTGTGCGAGAAACCCATGACGTTGCGGGCCGATCAGGCGTGGGACCTCGTCGAGCGCCGCGAGCGCGCGGGCACCCACTTCCTCGTGCCCTACGGCTGGAACTACAAGCCGTTCACCGTCGCGGCCAAGCGCATGCTCGACGCGGGCGATGTGGGCGACATCCAGTACGCCCTCTGCCACATGGCCTCCCCCACGCGCGGACTGTTCGGCGGGGACCCGGCGCACATGCTGGAGCGCTGGGACTCCTCCACCGCCACGGCTCCGCAGGCGAGCACCTGGTCGGCGCCCGAGCACGGCGGCGGCTACGCGCACGGGCAGGTCACCCACTCCTCGGCCCTGTTCTTCTGGCTGACCGGTCTGCGTGCCGCGACCGTCGCGGGGCGGGTCGCGAACGCCGGTTCGGCGGTCGACCTGTTCGATGCCGCCGTCGTGCGGTTCGACACGGGCGCGCTCGGCACGCTGTCGGGTGCGGCCACGCTCGCGGACGGCGACAAGTACCAGGTGGACCTCCGCATCTTCGGCAGCGAGGGCGTGCTGCTCCTCGATGCGGAACGCGAGCGGGTGATCCTCAGCCGATACGACGGCCGCCGGGAGTCGGTCGACATCGCGCCCGACGAGGGCGAGTACGAGTGTCTCGTTCCGCCGGTGCGCTTCCTCGAGCTCATCACGGGCGCGAGTACCGAGAACAACAGCTCGGTGGAGGTGGCGGCGCGCTCGGTGGAACTCATCGAGGCGTTGCTGGCATCCTCCGCCGCGAACGGGAAAGAGGTGCGGGTCCATGACTGAATCGGATGCGGCGGGGCCGAGGGGCGTGCTCGACGGCTATCGGGTGGTGGACTGCTCGATCGCGATGGCGGGTCCCTTCGCGGCACAGCGCCTCGGCGACCTGGGCGCCGACGTGATCAAGGTGGAGCCGACCGCCGGCGAGTGGCAGCGCTTCGCGGCCGCGGGCGGGGCGACGGGCAACCTGATCAACGTGTCGTTCCTCTCCCTCAACCGCAACAAGCGCTCCCTCGCTGTCGACCTCAAGTCCGCGGATGGCGCGGCGGTGGTGCGCGACCTCATCGCGAGCGCCGACGTGTTCCTGCAGAACTACCGCCCCGGAGTCGCCGGCCGGCTCGGCCTCGACTACGAGACGCTCCGCGCGATCAACCCCTCCATCGTCTACGTCTCGATCTCGGGTTACGGCGAGACCGGCCCGTACAAGGACCGGCCGGGGCAGGACCTGCTGCTGCAGGCGATGTCGGGCGCCATGCTCTCCGCGGGCCGCAAGGGCGAGCCGCCGTCGCCCGCGGGGCAGTACCTCGCCGACGCGATCACGGCGTCCACCGCGTTCGAGGCGGTGCTCGCCGCCCTCCTGCACCGGGAGCGCACGGGTGAGGGCCAGCTGGTGACGGTGAACATGCTCGATGCTCTGACCACCCTGCAGATGCAGGAACTATCGGTGTTCACCGTGGGCGACGTGCCGCAGGAGCGCGGTGAGCAGCCGAACGCCCACGTCTACATCCGTGCCCCGTACGGCGTCTTCGCCACGTGCGACGGCTATCTGGCGCTCGGCTTCGCCGACCTCGAGACGCTCGGCCGGGTGATCGGCGAGCCGACGTTCGCCGGTATGACCCCCGAGGTCGAGGGTTGGACGCACCGGGACGAGCTGTACGCCAAGACGGAGGCACGGCTGGCGACCCGCACGACGGCGGAGTGGCTCGACGAACTCCTCGCCGCCGGCATCTGGGCCGGCCCGGTGTACGGCTATGCCGACCTCGTCGACGACCCGCAGATCGCCCACAACGGCACGTTCGTGGAGTACGACCACCCCACGGAGGGGCGGGTGAAGACTCCGGGCTTCCCCTACCGGTTCTCGAAGACCCCGGCGCGCATCGACCGCGGCGCACCGCTCACCGGGGAACACACCCGCGAGGTGCTGGCGGGACTCGGCATGTCGGACGAGCGCATCGATTCCCTCCTTTCCTCGGGCGCGGTGGCCGGGTCGTGACCGCCTTCCGCGGACTCACCTGGGACCACCCCCGGGGTCGCGACGCACTCCAGGCTGCGGCCGCGGAGTTCTCGGGCCGCGGCCCGGACACCCTGCACTGGGAGGTCCACCCGCTGGAGGGCTTCGAATCGAGCCCGATTGAGCACCTCGCGGAAAGCTACGACCTCCTGGTGCTCGACCACCCGCATCTCGGAGACGCGCTCGCCGCCGACTGCCTGCGCCCCCTCGACGAGCTGTTCACCCCCGACGAGCTGGGCGCCTGGGCGGATGCCGCCGTCGGGCCGAGCGCGGCGTCCTATCGGCTGGACGGCAGCACGTGGGCGCTCCCCCTCGACGCCGCCACCCAGGTCGCCGCCCGGCGCGTGGACCTGGTGCCCGAGGCACCCACCGACTGGGATGCGGCGCTGCGCCTCGCCGCGGGCGGCCTCGTCGCGCCCAGCCTCGCCGGACCGCACGCCTTCCTCAGCCTCTGCTCGATCGCCGTGTCCCTCGGGGCCGATCCCGGATCCGCACCTCTCGAGGCGGTGGACGCCTTCCTGCCGCGCGAGACCGGCCTCGCCGCGCTCGAGATCCTCGCCCGTCTCGCCGCGCACGCCCCTTCGGGAAGCGCGCACCTCAACCCCATCGGTCTGCTCGAGCGCATGACCGCTGGCGACGACCTCGGCTACGTGCCGCTGGTGTACGGCTACGTGACCTACTCCGCACCGGACCTCTCCCGGCGGGTCACCTTCGGCGCTCCGCCCGCGGCGGCCCACATCGGGTCGACCATCGGCGGCACGGGCATCGCCGTGAGCCGCCGGGCCGAGCCGACGCGCGACCTGCTCGATCACCTCCGCTGGCTGCTGTCGGCCGACGCGCAGTCCCGCTTCATCCCGCGCCACGCGGGTCAGCCCAGCGCCCGATCGGCTTGGCTCGACCCTGCAGTCGACGCCGCGGCCGGGGGTTTTTACAGCGGCACGCTCGCCACGATCGAGTCGTCGTGGGTGCGCCCCCGCTTCCCCGGGTACATCCCGTTCCAGGCGGAGGGGTCGGCGATCGTCCGCGACGGGATCCTGGCCGGCGCACCGGCAGGGCGCACCCTCGATTCCCTCGACGCCGCATATCGGCGTGCCGCGGATGCCGCAGCTCCGCTCGCGTCACCCGAAAGGACCCCCGCATGACCTTCGACCCCGGAACACCGCAGATCGACGTGGAGGTGGACGGGGCCGTCGCGGTCGTGACCATCACGCGACCGGAGAAGCTCAACTCGGTGACGCCGGAGATGTCCGCCGCCCTCGAACGGTTCGCCGCCTGGGCCAACGACGAGAACGCGGTGCGCGCGATCGTGCTCACCGGCGCCGGAGAGCGCGCGTTCTGCGCCGGCTCCGACATCCGCACGCTCGACACCTATGCCACGCCCTGGGACTTCCGCAATCGGCGGGACTACTGCGATGCCCTCCGAGAGCTGCGCAAGCCGGTGATCGCCGCGATCAACGGCTACGCCTTCGGCGGCGGCCTCGAAACGGCACTCACCTGCGACATCCGCATCGCGTCGAGCACCGCCACCTTCGCCGCGCCGGAGATCAAGCTCGGCTGGATCGGCGGCGGAGGGATGTCGGCGCTGCTCGCGCACTCGATCGGGGCGAGCAACGCGGCCCTGATGCTGATGACCGGCGACCCCATCGATGCCACCCGCGCGCTCGCCTGGGGACTCGTCAGTGAGGTCGTCGCCCCGGATTCGCTGCTGGCGCGCGCGCGGGAGCTCGCGGTTACGATCGCAGAGCGGCCACCGATCGCGGCCGAGACGGCGAAGGCGAACCTGAGCGCGGCGTTCAATCTCCCCCTCGCCCAGGCGGTCGCCTACGAGCGGGAGTTGCAGGGCATCACGTTCGCGACCGACGACGCGGCGGAGGGCCGCGCCGCGTTCACCGAGAAACGACCCGGCGTGTTCCGCCGGAGCTAGGAAGAGCCGACATGACCGACTGGACAGGGGCGGTGGCCGACGCGCTGCCCGCCGACGCGGAATCCGCGACGCTGGTGGGACGGGCGTGGGACGCGACCGCCGGAGGACCCGTGGTCGTCGCCGTGCGGAACGGCGAGGTGCGCGACCTCAGCGGAAGCTTCGCCCTGATGCGGGACGTCACCGAGGCGGGCGACCCGGTGTCGGCCGTGACCGCCGCCGATGGCCCGGTGCTCGGCACCGTGACCGCGCTACTGGCGAACACACCGGCCGACGTCCGGGACACCGACCGGCCGTGGCTGCTGTCCCCCATCGATCTGCACGTGGTGAAGGCCGCCGGGGTGACGTTCCCCGTGTCGATGCTGGAGCGCATCATCGAGGAGAAGGCGCGCGGCGAGGCCGAGGCGGCGGAGGCGATCCGCGCGGAGGTGCTCGACGCCCTCGGGTCCGACCTGAGCGATCTCGTCCCCGGGTCGCCGGAGGCCGCGAGGCTCAAATCGCTCCTCGTGGGGAAGGGCCTCTGGAGCCAGTACCTCGAGGTGGGCATCGGTCCCGACGCCGAGATCTTCACGAAGGCACCCGTACTCGCGACGGTCGGTACCGGCGTCGACGTCGGCGTGCGGAGCGACTCGGCGTGGAACAACCCCGAGCCCGAGGTCGTGCTCGTGATCGGCTCCACCGGACGCATCGTCGGAGCGACCCTCGGCAACGACGTGAACCTGCGCGACATCGAGGGCCGGTCGGCGCTGCTCCTCGGCCAGGCCAAGGACAACAACGCGTCCGCTTCCGTCGGACCGTTCGTCCGGCTCTTCGACGAGGGCTTCGGTCTCGACGACCTCCGCCGCGAGACCGTGACGCTGCGCGTCGACGGGACCGACGGATTCGTGCTCGAGGCCACGTCGCCCCTCGCCGAGATCAGCCGTGACCCGGCCGACCTGGCGGCCCAGGCGCTCGGGGCGACACACCAGTACCCCGACGGACTCGTGCTTTATCTCGGTACGATGTTTGCACCGAGCAAGGATCGGGACGTTCCCGGTTCCGGCTTCACCCATCATGTCGACGACATCGTCCGCATCGCGTCTCCGGCACTCGGCGCTCTCGTCAATCGGGTGCGCCACACGGAAGACGTGGAGCCGTGGACGTTCGGCATTTCCGCCCTCATCGCGAGCCTCGCGGCCCGTGGACTTCGAACGGGAGTTGCGCCATGACCACCACTCTTCCCACCACCGACCCGCGTTCCGGCACCACCCGCGACACCGGCATCGAGCCGACCTCCGAGGCCCAGGTCGGCGAGCTGACCGCTGCGGCGGCCGAGGCGTTCTCCGCGCTGCGCGCCCACCCCCGCTCCTGGCGCGCAGGGCTGCTCCGTGCACTCGCCGACGGACTCGAGGCGCGGCGCGCCGATCTGCTCTCGACCGCCGAGGCGGAGACCGGTCTCGTCGCCTCGCCGCGGCTCGACGGTGAGCTCACCCGCAGCGCCTACCAGCTCCGCCTCTTCGCCGAGGCCGTCGAGGAGGGCGGCTACCTGGAGGCGACCATCGACTCCGCCGGCGATACCCCGATGGGACCGGGGCCGGACGTCCGGCGCATGCTGATCCCGATCGGCCCGGTCGCCGTCTTCGGATCGAGCAACTTCCCGTTCGCCTTCTCCGTGGCCGGCGGCGACACCGCGTCCGCCCTCGCCGCCGGGAACCCCGTGATCGTGAAGGCGCACGGTTCGCACCCGCTCACCTCGCGCGCGTCGTTCGAGGCGCTGCGCGACGCCGCCGACGCGTACGGCGCCCCCTCGGGCACTATCGGCATCGTCTACAGCCAGAGCGCGGGCGCCACGCTCGTCGCGGACCCGCGGGTCGCCGCCGTCGGATTCACGGGGTCGCTCTCGACCGGCCGCATCCTGCTCGACATCATCGAGAAGCGCGACCGTCCCATCCCGTTCTACGGCGAGCTGTCGAGCTTGAACCCTCTCATCGTCACCCCGGGTGCCGCGGCGGCTCGCGGGGCCGAGATCGCCGAGGGACTGTACGCGTCGTTCACCGCTTCCACGGGCCAGCTGTGCACCAAGCCCGGCATCGCCTTCCTGCCGCGCGGTGCCGCGGCGGACGAAGTGGTCTCCGCGCTGGTCGAGCGCGCGCGCGAGGCCGGCGCGCAGCCGCTGCTCAACTCCCGCATCCACGAGGCCTTCGACGACATCGCCGGCCGCCTCGTCTCCGACGGTCACGCGCGGTCGCTCGTCGCATCGAGGGCGGGCGAGGATGGCTTCACGGTCACGCCCGGCGTGCTCGAGATCGATGCGCGCGACATGACCGCGGCAGTCACCGAGGAGGCGTTCGGGCCCCTCATCGTGCTCGCCCGGTACAGCGACCTCGACGAGGTGCGCACCGGACTCACCGCCGTACCGGACTCGTTGACGGCGACTCTCCACGCCGAGGACTCCGAGCTCGACGACATCGCCCCTCTCGCCACGGAGTTGCAGGACCTCGTCGGTCGCCTGGTCTTCAACGGCTACCCCACCGGGGTGCGGGTCTCCTGGGGTCAGCACCACGGTGGCCCGTGGCCCGCGACCAACTCGGCGCACACGTCGGTGGGAATCACGGCCATCCGCCGCTTCCTCCGCCCGATCGCCTGGCAGTCCGCCCCGGAGGCGCTGCTGCCCAAGGAGCTGCGCGACGGGTTCGACGCGATCCCCCGCCGCGTGGACGGCGTGCTGCGCCTCGCCGGATCGACTCGATGACGCTCCCGCTCCCCGATGCCGCGCCGGCGAGCCGGTCCTTCCTCGGCGCGGCCGACGCCCGCACACCGGCCGCCCGGCTCGGCGTCGCGGTGGTGCACGACCTGGTGAGCGCGATCGTGACCGGGGAGGTGGCGCCCGGGGACTCCCTGCCACCCGAGGGCACCCTCAGTGCGCACTTCGGCGTGAGCCGCACCGTGGTGCGGGAATCGGTGAAGCGCATCGAGGAGAAGGGTCTCGTGACGGTCGTGCAGGGCCGGGGAACACAGGTGCAGCCCGCCGAGTCGTGGAACATGCTGGACCCGGTGGTGCTGAGCGCGCTCGTCGAGCATGACGATTCCCTCGGCGTGCTCGACGATCTGGCGGTCATCCGCAGTGCGCTCGAGGGCTCCATGTCGGCCGACACCGCCTCGCGACGCACCGACGCGGACATCGCGGATCTGCACGCGGCCTTCGATCACATGGCGGAGACGATCGAGGACGAGGAGGCGTACAGCCAGGCCGACGTCGACTTCCACTTCCTCGTCATGGCCCAGTCGGGCAACCGGCTCGCCGAGAACATCACCAAGGTGCTGTTCCAGCGGGCCCGCGAAAGCAACCGCTTCACGGGTGCGCCGACCGCGGAGGCGTTCCGGGCGACGCTCGACGAGCACCGCCGCGTGCTCGAGGCGATCGAGGCGGGGAACGCCGCCGAGGCGGAGACCGCCATGCGCACGCACATCATCGACGCCTGGCAGCGTCGCCGACTCCCCAACGCCAAACGCGGCTGACGCGGCTTCCCGCCACGTGCGCCGCGCTCAGTCGAGGTGCCAGGCCTCGTCCAGCATCTCCCAGTTGGGCGCGGCCGATCCGTCGGTGAACGGCAGCTGGCACGGGCCGGTGCGCGCCCACCAGCGCTTTGTCGCCTCATCCTCGGCCATCCGCGCCTGATCGGCGTCGTAGTCCTCGCCCACGTACTCGAAGTAGCCGAAGATCACGTCGCCCAGCACGAAGATCGTGAAGTTGCGGATGTTGCACGCCGTGATGGTGGCCTCGACCTGCGGCCACACCTCGCGGTGCAGGGCCAGGTACTCCTCGCGCAGTTCGGGGCGCAACCGCGCCGCCATGCCGTACCGGCGCACGGGCGGACGGATGTCGGTCATGACGGCCGCACCCGCAGACGGGTCAGGCCGCCGTCCACATCGAGGGCGGTGCCGGTGGTCGACCCCGACAGGGGCGACGCCAGGTACAGGATCGCGCCAGCGACCTCCTCCGGTGTCACCATGCGTCCGGTGGCCTGCCGCGCGTCGAGCGCCGCACGCTCGACCACCGGGTCGGGGAAGTTCTGCAGCATCCGCTCCACGAATGCGGTGGACACGGTGCCCGGGCACACGCAGTTGATGCGCACTCCCTCCCGCACGTGGTCCGTCGCCATCGCGAAGGTCAGCGCGAGCACGGCACCCTTCGACGCGCTGTACAGGGCGCGATCGGGCAGTCCGTTCAGGGCGGCGACCGAGCACAGGTTGACCACGGCCGCCGCACGCGACTCGCGCAGCCACGGCAGCGCCGCCGCCGTGACCCGGGCCGTGCCGGTGACATTGATGTCGAGCACGCGCGCCCACTCGGGATCGTCGTTCGCCTCGACGGTGCCGATCGCGCTGATCCCGGCGCTGTTGACCACGATGTCGATGCCACCGAGCTCCGCGGCCGCGGCGCCGACGGCGGTCGACACCGACGCACGGTCGGTCACGTCGGCCCGGTAACCGGTGGACCCCTCGGGCAGGTCGTCGATGGCGAGGTCGAGCACGGCGACGCGCGCGCCCCGCGCGGCGAGCGCCGTCGCGGTAGCCCGCCCGATGCCCGATCCGCCCCCCGTGACGATCGCGACGAGGCCGTCGAACTCGCCCGTCATCCGTGGAGTCCGTCGGCACTCGATCGTGTACTCCGGCTGATGCTCATCGGCGTGCTCCCGTCGGTGGAATGCGGTAGAAGTCCTGTGCGGTGCCGCCGAGGATGGCGCCCTGCTCGGTGGGGGACAGCGTATCGACGATGCCGGTCATGGCCCGCCACGTGCGCTCGTAGCCGCCGGCCAGCAGCGAGATCGGCCAGTCGCCGCCGTACATCAGCCGCTCGGCGCCGAACACCTCGAGGGCGTCGTCGACGAAGGGGCGGATACCGTCGGGCGTCCATGACGCGAGGTCGCCGACGCTGGAGTAGAGCCCGGACAGCTTGGCGACGGTGAGCGGGTTGGCCGCCGCCTCGGTGAGGAGCGAACGCCACTCCGCGCGCTCCGCCGACCCGCCGCCGATCGGCGGTTTGCCGAGGTGGTCGATCACGATGCGGAGGTCGGGGTGCCGGCGGCCGATGGCGGGCAGCTCGGCGAGCGCTCGGGGCCCTGAGGTCACGAAATCGAAGGGGAGCAATGCGTCGGCGAGGATGCCCAGGCCGCGATCGACGTGCGGTGCGGCGAGCCAGTCCGGTTCCCGTTCGTGGATGAGGGTGCGGACACCGACCACGAGGGACGAGCGGGTCAGCTCGTCGAGGTGCGCGGGAAGCTCGTCGGGGCGGTCGAGGGGGGCCCACGCCACCACTCCGACCACCTCGGGGTGCCGAGCCGCGACATCGAGCATCAGTGTCGTGTCCGCCGCGTTGTCGGCGGCCTGCACGAGCACGGTGCCATCGACACCGAGCGCCCGGAGTGTGGGCGCGAGTTCATCGAAGCCCACGGTGCGGTGCAGGTCGCCCATGCCCGGGCCCAGCCACGGGTAGTCCGCCCGGTCGAGATCCCAGACGTGCTGGTGCGCGTCGAGGATCACGACAGCGCCTCGAGTTCCGCCCACAGCTCCTCGGGGATGACGGTGGCGGCCCGCGCGACGCTGGAGGCGACCTGCTCCGCGGTGCGGGTGCCGACCACGACGGACGCCACCGCGGGGTGTCGCAGGGGGAACTGCACCGCGGCATCCGGCAGCGTGACTCCGTGCCTCGAGCAGAGGGCCGCCATGGCCCGGGCGCGCTCGATCAGCTCGGGCGGCGCCTGCTGGTAGTCGAAGCGGGCATCCGCGGGCACCTCGGCGCGGCTGAGCAGCCCGGAGTTGTACACGGCGGCCGCCACCACCGCCACTCCGCGCTCCTCCGCAAGAGGCAGCAGGTCCTCGGTCGCGGAACGGTCGAGCAGCGTGTAGCGCCCCGCGAGCATGACGATGTCGACGTCGGATCGGCGCACGAACTCGGCGAGCATCGCCGACTGGTTCATGCCCGCGCCGATCGCCCGCACGACGCCCTCGTCGCGGAGTTCGATCAGTGCCGCGATCCCGGAGGTCGAGGCGGCCTCCCAGTGGTCGTCCGGATCGTGCAGGTAGGCGATGTCGATGCGGTCGAGGCCGAGCCGCGTGAGACTCTCCTCCACGGAGCGGAGCACGCCGTCCCGGCTGAAGTCCCACTGCCGGCGGTGCGTCGCGGGGGTGATGAAGCCGTGACCGTCGAGGTCGCCCGCCGCGGCGCGATCGGGCGTAGGTTCGAGCAGGCGGCCGACCTTGGTGGAGAGCACGTAGTCGTCGCGTTTCCGGCCGCGGAGAGCCGCGCCGAGGCGTCGCTCCGACACTCCCACGCCGTAGTGCGGGGCGGTGTCGAAGTACCGCACTCCGAGACTCCAGGCGGTGTCCACGGCGGCGGCGGATGCCTCGTCCGTGGTTGCCTTGTTCAGATTGCCGAACTGTGCGGCTCCCAGGCCGATCTCGGTGAGCTGCAGGCCGCGCGGTGCAGGTCGCGTTCGGATGTCGTGCCTCCTCGTTGAGATCCCGGCTGATAGCATTCATAGTACATCACACCTCTTGGAGCACCCATGCGTACAGCGACGTACATCGGCGGCGGCGCGGTCCGCGAAGCCACGGCAGATCCCATCCCGCCCGCGGCGGGCGAGGTGCAGATCGCCGTGGCCTACACCGGGCTGTGCGGCACCGACCTCCACATCATGCACGGGCACATGGACGCCCGAGTGTCCATGCCGCTCGTGTTCGGTCACGAGATGAGCGGCACCATCGCCGCGGTGGGCGACGGTGTCGAGAGTTGGGCCGTCGGCGACCCGGTCACCGTCATGCCGCTCGACTGGGACGGCACCTGCCCCGCCTGCCTCGCGGGCAACTCGCACATCTGCCAGAACCTCGACTTCCTGGGCATCGACTCCCCCGGCGCGCTTCAGGAGCTCTGGAACGTTCCCGCCGCCACGCTCGTCGCCCTGCCCGCCGAACTGCGGCTCGACCATGCCGCGCTGGTCGAACCCGTCGCCGTCGCCGTGCACGACGTGCGTCGCGCCGGAATCTCCGGTGGTGAGAAAGTGGTCGTGATCGGTGGTGGACCCATCGGCGTGCTCATCGCCACCGTGGCCCGGCGCTTCGGCGGAGAGGTGGTCGTCGCGGAGGTCGACGAAGCTCGGAGGGCGCAGGTCGAGGAACTCGGCTTCGCAACCCTCGACCCGCGTGCCGTCGATCAGGTGGCCTGGGTGGAGGAGTGGACGGGCGGCGCAGGCGCCGACGTCGTGTTCGAGGTGTCGGGGGCCGCCGCGGCGGTGCTCGGGGCCACCGACCTCGCCAAGGTGCGCGGCACCATCGTCGTGGTCGCCATCCATCCGACACCCCGGGAGATCAACCTGCAACGCGTGTTCTGGCGCGAGCTGTCGATCCTCGGCGCCCGGGTCTACCAGCGCGTCGACTTCGAGACCGCCGTCGACCTGCTCGCCGCAGGCGACATCCCGGCCGACCTGCTGATCACCCGGATCGTGCCGCTCGCCGACACCCAGGCCGCCTTCGCCGACCTCGAAGCCGGACGGGCCATGAAGATCCTCATCGACGTGCGGACGGCCGGCGCATGAGCGGCCTGTCCGGACCGGCCGCCTTCGATCTGGCCGGCCGCCTCGCGGTCGTGACCGGTGCGAAGCGCGGCATCGGCTTCGCGATGGCGGAGGCGCTGGCGGCCGCCGGGGCCGACGTCATCGGTGTGAGCGCCACGCTCGAGCCGACCGGCAGCGCCATCGAGGCGGCGGTCACCGCCCACGGCCGCGCGTTCGAGGCGCGGGCGGTGGACTTCGCCGACCGGGCCGCCGTGCTCGCTCTCGGCGAGGAGCTCGCGAGCCGCGGTGTCGACATCCTCGTCAACAACGCCGGCACCATCGAGCGCGCCCCTGCCGCGGAGCATCCGCTCGAGCTGTGGGACCGGGTGCTCGAGGTGGACCTCAGCAGCCAGTTCGCCCTCACCCAGCTGCTCGCGCGCCCCATGCTGGCCCGTGGTGCGGGCAAGATCATCTTCACCGCGAGCCTCCTGAGCTTCCAGGGCGGCATCAACGTGCCCGGATACGCGGCGGCGAAGTCAGCCATCGCCGGCCTCACCAAGGCGCTCGCCAACGAGTGGGCGGTGCACGGCGTGACGGTGAACGCGATCGCCCCCGGGTACATCGCCACCGACAACACGCAGGCGCTGCGCGACGACCCCGAACGTTCGGCGTCGATCCTCGCGCGCATCCCGGCCGGTCGTTGGGGCTCCGCGTCCGACCTCGGCGGAGCGACGGTGTTCCTCGCATCTCCCGCGTCGGACTACGTCTCGGGTATCGTGCTTCCCGTGGATGGCGGATGGCTCGGCCGATGACGGCCGGAACCGCGGCGGCGGACGTGCTCGACGGCATCCCCATCGTGCCCGTGATCGTGCTCGACGATGCGGCGCACGGCCCCGACCTGGCGGCGGCACTGTCGGCGGGAGGCATCCGCACCGCCGAGATCACCCTGCGCACGGACGCCGGGCTCGCTGCGATCGGCCGCATCTCGGCCGCGTTCCCCGACTTCGTCGTGGGTGCCGGCACGGTGCTGACGGCATCCGACGTCGACCGGGCGGTCGATGCCGGCGCCCGGTACGTGGTCAGCCCGGGCTGGGACGACGAGGTGATCGCCCGCGCTGCGGACCGCGGCGTCGTGGCCCTCCCGGGAGTCGCCACGGCGACCGAACTGCAGCGCGCAGCGAAGTCCGGTCTCGACCGGGTGAAGTTCTTTCCCGCGGAGCAGGCGGGAGGACTGCCGATGATCGAAGCGCTCCGCGGCCCCTTCCCCGCGGTGCGCTTTCTGCCGAGCGGGGGCGTCACCGCGGCGAACGCCGCCGCGTATCTGGCGTCGCCCGCCGTCTTCGCGGTCAGCGGCAGCTGGATGGCGTCGCGCAAAGCGATCGCCGCGGGCGACTGGACGGGTATCGCGCGAGCCAGCGCCGACGCCATCGCCTCGATCCCGGTGTGACGCCGCCCGGTGTGCCTCGGTCCCGGTGCGACGCGATCCCGGTGCGACGCGATCCCGGTGTGACGCCGCCCCGTTCTGACGCCGCACGGCCGCGCGTTCCGGTCGCAGGCGCAAGGATGGACGGATGGACGACATTCCCGACGTGCTCCCCCTCGACGCCGAGGCGGTGCTCTGGTCGGCATCGAGCCGGGAGGTCGCCATCCGTCCGCTGCTCGTGCTCCTGCACGGTTACGGCTCGCACGAGGGCGACCTCTTCGGCCTCGCGCCCTACCTTCCGCTGAATCCGGTGATCGCCTCGGTGCGGGCGCCGCTCGTCGATGGGGGTGGTCACGCGTGGTTCCCGACCTCGGGGGGCCGCCACGGGGCCGTTCCGATGGAGCGCGCGAACGCGGCGGCCCGAGGCGTACTCGCCTGGCTCGACACCCTGCCGAGGTCGCCGTCGGTGGGGTTGCTCGGATTCTCGCAGGGCGGCGCGATCGCGTTGCAGCTGTTACGGCTCGCGCCCACCCGGTTCGCCTACGCCGTGCAACTGTCCGGCTTCCTGGTCGGCCCGGAGCTGGAGTCCGATCGTGCCCTCACCGACATCCGAACGCCGGTGTTCTGGGGACGCGGCACCGTGGACACCGTGATCCCGGCGGATGCGGTGGAGCGCACCCGCGACTGGCTGCCCGGACACAGCACGCTCACCGAGCGCATCTACGAGGACCTCGCCCACGGGGTCTCTCCCGCCGAGATCGCCGAGATCGGTGCCTTCATCCGCGAGCACGGCTAGCGACCCGCCCATCCGCGAACAGCGAACCCAGGTGTTCCGCGGGGGGCCCGGCGCCCCCGAATTGTTCTCTCCCGTCGCCCGTCCTTCAGAATGGAGTGTGACCACCCTCGGAACACCGCTGTCCGGCCCGCCCGCGAACCCATCGCCCGTGGCCCG
This sequence comes from Planctomonas psychrotolerans, assembly GCF_008642235.1. Classification (GTDB taxonomy): domain Bacteria; phylum Actinomycetota; class Actinomycetes; order Actinomycetales; family Microbacteriaceae; genus Planctomonas; species Planctomonas psychrotolerans. The sequence continues at coordinate 1,763,267 of NZ_SJEV01000001.1, read as the reverse complement.
CCGTCGTTCCGGGGACGCCGCCGACGCACGCAGCGCCCGCACCGCCGTCGCCGCCCCGATGTGCGGCATGCGCGGCTGACCGATGGCGAATCCGGGACTCCGATGAGCGAGAGCAGGCTGCCGAGCGCACTCCGCCGCTCCCTTCCCGCACGGGTGCGTGCGGTGGCGCAGTTCCCCGCCAGTTCTCCCGCGCTCCTGGCACTGCTCGTGTTCGGGGCCGTCGTCCTCGCCTTCACCGCACTGCTCAGCCTGCCGATCGCGGCGGCCGACGGGCGGCCCACCCCGCTCGCGGACTCGATGTTCACCGCGGTGTCGGCCGTCACCGTCACCGGACTCGTCACCGTGAACACCGCGCTGCACTGGTCGTTCTTCGGGCAGGTCGTCATTCTGCTCGGCATCCAAGCCGGTGGCCTCGGTATCGTGACCATCGCCCTGCTCCTCGCCCGTGCCGTCACCCGCAACCTCGGGGTGCGGGGTCGGCTGCTGGCGCAGCAGGGCATCAGCACGGGCAATCTCGGTGAGGTCGGTTCGCTCCTCCGCATCGTCATCGTGACGACGCTGGTGGTCGAGGCGGTGCTCGCCGTGTTCCTCGTCCCGCGGTTCATCGCCGTCGAGGGCTGGCGGGAGGGCATCTGGCACGGCGTCTTCTACGCGGTCTCCTCCTTCAACAACGCGGGCTTCGTGACCCACGCCGACGGCCTCTCCGACTTCCGGACCGACCCGCTCATCCTCGTGCCCATCGCGGTCGGGGTCTTCGTGGGCAGCCTCGGCTTCCCGGTGTTCATGATCCTCATGGTGCAGCGCCTGCACTGGCACCGATGGAATCTGCACACCAAGCTGACGATCGTGGTGTCCACCATCCTGCTGGTGGTGGGGACGATCATCTGGGGCGCGTTCGAGTGGTCGAATCCCGACACGATCGGATCGATGTCGGTGTGGGAGAAGATCTACAACGCGCTCTTCGCCTCCACGATGACCCGGTCGGGCGGCTTCAGCATCATCGATCCGGCGGAATCACTGCCCGCCACGCTGCTGGCGACCGACGCGCTGATGTTCGTCGGCGGCGGCTCGGCCTCCACGGCGGGGGGCATCAAGGTCACGACCATCGCGCTGCTGTTCCTCGCCATCGTCGCGGAGGCCCGCGGCGACAAGAACATCATGATCTTCGGACGCACCATTCCCGAGACGGCGCTCCGGATCGCGATCAGTGTCACGTTCCTCGGTGCCACGCTCGTGCTGCTCGCCACCGGCCTCATCATGACCGTGAGCACCGCCCCGCTCGACCGGATCCTGTTCGAGGTGATCTCGGCGTTCGCGACCTGCGGACTCAGCGTCGGGTTAAGCGAAGAGCTGCCGCCCATGGGCAAGTACGTGCTCGCCGCCCTGATGTTCGCCGGACGCGTCGGGCCCATCGGACTCGCCTCCGCGCTCGCCATCCGGCACCGCAACATCCTGTTCCGGTACCCCGACGAGCGCCCGGTCATCGGGTAGCGCACGATACGGCGGGTCGGTCGTCCTCAGCAGCGGTCGGGGTCAGCAGCAGTCCGGCTCGACGGCACGGTCACCGGTGAGCGCCGTCACGGGCATCGCGCAGGTGTCGCCCTTCCACGCCTCCATCCCCTCGCGCACTGCGAATCCGGCGATGACCAACGCGGCGACCGAGTCGGCAGAGGCCCAGCCGAACAGCGCGTTGAGCACGAGCCCCACGAGCACTGCTGCCGACAGGTAGGCGCAGATCAGGGTCTGCTTCGAGTCCGCGACCGCGGAGGCGGAACCCAGCTCCCGGCCCGTGCGGCGCTCGATCCAGCTGAGGAACGGCATGACGGCCAGGCTCACCGCGGCGAGCGCGATCCCCACCGGGCTGTGCTGCGGGTCCCGGAAGCCGAGCAGCGACAGCCCCGCGTCGACGGTGACGTAGGCGGCGAGGCCGAAGAACGAGAACGCGATGATCCGGAGGGCAACCCGTTCGCGCTTCTCGGGATCGGGGGCGGAGAACTGCCAGGCGATCGCGGCGGCGGAGAGCACCTCGACGATCGAGTCGAGTCCGAATCCGATCAACGCGGCAGATGAGGCGATGGCGCCCGCGGCGAGGGCGATGACCGCCTCGACCACGTTGTACCCGATGGTGATCGCGACGATGATGCGGATGCGGCGCCGCAGGACGCCCCGCCGGACGGGGTCGGGACAGCCGGACCGTTCACCGGACAGGCCCGCGTCCACCGGCTCGTGCTGAATCTGCCGGTGCTCAGGCACGACCGCACCCGTTCAACGCCCGCGCTCGCGGGTCGGGCGAGCCGTCGGAATCGAATGCCTCCTCGCGTTCCCGATCGGCGCCGAGCACCGTGTCGTACACGGCGAGGAGGCGCCGGGCGGAACGCGTCCAGTCGAGCTGCAGTGCGTGCTCCCGGCCCGCCGACGCGAGTTCCCGCGCAACCTCCGGGTCGGCGAGGATGCGCCGGATCGCCTCGCCCCACACCTCCGGATCCCGCGACCCGAGCACGACACCGGTCCGACCGTCGACGACGGCTTCCTGCAGTCCGCCGGATGCCGCGGCGACGACGGGCACGCCGCTCGCGGCCGCCTCGAGAGCCACCAGCCCGTACGTCTCCGAATGCGAGGGCACCAGCACGATCGATGCCTCGCGAAGCAGGCCTGCGAGATCCTGACGGGCTCGGGGGCCGAGGAACCGGACCCCTCCGTCGATCCCGTGCTCGGTGGCGATCGCCCTCAGCTCGTCGACGTATCCGGCGTAGTCGGCGGACACGTCACCGGCGATGAGGAGCTCGGGGCGCACGGCGGGAGGCACCGCCGCGATCGCGCGGATCGCGAGGTCGAAGCCTTTCAGAGGCTGCAGGCGACCCGCGACGAGCGCGTACCGGCCGCTGTTCCCCGGCGTCTCCTCCGCCGGGTGGAAGAGTTCCCCGTCCACCCCGGGCAGCACGACCGACACCCGGTCCGCCGTGCCGCCGAGTCGCTGCACCACCGTGTCGGCCTCCGCCTCGCTGGCGGTCACCACCGCGTCGGACTCCTGTGCGAGCCACGCCTCGCCGGCCATCCGCCCCGCCGATTCCGGGCGTTCGCCCGACGACAGCGGAGTCGACTCGTGCGCCGCGATGCTGTGGAAGCTCTGCACGTGGGGCACCCCGTGCAGTCGGGCGTACGGCAGCGCGGCCATGCCGGAGAACCAGTGGTGCGAGTGCACGATGTCGTAGGGGCCGCACGCGTCGAGTCGTGCCCGGAACTCGTCGATGTACGCCTCGTGGACTCCCTTGGGCATGGGCTCCGGCGGTCCGGCGTCGAGGAACCGCAGGGTGAGCCCCTCGCCGAGCCGCTGCTCGTCCGGCTGCTCGGGTGAGGATCGCCGCGTCACGATCTCCACCTCGTGGCCGAGCGACGCCATGGCCTCGCCCTGTTTCAGCACCACGACGTTCATGCCGCCCGCGTCGCCGGCTCCCGGCTCGTCGCCCGGCGACGTGTGCAGGCAGACGAGCGCGACGCGCAGAACGGAAGGAAAGGGGGGCATGAGCAAATGTTAACGTCGCCGACTGGGCGCCGAATCGCCGCACGCCACCGACCGCATCCGCGACGCCCGCGGGTGACGCACAAGGAGGGAATTCCCGCGGGGAAAGGAACCGGAAACTTCTCCTCCGCGCGGTGGCGCCAACCGCGTGCACTGCGGCGTAGTGTGAGCGGGTGCATCTCGCAGTACGGCCGATCCAGCACGGTACCGGCCACCGACGAACCCGCTTTCACACCTCGCAAATAGTCGCCGGAGGGTTCGCCGGAGCCATCCTCATCGGCACCGGCCTGCTGATGCTGCCGAACGCCAAAGCCGGCGCCGGCGGAGCGACGTTTCTCGAGGCGCTGTTCACCGCGACCTCGGCGGTGTGCGTCACCGGGCACATCATCGTCGATACGCCGACGTACTGGACGCCCTTCGGCCACGTCGTCATCCTGGTGCTCGTTCAGATCGGCGGATTCGGCATCATGACCTTCGCGTCGGTGATCGGCCTCGCGGTTCTGCGCAAGCTGTCCCTGCGGTCGAAGCTGAACGCGGTCGCCGAGGCGAAGAGCATCGGCCTGGAGGATGTGAAGGGCCTGCTCCTCGGTGTCGCCACCATCTCGCTTCTCATCGAGGCGGTCGTGGCCGTGCTGCTGACCCTGCGATTCGCGATCGGGTACGGCGAGCCGTTCGGTCGGGCGCTGTGGCTGGGAGTCTTCCACTCGGTGTCGTCCTTCAACAACGCCGGCTTCGCGCTCTTCAGCGACAGCTTCATGTCGTACGCGACCGACCCGTTCATCTGCCTGCCGATCTGTGCGGCGATCATCCTCGGCGGGCTCGGCTTCCCGGTGATCGTGCAGTTGCGGCGGCACCTTCGACGCCCGATCAAGTGGACGATGAACACCCGCATCGTGCTGGTGGGCACGGTCGTCCTCCTCGTCGCCGGAACGGCGTACATCACCGCGGTCGAGTGGTCGAACCCGAGAACCCTCGGTCCGCTCGACTGGCCGAGCAAGCTCCTCGTGGGATTCTTCCAGTCCGTGCAGACGCGCACCGCGGGGTTCAACAGCATCGACGTGGGCGCGATGGACCCGGTCAGCTGGCTGGGAATGGACGCGCTGATGCTCATCGGCGGCGGTCCGGCGGGAACCGCCGGCGGCATCAAGATCACGACCTTCGCGGTACTGCTCTTCATCCTGATGACCGAGGTGCGCGGGGAGCGCGCCGTGAACGTCTTCGGCAAGCGGCTCCCGCGGTCCGTGCACCGGGAGGCCATCACGGTCGTTCTTCTCGCGATGGGTGTGGTCGTCGCGGCAACGGCTGCCCTGATGCTCATCACCGACATCGGACTGGACCGGATCCTGTTCGAGGTTCTCTCCGCATTCAGCACCGTGGGGATGTCCACCGGGATCACCGCCGATATCCCCGCGGCCGGCCAGCTCATCCTCATCGTGCTGATGTTCATCGGCCGGCTCGGCCCGATCACCTTCGCTTCCGCTCTCGCGCTCCGCGACCGCCGGATCACCTACGAACTCCCGCAGGAAAGGCCCATCATTGGCTAACTTCGCCCTCTTCGGCTCGTCGCAGCCGACTCGAATCGCCGAAGCGGACTCGGTCGCCGTCATCGGGCTCGGCCGATTCGGCAGCGCCCTGGCCCTCGAGCTCATGGCGAGCGGCACCGAGGTGCTGGGCATCGATGCGCGGGAGGACACCGTGCAGAACCACAACGGTCTGCTCACCCACGTGGTGCGGGCCGACTCCACCAAGGAGGAGGTGCTGCGCCAGCTCGCCGTGCCGGAGTTCGATCGCGTGGTCGTGGCGATCGGCAGCGACATCCAGGCGAGCATCCTCACCGCGTCGCTGCTGCTCAAGCTGAACATCCCGAACATCTGGGCGAAGGCGGTCAGCGACCCGCACGGCGAGATCCTCGACCGGCTGGGCGTGCACCACGTCATCTATCCGGAGAAGGACATGGGTCAGCGCGTCGCCCACCTCGTGCGCGGCGCCATGCAGGACTACATCGAGGTCGGCGACGACTTCGCCCTCGTCAAGACGGTGCCCCCGCGCGCCGTGATCGGTATGCCTCTCGGTGAGTCGAAGATCCGCGCGACGCACGGCGTGACCGTCACGGCGTTCGAGCGACCCGGCGCCGGCTGGAAGTACACGACGGTCGACACGGTGCTCGAACCGGGGGACATCGTGCTGATCGCCGGGCAGACGAAGAAGGTCGAGGCGTTCAGCCAGCTGCAGTGACGCGGCCGGTCGGGCTCTCGGCCCGATGAGGTAGCGTCGGGGAGCCTCCCTGGTCCACCGGAAAGGAGTTCGCCGTGTCCGCTTTCCCCGGCCCTTCTTCCTCGGCGCCCGCCTGGCGGCGCATCGACAGGTGGATGCTCGCGATCGCGACGCTGGTGATCCTCGTCCTCGGACTGGGCGCGGTGCACGCCATGGCCGACCCCGTTCACGGAACGGCGCATGCGTCGCACGAGAGCCACGCGTCCGCCACGACTGTCGGCGGACACGCCCAGCCGACCGGGGATGCGCCCTCGTCGCAGCATTCGCACTCGTCGCATTCGCACGCCGCCGCCGCCGTCGCCGCGAGTGGTGCCGCCGCTCACGCCGCGAGCGTCGCACCACCTCGGAACGTCTCCGCCGCGTCGTGGACCGCGGCCGGTGGAGGCGAAGGGCTCGGCACCGAACACTGCGCGGGCCATACCGGGCCCCACTGTTGCGCCGCGGCCGTGGCATGTGCGGAGATCACCGCCATTCCGATGCTGCAGCTCGATGCGCGGATGCCGCCCGTGGCGGGCCATCTCGTCGCACCGCCGCTCCCACCGCAGGTCGGCTCGCGAAGCGCGGAGCCGCCGCGCCCACCCTCGCTGACGCTGCTCTCCGTCTTCCGCATCTGATTCCCGACGCCGATCCCCCCGGGGATGCGCACGCCCGCGGCGGCCACGGGGCCGCTCGCGGAGAATCCAGTCGGATAGCAACAGAAGGACCAGTACTCATGAAGAACAGTTCAGTGACCCTCGGCGGGCTCGCGCTCGCCGCCGCCCTCGCCCTGAGCGGCTGCGCGCCCGCTGGCGAACCCACCAGCGGCGGATCGGACTCCGCCCCCGCAGCGGAGGACGTTGCCACGTCGTTCAACGACACGGACGTCATGTTCGCGCAGATGATGATCCCGCACCACAGTCAGGCCATCGAGATGAGCGACATGATCCTCGCCAAGGACGACATCAGCACGGACGTCACCGACCTGGCGACGCAGATCGCCGACGCTCAGGGTCCGGAGATCGATCAGCTGACGGCCTGGCTGGACGAGTGGGAGGCGGAGCCCCTCGACGGCATGGGCGACATGCACCATCCGATGGAAGGCATGATGTCGAACAATCAGATGGCCCGCCTGGACGCCGCCACCGGCGCCGAAGCGGAACGCCTGTTCCTCGAGAACATGATCATCCACCACGAGGGTGCCATCGACATGGCGGAAACCGAGGTGGACGGCGGAGAGAACGCCGACGCCATCGCGCTCGCGAACGAGATGATCACCAGCCAGCAGGCCGAGATCGACACCATGCAGGAGCTCCTCACCACGCGCTAGACCGGCGCGTGCCCCGGGGACGCTTCCCAGGGGCGGATCGGGAACAGCCGGTCCGCCCCTCCGCTCCCGCGAGGGCGCCGACGGCCGCCGACGGTCGCCCACAGCCGGTGTCGCTCCCTCAGTTCCCAGCCAGGTCGGCCACGGCGGAGGCGATCTCGTCGGCGCTGCGTTCGGTGGAGTCGAACCGCCGGGCGGCGGGGATGTGCGGGAGCAGTGCGCGGAAGCGAGCATGCGCGGCGGCGTGGAAGTCGGGCTCGCGCGAGCGGCCCCGCCCGGGCTGCACCTGCGCGCGCGCGAGCGTCACCTCCACCGGAGCGTCGATGACCACCCAGAGCGGCACGGTGCCGGGAGGCAGCTGGTCGGTCAGTGCCGCCTGCTCCTCGGGCGAGTAGATCGGTCCGACGACCACGACGTAATCCACCGCGGAACGCAGCCATCGCCCGACGAGAGCACCGTGGGCCTCGTGCGCGGCGAACCAGAGTCCGGCCGAGGCCGCTCCGGGTTCCGCCACCATCGCCGCGACCTCATCGACGTCCGCGACCACGACCGTGCGCCCGCGCGACACCAGCAGGTGCGCCAGCGCATCGGCGGTCGCGTTCTTCCCGGCCGCCATGGGACCGGTGAGCACGATGAGTCGCGGCATAACGTCACGTTAGGGCCGCTCGGGGGCATCCGCCTCGCGTCCGGCGAACGGCGTGGCGCGCGAATGTCGGTGGTTGGGGCAAGGATGTAACCGATGAGCACCGTGCTCGAACGCTTCTCCCCCGCCACCCGTGAATGGTTCGGCGGGGCCTTTCCCGCGCCCACCGAGGCGCAGATCGGCGCATGGGAGGCCACGTCGAAGGGGGCGCACGCGCTCGTCGTGGCTCCGACCGGCTCCGGTAAGACGCTCGCCGCGTTCCTCTGGGCCATCGACCGGTTGGCGTCGTCGCCCGCGCCGGAGGATCCGGTCCGGCGCACGCGGGTGCTCTACATCTCTCCGCTGAAGGCGCTGGCCGTCGACGTCGAGCGCAACCTTCGCTCCCCCCTCGTGGGCATCACGCAGACCGCGAAACGCCTCGGTGCCGATCCGCCCGCCGTGACCGTCGGCGTGCGCTCCGGCGACACCCCGCAGGCCGACCGTCGCGCGCTGTCCAAGGCGCCGCCCGACATCCTGATCACCACGCCCGAGTCGCTCTTCCTCATGCTCACGTCGGCGGCCAGGGAGACGCTGCTCGGTGTGGAGACCGTGATCGTGGACGAGGTGCACGCGGTCGCCGCTACCAAGCGCGGCACCCATCTCGCGCTGTCCCTCGAACGACTCGACGCACTGCTCGACAAGCCGGCGCAGCGCATCGGCCTGTCCGCCACGGTGCGGCCGCACGAGGAGGTGGCGCGGTTCCTGGGCGGGCGCGCGCCCGTCACGATCGTCGCGCCGACCTCCACCAAGAAGTTCGACCTGCGGGTCGTCGTTCCCGTCGACGACATGACCGAACTCGGCACCTCGGCGCCCACCGAGGGCTCGGCCGCCGGTGCCGAGAAGCAGGGCTCGATTTGGCCGCATGTGGAGGAGGGGATCGTCGACCTCGTGCTCAGCCACCGGTCGTCGATCGTGTTCGCGAACTCGCGGCGCCTGAGCGAGCGCCTCACGGCGCGGCTGAACGAGATCTACGTCGAACGCATGGAAATGGCTGCGGCAGCCGCCGAGAGCGCGGACGCCGAGGGGACCGGTGCCGTCCCGGACGAGAGCGAGTCGACGCTCGTCGGGGCCGCGTCCCTCCAGCAAGCCCGGGAAACGGGATCGCGGTCCTCCCTTCGACAGGCTGAGGGACCGACGTCGACGGGACGCGACGCATCGCCCGCGCGCCTGCCGGCCGCCCTCATGGGGCAGGCGGGTCTCACCGCCGGTGTCGACCCGCTGCTCGCACGCTCGCACCACGGTTCCGTGTCGAAGGAGCAACGGGCGATCATCGAGGACGACCTGAAGTCCGGCAGGCTGCGCTGCGTGGTGGCCACGTCGAGCCTCGAGCTGGGGATCGACATGGGCGACGTGGACCTCGTGGTGCAGGTGGAGTCCCCGCCGTCCGTCGCCAGCGGTCTGCAACGCGTCGGGCGCGCCGGTCACCAGGTCGGCGAGGTCTCGCGCGGTGTGATCTTCCCCAAGCATCGCGCCGACCTCATCCACTCCGCGGTCACGGCCGAGCGGATGACGCAGGGCGCCATCGAGTCCCTGCGCGTGCCCGCCAACCCGCTCGACGTGCTCGCCCAGCAGACCGTCGCGGCGACAGCACTCGACACCCTCGATGTGGACGAGTGGTTCGACACGGTGCGCCGGTGCGCGCCGTTCGCCGCGCTGCCCCGGTCCGCGTACGAGGCGACCCTCGACCTCCTCGCCGGGCGGTACCCGAGCGACGAGTTCGCCGAGCTGCGCCCCCGCATCGTCTGGGACCGCGACGCCAACACCATCACCGGGCGCCCCGGCGCCCAGCGCCTCGCCGTCACCTCGGGCGGCACCATCCCCGACCGCGGACTCTTCGGCGTGTTCATGGTGGGTGGCGATCCCGGCAAACCGGGCGGTGCCGGCAACCGCGTGGGCGAGCTCGACGAGGAGATGGTCTACGAGTCCCGCGTGGGCGACGTGTTCGCCCTCGGGGCCACCAGCTGGCGCATCCAGGAGATCACCCACGACCGCGTGCTGGTCACGCCCGCCTTCGGTGAGCCCGGGCGCCTGCCGTTCTGGAAGGGCGACGGCCTCGGCCGGCCCATGGAACTCGGCCGGGCGATCGGCGCGTTCGTGCGCGAGCTGTCGGGCGCCGCACCGGATGCCGCGCGCGAGCGGGCGACCGCGGTGGGTCTCGACACCCGGGCGACGAACAACCTCATCGCGTTCCTCGACGATCAGAAGGCGGCCACCGGCCACGTGCCCACCGACCGCACCCTCGTGGTCGAGCGCTTCCGCGACGAGCTGGGTGACTGGCGGGTGGTGCTGCACTCGCCGTACGGCATGCAGGTGCACGCGCCGTGGGCGCTCGCGATCGGAGCGCGGGTGAGCGAGCGCTTCGGGCTCGACGGCGCGACGATGGCGAGCGACGACGGAATCGTGGTGCGCATCCCCGACACCGACGGCGAGCCGCCGAGCGCCGAGCTGTTCGTGTTCGAGCCCGAGGAGATCGACGCGATCGTCACCGCGGAGGTGGGCGGGTCGGCGCTGTTCGCCTCGCGATTCCGCGAGTGCGCCGCGCGGGCGCTGCTCCTCCCCCGCTACAACCCGGGGAGGCGGTCACCGCTGTGGCAGCAGCGGCAGCGGGCCGCGCAGTTGCTCGACGTGGCGCGCAAGTACCCCACCTTTCCCATCGTGCTGGAGACCATCCGCGAGGTGCTGCAGGACGTCTACGACCTGCCCGCACTCACCGATCTCGCCCGCCAGCTGCAGTCGCGCCGCATCCGCATCGTCGAGACCACCACGACCATCGCGTCCCCCTTCGCCCGGAGCCTGCTCTTCAGCTACGTGGGCGCGTTCATGTACGAGGGCGACAGCCCGCTCGCCGAGCGCCGCGCGGCCGCGCTCTCGCTCGACACCGGGCTGCTGTCCGAGCTGCTGGGTCGCGCCGAGCTGCGGGAGCTGCTCGACGCCGCCGTGATCGAGCGCACCGAACTCGAGCTGCAGCGCCTCGCCGACGATCGTCGCGCGCGCGACATCGAGGGCGTCGCCGATCTGCTCCGGATGCTCGGCCCGCTCACCGCCGAGGAGGTGGCCGCCCGGGTGGAGAACGAGCACGCCGCCGAATCCGCGGGCTGGCTCGACCAGCTCGTGGCGAGCCGACGTGCGCTCCGCGTCACCTTCGCCAACCGCGAGTGGTGGAGCGCCATCGAGGACGCCAGCCGTCTGCGCGACGCCCTCGGCGTTCCGCTGCCCATCGGCACCCCCACCGCCTTCGTCGAACCGGTGGCCGACCCGCTGGGCGACCTCGTCGGCCGCTTCGCCCGCACCCACGCGCCCTTCACCGTCGCATCCGCCGCGGAGCGCCTGGGCCTCGGCACCGCGGTGGTGCTCGACACGCTGCGCCGCCTCTCCGGCGAACGCCGGGTGGTCGAGGGCGAGTTCCGGCCGGGCGCGACCGGCAGCGAGTGGTGCGATGTGGAGGTGCTGCGCCGGCTGCGCAGCCGTTCGCTCGCCGCGCTCCGGCACGAGGTCGAGCCGGTGTCGCCCGACGCGTTCGGCCGATTCCTGCCCGCCTGGCAGCACGTCGGGTCGAACCTCCGCGGAATCGACGGCGTGCTCACGGTGATCGACCAGCTCGCGGGCGTGCCCATCCCGGCATCCGCGTGGGAGAGCCTCGTGCTGAAGGTGCGGGTGCGCGACTACGCACCCAGCATGCTCGACGAGCTGACCTCGACCGGCGAGGTGCTGTGGACCGGAGCGGGCAGCCTGCCCGGCAACGACGGGTGGGTCACCCTCCACCTCGCCGACACGGTTCCGGTGACGCTGCCCGAACCCGCCGAGCACGACACCACCGAGCTCGAGCGCGAGGTGCTCACCACCCTCGGCTCGGGCGGCGCGTACTTCTTCCGCCAGCTGTCGGATGCGGTGGGCTCGACCGACGACACCGCGCTCGTGACCGCGCTGTGGGACCTCGTCTGGGCGGGACTCGTGACCAACGACACGTTCTCGCCGCTGCGCGCACTGCTCGGCGGAGGCAAGACCGCACATCGCGCACCGACGCGCACACCGCGTGCGCGCATGTACCGTGGGCGAGCATATGCGCGGCCGAACATGCCCACGCGGGGCGGGCCGCCCACCGCCGGTGGACGCTGGTCGATCGTGCCGCTCGCCGAGACCGATGCCACCGTGCGCGCGCACGCCACCGCGGAGACCCTGCTCGAACGCTACGGTGTGGTGACGCGCGGGTCGGTCGCCACCGAGCGCGTCCCCGGCGGCTTCGCCCTCGCGTACAAGGTGCTGAGCGGGTTCGAGGAGTCGGGGCGCGCACGGCGCGGCTACTTCATCGAGAAGCTCGGAGCCGCCCAGTTCTCCACCGGCGGCACCATCGATCGGCTCCGGTCGTTCACGCGCGATCCCACCCTGCCGGCACCCGCACCCACCGCGATCGCGCTGGCCGCGACCGACCCGGCCAACCCGTACGGCGCCGCGCTGCCCTGGCCGGGCAGTGGGGCTGCGGCGGACGCCGACGCCGACGCGCTCCCGGAGGCGTCGGGGCAGAGCCTGGCCGGTGAGGTGCCGACCGCTCCCGCCGCGCCGGGCAGTCCTCCGCGCGCGCCCAGCTCGACCGGGTCCGCGGGTTCTGCGACCGGGCATCGACCGGGCCGCAAGGCGGGTGCCCTGGTGGTCCTGGTCGAGGGCGAGCTCGCCCTGTACGTGGAGCGTGGCGGAAAGTCGGTGCTCGCGTTCCGCGACGACGAACCCACGCTCCGCCTCGCATCCGCGGCCCTCGCCGGACTCGTGCGTTCGGGTGGCGTGGACAAGCTCGCGGTCGAGAAGGCGAACGGCGACTTCGTGCTGGGCACGCCGCTCGGCGACGCGCTGCAGGACGCCGGATTCCTGGCCACCCCCCGAGGATTGAGGATGCGTGCCTGAGGGCGATACCGTCTACCGCACCGCCAAGCACCTCAACGAGGTGATGGCGGGCACCGTGCTCACCCGGTGCGACATCCGCGTGCCGAAGTTCGCGACGGTGGACTTCACCGGCGAGACCGTGCACGAGGTCGTGAGCGTAGGCAAGCACCTGCTCACCCGGGTGGGCGACCACAGCATCCACACCCACCTGAAGATGGAGGGGTCGTGGCACATCTACGGGCACGGGTCGCGCTGGAAGCGCCCCGCGTTCGAGGCGCGCATCCTGCTCGACAACGCCGACTGGTCGACCGTCGGCTTCGCGCTGGGCGTGGTGGAGGTCGTGGCGCGCGAGGATGAGCACACCGTGGTCGGGCACCTCGGACCCGACCTGCTCGGCCCGGACTGGGATGCCGACGAGGCGCTCCGCCGCATGTCCGCTGACCCCGACCGGGCCATCGGCCTGGCGCTCCTCGACCAGCGCAACCTCGCCGGCCTCGGCAACGTGTACCGCGCCGAGCTGTGCTTCGTGCGCGGCCTGCTGCCCACCCGACCGGTGCGCGACGTGCCCGACCTGCCCGGCCTCGTCGACCTGTCGCGCCGCGTGATCGTCGCGAACAAGGACCGGATCGAGCGCACCCTCACCGGCGACCTGCGCCCCGGCCGCATGACCTATGTGTACGGCCGCAAGGGCAAGCCGTGCCGCCGCTGCGGCACGCCCATCGAGCGCGCCGACCTCGGCGACCCGGTGCGTCCCGGTCAGGGCGCGCAGGATCGCGTCGTCTACTGGTGCCCGCGCTGCCAGACCTGACATTGGTCCCTGAGCCCGTCGAAGGGCGGTCCCTGAGCCCGTCGAAGGGGCATGAGGCGCGGGAACGTCCCTTCGACGAGCTCAGGGACCGTGGATCTCCGGGACCGCAGTACGCACCCAGCGTCCCTTCGACGAGCTCAGGGACCGTGGGCGCTCAAAGACCGCTCGGGCTCAGGGCGCGGGGACCGCACGACGCACGGTCAGTGCCCGCGGGCGATCCACTCCTCGATGTGCGGCGCCTCCGCGCCGACGGTGGTCGAGTCACCGTGACCCGTGCGCACCACGGTGTCGGCGGGCAGCGTCAGCAGGCTGTCGCGGATCGACGCGATGATCGTCGGAAAGTCGCTGTAGGAGCGCCCGGTGGCCCCCGGCCCGCCGGCGAACAGCGTGTCGCCGGAGAAGACGGTGCCCTCGTCAGCCAGCAGGTAGCAGGTGGATCCCGGGGAGTGTCCGGGGGTGTGCAGCGCCTCGAGCGTCGTACCGGCGATCGCGAATGTGTCGCCATCGGCGACCTCCGCGTCGGGGGCGGTGTCGGGGTACACGGCGTCCCACAGCATCCGGTCGGCGGGGTTCAGCAGCACGGGGGCGTCCACGAGCTCGCGGAACTGGCCCACGGCACGGATGTGGTCGTCGTGCGCGTGCGTCAGCAGGATGGCGACGACACGGCGGTCGCCCACCGCATCCGCAACGGCCCGGGCGTCGTGAGCGGGGTCGATCACGATCACCTCGCGGTCGTCGCCCACGATCCACACGTTGTTGTCGACGTCCCAGGTGCCTCCGTCGAGCGAGAACGTGCCCGAGGTGACGAGGTGCTCCACGCGCGCGGCCATCAGAGTTCCACCACCGATCGCAGCACGGTGCCCTCTTTCATGCGGTCGAACGCGGCCTCGATGTCACCGAGTCCGATGCGCTCCGAGACGAAGGCGTCGAGGTCGAGGTTGCCCTGGCGGTAGTGGCTCACCAGCATCGGGAAGTCGCGCGAGGGCAGGCAGTCGCCGTACCAGGACGACTTGAGGGAACCGCCACGACCGAACACGTCGAGCAGCGGCAGCTCGATCGTCATGTCGGGGGTCGGCACTCCCACGAGCACCACCGTGCCGGCGAGGTCGCGGGCGTAGAACGCCTGGCGGTAGGTCTCGGGGCGGCCGACCGCGTCGATCACCACGTTCGCGCCGTTCCCGTCGGTGAGCGCGCGGATGGCCTCCACCGGGTCGTCGTCGCGCGAGTTGATGCCGTGGGTGGCGCCGAGCGTGCGCGCCAGCTCGACCTTTCGCGGGTCGATGTCGACGGCGATGATCGTGGTCGCCCCCGCCAGCTTGGCGCCCGCGATGGCCGCGATGCCCACGCCACCGCAGCCGATCACGGCGACCGAGTCGCCGCGGCGCACGTTTCCGGTGTTGAGTGCGGCGCCGATGCCGGCCATGACGCCGCAGCCGAGCAGTCCGACGGCGGCGGGATCGACATCCTCGTCGACCTTCGTGCACTGCCCGGATGCCACCAGCGTCTTCTCCGCGAACGCCCCGATGCCGAGGGCGGGCGAGAGTTCCGTGCCATCCTCGAGGGTCATCTTCTGCGTGGCGTTCGCCGTGTTGAAGCAGTACTGCGGCTCGCCGCGGCGGCACGCGCGGCACTCGCCGCACACCGCACGCCAGTTGAGGATGACGCGGTCGCCGGGAACCACGTTGGTCACGTCGGGTCCGACCGCGGAGACGACGCCGGTCGCCTCATGGCCGAGCAGGAACGGGAAGTCGTCGTTGATGCCGCCCTGCTTGTAGTGCAGGTCGGTGTGGCAGACGCCGCAGGTGAGGATGTCGACGAGCGCCTCACCGGGACCGGGATCCGGCACGAGGATCGTCTCCACCGACACCGGCGCATCCTTCGCTCGAACGACGACAGCCGAAACCTTGTGCACCATGTACTGTTCCTCTCGCGGCCGCGGGTCCGTCGGCCCTGCCCCTCCATTCGACCACGATCGGATGCCGAGCGGCGCCCGAAGCGGCTGTATCCCGACGCGGCACCGCCCCGCCCGCCGGGAACCCGCCGGGAGTGGGGGCGCCGCGCGCTAGGGTGATCGGATGATTCGTCACACCGTCGTGTTCCGCCTGTCCCACGCCGAGGGGTCGGAGGAAGAGGCCGAGTTCCTCGAAACCGCAAGCAGCCTGCGCACCATCCCCGGCATCTCGAACTTCGAGGCGTTGCGACAGGTGGGGGCGAAGAACGACTACCGCTTCGGGCTGTCGATGGAGTTCGCCGACCAGGCCGCGTACGACGCCTACAACGAGCACCCCGATCATCAGGCATTCGTGCAGAACCGGTGGCTCCCCGAGGTGACGGACTTCCTTGAGATCGATTACGTGCCGTACGACCCCGCTCGATAGCCGCACCCGCCCGGGAGCCCCATCGCCGGGCACCCACTCCGCGCACGTCCGGAGCCGCCTCTGGAGCAGCTGTGGGCACGCCCGCCACAAGGCTGACCGGTGCGCGTCAGCACGGGCTCCCGAAGTCGGGGAGAATAGGTCCAGTGAATTCCTCCGACGGGCACCAGCGCAGCGAGCCGGACGATGGTTTCTCCCGCCGTGCCACGGACGACGACCCGCACTCGGCTGCAGGCGATGACTCGCACCGCCCCGCGGACGATGACCTACGGCCCACCGCGGACGATGCCCTGAGCGGCGGCACCGACAACATCAGCACCGACATCCACACCGCCCCGGGCACCGATGCTGCCGTGAACGATGCCGTCGACTCCGCTGCCGACACCGCTGCGACCGACCCCGCCCACCCGCCGCGCACCGGGAAGCGCAGCCACCTCGTCGACCTGTCGCCGCTGCGGGAGAGCCCCGCCTTCGCTCGACTGTGGCTCGGTGCCGCCATCTCCGGCATCGGCAGCCAGATGACCATCGTGGCCGTCGGCCTGCACATCTACGACATCACCCGGTCCACGTTCGCCGTGTCGCTCGTGGGCGCGTTCGCGCTGATCCCGATGATCATCTTCGGTCTCTACGGCGGCATGCTGGCGGACGCGTTCGACCGGCGGCGCGTCGCGTTCATCGCCGCCGTCGCCGCCTGGGGGTCGACCATCGGGCTCGCCGGCCTCGCCTGGTTCTCGGTCGACGTGGTGTGGCCCTTCTACCTGCTCACCACGTTGAACGCGGTGGCCGCCACCGTCGTGGGCACGGTGCGATTCGCGATCTTCCCGCGCATCCTCCCGCGGCGCCTGCTGCCCGCCGCGTCCGCCCTCACCGGCATCTCCGGAGGCATCATGGTGACCGTC
Organism: Planctomonas psychrotolerans; assembly: GCF_008642235.1. Taxonomy (GTDB): domain Bacteria; phylum Actinomycetota; class Actinomycetes; order Actinomycetales; family Microbacteriaceae; genus Planctomonas; species Planctomonas psychrotolerans. Next base: position 1,746,531 of record NZ_SJEV01000001.1, on the reverse strand, counting down.
GGACCGGCCGTCGCGGGTGTGCTCATCGCCACGGTCGGCTTCGCCTGGACCTACACGATCGACGTCGTGCTGTTCCTCGCGGCCTTCGTGGGGATCCTCTCGCTGCCCCGGCTGCCACCGGAGGGTGAGGTGCACCGCCCGGGACTCGCGTCGCTGCGTTACGGCTTCGCGTTCCTGCGCACCGCTCCGAACATCCGCATGTCGTTCCTGGTCGACATCCTCGCCATGACGTTCGGCAACCCGCGCGTGGTGTTCCCCGCCGTGGCCACGCTCGTACTGGGCGGCGGCGCGGTGACGGTCGGCATCCTCACCGCGGCGGTGGCGGTCGGCGCGCTGGCGAGCAGCCTCTTCTCCGGTCGCACCGGGCATGTGCGGATGCAGGGGGTGGCGATCGAGCGGGCGATCCTGGTCTACGGCGGTTTCATCCTCGGTTTCGGAGCGCTCCTCGCGGTGATGTCCACCGGCGCCTTCGGCTCGGTCTCCGCCGCCGTCGGCGACATGAACGTGACCGCCGTGGTGCTCGCCGCCGTGCTGCTCGCAGGAGCCGGCGCCGCCGACAACATCAGCAGCATCTTCCGCCAGACGATGCTGCAGTCCGCCGTCCCCGACCACATGCGAGGACGCCTGCAGGGCGTGTTCACCGTCGTCGTGACGGGTGGGCCGCGTGTCGGCGACATGTACGTCGGCATCCTCGCGGTGACGGCGGCGCTGTGGTTCCCGCCGCTGCTCGGCGGGCTCGCCATCATCGCCTCCGTGGCGGTGCTGGTGCGGGTGCAGGGGTCGTTCCGGCGATACGACGCGCTGAACCCGCTCCCCTGACACTCTGCCGCGCATGACACGCGTGGGCTCAGTAGCGTGGATTCGTGCAGCGATCCCGTCGTGAACCCATCTACAGCACCGCCGTCGCCGCCGGCCGTGCCCTGTTCGGGCTGCTGCGCCTGCGGCGCATCGAATCGGGTCTCGAGAACCTCCCCCGGAACGGTGGCGCGGTGATCGCGATGACGCACTTCGGCTACCTCGACTTCGCCCTCGTCGAATGGGTCCTCTGGTTGCACTGCCGGGGCCGCGTCCGCTTCCTGGCGAAGCAGAGCGTGTTCGACAAGCCCGTCCTCGGATGGCTGCTGCGGGGCATGCGCCACATTCCGGTCGACATGCAGGCGGGAGCGGATGCGTATGCGCGCGCCGCCAAAGCGCTGCGCAAGGGCGAGCTCATCGGCGTCTTCCCCGAGGCGGGCGTGAGTGCGTCGTTCACCGTGCGGGAACTGAAGACCGGGGCCGTGCGCCTCGCCGGTGACGCGGGCGTGCCGGTCATCCCGGTCGCCGTGTGGGGCGGGCACCGCCTGCTCACCAAGAACCGGCGCATCCGGTTCCGCGAGCGTTTCGGGGTGCCGGTGTCGTTCGCCGTCGGCCAGCCGATCGAGATCCACCCCGGTGACAATGTGACCGAGCGCACCACCGAACTGCGGAGCACGCTGCAGGCCCTCGTGCACGGACTGCAGGCCGAGTACCCGGTGGACGGGACGGGCACGTGGTGGCAGCCGAGGGAGAGCGGCGGCACCGCACCGACGCCGGAGGAGGCCGCGGCCGCCGACGAGGAGCGCCGCCTGCGGCGGGAACGAGAGGCGCGAGCCCGCGCGCGGTGAGACACTCCTCCGCCAGCTTCTTCCCCGCCCCGCTCGGGATGCCGCTCCGGGAATCGTCACCGGTATCGAATAGGCTTCAGGCTCCCCGAAGCGGAAGGGTGGCCGGATGTCGACTGCAACGATCCTCGACCTCGTTCTCCTCCTGCTCTTCCTGTCGTTCGCGATCTACGGCTACCGCAGCGGACTCGTCCGGAGCCTGAGCGGCATCCTCGGCATCGTCGCGGGCGGCGTCGCCGCGCTGTTCGTGGTGCCGATCATCACCCCCGTGATTCCGGCGCCGCAGTTGCGCACCCCGGCCGCACTCGCCGCCACCGCGCTCCTGATGCTCATCGGCCTGTCGCTCGGCCTCACCATCGGGCACGCCCTCCGACGCGGCGTCCGCCGGGTGAGACTCGGGGTGCTCGACCGGATCCTCGGTGCCGCACTCACGCTTGTGGCCTCCGCGCTGGTCGCCTCGATGCTGGCGTTCAGCATCGGCGCCCTCGGCGTGCCGGTGCTCTCGCAGGCGCTCGCGTCGTCGACCGTCATTCGCACGGTGGACGATCTGACGCCACGACCCGTCGACGCGTTCCTCGCTCAGTTGCGGTCGACCGCGGTGCAGGAAGGCCTGCCCCGCATCGTCGAAGCGTTCTCCGGACCCAATCCGGAGATACCCGAGTTCGACACCGGCGGACCGGCACTGGCGGCGGCAGCCGAATCCGTGGTGCGCATCACCGGGAACGCCTACGCCTGCGGACGGAACCAGTCGGGAACCGGCTTCGTGATCGCCCCCGACCGCATCGCGACGAATGCGCACGTGGTCGCGGGCGTGTCCGAGCCCGTGGTCGAAGTGCCCGGGGGCAGTACGACGGTCGGCAGGGTCGTGTACTTCGACCCCGTGGACGACCTCGCCGTGCTCGCCGTGGACGGTCTCGCCGCCCCGGCCATCCCGCTGGCGGGCACCCTCGCCGCCGGTAGCCGCGCCGTGACGCTCGGCTACCCGTACGGGGGGCCCTTCGACTCCGGTCCGGCCGAGGTGATCTCGGTCGGTGAGCTCGGCATCCCCGACATCTACGGGGACTCCCCGGTGCCGCGACTCGTCTACACACTCGCCGCCGACGTGGCCCAGGGCGAGTCGGGCGGTCCGCTGCTCACCGAAACGGGCGAGGTGGTCGGCGTGATCTTCGCGCGGGCCACCGACACCGAGAACGTGGGTTACGCCCTCGCGATGGAGGAGGTGCGTCCGGTGGCCGACCAGGCGGCGGCCCTCACCGAGGCCGTCATCCCCGGCACCTGCACCCGAGGCTGACCGGGGTCGACCGCCGCCCGACCGCGGTGCGATCGTTGTCGTGTCGTGTCGTGTCGTGTCGCGGTCGCCGTCGCGGCCGCGGTCGACGTCGACGTCATGGGACGACGCGCTAACCGGCCGCACGTGATCGTCGGCATAGGCTCGTGAGAAAGCCCACCCGAGGAGACGCCGCATGACCCTGCCCCCGTTGCTCGACCACATCGTCATCGCGGGACCCGACCTCGCGGCCGCGGTCGACGAGGTGGAGCGCCTGACCGGAGTGCGGGCGAGTCCCGGCGGATCGCACCCCATCGGCACCGCCAATCATCTGATCGCGCTCACCATCGACGGCGAGCGCGGAACGCAGTACATCGAGATCATCGGCCCCGATCCCGCCCGCACCGGCACAGAACTCCCCTCGAAGTTCGGCATCGACCGATTGACCGGAATCGAGCTGGTCGCCTACGCGATCCACCCCGTCGACATCGAGGCCGCCGCCGCACAGGCCGCAGCCGCGGGGGTCGATCCCGGTCCGGTAGTCCCGCTCTCCCGTCGGACGCCCGCCGGAGACCTGCTCGCGTGGCGCCTCACGCATTCGCTCGTGCCCTCGGTCTCGCCGCTGCTGCCGTTCCTCATCGACTGGGGCCAGACGGCGCACCCCGGCCTGTCCGACCTGCCCGCCCTCGAGCTCGTCGCGTTCACCGCGACCGACCCCCACCCCGACTCCGCCCGTCGGGCGGTGAACGCCTTCGGCAGCCCGCTGGACATCGCGCGTGGCGACGCTCCCCGATTGGTGGTCACCGTGCGCGGACCTCGGGGCGAGGTCACGCTCTAGCCGGGACGCGACGCGCGCCCGAGAGCGGTTCCCTCCGGATCACCGCGGCCCGCTTTCCAGCGCTGTACATCAGCTCGCCGTGCTGCCGCGCACCACCAGGTCGAATCCGACGAGTTCGTGGCGTCCCGGCCCGCGCTCGCCGTCCATCCGGTCGCGGAGCAGCCGGAACGCGATCTGCGTCAGCCTGGCCTTGTCCGGTCGGATCGTGGTCAGTCCCGGACTGGTGAACTGTGCCATGAGGATGTCGTCCCAGCCCACGACGGCCACATCGTGGGGCACAACCCGCCCGCATCGGGCGAGCGCTTTCATGGCCCCGATCCCGGAGAGGTCGTCGAAGCAGACGAGCCCGTCGAACTGCTGGCCGGCGTCGATCGCGTCGATGACCGCTGCCTCGGCGGCGAACGCGCCGAACTGCGTCATGGGGATCAGGAGATCGTCCCCGCAGGAGGCGCCGAACTCCCGAAGGGCGGAGCGATAGCCGTTCAGGCGCAGCCTCGCAGTCTCGTGGCCGGCCGACATCGACCGACCCAGGAAGGCGACGCGCGTCCTGCCGGACTGCAGCAGATGCAATGTCGCGGCGCGGGCGGCGGCGATGTTGTCGATCATCACGTGGTCGACCGCCGGTGGCGCGGCCGTCTCGCCGAGAAGGACCAACGGCGTCGCACCGCGGAACTGGTCGATCGCCGCGCCGTCGAGAACCGTGGGCTGGAAGATCAGACCGTCGATGAGTCCCTGCTCGCGACCCCGGAGCACGGCGCGCTCGTCTTCGAGGCCCCCGGTGGTCTGCTCGATCAGCAGGCGGTAGTCGAAGCCGTCGACCTCGGTCGATACGAGGGCGGCCAGTTCGGCGAAGTAGGGAGTCTCGATCGCGGGAAGCGCGAAGGCGATCATTCCGGTCCTCCCGGTGGCGAGGCGCCGAGCGATGCTGTGCGGCACGTAGCCGAGCTGATCAATCGCGTCCTGGACCTTCGCGCGCATCGACGGGCGCACATGCTGGTAGTCGCGCACCACGTTGGACACGGTCTTGGTCGACACGCCGGCGAGGGCCGCGACGTCTTGCAGAGTCACTGTCATCGGACGGGTCAGCGGTCGACGAGAGTCATTTCGAAGCCGTAGAGGTCGGGGCGATAGCAGTGATGCCCGTACTCGACGGCCGCGCCGTCGGCGTCGTACGCCCTGCGATCCATGGTGAGCACCGGCGCGCCGCGTCCGATGTCGAGGAGGTGGCCTTCGTCGACCGTGGCACGCCGGGCCCCGATTCGCTGGCGCGCCACCCTGAGCGTCACACCTCGGGCGCGCAGCTCGTGGTACAGGCCCTGATTGCTGAGCGTTTCAGCCGTGATATCGGCGAAGGCCTCAGGGAGATAGTTCTCGAGGACGGCGATCGGCGCGGCATCGGCGAACCGGACCCGGCGGATCTTCAGCACGCGCACCGGCGAGGTGAGTCCCAGCTGCTCCGCGATCTGAGGGGTCGCTTGCGCCAGCGTGACGTCGAGTACCCGAGTAGATGGCACCCGGCCGGCGCGTCGGAGGTCGTCGTACAGGCTCGTCAGATCGATCTGTCGGGCGACGGACCCGTGAACCACCTGTGTTCCGACCCCGCGCCGCCGCACTAGGAGCCCCTTCTCGACGAGCTCCTGAATCGCTCGGCGCACAGTCGGCCGGGACAGCGAGAGACGCTCGCTCATCGACACCTCGCCCTCGAGCCGAGCTCCGGGCGAAAGAGACCCCGTAGCGATCGCATCCTCGAGGCCGGCGGCGAGGCGGACCCAGAGAGGGGAGGATGCCGTCGCCGGCTGGAGCAACTGCTCGGCCGGGAGCATGACCGCCTGTCCTCCGTCGAGCACCTTGCCTCCGCCCCGCGTCCGCACTGACATGGATGTTGATATGTCATGTTAGTACGAACGCGCGTAATCGTTGACGTTCTCGCCTCAAATGTCCTAACATAATCCGGGGTCGAGCCCGACAGATCGGCAGAGCAGCCGACGGGGTACCCCAGGAGAGGTATCGCAATGAAGCGCACTTATGTTGCCGCTGCGTTCACGGCCAGCGTGGTCGCTGCGGCCGGGCTCACCGGTTGCTCCGCGGGAGGCGGCGACGGAAGCGACGGCTCCGTGACGATCACGATCATGGAGACCAAGCAGACCAACATCGACGCGATCAGCAAGGAGATCCCCGGCTTCGAGGCCGAGATGGCCGAGCAGGGCAAGGACATCAAGGTCGAGCTGATCGCCGATGTGCTGACCGATGAGCAGTTCATGACCAAGATGACCCAGCAGCTCATCGCCGGGCAGGCGCCCGACGTGCTGGACATCGGCGAGAACATGGCCATCTCCTGGTCCTCCGCCGGGTACCTCGCGCCGCTCGACGACTATCTGAGCGAGTGGGACGGCTGGAGCCACTACTACCCCGCCGTCAAAGAGGCGATAACCCGCCAGGACGGACAGGTGTACAGCCTGCCCTCCGGCGCCGGCGTGCTGAACCTGTTCTACCGCAAGGACATCCTGACCGAGCTCGGGGTCGACACCTCTCAGCCCGAGACGTGGGACGAACTGATCGGGCGACTCGTCGAGGTGAAGGAGAAGACCGGAGACACCCCGATCGTGATCCCGGCCGGCACGGCGTGGGGCGGCGGGACCTGGGGCGAGGGCTTCATGCCCCTGCTCGGAGGGACCGACACGGAGTTCTACGACACCGAGACCGACACGTGGGACCTCGAGAGCCCCGGCTGGTTGGCCGTCTTCGAGCTCTACGACGACCTCGTCAGCAACGGCCTGATGCCGGTGGAGGACCTGCAGAACCCGAACCCCTGGGAGCCCACCAAGTACGAGAAGTTCCCGGAGGGCGAGATTCAGGTTGCGGCTCAGGGCACCTGGGGCTGGAAGTTCGACTGGGGCCCCAATGGGGCTACTCCCATCGAGGGGCTCGTGGAGAAGGTCTCGACCTGGCAGTTCCCCGGCCTGCGTTCCGGTGATAAGCCGTACGGCTGGAGCAACACCGGGGGCGGTTACGCCATCTCCGAAGATTCGGAGAACAAGGAGGCCGCATGGGAGTTCATCAAGTACCTCTCGACCGGTGAGCCCCTCGCGGAGCAGCTCGTCGCCTCGGGTGCGGCGTCCGCCCGTGACGACCTCGACGACGTGGCGCCCTACTCCGAGGAGCCGCAGCTGCTGCAGGCCGGCGAGGACCTCGGCGAGAGCGTCTTCGTAGTGACGGGAGACGGCGCCGCTCAGATCGGACAGGCAGTGGCGTCGGCAACCGAGCTGATCCTCAGCGGACAGGCCGATGGACAGCAGGCCTACGACGCGTTCGTCAAGGACGCGACCGACCTGCTCGGCCCCACCCTGGTGAAGGAGTGACAACCCTCGTCGACGTACCCGCCTCGGCGCAGACGGCCACCCGGCCGTCTGCGCCGAGGCGCCGACGCGGGCAGACCTGGCCCTTCGTCCTCATCCTGCTCGGGCCCTCGGCGGTGCTCATCCTCGTGTTCATCGTCTTGCCGGCGGTCTACGGTCTCTGGCTCAGCCTGACCAACACCCAGCTCACCGGGTTCGCCGCGCGCGACCCGAAGTTCGTCGGTCTCGACAACTACACCTATCTGCTTACAAGCGCCGACTTCCTCAACTCTCTGGGACAGACCGGAACGTTCCTGCTGTTCTCCGCGATCATCGGTCAAACCGTACTCGGCATGGTGGCCGCGATCCTGCTCAGCCGACCGTGGATCCACGGCAAGGGCTTCTTCGGTGCGGCCGTCCTCATGCCGATGGTGGTTCCCGAGGTCGTGGCCTCACTGACCTGGGCGAGCGTGCTCGCGACAAGTCCGGAAGGCACCCTGAACCGCCTGCTCAACATCTTCGGCGGGGAGCCGACCGCCTGGCTGCAGACGGCGCCGATGATGGCGATCATCCTCGTGAACATCTGGCGCGGGCTCGCATTCGCCATGATCATGTTCCAGGCCGCGCTCGAGGATGTCCCCGCCGAGCTGATCGAGGCCGCCCGGGTGGACGGGGCGAAAGCGGTGCAGGTGTTCCGTCACGTCACGCTCCCGCTGATCCGAGGACCGGTGTTCCTCTACCTCCTTCTCACCACCATCAGCACCGTCGGAGTGTTCGGGCTCGTTTACTTCCTCACGCGCGGCGGCCCCGGCGGGCAGACCCGCATCGCCGCCATCTACATCTACGAGCGTGCCCTGCAGTTCTCGCAGATCGGCATCGGCAGTGCCGCATCGATCATCCTGCTCGTCATCGTTCTCGTGCTCGGCGCCGTCTACGTGCGTCTGGCGAAGGTCGAGGTGTGACATGACCATCCTCAGAAGCCGCACGGCGGCACCCGTCCTGAACCCGCGTCGCCGCCGACGGCTACGCCCCGTTGACGTCGCGCAGCGGTCTGTGGGCTACGTCCTGATCGTCCTTCTCGCGCTGTTCTGCCTCGTCCCCTTCGCCTGGGTCGTGCTGAGCGCCGTTGACGCGGACGCCGGAGCGACGGTGCAGATTCCCGCCTTCTCCTTCGACAACTTCATCCGGTTCTTCACCGCCTCCGGCACGCCGCTGCTGCTCATCAACAGTCTCGTGATCGCCATCTCCTCGACCGTGCTCAATCTGGTGCTCGGGATCGCGGGCGGCTACGCGCTGTCGCGCTTCGCGTTCCCCGGTCGTCGATTCTTCATGTTCGGCATCTTGCTGATCCGGGTCATCCCGGCACCGGCGACGATCATCGCGCTCTACCTCATCATGGTGAACCTCGGGCTCGCGAACACCCTTCACGGACTGATCATCGTGCAGGCGGTGAGCGGACTCCCCGTTACCCTGTGGCTCATGAAGGGCACCGTCGACGCCGTTCCCGTCGAGCTGGAGGAAGCGGCGTGGACCGACGGCAACACGCGTCTGCAGGCCGTGCGCCGCATCGTGCTTCCCCTCATCGGGCCGGGACTCGGCGCAGCAGCGATGCTCATGTTCATGGGCTCGTGGGGCGACTTCCTCACGCCGCTCGTGATGCTGCAGAACCAGGACCTCTATCCGCTCGCCATCGGACTGTTCCGTGCATTCAGCGAGCGCAACGTCATCGACTGGGGTCTGCTCGCCGCGAGCGCGGTGATCTACGTGCTGCCGCCGGCCGTCCTCTACATGCTCGTCCGCAAGCACCTCCTCAAGTCCAGCCTCGGCGGAGCGCTGAAGGGATGACGCCGATCAATGAGTCCGAGCGGCTCCCCGTGCTGGTCGTCGGTGCCGGCGCAATGGGGGGCGAATGGATCCGCATGCTCGCGACATCGGCGCACGCCGAGCCGGTCGGCGTCGTCGATCTCAACGTCGACCTCGCGGCAGCCACCGTCGCGTCGGCCGGACTCGACGTCGCCGTCGGCTCCTCACTCGTGGAGGTGGCGAAGGCGGCGGGTGCACAGGCGGTCGTCAATGTGACGGTGCCGCAGGCGCACCGGGTGGTGAACGAGCAAGCGATGCGCGCGGGGCTTCCGGTGCTGTGCGAGAAGCCGCTCGCCCCGACCGTCGCCGAGGCGCTGCGCCAGGTGGCGCTGGCCGACCTCACCGGCGAGCTGCTCATGGTGAGCCAGTCGCGGCGGTACTTCAACCACCTCGCCGCCTTCCGCGAGACCGTCCGTTCGATCGGTACTCTGGGCGCCGTGCACGCCCAGTTCTTCCACGAGGACCACGAGCCCGGGTTCCGCGAGCAGATGGCGCATCCGCTGCTGGTGGACATGTCGGTGCATCACTTCGACATGCTCCGCTATCTGAGCGATGACGAGCCCGTGAGTGTTCGCTGCGACTCATGGAACCCGTCGTGGAGCTGGTTCGCCGGCCACGCAGCGGCGACCGCGACATTCGAGCTCGCCTCCGGCGCGCGCTTCATCTACTCGGGCAGTCGAGCGACGCCCGGGCTGCAGACCTCATGGAACGCCGACTGGCACGTCTACGCCGAGAGGGGCGCGGCGGCGTGGGACGGCGACGTCACCGTCGAAGCCGACGCCGACGCCGACGCCGACGCCGACGGAGTCTCCTTCGAGGTGCAGGACCGCAGCGAAGGCATCGAGGGCAGCCTCGAGGAGTTCGTCGCGTCGTTGCGCTCGGGCCGCACCCCGCAGAACGAGGTGCGCACCAACGTGCTCACCTTGGCCATGGTGGAGGGCGCGATCCGCAGCGGTGACCGCGGCGGCGACAAGGTGATGATCGGCGACCTGCTCGAGGATTCGCTCGCCCAGGCCATCGCCGACGAGCAGAGTGACGACGTCGCAGATATTCTGCGCTCGTGGACGAGTGCCGCAGACGGCATCGCCACCCCGGCCTGGGGATCGTCCCCGGCCCCCATCGCGTCAGGAGGCGCCCGATGACCACGTCAACTCCCGAGAAGAAAGCCATCCGCGTCGTCGTCTGGGGCGAGAACCGCCACGAGCAGATCAACGAGGTCGTGCGCGGTATCTACCCGGACGGCATGCACAACACGATCGCGGGCGGTATCCGCCGCCTTCTCGGCGACGAGGTCACGGTCACCACGCGCGTGCTGGACGACCCCGAGCACGGCATGACGGAGGAACTGCTCGCGGAGACCGACGTTCTGCTCTGGTGGGGCCATACCGCGCACGAGGAGGTGACCGACGAGGTCGTCGACCGCATCCAGAAGCACGTGCTCGAAGGCATGGGCATCATCGTCCTGCACTCGGGGCACCACTCCAGGATCTTCCGCCGCCTCATGGGCACCACCTGCAGTCTGCGGTGGCGCAACGACAACGACGGCGAGTTCGTCTGGACGGTCGCGCCGCGCCACCCCATCGCCGAGGGCGTCCCGCAGCCGCTGATCATCCCCGGCCAGGAGATGTACGGCGAGTTCTTCGACATCCCGGAGCCCGACGAGCTCATTTTCATCAGTAGCTTCTCGGGCGGGGAGGTGTTCCGTAGCGGCATCACCTACAACCGCGGCTACGGCAAGGTGTTCTACTTCAGCCCCGGCGACGAGATCTTCCCCGTCTACCACCAGCCCGACGTGCAACGTGTGATTGCCAACGGGGTGAAGTGGGCGCATTCCGAGCGCGCGCGCGAGTCGTACCTGGTGACGCCGATGTACATCCCGGGCGAGTTCGATCGGCCGGTGCTCCCGTCACCCGACGGCCTCGTCGACTATTACACCCGCGAGCTCATCGCGCCGCGGGAGGATGCGGAATGACGGAGTAGTCGATCTTCGTAGAAGGAAGTGGAGCCCGAGTTCCTCTGGACAAAGGACTGAACAGGCGTTTAGGATACTGAACATGCGTTCAGTATCGCCTGAGGATGCCACCACCCGCTCCCGCATCCGGGATGCCTCGGTACTGCTGTTCGGGCGCGTGGGATTCGAGAAGGCGAGCATCCGCGCCATCGCCGAGTCGGCCGGCGTGAGCCCCGCCCTGGTGCTGCACCACTTCGGCTCCAAGGAGCGACTGAGGGACGAATGCGACCGATACATCGTCGACGAGGTGATGGGACGCAACGACGAACTGGGCCACGGTGACCTCGCCGCAACGATGCAGCGCTGGTTGGCCGACATCGACACCTTCCGCCCGTCGCTCGATTACCTCTCGCGCATGATCACCGACGGGTCGGAACACGGTGACCGGCTCTTCGACCAGCTCGTCAGCCGAACGGAGAGCATGCTCGCCGCCGGAGCAGCCGACGGCAGCATGCACGAGAGCAGCGACCCGCGCATGACCGCCGTCATCGTCGCGACGCACGGCCTTCTTCCGCTCATCTTCGAGCGGCACATCGGCCGGGTGCTCGGCGAGAGCGGAGGACTCACCGAGTCGGCGATCCGCCGCATGACGCTGCCGACCCTCGAGCTATACACCCGCGGCCTCTACACCTCGGATGCCGTGCTCGAGGCAGCCCGAACGGCGCTCGCCCGCACGATGGGTGCGCCATCGCCGGAAGGAGAAGGCAGATGACCTCCGTCATCGACACAACCGCTCTCACCAAGCGCTTCGGCAGCGTCACAGCTCTGCATCCGCTCGATCTCTCCGTTCCCGCCGGGAGCATTTTCGGCGTCATCGGCCCGAACGGTGCAGGCAAGACCACGCTCATGCGACTTCTCCTCGACGTCCTGCGTCCCACCTCGGGGAGCGCCACGGTGCTCGGCGCATCGCCCCGGGCGGGCGGTCCGGCACTCCGGCGGCAGATCGGCTTCCTGCCCGGTGAATTGCGGCTCGAGGGGCGCGTGACCGGTCGCGCCCTCCTGCGGCACTTCGCGGACATCAGCGGGCCCGTTGCGCCAGGAACGATCGATGCCCTGGCCGACCGACTGAACCTCGACCTCTCCCGCACCGTGCGCACGCTCTCGAAAGGCAACAAGCAGAAGCTCGGCCTCGTGCAGGCGTTCATGCACGAACCGCGGCTGCTGGTGCTCGACGAGCCGACGAGTGGGCTCGACCCGCTCGTACAGCAGGAGTTCCTCACCATGGTGCGCGAGGCGCGGTCGAATGGGCAGACGGTGTTCCTCAGTTCGCACGTGCTCAGCGAGATCCAGCAGGTGGCCGACTCCGTCGCCATCCTCCGCTCCGGACGCCTCGTGTCGGTGAGCGACGTTGAGTCGCTCCGCGTCTCGGCCGTGCGGCGGGTGCGCGTGGGCATCACCGGGTCCACCCCCACGCTGGTGCGCGACACCCTATCCTCGCTCCCCCATCTCACCGATCTCGACGTGAGCGACGATGCTCCCTCCGACGGCGTGCCCGTGCGGGTGGCCGCGACGATCGAGGGCGACATCGACCCCTTCATCAAGCTGATCGCCCGGTTCTCCGTCGCCGACCTCGCGGTCGAGGAGCCGGATCTCGAAGAGTCCGTGCTGCGCCTGTACTCCACACCGGAGGTGTCCGATGGCGTCTAAGCCCCTCCCCCTGTTCCGGCGGGCGATCGCCGACTCGTGGCGGTCGATGATCGGCTGGAGCCTCGGAGTGATGGCAGCCCTGCTGCTCTACCTGCCCCTGTTCCCGTCCATCGGGGGAAGTCCCGACATGCTCGAGCTGCTCGACAGCCTGCCGCCGGAACTCGTCAACGCGATCGGGTACGACCAGATCGCCACGGGTGCGGGGTACACCCAATCCACGTTCTACGGCCTCATCGGGTTTCTCCTGCTCACGATCGCCGGAACCTCCTGGGGAACGGCCGCGATCGCCGGCGATGAGGAGACCGGATCCCTCGAGCTGACGCTGGCCCACGGCGTGAGCCGCACACAACTCGTGCTCGAGCGCACCGCAGCCGTGGTGGTGCGCCTGGCCTGGCTCGGCCTCCTGAGCGCGCTCGTGGTGCTCGCGCTGAACGACAGTGCGGAATTGGGGATCGAACCGGCGCACGCGTTCGCGGCGGCCGCCGCCCTGGTCGGGCTCACGCTGCTCTCCGCAACTGTGGCTGTCGTCGTCGGCGCCCTCACCGGTCGGCGACTGTTCGCCACGGCCGCGGGCGCCGGAGTGGCGGTGCTGGGGTACGCCCTGAACGCCATCGCCAACCAGAGCGAAGATCTCGACCCGCTGCACGCCTGGTCCCCCTACCACTGGGCGTACGGCGCCCGTCCACTGGCCGATGGCGTCGACTGGGGTGGCCTGGGGTTGCTCTACGGGATCTCGGCCGCCCTCGTTCTCCTCGCCGTGGTCGCGCTCAACCGGCGCGACGTCACCGGATGATGGACGACGGGTAGGGGATCGAGGCGAACGGAGACACTGTGCCACTGAGGGTCGGTATCGCGGGGTCGGGCGCGCTCGCCCGCATCCGCGCCGAGGCGATCACGGCGGCGACCGACGCCCGGATCGTGGCCGTCGCTTCGCGTCGGGCCGAGCGCGCAGGCTCGCTGGCATCGCTCTTTCCCGGCGCCGAAGCGATGGATACCGACCGCCTCTTCGATGCCGGGCTCGACGCGGTGATCGTCGCGCTGCCTCACCGCGTGCAGGACACCGTCGCTCTCCGCGCTCTCGATGCGGGCATCGACGTGCTCGTCGGTGGTCCGCTGGCGTCCGATACCCGCTCGGGGAAGGCGCTGCTCCGCCGAAGCGCCGAGACGGGGCTGATCGTCGAGGCCGGCTACGAGGCTCGCTACAAGAAGGTCTGGCGTGACGCTCGACAGCTGCTCGAGGATAAGGCGATCGGCGAACTGGTGAGCGTCCGTTCCGTTGCCGGTTTCGATCAGCTCGTCGGCAGCTGGTACTACGACGAGCAGCAGAGCGGCGGCATGCTGGTCACCCACCTGTCCTACGCCTTCCTCAATCCGTTGCGGTGGTTGCTCGGCGAAGCGCGCATGATCGGCGCGGCGGGAAACGTGAAACGCGTCACCGGACCGGGCAGCGTCGACCCGGAGACGTGCGTCGCGGTGGCGGAATTCCCCGGCGGCGTTGTGGCCTCCATGACCGCGTCCTACGTCTCCCCCGAAGGTCTCGATGACTGGGGCGTAACGATCGTGGGCACAGCCGGCGCCCTGGTGATCTCCCCCGGCGACCTCGACGGCGGACAGCTGCAGCTCCTGCGCTCGGGGCACCAGCCTCAGGTGAGAACGAGCCCGGGCGATGGCTTCACCCGCCAGGCGGCGGCCTTCGCCCGCGCGGTGCAGGCACGCCGCGCCGGTGAATCCCATCCCGGGGAACTGCTCAATCCGCCCGCCGACGCCCTGCGCGACCTCGTGCTCTGCGACGACATCCGGGCGCTCCTCGATCGGCATGAACGCGGACGAGCCTCCCGCCCCTGAACCATCGCCGGTCCCGCGCGCCATCCCCACGGGGACGGCTCCCGCGTCAGCTCCGACATCCGCCGACGAGCGACTGTGCGGTCACGCGACGGAGTGGTCAGGCGACGGAGTGGTCACGCGACGGAGTCATCCGTCGGCACGTCCGTTGCGCCACCACCGTCGGCGAGAAGGAGGTCGGCGCGCAGTTCCTGCAGCCGCGTCGTCGCGAGCAGAGTGGCTCGCGCCGCGTACGCGAGCCGGATCAGCGCGAGGATCAGCACGATGACGAGCACCACAAGCGCGACGAGCACCGCAATGTAGACGGCCGAGAAGAAGCTGAAACCCACCATCCCGGTACCCTAGCCGCACCGACGACGGGTCAGGCGTCCAGAGCGCGGCTCGACGTGGCGAGCATCGAATGGCGCCGACCGTAGAGGAAGTAGATGGCGAAGCCGATCGCGAGCCACACGAGGAAGCGCACCCAGGTGAGGGTGGTCAGGTTGAGCATCAGCCACACGCACAGTGCAGCGGAGAGCAGGGGCAGCCAGGGCGAGAACGGCACCCGGAAAGCGGCGTGGATGTCGGGGCGGTTCCGCCTCAGCACCACGATCCCCACGCTCACCAGCACGAACGCCGAGAGTGTGCCGATGTTGATCATCTCCTCGAGCACGCCCACGTCGGTGAGTCCGGCGATCAGCGCGACGATGACTCCGGCGAGGATCTGGATGCGCGCCGGGGTCTTGTGCCGCTCGCTCGTGCGGCTCAGCACGCGGGGCAGCAGTCCGTCCCGGCTCATGGCGAACACCACGCGGGCGAGGCCGAGGAGCAGCACCATGATCACGGTCGTGAGGCCGAGCAGGATGCCGAGGGAGATGACCTGCGCCGCCCAACTCGCGCCGACCTCCACGAACGCCGTGGCGAGCGACGGGTCCTCGGCGTCGGCGAGGAAGGTGTACGGCACCATGCCGGTGAGCACCAGCGTCACGAGCACGTAGAGCACCGTGACGACCGCGAGGCCCGCGAAAATGCCGCGCGGAATGGTGCGCTGCGGGTTCTTCACCTCCTCCGCCGACGTGGCGACGACGTCGAACCCGATGAAGGCGAAGAAGACCAGCGACGCGCCGGCCAGCAAGCCGAAGACCCCGTACTGCGCGGGCGCCGCACCGGTGGCCCAGGCGAACAACGACTGTCCCCACACATCGGCGGCGCCGCCCTCCGTCGGTTGTGACGGGGGCACGAACGGCGTGTAATTCTCGACGCGGATGAAGAAAGCCCCGACCACGATGACGAACAGCACCACGGCCACTTTCAGCACGGTGAAGATGCTGCCCACCCGGGAGGACAGCTTCGTTCCCAGCACCAGCAGCGTGGTGAAGATGGCGACGATGAGGAATGCCCCCCAACTCACCTGCAGGCCCAGCACGGAGATGGTGTCGGGTACGCCGAGTCCGGCGATCTCGAACACGTCGCTGAGGTAGATGCCCCAGTATTTGGCGATCACCGCGGCGCCGGTCAGCATCTCGAGGATGAGGTCCCAGCCGATGATCCAGGCGAGAAGCTCGCCCATGGTGGCGTAGGTGAAGGTGTACGCGCTGCCGGCCACGGGAACCGCGGACGCGAACTCGGCGTAGCACATGATGGCGAGGCCGCAGGTGACGGCCGCCAGCAGGAACGACAGGATCACCGACGGTCCGGCGAAGTCGCCGGCGGCCCTCGCGCCCACGGAGAAGATCCCGGCGCCGACGGCGACGGCGATGCCCATGAGCATCAAGTCCCAGGTGCCGATCGAGCGCTTCAGCGAGCGCCCCTCCTCGGTGGAGTCGGCGATCGACGCCTCGATGCTTTTCGTGCGGAACAGGCTCATCTGCGCATCCGTTTCGTTCGGAGACGATGCGTCTCGCGACGCCGAGTGTAGTCCCGGGAAGGCTCATCGCCGCGGGTGCGGAGCGCATCGACGTCCGTTTCTCTGCACTCCTCTATGCGCCCCGGATCGGAGGGCGGCGCACTACCCCGTCAGGCGGACCGGCTGAGGTTCCTGCCCACGATCGCCGAGACGAGCGCGTCCACCGGTTCCTTCGCCGCGAGGGGGTTGGACAGCAGCGTGAAGTCCACGCCGCCGAGCGCCGGAAGTCCGAAGCGGTTGGTCACCTTCACCAGGTCGTCCGGGATGAGCGAGTGCGGGAACACGGCCACTCCGATGCCCGCGCGCACCGCGGCGAGCACCCCGTTCACCTCGCGCACGTTGCACGTGATGCGCCAGGTGCGGCCCGCCGACTCGAGCGCGTCGATCGCCATCTGCCGGCTGATGCTCGGACCCTGGTAGGCGATCAACGGAACGGGCGCGCCCGTCTCGATCACCGTCTTCTCCTGGCCGACCCACACCATGTCGTCGTGACGCACGAGGATTCCCTCCGGGTTCGGTTCGGGGGTCTGCTTGATGAAGATGAGGTCGAGCTGCCCCGACTTCAGCTGGCGATGCAGCCGGGTGCTTTGGTTCACCGTGAGTTCGAGGTTGATGCGGGGGTAGAGCTGTCGGAAGTGACGGAGGATGCGTGGGAGCTGCGTGAGGGCCAGATCGTCGGCGGCACCGAAGCGCAGGCGCCCGCGCATCGCCGATCCCGTGAAGTAGCTCTCGGCCGACGCGTGCGCGGCGAGGATCGTGCGGGCGAATCCCGCCATCGCATCGCCGTTGTCGGTGAGATTCACCTCCCTCGTGTCGCGGGAGACGAGGATGCGACCCGCAGCCTCTTCGAGGCGGCGGACATGCTGACTCACCGTCGGCTGACTGATGCCGAGACGGGCAGCGGCGGAGGTGAAATTGTGCGTCTCGGCCACCGCCAGGAACGTTCGCAGCAGAACCGGATCGAACATCGCTCCCCCACTCATTCGGAAACGTAATGACAGATATAGGCGTCATTCACTGATCGAATAAACCCTACGCGCTTACGGTTGGAAGAGATCAGACCTATACGTAACTCATTTGACGCTTTTTCAGGACCTCTCTCTCGTGACTCGCACGCTGCCGAACGACCTCCCGCCCACCGCTTCCATTCCCGTGCAGACCGAGCGTCCGCCGTGGCGCGACACTCTCGCCGCCCTGCGGGTGCCGAACTTCCGTCTCTTCACGTCCACCAACCTCCTGGCGATGACCGCCTCCTGGATGCAGCGGATCGCGCAGGACTGGCTCGTGTTCGAGCTGTCGCACAGCGTGGCCGCGGTGGGCTTCACCGTGGCGATGCAGTTCGCACCGATGCTGCTGTTCGGACTCCTCGGCGGCGTGATCGTGGACCGTCGCTCCAAGCGGATGCTGATGATCGCCACGCAGAGCATGTTCGCGGTGCTGAGTGTTGTGCTCGCCGTGCTGACGTTGACCGGTGTGGTGGAGGTGTGGCACATCTACGTGCTCGCCTTCGCGATCGGGCTCGTCACGGTGATCGACAATCCCGCGCGCCAGGTGTTCGTGAACGAGCTCGTCGGACCGCAGCACCTTCGCAACGCGATCAGCATCAACTCGTCGATCTTCCAACTCGGCGGGATGATCGGGCCCGCCGTGAGCGCCGTCCTGTTGCTGAGTGTCGGCGCCGGTTGGTCGTTCGCCATCAACGCGCTCGCCTGCGCCATCGTGGTGGCCACGCTGTTCCGCATTCGCACGTCGGCTCTGATCGCAACTCCGCCCTCTCCCGCCTCGAAGGGTCAGCTGCGGGAGGGCATCAGCTACGCGCTCGGTAAGCCCGCCATCCGCTGGACGCTCGTACTGATCGCGTTCTTCTCCGTGTTCGCGCTCACCATGCCCGTGC
This sequence comes from Planctomonas psychrotolerans, assembly GCF_008642235.1. Lineage (GTDB taxonomy): Bacteria > Actinomycetota > Actinomycetes > Actinomycetales > Microbacteriaceae > Planctomonas > Planctomonas psychrotolerans. Next base: position 1,728,309 of record NZ_SJEV01000001.1, on the reverse strand, counting down.
TCCTCGCCGCCTACGCGAGCGAGGTGTTCGATGTCGGCGCGGGCGGGTACGGATTCTTCAACACGATGATCGCGGTCGGTTCACTGGCCGGCGCCCTCGCCTCCACCCGCCGCGCCGGCATCCGGCTGCGCACGGTGGTGAGCGCGGCGGGTGCCGCCGGGCTATTCACGGCCGCGGCGGGCTTCGCACCGAATATCGCGGTGTTCTCGGCCCTGTTGATCGCCGTCGGTTTCGCCACGCTCTCGTTCCTCACCGCGGCGAACTCCCTCGTGCAGATGTCCTCCAACATGGGCATCCGGGGGCGCGTCATGTCGCTCTACGTATTGCTGCTGCTGGGCGGGCAGGCCCTCGGCGGGCCGCTCGTGGGCTTCATCGTCGAACGCTTCGGCGTGCACACCGGGATGGTGCTCGCCGGTGGCGTGCCCGTGCTCGCCGCCGTTGTGGTGGGCCTGGTGCTCGCCCGCCGCGGTCACCTGCGGCTCGCGTTGCGGATCCGTCGGTCGCTGCCGCAGGTGCGAATCGTCACCACGGACGGTCGCACGGCCTAGCGCGGGCGCATCCGCTCACGCACCAGCGCACGGGCAGGCGCAGGCGCCTAGTGGTGCGCCTTCCAGCAGGCGAGCACATTCGTCGCGATCCGGTAGGCGAGCGCGGAGGGCGAGAGCGACGCTGGCGACGTGTTCCTGGCGTCGACCTGCAGCATCGCGTCGTCCTTCGCGAAGACGACGACGCCGTCGTCCGTGCGGAACGCCGGCAGGCCGAGGTTCTCCAGCCCGGTGATCTCCTCCGCGGAATCGAAGCTGCCGAGCAGCTCGGCGGTGTGCGCTTCGGCCGCAGCGGCGTCATCCATTTCCATGACCGAGAGCACGAGGTCCCCCTCTGCGAGCGGATACGTGCAGGTGTACACGCCGTTGGTGAAGGTGTCGGTGGGCTCGGGCGTCTCGTCGATGCCGAGGGCCGCAGCGATCGACTCGCGGATCTCGGGGCTGCAGATCATCCGAGCCGCCTCCGACGGGGCGTCGGCCGTCGTGTGGTGGCCGGACGCGGCGTCGGCCGCGGCCGGGGCGCCCGGGGTCGCGCTGGACGCGGGCGCGGCGCACCCGGTGAGCAGCAGCGCCCCACTGAGCACCAGCGCGGCCAGGGGCGGGATGGGGGGAGTGCGTCGTCGGATCATGAGCGGGTCCTCGCTAGGCGTTGTGGATGCGGTTGCGTCAGGCGGACGTGGTCGACGTGAGCGACGCGAACACCACGATGTTGTCCACGTAGTGCCCGATCGAGCGGTCGAAGTCGCCACCGCAGGTGATGAGTCGGAGTTGTGCATCGTCGGTGTTGCCGTAGACGGCCACGGTGGGGAACTCGTCCTTGGCGTACTGCTCGAGTCGGTCGACGGTGAACACGGCGATCGTGCCGTCCTCACGGGTCACCGACACCTCGTCCCCGGGTCGCAGGTCACCGAGCCGGTAGAACACCGACGGTCCGGCGGCCGAGTCGACGTGACCGAGCATGACGGAGGGTCCAACCTCGCCCGGCGTCGGAGAGCCGCGATACCACCCGGCCGGGGAATACTCGCCGAGCGGGGGAACTTCCACCGTGCCATCAGCATTCTTGCCGAGGTGCATCAGTTCGGAGTCGACGCCGATGGCGGGAACGCTGAGCCGCAGCGGGGTGGCCGGGGCGAGCACCGTATCGGCGGGCTGCTCGGGTGCGGCGGGTGTCGTCGTCGGCGCCGGGATCACGGGCTCCGGTGTCTCGGCTTCGGCCACCGGTGCCGGATTTTCCGGCGTCTCGGCGGGGGTGGGAGCTTCGGCGGCCACCGTCGGCGAAGACGTCGGGATGGCGGGCGGTCCATCGGTACCGGCTGCGCCCAGAACGATTGCCGTGCCACCGGCGGCGAGCAGAACCGCCGCCGCGGCAGCCAGCAGGCTACCGCGGCGGTTGTTCTTCATCATGTGCTTTCCTGCCTCAGTTCGAGTCAGCGGCCGGCGAGCACGCGGCGGCGGGCGAGAACAGTGGCGCCGGCTGCGAGAACGAGTCCCCCACCGAGCGCGTACATGCCCGCGTCCGTGTTCGTGGCGCTTCCGCCGCCACCGGTCTGGGCACCGCCGACCGGCATGTCCATCTGCGAGACCTCGACCTCACCGCAGAGTGCGGGCGAGGTAGCGGCCAGCGGAAGGGACGGCACGAGGTCGCTCGGCGCATCCTGCGCTGCCTGCGAGAGGGTGGCCGGGTCGAGACCGTGAACCACGACGACTGCGGTTCCCGCGTCGAGCGCTGCGGCGGTCTCGGGGTTGAGCGTGAAGGTGCGCTCATACGTGTAGTCGGAACCCATGCCGGCCAGGGTCAGATCGGTTCCGGCCGCCGGGCTCGTGTCACCGCTCGTGGAGAGCGTGGTGCCGATGCCGCCGTACGACGGGCCACCCTCGGTGGTGCTGATGACCCCGTCACCGTTGGTGTCGGCGTCCGGGGTGGGGCAGACGCCCATGGCGTCGATGTGGATGTGCTGCACGTGCGGGTACGGTGCGTCGTTGAAGGTGGCGGCCAGACCGCTCACCTGCTGCTTCACGGTGATCTGGTCACCCGACACGGTGAACATAGCGGTTCCGCTCGCGTTGCTGCCGTTGATGGCATCGAGCGTCGCCTGGTAGGACTTGTCATCCGTTGCCGCAAGCGCGGGCGACGCGGTGAGTACCGCGGCTCCCAGGGCCAGAGCGGGGATGATCAGGAATGGCGTCTTCTTCATGGAATCGGTCCTCACTGGTGTGCGTCACGAACCCGACATTGGGAACGCACTGATCCGTTCGGAACACCGTCCCCGGCGGTTTGGTCGTGTTCGCGCCTGGCACAGGAGCGCGCTTCGAATTGCTCTCTTGTGCGCGGATCGCGGGTGCGCTCTTGTGCGCCGATCGCGGGTGCGCTAACGTACAACCAAATGGTTGTAGGTGAGCGATTCGACAGCGAACTGTCCGCCGCGGACGTGGACCGCGTCTTCCAGGCGCTGGCCGACGCGACGCGGCGCGACATCGTCGACCGAGTGCTCCAGCGCGAGGCCTCGGTCACCGAACTGGCGGAGCGCTACACCATGAGCTTCGCGGCAGTCCAGAAGCACGTGGCGGTGCTGGAGCGCGCGTCGCTCGTCACCAAGGTGCGGAGCGGAAGGGAGCAGCTGGTGCATGGGAACCCCGACATGCTGCGCCTGGTCACTCGGCTCCTCGACCGCTACGAAGATCTGTGGCGGCGGCGCACGGCCGCCATCGAGGACATCCTCGCCGAGGATCCCCCCTCCGCACCGCCCGCACCCACGCTCGCGCAATCCGTAGAAGACACACCACCCCCTCAGAAGTAAGGAGAAGGATCATGCCCCTCATCGAATCGAAGAGAGATGTCGACACCTTGTCGATGACGTTCGTGGCGGAGTTCGACGCCGACGTCGAACGCGTCTGGCAGCTCTGGGAAGACCCCCGCCAGCTCGAGCGCTGGTGGGGCCCGCCCACCTATCCCGCAACGTTCGACTCCCACGACTTCGTGGTGGGTGGTCGGTCGGCGTATCACATGACCGGCCCGGACGGGGAGCTGTTCCGAGGCTGGTGGACGGTCGACGCGATCGACGCGCCGCACCGCATCGAGTTCACCGATGGCTTCGCCGACGAGAACGGCGAACCCGCCGACTTCGCGGAACCCTCGCACGGCGTGGTGACTCTGGAGGAGGTTGCGGGCAAGACCCGCATGACGGTGGTGAGCACCTTCGCGAACGCGGAGTCCCTCGAACAGATGCTGCAGATGGGCATGGAGGAGGGCATGCGGGAGGCGATCGGCCAGATCGACGCCATCCTCGCGTCCCAGCCGGTGATTTGACGCCGCTCGCCCGCCGCGGCTGCTCGACGCGCCGCGGCGGGTGCCGTGCCATGGACCGACCTCGGTCAGCGGCCGGCTCGATCAGCGTCCGGCTCCGTTAGCGTCCGGCTCGGTCAGCGTCCGGGCGGTCCGATCAGCAGCAGCACCGTCATCACGGCCGCGAGGCCAAGCACCGAGCCGAGCACGAGGAGCACCGGGTGGTTGAGCGCCCACCGGAGGAGGCGGTCCGTCCCTGCGAAATCGCGCGGATCGTCCGTCGCCTCGCGGCGCCAGGCCCCGTGGAGCAGACCGCGGCGTTCCAACCACCGGTCGAACGGGATCGTGGCGAACGGCACGACCGCGGTGCCGACGGCGAGCGCGGTGAGCCGTGCTCCCCAGCGCTGGTGCAGTCCGACGAGCACGGCGGTGAACACGTAGGCGAGGAAGACCAGGCCGTGCAGGAACCCGCCGACGCGCACCGCGATGTCACCGGGCTCGCCGCCGACCAGCACGTACTTGATGAGCATTCCGCCGAGGAGAAGCGCCCAGGTGATCGCCTCGGCAACGGCCACCGTGCGGTACAGCCCCCGAGGCGACGCCCACGGCCGCCCGGTCCGCTCACTCGCACCCGTTCCGTCGATTCCGCCCGTCCAGGCTGTTCCGGCGATCGAGTCTGAGGCGGGGCGGCGGGACATGCCTCCATTATCCGGCAGGCGCGTGCCCCGTTTCCTCGTCCGGCCCGGCGTCTCGCCGGGACGCGTCTCGCCGGGAGCCGGATGCGAGCCGCTCGAGAGCGCGGAAGATGCCCGAGTGGTCGAGGCCGCCGTCGCCCGCGGCGATGAGATCGGTGAACAGTCCGTGCACCGTGCGGGAGAGCGGAAGTTCGACCTGACCCTCTTCGGCGGCGGCGAGCGCGAAGTTCAGGTCCTTCAACTGATTCGCCGCCGACCCGCCGGCCCGGAAGCTCTCGGTGACCCAGTTCTCACCCTTCTGGCGGAGCACCTCGGAGCCCGCCAGTCCGCCTGAGAGGAGTTCGAGCAGCACCGCGCGGTCGAGACCGGACTCGCGCGCGAGCAGCATCGCCTCGGAGACGGCGGTCATGGTCGCCGCCACGATGAGCTGGTTGCACGCCTTGGCGAGCTGCCCCGACCCCACGGGGCCGAGGTGCCGCACGACCTTGCCGAGGATCTCGAACACGGGCAGCAGCTCGGCGAAGTCAGCCGGGTCGGCCCCCACCATGACGCTGAGGCGAGCCTCCGCCGCACCGATCACTCCCCCGCTGAGGGGCGCATCGACGACGCGCACACCCGAGGGCGCCAACCGGGCGGCGAGGTCGCGCATCGCCGGAGGAGACACGGTGCCCATCACCACGAGGATCGGGCTCGACACCGCTCGGCGCTCCCACCCCGCGAGAAGGCCGTCCGACCCGTCGATCACCGCGTCCACCGAGGCGGAGTCGGTGAGCACCGTCAGCACGACCGGTCCGGCGGCGTCGGCCGGAGTCGCCGCGACGGTGGCACCGAGTGCCGCGAACGGGGCGGCTCGACCGGCGGTGCGATTCCACACCGTGAGGTCGACGCCACCCCGCGCGAGCACCTCGGCCATCGGCGAACCCATGCCGCCGAGGCCGAGGAGCGAGACCGGTCGGCTCACACCAGCGCCGGGCCCGCCACCAGCGCTTCGGTCTCGCGCCGCAGCTCGAGCGCCTTGCCGAGGCTCTCATCGATCTGCACGTCTTCCCAGCGCACCGACTCACCGCGGGCCACGGCGTTGTTCAACGTGACATGGTGCGCCATCGCGACGGGAAGGTATCCGTTCTGCACGCTGGTCTGCGCCGAGACGAGCTTGCCCCACACCGTGAAGCCCCCTTCGCCGTCGAGCACGTCTCCGGCGGCGAGGTCCTTCTTCGCGGTGGCCACCACGTCAGCATAGAAGCCCGCGGGTGCGCCGGTCGGGACGCCGCGGAGTGCCGCGTTGGCGATCGAGATGTTGAGCTCGAGTCCCACGTAGTGATACGGGCGGTACAGCGCGGCGTACTGCTTGGTGGGATCGGGGTGCCACGGGTACTCGTCGAAGCAGCCTGCCACGTAGTCGTTGGTCGCCTTCACCACCACGAACACTCCCTCCTGGGTGTTGTGAGGGATCCATTCGCCGTCGCGGGTCACGCTCGACATCACGTCGACCGTGCCTTCGTGATCCAGCACCCCGCCGACGGCGGAGGGACGGCACACCGTTGCGATCTCCTCCAGATTGCCCGGAGTGAAGGTGAGACCTCCATCGCTGGGCAGCAGCGCAGCGGCGTTGGCGACGGCCGCCATCTCGATCGACGCCTTGGTGCCGTCGCGGAACGACGTGTGCATGTAAGGGTTGAGCTGACCGGAGTCGGTGAGCTCCTTCGAGAACTCCCAGTTCTCCCACACGTTGTCCGGCGTCATCTCGTGGTAGTGGCTGAGGTACTTGGCGCCCTTGCCCGCGCACACCACGTCGAATCCGCTGGCACGAGCCCAGTCGACGAGCTCCCAGATGAGGGCGGGCTGATCGCCGTAGGCGAGCGAGTAGACCACGCCCGCGGCTTCCGCCCGCTTGGCGAGCGCGGGACCCGCGAGCGCATCGGCCTCGACGGTCACCATGATGATGTGCTTGCCCGTCTCGATCGCGGCGAGCGCGTGGTTGATGCCCACGATCGGGTTGCCGGTGGCCTCCACGATCACGTCGATGTCGGACGAGAACAGCTCCGTGGCGTCGGACACGATCGTGGTGGTGCGGTCGGCGAGCGCGGCCTGGATGTTGTCGGCGTACGCCTCATCGGGCCAGCCCACCAGCGAGAGCGCGCCTTTGGCGCGATCGACGTTGATGTCGGCGATGGCGACGACGTGGACCCCGGGGATGTTTCGCGCCTGTGCGAGGTACATCGTGCCGAAGCGACCAGCGCCGATGAGTCCGACTCGGATCGGGGTTCCGGCGTCTTCGCGCTGGCGTAACAGGGCGTGCAGGTTCATAGGGGGAGCTTTCTGTCGGTGGGCCGGTGTCGGCGGGTGCCGATCCGGAAGTCGATGGTTCGAGTGTAACCGATTCCACTTTGTTACACCACAGTGCCGAGTGAAGTAGGCTGACACCAACGACGACACGGGGACACATGACGAAGCCAGCGACCATCCGCGATGTAGCGGCAGCCGCGGGGGTATCCATCGCCGTCGTCTCCCGGGTGCTCAACGACGGGTCTGGACCGGTTTCGGCCGGGGCGCGGCAGCGTGTGCTGCAGGCGATGCAGGACCTCTCCTACCGACCGCGCGTGGCGGCCCGCGAGCTGAAGTCGGGCCCGACCTCCACCATCGGCCTCCTCCTTGCCGATGTCACCAATCCGTTCTTCGCCCGATTGGCCGACAGCGTGGTGCGGGAGGCCAGGTCGCGCGGGGTGCAGGTCGTGCTGATGACCACCCAGGAGGACCCGCGACTCGAGGAGGAGGCGCTCGCCACCCTCGCCTCCCGCCGCGTGAGCGGTGTGATCGCCACCCCGACCGCCACCAACGCCGGCGCCTGGCAGCACCTCGGCGATTTGCAGACCCGCGTCGTCTTCGTGGATCGGTACCTCGACAGCGTTCCGCTCGCCGACGTGGTGAGCATCGACAACGAACGATCGGCCCGCGAGGCGACCGAGCACCTGCTCGAACTGGGCCACCGTCGCATCGGATTCGTCTCCGGTCCGCTCTCCACCACCACCGGCCGCTCGCGCACCGACGGCCATCTCGCCACCCTCGCCGCCCACGGCATCGAACCGGAGTCCGAACTGCTGCGTAACATCCCCTTCCGCGGCGACCAGGGCGCCGACGCGATGGGCAGCCTGCTCGAGCGCGACGATCCGCCCACCGCGATCATCCTCGCGAACACCGCACAGGCGGTGAGCGGATTACGACGCCTCCGTCAGGCCGGAGTGAAGGTGCCGAGCGAGCTCTCGGTGGTGGTCTTCGACGACAATCCCTGGACCGAATTGTTCGCGCCCGCTCTCACGATCATGCGACAGCCGACCGAGCTGTTGGCCGCGCACTCGGTCGACCTCGCTCTGTCCCAGCAACCGGATGCGACAGCGGGCCGCACCCTGATGGTGGAGGCGGAGTTCGTGGTGCGCTCGAGCACCGCCGCGCCCACCGCCGCACGCGTTCCGTCGAACTGACGTGGAGCCCGTCGCTCGGTCCGAGGGACCGACCGGCGCCCTACTGCGCCTAGGCTCAGGCATGGCTTCGGACGGTGTGTCAGGTACGGAACGCGTCATCTTCTCGACGGATCGCGCGGATCGCATCCGGTCCACCCTCGACGCCTACGCGCGGGCTCGGGTCGGGTCGGGTATCGAAGAGGTGATCTTCCGGGCGGGTCGCGTCGACGCGGTGTGGGCTATTCATCTCAGCGACGGGCGGGATGTTCTCATCAAGGCGCACCGCCAACCTGTCGACCTGACCGCCAGGCTCGCCACCATCCGAGCCCAGCGAGTCCTCTCCGCCGAGGGATTCCCGTGCCCCGCACCGGTCTGCGACAGCGCCGACTTCGAGGGGTTGATCCTGACGACCGAGGCACTGATCACGGTCGGTTCTCACACCGATGCACGGATCCCGGAGGTCCGGGCTTCTCTTGCCCGAGGTCTGGCCGAGCACGTGGAGATGCTTCGAGCGTGGCCGGATATCGCCGCGTCGGCCGGCCCCGGCCCGGCGTGGTGCCGCTACCAGGACGGGCCGTGGCCGATCCCGCATGATCCGATCTTCGACTTCACCCGAACACCGGACGGGTTCGGATGGCTCGATGACTTCGCGGCGGCCATGGCGGAGATGCTACGACAGGGACAGGGGAACGATTCTGCCGTCGGTCATGCGGACTGGTACGTCGGCAACGCCCGATTCGACGGAACCGAACTCGTCGGCACCTTCGACTGGGACTTGGTGGCCGGTCCGGAGCCCCACATCGCCGGATTCGCCGCTGCCGCTTTTACCGACGGCGGAGTCGCCACGCAGGACCTCCCCTCGCCCGACGAGGTCCGCGCCTTCCTGATCGACTACGACCAGGCACGGACCCGTCCGTTCACGAAGAAAGACCAGGAGCAGGCCTCGGCGGCCGTCGCGTGGACGATGGCGTACAACGCGCGTTGCCAGGTGGCCTTCCTCGACGGGCCCCCGCCGCCGGGCACAGCATTGCACCTGCTGTCCGACCAGCGAGACGCGTACGCCGCCGTCCGCTGGTAGACGACAGCGCTGCATCGAGCGGAGTCGGTCGTCGGCGGGACGGAGCGCCAAACAGCGCGGCGCCAGTCGGTGACGTCGGGGGCGGCGCCGACGTGCACGATTACTTCCACCCTCGCGGTTGACTGGAAGCGCCGTGTCCGGAACGCGCCTGCGTCGACCTCGTATCGCTCTGCTCAATCACTCGAAACGTGATACTGCCAGAGCGGTAGGGAGAAATCGAACGGTCGCCCGCGATGATGAAAGGACCGTGGGGTGCGCAGCGGCGTCAGTTGTACAGTGAACGGTCATGGTCCGACGAATCACCGAGACGAGCGGTTTCATCCCGTGGTGGTACGTAGCCGGCGCGATCCTGTCCATCGTCGTGTCGATCGCCCTGTCGGATGTCCTCAACACGACCTCGTCCACCGCTTTGATGTGGGGACCCATCATCGGGATCGAAATTCGGGAGCGTCACCTCGCGGCGAATCATCGGCTCCCTCCGACGAGCAGTGAACCGCAGGAGCCTCGCCGTGACTCGACTCCTCGCTGGCTTGAGCCGACCGTCGCGACATTGCTCACCAGCCTCACGCTGGGAGTGGGCAGCATCCTGGGCTCGACCCTCTTCTTTCGCGACGGACCACCCGATTGGCCGGCCGCAACGGTAGGTGGCGTTCTGGTCCTCGTATCCATGGCGGGACTGGGAGTGCTGGTGATGCTGAGGAGAACATCGACGAGGTGATCGCTCAGGGCACCGCTCGGAGGGCGAATCAGCCGACCGATAGTGGGCTTGCTTGCGACGCCGGAGTTCGGTGCGCCGGGCGTTCTCCTAGGAGGTACTGGCGCAGCGATGTTTGCGCGATGCTCATCGGTGGAAATGATGTCGATTGACGCGCACTCCAGCCGGACGCGGATCATCTGGGGCCCGTGATTTCCCGGATGTGTCGGGTTATGGCGTCGGTAGGTCCTGTCGCATCGACGACACCCCACCCCTGATTCTGGGCCATCTCCACATAGGCGGCTCTGGTAGCACGGAGGAAGTCCAGCGACTCGGAGTCCTCCCCGCGGGCTCGGATTCGTTCATACGCGACCTCTGCCGGAACGTCGAGCACCACGACGGTGTCCGCGCCCAGCAACGCATGCGCCATCCACGGCAAGAAGCGACCTTGCGGCAGTCCGCGAACCTGTCGAAGCACCAGTTGGCAGACGAGGTGGCGGTCGATGATCACCAAGCCGTCCCTGTGCCAGGCCCGGACTTTCGAGGCGAGGACGTTGACAGTCCTCACCACGGTTTCGAATCGATCTGTCCAGCGCACGGGTAGCTCAATCTCGAATCGCGCTGATACACGTCCCAACCAACGGCGACCAGCAGGATTGCGCAGCACGATAACCGGCGTATCCGAATCCCGCGCGGCCTGAGCGACCGCCTCCGCCGTGGTCGTCTTTCCGACCCCGTCAATGCCGAGAAGCACGATGCTCGCGGAGCTTCGAGGAGTGAGATCGCCGGGTCGTGCCGCGCGCATCCTCTCCTCCGGTTCCGCGGATGTCAGGCCCGCTCGTCCAGGGCGATTAGCCGCCATGCGCGGGGTCGTCGGCACGACGTCATGCCCGAGTGTCTCCATCGTCCGTACTGTACGACACGCGGCTTGTGCAACACCTGCCGCACGATTCCCGCTCCGGACACGTCCCCCCTTTCCTGCACGTCTATCTGGCGGATAACGACGACTCCGGAACGGCTGACAAGCTTCGGGCACTGTGCGCCGCCACCCTCTTCTCGTCTCGTCTCACTTCAACTTTGTGACGAAGACCGCCTGAGGACGTGAGAGGGTGCGGTTGGCGGCCCTCGAGGGTGGAACCTTCGCGGTCACTCAACTGCAGGAAAGATGTGAGCTATCCGCCACTGCTGGTCCGCGCGTCCAGCCCGAACGCCCGACGAATTCGAGGCTTGGTCGCTTCGCTCTACTCCGACGTACTCAGGACACCGGGGCGTGTTCACGGAGCGGTGTCACTCGCGGACGGCCATCTGTTCGACCAATCCCTCGGCGCGAACATCCGGGCGATCCAGACCGCGATACGCCACGGTGTCTGAGAAGCTACACCGATGACCGCTGATGCCGCTCCGCGCGCGCGCGCGCACGCCGCTCCCCCACCGTTCGCCGACCCCCGCCGCATAGGGACCGTCGTCGGGCTCATCGGTGCGGTTGTGTTCGTATTCTCCTACACGACAGGATTCAGCGATCCGTTGGTTGTCGCGGTGCGCCTTCTCTGCATCGCCTGTGTGAGCGCCACGTTGTGGTTCCTATTCGCGGCGCCGCGCTTTCTCGGTCCCTTTCTTGCTCCGCGTGCGTGGCAGATCGGAACGTACGTCGCTTGCGTGGTCATCGAGTTCGTGGTGATCGCCGCTGGCGGACGGTGGCTCGAAGAGGCGGGGAACGTTGAGCTCCGGCCCGCGCTGATCGGTTTCGCGGTGGGGCTGCATTTCGTTCCCTTCGCGTGGGCATTCAAGGAGCGGATGTTCTACACCCTCGGCGGAACGCTCATGGCCTTGGGCGCTGGCGGCCTACTCGTCGGAACTGGGACCAGCGCTCTGGTAGCAGCTGTTGGCTGCGGGGTGGCCATGTCGGTACTGCTGCTCGCCTACACCCTGGGCGCCTTCGCTGGCGGACGGAAGCACATGAACCCGTCATCGACGTGACGTAGCCACCTCGATACGGAGCGCGGCGCCAGCGTGTGGGCATCCCTCTTCGGACCCGTCTTCGCCCCGCCGATGTCCTCCTGCAGGGCGACGCCGGGCGCGCTCGCCGCTGAAATCCTCGAGACATGGGACGTTACGTCGGACATGCGCTCGCGTGGTGGCTACTCGGTGCAGTCCTCGGCCTGCTGCTCGGGGGTGCCACGTCGTTCGGGCAGCAGTATCTGCCGGATGGGTTGCGACCGTTCGCCAACTCGAACAGCGGCTGGACGCTGCTGGCCTTCGTCGTGACCGCCGTCTGCACCCGGTGGCGGAGTGCGCGCCGGTGGTGGATCGCCGCCGGTCTCGGGCTGGTGGTCTTCCATACGTTGCTCCAGGGCTACGTGATCGTCTCGACCCTGCGCGGATTCCCGGACTCGTACGGACCCGGCGACTTCTACTTCGCCGTGGCGACACTCGCCGGCCCGGTCATCGGACTCGCCGGATTCGCCTGGCGTTCCGCTTCGGGCGCTCTCCGGGCGGCTGGTGTCGCGGTGGTGGCCGCGGTCATGATCGGTGACGGCATATGGGGTCTGCTCCGGGTCGTCGAGTCGACGGGGTGGCTCTACTGGGTGCTGAGCATCGTGATCGGTGTCGGGATCCTTGCCTGGGTGGTCCTTCGTCGGCTCGATCGGCCGCGGGACCGCGTCCTCGCGGTGGCGCTGACCGCCATCGGCGCCGCTACGTTCACACTGCTGTTCGCTGCCATCTGAGAACCCGTACGTCTCCTGAACGGTCGGCATGCTCTTCGAGGATGACCCGAGATCACCCGGGAGAGATCGTTGATACCCCTGAGGGCGGACGCTTACCGGTTGCGTGTCTTCCTACGGTGGTCCTGCGCCTGAGAACAGGAGCAGCCGTCAGGCCTCAGGTCCTGCTACTCGAAAGACACCACGATGAATACTGCGCCCCTCCCCCGCACGATCCTCACCACCATGGCGGCTCTCCTCGTCGCCAGCACCCTGGCCGGATGCACTATGACCAATGACGCCGTGTACAAGACCAGGACGACGACATTCGACTCGCACGATTCGATGGCGGGTGACATCCCGGGCTGGATCCCCACTGATGCGACGGCCATCACCCGAGTGCAGGCCCGCGACGGTGACGCCACGTCGATTCTGCTGACGAGTGCGGAGGAACCCGACGCGGATCTCTGCACCACCACCCCCCGCCTGTCCGCACCGACGATGCAAATCGCTGGTGCCCCCGACGTCTACGGCACCGACGGGGACACCGTCTTCTCCTGCGGTGACTGGACGGTGATGGTGAGCCCCGACGGCTGGTACGGATGGACCCCCGTCACGGAGGACCCGGCGGCCGCCCCCCCGGCGGCGACCGCATCCTCGCCCGCACGATGACGATCCGGGACGTGCTCTCCGCCTCCCCACCGGGCGCAGGCATCCCGCGGAGAACCGATAGCGTCGGAAAGCCGCCTGGACTGCACGGTCATGGACCGAGCATCGTCGTCACCGCAGCAGGTACCGGGTTCGGCGTGATCGTGCTGATGATGACCCATGTCCTCTCTCAGGCCGTCGAGGCCGACCCGGTCACCGGCCCGAGCTCGACGGTCGGCGTGCTCCTCACGATGGCGGCGATCGTCTTCGTCGTCATCGCAACCGTCGTCGGAGCCATAGTGACGACGAACACCTTCGCTTCCATCGTGCAGTCCCGCGTACGCACGATCGCGCTGATGCGCCTCCTCGGGTCATCCGCCCGCGGCCTTCGTCGTTCCTTTCTGCGCGAGGGCCTCCTCGTCGGAGCGATGGGGTCGGGTCTCGGGGCTCTTCTCGGCCTCGGCTCCTCCCTCGTCCTGACGAGAGGCCTCATCGCGGGAGGTGTCCTCCCGCCACTCCCCTACGGATTCTTCGACGGTTCCCTCCTGCTCCCGGTCGGCGGGGTCGTTGTGGCTACCGTGTCCGCCGGGTGGGCGGGGTCCCGCACGGTTCTCTCCGTGACACCGCTGCAGGCCCTCGGCGCCTCCGAGGAAATGCCAGCCGAAGAAGGTCGACGGCCGGTGCGGACCGGCATCGCTCTCGTCGGCGCAGCCATCGGCACAGCCACGCTGGTCGGCGGGATCGTCCTCGGGCAGAGCCAGATCCTCGGCGTCCTCGTCGCGCTGGTAGGCGGAGTCGTCTCTCTCAGCGGCGTGGTGTTCGGCGCGCACCTGTTCGTGCCGGCGATCCTCCGGCTGGTCGGCCGCATGACGAACCGGAGCCTACCGGCACGGCTGGCGTCGGCTAACAGCTCCCGCCACCCCGAGATCAGCACTCGCTCCTTCGTCGGGATCCTCGTGGGGGTCGCACTCGTCGCGACGTTATCGGTCGGGCTGGCGACGTTCCGAGGGCTCATCATCCGCGCAGCAGACGCCGACCCGACCTATTACGAGGGCATCGACACCATGTTCAGGACGACGAGCCTCGTCGCGGGCGGACTGGTCGGCTTCAGCATCCTCATCGCCGCGGTCGGACTGGTCAACGACCTGACCATGAGCGTGCGACGCCGCCGCCGAGAACTCGGACTGCTCCGGACCCTCGGTCTCGATGTGACGCAGGTCAGGGCGATGATCACGGTCGAGGCGGCTCAGATCGCGTTCGCATCCATCATCCTGGGCACCCTGCTCGGCATCGTCTACGGCTGGGCCGGAGCGCAGTCCCTGCTGGGATCGATCCGCTCCGGGGGCATGATCGCGCCGGTGGTGCCCCCGACCCTCATTGCAGCCCTGCTCGTGGTCGGAACCGCCGTGACGGTGATCGCCGCCCTCGCCCCCGCACGCCGGGCCACCCGCACCACACCGATCGAGGCTCTTCGGGACGCGTAACATCTCCCGAGACCCGACCCGGGCCCGGTCCGGCTCCTGCGATAGGGGCTCACCCAAGGAAGGGGGCGCAGGCACCGATGGCGACGGCTTCCGGGAACGCCGTCACACGCAGATCCCCAGCGGCGGCCCATTGATGCGCCACTCAATCGCTTCGATCAAGCCGGCAACGGCCGCTACCACCGGGAGCGCGAGGAGCCCTGTGAGGAAGGACGCAGCCGCCCAACCTCGGCGGGTGTCTTCGTCGAGTGAGCGATCAAGCACTGACAGCACTGCCCCGATAGCGCCAAGGACAAACGGACTTACGAACTCTAAACCGAAGGGAATGTAGTCATCCCCGGCGATCATCGATGGCATGAATGGGGACATGATCGCTACCGCCATGCATACGGCCGTTACTACCGGGAAACGTCGTCGAGGCCACTTATCGCTGGTAGCACCGAGACCAGTCACGATTCGCGGATCCGTGTCAACGAGGTGCGGAGATCGAGCTGAGAACGTCCATCATCGTGCACGGATCAGGAGTTCGTTGCTGCCAGTACCGCACGTGCAGTGACGCGGAGCTGCTCGGGATCCCGCGTCGCTCGGGCGTCGATCACGATCGGTGCTTCGTCGACGGGCGACTCGAAGGCTGCAGCGTGCTCAGCGAGGACGGCGTCGATGACGTCGGGGCGTTCCTGCTCTGATCTGTTCGCGAGAACGCGCTCGCGCTGCAAGGCCGCGTCGATTCGAACCCAAACGATAGCGAACGGCGCGCCATGGGCTTCCGCGACGGATCTCCACCGGTCCCGGATGAACCGCGGTGACCCGGTGTCGTCCACGACCACGTGACGCCCTCGATCGAGAGAGTCCTGGGCGCGATCATTCGCGAGTCGATTCGTCTCGGCCCATTCCTCCACCGGGATGCCCTGACCACCGTGAAGGCCACGCTCGACGTTGATGAGGTCGAGGCTGATCAGGTCAGCACCCAACTCGCTGGCGAGCTGGGCAGCGAACGTGCTCTTGCCCGCGAAGGAAAGGCCGCACATGAGAGCCAGAGTCATGCGGTGCACACTATCGACCAACGGCCGGGAACGATCGTTCACCGGACGCCCGAGGATTCATCGTTCAGGCGGCATCGCACCCGGAGCCTGAGATAGGGGTCACTGAACGAACGTGGTGGGGCCCGGCTATGGGCCGAAGGTTGCCTGTGCCAGGAGCCACTTCTCCGCGTCGGGCCACGCGACCGCGAGGTCGGCGCTCAGGCCTTCGTGGTCCATGCCGGGGTGAAGCGTCCACGGGATCCCACGGCGGGTCAGTCCGTCGGCGAGCTCCGCGTGCGGCATGATCATCTCGACCGCGTCGACGTCCTGGTCTCCCCAGAAGCAATAGAGCGGGCAGGGCGAGCGGTCCACGAGCGCGTTGGGTGGGAGCGAGGCCAGTTGCCGGTAGAAGGCGGCGCCGGCACGGAGGTCGAACCGCGTGCCGAGTTCGGCCCAGAGGTCTTCGTCCTGTTCCATCTTCGCCATCTGGCCGTCGACGTCCTGGGACGTGATGCCGTAGTCGCCGAGCAGGGGGAACCCGCCGGACGCGACCGCTGTGACAGCTGCGTGCTCGGCGAGCTCGAGGGCGAGCCAGGGCCCGAATGCGCCCGTGAAGGAGTACCCGAACACGGCGAACGATTCGTGTCCGAGGTGTCTCATCACCGCGAGCATGTCGCTCGCCCAGACGTGCGGGTCGTACGGCGCCCCTGGGCGGGAGCTGGTTCCGTAGTCGCGTGGTGTGGCGACCACGAGGGTGAAGTGCTTCGCCATCAGCGCTTCGACCTCGGGCGTCCACGAGTAGTTGCACTCGGGGGCCAAGAGAGCGGGGCCTGTGCCGGATGTCCGGTAGGCCAGCGCTGCGCCGTTCACGTCCAGGTGAGTCATGGGCCAACGATAGGAGCCAGCGCGATGGCATGCGTGTCGCTGAACGAGACATGCCCTTCGGCGTCCGGTGAAGGGTCGAGGTGAAGATTGTGAGGACTCGATCCGCTCGTAGAGCACTTCACCCGGACTCGACCCGCGTCAGTGCGGGGCTTCTACCGCCTGCGCGATCGTCTCCGTCTTCGGGAGCCCTGGGGTGATGTCCATCAGGACCTCGCCCCCGCGACGAGGTGCTGCCCCGTCTGCTCTTTGGACCGGCCGTCACCGGCGAGTACACCATCAGCCCGGACATGCGGCTGCCGTGCGTGATGTTCAGCATCATGTCCGGTCCAACCTGTCCCACGCCTCCCGCAGCCGCGGCACCGACGCACCGCGGACACCTCTGCGACTGCTCGGCACTCCACTCTGGAAGGTTCGAGGTCGCGAGCGGGCTACGTCCACCTCCTCGTCGGCGCCTCGCACCGGGGCCGAACGCCCGGGACCATGGACGCCACTAAACTCGCATTCTCGACGCTGGTGTCGCTTGCGGCGCCAGACACACCGGAGGAGCCTTCATGAGCACGAACACCCCGTCAGTCCCCCGACTCACCCTGAACACCGGTGCCACTATTCCGCAGATCGGCCTCGGCGTATTCCAGGTGCCGCCGGAAGACACTGAAGGAGTGGTGCGATCGGCGTTCGAAGCCGGTTATCGGAGCATCGACACGGCGGCTCGGTACGACAACGAGCAGGGCGTCGGCGAAGCGTTCGCGGCATCGGGACTGGACCGGAACGACGTCTTCCTGACCACCAAGCTGGCGAACCCCGACCAGGGTTACGAGAGCGGATTGGCCGCCTTCGACCTGAGCCTCGAACGCATCGGCGTGGAGGAGATCGACCTCTACCTCATCCACTGGCCCTGCCCGAAGCGCGGCGAGATGCTGGCGTCCTGGCGCGCACTCGAGGAGGTCCACGCCGCCGGTCGGGCGCGGGCCATCGGAGTCTCGAACTTCCTCGTGCACCACCTGGATCAGGTGGCGGAGGCCTCGGCCGTCGTGCCGGCCATCAACCAGATCGAACTCCACCCGTACCTGCAGCAGAAGGAACTACGGGCGTATCACGCGCAGCACGGCATCCTCACCGAGGCCTGGAGCCCGCTGGCTCAGGGCGCGGTGCTGAAGGACCCCGTGATCTCCGATATCGCGCAGCGACTCGGGCGTTCCCCGGCCCAGGTCGTGCTGCGCTGGCACCTGCAGCTGGGAATCGTCGTCATCCCCAAGTCGGTGACCCCGGCGCGCATGCGCGACAACATCGACATTCTCGACTTCGAGTTGTCGGACGGCGACATGGCGTCCATCGAGTCGCTCGACCGCGACGGGCGCACCGGTTTTCACCCCGACCACTTCAACGGCTTCCCGGAGGAGTTCGCCGCCGCGCGGTAGGGTCAGCCGGCCCGCCGTGGGGTGTCGGCCCGCGGGGCACCGCACGTCCGAAGTTATCGCGGGCGGACCGGTCAGCGGCACTGCAGCGTCTCCGACCTCTGAGACGCTGGAGCGCTGTGTTGTGGTGAGGCATCGATGACGACCTCGCGCAGCAATATCCGATGCAAGGGCTTAGCAAATCGTGGTGACTGGTGCTCATCTGCCACTGAGGGCCGCGGAAGGTTGCCATTCATCGCCGCAGTCCACAACCGGCTCTCGAAGAGACACCCTGCGCGCGACCGCCGAAGAGTGTCCCGTTCCCAGCCCGCCCGCGCGTCACGCTCTTTGCTTGCTCAGCGATGGAACGATTTACGCTATGAGGAGCCATCACGTCAGCCGAGTCATCAAGGCATCGCCGGATGTCGTCTATGAGTACGCGTCGGACCCGGGCAATCTTCCACGGTGGGCGGCTGGGCTCGCGCGGGCTGAGGTCGTTCGCGACGGTGACACACTGCTTGTGGATTCGCCCATGGGCAAGGTTGAAGTTCGGTTCGTCGAGCGGAACCGTTTCGGCGTCCTCGACCATGACGTGACGCTGCCGTCCGGGACGGTGGTGACGAATTCTGTTCGCGTGCTGCCGCATCCCGATGGAGCTGAAGTGATCTTCACGGTTCGTCAGATAGAGCTCGATGATGACGAGTTCGCCCGAGACATCGACATGGTCGCAGCCGATCTCGAGAGACTGGAACTCAGAATCCATCAGCGGATCTAGCGTCAACTGGGACTCCCCTGCCGCACACTCACGGCCGCGCGATCAAAGCCACTTCGAGATGAACCAGCGCGCTCGCGTCGGCCGTCCGCACCCGGGCCGCTCCGCTCTCTGAAGGTCACGAAGTCGCCGATGCACGATCGCCCTCGACATCCCCATGTCAGGAACGAGTAGGCGGCCGGCTCCCCCGCATCACTCTCCGGATGCGCTCTCGGCGCTGGGCATTGACGGGCGGCGATTTGGGCAGGTACGCTGGCTGCGTTGGTCTGACCATCAGATCATCAACAGAACGGAGCCGTTCCTTGAATCTCTTCTCCCTGCTGCAGAAGCGCACGGCCGCATCCGGCCCGATCCGCGTCGGTGTCATCGGTGCCGGCAAGTTCGCGTCGATGTTCCTCACCCAGGCACTGTCGTCCGAGGGCATCCACGTCGTCGGAGTCGCGGACATCAACCTGCCCAAGGCCCGTGGCGCGATGCAGCGCACCGGGTGGCCGGAGGAGCGTTATGCGGCGAGCAGCCTGCAGGACGCCCTCAAGACCGGCGGGACGCACCTGCTGGAGAGCTCCATGGAGCTCATCCAGCTTCCCGAGGTCGAGGTCATCCTCGAGATCACCGGCAACCCGATCGTGGGTACCAATCACGCCATCGCCGCGATCGACAACGGCAAGCACGTGATCATGGTGAACGTGGAGGCGGACTGCATGGTCGGCCCGCTGCTGAGCCGTCGCGCCGCCGCCGCCGGCGTCGTCTACTCGATGGCCTACGGCGACCAGCCCGCCCTCATCTGCGAGCTCGTCGACTGGTGCCGCACGGTCGGTTTCGACGTGGTGGCCGCGGGCAAGGGAACGAAGTACCTCCCCGAGTACAACTACTCCACCCCGGACACGGTGTGGGACTACTACGGCTTCAGCGCCGAGCAGCTCGAGTCGGGCGATTACAACCCGCAGATGTTCAACTCGTTCCTCGACGGCACCAAGTCGGCGATCGAGATGGCCGCCGTGGCGAACGGCACCGGGCTGCTCCCGCAGGAGCACGGCCTCTCCTTCCCGCCCGCCAGCGTGGACGACCTGCCCACGATCTTCCGCGAGGAGGCGGTGGGCGGACAGCTCAGCCGCCGCGGAACCGTGGAGATCGCGTCGAGCATGTACCGGGACGGCACGGAGGTTCCCCGCAACCTCCGCTGGGGTGTGTACGTGACGTTCGAGGCGAAGACCGACTACGCCGTGCAGTGCTTCGCCGAATACGGGATGCACACCGACTCCACCGGACGGTACGGCTCGCTCTACCGCCCGTACCACATGATCGGGCTCGAACTCGGGGTGAGCATCGCCTCCGCGGTGCTCCGCGGAGAGGCGACGGGAGGCTCCACCGGCTTCCACGGCGACGTGGTCACCACCGCGAAGAAGGATCTCCGCGCCGGAGACCGTCTTGACGGCGAGGGCGGCTACACGGTGTTCGGCAAGCTCGCGCCGGCCGCGACCTCGCTAAAGGCTAACGCGCTCCCCCTCGGGCTCGCCCACGGCGCGAAGCTCATCCGCGACGTGGCGAAGGACAGCACCGTGTCATGGGACGATATTGACGCCGACGAGTCGCTCGTCGCCGTGCAGGTGCGTCGCGAACTCGAGACGGAGGCCCGCGCCGGCGGACTGTCCTGACCGGCATAGATCGAGGGGAATCCGGCATGGTTGTGGAGGAACCGCGCGAAGCTGCCGCGACGACCGGGAGCGACTCGAGCGCCTGGCAGCCGGTCCAGCGCCTGAGGGCGCACGAGCAGGTCATGTCGCAGATCGAGAGTCGCATCCTCGCCGGACACCTGAAGGCCGGCGATCACCTGCCGAGCGAGCGGGATCTCGCGACCATGCTGGGGGTCTCCCGGCCATCGCTGCGGGAATCGCTTCGCGTGCTCGAATCCCTCGGCATCGTCGAGATCCGGCGCGGCGGCGTGGACGGCGGGGCAGTGCTGCTCGACGGACCCGGCGCCGGGCTCGTGAACCTGCTGCGGCTGCAGGTGGCCCTCGGACACTTCACCCAGCGCGATCTCCTCGACACCCGCCTGGCGCTCGAGACCTGGTCGTGCGCCGAGGCGGCGCAGCATGCCGAGCCGGCTGACCTGGCCGAGCTCAGCGGCATGCTGGATGCGATGGACGACCCCGGCATCGAGGCGGGGGACTTCAATCGGCTCGACGCCGGCTTCCACGAACGCATTGCCCAGGCGAGCGGCAACGCTCTCACGGCGCACCTCATGGGTTCGCTCCGTCTGTCGATCCACCGTCAGATGGTGGAGGCGTACTCGCGGCTGCCCGACTGGCGCGCCACCACCGGGACCGTGCGTCACGAGCATCGCCTCATTCTCGAAGCCATCCGCAACGGCGATGCACCCCGCGCATCCACCCTCGTGCAGGACCACATCCGCAGTTTCTACACGACGGGCGCACTCGTCGACGAGTGACCTCCGCCCCGTCGGCGTCCCACCTCCCTCTCTGCTCCATCACCTCCTCCGCCACGCCGGAGACCAACCGCTTCCCCGAAGGGACCCCATGAAGACGATCGTGCTCGACGACGACCCGACCGGCACCCAGTCCGCATCGAACGTGACCGTTCTGCTCGAATCCAGCGCAGACCTGCTGACACGCGCGCTCGGCGAAGCCGAGAGCGTCTACGTGCAGACCAACTCGCGAGCCATTTCCGAAGCGGAGGCGGTTGCGCTCGTCCGCAGCGTGCGGGATGACGGCCTCGAAACCGCTCGTCGCCTCGGCGAAGAGGTGCAGTTCGTGCTCCGCGGCGATTCGACGCTGCGCGGACACGTCTTCGCGGAGAGCGAGGTGTTCGCCTCGGACGACTCGATCCTCGTGTTCTGCCCCGCCTTCCCCGCCGGCGGTCGCACCACCGTGGACGGGGTGCACCTCGTCGAGGTGAACGGCCGCGCGGTACCGGCGCACGAGACGGAGTACGCCGACGATCCGGTGTTCGGCTTCAGCACGGGCGTGCTGGTGGACTACGTCACCGAGAAATCCGGGCGGTCATCGACGCGGGTCCCCCTCGACGCGGTGCGCTCGGGCGGCATGACCGAGTTGCTTCGCGGTGCGCCGGCCGGATCGGTGGTGCTGCCGGATGTGGTGACCGATGATGACGTGCGCAGCATCGCCGCGGCCATCCGCGCGGCCCGGGCCGAAGGCAAGCCGATCGTCGTGCGGAGCGCGGCGCCGCTCGCCGCAGCACTCGCCGGAGTCGAGAGCACCGGCCTGCTTCCGCTCCCGCTGGTGCCCGAACCGCGACCCACCCTTCTCGTGTGCGGCTCGCACACCGCCGGGGCCACCGCGCAGATGGCGGGAGTGATCGCCCTGGGGATCGACCCGGCGACCGTCTCCACCGCCACCGCCCTCACCGACGCGGCACGGGCGAGCGACGACGCGACCCGCACCGCCACCGACGCCCTGCGGGACCGCGGGCTCGCCGTGGTGATGACGGAACGCACCCGCTCGAGCGACCACAACACCCTCGATCACGGCTCCAGAGTCATGGACGCCCTCACCCGCACGGTTCACTCGCTCACCCCGTCGGTCGAGGTGGTGATCGCCAAGGGCGGTATCACGTCGGCGGACGTCGCCCGCATCGGCATCGGAGCGCGCGCGGCCCGAGTACTCGGCCAGGTGCTCCCCGGTGTCTCGGTGTGGGAGCTCGACGCGTTCGACGGTCACCGCATCCTCTACGTGGTGGTACCCGGCAACGTGGGCGGACCGGACACCCTCACGCGCGTGCTCTCGGCCGTCGGCATCGAGGGTGAAACGGCGTAGTCGCGCTCGCGTCCCGTCGAGCGCTGTTCACCGGGACGGCTCGTGGAGCCGGAGGTTATTGCGTCCCATGGTCATGCTCGTGAGCGCCGGCGTGACTCGTACATGGCCTGGTCGGCCCGCGCGATGAGACCGTCCAGTTCGTCATCGGCCGACAGCTCGGCGAGACCCACGGAGAACGACCCCATCAAGCGGTGCGACGATTTCGTCGTCACCTCGGCGAACCGCTCCCCCGCCCCCGCGAGGGTGAGGTCCATGAATCCGCAGAGGAACTCGTCTCCGCCGTAGCGGATGATGAGGTCGTAGTCGCGGACGGAGCTTCGGATGGCGTCGACCACCTGGCGCAGCAGTTCGTCGCCGGCCTGATGACCCTGCTCGTCGTTCACCGCCTTCAGTCCGTCCACGTCGACGAAGGCGAGCACGAAGGGGGAATCGGTCCGTTTCGCTCTCATGACCTCGCGGTGCAGTTCCATCAACCCGGGCTTGCGCAGATGTGCTCCCGTGAGCCCGTCCAACACCAGAGATGAGCGCTCCGCCGCCGCACGGGCCCGATCCGCTGCCGCGGCACGGCGGTCATCCGCCGCCCGCATGCGGTCGGTAGCGCTGCTCGCCCGATCGCGCTTCGCGGCGGCGCGATCGGCGGCCGCTTGCGCATCGAATGCACCCACGTGTTGCCGCGCGTCAGCGCGAACATCGCGGGCGGCAGCACGGGCATCCCGCGCCGCGGAGGTGATGTCGTGCGCCTCCGCCGTGGTGTCGCGGTCGCGAGGCCCCCAGTCGAGATCGCCGGTCGAAACCGGCTCGTCAGGAGGGGATTCGGCCAGCGTCATCCGTCTATAGTGCCAGCCGGCGGACCCTCATGCCGCCCGGCTCGCTTCTCCTCCCCCACAACCACGCCGCTGGCCGAAGTATCGGTTCACACGGAGGTGCGCCCCCCGTCGATGAGCATGTTGCTGCCGGTCACCATCGCTGCCGCGTCCGAGGCGAGGTAGGCGATGGCAGCTGCCACCTCCTCCGGCTGCGCGAAGCGGCCGACGGGGATCTCCGCTTTGGCCTTCTCGCCCTTCTCCCCCGCCCAGGCCGCCTTCCCGAGAGGCGTCTCCACCACGGTGGGTGATACGGCGTTCACCGTGACACCGTGCCTCGCCCATTCGAGAGAGAGCACCCGGGTGAGTCCCACGATGGCCGCTTTGCTCGCGCAGTACGCCGCGTGATCGGCGAGACCGATGACGGAGGCCTGAGATGCGAGGTTGATGATGCGCCCGTATCCGGCCGCCACCATCTCCCGTCCCACCGCCTGCGCCATGTAGAAGCTCGCGCTGAGGTTGATGTCCAGCGTCGCCTGCCACCGCGACGCCGGCACGTCGATCGCCGGGTCGAGCAGGGCGACCCCGGCCGAGTTGATCAGGATGTGCGGCGTGCCGCACCGCTGAAGCACCTCGGACACGATCTCGCTCGCCGCTTCGGGAGCGGTCAGGTCCCTGCGGATGCCGAACGACCCCTCACCCGGAAGCTGCTGCATCACCGCGTCGACATGCTCGCCCACATCGACGCCGACCACGAGGGCGCCACGCTCGGCGAGGTGATGAGCCGTCGTGTACCCGATGCCGCTCGCCGCCCCGGTGACGATGGCGACCCTGTCCGCGAAATCCTGCTCCATGACCGTGCTCCTCGACGCTGAGATACCCCGGCGGTCCGATGCCGCCGCGGTCAGTCTGCCACCACGTTGGCCCCCGAGCCCCACGGACCCCACACGGGTCCCTGCCCCCACGGTCCCTAACCCTGTCGAAGGGACGCATCACGCTCACACCGAAACGCGGTCCGGGTGGCGGCGTCAGAGACTCCGGTCGAGCACCCGTCCCAGGATGCGGGCGGCCTCGGGGAACGCACCGGGGTTGGGCCCGGAGTAGTTGAGTCGGAGGAACGGCCCCGGCGGTTCGGCGGGGAACCACTCGGATCCGGGTCCCACGAAAAGGTTCTCCTCCGCACACGAGCGAACCAGCGCCGGGAGATCGGTGTCATCGGGCAGTCGTACCCACAGGTTCAGTCCACCCGCGGGGATGGCGGTGAGGTGGGCGCGCGGTGCGTGCTCCGACAAGCTGTCGACGAGAAGATCCCGGCGGGACCGCAATTGCGAGCGGACGCCGCGGAGGTGCGCACGCCACGCGGGCTGGGTGACGATATCGAGCGCCGCCGCCTGGAGAATCCCGCTGACGTACATCGAGGACGCGACCCGATCCGCCAGGATGCGCTGACGAGCGGGACCGCGAGCGATGATTGCGGCGATCTGGATGGCGGGTGACACGCTCTTCGTGAGCGAACGGATGTAGACGACGTGGCCGGCGTCGTCCATCCCGGCAACCGGTGCTGAGGTCGACGTGATCCCGAAGTCGTGTGCCCAGTCGTCTTCGATCAGGAAGGCGCCGCTCGCCCGGACGACGGAGAGGATGCGTTCCGTGGTATCCCTCGACCACTGAGCCCCGGTGGGATTGGCGTAGTTCGGCTGGGCGTAGAAGGCGCGAGCTCCGGTCTCCTCGAAGGCTCGGGCTACGTCGTCCGGGTCGGGACCGGCCGCACCGGATGGGACGGGAATGACCCGCACCCCGGCCTGCTCGGCGGCGGTGATGGCACCCCAGTAGGTCGGTGATTCCATCACCAGCGCGTGACCCGCGCCCACGAGGGCTCGGAAGATCGAACTCAGACCGCTCTGGCTGCCGGGGAGAACGAGAACATCGCTCGCCGTGGGCGGGGTTGCGCCGGCCGGCACCGCGTCGGCGAGCTCGGCGGCGAACCACGCTTGAAGCTCGGGGATACCGGCGACAGGCGGTCGGGACACGGCCACGTCGCTCCGCGCGGCCCGGGTGAGTGCGGAGCGGACGAGCCGCTCGGGCAGCAGTTCTCGATTCGGGTAGCCGCTGTGCAGCGCCATCACCCCCTGCGGCGCGTCCCGCATCGCCGCGGCGGAGACCGGTACGCGGTTCGGTGGTGACCCGAGTGCCGCGGTCTGCCAGCCGAACTCGAGCGGGCGCGCGACCCGGATCGCGCGGACGAACGTGCCGACCCCCGGACGACTCTCGATGAGACCCTGTGCGGTCAGCACGCGGAGGGCCTTCTGCACCGTGATGGGGCTGGCGGCATGGGTGGCGACGAGGGCGCGGGTCGACGGGAGTCGCGCTCCGGCCGGGGCTGCGGCGATCCAGTCGCGTAACGCTCCGACGATTCGAGCGCTGCTATCGTTGTCCATGACGGCACATAGTAGCGCTATCCACATTCCCGCGAGCGTGATATCGACCCGTGGTCTTGCCTGGGCCGCCCTCGGCGTCGTCGCGTTCTCCTTCACCGTGCCGTTCACCCGAGTGGCGGTCGGTGGTATGTCGCCGCTCTTCGTCGGATCCGGTCGTGCGGTGATCGCGGCTGCTCTCGCGGCGATGGCACTGGCGTGCTTCGGTCGCATGCGGCCCCGGGGGATGCAGTGGCTTCGCCTGGCACTCGTCGCCGGTGGAGTGGTACTCGGATTTCCGGTGCTCACGTCGTTCGCGCTCTCCGCCGCTCCTGCCAGCCACGGCGCCGTGGTCATCGCCCTCCTTCCCGCCGCGACGGCGATGATGGCCGTGCTACGGGCGAAGGAGCGTCCGCGGCGGTCGTTCTGGATTCTGGCGGCGGCTGGAGCCACCGCCGCGGTCGTCTTCGCCTCGCTGCACAGCGGTGGACTCGCCGGCCTCACGTCGGCGGATCTGCTGCTGTTCGCCGCCGTGGTCGCCGGAGCCATCGGTTACGCCGAGGGGGGCCTCTTGGCACGGGAACTGGGTTCGTGGCAGACCATCTCCTGGGCGCTCGTCCTCGCCTCACCGCTGATGATCGCCCTGACGCTCATCAGCGCTGCCGGGCAGCCCCCACGTGCCAGCGGTGTGGAGTGGGCCGCGTTCGCGTACCTGGCGGGAGTGAGCATGTTCCTGGGCTTCTTCGCCTGGTATCGCGGTCTCGCGATCGGACCGATGGCGCAGGTCAGCCAGGTGCAGCTGGTGCAACCCGTGCTCAGCATTCTCTGGGCAGCCCTGCTGCTGCACGAGGAGGTGACCCTCGCGACACTGTTCGGCGGCTGCGCGGTGATCCTCTGTGCCGCCATCTCGGTACGGGCCCGGACGACCACCGCCCCCAAGCCTGCGGCACCTCCGGCGGACGGGAAGAGAACCGCGGGAATCGCCGGCCGGGCATGACAAGACCCCGCCCGGTATGTGCACGGGCGGGGTCCTGCGTTGGGGAGGAGCGTTACCTCGAGGGGATGGCGCTAGCCGCGGATCTCCTCGACCCACGCCTGAACGTCGGCGGGCAGGCCGTCGATGATCGGCTGGGTGGCCTCGACCCACTCGTCGAGATCCTCGATCTCGTGGAACTCGGCACCAGCGGCCTCGAGCTCGCCGCGGTACTCCTCGGTGTCGGCGATCGTCGTGGCCGTGTAGTCCTCGCCGACCTGCTCGGCGGCGTCGCGGATGATCTCCTGGTACTCCTCGGGCATGCCGGAGAGCGACTCGTTCCACGTGATGAAGTGGTAGTTCGCGTACATGTGGCTGGTCTCGCCGATGTGCGGGGCGACCTCGTGGATGCTGTTGAAGAGGATGGCGTCGAGCGGGTTCTCCTGACCGTCGAGCACGCCGCTCTCGAGAGCCGAGTACACCTCGTTGAAGGGCAACGCCTCGGCGCGGGCACCGAGAGCCTCCCAGGTGGCGAGCATCGTCGGCGCGGACGGCGTGCGGATCGTGAGCCCCTGCAGGTCGTCGAGCGTGGTGACCGGGTCCTTGGTGGTGAGCTGGCGGGGTCCGCGGTACATGTTGCCGAGCATCTCGTACCCCGACGCCTCGGTGATGGCAGTCTTGATCTCGTCCCCGAGATCACCGTCCCAGACCTCGAAGAACTGGTCCTCGTCCTCGTAGAGGAACGGGGCGGTCTCGATGCTGGACAGGTCGGTGTACGCCTCGACCGAAAGCAGGCTCTCGATCACGATGTCGGTGGTTCCGAGCTGGAGGCCCTCGATCATCTCCTCCCACGTACCGAGCGTGGAGTCGGAGTGGACCTCGACGGTGATGTTGCCGTCGGACTCCTCCTCCACGATCTCCTTGAACTGCATCGCCGCGGTCTGACGGGGGTCAGACTCGCTTCCCGCGTGTCCGAGGGTGAGCGTCATCGGCTCGGCTTCACCGCTCGGCGCTGCCGATCCGGTGCCACCGCTGTCAGCGCCGCTGCAGCCGGTGAGGGCCAGTGCGCTGATGGCGATGCCGGCGAGGATTGCTGTCTTCTTCATGGTGCACTTCCTTGTGTGTGAGTGTGGTGCAGGGGGGGTGGGGGACTTAGGGCATGAGCACGGACGGCAACCACAGTGAGATCTGCGGAATGAACGTGATGAGCAGGATGAAGACCATGCCGGTGACGAGGAACGGCCAGACGGCTTTCACCGCGCTGATCATCTGCACCTTGGCGATCTCCGCCGACAGCATCAGGGCGATACCGACCGGAGGGGTCAGGAGCCCGACACCGAGATTGGCGACGATGATGACGCCGAGGTGCACCGGGTCGACGCCGATCGAGACGGCCATCGGCAGGAGGATGGGCGTGATGATGATCAGCGCGGCGTTCGCCTCGATGAACATCCCGACCACGAGGAGGAGGAGGTTCAGCATGAGGAGCAGCACGATCGGGTTCTCGCTCAGTCCGAAGATCGCCTCAGCGGCCGCCTGAGGAACCCGACCCGAGGTGAGCGCCCACGAGTACAGCTGAGCCGCCGCGAGAACGAGCATGATGAGACCGACGATCAGCGTGGAGTCGGCCATGGAATGCACGAGCTTCTTGAATGACAGTTCCCGGTACACGAACCACCCGACGAGCAACGCGTACACGACCGCGACAGCAGCCGCCTCGGTGGGCGTGAAGAGTCCGAAGCGGATGCCGGCCAGGATGATCACGGGCAGGATCAGTGCCGGGATTCCCGCGTAGAGCGAGGGCCAGAACTTCGGACGGTCGGCTTTCGCGGTCTTGCCGACATCTTTGATGTCCGCCACCTTGGAGATGGCCTCGTCGGTGAATCCCTGGCGGCGCACCGTGAGGTGCACGGTGATCATCACGAGCGCGATGTACAGGATGGCCGGGATGATGCCCGCGAAGAACAGCGCGCCGATCGAGGTGCCGCTCACCACTCCGTACACGATCATCGTGATGCTCGGCGGCATGATCGGCGCAACGACCGGTGACGCGGCGGTGACGGCTGCCGAGAATGCCGCCTTGTAGTCACGGGCCTTCATCGCGGGGATGAGGATGCGCCCGAGGCTCGAGATGTCGGCGACTGCCGATCCGGAGATGCCACCGAAGAACAGCGCGGACAGCACATTGGTCTGCGCCAGACCGCCGCGCATGCCACCCACGATCGAGTCGGCCAGGTCGAGCAGGCGGCGGGTGATGCCGCCCGCATTCATGATGCCGCCGGCGAGGATGAACAGCGGAATGGCGAGCAGCGAGAACGGGGTGATCCCGGCAACGATGCGCTGAGCGCCGATGGTGAGGGGAACGTCGGTGAGCAGCCAGAGCGACAGGAGCGAGGCGGCGGCGAGCGCGAATCCGATGGGGATTCGCAACAGCATGGTGACGGCGAAGTTGCCGAGAAGTAGCGGTCCCACGGTTAGATCTCTCCCTTGACGATCACTGAGTCAGCCGGCTGGAAGAGCGTTCCGATTTCCGTCCGCTCCTCGCCGCGCTTGCGGTGCACCCCGACCCACCACGCCTCGACGGCGAAGATGAGGGCAAGGCCGGCGCCCACCGGAACCGCGAGGGTCACGTAGGCGTACGGGAGACCGAGGCCCGGCATGGTGCGGCGGAAGGCGGGCGCGAGACTCTCGATCCCGAACCACACCAGCAGCGCGAGCACGACGACCACGACGACGGCCGCGATCGTGTCGAGGGCGATGATGAGCCAGCGGCGGTACGGCAGGTAGTCCCACACGTCGAGCAGCATGTGCCTACCGCGACGCACCCCGAGGGCGATGCCGATCATCGACAACCACACGAAGCTGTAGGAGGCCAGCTCGACGGTCCAGGGCGTCGATACCGAGATGACGTAGCGGGCGAGCACCTGCCAGGTGACTGCGAACAGCACCAAACCGAGCAGCATGACTGCCACCACTTGAAGAACGAGGTCGAGCTTCGTCAGCGCCTTGTCGACCCATTTGATCGTTGTGATGATCGCTCCTTTGCGATTGAGTTGGGCCCCGTCGGGGTGGTATCAAGCGAGTGTAACCGATACCACTTTGTTTACGTACACTCGCGGGCGAAACTTTAGCCTGCTGTGTCGCCCAGCAAACCACATGCACTGTCTAACTGTCAACAGTTAGATCGTTGTCATAAGGTCAGGCGTCATCTACGCTGTGGGAAGCCACGCAAAGGAGCATCCGTGACCAGTGAACGGCGCAGCGCAATCAGTTCGCTCGGGGGAGTCGACCGTCACACCCTCCGCGAACTCACTCTCGCCCGGCTTCGGGAAGCGATCTCGGTGGGACAGCTTCCTCCCGGAACACACCTCGCCGAGGTGGATCTGAGCGAGGCCCTCACCGTCAGCAGGGGCACCCTGCGCGAGGCGCTTCGGCACCTCGAGCAGGAGGGTCTCGTGCAGAGCGATGCACGGGGGCGACTACGCGTCCGAGTGGTGGAAGCGCATCAGGTGGAGGACATCTTCGCCGTGCGCGCCGCCCTCGAAACGCTCGCGTTCGAGACCATCTGCGCGCGTTCGGATCGCGGAACCATCGTCGAGGCGCTCCGCACGCAGCTGAGCCGGTTCGAGAACACCGACGCGCCGATGAGCGACCGGCTGGAGACGGACCTCGACTTCCACGCGACGATGTGCCGGTTGAGCGGCAACGAGACCCTGTACTCGTCGTGGCTCAGCGTGCGCGGACTGTCTCGCGCGGCGATGACGGCGGCCGGGCCCGACAGCGCCCTGGCCAACATGGCCCACTCGAGGCACCTGCCGATCGTCGAGCTGCTGGAACAGGGCGACGTGGATGCCGGCCGTGCCTTCTTGCACGCGCACATGGAGGAGGCTGCCGATCGCATCCTCGTCGCGATGAACGCCCAGCAGTCCGCCTGACCACTCCCCCGCACGTCGCGCGGACCGCACGTCACGCCCCACGGTCCCTGAGCCCGTCGAAGGGACAGGACGCACCCCACGTCGCTTCGACAGGCTCAGCGACCGTATGGAACGCACCCCACGTCGCTTCGACAGGCTCAGCGACCGTATCCGGAACGCACCCTGCGTCGCGACCCCACGGTCCCTGAGCTCGTCGAAGGGACGAAACGCACCCTGCGTCGCTTCGACAGGCTCAGCGACCGTACGGAACGCACCTCACGTCGCTTCGACAGGCTCAGCGACCGGGCCGCGCGCGGTCAGTGGAGGTGGCTACCGCCATTGATGTCGATCGTGGTGCCGGTGAGGTAACCGGCGTCGGCGGAGGCGAGGAACACGATCACTGCAGCGACCTCATCGGTCGTGGCGGTGCGGCCCAGCGGGATGTCGCTGGCGATGGCGGCCTCGAGCTCCGGCGTCGTGCCGACGCGGATGTTGGTGTCCACCGCACCGGGCGCGACGGCGTTCACCGTGACGCCGTTGTCCCCCAGCTCGCGCGCGAGCGCCTTCGTGAAGCCGAGGATCGCCGCCTTCGCCGCCGAGTACGGCACCTTGCCGAAGACTCCGCCGCCGCGCTGCGCGGACACCGACGACATGTTGATGATGCGGCCCCAGTTGTTCGCGAGCATGCCGGGCAGGAATGCGCGGGTGACCAGGTAGGTGCCGGTGGCGTTGACGTTCATGACCTTGTTCCACAGGTCGAGGGTCGTCTCGAGGAACGGAACGGGCGAGGTGATCCCGGCGATGTTGGCCAAAGCTCCGACGGGCTGCAGGCGCCCCGCTTCCACTTCCGCGGCCACGGCGTCGTGGGCTGCGGCGACCGAGGCCTCGTCGGCCACGTCGATCTGGTGGCCGAAGGCCTGAACGCCGTACTCGTTACCGATATCCGCCGCGACCGCGGAGGACTTCTCCCCGTCGAGGTCGAGGATGACGATCGACCACCCACCGGCGGCGAAGCGGCGTGCGGTGGTCATGCCGATCCCCCGGTCCGATGTGGCTCCGGTGATGACGGCGGTGCGAGTGCTGGTGGTCATGGTGCTCCTACGGTGAGAGGTGAATGGGTGAGTGGGGAAGAGTCGGATCAGAGGTACGACGTGATGAGGCGCGCGGCGTCCGCCGTGGCAGCGGGACGCTCCTCGTGAGTGATGTCGCGGGTCTCGAGCTCCAGCGCGAAGTGCCCGGAGTACCCGGCCGCGGCGAGCGCACGCAGTCCCCCGGCGAAGTCGACGGCGCCCTTCCCGATGCTGAGGTTGATGTTGCCGGCCACCGCGTCACGCAGGTGCACGTGGGCGATCCGGTCGGCGAAGCGGCGGACGAAGTCGTCTGGAGATCCACCCGACGCGACGATGTGACTGAAGTCCATGACGATGCCCACGCCGGAGCCGGCGAGGCGATCCGCGAGCAGGGTGGCACGGTCGAGGTTCCAGCACAGGCGGTGGAAGTGCAGCGACTCGGTCCAGATCTCGAGACCGCGCTCCCGTGCCCGTTCGCTAGCGCGGATCAGCTCGGCCGCGACCACATCGAGATCCTCGTCGAGCGTGCGGATCGGCTCGTGATCGATGGCACCGCACGGCAGCACGAGCGCCTTGGCCCCCACTCCCTCCGCCAGAGCGAGCAGGGAGTCGAGGTGCGCATCCCGGGCACTGCGGGCCGAGGCGTCGAGGTCGGCGTTCAGGTCTCCGATGTCGCCGTTCACCGAGCGAACCCGGAGCCCGGAGCCTCGCACGGTGCGCGTCACCTGCTCCACGGCGGTGGCATCCAGAACGAACGGAACGTGATCGCACACGCCGGGCAGGGCGCCGAGGTCGATCTCGTCGAACCCCAGCTCCGTGATGGTCGAGAGCGCGGACGCGAGGTCGAGGTGGCGGAAGCTGATCGAGGAGCACCCGAGCCGGTTGGAGAACATCGTCATTGATCCTTTGGTCCACGGCCGGGAAGGACCGCAGGACCAGAGTAAGGATCTAACTGTTAACAGTCAACACCTCAAGGACAACTTGGCGCCAGGCTCCTCCGCCACTACCGCTCGTAGGTTTCGATCACCCGGCTGTCGTCGCGCAGACCGAGCCCTCGCTCGGCCGCTGAGGTGAAGCGGTCCCGGGCGACCTCCAGCAGAGGCACGGATGCGCCGCTCGACTCCGCCGCGTCGGCCACCAGACCGCTGTCCTTGACGAAGATGTTCACCGAGCTCGTCACCGGCGCATCCGTTCCGAGCAGCATCCGCGGGCCCCGATCGGACAGCATCCACGACCCGGCCGCTCCCCCCGACACCAGGTCGAGCACGGCCGACCGGTCGAGCCCGAGGGACTCGGCCAGCCAAAGCGCTTCGGCCGCAGCGACGATGTGCACGGAGCACAGATGCTGATTCACCACTTTGATCGCCTGCCCGTCGCCCACGGCGGCACCCACCCGCCGCACCGTGCCGAGTACCTCGAGCAATGGCTGCACGGAATCCAGGTCGGCATCGGCACCGGAGGCGAAGATCACCAGGTCGCCGGTGACCGCCCGCGCGACCCCACCGGTCACCGGCGCATCGATCACGGTGGCCCCCGCGTTCCCCAGGCGGTCGGCTTCGGTGCGCACGGCCGCGGGGCCGACGGTGGACATGAGGATCCAGGTGGTGCCGCTCACGGCATCCGTGGTCAGCGCCTCCGTCACGAGAGCGGACAGCTGGTCGGGTGTTGCCACCATCACCACCACGGTGTCGGATGCCGAGGCGTCGGAGAATGACGCGACGGCGTCGAATCCGGCCTCGGCGGCGCGCTCCCGCGCGGCGGGAAACGGGTCGACGCCCGTGACGGCGTGTCCGGCGCGGGAGAGGAGCGTGGCCATGGGCAGGCCGATGGCGCCGACGCCGACGAAGGTGAGGGAGATGAGGGAGGGGGAGGTCATGTCGCGTGTCTCCTGTTCTGAGGGAAGGGGGATGGCACCGGCACCCCCGATGCCCGATGAATCGTCGTTCAGGCGGTGCGCGTCTCGGTTCCGGCGCTCGGAAGCGTCTCCTCCTCATCGGTGTTGGCCCCGGTGACACGCTCCAGCATCTGCTCCCGCGCATACTGGCACACGACCATCACCACCGCGATCACGGGCGTGGCGAGGAACGCCCCGACGATGCCGAAGATGGTTCCTCCGGCCGTCACCCCCGTGAGCACGACGGCCGGATGGAGGTTCAGCGATTTGCCGACCAGAATCGGTTGCAGCACGTTGCTCTCGAGCTGCTGCACGAGCAGCACGATGCCGAGGACGATGAGCGCCTTCACCCATCCGTCCGACAGCAGGGCGACCAGTGTGGCGAGGAAGCCCGTGGCCACGGCGCCGACCACGGGAAGGAATCCCGCGAAGAAGATCAGCACGGCCAGGGGCAGGGCGAGCGGAATCCCGAGGATCCACAGGCCGGTACCGATGAGCACCGCGTCGACGAGCGCCACCGCCGCCTGCGACAGGACATACGAGGACAGGGTCCGCCAGCTCCGGGACGAGACTTCTGCGACGTGCACGAACACCGTGCCGGTCGTCCAGCGGAGCAGCCATCCGGGGAACCGCTCACCGTCCTTGAGGCAGAAGAAGGTGAGAACCAGCGCGAGCAGGATGGTTACGACCACGGAGCCGATCGTGCCCACTCCGGAGACCACCTGCGACAGGATCGCGCCGACGTTCGCCCGCAGCCAGCCGAGCGCCGAGGTGATGAACTCGTCGACGTCGGGAACGGCGAAGGGCAGTGATTCCGCGAACTCGCCGAGGTTGCGCACGTTGTTGACAGCCTTGACGGAGAGTTCGCGCACCCCGTCGACGGACAGGGCGGCAGCGGCCCATCCGATCGTGATCGCGACGGCCAGGAACCCCAGAACCGTGATGCCCGCGGCTGCCGCCTTCGGCAGGCCGCTTCGCAGACCGCGGTTGAGCGGCCAGAGGATGGAGGACAGCAGCAGGGCGAGGATCAGCGGGAAGACGACGACCCACAACAGCGAGAGGAGATAGACCAGCCCGACCACGGCGATCGCGACGATGAGGATCCGCCCGAGAATCGCCGTCGCGGGCGTCAGGACGGCCAGCACCGCTCCCCCGCGCACCCGGCTCACCAGTTCCCGCGCGGATCGAGTACCGCTTTCTCCCTCGTTTCCCTCCGCGCCCGTACCCGGTGCGGTGGTCGTATGCGCGCTGTTCATGGTCGTCCTCGGGATAGGAAGTGAGTGAGAAGGGGAAGAAGGGGTGAAGACGGACCGGCTCCGCACCCGCTACAGGGCGGCCAGCAGCGCCCTCGCCGTGACGACATCGGTCACCAGCGCATTGACCAGCCGGGCGCGCACGGCTCCGACGATGCTCGGCACCTTGTCGATCCCTACCGCGACACCCACCGCCCACGGCACCGCCGCAAGGGTTTCGCGTGACGCCCGGACCATGCGATCGCTCCCCGGGAACTCGAGCGGAGACCCGTCTCCGCGGAAGAAGTTGAGGCACACATCGCCGGCGGCGGCGTCGAAGAGGCCCTCCTCGTCGGGAAGCGCGGACGACAGCACCTGCCGGGTGGCCGTGGGGGCCCCGATGCCGAGCAGGGCGCCTTTGGCGCGCTGCCACAGGGCCATCACCTCGCGGAACGCCGGGTCGTCCTCGAGGCTCGCTCGCAGCGCGGGACTCGGCAGCGTCTGCGCGAAGAGGAAGCTCGACCGCGCTCCGGTCGCCTCCGCCGCCATGCGGGTGATCTCGTTGGTCTGGAACCACGACTGGGGCTCGGTCTGACCACCCACCGCGGGCACGATCACCACACCGGGCAACGGCGGCAGCAGGCCGGAGTGAGCGAGGTCGTGCACCGTGCGGCCCAGCGACATGAGGAGCGCGTCGCCGGCGTGGAGGTCCATCTCCTGTATCGCCGCGGCAACGGGAGCGGCGAGGTCGCGGCCTGGGGCGGCCGCATTGCTCACGGCCGTGAGATGCACCGATCGCAGGCCGAGGGCGTTTCGCAGGGCCTCGGCCAGTCCCTGCGTCTCGTCGAGGAACGGGTCGACGACCTCGATGCGCACGAGCCCGAGACGACGGGCCTCGGCGACGAGGCGACTGACGGTGGGCCGCGACACGTTGAGATCGGATGCGATCTCCACCTGGGTGGCGTCGTCGACGTAGTACATGCGGGCGGCCTGATAGACCAGCTCGAGCGGAAACCTCACGCTATCTGGCCGCTTCGGGAGCGGTGAGGGGCCGGTCATGCGCGCCAGAGTATCCCATCCCGTTTACCGGAACGGCCGGGGGGGCCGCGCTGCGGGGGTCCGCCCCCGCCGCTATCAGGAGGGGGTGGGTTGGCTGTGT
>NZ_SJEV01000001.1:0-1692389 GCF_008642235.1 Planctomonas psychrotolerans | reverse complement strand
GCCTCTGCCACCCCCCCCTGGGCCGGTACGGGCGGGCGCCCCGGGTGGGGGGCCCCCCCGGCGCTCATCCATCGGTAGGTGTTCGTTGCCGTGTTACTCGGAGAGGGTGAACGGCTCGGTGACCTTGTCGGCGTTCTCCTTGGTGATCAGGATGCAGTCGAACGCCTGCTTCTCCTCGGCGACGCCGGTCTCACCGGTCCGGATGAAGGAGTCGGCCTGGATGACCGCTTCCTTCGCGAACGTGGCCACCGGCTGGAGCACGGTGTACTGCAGCTCACCGGCCTTCACGGCCTCCACAGCATCGGGGGATCCGTCGAAGCCGCCGACCTTGACCTGCTCGAGCTTGCCGGCCTCCTTCAGCGCCGCGATGGCACCGAGGGCCATCTCGTCGTTGCCGGAGATCACACCGGTGATGTCGGGGTTCGCCTGCAGGATCGACTGCATCTTGTCGTGACCCTCCGTGCGGTCCCAGTTGCCGACCTGGCTCGCGACCTGGACGAGGCCCGGGTACTGCGAGATGACGGTCGCGAAGCCGTTCGACCGGGTCTGCGCGTTGTTGTCCGAGGGGGATCCGAACAGTTCGGCGTAGTTCGCGGTGTCACCGACGGCCTTCACCCACTCCTGTGCACCGAGGGCGGCGCCCTGGGCGTTGTTGGAGACGAGCTGCGCCTTTGCGAGACCGGTCTCGTTGATCTCGGCATTGACGAGGATGACCGGGATGCCCGCGGCGTCGGCCTTCTTCACCGCACCGACCGAGCCGGATGCGTTGGCCGGGTCGAGGATGATCGCGACCGACTGGTTGGTGATGGCCGTGTCGATCAGGTTGCTCTCGGTGTTGGTGTCACCGAGCGACGCGGCGACGTTGGACTCGTAGCCGAGCTCCTCCGCCTGAGCCGCGGCCACGTCACCTTCGGTCTGCCAGTAGGGGTTGGACGGGTCGTTGACGATGATCGAGATGAGGCCACCCTCGGACTCGCCCGAGGAGCCCGAGGCTCCGGGCGCTGCCTCGGGGGTTTCTCCTCCTGAGGCGCATCCGGACAGGGCGAGCGTGAGGCCCGCGCCCGCGGCGAGCACCGTTGCCAGCTTGCGGTTCATAGTGTTTCCTTTCGCTGTGCCGCGGTTGACGGGAGTCAACCGCGGGTCTTCTCGGGGACGGCGCCGGCGGGTGCCTGGGCGTCGGAGGTGGGAGAAGGGGTCGTGGGGGTGGACTGGTCGTCGGATCGACCACCACCGGAGCGACGGGGCTTGCCCGTGTACTGCACGGAATTGAGAAGGACCGCGAGCACGATCACGGCACCGGTGAACACGGTCTGCCAGTACGAGGAGACGCCGATGATCACCAGGCCGTCGGAGAGGAACCCGATGACGAAGGCACCGAGCAGGGTGCCGCGCACGTTACCGATTCCGCCGGAGAGGGCCGCACCACCGATGACGACGGCCGCGATGGCGGTCAGCTCGTAGGAGTTACCCGCCGTGGGGCTCGCACTCGTGAGCTCGGAGGAGAGGATCAGGCCGGCGATGGCGGCGAACAGACCGGACAGCACGTAGACGCGCACCTTCACGCGCTTCACCGGCACACCGGACAGTTCGGCGGCGCGCTCGTTGCCGCCCGAAGCGTACAGCCAGCGGCCGAACACCGTGCGGTTCAGGAGAAGGCTGACGACGATGCCGACGATGATCATCACGAGCACACCGATCGGCAGCCCGAACAGGCGGTTGAACCCGAGCCAGTCGAAGCCGGTGTTGCCGAGGGCAGGGTCTCCGGCGAGGTTGTTGTAGGTGAGGCCGTTGGTCATCAGCAGCCCGACCCCGCGCACGACGTAGAGCATGCCGAGCGTCGCGACGAACGGGGCGACCCGGAACCGCGCGACGAGCACGCCGTTGATGAGACCGATGAAGGCGCCCATCCCGCACGACAGCACGACCACGACCCAGAGGGACGGGTACAGGGTGACGCCGCCGATGGGGACGCCCTGCATCAGGAAGCCCGCGATCACCCCGGAGAAGCCGAGCGTCGACCCGACCGAGAGGTCGATGCCGCCGTTCAGGATGACGAGCAGCATCCCCACTGCGAGGATCGCGTAGACGGCGACGTGCGAGGACATCGTGAGCAGGTTGCTGACCGTCAGGTAGTTCGGTGACAGCACCGAGAACACGACGATGATGGCGATGAGGGCGAAGAACGCCCGTCCCTGAAGCAGGAGACGGCCGAGGTCGAACCCGTCCGAGAAGAGCGCGGGGCGTCGCTGCCCGGTCGCGTTGGTGGTCATGGTGGGCTTCCGTTCGCTGATGGTCACGAGATCACGGCTTCGCCGGACGCGGCCATGATGGCTTCTTTAGTGGTGTCGGCGCCGAACTCGGCCGCGATGCGG
The DNA here is from genome assembly GCF_008642235.1 of Planctomonas psychrotolerans. GTDB lineage: Bacteria > Actinomycetota > Actinomycetes > Actinomycetales > Microbacteriaceae > Planctomonas > Planctomonas psychrotolerans. The sequence goes on along the minus strand of NZ_SJEV01000001.1, from coordinate 1,690,017 downwards.
CCACGGCTCAGCACGACGATGCGGTGAGCGATGCTGAGGCACTCGCCCACCTCGGAGGTCGTGTAGACCACGGCCAGTCCTTGACGGGCACGCTCGGCCAGCAGGCGGAACACCTCGGCCTTGGCGCCGATGTCGATGCCGCGGCTGGGCTCGTCGAGCAGGATGACGTCGGGGTCGGTGGCCAGCATCTTGCCGATCACGACCTTCTGCTGATTGCCGCCCGAGAGCGAGCCGATCATCGCGCCACCGCCCGCCGTCTTGACGTGCACGCTGCGGATCGAGTCGGTGACGAGGTCCGCCTCGCGGCGACCCGACAGGAAGAATCCCTTGACGAAGGACCCGATACTGGCGAGCGACATGTTGCGGCCGACCGTCATCGTCTGCACGAGTCCATCGCGCTGGCGGTCCTCGGGCACGAGGCCGAGACCCGCGTCGATGCGCTGCGCGATCGACAGGCCAGCGAGGTCGCGGCCATCCTTCAGGATGCGGCCTTCGCTGATCGGGTTACGGCCCGCGACCGCCTCGAGCAGCTCCGTACGACCGGCGCCCATCAGGCCGTAGAGACACACGATCTCCCCCTGTCGCACCTCGAGGTCGAGCCGGTCGACGACATTTCGGCCGTGGATCTCGGCGTCGGGAACGCTGACGCCCTGCACCGAGAGGGCGACCTCGCCGAACTCGTAACCGGTGGGCGGCGAGCCGAGGTCGAAGCCCTCCCCCACCATGGCCCGGACGACCCAGGGGAGGTCGATGTCGGCCGACACGGCGGTGGCCGTGACGGTACCGTCCCGGAGCACGACGGCGTGATCGGTGATCTCCAGCGCCTCCTCGAGGTGATGGGAGATGTAGACGATGGAGACGCCGCGGGCGGTGAGGTCGTGGATGACGGTGAACAGCACCTCGACCTCGGTGGCGCTGAGGGCGCTGGTCGGCTCGTCCATGATCAGGATGCGGGCGTCGACGGAGAGCGCTCGGGCGATCTCGATGAGCTGCTGCTGCCCGAGGCGCAGGTCGGCGACCTTGGTCATCGGGTCGATGTCCTCGCCGAGCTCATCGAGGACGGCCTTGGTCTGCCTGGCCTCCTCGGCGTAGTCGACTCCGGACGGACCCGTGATCTCCCGGCCGAGGAAGATGTTGTCGCGCACCGAGAGATTCGGCGCGAGGCTCAACTCCTGATGGATGATCGAGATGCCGCGCTCGCGGGCGTCGACCGTGTCGGTGAACGCGACCGGTTCGCCGTGCAGCAGGATCGTGCCCGAGGTCGGTTGCTCCACTCCGGACAGGATCTTCATCAGCGTCGACTTGCCCGCACCGTTCTCGCCGAACAGCGTCGTGACCTGGCCACGGTGGATCGAGAATCCCACGCCCTTGAGGGCGCGCGTCGCTCCGTACGTCTTCACGACATCAACGGCTTCCAGCACGACCTCCCCGATGTCTTGGGCTGTCCGCTCAGCCTGGCTCACTGGACTTCCAGTTCGGACGGCGTGACCAGCCAGCCCTGGGGGTTGATGAGCTGGAAGGCACCGGTCACGTCGATGGTCTTGCCCTCGAGTGCGGTCGTGTCGACGGATTCGAGCACCGACGTCTTCAGCTGCTCGTTCAGCGCGCTGGCCGCATCCTGGAACTCGATCTGGTTGGTGAACTGCCCGAAGCCGACCGTGCCCGTGGCGTCGCGCAGGTCGGTCCCGTTGATGGCCGGACCCGTCTGCACCCGGATGAGCACGTCCTCGGGCACGCCCTCGACCGTCACCGGGTAGATGCCGGCCTGGCCCGCGCCCACGGTGCCCGTGAACGTCACGGAGAACACCGGACCGGTGCCTCCCATGACGCCGTACTCTTCGCCCGCGGCGGCCGGGTCGGCGGCGATGGCTTCTGCCAGCGTCGGCGCCTCGACGGCGCGATCCGCGATGGCCTCCTGGATGACGGGGAAGTTCTCCTCGCCCCAGGCTTCGGCGGAGAACGCCTCGGGTCCGGCGCCGAGGTCGGAGTCCGCTCCGACGACCTTGGTGCTGAGCGCCATCGCCACGAGCAGCGCGAGAACGATCACGCCGGTGATGATGGTGCGCCGGGGCACCTTCGGCGCGGCAGGGCGGGGAGCGCGCACGGGGGTCGCCGTTGACGAGGCGGTCATCGCGGCACCGTCGCCATCAGCAGTCGGAGAGTGCTCGACCGACGGGCCGAGGACTCGGGGTCGGTGGGTACAGCGCGCATCATCGCGGCTCCGTTCGTTGGTCGATTCGGGGGCGGCAGCGGCGACGAACCGGTTCGGCATCGTTGACGCTGGGGGTGGGGGAGAACGAGGTGTCTCGAAGAAATTATGTTCTAAACATTCGTTCCACAAGTCCTCAGCCGATATTAGTACCCGAACCGAGATGAAATTCTGTTCTTGACTTTTGTTCAGCATCGGGTAGGTTCAGAGCGCCGCGAGGATGCGGCGATCCGATCCGATGGAGGCTCTCCTTGACCACGTCCACTACCGTCTCCGACATTCCGGCCACCATGAAGGCGGTCGTCGTGCACGGTCCCGAGGATTACCGCCTCGACACCGTCGCCGTTCCCACACCCGGTCCCGGCGAGCTGCTGCTGCGCGTGGACGCCGTCGGCGTGTGCGCCAGCGACCTGAAGTGCTATCACGGCGCCGCGAAGTTCTGGGGCGACGAGAACCGTCCGGCCTGGGCCGAGCGCGATCGCATCGCCGGCCACGAGTTCGTCGGCACCGTCGTCGCCGGCGACGACGAGGCGCTCACCAAGCGCGGCGTGGCCGTCGGCGACCGCATCGCCTGCGAGCAGATCGTGCCGTGCTGGGAGTGCCGCTACTGCCTGATGGGCGCCTATTGGATGTGCGGTCCCCACGACATGTTCGGGTTCAAGGGCTTCGACGGCGCGATGGCCGAGTACGTCCTCGTCCCGACGCGCGCCCTGACCCACCCCGTCAGCCGCGACCTCGCACCGCACGTCGCCGCTTTCAGCGAGCCGCTGTCCTGCGCCATGCACGCCGTCGAGCGCGGCAACATCCAGTTCAACGACGTCGTCGTCATCGCGGGTGCGGGGCCGATCGGCCTCGGCGCCATCGCCGGCACGCGTCAGAAGAACCCGAAGCTCGTGATCGCGCTCGACATGAGCGACGACAAGCTCGCCCTCGCCACCAAGGCCGGCGCCGACCTCGTGATCAACATCACGAAGGAGGATGCCGTGGCCAAGGTCAAGGAGCTCACCGAGGGGTACGGCGCCGACGTCTACATCGAGGCCACCGGACACCCCTCGGCCGTCTCGCAGGGCCTCAACATCCTGCGCAAGCTCGGCACCTACGTCGAGTACTCCGTGTTCGGGTCGAACGCCTCGGTCGACTGGTCGATCATCAGCGACGACAAGGAGTTGAACGTGCTCGGCGCCCACCTCGGCCCGCACTGCTGGCCGGCGGCGATCAAGCTGCTCGAGAGCAACATCCTGCCGATGGACGAGATCTGCACCCACCAGTTCCCCCTCGACCGCTTCCAGGAGGCACTGGATCTCGTCGGCGACAGCGAGGGAGGCTCGGTGAAGGTATCCATCGTGCCCTCGCTGACCGAGGCCACCACGTCGCCCGCCGTCCGAGGCTGATCCGCGTGACGATCCTCTACGACGACCCGGACGAGTTCGCGGACGATCAGCTGGCGGGTTTCCTGGCGCTCTACGGCGACCGACTGCGCGGCGTGCCGGGGGGCGTGGTCGCGCATCGGACCTCGGGCGCCTCACCGCAGGTCGCCGTGGTGATCGGCGGTGGCTCGGGCCACTATCCCGCATTCAGCGGCACCGTCGGTCCGGGTTTCGCGACCGGAGCCGTGGTGGGGAACATCTTCACCTCCCCCTCCGCCGCGCAGGCGTACTCGGTGGCGAAGGCCGCTCATCAGGGCCGCGGCGTGGTCTTCAGCTTCGGCAACTACGCCGGGGACATCATAAACTTCGGCATCGCCGCCGAGCGCCTCCGCAAGGAGGGCATCGACGCCCGCATCGTCGTCGTCACCGATGACATTGCATCGTCGGACGATGCGGCGAAGCGTCGCGGGATCGCCGGCGACTTCCCCGTGTTCAAGGCCATGGGTGCCGCCGCGGCCGAGGGGATGTCGCTCGATGAGGTGGAGCGCGTCGGCAACGCCTGCAACGACGCGACACGCACGCTCGGCGTCGCGTTCTCCGGATGCACGATGCCGGGTGCGGATGAACCGTTGTTCAGCGTTCCCGACGGTCACCTCGGGCTGGGTCTCGGCATTCACGGCGAGCCCGGCATCCGCGACATCCCGCTGATGCGCGCGGCCGACCTGGCCTCGCTCCTTGTGGAGCAGGTGCTGGCGAACCGGCCCGAGGGCGCCTCGACGAGGGTCGCCCCCATCCTCAACGGACTCGGCACCACGAAGTACGAGGAGCTGTTCCTGCTCTGGCGCCACGTCGCGTCGATCCTCGCCGACAACGGCGTGACGACGATCGAGCCCGAGGTCGGTGAGCTCGTCACGAGCCTCGACATGGGCGGGGTCTCGCTGACCCTGCAGTGGCTGGATGACGAACTCGAGCGTCTCTGGCGCGCTGACGCGTACACGCCGGCCTACCGCAAGGCCGCAGCGCCCGTCGCGGCGTTCGTCGTGCCGTCGCCCGACGAGGTCGCGGTCGGCATCGACCAGACCCCGCCGCCGGCGACCGATGCGGCGACGCGGATGGCCGACGTCGTGCGAATCGCGTTATCCGCCATTCATGACCTGCTCAAGCATGAGGAGCACGCACTCGGCCGCATCGATGCAGTCGCCGGCGACGGTGACCACGGACGGGGAATGCTCAAGGGCATCGGTGCAGCGGTCGCCCGTGTCGGATCCGTCGACGAGCGGGCCGGAGGCGCGTGGCTTCTGAGCCGTGCCGGTCAAGCGTGGGCGGAGTACGCGGGCGGCACCTCCGGGGTGCTCTGGGGCGCCGCGCTCGAATCGCTCGCCGAGTCCCTCACCGACGACCGCCAGGATTACACCGCCACCGATGTGGTTCACGGCGTGGACGCCTTCGCGGAGGCCATCGTGGACCTTGGCCGCGCGAGCGAAGGGGACAAGACGATGCTCGATGCGCTGCTGCCTTTCGCCCGCGCCCTGCGCGAGCGGGTCGAGCAGGGGATGTCCCTGTCCGACGCGTGGCGCGAGGCGGCAACGGTCGCCGTTGCGAGTGCGGCGGCCACGGCGGACCTGCGCCCCCGGGTAGGTCGCGCACGGCCACTGGCGGAAAAGAGCATCGGCACACCCGACGCCGGCGCAACATCGATGGGCATGATCGTCACCGTCGTCGGCAATGTGCTCGCGGGGGTGGGCGGGCACGACGCCGGCACGCCCGTCCGTGTCGACGACTAGCGTTCGGTCACCGCGGGGACGGGTCGGCCCTTCCGCCGGGTCCGGCCCTCCCCCGCCGGGCGAGACGATGCACGACCTGCACCGTGTCCGGGTAGAGCTGCCGGTAGTCGGCGTAGACGTCGTCGTAGAGCGAACGCCGGGCGGGATCGGGCCGGAGCACCTTTCCGGGCGGGTTCCATCGATCGACGTCCACCTCGGTGACGAGTCCCGCCGCCAGCAATGCCGATCCGAACGACGCGCCGATCGTGATCGACGGAACGGTCTGCTCGAGGCCGCACACGTCGCTCACGATCTGGGGCCAGAGATCGGTGGCGACCCCACCGCCCGCACCGACCAGAACGTCGACGGGTATGCCGTTCGCCATGAGCACCTCGAGGTGATGCCGCACTGCGTACGCCGTCGCTTCGAGCACGGCGCGGTAGATGTCGCCGCGGGTGTGGGTGACGGTGAGTCCCGCGATCACCCCACGAGCGTCGGGATCGGCGACGGGCGTGCGCTCCCCCGCGAAGTACGGCAGCACGACCAATCCGCGGGCTCCCGGTCCCGATCGCTCCGCCTCGGTCATCATCTCGGACCGGTCCCCACCCGTCAGTTGACGCAGCCAGTCGGTGATCGCACCGGAGGTGGCCATGCCCCCCGCGGCGACGGCCTCCCCCGGCTGCGCGCCCACGGTCGTGAGGAGGCCCGCGAGCGGGTCGGGCGCGTTCATCGGCGCGACGAGGAACATCGTCGTGCCGTACTGGAGGAATACTCGACCGGCGTACCGCGAACCGGCGCTCAGGCACTCGGCCCAGGCATCGATGGTGCCGAAGACCACCGAAACACCGACGGGGAGCCCGGTCGCCGCCGCTGCTTCGGCGGTCACCCTGCCCGCCTCCTCGCCCGGCCAGCCGAGTCGGGGCAGGGCGAGGCCCGGGGCCAGCAGGTCCGCCCACTCGGTGATCCAGCGATTCTCGGAGACGTCGTAGAGAGGCGTGCACTGGCTCGCCGAATGATGGTCGAGCACGTATTCACCGGTCAGCAACTCCACGATGCGCGACGATGGCATCGTGAAGCGCTCCGCCCGGTGCCAGACCTCCGGTTCGTGACGCGCCAGCCAGGCGAGCTTGACCCCGGCCGCCTGCGCGCTGAGCGCCGAGCCGGTCCGGGCCCGCATGGCGTCTTCGCCACCGAGCATCGCGGTCACCTCGTCGAAGAGGTCGACACTCCGGGTGTCGACGCCGTAGAGCACGGCCGGTCGGAGCGGCTCACCGGAGGCGTCGGTCAGCAGCACGCAGGGTCCCATGCCGCTGACACCGACCGAGACGATCTCGCAGTGCGGGGCGGCCGTCAACAGCTCGGCGACGAGGGAGACGAATTCCGTCCACCAGACGCGGGAATCCATCTCGACCCGGCCCTGGGCCGGCCGGTCGACCGCATGGGCGCGAGACGCCTCTCCGACGACACGACCACGGAGGTCGACGAGAACCGCCTTCGTGCTCGACGTGCCGATGTCGACACCGAGGACGGCCTGCATGTCCCACCTTCCCGGGGCGGCGTGTGTCGTTCGCGCCCGACTGAGAGCATAGGACGAGCGTCGGTGTCCCGGTCCGCGATCCGCGGCGTCGAGGTCGTACCGCTTGTGCTCCACTCCTCCCCCGCGTCGCCGCGAGAATCCCGCCCCAGAAAGGACACGAGTGATGGAACGATCGCTTCCCGCTCCCCCCTCCCGCCCGACCGTCGTCGTGGTGGGCTCCATCAATGTCGACCAGGTCATCTCCGTCGAACGACTGCCGTTGCCCGGTGAAACACTGATCGGCTCGTCGCTGACCCTCTTGCCCGGCGGCAAGGGCGCCAATCAGGCGGTCGCCGCGGCCCGACGCGGGGCAGCGACTCTCCTGATCGGTGCGGTCGGCGACGATGCGCACGCCGCCGCGGCATTGACGGTGCTCACGTCGAGCGACGTAGATGTCAGCCGGGTCGACGTCGTCGTCGCCCCTACCGGGTTGGCCGTGATCAACGTGAGCGTCGACGCCGAGAACACCATCGTCGTCGTTCCGGGAGCCAACGGCACGGTCGATGACGCGGCCGTCGAGCGTCACGCCGATGTTCTCGCCGATGCCGCCGTGGTCGTGCTCCAGGGCGAGATTCCCGCGTCGGGCATCGAACGGGCGGCCCGCCTGGCGGGCGGGCGCATCCTGCTCAACCTCGCACCGGTCATCCGCGTCGACCCGGCCGTTCTCCGCGCCGCCGACCCGCTCGTCGTGAACGAGCACGAGGGCGCGCTGGCGCTGCAGCAGTTGCGGCCGGATCGACCGGTGCCGGTCGACCACGCGGAGATCGTCGACGCCCTGCGCACCGAGGGGATCCCGTCGGTCATCATGACCCGCGGCGCGGCGGGCGTCATCGTGGCTGACGGGTCGGGAGTGCACGTCCTGCCGTCGCCTCGCGTCGACGCCGTCGACACCTCGGGAGCGGGAGACGCGTTCGTCGGGGCCCTCGGCGCATCGCTCGCCACGGGGGCCTCGCTCGTCGAGGCGGCCAGGGACGCCGTGCGTGTCGGTGCTTTCGCCGTCACGGGTGTCGGCACGCAGTCGTCCTACCCGTCGCTCGAGGACGAGCTTCCGAGCGTTCCGGCGTCGGCGCAGGCGGATGCGGATGCCGCTGCCAATGCCGATGCCGATGCCAATGCCGATGCCGAGCGTGGCGAGGCAGCATCATGAAGCGGGGCGGAATTCTCAACGCCGAACTGAACGCGGCCATCAGCGCACTCGGTCACGGTGATCTCGTCGTCGTGGCCGACTGCGGCCTTCCGCTGCCTCCCGGCGTGCCCGTCGTCGACCTGGCGGTCGTCCACGGCGTTCCCCCCTTCGCGGTCGTGCTGGACGCCCTCCTCGCCGACGCCGTCTTCGAGGGCTGCACGGCGGCCACCGAGAGCGAGGACACGACAGCGGGCGACCTCATCCGGCACCGCTTCGATGTCGTGGATCTCGTGACGCATGACGAGTTGAAGACGCTGTCGCGCAGCGCCCGCGTTCTCATTCGCACCGGCGAGGCGACACCGTATGCCAATGTCGTGCTCCGGTGCGGAGTCCCGTTCTGAACCATTCCGCGCGGACCGCGGTCCGGGGCCAGCGGAAGGAGCCGGGTATTCCGCCGCAGGAATGAGAGAAGGCCCAGCATGCGCCTGGGGGGTGGCGATGCTGGGCCTTCGGGGTGCACGCGGCTTCGGATTAGCTGCGCACACAGGACCGTCGAGGTCGGCACGATCACGGGGAAATCGCACGGCCTCAGTGGCAATCCTGCACTGACGCCTAGGGTGCGTTTCGTGCTGTCACCACGGTAGCGGATGTCCGCGCTTTGGGGGACACCTCGCGTACCCCCATAACGCGGGGTAGCGCGGGACCGTCCTCTCCCTGTCCTCCGTCGACACGGGAAATTCCGCGAGTGTCGAAGCCGGGCTAATCGGAATCCTGCCGATAGCGTGCGAGAACACCGTCCCCTCCCGAAGCGGGTTCCCCTTGCGCACTCACCTCTCCGCGATTCTCTCCGTCCTCGTTCTCGCGGGGGCGACGCTCGTTCCCGCGGCTCCGGCGGTGGCCGTCGACGTATCGGCCGACGACCTCTTCGCCGCCATCCCCGTCCGGACGGACTCGACCGCACGATACGACCGTGCGGCCTTCGAGCATTGGATCGACGCCGATCGGGATGGATGCGACACCCGAGCGGAGGTGCTCCAGCTCGAATCCTCCGTGGCGACGACCACCTGCCCGGTGAGCACCGGGGAATGGCGCTCCCCGTTCGACGGCGCGTCGTGGACGAACGCCGGGAATGTGGACGTGGACCACATGGTTCCCCTCGCCGACGCCTGGCGATCGGGCGCGGCATCGTGGTCCATGGAGCGTCGGCGCGACTTCGCCAACGATCTCGGGATCACGGAGACGCTGAACGCGGTCACCGACACCGTGAACTCATCGAAGAGCGACAGAGATCCTGCGGAGTGGCTGCCACCGCTCGCGAGCTACCGATGCGACTACGTGATCGACTGGATGGTCGTGAAATATCGCTGGGCGCTCGCGATGGATGCCGTGGAGCACGCGGCCATCGACGCCGAACTGGACGCGGAGTGCGGTGCCGTGCCGGTGTCGCTCCCCGCGCGGGCCGCGGCCGAAGAAGTGCTCGCACCCGTGGTGCGTTACGAGGGGAATGACCGGTTCGCCACCGCCGTGAGCATCTCGCGGGAGTACGAGCCGGGTGTCCCGGTCGTCTATGTGGCGACGGGAGCGAACTACCCCGACGCGCTCAGCGCCGCGGCCGCGGCGGCGAAGCAAGGCGGCCCGCTGCTTCTCACCTATCCGGGCGAGCTCCCTGCCAGCGTTCGGAACGAGCTCATGCGGTTGCAGCCGCAGCGCATCGTGGTGGTGGGTGGACCTACGGTCGTGTCCCCGGTCGTGGCCGATGAACTCCGCGGCTACAGCGCCGTGGTCGACCGAGTCGCGGGTTCGGACCGCTACGAGACGTCGCGTCGACTGGCCGATTACGCCTTCGGTCCCGGCGGCGCGGCTCGCGCCTATGTGGCCACCGGTCGCAACTTCCCCGATGCCCTTTCCGCCGGCGCGGCAGCGGGGAGCACCGGAAGTCCGGTCCTGCTGGTGGACGGTCTGGCCGGGAGCATCGATGCCGCCACCCGCGCGCTGGTGCTGCGACTGGCGCCGGCCGACGTGGTCGTGGTCGGGGGAACCAACACCGTTGTCTCGGGCGTCGAGAATGAGCTTCGCCGACTCGCGCCCACCCTCCGCCTGGGTGGCTCGGACCGCTACGACACCAGTCGCAGGATCAACGCCGAGGCCTTCGACGACGCATCCCGAGTGTTCCTCGCCACGGGTGTGAACTTCCCCGACGCCCTCGCCGGAAGCGCGTACGCCGGGTCGGTGAGCGCGCCGCTCTACATCGTTCCGGGCGGCTGCGTGCCGGGCGACATCGCTGGCGACATCACCCGATTCGCTCCCGCTCAACTCGCCCTGCTCGGCGGAGCGGATGTGGTGAGTCGCGCGGCCGAGAACCTCACCGTGTGCCTGAACACCCCGCCCGTGAACGTGTCACTCGAGTGCCCGAGTGGCATCGTGCTGCGAGCGAGCAACATCAACCCGGTGCCCGCCACGGTGGACTTCGAGCTCGACCGCAACCGCGATGGTCGGGCGGATGATGTCCGCGCCGGCATCCCGATGCCCGCTCACACCACCATCACGGAGCGATTCCTGCCGACCCCGGGAGAGGACACGACCGGCACGGTTCGCATCCGGTTCCAGGACCGCATCATCCACAGCCAGGATGTGCACGTCGACTGCGTGACCCCGCCGCCGCCGGCTCCTCCGGCACCGCCCGCACCGCCCGCGCCTCCCGCACCGCCCGCACCGCCCGCTAACCCGGGTAACACGAAGAATTGCGGAGACTTCGGCACCCAACGCGAGGCGCAGGCGTGGTTCGACAGGTACTACCCGTTCTACGGGGACGTCGCGCAGTTGGACAGCGACAACGACCGCATCGCCTGCGAGACGCTGCCGTAGCCGTTAGGCGGGAGTACGCCACACCGACACGTGCGCCTTCGGGCGGCAGATCGATGCCTCCGCCGTGCGCAACGGAACGACTCCATAATCGTCACCTACTCGTGTCGTGAGCACGATGCGGCGGACCCGTTGCACGTGGAGCATGACGCTAGAGTCACGTTCATGTCCCGCCCTCGCCTCCTGGTTATCGTCGCCGGTTTGTCCCTCGCCCTCACTGGTTGCACGACCGCACCGCCGCAGACGCCCACGCCCTCCGCAACAGCGACGCAGGCAGAGCCGAGCGTGACAGCGACTCCGGCCCCTAGCCCGACACCGACACCGACACCGACACCGACACCGACAGTCACGCCCACACCAACTCCCGCCCCGACGCCGCCGAGTACCTTGACGATCACGCTCGATGGAGTGAGCTACACGGTGGGTGGCACCGCCGACACTCTTTCTTACGACGACGGGAGCGGAATCGTCGATCTCCTCAGCGGCCTGAGCGGCTCGGAACCGGCCGTGACAGACATCGAGGACCCCTGGGGCAACGGCACAGTCGTGGGCTCCAGTTACGAGTGGGAGGGCATCGTGGTCAGCGTGTACAACGGCCGGGCGGGCGTGGCGATCTCGGTGCCCGAAGTGGGCGACACGAAAGTACAGACCCCGGAAGGCATCTCCGTGGGATCGACCCGTGCCGAGGCGATGGCTGCGGGGGCGTGGACGGTATGGGACCAGGACGGTAACGGGAACGCCAACTATCTCGGTATCGGGTCTCGAGAGGTCCCCGATACGAGGTCGCTGAGCAACCCCGGTTCGGTGGGGATCGAGTACCTCATGCTGGTGCTGGCGGACGACGCGGTAGGGGCGATCCACGTGCCGGCCAATGACTTCAGCGATATTTGACCGCCGGTCCCGGACTAGCGCACGAACTGTGCCATCGCTCCGTCCACGCGCTGCAGCGCCATCCGCTGTGCGTGGGAACATCTCCTATATGGACCCGAGCCGACGTCGTGTCTCCAGCGGCGCAACGGACCTCGGGACGACGGTTTCTCGTCGCCGGGAGCCCGGCGGCTATGGCGGTGTGGTCGTCCGCTCCGCGCCTACTTCTCTGCTGCGCCTCAGCGGGACGAGTGACCGGACACTATTGCTTCCGCAGCACGGATCAGCGTTTCCTGCTGATTCTGCGTCGGCGCAGAGTAGCCGAATCGCACGCCTGCGGTGATGGCGAGGCGTCGACGTCGCTCATCGCTGGATTCCCGTCGGCGTAACGCCGAGGGTGTTGAGCATGGCCTCGACTCTGAAGACGATCTGGTCACGGATTGCGCGGACGTCCTCGATAGGCAGTCCGGCAGGGTCGGTGAGGTCCCAGTCCTGGTACGTTTTGCCGGGGTAGATGGGGCAGGCGTCGCCGCAGCCCATCGTGACGACGATGTCGGCGGCTTGCACGACATCGTCGGTGAGGGGCTTGGGGAACGCCTCGGCCACGTCCAATCCGAGCTCGGTGATCGCGGCAACCACCGAGGGGTTCAGTTCGGCGGCGGGCATGGAGCCGGCGGAGCGCACGTGCACGCGACCGTTGGAGAGGGCGTTGGTGATGACGGCGGCCATCTGGGAGCGGCCGGCGTTCTGTTCGCAGATGAACAACACCTCCGGCACGTCGTGCGCGAACGCACCCTTGGCCTGGGCGAGGGCGGTGAGCCGATCCGTCGCGAAGCGGACGGTGTGACCGGCGAGGTGCGCTTTGACTTTCGAGGTGCGGAGCAGTCCGGTGTAGGACTCGAGCACGTATCGCTCCACGGTCTCGGCGGCGAAGATTCCGGTGAATCGCTCGCTGAGCTCTTCGGCGACTCGGCCGAGGTACGCTTCCGGATAGGTGAGGCCGGGGAGTGTGCGGCGGGCGCTGACGTCAGTCATCGCGATCAGACCGTCGCGGGAAGCAGCTGGGCGAGCAACGCCTCCACGCGCGCCCTGATGTCGTCGCGGATCGGGCGGATCTCGTCCAGGCTCTTGCCCTTCGGGTCGGTCAGCGCCCAGTCCTCGTAGCGTTTGCCGGGGAAGATCGGGCAGACGTCGCCGCAACCCATCGTGATCACGACGTCGGACTCGCGGACCTGGTCCGTCGTCATGAGCTGGGGGACGGCGTGCGAGATATCGATGCCCTCCTCCGCCATCGCCGAGACCGCCATGGGGTTGATCTGGTCCCCTGGCTCGGATCCTCCGGAGAGCACCTCGACGACCCCGCCGGACAGAGCGCGCAGATATCCGGCGGCCATCTGGGAGCGGCCCGCGTTGTGAATGCAGACGAACAGGACGGTGGGCTTATGGGTCATGGGATTCCTTCCTCGAACCCCTAAAGCATAGACCGTGATCTATCAGTCGGTCGAGAACTGCCGGTGAGGATTCACGGAGCGTTCACACTCAGCGTCGCCAGAAGCGCACGGACGCGCGCATCAATGTCGTCGCGGATCTCCCGCACCCGCGCGAGCGGTAAGCCGACAGGGTCCTCGAGGTCCCAATCGAGATAGCGGCGACCGGGGTAGATCGGGCAGGCGTCGCCGCAGCCCATCGTCACGACCACGTCGGAGGCGCGCACGACCTCGTCGGTGAGGGGCTTGGGATATTCGCCATCGATCGAGACACCGATCTCGTCCAGAGCTGCGACGATGACGGACCGCACGGCGTCGGCGGGGGCGGATCCCGCGGTTCGCACGCGCACCTTGTCCCCAGCGAGGTGCCGCAGGATCGCGGCGGCGAGCTGGGATCGTCCGGCGTTCTGCACGCACACGAACAACACCTCGGGCGTCGCCCCCGATCCGGCCGGAGTGGCGGCATGCAGGGCGCCGAGCCGGTCGGCGGCGAAGCGAGAGGTGAGCGAAGGCAGGTAACGGGTGACACGGGCACGGTCGGCGAGGAGGTTGTGGCTCTCGCGCACAAACCGGTCGACCGTAGCCGGCGAGAACGTGCCGGCGAAGCGATCGGAGAGATCGGCGACGATCCGATCGAGGACGTCGTCCTCGACCCGTGGCACCTCGGGCGCGGCACGGAGGTAGTCGCTGACCCGGTCGAACTGCTCGGGAGCGATCGAGTACCAGACGTTCCGTCCCTCGGGCGAACGGACGAGCAATCCCTCCTCCACGAGAGCGCGGACATGATGACTCACCGTGGGTTGACGAAGCCCGAGAGCGGCTGCCATCTTCCCGACGAGCTGTCGACCTTCGGCACTGTCGAGGATCATCGACGCGATCTGCGCCCGAGTGGCGTCGGCGAGGAGTCGCAACGCACTCACCGAACTTACGCCACTCATAGACGTCAGTCTATGCGAAGCTAGGCGGGTGACCACGCCTCCGCCCGCCCTTGTCCGCCGAATCGCCGCCGAATTCCTCGGCTCCGGGGCGCTGGCGGCCATGGTGGTCGGTTCCGGAGCCGCCGCGGTGAACCTCACCGACGATGTGGGCGTGCAGTTGTTGATCAACGCCATCGCCACCGCGTTCGGGCTGTTCGCCCTCATCACGGTCCTCGGGCCGATCAGCGGGGCGCACCTCAACCCCGTCGTGTCGGCCGTGGACCTGGCCTTCGGCTACCGGGGCCCGCGGGACATCGCTCCGTACATCGCCGCACAGGTGCTCGGCTGCATCAGCGGCAGCGTCCTCGCGAACATCATGTTCGAGGTTCCCCCGGTGGCGTGGAGCACGACGGATCGGATCAGTGCCGGGCATCTGATCGCCGAGGTCGTCGCCACGGCGGGACTGGTCGTCGTCATTTTCGTATTGGCCCGGACCGGACGCGCCGCCTACGCCGCCGGTGTCGTGGCCGCGTACATCGGCTCGGCGTATTTCTTCACCAGCTCCACCAGCTTCGCCAATCCCGCCATCACCATCGGCCGGATGTTCTCCGACACGTTCGCAGGAATCTCCCCCGCATCGACGCCGCTGTTCATCGGAGCGCAGATCCTCGGCGGTGCGCTCGGCTACACCGTGGTCCGAGTGCTCATCCCGCGGCACTCGCCGGTGTCATAACGCCGCGTCACGCGATCACCCTGACGACTGAAGGCTTCGACGAGACAGTCGGCCAGCCGGCGAGGCGTCGGCGTCTCTTCTTACATCGGGCTCCGGGATGACCCGGACCGAAGAGCTACCAGCATCACCTGTCGCATGGAAGGGAGACGACCCGTCCGGAACGGGGGTCCATCATCGCCCCCCGAAGTGGGGTCCGCGCTTTGGAGGACAGCGCGGATAGTCTCGGCTCACGCGTTCGAATCCCCCCAGGCTGCGGATGTCGTCCTGCGCTTCACGTGTCAGGTGCACCACTGGTAAGCCCGACGCTGACCACTCCCCCGAAGTGGTACCTCCCCGAAGAGGTACCACCCTCTCCCCCGAAATGAGCTCACCCATGCCCGAACGCGCCCACAACACCGCCCGCCGTATCACTACCGCCCTTGTCCTGCCCGGAGTTGTCGCCGGCATGCTGATGTTCGCCCCGCCAGCTACCGCAGCGGCGAGCTCAGTCACCGGCAGCTGCAACGGAGTGACGAATCAGTTGTCGCACCGCGGCGCCGTGCAGCCGAACCTGCTGAAGGCCGCGGCCCGGCAGAACGCCGGGCAGATCGCGGTGCTGACCGCCGAGCGGGCCACGCTGGTCACCACGCAGGGCAGCCTCACGGCGCAGGTCACCGCGGCGGAGAAGGAGATCGCCGCGCTCGACGCTGAACTCGCCACGCTGGTCGGGAAGATCGACACCACGACGATGTCGTTGACCCAACTTCAGGCGGACAAGGCGACGCTGACCGCGGCGATTGCCGCAGCGAACACCGAACTGGCGACGCTGCAGGGGCAGAAGACAACGCTGGTGAACCAGATCACGCCGTTGCAGACGCAGCTGACGACCGCACAGACCGAGCTCACCGATCTGAACGTGAAGAAGACTCAGGCCCTCGCCGACAAGGCGACCAAGCAGGGTGAGCTCGCCGCCGCCAAGACCCGTCTGGACAGCGCGACCGCGGCAGCGACCACGGCTCAGAGCACCGTGAACGCCCAGGTGACGGCGGTCGAAACCGCTACGAAGGAGTTGGCCGACGCGATCGCCGCAGGCAACACCGTCCAGGGGGTGGTGGATGCCGCGGAGAAGAAGCTGGCGGACGCCCGCCTCGCGCTGCCGGGGCTGGAGGCGACTGCTAAGACTGCTGACATCAACGCCGCCGCGGCGACCGCTGCGGTGGTCAAGGCCGAGGAGAACCTGCGCCTGGCCGGGCAGAGCGTGATCACCCTGACCCAGCAGATCGGTGCTATTGACGCCAGGCTCCCCGTCCTGCAGACCGAGATCGCCGGCCTCCAAGGGGACATCACCACTAAGAACGTCGAGATCGCCGCGAAGCAGAAGGAGATCGCTGCCGCGACCGCGACTCCGGTCGCCGACGCCGCCGCGCTGCGGACGCAGCTCGCTGCTCTCGAAGCAGAGCTCGCCGGGATCAAGGGCAACGCGGACAAGAGGAAGCAGGAGTTGAACGCGTCGATCACCGCGAAGAAGGCGGAGATCGTCGCGGCGGAGCAGCTAGCCGCGAGCAAGACCGCATTGATCAGCGCCCTGAACGGTGACCTGGTCACGCTGCAGGGGCAACTGGCTACTTTGAACTCCGCCCTGTCGGCCAAGCAGCAAGAGAGCAATAACCTCCAGCAGCAGCTCCCGGGCCTGCAGTCGAGCCTGGCGGGCGCCACCGCGCAGGTCACCTCCGCCACCGAGACGTTGGCCGGCGCCAAGACCGCTCAGCTCGTCGCGAACACCGCCGTGACCGACGCCGACGCCGCGGTGACCGCCACGAAGACGGAAATCGCCGCGCTCGAGGCCGCTGTACCCGGCCTGATCGAGGATGCGACCGCCGCCGAGGCCGAGATCACGTCGAAGCAGGGCGAGCTCATGGCCCTTCAGGATGCCCTGCCGGGCCTGCAGGCCACCCTCGCCGCTGCCAACGCCGCGGTCAGCCTCGAGACCGCCGAGGTCAGCCACCTCGATAGTGAGGTCTCCAAACTGGTCACGACTCTGGGCACGCTGAACACCTCGATCACCGCTGCGGAGAAGGCGATTCTGTCGCTGCAGAACCAGCTCACCCCGCTGCAGACCTCCCTCAACACGCTCACCCAGCAGGTCAGCGACGCAGAGACGGCGCTGACCACCGCAAAGGCCGATCTGAGCACCATCGACGCCAAGATCGTCACCGAGTCCGCGACCCTTCGGACCCTGGAGAGCGCCAAGAAGGTCAACCGTGACGCGGTTGCCGCACAGAAGACCGTGTTGGCCGGCCTGCACGCCCAGTACAAGGCGGTTCTCGACCGGATCGCCGCGATCGACGGGACGATCGACCTCGGCGGCTGCCTCGCCTGACAGCACCGTTAGATCAGCAGTGCCACGGCAGGCCCCCGGATGACCCCGGGGGCCTGCCGACGCGTCATCCGGAAGGCGGGAGTCTCCTGCTACCGGGCCGCCGACATTCAGTAGGCAGGACGCATCCGCCCTAACGACTGAAGGCTTCGACGAGACAGTCGGCCAGCAGGCTGTCGAGATCGGCGTGCACGCCACGACGTCGGAACCATTCGACGACATTGCAGCAGTCCCGCTCGAGCAGGTCGACCCCGGTGGGGTTGCTCACCACATCGACCAGTTGCGGGACGTCGATCACCACCACGCGGCCGGCGTGCACGAGGAGGTTGTACGCCGACAGGTCGCCGTGAGCGAACCCTGCCCGAGCTATGCCGAGGAGGATCTGCACGACCTGCGCGTAGAGGTCGGGCAGGGCGGCACTCCCCTTCGGTATCTGCGCGAGCCGCGGCGCGGCCGTGTGCCCGTCACCGATGAACTCCATCAGGATCTCCGTGCCGCTGATCTGCACCGGGTAGGGCACGGCCACTCCGCGGGCGTGCAGCACGCTAAGCGCATCGAACTCCGCCGCAGCCCACAGGCCAGCCTGCACGTTCCGCCCGTACGAACTGCCGCGGGCCATCGCCCGCCGGTCACGGGTGTTCCGCACCCCGCGTCCCTCGCGGTATTGGGACGACCGGTGGAAGTCCGAGTGGTCGGCGCTACGGTAGCGCTTCGCCGCGAGCACGACGGCGGAGGCCTCGGACGCGCCGAGCTGCACGTCGGCCGGCACCGCTCGCTCGATCAGAAAGACGTCGGCTTCCTTGCCCGACTTCACGACGCCGAGTTCGGTGTCGATGGCGGCTGCGGAGGTGACGACCCAGGCGGGGAACGGGCGGGGCCCCCGCTGGGTGGGAGTGGTCGCCGGCCAGGTGGACCAGCGCTGGTCGCCGGCGGGAGTGATGGCGGAGAAAGTGGGTACGACGAAAGGGTCGGAAGGGGTCAACGGTGTCTCCAGAACGGAGGCCACCGGAGCGCGATCGGCTCGGTTAGACGGCGGCCTCGGGGGATGAGGGGTGCGGGGTCTTCTCGCTCGTCGCAGTCATGCTCATCACCCCTCTCATTCCTCGTCGCCGGATGCCTCGCTCACGTTAGCGCCGCCCCAGCATCCTGTCCAGAGAATCTCCCGAATCTCTCGAATCACCGGTCACGATCACCGATCACCGATCACCGATCACCGATCACCGATCGATGTCGATGTCCTTCGTCTCCTTGCCGATCAGCAGCGCCACGAAGGTGATGACGGCCATGACGGAGAGGTACACGCCCACGAGCACAGGGCTTCCGTCGGCGAGGCTCCACAGCCAGATCGCGATGAACGGGGCGACCGCGGCACCGAGGATCGACGCGACGTTGTACGAGACACCGGATCCCGTGTACCGCACGTTGGTGGGGAAGAGCTCGGGCAGCAGCGCCCCCATCGGACCGAAGGTCATGCCCATCAGCGTGAAGCCGAGCACGAGCCACAGCATGACGCCCGGGAAACCGGCGCCGAGCAGCGGCACCCAGAGCAGGCCGAACACGATGATGGCCCCGGTGACCAGCAGAAGGGTGCGGCGGCGGCCGTACCGGTCGGCGAGCGGCCCGGACACCATGGTGAAGATGCCGAAGAACACCACACCCGCGATCATCATGAGCACGAACGTCGTGTAGTCGTAGCCGAGGCCGGCGACCGGCGCATCCGTCGCCGCACGCCCGTAGGACAGCGAGAACGTGGTCATCAGGTAGAAGAGCACGTAGGTGGCGAGCATGAAGAAGGTGCCGAGCAGCAGTTCGCGCCAGTTGTTGCGGAACACGGCGGTGAGCGGCACGCGCACGAGCGCTCCCGACTCGGCCTTGTTGGCGAACGTGGTGCTCTCCACCAGGCGCAGTCGCACCCAGAGCCCGACGATCACCATCACGGCGGAGAACAGGAACGGGATGCGCCAGCCCCACTCGAGGAACGCGGTGGAGGGGCGGGTCGGGTCATCCGACGGGAGCAGCGCCGCGATGAGTAGGAACAGTCCGTTGGCGATGATGAATCCGATGGGTGCTCCCAGCTGCGGGAACGTGCCGTACCAGGCGCGCTTGCCCGCGGGCGCGTTCTCGGTGGCCACGAGCGCGGCACCGCTCCACTCACCACCGAGCGCGAAGCCCTGGGCCAGGCGCAGGATCACGAGCATCAACGGGGCGAACCAGCCGACCGCGGCGTACGTGGGCAGCACACCGATCAGGAAGGTCGCGATGCCCATGGTGAGCAGTGCACCGACGAGAGTGGCCTTGCGGCCGTGCTTGTCGCCGAGGTGTCCGAACACCACCGCACCCAGGGGGCGGGCCACCATGGCCGCACCGAACAGGGCGAACGATGCGAGCAGTGCCGTCGTCTCGTTGCCCGGGGGGAAGAAGAGGTAGGGGAACACGAGTACAGCCGCCGTGGCGTACACGTAGAAGTCGTAGAACTCGATCGTGGTGCCGATGAGGCTGGCGAGCACGACGCGGGAGCGGGGGTTGGCCGGTGTGCGAGCGGCCGTGAGCTCTGAGGCAGGACTGGACATGGGTTCTCCGAACGACGAGGCGACAGTCAAGCGTAGACCCCGATTCGAGGCAGTCTTTCAGCTAAGCCCGTTTTGTCGACGGGCCAACAGATCGATGAGGCGCTCCGGGGTCGCCAGGAGTGAGCGTGACGCCGGATCGTCGACCATGCGGCGAAGCAACGCGGATGCGGCCCGCACGGTGCGCACCCAGTATCCACCCACGTGGTGGCGGGTCAGCGGGGCGGTGAGGACCGACCCGTCGCGGAGGGCGATCGTGATCTCCCCCTCATCCGGTTCGTCGCTTCCAAGACCCCAGTCCCCCGCTATCCCGGCCAGCAGGCCGATGACGACCGTCGTCGCGAGACCCGGCCAGCGAAACCGGGTCTCGGCCACGCGCAGCGTCGCTGAGGTTACGTCCGTCCAGGGGATGTGCCGCGCATCCGCTTCGAACCGCCGAAGAACGAGCGCTGCCGGCGTCAGTTCCACGTGCGACCCGGCCGAGTCACCCAGCACCAACGCGTTCGCCGGAAGCTCGAGGGGACCGAACCGCTTCACCTGTCGACCTCGGCCCGGGCAGGAACGGACACTCGGTCGAATCTCGGCATGCCCCATTCTCGCAGCGCCGTTCGGGCGGCGATCGCAGCATCCGCCGCCCGACAGGCGTCTCCCGCCACTCCCATGCCCACGAAGGAAGGGTCCGACCGGCGTCGTCCCGGTCAGACCCTTTCTCGGTGGACGCTGCTACCGAACGCTAGAGCGTCGCGGCCGCGGGGTCCCAGCTCTCCGCCAGCGGTGTCGGCTGATCGACGGTGGATGGAACGGCCACCACCTGCTCGCTCTCGGCGGCCTCGGAGACGGCTAGGAGCACGTCGAGCACGTGCAGGGCGATCTCGCCGCTCGCCTTCACCGCTTCTCCGCTGCGGAGCGAGCGCGCCAGGTCGAGCACGCCGGAGCCGCGACCGTAGGTCGAGCCCGTCGCGTCGAGCGACGTGGGTTCGTCCTGACCGAAGTGCCAGAGGCTGGACGATCCATCGAACATGTTCGGGTCGGGGAGCACGATAGTGCCCTCGGTGCCGCTGATCTCGACGAATCCCGCCCGCGGGAGGGCGTTCTGGAAGCTGAACGTGGACTGCGCCGACTGGCCGTTCTCGAAGCGGATGAGTGCAGCATGGTGCGTCGGCACCTCGACAGCGAACTCGGTGCCCTGGCGCGGTCCGCTCCCGATCGTGCGGGTCGTCTTCGACGTGGACGAGATGGCGCTGACGCGATCCGCCGCTCCGAAGGCGTGCACGAGCGTGGTGATGTAGTACGGGCCCATGTCGAACAGCGGACCCGCTCCCCGGGCGAAGAGGAACTCGGGGTTCGGGTGCCACGCGTCGGGACCGGGAACGTGGAACATCGTGGTGGCCGTGAGCGGCTCACCGATGTCGCCTCGCGCAATCGACCGCATCGCGGTCTGGATGCCGGCGCCCAGCACGGTGTCGGGCGCGCACGCGACGGTGAGCCCGGCGGACGTGGCGGCGGCGAGCAGGTCGGCACCCGATGCGTGATCGAGCGCCAGGGGCTTCTCGCTCCACACGTGCTTCCCGGCGGCGATGATCCGGTGACCGACCTCCGCGTGCACGATCGGGAGCGTCAGGTTGACCACGATCTCGATCTCATCGATCGCGAGCAGTTCGTCGACGGTGCCGTGGCCGGGGATGCCGTGGGCCTCCGCCTGCGAACGCGCGCGATCCGCGTCGATGTCGGCGACGAAGAGCACCTTGAGGTCGGGGAACGACGTCATGTTCTCGAGGTAGGTGCCCGAGATGACGCCCGCGCCGATGACGCCGACGCCGACCGGTCCGGTGCCGCTCACTGGCCCGCCTCCGCGGCGTCGTCGTTCTCGGCCAGCCAGGCGAACGATTCCGCGATGCCCTCGAAGACATCACCCTTGTAGCCGTCGAACTCGACGACGCGGAGCGCGTGGGGTGCGGCAGCGAGAACCGCCTTCACATCCACGTCGCCCTGCCCGGCAGGGGTCTGGTTCTCGAAAGCCGCCTGCAGGGCGTCGGGCACGACGAGGGCGCTCTCGCTGCTCGGAAGGCTGCTCGCGATGTCACCCGACACCTTGCCGTCCTTGATGTGCAGGAACTGCACGCGGTCACCGAGCCTCGTCAGCAGTTCGGGCGTGTCCGCCCCGCCGACGGTGGACCAGAACGTGTCGAGCTCGAGCACCACCCCCGGCGCGAGAAGCTCGAGGAACAGCTCGTAGATCGGGCGTCCGTCCACCTGGTTCGAGAATTCCCAGTTGTGGTTGTGGTACCCGAAGCGGAGTCCCGCGTTCGCCGCCTGCTCCTGCAGCTCGTTGACCCGGTCGGCGATGCGGCGGGCGTCATCCGCCGTCTGCCAGCGGTCGCTCGGGATGAAGGGGTCGATGACGGTGCCGATGCCGAGGGCGATTGCCGCGTCGAACGCCCGTGCCGGGTCGGCGGAGTCGATGACGGGGGCGTGGCCCGACGGCGCGGTGACACCGGAGGCCGCGAAGGCGGTGGCGAACTCATCCGCGCGATCGACGAATGCGTAGGGCTCCACCTTCGTGAAGCCGATCTCGGCGACGCGGGCAACGGCGCCCTGCAGGTCGGCCGAGATGGCGTCGCGCACGGTATAGAGCTGGACGGAGGGGGACGAGGGCATGCGTGAAGCTCCTTCGATTCGAACGGTGTGCCGCCAGTATGGCGGGTCTGTCGTGGCGATGCGCGATCGTTACTCGCGCTCGACAGGCTTCTCCACGGTCACCTCCCGCGCGTTACGACGACGCACGCTCGAATCGGAGGGTGGGACGGCGCCGTCGACGCCGGGGCTTGAGGGTGAGGTACAGGACCGCGACGCTGCCGAGAACGAACGTCGCCGCCAGGAGGGCGGTGAGCGGATCGGTGACGAGCAGCCGGGGGATCGCCCGTGACGGCACTGTCGCGGCGAACCCGAAGGCCGCGAGAAGGCCGAGGTAGCTGCCGATCATGTTGCCGCGATGTGCGCGGACGTTGCCTCGCGCCGCGGCGAGGATGCCGACCGTGACGGTGAGGATGGTGAAGGCGGACAGGCCGTGCAGCCAGCTGTAGTGCCCGTCGGTCACGATCCAGAAGCTGCTCACGCAGACGTAGTACATGGCCCCGGCCCAGACGACCCCGAGAGCGCGATGAGTGCGGTCCCGGCGGCGACGGAAGATGTTGACCGGGCCGATGACGAGGGCGTACAGCGCGGCGACCACATGCGTGACGAGGAGCGGGTTCCAGTCCATGCTCATAGGATAGTTGCACTATCCAGCCTGCACCATCAGGAGAGTTGAGGGCCGTGCAGCTATCCCATGCTCCGGAGGAGGAAGATCGGCATGAGACTCGGTGAACTCAGCGAGGCGACCGGGGTCAGCCCCGCGAGCATCAAGTTCTACCTCCGTTCGGGTCTGCTCGCGGCCGGCGACCCGATTCACCCGACGCGGGCCGACTACGGCGATCGGCACGTGCGGCGCCTCGCCCTCATCCAGGGACTTCGCTCCGTCGTCGGGCTCGGTCTTGACGACATCCGCCGGATCCTCGACGCCGCCATCGGCGCCGATGACTCCCCTGCCCAGCGACTGATGCTCCTGAGGACGGTGCAGCACGTGGTGCTGGGCCTCGACGGCAGCCCGGCGGAACCGTCGCCGTCCGTCGACGGTCTGGTGCAGGCCATGGGCTGGCCGGGTGACCCGAGCGAAGCCCGCTTCGCCGTGGACCGGCATGTCGCCGCGATGGAAGCGGCTGGGATCGCGCCGGGAGCCGATGTCCTCGCGGCCTACGGGCGGGCCGCCGATGCCATCGCCGAAGCACAGCTGACCGTCACCCATGCACGGGACGACCTCGAGGACGTCATCCTCACGGCCGCCATCGGCATGCACATGCACAACCAGCTGATCCTGAAGATCGTCGCGCTCGCACAGGCGAGCCATTCGATCCGGCGGTACGGCGGACCGCCGCGGGACGACGGGTGATCCCGCACAATCACTCCCCTCGCGCTCGACCGAGGTACGGAAGAGGATGGATCCCGTGCCCCAGTCGCCGCCCGGATCCGAACCGGTACCGCTCACGTACCCCCTGACGGGATGGATCCGTGCGCGGAACAGCCCGGCGCGCCGAGTGCCGAGCCATGGCACCGACCTGATGGGCACCACCTACGCGATCGACCTCATCCCCGTCGATTCTCGGGGGCGGGCGGCGCGGGGGAACTGGCGAGCGGTCCTGACGACAGAAGAACCGGAAACCTTCGTCGGATTCGGCGCGGTCGTGAGGTCGCCGGCCACCGGCACCGTGGTCATCGCTCACGACGGCGAGCGCGATCACGAGGCGCGCAGGTCGCAGCTCGCACTGGTCCCGTACCTGGCGGCCCAGCCCCGGCGCATCCGACGGGGCCCGGGTGCGATCGCCGGAAACCACGTCGTGATCTCCCTCGGCGACGGCGGACCGTACGTGCTCACGGCTCACCTGCGGAAGGGCTCGGTGCGCGTGCAGGTGGGCGACCGCGTGACGGCCGGCCGGCCGATCGGTCAGTGCGGGAACTCGGGGAACAGCACGCAACCGCACGTGCACGTCCAGGTCACCGACAGCACGGACTGGGCACGGGCGCGCGGGCTCCCGATCGTCTTCCGCACCGACTCCGGGGAGGGACTCCCGCGCGAATCGGAGATCGTGTTCATCCCGGACGCCGCGACCGAACGCAACCGATAGTTCCACTCAGCTGCCGGTGCGGGGCGCGACGGCGGCCGCGAGCGCAACCCGCGTTGTCGGCGAGCCAGACCTGGCGGCGGAGAATGACGCCTCCCCTTCCCTCGTCCCACATGCGCCGCTCAGCCGCCGCCGCACCATCCTGGCCGCACTCAGTGCACGCTCGTCGTCGCCGACCCACGATGGCCGAGGCGCGCGGCCGCCTCGCCCGACGGGAATCACGGAATGCCTATTGCGTAGCCGCTAATCTGTAATACTATGTACCGGTAGCAAGTAACACTGAGTAGCGGGATGGCGGCAATGGGTAAACAGACCACGGAGATGCTGAAGGGCGTGCTCGAGGGCATCGTGCTCGCTCTCCTGTCCACACGACCCGCCTACGGCTACGAGATCACCGCACGACTGCGGGACCAGGGCTTCACCGATATCGCCGAAGGCACGATCTACGCCCTGCTCGTGCGGATCGAACAGCGCAGTCTGGTCGACGTGGAGAAGGTCCCGTCGGAGAAGGGCCCGCCCCGCAAGGTGTACTCCCTCAACGCACAAGGGCAGGAGTACCTCACCGAGTTCTGGAGGACATGGAGCTTCCTCGCAGAACATCTCGAACAGCTCCGTCAAGGAGGTACGGAACCATGGGAGTCCCCCGCATCATCACCACGCTGATCGGCGACAAGCGGCGCTGGCGGGCGTATCGCGATCGAGTCAAGCGGCTGCCGGTCGCCTACCGCACCGCGGCCGAGGGCATCGAACGGTATCTGATGCACACCGGTCCGAGTGACGGCGAGAGCTTGACCGTCATGCTCGAAGACCTGGCCGACCTGCTGGAGCAGAGCGCGGCCGCGGGAACACCGATCCGTGAGGTCGTCGGAGACGACCCGGTGGAATTCGCCGAAGCGTTCAAACGCAACTACGGCCTGGGATCGTGGCTCACCAAGGAGCAGCAACGACTCTCCGATGCCGTCGACCGCGCCGAACGGGAGCAGGGGGCTGGATCATGACCGCGATCATCGACTCCCCTCCCGCCATCCGCGTGCAGGGGCTCCGGAAATCGTTCCGGAATGTGGAAGTGCTCCGGGGCGTGGACTTCGAGGTCGCCCCGGGAAGCATCTTCGCGCTCCTCGGTTCGAACGGAGCAGGCAAGACCACCACCGTTCGCATTCTGGCGACGCTGCTCGCGGCGGACGGGGGCACCGCCACCGTCGGTGGTCTCGACGTCGGCACCCACGCCGGTCGGGTCCGCGAGGAGATCAGCCTCACCGGGCAGTTCGCCGCCGTGGACGAGATCCTCAGCGGCCGGGAGAACCTCGTCCTCATCGCCAAGCTGCGCCACGTGCCGAATCCTGCCGCCGTTGCCGACGACCTGCTCGCCCGGTTCGACCTCACCGACGCGGGCGGGCGGAAGGCCGGCACCTACTCGGGAGGGATGCGGCGACGGCTCGACATCGCCATGAGCCTCATCGGAAACCCCGGGGTGGTCTTCCTGGACGAACCGACCACGGGGCTCGATCCCCAGTCGCGCATCGACGTGTGGCGGACCATCACGGACCTCGCCGCCGGCGGGACCACCATTCTGCTGACGACGCAGCACCTCGACGAAGCCGAGCACCTCGCCGACCGCATCGCGATCCTCCACGAGGGGCGCATCATCGCGAATGGCACGCTCGCGGAACTGAGGCGGCTGCTGCCCCCGACGACCGTCGAGTACGTCGAGAAACACCCCACCCTCGAGGAGATCTTCCTCGCCATCGTCGGCACCGGGCCCGCATCCGCCAGGGGCGCCGACGGTGCTGCCAGCACAGACGGGACGCGTGAATCATGACCTCGCACCACTACGGCGACACCGTCGCCCTCACCGGTCGCTCCCTGCGCCACATCCTGCGGAGCCCGGACACCATCGTCACCACGGCGATCATGCCGATCGCTTTCCTGCTGCTCTTCGTCTACGTGTTCGGCGGGGCGATCGACACCGGATCCGGACCGTACGTGAACTATCTGCTGCCCGGCATCCTGCTCATCACCGTCGCGTCCGGGATCGCCTACACCGCCTACCGGTTGTTCACCGACCTCTCGGGCGGCATCATCGATCGGTTCCAGTCGATGCCCATCGCCCGGTCCGCGGTGCTGTGGGGCCACGTCGTCACGTCACTCGTCGCCAACTCGATCTCGCTCGCCGTGGTGATCGGTGTCGCGTTCCTCATGGGCTTCCGAACCGGCGCGAGTCCGCTGGCATGGTTGGTCGTCGTCGGCATCCTGCTGCTGTTCACCCTCGCACTGACCTGGATCGCCGTGGTCGCGGGACTCTCGGCGAAGACCGTCGACGGCGCCAGCGCGTTCTCCTACCCGCTCATCTTCCTGCCGTTCCTCAGTTCGGCGTTCGTCCCCACCGACACCATGCCCGGCCCGGTGCGCTGGTTCGCCGAGAACCAGCCGGTCACCTCGATCGTCAACACGATCCGTGATCTCTTCGCAGAGCGGGCACCCGGCGCGGACATCTGGGCGGCCCTCGCCTGGTGCGGAGGCGTCCTCGTGCTCGGCTACGTACTGGCGACCCGGATCCATCGGCGCCGGGTCCGCTGACCGCAGGGGCCGGCCCGCTTCCTCGGTCGTGGATCGGCCAGGGCTGCGGGGACGGGTCGTCGGCGGCCAGAAGCTCACGGGCATCGTGCCGCTGACCCGCGTTCGCGGTCGACTCGACGCGGTGGAGCGTAGCCGGGGACGCGGGCACCGTACCCTTGGGTCGTGGACATCCGCACAGCGACTCAGCCGCGCATCGCGACGGGACTGACGGCGGGGATCGGCCTCACCGTCGTACTCCTCACCCTGCGGGCACTGAGCCCCGAGGAGCCGTCCGAGAATCTGCCCGAGCTGGTGCAGGACTTCTTCACCCTCTCCATCAGCGTCGTCATCGAGTCCCTGCCCTTCGTGTTCCTCGGGGTGATCCTCTCCATCGGCGTGCAGCTGTTCGTGCCCGCGCGGGTGTTCACCCGTCTGCTGCCCACCCACCCCGTCGCGCGCCGGGCCGTGATGTCGTTGCTCGGCGTGCTGCTGCCGGTGTGCGAGTGCGGGAACGTGCCCCTGGCGCGTGGACTACTGGTCAAGGGGCTGTCCGTCCCCGAAGCCATGACCTTCCTGCTGGCGGCTCCCATCCTCAACCCGGTGACGATCATCACCACGTACCAGGCCTTCGGCTGGGACCACGGGATTCTCCTCGGACGCATCCTCGGCGGATTCGCCATCGCGAACCTCATCGGCTGGTTGTTCAGCATGCATCCGCGCCAGGAGCAGCTCCTGACACCCCGGTTCGAAGCGACCTGCCACGTCGACCACGACAAGCCCGTCGAGGGCTCGCGGTTCCGCCGCGGTGTGCTCGCCTTCGCGGAGGAGACGAGCACCATGCTGCCCGCACTGATCGTGGGCTCCGCCGTCGCCGGAGCGATCCAGGTCGGGGTGTCCCGCGACCTGCTGGCAACCCTCGGCGGCCACCCGGTGCTCTCCGTGCTGGCCCTGATGGCGCTGGCGTTCATCATCGCCATCTGCTCGAACGTCGACGCATTCTTCATCCTGTCCTTCGGTTCCACCTTCCTTCCGGGCAGCATCGTCGCGTTCCTGGTGTTCGGCGCCATGGTCGACGTGAAGATGCTCGCCCTGCTGCGCACCACGTTCACCGCGTCGACCCTGCTGCGGGTGACGCTCACCGTCGGCCTCTGCTGCCTCGTGCTCGGCTTGGGGGTGAACCTCCTTGCGTGAACGGTTCATCGCGCGGTGGCCGGGAGTGCTGCTCAGCCTGATCGGAATCATCGCCACCCTGTGGCTGACCGTGACGGGACAGCTCGGCCTGTACATCCATCCGCGGTACTTCGTGTTCACCGCCGTGATGGCCGTGCTCGCCGCCGTCTTCACGGTCGCGGCGTTCGCCATCGTGCCCTCGGCCGACGCCGAGCTGGACGATACCGAGCACGACCATGCGCACGACGACCACGCGCACGAGCCCGACCACCAGCCAGAGGAGCCGGGCGGGAAGCCGCCGAGCGGAACCGCGGCGCTGGTCGGCAGCGTGCTCGTCATCGTGCTGACCGCAGGCGCCCTGCTCGCTCTTCCCCCCGCCACACTGACGACCTCGACCGTGGAGAAGCGGGACCTCAACGCCTCGGTCGCCGGACCGACGGCGGAATCTATCGACCTCACCGGCGGCGATTACTCGTCCTTCACCGTGAAGGACTGGGCTGCGCTGATCCGGCAGGGGGCGAGCGACGACTACTTCGCGGGCACCCCGGTCACGCTCACCGGCTTCGTCACCCCCGACCCCGACGATGCGGAGAACGTGTTCTACGTCGCCCGCTTCGTGGTCACCTGCTGCGCCGTGGATGCGCAGCCCGTCGGCGTGGCCGTATATGCGCCGGGGTGGCAGGACCGCTTCCCGGTCGACAGCTGGGTCACCGTCACGGGCGAGTTCGACGCGAATCCGAGCCTCGCCAGCCTGCAGACGACGGCGATCACCCCGGTGACGATCGAAGAGACCACGCAACCGAATCAGCCCTATGTCTACTGACCCTGCCGCGGACGGGGGCGGCGGGCCGCGCCCGGGCCGCTCGCGGTTCCGACGCGTCAACGGAGTGGTACTCACCGTGCTCGCCGGTGCGGCCATCGCTCTCGGGGCCGCGAACGCGACGCAGGGACCGCGACTGAACTCGGCGGAGATCAACACCCGTGCCCTCGTGGCCCGCGCGGAGCAACGGCTCGTCCTGCACGCCAATCAGTCGCTGACCGACATCGATGCATCGCAGGTCACGGTGACGCCGTCCGTCCCGGTCGACGTGTCGGTCGACGCGGCGGCCATCACCATCCGCTTCCAGGAGATCCTCGACTACGACACCGACTACTCCGTGTCGGTTGCCGACGTGACCGGAGCATTCACGAACGCGGCGCGGCGGTTCGACTACGACTTCGTCACCCCGAGCGTCGACGTCTACACCCTGCTGCGGAACACGACGACCGAGGCGGGTGTGGACGCGCCCGACCGGGTGCTCCGCAACTCTCCGACCGGCGCGGAATCGACCGTGGTGTTCGAGGCGCCGCGGATCCAGGAGTATGCGGCGAGCGAGACGGTGCTGATGACCGTGCTGCAGGAGCAGGACGACACCACCGCGCTCGTGCTCACGTCGCTCAGCGACGGCGTGTCGACCACCGTCGGGACACCGGCCGGAGGTCCGTTGCACGATCTCCGGATGTCGGACGAGTTGGTCGGCTTCCGGATGGGAGGGGAGCTCGATGCGGTCACGTCGACCCGCCCCGCTCCCCTCTTCGTACTGGATCTGACCGACGCGTCGGGAGTGCCGGTTCAGGTCGTCGGGCTCGACGGCGCACCCCTTCCCGTGCTGGACTACCTGTTCGTCCCGGGCACCACCGCACTGGTGGCGCAGGCGGAGGACACGCAGCTGTACCTCGTCGATCCCGTCACCGGCACTCCCCCGACGCCGCTCGGCCAGCACGCCGAACTCCGCGGGTTCGTGCCCGGCACCACGGACCTCGTCGTGGCGGATCCCCTGTCCGGATCGCGCATCGATCTCGCGGACGGAAGCGTGCGTCCGCTCGATCTGCCGCCCGCCGAAGCGGATCCGGTTCTGACCGCGGGGAAGATCGTCGTACTCGGTGAGAACACCTACCTGCAGCAGTTCGATCGCTTCGACTATTCGGAGGCGCAGACCTCGATCAGTTCGGTACTCAGGCTCGTGGATCCCACGGGAACCCGGCCCGCCTACACCCCGGCCTCGGAATCGAGCCGTATCCGGGACTTCTGCATGTCGCCGAACGGTCAGCTCGCCGCAATCGAGGTCGTCCCGGCCGGCAGCCCCGTCGACGACTACGACCGGCTGCCCGCCTTCACCGACATCACCACGTACTTCGTCGATGTCGCGACGGGCGCGACGAGGCGGAGCGTCAGCGGGTTCCTGCCCAGTTGGTGCCGGTGACGCTGCCAGCCTCGGCCGTGGTGTTCCGCGTTCCGCGTCGTCAGAAGTGGAAGTCCCCGTCATGGTCCGGCATGCGATCGTCGAACGGAACCCCGGTCGGCCGCTCGGACAGGCGGGTCATCTGCTCCCGCATGTACGCGACGGCATCCGTGTTGTCCGGTTCGGGCAGCGGACTATTGATGGTCTCCGCCATCAGCGGGGCACCCGCGTCGAGAAGGAACGTCGCCGTGGTGCTGTTTCCTTCGGAGCTGATCGCCCGAATGTCCACCGTATCCGCGTTGTTGTTGCGAGCGAGCACGGCGGCGTAGGCCAGGAGCACGTTCGCAGCCTCGTCCCCGACGAGAAGCGATTTGTCCGCATAGGTGACGTGCTTCATGCTCCGACACTACGGGGGTACCCCACCCCTCGCCCCGGGGTTCCCAAGCGGCCCCGAGTGAGCTACGCGAACACGAACTGGTCGGTGAACTCGAACCGGAACGGCGGCGCCCGACACCGGAACGCGCACCGTCACGGGCCGCCGACGGCACGCAGTCGACGACCGAGGCGGTGTGCGGCCTCCCGGAGCTCGTCGGGTTGAACGACGTCGAATTCGGCGTCGAAGCGTGCGATCGTGGCGGCCAGCGCGCTCCAGGACCACGCACCGAGGGTGAGCACTGTGCGCCCATCGGCGCCCTCGGCCGCGAGGGCGTCATCGGGAAGATACGGAGCGAGCTCGCGGACGGCCGCGGACACCACCACCTGGCCGACGCACGGCCAGACGTCGTCGCCGCCGGACCCTTTGAATCGAGCGGCGAGGAACGTGCTCGAATCCCCGCCCGGCAGGTTCCGCGGTACGAACGCCGCACCGGTGTGTGATCGCAGGCGCATCCGGTCGATGCGGTACGTGCGCCAGTCGGCCACGTCGATATCCCACCCGACGAGGTACCAGCGCCCGCGCCGAGCGACGATGCCCTGCGGTTCGACTCGACGGGTGCGCGCGTCACCGGATCCGGACTCGTACTCGTACTCGAAGCGGAGAACCCTCCGGGCGGTGATCGCCGCACTGACGGACGCGAGCACATCCGGGTCGACGAGCACCGAGCCCGGAGGCACGTCGAAGCCGAGGGCATCGACGCGGTGCCGGAGCCGCGACGGCAGTACCTGGCGCACGGTCGCGAGCGCTCGAGCCGCCGCCTCGGCGATGTCCGCACCGGACGCGGGCGCGACCCGCAGGGCGAGCGCGACGGCGACCGCCTGGTCATCGTCGAACGATAACGGCGGCAACTCGCTTCCCGCGGCGAGGTGGTATCCCCCGTCCGGTCCTCTCCCGGACGCGATCCGGTAGCCGAGTTCGCGCAGACGGTCGACGTCGCGACGCACCGTTCGGGGACTCACGCCGAGGCGATCGGCGAGCTCGACGCCGGACCAGTTCCGGCTGACCTGCAACAGGGACAGCAGGGTCAGCATTCTGGATGAGGGGCTGGCCATGCTTCAGTATTCCCCGAGAAGAGGACAGAACATGACCGCTACCGCTGCGAGTCTCGTCGAGTGGCCGCACACCGTGGCCATTCGATCCGGCAAGGAGCCCATCATGACCCTCTCCATCACCCCTCACCTCAACTTCGACGGCGCAGCGCGCGAGGCACTCGACTTCTACCAGGCGGTTTTCGGCGGTGAGATCACCGTGCTGACCTACGCGACCATGGGCGTACCGCATGAACCGGAGCAGGCGGAGCGACTCGTCTGGGGTCAGGTCGAGGCGCGGAACGGATTCC
Source organism: Planctomonas psychrotolerans (assembly GCF_008642235.1). Classification (GTDB taxonomy): domain Bacteria; phylum Actinomycetota; class Actinomycetes; order Actinomycetales; family Microbacteriaceae; genus Planctomonas; species Planctomonas psychrotolerans. The sequence continues at coordinate 1,657,746 of NZ_SJEV01000001.1, read as the reverse complement.
GCATCATGGCGTTCGACGTCTACCCGGGTCAGCCGTACGACCGCGGGCAGAACCCGTTCTACGTTTCGGTACGTGGCGGCGACGCGGCGGATGTCGCTCCTGTCTGGGAGGGACTGTCGGCCGGGGCCGAAGTGCGCCAGGACCTCGCGCCGACGAGTTGGTCGCCGCTGTACGGAATGCTCACCGATCGGTTCGGCGTAACCTGGGTGGTCGACGTCGCCAGCCGCACCAGCGCCGAGAACTGAGCGGCGGCACCGGGTCGGCTCCGGCTCACTCGCCCGTTCGGCCATCCAGCATCTCCCGCAGGATGTCGAGGTGTCCGCAGTGGCGTCCCGTCTCCTCGATCATGTGGACGAGCACCCAGCGGACGTCGTGCGAGCCGGAGCCGCCGGTGCAGGCGTCGTCGGGCCGATACCTGGCGATCACCTCGCGGGACTCCGCGCAGGCCGACTCGTAGTCGGCGAGTACCCCGGCGAGCGTGTCGTCCGGGCCGACCCGGAACTCGCCATCCGGGTCTTCCGCCGACCAGCGGGTGACGACGGTGGTCTGCCCGTCGACGACCTCGCGGAACCAGGTGCGTTCGACGTCCGCCAGATGCCGGATGAGACCGGCGACGGTGGTCAGCGAGGGCAGGAGGCGTCGCCGCGCGTCATCGTCGCTGAGGCCGGACGCCTTGACCACGACCGTCGCCCGGAGGAACTCCAGGAAACCGACGAGGATGGCCCGCTCGTCACCCGAGTTCGGCGGCTCCGGGCGGGTGTCGACGTCCATGCCTTCAACATAACGAGTAGCGGCGTCCTCATTCCTGCCCCGGCGTCCGGGCCGTGTAACGTAATTTACGATGCATAAGAATTACCGATCGGTCACGCGTCGGGTGCTGGGTCTCGGGCTCGCCTGCGCGGCCGTGGCGTCGCTCGGTGCCTGCGCTGCAACCGCACCCTCAGCCGCACCGACGACTCCCGCCGCACCCGTGCCTCCCACCGCCTGCACGGTTGCGCCGATCGTCGACGTGATCCCCCGCGACGGGGCGTTGGTCGGAGTCAATCCCGACTGGGCCGATCAGACGCTCGAACAGTACGCGGCGGCGATCGGCCACCGCCCGGCAGTGGCAGTGTCGTTCGCCGACGTGCCGATGAGCGACACCGACAGGACGAACGTCGTCGCGGCGGGCGAGCAGGTGACCCGCAACGGCGGCGTTCTCCTCCTCACCCTGGAACCCAAGATGGGGCTGGCCGCGGTGACGCCGGCGGTCGCTGCGGACGTCGCCGAGGTCGCCGCGTCCATCGAGGACACCGGTACCCCGGTCATCGTGCGGTTCGCGCACGAGATGAACGGGTCGTGGTACCCGTGGGGGCAGCAGCCCACCGAGTACATCGCCGCCTTCCGCACGATGAGCGAGGCCGTGCGCGAGGGGACGCAGGCGACGGCGATGATGTGGGCGCCCAACTACGGTGGCGGTTACCCCTTCACCGGCGGCGCGTTCGAAGCACGACCGGGGTCGCCGGAGTTCGCCGTGCTCGACACGGACCAGGACGGCGTCCTCACCGCTGCAGACGACCCGTATGCGGCCTACTACCCCGGCGACGATGTCGTGGACTGGGTGGGGATGTCCCTGTACCACTGGGGCGCCGCGCACCCCTGGGGGGAGAACGAGCTCCCCGAGGACGGCAAGTTCGTGCAGCAGCTCACCGGTCGATACAACGGATCAGGGGGTGACGATACGGTCGTGCCCGACTTCTACACTCTCTACGGGGCCGACCGGAACAAGCCGGTGGCGGTACCCGAAACCGCCGCTCTCGTCGTTCCCCGCGGCGATCCGGCCGGTGAGCGCGCCATCAAGCGGGCGTGGTGGCGTCAGATCTTCTCGACGGAGACCGCGACCGCGTTCCCCGCGTTACGGATGGTCAACTGGTTCGAGTGGAGCAAGTTCGAGCCCGAGGTGGGCGACGAGGTGGATTGGACGATCACCTCCGACGAGGCGACGAGGGACGCATTCGTCGAGGACCTGCCCTCCTGGGCGCGCTTCGCGATCGAGCCGGAGGCATGCGCAGCGGAGGAGTGAGTTCCCGCATCGTGCGGGCGGGGCCGGGTGGGGGGCCGGCACGCGACGGAGGGGCGGCACCGGCCCCCGCGGGACGGACCACCGAACGGCGGAATGCGCTCCCGCACTGAGAAGGCGAGCGACCGGGGGTGTCCCCACCTTCTCCAGCCACCGAGGTCCAGGGTGGCATCCACGACAGCGTAGCCTCATCCGACGCCCGATCGCTAGGCCGGTTTTCCGCATCCGATCAGGACGTGCGGAGCCGAACGAAACGCTGTCGTCTCGGCGTTGCGTCGGTTCCGGCATTGACCTTCCGCTGCGCGAAGGGACTCCCCGCCCGCGAACCGATCCCGTGACCGACGCCCGCTCCCCGCCCGAGCAGCACCGCCGCGGCCGTCAGGACGATGGCAATCAGCGCGGTGATGATCCGCAGCGTCCCCGAAGCGAGGTCGCCCGGATGCTGGAGGAGGTTCAATGCCGACATCGGAAGCGCATGCGCGAACACCGCCGGCCATACGCTGCCGAACCGACGCACCGCCGCACTGAGGAACAGACCGGTCGGAAAGAGCAGCAGGGTGCTCGCGGCGAGCACGTCGACGGGAAGGGTGCCCTGGAGAGCGAGAGTGCCGTGAAGAGGGAGGTGGAAGAGCACCCATACGGTCGACACGATCGCTGAGGCCGCCCAGAAGCCGCGGCCGGCGAGCAGGTTCTGCAGGTAACCCCGCCACGCCGCCTCCTCCCCGAAGGTGCTGATGGAGTACAGCACGACCATCGGCACGATGAGCACGATGAGCACGAGGATCGGGGCGAGGTCCGACCAGGGCAGCGGGGACGCCAAGTGGCGGCGACGGAGAACACGAGTGCTGCACGCTCCGGACTCGGTTCGGGCCGCACCGCCACGTCCGTCGACGGGTGCCGCGCCTTCGCATTGGTCGACGGGTACGGCGTCGACGCGTGCCGGCGAGCGGGGCCCGTTCGGGAGGATCGGTCCCCCATGTCAGGCGGCACTCAACCGCCGCGCGGAGCCCGTGCCGGTGCGCAGCAGGAACCGCAACGCGTCGTCGGTGCTCGGGAACACGCCGATGGATCGATCGAGCCAATCGAAGAGGGTGAAGCCGTCCGTAGTCCGCCAGATGTGCCCCGCGACGGTGAGCGTGCCCTGGAGTTGCACATCCCACCGTCCCTGACCCGCCTCGATCAGGTCGAACGCTTCTCGAATGGTCACCGTGATCTCCTTGTCGGCCTGTGCCCTGCGGCGATGACGCTAATGAGCGAAGGTGAACGCGGTCGAAACAGTGGGCGGCTCGGAAAGGGCATGGGCTGTCACCACGGCGGTGCGCGCCGCAGGGACCGTCATCTCGGCGGATCGATCCGGGCGGATCGATCCCCCGAGACGAAGGCGACGTTAAGAAACGCGACGTTAATCGGGGGCATCTAGGGTGACCGCACCGACCCCCCCACATGAAGGAGTTTCCGTGTTGGTTTCTGCCCTCCCGCCCACCGGGCGACGGCGCGGCATCGTCGCCTGCGTCGCCGTCGCATCGCTGGCGTTGGCCGCGATCCCCGCCTCCATGGCGGCCGCCGCGCCGCCGGCCGGCCCGTTCATCTCCGAGTTTCACTACGACAATGCGGGCGCCGACGTCGGTGAGTTCATCGAGGTGCAGATTCCCGCGGGCAGCACGTCGGTCGGGCTGTCGCTGGAGCTGTACAACGGCAGCACCAGGGCACCGTATGGCACGGTCGCGCTCCCTGTCGTCACGGCTCCCGCCGACGCGCCCACGGTCGCCGTCGTCGACTATCCCGGACTGCAGAACGGCTCCCCCGACGGAATGGCGCTCGTTCGGAACGAGAGCGTGGTGCTCGAGTTCCTCTCCTACGAGGGCGCGATGACGGCCACCTCCGGCACCGCATCCGGCCAGACCAGCACCGACATCGGCGTGTCCGAGACAGGAACGGAGGCGGTGGGCCAGTCCCTCTCGCGCAGTTACAGTGCCGCCGCGGATGCCCTCGTCTGGAGCGGCCCCGCCGTCGCCACCCGCGGCGCGGTGAATGCGGGCGCGGTCGTCACCCCCGATCCCGACCCGGTCGCGGTCTGCGACGTGCCGGTCACTCACGAGATCGGCGATGTGCAGGGCACCGGGGCGGCGACTCCGCTCGCCGGACAGCAGGTCACCGTGCGCGGCATCGTGGTCGGCGACACCCCGGGACTCGCGGGCTTCTACCTGCAGGACCCGGATGGTGACGGCTCGGCCGCGACGTCCGACGGCATCTTCGTCTTCAGCGAGGTCGCCGTCGACCTCGGCGACACCGTCGCCGTCACCGGCGAAGCCCAGGAGTACTTCGATCAGACTCAGATCAGCTCCCGCACCACCGCCGAGATCTGCATCGACGGCGACGCCGGGGATCTCCCCGCACCGGCACCGCTCGACCTCCCGGCCGATGACGCGGCGCGCGAGGTGCTCGAGGGCATGCTCGTGAGCCCGGTCGACGACCTGACCGTCAGCGAGGTGTTCGACCTCACCAGCTTCGGCGAGCTGACGCTCTCCGAGGGGGGAGTGCTCGTGCAGCCGACCGAACTGGCCCGTCCGGGTGCGGAGGCGGAGGCCATTGCCGCGTCCAACGCGCTCCGACGCATCGTGCTCGACGACGCACTCAGCAGCCGCGTGACCACGACGACCCGCCCGTACCTCTCACCGACGACCCCGGTGCGCGTCGGCGACGTTCTCGAGTTCACGGAGCCGACCGTTCTGGGCTACGGCTTCAGCCAGTGGCGGCTCCAGCCCGCCGACGGCACGGCCGACGGCGTCTTCGCGCCGCAGAACACCCGATCCGCCAGCCCCGCCGATGTCGGTGGTGACCTCACGATCGGTGCGTTCAACGTGCTGAACTACTTCGTCACGCTGACGGGGTCGGATGCCCGCGGCGCCAGGACCCCTGCCGCGTTCGAGAAGCAGGCCGCGAAGATCGTGCCGGCGATCGAGGCGCTCGACGCCGACATCGTCACGCTGATGGAGATCGAGGACACCGACTCCACCGGATACACGCCGGGCGACGCCGACCAGGCGCTCGCCGATCTCGTGCGCCGGCTCAACACGGCCGCAGGTTACGACAAGTGGAGCTTCGTGCCGCTGCCGGACGAGCTGTACAGCGTCGACCGCGACGTCATCCGCAACGCGATCATCTATCAGAACGACGTCGTGCAAGCGGTCGGCGACTCCGTCGCGCTGGTCGACGAGAGCGTCTGGTACAACGCCCGCGAGCCCCTTGCGCAGAGCTTCGTCAAGGATGGCGACCTGATCACCGTCGTGGCGAACCACTTCAAGTCGAAGAGCCCGGGGTTGCCCACCGGCGACAACGTGGACTCCGGTGACGGCCAAGGCGCCTGGAACGGTGATCGCGTGCGCCAGGCCGCGTCCCTCGCGGGCTTCATCGATGCCCTGCGTGCGTCCACCGGTGACCCCGACGTCGTCGCACTCGGCGACTTCAACGCCTACACCCGCGAGGATCCGATCGAAGAGCTCCGCAGCGAAGGGCTCATCGACCTCGGCGCCGTCTTCGACGAGGGCGGCTACAGCTACGTCTACGACGATATGTCGGGCTCGCTCGACCACGCGCTCGCGACCCCGGAGCTGACGGCGAAGGTGACCGACCTCACGCACTGGAACATCAACGCGGTGGAGTCGTTCGCCTACCAGTACACGGGCGACCCCGCACTGTACGCCGCGGACCCGTACCGGTCGAGCGATCACGATCCGCTCGTCTTCGGTGTGGACCTCGATGAGCGCTGCTTCGGTCTGGTGCCCACCATCGTCGGCACGAACGGCGACGACGTGCTCACCGGCACGAACGGCCGCGACGTGATCATGGGCCTCGGCGGCAACGACACGATCGTCGGCGGCACCGGCGATGACGTGATCTGCGGCGGCGCGGGCGACGACCGTCTCACCGGATCGAATGGTGCGGATGTCCTGCTCGGCGGCTTCGGCAACGACATCCTCGACGGCGGCAACGGCGACGACACCCTGATCGGCGGCCCGGGCGAGGATCGTCTCGTGCAGGGCAAGGGTGCGGGATCCGAGCAGCAGGAGGGCGCGGAATCCTGATCGACTGACACCGGTGCGGGCGGGCGTTCCTCGGGGCGCCCGCCCGCTCTGCGTCTCCCGCCCGCACTGCTGGCGGCAGAAACGACGAAGCCCCTGCGGTGCAGGGGCTTCGTCGTTGTGGACCCGTCGAGCGTCGCGCACCTGACGCGATCCCGTTCCGGTCCATTGGCGGTGGCGGTGGGATTTGAACCCACGGTGGAGTCTCCCCCACACACGCTTTCGAGGCGTGCTCCTTAGGCCGCTCGGACACGCCACCGGGGTCGAGTGTAGTACAGACTTCCCGCCGACCCGGAATCGAGGATGCGCTTCCCCACCCGGCCGGTATGCCGCACGATGTCGGCCAGCGCGAGTACAGTTCTGCGCGTGAGCAGCCGCAAGAGCACCAGTCATCCCTTCGCCACCGCACTCCTCTTCGGCGGCCTCGTCGCGGGAACCACCATCGGTCGACGCGTCTTCCGCAGCCGCCGCGAGGCCAGCGCACTGATCCTCAACGAGACCCTGCCCGTGCACTCGAAGTGGTGGCGGGACCAGGTGAAGGTGAAGGGCGACATCCTCTACGTCGCCCTCGGCGACTCCGCCGCCCAGGGCATCGGCGCCACGAAGCCCGAGAACAGCTACGTCGGGATCCTCGCCGAGCACATCCGGCAGCGCACCGGCAGCTCGGTGCACGTGGTGAACCTCAGCATCTCCGGCGCACGGGTGGAGGATGCCATCGAGCGCCAGCTGCCGCGCCTGCTGGACCTCACCCCGGACATCGTCACCGTGTCGATCGGCGCGAACGACATGGCCGACTTCGAGCCCGAGCGCTTCGGTCGCAGCGTGCGCCGGCTCTTCTCCGCGCTCCCCGCCTCGTCGCTCGTGGCGGACCTGCCGAGCTTCCACCTCGCCGACGGCGAGCGGAAGGTGACCGTGGCGAACCGCATCGTGCACCGGGCGATCGCGGCGAACGGCCTCACCCACGTGCCGCTGTACAAGACCACGCGCCGACAGACGATAGCGCTCGCGCTCACGCAGGTGGCCGGCGACTTCTTCCACCCGAACGATCGCGGCTACCGTGTGTGGGCGTCGGCCTTCCTTCCCGCCCTCAACCACGCGATCGCGAAGCTCGATTAGCACGGATCGCCGGGGCCTCCCGGCGATGACGGTGGCCCCGGTTAGGCTCGGCGCGTGGCAAAAACCCAGTCGAACTTCCGGTGCACCGAGTGCGGCTGGACCAGCATCAAGTGGGTGGGTCGCTGCGGCGAGTGCCAACGGTGGGGAACCGTGCTCGACGCGGCCGATCAGGCCGGACCGAGCCGAGCCCTCCGCCCCGTCTCGATTCCGGATGCGCGGGCCGCCCAGTCCATCATGGATGTCGCCGTCGACACGGTGTCGCACTGGCCGAGCGGCATCGCCGAGTTCGACCGGGTGCTCGGTGGCGGAATCGTGCCCGGCGCGGCCATCCTGCTGAGCGGTGAGCCGGGTGTGGGAAAGTCCACCCTGCTGCTCGAAGTCGCCTCTCGCGCCGCCGGGGCGGGTGCCCGCGTGCTCTACGTGAGTGCCGAGGAGTCCGTTGCTCAGGTGCGTCTGCGCGCCCAGCGCACCGGAGCCATGCATCCGGCGCTCTTCCTCGCCGCAGAGACCGACCTCGCCACCATTCTCGGCCAGATCGATTCGGTGCAGCCGTCGCTCGTCATCGTCGACTCCGTGCAGACCGTGAGCAGTTCCCTCTCCGACGGTCTCGCCGGTCAGCCCAGCCAGGTGCGCGAGGTGGCGGCCACGCTCATCCGGGTGGCGAAGGACCGCAATCTGCCGGTGCTGCTGGTCGGCCACGTGACGAAGGACGGCTCCATCGCCGGACCCCGCCTGCTCGAGCACCTCGTGGACGTCGTGTGCCAGTTCGAAGGCGACCGGCACACCGCCCTGCGTTTCGTGCGGGCGCTCAAGAACCGCTTCGGCCCCACCGACGAGGTCGGCTGCTTCGAGATGACCGGCGACGGCATCGCCGAGGTCGCCGACCCCAGCGGGCTCTTCCTCAGTCGGGGCACCCAGCAGGTCAGCGGCACCTGCGTGACGGTGGCCATGGAGGGCAGACGCGCCCTCCCCGTCGAGGTGCAGGCACTCGTGGTCGACACGAAGGCGCCGCAACCGCGACGGGTGACGAACGGGGTGGATGCGTCTCGGGTGGCCATGCTGCTCGCGGTGCTGGAGCGCCGGGCGGGCGTGAAGTTCGGGGAGCGGGACGTGTACGTGTCCACGGTCGGCGGCGTGAAGCTCACCGAGCCTGCCGCCGACCTGGCCATCGCCCTCGCGTTGGTGTCGGCCGTGCGGGAGACCGCACTTCCGCACACGCTGGCCGCCTTCGGCGAGATCAGCCTCGCCGGCGAGATTCGTGCGGTGTCCGCTGCGCGACAGCGCTCCGCCGAGGCACGACGGCTCGGCTTCACGCGCACCGTCGACTCGGACGCGGGCTCCCTGCATGCGATCGTCACCGTGGAGTTCGCCGCGGCGCGCAACGATCGGGAGCGGGAGCTCGACGCCGCCTTCTAGCGGACGCGCCGGGCGGCCGCCGGGCGCACGCGTCCGCCGCCGGTCGAGAAGCGGGCTAGAAGAGCAGGAAGGACTTGGCGTCCTTCGAGCGGATGCCGTCGACCTCGACCGAGAGGTTGTAGGTCGCGCCGTCGGCCACGACCTCCTGGCGGTCGGCGTCGTCGCAGGTCGAGGAGTCCGACCACACGCGGTCCCAGGTGAAGGACGCGGAGGACACCGGCTCGTCCGGTCGCAGGGTGACCAGCCCATCGAGCGGGTCGGTCTGGCAGTCGGTCGAGACCCAGACGGTGTCGTTCCCGCTCGTCACCGTGAAGACCTGGGTGGAGGTGCCCGCGTTCACGGTGCACGGAACGGTGCCCACGTTCGCGATGGTGAAGGAGAACTCGGGCTTGGTCGATCCGATGTACTCGACGGAGTCGGTGACCGGCACCACCTCGACGTTCGCTGCGGTGCAGGCCTCTACGGCACCGTCGGCGTCGCTGTCGGCGGCCTCCTCCTCGGTCGCGTCGGCGTCCGAGGCGGCGCTCTCGTCGCTCGCGGTCGCCGTCGATCCCGAAGAATCGGTCGACGTGGCACTGTCGTCACCGGCACCGGGGCGCCCGACGATGAGGGAGATGATCAGGATGACAGCGAGCAGCCCGAGAGCGACCAGGATGCGGCGACGCCAGTACACCTTGCTGGGCTGAGGGCCGACCGGATTACGAAACGTCGACATGCCCCAAGGGTAACTTCGGGTTCCCCTGCCCCCCGGGATTGACGCGGAGCGTCGGCGCGATCGGGCCGACGCGAGGCCCGATCCGGGATCTGAGCCGACCGAGGCCGACCTGAACCGACCCGGAGTCGGCCGAGCCGACCAGACGGACTAGAGCTGCTTGAGCATCCGCGTGTTGCCGAGCGTGTTCGGCTTCACTCTCGACAGGTCGAGGAACTCGGCGATCCCCTCGTCGGGCGACCGGAGCATCTCGTAGTAGATCTCCCGATCGATCACCGACTCCCCCACCGGCTCGAAACCGTGCCGGGAGAAGAAATCCACCTCGAAGGTGAGGCAGAACAGGCGGCTGAGGCCGAGCTCGCGCGCGTCGTCCTCGAGCCGCTGGAGGATGGCGTGCCCCACACCCTTGCCGCGATGATCCGGGGACGTCGCGAGGGTGCGCACCTCGCCGAGGTCGTCCCACATCACGTGCAATGCTCCGCACCCCACGACCTCGCCGTCGGGCGTCTCCGCCATGCGGAACTCCTGCACGGACTCGTAGAGCACGACCAGGTCCTTGCCGAGCAGCACGCGGCTCTGCACGAGCGATTCCACGAGCACCTGGATGGCGGGCACGTCGCTGGTTCGCGCTCGACGCACTCGGATGTCGCTGCGGGTAGGCACGGGGAATCGGCTCCTTCGGATGGACGGCTTGCTCGTTCAGCCTATGGGCGAGAGGGGACCGCCGTGGAGCGCCTCCCTCGCGGTGAACCGGACGCGGGTCGTCCGGGAACGCCGAAGGGCCCGGCGAGGAACTCGCCGGGCCCTTCGGATGCCGCTATTCGCTGGTGATCGCGAGGTCGGGCGTGCCGGGCCCCGCTCCCACGGCTGCGGTGGCGTTGACGCCCACACCCACCGTCTCGCCGCGGTTCGTCGTGGTGAACACGAACTCCCCCGCCACGAAGTCGGCGTGCACGTGATCGCCGGCGCTGAGCTCGCCGTGCAGGATGCGCTCCGATAGCCGGTCCTCGATCTCGTGCTGCACCGCGCGACGCAGGGGCCGGGCACCGAGAGCGGGGTCGAACCCGATCTCGATCAGGCGCTCCTTGGCGGGCTTGGTCAGCTCGATGGTCATGTCGCGGTCGAGCAGACGCTCGCTCAGTCGCTTCACGAACAGGTCGACGATCTGAAGCAGCTCGTCGGGGTTGAGCTGCGGGAAGACGATCGTCTCGTCGACACGGTTCAGGAACTCCGGCTTGAAGTGCTTCTTCAGCTCCTCGACCACCTTGCCGCGCATCCGGTCGTAGCCGGTCGCGGTGTCGCCCTCGATCTGGAAACCGACCGGGCCCGCGGTGATGTCACGGGTTCCGAGGTTGGTGGTCATGATGATGACGGTGTTCTTGAAGTCGATCACGCGACCCTGGCCATCCGTCAGGCGTCCCTCTTCCAGGATCTGGAGGAGCGAGTTGAAGATGTCCGGGTGAGCCTTCTCGATCTCGTCGAACAGCACCACGGAGAACGGCTTGCGGCGCACCTTCTCGGTGAGCTGGCCGCCCTCCTCGAAGCCGACGAATCCGGGAGGGGCACCGAACAGTCGCGAGACCGTGTGCTTCTCGCCGTACTCGCTCATGTCGAGGGAGATGAGGGCGTCCTCGTCGTCGAACAGGAACTCCGCGAGAGCCTTGGCGAGCTCCGTCTTGCCGACACCGGTCGGACCGGCGAAGATGAACGACCCGCTGGGGCGCTTCGGGTCCTTGAGTCCGGCGCGGGTGCGACGGATGGTCTTGGCGAGCACCGAGATGGCCTCTTCCTGACCGATGACGCGCTGGTGCAGGGCCTTCTCCATGAAGATGAGCCGGCTCGACTCCTCCTCGGTGAGCTTGAAGACGGGGATGCCGGTCGCCTGGGCCAGAACCTCGGCGATGAGTCCCTCATCCACCTCGGCCGTGGTCTTCACGTTTCCGCTCTTCCACTGCTTCTCGAGGCGCAGGCGCTCGCCGAGGAGGTTCTTCTCCTCGTCGCGCAACGACGCGGCCTTCTCGAAGTCCTGATCCTCGATCGCGGCTTCCTTCGCGGCGCGCACGACCGAGATCTTCTCATCGAACTCGCGCAACTCGGGCGGCGACGACAGGATCGACAGGCGCAGCCGGGCGCCGGCCTCGTCGATCAGGTCGATGGCCTTGTCGGGCAGGAACCGGTCGGACACGTAGCGGTCGGCGAGGTTCGCGGCCGCGACGAGGGCGCCATCGGTGATGGACACCTTGTGGTGCGCCTCGTACCGGTCCCGCAGCCCCTTGAGGATGTTGATCGTGTGCGGCAGCGACGGCTCGTTCACCTGGATGGGCTGGAAGCGGCGCTCGAGGGCGGCATCCTTCTCGAAGTGCTTGCGGTACTCGTCGAGGGTGGTCGCTCCGATGGTCTGGAGCTCACCCCGCGCGAGCAGCGGCTTGAGGATGCTCGCGGCGTCGATCGCACCCTCGGCGGCACCCGCACCCACCAGGGTGTGGATCTCGTCGATGAAGGTGATGATGTCACCGCGGGTGCGGATCTCCTTGGTCACCTTCTTGAGGCGCTCCTCGAAGTCACCGCGGTAGCGGCTGCCGGCGATGAGCGAACCGAGGTCGAGGGTGTAGAGCTGCTTGTCCTTCAGCGTCTCGGGCACGTCGCCGCGCACGATCGCCTGGGCGAGGCCCTCGACGACGGCGGTCTTGCCGACACCGGGCTCACCGATCAGCACGGGATTGTTCTTCGACCGGCGGGAGAGGATCTGCATGACCCGCTCCATCTCCTTGTCGCGACCGATCACGGGGTCGAGCTTGTTGTCGCGCGCGGCCTGCGTGAGGTTGCGTCCGAACTGGTCGAGGATCTGGGATCCCGCCTTCTCGCCCTGCTGCTGGTCACCGCCGACGGCGATGGCCTCCTTGCCCTGGTAGCCCGAGAGCAGCTGGATGACCTGCTGGCGCACGCGGTTGAGGTCGGCGCCCAGCTTGACGAGCACCTGCGCCGCCACACCCTCGCCCTCGCGGATGAGGCCGAGCAGGATGTGCTCGGTGCCGATGTAGTTGTGGCCGAGCTGGAGCGCTTCGCGGAGCGAGAGCTCGAGCACCTTCTTCGCGCGGGGCGTGAAGGGGATGTGGCCGGTGGGCTGCTGCTGCCCCTGACCGATGATGTCCTGGACCTGCTCGCGCACGGCGTCGAGCGAGATGCCGAGCGACTCGAGCGCCTTCGCGGCGACACCCTCACCCTCGTGGATGAGACCGAGCAGGATGTGTTCGGTTCCGATGTAGTTGTGATTGAGCATCTTGGCCTCTTCCTGGGCCAGGACGACGACGCGACGAGCGCGGTCGGTGAATCTCTCAAACATGTGATCTCCCTAGAGGCCGGGCAGGGGTTCGGCCTCGATACAAAGATGCTAACGAGCCGACCCCGGGTTCCATGCCCCTGTTCGCCGTGGGCGTGAGGCGATACCCGGATTGGTTGACGTGCTTATCGACAATCGCTATGTTAACGACATTCGTTATTATCGATAGTCGTTCGGAGGAACCATGGTGGAGCGCACGGACCAGTTGACCGGGCTCGGCTGGAGCGCGCGAACCGCGCGCGGAATCGTCTGGACGGTGTTCGGAGGAGCCGCGCTGTTGGCAGTCACGCTCCTCGTCCTCGGCATCGTGTCGATCGTCGACGGCGCGGTGCGAGGGCGCATTCCGCTCACGCTCTCGGTGGACGGGCCGCTGCCCAATGAGGCGGATGCGGGATCCGCGCGCATCGTGGAGGGCGGGTACGAGAGCGCCGCCGTCCTGCTCGAGAACCTGTCGGGAGGCACGATCGCCGTCGCCACGATCGCTGCCGTGATCGGATTGCTGACGCAGGCCGCGGCGGCCGGGGTGGTCGCGTTGCTCGCCTGGCGGCTGGTGCGCCCAGGCACGTTCAGTCGCAGCCTCAGTCTCGGCGTCGCGGCGGCCGGTGCCGTGCTGCTGATCGGGGGGATCGTGGCCGTCGGTCTCGGCGCGATCGCGTCGTGGATGGCCGCGGCCGAACTCAACGCGCCCGATGCCGGCCTCGACGGGTTCTGGCCCGTGATGGCGTCGATCGACCTCTCGCCGCTCGGACTCGGCCTCATGCTGCTCCTGGTCGGCCTGGCCTTCGAGGCCGGTGAGAAGCTGCAGCACGACAATTCTCGGTTGCAGCGCGACACCGAAGGACTCGTCTGATGAACGCGCGTGCCGTCGATCTCGCGCCGGACGACAGCGACGGAGCCACGGGCATCCACTGCCGGCTCGATGAGCTGCTCGAGGAGCGCGGCATGACGTTGACCCGGCTCAGCGAACTGGTCGGGGTGAGCATCGTCAATCTCTCGGTGCTCAAGAACGACCGCGCCCGGGCGATCCGGTACTCCACGCTCCGCGCGATCTGCGACGCGCTCGACTGCGAGGTGGGCGACCTGCTGGTGCGCTCCCCCGCGACGGCCCCCCACGGTCCCTGAGCCCATTCCGGTCCCTGAGCCCGTCGAAGGGGCGGCGGTTCCGCTCCTGCGCCCCCGTTGCGATCGGCGACGCCGCGGTTGTGCTCAATCGCTCTCGATGATTCGCGGGCGATTGACCGAAAGCGGGGCGGGGCCAGCGTCACGCACCGAGCACCCCGCGCGCTATCCCGACGCCGACGGACGACCGAGCAGCCCCGCGTAGAACGGGCGGAAGGCCGCCGCCCGCTCGGGGAAGGCGAGGACGTCGGTGCTGTCGACCAGTTGGTCGATGGCGCCGACCAGCGGCATGGCGCGCAGCGCGCTCCCTCGAATCTCGGAGACGGCGGCCTCGGCGAAGCGCTCGGCCGCGAGCACGAGCGCAGGGCGATCGTGGAACGGCCGGAGACCGTCGTCCACCGGGTCACCGGGGAAGAGCGCATTAAAGCGTCGAGCCAGGATCCGGTAGGCCTCGCCGAGCAGCCGCTCGCGCTCGGCACCCGCCGCACCGGGAACCGCCCGAAGACGCGTGCCGAGCCCCTCCGGGTCGTGCACGCGGGCGAAGGCGGTGCCCACCCACTTGGAGTAGGGCGCGTAACGCCGCGCTAGGAGCAGGGAGAGTCGCATGCAGTCGCGCACCTGCCGGGATGCGACCACCGCCGACCCGAGATCGTCTCCCACCTCGGCGGTGCGCGAGACGAACGGTTGCTCCTGATCGAGCCGACGCCAGGCGCACGCGACGAGCCACCACCACACGTGGTCGGGATACCACGCGAGCGAAGCCCGGACGCGCCCGAGTTCACCGGTGTCATCGGCGAACACGGCGCCCGCGGTCACGCCGAGCAGGCGCTGCTGCGGCATGGTGAGCCAGTCGAGCGTGGACGGCGGGCTTTCGACTTCCCGACCGAACTGCGCCCGCAGCCACTCGGGCAGGGTCGTCACCTCCACGTGCGGCTCGAGCGGCATGTCGTCGCGGCCCATGCGCACCGGCCATCCGGCGAACGAATCGGGTAGCGCGGCGGCGATGCGCAGAGCCGTTGCGTCGACGTGCTCCTCGGCGACGAACACGACCGCCCGCGGGCCCCAATCATGGTCGGTGGAGCGCTCGGTGTCGTAGCCCAGCACATCCGATCCGGGGCCGAGGAGACCGGCCGAGTGCGGAACACCGATCACCGGCTTCAGCGCCTCGTGATGGAACCGCCGACACAGCGACTGGGCGGGCTCGAACATCGGCACCGCCCCACTATCGCAGGTCGGTTCGCGCTCAGGCGCCCGGCTTCTTCTCGGGGGGAAGCCCCATGCGGGCTCGTTCGGCCGACTCGATGTCGGCGTACGCCTTGCGCTCGTTGCGGTCGGCGTGGATCACGGCGCGCATGATGAACCAGAACACGAGGCCCACCAGCAGGGTCGGCGTTATCGACCAGATCGCGTTGCCCCAGAAGTCATCCATCGTGGGACAAGGATACGCCCCGCCGCCTGCACGCTTGCCGCGTGGCGGCTCTGTGCTCGAGCGGGTGATCGCACGCTCGAGCCGCCGGACGTCGACCCGTCAGGGCGTGAGGATTCCGATGAGGCCCTGCACGAGGAAGACGAGACCGAGACCGCCGACGATGAGCCATAGGGCGTAGCGGGCCATGGTGGGCTTGTGCGGATCCCTGCCCGGGTCGCCGCCCGCGCCGTTGGTGCCGTTGGAGTTGAACATCGCGCTCCCTACTTGACCAGGGGGAAGAGGATCGTTTCGCGGATGCCGAGGCCGGAGAGCGCCATGAGCAGACGATCGATGCCCATGCCCATTCCACCGCAGGGCGGCATGCCGTGCTCGAGCGCCCGAAGGAAGTCCTCGTCGAGCGGCATGGCGTCCATGTCACCGCGGGCACCCATTCGAGCCTGCTGCACGAACCGCTCGCGCTGCACCACCGGGTCGACGAGCTCGGAGTACCCCGTGGCGAGCTCGAAGCCGCGCATGTAGAGGTCCCACTTCTCCACCACACCGTCGATGCTGCGGTGCGCGCGCACGAGCGGAGACGTCTCGATCGGGAAGTCGAGCACGAAGGTCGGGCGTTCCAGCCCGCCCTTCACGAAGTGCTCCCACAGCTCCTCCACGAGCTTTCCGTGGTTGGCCAGGTGCACGTCGACGCCCTCGCGATCGGCGAGGGCCTGGAGCCGCTCGACCGACGTCGCCGGCGTGATCTCCTCACCGGCGGCGGCGCTCAGCGACTCGTACATCGAGATGCGGTCCCAGGCGCCGCCGAGGTCGTACTCCTCGCCGTCGGCCCAGGTGACCGTGTGGCTTCCCGCCACGGCGAGCGCCGCATCCTGGATGAGACTCTGGGTGAGGTCGGCGATGGAGAGGTAGTCGCCGTAGGCCTCGTACGCCTCGAGCATGGCGAACTCGGGGCTGTGCGTGGAATCGGCGCCCTCGTTGCGGAAGTTGCGGTTGATCTCGAACACCCGGTCGATGCCGCCGACCACCGCGCGCTTGAGGTAGAGCTCCGGGGCGATGCGCAGGTAGAGGTCGGTGTCGAACGCGTTCGAGTGGGTGACGAAGGGCCGGGCGGATGCGCCGCCGTGCATGACCTGCAGCATGGGCGTCTCGACCTCCACGAAGTCCGCATCGGCGAACGACCGGCGCAACGAGGCGACCGTCTTGGCGCGGTTGAGCACGTTGGTGCGCGCCTGCTCGCGCACGATCAGGTCGAGGTAGCGGCTCCGCACGCGGGTCTCGTCACTCAGCTCGGTGTGCAGGTTGGGCAGCGGGAGGAGCGCCTTGGCGGCGATCTTCCACTCCGTCGCCATGATGGAGAGCTCGCCCCGGCGGGAGGAGATCACCTCGCCCGCGACGAAGAGGTGGTCGCCCAGGTCGACGAGGTCCTTCCAGTCCGCGAGGGACTCGGCACCGACCTCGGCGAGCGACACCATCGCCTGGATGCGCGATCCGTCGCCGGCCTGGAGGGACGCGAAGCACAGCTTTCCGGTGTTGCGGAGGTGCACCACTCGACCGGCGAGGCCGACGGTCTCCCCCGTGGCGGTGTCGGGCTCGAGGTCGCCGAACCGGGCCCGCACGGCGGCGATGGTCGCGGTCACGGGCACCGATACCGGGTACGCCTCTGCGCCCGACGCGTTCAGCCGCTCGCGCTTGGCGAGCCGCACGGCCTTCTGCTCGGCGATGTCCTCGGCCGTGGCGTCGGGCGCACTGTCGGGAACCTCACCGGTCTGCGGCGCGGTCGGCGCTGTGGTCGCGGGGGTGTTGCGTGTCATGAGCGGGTGTCTCCAGGGGCGACCTGGATGGTCGCGTTGTCGATGAGTCGGGTCGTGCCGAGTCGGGCGGCGATCAGCGCCTGCGCCGCCCCGCGATGGTCGTCGGTCACCGGCAGGAACGTGCCCGGGTCGACGACGGCGAAGTAGTCCAATTCAACCAGACGCTCGGCGTCGAGCACGGCGTGCGCCGCCGCGATGGCCGCCTGCACTCCGGCGGTCGCCGCCCGGCCCGCGGCGGCGAGTGCGGCGGAGAGCGCGACCGCCGCCCTCCGTTCCGGTTCGCCCAGGTACCGGTTGCGGCTGGAGAGGGCGAGGCCGTCGGGTTCCCGCACCGTGTCCACCACCTGCACGCGCACCGGGATGTCGAGGTCGCGCACCATCCGGCGCACGAGGAACACCTGCTGGGCGTCCTTCTGGCCGAAGCTCACGACATCGGGGGCGACGATGGCCAGGAGCTTGGCGACCACGGTGAGCATCCCGTCGAAGTGACCGGGCCGCGATGCGCCCTCAAACGTGCCGGCGACCGGTCCTCCGGTCACCCGGGTCGAACTCGGACCGTCGGGGTACATCTCCTCCACGGACGGGGCGAACACGAGGTCGGCTCCCACCCCGGCGAGCGCGGCTAGATCGGCGTCGAGCGTGCGCGGGTACCGGTCGAGGTCTTCGTTCGCGCCGAACTGCAGCGGATTGACGAAGATCGAGACGACCACGAGGGCGGCCGATTGCCGTGCCCGCTCGACGTGCGCGAGGTGGCCGGCGTGCAGGGCACCCATGGTGGGCACGAGCACGATGGCCCCCGCCGGGTCCGCGGCGCGCGCCGCACGCGCCCGCGCGACGCGATCGCGCACCTCGTCGATCCGGTGCACCACCTCGGGCCGGTGCGTCACCTCGGGTGGGCTCGTCACCTCGGGTCGGCTCGTCAATCCGGTCGTCCATCGTCGAAGGCATCGCCGCGCAGCGCCGATCCCGACGAGGCTCGGGTGAGCGCGTTGTCCACCGCGGATCGGAAGAGCGGCCCGAGCACCAACCCCGGGTCCTCGACGCCGAGGGTGGCGAGCAGTCCGGTGGCCTGGTTCACGATGGCGGAGGAGAAGGTGGCCGCCGTGGCCACCGCCTCGGCGTAGGTGGCGCGATCCGCCTCGGCGATCACGATCGGCTCGCCGCCCATTTCCACCACGAGCGCCTGACCGATGGGCTGCACGGGGCCCGGTGCCGTGACGGCGAAGTAGCTCTCGCTGAGGCGCTTGAGGTCGAGGCTGGTGCCGGTGAACGACATGGCCGGATGGATGGCGAGCGGGATGCACCCCGCCGCGGTCGCCGGCGCCAGCACATCCACCCCGAACCGGGCGGACGTGTGCACGACGAGCTGGCCGGGCAACCACGCCCCCGCGGCGGCGAGGCCGGACACGATGGACGCCAGTTCGTCCTCGGGGACGGCCAGCAGAACCAGTTCGCTGCGCTCGACCACCTGCAGCGACGTGAGCACGGGCACACCGGGCAGCATGGCAGCCGCGCGCTCCCTGCTGCGCTCGGAAATGGCGGCGATGCCGGTGAGCGCGTGACCCGCGCCGGCGAGGGCTGCGCCGAGCACCGGGCCGACGTGACCGGCACCCAGGATGCCGATGCCGAGGCGCGCCGAACGACGCGAGGGCGCGATCACCTCGGCTCCTCACGACTCGGCGCGCCGTCGGTGACGACCTCGCCGTCTGCGCCGGCGGAGCCCTCGAACTCGGCGATCAGCTCGGCGGCACCGGCGTTCCAGCGGTGCGTGCGATCCGTGCGGTCGGACTGCGCCGCCGACGCTGCCAGGTCGAGGTAGAGCTGCACGGCGACCTCGCGGTCCACGCCCGGCAGCTCGCTGTTCACGGGGCCCGCCACCGTGTGCGCGTGCACGCGCGCGATGCGCAGCGCACGCTCGAGCGGGCCCTGCTTCAGGGCGATGCTCTGCAGGCGCGCGTGCGGCACGATCACGAGATGCCGCCAGACGGCACCCGTGCGCAGCAGCAGGGCGGTGGGGTCGATGGCGAAGCCCGTGCGCCGCCAGGAGAGCGGGCGGAGGATGCGACCGCGGCGCGGGGCGTTCACGAAGCCGTCATCGGGCGCGCCGCGCCCGAGCATGCCGGTGCGGATGAGCGAGGTGGAGGTCTCGCCGACGAACTCGGGAAGGATGAGCCCGAGCACGCGGGCCACGTCGCCGAGTGTGCCGACGGGGAGCAACTCGCTGCTCGCCTGCGCGGCGGCGCTCTGCCCCACCGAGCTGCTGGCCTTCGTGATCCGGATGCTCCACCAGCCCGGGATGCGCCAGAGCAGCGGCTGATGCACCTCGACCGCGTGGATGCGGCCCGGGGGGAGGGTGTCATTGCTCGTCGACAGCAGTCCGTAGCCCACCCGGATGCCGTCGGGCGTACCGGCGATGCTGTAGCGCAGCGACCGCATCACGCGGCTCACGTAGAACCCGATCGAGCCGATGAGGCCGGGCAGCACCGGGAGGAGCAGCCAGTAGGAGCCGGTCGCCACCACGATCGGAATGCCGACGAGGATGACGAGCAGGATGGCGATGGTGAAACCGCTGAGCAGGATGGAGCCGATGAGGCGGCCCACCGGGATGGTCACCACCGATTCGGGCGGCGCCGCATCCGGGTCGAGCTCGGGTGAGAGGAACTCGCGAGCGCGCTCCTCGAGGAATGCGGTGCGATGGCCCTCCGCCGGGTGCCCGTCCGCGGGTTGTCCCGTGCCGTCGGGAGCGGACACTCCCCGTGTGCCGTGGAGGGTCGCGTCGGTTGCCGGAACGCCGGCCGACACCCCGGCGCGTTCGGCGCGCTTGCCCGACGCGAGCAGCAGGATCTCCCGGCGAAGGGTGTCCGCATCCTTCGAGCGCAGGTACGACAGCTGCACGTTGGCATTCTGCCCCGCCACATTCACCTCGAGCTTCGCCGCACCGAACAGCCGGGCGACGAAGGGCCGCATGATGTTGATGCCCTGGATGCGGTCGAGCCGGCCTTTGCGATTCGTGCGGAAGAGGATGCCGCTCCGCACCTCGACCACCTCGTCGGTTACCCGGAACTCGTGCATGCGCCAGGACACGTAGAAGCCGACCATGGTGAGCAGCACCCCGCCGAGCAGGATGAGCAACGCCCACCCCAGGAGTCCGTTGTCGTAGAGCAGGCTGATCGGATCGTCGTCGCTCGGTCCGCCGCCGAAAAAGCCCTCGATGATCCGCTCGCGCAGGTTCGCGATGAGCACACCGGCGATGGCGAGGAGCGCGATACCGCCCTTCAGCAGCGGCGTGGCAGGGTGCAGCCGATGCCAGTCGCCATCGGTGAGCTGTTCGGCCGCACGAACGGCTGAGGTCACAGGCCCGCCCGTCGCGTTTCGGCGAGCTCCACGAGCCGGTCGCGCAGGTCGTCCGCGTCGCTCATGGCGAGCCCGGGGATGGACACGTTGGTCACGGCGGCCGCGGTGACCAGCTTGAGGTCGGCGAGGCCGAGCGAGCGGGCCAGCGGACCCCTGGTGATGTCGACGAGCTGCATCCGTCCGTACGGCACGGCCACGAAGCGCTGCCACATGATGCCGCGGCGGAACACCAGGTCGTCCTCGCGGAGCTGATACCCGATGGAGCGCACCCGGCGCGGCGTCAGAACCGCCATGACCGCATGGAGGACGACGGCGGCCACGAGGATCAGCCAGCCGAACCACACGTCGAGGTAGATCAGGAAGCCGCCGACCGCAGCGAAGAGAAGGGCCGAGATGAGGGTTCCGACGAGCTCGACCCCGACCAGTTTCGGCGAGACCCTGCGCCACTCGATGGCGGGCAGTTCGGTGCTACGCGACACGATCCTCCTCATTCGCTGAACACTCTAGCCCGGACCCTGGAAGACGGACCTTCAGGGCAGCGATGCCGCCTGACCGGGGTCGTCGAGGCGGGCCGTGCTCGACCCGTCGGATCGGTCGTCGGGCGGTATGGTGCACCAGCTCTCGGCGATCAGCCCTCCGATCAGGAGCAGCACTCCACCGAGCAGGGCGGCACCGCTCAACCAGAGCGACGTGCCGTCGGCGATGACCGGCCGGGTGGCGAGGAAGGCGAGGATGCCGAACGCCACTCCTGCGAGCAGCGCTCCCGACAGGGCGGATGCCTTGGCGAGCAGCACCACGCGGGTGGCGCGGAACGGATCGACGCGGCGCGCGTCCTCCTTCCGCACCGACTGGCGCACGGGCCATGCCAGCAGCAGCACGACCGCGGCGAGCACTCCGAGAGTGATCGGCAGTGTCACGGGAGGCACGAGCGCGGGCCGGCCGGTGAGCACGAGCATCATTTCGACGAGCCACCCGAGGCCTCCGCCGATGACGATGAACAGGACGATCGTGGACATGCGGGTACGGGTCACGGATGGTCCTGCTCTCCGGGAATGGGATCTGCGGCGGACGCGTCGGCGTCGGTTGCGTCACCGGGCCGGGATGCGTCGCCGGGGTTCCCGGTTGGCGCCGCCCGGTCGAGAGCCGCGAGCAGGTCGGCGACGGGGCCGTGCCCGGGCAGCTCGGCGTGGGGGTCGACCTGCAGCCACGGGGCCAGCACGAAGTCCCGCTCCGCCGCGCGCGGATGGGGCAGCGTGAGTCGTTCGTCCGATCGCGCGACCGCGTCGTAGGTCACGATGTCGATGTCGAGGGTGCGGTTCGCCCATCGGGTGGTTCGCACGCGCCCCCGGCCGTGCTCTATTCCGTGCAGCGCGTCGAGCAATGCGAGCGGGTCGAGCGTGGTGTCGATGATCGCGACCGCGTTCAGATAGGCGGGTGCCGATTCGTCCACTCCCGTCAGCGTCAGCGCGGGGGTCTCGAGCAGGTCGGACACCCGCCGAACACGGATGCCGGGTGTGGCCGACAGGTCGCGGACCGCCCCTCGGATGCTCGACTCCCGATCGCCGAGGTTGCTCCCGAGGGCGAGCACGGCGGTATGGGCCGGTCTGTCCCGGGTGATCGTGACGGACACGTCGTCGAAGGGCACGGTGATGGGAGCGCTCGGCTTGTGGACGGTGATCCGCACGCGGTGCACCGCGGCGTGGGCCAGTGCGACGGCGGCGATGCGCTCGGCGAGGGTCTCGATCAGGTCCACCGGGTCGCCCGCGATGGCCGCGGCGATCTCCTCCGCGAGCACCCCGTAGTGCACCGTGTTCTCCACGGAGTCGGACGCCGCGGCGGAGGCGAAGTCCAACCAGACCGTGGCATCCACCACGAAGTCCTGCCCCTCGGCGCGCTCGGAGTCGTAGACCCCGTGGAATCCGCGCGCTCGGATGCCCGTGAGGGTGATGGAGTCCAGCTCACGGTGCGGGTCGAGCGTGCCCGGTCGGTGATGCTCAGCCACGGTGTCGCCGCCATTCCCGCTGCACGGCGAGCGCGGTGCGCGTGGCGGGCACGTCGTGCACCCGCACCGCCCAGGCTCCGGCTTCCGCCGCGAGTGCGCTGACCACCGCGGTCGCCGGATCCCGGTCCGCCATCCCGGCGTCGGGCGGGAGCACGTCGGCCAGGAACCGCTTGCGGGATGCGCCCACCAGCACACGGTGTCCCAGGTCGACGAAATCCTCCAGCGCGCCGAGCAGCGCCCAGTTGTGCTCGGCGTTCTTGGCGAATCCGAGACCGGGGTCGAGGATGACGTTGTCGGGGTCCACGCCCTGGCGCACCACCTCGTCCACCCGGGCGAGGAGCTCCGTCCGCACCTCGGCGACCACATCGTCGTACTGCGCCCGGGAGTTCATGTCGGCACTGTGCCCGCGCCAGTGCATGACCACGAAGGGCACTCCGGCTTCGGCGACCACCCGCGCCATGTCGGGGTCGGCGAGTCCCCCGGACACGTCGTTGATCAGGGCGGCCCCCGCGGCAACGGCCCGGGAGGCGGTGTCGGCGTTGAGGGTGTCCACGCTCACCGTCACGCCCTCCGCCGCGAGTGCGGCGATCACGGGCAGCACCCGGCGCTGCTCCTCGGCGGGGGACACGCGACCCGCGCCGGGGCGCGTCGACTCGCCACCCACGTCGACGAGATCGGCGCCCTCCGCGGTCATCCGCACGCCGCGGGCGATGGCGGCGTCGGCGCCGTCGAGCTCCCCGCCGTCGCTGAACGAGTCGGGAGTCACGTTGAGGATGCCCAGGATTCTGGTGCTCATGCCGGAGGCGCCGCAGGGAAGTCCGGCGCGGCAGTCGGCGCGGTCGCAGGCGACGCCGCGGTCGCGGGTCCGCTCGGCGGCGCAGACGGCGGCGCGGGCGTCGACGGCGAGGCGATCAGCGCCATCAGCTCGGCGCGGGCGGCGCGTTCGGCGAGCACGCCGCGGCTGGCGACGGTGACGGTCGTGCTGGCGGCCTGGCGCACGCCGCGCGCGGTCACGCAGGAGTGGGCCGCCTCCAGCACTACGAGCACGCCGCGCGGCGCGAGCCCCGCATCGAGGGTGTCGGCGATCTGCTCCGCCAGTCGCTCCTGCACCTGCGGCCGGGCGGCGAGCGTGTCGATCACGCGGGGGATCTTGCCGAGCCCGACCACCCGGTCGCCCGGAACGTAGGCCACGGAAGCCGTGCCGAGGAAGGGCAGCAGGTGGTGCTCGCAGACCGAGCGGAAGGCGATGCCGCGGAGGAGCACCGGCTGCACGATGTCGGAGCCCTCGGCGTCGGTCACCGGGAAGGTGTCACCGAGGTGCTGCGCGGCATCCTCTCCGACTCCGGCGAAGAACTCGGCGTACGCCTCCGCCACGCGCTGAGGTGTGTTCTCCAGTCCTGGCCGCCCGGGATCCTCACCGATCGCGAGGATCAGCTCGGCCACGGCTGCCTCGATGCGCGCGCTGTCCACAGCCGACATGAGCCTCCCCCGCTATGCCGTGGCGGGACGGGGCCGGCTCACTCGCTTCGGCTTCGCGGGCTCGGAATCGACTCCGCCGTCGACGATCTCCGAGTCGATCGGCGCCTTGGCGGGCACCGCGACCGGGGGAAGGTCGGACAGCGGGCGCTTGTCGCTCGAGAGCCACTGCGGGCGCTCGGGGAGCTTGCGCACGGTCGCGAAGATCTCGGCGAGCTCGTTGTGGTCGAGCGTCTCCTTCTCGAGCAGGCTCGTCGCGAGGCGGTCGAGCACGTCGCGGTTGTCGTTGATGACCGCCCAGGCCTCGTCGTGCGCCTCGTCGAGGAGCGCACGGACCTCCGCGTCGACGAGCAGCGCCATGTTCTCCGAGTAGTCCCGGCCGCCGCCGAGGTCGCGGCCGAGGAAGGGCTCGCCGGAGGTGGACCCGAGCTTGACCGATCCGACCTTCGCGCTCATGCCGTATTCGGTGACCATGCGCCTCGCGATGGAGGTGGCCTTCTCGATGTCATTCGATGCGCCCGTCGTGGGGTCGTGGAAGACGACCTCCTCGGCGACCCGCCCGCCCATCGCGTAGGCGAGCTGGTCGAGCAGTTCGTTGCGCGTGACGGAGTACTTGTCTTCGAGGGGCAGCACCATCGTGTACCCGAGAGCGCGACCGCGGGGAAGGATGGTGACCTTGGTGACGGGGTCGGTGTGCCGCATGGCCGCCGCCGCGAGCGCGTGACCACCTTCGTGGTACGCGGTGATGAGTTTCTCGTGGTCGCGCATGATGCGGCTGCGCCGCTGAGGACCGGCCATCACGCGGTCGACGGCCTCGTCGAGGGCGCGGTTGTCG
This sequence comes from Planctomonas psychrotolerans, assembly GCF_008642235.1. Taxonomy (GTDB): domain Bacteria; phylum Actinomycetota; class Actinomycetes; order Actinomycetales; family Microbacteriaceae; genus Planctomonas; species Planctomonas psychrotolerans. The sequence goes on along the minus strand of NZ_SJEV01000001.1, from coordinate 1,632,998 downwards.
ATGAGCTGGGCACTCGAGCGGGCCGTGAGCAGCGCGGCCTCGTTCAGCACGTTCGCGAGGTCCGCGCCGGTGAATCCGGGGGTCTTGCGGGCCAGCACCTCGAGATCCACGCTGGCCGCGAGCGGCTTGCCCTTGCCGTGCACCTCGAGGATCTGCTTGCGTCCGGCGAGATCGGGGGCGTCCACGCCGATCTGGCGGTCGAACCGGCCCGGGCGCAGAAGCGCGGGGTCGAGCACGTCGGGGCGGTTGGTGGCGGCGATCAGGATGACGTTGGTCTTGACGTCGAAGCCGTCCATCTCGACGAGGAGCTGGTTGAGCGTCTGCTCGCGCTCGTCGTTACCGCCACCGACACCGGCGCCGCGGTGACGGCCGACGGCGTCGATCTCGTCGACGAAGATGATGGCCGGGGAGTTGGTCTTGGCCTGCTCGAACAGGTCGCGCACCCGGCTGGCGCCGACACCGACGAACATCTCCACGAAGTCGGATCCGGAGATGGAGTAGAACGGTACGCCCGCCTCGCCGGCGACCGCGCGGGCGAGGAGCGTCTTTCCCGTGCCGGGAGGGCCGTACAGCAGCACGCCCTTCGGGATGCGGGCACCCACGGCCTGGAACTTGGCCGGTTCCTTCAGGAACTCCTTGATCTCCTCGAGCTCCTCGATGGCCTCGTCCGACCCCGCCACGTCGGCGAAGCTCACCTTGGGGCTGTCCTTCGAGGCGAGCTTGGCCTTGCTCTTGCCGAACTGCATGACGCGGTTACCGCCGCCCTGCATGCCGGAGAAGATGATCCAGATGAAGAACCCGATGAGCAGCAGGGGGAGGAGGATGCTGAATGCGGACAGCAGCCAGCTCGGCTGCGGTACCTCGTCGTCGAATCCGTTGGTGGGATTCGCCTCGTTGACCGCGTTGAGGACTTCTTCTCCGCGCTGCGTCACGTAATAGAACTGAACGGCCGTGCCGTTCTCGCCATCGGCTTCCCGGAGCGTGAGGTCGACGCGCTGTTCGCCGTCGACGATCTTGACGGACGAGACCGCACCCTCCTCCAGCAGCTCGAGGCCCTCCTGCGTGGTGACCGCACGGAAACCCGATCCGGTGAGAAGGCTGAAGCCGATCGAGATGCCGACGACGGCGAGCACGACCAGCAGGATCGGGCTGCGGAGAATCTTCTTGAAGTTCATGAGCGTTCGGGCACTGCGCCCGGCACCTTTCTTCCCACGCCGCTCGGTGCGGCGTCTGCAATGGTACCTGCGGATCACTGCGGAACCCGTGGGTGTTCGCTTCAGGGGTAGCGGGGTCCCGGACGTCCCGTGCTCCTGCCACTAGGGGCTTCGCGGGGGGGGGGGCGATCGCGGCGCGAGGCCGGCGGGTGTTAGCTGTAGACGTGCGGGGCGAGCACGGCCACCGAGCGGAGGTTGCGGTAGCGCTCCGCGTAGTCGAGGCCGTATCCCACGACGAAGTCGTTCGGGATGTCGAAGCCGACGTACTTCACGTCGACCTGCACCTTCGCCGCTTCGGGTTTGCGCAGCAGCGCGCACACCTCGACGGATGCGGGGCCGCGCGACCTGAGGTTGCCCACCAGCCAGGAGAGGGTGAGGCCGGAGTCGATGATGTCTTCCACGATCAGCACGTGCCGGCCCGTGAGGTCGGCGTCGAGGTCCTTCAGGATGCGCACGACACCCGAGGAGCGGGTGCCCGAGCCGTACGAGCTCACGGCCATCCAGTCCATGTTCAGGTGCATGCGCAGTTCCCGCGCGAGGTCGGCCATCACCATGACCGCGCCCTTCAGCACGCCCACCAGCAGCACGTCCTCGCCCGCGTAGTCGACCTCGATGCGTCGGGCGAGCTCGGCGAGCTTCGCGTGGATCTGCTCTTCGGTGAGCAGCGTCTCGCTGAGGTCGCCGGCGATGGCGCTCGTTTCCATGTGCGTGTTGCGTCCTTCAGGTCGACGGGAGCGGATCGGGGGCGGCGACGGGCGTGAATACCAGCATGCCCTCGCGCCGTTCCACACTAATGCCTGGCAGTGCGACCGCCCCTTGGCCGTGCCAGTCGGTCACGAGCGCGGTGACGCCGAGCGTGTGCGCGCGGCTCAGCGAGACGCCGTACTCGCTCAGCAGCACGAAGCGGACGATGCGCTGGCGCAGCGCCGCGGGGTTGGAGGCGAGTCCGCCCACGTCGAGAGTGAGGCTGCCGTCGGCGGTGAGGCCGACGATCTCCTCCGCCCACTCGCGGGCGAGCGAGTCGAGCGCGTCGTCGTCCTCGCGCAGGGATTCGGCCGTGCGGACGAGGGCTGCGGCGATCCCGGGGCCGAGTTCGCGTTCGAGCACGGGCAGCACGCGGGTCCGCACCCGCACCCGCGCGTACGCGAGGTCGGCATTGTGCGGGTCGAGCCAGGGCTGAAGGCCGGCCTCCGCGCAGAAGGCGACGGTCGTCGCCCGCGGGATCCCGAGGAGCGGACGGAGGAGGATTGCGGCGCCCGCGGGTGGGGTCGGTGCGGTGGGTGCGGCGGGTGGGGTGGGTGCGGCGGGCGCCGGTTCCGGTTCCGCCGCAAGGGCCGTCGCGGACGCGGTCGCGGCTGGTGCCTCTAAGGCCGTGGCGGCCGCCATCCCGCGGATGCTGCCGGCGCCGGATCCGCGCGCGAGCCCGAGCAGCACCGTCTCGGCCTGATCGTCGAGCGTGTGGCCGAGCAGCACCGCGGCCGCCCCGGTCTCCGCACACGCCCGGGTCAGCGCGGCGTATCGCGCATCGCGGGCGGCGGCTTCGGGTCCCTGTCCGGTCGCATCCACGGTCACCCGTCGCACGAGCACGGGATCGAGGCCGAGAGCGCGGGCATCCGCCGCCGCGCGATCGGCGACCGACGCCGACTCAGCCTGCAACCCGTGATCGACGATCACGGCGCCCGCGCGGAAGCCGGCGCGGGGAGCCTCGAAGGCGGTCGCCGCGGCCAGCGCGGTGGAGTCCGGCCCGCCGCTCAGCGCCAGGAGGAGCACGGACCCGGCGGGGAGGTCGGCGGAGGCGAGAGCCGTACGCACTGCTCGCCGCACATCGGCGATCGCGGGGGTCAAGCGGGGACGCTCCGAGGGCATCCACTAACGTTATTGCAGTACCCCACCCCCCTTCGCGAGGAGCATCCGCATGGCCAGCTACGACGTCGTCATCGAAATCCCCCGGGGGAGCCGCAACAAGTACGAGGTGGACCACGAGACCGGACGCGTCTACCTCGACCGTGTGCTGTTCACCTCCTTCGTCTACCCGACCGACTACGGCTACTTCGAGAACACCCTCGGGCTCGACGGAGACCCGGTCGACGCGCTCGTGCTGCTCGAGTACCCGGTGTTCCCGGGTGTGGGTGTGAAGGTGCGTCCGGTTGGCGTGTTCAACATGACGGATGAGGCGGGCATCGACTCGAAGGTCATCTGCGTGCCGGCGAAGGACCCGCGCTGGTCGCACATCCAGGACCTCGATGACATCCCGTCGCAGACCCGTGACGAGATCGAGCACTTCTTCAACCGGTACAAGGACCTCGAGCCCGGCAAGTGGGTCAAGACCGAGGGCTGGGCCGACGCCGCCGAGGCGGAGAAGATCGTTCAGGACGGCATCTCGAAGCTCGCCGCCGAGGGCCACTAGGCGCCCTCCCCCGCGCTGCTGGTCGCAGTGTTGGCCGCGCGCGCTTGGTCGTGCAGTTCGCTCCGGTCAGTGCGCACTCAACCGCCCGATGGGTCGGCGATTGAGCACCGAAGCGATCACCGAAGGTCACGGTGCCGGGTGTTTCGCCTCGTTCGGGCGCGGATGCCACCCGACGGTCCCCAAGCCCGTCACGAGTTTGCGCCACTTTGTCCCAACGCGGTCCCTGAGCTCGTCGAAGGGACGCAACGGTCCGGTCGCGTGGGGGTGCGGAGGTGGCGTGCTGGGGCTCCGCCCATAGATGCCCACCGACCCCCGAGCCCCACCACGCCACCTCCGCCCCCGACTCCTCGGGCGACGCCCGGTTCCCGGCGTGGACGGGTGACTCACGAGGCCACGGTCCTTAAGCCCGTCGAAGGGATACACCCGTACGGTCCCCGGGCCTGTCGAGGGACACCCCCACTGTCCGGAGCCCGTCGAAGGGACACCCCCGCGGTTTCGAGCCCATCAAAGGGACTCCCCCACGGTCCCTGAGCCCGTCGAAGGGATACACCCGTACGGTCCCCGAGCCCGTCGAAGGGACACAACCCCACGGTCCCTGAGCCCGTCGAAGGGACGCAACCGCACGGTCCCTGAGCTTGTCGAAGGGACGTAACCGTACGGTCCCCGAGCCCATCGAAGGGACGCAACCGGGCAGGCGCGGGTACCTCTCCTCCACAGACCATGGTTATCCCCAGAAGTTCGATACCAGTGTCGGGGGTGCTTTGGAACCTTGATCCATGAACATCCCGACCGCACCGGAGCTGAGAGAGGGCCCGCCACCGCCGCCCGCTGACGGTGACCCGATCGCGTTGCTGCGTTACCTCACGGACGCATGCGCGACCGGTCTCCCATGCGCGACGACTCCCAACCTCTCGGACGAACAGACCGTCGCGTTGATGACCGAGGTCGAGCGTCTCGGGCGCCGCGTCGACGCTCTACGTGTGACTTTGGCGGGAGAGATCGCTGACCGTTCCCGTCCGTCCCGGGGCGCGCGTGGGCTGGCTGTGTCCCGCGGCTGCCGCACCCCGGCGGATCTGATCGAGCAGCTCACTCAGGTCGCAGGGACCACGGCCCGCCGCCGGGTGGTGCTCGCCAATGACGTTCGTCGCGACCCGTTCCCGGGTGGCGACCGCACGCACGCCCGGTTCGATCTCGTCGCTGGCGCGGTCGAGGACGGCCGGATCGGCATCGACGCCGCCACGGTCATCACCAAGGGCCTCACACCGCTCCTCGCCCACGGCTCTCTCGACGAGCTGAGGAAAGCGGAGACCGAGTTGGTCGCCGCGGCAAGCGGCACGGGCCCTGACTCGACTGTGCCTGCGTCAGCGGACTCGCTTCGGGTGATGGTGGGGGTGTGGCAGGCGAAGCTCGACCCGGACGGTCTCGATCCGGCAGAGGACCGGGCGATGGCGGTGCGGGACTTCCGGTTCGGCCCAGAACGCAACGGGCTGCTGCATGGCTCGTTCCGGCTCATGACGGAAGCCGGAGGTCGGGTGAAGACTCTGTTCGACGCGTACCTGACCCCGACCACCGCACCCGCGTTCATGACCGAAGAAGAGCGGGCAGCCGCGGAAGCGGAAGGCGGCAAAGACCCACGGACGCCCGCTCAGCAGCGGCATGACATCTTCGTCGCGATCATCGACGCCATGGCGAGAAGTGGCCAGGCACCCGAGATCGGTGGTGCCGCACCCACCGTCCTGGTATCGGTCCGGGCGGAGGACCTAGAAGCGAACCGAGGTGCCGGCTGGTCCGACCGCGTCGAGGGCCCGGTATCGATGCGCACGGTACGGCAGATGGTATGCACCGGTGGCATCCAAAAGGTCGTCCTCACGAGTGAGGGGCGGATCGTGCAGTTGGGTTCACCGGAGCGCTGTTTCACCCCACAGCAACGACGCGCGATCTCCCTCCGAGACGGCGGGTGCGTCATCCCCGGCTGCACCATCCCCGCCGGATGGTGCGAGATCCACCACGTGATCCCTGACCGGGACGGCGGGCCCACGCATCCGGACAACGGTGTGCTGTTGTGCTGGTTCCATCACCGCACCATCGACACCTCCCAGTGGCAGATCCGGATGCGACACGGTGTCCCCGAAGTGAAGCCGCCACCATGGATCGAGTACTTCGGAAAGTGGCGACCCGCCACCAAGTCCCGCACCCGACTCCTCGACCGACTCGACACCCCACCCGACCAGCTCCCACACCGGGGGAGTCGCGTCGGTAGCCACGGTCCCTGAGCCTGTCGAGGTGGCGGGACCGCGCTGCCAGCGTCCCTTCGACAAGCTCAGGGACCGTGAGCCTTGCGTCCGCTCGGTCGTGTCCCTTCGACAGGCTCAGGGACCGCAGCGGACGTCGCGATCTCGAGTCACGGTCGCTGAGCCTGTCGAAGCGGCGGGACCGTGCGCATGCGTCCCTTCGACAAGCTCAGGGACCGTGCGCGTTACGTCCCCTTCGATTGTGTCCCTTCGACAGGCTCAGGGACCGCAGCGGACGTCGCGATCTCGAGTCACGGTCGCTGAGCCTGTCGAAGCGAAGGGGCGCGGTCGGCTAGCGTCCCTTCGACGAGCTCAGGGATCGTGAACGGCTCAGGGACCGTGCCCTCTCAAGTTTCCCGTGCACCCGTGAACCGGGCGTGATCCGAGGAGTCGGGGGCGGAGGTGGCGTGGTGGGGCTCGGGGGTCGGTGGGCATCTATGGGCGGAGCCCCAGCACGCCACCTCCGCACCCCCACACGACCGCAACCCGTTGCGTCCCTTCGACAAGCTCAGGGACCGTTGGGTGGCGTCCCTTCGACAGGCACAGGGACCATGTTGGGGCGGCGTCCCTTCGACAGGCTCAGGGACCATGTTGGGGCGGCGTCCCTTCGACAGGCTCAGGGACCGTACGGGTGCGGCCCTTCGACAGGCTCAGGACCGTGTTGGGGTCAGGGAGCGGGTCCGTGCGCCCCTTCGACGGCCGCAAGGACCGAGGGGGCGCAGGTGGGGCGGATCAGCCGGCGGGGCGACCGACGTAGGGGACGATGTCGCTGCCCCAGAGCGACTGCTGCTTCACGAAGTCGCCCGGCTTGGGCGCAGCGATGATCGAGTTGCCTCCGATGTAGATCGCGTCGTGGTACTTGGAACCGTTGAGCGATCCCCAGAAGATGATGTCGCCGGGCTGACGCTGACTGAACGGCACGAGCTTGCCCTGCGCTTTCAGGGTGTTGTACTGGTTGGTCACCGAGTGCGTGCCGATGTAGATCCCGACACTCCCGAACGCCTTCATCATGAGCCCGGAGCAGTCCCAGGTGTTCGGGCCCGCTCCACCGAGCTGATACGGCAGACCGATCTGGCGGCGGGCGAAGTCGATAGCGCCCTGCGCAATACCCGGATTCGGCTGGACGACGGGCGGCGCGACAGGCGCGGGCGCCGGAGCAGGAGGGGGTGCGACGGGCGCTGGCGCCGGGGCAGGAGGGACGGGCGCCGGTGCCGGTGCAACGGGCGCAGGAGCAGGTGCGGGAGCGGGTGCCGGAGCTGGCGCGGGAGCAGCCGGAGCCGCGGGTCGCGGAGCGGAAGGAGCAGCCGGCGCGGGCGCCGCGGGTCGCGGAACGGGCGGCGAAGAAGGGGCAGCGGGTGCGGCGGGTGCAGCCGGAACGGGCTCCGTCGCCGCATCGAGCGGCGCGGTCCCGCCGGACGCGGATCCGTCCTCCTCCGGCACGACGACGGGCGGTCGGGTCAGACTCTCGATGTAGGCGCCCTCGACCTCTGCGGTCGTGTCCTTCAGCAGGGCGAGCTGGGCGAGAAGCTCGTCGCGGTTGCGGCTCTGCTCGGCGAGAGCCGCCTCAGCGGTACGGGCTGCGTCATCCGCCTCGGCCAGGGTGCGCTCCGCCTGTTCGGCGAGCTCCTCGAGCTCTTCCCTCGCTATGGATGCCTGATCGCCCAGCGATCGCGCCGTGTTCGTGTCGGCGAGCGCCTCGGCGTAGGTCGCCTGGTTCGACTCGGAGAGCTTGCTCGCCGCACTCAGCGAGTAGAGCATGTCATCGGCGTCGGCCGAATTGAGCAGCAGCTGCAATGACATGTCGGCACCACCGGAGCGGGCGAGGTGTGACGCGAGCAGACCGGCGCGCATCCGAGAGGTGACCGCGCGGTCGGTGGCGACCTCGGCCTGCTCCGTGAGCGTGTCCAGTCGAAGTGCGGCCTCGTCGAGGGCGACGCTCGCCTGGGCGTACAGCTCGCCCTTCTTCAGCGCTTCGATACCCGACGCGTCGGCGGCCTGCTGCAGGCCGACCAGAAGCCCGGTGACCTCGGCGACGGACGCTCGCGTCGCTTCTTCCGAGTTCTTGGCATCCTGCACGTCTCCCCAGGACGGATAGTCCGGGGCTGCCAGCGCCGGGGCCACCACGCCACCCACGGCCGCCAGCGCGCCCACCGACAGCACGGAGGCGGCGAAGATCGCGGGACGGGACGAATTCATGCGTCAGCGGGTCGACGTGATCCGCACGCCGCGCGTACCCATGAAGGGCACCGGGTCGATCGAGGAACCGTTGATCCGGACCTCGAAGTGCAGGTGGCACCCGGTGGATCCGCCGCTGGTTCCCGCAAGGGCGATGTTCTGCCCGGCCGAAACCTGCTGGCCGACGCCCACGAGGAGTCCGCCCGGCATGATGTGACCGTAGGCGGTCGACAGGCCGTTGCCGTGGTCGATGCTGATGTAGTAGCCGTATCCCGACCGCACGCCGCCGTTGAGGCCGGAGTAGGTCACCGTTCCGGCGGCCGCCGCGTACAGGGGTGCGCCGCAGGTACTGCCCGAAACGAGGTCCTCGCCGGCGTGGAAGATGTAGCGCTTGTAGATCGGGTGGAAGCGATTGCCGTAGATGCCGCTCGAGAATGCTCCGCCCAGGGGGGCGGCCCAGCCGGCCGCGCTCACGGCTCCGGGAGGAGAAACCGGACCGGAGACGCCCGAGGCTGCGGAGGATGCGGCGGCCAGCTGGCGGAGCGCCTCCTGTCGCGCGAGCTCTTCGGCGCGCTTGCGCTCCCCCACTTGGTACTGCGCCTCGGTGACCGAGGCCTGATCGGTGAGCACGCGGAGCTGGGCCTCGAGGTCGAGCTGGTGCTGTTCCTGTTCCGCCTGCTTGGCTTCCAGCGCCGTCTGCGCTGCCACGGAGGCGTCGAGCGCTTCCTGGGCTGCGCTGGCGAGAGCCGCCAGCTGGTCCTTCGCCACGACGGCCTGGTCGCCCAGCGCCTGGGCCGTGTTCTGGTCCTGCACCGCGTTCGCGTAGATGCGGTCGGTCTTCTCGGTGAGCTTGCTCATCGCACCGAGCTGGTAGAGCAGGTCGTCGGCGCCGCGACTCCCGCTCATGAAGAGGTTGCCGCTCAGGTCACTACCCGCGGTGCGGGCGAGCTGAGCCGCGAGCATCCCGGCCTGCTCCTTCGAGTCGCCGGCGGAGGCGGCGGCTTCGTCGGCCTGCCGCTGCAGCTCGCTCGCCTCGAACGACTTGTCGTCGACGGCCTGCTGCGCTTCGCGGTAATCCTGCCCGCGCTGTTCGACCAGGGCGGTGGCATCCGCCACCTCGGTCTTCAGCGCGGCGAGGTCGGCCTGCACCTGGCTCACCAGGGCGGCCTGAGCGGATTTGCTGGTCATCGCCTCCTGCACCTCTTGCCACGAGGGGTACTCGTCAGCGGAGGCGGGAGCGATGGCACCACCGAGCACGAGGGCGACGGATGCGACTCCGGCGACGACAGCCGACCAGCCACGACGCGACCACGAAGGAACGTGGCGTGGCGCCTCGCCCGGCGTGTCGCTGTGCATGGGTATATGGCTCCTCAGGAGTTGGTACTCGACATTCGAGCACACTTTGATAACAGTTGTCGCCCCCATTTTCGGGGCGCGCCGACCGGGTGTCGCCGAGGCGACGCATCCCACAGTAACAAGCGAACGCCGATTTCCGACCATTTTTGTTGATCCGACCCCGCGCCGAGACCCGTGCACGTCCCGCTGCGAGGCGGAATCGGATGGCCGATCCGAGCCGTCGAGGGGTCTATATTGCGCCCGTTCCGCCGCGATTCGTCGCGCTCTCCGAGGGCCGGATCGGTCTCCGACGGCGTCGGTTTGGCAAAACCTGCGCGCACCCGTATGCTTTTGCCTCGGTAGCAATGATGTCTAGCCATCACGGCCCCATCGTTTAGTGGCCTAGGACGGCGCCCTTTCACGGCGTTAACACGGGTTCGAATCCCGTTGGGGTCACGCACCAATACAATTTAATATGCACTTGGTTTCCATATCGAGGCCCTGTAGCGCAGTTGGTTAGCGCGCCGCCCTGTCACGGCGGAGGTCGCCGGTTCAAGTCCGGTCAGGGTCGCAAGGAAGAGCCCGTTTTTCTGGTGAGGCATGGCCTTTCGAGAGGAAGGGCTCTTTTCCTTAGAGGATGCACCGCCCGTCCGGGTCACGCATTCTCTGGCTGGGTAGCTCAGTTGGTAGAGCGTTCGACTGAAAATCGAAAGGTCCGCGGATCGATGCCGCGTCCAGCCACACACCTCACCCTTACGTCCCGGCGCTCCACGCGCCGGGACGTTTTTCATCTGTTCGACACCCGGAGCGGCAGCTCGGCCCCGGGAAACGCCGAGAGGCCGTGAAACCCGTAGGTTTCCCGGCCTCTCGGCGAATGCTCGACGGAACGGATCAGCGGCGCAGCGCCTGCGTCGCACGGCCGCGGCGGCCTCGCGGCGTCGGCTGCAGCACGGGAGTCTCCGGACCCGGATCCGGATTCGACTCGAGTTCGGGACTCGTGGCCCGGTCCTCCGGCCTGTTCCACACCTTGATGATCGCCCAGGTCACGGCGGCCAGCGGCACCGACAGCACGGCTCCGATGATGCCGCCGAGAATAGTACCCGCCGTCAGCGCGAACAGGACGACGAGCGGGTGCAGCTTGAGGGACTGCGCCATGACGATCGGCTGCAGCAGGTTCCCCTCGAGCTGGTTGACGATGATGATGACGACCACGACCCAGAGGGCCGTCGTCGGACCGTTCGCCACCAGGGCGACGAGTGCAGCGAGCACACCGGCCAGCGTGGCTCCGATCAGCGGGATGAATGCACCGATGAATACGACGACCGCAAGCGGAAGGGCGAGCGGCACCTGCAGGATCAGCAGACCGATGTAGATACCCACGGCATCGACGAGCGCGATGATCGCGGTGCCCCGCACGTAGCCACCGAGGGTGGTGAGCGAGGTGTGTCCGATGCGCTCCCCCCGCTTCTGCTGGTAGCCCGGGAAGGGCCGCAGGAAGAAGCGCCACATGGCGCCGCCGTCCTTCAGGAAGAAGAACAGGATGACCAGCACGAGCAGCAGCCCCGTCACCAGCTGAGTCGCGACCGACACGCCCGCGAGCGCTCCGGAGCCGAACTGGCTGCTCGTGACGAAGTCGATCGCCGCGTCCCGCGCCTCCTGGATCTGGGCCGCATCGACCGGGATGGGCAGGTCGCTCGCCCATCCGATCAACTGATCGACGCCCTCGGAGGCGGACTCGATGAGTTCGCCCCACTGGTTCCGCACGGCGAACACGATGAGCGTGAGGACCCCACCGAAGATCGCGACACCGGAGATCATCACGAGCGCAGTCGCAAGCGCCGGCGGAAAGCGGTGGCGGATGAGCCAGTTGACGACGGGGCCCACCGCCGCAGCGACGATCAACGCGATCAGGATCGGGATCACGACGAGCTTGAGCTGGATGAGCGCGTATACGACCACGGTCGCGAGGATGAGGGCGAGCAGAATCTGCCCACTGCGCACACCGACGCGGCCGAGGTGATCGGTCATCATCGATGAAACGGTGGGTCGCTGCTGCGAAGTGTCCGGGAGAGCCATGCTGCGACCCTACGCGGGAGGACGGGTGCAATGCGGGGCCCGGGCCGAAGAGCGCTTCGCGCGAAGTCGCTGGAGGTAACGCGACGGCGGGAACTCGGCGGGCCAGTGCGCGAAGAGGGAGTGGAAACCCCGCCGCATCCGCAGCCCCATGCCGCTGCGATCCGAGATCGGCCGCCCAGAGATCTCCACGATCAGCCGCCGGTCGTACCGGATGCGTCGCACCGGTCCGAGGTGCACGCTGAGGTCGATGTCGTCGTGCATCAGGAGGTCGTGGCGGTGGACCTCGCCGCGCACGCGCTGCCAGTCGGCGGCGCGGAGAGCCAGATTGGAGCCGAAGAGCGGTGGGTGCCCGAGCGCCGTGCCCACCGTCACAAAGTACGCCCGCATATAGAGGACGTCGGCGAGGAGGCGCTGAGCCGTCGTCAGCCCGTAGAACCGGCCCGGACCGGTGAGCGCCGCCAGGTCTTCGTCGGCCGCGAAACGCACGGCGATGCGCGACAACCAGTCGACCGGGAGGATCGAATCGGCGTCGCAGCGCGCGAGGATGCGGCCTCGGGCCGCGTCGTAACCGGTGCCGCTGGCCGCAGCGATCCCCGGCTCGCGCTCGGTCAGCACCGTGGCTCCGAAACGGCGGGCGACATCCGCACTCTCATCGGCACTGCCGTTGTCGACCACCAGGATCTCGAGCGGCCGTACCGTCTGCGCGGCGAGCGAGGCGAGACACCGCTCGAGCAGCCGTGCGTCGTCCTTGACCGGGATGACCACGGACACCGGCACGGTCAGCACGGGTTACCGAACCGACCGTCCGACGGCGCCGACATTGCAGCGGCGGGACTGGCCCGGGTCGGACACGCGGAAGTGGCCGACCACCCCGAGGGGCGATCGGCCACTGTGCTTCCGTGCGAAACGCGTGGGATCAGTTGGAACCCTGAACGTTCTGCTTGGCGTCCTGTGCGCGGTCCTTGACATCGCTGGCCGCGGACGCGCCCTCTTCCTTGACCGTGCTGGCAGCGTCCTGCGCGGTCTCCTTGACCGACTGGGCTGCGTCCTGCATCGGCTCCTTGAGGTTCTCCGCGACGCCCTTGGCGGCGTCGGTGACCTCGTGCACGAGCGGCTTGGCGGCCTCTTTGACGGAGTCCCCCAGCTCGCTCTCACGGTCGGTGACCGGGATGAGCGAGGAGATCAGCCAGCCGGCTCCGAAGGCGATGAGTCCCACGGCGAGCGGGTTACCGCTCGCCTTGCGGGCGACCGCCTTGGGGGCACCGGTGACGGCGTCACTCGCGGACGACAGAGCGGACGAACCCGAGCCGTGTACGTCGGATGCGGCGCCCTTGACCTTGCTCTGAGCGTCGGAGGCGACTCCCATGACCTTGTCTTGTGCGTCGGATGCAGCTCCCATGACCTTGTCCTTTACGTCGGAGAATTTGGACTTGACCTTCTCGGTCTGGCGGTGCGCGATGCTCGACGGGCTGACCTTGTCGGCCAGTGCGTCGACGTCGCTGCCGAGTTCACGTCGCGTGCGCTCGATGTCGGCACGAATCTGGTCTGGATCGTTGCTCATCGCGGTCCCTCGTCTTTCTTCAGTGTCTCTGGAATCTTCTTGAGTGAATCGGCGGTCTTGGGCAGGCCCTTGACCTGCTCCATTTCCTTCTTGCCGCGCTTGTACAGCACGAAGGCGACGATGCCGTAGATGATGGCGACGACGAGGCCGGACCATGCGAGACCGATCAGGTAACCGATGGCAACCCACAGCGCGAGCGACAGGAACAGGAGGGCCATGTAGCCCGCGAGTCCGGCACCGCCGAACATCCCGGCGCCCTTGCCCGCCTTGGATGCGGACTGCTTCGCTTCCGCCTTGGCCAGCTCCACTTCCTGACGCATCAGCGTGGAGAGGTCCTTCGTCACCTCACCGAGCAGGTCACCCAGCGACGTGTTCGCCGCGCGGTCCTCGGCCGATCCGGGCTCAGGACCCGTCGAGCCGGACACAGGGTGTGCCGTTCCGGAGATGTGATCCGTCACAGTCGGTCTCCACCCTGGTTACGCAGGCCGGTTACCGGGTCGACGCCCGGCTCGAACTCCACGTAGCTGGAGTCGTCGTAAACGATGCCGTCATCGAGGGGCTCTCCCACGGCTGCCGGGACAGTTCCGCCGGCGGCGGTGTAACCCGCGGCACCGGAGGTGGAACCGAGGCCGGCGGCGTAGCCGGAACCCGTGGACGGGTAGGAGGTCGTGTTGGGGTAGGACGAACCACCCGACGGGGAGTTGTCGGACGGCGAGTCACTCGTGATCGCCTTGGTCAGGCGTCCGGCCAGAAGGCCGGCTCCTGCCGCGACGGCGATGAAGACGCCGGGACGACGACGGGCGAAGGTCTTGACCTCGTCGAGAAGCGATCCGGCGTCACGACCGTCGAGCCAGTCTGCGACGCTTCCCACTCGGCTGGCCGCCTGGGAGACCAGGTCGGAGGCGAGGCCGCCGCCCTCGGTCTTCTCGGCCATGGAGGAGAGCTCCTTGGACACGGACTGCAGGCCCTCGGTGACTCGCTTCTGCTGCGTGCCTGCCTGGCTGGAAACCTCGCCCTTCACCTGCGAGAACAGGTTCTTCGCCTGCGATCCGGCTTCCGATACGACCTTGGACGCCTGGCCCTTGGCCACACCGGCCACGTGCTGTCCGGCGCTGGCTGCGTCACCGGCGACGCCGGCTGCCTCCTGCTGAGCTGTGGAGGTCTTCGTCTGCGGCTGCGTGCCGCCTGTCAGGTCATTGACCATAGTTCGCTCCTTTGGCTAACGGTGACCCGGCCTAGCTGCCGGTGTCCCACGTTCCATGGAAGACGCATGGGAATGCCCTGACAAGGGGGTTGTCGCGTTCACCGATACGGGGTATCGGAACGTTCTCCCAGCACAATGCACCGGAGAGGACGACCGTTCGGTCGGCTCGAGCTCCGGTGTTCGTCCTCAGGAGGTACTGCTCGCGATCCTGCCCGCTTCGCGCTGCAGCACGTCGTCGGACACCGGCACGTCGGCCTCCGCGAAGCGATGGCGCAGCTGCTCGAGCACCTCGCTCTGCGACGATCCCGTCATGTCCTGGAGCGTCTGGTCGAGGATGCCGCGTGCCTTGTCGTCGAGCCCGTCCTCGGTGCGGGCCTCGTTCGCGCCGTCCATGATCGGGGAGTTCTGTTCGCCTGCGTCGGTCATGAGGTCTCCTTAGGGGTTGGTTCCGACCCTAGTCCGCGGGGTGACGCGGCGGGTCGGCAACCTCGGGGAAGGAGGACCATCGCTTCGACGCAGTGGCGGAGATGATCGAGAGCAGCGCTGCGCGAACCTCGTCGTGATGCGCGAGGGGCGGGAAAAGATCCCTTTCGAGGGTGTGCGCCGACTCCCACGCCCTCCTGCCCGCACTCGTGCGGGTCACGCGGTGGCGGCGGCGATCACCCGGGTCCGCAGTGCGCTTCACGTATCCGTCGCGTTGCAGGCGCTCGAGTGTGCGCGACATCGTTTGGGTCTGCACGCGGGCACGCCGCGCCAGCTCCGTCTGACTGAGCGGTCCGTCCCCGAGCAGGTGCAGCACGATGAGCCCGGCATGCGTGATCCCCAGCCGCGCCAGTGCCTCGACCCAGGCATGCTCGACCAGCCTCGCGGCCGTCGAGAGGAGCCGGCCGGTGGGCCACGACTCCATCGCGTCACCGTCGCCCCCGTGCGGGCTCGGCGGGGACGCGGTCATGCGAACAACCTACTGCTACGGTCGAATAGTAAGCTGGCTTACTATTCGACCGACTGAACACGGCGGGAGCACGAGATGGCAGGACGCAACGACCGTTCGGCGGCGGGCTCGAGGGATCGGGTGCGCCAGTGGACCGTCGCGGCGAGCGCCGTCGTGGCGGTGGTCGGAGCCGTCATTGGCTCGGGTGCCGTAGGTGGCACGCCCATCGACGAGGCCGCGGGCGGCGCACTCAGTGCCGACTCGACGCCCATCGCGCCGGCCGGCCCGGCATTCGCCATCTGGTCCGTCATCTACGCGGGACTGCTCGCCTTCGCCGTGTGGCAATTCCTCCCGGCTCACACGGCGAGTCCACGCATGCGCCGCCTCGGTTATCCCGTCGCCGTGACGCTCCTTCTCAATGCGGCATGGATCCTCAGCGTGCAGGCAGGCCTTCTCCTGATGAGCGTGATCGTCATCGTCGCATTGCTCGCCACCCTCGCGTACACCTTCCTCGAGATCCTCCGCACCCGCCCGTCCGGTGCGGTCGAAGCGATCGTGGTCGACGGCACGATGGGCCTCTACCTCGGTTGGGTCTGCGTAGCGACGGCCGCCAACATCACGGCGTACCTGACCGATATCAGGGTCCGCCTCCCCGGCCTGTCGCTCGATGCGGCGGCGGTGCTGGTGCTGGCGACCGCCGGGCTCGTCGGCGTGCTGCTCGCCGTGCGGAGCGGCGGGCGGTTCGCTCCCGCGCTCGCGCTGTGCTGGGGACTCGCGTGGGTTGCGGTGGCTCGAACGAACGGCACCCTGCTCTCCCAGCCCGCTGCAGTCACGGCGACCGTGGCGGCGATCGGAGTCGCCGTTGCGACCGTCGCCCTGCGGCTCCGCGCTTCCCGCCGCACGGCGTCCGCGACCGATTAGATCCCGCCCGATTAGATCCCGCCTCGTTTCATCGAAGACCGACCTATTTCCTGCTCCCCCCAAATTGGGGTGTCCATCAGGGTACTCTTGGCGCTAGTGTCGATTCATCGATAGCTAAAGATTTTTCACCTTTCTCTGGCGAAGAATTCACCCGTTAGCTACCGTGGAGCTCCCTAACTCCGAGACCCCGCCCCTACAGCGACGCCGTTGCACCCAACTGCGACGTCAGTTCCACCCTCCGCGACCGCGGTGCCCCAACACCCGTCCCGCGATGCCCCTCATACGACCTGTACCTTCCCGAATTGCAGGCTTTGCTTGATGTACGCCACCCCGCAGCACCGGCTACCCACCGGCTGGCAGCCCACCCGACACCCGAACGACCCGGACCCATCGTGAGTGTTCTCCACGAGAAACCCACCGCGACCGCTACCCCACCACTTCGCTCCAAGCGCCGTGCCGAGCCCCGATTCGTCGACACGCTCGCCGCGCCGAGCGCCCCGAACGCCCCGTCACCCGGGTCCACCTGGGCCCGCCGGTACCGCAACAAGCTCCTGATCACCGACACGGTGATCATCCTCGCCGCGGTCGTGCTCTCGTTCTTCCTCCGCTTCGGCGTGCCCGACACGTATTCGGCACTCGGGGCGTTCCCCGCCGACTACGGAACGATCTCCGCCGTCATCGTCGTCACCTGGCTGTGCATCCTCGGCGCGTACCGCACGCGTGATGCCCGTGTGCTCGGCATCGGCGTGACGGAGTACAAGCGGGTGGTGAACGCGAGCGCCTGGACCTTCGGTCTCCTCGCCATCGCATTCCTCATCCTCGGCGTGCAGATCGCCCGGGGGTTCTTCATCGTCGCGCTGCCGCTCGGTCTCGCCGGGCTCGCACTCAGCCGGTGGCTCTGGCGTCAGTGGCTCACCCGGCAGCGCCAGTACGGCCACTACCTGTCGCGCGCCATCGTGGTGGGTGAGCGCGAGGACGTCGAGTACGTCGTCGGACAGATCCACCGCAAGTCCGGTGCCGCCTACCAGGTCGTCGGCACCGCGCTCGACGGCGACCCCACCGGATGCGTGACCATCGACTCGCTGCGCATCCCGGTCGTGTCCGACCTCTCCCGGGTGGCACGCGCCGCGGCGTCGCTCGGCGCGGACGTCGTGATCGTCGCCGGCCAGCCGAGTGCCGGTAACCACTACATCCGCAACCTCGGCTGGGATCTCGAAGGCACGAACGCCGAACTCGTGGTGGCCTCGCGCCTCACCAACATCGCCGGCCCGCGCATCCACTTCCGTCCGGTCGAGGGCCTGCCGCTCATGCACGTCGAGCTGCCGCAGTACGAGGGCGGCAAGCACGTGCTGAAGCGCCTGTTCGACATGGCGGTATCGGGTGGGGCCCTCCTCGTCCTCTCCCCACTGCTCCTCGTGCTCGCGGTGATCGTGCGCGTCGACAGCCCCGGACCCGTGCTGTTCCGCCAGGAGCGGGTCGGCCGCAATGGGCGCACGTTCCACATGCTCAAGTTCCGGTCCATGGTGGAGACGGCGGAGGACGACCTCGCCAGCCTGCTCGACCGCAACGAGGGCGCGGGCATCCTCTTCAAGATCAAGAACGACCCGCGGATCACCCGCGCAGGCAAGACCCTCCGCAAGTACTCACTCGATGAACTGCCCCAGCTATGGAACATCCTCGTCGGTGACATGAGCCTGGTCGGCCCCCGTCCGCCCCTCCAGCGCGAGGTGCTGGCGTATGAGAGCCACGTGCACCGCCGGCTCTACATCAAGCCGGGCCTCACCGGGATGTGGCAGGTCAACGGCCGGTCCAACCTCAGCTGGGAGGAGAGCGTCCGTCTCGATCTGTACTACGTCGAGAACTGGAGCCTCACCGGCGACCTCATGATCATCTGGCGAACGTTCCGAGTACTTCTCAAGCCGATTGGAGCGTTCTGATGACGCACAGCACCCATTCCCCGAAGGGCCGCTCGAACCCGGGCGCCAAGCTCCGCATCGCCATGGTCGGCACCCGCGGGGTGCCTGCGGCCTATGGCGGTTTCGAGACCGCGATCGAAGAGATCGGCCAGCGCCTCACCGCGCGGGGCCACGAGGTGACGGTCTACTGCCGTACCACCGGCGAGCGTCCGAAGACGCACCTCGGCATGAAGCTCGTGCACCTGCCCGCGCTGCACCTGAAGTCGCTCGAAACACTCACCCACACCGCACTGTCCGCCGTTCACATGATGCTTTCGCGCCGTCAGGACGTGGCCTTCGTCTTCAACGCGGCGAATGCACCGTTCATCCCCGCCATCCGCTCCCGCAAGGTCCCCACCGCCGTGCACGTCGACGGCCTCGAGTGGAAGCGCGGCAAATGGGGCAAGACGGGTCGCCGCTACTACCGCTGGGCCGAGCAGTCCGCCGTGCGTACCGCTGACGCGTTGATCTCCGACGCGAAGGGGATCGCCGACTACTACGACCACGAATTCGGCATTCCGACTGAGCTGCTCACCTACGGTGCGCCGATCCTGCGCGACCCCTCCAGCGAGCGTCTGGCGGAGCTGGGTCTCGAGGCGGGCAAGTACCACCTCGTGGTGGCGCGTTTCGAGCCGGAGAACCACGTCGACGTCATCGTCTCGGGGTACATCGCGAGCAAGTCGATCTATCCGTTGGTCGTGGTGGGTTCGGCGCCGTACTCCGAGGAATACACCGACGGCATCCGCACGGCGGCCGAGTCGGACCCGCGCGTGCACATGCTCGGCGGTGTCTGGGACCAGGAACAGTTGGACCAGTTGTACGCCAACGCACTCACGTACGTGCACGGCCACTCCGTCGGCGGCACCAACCCGTCTCTCCTGCGCGCCATGGGAGCGGGCACCGCCGTGCTCGCCTACGACGTAGTGTTCAACCGCGAGGTGCTCGGCAACGACGGGCAGTTCTTCACCGACGGCCTCGACCTCGCCACGCTGCTGGAGCATGCGGAAGCGGACGTGCCCGACACGCTGCGCTGCGGGCTCCGCCTGCAGGACCGCGCCGAGGCGACGTACGACTGGGATCGGGTCACCGACGGCTACGAGGCGCTCGCGCGGCGGCTCTTCGACGGGTATTCCACCCACGGGCTGAGCGACGCCAAGCGCTCCGACGTTCCCTGGGAACCTGCCACGCGCCTCGACACCACGCCGCCCACGCTCGACGGCGCGCTCGACTCCGCTCCGGCCGCGGTGCTCGACGCCGCCCTCGCCGCGGCGCTCGACCGATTCGCGGGCGAGTCCCGCGACGGAACCGTCGGCGCTTTCTCCCCCGTGGCGGTCGACGCTGCGGACGCCGACGAGTTCGACCCGGTATCGCCCAAGGCCGCCAGTTGACGAGTCCGTTCCCGGTCCGGCCGGTTGCACCCGCGACCCGTTCGGGCCGGGAACACGACCGTGCCCTGTCGCGGCCGGGGGCATGACCGGCCGGCCGCGCCCGACAGCACCTCTCCCGCTCTTCTCTCGATCGCGCGTGCATGCCTGCGTGCGGTCCCGAACGCCGCGTAACGCTAACGTGTACGCGGTGGGGGATCGGGGGATGTCGTGGTGAATCTTGCCGACGCCGCCGCGCGCGGATCGGGTGTCACGCTCCTCAGCCAGTTGCTCCGGGTCGCACTGCAGTTCGGGTCGACGATCATCCTCGCCCGCCTGCTGGTGCCCGGGGACTTCGGACTGGTCGCCATGGCCGCCGCGGTGGTCAGCTTCGCGGAGGTCATCCGCGACTTCGGCCTCTCGAGCGCGGCCATCCAGTCCAAGACGCTGAGCAACGACGAGCGCACCAACCTGTTCTGGGCCAACACGGCACTCGGCGCCGCCTGCACGCTGCTCGCCATCCTCGCGGCGCCGCTCATCGTGCTGCTTTACGGCGACGACCGGCTGCTCGCGATCGTGTACGCCCTGTCGGCGTCCTTCCTCATCGGTGGCCTCAACACGCAGTTCAAGGCCGATCTGACGAGGCGCATGCAGTTCACCGCACTCGCCACCGTGGACATCGTCTGCGTCACCGTCGGCATCCTCGCCGGGGTGATCGGCGCACTGGCCGGCATGTCGTACTGGGCGATCATCCTGCAGCAGTTGACCACGACGATGGTCTCCTTCCTGCTCTGCGTCGTCCTCTCGCGCTGGAAGCCCGGACTCCCCCAGCGGCACGTCTCCATCCGACGGTTCATGCGCTTCGGCGGTGGACTGCTCGGTACTCAGGCGATCAGCTACCTCACCAAGAACGTGGACAGCATCGCCATCGGCGTGGTCTGGGGAGCGGGTCCGCTCGGTCTCTACGATCGTGCGTATCAGCTGCTGATGACCCCGCTCAATCAGATCAACGCGCCCATGACGAGAGTCGCGCTGCCGGTGCTCTCGCAGATCCAGGACGAGAAGGAGCGCTATCAGCGGTACCTCCTGAAGGCGCAGCTCGTGGGAGCGTACGTCACGGCGAGCGTATTCGCCGTGAGCGCAGGTCTTGCCGTTCCCCTCGTTGCCGTGCTCTTCGGCGACCGCTGGGCCGGAGTGGCCCCAATCTTCGCGATCCTGGCGATCGGCGGGGTGTTCCGCGCCATGGCGCAGATCTCCTACTGGATGTATCTGTCGCTCGGGCTGACCGGGGCGCAGCTGCGCATGTTCCTCGCCGTGCGGCCCGTCATGGTGGTCATCATGCTCGCGGGCGTGCCGTGGGGACCGGTCGGTGTCGCCGTGGGCCAGACCCTCGCGTACTCGCTGCATTGGGCCGTCTCCCTGTGGCGGGTCGGTGTCGTCAGCGGCATCCCGACCGCTCCCCTGTTCGCGAACGCGCTGCGCATCGTCGGTGTGGTGAGCGTGCCCTGCGGTGTAGCCTCCTGGGCGGCGACGCTGATCGATGTCGCGCCACTGCTCCAACTGCTGATCGGGCTCGGCTTCGCCGCCGCATACGCGCTGCTCGCGGCGCTCCTGGTGCCATTCGTGCGCCGGGATCTCGCGATCATTCAGACCTTCGCTCGGCGCATGGTCTCCCGACGAAAGGGCAAGCGATGAACGGACCGCGCAAGCGCACGAATTCCCGACGCGGAGGGAAGCCGACCGTCGTGGTTGCTCACCCGAGCGCAGACCTGTACGGCTCGGACCGGGTGATGCTCGAGAGTGTGCGCGGCTTCGTCGACGGCGGCGCCCGCGTCATCGTCACCCTGCCCGCACCCGGACCGCTCGTTCCCGAGATCCTCGCACGCGGTGCCACTGTCGCGTACTCGTCCACTCCGGTGCTCCGCAAGAGCATGCTGCGTCCCGTGGCATTCCTCGGCCTGATCGTGCGCGGAGCGCGCGATCTCGTGCGGAGTCTGCTGTTCCTCCGTCGACACCGCCCGGACGTCGTCTACGTGAGCACCGTGACCATACCGCTCTGGCTGCTCGCCGCCCGACTGGGCGGCGTGCGCACCGTCTGTCACGTGCACGAGGCGGAAGGGTCCGCCCCGCGCCTGGTGCGTTTGGTATTGGCGCTTCCGCTCGTGCTCGCGCACACCGTGATCACCAACAGCGAGTACAGCCGCGCCGTCGTCACCGGCTCGGTGCCCGCCCTCACCCGACGCACGCGCACCATCTACAACGGCGTTCCCGGGCCGGACTCCGCCCCGCCCGCCCGCGTCGACATCGATGGTCCTCTCCGGGTGCTGTACGTCGGTCGTCTTTCGCCCCGCAAGGGCGTCGACCTTCTCATTCCGGCCGCGGGAATGCTCCGCGAGCGGGGCATCGACGTTCACGTGTCCCTCGTCGGAGCGGTCTTCCCGGGCTACGAGTGGTACGAGACCGACCTCCGCGACCTCGTCCGCGATTCCGGGCTCGAGCACGCCATCACCTTCGCCGGATTCCAGCCGAGCGTGTGGGACGCCCTTCGCGCGGCCGATGTCGTCGTCGTCCCGTCACGGCTCGACGAGCCGTTCGGCAACACCGCGGTCGAAGCCGTCCTCGCGGCACGACCGGTGGTCGTGAGCGACACGTCGGGCCTGCGCGAGGCCGCCGCGGGGTACGCCTCCGCCGTTTTCGTGCCGGCGGACGATGCCGAAGCGATCGCCGACGCCCTTCAGCGGATACACGATGAGTGGACGGCACGGCGTGATGCCGCCGTGGCCGACAGCGGGATCGCCAGCACCAGGCACAGCCTCACCACGTATCGCCGGGCGATGATCGCCGCGGTCGTCGCACCGGACGACCGCCCCGCGTCCCCCTAACCGGGGGAGGTCGTTCAGACGACCGCAAAGTAAAGTTAACGCAGCCGCAAGTACCCGACTGCGGCCATCGAAAGGCAAAACCTTGAAGCTCTATGACTACGTCCGTGTCGTTCTCACGCGGTGGATCGCCGTCGGCCTTCTGGCCGTCATCGGCGGCATCGCCGGTTGGGGGATCGCCCAGCTCACCCCCGACACGTATCGGGGATCGAGCAGCGTACTGGTCGCCCTGACCGGCGGCGGCGACGCTGGAGAGCTCGCTCAAGGCTCGACCTACACCCGCAACCTGATGCCCACGTACACCCAGCTCGTGACCACTCCGGAGGTGCTGAACCCGGTGATCCGCGAGCTCGGCCTCGACACGACCCCGACGGACCTGGCCGACCGCGTCACCGCGGAGAACCCGCTCAACACCATGGTGGTCAACGTCTCCGTCACGGCCGGCACGGCCGAACAGTCGGTGCAGATCGCCGACGAGCTGACCAGCACGCTCAAAACGGCGATCGAGCGTTTCTCGCCGACCAGCGCCGAAGAGGGAGCGGCACGGGTGGAGGTTCGCCTCCTCGCCGCCGGCCCCGAGCCGCGCTTCCCCATCGCTCCGGTCACGCGCAACTACGTCGCCGTCGGAGTCTTCCTCGGTCTCATCGCCGGCGTCGCTTACGCGCTCAGCCGTGACGCACTCGACCGCAGCCGCGCAGCACGACTGCGGCACGAGCAGCGCGTCGTCCGCACGCCATGACTCAGCTCGACGCACTGACGGGCATCGACGACGCCGACCCGGCCGACCGAAGCCAGGCGGCGGAACGCACCCGCACGCGCTCGCACGTCGCGGAGCCGGTGGGTCCCGGGAAGTGGCTGGATTACACTACCCGTGAGTGGCTCGCGCCCGCAGTCGCGGTCATCACGCTCTACCTTCTCGGAGCTCGCGAAGAGCTGGTCGAAGGCCTGAGCTTCGGTTACCTGCTGTCATTCGCCCTCATTCCCGTCTGGGTGCCCGTGCTGAAGCAGTACAGCGGGGCCCGCGGGTTCATCGCCCTGGGCATCGCCGCGACCGTCGCCGGATTGGTGCTGACCGAGTTCTCCTCCGTCGACCATGAGATCTCCGCGCGCAACACGTTCACCAACACCTTTCTCGTGCTGGGCACGGTGTGCGGCGTCGGCGTCGTACTGTGGGCACGCGCCTTCCTCTCCGTGCGCGTCATCGGGCTGTCGTTCGGTCTCGGCATGCTCGTGACGGCCCTCACCAACTCGGCCCTGTCGTCGGAGAACCCGTGGAAGTTCTTCGTGGGTGTGCCGATCGCGATCGTCGCCCTGTCGATCGTCGCACGGGCCCACCGTCGGGTGCTGCAGATCATCGTGCTCCTCGCGCTGGCGATCGCGTCCGCGCTTCAGGACTCCCGCGCCTTCTTCGCTGACCTCCTCCTCGCCGCTACCCTCATCCTCGGCGCCATCGTCGCGTCGGCCCACTCGAAGCGCCTGACCGCCAAGGCCACCTTCGGTCTTTTCGTGCTGGTCGCGGTCATCGTGTACCAAGCAGGCACCATGCTGCTTCTGGCCGGTGTGCTCGGCCCGGAATCCCAGGCCCGATCGCAGGAGCAGTTCGACCGCGCCGGTTCCGTGCTCCTCGGTGGGCGTCCCGAGTTCGCCGCGACCGTGGCCCTGATGACGACGAAACTGTGGGGTTACGGCGCGGGAACTCTGGCCAACGCCAACGACATCCTGCAGGCGAAGATCGGAATGACGGAGCTGGCGTACGACCCCGACAACGGATACGTCGAGAACTTCATGTTCGGAAGCAAGATCGAACTGCACTCGGTGACCGGTGACCTGTGGGCCATCTGCGGGGTACTCGGCCTCGCCCTCGCCATTTACATCGCCGTAATCCTGATCCGTTACCTCTCGGTGTCGCTGTCCAACGCGAGTGCGACCGGTCTCGTTCTATTCCTCTCGGTCATCACGCTGTGGAATCTCGGCTTCAACACCATCTACACATCGTCGCTTCCGCTGATCCTCGGGGTGGGCCTCGCCCTCCTCCCGGTTCCGCAACGGCGCGCTCGGCACGTCAGCGAGACGCCGCCCGTCTGATCGCGACTTCCGTCAGATCGCGCGATCCGCTTCGCCGGCGGTCGGCTTCGTTCGCGGTCAGGCGCGGTAACGCAGGATCTTCGCGGGGATGCCGGCGACCACAGCGTTGTCGGGCACGTCGCTCGTCACCACACTTCCTGCCGCCACCACGACGCCGCGGCCGATGGTGACATTGGCGGTGATGGTGGCGCCGCTGGCGATCCAGCAGTCATCGCCGATCACCACCGTGCCCCGGACGACTCCCTGGCTCTTGATCGACGCCGCGGTGTCCTCGAACGCGTGATTCTCGGAGAAGATGCGCACCCCCGGGCCGAGCATCACGTCATTTCCGATCTCGATGCGTCCGGAGCAGCCGATGAAGCAGTTCGCGCCCGTGCTCGAGCGGTCGCCCATGAGGAGTCCCTCGCCGACCTCTCCGCCGTAGTAGCTCGACGGGCGGATCATCGAACCGGGTCCGATAGACACATCGCTGCCGAATCGGAGGCCCCGCCTGGCCAAGCCCTGCACTTCGGCACCGTCCTCGATCACGAGCCTGCCATCGTGGCGGATACGGCCGAGGTTCGAGAGACGCGCATTCCGTCCCACGAACAACGGCCCAGCGCTCTTTCCCAGCAGCGGCTTGCGAAGGAGCCCGCGAAGGAACATGGGAACGACGCGGCGCACGAAGCCGACGTCGGCGGCAATACCGGCCCGAGGCGACTCGAGGCCGGAGAAACGGCTCATGCGGCACCCTGGCCGAGGCGGGAGACCGCCCGGAACCAGCGCACGAGGGAGGCCGCGAGGATGAGCGCGTTGGCGACGAAGAGCGCCGTGTAGAGGCCCACGAAGAAGGGGCTGATCCAGGCGAACAGGAAGACGAGGCACAGCAGTCCGTAGTCGGCGGGGATGACAGCGAGGGAGTAGGCGAGGGAGGTGCGCCCGTCGTGCTTCAGGATCATGGCCGACGACCCGCGGTTGAGTCGGCGCAGCTGGTCGGTGAGGATCATCCCGAAGAAGAAGACGGCGGAGACGATCGTGTACCCCAGCGGTACGAGCAACCAGACGGGGTCGAGGTCGAGGAATCGGAACCAGCCGATCAGCACCGCGGCGTGCAGCGCGCTCGACTTGATCGCGTCGACGATGTGGTCGAGCCACTCACCGACCATGCTCCCCCCACCGCGCAGCCGGGCGAGTTGTCCGTCTGCCGAGTCGAGCGCGTAGCCGAGAATGAGCAGCACGCTCGTCAGCACGGCGAAGAGCGGCGTAGGCGGAAGCAGGGCGATCATGGCGATGCCGGCGAAGGTGACGAGCGCGCTCACCGACGTGACCATGTTCGGCGTGAGTCGCAGCACGTAGGCCAGTGCGGCGAAGCGACGGCCGAGCGGGCGGTTGACGTACCGCGAGTAAGCGGGAGCGCCCTTCGACGATTTCTGCGAGGACGCGAGCGAACGCACGGCTGCAGAGTAGGTGCGCGGCGTCGCCGTGTTCTCGACGACGGGTCGCGTGGTCCTGGTCACCCGCTCACCCCCTGTTTCGTCCGTCATGCGTTCTCACTTCCTGTTGTATTCCGAATAGGTCACACCGGCCGCGCCGGCGAGAAGGCCGGCTCCCCGGGCGAGAGTGCGAAGTCCGCGAGCCCGTTCCGACATTCTGCCGGTCACGAGGCCTCCCACGTAACGAGCGCCGCCGCCACTGAAGCGCACCAGTCCGCGGAACACGTGCTGGACGCGCAGCTGGGTGCGGGCGGTGCGCGAGGGAGCGGCTGCAAGCGTGGTGACAGCCCAGGAATTGCCCATCCGTCGCGCGCGCTGCAGCACCCATTCGCGGGTGAGCCGTTTGGCGGGTACGACGTCGTGCACGATGGCGTCGTCGTTCCACAGCATGGTTCCGCCGTGCTGAGCTATGCGCAAGCTCAGCATGGTGTCCGACCCTCCGCTCAGGCCGAAGCGCTCGTCGAAACGGATACCGAAGGCGGTCAACTGGTGCACGTCGAGGATCAGGTTATTGGTGGCCACGAGAGACACCGCGGTACCCGTAGGCAGGCGTCGACGGTCGAAGAAGCTCCCGGAGGCGACCCACGCGTCAGGCTGGGCGGCGAAGGTGGAGATCACCGGTCCGGCGACCGCGGTTGCGCCGGTCGACGTCGCACTCGTGAGGAGGGCGATCAACCAGCCCCGGGTCGGTCGCTCGTCGTCGTCGATGAACACGAGGTAGTCCGCTGCGGCCGCTTCGGCCAGCGCGCGATTGCGTGCGGCGGCGATCCCCGGCGCCGCCTCATGCGCGTAGCCGATGTGCTCAGCGCCCGGCATGCCCCGCACCTGGTCACGGGCGCCCCCAGCCGGGTCGTTATCGACGATGAGGAGCCGGCACTCGGCCAACGGGCCCGTCGCCTCGATCTCCTGCAGCAGGAGCGGTACCACCTCGTCCAGGTCGTCCGGCCTGCGATAGGTGAGAACGGCGACGACGACCTGCTTTTTCGTGCTCGTGAAATCCATAGCGCACACCTTTCCCCCGTGTTCCGCAATCGAACACTATCGCGTGGCAACGCGCCGAACGGCCGATGACACCAGGAAGGGGGGCCTCGGCGCAGCCGTAGCCCCCCTTCCCGATGCTGGTCGGGTCGTTCGGATTACTGGATGGGGGTGACGGTGAAGTCGTCCCAGCTGACGGTCAGGGGGAGGCTGGTCATGCCGGAGCCGATGTAGGAGCTGACTCCGGTGTGACCGGCGGTCTGGAGGGCCGCCGTGCCGTCCGTGGCCTGCACCTGCCAGGTGGTGGGCTCGGTGGTGCCGACCTTCCAGATCTTCGCCCGGATGGTGGTGGGCGAGGTCCCGGTGGTCTGGATGCGCAGGCGCATCTGATCGCCGGCGGCGTAGGTGAGTCCGCTGACGGTGGTCGAGTCCAGGGTGGTGCCGCCGCTGTAGATGCGGAGGGTGATGGATCCGTTCGCTGCCACGACCGCGCGGGTGCGGTAGTCGACGGTTCCGACCCGGCGACCGATGACGGACGCGAAGACGCTGCCGCCGACGTTCATCGGGGTGATCGCGAAGGTCGCCTGCACGTCGGTGTCGGTGCTGGTGACGCCGGGCAGGTAGTTCTCGATCGTGCGACCCGCGGTGCTGGTGGTGTGCCGTCCTACACCGTTGGCGACGGAGTAGTAGGACGAGGTGCTGCTGCTGTTCGTCCAGGCGCCACCGGTGTCCGCGCTGCCCCAGGTGACCGTGGCGGTGCGGGCGAAGGCGTCCGCCGCCAGGACACCGGCGGGCGGGGCGGTCGGCGCGGCCACCGTGACCGTTCCGGTCCGCGTCGCCGTCGCACCGTCATCATCGGTCACCGTCAACGTCACCGTGTACGTGCCAGCAGCCGCGTAGGTCCGTGACGCGGTCGCGCCGGTACCGGTACCTCCGTCGCCGAAGTTCCACGCGTACGACGCGATCGTGCCGTCGGCATCCGACGACGCCGATGCGTCGACGTTCGCGGTCAGGCCGTCGACCGAAGACGTGAACCGACCCACGGGAGCCGCATTCGGAACGGGAGCCGGCTCTTCGGTTCCCGGCTCTTCGGCGGGGGTGCTCCCCGCCGTGGTGGCCGTGAAGTCGTCCCAGCTGACGGTCAGGGGGAGGCTGGTCATGCCGGAGCCGATGTAGGAGCTGACTCCGGTGTGACCGGCGGTCTGGAGGGCCGCCGTGCTGTCGGTGGTTTCGACCTGCCAGGTGGTGGGCTCGGGAGTGCCGACCTTCCAGATCTTCGCCCGGATGGTGGTGGGCGAGGTCCCGGTGGTTTCGATGCGCAGGCGCATCCGATCACCGGCCGAGTAAGTCACCCCGCTGACGGTGCGGCTGTCGAGCGTCGTCCCCCCGCGGAAAATCCGGAGCGAGATCGATCCATTCGGTGCGATGACGGCACGGGTGCGGTAGTCCTCCGACCCGACGCGACGACCGATGACGGACGCGAAGACGCTTCCGCCGACGTTCATCGGAGTGATCGCGAAGGTGGCACGCACATCGGAGTCGGTGCTCGTGACCCCCGGCAGGTAGTTCTCGATCGTACGGCCCGCTGTGGATGTGGTGTGCCGTCCGACGCCGTTCGCGACGGAGTAGTAGGACGAGGTGCCGCTGCTGTTCGTCCACGCACCCCCGGTGTCCGCACTGCCCCAGTTGCCTGTGGCGCTGCGGGCGAAGGCATCCGACGCCAGCGGACCGGTCGCGGGCGGTGCAGCCGGAGCGGTCACCGTGACCGTGCTGGTCCGGGTCGCCGTGGCACCGTCGTCGTCCGTCACCGTCAAGGTCACCGTGTAGGTGCCGGCCGCCGCATAGGTGTGCGACGCCGTCGCACCGGTGGCCGTACCTCCGTCACCGAAGGACCAGGCGTAGGACGCAATCGTGCCGTCCGAGTCCGTCGAGCCGGAACCGTCCACGCTCACCGCGAGTTCGTTCACCGCACTCGTGAAGGATGCGACCGGGGCCGCATTGGGGACCGGGGTCACGGCGACCGTGACCGTCGACGTGGACACCGCGGTGGCGCCGTCGTCGTCCGTGACCGTGAGGGACACCCGGTAGGTGCCCGCCTCGGCGTAGGTGTGGCTCGCTCGAGCACCGGTGCCGGTGCGACCGTCGCCGAAGGACCAGGCGTAGGACGCGATGGTGCCGTCCGAGTCCGATGAGGCGGACGCGTCGAAGCTCGCGGCGAGCTCGTTCACGGAACTGGTGAACGATGCCGTGGGGGCTGCATTCACCGGCACACCGCTGGCGAGCGCGTAGTGCGCACGCACCTGCTCCGCGCTGAGGGCGGTGCTGTACACGGCCGCCTCATCGATGCGGGCGTTGACGAACGGGCTGGAACCCCAGGTGTTGTCCCCACCGATGCGCCAGTAACCGGCGTAACTGTCCGAACGATTGGCCGGATGAGTGCCGAGGAGCTCCCCGTCCACGTACAGACGCAGACCATTCGCCGCCTGGGTGGCGACTACGTGGTGCCAGCGTCCGTCGTTGTAGGCGGCGGGAGAGGTGATGATGTTGGCGGTCCCGTTCCAGATCCCGAATACGAGGCGCCCGTCGGGCTGCAGGTAGACGTGACGGTCGTAGTTGCCCGATGTGCCGGAGGATGCGTTGCCGAATCCGATCAGCTTGCCGCCCTGCTGGGAGGTGGAGGAGAACCAGAGCTCGGTCGAGTAGACCTGCGGGCCGCTGACCTGCCTGGAGCTGACGACATGCCCGCTGGAGCCGTCGAAGGCCGCGGATGCGTTGCCCTGAAGGACGCCCTCCTGCTGCTTCGTGACTCCGCCGATGTAGGTGCCCGGAGTGCCCGAGGGGCTTGCATCCGCGGCGATCGATCCGGAGGAGTCGTCGAGACGCCAGTAGAGGTCGGGGTCGTCGGCGAAGACCCGCGCACCGTAGGCGTCGGAGGGCGCCTTGGGGAGGGCGGACGGCCGACCCGACAGCGTGTAGTGGCGATCGACCTGCGCGGTGCTGAGGGCGTTGCCGTAGATGGCGACGTCGTCGATGTCCCCGGCGAAGTACGGCGCGGTGCCGCCCCACGAGGAGTCGCCGCCGATGCGCCAGTAGCCGTCGTAGGCCTGGGCGCTCGTCGTGTCGGTCCGCTGGGCGACGCGCTTGCCGTCCACGAACAGCTGCATGCCGATCGGGCCGAGGTTCGCGACGATGTGGTGCCAGTTGCCGTCGTTGAAGCCGGTCCCGCTGCTCACCGTGCGCTCGGCATTCGGGTACACGCCGAAGATAATGCGTCCGGCCCCGTCCATGTAAACGTGACGGTCGTAGCTCGACGAGTTACCGGTCTTCGCGTTGCCGAAGCCGACGATCTTGCCTCCGGCGGTGCTCGTGGTGCGCACCCAGCTTTCGATGGCGAAGCTGTTGCTGCCCGGCTGCGCCACCTGGCTGGCGACGAGCCCGGTGTTCGTGCCCGAGAACGTGGCGGACGAGTTGTCGTCGCCGCCGATCGCTCCGGCGGTTCCCCGGGTCACCCCGGCGCCGGCTACGGCGTCATCGAAGCCTGCCCAGTCGTAGACCGCTAGGCCGCTCGCTTCACCCAGGCGCCAGTACGAGGTCGGCGCATCGTCCAGCACGCCGGATGCGTACGCGCTGGAAGTACCCTCCGCGGCAATCGTCACCGGCACCGTGTTGCTCCAAGCCACGTTGCCGAAGGGATCCTCGGCGCGGAGGCGATAGGTGTAGGTCTCCCCCGGCACAAGTCCGGTGTCGAGGTAGCCCATGGCCGGTCGGTTCCATGGCGACGACTCGCCCACGATCTCGTGCACCGGCGACCCGGTGTTGCCGTTCCGGATGACCCGGTAGGTCAGGGAAGTATTGTCGCGGTCGAAGTTCGCGGGCCACGCCACGCGCGCGGTGCCGGCGGACAGCGAGACCACCGACGGCACCCAGTTGGAGCCGCTCACGCGCGGACCGTCGGCGTTCGGGGCGGAGTCGGCGACGACGAAGCGGGAGAGTCCCTGCTGGCGCGTCCCGTTGACCGTGGTGAATTCACCCGCGAATACGACGTACTTGCCGTTCCCCGTCACGCTCCAGGGGCCCTGGCTGGCGCCGGAAACGGTTCCGGTGTTGAAGGTGGGGTAGAAGTGCAGCAGCGTGGGCGAAGGGTTGCCCTCGAAGTTGAAGTATCCGTGCTTCTCGCGCTTCAGGGTGCCGGTCGCGTAGTTGGTGAAGGCGACACCGCGGTAGAACGTCCACGGTTCGGTCTGCTCGAAGCCGCCGTTGACGTTGCCGCAGTAGTGGGGGTGTCCCGCGACGTAGGCGACGTCGCCCGTGGCGTAGGCGGAGTAGCTGTCACCGTGGCAGTCTTCGAGCCAGACGAGGTCGCCGTTCTTCCAGTCGGCCCGGAAAGCGCCCTCGAGGTTGCCCCCGGACCCGAACACGTACCCGGTGCCGTGGACGCTGGTGCCGTCGGACGTGAGGCTCGTGATCGACGCGTCGGGGCCGCCGTTGCGGACGACGCTGTTGACGTTCCAGGGAAGGTTCGCGCCGGTGATCGCGTCGACGGAGGCGAGCCCGTAGCCGGGGTTGCTCGACCCGTTCATGGTCGTGAAGCTGCCGCCGAGCACGAGCTTGGAGTTATCGGGCGAGAGCACCATGGCCAGGACCCGGCCGTCGGGGTTGGCGAGAGGTGCCCAGGGCAGCACCGCGCCGTTCGAGGCCGATACGGCCGCCGAACGGCCAGGACGGGACACCCCGCTGACGGCGCTCATCGTGCCGCCGAAGTAGACGGTGTCGTTCGTGGCGACGACGGCGCTCACCCGGGAGTTCGCGCTCGGCGCGAACGACGTCACGAGCGCGCCCGTGGCGGTGCTGAAGGCGGCGATGCGGTTGCGGCTGACGCCGTTCACCGTGGTGAACTCGCCGGCCGCGTACAGGCGGGAACCATCCGGAGAGGCGGCCAGCGAACGCACCTGACCATTGAGGGTCGGCGCGAACGAGGTGACGAGCGCACCCGTCGTGAGGTTGTAGGCGAGCAGGTTCGCCCGGGGAACCGTCGAGGCGCCGGCCGCAGCGCCGGCCGGGCGGGCGGTGGTGAAGCTGCCGCCCGCGTAGACGGTGTTGCCGACGATGACCTGAGACCAGACGATGCCGTCGATCTGCACGGTGGGCAGCGAGTCCGTCGATACCGTGGCGGGGAGCGGCGGCACCGGGGATGTGTCAGCCGAGGCGGCCATGGTTCCGGTGAACAGCGACGCGATGAGCGCGGTAGCGAGGCCGAAGGCGACGATTGTTTTCTTGCGCGCGAAAGGAACTGGGGTGGGTAAGCCCATGAAGGTGTGCCTGTACTTTCGGGGGAATGGTGACGGGGGATCACCGGCGGGTACGGTCACCCTACGGGCTGCCGGGCACCCCCGGCTTTCGTTTGCTAAACGCACAGCACATTGACAGGTTCGGGCCGGTTCACCCGCGAACGGCAACGAAATCGTCGAAGGCGAACACGACGGTCCCGGTCGACGTGGAGGTCTGATCTCCACGCAACCCTACGTATCCGGCCTGCTGCAGGCCCGCCGTGGAATCGGTCGCACTGACCTGCCAACCGGCGGGCTCCGTCGTGCCCTGCGCCCACACCTTCGCCCGGATCGTGGTGGGCGCCGATCCCACCGCCTGCACGCGGATCATGAGCCGATCGCCCGTCGTATAGCGGATGCCGGGAACGCTCGCGTAGTGAAGGCTCGTGCCGCCCCGGGTGACCTGGATGCTGACCGCTCCTGTCGACAACACCTTGACCTTGCCGATGTACTCCCCCGCCGCGTTCTTCCGGGCGAGAAGGGAGAGATAGGACCCGCCCCCGGTGGCGGGCTGCAGCATCGACACGGTCGCACGCACGTCGCTGCCGATGGCCGAGACGTTCTGCAGGTATCCGCTGCGGACGGCGCCGGGCGGCGTCGATAACCGCGCGATACCACCGGATACCGAATAGCTCGAGGCGGACGACCCGAGGGTCCAGGCGCCGCCGGCATCGGCTGTGCCGAGGCCTCCGGTCACGGACCGGTCGAACCGGTCGGACGCGAGCACCTGCGGGTCGGGCGGAGGCGGTGGCGGCGGTGTGGAACCGGAACGACCCGATAGTGACCAGTGGGCGGCGACCTGGCTGTCGGACAGGGCGGCGCGATAGACCGCGACGTCGTCGATGTCGCCCCGGAAGTACCCCGACGTGCCGGCCCACGAGGTGTCACCGCCGATGCGCCAGTACCCGTTGTATGCCTGGCCCGTGGTCGTGTCGGTCCGCTGGGCCACCCTGACGCCGTCGAGGTGCAACTGCATGCCGGTGGGCCCGAGGTTCGCCACGACGTGATGCCACTGTCCGTCGTTCAGCCCGGCCGCCGTGCTGAGGGTGCGCTGGGACCCGGGATGCACGCCGAAGAAGACGCGCCCGGTGTTGTCCATGTAGATATGCCGGTCGTAGGTGGTGGAGCTGCCGGTCGAGGAGTTCCCGTAGCCCACGATCTTGCCGCCCGACGTTGTGGTCGTCCGGAACCACGCCTCCAGAGCGAAGCTGTTCGTCGTGGGCTCCACCGCGCCACCGGTCGAGACGAAGCCCGAACTGGTGCCGGAGAACGTCGAGGCGCGGTTGGCGTCATTCACGATCGCGCCCGACGTGCCACGGGTCACCCCGGAGGATGCCGCCGCGTTGGTGTACCCCGCCCAGTCGTACACGGTGGTCCCGGATCCCTCGCCGAGGCGCCAATACGACTCGGGGCGGTCGGCGAGAACCCGGGACGCGTACGAACTCACGGTGCCGGATCCGTTCACCGTGACGCTCACGGTGTTGCTCCAGGCCACGTTGCCGAACGGGTCCTCCACCCGGAGACGATAGGTGTGGGTCTCCCCGTTGCGCACTCCGGTGTCGAGGTAACTCATCGAGGGTCGATCCCACGGGGCGGAAGAGGCCTGCACCTCGTGGATCGGCGAGGAGGTGGCGCCGTCGCGGATGACGCGGTACGACAGCATCGCGTTGTCCCGATCGAAGTTGGCCCGCCAGCCGACCCTCACGGAGTCCTGCGCGAGCGACACGACGTTCGGCACCCAGTTGGATCCGCTGAGCCGAGGCCCGTCATCGTTCGGCGCGCCGGCGGCGGTGGTGAAGCGGGCGAGGCCCTGCTGGCGATTGCCGTTGACGGTGGTGAACTCACCGCCGAAGACCACGTAGTTCCCCGAGCCGGTCACGCTCCAGGGTCCCTGACTCGCTCCGGACACCGAGCCGGTGTTGAACGCCGGGTAGAAGTGCAGCAGGGTCGGGGACGGGCGTCCCTCGAAGTTGAAGTACCCGTGCGGTTCGCGTTCCAGCACCCCGGTTGCGTAGTTCGTGACGGCGATGCCGCGGTAGAAGCTCCACGGCGCGGTCTGCTCGAAGCCCCCGTTGACGTTTCCGCAGTAGTGCGGGTGCCCGGCGACGTAGGTGACGTCGCGCACCGTGTGAACGGAATAGGAATCGCCGTGACAGTCCTCCATCCACACCAGCCGGCCATCGCTCCAGTCGGCGCGGAACGCGCCCTCGAAGTTGCCTCCGCCCCCGAACACGTATCCGGTGCCGTAGACGCTGGTGCCGTCGGACGAGAGGTTGGTGATCGCCGCGTCGGGACCGGCGTTGCGGATGATCGAGTTCACGCTCCACGGAAGGCTGGCACCGGTGATGGAGTCTACTGCCGCAAGCCCGTAACCGGGGTTGCTCGAGCCGTTCATCGTCGTGAAGTTGCCGCCGAGGACGAGCTTGGTGCCGTCGGGGTTGATGGTCATGGCACCGACTCGACCCTCGGTGTTTGCGCGCGGAGCCCACTGCTGCACCGCACCGGTGCTCGCCGACACGGCTGCCGCCCGGCCCGGACGGGACACGCCGCTCACCGAGGTCAGCGTGCCGCCGAAGTAGACGGTGCTGTTGGTGGCGGCGACGCTGCTGACCCGAGCGTTCGCGCTGGGCGCGAACGATGGGACCAGCGCGCCGGTCGCCGTGGAGAATGCCGCGATGCGATTGCGGGTGGTCCCGCTCACGGAGGTGAACTCACCGACGGCGTACACCCGGGATCCGTCGGGAGAGGCGGCGAGACCGCGCACCTGCCCGTTCAGCATGGGGGCGAACGAGGTGATCAGCGCCCCGGTGTCGAGCCGGTAGGCGAGGAGGTTGCCGCGGGCGACCGTATTGACTCCCGCTGCGGCTCCCGCCGGCTGGGCGGTGCTGAAACTGCCCCCCGCGTAGACCGTGTTCCCGACGATCACCTGCGACCAGACGATGCCGTTGATCTGCACCGTCGGAAGAGAGTCCGAGGACACCGTCGCGGGAGTCCCGGACGGCGGTCGCGTGTCGGCCGAGGCGCCGGCCGGCGCCACCAGCATGCAGGCGGCGAGGAGCGCAGCCAACGCACCGCCGAGAAGTCGTCTTGAACGTGTCGGACCGGTGGCGACTGTGCCCATGGTGATGCTCAGCTCTGCTTGATTCCGTGGGGGAATGCGGACGGGTCGACGTCGGGTATTACGTCGTCGGCGATCGAGCGGTCACCGAAGTCTTGATGGTATCGCGCGGGCCGGGAGCCACCCGGTCCGCGCAGAACTGTTACCCTCCCGTTATTCCGGGCGGCACGGTCGGTTTCTCAACGCACGACCTCAGCGTGCGGTGCTGGCCACGAAGTCGTCGAACGTGAACGTGGACGAGGCGGACGCCGCCGAGCTCACGTCGGAGCGAAGACCGACGTGGCCCGCTTCCTGCAGCCCTGCCGTGCTGTCGGTGACGCTGACCTGCCAGCCGGTCGGCTCGGCGAGGCCATCACGCCACACCTTGGCACGCACGACGGTCGGCGACGTACCGACGGTCTGCACTCGGAGGTTCATCCTCTCGCCGGGAACGTAGGTGAAGTCCGGCACGTTCGCGTATTGCAGACTCGTGCCGCTGCGGGTCACCTGGATGCTCACGGCGCCGCTCCCAAGGATTTTCACCTTGCCCACGTACTCACCCGCGGCTGTACGGCGCGGCATCAGCGAGACGTACGCCC
This sequence comes from Planctomonas psychrotolerans, assembly GCF_008642235.1. Lineage (GTDB taxonomy): Bacteria > Actinomycetota > Actinomycetes > Actinomycetales > Microbacteriaceae > Planctomonas > Planctomonas psychrotolerans. Next base: position 1,597,127 of record NZ_SJEV01000001.1, on the reverse strand, counting down.
CGGTGCCGGTCACGGCCTGCGCGTGCGTCACGGTGGCGCGCACGTCGGTGCTGACCGATGCCACGTCCTTCAGGTACGCGCTCCGCACGGTACCCGCGGGCGTCTCGAGTCGAGCGGCCCCGTTCGAGATGGAGAACGCGGACCAGGTCGATCCGAGCGTCCATGCCCCACCCGCGTCCGCGGTGCCGAGGCTGTTCACCGCGACCCGCTCGAAGGCGTCGGACGCGAGGACCGCGCTCGCGGGCGGTGCGGCCACCTCGACGACGCTGGTGGTCTTCGCCGTGGCTCCGGCGTTGTCCGTGACGGTGAGGGTGACGGTGTACGTGCCTGCTGCTGCATAGGTGTGCGACGCGATCGCTCCCGTCGCCGTGCCACCATCACCGAACGTCCAGGCGTGCGACGTGATCGACCCGTCGGGGTCCTTCGACGCCGACCCGTTGGCGGACACCGACAGCCCGTCCACCGAGGTGGTCATCGATGCCGTCGGTACCACGTTGGCGGGCGGGGCGGTTGCTCCGGCGGAACGCAGCGTGAAGTCGTCGAAGGTGAACACCGACGTGGCCGTGGCGGCCGAGCTCAGGTTCCCGCGGATGCCCGAGTACCCGGCCTGCTGGAGGCCCGCGGTCGAGTCGGTGGCGGTGACCTGCCAGTCGGCGGGCTCCGCTGTTCCGTCGGCCCACACCTTGGCGCGCACCGTGGTCGGCGACGAGCCGACGGCCTGCACCCTCATGCGCACACGGTCACCGGGGGCGTACCGGAGCGCGGGCACGTTGGCGTAGGCGAGGCTCGTTCCCCCGCGGGTCACCTGGATGCTGACCGCACCGTCGGCGAGGATCTTCACCTTGCCGATGTACTCCCCCGCCGACGTCTTGCGGGCGAGGAGCGAGATGTAGGCACCCGTGCCGGTCACGACGCGCGAGTGAGTGGCGACGGCCTGCACATCGGCGTCGACCGCCGTGATCCCCGCGAGGTAGGCGCTTCGCGTCGACCCGGTCGGGGTGTCAAGTCGGGCTGCGCCGCCGGAGACCGAGAAGCTGGTCGATGCCGACCCGAGCGTCCAGTTGCCGCCGGTGTCGGCGGCTCCGAGGCCGGAAGCCACCGTCCGCTCGAAGGAGTCGGCCGCGAGGGCGGAGGGTGCGGGCGGCGGAGGCGGCGGAGTGGTGCCGGCGTCGCGACCGGAGAGGGCGTAGTGGGCCCGCACCTGGTCGGCGGTCAGGGCGGAGCGGTAGATCGCCACGTCGTCGATGGCGCCGCCGAAGTACATCGACGTGCCGGCCCAGGTGGTGTCGCCACCGATCCGCCAGAATCCGTTGTAGGCCTGGCCTTGAACGGCATCGCTCCGCTCCCCCACGAGCGCGCCGTCGACGTAGAGCTGCATCCCGGTCGATCCAAGATTTGCCACGACGTGGTGCCACTGGCCGTCGTTGAGGCCGGCGGCGGTGTTCAGCGTGCGGCGGCCGCCGTCGTTGACGCCGAAGAACACCCGTCCGGCATCGTCCATGTACACGTGACGGTCGTGCTGGTTCGATTCCCCGGAGAACTTGTTGCCGAAGCCGATGATCTTCCCGCCCCGCGTGGTGGTGGTCTTGAACCACCCCTCGATCGCGAAGTCGTTCGGCCCGGGCTGGATCGTCTTGGTGGCGGCCAGCCCCCAGGTGGCCCCGGAGAAGGTGGACGCGGTGTTCGTGTCATTGGCGATCGCCCCAGCGGCACCGCGGGTCACACCGCCGGACGCGTAGGCCGGATTCATGCCCGACCAGTCGTACACGGTGGTCCCGCTGGTCTCGTTAAGACGCCAGTACGCCTCGGGTCGGTCGGCGAGGACGCCCTTCGCGTAGTCGCTGATTGGACCGCTGCCGTTCACGGTGGCGGTGACGGTGCTGCTCCAGCCCACGTTGCCCAACGGGTCCTCGACGCGGACGCGATAGGTGTGGGTCGCCCCCGGAGCGACATCGGTGTCGAGATAGCTCATCGATGGACGGTCCCACGGCGACGACGACGCCGCGGTCGTGTAGATCGGCGACGCGTTGACGCCGTCGCGGATCAGCCGGTAGCTGAGCGACGCGTTGTCGCGGTCGTAGTTGGCGCGCCAGGCGACCCGCACGGAGCCGTCCGCGAGCGACACCACGTCCGGCACCCAGTTGGATCCCTGCGCGCGCGGCCCGTCGGCGTTCGGCGCCTTGGCCGTGGTGGCGAAGCGCGCGAGCCCCTGCTGACGTTTGTTGTTCACGCGAGTGAACTCGCCGCCGTATAGGAGGTAGCCGTTGCTGCCGGTTACGGTCCACGGTCCCTGGTTGGCACCGGACACCGCCCCGGTGTCGAACTCGGGGTAGAAGTGCAGAAGGGAGGGCGAGGGGTTGCCCTCGAAGTTGAAGTAACCGAGCGGTTCGCGACCGAGCGTGCCCGTCGCGTAGTCGGTGAAAGCGAGGCCGCGGTAGATGGTCCACGGCGACGTCTGCGGGAATCCGCCGTGGACGTTGCCGCAGTAGTGCGGGTGCCCGGCGATGTAGGCCACGCCGTTCGTGGCGTGGATGCCGTACGAGTCGCCGTGGCAGTCCTCGAGCCACACGAGGTCGCCGGTCTTCCAATCGGCGCGGAACGCACCCTCGAGGTTGCCCGCGCCCTTGAACACGTAGCCGGTGCCGTACACGCTCGTGCCGTCGGAGGTGAGGCTCGTGATCGACGCGCCGGACCCGCCGTTGCGCACGACGTTGTTCACGTTCCAGGGGAGGTTGGTGGTGCCGTTCACGGCATCGACCGCGGCCATGCCGTAGCCGGGACGGTCCGATCCGTTCATCGAGACGAAGCTGCCGCCGAGCACGAGCTTGGCGCCGTCGGGCGAGATGACCATCGACGTCACACGACCATCGGTGTCGGCGACGGGTGCCCACGGGAGTACGGAGCCGTCCTGCGCTTTGACCGCGGCCGAGCGACCGGGGCGCTGCACGTCGCTCACCGAGGTCAGGGTGCCACCGAAGTAGACGGTGTCGTTGGTGGCGACGACGCTGCTCACGCCGGCGTTGGCGCTCGGAGCGAAGCCCGGCACGAGCTGCCCGGTCGCCGTGTCGAACGCGGCGATGCGGTTGCGCTTCGTGCCGTTGACCTCGGTGAAGATTCCACCCGCGTAGACTCGCTTGCCGTCGGGAGAGACGGCGAGCGAGCGCACCTCTCCGTTGAGCGTCGGCGCGAACGAGGTGATGAGGTTGCCCGTCTCGATGTTGTAGGCGAGCAGGTTGGCGCGGGGCACCGTGTTCACGCCCTCGGCCGCACCCGCCGGCTGGGCCGTGGCGAAGCTTCCGCCCGCATAAACGGTGGTGCCGACCACCACCTGCGACCACACGATGCCGTCGATCTGCACCGTGGGCAGCGAATCGGTCGACACGGTCGCCGGGGTCGTCGACTCAGCGGGCCGGGTGTCGGCCGCCGCGACCGATGTGCCGGCGAACAGCGTCGCGATCAGTGCGGCCGTCGTTCCGACGGCGAGAAACCGCGTGCGGACGTGCGGGAGGAGGGTGGGTGAGCCCATGGGTGTGTGCCTGACGCTTGATGTCCAGGCGTTCGGGTAAACACCTGCGGGTGAGTTCATGGTATCGGCCAAGACCCGCCGGTGCGATACTGCCCAGAACTGGGGGTGACGGCCCGCCCGGGCGCGGAGAGAAGCCGCTGGCGTCAGCGCGGCGCGGCGCCCTGGAAGACGACCAGATCGACGTCGGTGGAGTAGTCGACGGCCACTCGCACGGTGTCGCGCTGATCCTCCGGCACGGTGAAGACGTACGCACCCGTGACGGTGGCGCCAGGGGCGGCCTCGGCCGGAACGTTGAAGACGTTCGGACCGCTCACGGACGGCGCGGGACGCTCATCCTCGCCGTAGTAGAGGTTGACGACGAGTGAGTCGAGATTCGCGGGCTCCGGGCCGGTGTTCGTCACATTGACCGTGAGACGGAGCGCCGGACCGGCGAGCTCGCCCGCACCGCGCGGCTCGCCCTCCACCGCGGTCAGTTCTCCCACCTCGACGCGGACGCCCGGGGCCGCCTCCGAAGTCTCATCGAACGCCGCAGGATTCTCCTCGGTGGCCTCCACGACCTCGGCGGAGGCGTTCGGCTGCTCCGCTTCCGGAGCAGGTTCCGCGGACGCCGTCTCCTCGGGTGTCGGTGCCTCGGTGGGCGTTTCCGATGGGCTCGGGGTTGGCGACGCACTCGCCGCGGGTGTGCCGTTCGGCGTCGGCGTCACCGCGTCGTCCGGGGTTCCCCTGCGGGTGAGCGACGCGACGATGGCCACGATGACGAGAACGATGAGGAGGAGCGCGACACCGCCCCAGATCAGGGCGCGTCGTCGCTGCGCCGTCGAGCGGTCACGTCCCCCGGGTACCGCATTATGTTCGCTCACGACGCTCCTGCTCCATCTTCATGTCGGGTTGACGTTCCATGCACCACAGCCCCCTGGCGCTGGTCGCCAGTGTACGGCGTGGCACCGGAGTGGACTAACGACCTCGGGTGATCGTTACCGGAGCGCCATCTGTGAAGAAATTTCCCCTCGACACCACCGTGGTGGACGGGGGTGCGATGATCGCGCAGTTGAAGTGCGAGGTGTTCCGGCCGAACACGTTGTTCGCGACGACGAGACCCCGAATGGGTCCGTAATCGTTCTCATCGACGTTCACGCTGCAGAATCCGTTGTCCACCTCGTTGCGGAGGAAGCGAACATTCGACACCGGACCCCGGTCCTGGGTGATCTGCATGACCGCTGCCCGCGGTCCGGTCATCACGTTGTCGGCGATCCTGATGTTCGCTCCGGCCTGGATCTGGATGGAGTCGTCATGGCTCGGCCCGCCGTTGTGATTCGGGTCGACGGCGAAGTGCAGATGGTCGCGTATCCATGACGACTCGACGACTACGTCGTCACCGGTGATGTGCACGCCGTCGACCACCGAGGAGATCACCACATTGCGCAGCGTGAAGTTCGACCCGATGACACCGTTGATGTAGGGCGAAGGATGGGTCGCGATCAGTTCGCTGTCGCGCACGGTGAAGGGGTATCCGGTGGTGAAGTTGCTCACCAGGGCCGAGTTCTTCTCCACCGGGCGTCCGCGCACGATCGTGTTCATGATGGTCACGTCAGGAGCCCGGATGAAGATCAGCCCGTGAACGTCGAGTCCGTCGACGTATGCCCCGGGCTCCTTGACGATGATGTCGCCCTCGTGCACGGTCAGGCGCGTCCCGGCCGGCACGCCCGGAGTGTTGGAGGTGAACTCCGCGCCGCTTACCTCCTCCTGCTGGTTCGCGCCGCGTCCGATGAACAGCACCGCGATGATGAGGAGAACGACGAGGACCCCTGCCGCCAGGGTGACCCTGTGGCGCCGAGGCGCGCGAGGGCCACTCCTCGCGGCTATTTCCGCGGTCGTCGACACATCCATGACTGGTGAGTGTACGTCGCCCGCCGGGGTGACTCATGCGAGCGGTTACTTGCCGAAAATCCAGATGGCCTGACCATTGTCGCGGAACGTGTTCGCGCTCATCGCGATCCTCGTGGTGTCGGGGGCGACGATGGCGCAATTCGGGTGACCCGTATTCCGACCGAAGGTGTTGTTCGACACCGTCAGACCCTGAATCGACGAGCGATCCCCCTCGGAGATGTTCAGGCTGCAGTGGCCGTTGTCGACGCGGTTTCCGGTGAAGGTGACGTTGGAGACGGCACCGGTGTCCTGGGTGATCTGCAGGACGGCGTTGTGCGGGCCGGTGAGGATGTTGCCGGCGATCCGGATGTTGTTGCCCGACTGTACTTGGATCGAGTCGTCGTGGCTCGGCGTGCCGCGGTGATTCGGGTCCCGGAGGAAGTGGAGGTGGTAGTGGAACCAGGACTTCTCGATCGTCACGTTGCTTCCGGTGATGTGCACGGCGTCGACCACCCGGCTGATCTCCGAGTTGCGGACGGTGAAGTTCGAGCCGATGATGCCGTTGATGTACGGCGAGCGGTGGTCGGCGATGAGCTCGCTGTTGATGACAGTGAACTTCGCGCCGGAGCGGTAGTTGCTGATGAGTGCGGAGTTGCCGTCGACGACCCGGCCCCGCACGATCGAGTTCTTGATCACGACGTCCGGCGCCTTGATGGTGATGAGGCCGCGGACGTCGAGGCTGTCGATCACGGTGCCGGCTCGCGTGACGACGATGTCCCCGTAGTGGACCCTGAGCCTCGTGCCCTCGGGCACGCCGACCTCGTAGCGCAGGCTCGCGCTGGCGGCTGTCGGCGCTGACAGCAGTGGGACGGCTGATGCCGGCGTGGACACGGGGCTGAAGCCTACGAGGACCAGCGAGAGGATGGATGCCGCACCGAGAGCGGTGAGCGGGCGGCGGTCGGATTTTGTGGCGCGCCGAAAGCGCGGTTTGGCGATGGCCATGACGGGGGATGTCCTTAAGTTCGTCCTGATGTGGGCGCATCAGGTGGTTGGAGAGGCGAAACTTTCGGGCGTTATGCGAACGTTACATTTCGCAGCTTCACAGTAACAAGAAAGCCGCGCATCTGCACGTTCACTGTGAATCGCCGTGTCGATTTGCTATTCCTTCGTATTTCCCCACTGTCCCTCGAAGGTGGGAAGGCGCCCCAATTCCACGCTCGAGGATGACAGGAAGGCCGCAGGCCGGATAATCTTCGTCAAGGCACGCGGTCGACTACCCACCGACAGCATTGCGAGCCGTCCACCCGAAAAGAAAAGCTGGCACGTGACCCGAAGAATTGGCTATGCAGCAGGCGCATTCGACCTGTTCCATGTTGGACACCTCAACATCCTCAAGCACGCGAAGAGCTCGTGCGACTACCTGATCGCCGGCGTCGTCTCCGATGAGATGCTCGAGTTGAACAAGGGCATCACCCCGGTCGTTCCGCTCGCGGAGCGCCTTGAGATCGTGAGCCACATCAGCTACGTCGATGAGGCGATCGCGGAGGTGCTGCCCGACAAGCTCGACACCTGGCGCCAGGTCGGTTTCGACATCTTCTTCAAGGGCGACGACTGGCGCGGCACCGAAAAGGGACTCCGCCTCGAGGAGGAGTTCGCCGCGGTGGGCGTGGAGGTCGTGTACTTCCCGTACACCGTGCACACGTCGAGCACGCGTCTCCGGAGCGCCCTGGATGCGCTCACCGGGCGCGTTACGCCGGTCGCTCAGGAGGCGTAGCCGCCACGACGGCGAGTACCCCCTCGCCGTACGACTCGAGTTTCTTCTGACCCACTCCGCCGATGACGGACAGGTCGCCGAGCGACGCGGGCCGGGCCGTCGCGATTTCCCGCAGGGTGGCGTCGCCGAACACGATGTACGCGGGCATACCCTGCTCGCGTGCCTCGGCGGCGCGCCAGGCTCGGAGGCGCTCGAACAGGTCCGCCGCGTCCGGTGACAGGTCGACGGCGGCGCCGCCCGCGCTGCGGCTCGTTCTGCCGTTCGTCGACGGACGCCTCGTGCGCTCGGCTTCGGCGCGCAGGGTGACGCTGCGCCGTCCGCTCAGCACCTCGGCGCTCGCCTCGGTGAGAACGAGCGTGCCGTAGCCGTCGTCGTTCACGGCGAGGAGACCCTGCGCGAGCAACTGGCGCACGACGCCGCGCCACTGCGCCTCGGCGAGGTCCTGACCCACACCGAACACCGTGAGCGTGTCGTGCTTCTGCTGCTCCACGCGCGGGGTTCGTTTGCCTCGGAGGATGTCGATGATGTGGCCCGCACCGAAGCGCTGGTTGCGCTCACGGTGCAGGCGCACGACCGCGGACAGCACTTTCTGCGCCGCCACCGTGCCATCCCAGCCCGCGACGGGTTCGAGACAGGTGTCGCAGTTGCCGCACGGGGTGCTCCGTTCCCCGAAGTAGTCGAGCAGCTGCACGCGCCGGCAGTCGATGGTCTCGCACAGGGCGAGCATCGCATCGAGGTGCGCGGACAGCCGGCGTCGGTGCGCCAGGTCGCCCTCCGACTCGTCGATCATGCGGCGCTGCTGAACCACGTCCTGCAGGCCGTACGCCAGCCAGGCGGTCGAGGGCAGTCCGTCGCGACCGGCCCGTCCGGTCTCCTGGTAGTACCCCTCCACCGACTTGGGCAGGTCGATGTGCGCCACGAACCTGACGTCGGGTTTGTCGATGCCCATGCCGAACGCGATGGTCGCGCACATGACGATGCCGTCCTCGCGGAGGAAGCGGGACTGGTGGGCCGACCGCGTGGCCGCATCGAGACCGGCGTGATAGGGAAGCGCGGGGATGCCCGAGTCCGACAGGAACTTGGCCGTCTTGTCCACCGTGGCCCGCGACAGGCAGTACACGATGCCCGCGTCCCCCGCATGCTGGGTGCGGAGAAGATCGAGCAGCTGCTTCCGCGGCTCGTCCTTCGACACGATGCGGTACTGGATGTTGGGGCGGTCGAACGACGACACGAACGTTCGAGCGCCCTCGAGCTTCAGTCGCGCGACGATGTCCGCCGCGGTTGCCCGGGTCGCGGTGGCGGTGAGGGCGATGCGCGGTATGTCGGGCCACCGGTCGGCGAGCAGGGAGAGCGCGAGGTAGTCCTTGCGGAAGTCGTGACCCCACTGCGACACGCAGTGCGCTTCGTCGATGGCGTAGAGGGATACCGTGGCGCGATCGAGCAGCTGACGGGTGCGCTCGAGGATGAGCCGCTCAGGCGCGAGGTAGAGCAGGTCGATCTCTCCGGCGAGCAGGCGCCGCTCCACGTCGCGGGACTCCTCGACGGACTGGGTGGAGTTCAGGTACTCCGCCCGCACGCCCACGGCGCGGAGCGCATCGACCTGGTCCTGCATGAGGGCGATGAGCGGTGAGATGACCACCCCGGTGCCGTTCCGCACGAGCGCGGGCACCTGATAGCAGAGAGACTTGCCACCCCCGGTGGGCATCAGCACGAGGGCATCGCCACCGGCGATCACATGCTCGATGATCTCTTCCTGGTCGCCGCGGAACGCGTCGTAGCCGAAGACCCGGCGCAGCCGTTCGAGCGCCGATCCGAGCGGGGCGGCGGGCGCCGTTCCCGAGGCGTTCCCCACGGCTCCTCCTGCGCCCTGCGGTGCTACGGCGGCGGGGCTGGAGTTCATCCCGGCAATGGTAACTCGGAAGACGCGGCACCGCACGGCCCACCCCACCACAACGACGGCGGCGGCGGCGGCGGCTCAGGAGAGTGCCCCACGAAAGCGGCCCCGCACGCGTGTCGCGTGCGGGGCCGCTTTCGCGACATGCGTCGGGGGGGGTGAACCTATTCGGTCTCCGCCGAAGCGGCGGCCTCTGCCTCGGCCTGCGCCTTGAGAGCCGGGATGTCGACGGCACGCACCTGCTCCAGCAGGGAGTCGAGCGCCTGCGGCGGCAATGCGCCCGCCTGGTTGAAGATCAGCGTCTGATCCTTGAACACCATCAGGGTGGGGATGGCGGTGATGCTGGCTTGCGCGGCGAGATCCTGCTGGGCCTCGGTGTCGACCTTGGCGAAGACGATGTCGGGGTTCTTCTCCGAGGATGCTTCGAACACGGGAGCGAACTGCTTGCAGGGTCCGCACCACTCCGCCCAGAAGTCGACCACCACGATTCCGTTGCTGTCGACCGTCGTCTCGAAGTTCTCTGCGGTCATCTCCATAGTTGCCATGCGGTTCATCCTTTCGTTTCGTCGTCGGGAATGCCAACCTCGACGGCCCGCCCAATATTTCATCGGGTGCACGGAGGCGGGGGCCCGGCATGCGCCGAGCCCCCGTGATCTTCCGGGTTGTGCGAGTAACGCCTAGCGCGAACGCCCCGGGCGGAGCGTGCCCGCGCGGCGAGCGACGACGCCCAGCCCGACGAGCAGCATGGCGATCAGCGCGATCGGGAGGGCGGCCGCATCGGCTCCGGTCGACGCGAGCTTGCCGCCGTTGCCGTTGCCGTTCCCGGCTCCGTTCCCGTTCCCATTGCCGTTTCCGGCTCCGTTCCCGTTGCCGGCCCCGTTGCCGTTCCCGTTGCCGTTCCCGTTCCCGTTCCCGTTCCCGTTCCCGTTCCCATTGCCAGGCCCGTTCCCGTCCTCGACGGAGACCGGGAGCGCGAGAACCGCCTCCGTGCCCGTCTCGGTCACGGCGACCGTGAGGTCGAAGACCCCGGCCTCGAGGCCGTTCGGCACCTCGAAGGACAGGGTGGCGCGACCCTGTTCATCCGTGGCGGGGACCACCGTGCCATCGATGGCACCGGAGGCCACTTCTTCCCCATTCAGCGACAGGGTCACCGTGCCCGTGGTCGGACCGCCGTTGCTGAACAGCAGCGATGACAGGTCGACCGTGACGGTCTCCCCCGCGACGTATCCCGCGGCGTCGGCCGGGGCCGACAGGGTGGCGCCTACCGAGCGCTGACGGTAATCCGGGGTCGCCTCGGGGTTGCCCTCGAAGTAGTCGACCATGCTCTGCAGGTCGATGCGTCCGGAATCCGCGCGATCGGTGCCCGCCGCGAAGGTGGTGAAGTTGTCACCACCGCTGGCGAGGAAGGCATTCACGACCACCCGGTAGCTCTCCGTCGCCTCGATCGGCGAACCGTCGAGGTACGCGGCGGTGATGCGCTCGCCACGCGCCGCGGTCGGGTCGTAGGTGTAGGAGAAGCCCTCGGAGACCCCGAGCTTGAGGAACGGTCGCGACGACCCCTCGGGCTGCCACTGCTCCTCGAGCACCGACACGATCTGCTCCCCGGTGAGGCTCATGGTGAAGAGCGAGTTCGCGAACGGCTGCACCTCCGCGGCTTCACGGTAGGTGACCACGCCCTCGGCGTCGCCCGTGGTGTCCGGGTCGGCCTCGTAGTCGAGGTCGGCGCGAAGGCCACCGGGGTTCATGAAGGCGATGTCCGTGTCCAGGTCCTCGGTGGCCGACAGCTGCACGTCGGCCACGAAGTTGCCGAGTGTCGACTCGCCGCCGCGGTTCTCGCCGATGCCGGCATCGGTCGGCTGAGTCGCGCGACCCAGGTCGGCCGTGATGCGGCCCACCTCCACGGCGCCCAGCTCGTCCGCGACCTCGACGGCGTCCGCCACGATCTGCACGACCTCCGGTGTTGCCCCGGACGGGTCGAACGTCGGCGTGGTGACCGTGTCCGGCGGTGTGCCGGTCGTGATGGTGAGCGGTACGACCTCGCTGACGATGGAGATCAGGTCGCCCGTGAGCGAGTCGATCTCCATGTTGAGGTGGCCGATCGCCGTGCCGTACTCGCCCGACTGGAGCACGGGGCGCACGGTGGTGGTTCCATCGATGGTGACCGGGTGGTTGTACTGCTGGTGCGTGTGTCCCGACACGATGGCGTCGACGTCGGACGACGTCTCGGTCGCGATCCGGCCGAACGCCGAGTCGTCGGTCGACGCGGAGATGTCGCTCACCGCGGCGCCCTCGTGCACGAGCAGCACGGTCACGTCGGCCTCGCCGTTGCTCTCGTCCCCGTCGCGCAGGTCGGCCGCCACGCGGTTGACCTCCGTCACGATGTCCCGGAACTCGAGCGTCTCGATGGCCGACGGCGTCACGAGCGACGGCATGTCCTCCGTGATCGCGCCGATGAAGCCCACACTCACCCCGTCGACCTCGGCGACGAAGTACTCGTCGTAGGCCGGCTCACCGGTGTTGCGGTCGTAGATGTTCGCGGCCAGGTACGGGAAGTCCGCATCCTGCAGCACGCGGTCGTCCACGTCGGCACGGCCCTGGTCGAACTCGTGGTTGCCCAGAGCGGACACGTCGAGTCCCATGGCATTCAGAGCGTCGAGAGTCGGCGCGTCGTCCTGAATGAACGACGTGAACGTCGACGCTCCGATGTTGTCCCCAGCCGACGCGAACAGGGTGTTGGGGTTGTTCGCGCGGAAGAAGTTGACGGCGCTGCTGAGGACAGCGGCTCCCGCCGTGGTCCCGTTCGCCTCGAGGCGCCCGTGGAAGTCGTTGATCGACACCACGTCGACCGTGACCGTGGGCGTGTCGATGCCGACGAGGATCGGGTCGTGGTCGCTCGAGCGGTAGACGGTTCCCGCCTCGGCGGCGCCGAAGCGGTACTCGCGGTCGCTCCACTCGGCGGAGTTGATGTTCCACACGCCCGCACCGGTGATCCGCTCCACGAGGGACGGCGTCGCGATCGCGTGGTCGAGCGATCCGAGCTCCCCGTCGAAGGTGTAGGTGTACGAACCGGGGGCGACGGCAGGCACCAGGTCGGTGTACCCCGCCGCCTCGAACACGTCGATGGGGTCTTCCTCGGAGTAGGCGTTGAAGTCGCCGACGAGCAGAACGTCGTCGCTGCCGCTGGCCTCCTGCACCGTGCCGACGAAGTCGACCACCGCTTCGGCCTGAGCCACCCGGTCGGCGTTGAAGAGGCCCTGGCCGTCGGCCGGTTCCTCGCCGTCGCCGCCCTTCGACTTGAAGTGGTTCGCGATGACCGAGATCGTGAGGCCGTCCACGTCGAACGCCTGGGCGATCGGCTCGCGGGCGTTGTCCCACACCGTCTCGTCCACCTGGGTGAGGCTGTCGCCCACCGGGGTCACCGAGGTGGCGCGGTAGATGATGGCGTTGGTGATCTGATCGGTCTCCGCGGTGCCGTCGACGAGCGGCGCGGGGGTCGGCACGTAGTCCCAGACCTCGGCGCCGATGGCGGCGTTGAGCGCGGCCACGAGGTCGGCGGTAGCGGTGTCGGCGGGCTTGCCGAAGGCGACCGAGTTCTCGATCTCCTGCAGCGCGACGATGTCGGCACCGAGCGCGTTGATGGCCGCGACGATCTTGCCCCGCTGCAGCTCGAAGAGCTCGGGAGTCGTGGCTCCCCGCTCGCCGAGAGTGGTGAAGTAGTTGAGCACGTTGAAAGCGGCGACGGATGCGTCACCGCCGACGGCGGGCGGCGCGATCGGGCGCGGGTTGGTCGACTCGAAGGTCGGCACGAGACCGGTCGCGTTCGTGTCGTTCACCGGCACGGTCGGCTGCAGGCGCCAGTCGTCGAACCCGTAGGAGAGCACGTACGGCGCCTCGGGGAAGACGACGGTATCGCCGTTGCGCACGACGGTGGCGGCGCTCAGGTACGGCTGCTCGCCCGGGTGATCGGCGTTCGAGATCTGGATGCTGTAGCCGTCGTCGAGCAGGATGCGGCTCGCACGGTTGGCGGCGGCGATCGCGTCGGCACCGGCGCCGGGCTGCACCTGCTCGGTGCTCTTCACGGGCAGGGTGTCACCGGCGGAGAGCCACAGCGAACCGAAGTTGTAGGCCTGGTGCGTGGAGGCGAGCAGGTAACTGCCCGTCGGTGCGACGAGCATGCCCTCGAAGGCCTCGCGGTCTCCGCCGACGACGTCGTCGGGGAGCGGTGTGACGGCCGGGGGCGCGAGCGGTGCGGACAGCGCCTCCAGAGCGCCGTCCGCCGAAGCGGTGATCTGCGTGAGCCCGAAGTACTCACTGACCGGCCCGGTCACCCGGATGCTGTCGCCCAGAGCGAGTTCCGTGGTCGCGGCGGCGCTTCCGAGGAAGACGAAGATTCCGTCGGAGGCGCCGGGGGTCGCATCCGAGTCGCCGCCGCTGGCGGCCGTCTGCAGGTAGAAGCCGGCGTAGCCACCGGTGCGGTGATCCGCCGTGACGACGCCCTCGACCGTGACGGTGGATCCGACCAGGGGGGACGCGCTTCCCGTGCCCTGCACGTCGGCGATGGTGTGCGTGACCTCGGCCGCGGAGGCCGGGATCGCAACGAGAGTGGAGAAGCCGAGGGCGCCTGCGGTGACCACGGCCGCGGTGGCGAGTCTCCCTGTGTGCTGGCGCGCACGACCTCTGGCGGCGTGGGCTGGTCGGACAGGGGATTGCATACCGGGGGACTCCTTCGTGCGAACGATGTGCCGGCTCACCCGCATGGGGGCCAGTGCTGAGCCTAGGGTCCGGGGCGCGACCACCGCTAGAGAGGAGTGCCCTCGCGTAACCCGCCGTTAACCCCGACTCGCCGTCCGGGTATCGCGCCCCGCCCGAAGTGCAACGGGGGCGGGGTGCGAAACGGCGAGCCCGGTACGGCGGCGTGCGGCGCGGCTAGAGCGCGGCCAGTTCGTCGAGCAGCACGTCTCCCGGTACGGCGGTCTGCGTGGAGGCCGAGATCTCCGCACGGTCGAGCAACTCGTCCATGCGACGGCGACGCGACCGGTTGATCAGCGTGACGACGGTGCCCTGCTTGCCCGCACGGCCGGTACGGCCGGAGCGGTGCATGTAGGTCTTGTACTCGTCCGGCGGGTCGGCCTGGATGACGAGGCTGATGTCGTCCACGTGGATGCCGCGAGCCGCGACGTCGGTCGCCACCAGCACTCGCACCCTGCCGCTCGTGAGCAGCTGGAGGTTGCGCGTGCGTCGCGCCTGGTTGAGGTCGCCGTGCAGCGATGTGGTGGGCACGCCGGCGTCCTCGAGCTGGTCGGCCAGCTGGTCGGCGAAGGCCCGGGTGCGCGCGAAGATCAGCGTCTTGCCCTCGCCCTGCGCCAGCTGCTCGATGATCGCGGTCTTGTCGCGCTGCTCGATGAGCAGCACCCGGTGGTCGATGGTCGAGGATGCCTGGTCCTCACCGGCGACCTCGTGCACGGTCGGGTTCGGCAGGAACTCGTTCACGAGCTGCGCCACGCCCTTGTCCAGCGTCGCGGAGAAGAGCAGCTTCTGCCCACCCTCTGCGGTCTGGCGCAGGATGCGCTGCACCGGCTCGAGGAAGCCGAGGTCGCACATGTGGTCGGCCTCGTCGAGCACGGTGATGAGGATCTCGCTGAGGTCGAGACGCCCCTGCTCGATCAGGTCCTCGAGGCGGCCGGGCGTCGCGATGAGGATGTCGACGCCGCGCTGGAGCGCACCGACCTGGCGGTGCTGGGGCACGCCGCCGAAGATCGTGGTGGTGAAGAGCCCGACGCTCCGGGCGATGGGCTGCACCGTGCGGTCGATCTGCATCGCCAGTTCGCGGGTGGGGGCGAGGATGAGCGCGCGGGGCTTACGGCCCATCTTGCGGTTCTTGCCACCGTTGTTCTCCATCAACCGCTCCACGAGGGGCGCGCCGAAGGCGATGGTCTTGCCGGAGCCCGTGCGGCCGCGGCCGAGGACGTCCTTGCCGGCGAGAACGTCGGGAATGGTGGCCGCCTGGATCGGGAACGGCGCGCTCGCACCGAGCTCGCCGAGCTGGCGCACGATGTTGCCGCCGAGACCGAGGTCCGCGAAGGTCACGCCCTCGACATCGGTCGCCGTAGTCGTCTGAGCCTCGAGGCGCTCGAGCACCACGTCGTCGTTCGGCGTGAAGCGGGCCTTCTCGTCGCGGCTGGGGTAGAAGGAGCTGTCGGATTGGCGGGGTGCGCTGTCCCGGCGGGGACGGTCGCCGTACGACGGACGCTCGCCCCGCGACGGGCGATCGTTGTAGGCCGGGCGCTCGCCCCGCGACGGGCGATCGTTGTAGGCCGGGCGCTCGCCGCGCGACGGACGGTCGTTGTACGCGGGACGCTCGCCACGCGACGGGCGATCGTTGTACGCAGGACGCTCGCCGCGCGACGGACGATCGCCGTACGCGGGACGCTCACCCCGCGACGGACGATCGTTGTACGCAGGACGCTCGCCGCGCGACGGACGGTCACCATACGCGGGACGCTCGCCCCGCGACGGACGATCGTTGTACGCGGGACGCTCGCGCGGCTCCCAGTTGGGTCGCTCGCTACGGGGAGCATCGGAGCCGCGTCGTGCTGCCCGCTCATCCGCGTTCCACCGCTGCTTCTTCGGCGCCGCGTCGTCGACCGGCTTATGGCCGCGATGGCCCGGACTGCGACTGCCGGACTTGGCCCCGCTGCGCTTCGGGTCGTAGTTCTTGGCGGCGCGGAGGCCGCCGGTGCTGGTGTTTTTCGGCATGACGATGTGTTTCTGGGTTTTTCTCGATTGCATGACAGAGCACAATGCAAGCGGCACGACGACTCGCCCCGGACGCCGAAGGCGGAGGGGGATCATCGGAACTACTAGAAACCCGGGCAGTCGTTGACCGGGGCCGTGTCAATACGTGACATTCTCGCGCGGAGTAGCGAAGAAACCGGCCCACCTGACTTACAAACCCATCCGCCCGGCGTGGAACCGAGGCAGTGTCAAGAGCCGACCGACCAACGTTACCCCACATCCCCGCTTTCCGCACGGCTTCGCTGGCAATAGGGTGCGGGCGCGCGAGTTCCGCCGCACAGCGGGTGGCACAGGAATAGCGTTTCGGAACACGCCATCTACGCGAGGAGAGTGCCATGAAGGTTCTTCCACCGTTCCGCTACATCTCGGTGCTCGAAAACGCCACGGGCCTTGATCCGGCCATTGACAAGGTGAAGTCGGTCGTCGTCGGCCTGCTGCACCCGCGGTGGCTCGAGGACATCCTGCACGGGGTGCCGATCGGGCATCCGTTGCACCCGGTGGCCGTGCTCGTGCCGGTCGGTGCGTGGACCTCGGCCGCGGTGCTCGATCTCGTGCCGGGCACGGAGAAATCCGCCCGGCTGCTCGTCGGCACGGGAATCCTCTCGGCCCTTCCCTCCGCGGCGGCGGGCTGGGCGGACTGGTCGCGACTGCACAAGCAGCAGCAGCGTGTCGGCCTGGTGCACGCGGCGACGAACATCACCGGCGTGGTGCTGTACAGCGCGGCCTTCGTGCAACGCAGTCGCGGGAAGATCCTCTCCGGCAAGGTCCTGTCGTTCGCCGGCTTCGCCGCCGTGATGACCGGGGGCGTGCTCGGCGGTCACCTGTCGTTCCGGCAGGCGTCCGGCGCGAATCACGCCGAGGACGTGCCGCATCGCATCGAGCCCGGCTGGCACGATGTCGGCACGGTGGCCGACATTCCGCTCGGCAGGCTGACGAAGCGCATGGTCGGCGACGAGCCCGTCGTGCTGCTCCGCTCGGGCGACGACATCCACGCCCTCTCGAACACCTGCAGCCACCTGTCCGGGCCGCTCGATGAGGGAGAGCTGATCGACGGGGACGACCCCTGCGTCACCTGCCCCTGGCACGCCAGCATGTTCTCGATGACGACGGGCGACGTGGTGCACGGCCCCGCTACCTCCCCGCAGCCCCGCTTCGAGACGCGCGTGTCGAACGGTCGACTCGAGCTGCGCCTCCCCACGACCGGCCAGATCTAGCCGACGCGCCCGGCACGTCGGCCGAAAGCGGCGCCCCCGACCCGGGGGTTTCGGACGCGTGCCCGCGTCCCCTAGTCTCGACCCAGCTCCCTTCTCGGCGTTCGCGGATCGGGTGAGTTCCACCACCCGATCCCGCGTTCCCCCGGAGCCCGAATGAAGCACAGGATGCTGATCCTGGCCGCCGCCCTGGCCACGACCACCATCGCCCTTGTGCACACCGCCACCCCGGTCGCCGTCGAATCGGCAGTGGCGGAGTCCCCGACGGTCGGCATCCTCAGCTGGCTCGGTTCACCCGACGTCACGGTGGTGCCCGATCTCGTCTACGGCACGGCCCCCGACGGTACGCCGCTCACCGCCGACGTATGCCTCCCCGCGGCCTCGGCAACCGGCGGAGAAGCCCCCCACGACGACGCGGTGGGTGATGCGGACGGCGCCGCGGCGCTCCGACCGGCGGTGATCGAGGTGCACGGCGGCGGGTGGTCCCGAGGTGACAAAGCGGAGCCCGAATGGCGACTCACCTGCCAGTGGCTCGCGTCCGAGGGTTTCGTCGTGGTGAACGTGAACTACCGTCTCGCTCCGCAGTTCCCGTTCCCCGCCGCGATCGACGACGTCACGGCCGCGGTCCGCTGGCTCCGCTCCCCCGCCGTGGCCGAACGCTTCGCGGTGGATCCCGAGCGGATCGGGGCGTTCGGCGGCTCGGCGGGCGGCAACCTCGCCGCCCTCCTCGGCACGCGGGGCTCCGGTGACGTCACGAGCGGCGAGCGCGTCGCCGCGGTGGTCGCCGTGTCCGCCCCGTTCGACCTCACTGCTCACGGCCAGACGCTCGGCGCCTACCCCGGCTGGCTCACGGATCGCGAACTGTCGTACCTGGGTTGTGCGGCATTCGACGGCTGTGCGGCCGCCATCGACGCATCACCGGTGTCCTTCGTGGATCGCACCGATCCGCCGATGCTGGTGGCGCAGTCCGCCGACGAGTTCATTCCCCTGGCGCAGGCCGAATCGTTCGCGGCCGCTCTCGCGACGGCGGGCGTGGATCACACGCTCGAGGTGGACGCGGGCATCGAGCACTCGACCGCCGCCCTGGACGAATCGCTGCGCGCCCGGGTGGCGGACTTCCTGCGCGACGCCCTCCGCTGAGCGGTCAACCCTGCGAGCGTCGCAGCCCGCGCACCACCGACCGGAGTCGACGCGCTGGGCGGCGCACCACCGCCCACACTCGACGCGCTAGGCGGCGCACCATCGACGGCTGGCCCTCCGCACGCCGCTCGCCGTAGCCCTCGACGAGGTAGTACAGCACCGGCAGCACTACCAGGGTGAGGAGGGTCGACGACACGAGCCCCCCGATCACCACGATCGCCAGCGGCTGCGAGATGAAGCCCCCGCTTCCCGTGAGCCCGATGGCGAGCGGCACGAGCGCGAAGATCGTCGCCAGGGCGGTCATGAGGATGGGTCGGAGCCGCCTGCTGGCGCCGTGCACGATCGCGTCGCCCACCCGCATCCCGCGATTCCGGTACTGGTTGATCAGGTCGACCAGCACGATCGCGTTCGTGACCACGATGCCGATCAGCATGAGCACGCCGATCAGGGACGCAACCCCCAGCGGGATGCCGGAGACGACCTGCAGTGCGATGGCGCCGGTCGCCGCGAACGGAACGGAGACGAGCAGCAGAAGCGGCTGCCGCAGGCTGCGGAATGTGGCCACCATGACGATGTAGACGATGAGGATGGCGACGAGCAGCGCGATGCCCAGTTGCTCGAACGCGTCGCCCTGCTGGGAGGTGACGCCGCCGAGCTGCGCAGACGCGCCCCCGGGAAGGTCGATGGCGTCGACCGCCTCCTGCACCACCGCGGAGGCGGTGCCGATGTCGTCGCTGTTCGGCGTGACGCTGATCGTCGCGCTTCGGAAGCCCTGGGTGGTCGTGATGTTCGCCGGACCGTCGACGACGTCGACCGTCGCGAGGTCGGTGAGCGGAACGACGCCCGCCGGGGTGGGGATGCTGAACGACCGGAGCTCGTCGAGCGTCGTGGGCGCGTTCGCGTTGGCGATGTAGATGCTGAGCGTGTTCTCGTCGATCACGACCGACCCCACCGCCGCGGGCAGCCTCGCCTCGGCGACGATGCCACCGACCACGATCTCGCTCAGCCCGGCGGCGGCGGCGGCCGTCCGGTCGACCTGCACGGCGATGTACGGGCGGGTCTCGGAGAGGTTGCTGCTCGCTTCGGCGACCACGTCGAGGTCGCGCATCTCGGCGAGCACGGCCTCCGCGGCCTCGTTCAGCTCCGACTGTCCGTTCGCGGTGATGTTCACCTCGATGTCGCTGGACGAGAAGCCGGAGCCGGCCGCGGCCACGGTGACCTCGCCGACCTCGTCGAGTCCGCGGACCGAGGTGCGCACGTCGGCGCGCAGCTGCTCCTGGTCCACGTCCGCATCGGTGGTGATGGAGAAGGTGACGGCGCCGCCGCGGCCGAACGCCGAGCTGAGGAAGCCGCCATCGGAGCCGATGGAGAGCTGCACCGTCTCGACGCCGTCCACCTCGAGCAGCGCGTCCTCCACCGCGCTCGCGGCGACATCCTGCGCCTCGAGGCTCGTTCCGGTGGGCAGCTCCTGGGAGACCGTGAGGGTGTTCTGCCCGCTGTCGCTCAGGAAGTTGGTCTTCATGCTCGGGATGAGGGCCACCGTGCCGCCCAGCACGAGCAGGGCGATGAGGATCGTGGCCACGGGGCGTCGGAGGGTCCAGGAGATGACCGGCAGGTAGCCGCGCTGGAGGCGCGTGGGGGTGTCGAGCTCGTCCTCCGCGTCATCCTGTGAGAGTGCCTGCCGCCGCGTGCGGGGGTGAGCGGCGGCGACAGCCGTGGAAGACGCGCTCGTGGTGGCGGCACCCGCCGTCGCCGCCTCGAGTTCGGCGAGCGCGTCGGTCCCGCCGCGGGGTGCACGCGTCCGCGAGGGGCGGAGGAACCAGTACGCCAGCACCGGAACGATGGTCAGCGCGACGAACAGCGAGGCGACGAGCGCGATGGTCACCGTGAGAGCGAATGGACGGAAGAGCTCTCCCGTCACATCGCCGACGAGCGCGAGCGGCAGGAAGACGGCGACCGTGGTGACGGTCGACGCCGTGATCGCGCCGGCGACCTCCCGCACGGCCTGGGTGATGGCGATCATGCGGTCCGGGGTGAACGAGAGGTGGCGTTTGATGTTCTCGATCACGACGATGGAGTCGTCCACCACCCGCCCGATGGAGATGGTCAGCGCACCGAGCGTGAGGATGTTGAGCGTGTAGTTCGACGCCTGCAGACCGATGAAGGTGATGAGCACCGATGCCGGGATGGAGATCGCCGTGACCAGCGTGGATCGGAGGGACATGAGGAACACGAGGATCACGATCACCGCGAACACGAGCCCGAGCAGGCCCTCGGTGGTGAGGCTCTCGATCGACTGCTCGATGAACGGAGCCTGATCGAACACGACGGTGAACTCGGTGTTGCTGCCGATGTCGCTCGCGAGCGTGGGCAGGAGTTCCTGAACCACGTGCGACACGTCGACGGTGTTGCCGTCCGGGGTCTTCGTGACCGCGATGGTGAGCGACGGCTGACCGTTCACCCGCGAGATTCCGGTGACGGGGTCGTCGTCGAGCTCGACGGTGGCCACGCTGCCGATCGTGGGCACGGCCCCGCCCGGAGCGGCTCCGCCCGGAGTGGAGTCGCCCGGAGTGGAGTCGGCACCGGCACCATCGGCGGCCAGGAGCGGTATGCCCGCGATGTCGTCGATGCTGCGGGTGCGCGACCCGGTCTGCACGCTCAGCGTCGAGCCGTTCTCGGTGATCTCCCCGGCGGGCAGCAGCACGCCGTTCGCGTCGAGCGCGTCCCGGATGGACCCCGTACTGAGGCCTGCTGCGGCGAGCGCCGCGGGGTCCGGGGTGATGACGACGCGCTGCCCCAGGGTGCCGAGCAGGCTCGCCTCGCGCACGCCCTCGAGCGCCTGAATGTCGGCGAGCACCGCGCCCTCGAGGGCGGTGGTCAGCTCTCGCTGGTCGAGATCGCTCGTGACCGCGACCTGGAGAACGGGCAGGTCGTCGATGGTTCCGGTGATGACCTGCGGGTCGATGTCGGTGGGCAGCTGCGAGCTGATCCGGTTGATCGCCTGCTGCACCTTCTGCTCGGCCGTGGCCAGATCGGTGCCGAACGCGAACGACGCCGAGACGGTCGAGACGTTCGTCGTCGACGTTGCCGTCGTGTCCTCGAGGCCCGGAACGGCCTGCATCGCCGTCTCGATCGGCGTGCTGACATCGTCGTTGACCACCTCGGGTGCCGCGCCCGGATAGGCGGTCACCACGACGAGCCGCGGGAAGGAGACGGAGGGGATGAGCTCCTGCTTGAGCGAGTTCAGCGCCAGCCCACCGAAGATGGCGATCACCACGGTGACCAAGGCGATCAGCGCCCGGTTACGGAGGCTGAAGACGGCCAGAAGGTGCACGATTGCTCCCGTGAGTGTGTCGCCGCGGGGGCGGCAGAGGGCGGAGAACTCGCGCGGCGAAGCGCTCGCACAGTATGCCATTCCGCAATGGGGAAACCGCCGTGCGGAATCCCGGCCGATGCGTCGCCGGGGCTTCTAGAGTCGGGGCATGCCAGCGCTCCGACTTCCCCTCGCTCGTGCGGTGTTCGGGAGGGTTCTGCCCGCCCTTCTTCTCGCCGGCGCCGCGCTGGTGCCGTCCGTCACCGCGCCGCTGTCGGCCGGTGCCGCGTCGCCATCCACGGCAACCGCGGCATACGCCGCCGTACGCGGTACCGACGACTTCCGCTTCTCCTCGTTCGAGGCCGACTACTACCTCGAACGGGCGGATGACGGATCGTCGCGCCTCCGCACCGTGGAGACTCTGGTGGCCGAGTTCCCCGAGAGGGATCAGAACCGCGGCATCGTGCGCGCGATCCCTACGGGGTACGAGGGAGCAGACGTCGGGTTGCGCATCACGTCGGTCACCGACGCGGAGGGGAACCCGGTGCCGTTCGAGGAGGACGAGGAGGACGACTTCCGGGTGCTCGCCCTCGGCACCGACGAGTTCGTGCGCGGGACACAGACCTACGTGCTCGAGTACGAGCAGCGCAACGTCACCCGGAGCTACGACGACACGAGCGCCGACGAGTTCTACTGGGACACCAACGGCACCGGATGGGACCAGCCCTTCGGCACCGTGAGCGCTCGCGTGCACCTGACCGCCGACCTCGCGGGTGCCCTCACCGGCAACGCCGCCTGCTACGTCGGGGGCGAGGGATCAGCGGATCCCTGTTCGATCGATCTCGACATCGACGATGGAGGCGCCGTGTTCACCGCTTCTGCGGATGATCTGACCGCCGGTGAGAACGTGACGGTGGCGATCGGTTTCGAACCGGGCACCTTCACCGAGCCCGCCCGCGCCAAGGACGCCGCGTGGGTCGGGATCGTTCCCGGTGTCCTCGCCGCACTGTCAGCGGCAGTCGCCGTTGCCGCCGCGCTCGTCCGCCGTTTCCGGTTGCGGCACGCGGCCGGACGCCCGGTGATCATTCCCGAGTATGCGCCACCCCGTGGCATCACCCTGCTCCTGGCCGGCGACATCGTCGGCCGTCCGTCCTCGGCGCTCGCCGCCCAGCTCATCGACTTCGCCGTTCGGGGGATCGTGCGGGTGGTCGACGACTCCGGAACCCCCACCGACAGGGACGGCCGCACCGAGGAGCCCGCGCCCGAGTCGGACGACTCGCAGTACACGTTGGTGCTGGTCCGCAGCGACGACATCGACGACTCGGAGCGGGAAGTGCTCACCGCGCTCTTCGGCAGGAAGCTCACGCCGGGCAGACGGCGCCCCGTGGACGACGTGGACGAGACGATGGCGGAGGCGCTGCACGAGCACCTCTCGGCGGTACCCCGGCAGGCACTCGACCGCGGGCTGCGGAACACACCCCGGGTGCCCGCCCGGGTCGCGCTCCTCACGGCGGCGTGGCTCCTCATCGCGGTGACCGGTCTGGTGCTGGTCGTGCTCGCCGTGATCGACGCCCTTGTCCTGCCGTCGGTGCTCCTGATCGGAGGGACCATGGCGCTCGCCGTGCTCGCGATCGTAGTGCTCTCGAGCGGTCCGCGCCTCACCCCGGCGGGGGCAGAGGTCCGTGACCACCTTCTCGGTCTGCGCGACTACCTCGAACTGGCGGAGGCCGATCGATTCCGCATGCTGCAGAGCCCGCTCGGAGCGGAACGGAGCAGCGACCGTGCGCACGCCGGTCGTGTGGCGTGGCGTCGCGACGCCGGTCGTGCGGCCGGCCGCGGGTCGGATGCCAGCGCATCTGCGGGCACAACCGCGGACGGGGGTGCAGCGGATGAGCAGCAGGTCGTGCGCCTCTACGAGCGCTTGCTCCCCTATGCGGTGCTGTGGGGCATCGAGGAGCAGTGGGCCGAGGAACTCGATCGTCTCTACGCATCGTCGGGCACCGGACCCGACTGGTACGCCGGACCCCGGCCGTACAACTCCGCATCTTTCGTAGGACTGACGGGATCACTGCATGCGCAGGCGACGTCGGTCAGCGCCACCGCGTGGGCCGCGAGCGGGGGAAGCGGGGGCACGGGAGGCTCCATGGGCGGCGGGTTCTCCGGAGGTGGTGGCGGGGGCGGCGGCGGGGGCGGGCGATAGGGAATCGTCCCGCTGTGCTTGGATGAACCGGTGACGAGACGCATAGCCCAGCTGCTTCTCGGCCTGTTCCTCTACGGCATCTCGCTCAGCATGATGATCCGAGCCGCGGTCGGCGTGAGCCCGTGGGACGTGCTCGGCCAGGGCGCCGCCCTCCGAGCCGGGATTCCCTTCGGCGTCGCGACGAATCTGGTCGGCCTCGCGGTGCTCGTGTTGTGGATTCCGTTGCGCCAGCGGCCGGGGATCGGCACCGTGCTGAACGCCCTGCTCGTCGGCCCCAGCGCCGAGGTGGGGCTCGCCCTCCTCGAGCGCCCCGACGCGCTGTGGGCACGGGTGCTGCTCTTCACGGGTGGGCTGGTGCTGCTCGCCGTCGCGACCGGGCTCTACATCGGCACACGGTTCGGCCCGGGCCCGCGGGACGGTCTGATGACGGGGCTGCATCAGCGCACCGGCTGGCCGATCTGGTCGGTCCGGGGTGGTATCGAGCTGACCGTGCTCGGTATCGGCTGGCTGCTCGGCGGCAACGTGGGACTCGGCACGGTGGCGTTCGCGCTACTCATCGGACCGCTGGTGAATCTCGCCCTGCCCGTCTTCGCCATCCCGGCCCGCCCGGCCGACGACCGCACCGGACTCGGAGGAGACGTCCCTCCCTCCACCCCGGTGCTCGATTCCCCGGCCCACTAGGGCCGGATTCCGATGCCGTCGCCGGAAACGGCCTGACAGGTCGGGCCTCGACGCGTCAGAGGTTGTGCTCGGCGTACGCCCGCATCGCCTCCCGCACGAATCCCGCGTACTCGACACCGTCCCGCGCGTAGTTCCCGGCGAAGCGCGGGTCAGCGACGTACATATCGGCGAGCCCGAGGAAGTAACCCTTGGACACGGTTCCCGTCGAGGTCTTCAGCCAGTCGTAATGGCGCTGCGCGATCGCCTGGACCTCGCCGCTCGCCGGATCCTGGCCCGCTGCACTCGCCGTACCGTAGTCGGCCGCAATATCCAGGTGCTGCTGCCCGACGTCGCGCTTCTGCTGCGCGGTGAGCGACCGCCACCAGCGGTCACCCGTCGCGTACGCCTCGGCGCCCCATCGCTCCTCCACCTCGTCTCGGTAGACGGTGTGATCGAAGCCCTCGAACATCTCCTGTGCCATCAGTTGTTCACCTCCCTCCCATTTCGCGATCGTGGTTTCGACGGCGGCGATCTGCCGCTCGAGTCGCTCCGACTCGCGCCGGAGAGCAGCCAACTGAGCCCGCAGGGCGGTTCCGTTGTCGGTCTCGCCCGTCATCACCCGGCCGATTTCCGGCAGCCCCAGTCCAAGCTGGCGCAGGATCCGGATGCGCTGCAGGCGCACGAGGGCGTCCGCGTCGTAGAAGCGGTACCCGTTCGCGCCGATCCGCTTGGGCTTGAGCAGACCGACGTCGTCGTAGTGACGGAGCGCACGAGACGTCACGCCGGAGGCGCGCACCACCTCCTGAATGGACCATTCCATCGCTGCTCCCCTCTCTCGGTGCGTCCGATCGAGCCGGTTTCATCAGCGTACAAGTTGACGCAGCGTCAATGTCAAGCACCCTGCCTCGCCGGAAGGGACGCTCAGGAAACGCCTCGTCGTACCCGTTGCCGAGTGGTCTCCCATTCCTCGCGGAGGAGCTCGAACCGCACATACCGGGACGGCTGGCCGAGGAAGGACTCCTCGTTCCCTACTCCGGTCTCACGCATGCCTAGCCGACGCAACACCTGCACGGACGCCGCATTGGCCTCCACCGCCTCCGCCCACACGCGATGCAGACGCATGTCGCCGAAAGCGCGGGCGAGCGCCGCTCGTGCAGTCGCCGTGCCCAGTCCCTCACCCCACCGCGCCGACGGCGCGATGAGGTAGCCGAGTTCCCGTGCATCCGGTTCGTCGCCGTGGAGATCCGCGTAGCCCACGGGCACCCCGTTCGACACGGCGAGCAGGCGCAGGAGGAACGGATCCGGGGAGACGATTCGATCGCGCCACCAGGCGGTCGCTTCCGCGTATGGCCGGTGTGGACGCCACCTCGCGTGCGCGCAGAACACCTCATCCGCTTCCCAGCCCACCAGCACCGGCACGTCCGACTCCCGAAGCGGACGGAGTTCGACGGACGGCGGTCGCATGGTCACCCTCGCGGCCATCCGGGCTGGGGTGCGCGCGTGTCGTCGCGGCCCAGCCGACCGGTCCACGACGGCGTGGAAGCGCCATCCCGGCCGAGAGTCATCCCGTCGCGCTGTCCCGTGTACCGGTAGCCGACCTTTTCGGCGACGCGCAGCGAAGCATGGTTCCCCACCACGCATTCCCAGAGCACATCGGTACGTTCGGTTCGATCGAAGGTCGCGTCGATGACCGCGGTGAGCGCCTCGGGCATGATCCCGCGGCCACGGTGAGGAGCACCGAGCCAGAAGCCGACCATGCCACTGTCGACCCGGATGCAGATCACCCCGAGGAGGGGTTGCCCGCTTCCGTCCCGGATCGCCCATGTCCACTCGTCATCCTGAGCCCACCCGCCGGGCACATGCTCGTTCACGAAGTATTCGGCGTGCTGTCGTTCGTACGGCCACGGGGTCACCACGAACATCTCGAACACCGGGTCGGAGCAATACGACGCAATGTCGTCCACGTCATCCACGGAGGGCTGGTCGAGGATGAACCGCTCGGTCCGCAGGGGGAAGGGCTGCATGCCACCCGACCATAGCGCCATGCCGACCGGCGTCGATCCTTCCCCATCACCTCGGCCATGAACGACTAGGCGGCGTGTGCGCGATCCTCGACCCGGCGCCGTCCCGGCATCCGTCCCGCAGAGGCGGCCCGGTGGACATGGACGAGGAGTGCGACGGCGGCGAGGGGCGCGATGAAGCCGGCCATCGGAACCAGGGCGAGCCCGATCACCGAGGCGGCGACCCCGGCCCCGACGACAATGCTGGCGCGACGCAGTGGAGCACCCGGCACCAGTCGCACCACGGGCAGCGCCAGGCCGAGTCCCAGCACGAGCGCGGCGGTCAGAGTGAGCGGCCACTGGGATGGGTGACCCGCTCCGAGGAATTGAGCGCCGGCTTCCACGATCAGGCTCACCGAGACGAGGAGGGCCGACCCGTGGACGATTACGCCGAGACGCCGTTCCAGGACTGCGGCCGAGGCGAGAACGACCGGGATCGCTGCAAGCGCTCCCGCGGCCAGGCCGAGATTCATCGCCCGGGTCGCATCCGCCACTCCGATCGACCAGTCGCTGCCGGTGAGGGCGAACACCGCGCAGGCCAGCCCGAGAACGGGCGACACGAGCGCACTCACCCGAACCGCCGTGCGCGGACCGGGAACTGGCCCTGGTCCGTCGTCCACGAGCCTCCGGCTGTCGGCGGACTCGGCCACCGGCGCCGCCACGCGACTTTCCCTGTGCTCGGCGCGCAAAGCCATGATCAGCAGGACAGCGGCGGCGATCGCTCCCAGCATGTATCCGGTCACGCTGAGAACGCCTATGACCATGGCCGCCGGCATCGCACAGACAACGCTCAGCCCGACACGAGCCCCCAGGGAGCGGCGGATGCCGATGAGCGCGTCGACGAGTGGCGCGAGACACGCGGTTCCCGCGACGACAGCCGCAGCGAAGAAGTACCCTCCCGCCGAAGCGAACAGGCCCGACTCCGTGCCGGCGTCGGCGTCGGCGAAACCGGCCGACCAACTGGCGGCGGTGAGAACCGCGAAACCGCACGCGGGTATCGCACACGCCGCCACGATTCCCGCAGCCGGAGACGAGATACTGCCGCGTCGATGCACCAGAACGAGCGTGGACAAGCTGAGCGCGAGCGCCCCGATACCTCCCGACAGAACGAGGTGGGCGAGGCCTGCCCCGGGGAGGAGGATGGCGTCGGTGAGCAGGACCGCCGTCGAAGCCGCGTAGGAGACCAGCGCGATCGCCGCGAAGACCCCCGCCCACCGAGGCGTCGCCCGCGCCCCCAGGCCATGTGCGCGGAGCGACCATGCCTCCGCTCCGGACGGTCGCGCGAGGCCGCGATCATCGGCGTGCTGTTCGAGGCTGTCCAACACGACGGCGCCGTTCTCGTCGCGCCAGTCCCGGGGATACCAGCGCAACAACCGTGAGTAGTGGTTCCTCCGAGCCTCCGTCACCACGCCTCTCTCCACGACATCGTCGCCGGCGCGGGCCGGGCAGGGCCGAGGCGGTGCGCACTCAACCGCGTCTCCGCAGCACGGAGCTTGGCGGCGAGCCGGTCGGTCTCCGCTTCGAGGTCTTCACGGCCCTCGTCGGTCAGCTCGTAGTACCGGCGCGCACGCCCGTCGACCACGTCTTCGCCCGCCCGACGCACCCGCCCATCGCGTTCGAGCCGCTCCAACGTCGAATAGAGCGTCGAGATCCGGATGGACACCGCACCGGCGGTGAGCTCCTCCACGTCGCGGAGGATGGCGTATCCATGCCGGGTCTTCGCCACCAGTGCGGTGAGGATCCAGAAGGTGACTTCGGTCATGCCCGTAATATACCCACACCGGGAATATGACGAACAGAGTCGGTCACCCGCCGTTCGGTGTGGGAGGGGAACCGACCAGCGCATGCACTCTGCGCGCGAGCAGCCGACCGGCCCGATTGGCGCCGATAGTGGACGCCTGCGGACCGTACCCGGCGAAGAAGACCCGGGGATCCCGCTCCGCGACACCGTCGACCACCGAGATGCCGCCGGTCGATTCGCGCAGGCCGAGAGCAGCAAGGTGCCGTACCTCCGGGCGGAATCCCGTCGCCCACAGGATGGCGTCGATCTCGTCCGTGTCACCGCCGCCGACACCGCCGCTCGCCCACACCACGGAGTTCCCCTCGAACCGTGCGATGCGGCCACGCGATTCGAGAAGCCCGCGATCGATGGCGTCGCGAACACGACGGGTCTTCGGGATCCCTGTTCCGCTGACGATGCTCGGCAGAACCTTTCCCGCCCGAGCCGCGGCATCCTGCTGGGCCACGGCGCGAACCGCGGACTCGAGGTCGAGGTCGGTCTGCTCCGAGAAGGAGACCGGGCGGCGGGTGGACCACAGCGTGCGAGCCGCGACGCCCTCGAGCTCGAGCAGGAAACCAATGGCCGACGAACCGCCGCCCACCACGAGCACCCGCTTCCCGGCATAGGCGCTCGCCGACACGTAGTCGGCCGTGTGCGCCTGGGTGCCGGGGAACTCGGGCGCCCCGGGATAGAAGGGTACGTACGGAGCGCCCCAGGTGCCGGTGGCATTCACCACCGCCGCAGCGCGGAACCGGCCCGCCGACGACTCGACGACGAGATCGGTGCCCTCCGAACGCACTGCGGTCACCGCGACAGGGCGTCGCACCCGCAGGTCGTAGGCGTTCTCGTACCGTCGGTAGTAGTCGGCCACCACCTCCCGGGCGGGCGCCCCGCGGTCCGCGGTGTCGAAGCTCAGCCCGAGTGCCGCCATGCCGGGCAGGTCGTGCACCCGGTGCGCCGTGCCGAGCCGGAGCGACTCCCAGCGGTGCTGCCATGCTCCCCCGGTTCCCGGTCCGCGGTCGAGGATCATGACATCGCGATCCGTCCGCAGGCCGAGGCGAGACAGGTGGTACGCCGTCGACAGGCCGGCCTGCCCGGCACCGATGACGACGATCCGCGCCTCGATATCGACGTCGCCCGGAGTCGGAGGGTCGATCTCCGACAGAGCCCTCAGCTGTCCCAGTTCGACTCCGGCGTTTCACAGGTGTCGCGGAACACGTACTGCGACGGCCGCTTGCGCTGCCGACTCGACCAGTCGATGGCGGGGCGCTTGGCGTTCTCGGGCAGGTACCCCAGCCGGTACACGGCCATCAGTTCAAGGTCGTCGGGCACGTGCAGCAGACGCTGGATGCGCTCCCAGTTCTCCGGCACCTCCATCGGGAACGACACGAACTGGATGCCCATCCCGATCTCGCCCGTGGTGAGCCAGACGTTCTCCATGGCGGCACCCATGCTGAAGAGTGAGTAGAAGGAGGACAGCTGACCGGGACGGTACTCCGCCCTATCGAGCAGCACCGCGAGAAGGAGCGGCGACCCCTCCACCAGCCTGCGGTTCTCCTCGCCGAGCTTCTGCGGCACGCGCAGACGATTCATCATGGCCTGGCCCTGCTCCGTGAAGACGCGCTTGGTGAACGGACGGAGCAGCAGGGGCAGCTGATCGAAGAGCATGCCGTTCCGCTTCTCCTCCATCTCGGCCTCGCTGAACCGGAAGTACGGCTTGTAGCGCTCGAAGAAGGTTCCCTCCGCCATCACCTTCGTCATGCTCTCGCCGCTGATCGCGGCGATGGTCTCGATGGTCTGCCGGTCTTCGATGATCACGAACCGCCACGGCTGGCTGTTGAGCTGAGACGGCGCGGCTCCGGCCACCTCCATGAGCAAGCGCTGGTGCTCCTCGGTCACCGGATCCGGCCGGAACGGTCCATTGGTGGTCTTGCGCGCCCGCAGCACGTCGAGAAACTGCATTCCTACCTCCAGGAGACGATCAGGCTGACGAGAAAGAAGGGCGCAGCGAGCAGGGCGACCACGACATGACGGCGGGAACGGGACGCGGCATAGGGAAGGGCGGCGAGCGGAATCGCGGCGGGAAGGAGCACCCAGCCTGCAACATCCTCGGACCACAGCAGGCTGCTCACGGCCGCAGCACCGAGAACGCAGGTCGTGATGTACACCGCGTGGTGCACCCAGCGGAACGACCGAGTGCTGAACAGTCGGAGCTTCACGCCGGACCCCAGTACGACGTTGCCGAGGTACGCCGAACTGGCGGCGGTGAAGAGGAGGGACGGGTGCACGGAAATGGGGTCCTCCTGATCGGGCGCCGCGTCGCGGGCATGCGGTGTCGTCGGCAATCCTGCCACGCCCGCCGATGTGCGAGCCCTAGGGTGGGATGCGGAGGTTGTCGATGCCGAAATCCCACGCCCTCGCGCTCGTTCCCGAACCACGTCTGGTTCGGCCCGGGGAGGGGCGCTTCCGACTCGCGGGCATCAGCCAGGTGCGACGCACGCTCGACGGGTTCCTGTCACCGGAGGCGTACGTGCTCTCGGTGGGGGACGGCGGGGTGGTGCTCCGTGGTGGGGACGACGCGGGACTCTTCTACGGGATGCAGACCCTGCTGCAGCTGCTCCCGTCCGATCGCTGGGCGCCGACCCTCGAGGCGGTGCTCGAGCGCGGTCCGGTGGAGCTGCCGCACGTGCACATCGAAGACGCTCCGGCCTTTCGCTGGCGGGGTCTGATGCTCGACGTCGCGCGGCACTTCCAACCGGTCTCCTTCCTGTACCGGGTGATCGATTTGCTCGCCGCACTGAAACTGAACGTGCTGCACCTGCACCTCACCGACGACCAGGGCTGGCGCATCCCGATCCCGGGATATCCGCGGCTCACCTCGGTCGGGGCCACCCGGTCGAGCACCATCGTGGGATACGACGACGGACGACCGGAGCCCTCCTACGACGGCGTGCCGCACGGGGGTGCGTACACGAGGGCCGAACTCGCGGCGGTGGTCGCCTACGCCGCCGAGCGCCATATCGAGATCGTGCCCGAGATCGACCTGCCGGGGCACGCCTCCGCGGCGATCGCCGCCTATCCCGAGCTCGGAAACGGGGAACCCGCCGAGGTGTGGACCCGCTGGGGCATCAGCCGCCGCATCCTCAACCTCGACGACCCCACGCTGGAGTTCGTGCGGGCCGTGTTCGCCGAGGTGGCCGACATCTTCCCCGGCACGTTCGTGCACGCGGGCGGCGACGAGGTGCCGAAGGCGGAGTGGGAGGCGTCACCGGGAGCGCAGATCCGCATCGCCGAACTCGGACTCCCCGACGAGGAGCGGCTCCAGGGCTGGTTCACCACCGAGACCGCCGGGATGCTGCGCGAGCTGGGTCGCCGCATGGTCGGGTGGGACGAGGTGGTGGACGGCGGCGCACCGAAGGACACCGTGGTCATGGCGTGGCGGAGCGCCGCCCACGGCACGGCGGCGGTGCGCGCTGGGTACGACGTGGTGATGTCGCCGTGCGAGTACGTGTACCTCGACCACGCGCAGTCGCTCGACACTCGGGAGCCGGTCACCTTTCCCCACAGCGCCGTGTCACTTCGGCGGGTGTTCGAGTTCGAGCCGGGCGCCGGCGCGGCGGCCGAGCCGGGGCATGCGGGAGAGGACCGCCACGGCACGATCCTCGGCGGGCAGGCCAACCTGTGGACCGAGTACGTGCCCACGGCCGAGCACGCCGAGTACATGCTGTTCCCGCGGCTGCATGCGCTCGCCGAGGCGGTGTGGCGTCAGCCGCTCGCACCGGGCGGCGCACCCGGCGACTCCCGCGATTACGACGACTTCCTGCGACGGCTTCGTCCACAATTGGCTCGATTGAGCGCCACGGGGGTCGCGTTCCGCCCGCTCGACGGCGAACCCACAACCAGCTAGGGCGTCGGACGCCGCATGCTAAGCTGACAGTTAGATTTTTCCCATTTCTGTTCATTTCTTCGGGTGACTCTTGCTCACTCGGCCCGAGTTTGTGAGGGGGTCACGCATGGGGCGCGGCCGTCAAAAAGCGAAGCACACCAAGGTGGCTCGCGAGCTGAAGTACTTCAGCCCCGAGACGAACTACAACGAACTGGAGCGTGAGCTCACCGGACACGCCCACAGCGAGCTGTCCGAAGAAGAGCTGGCGAAGTGGTCGGAGTACGACACCGACAAGTTCGAGTCGGAGGACGAGCAGAAGCTCGCCTAGCGTTCCCCGCTCATCTCCCGCGGCACCCGTAGGTCCCGCGAATCAGGCGTAGCCCGTCAGTCGGCGTGAGGCCGTCGGTCGACGTCAGTCAGGCGAGACCGGTCAGTCGGCGTAGGAGCCGACCATCCGCACCGCGCCGCCATCGACGCCCTTCGCACCCTGCTCGTAGCCCGCGAGGTCGAGGGGCGCAGCCGTGACGTCGCGCACCTCCCCCACCTGCCAGGTGGGAATGCCGTCGGCGGCGAGCGCGGCGATCGCGTCGTCCGCCGCATCGGGCGCGATCACGACGAGCATCCCGATGCCGAGATTCCAGGTGCCCTCGGTGCTCTCCAGCGTCGCGCCCGACAGTGCGGCGAGCGCTCGGAAGACGTTCTGCGGCGACCACGTGGACCGATCCACGTCCACGAACATGCCCCGCGGCAGCACACGGGCCAGGTTGGCCGCGATGCCCCCGCCGGTCACGTGGCTGATCGATCGCACCGACGCCCCGAGCGGCTCGGTGTCGAGCAGCCGCAGGAGCGGCGCGGTGTAGAGCCGGGTCGGCTCGAGCAGCACCTCGCCCACGACGCCGCCGAGCTCGGGCGACCGGTCGGTGAAGCCGATCCCGGCCGTGGAGAGGATGCGGCGCACCAGCGAGAACCCGTTGGAGTGCAGCCCCGACGACTCGAGGGCGAGCACCACGTCACCCGCACGCACCCGGTCGGCGCCGAGCACCGCATCCGCTTCGACGGCGCCCACCGCCGCCCCCGCCACGTCGTAGTCGTCGACCCCGAGGAGGCCGGGGTGCTCGGCGGTCTCGCCGCCGACGAGCGCGGTGCCGGTCGCGGAGCACGCACGGGCGATCCCGGCGACGATCTCCGCGATGCGCTCCGGCACCACCTTGCCGCATGCGATGTAGTCGGTCATGAACAGGGGCCGGGCGCCCACGACGACGATGTCGTCGACCACCATGCCCACGAGGTCCTGGCCGATCGTGTCGTGCTTGTCGAGCGCCTGCGCGATCGCGACCTTCGTGCCGACGCCGTCGGTCGAGGTGGCGAGCAGAGGGCGACGGAACGCGGTGAGGAACGACACGTCGTACAGACCGGCGAATCCGCCGACACCACCGAAGACGTTCGACGAATGGGTCGCCGACACCGCCTGCTTCATGAGTTCGACGGCGAGGTCTCCGGCAGCCGTGTCGACCCCGGCAGCGGCATAGGAAGAGGATGCGGTCGTCATGGCTACCACGATAGCGTCGGCGCCCATCCGCCCCGCGGCCGGGGCAGGGGATCGCCGTCGGGGAACACGCCACCGGCGTGAGAAACTATGATCGTGCGGGCCGCGCGGCGGCCACCCGATTCCGGCCCCCTCGGTCGATCCCTCCTTCAGACCCTCACCACGTCCCCTCTTACACACTGGAGCTGCCTGAGCATGTGCGGCATCGTTGGCGTCGTTTCCCCCCTGCCCGTCAACCAGCTGATCTACGACAGCCTCCTCCTGCTGCAGCACCGCGGTCAGGACTCCACCGGGATCACGACCGTGGACGGCAGCACCTTCCACATGGTGAAGGCGAAGGGTCAGGTTCGCGAGGCGTTCCGCACCCGCGACATGCGGAACCTTCAAGGCACGATCGGCCTAGGCCACGTGCGCTACACGACGAAGGGCTCGGCCGCGAACGACGAGGAGGCCCAACCGTTCTACGTGAACGCGCCGTACGGCATCATCCTCGTGCACAACGGCAACCTCACGAACACCCGGGAGCTCACGCAGGAGCTCTTCCACATCGACCGGCGGCACCTCAACACCACGTCCGACACGGAGCTCCTGCTCAACATCTTCGCCCATGAGCTGCAGGCGCAGGTCTCCGGTCTGGCGCTCGACCCTGATCAGGTGTTCACCGCGGTGGAGCGGGTGCACGAGCGCGTCGAAGGTTCGTACGCGGCCATCGCGCTCATCGCCGGTCACGGTCTCCTCGCGTTCCGCGACCCCTACGGCATCCGGCCGCTCAGCCTGGGCCGGCACACGGGCGAGGACGGCAAGGAGGAGTGGATCGTCGCCTCCGAATCGCTGGTCATGGAGAGCCTCGGCTACGAGTCCGTGCGGGAGATCGCCCCCGGCGAGGCGGTGTTCATCACGATGGACGGTGAGATGATCTCGCGGCAGACCGCCCAGGACCCGCGTCTCGTGCCGTGCTCGTTCGAGTACGTCTACCTGGCCCGTCCCGACTCGGTGATGAACGGCATCTCGGTGTACGAGGCTCGGTTGCGGATGGGCAACCGCCTCGCCGACACGGTGGCGCGGTACGCCCCGACCGGGAACATCGATGTCGTGATGCCCATCCCGGACTCGTCCCGGCCCGCGGCCATGCAGGTCGCTCAGAAGCTCGGCATAGAGTACCGCGAGGGCTTCTACAAGAACCGCTACGTGGGCCGCACGTTCATCATGCCGGGGCAGGCGGAGCGCAAGAAGTCGGTGCGGCAGAAGCTCAACGCCATGAGCTCGGAGTTCGCGGGCAAGAACATCCTCATCGTCGACGACTCGATCGTGCGCGGCACCACGTCGAAGGAGATCGTGGAGATGGCGCGTGCGGCCGGCGCCAACGAGGTCACCTTCACGTCGGCCGCTCCCCCCGTGCGCTACCCGCACGTGTACGGCATCAACATGCCGTCCCGCACCGAGCTCGTCGCGGCCGGCCGCAAGATCCCCGAGATCGCTCGCGAACTCGGGGCGGATCACCTCATCTATCAGGAGGTGGAGGACATGCGCGCCGCCATCACGGAGGGCTCGACGGTGACCGACCTCGAGATGAGCTGCTTCACCGGCGATTACGTCACCGGCAGCGTGACGCCGGAGTACCTGGCCTGGGTGGAGGCCACCCAGCTCAGCTGACCGGACGCGGTGACCAGTCGTGCGATCAGTCGGTCGTGCGCGCAGGTTCAGTCGGTTCGAGACGCCGCTGACCGGATGATTTCGGCGAGGTCTCGAGGGCGGCTCCACATAGGCCAATGCCCTGTGGGGAGGTCGCTGACATCGAGGTGCGCGAGGTTCGCGACTTCGGCGAACAGGGGATGGCCTCCCCGGGCCAGTTCCAGCACCTGCGCGCTCGGGATCGAGCAGCACACCAGGGTGGTCCGGACCGTGCGGCGAGCTTCGTTCGTGAGCTCGACGGCCTGACGAAGCACGGGACCCGGCTCAGGGACGGCCCGGGCGCGAAAACGGTCGAGGACCTCTGCGCTGAGGCCTTCGAGACTCGCCTGCTGCGCGAGGACGTCGAAGGACGGCAGCGGGAGCTCCTCCACTTCGTCCGGGAGGTCCGGGGCGAACGCGCTTCCCGGCGCCGTCGGGCCGGAGTCGACCCACACCACCCGATGAACAAGCTCCGGGTGCCGGTCGAGGATGAGGCTGACGGGCGCGTTCGCCCCACTGTGAGCGACGATGGTCGCGGGCTGGTCTGGGGCGACTACGACACGAGCAAGGACGTCGAGGATCGCTGCGGTTTGATCATCGAGAGTCCTCGCCGCGCGCCCACGGTCGTCACCGTCGAGACCGGGCAGCGTCATCGAGATTGCACGGATGTCGGCGGCGTGCAGGTGCTCGAGGACGTCATCCCACGCCCACGCGCCCAGCCAGTGGCCGGCGATGAGGATGACGGTCGAATTGCTCGTGATAGGTGTCATATCCACATCTTCGGAGGCGCCCCGGGCACCTGTGTGTCACCATTTTTGTCATGAATTCGGTGCGGGTCGAACGGTGAAGCGAGCGGAACGACTGCATGCCCTGTCCGAGATGCTGCGCCGTAACGGAACCCGAGGGTGCTCCGCCGAGCGGCTGGCGAGAGAATTCGGCGTGTCGGTGCGCACCGTCAAGAGAGACCTCGCAGCGCTCGGGAACAGCGGCGCGCCCGTGTGGTCGCGCCCGGGTCCGGGCGGTGGGTACGGGCTGGCGGTAGGTGCGTCCTTACCGCCGGTCGCCCTGTCTCCCGCGCAGGCCGTGGCGCTCATGGCAGCCGTATCCGCCGCGCCCGATGCCCCCTACGCTGATCTGGCTGCGGCCGGGGTGCAGAAGATCCTCGACGTCCTCGATCCCCGAACCCGAGCACGAGCCGATGAGCTGGCCGGCCGCGTCTGGGTCAACGCGGACCCCTCCTCTTCGCGCTCGATCCGGTCGGCGCTGGAGGAGGCGATGGCCGAGCAGCGAGTGCTCCGCATCCGATACACGCCGAGGGATGGGACGACGACCACCCGCGACGTCGAACCCGTGCTGTTCGCCTCCACGAACGGTCAGTGGTACCTCGTGGGGTGGTGCCGACTGCGCAACGCGATCCGATGGTTCACGGTGTCGCGCATCGATCGAGCCAGCGTTACCGGGACGGCGTGCGGTGACCATACCGTTCTGGAGGTCGGAGAACCGCCGGTGAACGCCAGACCCGTGCACGGTCGGGGCGCGTGAGCGACCCTCTCCGGTCGGTACTGCTAGCGCCCGGTCGGCGGGGTGCCACGGGCGGCGTCGTCGGCGTCGCCCTCCTGCTGCGAGTGCACGTTCACGCGCTCCGCCTCCACGGTCGACGCCCGGCGGCTGCCCACCCGATCGAGCACCAGCGCCACGATCCCCCCGAGCGTTCCGAACAGCACCACGGCGAGCAGGGCCAGGAAGCCGAAGATCTGCGTCCTCGTGTAGTCGAGGCCCGCTTCGAACGTCATCGTCAGGATGAGCGCCAGCACGAGGCCCAGGATGGCACCGACCCCCATGAACCGCAGGTAACGCGGCGAGCGACGGATCGTGACCTGGGCGGTCGGCTGCGGCTGCGGCTGGCTGGGATTCGACACCGTTCCATTGTCGCGCACCTCCCCGGGAAGAACGCCCGCCTACGTGCGTTGCCAGCCGACGGGCAGGATGCCGGCGAGACTCGCCCGCGACCCCGACGCCTGCACCCGCCCGCTCTCGACACCGGCCTCCCAGGCGAGGGCACCGGTGGCCAGCTCGAGCCAGGTCGCCGCGTCGGTCTCGACCACGTTCGGCGGTGTGCCGCGCGTGTGCCCGGGGCCCTCCACGCACTGCACGGCACCGAACGGCGGCACCCGCACCTCGAGGGTGTTCCCGGGCGCCTGCTCGGCCAGCACCTGCAGTGTGTACCGCACGGCCAGCGCCGTCCCGTCACGATCCTCCGCCACGCCCACCTCGAGCGTCTTGCGCACCGCTGCCTCGCCGACAACCGCCACTATCTTCCCTTTAGCCATGCGATCCAGTGTGACGCAGACCGCGGGATTCCCGCGCCGCGGGACGTCGTCGATCCCGCCGTCCGCGCCCCGGGCACCCGCCGATAGTCTGGTGCCGTGAAGATCCTGGTTCTCGGTTCCGGTGCTCGCGAGCATGCCATCATCACCGCGCTTGCCCGCGAGGAGCCGCGCCACGAGATCGTGGCCGCTCCGGGTAACGCCGGCATCGCCGAGGACGCCGCCGTGGTGCATCTCGACCCCAACAATGCGGGCGTGGTGGCGACCTACGCGTTGGAGGAGAACGTCGACCTCGTGGTGATCGGGCCGGAGGCACCCCTGGTGGCCGGTGTCGCCGACGCCCTGCGCACCCGAGGCATCCCCGTGTTCGGCCCCGGCAAGCGAGCCGCCGCACTCGAGGGCAGCAAGGCCTTCGCCAAGCGCATCATGCAGGCCGCCGGTGTGCCGACCGGATCGGCGACCCGTGCGGCATCGCAGGCCGAGGTGAGCGAGGCGCTCGACACCTACGGGGCTCCGTACGTGGTGAAGGCCGACGGCCTCGCGGCGGGGAAGGGCGTGATCGTGACCGGCGACCGGAACGCCGCGGTCGCGCACGCCGACTTCTATCTCCAGCAGGGCACCGTGCTCGTGGAGGAATACCTGGCCGGGCAGGAGGTGTCGCTGTTCTTCCTCTCCGACGGGAACACCGTGCTGCCGCTCTCCCCCGCGCAGGACTACAAGCTGCTCCTCGATGAGGATCGCGGACCGAACACCGGCGGGATGGGCGCATACTCGCCGCTGCCGTGGCTGCCCGACGGCTTCGTTCAGGAGGTGCTGTCGACCATCGCCGAGCCGACGGTGCGGCAACTCGCGAACGAGCAGACGCCGTTCGTCGGACTGCTGTACTGCGGGCTCATCCTCACCGAGCGGGGCGTGCGCGTGATCGAGTTCAACGCGCGCTTCGGCGACCCGGAGACCCAGGTGGTGCTTCCGCGGCTGACGACGCCGCTGTCCGGCTTGCTCCTCGCCGCCGCCACCGGATCGCTCGCCGGCCACGACTGGCCGGAGTTCTCCGACGACGTCGCGGTGACCGTGGTGCTGGCGAGCGAGGGCTACCCCGAGGCGCCGCTCACCGGGCGGGTCATCACCGGGCTGGACTCCGCGAGCGCCGTGGAGGGCGTGACCATCGCTCACGCCGCCACCGCCACCACCGCGGCGCACTCGGGTGCGGTGATCGCCACCGGCGGCCGCGTGCTGAGCGTGGTCGCCCGCGGAGCCCACTTCGCCGAGGCTCGAGAACGCGCCTACGCGGCGATGGGCAAGATCTTCCTGGAGGGCGGGCAGTACCGCACCGACATCGCCGCGCGGGTCGTCTCGTGAGCGGGCCCGGGTCCTCCCGCGACACCGGTGCACTACTGCTGCCCGGCTGGGAGCACGACTACTCCGGCAAGGTACGCGAGCTGTTCGTGCCCACGCCGTCGCCGCGACGGGACGAGGAACTCGAACGGCAGCCCCGGGTTCTCGTCGTGGCCACCGACCGGGTGAGCGCGTTCGACCATGTGCTCGAGCCCGGCATCCCGGGCAAGGGTGAACTGCTCACCCAGCTCAGCCTGTGGTGGTTCGACCAGCTCGACGACGTTCCGAACCACCTGCTCCCCCCCGACGACGTCTCGCCGATTCCCGATGCCGTGGCCGGTCGCTCGATGCTGTGCAAGGTGCTCGAGATGCTGCCCGTCGAATGCGTGGTGCGCGGCTACCTCGCCGGATCAGGCGAGGCGGAGTACCGCCGATCGGGAACGGTGTGCGGCATCCCCCTGCCGCCCGGACTTCAGTCGGGCGACCGGTTGCCCGAACCCATCTACACGCCCGCGTGGAAGGCGCCGCAGGGTCAGCACGACGAGAACATCTCCTTCGAACGCACTGTGGAACTGGTGGGCGAGGAGACCGCGACCGCGTTGCGCGATGCGTCCCTGCGGATCTACTCGCGTGCGGCGGAGCTCGCCTCCGACCGGGGACTCCTGCTCGCCGACACGAAGTTCGAGTTCGGCATCGACCCGGTGACCGGCGTGCTGACGCTCGGTGATGAGGTGCTCACCAGCGACTCCTCGCGGTACTGGGACGCCGAGGCATGGCGGAGCGGCAACCGCACCGACAGCTTCGACAAGCAGATCGTGCGCGACTGGCTGGCGGCCCACTGGGACCGCTCGGAGCACACCCCGATCCCGCGGTTGCCGCAGGAGATCGTGGAGCGGACCGCATCCCGGTATCGCGAACTGCTCACCCGGATGACCGGCGCATGAAGGTCGAGGAGTACGACTGGGACGACCAGGTGTCGGTGCGACTGCGCGCCGCTCAGCAACTGGAGATCGCGGAACGGTACGGCACCACCGAGTCGGAGCCGGGCGTTCCGCCATCCGCTGCCGACATCGCCGTGTTCTTCGTCGCGACGAGCGTCGACGGAGAGCCCCTCGGCTGCGGCGGGCTCCGGTACCTCGGGGGCGGTGAGGCGGAGATCAAGCGGATGTACGTGCTGCCTGCCGCGCGCGGACACGGCGTCGCGACCGCCATCCTCGGCCACCTGGAGGATCACGCGCGACACCTGGGCTGGCTGCGCCTGAAGCTCGAGACGGGCGAGCAGCAGCCCGACGCGATGCGCTTCTACGAGCGCGAGGGGTACACCCGCATCGCGAACTTCGGCGCCTACGCGGGCGTCGCCGACTCCGTGTGCTACGCCAAGGATCTCTGAGCCGTCACCATGCGGGGTCTGAGCGTCACCGTGCGGGGTGCGCGCCCGATCCGGCCTCGGCGCTCGCCTCCGCGCTCGAACCTTCGCCCGTCGGCGGAGCCGCGGCCATGCCGTCCGCGTCGGTACCCTTCTGCCACGGCCACTTGCCGGTGATCTCCAGCTCGAGCGAGAAGCTCAGGAACGTGCGGATGAGCACGATGATCGCGAGCACGCCCACGCTCTCGAAGGTGGGCGTCACGGCCACCGTGCGGATGATGTCGGCGGCCACCAGGAACTCGAGGCCGAGCAGGATCGTGCGGCCGAGCTGCCGCCGATAGGGCCGGTAGACCGGGCCCTTCCCCCGGGCCAGTTGAGCGAGGGCCACCACCGTGGCGAGGATCGCCCCGACCACGATGACGATCACCCCGACCGCGTCCACGCCCTTGCCGACCGTCTCCATGATCTCCGAGAACTCCACGGCGCCTCCTGTCGCTGGTGTGCCAGTTGCTGTGCCGCACACGCTACTCGGCTCGCTTCCCGGTGCGACTCCGTGGACGCGGGTGCGCGCCTCGGAACGTCAACGGGCGCCGTTACCCTTGCCGACATGAGCACATTCGACATACGCCGCGAGGGGAACCTGACGGTGCAGGACCACGAGGACATCACCCGGATGCTGGCCCTGTCCTTCCCGAGCTACGCGACCGGCTTCCACGGCACGGCCAGTTGGTCCGGAATGCAGCCGGAGACCCGGATAACCGCATCGGATGGCGCCGGGATCGCGGCACACGCGGGCGTCAAGCGGCTGTTCGTGCAGACGGGCGACTCGTCGTTCGCGAACGACCAGCTCGTCGGCGCCGTGGGCATGGTGTCGGTGCGACCCGATCTGCAAGGCACCGGCCTCGGCGGCGCCCTCGCCGCCGCCATCCGCGGGGTACTGGACGACATGGCGGTGCCGTTCGGTCTGCTGGAGACCGGAGCCGAGACGTCGGGATACTACGAGCGGCACGGCTGGCATCCGCTGCCCGGCACCGTCGGGTCGTACAACGGGTTCGCCATCGAGGAGCCGGCCCGGGTGGTTCGCGGGCACACGGGATGGCTCGTGCTCCCGGTCGCGAGTCCCCTCGAGGACTGGCCGCAGGGCGACATCCGCTGGAACGGGCAGATGGTCTAGGGCCTCCCGGTTCACCGGCCCGTTCCGGATCCCGGTACCGTCGAAGCATGCCCATCCCCGTGCACATCCACGCGATTCGGGAAGCGGACTGGCAGCTCGCTCGCGCGCTTCGCCTGGAGATGCTCGCCGACACGCCGCTCGCCTACCTGGAGACACGGGAGACGGCCGAGGCCCGGGCCGAGAGCGAATGGCGGCAGCGCGCCGGCCGCAACGAGCTGCTCGGCAACGCGGCCTTCGCGGCGGTGGATGTGTCGAGCGGCCGATGGCGGGGCAGCATGAACTGCTTCGTGCGGGAGGATGCGGCGCACCTCGTGAGCGTCTACGTGGCACCCGACAGTCGGGGCAGGGCCCACGGGGTCACCGACGCACTACTGGATGCGGTGATCGAGTGGTCCCGCGCCCAGGGGGTCGATTCGCTCGTGCTCGAGGTGCACGAGCGCAACGCGCGAGCCGCCGCCTACTACGAGCGCCGGGGATTCCGGGCAACCGGACGATACACCCCGTACGCGCTGAACACCGCGGAACGCGACCTCGAGATGGTGCTCGACCTGACAGCGGAGGGTTCCCGATGATCAGCCTCGCCACCGCCCGCGCCCTGGACGCCGCCGATCCGCTGCGCTCCTACCGCGACCTCTTCGCGACCGCCACGGCCGGTGACGCCGGCGGGAGCACGGAGGGGGGAACCGGCACCGACCCGTTCGGCACCGTCTACCTCGATGGCAACTCGCTCGGGCGCCCCACCACCGCGAGCATCGAGAACGTGCACCGCTTCCTGACGGAGGAATGGGGGAGCCGCCTCATCCGCGGCTGGGACGAGCGGTGGATGGCTCTTCCCGAAGTCATCGGCGACCGCATGGGCCAGGTGGCGCTCGGTGCCGCGCCAGGACAGACGATCGTCGGCGACTCCACCACGGTGCTGCTCTACAAGCTCATCCGCGCGGCGCTGCGGGCACGGCCCGACCGCGACGAGGTGGTCATCGACGCGGACAGCTTCCCCACCGATCGGTTCGTGCTGCAGGGGATCGCAGCGGAGTGCGGCGTCACGCTGAGGCTGGTGCACACCGATGCGGCAGCGGGCGTGGTCCCGGAGACGCTCGCCGACGTTCTCGGACCACGGACGGCCCTGGTGGTGCTCAGCCAGGTGGCCTACCGTTCCGGCTTCCTCGCCGATGCGCCTGCCATCACCGACATCGTGCACCGCGCCGGCGCCCTGATGCTCTGGGACGTCTGCCACTCGGCGGGCGTGGTGCCGACGGAGCTCGACGCCTGGGGCGTGGACATCGCCGTCGGTTGCACCTACAAGTACCTGAACGGCGGACCGGGCTCGCCCGCATTCGCCTATGTGCGCGCCGATCTGCAGACCGAGCTCGAACAGCCCATCTGGGGGTGGATGGGCGCAGCCGACGTCTTCGCCATGGCCCCCGACTACGCGCCGGCGCGCGGGATGCGCCGCTACCTCAGCGGCACGCCACCGATCTCGGCGA
This sequence comes from Planctomonas psychrotolerans, assembly GCF_008642235.1. GTDB lineage: Bacteria > Actinomycetota > Actinomycetes > Actinomycetales > Microbacteriaceae > Planctomonas > Planctomonas psychrotolerans. The sequence goes on along the minus strand of NZ_SJEV01000001.1, from coordinate 1,554,119 downwards.
TGATCGCGATGCAGCACACCCTCGAGCTGATCGCCGACGCCGGTATGGGTCCCATCCGCGAGAAATCCGTGGCGCTGACCGAGTTCGTCATCGAGCTCGCCGACACCACGCTGGCACGTCACGGGGTGCGCGTGTCGTCGCCGCGGAACGCGGAGCGCCGAGGCAGCCACGTGACGCTCTCGCATCGCTCCTTCCGAGCCGTCACTGCAGCCCTGTGGCGGCGGAATGTGATTCCGGACTTCCGCTCCCCCGACGGGTTGCGGGTGGGCCTCGCCCCGCTCAGCACCAGTTTCGAGGAGGCCTTCCGCGGCATGGCCGCAATCGACGACGAGCTGGACGCCGCGGCTCACCGGAACGACGGTGCAGCGCCGAGTGGCACCGAAGTGAGCGGTGCGTCGTGAGCAACGCCGCTGGTAACCCCGGCACGCCGCGGACGCTCGAACACCTCGTCGATGCGGTGACGCAGGTCGCATCCGGCCGCCATCGCACGGTGGTCGGCATCGCCGGGTCGCCCGGTGCCGGGAAGAGTACGGTCGCCGGACGACTCTCCTCGGCACTCGGGCCGACCGCCGTTCTCCTGCCGATGGACGGCTTCCATCTGGCCAACCGCCAGCTCGCACGGCTCGGGCGGAGCGACCGGAAGGGTGCGCCGGACACATTCGACGCGGCGGGGTTCACCGCGCTCCTGGCGCGCATCCGCACGTCGGCGACGGACGGACCCGAGCCGGCCACCGTGTACGCGCCCGAGTTCGACCGCCGGATCGAGGAATCGATCGCCGGGGCCATCGCGATCCCGCCCGAGGCGCGCGTCGTCATCGTGGAGGGCAACTACCTGCTGCTCGACTCGCACGGCTGGGGCCGGGTTGCGGGCATGCTCGACCTCACCTTCTTCGTCAGCGTGGATCCCGCACTGCGGATGCGCCGGCTCGTCGCCCGGCACGAGGCTCACGGGCGCACGCACGCGGAGGCTGTAGCGTGGGCGGGCGGCACCGACGAACGCAACGCCGTGCTCATCGAAGCGACCCGTCCCCGCGCCCAGTTCGTCGTCATACTCGATTAACAGGGGTTGGCACAACCCCGTAGCCGGGGAAATGTCAGCCGTGTAGTTTCGTAAACGGTTGCCCGAGCCCCGGTCGTGTCTTCGTCTCGACGAATGCCAGCGACCGGGCACCCACAGACGGGTATGCCGGAGAAACGTCGTCTCCCCCCTATCGACGATCGCAGCATTCGCGAATCCATGACGGTCCTTCCGTCGAAAACCCGCCAGGTCGTGTCGCCCTCGCCAATCGCTCCGCACGTCGGAGCCGAGGGTGAGCGAGAAACACAGCGTCCGGCCGCTCGAGAAACACACAGCACCGCAGGCGTCGATTCGCCCGTAGTGAATCTGCACCCGCGCCGGTGTTCACCGGCTCACTGCATCATCCCAACCGCCCAGGAGGCAAGAATGGCAAACAACACCAATCCCCGCGCGAACTCCACAGCACACGCTGTGCACGACGGAAACGACGTCACGAAGGAGTCGCTCGTCGGCACCGACCGCACCGACCGCTCCTCGAACGTGTCATGGGGCGCCATCATCGCCGGTGTCATGACCTTCCTCGCCGTCACCGTGCTGCTGTCGCTGGTCACCGCGGCCATCGGACTCGGTGGTTCGGGCATGGGCGCAGGCATCTGGAGCGTCATCGCTCTGGCGCTCGCTCTTGCCGCAGCCGGATACGTCGCCGGCGCGCTCGCAGCGCGTGCGGGACTGCTTCACGGCTTCCTCACCTGGGCGACCTCCCTGGTCACCGCTCTTGCTCTCGCGGTCTGGCTGGGCGCAAGCCTGCTCGGCGCCGTCGGTGGCGTAGTGGGAACCGTTGCATCCTCCGCCAGCCAGGCAGTGTCCGGCGAGCAGGTCGAGGAAGCGCAGAGCGCTGTCAGCGAAGAAGACATCGAGCAGGCCCAGGAAGACGCCAACGCAGCGCTCGAGGACGCCCAGCAGACCGCTGCTGAGGCTTCCGACGAAGCACAGGCCGCTTCCACGTGGGGCTTCATCGGCCTGCTGCTCGGCGCCATCATCGCCGCCGTGGGCGGAATCCTCGGAGTCCGCTCCGTCGTCTCCCCCCGCAACGAGGGCGACGTCGTCCGCACCACGACCTCGCGCTAACTTCCGCGAAGCCGTGCTCCGCGACTAGCGCAGCACACCAACAGTTCGTCCCCGGCCATTCTCGGCCGGGGACGAACTGCGTTAACGGGCGGGGCTTGGTCGGGCGCCGCGCAGGTGACGGGGAACGTCAGTACCGGAGGACGGCACGCACCCGGTCATCGACGGGAGAATCGTCCAGGGCGTAGACCGTCCCGCCGTTGCGCAGAGTCTCGATCACCGCGGAATCGAGAAGTCGACGTTCCTCGACGTCCGACTCTCCCCCTTCCGCAGACGCTTCCGTGGGCGACAGGTGGCGGTAGAGAAGCGTGTCGACCCGCCCCTCGGTGCTCGCCTGAGCGACCAGGCCGGAGCCGACGACGGCGCGCGCGTCTTCCCCGCCCCGCAACATGGCGAAGGTGTCGAGCGCACGCGCACGACCGTCATCGAGCACGGCCTGCACCTTCTCGTAGGCCACCTCGTGCAATTTCTGGTCGTCGAGGGACTCCGGGTCCACGTCGACACTGTCGGTGACGGCATCCGTCGACCCGAGGAGACCGATGTACTCGGCACCGGACACCAGCACCGTCGGACGGGGATGCGACGCCTGGTAGGCGGTGAGCGCCGAGGCGACGCGACTGGCGAACTCCCGGGTCTGCGAGTCCTGCCACTCGGCCGGGCTGTCGCCGTAGACCTGGGCGTTGCTGATGCTGAAGTCGGCGGTGTGGGGACGGGCGACCGGGCTCGCCTGGAGCGGATTCTCGTAGTCCGACTCCCCCATGCTGTCCTGCAGGCTCGACAGCAGGCCGGAGTCGTCGACCTCGTCCATGGTGAACCGTGATGCTTCGAACAGGCGCACCCGGTTCGTGGTGACCGTCAGGACGGTGAACGATCCGTCCGCGGACAGCAGCGGCAGAAGCGGTCCGACCGAGAACGCCTCGCTCACCACGACCTCCTCGGTGAGGGGGATCGGCACGGAGAAGTGTCGCGGCGGCGAATCGGGGGCCAGGAAGATCGCCAGGCCCTCGCTCTGGTGCTGCCAGAAGTCGGTATCCCGCACCATCGCCTCGGCCGGGGCGAGCAGGTCGTCCGTGGCGGAGTCGTCGACCTCGCGCGCATCGAGCTCGGCACGCACCCGCGCGAGTGCGTTCTTCAGAACGATGCGCCCCTGCAGGGTCTCGCGGCCGGATGGCGCGGTAGGGAGGAAGAGGGAAACCTTGAGGGAATCGTCCCCGGCATTGACGAGTGTCATCAGATCGGTCTGGGTGAACATGGTGTCCTTTCTCGATGTGTCCGGGAGGAATACCGTTCCCGTGGTCGAGCATCGGATACGGACCGACCGGAGTCGGCCTCGGCATCCCTTCCCTGCTGGATGGCACGGACGTCGCGCCATTACGCTCGTCGCGCCAGCGCCTTCGGGGGATCCCGCAGCGGTGCACCGATGGACGGTGCGCCGCCGGTCACTCGGTGACCGGGGATTCGTCCGGCCGCTGACAGCGACCACTTCGACCGTATCGGGCCCACCCGAAAGGAACCTTGGTCCGGTCGGTCCCCGACCCCCACACGGTCCCCGACCCGCACACGGGGCCTGCACCCGTCGAAGGGACGCCCCCCGCAGCACGCCTCCTCCACGCGACGGTTACGGTCGTTGCATGCCCCTGCTGAGCCGCGCGATCCACCCGGCCGACCAGCGTGTCGTCCTCGACTGGGCCATGGCGACCACCCCCGGCCGACTGTGGTGGGGCCTCACCGACGCGGAGGCGCTGCCGCAGTGGCTCGGAACTCCCACTGCCGGGACCTACGTGCGAGGCGGTGAAATCATCGTCGAGCACGCGGAGAACTATTCCTGCACCAGCCGCGTTCGGGAGTGCGTTCCGGAGCGGCTGCTCGACGTGACGTGGCAATTCCCCGACGAACCGCTGTCCCGGCTTCGCATCGCCGTCACCCCTGCTGGGGCGTCGACGCAGATGAGGCTGGAGCACGAGGGACTCGGTGATGCGGTCGCGGGCTATCTGCCCGGCTGGCACACCCACCTCCTCTATCTCGAGGCCCTGCTCCTCGATTCGCCGCGACCCATGGACGACTTGTGGACGACGTACGAGCGGCTGGTCGAATGCGGCGCCGACGATCGGCCGCCGCGCTGAGAGCGACTCGCGTCCCTTCGACAGGCTCAGGGACCGTGGGCGGCTCAGGGACCGTGGCGGCTCAGGGACCGTGGGCGGCTCAGGGACCGTGGCGGCTCAGGAAATATGGCCGCTCACGCGGGCGGCGCGAGGAAGTCGGGGGTGAAGTCTTCCGGCGCCAGCACGGCATCGATGGCTTCATCACGAGTGAGGTGCATGGGGAAGGTCGTCTTCAGGAAACGACCCTTCGGGTCGAACCGGTCCTTCGGCATCTCGACGGCGGAGCGCCGCAGCACCTCGCTGACGAGGCGTGCGGTGTCCCCGTCGATCAGGTACCCGTTGCCCGATCGGAGCCGGAACGCCGCCTGCTTCTTCGAGTCCGAGCCGATGAGCAGGGAGATCCCCGGTCTCTTCACCGAGCCGGTCACGAGGAACTGCGCCCAGACGAGGTCGGTCATCAGGACCTCGTGGCGGCCGAGACGAACGCGGTCCGTGTCGAAGTTCGCGAACGGCCGAGGCGCGCGGAACCGCTGGAACAGGGTCAACGCACCGAGGGCCACGGCGATCGAGGCCAGACCGGAGAGGATGCGCAGGGAGAAGTCCATCTCCGGATCGAGCGCCATGCCCAGCTGGAACACCGGCCACGCCAGCCAGGTAAGAATGCCGAGAGCGGGCACGACGCCGAGGGTGAGGGCGGCGGTGAACCACTGGTATTCGCCGAGGGGCACCCAACCATGCGGAAATGGAACAGCCTCCGGTGGCTCGTCGCCACCCGCGTCGCGCATCGGCGCCTTCACCAGCGGAATCCGGCGCTGCGTGCTGCGCCGCTACAGCGCGTCGACCGCGGCGCGCTCCACGGCGAGGCCCGCCGAGTAGCGGTCGAGGAACGCGGCGAAGCCCGCCACATCGGCGGGGTCCGGGGAGACGGTGTCGATCTCGGTGTCGGCGAACACCGTTTCCCGGAGGTAACCATCGAGATCGGTGTTCTCGGCGGCCGACACGTAGGCGGCGAGGACGGCGATGCCCCACGCTCCTCCCTCGGATGCCATGTGGGCGACCGCGACCGGCGCCCGGAGAGCGCCCGCGAGGAACCGCTGCGCGACCCCCGCCGTGCGGAACATCCCGCCGTGGGCCATCATCTGGTCGATGGTGACGCCCTGGTCGTCGAGCACGCGCATGCCGATGCTCATGGCACCGAAGACGCTGTAGAGCTGTGCACGCATGAAGTTGGCCAGGGTGAGGCGGCTGTCCGGGGTGCGGACCACGAGCGGCCGGCCCTCGGGCAGCCCGACGATGGGTTCACCGGCGAGAGTGTTGTAGGCGAGTACGCCGCCCGCGTCGGCTTCGCCCTCGAGCGCCTCCCGGAAGAGCACCTCGTACACCGCGTCGCTGTCACTCGGGGTACCGGAGGCGGCGGCGAACCGGCTGAACATCGAAACCCACGCGCTCAGCTCGCTGGCCCCGTTGTTGCAGTGCACCATCGCCACCGCGTTCCCGGCCGGTGTCGTCACGACGTCGAGTTCGTGGTGGATGCCCTCGAGCGGCCGCTCGAGCACGACCATGGCGAAGATACTGGTGCCCGCGCTGACGTTGCCCGTGCGCGGGGCGACCGAAGCCGTGGCGACCATCCCGGTGCCGGCGTCGCCCTCGGGCGGGCAGAACACGGCGCCGGGGCGGAGGCCCCCTGTCGAGTCGAGGAGCGCCGCACCCTCCGGCGTCAGGCTGCCGGCCGCACGGCCCGCAGGCAGCACCTCGGGCAACAGGTTCCGCAGCGCCATGCCGGCGTGCGGCTCGGCCACGAGCGCGTCGAAGCGCGACATCATCCCGGCGTCGTAGTCGCCGGTGGCGACGTCGATCGGGAACATGCCCGATGCGTCCCCGACGCCGAGCACACGCTCACCGGTGAGCTTCCAGTGCACGTATCCGGCGAGGGTGGTGAGGAAGCGGACCTCGGGCACATGGGGCTCCTCGTCGAGCACCGCCTGGTACAGGTGCGCGACGGACCAGCGCAACGGGATGTTCGTGTCGAACTGCTCGGTGAGCACCTCCGACGCGCGCCCCGTGGTGGTGTTGCGCCAGGTGCGGAACGGCACCAGGAGCTCGTCCTCGGCGTCGAAGGCGAGGTAGCCGTGCATCATGGCCGAAATGCCGATGGCCTTCAGCCCCTCCGGGCGCACGCCGTGGCGCTCCTCCGCATCCGCGACGAGGGCGGCGTAAGCCGCCTGCAGCCCCGTCCACACGTCTTCGAGCGAGTAGGTCCACATCCGGTCGACGAACTGGTTCTCCCACTCGTGGCTGCCGGAGGCGATGACCACGCTCGGGTCGTCGCCGAGGAGGCACGCCTTGATCCGCGTGGACCCGAGTTCGATACCGAGGGTCGCGCGGCCAGAGGCGATCGCTTCCCGGGCCGTGGTGGTTCCGTCGGTGGAGCTCATCGGGGATCCTTCCCTTGCTCGCCAGGAACGGCGGCGTCGTGGTGTTTTTCCGCTTGCTACCCGAGCAGGCTACCGCCCGGATGAGGACATCCCTCGTCGCGCGCCTCGTTTCCGTTCCCGCGCGGGACACTCCGTACGGGGAACGGTGCGGGCGGGAACCACCGGGACCGCCGAGCCGCGCCAGCGCGGCACCCCCCGCGCCAGCGGCTAGAATCGTGGCATCCACCCGCTCTCGTCCGTTGGAGATGTCTTCGTGCCCACGATCGTCGTCGAGGTAATGCCCAAGGCCGAACTGCTCGATCCCCAGGGCAAGGCCGTGGCCGGGGCGCTGGCGCGGCTCGGCAAGTCCCGATTCTCCGATGTACGTCTCGGTAAGCGATTCGAGCTGACCGTCGACGGACCCGTGGACGACGCCCTTCTCGCCGAGGTGCAGCAGCTGGCCGCCGACCTGCTGTCGAACTCGGTCATCGAAGACGTGATCAGTGTGCACGCCGCGGAGGCCGATGACCTCGGGCCGGGCGCGGACAGCGGCGACACAACGACCGAGACCCCCCTCGGCGCGGCGGCGGATTCGGTGCAGCGCTGATGCGGATCGGCGTCGTCACCTTCCCCGGTTCACTCGACGACCGGGACGCGCAACGCGCCGTTCGCCTCGCCGGTGCGGACCCCGTCGCGCTCTGGCACGGCGACCACGACCTGCACGGCGTCGACGCCATCGTGCTGCCCGGCGGGTTCAGCTACGGCGACTACCTCCGCGCCGGTGCCATCGCCTCCCGCTCGCCGATCATGACCGACGTGATCGATGCGGCGAATCGCGGCGTGCCCGTGCTCGGCATCTGCAACGGATTCCAGATGCTCACCGAGGCTCACCTGCTTCCCGGCGGGCTCATCCGCAACGCGGTCGGCACCTTCGTCTGCCGCGACCAGCGCCTGCGGGTGGAGAACGCATCCACGGCCTGGACGGGCGGATTCGAGGCCGGGCAGGAGATCACCATCCCGCTGAAGAACGGCGAGGGCGGCTACATCGCCGACGCGGACACGCTCGAGCGCCTGGAGGGCGAGGGCCGGGTCGCATTCCGCTACCTCGGCGCCAATCCGAACGGGTCGCTGAACGACATCGCCGGCGTCACGAACGAGCGCGGCAACGTGGTCGGTCTCATGCCGCACCCGGAGCACGCCACCGAGCCCGGCTTCGGCCCGGACACCCCTGACGCGATGCGCTCCGGCATCGACGGCCTCGCGTTCTTCACGTCCGTGCTCAGCACGTTCGCCGCAGCCTGACGGCAGCCCGCACCTCCCCCGTTCCGAGTCGCCCACTTCCAAGGAGTCCTGTTCGCGTGAGCGCAGCCGCCAATCTTCCCGCGAGACCCGCCGCGGACACCGTCACGAACGCCCTTGCCACCCCGGAGAAGGAGCAGCCCTACGCCGCCCTCGGCCTGACGGCGGGAGAGTACGAGCGCATCCGTGAGATCCTCGGCCGCCGGCCCACCAGCGGCGAGCTGGCGATGTACTCGGTCATGTGGAGCGAGCACTGCTCCTACAAGTCGAGCAAGAAGTACCTGCGCCAGTTCGGCCAGAAGGTCAGCCCCGCCATGACGAAGAATCTCATGGTCGGCATGGGCGAGAACGCCGGGGTCGTGGACGTCGGTGAGGGCTGGGCCGTCACCTTCAAGGTCGAGAGCCACAACCACCCCAGCTACATCGAGCCGTTCCAGGGCGCCGCGACCGGCGTCGGCGGTATCGTGCGCGACATCATCTCCATGGGTGCTCGCCCCGTCGCCGTGATGGATCAGCTGCGCTTCGGTGACATCGACCATCCCGACACGGCCCGTGTGGTGCACGGCGTCACGAGCGGCATCAGCTTCTACGGCAACTGCCTCGGGCTCCCCAACATCGGGGGCGAGACGTACTTCGACGCGGTGTACCAGGGCAACCCGCTGGTCAACGCGCTCAGCGTGGGCGTGCTGCGCCACGAGGACCTGCACCTCGCCAACGCCCGGGGCGTGGGCAACAAGGTCGTGCTGTTCGGTGCCCGCACCGGCGGCGACGGCATCGGCGGCGCATCCATCCTCGCCAGCGACACGTTCTCCGAGGGCGGACCCACCAAGCGTCCCGCCGTGCAGGTGGGCGATCCGTTCGCCGAGAAGGTGCTCATCGAGTGCTGCCTCGAACTCTTCGCCGGCAAGCTCGTGGAGGGCATCCAGGACCTCGGCGCCGCCGGCATCAGCTGCGCGACGAGCGAGCTGGCGTCGAACGGCGACGGCGGCATGTTCATCGAGCTCGAGCGCGTGCTGCTGCGCGACCCGTCGCTCACCGCCGAGGAGATCCTCATGTCGGAGAGCCAGGAGCGCATGATGGCGGTGGTGACCCCGGACAAGCTCGAGGGCTTCCTCGCCGTCACCGCCAAGTGGGACGTGGAGACCAGCGTGCTCGGCGAGGTGACCGACACCGGTCGGCTGGTCATCAACTGGCACGGCGAGGAGATCGTCAACGTCGAGCCGCGCACCGTGGCCGTCGACGGGCCGGTGTACGACCGTCCGGTGGCGTACCCCGCCTGGCTCGACGCCCTGCAGGCGGACGGCGCGGGGGCGCTCCCCCGGCCCACCGACGCCGGCGAGCTGCGCGAGCAGTTCCTCGCGCTGCTCGGCAGCGCCAACCTCGCCGACGCGAGCTGGATCACCGACCAGTACGACCGCTACGTGCTCGGCAACACGGCGCTCAGCTTCCCCGACGACGCGGGGATGATCCGCGTCGACGAGGAGTCCGGCCTCGGCTTCGCCATCGCGACCGACGCCAACGGCCGCTACTGCCAGCTCGACCCGTACGAGGGTGCGCGCCTCGCCCTCGCCGAGGCGTTCCGCAACGTCGCGGCCACCGGCGCGACCCCGGTCGCGGTGAGCGACTGCCTCAACTTCGGCAGCCCGGAGAACCCCGAGGTCATGTGGCAGTTCTCCCGAGCGGTCGAGGGGCTGTCCGACGGCTGCCTCGAGCTCGAGATCCCCGTCACCGGCGGCAACGTGAGCTTCTACAACCAGACGGGCGACCAGCCCATCCACCCCACGCCCGTCGTCGCGATGCTCGGCGTCATCTCCGACGTGGCCCTGCGCATCCCGTCCGGGTGGCAGGACGAGGGCAACAACATCTACCTCCTCGGCACGACGGCGGAGGAGCTCGACGGATCGGCGTGGGCCGGAGTGGTGCACGGCCATCTCGGTGGCCGTCCGCCCGCCGTCGATCTCGGCTCCGAGCAGGCGCTCGCCGCCCTGATCCGCGCCGGCAGCGGCCAGAGCATCATCGCGAGCGCGCACGACCTCTCCGACGGCGGCCTCGCCCAGGCCCTGGCCGAGTCGGTGCTGCGCTTCGGCGTGGGCGCACGGGTGTGGCTCGACGAGTTGATGGACCGCGATGGCGTCGACGCGGCCACCGCACTGTTCTCGGAGTCCACCGGGCGCATGATCGTGTCGGTGCCGCGGGAGGATGACGTCAAGTTCGTCGGTCTGTGCGCCGGCCGCGGGTTCCCCGTGCTGCGGATCGGCGTCACCGACGGCGGTGCCACGACGCCGGGCACCTCCTCGGCCGACGTCCCGGACGCCGCCCTCGAGATCCAGGGCCTGTTCACCCTGTCGCTCCGCGAGCTTCGCAGCACGCACCGGTCCACGCTGCCGGCCCGGTTCGCCGCGGATGCCGCCGTTGCGCACGCGATCGACGGGATCCCCGCGTGATCGGCCCGGCCGAGCGCGACACGCTGCACATCGCCTCGTACAACCTGCGGTACGCGAAGACCGGGGTGGCGCCCGGGAACCCCGACTACTGGCCCGAGCGCGAACCCGTGCTCGCCCGCTGGTTGCAGATCGAGCGTCCGACGATCCTCGGCGTGCAGGAGGCGCTCTACTCCCAGGTCGGCGCCGTCGCCCGCGCCCTCCCGCCGTCGTACCGCTGGGTGGGCATGGGCCGCGAGGGCGGCAGCCGGGGCGAGTTCTGCGCCATCTTCTACGCCGCGGCACGGCTCGACCTGGTGGGGTTCGACCACCTCTGGCTGTCCGACACTCCGGACGCGATCGGATCGCGGTCCTGGGGCAACGAGGTGCCGCGCATGGTCACCGAGGCGCACTTCCGCGACCGGACGACGGGGATCGAGTTCGCCGTCCTCAACACGCACCTCGACAACCACGACGACAATTCCCGCGAGCAGAGCGCGCGTGCCATCGTGGAACGCATCCGCACGCAGCATTCCGACGTGCCCGTCATCGTGACCGGCGACTTCAACGCCCCGGCCGGGGATTCCCCGTCGTTCGACATCCTCACCGAGGGCGCGGGCCTTCGCGACACCTGGGTCGCGGCCTCCCGCCGGGTCACCGCGGAGTACGGCACCCGGCCGGACTACACCCGCCCGGTGCAGGGCGGACCCCGCATCGACTGGGTACTCGCCAGCGACCGGGTCGAGGTGCTGACGGCCGCCATCGACCCGTTCACGTCGGAGGGACGCGCCGCGTCCGACCATCTTCCGGTGCAGGCACTCGTCCGCCTGCGCTGATCGCCGCACCGCCGAGCATCGCCGTCGGCGGGCGGAATTCTTTTGCGGTTCCCCGCGTGTTCGCCCTATGCACTGCCCATCGTTCATGAAAACCTTCCACAGTGGACCACGACGATCGTCGAGTGTCAGGAGCTTCTCATTAGCGAGATCACCGTTGCCGAGCCTCAGGCGAGCAGCACCCCGGTCACGTCCGCGCGAGTCTTCGGTCCGGCCGGAGACGATGCCCTCCACGTCATGAGCTTCAATGTGCGCACGATCTCCTCGCGCACGCGGGCAGGTTCTCCCGACTTCTGGCCGTCCCGCCGCACGGCGGTGACCGAGGTGCTCGCACTCGAGCAGCCCACCATCCTCGGCGTGCAGGAGTTGCTGCAGGAGCAGCTGCCCGCCATCGAGAGTGGACTGCCGGCAAGCTACCGGATGCTCGGCGAGGGTCGCGAGGGTGGCGCGAAGGGCGAGCTGGGCGCGATCTTCTACGACTCGTCGCGCCTGACCGCGATCGATTCCGACTCGTACTGGCTGTCGGACACGCCCGACGTCGTCGCGTCCACCACCTGGGGCAACCGGACGACGCGCATGGTCACCTGGGCGCGGCTGCGCGATCGCCGCACCGGCTCGGAGTTCGTGGTGGCGAACACGCACCTCGACCACGAGTCGGAGTCGGCACGACGGAAGAGCGCCCACGCCATAGCCGATCACGTGCGCGGCCTCGACGCCGACGTGCCGGTGATCGTCATGGGCGACTTCAACGTGTCCGTCGAGTCCGAGCCGTACTCGATCCTCACCCATGAGGGCGGGCTGCGGGACGCGTGGCTGTGCGCCCATCGCCGGGCCACGCCCGCGGTCGGGACCTTCCCCAACTACGACGAACCGGTCCCGGGCGGCGACCGCATCGATTGGATCCTCGCCAACGAGCACGTGGAGGTGCTCGAGTCGGCGATCAACCCGTTCCGCTGGAACGGCCGGTACCCCTCGGATCACACTCCGGTTCAGGCTCTCCTGCGCGTCGCCTGAGCGGGGAACGCGTCGGCATTCGCCCCGCCCCGGGATGAGCGCCGAAAAGCGGCGCCTCGGTGTACAAAGGGACGGATGCGTCGTTTCCTGCCGACATTCACGGCCCTGACCGCCTCCGCGGTGCTGCTCGCGGGGTGCGTCGGCGAGCCGAAACCCGATGCGGAGGAGCTGGCGGCCGAGACCGCGCTCCCCGCCGAGCAGCTCACCGTCCTCGGCGACGCGGACCCGGTCGCGAGCGCGGTGGCCACGAGCCGTGCGCTCTTCAGCACCTCCCCCCTCGTCGTCACCGCGCCCGCCGATGACCCCGCGGCTCAGGCCGCCGCCGCGTCGGCGGCCGTCGCCCTCGGCGCGCCGCTCCTGCTCACCTCGCCCGGGTCGGACTCAGCCGACCCGTCGGTCGAGGAGGAACTGACTCGTCTCGATGCCACGACGGTGCTCCGCATCGGCGACCCGGATGCGGCGAACGCCGACAGCGACAGCGACAGCGACAGCGGGAACCGAACCGTTCTCGATGCCGACCCTGCCGATCTCATCGATATGCTGCCCGGTAGCCCCCGGGCGATCGAGGTTCCCGAGCCCGCCGCGGCTCTCGCGGCCGTCGCCGGGTTGACCGCCGAGGACACCGACGTGCTGACCCTCGTCGGGTCGGCATCCGCGGACGGCACCTCGGCGGACGCGGCCGGGGAGGAAGCGGGCGACCTTCCCGACATGGATCGCGGCGAGCCGCAGGGCGACGGCATGCTGCTCGCCATCGACGAGCCCGCCTCGCTCGCCGGCGTGGCCACCGCGCGCGCCGCCGGTGTCGCCGTCTCCCTCGTCCCCGCCGACCGGCCCAACCCGCAGGCGTCGAGCGAACTGATCACGGCGTTGTCCGAGGCGTCGCCCGCAGCGGTGCTCGCGCTCGGGCCGGCGTTCGGAGCGGAACCGAGCCTCGACTGGAAGGTGCGGTCCGCGATGTCCGGGGTGCAGCTTCCCGCGGGCGGTCAACTGTTGTTCCCCGACCACATGTTCGTGGCGCTGTACGGCACACCCGATTCGCCGGTGCTCGGCGTGCTGGGCGAGCAGGGCCTCCCCGAGACCCTCGAGCGGGCCCGCGACACCGCGGCACCGTACGCGGCCCTCAGCGACCGCACCGTGGTGCCGATGCTCGAGATCATCACCACCGTCGCCGCGGGAGACGCCGGACCCGACGGCGACTACTCCAACGAGATCTCGATCGACACGCTGCGGCCCTGGGTCGAGGCGGCCGGCGACGCGGGGATGTATGTGGTGCTCGACCTTCAGCCCGGACGCACCGACTTCCTGACCCAGGCGAAGCTGTACCAGCCGCTCCTCGAACTCCCGCACGTGGGACTCGCGCTCGATCCGGAGTGGCGCCTGAAGCCCGACGGGCGTCATTTGGTGACCATCGGCTCGGTCGGAGCCGCGGAGGTCAACTCCGTGGTCACCTGGCTCGCCGACCTCACCGCCGAGAAGGCGCTACCGCAGAAGCTGCTCGTGCTGCACCAGTTCCAGCTGCGGATGATCAGCGACCGCGCTGCTGTGGACACGTCCCGCGACGAACTCGCCATCCTGATCCACGTGGACGGCCAGGGCAGCCAGCCCGCCAAGCAGGAGACGTGGCGGGTCCTGCACCAGGGTGCTCCGGAGGGTGTGACCTGGGGCTGGAAGAACTTCTACGACGAGGACCTGCCGCCCCTCACGCCGCAGCAGACCATGTCGCAGGTCGAGCCGACGCCCGAACTGGTCACCTACCAGTAACGCGCACTCCGCGCCCGAACGGTCAGGAGGCGGAGCCGCCCGCGATCTGCTCGTGGTGGTGGATGACCTCCGCGACGATGAAGTTCAGGAACTTCTCCGCGAAGGCGGGGTCGAGTCGCGACTCCTCCGCCAGCGACCGCAGCCGGTGGATCTGCATCCGCTCCCGGTCGGGATCGGCGGGCGGGAGACCGTGCGCCGCCTTCAGGCGACCCACCTGCTGCGTGAACTTGAAGCGCTCGGCGAGGAGGTGCACGAGCGCCGCGTCGATGTTGTCGATGCTCCGCCTGATGTCGGTGAGCTCGTCGAGAGCCTCGCGTTCCTCACCGGTGATCGCGGCTCCAGCAGGCCCCTCAGTCATCGCCATGACTCGACACTATCCACTTCCCGCCGCCCGGTCCTACTTGCGATCGTTCGCCGCGACGTTGCGCATGAACGCGTCCCGCGGATGCTCGTGGGCCGACATGGGCGTGATGTCGCGCGGCAGCACGACACCGGTCGCCCACCCGGCGAAGACGCGGATCTTGCGGTTCACGGTGGGCATCGCCATGCCGTGGTACGCCCGGTGCGCGAGCCAGGCAAGCGCGCCGCGGAGCTTCAGGCCCTTGATGTTCGCGGCGCCCTTGCCGAACCCGTAGCTCGCGACGGTGCCCAGGGAGGCGTGACGGTATTCCTCGATCTCCCGGCCCTCGAGCACCGCTGCGATGTTCTTGGCGAGGCGCTTGGCCTGTCGCAACGCGTGCTGCGCGTTGGGCGGGCAGTAGGCCGGCTGCGTCTCCGCGGTGAGGTCGGGCACCTGTGCGTTGTCGCCCGCGGCCCAGGCGCCGTCGACGATGGTGCCGTCCTCGTGCGCGACCTGCAGGTAGGGATTCACGTTTACGTGACCCTTCGGTCCGCGGGGCGCGTTCGTCGCATCCAGCACCGGGTTGGGCTTGACCCCGGCTGTCCAGACGATCGTGTTCGCCGGGATGGTCTCACCGGTGCTCAGCACCACGTCGCCGTCGACGCATGACGTCACGGTGGTCTCGAACCGCACGTCGATGCCTCGGTCGCGGAGTTTGCCCAGCGTGTAGCGGGACAGGCTCGGTCCCACCTCCGGGGCCACCCGGTCGAGCGCCTCGATGAGCACCCAACGCAGGTCGGAACGGTCGACCTCCGGGTACGCGTCGACCGTGATCTTCGCGAGGTCGTTGAGTTCACCGAGCGCCTCGACGCCGGTGTACCCACCGCCGATGAAAACGAAGGTGAGGGCCTTCGCGCGCTCGTCCGCATCGGTGGACGCTGCGGCGAGCGCGATGTTGTCGAGCACCCGGTCGCGCACGTAGACGGCTTCCTCGAGGGTCTTGAATCCCACCGCGTTCTCGGCGAGGCCCGGCGTGGGGAAGGTACGGCTGACGGAGCCGGTGGCGATCACCACGTGGTCGTAGTCGAGGCGCCGGGTCGTGCCCTGCAGGTCGCGCACCGAAGCCGTCTTCGCGTCCACGTCCAGACTCTCCAGCTCGCCGCGCAGCACGTTCGACTTGCGGAGCGCACGGCGGAGTTGCACCGTCACGTTGCGCGGCTCGACCTGGCCGCCCGCGACCTCGGGCAGGAGGGGTTGGTAGGTCATGTACGGGTTCGGTTCGACCACGGTGATCCGCAGGCCCGCGGAGGACGCGTGCTTCTGCAGCTCCCACGCGGTGTACAGGCCGACGTATCCCCCGCCGAGGATGAGGACGTGCTTCGAGCGAGTTGCCATGGGGCGCTCCCTTCGTACCGAACTGCGCATGCCGGCGGACGTCCCGTCCGACCCGTCGGCGTCTTCCATGCTCCTCCGTTCTCCGCCGCGACGCCACCCGATTCCGGCGGGCTCGTGGAGCGGCGGCGGCGATCGGAACGCGGCGAAGGGCGGTGCCCCAATGGCTCCGAATATCGACTTGCACAGGGCTTTTGCTCTGGTGTATAACACTGGTGTAGCCGCCTCGGGGGCCTCGTACAGGGCCCGGCGAGGCGAACACCGTTCGGTTCCTGGAGGGGCCAGGAACCTCGCTGAGGAGGTGATTGGTGTGGCTACTCGAATCGATCCGTTCCGTGACGTCGACCGGCTGATCGATCAGGTTCTGGGCAATGCACGCAACTCCGCGATGATGCCGCTCGACCTGTTCCGCACGGGCGACCACTACGTTCTGATGTTCGACCTGCCGGGCGTCGACCCCGGGTCCATCGACGTGAGCGCCCAGGACAAGACGCTCACCGTGACGGCCCATCGCTCGTCGCACGAGGGCACCGACGTTCAGTGGCTCGCACACGAGCGCCCGACGGGCACCTATGCGCGCCAACTGGTGCTGGGACGGGACGCCGACCTCGAGAAGATCGATGCGACGTTCAACGACGGCGTGCTGTCCCTCACCATTCCGATCGCCGCGGAGTCGAAGCCGCGGAAGATCGAGGTGTCGCACGGGCAGGGTTCGATGCGCGTGGAGGAGAACAGCGCCTCGGAGGTCACGTCGGGCGGCGGCGAGAGCTGACGCACGACGTGCGCACACGGAAGGCCCCCGGCATCGCCGGGGGCCTTCCGTTCTTCTGGTGCGATCCGGTCAGGACACGATGTTGAGTCCGACCTCGATGTTGCCCCGGGTGGCGTTCGAGTAGGGGCAGATGGTGTGGGCGAGGTCAGCGAGCTGCTTCGCCTCGTCCGGCGAGACGCCGGGCACGTAGATGTCGAGGTCGACCGCGAGACCGAAGCCGCCCTCACCGTTCGAGCCGATGGCCACGCTGGCCGATACCGCGGCATCCTTCGTCGTCAGGGTGAGCTGCTTCCCGGCGGCGTGCAGCGCACCCAGGTAGCAGGCCGAATATCCGGCCGCGAAGAGCTGCTCCGGGTTCGTGCCCTCTCCCGAGCCGCCCATCTCCTGGGGCGGGCGGGTGTCGAGCACCAGTCGGTCGTCTTCGGTGCGCACGGATCCGTCACGGCCTCCTCCGGAGGCATGGGCGATTGCGGTGTAAATGGCTTCCATGGGTCAACTCCACCACGAATGTGCGCCGGGTGATTACGCTTCCGGCGTAGCCTCGACCGATGACCGGAAATGCCGAGCCCCGCACGCTGACCGACCTCAAGCCGGAGGACGCCGAGGAGTTCACCCTCGACCGTCCCGAGGGTGCGCTGTCCGCCGTCCGCGTCGTCTCCCGTGGAGACTCGCCGGAGTCCGCACCGGTCGCCGTCCTGGTGCCCGGATACACCGGGTCGAAGGAGGATTTCTACCCGGTCCTCGGACCCATCGCCGATCTGGGCTTCACGGTCGTGGCGTTCTCCCAGCGCGGCCAGTACCACTCGGAGGGCCCGCACCACACCGAACCGCCCACCGACATCAGCGGATACGAGGTCGAGACACTGGGCCGCGACGTGCACTGGGTGCTCGATACGCTCGGCCTCACCGCGCCCGTGCACCTGCTCGGTCACAGTTTCGGGGGCATCGTCGGCATCGAGGCCGTACTGCAGGATCCGTCGCGCTTCCTGAGCTTCACGATGTGGAATTCGGGACCGCGCAGTTGGGCGACGCGCCCCGAGGTCGCGGCCGCGCTCACCGCGGGCGGCACCGACGCGCTCTGGCGATGGGGCAACCCCGGCGCCGAGCCGGAGAACCTCGGTCGGCTGGAGCGCTGGTTCTACGACCGGCTGCGAGCGACCAGTTCCACCCAGCTGCTGGCGGCGGTCGGCATCCTCGACTCCCAGCCCGATCGGGTCGACGAGGTGCGCGAGGCCGGCGTGCCGGTGCTCGTGTCCCACGGCGAGAACGACGACGCGTGGCCGCACGACTGGCAGAAGGACATGGCCGAGCGCCTCGACGCGCCCTACGTCATCGTGCCCGACGCGGGTCACTCCCCGCAGGTGGACCGTCCCGAGGAGAGCGCCAGGGTGCTCGTCTCGTTCTGGCGCTCGGCCGCGGTGTGAGCTGCTGTCAGAGCACGGCGAGGCGGCGCAGTTCGGCGCTGGTCACGTAGCCGAAGCGGTGCAGAGCGCGCCAGGCGGCTGCGTACTGCTCGGGCGACATGTCGGCCGACGTGCGCAGCGCGTCCCGGGTCGCTGTCGTCGCATCCGCTCGGCTGAGGAAACGAGCGAGGTCGGCGGCGTCGGTATCGAGGCGGGGGTCGTCCTGCCACCCCTCCCGGATCATCCGGCGCCCCCGGCTACTGGTTCTCCAGCAGGTCGTGACGCTGGATGATCGCGTCGCGACCCGGGCCCACGCCGATCGCCGAGATGCGCGATCCGCTCATGCGCTCGAGGGCCAGCACGTACTCCCGCGCGGCCTCGGGGAGATCGTCGAACTCCCGGATGCCGGTGATGTCCTCGGTCCAGCCGGGGAACTCCTCGTACACGGGCACCGCGTGGTGGAAGTCGCTCTGCGAACTCGGCACCTCGTCGAACCGCTGACCGTCGACCTCGTAGGCGACGCAGACCGGGATGCGCTCGAGCCCGGTGAGCACGTCGAGCTTCGTCAGCACGAAGTCGGTGACCCCGTTGATGCGCGACGTGTACCTCGCGATCGGGGCGTCGTACCACCCGGTGCGGCGGGGACGTCCGGTGGTCGTGCCGAACTCGAACCCCTGCGCGCGGAGGAACTCCCCCGACTGGTCGAAGAGTTCGGTCGGGAAGGGCCCGGCACCCACGCGCGTGGTGTACGCCTTGACCACGGCGATGACCCGGTCGATGCGGGTCGGGCCGATCCCGGAACCGGTGACCGCTCCCCCCGCCGTGGAGTTCGACGACGTGACGAACGGATAGGTGCCGTGATCCACGTCGAGCATGGTGGCCTGGCCGCCCTCGAACAGCACGATCTTGCCGTCGTCGAGCGCCCGGTTCAGCTCGAGCGAGGTGTCCACGACCATCGGTCGCAACCGCTCCACATAGGAGAGCAGACTCTGCACGACCTCCTCGACCTCGATCGACCGCCGGTTGTAGATCTTCACCAGCATGTGGTTCTTCGCGTCGAGCGCGGCCTCCACTTTCTGGCGGAGGATGCCCTCGTCGAACAGGTCCTGGATGCGCACGCCGACCCGGTTGATCTTGTCGGCGTAGGTCGGGCCGATGCCGCGCCCGGTCGTGCCGATCTGCCGCTTGCCGAGGAACCGCTCCGTGACCTTGTCGAGGGTGCGGTGGTAGTGGGTGATCACGTGCGCGTTGGCGGAGATCTTCAGCTTCGACACGTCGACGCCGCGCGCGGTGAGCGCGTCGAGCTCGTCGAAGAGCACCTCCGGATCGATGACGACGCCGTTGGCGATCACCGGCGTGACGCCGTCGGTGAGGATGCCCGAGGGCAGCAGGTGCAGCGCGTACTTCTTGTCGCCGATCACGACCGTGTGACCGGCGTTGTTGCCGCCGTTGAACTTCACCACGTAGTCGATGCGGCTGCCGAGCAGGTCGGTGGCCTTGCCCTTGCCCTCGTCGCCCCACTGGGCGCCGATGAGCACGATGGCGGGCACTACTCGACGCCCCGGATGACGATGGCCTCGGTGGGCGGCAGGGCGTCGGCGCTCGCGGCCTCGATGGCGTCCACCGCGGTCGGGTCGGCGTCGCGCAGGAAGGCGGTGAGACGGTCGACCTCGTCGGCCTCACCGATGGCCGATGCCGCGCGGCGGAGCGCGTACAGGGACCGCAGCACGCCCCGGTTCGGCTCGTGCGCCCACGGGACGGGGCCCTGACCGCGCCAGCCGGCCTTACGGAGGGCGTCGAGGCCGCGGTGATAACCGACCCGGGCGTACGCGTAGGACTCGATGTGGTGCCCGGCGAGGTAGGCGGCATCCGACAGCAGGGCCCACACCAGCGAGGATGTGGGGTTCGCGGCGGCGATCGCGGCAAGGTCCTCACCGGAGCGAACGCTCCGGTCGAGAGCCTCCGTCACCTCCAGCTCCGGTGGCAGTCGGGTCTCGGGCACACCTAGCAGGTTGTCTCCAGTCACACTCGATCCTATCGCGGGGGCTCCGACACGGGCTGAGTGCGGTGCTGCGGTCAGGGCGCGGGCGGCCCGAAGTCGTGATGCTGCCGCACCCACGAGTGCATGGCGACCGCGGCCGCCGCGGACGCGTTGATCGACCGGGTCGACCCGAACTGGCTGATCGCCACCTGGGCCACGGATGCCGCGAGCGCCTCGTCGCTGAGCCCCGGTCCCTCCTGCCCGAACAGCAGCACGCACTCCCGCGGGAATTCGAAGCGCTCGAGGATCACCGACCCCGGTCCGTTGTCGATGGCGATGATCGGCAGGCCCTGCTGGGACGCCCAGGCGACGAGGTCCGACACGTCGGGGTGGTGCACGACGTGCTGATACCGATCGGTCACCATGGCGCCGCGCTTGTTCCAGCGCTTGCGTCCGACGATGTGCACCGTATCGGCGGCGAACGCGTTGGCGCTGCGCACGATCGAACCGATGTTCATGTCGTGCTGCCAGTTCTCGATCGCGACGTGGAACGGGTGCCGGGTCGCGTCGAGGTCGGCGACGATCGCCGCCATGCTCCAGTAGCGGTACCGGTCGATCACGTTCCGCGTATCGCCCCGCTCCAGCAGCTCGGGATCGAACTGCTCGCTCGTCGGCCACTCCGCGCGGCCTCCCGGCCACGGACCGACACCGTGCGTGGTGTGCTCCACGCTGGGCTCGGGCCGCGGGGCGCCGTCGCCGGGCGCCCCGGTCGGCACGGGAGGTTCGGGGGAAGGCACGACCGACAGGCTATCGCCCGGGTGCCGGCCCTCGCCCTACCGTCAGCGCAGCACGGAGATGGCCTGGATCTCGATCGCTCCGGACGGTGCCCAGGTCAGCTCGGCCAGTGCCGGAGCGGGGGTACCGTCCGCCCCGCTCGTCATGGTCACCCCGTGGTAGGGCAGGGGCAACGTGATGCCGTTCGACACGAACAGGTCCTCGGTGGTGCAGGTGCCGGCGGCCGCCTCCCGGTCCTGGAGGAAGAGGCACACCTCGCCGCGGTCGCGATACGCCCAGACCCGGAGGGTGTCATCGGCGTACAGCAGCCGTCCGGACACGTGGGGGGAACCGAGGAAGTACTCCTCGGGCAGTCGGTCGGTCTCGGTCGGAGCGCGACCGAATACCTCGAGTGCGCGCGCCGTGTCGGCCGCCGATCCGGGCTCGAGGGTGGAGTTCGCGGCCGGGGTGGCGTCGATGCCGCTCGAGACCACGGCCCAGGTGAGGGCTGCGCCGAACACCAGCCCGAGCGCGGCGAAGAGCGCCGGAACGGTCGGGCCCGCCCGTCGCGCCCGGAGGAGCAGCGCGGGCAACCATGGACGTGCGCCGTCCACGGGACCGCCCGGGCCGTCCGCGCCGTCCGCGCCGTCCGCGTTCGGGCGGCCGGCACTCGGCGCTGCCGCACTGGGCGCTGCGGCGTCTCGGTCACCGTCGCGAACGCGGAGTCCCGCGGTCCCGCTCGGGAGTGCGGGCGCTGCGGGCCCCGTCGCGGCGGGGTACGCCGAAACCGTCGTCGCCGTCGCGGTCGCCCGGTCGGCCTCGCGTCGGCGCGCGAAATCGAGCAGGCCCTCCATCGCCGCCGCGTCGGCGTCGATGCGCCCCCGGCACGCGACGATGCGCGCCTCGGCCTCGCGCATGCGCAGCCGCTCCCCCGTGGCGGGCGACACCACCTCGACCAGCGCGGAATCCTGACCGTCCCGCGAGTACAGCGCGCGACGCAGCGTCTCCAGCTCGCCGGTCGGATCCGGACGCCCGGAGGGTGCGGGTGAGCCCGGGTGAGCGGTCCACCACAGGGCGTCACGCACGTCGTGACGCCCGGCATAGTGGTCCGCGAGCACTCCGGCGAGTCCCGGATCGCGCTCGATCTCGGTGAGCAGTCGCGCGGCGGCGCGGCTTCGCATGCCGTCATCCGTCATCGCGCCTCCTCGCCCGTGCGGTCAGCGTAACCCCGGGGAACGCAGGGAGGGAGCCCCTAGATGAGACTCCGCAGGAGTTCGTCCACGCTCACCCCGGTGGCCCGAGCGCGGCGCACGAGTCGATCGTGCTCGTCGGCGCTCAGCGCCAGGGTGATGCTGTGCAGTCCGTCGAGTTCGGCGGCGACGTCGGGGTCGTCCCCGTCCACGTCCTCGCCGTCGAACGAGAAGAGCGAGGGCTGCACCGGAGCCCGCCCGGACACGTCGACGTGCACGTCGACGTGCGACTCGTCCCCATCGTCGACGTTGACGTCCGCATCGCCCGCGGGCATCGGGGCAGACACGTTGGGTGCCCCGGTCCAGCCGGGACCGGAGGGGATCGCGGTGCCGCGTTGATAGGCCTCGGCCACCGCGCGGGCGCGCGAGTCGGCGGCCTCGTTGAGCGGGTGATTGGCGTGACCCTTCACCCACTCGAAGCGATACCGGCGTCCGGCGAGCGCGACGTCGAGCTCCTTCAGTAGCTCGAGGTTCATCACGGGCTTGCCGTCGCCCTTGCGCCAGCCCTTCGCTTTCCAGCCGCGCATCCACTTGGTCACGGAATTGATGACGTACTGGCTGTCGCAGAGCACCAGCAGATCGTCGTCGAGGTGCGCGGTCGCCCGGAACAGTTCCAGCACCGCCTTGAGCTCGCCCTGGTTGTTCGTGGCGTGCTTCCAGCCGCCCGCCGCCCAGCAGTCGTCGTCGACGTACCAGGCCCAGCCCGCGGGCCCGGGGTTGCCGAGGGCGGATCCGTCGGCGGCTGCGATGATCACGGGCGTACCTTTCGGGGAGGGATTGGCGCATACGCGCGGAGCTACCCTATTCGCGTCGACCGATGGGCTCGGCGGTCGGGCAGCTGGATACTCGACGGTGCGGAGCCGATTCGCCTGCCGCCGCCGGTGGGGGCTAGATGTAGAGCGCGGGGTCGACGTGCGGGTCGGGCGCCGGTGGGGCGCTCTCCCGGGTGTCGGCGGCGGGGATGCCGGTCAGCACCGAACCGGGGGGCGCCGATCGCACCACCACCGCGTTGGCACCGACGACCGTGTCGTCGCCGATCTCGATGGGCCCCAGCAGCTTCGCCCCGGCGCCGAGGGTGACCCGGTTCCCCACCGTGGGGTGCCGTTTGCCGGGCCGCAGGCTCTTCCCGCCCAGCGTGACACCGTGGTAGATGACCGCGTCGTCGCCGACCTCCGCCGTCTCGCCGATCACCACCCCCATGCCGTGATCGATGAACACGCGTCGCCCGATCGTCGCCCCCGGGTGGATCTCGACCCCGGTGAGGAATCGCGACACGGCGGCGAGGACCCGCGCGGGGAGCCGGATGCCGCGCCGCCAGAGCCCCGACGACAGTCGGTGCAGCCACACGGCGTGCAGCCCGGAGTAGGTGAGAGCGAGCTCGATCCGGCTCCGCGCCGCGGGATCGTGGCGGCGCGCCGCCCGGATGTCCTCGAGAACGTTCGGCAGCACGACGTCAGTCGCGAAGGTCTTCGTACAGCACCGTGGACAGGTAGCGCTCACCGAAGTCGCACACGATCGCCACGATGGTCTTCCCGGCGTTCTCCGGACGCTTCGCGAGCTGCAGCGCCGCCCAGATGATGGACCCCGACGAGATACCGCCGAGGATTCCCTCCTCAGCCGCGAGTCGGCGAGCGGTCGTCACCGAATCGTCGAGCGACACGTCGATGACCTCGGTGTACACAGACGTGTCGAGGATCTCGGGAATGAAGTTCGCGCCGATGCCCTGGATCTTGTGCGGTCCGGGCGAACCACCGTTCAGGATCGGCGAGTCGGCCGGCTCGACGGCCACGATCTGCACGTCGGGCTTGCGCTCGCGCAGCACCTGTCCGACCCCGGTGATGGTTCCTCCGGTGCCGACGCCGGCCACGAAGATGTCCACACCGCCGTCGGTGTCCGCCCAGATCTCCTCCGCGGTAGTGGCGCGGTGCACCGCGGGGTTCGCCTCGTTCTCGAACTGCTTCGCCCAGATCGAGTTCGGCGTGTTCGCCACGATCTCCTTCGCCTTCTCGACCGCGCCGCGCATCCCCTCCGGCCCGGGAGTGAGCACGATCTCGGCACCGTAGGCACGCAGCAGCATCCGACGCTCCGTGCTCATCGTCTCGGGCATCGTCATGATCACGCGGTAACCCCGTGCCGCGCCCACCAGGGCGAGAGCGATGCCGGTGTTTCCACTCGTGCCCTCGACGATGGTGCCACCGGGCTTCAGCGCGCCGGACTTCTCCGCCGCATCGATGATGGCGACACCGATACGGTCTTTCACGCTGTTGCCGGGGTTGTAGAACTCGAGCTTGGCGAGCACCGTCGCCTCCGAGCCATCGGTGATGCGGTTCAGTCGAACCAGTGGCGTGCGCCCGACGGCTTCGGTGATGTTCGAGTAAATCTGACCGGCCATGACGGCTCCTCCTTCTCGGGGCCATCGTCGGCCCGGCATCGGCTGCCGCAACGGGACGGGAAGCCGTGCCGCGAGCCTAGCCAACGGAGTCGGCGACAGGCTGAGCCGACGGGCCTTCGGGGATGGCGCGTGCTTGACTGGGGGAACGCCAGATCCGCCGCAGCGCGTCGGATGCGAGCGGTCAGGAGAGGACGGACATGCCGAACGCGATCGTCGCCGACCGGGCCGGAGGGCCCGGGGTACTGAAGTTCCGCTCGGTGGAGCGACCGGCGCCGGGACCCGGAGAGCTTCTCGTCGAGGTCAGCGGGATCGGCGTCAACTTCATCGACACCTATCAGCGCAGCGGCGTGTATCCGGTGCCCTTCCCGTTCACGCCGGGCGGCGAGGCCGCCGGACGCGTGGTCGACGTGGGCCCGGACGTCACGGGCTTCTCGGCCGGTGACCGCGTGGCCACGGCGGAGGGCGCCCGCACGTACGCCGAGTACGCCCTGATCCCCGCGGCCAAGGCGCTCCGCGTGCCCGACGGTGTGGATGACGAGACCGCGGCGGCGATCCCGCTGCAGGGGATGACCGCGCACTACCTGGCCACATCGGTGTACCCGGCGAAGGAGGGCGAGTGGGCGCTCGTGCACGCCGGTGCGGGCGGCACCGGCCTGCTCCTCACTCAGCTGCTCAAGAGCCGCGGTGCCCGGGTGATCACCACCGTCTCCACCGACGAGAAGGCTGAGCTCTCCCGCGGGGCCGGGGCCGACGAGGTGATCGGCTACGACGGATTCACCGAGCGCGTACGGGCGATCACCGGCGGGGGCGCGGACGTCGTCTACGACGGCGTGGGCAAGTCCACCTTCGACGGCTCACTGGCGAGCCTGCGGGTGCGCGGCTTCCTCGCCCTGTTCGGCGGAGCATCCGGTCAGGTGCCGCCGTTCGACCTGCAGCGCCTCAACTCGAGCGGGTCGATCGTGATCACGCGTCCCTCTCTGGCGGCGTTCCTGCTGACGCCGGAGGAACGGGCGATGCGCGCCTCCGACCTGTTCGACGCCGTGCTCGCCGATCGGCTGAAGGTGCACATCGGCGGCGTCTACCCGCTGGCCGATGCCGCGGCGGCGCACGCCGACCTCGAGTCGCGCTCCACCACCGGGAAGCTCGTCCTGCGGCCCTGAGGCACTCACCGACGGCGCGAGACTCGGGACTGCGTTAATGTCGGGATGGTGGGCGATCTCGGCTGGGCGGTGGACGGTCCGAATCTCGTCGTGCACGCCGACAACCTCTCGGTTCTCCCGGATCTCCCCGACGGCGCCTTCCCGCTGATCTACCTCGACCCGCCGTTCAATACCGGCCGCACCCAGTCCCGGCAGAGCACCACCGTCGAGCGCGCCGGCGGTGAACGCGCGGGTGATCGCGTCGGGTTCGGGGGCCGGAGCTATGCCACCACGAAGGGGTTGCTCTACTCCTACAGCGACACGTTCGCCGACTACTGGCAGTTCCTCGAGCCGCGCTTGATCGAGGCGTGGCGCCTGCTGAGCGACACCGGAACCCTGTACCTGCACCTCGACTACCGCGAGGTGCACTACGCAAAGGTGCTGCTCGACGGGTTGTTCGGCCGGGAGTGCTTCCTCAACGAGATCGTCTGGGCCTACGACTACGGCGCCCGGTCGAAGCGGCGGTGGCCGACGAAGCACGACAACATCCTCGTGTACGTGAAGGACCCGGCGAAGTACCACTTCGACTCCGCCGAGGTGGATCGGGAGCCGTACATGGCGCCCGGCCTGGTGACGCCGGAGAAGGCGGCGCTCGGCAAGCTGCCGACCGACGTGTGGTGGCACACGATCGTGTCCCCCACCGGCCGGGAGAAGACCGGTTATGCCACCCAGAAGCCCGAGGGGATCCTGCGGCGCATCGTCTCCGCGTCGAGCGCCCCGGGCGACTGGGTGCTGGACTTCTTCGCCGGCAGCGGCACGACCGGTGCCGTCGCCGTCGCGCTCGGGCGCCGCTTCGTGCTCGTGGACGAGAACGAGACCGCCGTCGACGTCATGCGCGCACGCCTCGGGTCCGACACCCGCTTCGTCGCCCGGCGACCGGACTGAGGAGGTCGCTGAGGTTGATACGGCGCTGAGCTAGATACGGTCGCTGAGCGGAACGACGGTCGATACGGTCGCTGAGCTCGTCGAAGCGACGATCCCGCGCGTCGCGTCCCTTCGACAGGCTCAGGGACCGTAAGGGGCACGACAGTGGACACGGTCGCTGAGCTCGTCGAAGCGACGATCCCGTGCCTCGTGTCCCTTCGACAGGCTCAGGGACCGTGGGGGCACCACCCTTCGACAAGCTCAGGGACCGTGGGGGGGTACGACAGTGGACACGGTCGCTGAGCTCGTCGAAGCGACGTTTGCGTGCGTCGCGTCCCTTCGACAGGCTCAGGGACCGTAGGGGGGCTCAGGGACCGTGGGCGCTCAGGGACCGTGAGGGGCGGGGACCGCGGGTCAGCCCTGCTGGGCTAGGGCGAAGGGCAGCACCCGGGTGGCGCCGGCGCGTCGCAGAGCACGCGCGGCGACCGTGAGCGTCCACCGGCTGTCGACCAGGTCGTCGACGAGCAGCACGGGTCGCGGATGCGCCGCCAGCTCGCGGGCCAGGTCGTCCGGCACGACGAAGCGCGGATACACCCGACCGAGCCGGAACACGCTGTTGCCGCGATCCGTGCCGCGCGGATCGTCGGACGTGAGCGCGAGCGAACCGAGGAACGGCAACCGTCCGACCTCGGCGATTCGCCGGGCGAGCGACGCGACCAGGCGGGGGCGACCGAGCGACGGCATGTGCACCACCGCCGCGGGACGCTCGGCCCAGTCCCACTCGGCCAGCACCCGCACGCAGGCGCCGATCAGCGCGTCGGGCACCTCGGCGTCCTCGGCTCCAGCGGCGAACACCTCGCGCAGGCGGCCGCCCCAGCCGAGGTCGGTGAGCCGGGCGAGCGCGCGACCCGGGTCGCTCACCTCGTCGGCCGCGATGGCACCGGACAGGGGCACGCCCACGCTTGCCGTGCCCGTGGGCCAGCGGAGGCGCGGCTCGATCGGCAGGCCGACGCGGTCGAGCGCGGACGCGGCCGTGGACGCGGCGCCGGGCTGTAGGTCGGTGGGGTACCAGGCACCCGCGCACCGGTCGCACCGCCCGCACGGCGTGGCCGTGTCGTCGTCGAGCGCCCGCTGCAGGAACTCCATGCGGCACCCGGCCGTGGTCTCGTAGTCGAGCATCGACTGCTGTTCGCGCACACGTTCGGCGGCCACCTGTTCGTACCGCTCGCGGTCGTAGGTCCAGGGCACGCCCGTCGATGTCCAGCCCGACGACTCGCGTCGCACCGCGCCCTCCACGTCGAGCACCTTGAGCAGCAGATCGAGTTGCGTGCGCCGCAGGCTCACCCGCGACTCGAGGGCGGGCACCGACAGCGGCTTGGTACTTTCCGCCAACGCCTCGATCACGGCGTGGGCGGAGTGCTCGTTCGGCATGGATGCGGTGGCGAAGTACTGCCAGATGTCGGGATCCTCGACGCCCGGCAAGAGCAGCACGTCGGCGTTGTCGGTGCCGCGCCCCGCGCGACCGACCTGCTGGTAGTAGGAGACCGGCGACGACGGCGCACCGAGGTGCACCACGAAGCCGAGGTCCGGCTTGTCGAAGCCCATGCCGAGCGCGCTCGTGGCGACGAGCGCCTTCACCTCGTTGCGCAGCAGCTCGCCCTCCGCCTGCTCGCGATCGGCCGGATCGTCGCGGCCCGTGTAGGACTTCACGGCGTGACCCGCCTCGCGCAGGAGGCGCGCGGTGTCCTCCGCCCCCGCCACGGTGAGGGCGTAGATGATGCCGCTGCCCGGCAGGTCCTCCAGGTGACTGAGCAACCAGCTGAGTCGATCCCGGTTGTTGTCGAGCCGGAGCACTCCGAGCCGCAGCGAGCGGCGGGCGAGCGGACCGCGGATGGTGACGACGGGGACGCGAGGCGCATCGTCGGCGGCCGAGCCACCGGCCGATCCCACGCTCAGCTGTTCCTCCACGTCGGCCACCACCCTCGAGTTGGCGGTCGCCGTGGTCGCCAGCACCGGGACGGTGTCGGGCACGGACGAGATGAGATCGCGCAGTCGCCGATAGTCGGGCCGGAAGTCGTGACCCCAGTCGGAGATGCAGTGCGCCTCATCGACCACGAGCAGTCCGAGGCGCGCGCGGAGCGCCGGAAGCTGCTCGTCCCGGAACCGTGGGTTATTCAGCCGCTCGGGCGACACCAGCAGGAGGTCCACCTCGTCAGCGTCGAGCGCGGCGAGGAGCTCGTCCCACTCGTGAGTGTTGCTCGAGTTCATGGCGACCGCACGCACACCCGCCCGCCGGGCGGCGGCGACCTGATCGCGCATGAGCGCGAGCAGCGGCGACACCAGGAGGGTGGGTCCGAGGCCGCGCTCCCGCAGCAGCAGAGTCGCGACGAAGTACACCGCGGACTTGCCCCACCCGGTGCGCTGCACGACGAGGGCGCGCGACCGATCCTCCACCAGGGCCCGGATCGCCTCGAACTGGCCGTCGTGGAAGCCGGCGTCGTCGCGCGAGACGAGACGGGCGAGGTGTCGCTGAGCCTCGGCGTGCAGGTCGGTCACGGCGGGGGCGTCGGGGGAAGACATGCCCCCATGGTGTCACCCGCCCCCGACTCGCGACCGGGGAAGGCCCATCGACCCCGGCGTTCCGTGCACGAATCACCGAGAGCCGGGGCCGGGAGGAGAAGTGTCCGGGGGCTCGACACAAGGCCCGTGCCGAGCCGGTCGCCGACCGGCCGCTTCGGTAGCCTAGGCACGACGCGAAAGAGGAGCCCATGAGCAACCGGAACGACATCGAATGCTGGTTGACCGACATGGACGGCGTGCTGGTGCACGAGAACCGTGCGCTCCCCGGTGCCGCGGAGCTGCTGCAGCAGTGGCGCGACCAGGGCAAACCCTTCCTGGTGCTCACCAACAACTCGATCTTCACGCCCCGGGACCTGAGCGCCCGCCTCCGCGCGTCCGGCCTGACGGTGCCCGAGGAGGCGATCTGGACGTCGGCCCTCGCCACCGCAGCCTTCCTGGAGCAGCAGATGCCCGGCGGCAGTGCGTTCGTGATCGGCGAGGCGGGACTCACCACCGCCCTGCACGAGGCGGGCTTCATCATGACCGACACGTCGCCCGACTACGTGGTGGTCGGCGAAACCCGCAACTACTCGTTCGAGGCGATCACGCGCGCCATCCGCCTGATCAACAAGGGCGCCCGTTTCATCGCCACGAATCCGGACGCCACAGGCCCGAGTGCGGAGGGCCCCATGCCGGCCACGGGCGCCGTCGTCGCCCTCATCAGCAAGGCGACCGGCGCGGAGCCCTACATCGTCGGCAAGCCGAACCCGATGATGTTCCGCTCGGCGCTCAACCGCATCGGCGCCCACTCGGAGAGCACGGGCATGATCGGCGACCGGATGGACACCGACATCGTCGCCGGGATCGAAGCCGGACTGCACACCGTGCTCGTGCTCACCGGCATCAGCGATCAGGCCGAGATCCTCCGCTATCCCTTCCGCCCGAACGAGGTGCTGAACGGCGTCCATGAGCTTCTCGAGGAGGGGCCGGTGGAGTCCGAGCTCTGATCGAGTGCGGGATGGCGCAGGACCCTACGGCGCGGCGGCGAGGGTCCCGGTGAGCGGCTCCCCGTTCGCCCGGGTGACGAAGCAGAAGTAATCGCGCTGCCCGACGTCCCACTGCTCCGCGGTCGCCGGATAGGCACCCTCGATACGGAGATCGGGATACGCGGCAGCCGCCGGGCCGATGACGGTGGGAGTACTGCAGAGCAGGCAGAGCTGCGCGGCGATCGTTTCCGCGCCGGGATAGCGGTCGGCGTCCGTGGGGAATGGTGCCCGGGTCACGAGTTGAGCCGGATGCGGCAGTCCGCAGTCCACGACCGTGTACTCCCCCGCCCACGGCCCGGGGTACGGGTCGATGCACTCGCCGCCACCGAGCTCGTCCCACGCGTGGATGCCCGGCGTCACGGGAGCCCCGGGCGACGGCCGAGCCGTGAGAGTAGGAGTCGGCGTCGGCGTCGGCGTCCGGGTGGAGGTGGGGGTGGGGGACGCGGTCGAGGTGCCGGGAGCCGCCGGAGTCGCGGAATCCGCGCCGGTGAGGCTCAGTCGCGTGCCGAGGAAGAAGAGCGCGGCGAGCGCCAGCACGGCGGCGAGGCCGATGCCGACGAGCAGCAGCACGATCTGGCGCTTGCGGCGGACCTCGTCGGCTGCCGCGAAGGTCGCCCGTGCGCCGGGGTCCGGATGCGGGACGGACTCGCGACCGGAATCGGCGGACCCGTGGTCGCCGGACGGTTCAGCTTCGCCACCCTCTCCGTGGCGCGACACTACTTCAGCCCGAGATCATCGAGACCGATCGCGTAGAGGTACCGGTAGCCGGCGTCCTCGATGACGCGTCGGGCATCGGTATCCCGGTCGACGACCACGGCGACGGCCGCGATTTCGGCTCCGGCCTTGGTCAGCGCCTCGATGGCCTTGAGCGGCGACCCGCCGGTGGTGGAGGTGTCCTCGAGCACGATCACACGCTTGCCGGCGACGTCCGGGCCCTCGACCTGTCGTCCTCGGCCGTGGTCCTTCGGTTCCTTGCGCACCACGAAGGCGTCGTAGCGCAGCCCGCGCGCCGCTCCCTGGTGCAGCACGGCGGCGGCGACGGGGTCGGCGCCCATGGTGAGGCCGCCGACGGCGGAGACGTCCGGGATGTCGGCGATGAGGTCGAGCATGACCTCGCCGATGAGCGGGGCCACCCGGGAATCGAGACTCACCCGGCGCAGGTCCACGTAGTAGCTCGCCTTCTTGCCGCTGGTCAGCGTGAAGTCGCCGTGGAACACGGCCTCGGCCGAGATGAAGTCGATCAGTTTCTGGCGCGCATCCGTCACGCCCTCACCCTATTGCACCGCACCCGGCACCGGTTCGGCGGGGAACGACGCGCGGGATGGGCGCGTGGCGGGCGCCGTTCGCGATGGGGACGGGCGTCGGTCGGCGACGCGGAAAGGGCACCGGGCGCGCCCGCAGCGAACGGACTCCGCACGCCGGATGCGGTGTTGCTAGCGTCGAAACATGGACCCCGACAGTGACGGCACGCTTCCGTCCCGCGCCTCCGATGTGGACCGGTTGGGCGAGCTCGGCTCCCCGATATTCACCCTCGTCGACCAGCTGCGCGTGCAGGAGCGGAGCTTCAGCTTCTTCGGCTTCAGCAACAAGGTGGCCCGCCTGCACTTCTGGCTCGCGGACGCGTCCGGCAACTTCTGGTTCGAGGACACGCCCATCGGGCCGATGGGCGTGGCGGAGCTAAAGGGCTTCGTCTTCACCGACGTCCTGGGCGTGCTGGACGACGGCGACCGCGAATACCACGAGCTGGTGCCCGACTCCGCGGTGCGGCACTATCTCGCCGACGCGCTCGACTACTACTCCGCCGATCCCCTCGAAGACCTCGCCAGCGGCAAGTCGGAGTTCCACCGCGGCGAGATCGCCGAGCGCCACGTGACCGATGACACCCTCGTGGTCGACGGTGCGCCGCATCCGGCCACCTCCCTCGACTACGGTGCCTTCCGCGCCATCAGCGGCTGGGTCGGTGACCGGCTGGCCACGCTAGTCGTGCGGCCGAAGGACCTCGCTTTTCTCGACGCTCGTCTCGTGACCCGGCCGCGTACTTCCCATGGGCGCTGAACCGCGGCCCCTGCCCCCCGCGGAACGGGGAGGGTCGCCCACCCGGTGCGAGGACGGGTACTCCGACCTGCGCGGGTACGCCGGACTCGGCGACGGGCGCACGGTGGCGCTCGTCGCCCTCGACGGCGACATCGACTGGTTCCCCATCCCGATCCTCGACTCCCCGCCCGTGTTCGCCGCGCTGCTCGATGCCGAGCACGGCGGACGTATCCGGCTCGCCCCCACGGCGGAGTTCACCAGCACCCGCTCGTACGTCGCGGGCACGAACGTGCTGCAGACCACCTTCACCACCGAGAGCGGGGTGGTGCGCATCACCGACGCCCTCGTCACCGGTGTGGCGGGGCGCCTGCCCTGGGCCGAGTTGGCGCGCCGGGTCGACGGCCTGTCCGGGTCGGTCGACATGGAGTGGCAGGTGGAACCCGGGCGGGTGTTCCGTTCGGCGATGCCCTGGGTAAACGACACCCGGCACGGCCCGGTGATCCGCATCGACGGCGTCACCCTCGCCGTGACCGGCTTCGAGCACGGTCCGTCCCCCGCCGGCTCGCACTCGCTCGGCGGCGCGTTCCGCACCACGGAGGGATCGCGGCACCTCATCGCCATCTCGGGCACCTACCGCGAGCCCATTCACCCGCCCGACCCGTACAACGTGGATCGGGGAATCGATCGCACCATAGAGAACTGGCGGGCATGGTCCCGCGAGTTCTCCTTCGACGGGCCGTGGGCGGATGCCGTGCAGCGGAGCGCGCTCGCCCTGAAGCTCCTCATCCACAGCCCCACCGGAGCCATCGCCGCCGCCGCGACCACGTCGCTGCCCGAGGCCGCCGACGGAAGCAAGAACTGGGACTACCGGTTCGCGTGGGTGCGTGACGCGGCGTACACGCTGCAGGCCCTCATCCGCTTCGGACTGCGCGAGGAGAGTCAGGCGGCGGTCTCCTGGCTGCTCCGCACCATCCGCACGCACGGTCCGGCGCTGCAGATCTTCTACGAGCTCGACGGTTCCCTGCCGCAGGGATCGACCGAGCCCGAGGCACCGGGGTGGCGGGGCATCGGTCCCGTGCGGGTCGGCAACGAGGCGCAGAGCCAGCTCCAGCTGGGACCCTACGGCGATCTCTTCGACGTGATGCGCTTGTACGCCGACCAGGGCAACATCCTCGACATCGAGACCGGCCGACAGCTGGCCTCGGTGGCGGACGCCGCCTGCGACGACTGGCAGAAGGCCGACGCGGGAATCTGGGAGCTCGAGCGCGAGCGCCACTACACGTCCTCGAAGCTGGGTTGCTGGCAGGCCCTCGACTGCGCCGTGCACCTCGCCAAGCAGGGCCAGATCCCGGGCGACCCCCGCCGCTGGGAGGTCGAACGGGACGCCATCGCCGACTGGGTGCACGAGCACTGCTGGTCGGAGGAGAAGCAGGCCTACACGATGTACCCGGGATCGACGGAGCTCGACACGTCGGTGCTGCTGCACGCACCGAGCGGTTTCGACCGCGGCGAACGGATGTCGAAGACCATCGACGCCATCGTCGCCGAACTCGGCTCCGGTCCGCTCGTTCACCGCTACAGCGGCATGCAGACCGAGGAGTCGACGTTCGTGGCCTGCGGCTTCTGGGTGGCCTCCGCCCTCGCGTGCGTCGGTCGCATGGAGGAGGCCACGGCGACGATGGACGCGCTCGTCGGCCTCGCCAATGATGTGGGCCTGTATTCCGAGATGATCGATGCCGAGACGCTCGAGTTCCACGGCAACCTGCCGCAGGGACTCAGCCACCTCGGCCTCATCTACACGGCCATCCTGATCGCGGATCTCGGCGGCTGAGACCGCCCCCGCCGTGCCGCTCCTCCGCCCGTCCGAGCGATTCCGGGACGCCGCGCTCGCCATCCTGTGCCGCGAACACGCTGGCCTGCGGGACGCGGGCGTGCCGGGCGAGCTGGTCCTCGTCGGGGGAACCAGCGTGCCCGGAGCGCTCACCCGCGGTGATGTCGACCTGCACCTGCGCGTCGATCCGAACTCGTTCGCGGATGCGGTCGAGCGGCTGCGCGGTCTGCATCCGGTGGTGCACCCGGAGATCTGGCAGCCGACGCTCGCGACCTTCGAGGTCGCCGAGGCCCTGCCCACCGGGATCGCCGTCACGCCGATCGGATCGGAGCACGACGTGCGCTTCACCCGCACCTGGGCGATCCTGGCGGCGCGACCGGACCTTCTCGCCGAGTACAACGCGGTCAAGCTGGCGGGACCCGATGCGTCGCGGGCGCGGGGCACGGGCGCCGATACCGACCTCGACCCGGGCTACGAGGAGCGCAAGTCCGCCTTCTTCGACCGCATCCTGGCGGAGTGACCGGCGGCGCGGAACGCACAGCCAATTCGTCGGCTCGGGTGCGAGGATGCGGCATGGCATCCCGGGGTCGACGTACAGCGAAGTCCGTTTTCTTCTCAGCATTCGGTGGAATCGAGGTACTCGACCTGGTCGAGGTGGAGAGACCTCGACCCGCTCCCGGTGAGGTGGTGGTGGAGGTTCTCGCGGCCGGCATCAATCACATCGAGGGCTACATCCGCGAGGGCCGGTTCGAGGCGGAGGTGCCCACCTCCTTCCCTCAGGGCCAGGGCAGCGACTTCGCCGGTCTCGTCGTCGAGGTGGGTGAGGGGGTCACCGCCTTCGCGGTCCGCTCCGAGGTGCTGGGCCACGCGGTGCTCGCGTCGCACGCGAACTACGTCGTCGTGCCCGCGCGAAACCTCGTCGCCAAGCCGCAGGGCCTCTCCTGGGAGGTGGCGGGCAGCCTCTTCCTCGCCGGCCTCACCGCGTACGACGCCGTGCAGGCCGCCCGTGTCGGCGAGGGCGACACCGTCGTCATCTCGGCCGCTGCCGGCGGCGTCGGCAGTATCGAACTCCAGCTCGCGAAGGCACGCGGGGCGCTCGTCATCGGCACCTGCGGCGAGCGCAACTTCGACTACCTGCGACAGCTCGGCGTGAAGCCCGTCGTGTACGGCGACGGCATCGCCGATCGCATCCGGGCGGTCGCGCCGCGGGGCGTCACGGCGTTCCTCGACAACTACGGCGGGAACGAGGCGGTGGCGGAGGAGCTCGAGGTGCAGCCGGCCCGCTTCCGATCCAGCGACTCGCGCAAGGACTTCGAGCTTCGCGCGGTGCGGGGGTTCGACTCCGCGGACGACGCGGCCCGGCAGACGGGCATCCTCGGCACGCTGGCCACTCTGGCCGCCGAACGGAAGGTCGACCTGCTCATCTCCGGCTTCTATCCCCTGGAGCGCGTGCAGGATGCCTTCACCGACCTCGAGAAGTATCACGCCCGCGGCAAGGTCGTGCTCGGCATGCGGACGATCGGCGGCGGCAACCCCAGCACGCTGAAGGCCAGGGACGTGCACGACAGCCGCCCGTAGCGCAGCGGCACGCGGCAGGGGCGACCGTCGACCCGAACTACCATGGGACCATGCGTGTCGCCACCTGGAACGTGAACTCCATCCGCAGCCGAGTGGGGCGAGTCGTCGACTGGATGGTCCGCGAGGACGTCGACGTTCTGGCGATGCAGGAGATCAAGTGCAAGCCCGAGCAGTTCCCGTTGCAGCAGTTCGAGGACGCCGGTTACGAGGTGGAGCTGCACGGGCTCAACCAGTGGAACGGCGTGGCGATCGCGAGCCGGTTGCCCATCGAGAACGTCTCGGTCGGCTTCCCCGGCGTGCCCGGTTTCGGCACAGTGAAGGCGACCGCCGCGGTTCCCGCCAGCGCCGTCGTGGTCGACGATGCGGGGCTGCCCGTCGAGGCGCGGGCGCTCGGCGCCACGATCAACGGCGTCGAGGTGTGGAGCCTCTACGTGCCCAACGGGCGCGAGGTCGGTGATCCGCACTACAGCTACAAGCTGGAATGGCTGGCCCGTCTCGCCGACGTCACCCGCCGACGGCTGGCCGATCAGCCCGACCTTGCGATCGCCCTCATGGGCGACTGGAACGTGGCGCCGCGCGACGAGGACGTGTGGGACATGGCGCTATTCGTGAACAGCACCCACGTGTCCCCGCCCGAGCGCGACGCCTTCAATGCGTTCTTCACGCTCGGCTTGCGCGACGTCGTGCGCGACCTCGATGTGCCCGGGTACACCTACTGGGATTACAAGCAGCTGCGCTTCCCCCGCAACGAGGGCATGCGCATCGACTTCATCCTCGGTTCCCCGGCGTTCGCCGACCTGGTGACCGCCGCATCCATCCACCGCAACGAGCGGAAGGGCGAGGGACCGAGCGATCACGTTCCCGTGCTCGTGGACCTCGAGCTCGACAGTGCACTGGACGACGACCGTCCGATGATCTTCTAGGGGCCGGGCGTGAGCAACATTCGCAAGTTGATGGACGACGGTGCAGCACGGCCGGCGCGCACGCCGCGAGCGCCGCTGGACCGGAGTGACATCCTCAAGGCCGTCGGGGCGATGCTGCTGAGCGCCGTGATCGTGGGCATCCTCGCCGCGATGGCGCTCGTGCTGCTGACGGTGACCGACGGGTGCGGACCGGGCCAGATCGACTGCAAGCCCACCCAGTTCGCGGTCGCGTTCTTCATCGCCCTGCTGCTTCCCCCGCTCGTCGCGGTGATCGGCTTCCTCGTCACGGCAGTGCTCCTCGCCCGTCGGCGGCCGCGCCCCTGGCGGGCATCGCTCCTCGCGATTCCGGTGTCCTTCGTCGCCTGGGTGATCGGCGCGGGCCTGGCGTTCGGCGCCGTGCCCGGCTACGGCGTGGGCGACTACCTCGGCGTGCTCGGCACGATCGGCGGCTGAGCGCGCCCTCCGGCGGCTGCGCGCGGATCAGACCGGGGCGAGGAGCGCCGCAACCACGAGCAGCACCGGAACCGAGGCGACCGTCGTGAGCAGCACCGTGTCGCGTGCCAGCGTCACGCCCCGCTCGTAGCGGGCGGCGAAGTTGTAGATGTTCTGCGCGGTGGGCAGCGCCGCGATGACGGTGGCCGCGAACACCTGCTCGGCGTCGAGCGAGAACACGAAGCGGGCGAGTAGGAACGCGGCGGCCGGCATGATGACCGACTTGATCACCGTGGCCGCCACCACATCCCGTCGTCCCGATCCGGCGGCCAGCGGCTTCTGCCCCACCAGGGAGATGCCGAACGACATCAGCACCATGGGGATCGCCGCGGCGCCGATCAGCTGGAAGGGCTCCATCACCGCATCGGGAAGCTGCACGCCGGTGGCGGCCACGATCACGCCGAGCATCGAGGCGATGATCATCGGGTTCCGCAGCGGCTGGGTGAGCAGCGACACGACGGACGCCCGCCCACGGGTGGCCGTGTCGAGCACGGTCAGCGTGATGGGGGCGATCACGAGCAGTTGGAGGAGCAGCACGGGCGCCACGTACTGCGGGTCGCCCAGCACGTAGATCGCCACCGGCAGGCCGATGTTGTTGGCGTTGACGTAGGATGCCGCGGCGGCCCCCACCGTGGTCTCCGCCACCGGACGGCGGAACAGCAGCCGCGAGAGCAGCACGTACACGACGAGCGCGATCAGCACCGACAGGGCGGTGGTGAGGAGGAAACTGCTGAACACGACCCGGAGCTCGGCGCGGGAGAGCACCGTGAAGAGCAGCGCGGGCGTTGCCACGAAGAAGGCCACGCGGTTCAGCACGTACAGCGCCGAGGGTCCGGCGATGCCCGTCTTTCCCACGATGTAGCCGACCGCGATGACGAAGCCGATGATCGCGAAGCCGATGAGAACTCCGGACATGCGGCTACTCCAGAGGATTCGCGAGGCGGCGGGTGAGAGGTTCCCACTGTATCGGGGCGCCGAGACCCGGGCCGCGGGACGGATGCGCCAGGGGTGGCGTGACGAAGCCCGCCGAGGGGCGGCCCTCGGCGGGCTTCGGATGATGCGGGCGGGGGATCAGGAGGTGAACGCCGTGGCGAATCCTCCCGCCGGGAGCCGCACCGACACCACACCGGACGCTGCCGTTTCGGACACGAGTCGACCCATCGAGTCGTACACCCGCACCGTGCTGGCGCGACCGTCCCAGCCGATGTTCGACGGGGTGGGCGTGCGCGCCGCGGACGTGCACATCGCCGCGTGGACGCCGTCGGCCGTTCCGTCGCTCAGCGTGAGCGACGCGACGAGAGGTCGCACCAGGAGCGCATCGATGTCGACGCTCCCGCGCCGCACGCTCACGGTCACCTCGCTGCGACCGGCGGGCAGGAAGGCGCGGAGCGACTGCGGCAGCAGCGCGCCGCTGACGGCGCTGATGCCCTGCTCCCCCACCGTGTGGCGGAGCACGCCGAGCGTCGCGGATCCCGATCGCCAGATGGACACGGATCCGGCGCGCTCCTCGCGCAGCCACGACACCGGCTCCACCGTTCGGGCGGCATCCGACGCGCCGACGTCGAAGGTCGCCTCCTGCGTCCGGTCGAGCCGGAGCACGTCACCGCTGTACAGCGACTCACCCGTCCACAGGGAGTCCGGGGTGACCACCGTTCCGGTGGTCGTGCCGACCGCCTCGGCCTCGATCACCCGAAGACCGTCGCGATCCGACACGTCGGTGAGGGAGGTGGCGACCGAACGCACGGCCGGGTTCGCGTCGAGCGCGATCATCGACAACAGGCCGTGGATGGTGCTCTCCGCGCCGCTGTTGCGGTTGATCGATCCGTCGGGCTGCACGCCGTCGTAGGTCACGCCCGTTGCGGGGTCGTACATGGCCTCACCGGATCGATTGGTACCGAAGTACCAGCTGGCGAGCATGCCCGCGAGTTCGGCGAAGCCGGATCGTTCCGTCACCGCGCCGACGGCGAGCAGGCTCTGCAGGCGGGAGTCGATCCCGTACGCGATCTGCACGCGGTCGGCCGGGGTCGGGAACCATCCGTTGTCGGGTCCGCCCGCCGCGAGGAGCGTGGGGACGAAGGTCGCCGAGTCGGCGATCGCCGGCTCGAGCAGGTCGTCGTCCTCCAGGGTCGCTGCAGCGACGGCGAGCGCGGCGGGCATCTGCGACGCCCAGGCGTGCCACATCGACCGGGACTGCGCCCAGGGCAGCACGGCGCCGTAGGGCCACGACCGGCTGTCGCCTGCGGACAGCGCCGCGATGCCCTCGCTGAGTTGACTGAGCGCCGTTCGCGCCCGGTCGTGCTCCGGGGTCATGGGCGCAGACGGGGCCGGAGCCGTCGCGGAGACGTAGGCGGCGAGGCCGAGCACCGCCTCCGCGGAGGCGTCCGCTCCGTCGACGATCAGCCACGCCGGCACCAAAGCGCCGTCGGACCGCTCGTACTCGCCGTAACGGGCGAGCGACTCGCGTTCGAGCGCGGCGACGCCGAGCTGGAGTCGGTCCTCCAGGAAGTCGGCGAACTCAGGATCCTCCGCCTCGAAGGCCGCGTACCCCTCGCCGAGCGCCCACAGGGTGCGCGCCAGCCAGTAGCTGTTGCCGGAGTCGGACGGGTCGGGCAGTTCCACCGGCTCCGGGCTGCGGTTGAACTCGCCATCGGGCTGCATCCACAGCACGACGTTGCCGGCGTCGGGGCCGGTCGTCGTCTGAAAATAGGCCAGGGCGCGCAACAGCTCGTAGGCGGTGTCCCGTGACGACTCGGTGCCGGTGGACACCCAGTGGCGGAGGTAGACCACCGCCGCGCGGGAGATGTCGTCGGTGTTGTAGGCGCCCTGTCCCCAGTCGCCCGTGACGGGATCGAACGGTCCGCCGCCGACCCGTTCGAAGGTCCCGCCGTCGCGCGCATCGGCGTAGGTCCACGGCATGGTGAGTTCGGGGTTGGCGGCGAAGTCGTAGGTCGTGTGCCCCTCGATCCCCTCCGGCGTGGCCTGGTCGAGGAGGAAGTCGAGGTGCGCCAGGTTGGTGAGGGGCGGAACCTCCGCCGGCGCGGCGGGTGCAGCGACGGCGACGCCTCCCGTCAGCCCGGTGAAGACGAGGGCGACGGCCGCGACCGCGGCCACCCCCCGCCGTGATGCGGTGTTCGTCATTGAACGCTCCTTAGTGGTGGTGATTCGTGGTGTGCGATGGGGGATGGAGGGTCAGGGGGTGCGGTCGAGGCGTGCGACGCCGATCTTGGAATCGGCCATGCCGTAGAACACGAAGTGCTGACCGTCGATCTCCTCGATCGCGGTGGGGAACACCACGTTGGGCACGATGCCGCTCCGCTCGTCCTCGGTCTCGGGTGCCATCAACGGTTCGGCCGTGCGAGCCACGACGACCGACGGGTCCTCTGCCGACAGCAGCATCGCCCCCGCCGCGTAGTTGACCCTCTGCTGCTGGTCGGTGGCTGCGTCGAGAGCGCCGGTGACACCGTGGTGGATGAGCAGCCATCCCTCTGGCACCCGCAGTGGCGGCGGGCCGCCGCCGATCTTCAGTTCCTCGAACGGGAACTCGCTCATGGCGATCAGCTTGTGCCCCCGCCAGCGCACCAGGGCGGTCGGATCCGCCTCGACCTCCGCCACCGGCACGTAGCTGATCCAGATGCCCGGTCGGTCGTCCGTGACCCCGGCAGGCAGGTGCGTGCCTTCGCCGTCGCGGATCCAGCCGAGGTCCCACATGGGGCGGTGCAGCGCCGCGAAGCACGGTTCCCCGCCCGGGCCGGGGACCGGCTCCGAGAAGAACAGGGTGTCCTTGTTCGGGAACAGGTTGAGGTCGGTGTCGAGCGCATCGTCGTAGGCGAAGTGCACGGGGCCGAGGCGGGTCCACTGCCGTAGATCGGTCGAGGTGGCGATGGCGGTCTTCGGCCCCAGCGGACCGTAGGCGACGTAGGTCATCACGTGCAGACCGAGCGCCGCTACGAAGGTGACCCGCGGATCCTCGACCCCGGCATTCGTGAGACCGCGCTCCCAGCCCCGGTCGGGCGCGAGCACGATGCCTTCGCGCTGCACCGACACCGGCACGCCGTCCTCGATCACTACGCGGGCGAGACCCACCCGGCTCACGTTGCCGGTGGCGACCAGTCGGGGCAACAGGTAGAGCACGCCGTCGGGGTCACGACCGGTGGCCGGGTTGAGCACCCCCTCCGCCTCGTGGTCGTTGCCCTCCTCCGGCGTCATGATCACCCCGACGCGGGTGAGGGAATACGGAACGGTCGGTGTGGACTGGGTCATGACTAACCTTTCACTCCCGAACCGATGTCGGTCGAGATGAAGTAGCGCTGGAAGGCGATGAAGAGCAGCACGGCGGGTGCCGCGAGCACGCAGGCTCCGGCGAGCACCGCGCCGAAGGGGTTGGCGGCGGTGGCCGCCACGTTGCTGATGTAGTTCGCGAGGGATACCGCGAGAGGCTGCAGGTCGGCCTCCTTGGTGATCAGGAACGGCCAGAGGAACTCGTTCCAGGGGCCGATGAAGGTGAGCAGCATGACCGTCACGAGCGCCGGCCGCACGAGCGGAAGCGCCACGGAGGTCAGCAGCTTCAGTTCGGTCGCCCCGTCGATGCGCGCGGCGTCGAACAGCTCCTTGGGGATCTGCAGGAAGTACTGCCGGAAGATGATCACCGCCGTCGAGTTGATCGCGAACGGCAGGATCATGCCGAGGTAGCTGTCGGCCAGTCCGTAGTCGCGGGCGATGAGCACGTACAGCGGGATGAGCAGCAGCTGGAACGGCACGATCTGCACCAGCAGGGCGATCGAGAAGGTCACCCCGCGTCCGCGCCACTGCAGTTGCGCGAGCGCGTACCCGACCAGGATGCCGAACACCACCGTGCCGAGGATCACGGCACCGGTGAAGATGCCCGAGTTGAGCAGCCCCTGGAACAGATTGATCCGGGCGTTGATGTCGGCGTAGTTCTCGCCGGTCAGGTTGCCCGGGTTCGGGAACGCACCACCCACGGTCGGGTCGGGGGACTCCTGGAGGGATCCGACGATCATGTAGTAGAAGGGGAACAGGAACACGAACGCGCCGAGGGCCAGGACGACCCCGCGCAGCGTGCGCTGTCCTTTCGACATCGTGTTGCGCATCAGTTCCTCTCCCCGGCGAATCGGTTCTGCAGGTAGGCGAGGATGAGCACGAGCACGATCAGGATGACGCCGATCGCCGCAGCGACGTCGGGATTGCCCTGCTCGAGCCCGCGCTGGTACATGATCAGCACCGGCGACGCGGACGAGCCGTTGGGTCCGCCGCCACCCGTGAGGAGATACGGCTCGGTGAACAGGTTGGCACCGGTGACGGTGGAGAGCAGGAGTACCAGCAGGGTGGCCGGCCGCACGCCCGGCACGGTCACCGAGAAGAACTGCCGCACCTTGCCCGCGCCATCGGTGGATGCCGACTCGTACAGCTCCTGCTGCACGTTCTGCAGTGCGGCGAGGTACAGCAGGATGTACAGGCCGAGCTGCTTCCAGGTCACGAAGAGGGCGATGGTGGGCATCGCCCAGGTGCTGTTGATCAGCCACGACGGCGAGGGGGCCAACGGTCCGAGGATCTCGTTCACGAGGCCGTTGCCGTTGAAGAGGAACAGCCACACCCCGACCACCGCCACGCTCGCCGTGACGTAGGGCACGTAGTAGGCCACCCGCAGGAAGGTGCGGAAGCGCGTGATCTGGTTCAGCCCGTTGGCAAGAACGAGCGAGAGGACCACGGTCAGCGGCACGTTGATGAGCAGGA
Organism: Planctomonas psychrotolerans; assembly: GCF_008642235.1. GTDB lineage: Bacteria > Actinomycetota > Actinomycetes > Actinomycetales > Microbacteriaceae > Planctomonas > Planctomonas psychrotolerans. The sequence continues at coordinate 1,511,552 of NZ_SJEV01000001.1, read as the reverse complement.
AGATTCCCACGTTGCCGAAGGCCTGCCAGACATCGGGATCCGTCAGTGCGGTGCGGAAGTTGTCGAAGCCCACGAACGGGCGGTCGACGGGCACGCCGGGGGCGGTGAAGTAGAAGTCGTGGAAGGCGATCCACACGGCGAGGCCGAGTGGATAGGCGAATACGATCGCGATGAACACCAGGTAGGGCGCGCTGAAGATCAGCCCGAGGGGGTGCTTGCCGAAGATGCGGTTGAGCAGCGGGTGCTTCTGCGGGGACCCGCCCGCCGCACCGGAGGGCCGGTCGGGCCCCCCGGTGCGGCGCGGTGACGTTGCCGTCGTCATGGTCGCGTCGCTACTCGCTCACGAGTTCGTCGATCTCCGTGGCGGCATCCTCGAACGACGACTGGATGTCTCCCTCACCGAAGATCACCGCTTCGGAGTAGGCGTCGCGGAAGGTCTGCCATACCGTCACGGCGTTCGGCACGTTGGGAACCTCCACCGTGCGGGACGCCTGGTCGCCGAACAGCTCGTACGCGGGGTTCTCCTCGAAGAACTCCGGGTACGTCTCGGTCAGGTTCGCCCGGAGGGGCATCTGACCGGTCAGCTCGAGCAGCTGCCCGTCCTGCTCCTCGCTGGTGGAGAACTTGAGCAGGTCCCACGCGGTGGCCTGGTTCTCGCACGCCGTGTACAGACCGATGTTCTTCGCGTCGCTGAAGGTGTAGGTCTCGCTGGGGGCGATGCCGTCGGACGTGGGCACGGGAACCGCGCCCCAGTTGACGTCGTCGTAGACGCCGATCGCCCAGGGACCGACCGTGGCCATGGCCGACTGGCCGTCGGCGAAGGAGTCGCCCTGGTACTGCTCACGGCTGGAGTAGCCCTCGTCGTACATCGTCTTCCAGAGTTCGGCGACGGCGTACCCGTCCTCGCTCGTGAAGGTCGACGCGCCGTCCTCGACGAGCTGGGTTCCACCGGTCTCCGCCGCGTACATCGGGTAGAAGTCGAACCAGCTCTGGAAGAACTCGCTGGTCGGCGCCGGATTGATCGCATTGGGTGCGATGCCCTTGTCGACGATCTCCTTCGAAGCGGCGAGAAAGTCGTCGTACGTGGCGAGCGAGGGGTTCTCGGCGTCGAGACCGGCGGCTTCGAACATGTCCTTGTTGTAGAACAGCATCACCGGGTTCGACTTCCAGGGCATCTGGTAGTAGGCGCCGTCCTCGGAGGCGTACTGGGCCGCCGTCTCGCCGCTGCGCTCTTCGATGTACTCGTCGCCGTCCTCGAACTCGGAGAGCGAGACGAGGCCGCCCTGCTTCTGGAACTGGGGTACGGCCACCGGCGCGGTGTTGTAGATGAGGCAGGGGGCGTTGCCCGCCGTGATCGCCGCTCCGATGACCTCCTCGCTGCTGGCGCCGGCCGGGATCTCCTGGCCCTCCACCTGCTGGTCGGGGTTGTCGGCGTTCCAGGCCTCGATCATCTGCTCCGCCCAGGCGACCTCCTGTTCGTTGTTCGAGTACCAGACGGTGATGTCGCCGCGGCCTTCCTCGCCGCCGCCTCCGCCGTTCCCGCCTCCTCCTCCGTCGCCTCCGCTGGAGCAGGCGGTCACGGCCACGAGGGCGAGTGCCGCGGCGGACGCCGTAGCGAGTGTTCGCCTCGTTCGGGGTGTCTTCGTTGACATTGTGTTTCTCCTATCGGTGCCCACCCGCAGCACGGGTGGTGGGGGTTCGAGGGTCGGGTGTCGGCGACAGGGGGCCATCCCCGGTCGGATGCGGGGGTCGCGGCGCCACGTCGCTCCGAGCCGCGGAGGTGGAGTCGCGCACCACGATGCGGGCGGCGGGAAGTTCCACGTCGCTCGAGGCGCCGGAGGCGATGGATTCGAGCAGCGTCTGCGCGGCCGCACTGCCCCAGGCGACCGCATCGCTCGACACGGTGGTGAGGGTCGGGTACACGTATCTCGACATGTCGGATCCGTCGAACCCGGAGATGGACAGGTCCTCCGGCACGCGTACTCCCCGCTCGTGCGCGACGCTCAGACCGGCGATGGCCATCGGGTCGTTGGCGAACAGGATGGCGGTGGGGGGTTCGGGCTGCGAGAGCAGCACCCGCGCTGCCGCCGCGCCCGCGGCGGCAGAGAAGTCGGTCTCCAGCACCTGGGCGTCCGGAATGCCCGCCGCGCGCGTGGCGGCGAGGAACGCGTCGCGGCGTCGCGCACCGTGCAGCAGCTGGGCCGACCCGCCGACGTGCGCGATACGGCGGTGACCGAGATCGATCAGGTGCCGCACGACGGACTCGATCCCTTCGGTGTCATCGAGCACGACGGCCGGGAACGGGCTGGGGCACCCGGGTCGACCGAAGGTCACCGCCGGGATGCCGAGTTCGCCGAGCAGCGGAATACGCGGGTCGTCGTAGCGGAGGTCGGTGAGGAACACCCCGTCCACGCGACTGTCACGAGCGAAGTTCCGGTAGGTCGCGATCTCCTCGGAGGGGTCGGCGACCACGCTGAGCACCAGCACCCTGCCCTCCGGGGCGAGCACCCGTTCGATCCCGGCGATCACGGCCGAGAAGAAGGGGTCGACCCCGATGACGTCCGGCTCCCGGGCGATGACCAACCCGAGCGCGTAGGCGGTGCGAGTGGACAACGCTCGTGCGCGGAGGCTGGGCTGCCAGCCCAGGTCCTCGGCCACGGAGAGGATCCGGCTGCGGGTCTCCGGCGACACGCCAGGGCGGTCGTTGAGCGCGAACGACACAAGACCCTTGCTGACGCCCGCGCTCCGCGCGACGTCGGCGATCGTGGGCTTGCGCGCGGTCATCATGCCTCTCCATCGAGGGCGGATTCGAACGGGCGGCGGTGAGCGCCGGCGCACGGATGGGATCCGGCGCTGCTCCGGTTCTCGCGAACTAAACCGGTTTAGGCATCGTACGCCCGAATCGACGAGACGCGCAAGAGCAACTGGATCGGCGGACCGCTCCTGCGCAGCGCCCGTTATGTCCTACGCTGGCGCCATGCCCCATCTCGACGTTCCCGGCGGGTCGCTCTACTACGAGGTGGACGGGCACGCATCCGCACCGGCATTGCTGCTGATCCATGCCGGCGTGGCCACGCTCCGGATGTGGGACCCGGTGGTGCCGTCGCTCGCGGGCGACCACCTCGTGATCCGGTTCGACACCCGGGGCTTCGGCGGAACGACCACCGACGACGTCGACTTCACGAACCGGGGCGACGCGCGGGCGCTGCTCGATCATCTGGGGATCGCCGAGGTGACGGTGATCGGGAGTTCGCGGGGCGGGCAGATCGCCATCGACCTCACCGTCGAGACGCCGGAACGGGTGCGCGGGCTCGTCACCATCGGGTCGGGGCCCAGCGGATTCCACGAGATCGAGCTCACGGAGGAGGAGGACGCGGCGATCGATGCTATCGACGCCGCGTATCAGGCCGCCGATTGGGAGCGGCTCGCCGAGCTCGAGGTGCGACTGTGGTCGATCGGACCCAGCAGGACCGAAGCCGACCTCGACCCCGACTTCGTCCGCACCGCGTACGAGCTGAACCGGGCGAACATCCGGCACGCCACCGAGCGACCGACGCTTGTTCCGCTCGAGCCGCCCGCCTACGACCGGGTCGTCGACATCGGTGTACCCACCCTCGTCACCGTCGGAGCTCACGACCTGACGAGCGCACTGGTGCGATTCGAATACCTCGCCGCCACCATTCCCGGTGCCGACGTCGCTCGCTTCCCGAATTCCGCGCACCTGCCCAGCGTGGAAGAACCCGCGTTGTTCGCGGCGACGCTCCGCGAGTGGCTCGGCGTGCACGGGCTGTAGGCATGTCGTCGCTGCGCCGCATCTGGCAGAGCGGGGAATTGCCCGCGCGACTCGTGACCACCGCGATGCTGCGCGCGGTGCTCAGCCCGATGATCTACGCGAAGTACCGGGAGGGCCTGCCGACGCGGTTGACGTCGGCCACCCCCACCGATGAACCGCGCGGTGCGTGTCCGGGACCCGACCCCGACCGCATCCTCGTGATCGGGGGGATCAGCGGAGCCGCGGTGGGGGTCAGCTCCTTCCGGCTTGGCGTCGCCTGCTCGAGCGCGGAGGCGCTGTCGCGGCTCTCCGGCCGGGGCGCGGAGTGGACCAGCATGGCCGTGCCGATCGTGCGCTCCGGGATGACTACGCGGTACCTCACCGGGTTGCCCGATCTGCACCGATTCGACGCGATCGTCTTCTTCCCCGGTGTGAGCGGAGCGCTGTCCCTCACCAGCCCGCGAAGATGGAGTCGCGACCTCGAGCGCACGGTGGCGCAGCTCGTGGACCGATCGGCGTCGGATGCGACGATCCTCGTCGCCGACGTGCCGCACGTCGCCGACCGGGTGCAGGCGCCGCGCTTCGTGCGGTCGGTGGTGCGTCAGCACACCACCGTGCTGAACGCCCTGACCGAGCAGGTGGTGGCCCGTTCGGCCCGAGCTCGGATGACGTACATGCCGAGCATCGACCGTCGCATGGTGGTGGACGGCGTGTTCAGCTACACGCGCCTGTATCGGATCTGGGGCACGCACGTGGGTCAGTGCATCGCGGCCGAGCGGGGGTACACCACCGACGACGAGGATGCGGGTCCTGCGCAAGTCGAACCCACGCGGGCCGACGACGGGATGACCGACCGGGGCGACTGACCGCTCACGACCCGGTCAGGGGCAGCGACACCGGCGGCACCAGCACCCCCTGCGGCGTGCGCACCCACCAGTCCCCCGTTCGCCGACGTTCCGCCGGTGTCGTGAAGCGATAGCGGTACACGCGTGCGCGGATCCAGCGCGGCGGAGCGTCCGGGAACGGGTTGCTCCTCAGCAGACGCAGCGTCGGCGCATCCCCCTCGAGGAGTCGCATCAGCAGCACGCGGAACCACCGGGTGTCCCTCGCACCGAGTGCGAGGAACCACATGAGCCAGTCGAGGCGGAGGTGGTACGGGGCGACCTGCGGCGGCATGCGCGCGGGATCCCCGGGCTTGCCCCGGAAGTCGTACTCGAGCCATTCCGCGGAGGTGTCCGGGTCGGGGTCGCGGGTTCCCTCGATGACGATCTCGAAGCGCTCCCTGGTGACCGTGCCGAAGGCCCCGTAGGCGTTCACCAGATGGAACGGGTTGAAGCTCGCGTTCATCAGCTGCCGGCGGGCGACGAGGTTGCGGAGCGGCCGGTAGCTCAGCACGGTGAGCAGCACCGTTATGGCGATGACCACGACGGCGAACACCAGCGGCGTCTCCCCCGCCTCCGCGCGCACCGGATCGATGCCGACGGGCAGCAGGGCGCCGAGTGTCCGATCATCGATCGCGCAGAAGGCCAGCACGATGGTGATCCAGTTCAACCACGCGAAGTTGCCGGTGATCACCAGCCAGAGCTGCGTGGCGATCACGGTGAGGGCTGCTGCCGACGCGAGAGGCTGCGGCGCGAAGAGCAGGAACGGCACGACCAGCTGGGCGAAGTGGTTGCCCACCACCTCGAACCGGTGGAACCAGCGGGGCAGGTTGTGGGCGAACCAGCTCACCGGATTCGGCAGAGGCTGGGTCTCGTGGTGGTAGTACAGCGCCGTGAGGTCGCGCCACTCGCTGCCACCACGAATCTTGATCATGCCCGCTCCGAACTCGAGCCGGAACACCAGCCAGCGCAGGAAGAACAGCACCAGCACGGGCGGGGCGACCTCGTTGGAGCCGAGGAACGCGACGACGAACCCCGCCTCGAGCAGCAGGCTCTCCCAGCCGAAACCGTAGAACGTCTGGCCGACGTTCACGATGGAGAGATAGAGGGCCCACATTCCGAGGAACAGCACCATCGGCAGCCAGGGCGGGCCCTGCTGGGGCAGACCGAGCACGAGCGCTCCGGCCGCGAGCGCACCACCGGCCGCGACGCCACGGAGGAGTCGGTCGGAGTACCGCCAGTGGAACAGCGTGGGAAGGGTGCGGAAGCGCGTGCGCTCGAGCAACCGTGCGGCGGGCAGCAGTCCGCGTTCCCCGAGCAGCACCGGGAACTGGGTGATCGCCGAGACGAACGCGAGGAGATACAGGGCGGCCACGCCGCGTTGCAGCACCTGGCGAGCGATCTCGTAGTCCGCGGCCCAGAACCATCCGGTGTCGAACCATCCGGTGTCGAACCATCCGGTGTCGAACCACCCGGGCATCGCCGACTACCGCGTGCTGATCCGCGAGAACTTGCGGATGGACAGCGGCACGAAGATCACCAGCATCACGACGATGCCGATGAGCACGGTGAGGATCGGGTTCTGAATCGTCCAGGCATCCGAGACACCTCGCGCCTCGGGGGGCACGTTCCCGAAGAGCTCCCGTGCGGACTGCACCAACGCCGATACGGGGTTGTACTCGGCGAAGATCCGGAGCGGAGTGGGCAGTGATTCCGCCGGCACGAAGGCGTTGGAGATGAAGGTGAGCGGGAAGAGCACGAGGAACGACACGTTGTTGATCACCTCGGGGCTCCGCACGCACATGCCGAGGAATGCCAGTACCCACGACAGGGCGTAGGCGAAGAACAGCAGGAGCGCCACCCCGGCGAGGGCCTCGAGCAGGCTCGACCGCACCCGCCAGCCCACCACCAACCCGGTGCCGATCATCACGACCATCGAGACCGTGTTGATGAAGAGGTCTCCGTTGGTGCGACCGATCAGCACCGCCGACGGACTCATCGGCAGCGTGCGGAAGCGGTCGATGATGCCGTCCTTCAGGTCCTGCGCCATGGCCGACCCGGAGTAGGTGGATCCGAACACCACGGTCTGGGCGAAGATGCCCGCCATGATGAATTCCTTGTAGTCGCTGCCGGGGATGTCGATGACCCCGGCGTAGACGTAGCTGAACAGCAGCACGAACATGATCGGCTGCAGCGTGGTGAACACGAGGATGTCGGGCACGCGCTTGATCTTGATCATGTTGCGCTTCGTCGCCACCCACCCGTCGGAGAACCAGGTGGACAACGACGACGGGGCGGCCGACGCCGGCCCGTCGAGGGACGGTCGATGCGCGGTGGCCGGCACGGTCATGCGGCCGCCTCGCCTTCGGAATCGGCCGACGCCGCATGCCCGGTGAGGGTGAGGAACACGTCGTCGAGCGTGGGACGGCGCATACCGGCGTCGTGCAGTGCCACGTCGGCCGAGTGCAGCTCGGCGAGCACCCGCTGCAGTGCGGCCGGCCCCTCGGCCACCCGCACGGCGAGCGTGCGGCCCTCGGCCGAGAGCACGGGCTCGTCCGACCCGTGTCGGCGGAGCACCTCGAGCGCCACCGCGCTGTCCGCCTCGGACACGAGGCTCAGTTCGATGCGCTGACCCCCGACGGATGCCTTCAACTCGTCCGCGGTGCCCTGGGCGATGACCTTGCCGCCGTCGATGACCGCGATGTCGTCGGCGAGGCGATCCGCCTCCTCCAGGTACTGCGTGGTGAGGAACACCGTGGTGCCCTCCCCGACGAGCCGGGTGATGATGTCCCACATGCCGAGGCGGCTGCGGGGGTCGAGACCGGTGGTCGGCTCGTCCAGGAACAGGACCCTCGGCCGCATGACGATCGCCCCCGCGAGGTCGATGCGCCGCCGCATGCCTCCGGAGAATCCCTTCACCGGGCGGTTCTGCGCCTCGGTCAGCTCGAACAGCTCGATCAGCTCCGTGGCTCTCGCCCGCGACGCCCGGGCGCCCAGGTGATACAGGCGCCCCACCATGTCGAGGTTCTCGAAGCCGGTGAGATTCTCGTCGACGGCGGCGTACTGGCCCGAGACCCCGATCATCGGCCGGATCCTGTCGCCGTGCGTGCCGACGTCGATGCCGTCGATGGTGGCCGAACCGGAGTCCGGTCGGATCAGCGTGGTGAACACCTTCACCGCGGTGGTCTTGCCCGCGCCATTCGGACCGAGCAACGCCTGGACGGTGCCCTGCGGCACGTCGAGGTTCAGTCCGTTCAGCGCGTAGACGGTCGGCCCTCCCCTGGGCGAATACGTCTTGACGAGTTCGTGCGCCTCGATGAAGCTCATGACGCACAAAATAGACCCGGGTACCGACATCGCGCAATGTGGACGCTGTAAACTCCTGCGTCATGATCTCCTCTAATCCGGCCGGGACGCCGCGGGTGACCCAACTCCGACTCGTCGTGCACGTGGACGACTACGACGCCGCCGTGGCGTTCTACCGGGACGCACTCGGCCTTCCCGAAGAGGAGGCGTACAGCGGCGAGGGCGGCGCCGAGGTGATGATCCTGGATGCCGGGCGGGCGACGCTCGAGATCGCCAACACCGAGCAGAAGCACTTCATCGATTCGGTCGAGGTGGGCCGACAGGTCGCGCCCCGGCTCCGGGTCGCGTTCGAGGTGGCCGACGCCGAGGGAGTGACGCGCACCCTGGCCGACAACGGAGCGGAGCTCGTCGCCGCTCCCGTGAAGACCCCGTGGCGATCGCTCAACGCGCGGCTCGAAGCACCCGGGCTCCACATCACCGTCTTCCAGGAACTCGACCCACCGAAGTGACGAGGCGGCGATCCCGCGCACGAAACCCTCCATCGGTCGCGGCTGACGCGCGATATTCGGGCGCGGTGGACAAGAAAATGCTCCGATCCGGTCGTTAGGCTCGGGGAATCGAGCCGGACGCCGCACCCCGGCGACGTTCCGTACATCCCGATCGGAGGTTCCATGTCGCACGCCACCGTCGACGCCGTCCTGGGCGAACCCGAGGTCGTCGAGGACCTGGTGTCATCGTCCGCATGGCGGAACCTCAAGGAGGCCGCGTCGAGCCTCCAGCTGCTCCAGGCCGCGGACGGATCGGTGCCGGACCCCGACGCGCGGGCCGCGGGCCTGGTCGACCGGATCACCGCGTCGATCGAGCACCTGGCGCCCGCGCTCCCCCACGATGCGGCGTACCTCGTCGTCGTGGTGCGCGACTTCCGCCGCTGGGCCGCGGGCGGCTTCGGGGTTCCCGACTTCCTGGATTCGCTGCGCGCGTTCCAGCCGCAGCAGGATCGCCGGAACGGGCTGCTGCACCTCGTCGTGTTCCCGATGTTCACCCAGAACGGGAGCACGAACCGGTACGTCGAAGCGGTGCTGGTCGAGGTGCTCTGGCCGGAGTTCGTGGCCGAACTGGAGCGTGGGGACTACTCGAACCGCATGTTCGTGCCGGTGCGATTCGTGGACTTCACGCCCGGCTACGACACGAACTCGGCCGTGCTGTTTCCGGAGACCATCGCCATGCGGGAGATACCTCCGTTCACCTGGGGAGCGATCTTCGCCGACCGGGAGGCCGCCCGGTTCCGCCGGGTGGTGCGCCATGCCGCGCAGGTGACCTCGCTCGACCTCCCCGCCGACGCGGCGGCGCTGCTCGACGACCAGGCTCTCGCGGAGGAGACCTTCGTGATGTGGGATCTCATCCACGACCGCACCCACATGCGCGGCGATCTGCCCTTCGACCCGTTCATGATCAAGCAGCGCATGCCGTTCTTCCTGTACTCCCTCGAGGAGCTGCGATGCGACCTCACCGCGTTCCGCGAGGCGGTGCGGCTGGAACGGGAGCTCGGCGCCGTGCCCGAGGACGACCGCACCGACGCCCAGCGCGCCATCCTCGCGCACGCCCCGCTGGTGCGGTACGCGGTGATCTTCGATCGCATATTCCGCTTCGCCATCTCCGGGAGCCGGGTGCGTAACTACGACGGTCTCGGCGGGCAGCTGCTGTTCGCGTGGCTGCATCAGCACCATGTGCTGCACTGGACGGACACCCGGCTCAGCATCGACTGGGACGAGGTGCCCGACGTGGTTCTCGCACTCGGCCGGGAGATCGAGGAGCTGTACTGGCGGTCGATCGACCGCCCCAAGACGGCGCACTGGCTGGCGGCGTACGAGCTGATCACGCGCACGGTGACGCCGCACCCCGCGTCCACGTGGGCGCAGGGCCCGAGGGCCCTCCCCCTCGACGGGCCGCCACGCGGGCTGACCGACCTCGTGCACCCCGACGAGTTCCCGTTGTCGATGTTCTACGAGGCGCTCGCCAAGAAGATGGGGGACGTGATCGCCTCCACCGCCGGCATCACGGGTGCGGGAACCGTCTCGGGGGACGGGAGCGCAGCTCGGTGACGGCCGCCGGTCGCGTGGTGGTGGTCCCGGGCGCCACCGGCGCGGCGGGGCGCGCCGTCGCCTCCGCGCTCACCCGTGCCGGGGCCCGGGTGGTCGCCGTGGGCACGGATGCCGGTCGACTGGCCGGTGTGGACGCCGAGGTGCGCGAGGTGTGCGACCTGGGGGACTTCGACGCCACACTCCGCCTGGCCGAGAAGGTCGCGGTCACCGTCGGCCGCGTCGACGGGCTGATCCATCTGGTGGGCGGCTGGCGCGGCGGAGGCGGACTCGCGGGCCAGACCGACGACGACTGGGAGTTCCTGCAGGGGCGCATCCTCGGCACCCTGCGCAACACGACCCGGGCCTTCGACGAGGACCTCCGCGCCTCCGATGCCGGACGCCTCGCCGTCGTCTCGTCGACGGCCGTGCAACGTCCGTACCCGGGCGGGGCGAACTACTCCACCGCGAAGCTCGCGGCGGAGACGTGGGCGCGGGCCGTCGATCGCGGGTTCAGCAAGAGCGGGTCACCCGCACGCACGACGATCTTCGTCGTCTCCACGCTCAACGGGCTCGAGGGGGCGCTGGCCGAGCGCGTGGTGGACCTGTGGGAGTCGCTGCCTCCGGAGCGGGTGCTGCTCGAGCCCACCCGGTAGGCCGTTAGACCCGGTTCGCGGGCACGGGCTTGCGCATCGCGGAGAGGGGAGGCCGGTGCAGCGGCTCGGTCTCCCAGCGCGCGCGGAACGTGTGCTCCCGCGAGTCGAGGACGAGGTGCAGCCGGTGCGGCTGCTCGAGGAAGATCACGTCGACGGTCAGCCGATCGCCGTCGTCCCGCCATGCCGCGCTCGCCGCCGTGGCATCGGTCGCGACCCAGTCGCCGAATCCCGCGACGACACGGAGGTCGCCACCGTGCTCGACCAGTGCCAGCTCGACGCGACGATCTTCTCCCTCGGCGAGGTCCACCCGCATCACTTCCGCTACCGCGTTGTCCGGTGCGGGAGCGAAGGACGCGGCCTCGACGGGCCTCGCACCGGGCTCACCGGTCACGGGCGCGAGGGCGAGGGACGCCATCCGCCTGGCGAGCGCGGCATCCGCCTCACCGTCGCCCTGCGGGCTCTTCTCCGTGCCGAACGCGGGGAGGAGGTGCTCCCACGCGAGGTTCAGCACGCCCTGCATGTCCGAGCTCTGACCGGTCATCGCGAGCACCACGTTCTGCTCGGGGAGCACGACGCAGAACTGGCCGTACGCGCCGTCCCCGCGGTATCCGTACCGGGCCAGCCAGAACTGGAACCCGTAGCCCTGCTCCCAGTCGGACGCGGGCTCCGACCCGTTGGACACCTGCACCGACGTCGCCTCGTCGACCCAGGCGGCGGGCAGCAGCTGCCGGCCCTCCCAGGCGCCGCGCTGCAGATACAGCTGGCCGAGCGTCGCGATCGCCTCGGTGCGCGCGTACATGCCGCTGAAGCCGATCTCGTGACCCGCGCGGTCGCGGACCCAGCCCACGTCGTCGATGCCGAGCGGGTCGAAGAGGCGCGGCCGCAGGTAGTCGGTCAGGGACTGCCCGGATGCGCGCTGGACGATGAGACCCGCGGTGTAGGTGCACGGCTGGTTGTAGGCGAACACCGATCCCGGATCCTCGTCCGGCGGTACGAGCAGGAAGCCGCGCACGAGGTCCTCCGGGTCGAGCTGCCGGGCTCGGTCGAGCGTCTCCTCCCGGTGTCCGCTCGACATGGACAGCACGTGCCGCACCCGCATCGCCCGTGACCTCGGGTCGGTGATGTCGGCGTCGTGCTCCGGGAAGTGGCTGAGCACGGTGTCGTCGAGGTCGAGCAGCCCCTCCTCCACGGCGAAGCCGACGGCGGTCGAGGTGAAGCTCTTGCTGAGCGAGTAGAGCAGGTGCGGCCGGTCGGGAGTGTAGGGCGCCCACCAGCCCTCGGCGATCACCTCGCCTCCCCGCAGGAGCATCAGGCTGTGCGGTTCCACGTCCGGTGCGGACTCGAGGGCGTCGAGAAAGGCGGCGATGCCGCGGGCGTCGACGGCGTGGGCGGACGGGCTGCTTCTTCGCAGGAGGCGGGGCATGACCCCCATGCTAGGACGGTCGCACCCGCTCGGCTCTCCCGAGTGCGCGTTCCGCATCCGGACGGCACCCCGGGTGGCGTCCGGATGCGGAGGCGGCGGATCAGTCGGTGCCGGCGTCGAACGCGGCGCTCTCCGACGCCCGGTCGAGAGCGTCGGCGGCGGCGTCCGGGTGCTGGCCGCCGTCGAGGATCTCGTTGGCCTGCCCCGCCTCGAGCGCACCGACCAGCTCGGCCGTCGCACCGCCGATGATGCCCGCGGCGGCGTACTGCTCGAGGCGGGCCCGGGAATCCGCGATGTCCAGATTGCGCATCGTGAGCTGACCGATGCGGTCGCCCGGGCCGAACGCGGAGTCACCGACCCGCTCCATCGACAGCTTGCCGGGGTGGTAGCTGAGCAGCGGACCCGTGGTGTCGAGGATCGTGTAGTCGTCACCGCGACGGAGGCGGAGGGTGACCTCTCCGGTGACGGCGGACCCGACCCAGCGCTGGATGGACTCGCGCAGCATGAGCGACTGCGGGTCGAGCCAGCGCCCCTCGTACATGAGTCGCCCGAGGCGTCGCCCTTCGGCGTGGTAGTTCGCGACGGTGTCCTCGTTGTGGATCGCGTTGAGGAGTCGCTCGTAGGCGATGTGCAGCAGCGCCATGCCGGGCGCCTCGTAGATCCCGCGGCTCTTCGCCTCGATGATGCGGTTCTCGATCTGGTCGGAGACACCGAGGCCGTGGCGACCCCCGACCGCGTTCGCCCCGAGCACGAGAGCGACGGGATCGGTGTACTCGACGCCGTTGATGGCCACCGGCCGACCGGCATCGAAACGCACCGAGACGACCTCGGTCTCGACCTCGACGTCGTCCCGCCACGCGGCGACGCCCATGATCGGTTCCACGAGATCGAGTCCGGAGCTCAACTCCTCCAGACGCTTCGCCTCGTGGGTCGCCCCCCAGATGTTCGCGTCGGTGCTGTACGCCTTCTCGGTGGAGTCGCGGTACGGGAACCCGCGGGCGACGAGCCACTCGCTCATCTCGGTGCGTCCACCGAGCTCGGTGACGAAGTCGGCGTCGAGCCACGGCTTGTAGACCCGCAGCCGCGGGTTGGCGAGCAGCCCGTAGCGGTAGAAGCGCTCGATGTCGTTGCCCTTGTAGGTGGACCCGTCGCCCCAGATGTCCACGCCGTCGTCCTTCATGGCGCGGACGAGCATCGTGCCGGTGACGGCACGGCCGAGCGGAGTGGTGTTGAAGTAGGTCTTCCCGCCCGAACGGATGTGGAACGCTCCGCACTGCAGCGCGTTCAGTCCCTCCTCGACGAGGGGCAGCTTCGCGTCGACCAGACGCGCGATCTCGGCGCCGTACTCGGTCGCGCGCCCGGGCACGGAGTCGATGTCCGGCTCGTCGTACTGGCCGATGTCGGCGGTGTAGGTGCACGGGATGGCGCCCTTTTCACGCATCCACGCCACCGCGCAGGAGGTGTCGAGACCGCCGGAGAATGCGATGCCGACTCGTTCGCCGACGGGGAGACTGCTCAGAACCTTGGACATTCCAGAAAGCCTACGGAATTCCGCTCCCCCGCATGGACCACGCCTCCCGGATTCGGGAATGTTCTCGTGCTCGCGACGTTGGCTCGGGGGATGACTACCTCACCGAACCGACCTTCCGACCCGACTCCGCCATCCGACATCGGCGGGAACGGACGCCGCGCGCTCGTCGTCGGTGCGACCGGAATCGGCGGATCCGCGCTCGTCGACCTGCTGACGGCGGAGGGGTGGCCGGTGACGGCGCTGTCACGGCGGCCCATCGCCGAGCGGCCCGGGGTGCGCCCCCTGTCGGCGGACCTCCGCTCCGCCGACGACCTCGCTCGCGTGCTCGCCGCCGAGCGTCCCACGCACGTCTTCTTCACCGCCTGGTCGCGGCAGGCGACGGAGGAGGAGAACATCTCGGTGAACGGCGGGATGGTCCGCGACCTCCTCGCCGCCGTCTCGCATGCACCCGTGCGGCACGTCGCGCTCGTGACGGGCCTCAAGCACTACCTCGGCCCGTTCGAGTCCTACGGCCAGGGCGCCATGCCCGACACCCCGTTCCACGAGGAGGAGCCGCGCCTCGACGCGCCGAACTTCTACTACGCGCAGGAGGACGCCCTCTTCGCCGCCGCCGCGCGGGACGGATTCGGCTGGTCGGTGCACCGTTCGCACACCGTGATCGGTCATGCCGTCGGCAATGCGATGAACATGGGGCTGACCCTGGCCGTCTACGCGTCCATCTGCCGCGAACTGGGCACGCCGTTCGTGTTCCCCGGCTCGCTCACGCAATGGAACGGCCTCACGGACATGACCGACGCGACGGTGCTCGCCGACCAGATGCTCTGGGCCGCGACCACCGACGCGGGACGGAACGAAGCGTTCAACGTGGTCAACGGCGACGTCTTCCGGTGGCGATGGATGTGGGCGCGCCTCGCAGCGTACTTCGGGGTGGAGCCGGTCGGCCCCGGCGCCGACCCTTCCCCGCTGGAGCAGCGCATGAGCGGCGCGGATGCGGTGTGGCAGCGGATCGTGCGCACCCACGAGCTCATCGAGCCCGACCTCTCCCGAGTCGCCTCCTGGTGGCACACGGATGCCGATCTCGGACGCGAGATCGAGGTCGTCACCGACATCAGCAAGGCGCGTCTGGCCGGCTTCTCGGTGCACCATCGCACCGTCGACTCGTTCACCGGGCTGTTCGACCGCTATCGCGCCGAGCGGCTCATCCCCGCCGCTCCGGCGAGCTGAGGCGACCGCACCCGTTCCCCGCGGGAGAGAGAATTTTCGCCGCTCGGTCGCGATATTTATCGTTATGGTTTGCGTAATTTATCGATATATGTCTAACTATGTGCAAGTCCGATCCGACGGCGCCGGCTCCTTCGCCCGCCCGCTCTGCGGATGAGTCAGGCACCGCCCTGATCGGTGGCGCAGAGGCGCGTCATCGCCACCATCCGCGAAGAAGGGGACGTCGTGAATGTCCGTCGCATCATCACAGTAGGAGCGATCACCGCTCTCAGTGCCGGAATACTCACCGGTTGCTCGAACTCATCCCAGGGCGGCTCGAACGCCGACGCGAACTCGTTCGAGTTCTGGTCGTTCACCGGCATCGGTCAGGGCGAGCAGGTCGAGGCCTACACGGCCGAGAACCCCGACATCACCATCGACCTCACCGAGGTCGGGCAGTCGGGAGAGACCGCGCAGGCGCTGACCACCGCGCTCGCCGGGGGTCAGGTTCCCGACCTCGTGCTCATCCAGGGAGACGAACTGCCGCGATTCGTCGCCAACCCCGGCAACTTCCACGACCTCCGCGAGTTCGGCGCGGACGAGATCGCGGATGACTACCTCGACTGGGTCATCGAGCAGCCCACCGCGGAGGGCGGCGAGATCATCGGCATCCCCACGGACGTCGGCGGCATGGCGATGGCCTACCGCACGGACCTCTTCGAGGCGGCGGGCTTCCCGACCGATCGCGACGAGGTCTCGGCGCTCTGGCCGACCTGGGACGACTTCATCGCCACCGCGGAGAAGTACACCGCTGCCACGGGCGAGCCCTTCATGGACAACGCGTCGACGACCGTCTTCTACCAGGCCGTCAACCAGGTCTCGGAGAAGTACTACGACAACGACACCCGCGAGCTGAACTTCGACACGAACCCGCAGGTGAAGGAGGCGTTCGAACTCGGTATCGAGGCGGCGACGTCCGGCACCACGGCTCGGACGCCCATCTTCACCGAGGCATGGACCGCCGGACTCCAGAACGGAGCGTTCGCCGTGACGTCCGCTCCGTCCTGGATGCTCGGATCGATCGAGAGCAACGCACCGGACACCGCCGGACTCTGGGATATCGCCACCGTGCCGGTGGGCGCCGGCAACTGGGGCGGCAGCTTCCTCGCCATCCCCGCCGGAGCGGACAACCCCGAGGCCGCCTGGGAGTACATCAAGGCGACCCAGTCGCCCGAGTCGCAGCTCGGCCACTTCCTCGAAAGCGGATCGCTTCCGACGACGCCCGAGGTGTACGACGACCCGGAGCTGCTCGGTACGACCGATCCGTTCTTCTCCGACGCTCCGATCGGATCGATCTACACCGAGTCGCTGCTCGGGGTCGACCCGTTCTACATCGGCCCCGACAGCGGCGTCATCGGTGCGGAGCTGCAGGCCGCGATCGACAACGTCGACTACGCCGACGGCGACCCTGCCGCGGCGTGGGACGCCGCGGTGACGAACGTGGGCAACGCCATCGGCGGCTGACCCGCCGAAATCGCGGTGGCCCGGCGCACGCGCCGGGCCACCGTCCCCTCTGCAACCGGACAATGGAGTCGTCGTGACCACCACCGTTTCACCCCCGCGGGTCCCCTCGGACCCCGCGGTTCGCAAGACGCAACGCCCGAAGAAGGCCGTCGGCATCCGCTACGGGCTGATGGAGCGGCTGGCCCCCTACGGCTACGTCGCGCCGTTCTTCGCCCTCTTCCTGGTGTTCGGGCTCTTCCCGCTCCTCTTCACCTTCGTCGTCGCACTCTTCGACTGGAACCCCGTGGGGTCGCAGACGTTCATCGGGCTCGACAACTTCACCCGGCTGTTCGACGACCCGCGATTCTGGAACGCGGCGGGCAACACGCTCAGCATCTGGCTCATCTCGACGATCCCGCAGCTGTTCATCGCCCTGCTGCTCGCCCACCTGCTGAACCATGCGCGCCTCAAGTGGGCGAACTTCTTCCGCATGTCGATGCTGCTGCCCTACATCACCTCGGTCGCCGCGACGACGATCGTGTTCGCGCAGATCTTCGACCGCGACTACGGACTGCTGAACCACCTTCTCGAACTGCTCGGCGCCGATCGGTTCGACTTCCGCAACTCGGTGCTCGGCAGCCACGTGCTCATCGCGACGATGGTGGTGTGGCGGTGGTTCGGCTACACGACCCTGCTGTACCTGGCGTCGCTGCAGGCCATTCCGCGAGACGTGTACGAGGCGGCGGCCGTGGATGGTGCGAGCGGGTGGAAGCAGTTCGTCCACATCACGATCCCCTCACTCCGGCCCGTGATCATCTTCACGATCGTCACCTCGACGATCGGCGGTCTGCAGATCTTCACCGAACCGCTTCTGCTCTCCCCGCAGGGCCAGTTCTCCTGCGGCGCCGTGCGCCAGTGCCAGACCCTCACCCTCTTCCTCTACGAGCAGGGCTTCGGCCAGTTCGCCTTCGGTTACGGTTCCGCGGTCGGAGTCGTGCTCTTCGGCATGATCGTCGTGATCGCCCTCATCAACTTCCTGCTGTCGACCCGGATCAAGGGAGCTCAGTGATGACTCAGCAGACTGTTCCCGCCGCGGTGACACCTCCGCCCACGCGTCGCCGCTCCGGTGGTCGCGTCGGACGGGTCCGCTGGTGGACCTACGCGTTCCTCCTCCTCGCCGCCCTCGCGTGCATCTTCCCGCTGTACTGGATGTTCGTGGTCTCGAGCGCCGGGGCAGGGTCGGCGAGCAAGTTGCCGCCCGTTCTGGTGCCGGGGACCGACCTTCCGAGGCTGGTCGAGCTCGTCTTCACCACGGTCCCGTTCGTGCAGTCCCTCGTGAACAGCGCCGTGGTGGCGACGACGATCGCGGTGGGGCAGGCGCTGACCTGTGCGCTCGCGGGGTTCGCCTTCGCCAAGCTGCATTTCCGTGGCCGCAACGCGCTCTTCATCATCGTCGTGCTCACGATGACGGTGCCCTCGCAGCTCTCGGTGATCCCGCAGTACATGATCATCTCCGAGCTCGGCTGGGTCGACACCCTGCAGGCCCTCATCGTGCCGGGACTCGCCAGCGCATTCGGCATCTTCTGGATGCGCCAGCACATCTCGTCGACCATCAGCGACGAGCTGCTGCAGGCCGCGCGGATCGACGGGGCATCGTCGTGGCAGATCTTCTGGCGGATCGTGTTCCCGATCATCCGCCCCGCGGCCTTCGTGCTCGGGCTGCTCGGCTTCGTGACCTCGTGGAACGACTTCCTCTGGCCGTTCATCGTGCTCAAGTCCCCCGAGATGTACACGGTGCAGATCGCGATCAAGGCGCTGCAGAACAACCTGTTCGTCGACCTCGGGCTCGCGATGGCAGGCTCGTTCCTCGCCACCCTTCCGCTGCTGGTGGTCTTCGTGTTCGTCGGCCGCCGGATGGTCGCCGGCATCATGGACGGCGCCTTCAAGGGCTGACGCGTATCGACGGCTCACCGCCCGAGCCGGCCGACCAGGGCCGGGTCGGGCGGTGAGCCGCGTCAGGGTGAGCCGCGTCAGCGGGTCGAGTCGCGAAGGCGGAGGGATGCCTTCGGCATCACGATCTGCGCGTCGAAGTCGGGGCTCTCCGCGGTGATGCGCCGGGTCAGCAGGTCGGCGATCGCGTCAGAGATCGCCGGGTTGTCCGGGGACACCGTGCTGAGGGACGGCTGCGCGAACTCCCCGAGCGCGACGTCGTCCCACCCGATCACCTGCACGTCGGCGGGTACCCGTAACCCCCGGGACGAGAGCCCGTGCAGGGCGCCGAGCGCGGACGAGTCGGTGAGCGCGAACACGGCGTCGAACGGCACACCGGCGTCCACGGCGTCCAGCACCGCTCGGTAGGCCTCGACCGGCTCGAAGTCGGTGGCGACGATGAGTCGCTCATCGACGGGCACGCCGAGCTCGCGGTGCGCGGCCAGGTACCCGCGGGTTCTCAGTTCGGGCATGGAGTCGTGGTCGCCCCGCTGTCCGCCGACGAGCAGGATGCGGGTGGAGCCGGATCTCAGCAGGTGCATCGTCGCGAGGTGGCCTCCACCGACGTTGTCCATGAGCACGTGGTCGTACTGGCGCGACACCGCGCGCTCACCGATGAGCACCACGGGACGCGTCGGTCCCACCGACTCCAGGTCGGCCGCCTCGCCGCGGGTCACGCTGAGCACGAGCCCGTCGTACGCGTCGAGGTGCGAACTCGCCAGGGCGGCCAGTTCCGCCTCGAGAGCACCACCGGTGTGCTCGACCACGAGACGGAAGCCGCGCTGCGCGAAGGATCGGAAGAGCCGATCGGCGAGCTCGCCGTAGTAGAGCAGTGCGAGGTTCGGGACGGCGAGACCGACGACTCCCGTGCGCCCCCGACGCAACTGCCGCGCCGACACGTTGACCCGGTACTCGAGGCTCTCGATCGATCCGAGCACCCGCTGCCGCGTCACCTCACCGACCCGAGTGTCCTGACCGTTGATCACGTTGGACACCGTCATGACCGACACGCCGGCGTGCCGGGCGACGTCGCTCATCGTCACCGGGCGTGCGCGGCGCGGTGGGTCGGGCGTGGGCATGGTTCCCATTCTCTCGCGCCGCCGCGGACGGGACACCACGCCGAGCCCGACCCGCGGCAGGGCGCGCGCGGACGGCGCCCTCCGCCATGCGACGGATGTCCGCGTCCTCGGCGCTCGCTAGCGTGGAGCGGTGAGTACCGGAACCGCGGCACCAGCCGAGTCTCCCCTGTCCCGTGCCGGGCCCGACGCGGCAGCACCGCCGCGCGACTCGAGCACCGCCGCGGCCGCCGATCCCTTCGGGTCGTTCTGGGTGCGCGCCCGGCCGAACGCCCACCAGGTGCGCAACGACGCCATCCTCGCGGGCGTGCTGCTCGTGTGCACGGCGCTCAGCACCGCCATCTACGACTCGATCGGCATGTACGAGGAGCGGGCGCCGCTGTGGGTATCCGCGATCTGGGTGGCAGTCATCACCCTTCCCCTCGCCGCCCGTCGCGTGCACCCCGAGATCGTCGCGCTCGTGCTCTCCGCCGCCTTCGTCGCCGGCCCCTACGCGTATGTGCCCGAACTGCTCTTCTGCAACATCGCGCTGTTCATCGCCCTCTACACGGTGGGAGCCTGGGGTCGCAGCCGGGTGCAGGCGAACGTGGTGCGCGGCGTCATCATCTTCGGCATGTTCGTTTGGCTGTTCACGTCGTTGCTGCAATCCTCGGGGCTCAATGCGCTCGCTCCGGACGCGTTCGCCGATGCGCCGGAGGACGCCATCCTCCCCGCGATCGTCGCGTTCGGGCTGTCCCAGATCATCACCAACCTGCTGTACTTCGGCGGGGCCTTCTACTTCGGTGACCGCGCCTGGCAGTCGGCGCGCGACCGCGCGGGCCTCGAGGCCCGCACCGCGGAGCTCGCCACCGAACGAGAACGGGTGGCCGGTCAGGCCGTCGCACTCGAACGCGTGCGCATCGCGCGCGAGTTGCACGACGTGGTGGCGCACCACGTCTCCGTCATGGGGGTGCACGCGGGCGCGGCGCGCCTCGTGCTCGACCGCGACCCGGAGAAGGCCCGCCAGTCGCTCGGCGTGATCGAGGCCAACGCCCGCGACACCGTGGACGAACTGCATCGGATGCTCGCCGCCCTGCGACAGGACGACGAGGTGCCCGATTCCCAGGACGCCGCCAGCCGCAGCGCGAGCACGCGGGGCGTGGAGCAGATCGCCGAACTCGTCGACGAGGCACGCGCGACGGGTCTTTCCGTGACGTTCGAGCGCATCGGGGACGAACGCGTGCTGCCGCCCACCGTGGGACTGATCCTTTACCGCATCGTGCAGGAGTCCCTCACCAACGTGCGCAAGCACGCCGGAATGGGTTCCCCCGCCGACGTGCGCATCCGCTATCTCACGGATGCGGTGGAGGTGGAGGTCAGCGACGCCGGCGTCGGGGCGAGGGGCTCGTCGAGCGACGGCACCGGCCTCGGCCATGTCGGGATGCGCGAGCGGGTGGCCGCGGTGGGCGGGGACATCTCCATCGGGCCGAAACCGCGCGGGGGATACCGGGTGCGCGCGGTGCTGCCCACCAGTCGGGAGGCACGACCGTGAGCGCGCACCACCCGATGCCCGTCGCGGGGACCGCCCCGATTCGTGTGCTCCTGGTGGACGATCAGGAACTCGTCCGGGCGGGCATCCGGGTAATCCTCGAGAGCGAGGAGGGGCTGCAGGTGGTGGGCGAGGCGGGCGACGGCCTGCAGGCGCTCGCGCGGGTGAGCGAACTGCGACCCGATGTCGTGTGCATGGACGTGCAGATGCCCCGCATGGACGGGCTGGAGGCCGCGCGGGCGATCGTGGCGGATCCGGACACGAACCCGGGGATTCTCATGCTCACCACCTTCGACCGCGAGGACTACCTCTTCACCGCGCTGCAGGCGGGCGCCAGCGGGTTCCTGCTGAAGAACTCGTCGCCCGAACAGCTGGTGGAGGCCGTGAAGGTGATCGCCCGGGGCGATGCGCTGCTGTCGCCGCACGTGACGCGCCGGGTGATCGAGCGCTTCGCCGTTCGGGACCCGGAACGCTCTCCGGATGCTGTGCCCGATACCCGGACAGAAGCGGCCACCGACGTGCCGCACCGATCGTCGTCGAACGCGTCGGCCGGAAGCTCCGGCGCGTCGGCGCAGCCGGGTGCCGCGGGGACCGCGAGGACCGCCTCGGCGGGGCTGACGGAGCGGGAGCTCGAGGTGCTGCGCCTCCTCGCCGAGGGGCTCGCCAACGCGGAGATCGCCGCGCGGCTGTACCTCGGCGAGGCGACCGTGAAGACGCACGTCTCGAACCTCCTGCAGAAGCTCGGGGTGCGCGATCGCGTGCAGGCGGTCGTGTACGCCTATCGGCACGGTCTCGCCGCGCCCGACGCGTCCGCCTGACGGCGCCCCTCCCCCGGTGCCCTCCGCCGGCGCTCTCCGCCGTGCGGTGGAGGAGCCACGGCTTCTGCAGTCAGCCGGGAGGGGGAGGTGGTGCGAGGGCCCCGCTCCTAGCGTGGGTATCCCAGCCACCCTCCGGAGGACTCATGCTCGAGGTATCGCACATCAACCGGTCGTTCGGTGACCGCCACGTACTCAGGGACGTGAGCTTCACCGTTCCGCCGGGCAAGCTGACCGGCTTCGTCGGCGGCAACGGCGCAGGCAAGACCACCACCATGCGCATCATCCTCGGTGTGCTGTCCGCCGATTCCGGCGTGGTGACCCTGAACGGCGAGCGCCTCACCGAGGACAGCCGACGCATCTTCGGCTACATGCCGGAGGAGCGCGGCCTCTACCCCAAGATGAAGGTGCGCGAGCAGGTGGTGTACCTCGCCCGACTGCACGGACTCAGCGCCTCGGACGCCACCCGCAACGCCACCGACCTGCTCGAGCGGCTCGGCCTCGGCGAGCGCCTGGAAGACACGGTCGAGAGTCTCTCGCTCGGCAACCAGCAGCGCGCGCAGATCGCCGCCGCGCTCGTGCACGACCCCGATGTGCTCGTGCTCGACGAGCCGTTCTCGGGGCTCGACCCGATCGCCGTGGAGGTCGTGCTCGGCGTGCTCAAGGAGCGCGCCGCCTCGGGCGTGCCGGTGCTGTTCTCGTCCCACCAGCTGGACATCGTCGAACGGCTCTGCGACGAGGTGGTGGTGATCGCCGACGGCGTCATCCGCGCCGCCGGACCCCGCGAGCAGCTTCGCGACGAGCACAGCTCCAACCTCACCGAGCTCCTGCTCGACGGCGACGCCGGATGGCTCCGCGAGATGCCCGGCGTGTCCGTCGTCGACTTCGACGGCGGTTACGCCCTCTTCGATGCCGAGGACGAACCCGCTCGCCAGCGGGTGCTGCAGCGCGCCGTCACGCAGGGCGGCGTGCTCGGCTTCACCCGGCAACGACCCACCCTGGCCGAAATCTTCACGGAGGTAGTCCGATGACCACGACGACGACGCGCCCGACAACGCGCACCGGAGCGACCCGCACCGGGCTCACGTTCCCGCAGGCGACCGCACTCGTCGCCGGACGCGAGGTGCAGATGCGCCTGCGCAGCAAGTCGTTCCTGATCAGCACCGCCATACTGCTGCTGTCGGTGCTCGCCTCGGTGGTGATCGGCGGGATCCTGAGCAGCCGGGTCTCCGACGACCGCATCCCCGTCGCGGTCGTGGGCGCCACCGAGTCGGCGGTCTCCGACGCACCCGGACTCGAGGCGCGCTCCGTCGGTTCGGTGGAGCAGGCCCGCGAGCTGGTCCGGAGCGGAGAGGTGGACGCGGCGGTCGTTCCCGACGACTCGGCCGACAACGTCACCGGTCTCACGGTGATCGGCGACAGCGAGGTGCCGAGCGGTGTGGTGTCGGCGCTCTCCGCGGTGCCGAACGTCGAGCTGCTCAACGAGCTCGGGCAGTCCCCCTCCCTCGCCTACATCGTCGCGCTCGCCTTCGGGCTGGTGTTCTTCCTCTCGGCCATGACCTTCGGAGCGACGATCGCGCAGAGCGTGGTGGAGGAGAAGCAGACCCGGGTGGTCGAGATCCTCATGTCCACGATCTCGGTGCGCACCCTGCTCGCCGGCAAGGTGATCGGCAACAGTCTGCTCGCCTTCGGGCAGATCGCGTTGATCGCCATCATCGCGAGTGTCGGACTGCTCGTCACGGAGCAGACCGCGCTGCTCGCGCTGGTCGGGCCCGCCGTGCTGTGGTTCGTGGTGTTCTTCCTCTTCGGCTTCGTGCTGCTCGCGTCGCTGTTCGCCGCCACCGCGTCGCTCGTGTCCCGCCAGGAGGACGTGGGCTCGGTCACCTCCCCGGTGACCATGCTCGTGATGATCCCCTACTTCCTGGTGATCTTCTTCAACGACAACCCCACCGTGCTGGCCATCATGTCGTACGTGCCGTTCTCCGCCCCGGTCGGGATGCCGATGCGACTGTTCCTCGGCACCGCCGAATGGTGGGAGCCCGTGCTGTCGCTGGGGGTGCTGCTCGCGTCGACCGCCGTGGTCATCGTGCTGGGGTCGCGCATCTACTCCAACTCGCTGCTGCGCATGGGCACCCGGGTGAAGCTGATGGACGCCCTCCGCGGCTGACCCACCGCGCGCCGCGACGGGAGGGATGCGGGAGACTGGGGAGGTGACTAATGGCACCCCCTCGTCCCCGCATCCCTCCCGTCTGCACGACCCCGGCTACCGCGGCTTCGCGTCCGACAACTACGCGGGGGCGCACCCGGAGGTGCTCGCCGCCATCGCCGCGGCGAACGAGGGGCATCAGGTGTCCTACGGGGAGGATGCCTACACCGAACGCCTGCAGCACGTCTTCGCCCGGCACTTCGGCGAGGGCGTGCAGGTCTTCCCCGTCTTCAACGGCACGGGCGCGAACGTGCTCGCCCTGCAGTCCATGCTGCCGCGGTGGGGCGCCGTCGTCTGCGCGCGCACGGCGCACATCCACACCGACGAGAACGGGGCCCCCGAGCGCGTGGGCGGACTCAAGTTGCTGCAGGTGGAGACACCGGACGGCAAACTGACGCCCGAGCTCATCGACCGCGAGGCATGGGGCTGGGGCGACGAGCACCGCGCACAACCCCTGGCCGTGAGCATCACCCAGACCACCGAGCTCGGCACCGCGTACACGCCGGCCGAGGTGCGCGCGATCGCCGATCACGCGCACGCCCGGGGGATGACCGTGCACATGGACGGCGCACGCATCTCCAATGCCGCCGCGTCCCTCGACGTGCCGCTGCGCGCGTTCACGACCGATGCCGGCGTGGACACCCTGAGCTTCGGCGGCACCAAGAACGGGCTGCTCTTCGGCGAGGCCATCGCCGTGCTGAATCCCACGGCGAGCGACGGATTGCTCTTCCTGCGCAAGATGAACATGCAGCTGGCCTCGAAGATGCGATTCGTGTCGGCGCAGCTGATCGCACTGCTCGGCGACGATTCGGCGGACGCGGAGACCGGCGAGCCGCTCTTCCTCCGCTCGGCCCGCCACGCCAATGCGATGGCGGCACGGCTTCGCTCGGCGCTGGAGGGCGTGGACGGCGTGGAGTTCACCCAGCGGACCCAGTCGAACGGGGTCTTCGCCATCCTGCCGCCCGGCGTCGCCGATCGCCTGCGCGAATCGTTCCGGTTCTACGACTGGGATCCGGCACGCCGAGAGGTGCGCTGGATGTGCGCGTTCGACACCACCGAGGCCGACATCGACCGCTTCGTCGCCGCCGTTCGGGCCGAACTCGCCGCCTGAGCGCGGGGGCCCTCCTGAGTGACCGGAGCCGCGCGAGCGCGCTCGGGACCAGCCGTCATACCGCCGTCGGCGCGAGGAAGCGCGCGATGGCCGCGGCGACGCGTTTCGGCTGGCTGTACTGGATCACGTGCGCTCCGCCGCGGATGCTCTCGGCCCGGCCACCCGTGACGCACGCCGCAAGCGCGGTGCTCCACTGCCGCGTCACCAGCGCGTCCCGGGCACCGCGCAGCACGAGGACGGGCATGGTGACGAGTGCGAGTCGACCCGCGATGGAGTGCGTGGTCATCTCGCGCAACTGGGAGAAGTACCAGCGCGGCCCGCAGCGCACGTAGTCGGCGAACTCGATCGCGTTGATGATCGGTTTCTCGAAGAGCGAGTTGACCATCATCGGGAGGGCGTGACCGAGGGCGGTGGGATGCCGGGGATCCACGACCGGAGCGATGAGGACGAGATGCGACACGAGGTCCGGTCGGAGAATGCCGAGGTCGGCCGCGAACTGGGCACCCATCGAGTGCCCGACGACCACGCAGGAGCGGAGGCCCATCGCATCGAGCGTCGCGGCGATCGCCACCGCACCGTCCCGCACCGACATGCTCGCGCGCGGCCTCCGATTCCCCCCGTAGCCGGGCAGATCGATCGAGTACACGTTCCCCGCCGCTGCCAGGCGGGCATGCAGGCGCCGGAAGTACCGGTGCGACATCCCGATCCCGTGCACCAGCACGAAGTCGGGTGACGTCGACGCTCCGACCCTATCTATGTGCGCGTACACGCGCGTCGTCGAGTCGTCCCGGGGGAAGACGCTCAGCACGGGCTTGGGCACAGGACGCCCCCTTCTTTGTTGTTCACGCAGGGCGACGCACCGAGGAGCGCCGACACGGATCGGGCGCCGGTCCGGGAACGAGTTCCCGCGACCGACGCCCTTTCCGGGGTCCCGATTGCTACGGGGTCGGCGAGCCGCCGTTCACGTTGAGCGTCTCACCGATCACGTAGCTCGACTCGGCCGATGCCAGGAACACGTAGGCCGGGGCGAGTTCGGCGGGCTGACCCCACCGGCCGAGGGGGGTCGATGACCCGACCTCGGGCAGGGCCTCGGGCGGCTGGCCTCCCGCCGTCTGCAGTGGAGTCCAGATGGGACCCGGGGCGACCGCGTTCACGCGGATGCCCTTCGGCGCGAGCTGCTGCGCGAGACCCTTCGTGAAGTTGTTGATCGCGGCCTTGGTCGATGCGTAGTCGACCAGGGTCTCCGAGGGCACGTACGCCTGGATCGAGGTCGAGTTGATGATCGTCGAGCCGGGCTTCAGGTGGGGCAGGGCTGCCTTCGTGATCCAGAACATCGCGTAGACGTTGGTCTTGTAGGTCTCGTCGAACTGCTCGTCGGTGATGTCGAGCAGGTCGGACTGGTTCTGCTGCTTGCCGGCGTTGTTGACGAGGATGTCGAGCCCGCCGAGCTTCGAGACGGCGGTGGCGACGAGCTCGCGGCTGAACTCCGCGGTGGTGATGTCGCCCGGGATGGCGATGGCGGTGCGGCCGGCCTCCTCGATGAGCGCGACGATTCCGCGAGCGTCCTCTTCCTCCTCGGGGAGGTAGGAGATGGCGACATCCGCCCCCTCGCGCGCGAAGGCGATGGCGACGGCCCCGCCGATGCCGGAGTCACCGCCGGTCACGAGGGCTTTGCGGCCCTCCAGCCGTCCGGTTCCGCGGTAGGTCTTCTCGCCGCGATCGGCCTTGTTGTCGAGGTTCGCGTCGAGGCCGGCGCCCTCCTGGTACTGGGCCTTCGTGTCGATGTTCGAGTACTTCTTGCTCGGGTCTTCGAGGGTGTACTGGTCGTTGGACATGGTCTCCCTTAGGTATTCGGTCTTCCTGCTCTTCGAGCGTATTCCGGGATAACGGCCGAGGCGGGGGCTTGCCGATGTCGGCATTGCGTGTTCCCGTCCCTGTCGGCGCTCCGCCGACCTCCGGGGCCGGGTCCCGGCGACTAGTTGCGCCGAGCGGACACCGAGTTCGCCACCGCCCACACCAGGGACAGCAGGAACAGCTGGGCCGCAGGCAGCAGCTGCATCGCGGGAGGCCAGTCGAGCGGACCGGTCAGGGCGGTGACTGCCACGAACTCGATGGCGGAGAGGATGAGGGCCACCACTCCCACGACCGAGAAGCCGACCTGAGCGATGCGCTTGTCCCGCTCATCCCGGTACTCGATGGCGTTCACGCGAGTGATGTCGCGAGAGTTCGGTCGGCGCGCATAGATCGCCGTAGCGAGCACCATGATGCCCAACGCCGCGAGCAGGACCGTTCCCCGCCAGCTTCCGTCGAGGGCCGTGACCACGGCGCCGGCCAGAAGCACGGCCACGAGCACGACGTTGGTGGTCGAAACGGGCAATCGATTCCTACTCGGTGTCGACATCGAACATCTCCTCTACAGTGCGACCGAAATGTCGCGCCAGGTGCACCGCCAGTCGCAGCGAGGGGTCGTAGCGCCCGGTCTCGATCGCATTGATCGTCTGACGCGAGACCCCCAGCGCCCGTGCCAGGGCTTCTTGCGACAGGCCGTTCGCCTGCCGCAGCTCTCTGACCGCGCTTCTCATGGTGACAAGCGTGCTTGACAAGTAGCCCTCGTGTCAAGCAGGCTTTCCGTAAAGCGAACTTTCCATCGCTTCACGACCTTCGCCCGTCCCGAGGAGAACAGGAATCCCACCCGTGATCGAATCCCTGCAAGACTTCACCGCCACCCTGCCCACCTGGCTCCAGTGGCTGGGTGTCATGGTCGCCGGGGCGATTCCGTTCATCGAGTCATATTTCGGGTCGGTGATCGGTGTCGTCGCCGGGCTTCCCGTCCCGCTGGCCATCGGCGCGGCTGTGCTCGGCAACATCGCTACCATGCTGCTGCTCGTGCTCGGCGCACACGCGGTACGCGGCCGCACCGCCCGGGAGGAACGCGAGCGCTCACCCCGGCGTCAGCGGCTCCGCGGCGCGTTCGACAGGTATGGCGTCGCGGGGGTCAGCCTGCTCGGGCAGGCCATCCTGCCCAGCCA
The DNA here is from genome assembly GCF_008642235.1 of Planctomonas psychrotolerans. Classification (GTDB taxonomy): domain Bacteria; phylum Actinomycetota; class Actinomycetes; order Actinomycetales; family Microbacteriaceae; genus Planctomonas; species Planctomonas psychrotolerans. Next base: position 1,483,448 of record NZ_SJEV01000001.1, on the reverse strand, counting down.
GATCACCTCCGCCGCCCTGGTCTCCTTCGGGGCCCCGAAGAACGCCGTGATCTTCTGGCAGGTCATCTCGATCATCCTGTGGGGAACCGCCTTCGGCGTCATCACGGCGCTCGGCGTGAACGTGCTCGGCGACAGCTGACCCGATCGTCACCGCCCGGGCATCAAGCGGTCAGGCCGGCGCCAGCCACACGGTCGTCTCGCCGGGCACGATCCCGAGCGGCGCGTCGTCGCTGGCCAGCACGACGTCGGCTCGGTCGAGCTCGAAGGGCTCGGTGCCGAAGTTCGTCACGACCTGCCACCCGTTCGGACGCGCGAAGCGGAGCACCTCGTTCCGGCCGGTGTCCATCCATTCGAGCTGCTCGTCGGTCTGCAGTTCGGAACGGAGGTTCAGCGCACGCCGATAGAGCGTGAGGGTCGAGTGCGGGAGCCGTTCCTCCACGTCCACGGCGCTCGACGCGAACCAGGCCGGCTGGGGAAGGTGCGCGCCGCCCTCCCCGAAGCCGAAGGATGTTCCGGTGGAGCTCCAGGGAATGGGGACCCGGCATCCATCGCGCCCCTTGTCGATGCCCGGACTGCGGAAGAACGTAGGGTCCTGCCGGTGTTCGTCGGCGATGTCCGCCACTTCGTGCAGACCGAGCTCCTCGCCCTGGTAGAGGTAGGCGGATCCGGGGAGCCCGAGCAGGAACAGCGTGGCCGCCCGGGCACGACGGAGACCACCCGCCCGGTCGAGCGCCGGCGTGACGCCTCCGGACAGCAACCACTCGTTGCCGTGCTTGAGCGCCGGTCGACCACTGTCGGCACGCGGTGGATGCGGCAGCCCGTAGCGCGTGGCGTGGCGCACGACGTCATGGTTGGACAGGACCCACGTCGACGACGATCCGGAAAGCTCGGCGAGCGCGAGGTTGTCGCTGACGATGCGGCGGAACTGCTCGGCGTCGAAATCCGCCTCCAACAGCTCGAAGTTGAACGCCTGGCCGAGGCTCTCGGCTCGGGCGTACAGCGGCACGCGCGCGGCATCCACCCACGCCTCGGCCACCGCGGTGCGGGGCGGGTCGTACGCGTTGAAGACCGCCCGCCACTCGGCATACACCTCGTGCACGTCGTCCCTGTCGATCAAGGGGTGCTGGCCGTCCAGCGGAAGGGCGTCCAGCTCGGCACGGGAGAGCAACGGCTCGGTCATGTCCTTCGTCAGCATGTGCGCGACGTCGATGCGGAAGCCGTCGACCCCGCGATCGGACCAGAACCGCAGGGTGCGCACGAAGTCGGCGCGTACCTCGGGATTCGACCAGTTGAGGTCGGGCTGCTCGACGGCGAAGTTGTGCAGGTACCACTGCCCGTCCGCCACCTGCTCCCACGCCGACCCTCCGAACGTCGAGACCCAGTCGGTGGGCGGTTCCGCTCCCGCCTCCCCTCGCCCGGAGCGGAAGATGTAGCGGTCGCGCGCCGGCGAGCCCGGCTCGCTGTCGAGCGTTTCGCGGAACCAGGCGTGCTGGTCGGAGGTGTGATTCGGCACGATGTCGACGATCACCCGGATGTCGTGAGCGTGCAGCGCCCGGACCATGTCGTCGAAGTCGTCGAGCGTGCCGAGCTTCGGGTCGACATCGCGGTAGTCGGCCACGTCGTATCCCCCGTCGGCGAGTTGCGACGGGTAGAAAGGGCTCAGCCACACCGCGTCGATACCGAGCTCCGCCAGGTAGCCGACCCGCGACGTCACCCCCGGCAGGTCGCCGAGCCCGTCGCCGTCTGCATCCGCGAAGCTGCGCGGGTACACCTGGTACACGGCCGCCTGTCGCCACCACGTGGCGTTCCCCGAGGGGAACGCCTCGCGGTCGTCCGGCTGTCGCGGAGGGGCGGGACGCCCGTCGACGGAGGGATTCTGGGTGCGTGTCACGGGAGTTCCTGCTTCGTCGAGGTGGGCGATGCGCGTGAGGCGGGGCGGACGGGCGGGGAACGTCAGCCCTTGATGGCGCCCTGGGTCACGCCCTCCATGACCCAGCGCTGGGTGAACAGGTAGACGATGATGGCCGGGGCCATCGCCATCAGGTAGGACGCGAAGGACACGTTGTAGTTGTTGCTGAACTGGGTCTGGAAGATGCTCTGCACGACGGGCAGCGTCTGCATGCTGGGGTCGGAGATGATCAGCGACGGCATCATGAAGTCGTTCCAGGACGCGAGGAAGGCGAAGATGCCGACGGTCGCACTCATGGGCGCGAGGAGCGGGAAGATCAGCTGCCAGAAGGTCTGCCAGGTGGAGGCGCCGTCGATGCGTGCGCTCTCCTCGAGTTCGAGCGGGATCGAGCGGAGGAACGCCGTGAACAGCAGGATGCTGAAGCTCAGCTGGAACATGATGTGCAGGAGCGTGACGCCGACCGGGTTGTCGAGCCCCGTCAGCCCGGTCAGCTGGATCTGCGGGAGGGCGAGGACCGGGAACGGGATGAACATCGCCATGAGCAGGTAGTAGAACGACCAGCGGAACAGCTTGCGGTCCCAGTTGCGGGCGATGGCGAAGGAGGCGACCGACGCGAGGAGGATCGTGCCGGCGACGGTCGCGAGCGTCACCAGCACGGTGATGGTGAAGGCGAGGGGGAAGTTCGTCAGCTGCCACGCCGCCACGAAGCCCTCGACGCTGATCGGGTTGGGCAGCGAGAAGGCGTTGCCGTCGACGGCCTGTTCCCGGGTCTTGAACGCCATGGAGATGGTGACGTACAGCGGGATCAGCACCGTGACGGAGCAGAGCGCGATGAGGATCGTGCCCGGCCAGTTGACGCGCTCCATGCTGAAGCGGCTGGGTGCGCGTTTCGGGGTGCGCCCCTCGAGGATCTCCGTTCCCGCGACCTGCTCGACGACGAGGGCTGGCTGGGTTGACATCAGAGCACGTTCCTTCCGCGGGTGAGGGCGAGTTGCAGCAGGGCGATACCGACGGTGATGATGAAGAAGACCGTCGCATTCGCCATCTGGTAGGCGTAGTCGCCACTCGTGAATCCGGTCACGATGGTCATCGCCACGCTTCGGGTCGCCGTTCCGGGGCCGCCGTTCGTGAGTCCGACGATGATGTCGTAGGCGTTCAGGTAGCCCTTGAATCCGAGGATCACGTTGATGACGACGTACCCGGCGACCAGCGGAAGGGTGATCTTGGTGAGCTGGGCGACCTTGCCCGCCCCATCGATGTCGGCCGCCTCGTAGACGTCACCCGGGATGGAGAGCAGTCCGGCGATGTAGATGAGCAGGGTTCCCGGGATCGCCTGCCAGGCGGTCACGATGACGATCGCGAGCCAGGCCAGGTCGGGGTTCGCGAGGATGCTCTCGCTGAGCCAGCCGACGCCCGTGCTCTGTCCGAGCTGGGGCACCGAGTTGGAGAACAGGAAGTTGAAGACGAACGCGATGACGATGCCCGAGATCACCATCGGGATGACGAAGATCGTGCGGAGCGCCGTCTTGAGGCGGATGCGGGAGGTCAGGCCGACGGCGAGGAGGAACGCCACCACGTTGACCACCACGACGGTGACGGCGGCGAAGCCGACGGTGAAGAGGTAGCTCTGCAGGATCGCGGGATCGCTGAAGGCTGCGATGTAGTTGATCGGGCCGACGAAGTCCCAGTCCGCGAAGCCGATCGAGTTGGTGAAGCTGAAGAAGATCCCGATGACGGCCGGCAGGGTGATCGACAGCGTGAACAGGATGAGGCTCGGGAGGAGGAAGAGGTAGTAGATCCCCTCCACCTTGCGTTTGGCCTTCGGGACCGCGCCGGTGCCGTTCCGGCCCGCCCGGACCGGTCCCGTCCTGCCGGCCGACGTCGTTACTGGGGCGTGCGTTGTCATGACGTGTCGCTTCCCTTTCTTCAGCAGCTATTGGCGGAACGCCAGTCGGGCCCAGTCGGCGTCCATGACGGCGAGCGTCTCTTCCGCGTCCGAGCCTGTGACGATGCCCTGCAGGTAGTTGTCGGTCGGGATGGTGAGGGGGATCGCCCTCGACGGCCCCTGATAGAACTTCGCCGCGTCGTAGTACTCCTTCATGCCGACGATGCGCGGATCGGTGACCGGCGCCGCCTCGATCGTCGTTCCGTACCCCAGGAAGGCGGCGTTGTACTCGTCCATGACCTCCTGCTGGAAGAGGTAGCTGAGGAAGTCGCGGGCCTCGGCTTTGCGCGTCGACGCTTCCGGGATCCACGCGGCGAGGTCGATGTTCACGCGCACCGCGAGATCATCGGGATCGTTGGTCACGGGAAGGGGGAACGTGCCGAGGTCGAGGTCGGGATTGGTCTTCGCGATCTCGCCGAAGGCCCACGGCCCCTGCAGATACATCGCGGCCTGACCTTCGGCGAACGCGAGGTTGCCGTCGCCGTACGCGCGGCTCGCGGCATCCGGATTCGTGTAGTTCGCCGCGAGCTGCGTCATCTGCTCCACCGGTTCGCTCAGCGTCTTCTCGAACGACACCGGCGAGTCCGGCCCGACCTCGGTGCCGAGTTCGTTCATCTCGTCGTAGAACTCCGCGACGTCGATGTTCCCCCCGACGGTGTAGTCGAACCACCCCTGTCCGATGGTCCACGGGTCCTTGAAGGTCGCATAGAACGGGGTGATCCCCGCGGCCTTAAGTGCCTCGCAGACCTCGATCAGTTCGTCGTAGGTTCGCGGCACCTCCACGCCCTGCTCCTCGAAGATCTGCTTGTTGTAGATCACCGACGCCGCCATCACCGAATAGGGCAGCACGCTCGTGCGGCCCGGGTAGGTGGCGTACTGGTCGACGAGCTCCTGCACTTCCGGGCGGATCCGATCGGCCTCGGGCATGTCGCTGAGGTCGCTCAGCGCTCCGCGCTCCATGAAGCGGGCCATCTCCATGTTGTAGTTGAGCAACCCCAGGTCGGGCGGGTTCCCGCGGAGGAACCCGGCCTGCAGATTCGACGACGTGTCGAAGACCACGCGCACCTCGTCCTGCGAGGCGTTGTACTCCCCGACGAGCTCCCGGAAGTACGGGATGGCCTCCGGCTTGCTGAGGTGGAACCGTACTTCGGCCGGCTCGCCGGCACCGGCGCACGCGGTGAGGCCGCCGACGAGGCCGACCCCCAGCGCGATCGCCACCGCTCGGGTCCATCGTTGTGAGATCGCAGCCACGTCGCTGGTCCTTCCACAGTTCATCGTCACTGATGCAGGAGAGTTGATCGGCCAATAGATTTACTTGGCGAATCTAGTAGATTGGGACAACGATGCAGGATGGGACGCGAAAGGTCAAGGGCTGATGTCCAATCCGACCCCGACGGGCGCGGTACGCCGTAGAAGCCTCGATATCGCGCTCCGCCACGCCTGGGAGAACGAGGTGTTCACCGCGAGCGACGTGATGTCGGTCGCCGGTCTCACCCGCTCGACGACGATCGACGTGATCGACGAGCTCGTGGAGCTGGGCGTGCTCCGCGAGCTCCCCAACGCGCGGGCGGGGGGTGACTATCGGAAGGGCCGACCGGCTCGGCGCTTCGCGCTCCGCACCGGCGAGATGGTCGTCGTGGGCACCGACGCCGGGCGCGCACATCTGACCACCGTGGTGGCCGATCTCCGCGGCGGCGAGTTGACTCGCGAGCACGTGATCCTCGATCCGGAGCACGACTCGGTCGACGAACGGCGCGCCGCAGTGACGTCGGCTGTGGATGCCGCGCTGCGCACGGCCGGGCGGTCCCGGAAGGACGTGCTCTCCATCTGCATCGGCGTACCGGCGCCCGTCGATCGCGCGGGGATGTCTCCCCCGCACCGGGCGGAGTTCTGGAGGCGGATGAATCCCGATCTCGCCGCCCTGTTCGGCGAATGGGTGCCGCTCGTCCGAGTCGAGAACGACGCATCGCTCGCCGCGGTCGCCGAGGGCACCGTCGGGGCCGCGGTCGGCTGCCGCGACTACGTCACGCTCCTCGCCGGGGAGCGCCTCGGGGCCGGGGTCGTCGTCGACGGCGTACTGCTCCGCGGACGCCACGGCGGCGTGGGCGAGATGGTCGCGTTCGACCACGTGATCGGGGTCGAGGGCGCGTGGGGACTCGGGTCTCGGGCCGCGCAGTGGGCGCGGGAAGCCGTCGCCGCGGGCGAGGTGTCCGAGGGGAGCCCTCTGGCCACCGTGCCCGTGGCCGAACTCGACGGGCGAACGGTGCTCGAGGCGGCGCGGCGAGGAGACCCCGATGCCGAGCGGGTGATGCACCGGGTCGGCGCGATGCTCGGTGTCGTCACGGGCATCCTCGGCAGCCTCTTCGACCCCGCACGGGTCGTGGTCTCCGGGTCGATCGCCGACGGCGCCGCCGAACTCATCGGAGCGGCGCGGGCAGCGCTTCCCCGGGAACTGGACCTGCCGGCGCCCGAACTCGTGGCGTCGCGCCTGGGCGGCGACGTCGTCTCCATCGGAGCGGTGTCGGCCGCCCTCGAGGCGGCACGCGACGGCATGCTCGACCTCGCCTGCGGCACCCGCCGGGTCGGGTGATCCGTCGCGGCACGCATCCTGCACGGCGACAGTAGTGCGCGGGGCGCGGAGCGAACGGCGCGGGCAGGCGGGAATGCGACGGCCGCGCCCGTCGTTGGGCTCCACGGCACCGGCGCCGCCCTCCCGCGGTGCCCGCATCGCGACCGTTCCTGCGAAAGGATTCCGCATGCTGCCCACCACCGCGACCGACCGACGCGCCGAAACCAGCGTCCCGCTCGTCGATGTGCTCGCCGAACGCTGGAGCCCCCGGGCGTTCGACCCGGATGGCGTGGTGTCCGACGAGCAGCTCACCGCCGCCCTCGAGGCCGCCCGGTGGACGCCGTCACTGGCGAATGGTCAGCCGTCCCGCTTCGTCGTCGGTCGCCGCGGCGACGACACCTTCGCCGCGATCCTCGACTCCCTGGCTCCGGGCAACGCCGAGTGGGCGCACAGCGCCACCGTGCTCGTCGCCAACGTGGCCGAGGTCACCGACGAGAACGGCGCACCTCGGACGCGGCACGAGTACGACCTCGGACAGGCCGTCGCCCACTTCACCGTGCAGGCCCACGCCGACGGGCTGCATGTGCATCAGATGGCGGGATTCTCGGCTGAGGCGCTGCGCGAGTCGTTCGGCATCCCCGCCCGGTTCGAGCCGCTCACGGTGTCGGCCCTCGGCGTGCTCGGTGAGGCGGACACCCTCCCCGAGCGCGTGCGCGCCCGCGAGTCGGCGCCGCGCTCGCGCAAGCCTCTCGGCGACCTCGTGCACCGCGGCACCTGGAACTAGCCACCCCACCCGCCGCCCGTCACCCGCCGCCCGCCCACAATCCCGTCGCGGCACGCATCCTGCACTCCCGGCACGCGAACCTACGCGCGCCGGGAGTAGACAAGACGTGCCGGGACAGATCAGGGGGGAGTAGGGCGGTCAGTCGACGAGGATCGGCTCCAGCCGGTCGACCGTGAGGGCGTCCCCGTCGATGGCCATGTCGACCCGCACTGTGTCGCCGTCGCGGATCGCGCCGGCCAGAAGCGCGTTCGCCAGGCGGTCGTCGATCTCGTGCTGCATGAGGCGGCGCAGCGGTCGCGCGCCGTACACGGGGTCGTAGCCGCGTTCGGCGAGCCAGCGGCGCGCATCGGGCGTGACCGCGAGCTCGAGGCGGCGCTGACCGAGCCGACGGGACAGCGCGTCGATGTACAGCTCCACGATCTGACCGAGGTCGCCGGTGGAGAGCGCCGAGAACACGACGATGTCGTCGAGCCGGTTCACGAACTCGGGCTTGAACGCCTGGCGCACGAGGGCCTGCACCGCGCGCTCCTTCTCCGCCGCGTCCGTCGCCTGGTCGACCATGAAGTGCGACCCGAGGTTGGAGGTGAGGATGAGGATGACGTTGCGGAAGTCCACCGTGCGGCCCTGGCCGTCGGTGAGCCGTCCGTCGTCGAGCACCTGCAACAGCACGTCGAAGACCTCGGGGTGCGCCTTCTCCACCTCGTCGAGCAGGATCACGGAGTACGGGCGACGACGGACGGCCTCGGTGAGCTGGCCGCCCTGCTCGTAGCCGATGTAGCCGGGAGGAGCTCCGACGAGCCGCGAGACGGAGAACTTCTCGCCGTACTCGCTCATGTCGATGCGCACCATGGCCTTCTCGTCGTCGAAGAGGAACTCCGCGAGCGCCTTGGCGAGCTCGGTCTTGCCGACGCCGGTGGGGCCGAGGAAGAGGAAGGACCCGGTGGGTCGGTTCGGATCGGAGAGACCGGCGCGGGAGCGGCGCACGGCGTCGGCGACGGCCTTCACCGCGCGCTTCTGCCCGATCAACCGCTTGCCGAGCTCGCCCTCGAGGTGCAACAGCTTCTCGCTCTCCCCCTGGGTGAGTCGATCCACTGGGATGCCCGTCCAGGCGGCGACGACGGACGCGATGTCCTCGTCGGTCACCTGGTCGTTGACCATGCGCGGGCCGCTCGACTCGGCCTGCTCGGCGGCCGCGAGGCTGGTCACGATGCCGGGGATGGTCTCGTAGTTCAGCTTGGACGCCTCTTCGTAGCGCCCCTCCCGCATCGCCCGGTCGAGCGAGATGCGGGCCTCGTTGAGGCTCGTCTTGAGGTCGCCGACGTTGTGCAACGAGTTCTTCTCCGCATTCCACCGCGCCTGCAGTTCGGTGAGGGTGGTCTGCCGTTCGGCCAACGTCTCACGGAGCTTCTCGAGGCGCTCGCGCGATGCGTCGTCCTTCTCCTTCTTGAGCGCGAGCTCTTCGATCTTCATCCGGTCGACGGCACGCTTGAGCTCGTCGATCTCGGTCGGCGAGGAATCGATCTCCATCTTCAGCCGGCTGGCCGCCTCGTCGATGAGGTCGATGGCCTTGTCGGGCAGTTGCCGGGAGGGGATGTAGCGGTTCGAGAGCACCGACGCCGCCACGAGCGCCGAGTCGGCGATCGTCACCTTGTGGTGCGCCTCGTATCGACCCTTGAGGCCCCGGAGGATCGCGACGGTGTCCTCCACCGACGGCTCCCCCACGTAGACCTGCTGGAACCGGCGTTCGAGCGCGGCGTCCTTCTCGATGTGCTCCCGGTACTCGTTGAGCGTGGTGGCGCCGATCATGCGCAGCTCACCACGGGCGAGCATCGGCTTCAGCATGTTCGCCGCGGCCACCGACCCCTCGCCGCCGCCCGCGCCCATCAGGGTGTGCAGCTCGTCGATGAACGTGATGACGCGGCCGTCGGAGTCGTTGATCTCCTTGAGCACGGCCTTCAGCCGCTCCTCGAACTCGCCCCGGTACTTCGCGCCCGCCACCAGCGCGGCGAGGTCGAGCGCCACCAGTTCCTTGTCCTTGAGGGAGTCGGCCACGTCGCCCGCCACGATGCGCTGGGCGAGCCCCTCGACCACGGCCGTCTTCCCCACGCCGGGCTCCCCGATCAGCACGGGATTGTTCTTCGTGCGCCGGGTGAGCACCTGGCTGATGCGGCGGATCTCCGCATCCCGCCCGATCACGGGGTCGAGCTTCCCGCTCTTCGCCACCTCGGTCAGATTGATTCCGTACTGCTCCAGCGCGCTCTTGGCGCGATCGTCGGTGCCGGGAGCGCCCTGCATGTTCGCCATGCCCTACCTCCAAGAGATAAGAGTTGAGTCTGTGTGACTCAAGTTTACTCCCGCGGATGCGCAGGACCAGCGTCCGTGCCCGGTATCGGAGCGCGTTCGCTCTCGGCGCACGCGGTCGAGCCGGGATAGATGCGGTCGGGGCCTAGAGGAACGGACGCAGGGGCATGAGGATCGCCTCGCTCACTCGTGCGACCACGTGGCGGCTCTCCCACTCCTCGAGGGTGAGCGGGTGGCTGTTCGACGAGTCGACCGCGAAGATCTCCTCCATGGTGGCGGCCAGGTCGGCGTCGAAGATCTCGAGGTTGATCTCGTAGTTGCCGGTGAGGCTCAGCCGGTCGATGTTCGCGGTGCCCACCGTGGACCACTCACCGTCGATCGTGGCGGTCTTCGCGTGGATCATCGCGTTCTCGAACAGCAGCACGGTCACGCCGGCCTTCAACAGCGACGTGTAGAAGCCTCGGGACAGCCAGTCCGAGACGACGTGGTTCGAGTACTCCGGGACGAGCACGCGCACGTCGACCCCCCGCTTGCTCGCCCGGATGAGGGCCTCGAGGATCTGCCGGTCGGGGATGAAGTACGCCGTGGTGAGGTAGATGTGCTCCCGCGCGCGATTGATGGCATCCAGGTACACCCCGCGCACCGGGAAGACGAGGTTGGCCGGAATGTTGTTGACGGTGCGGATGCTCGGCTCCCACGAGCTGGCGCCGGTGACGGCGAGCGGTTCGCGCGCCGGCCCGCGCCGCAAGTTCCACACGTTCGCGAAGGCCTGACGCAGGTCCCAGATCGCGGGGCCACGAAGGGCGAGGTGCGTGTCGCGCCAGGTGGTCGCGTAGGTCGCGCCGATGTTGTACCCGCCCACGTAGGCCACCGTGTCATCGACCACGAGCAGCTTGCGGTGGTCGAACCCGGTGCCGCGGATGTTGGTGAACAGGATCGACGGTCGGAGGATCGGGAAGCGGAACACGTGCACGTCGGGGTGGAAGTCGTAGAACGAGGGCCGAACGACGAGGTTGGCGAAGCCGTCGTAGATGATGTAGACGGAGACGCCCCGCGCCGCCGCGGCGTTGATGGCATCGCGGAAGCGTTCCCCGAGCGAGTCGCCCTTCCAGATGTAGGTCTCGAAGAGGATCTCGTCCTGCGCCTCGGCGATGGCCTGGAGCATCGCCTCGTAGAGGTCCTCGCCGTAGGTGTACACCGTGGCGGACGTGTCGGCCACCGTGTTCTCGAACGTGCCGGGGTGCGGGAAGCTGGTCCGCTTGCTGCGCGTGCGCTTCTGCACCGCGTCCACGGTGGCGATGCCGCCGATCACGAGCAGCTGGCTGGCGAACATGGCGAGCATCGACCTGCGAACGGTCGTCATGGCGAATCGCCGAGCGTGTCTCAGGCGGGCAGCGGTCATGTCTCGATCCTCGGGTCGCGGGAAACACTCGTGGTGCGGGGCGTCCCCTGACTCTCCCAGATTTCGTCGCCTTTCCGCGACTCGCTAGCGTTGCGCGCGTGATCTCCATCGAGCCGGATGCCTACGTGCCCGGCGCCGTCACCGTGGCCATCGACGGGCGCGAACAGTCCCACGTGAATCTCGACGACCCGACCCGGCTGTTCTTCGACTACGTGCGGCGGATGGGCAATGTGATCGACGCGATCGGTGACCCCGGCTCGCCGATCACGACCGTGCACCTCGGTGCGGGTGGTCTGACCCTGCCGCGGTACGTGCAGGCGACGCGGCCGGGCTCGCGGCAGTGGGTCATCGAGCGGGACCCGACCATGGTTTCCGAGGTGGTCGCGGCATTGCCGCTGCCCCACGGGGCCGTGCTGGGAACGGTCACCGGCGATGCTCGGGATGCGAGCACGCTGCTGCCCGGCGAGCTGCACGGCCGGGTCGACGTGCTGGTCGACGACTTCTACAGCGGAGGCCCGGTGATCGAGGAGACGCGATCGAGGGGCTTCCTGCGCTCTCTCTCCGCACTCCTCGCCCCGAGCGGTGTGCTGCTCGTGAACCTGCCGATCGGCCCCGAGCTGTCGGTGCCGCGTGCCCGCACCGCCGACGTGCTCGACACCTTCCCGTTCGTCACCCTGCTCGGCGGAGCCAGCGGCCTGGTGGCCGGCACGGACGGCAATCTGGTGCTCGCGGCATCCGCCCGCCCGTTCTCACCGGCCGAACGCGCCGGTCTGCAGGCCGCGGGACCGCATCCCGCCGTGCTGCTCGACGGCGCCGAGCTCGCGTCCTGGGCCCACGACGGATCCGGGTCCTGAGCGGAAGCGGACATCGGCACCGCGGCCATGCGCGGGCCCGGGGAGCGGGGAGCGGGGAGCGGTCTCAGGTTCGCGCGGGCTCGCGAAGGAGATGCGCCATCCCCCACCACAGGAGCCACCCGACGACGCCCACCACGGCGAGGGAGACCAGCAGGCCCCCGAGGGCCAGGGTGACGCCGAGAGCGATGTCCGCGCCGTCGAGTGCGCCGCCGCCCGACCCCCACCACGGCGCGGTGCCGAAGGAGACCACAGCGCCGCCGACCTGGCTCGCGAAGGACAGCACCCCGCCGACGGCGACGAGCGCGGGCATCGACAGTCCCACGGCGCTCCAGGTGACCGCCCACGGACTGTGGATACCGTGCCGCGACAGCACCATCGAGCTCACGAGAACGCCGAGGGCGAGGAGGATCAGTCCGCCGAGTGCCAGGAGCGCCAACCACAGCGGAGCATCGACCTGCGAGAGAAAGGCGAGGAACGCCCGCGGTTCCTGTCCGAGTGCACTGCCCGGCTCACCGGTACTCGCCAACCGGATGGCCCAGGACGCGAATCCCAGGACGAGGCCGAGGCCCACGGCGAGCAGCACGAGGCCGCCACCGAGGTAGATCAGGTTGAGCGCCAGGAATCCGGCCCAGAACGTCCCTCGCTTCTGGCGGGCGTCGAGCGGCGGCGCGGCGGGCGTGCGCGGAGCCGCCCGCCGCGGGCCGGAGGAGTGCCGGCCGTACGGCTGCCCGTACGGCTGCCCGTACGGCTGCGGCGCAGTCGGGCTCGACGGCGAGGAACCCTGCGGTGGGGGAGACGGCGGCATGCTCATGCCGCCACCCTACGAGCGTCCCCGGTCCCGCGTCGGTCACCGCAGCCGCGAGTGCGCCGTTTCGGGAGTCGCCTTCGCCATCCACAGCACGGCGACGAGCACGAAGAGGCCGGTCGCGATGAAGGTCCAGGTCAGACCGAACAGCGGCCAGAGCACCGCTCCGAACAGCAGCGGGGCGACGCCCGTGGCGATGCGCGACGCGGTGGACGCCCAGCCGAATCCCGATCCGCGCAACTCGGTGGGATAGAGCTCGGAGACGTAGGTGTAGAGGGCCGGGATCGACACCTGGATGAGGAAGCCGAACGCCAGGATGGCGATCCGCGCGGCGACGGGGTCGTCGAGCACCATGGCGAACACCACCAGCGCCACGCCCGCGAGGGGCGCCGACACCCCGAGCACCCACTTGCGGCCGACCCGTTCGATGAGCAGGGCGGCGGCGATGACGCCGAGGATGCCCATGGCGGTCATGCCGGAGGTGAGGATGAAGGCGGCGCGGTTGCCGTACCCGGCCTCCACGAGGATGCGGGGCAGCCAGGTGACCGCGGCGTAGTAGAGCAGCAGCACGCTGACGAAGAGCAGCCACGAGGTCAGGGTGATGCGCCAGGAGAAGCGCCACAGGGTGGCGAGTTGTCCGGTCACGCTGCCGAGGCTGAGCGGGGCGAGGCGTCGCGGATCGGGGTCGCGCCAGGACTCCACGGCGGCGCCGGTGCGGTCGACGAGCCAGCGGATGACCCGGTTCGCCTCGTCCACGCGTCCGGCACGCACGAGGAACAGCGGCGACTCCGGCACCGACGCACGCACCCACACCACGAGGAGGGCGGGAAGCACCATCACCAGCATCAGCAGGCGCCAGTTGTCGTAGACGAGCAGCGCGGTCGACACCACGCCGCACAGCGTGGCGCCGATCGGCCACCACCCGTCCATGGCCGCGAGAACGCGACCGCGGTGCTTGCGCGGGGTGAACTCCCCGACGAGGGCGTAGTCGACCGGAATGCAGCCGCCGAGGCCGATCCCGGCGAGGAAACGGAACACGCAGAAGAGCACGAGCTCGTTGCTCGCCGCACCGAGCACGGTGAAGACGGAGAACATGAGCAGCGTCCAGGTGAAGGCGCGCTTGCGGCCGATCCGGTCGGCGAGCCCACCCCAGAGGAACGCGCCGACGGCCATGCCGATGAGGTTCGACGTGCCGATCCATGCCGCCTGACCGGGCGTGAGCGACCACTCGTCGCTGAGCAGCGGAATGAGGAAGCCGTTCAGCATCACGTCCCAGGCGTCGAACATGAAGCCCAGTCCACCGATCAGGAAGATGGACCCCTGCACGCGCCAGCGCCAGGGCAGATCCTGTACGACCTGGTCCCCGGTGGGGATAACCGCCTGTGTCGTCGACACCCTGCCTCCTCGAACGTCGCCCATCGCTCCGGTGAGCGGTTCCGACGTTAGTGAGCGAGCACGAGGCGTCGTGCGCCGAGAGGATGCGGAGGGTCCGTCATCCGCTCTTCGTTACCGTTTCGTTACCTGGAGTCCTCCGGCGCACACGAGAAGTGCCCGGATCGGCTCTCCGCTCCGCAGAGCAGAGCAGGGCCGATCCGGGCACCGTTGGTGCGCTCGCTACCTCAGGGTCAGCTCGCGCGACGGCGACGGACGAGCGCCCGGCTCCCGAGGAGCACCGCTCCCGCCAGCACCGCCGTGCCGGCGAGAACACCGAGGGGCAGCGCGGACGCGTCCGCACCCGTCTCGGCGAGCGCGCCGGTGCGGGCGGGCGTGGTGCCGCTGGTCGAGCCCGTGCCCGATCCCGATCCGGATGCGGCGGGCGCCGTGGGCGCGGGGCGCGGGGAGTCGCTCGGGGCGGGCGTGCCGGGCTCCGTGGGCGGCTCCGTCGGCACGGGGGGCTCCGTCGGTGCGGGGGTCGGGGCCGCGGTCTCGCGGATCGTGATCTGCTGACCGAGGTCGTTCAGCCCGGTCTCGGCATCCCAGGTGTCGACGTTCGCGGTGCGAATCGCGAAGCGCGGATCGGCCGCGGTGCCGAGATCGGCGGACGGCAGGGCCAGCGACGCCTCGTAGTTCCCATCCGGGACGTCGTCGAGCGACGCGGTGAGCGTGGTGGTGGTGCCGGGCAGCCAGGTGCGCGCGTCGCCGTTCTCGGCGAACGGCACGACGTACGCGTCGGTGCCGTCCTGCAGCACGAGCGCTGCGGGACGCACGGTGTAGGGCGCCGCCCAGCCGTCGTTCCGCACGTCGACCGAGATCTCGTCGGCGCCGTTCCCGTCCGAGACGACGGTGCTCTCGGTCAGCACGAAGCGGTAACCGAGTCGGCGTGCGGTCTCGGCCAGGCCTTCCTCACCCCAGCTGTTCAGCACGTCCTGGTTGTAGTCGCGGTTGAGGTAGCTGTAGTGGTATCGGGCCAGTTCCGCCGAGGCACTCGCCCACTCGGATCGCGGCGGGTTCACATTGCAGGTCTCCCCGCCGACCGGCACGGAGAGGCTGTCGACCTCGAGGTACTGCTGGTCGAGCTCGATCGGGTCGGAGAGGAACGTGCCCCAGTCGTCCGGTGCCGCGAGCAGGCAGTCGTTGTGGTGACCGACGCGGGCGATCGCCTCATCGGTGTAGGCGTCCTCCGCGGACAGAGCGCCCTCGGCTCCCGTCGACACGCCGAACAGCTTCTGCTTCGACAGCATCGTGCGCACCTGCACCGAGCGGTCGGCCGGAAGCGCCTCGAGCAGCGCCATGGTCACCGCTGAACGGTTCGCCCAGTCCTCCTCCGTGACGACGCCCGGGTTGGCGGGGTCGGCCACGAAGTGATCCGTGTAATAGCCCTCCCCCCACAGCCCGATCAATCCGTTCTGGACGACGGGGATGACGTCGGAGTTCGCCCGGAGCACCGGTGCGAGCTGCGCGACATGGGCGAGCACCACGTCCACGGGGGCGTCGCCGTAGGGCGGCTCGTACGGCCATGCGCCGCCCTGCACGTAGGCGAAGCGCGTGATCACCGAGACCCCCGCCTTCCGCGCGGTGTCGTAGTCCGCCTGCACGAGCTCGAGGAATCCCTGGTCGAGCTCCGGCGTCGCGGCGAACTTCTCGAGGTAGAACACCCGGAGGATCTGCGTGATGCCCTCGTCACGGAATCCGGCGAGCACAGCGCCGTCGAGCGGAACATACCCCGATCCGTCCGCCCGGTAATGGGTCTCGGTGTGGTGGTAGAACCCGCGCTGCGGGTTGGCGATGTTCTCGTCGCTCGCCTCGTAGCGAACGGTCGTCGTATCGAGCGTCTCGGCCGTCACGGGCGTCGATGCCACGAGCACAGCCACCCCCACGAGGGCGATGCCGGTGATGGTGCGTTTCATGCGTTCTCCTTGTCGAAATGACGGATGCCGGATCGTTCGGCGAAAAAAGGATGGAGGAGGGCGGTGAGGCGGGTCACTTCAGGCCGCTCGAGGCGAGCCCGTCGATGACGCGCCGCTGCAGCAGGATGAACATGATCAGGACCGGCGCCATCGCGAGCAGGCTCGCCGCCATGACGACCGGATAGTCGGTGGTGCGGTCGCCGATCAGCGTGGCCAGGCCGGCGGACAGCGGCATGCGGTCGCTGAACGTGGTCACGACGAGCGGCCAGAGCAGTTCGTTCCACGACCAGAGCACGGTGGTGATGGCGAGCACGCTGATGGTCGGAGTGGCGAGCGGCAGCATCACCCGCCAGAAGATCTGGAGGGGATTGGCGCCGTCGAGGCGCGCCGCCTCCTCCAGTTCGGCGGGCATCGCGAGGAACGCGGTGCGCATGAGGAAGGTACCGAATGCGCTGAACAGACCGGGGAGCACGAGGCCGCCGAGGCTGTCGAGCAGACCGAAGCCCTGGATCAACTGGTACTGCGACAGCAGGTACACCTGCGACGGCACCATGAGGATCGACAGCACGAGGGCGAGGAGCACGCCTCGACCGCGGAATCTCATCCGCGCGAACGCGTAGCCGGCGAGCGTGCAGAACAGGATCTGCGCGAGGGTGCGGATGACCGTGACCGCGACCGACGTCTGCAACTGGTCGAAGAACGGCAGTCGCTGGAACACCCGGACGTAGTTCTCCCACTGCAGTTCGGCCGGCCAGAAGACCGGTGTGACGCTCTGCACCTCGGCGTTCGTGGACAGCGACATGATGATCTGCCAGAGGAACGGGAACGCCATGATGAGGCCGCCGACACCGAGCACGAGATGCGCCACGACGTGCGATCCGCCGCGGCGGGGGCGGCGCCTCCGCGCCGGGGACGGGGTCGTCGCGGGTGCGCCGACCCCCGTGGCGGGCGCGGGCACCGCGCCGGCGGTTCGCGTATGCACGAACGTAGTGCGGTCAGTCACTCTGCACCCACCGCTTCTGCAGCCGGAACTGCACGGCCGTCACGATTCCGATGATGAGGAAGATGACCATGGCGATTGCCGCGGCGTATCCCTTGTCGTTGGTCACGAAACCCTCGCGGTAGAAGAAGTAGACGAGCGACATGCTCTTCGGGAGCACGGGGTTGCTGCTGCCGAGGATGGCGTACAGCAGGTCGAAGACCTGGAAGCTCGAGATCACGGTGACGATCGTCACGAAGAAGATGCTGGGCGTGAGCAACGGCACCGTGATGGAGCGGAACTGACGCCACCGGCTGGCGCCGTCGAGTTCCGCCGCCTCGTACATCTCCGGCGGGATGTTCTTGAGGCCGGCCGCGAGCACGATCAACGAGAAGCCGAGCGAGGACCAGAGCCCGACGATCGCCACAGCGACGGTCGCCGCGCCCGGGGTGCTGATCCAGTAGGGCCCGTCGATACCGACGAGCGCCAACGCATGATTCAGCAGCCCGAAGTCGCCGTTGTAGATGACGCGCCACACCATGGCGACGGCGGTGGGCATGGCGACGTAGGGCAAGAAGAACAGCACGCGGTACAGCGACGCAAAGCGCAGCCCGGGCAGGTTCAGGAGGCTCGCGAGGTACACCGCGATCGGGATGCCGAGCAGCACGATCGCGGTGTAGAGGAGGGTGTTGCCGATCGACAGGTAGAGCGACGGGTCGGCGAACAGGGCGACGTAGTTGTCCACACCGGCGAAGGTCCAGCCGCCGAACACTCCCCAGTCGGTGAGCGAGTAGAAGGCGGTCTGCAGCACCGGCCAGAAGTAGAAGACCGAGATGCCCGTGACGAGCGGGGCGATGAAGAGCCAGGGCCAGATGCCGTCCCCGGCGATGCGCCCCCCACCCGAGGAGCGTGCACCGCCCGGTCCGTGCGCAGGGTTCCCGGGCCGGGCCCGCGCCGCCCGCCCCGGGAGGGACGGGGCGGGCGAGCCCGGCCGGAGGGATGATGAGGTCACGTTCTATTCCTCGGCGAGCGCCGCGTTCATCTGCTCGGCGAGCTCCGCGGTGACGTCGGTCACCGGGCGCTCCCCCGAGAACGCCTGCGGGAGCAGTTCCGTCTCGGCGGCGTTCCAGGCGGCGGAGTTGTTGCTCACCGGGAGGGGCTGGGCGTACTCGAGGGCGTCGAGGAACACCTGCAGGTTCGCGTCGGGAAGCGACTGGGTGAATGCATCCTGCGTGCCGTCGAAGGCGGGGATGACGGCACCGGCGTCGCCCTGCTGCTGCTGCGACTTCTGGCTCGCGAGGAAGACCTGCAAGGCCTGGGCGGCCCGCTTGTTCTCCGAGACCGCGGGGACGACGTTCGCGACACCGTGGATCACGGTGGCCTGCTGCTCGCCGGTGGGCAGGGGAAGCACGGTCACGTTCGCGGCGAGATCCGTGTCGGTGATCGCCGAGCGGAACCAGCTGCCGCCCCAGTACATGGCGAGCTTGCCCGAGGTGAACCACTGGTCGCCCGTGGTGTCGGTGAGCTGCTGGATCGACGGCGAGCCGCCGCTCTCGATCAGATCCGTCCAGAACTGGATGCCGGCCTCGGCCCCCGGGGTGTCGTAGCCCGAGGTGTCACCGTCGATGACGCTGCCGCCGGCCTGGAAGATCGTGTTGTAGTAGGTGGTCTGGCCGTCCATGCCGCCGGCGCCGCCGTAGATCCCCTGGTCGGCGAGCGCCGTGGAGATGTCGGCGGCGGTCTGCTGGAACTCGTCCCAGGTCCAGTCCCCCTCCGGCAACGGCACACCCGCCTGCTCGAACAACGCCTTGTTCGCCCAGATGCCGATGGTGTCGAAGTCCTTCGGCACGCCGTACTGCACGTCGTCGACGTTGTAGAGGTCGACGAGCGCGTCGGGATAGTTGTCGAGGTCGATGTCACCCGACTCAACGGCGCCGGTGATGGGCTCGAGCTGGCCGTTCGACGCGTACAGGCCGATGTTCGGACCGTTCATCCAGAACAGGTCGGGCAGGGTGTCGCTCGACGCCTGGGTCTGCAGCTTCGTCCAGTACTCCGCGTACGGCGTGACGTTCACCGTGACGTCGATGTCGGGGTACTCCTCGTTGAAGGCGGCGATGTTCTCCTCGATCGCCGGCACCTGGTTCTGGTCCCACACGCCGTAGGTGATCTCGGCGGAGAGGTCGGCCTCCGGCTCGGTGTACTCGCCGGAGCCGGCCGGGGCGCCGCCCCCGCTGCAGCCGCTGACGAGGAGGACGAGACCGGCGGCGCCGGCGAGCGCGGCGGTTCGACGCCGTGCGGGAATGGGGAACAGGGGGCTCATCGGGGGGTCCTTCCGGAGTGCTTGGTCGGGGTGGCGGAGGAGAAGTGGTCGAGAACGGACTGAGGGAGGTCGGGGACGTCGAGGGGCACCGAACCGGACCGGAGCGACGCCGCCGCGAGCGATCCGGCGGCCACCGCCTCACGGGCCGCGACGGGTGAGACGACGGTGGGAGCGCCGTCCAGCACGGAGTCGAGGAACTCCGTCATGGTGGCGAGGTCGGCATCGGCGTGACCGCTGGTCACTCCCTCGATGGGGTACTCGATGTCGCCGTCGGCCTGCCACTCGTGGCGTCGGTTCCACACCTTCACGACGCCCGCGGACGTGTCGCCGAAGTTCTCCAGCCGCCCCTCGGAGCCGATGACCGTGTAGTTGCGCCAGTAGTCGGGCGTGAAGTGGCACTGCTGGTAGCTCGCCTGCACGCCGTTGTCGAGCGTCATGAGCATCATCGACACGTCCTCGACGTCGACGACGGGGTTCAGACCGGTCTGCGCGGCGGGTGGCCAGTTGTCGTAGGAGAACCAGTCGGGCATGGTCTCGCCGGGCCGCTCGCGCCGGTCGGTGATGCCGCCGTAGATCATGAGGTCGCCCATGCCCACCACGCGACGGGTGTACCCGGATGCGAGGTAGTGCACGATGTCGATGTCGTGACTCGCCTTCTGGAGCAGCAGCGTGCCGGTCTTCGATCGGTCGGCGTGCCAGTCCTTGAAGTAGTAGTCCCCGCCGTTGCCGACGAAGTGGCGCACCCAGATGGCCTTGACCTCGCCGATCTCGCCGCGCTCGATGATGCCTCGCATGGTCCGCACCACGCCGGAGTGCCGGAAGTTGTGGCCCACGTAGAGGGGCGTGCCCGTTTCGGCGGCGGTCGCGAGCACGCGATCAGCGCCGTCGAGCGAGATGGCGAGCGGCTTCTCGAGGTAGACCGCGATGCCCGCTTCCAGCAGCGCCACTGCGATGTCCTCGTGCGTGTGGTCGGGCGTCGTCACCACGGCGGCATCGATGTTCCCCGCCGCGATGAGGTCGTCCACCGACGAATAGACGACCGCGTCCGGGAACGTCGCGCGTGCGCGTGCCCGCCCCACCTCACCGGTGTCCACCGCGGCTACCACCGCTGCGCCGTTCCGAGCCACGGGCACGTGATGGGCGATCACGCTGCGGGCGCCCGTGCCGATCACGGCCACGGCCACGGCCGGCCTGGTCGCCCCGGCCGTGGAGTTCGGCGCGGGAGTGGTTCGAGCGGTCATGGGCGCGTTCGCCACGTCGTTGTGCATGCCGACATCCTGCAACACTTGCGCGGATTTGTCACGTATGGGTCTGAATCGAGCATGAGCAAACACTAAGTGGTCGAATCGAGCGCACGTGGACGCACGGCGATTGTTTTACGAGCCCGTAACACGGGCCGGCGGGAAACGCCGCGGGAGCGGTCAGTCGGCGACGATGAGCCGCACCGACGCGGCGGCGAGGTCGGCGGCGAACTCCGGCGTCACATCCTGGTCGGTCACCAGGATGTCGACGCGGCCGAGCGGGCAGATGCGGGCGAAGGTGCTGCGGCCGAGCTTGGTCGCGTCCGCCGCGATGACGACGCGCCTCGCCACGGCCGCGATCTCGCGACTCGCATCCGCCTCGCCCTCGTGCAGGGTCGTGGCGCCGAACGCGGCACTGAGACCGTCGACCCCGAGTACCGCCGTGTCGATGCTGAAGTCGCGGAGCGTGGCGCCGACGAGCGGTCCGACGAGCTCGTAGGACTGGCGGCGCGGTACTCCCCCGGTGACCACGATTTTCACGTGCTCGCGCACCGACATCTCGTAGGCGATGTTGAGCGCGTTGGTGACGATGGTGACCCCGGGCGCGTCCGCCTGCGTGCGCAGGCGCTCGCTACGGCCGAGCATGCGGGCGACCTCGCTCGTCGTCGTGCCCCCGTTCAGACCGAGGGACTCCCCGGGCGACACCAGCTCGGCCACCGCTCGGGCGATGGCCACCTTCGCCTCGGCCTGACGCGCGATCTTGTACTGCAGCGGCAGCTCGTATCCCGAACCCAGCGCCGACGCGCCGCCGTGCGTGCGCGTGACCAGCCGCTGGTCGGAGAGCGTGTTGAGGTCGCGACGAACGGTGGCGGTGGACACGCCGAGGGCGTCGCTCAGTTCCGCGATGGAGACATTCCCCCGCTCGCTCACGAACTCGAGCACGACGTTGAGACGCTCTTGCTGGGTCATACCGGCCCGTCCTTCGATTCTCGTCCAGTCTCGCACGCGGAGGTTGCGCCCGATGATCGATTCTGCTCAAATACGAGCAGATCAATCATTTCTGTTCCTCGCTGTGCCGGCTCGCGGCACACCCAGCCGAAAGAAACCGATGCACTCTACCTTCGTCGACACTGAGATCGCCTCGCAACCGGAGACCTGGCGCCGCGCCGCCGCACTGCTGCCGGATGTGGCGTCCCGCCTCCCGCAGGCCGGCGAGCGCGTCGCGGTGGTCGGCTGCGGCACGAGCTGGTTCATCGCGATGTCCTACGCGGTGCTGCGCGAGCAGGCGGGGCACGGCGTCACCGACGCATTCGCGGGCAGCGAGTTCCCGCGCACCCGCGACTACGACCGCGTGGTCGCGATCTCGCGCTCCGGCACGACGACGGAGATCGTGGAACTGCTGAGCGGCCTCGCCACCCCGAGCGTGCTGATCACCGCCGTGCCCGACTCCCCCGCGGCATCGGCAGCATCGGACACCGTCGCGATGCCGTTCGCCGACGAGCGGTCGGTCGTGCAGACGCGCTTCGCGACCTCGACCCTCTCCCTGCTTCGTGCTCAGCTCGGAGCCGACATCGAGGCGCTGGCGCGCGAGGCGGAGGCCGCCCTCGACATCCCCCTCGACGACCTCCTGACCGCGGACCAGTGCACGTTCGTGGGCCTCGGCTGGGCGGTGGGTCTCACGTACGAGGCGGCATTGAAGACCCGTGAGGCCGCCCAGTTCTGGTCGGAGTCGTACCCGGCGATGGACTACCGGCACGGACCGATCGCGATCGCGCAGCCGGGTCGCCTGGTCTGGACCCTCGGGCCCGCGCCCGTGGGCCTCGCCGACGAGGTCGCGACGACGGGTGCACGTTTCGTGGAGCACGAGCTCGACGCGCAGGCCGCCCTCGTGGTCGCTCAGCGCTTCGCCGTCGGGCTCGCCAAGTCCCGGGGACTCGACCCCGACAACCCCCGCTCGCTCACCCGTTCCGTCATCCTGGCGTGAGCGATCCGACGTCCGGGATGGCCCGCGACACACTGGGCGTCGACGTCGGCGGCACCACGATCAAGGGCATCCGCGTCTCTCCGGCGGGCGAGGTGCTTGCCGAGCACCGGCTGCCGACGCCCGTGCCGGACCCGACGGGCGAGCGGGTGACCGAAGCGGTGGCCGAGGTCGTCGCCGCGCTCGGCGGACACGGTGGCGCGCCCGTCGGTGTCGTGGTCCCCGGGATCGTCGACGAGGACCTCGGGGTCGCGGTGCTCTCGGCGAACATCGGATTCTCCTCCGCACCGGTCAAGCGTCTGCTCGAGGCACGCCTCGGCACTCCGGTCGCGTTCGGGCAGGACGTCCGGGCCGGGGCGCTGGCGGAACTCCGCTCCGGTGCGGGGCGTGAACAATCGGGCGTGGTGGCGTTCGTCGCCGTCGGCACGGGCATCGCCGCCGCCATCCTGGTCGACGGGTCTGCACTCGTCTCCGGGGGTTGGGTGGGCGAGATCGGACAGCCGGTGCTCGGCAGCGGGCCGCACGCCGGTTCGCGCATCGAGGAGATCGCGTCGGCCGGCGCGACCGCGAGACGGGCCGGGGAACGCGACGCGCGCGCCGTGGCCCGTCGCGTTGCGGACGGCGACGCCGCCGCGATCGCAGTGTGGACCGAGACGGTGAGCGTGCTCGCGGATGCCCTCGCCGGCATCGCCGCCACGGTAGCGCCTCCGACGATCATCCTCGGTGGTGGGCTCGCTCAGGCGGGCGACCTGCTGTTCGACCCGCTGCGCGCCGAGCTGGGCCGGCGGTTGAGCGGTATGCGGGTGCCGCACCTCGTCCCCGCGAAGCACGGGGACGTCGCGGGCGCCCTCGGTGCCGCGTTCCTCGCCCAGGACATCGCCACGCCCTCGGGAGTCGCCTCATGAGCGGCGAACTTGTGATCGGAGCCGATCGCCTCGTCGACGGATCCGGCTTCGACGGCCCCGGATGGCTTAGCGTGCGGGACGGCGTGGTCGCGGACCGTGGGACCGGGACCAGCACGGCGCCCGTCGACGTCCAGCTCGGAACGGTCGTGCCCGGCTTCCTCGACGCCCACGTGCACGGCGCCGTCGGGATCGACTTCGGCGCCCTCGGGGCGGACCCCTCGCCCGCGATCGCTCATCACGCACGCACGGGCAGCACGACACTCGTCGCGTCCCTCGCCACGAGCGCTCTCTCGATCACGGTCGACCGCCTGCGCGAGCTGGCCCCCGTCGTCCGCTCCGGCGCACTCGCCGGCCTGCACCTCGAAGGACCGTTCCTCGCCTCCGAGCGTCGCGGCGCCCACGACCCCGCTCTACTCCTCGCACCCGACCCCGCGGCGGTCGACGCGCTTCTCGCCGCCGCAGACGGCACCCTCGCCATGATCACCCTCGCACCGGAGCTGCCCGGCGCGATGCAGGCCATCCGCCGCCTCACCGACAGCGGAGTGGTCGTGGCGCTCGGCCATACCGCCGCGACGGTCGAGGAGATGCGCCGGGGAATCGACGCGGGCGCCACCGTCATCACCCACGTGTTCAACGGCATGCCGTCCCTGCACCACCGCGCGCCGGGTCCTGTCGGAGTCGCCCTCACCGATGAGCGGCTCACCGTGGAGGTGATCGGCGACGGCCATCACCTCGATGACATCGCCGTCGACCTCGTGCGGAGCAGCGCTCGGGGCAGGATGACGCTCGTCTCCGACGCCATGTCCGCCACCGGGCTGGGCGATGGCCACTACGACCTCGGCAGCTCCTCCGTGGTCGTGGAGAACGGAGTCGCCAGCCTCGCCGACCATTCCTCACTCGCGGGCGGCACGACACCGATCGGCGGGGCGGTCACCCGCCTTGTCCGCCGTGGGGCCGACGCCGTGGAGGTGGCGTCGCTCACCAGCGCGGCGCCCGCCCGCGCGCTCGGACGCCGCGCATCCGCGCTGACCGTCGGTGCACCCGCCGATCTCGTGGAGCTGGGCGACGACGGCGTCACCCGGGTGATGAAGGCCGGCGCATGGCTCGCATAGTGGTCCTCACGCCCAATCCCGCCATCGACGTGACCTACCGGGTGGCGGAGCAGCGCCTCGGCGAGACCGTGCGGGTCGCCGACGTCTCGCGACGACCGGGCGGGAAGGGGCTCAACGTCGTGGCCGTGCTGCGCCTCCTCGGTTCCCCGGCCGTCGCCCTGCAGCCGCTCGGCGGGGCACCGGGCCGATGGATGGCGGAATCCCTGCTCGCGGCGGGCACCGAGGTGGTCGTCGTCGACGCCCCCGGGGACACGCGGACCACGGTCGCGGTGGTCGACGACCGCACGCACCCGACCCTCTACTCGGAACCGGGGGAAGCGCTGCCCGGAGCGACCTGGCGCGCGCTCGCCGACGCCGTGGCTCAGCACTGCGAGGCGGGTGGCTTTCTCGTGCTGTCCGGTTCCGTCCCGCCCGCGACCGCGGCCGAGCACGTGCGCCACCTCGTCGTCGCCGCCCACGGTGTCGGCGCACGGGTGCTGGTCGACACCAGCGGGGATGCCCTGCTCGCCGCCGCCGACGCCGGGGCCGACATCGTGAAGCCGAACGAAGCGGAGGCGCTCGAGGCCACCGGCACCGGCGCGATCGATGCCGCCGCCGCCGCGCTGATCGCGCGCGGTGCCGGAACGGTCGTGATCTCGAGGGGCGACGCGGGCCTGTGTGCGATCGGCGCCGATGGCGATGCTTTCGTCCAGCCCGCGGTACCGGATGTGTCGGGGAACCCGACGGGGGCGGGCGATGCCGCCACGGCCGGTCTGATCGCCGCGCTCCTGCGGGGCGGTGACATCGCCGAGGCGCTGCGGTGGGCCTCCGTCGTGGGCGCTGCCGCCGTGCTGTCCCCCGTGGCGGGCGACATCGACCCCGCCGACCTGCGACCGCTCGCCGATCGGCTGCCGACCGGCGCAAGGCCCACCTTTCCCGCGACGGAGCCGACGTTCCCTCCCGCCCCCGTCCCCGTCGATCTCGCCAACTCCGGTGCTGTGAGGAAACCATGACCGTCACGACCTCGCTCGATCTCGTCTCCCCCGCGCGCACCGCATCGCGCGGCCTCGGCGCCTTCAACGTCGTGCTGCTCGAGCACGCCGAGGCCATCGTCTCGGGTGCGGAGCGCGCCGGAGCGCCCGTCGTCCTGCAGATCAGTCAGAACTGCGTGCGCTACCACGGCGCGCTCGAACCCATCACGGCCGCAAGCCTCGCCATCGCGAGGGCTGCGGGCACGCCCGCGATCGTGCACCTCGATCACGCGGAGGACGTGTCGCTCGTGCACGCCGCGGTCGAGCTCGGTGTGCAGAGCGTGATGTTCGACGGGTCGGCCCTGCCCTACGACGAGAACGTGGCGACCACCCGAGCCGTGGTGGAGCACTGCCACGCGCGGGGCGTGCTCGTGGAGGCGGAGCTCGGCGAGGTGGGCGGCAAGGATGGCGTGCACGCGCCGGGTGTGCGCACCGATCCGGCGGACGCGGCCGCATTCGTCGCCGCGACCGGTGTGGACTCCCTGGCCGTCGCCGTGGGCACCTCCCACGCCATGACGACCCGGGTGGCCACCGTGGATCGTGAACTCGTCGCCGCGCTGTCCCGGTCGGTGCCCGTTCCCCTCGTGCTGCACGGGTCATCGGGCCTCAGCGACGACGAACTCGCGGGCGCCGTGCGATCGGGCATGACGAAGATCAACATCTCGACGCACCTCAACGGCCTGTTCACCTCGGAGGTGCGCGGGGCCCTCGACGCGGACGAGTCGCTCGTCGACCCCCGCAAGTACATCGCCCCCGCCCGCGCCGCCGTCGCCGACGAGGTCGAGCGACTCCTGCGACTGCTCTCCTCGTGACCGACGCCGCCGCGTTGCTCGGTCTGCCGCCGACCGAGCCGCTCCCCGCCGACGATCCTGTCGTTCCCCGGCTGCGCGCGGCGGTGCGGGCGGATGAGACACCGACTGCCGCGGTCGACGTGCCCACCGGCGTGCTCGGGGCCGCGCTCATCGCGGTGCTACCGGATGCGCTGGAGCGGCACCGTGCGCTGGGTGTTCCCGAGGGCGTCACCGCAGCGACCCTTTCCGACGTCGGACGCAAGATCGACGCGTACGGGGCGACCGTCGACATCCCCTGGCTGATCGGGCTGCTCCGCGGCGACGTGCTCGCGCTCGGCCGGTTGCAGTTCGAACGCGAGGCGGATCCGGCGGGGCGCGCCATCCACATCCCCGAAGATGGCTCCCTCACGCCCGACAGCGTCGACGCGTCGGTGGCCGAGGCGCGGGCGCTGTTCGGCGAGGGGACCCTCATCTGCACGTCGTGGCTCCTCGACCCGACCCTCTCGGCGCTGCCGCCCGGAAGCAACATCGTGTCGTTCGCACAGCGCTTCGACATCGAGACCGCCGCGCCGGATGCGTCCAAGGAGCGGGCCGCCGATGAGGACGCGACCGCGGGCAAGCACCGGGCTGGCGACGAGGCGGCGGCGAAGTTCGTATTCCGGCGGCCTCTCGCTGCCGTGCTGGACCCCGCGGTGACGCGGCCGCGCACGGCGCTCGAGCGGCTGGTCGCCGAGCACCTGCGCGCGGGTGGTCATTGGACGGAGCCGCGCGGAGTGCTCCGCGACTGACCGTTGGGCCAAGGCTCCTCACCGACGTCGGCCCCGAGCCGATCTGGCATTCGTCGTTGAGTCACCCGAGGAGTCCGAACCCGGAAAGTACTCCGAGGTGCACTCCCCTGGGTGCCCGGCTCTATGGCGTGGGTGTCAGGGCTGCAGGACGACCACCTTGCCACTGGCGTTTTCAGCCAGGGTGTGTGCCTCGACGATGTCGGCCAGGGAGAACTCGCGGTCGACGCGGGGGGTGTAAAGGCCCTCCCGCCCGAGCGCGGCTGCGTACCGCAAGAGGGCCGAGTCGTTGCGGGCGTCGATCTTCCTGAGACCGAGCTGCTGAGCGCCCTGGTCGTCGATGACGGTGACCACCTGGGAGGTGTCTCCGACGATACTCAGCAGATCCGGCAGCGAGTCGGACGGCGCCGAATGCAGGGCCGCGTCCACGCCGCCGGGCGCGAGGGCGGCGACGCGCTCGGCCAGTCCCGGACCGTATGCGGTGGCGAGAACACCGAGCGACTCCAGGTAGGGATGGTTGCTCTCGCGCCCCGTGCCGATGACCGTGGCGCCAGCGGCGAGGGCGAATGCCGCGGCGGCGCTGCCCACGGCGCCT
Source organism: Planctomonas psychrotolerans (assembly GCF_008642235.1). Lineage (GTDB taxonomy): Bacteria > Actinomycetota > Actinomycetes > Actinomycetales > Microbacteriaceae > Planctomonas > Planctomonas psychrotolerans. Next base: position 1,455,813 of record NZ_SJEV01000001.1, on the reverse strand, counting down.
GAAGCGCCTTCGATGAGGAATGTCTTTCCGTTCAGGTCACCGAGAGCGTCGATGACGGCCGCCGCAGTGGCAGAGGCGAGACCTGCGGCGGCGGCCTGCGCCGTCGACCACCCCTCGGGGACGGTGCTCCACGCGGTCAGGACCGCGAACTCGGCCGTGGTGTCGCTGATCCCGCCCAGACCGAATACCGTGTCACCCACGTGGGCGTCCGTCACCCCTGCGCCGACTTCGTCGACGACACCCACCGCGTCTCGGCCGGGGACGGCGGGCAGGGTCAGGGGCAGGAACGGCGCCAAGTGGCCGGCGCGGAGAAGAACATCGATGGGATTGACGCTCGTGGCGTGCACCTTGATCCGAACCGACCCTTCCCCGGCCTGAGGTTCCGGTGCGTCCTCGACGACGAGAACACCGGGAGCTCCATAGGAATGGAATCGGGCAGCGCGCATGACGTTCTACTTTCTGGTGAGCGTGGGCAGCAAGTGCTTGCTGCGGAAAGTAACACTACGCGAATTCCTTTCCGCGGCAAGCATCGGTACGATATGAGCATGTCTGCAGCGGATCGCCTCTCGCCGCAGCAGGACCGGACCTGGTCCCTGTTGGTGGGCGTCATGATGTGGCTTCCCGCCGAACTGGACACCTACCTGGAGCGGTCCGCGGATCTCAGCCACGCCGAGTACGGAGTCCTGCGCTGCTTGTCGCTCAGGGAGGATCGCGAGATACACATGAGCCGCCTGGCTGCTACCGCCAGCGTGACACCATCGCACCTGTCGCGGATCGTCGGCCGACTGGAGAAGCGACGGCTCCTGGCGCGCAGCGCGGACCCCACGGACGCGCGGAAGACCCTGGCGAGGCTGACGCAGGCGGGGGCGCTCCTTCTGGCGGAGGTGGAACCCGGTTACGTCGCGGAAGTCCGCGCCCGCGTGTTCGAGCTTCTCGAGGACCGGCAACTCGAGCAGCTGGAGGATCTCGCCGAAGCGATTCTCACACCGCTCCGAAGCGAGTGCGTGAACCTCTTGCCGCCTCGGACTCGCTAGGCCGTGGTGGAGCACTTCCCGTCAGCTCCTGCCGCCATGCTCGCACCCGCTCGAACTACCAGCGGGAGGACGGTGCACGACGTTGCACCTCCACTGAAGCCGATCAGCGCTTGACCGATCGCGATAAGGCGTGGTCGTAGATCACTCCGGTTGCAGCCGCCTGAACGAACTTATCGATCAGGTCCACCGCCCAGTCTTTCGTCGACCACTTCCGTGGGTTGTATAGCCCGAGCGCGGTGTTGAGCGCCACATCAGTCGTATAGACAGTTGCGAAGACGACAGTGATACCTCGCACCCCTCGGAAACCGGAATGCGCCGCCACGCCGTAGGCGGCCCCCCACAGCTTTCCGAGGGCGAAGTGAGTGGCCCAGTTGAGCCGCGAGCGTCCGCGGGCAGTGGTCGGATGCACCGGCAGGATCCGTTCGGCGAAGTCCGCCGGCGCGAAGCTGGGTGGCCGCTTGGTGATCGGCATCTCCACGAATTTCTGGAATGCGCTCATCACCACGGTTCCTGCGACACCTGCGACGATGCCACGTGCGATGCTGAACACCAGCGAGGTGGGGGCCGGAAGAGTTGTCATCCTCGATGGTACGTTCCCCATAGGGGCAGACAACCGACGATCACGTCACGGACGTACCTCGCCATCGACTCAGTTTCGGAAAGCTCTCGTAGTTGTGGGCGACGCAGCCGCACTGGGCGCTCGAGCGACGGCACTTGCGCGGGTCGCCGCTGAACGAGGCCCCGCGGAGGAAGCAGTAGCTTGGTGCCATGCCACGACGCCCCGCAGGATCCGGTGACCACCCGGGACTGTACATCGCAGTCGGCGTCGCATTTCTGGCCCTTGGTGTAGCGCTGCTTTTTCTGATCGACCCCTCAGCTCCTCTAGGACGACGAGGCATTCCCGGTTGGTCCGTTATTGTGCTGTCGTTAGCCGCCGGCGTAGTGCTCTCTGGAGTCGGCTTCTCACATGCACGGCGGAACCAGCGTTGAATGCTCGCACCTCTCTCGGGCCACTGAGACCTCGTTGCGCGAGACCTCCGTGCACGCCGTCATCGAGCTGGCTGTACTCACCCACCGGAGAAGCCAGATCATGAGGTGGCCGCATGCTCCCTGGATCGCGTTCTTGCTGGGAACCATCGTCGTGGTCTTAGGCACGGTCAGCCTCGTCGGCCACATCGTCAACGGCAGCCCTTCATGGTTCGACGTCGTGATCGGCATCTATCTCATCTGCGGCGGCGCCGGGGTGCTCGTACTCGGGGTGCAGGCCCGGACCCGAATCGACAGGCCCTAGCTGCACCTCGCCCTGCGACTGTGAACACAGCAGCCAGCGCATCGATCAGCACCGATGACGGGTGGACGGACTCACTCTTCTCGATTCACAGACCCCAGCACCAACCATGCGAAGAAGATCACCGCGACGATCTGCGTGCCGGCGAGGGGAAAGAACGCCCACCCGAACGTGTAACCGACCTGCAGTAAGCCGACACCCATCACGCCCGCGAACGATGCACCGACGATGAGTCCGACTCCGATGAACACGTGCCCGACTCGGCGCTGGAGGTACAGGCGACGGGCACATCCGAGCGTTGAGGCAGATCGCCGCCGGGTTCGACGAGCAGGACGTCGCGAAGACATTCCCGTTCCGGCCGTGAGCAGCACCACCGGACGGTCAGCGACCCCGCGACGCGACCGTCTCGTCGGTGCGCGGGAGCAGCCGCGGAAGCACGTCGGACAGGGTGGCGATTCCCCGGAACCGATCGTTATCGGTGACCACGACGAGCTGTTGACTCGTCGCCCGCATCTGGGCGAGGGTCTCGTAGACCGGAGTGTCCCCGCCGAGCGTCAGGGTGGATCGCACATAGGGAGCGGCCGGGTTGCGCGGGGAGTCGAGCAGCGTGTCCCGCACGTGCACGACGCCGGGGATGCCCGTTGCCGGGTCGCCGATGAGGATGCGCATGTGACCGGATTGCGCCGCCGCCCGCTGCACGTCGGCCACGGTCGCATCGCCGGGTATGACGGTGGGTGTGGCGGTGATGTCGATGAGTTCGTCCAGGCGCAGCGTCTCGAGCTCGATGGCGGATTCGAGCTGGTGCTGGAAGGAGCTGTCGAGCATGCCGGTACGCGCGGACAGTTCGACGAGATGGCGGATCGTCTCGGCATTCTGTCCGCCCACGGCGGCACTCTCCACGGGGACGACACCCGATGCGCTCACGAGCCTGTTGGCGATGCTGTTGACCCACATCAGAAGAGGGCGGAACGGCCAGACGAAGATGCGGGACGGGATACCGATCAACTTCGCGGCGGTCTCGGGATGCGCGATCGCCCAGGACTTCGGCGCCATCTCACCCACCACGAGGTGCAGGAACGTCACGACGAGCAGCGAGAGGGCGAAGGCGAGGACACCGGCGGCCCCCTCCGGGAGACCCCACGAGGAGAACAGCGGCCCGAGCCTGTAGTCGAGCGCCGGTTTCGTGACGGCCCCGAGGGCGAAGGTGCACGCCGTGATGCCCAGTTGCGCGCCGGCCAGCATGAGAGTCAGTTCGTTGACGCCCTTGAGGGCCGCGCGGGCAGACGCGTTCGTCGCCGCGGTCGCCTCGAGCCGGTGTCGTCGGGCACCGAGCAACGCGAACTCGATGATCACGAAGAACGCGCTGAGAGCGATCAGCACCACGGTGACGATGGCCACGACGAGACCCTCGCTCATCGGTCCACCTCCCGGGTCCCGTCGACGTCCGTTTCGGGGCCGTCGTCCGGCACCTCGTCGGTACCCGACGTCTCGACGAGGGTCACACGGACCTCGCTCGGAACGTGACGCTCGATGCCGAGCACCTCGACCTCGAGCGAACGGTGCACCTCGTCATTCCGCACGAGATCCGCGGGATCGTCCGGCAGCGCCACGCGGACGGTGTCGCCGGCGGCGGGCAAGCCGCCATGCTCGGCGATGACCAGTCCGGCAACAGTCTCGAAATCGCCCGTGGGTAACTCGTACCCGATGGCGCGGTGCATCTCGTCGACATGCACATCTCCGCTCATCGTCCACACCGCGTCACCGTCGGGCTGAACGGTGGGAGCGGCGTCGTCGTGCTCGTCGGTGATCTCCCCGACGATCTCCTCTGCGAGGTCTTCGAGGGTGAGCACCCCGGCGAAACCCCCGTATTCGTCGATGGCACAGGCGAGTTCGTTGTGAGTGCGGGTGAGTTCGGCGAGCGCGTCCGGCAGTTTCATCAGGGTGGAGAGCACTACTGCCGGCTGCATGAGTTCGGTGACGGGTGCGTCCTCGGCAAGCGGTGAACCGAGCACGTCGGCGAGTTGAACGACGCCGAGGGGCTGACTCTCGTCGTCGACGACGGGATAGCGGGTGTGGGCGTGCGCCATCAGCTCGCGTACCTCGCCGACGGTGGTATCGGGGCGGATCGTGGCGACGAGCGAACGGGGAATCATCGCATGCTCCACGTCCTGCTGGGGAAACTCCAGGATGCGGTCGAGCATCAACGACAGTTCGGCGGGCAGGTCGCCGCTGTCGCGGGAATCCGAGACGATGCGCTCGAGATCCTGCGCCGTTGCGCTGGAGTCGACGTCGTGAACGGGCTCGATGCGGAGCACACGGAGCAGTGCGTTGGCCGCGAGATCGAAAACGGAGATCAGCCACCCGAACAGGGCGAGGTAGATCGTGGTCGATCGGGCCAGACCGCGTGCGAGGGGCTCCGGGTTCGCGATGGCCAGGTTCTTCGGATACAGCTCACCGAAGATCATCTGCACCACGGTCGCGAGCACCAGCGCGAGCACCGTGCCTGCGGTGACGCTGACCGCCATGGGAATGCCCACGCCCCCCAGCAGACTGCCGATGGCTTCGCCGATGAGCGGCTCGGCGACGAAACCGACGAGGAGGCCGGTGACGGTGATCCCGAGCTGCGCTCCGGAGAGCATGAACGAGGTCCGCTTGGTCACGGCGAGAGCGCGTACCGCCGCGGGGTCGCCCGCCGCAGCGCGTACCCCGAGCCGATTGCGGTCGACCGACATGTAGGCGAATTCCTGCGCGACGAAGTACCCGTTGGCCGCGATGATCGCCAGAGTGATGACGATGCCGAGGAGCAGAAGAAGAAGACCTTCGATCACGGGACTGTCACCTCGTCACTGTGCAACCGGAACGATCGCGATCGGGGTGACGTCGTGCTTGGCCGGTCGATGGCGCGACGGGCCATGGCTGGTGAGCCCACAGGTGCGGTCAACGCCTCTCGAGGTGTGTCCAGATTGTCAGGAGCCGCCATAGTAGCGGCTGGACTCGACCGTTCTCTGAGACGGGAACTGCGAACCTCCGTGAGGAGACGTGCGGCGGCGCAACGATCAGGCGTTTCGTGACGGCGTCATGGTGCAGCGCATAGGCGAGAATCACACGAGGGAGTCGAACAGGACAGGGGTGGTCGCCGGTGGACGCATGGTCTCAGATCGTCGACGACATCCTCGCGCGCGGTGCGGACCTGGCGGTGCGCACGGTCGCGGCCGTCGCGGTCGCAGTGGTGATCGGGGCAGCGGGGATGCTGTTCCGTCCCGTGGTGCGGCGACGCCTGCAGAAGCAGGGGCGACCGTCACGAACTCGGGTGTTCACCGCCCTCTACAGCCTGCTGATAGCCGTGGTGGCCGTGCTGGTGCCCATCACCTTGGCTTTCCCCTCGGTCCGGGTGGTCGACGTGCTCGCCAGCCTCGGGGTCATCTCAGTCGCCGTGGGATTCGCCTTCAAGGATGTTTTGGAGAACCTGTTGGCCGGCGTCCTGCTGCTCATGCGCGACCCCTTCAAGTCGGGCGACCAGATCACAGTCGCCGGATACGAGGGAACGGTCGAGGGCATCACGGTGCGCGAGACACTCCTGCGGACCACAGACGGCGAGCGTGTGCTCATTCCGAACGCACACGTCTACACCGGAGCGTTGGAGGTGCACACGCACTTCCCGATCGTGCGCGTCACCTTCCGCCTTCTCGTGGACGCCCGCGCCGACCCCGAACGAATCCGCTCCACGATCACGGGCGCGTTGGTGGGGCTCGGCGCGAGAGATGCACCTGGACCGGATGTCATCCTTCGGGGGGCTCGGGACGGTGCCTTGGAGATGGATGTGCGACTGTGGGCGGAATCCGATCGCGCATCACGAACCGCGGTGATCGATAGTGCAGTGCCTGCTGCATTGCGCGCACTGCGCGAGGCCGACATCGACCTCGACCAGCCACGGACGGTTCTCGTCCATGGCTCAGAGGAGAGCCCAGCAGGCACCGGCCAGCAGTGACCGGGATGCGGTATGGCCGCCAGCCCGGCGAGCTGCATCACTCGACCGTCTCAGCCGCTGCGCCTTGCTGTGCTTTCTCGAGTTCGAATCGGTAGCCCATCCCGGATTCCGTGAGGAGGTATTGCGGATGGGCGGGGTCGGGTTCGAGCTTCTTGCGGAGTTGGGCGATGTACAGACGGAGGTACCCGGTATCCGTGATGTGCTCTGATCCCCAGATCTCCCTCAGCAGGCTTTGCCGCGTGACGAGTTTGCCGGCGTTCCTGACGAGCATGCCGAGGACCTCCCACTCGGTGGGCGTGAGCCGCACCCGTTCATCGCCACCGCGAGATGCGCGGGTGATGCTCTTTGCGACGATGTCGACGGTGACGTCGCCGATCCGGATGGCTGGGGGTGCTCCGGCATGAGGCGCCCTGCGGGTGAGGGCGCGGATTCGCGCGAGGAGCTCGTCGATGGAGAACGGTTTGGTGACGTAGTCGTCGGCGCCGGCGTCGAGCGCCTCGACTTTGTCCGCTGCTCCGGTGCGTCCGGAGACGACGAGGATGGGTGCTTGCGTCCATCCCCGGAGCCCTTGGATGACCTCGATGCCGTCGAGTTCGGGCATGCCGAGGTCGAGCATGAACAGGTCGGGGTGGTGGGCGATTGCGGCGTTCACCGCCTCGATTCCATTGGTGGCGGTGATGATCTCGTACCCCCGGGCGCTGAGGGTGATGCGGAGGGCGCGGAGGATCTGAGCGTCGTCGTCGGCGATGAGAATTTTCATCTGTTCTCGTTCCCCGCCCGCACGGCGCGCACGGGGCGGACCTCGGGCACCGACATGGCTCCTTCCGGCACCGCGGCCGCAGCGGGAAGGGTGATCACCATCGTGAGCCCGCCTCCCGGGGTGTCTTCGGCCTCGAGAGTCCCTCCCATCCCTTCGGTGAACCCCTTCGAGAGCGCCAGGCCGAGTCCGAGGCCGGTGAGATTGTCCGTGTCTCCGAGACGTTGGAACGGTACGAAGATCTGGTCCCGGCGTTCGACGGGTATCCCGGGTCCACGGTCGGCGATGCGGATGTGGACCGCGCCCGAGAAGACGCTGCTGGAGATCCGAACTCGGGTTCCGGGTGGGGCGAAACGGTGCGCGTTGTCGAGGAGGTTCACGATGACGCGCTTGAGAAGGCCGGGATCGGCCACGATGGCGGACTCCGCGGCCACGTCGAGTTCGACGTCCGTGGGACCGAGCGCCAGCTCGTCGAGGGCGGGCAGGATGACGTCTTCCGCATCTGTGGGAAGCAGCCGGACGGCAAGGACGCCCGCTTCGAGTCGGCTGACGTCGAGCAGGTTGGTGACGAGCGCGGCGAGAGTTCCGAGGCTCTCATCCGCGGTGGCGAGCAACTCCTCCCGGTCCGCGTCGGACAACGTCACATCCGTTGCTCGTAGACCGCTGATGGCCGTGGTCGCGGCAGTCAGCGGTCTGCGGAGGTCGTGGCTGACGGAGGACAGTAGCGCCGTGCGGACGCGATCCGCTTCGGCCAGCGGTCCCACTGCACTCGCGGTCCCGGCAAGGGCCGAGTGTTCCAGCGTCGCCTCTATCTGAGCGGCGATCACGGCGAGGAGGCGCCGTTCGGACGCTTGCAGGTCGCCACCGTGCAGCTCGAGTATCGCGGATGCGCCGACCGGCACCGTGGCGAAGGTCTCGTCCGGGGTCGGCTCGCCATCTCGTCGGACGACTTCCCCGTCAACGATGAGGCGCACTCCCGTGAGGCGGAACGCCTCCCTGGTTCGACTGACCAACGCCTGTAAGGCGCCTTCTCCTCGAAGGACACTTCCCGAGACAGTGGCGAGCAACTCGGACTCGGCGGCGGCGCGCTGGGCTACCCGTGTGCGTCGTGCGGCTAGATCGACGACGTAACTGACCATCACCGCGTTGAGGATGTAGAGCACCAGGGCGAGCATGTGCAACGGCTCGTCCACCGTGACGGTATAGAAGGGTTCGACGAAGAAGAAGTTCAGGGTCATTCCGGACAGAAAAGCGGCGAACAGTGCGGGCCAGATGCCGCCGACGAGAGCGACGACCACCACGAGGAGCTGGTAGCTGAGCACGTCACTGGTGATGGAGTCGGCACTCCGGAAGCTGACCAGCAACCAGGTCACCAGGGGGCCGCCGACCAGAGCGAGGAGGAACCCGATGAGTCGCCGTGTGTGCGAGAGGGCTCCACCGACGCGGGGCAGGGAGAGACGTCCTCCGGCTGATTCGTGGTTGACGATGTGCACGTCGATCGCGCCCGCTTCGCGGGTCACGGTTGCGCCGATCCCGGGACCGGTGAGGGCGGCCATGAGGCGGCTCCGGCGGCTGACGCCGATGACGAGCTGTGTCGCGTTCACACTGCGGGCGAAGTCGACCAGCGCGCGCGGGATGTCGTCGCCGACGACCTGATGGTAGGTACCACCGAGCTTTTCGACGAGGGCGCGCTGGTGGGCCAGTGCCTCGGGATTGGGGTTCCTCAGTCCGTCCTGTTTCGTGATGTGCACGGCGAGGAGTTCCCCGCCGGCGGAGCGGGCGGTGATCCGCGCGCCACGACGGAGCAGGGTCTCGCCTTCGGGTCCGCCGGTGAGAGTGACGACCACGCGTTCCCGCGCTTCCCACGTGCTGTCGATGCCGTGCTCGGCCCGGTAGTCGTTCAGCGCACTGTCGACCTCGTCCGCCAGCCAGAGCAGGGCCAGCTCGCGCAGCGCGGTGAGGTTCCCCAGCCGGAAGTAGTTCGACAGCGCGGCGTCGATGCGTTCCACCGGGTATACCCGCCCGGTCGCGAGGCGATCCCGCAGCGCCTGCGGGGCGAGGTCGACCACCTCGATCTGGTCTGCGGCGCGCAGAACCGCGTCGGGGATGGTCTCACGCTGCGGAACACCGGTGATCTGCTGAACGACGTCGTTGAGGGAGTCGATGTGCTGGATGTTGACGGTGGACATCACATCGATGCCGGCGTCCAACAGATCCTCCACGTCTTGCCACCGTTTCTCGTGCGGAGAACCCGGCGCATTCGTATGGGCGAGTTCATCGACGAGGGCGACGCTGGGCCGTCGGGCGAGGACGGCGTCCAGGTCCATCTCCGTCAGCGTGACTCCGCGGTGGGAGACGGTGGCGCGGGGCACGATCTCCAACCCCTCGGTCATCGCCGTGGTGGCGGCGCGACCGTGGGTCTCCACTACGGCGACCACCACATCCACACCCTCGCTCTGCAGACGCTTGCCTTCCTCGAGCATGGTGTAGGTCTTTCCGACGCCCGGGGCGGCGCCGAGCAGCACCCGCAAGCGTCCTCGCTTCACGGTCTAGCCTCCCATCGCTGCGAGGGCGACGTTCAGTCGGAGCACGTTGACGGTCCTCTCGCCGAGGTACCCCAGATCGCGGTCCTGAATGTTCGCCTCGACCACTGAACGTACGCCTGCTTCCGTCAGGCCCCGTTCGGCGGCCACCCGTGGAACCTGTAGCAGCGCATACTCCGGGCTGATGTGCGGGTCGACACCGGACGAGGAGGCGGTCACCGCATCGGCCGGGACCTCCTCGGGATCCACTCCGTTGACGTCGGCGATCTCAGCGCGACGCTCCTCGATCGCGGCGATGAGATCGGGATTCTCCGGGCCCAGGTTGGATCCGCTCGATGCGCCCGCGTCGTAGCCGTCGCCGGCCGCGGAGGGTCGAGGCTGGAACCACTCCGGAAGAGGGTTCCCGTCGGCATCGGAGAAGGACTGACCGATGAGACGGGAACCGATGGTCTCTCCGTCGACGCTCACCGTGGAGCCGTTCGCCTGGTTCGGGAGAGCGACCTGGCCGATACCGGTGATCACCAGGGGGTACCCGACGCCGAGTACGGCCGTGAGAAGGAGCATGGATCGGACGGCGACTCCGGCGGTCCGCAGGTGGGTTCGTGCTGCACTCATGATGTGTGGCTGCTTTCTCGTATGACCAGGGAATCAGAATCCCGGAATCAGGCTGACCACGACGTCGATCAGCTTGATACCGATGAACGGAGCGATGACCCCGCCCAGCCCGTAGACCAGGAGGTTCCTGCTCAGTACCGCGGATGCGCTCAAGGGACGGTACTTCACCCCGCGCAGCGCCAACGGGATCAGGGCGATGATGACGATCGCATTGAAGATGATCGCCGAGAGCACCGCGGAGGCAGGAGAATGCAGCCCCATGATGTTCAGCACCGTCAGTCCGGGGAAGACGCCGGCGAACATCGCGGGAATGATGGCGAAGTACTTGGCGATGTCGTTGGCGATGGAGAAGGTCGTCAACGCGCCGCGGGTGATCAGCAGCTGTTTGCCGATGGCCACGATATCGATGAGCTTGGTGGGATCGGAATCGAGGTCGACCATGTTCCCGGCTTCCTTCGCGGCCGAAGTCCCCGTGTTCATCGCCACCCCGACATCGGCCTGGGCGAGTGCGGGAGCATCGTTGGTGCCGTCGCCGGTCATGGCGACGAGCTTGCCGCCGGCCTGCTCCTTCTTGATCAACTCCATCTTGTCTTCCGGGGTCGCTTCCGCCAGGTACCCGTCGACACCCGCTTCCGCAGCGATCGCCTGGGCCGTCCGGGGATTGTCGCCGGTGATCATCATGGTGCGGATACCCATCGACCGCAGTTCGGCGAAGCGCTCCTTCAGCCCGTCCTTGACGACGTCCTTCAAGTGCACCACGCCGAGGATCCGCCCGTCGCCGCCCGGGGATAGCACCGCAACCACGAGCGGTGTTCCGCCGCTGCGGGAGATGCGGTCGATCTGCTCATCGAGGTCGGCACGCACCGAATCGTCCACCCGTGTCTCCTGCTCGATCCAGGCGATCACCGCGGAGCCTGCTCCCTTTCTGATGCGGGTGCCGTCGGGCTGATCGAGTCCGGACATGCGAGTCTGCGCGGTGAAGGGCACGACCTCACCGGTGGTCAGTTCCCCGACCTGGATGCCCTGCCTGGTCGCGAGGTCGACGATGGACGTGCCCTCGGGTGTGGGGTCGGCACGTGAGGACAGCGCGGCGGCGCGGATGAGGCTCTGTTCATCCACTCCGGCCAAGCGCACGAATGCGGATGCCTGCCGGTTGCCGTACGTGATGGTTCCGGTCTTGTCCAGCAGCAACGTGGTCACGTCTCCGGCGGCCTCGACGGCGCGGCCGGACATGGCCAGCACATTGTGCTGCACGAGGCGGTCCATCCCGGCGATGCCGATGGCGGAGAGCAGGGCGCCGATGGTCGTCGGGATGAGGCACACCAGGAGAGCGACGAGGACGGGCACACTCGCTTCCGCGCCGACAGAGGAGGCGATCGGGTTGATCGTCAGGGTGACGACCACGAAAATGATCGAGAGACTGGCCAGCAGCACATGGAGGGCGATCTCATTCGGTGTCTTCTGCCGGGAGGCGCCCTCGACGAGAGTGATCATGCGGTCCACGAAGGTTTCGCCGGGCTTGGAGGTGATCCGCACCACGATCCGGTCGGACAGCACGCGGGTGCCGCCGGTCACCGCGCTGCGGTCGCCGCCGGATTCGCGGACGACCGGGGCGGATTCACCGGTGATGGCCGACTCGTCGATGGACGCGATGCCCCAGACGATGTCGCCGTCGCCGGGAACGAGCTCTCCGGCCGTGATCACGACAACATCTCCCAGCCCCAGCTCGGCCGAGGACAGGTCGCTGATCTCTGCTTCGGCCGCCGATGGGTCGGCGGTCTCGTCGTAGGTCGTGACGCGGTGGGCGATGGTGCTGGTGCGGGTTCTGCGCAGGCTGTCAGCCTGAGCCTTGCCACGGCCTTCGGCCACGGACTCGGCCAGGTTCGCGAACAGGACAGTCAGCCACAACCAGATCGCGATCCCCCAGGTGAAACTGGCCGGGATCGTGGAACCTCCGGAGGCGTCCGGGCCGCCGAGGAATGGCTCGGCGATGGCGATGACGGTGGTGAGGACGGCACCGACCTCGACGATGAACATGACAGGGTTGCGCCACATCCGTCTGGGGTCGAGCTTGCGGAACGCGCCGGGTAGCGCCTCGCCCAGCGCGGCGGCACCGAAAGCATCGGATGTCTTTCTCGGTGTGTCCGGGTGGGAGGTCTCCGAACGCGCCGGTGGTGCGGTGGTGATGGTGGTCATGTCTTACAGCAGCCCTTCTGCGAGGGGTCCGAGGGTGAGAACCGGGAAGAACGTGAGAGCGGTCACGATGAGGGTGACGCCGACGAGGAGACCGGCGAACAGCGGCCGATGGGTGGGCATGGTTCCCGCGGTCACCGGCACCTTGTCCTGAATGGCGAAGGAGCCCGCGAGCGCGAGCACGAAGACGATCGGGATGAATCGGCCGAACAGCACGGCCAGGCCGAGTGCCGTGTTCAGCCATGGTGTATTGGCGGTCAGACCGGCGAAGGCCGACCCGTTGTTGTTCGACGCGGATGTGAAGGCGTACAGCACTTCCGAGAGCCCGTGATTGCCGGGATTCCAGATCGACGTGCTCTCCACATCGTCCCGGATGCCGGGGATCGCGAAACTCAGTGCCGTTCCGGTGAGAACGAGGATCGGCATCACCAGGATGTACAGGCTCGCCAGGGTGATCTGCGTCGGGCCGATCTTCTTTCCGAGGTACTCCGGAGTGCGACCGACGAGGAGCCCGGCGACGAAGACGGCGATGATCGCGAGGATCAGCAGGCCGTAGAGCCCGGAACCCACGCCACCGGGCGCGATCTCCCCGAGCATCATGTTAAGCATGGGGATCATGCCGCCGAGTGCGGTGTAGGAGTCGTGCATCGAGTTCACCGCCCCCGTCGACGTCAAGGTGCTGGTCGCACCGAAGAGGGTGGAGGCGAAGATGCCGAAGCGTTGCTCCTTCCCTTCCAGCGCACCGCCGGCAAGCTCGGGAGCGGTGCCGATGCCGGCGCGTTCCAACGACGTCAGGATCAGCGCCGAGGCCATGTAGAAGGTCGCCATGACGGCGAGAATCGCGTATCCCTGTCGGTCGTCCCCCACCAACCGGCCGAAGGTGCGGGGTAGGGAGAAGGGGATCATCAGCATCAGGACGATCTGGAGAAGGCTCGTCCACGCGGTCGGGTTCTCGAACGGATGCGATGCATTGACGTTGAAGAAGCCGCCACCGTTGGTGCCGAGATTCTTGATCGCCTCCTGGGAGGCGACGGGGCCGCCGGGGAGGGTCTGAGCGCCGCCACTGAGGGTGGTGATCTCCGTGAAACCGTTGAAGTTCTGGATGACCCCTCCCGCCAGCAGGACGAGCGCACTGAGCACTGAGATCGGAAGGAGCAAGCGCAGCGTGCCCCGGGTCAGATCCACCCAGAAGTTCCCGATGGTGGCCGCACGGCTACGCGCGATGCCTCGCACCAACGCGATAGCAACCGCGATGCCGACGGCGGCGGAGACGAAGTTCTGCACCGCCAACCCTGCCATCTGCACGGTGTAGCCCAGGGTGAGTTCCGGCGAATACGACTGCCAGTTCGTGTTCGTGACGAAGGATGCTGCCGTGTTGAACGAGAGCCCCTCGGGTACCGCCGGAAGACCTAATGAATACGGCAGCACGGCCTGGAAACGCTGCAGCAGGTACAGGACGACTACGCCGATACCGGAGAACCACAACACCCCCCGCATGTACGCCTGCCAGGTCTGTTCGGTTGCCGAGTCCACGCCGATCAGGCGATAGAACCCCCGCTCGACGGCGAGGTGCTTCTTCGAGGTGTAGATGCGGGCCATGTATTCGCCGAGCGGCCGGTACAGCAGCGCGAGGATCAGTGCCAGAGTGCCGAGCTGGAGCACCACGAACAGGATCTCCATGATCAGAATCGCTCCGGCTTCACGAGGGCGTACACCAGGTACACGATGGCGGCGATACCGAGGCCTGCGGCCAGGAGGGAGAAGAACATCACAGCTTCTCGACCCCCCTGCCGATGAGGCTGACGAGCGCGAAGACGGCGATGATGCCGATCACGTAGACGAAGTCGAGCACGATGTTTCCTTCTGGGAACGTCTCACACACCGGTCCAGGCGAGCGGCGCGGGCGCCCGCTCTGGGCGCGACACCTGATTAGACACCCGCCGCTTTCGGCGAAATCACCGTCCTAACGGAACGCAAACGGTCTTGCCGCGGAACCTAACAACACCCCTACGCCCGTTCCGCTCTGGGGCCTCACCTGTGCTCTTCAGCACCCCTGGTCGGGACGCTTCCACGGCCTATCCGCGGACGAATCGCCGTAGCGCAGCCGCCACAATGGCGCTCCTATCCGAAGCTCAGTCAGTCCAGTCGACGGCACGAAGCGCGGTGTCGGCGACACCGCGAAGTTCGCCCTCGCTGCGACCGGTGGCTGCCTGCACCGCGATACCATACGCCACGGTCATGATGTACGTCGCAAGCCGTCGCGGGTCCTCTCCTGCGGGAAGGTCGCCTTCAGTATGAGCTCGCTGAAACCGCTCCTCGAGGCGAGAGCCGCCGTCGTTGCGCCAGTCGACGAGCAGGTCGCGAGCCGGCGATCCGCTATCGCTTGTGGTGAGCGCACCCTGCACGCCCAGGCAGCCGTGCGGACTCTCGATCTGAGTGGTTGCACGCGCCGCACCTTTGAGGAGGGCCTCCGCGACTTCCCGCGCTGTCGACTCCTCCATCGCCCGGTGCCCATAAGACGCGGGCCCTTCGGTGTACAGCGCGACGACCTTGCGGAACAGCTCTTCCTTGTTCCCGAAGGCGGCATACATGCTGGTCTTCGTGATTCCCATGGCCCCGGTCAGATCGGCCAGACTCGCGCCCTCGTACCCCTTCGCCCAGAACACTTGCAGCGCCGCTGTCAGTGCCTCATCCAGGTCGAATTCCCGCGGGCGCCCGACGCGGCCGGTATCATCTGCCATCCGTTCATTGTACCGGGGAGTACACAATCCGAGACTCGGGGTGTCCCGGTCCCTCACCGACTATTCGTTCGTCCTCAGAACCGAGCGCCGGAAGCAGCGGGCAGTGCGTTCAGCCGATCGATCTGGGCGGCCGAGAGTGCGATGTCATCGACGGCCGTGTTCTCTTCGACACGCGCGACGCGCTTGGTGCCGGGGATCGGGGCAATGTCTTCACCCTGGGCGAGGAGCCATGCGAGAGCAACCTGTGCGGGCGTCCTCTCGACCTCTCGAGCGACGGCCTCCACCTCGTCGACGATCTGGAGATTGCGTTCGAGGCTGCCGCCGGTGAACCGGGGGTTGCTGCGGCGCCAGTCATCCGCATCAAGTCCCTCGAGTGACCTGATGCCCCCGGTGAGGAAGCCGTGCCCGAGTGGCGAGAACGGGACGAGCCCGATTCCCAGCTCGCGAAGCACCGGAAGAACCTCCGCCTCGGGATCCCTCGTCCACAGCGAGTACTCGGACTGCAGGGCTGCGATCGGATGCACTGCGTGCGCGCGTCGGATGGTGGCTGGATCCGCCTCGGAGAGTCCGATGTGCAGAACCTTCCCCTCCGCGATGAGATCGACGAGGGCGCCGACGGTCTCCTCGATGGGGGTGCCCGGGTCGGGGCGGTGCTGGTAGTAGAGGTCGATGTAGTCCGTCTGCAGCCGACGCAGCGAACCCTCCACAGCCTTGCGCACGTTCGCAGCACTGCTGTCGAGGCCTGTGCGGCCCGTGTGGGAGATGTGCCCGAATTTGGTCGCGAGCACGATATCGCCCCGGCGGCCGTGCACCGCACGCGCCACAAGCTCTTCGTTCACGAACGGGCCGTACACCTCCGCCGTATCGATGTGAGTGACTCCTCGTTCGAGGGCTCGATGGATGGTGCGGATCGACTCGGACTCGTCCTGACCGGCCCCGGTGTAGTAGGCGGACATGCCCATCACGCCGAGTCCGATACGGGATACCTGAAGGTCACCAAGAGAGATGTATTGCATGAATCGCCTTTCATCGGGAATGACTCGATCGCGATGTGCGTCTCCAGGCCCGCGCAGGGCGCACGTGGCAGAAACGACCGACCGTCGAAATGTCATCCTCGCAGATCTGCACCGCTCGGTACATAATCTAGCAGATGCGAACTCGGAGAGGCGAAAAGCCAGTGGACGAGCGATCTTCCCTCGGTAACGGCAAGGGCATAGATCGGTGAACGTCAGGCATGCGTAATTCTTCGGCGAGATCTGGGTCAGGTAAGGGCCCTGCGCGGCGGGATCGAACGGGCGGAGAGCGCGACGGCGCGGTGTTGCCGGTGCCCCGTCATCACGACGCCGACGCTCGCGGCGGTCACGAGCATGATCGCCACGAGCTGCCAGAAGGTCAGCAGCTGGTGGAGCACCGTAAGCCCGGCGAGTGCGGCTGCCACCGGACCGAGGCTCGAGAGCACCCCGAACGCTCGAGAGGGCATCCTCTTCAGCGCGAGGAACTCGAGCGCATAGGGGACCGATGACGTGAGCAGGGCGACCGCGGCGAATACGGCGAGAAGCCACGGCGCATCGAGGATCGCCCTGGTCGCCGACACAGCACCTATGGGCGCGACGATCAAGGCGGCGACGAGCAGCGCGGCCGACAACCCATCGACGCCGCGCACGCGTGACCCGAGCCGGGCGGACATCACGATGTACAGTGCCCAGAATGCCGCCGCCCCACCCGCAAGCAGCAGCCCTGCAGTCGACAGGCCGCCCCCGGCTTGCAGTCCGAGCAGGATGACACCAGCTACGGCGAGCAGCACCCAGCACGCATCGATCCATCGACGAATGCCACCGGCGGCGACCGCCAACGGACCGAAGAGCTCCACCGTCACGGCGACCCCGATGGGGATCTCGTCGATTGCGAGGTAGATCAAGCTGTTCATGCCGGCAAGGGCTGATCCGAGTGCGATCACACCGAACCAGGTACGAGCGTCCCATCGACGCATCCTGGGGCGAACAACCAGAGCAAGGATCACCGCCCCGAAGGAGACGCGCAATGCTGTCGCCCCGGTGGGACCTACCTGTTCGAAGAAGGACCCCGCCAATGCGTTGCCGAACTGCACGGCCAAGATCGCGATGAGTACGAGGACGGGAGCAGGGACGCGATGACTAAGGCCTGTGTCCATGATCGACAACTGTGCCATCTCATCGACACGTTCTCGTCCAGGGACGTCAGCGGAGGGCGTGACGGGTGGGTACTCGGCACCGCCTTCTTCGCCTCCTTCACGCACGATGGGTCTATGACTTCTCTTCAGGGAATCGACGTCGCCGCCGAGCTTCGACAGGTACACGCTCACTGGACCCCGCGGGTCATCGGCCGGGTGAACGACCAGTACATCAAGGTCGCCAAGCTGCTCGGCGAGCTGGTCTGGCACGCGCACGACGCCGAGGACGAGATGTTCCTCGTCATGTCGGGTACGCTCCGCATCCAGCTGCCCGATGACCAGGAGGTCGTGCTCACCCCCGGGCAGTTTCACGTCGTGCCACGAGGCGTGCAGCACAACCCGATCGCGGACGAGGAAGTGGAGATCGTCCTGATCGAGACGGTCACCACCGCACACACAGGCGACGTCATCGTCGAGGGCACCGTGCCGGTCGAGAAGCAGGTCGGCGGGTTCCGCTGACGTTCTCATGCACTCCGGACATTGAGCGATGACCGCCCATCACTAAGGGTGACCAACGCACTGGTCAGGAGGACGAGACCCACGATGGTCATCACGGTCGTGATCGCATCTTCATCCAGCATCAGGCTGTTTCCACTTCTTCAGGGGCCGGGATGAGACGTCATCGCGTCCAGAAGTCTTCCGGGCGCGCACCTTCGCGAAGGCCGAGGGATTCGAGAATGGCGGTGGTCGCGGGGAAGTTCGCCGGGTCGCCGCGGGCACGTGCGCATCGCTCCCGAACGACACGGATCGGAGCCGCTGTCCCAGAAGCACTCGATATGAACACGAGCATCGCCCGGGAGTGTCATGAGGGTCATGCTGCCACAGGGTGCGGCGCTGACGGCCAGCACGGTCGAATCGGGTGCCGCCGGCATCCGCGGGACCGTCCTGCCCCCTATCGGCCGCTCCTCTGAGCTCGCTCACTGCCCCCGACGTTGCGCTGCATGCAACGCGCGATCCGGGTGGATGCGGCCCGCTACTCGAGGCGGTTGGGGCGCCACACCACCAGATCGGTGGGCCGGTGCGCGCGGGTGCCGGCGCGCAACGAGATCACGTCGCCGTCGCCGCGCGCGGCGAACACCCGGCGTCCGGGGCGCTGCAGCAGTTCGTCGGCGAGCGCGCCCTCCAGCTCGCGCACCCGGCTCCGCAGCGCGATCACCTCGTTCTCCAGTTCGAGGATGCGGCTGATGCCCGCGAGGCTCACGCCCTCGGCGCCGAGCCGCGCCACCTCGCGAAGCTGCAGGATGTCGCGCATCGAGTAGCGGCGCGACTTGCCCGCCGTGCGCGTGGGGCTCACGAGACCCAGCCGGTCGTACTGACGCAGCGTCTGCGGGTGCATGCCCGCGAGTTCCGCCGCCACGGAGATGACGAAGATCGGGACGCTCTCGTCCACGGGACCCGGTCCGCTCATGATCCGCTCGTCCTCCCCCGGCGCGGGCGAACCCGCGCCGGTCGGAGGGTCCGGGCGCTCGTGGTCATGCCGATCGCGCACTCTCGAGCAGCCCGTCGCGGGGATTCTCGGCCGGACCGCCGGCGGCGAAGGCTTCGAGGGCCGTGCGCTGCGCATCCGTGAGTCGGCCGGGAACGGCCACCTCGATGCGGGCGAGCAGATCGCCCTCCCCCTTCGCGGTGTGCACTCCCCGACCCTTGACGCGCAGCACCTTGCCGCTCGAGGTGCCGGGCGCGACACGAAGCCGCACCGGATCACCACCGAGCGTGGGGACCTCGATGGTGGCGCCGAGCGCCGCCTCGAGGAAGGTCACCGGCACGTTCACGCGCAGGTTCAGTCCGTCGCGTTCGAACACCGGGTGCTTGCGCACCGTGACGGTGAGCATGAGGTCGCCGGGAGCACCGCCGTCGGGACTCGGCTCGCCCTTGCCGGGCAGCCGGATCTTCTGACCGTTGGTCACGCCCGGGGGGATGCGCACGCTGATCGGCTTGCCGTCCGCGGTCTGCAGGCGCACGGTGTCGCCCTTGGTGGCGGTGATGAAGTCGACCGTCGTCGTCGCGGTGAGGTCGCGCCCGGGGGTCGGACCGCCGAAACCGCGGAAGCCACCGGAGGGCTGGCCGAAGCCGCCGCCCCGATTGGCCCCGCCGAACATGCCGCCGAGGATGTCCTCGAAACCACCCTGCGAGTATGTGGTCCGTCCGCGCTGGGCGCCCCCGCCGAACATGTTGCCGAACACGTCCTCGAAACCGCCCTGGCCGCCCGGGGCGCCGGAGGGCGCACTGAAGCGCGCCCCGGAGCCCATCGCCCGCACCTGGTCGTACTCGCGCCGCTGCTCGGGATCGCTCAGCACGGAATGCGCCTCGCTGATCTCCTTGAACTGCGCTTCGGCCTTCGCATCGCCCGGGTTCGCATCCGGATGATACTTACGGGCGAGCTTGCGGTAGGCCTTCTTCAGGTCTCCCGCAGAGACGTCCTTCGGCACGCCAAGGATCTTGTAGAAGTCCTTGTCGAACCAGTCCTGGCTAGCCATGGTGCGAGCTAGCCGTTGTCCGGCGTGTCCACGACGACCTTGGCCGCGCGCAGCAGCGAGTCGCCGACGAAGTATCCGCTCTCGACCACGTCGGCAACGGTCGCCACGGTGACCTCGGGGTTGTGCTTCTGGAAGATCGCGTCGTGCAGTGTGGGATCGAACGGGTCGCCCACCGCACCGACCGGCGCGAGGCCGAGCGCCGCGATGCTCGACCGGAGCTTTTGCGCGATCGCGGAGAACGCGGTTCCCTCGGCGAGGTCGCCGTGCTTCTCGGCGCGATCGAGGTCATCGAGCACGGGGAGCAGCATCTTGGCCACGTCACCGATCGCCCGACTGCGGTCGAGCTCCCGGTTGGCCTCCGTGCGCTTGCGGTAGTTCGCGTATTCCGCCGTGACGCGCTTGAGGTCCACGAGGTGCTCGTTCTGCTGCGCGGCCGGCTCGGACGGCGCTGCCGCCTCGGCGTTCAGCAGGTCTTCGAGTTCTTCGTCCAGTTCGGTGGAGGACGTCTCCACATCGGGCCCCTCGGCCTCGATGAAGGCGGCATCCTCGACCGGCTGCCCGGTGGACGGGTCCGCGGCGGCTGCCCCGGACCCGTCCTCGGCGCGACCGTCCGCGAACTCGTCGTTGTTGGACTTGTCGGTCGCCATGGTTACTTGTTTCCGTCCTTCTCGTCTTCGTCAACGACCTCGGCGTCGACGATGTCCTCGTCGCTGGAGTCGGTGGCGCTGTCGGCGCCGGACGCACCGTCGGTGCCTTCGGGTCCGGCCGCTCCGGCCGCGGCATCCGCCTGGCTGGAGGCGTAGATGGCCTCGCCGAGCTTGGTCTGACTCTCGTTCAGCTTGTCGAACGCGGTCTTGACCGCGTCGTCGTCGTCACCGGCGAGCGCGCTCTTCAGCGCGTCGACGTCGCCCTGCACGTCGGACTTCACGTCGTCCGGCAGCTTGTCGTCGTTCTCCTTGATGAGCTTGTCGATCGAGTAGGCGAGCTGCTCGGCGCTGTTGCGGGTCTCGGCCGCCTCGCGGCGCTTCTTGTCCTCCGCCGCGTGCTCTTCGCCCTCGCGCACCATGCGCTCGATGTCCTCCTTCGCGAGCGAGGATCCGCCCGTGATGGTCATCGACTGCTCCTTGCCGGTGCCCTTGTCCTTCGCCGACACGTGCACGATGCCGTTGGCGTCGATGTCGAACGTGACCTCGACCTGCGGGATGCCGCGGGGGGCCGGGGCGATACCGGTGAGCTCGAAGGTGCCCAGGTTCTTGTTGTCGCGGGTGAACTCGCGCTCGCCCTGGAAGACCTGGATCGCCACGGACGGCTGGTTGTCATCCGCCGTGGTGAAGGTCTCGCTGCGCTTGGTGGGGATGGCGGTGTTGCGCTCGATGAGCTTCGTCATGATGCCGCCCTTGGTCTCGATACCGAGGCTCAGGGGGGTCACGTCGATGAGCAGCACGTCCTTGCGCTCACCCTTCAGCACGCCGGCCTGCAAGGCGGCACCCACGGCGACGACCTCGTCGGGGTTCACACCCTTGTTCGGCTCCTTGCCGCCGGTGAGCTTCTTGACGAGCTCGGCCACAGCGGGCATGCGGGTCGAGCCACCGACGAGCACCACGTGAGCGATGTCGTTGACCGAGACGCCGGCCTCGCGGATGACGTCCTCGAACGGCTTGCGGGTGCGGTCGATGAGGTCGCTGGTGAGCTCTTCGAACTTCGCTCGTGTGAGCGACTCGTCGAGGTTCGCCGGGCCGTTGGCGGTGAGCGAGAGGTACGGCAGCTGGATGCTGGCGCTCATCGAGGAGGACAGTTCCTTCTTGGCCTGCTCCGCGGCCTCCTTGAGGCGCTGCTTGGCGATCTTGTCGTTGGAGACGTCGACGCCCGTGGACTCCTTGAACCGCTTGATCAGGTGATCGACGATCCGCTGGTCCCAGTCGTCGCCACCGAGGCGGTTGTCACCGGCGGTGGAGCGCACCTGGATGGTGGAGAAGTCCTCGTCCTTACCCACTTCGAGCAGCGACACGTCGAACGTTCCGCCACCGAGGTCGAAGACCAGGATGAGCTCGTCCTCCTTGCCCTTGTCGAGGCCGTAGGCCAGCGCGGCTGCGGTGGGCTCGTTGATGATGCGGAGCACGTTGAGGCCCGCGATCTCACCCGCCTCCTTGGTGGCCTGACGCTCGGCGTCGTTGAAGTACGCGGGAACGGTGACCACCGCGTCGGTGACGGTGTCGCCGAGGTACTGCTCTGCGTCGCGCTTCAGCTTCGCGAGGATGCGGGCAGAGATCTCCTGCGGCGTGTACTTCTTGCCGTCGACCTCGGTGTTCCAGTTGGTGCCCATGTGACGCTTGACCGACGCGATGGTGCGGTCGACGTTCGTGACGGCCTGGCGCTTGGCGGTCTCACCGACCAGCACCTCGCCATCCTTCGTGAATGCGACGACGGAGGGCGTGGTGCGCGCTCCTTCGGCGTTGGCGATGACGGTGGGTTCTCCACCCTCGAGGACCGATACCACCGAGTTGGTGGTACCGAGGTCGATTCCTACTGCACGAGCCATGCGCGTGTGTCTCCTTATGTCGTGGTGCGGGATGCGAAAAGCTTGGGGGTGCGGCCACCCCTCCAAGGGTTGAGCCGCGATGACTCAAGTTTACCGGTCGCGTGATTCGCGTCAAGTTCGCCCGCTGCAAAGTTGATGTGAGCCGACTCAACTCCGTCGCGGTCTCCGCGCTGTCCACGGTCCCTGAACCGAATGGACGCCCAATACGGTCCCTGAGCCTGTCGAAGGGACGGAAGGACGACACACGCGCCGCTTCGACAAGCTCAGCGACCGCATCCCCGGTCGAGGGGATGGAACGCAGCGCTCAGCGCCCGCCCGTCCACCCGTCGAGGGCCGCATGCAGGCTGTCGACGAGGCGAGCGAAGGACGCATCGATGTCGCGGGGCAGGCCGAATCCCCCGGATCGTTCGATGTCGACGAATCCATGCAGAGAGCTCCGCACCACGCGCGCGGCGTCGACCGCGTCATCACCGTCGATCCCGTAGCCGCGCAGGATTGCGAACACGGAGCCCACCACGCGATCCGCGTGGGCAACATGCGGGGCGTCATCCGGCAGGGGCACCCGTTGCGTCGCCGGATACAGTCGGGGCCGCTCGAGCGCATAGGAGCGGTATGCCGCCGCGACGGACCGCAGCGCATCCTCTCCGGCGCGTCCCTCCGTCGCCGCGGCGAGCGCATTCCCCAGTTCCTCCGTGGCGAGCGCCGAGAGGCGGCGGTGCAGCGCGGCGATGCTCGGCACATGCTTGTAGAGGCTCGGCACAGCAACACCCACGCGGGAGGCGAGGGCGGCGAAGGTGAGCGACTCGAGACCGACCTCGTCCACGAGGGCGGCCGCTTCCCGGGTCACCACGTCGGGCGTGAGCCCGGCCCTAGGCACGCGCGAACACCGAGCTGACGAACGCCACGAGGCGCGGGTTGACGAGTTCCGGATACTCGGTCATCGGATAGTGGCCGGCCTCCGGCACCATCAGCAGCTCCGCATCCACCGCAGCCGCGACGAACGACGCCTCCGCCGTCGCGTCCTTCCAGTCGGGATCTCTGGCTCCCATGACCACGAGCGCAGGGCAGCGCACCTCGCCAAGACGGGCCTCGGCCGGTGCGTGACTCGTGCGAGCGGTGCGGCGGAAGGAACGCCAGTGCGTGCCCCGGGAGAAGCTCGCGGACATGGCGGCGCGGTGCTCCGCCATGTCCACCGGCTGGCGGCCGGGAAAGAGCCGGCGGTAATAGGCGCCCCACACGTGCGGTCCCCACGGTTTCAGCAGCAGGGCGCGCATCGTGAGGCCGACGAGCGCATTCGACGAAGGGTTCCGAACGAACGGGGCGAGTAGCGCGAGACCGACGATGGAGTCCGGATGGTCGGCATGGGCGATCACCGCAGCTCCCGCCGCCATGGAGTTGCCGATGACGATCGCGGGGCCGTCGAGGTGCCGCACGAGCGCACCGATGTCAGAGGCGAGAGCCGCGTGGTCGAAGGTGTCGAAGTCGTCGTCGCTATCACCGTGACCGCGAAGGTCCATCGTTGCGACGCGGTACCCGGCGGCAACCAGGGCAGGGACGGTGAAGCGGTAGGCGGAGCGGAGCTCCCCCATACCGGGAACGCAGAGCACGAGGGGGCCGGAGCCGTGGACGTCGTAGGCGATGCGTCCGCGTCCGCGTGAGAGGTGGCTAATGGTCATGTCCTAAAAGCTAATGCAATTAGCCAACCGACACAAGGGGGTAATCGATGGGTTCGCGCGGAAGCCCCAGTAGGTTGTGAGTCATGACCGACTCGCCCCGCACGCCCGCGTCGGTTCCGGAGCCCGACGGAGGGCGAGCCCAGACCCTCGCCGACGGCACCCGGGTTCCCCGCGGGCGCGTCGTCTCGTGGGCCCTGTGGGACTGGGGGTCGGCCGCGTTCAACGCGGTGGTCACCACCTTCGTCTTCAGCACCTACCTCGCGAGCACCCTGTTCATCGACGCGGACATCCTTGCCGCCGCCGGGGACGACGCGCGCGACCCGGCGCTCGTGCGGGCCCTCGCCGAGAACGCGACCGTCATCTCCACGGCACTCGCCATCGCCGGGGTGCTGGTGGCCCTGTTCGCGCCGGTACTCGGCCAGCGCTCCGACGGATCGGGTCGGCGCAAATTCTGGCTCGGCATCAACACCGCCATCGTGGTGCTGGCGATGGCGGCCATGTTCTTCGTGCTCCCCGAGCCGAATTACCTCGTGTTCGGTGCCGCCCTGCTCGCTGCGGGCAATCTGTTCTTCGAGTTCGCCGGCGTCAACTACAACGCGATGCTCGTGCAGGTGTCGACGCCGCGCACGGTGGGACGCGTCTCGGGATTCGGCTGGGGAATGGGGTACGTGGGCGGCATCGTGCTGCTGGCCGTGCTGCTCGCCCTCTTCCTCTTCAACTTCGGAAGCGACACCACCCGCGGAATCCTCGCATTGCCGACGGGCGAGGCCGGTGGATCGCTCGACGTGCGGATCGCCATCCTGGTGGCCGCCGCCTGGTTCGGGCTGTTCGCGCTGCCCGTGCTGTTCCGGGTGCCGGAGATCCCGCCCGCGCGCCGCGAGGCGAAGGTCGGGTTCTTCGCGTCCTACGCGCTGCTGTTCCGCACGATTCGGGCGCTCGCCCGTCGAAGCCCGCAGGTGCTGCTGTTCCTGCTCGCGAGCGCGGTGTTCCGCGACGGGCTCGCCGCCGTGTTCACCTTCGGCGCGATCATCGCCGCACAGGTATTCGGCTTCACCTTCACCGAGGTCCTCTTGTTCGGCATCGCCGCCAACGTGGTTGCCGGCATCGGAACCTTCCTCGGCGGCATCGTCGACGACCGCTTCGGCGCGAAGACCGTCATCCTCGCCTCACTCGTGTGCCTCGTGCTCGGCGGCACATCCGTGTTACTCGTCGGCGACGAGAAGGGCGGATTCTGGATCGCGGGACTCTTCCTCTGCCTGTTCGTCGGCCCCATCCAGGCGTCGAGCCGCAGCTTCCTCGCCCGCATCACGCCGCCCGGACGCGAAGGCGAAATCTTCGGCCTGTATGCGACCACCGGTCGCGCGGTGAGTTTCCTCGCACCCGCCCTCTTCGGCCTCGCCGTCGCGATCACGGGCGACACCCGGTTCGGCATCATCGGCATCGTGGTGGTGCTCCTGATCGGCCTGTTGCTGATGATCCCCGTGAAGCCGCGCCCCGCCGTCATCGACTGACGCGTCGCACGCCGCACGGTCGCTGAGTCGATGAGCCTGTCGAAGCGGCGCACGTCGGGTCCCCACGGTCGCTGAGCCTGTCGAAGCGGCGCACGTCGCGTCCCCACGGTCGCTGAGCCTGTCGAAGCGGCGCACGTCACGTCCCTTCGACAAGCTCAGGGACCGGAGAGGCGATGCAGCCTCGCGGTCAGTCCTCGAGGTACCCGCGATCGGCACGCTGTCGCAGGTGGACGAGGATCTTCGCCTCGAGTTGGCGGATCCGCTCCCGGGTGACGCCGTGGATCGTGCCGATCTGCTCGTAGGTTCTTGTGTGCGCGCCGTCGAGACCGAAGCGCATGGTGATGATGTCGCGGTCCCGGGCGGGCAATGAGTCGATGAGCGAGGAGACGTGCTGATTCATCATCGCGTCCGCCACCAGGTCGAGAGGCTCCGTCGCATTCGCGTCCTCGACGACGTCACCGAGCTCACCGCCCGTGACGTCGTCACCCAGTGCGATGTGCAGCGAGATCGGGTCGCGACCCTGAGCCCGCAGGGTGTTCACGACGTCCACGGACAGGCTCGCCCCGGCTGCGACCTCGCGCATGGTCGGTTCGCGACCGGACTCCGTGCGCAGTTCGGCCTCGACGTGGGCGATCTTGTTGATCGCTTCCACGGTGTGCACGGGGATGCGGATGGTCCGGGCCTGGTTGGCCAAGGCGCGGGTGATGGACTGGCGGATCCACCAGGAACCGTAGGTGGAGAACTTGAACCCGGTGGTGAAATCGAACTTCTCGACCGCGCGAACGAGGCCGATGTTGCCCTCCTGGATGACGTCCATGAAGTGCATGCCGCGGCCGGCGTAACGCTTGGCGATACTGACCACCAGGCGGAGGTTCGCGCGAACCAGGGCCTCCTTGGCCACCTTGCCGTCATGCGCGAGCCACGTGAGGTTGCCGCGGAGTTCGTCTGCGAGGTCCGCATCGGTGTCCAGCCTCTCCTGCGCCAGCACGCCGGCCTCGATGCGCTTGGCGAGGGAGACCTCCTCCTCGGCCGTCAGCAATGGCACCTTCGACAACTGGCGCAGGTAATCCTTCACCGCATCCGTCGAGGCACCCGCGATTCCCCCTGCACGAGACTCGATGTCATCGTCCTCGCCGGGCCCGAAGCGGAGGACGACGTCCCCGTCGGGGGCGGCTGTAGCCGCTGGTGCGTCCCCGGCGAGCGTCATGTGTCATTCCCTCGTGATGGTCGGTGCCACTCCCCCGCGGCTTACGTCGTAAGTCCCGGCGCGAGCTTACAGCGTAAGCACGCTCGCGGGTCGTCTGGGCGCGCACCGAGCTAGGTTGGACGAAAGGAAAAGGTGCAGCTGTGACGGAACGCGGGACGAGGGCCGGAAATCGATCGGCAGCACCCAAACTCAGCCGGGATGTGATCGTGCGGACGGCCCTGGCTCAGATCGACCGGTCGGGCGCGCAAGGACTCTCGATGAGGTCCCTCGCGCAGGAGCTCGGCGTCGAAGCCATGTCCCTGTATCGCTACGTGCACGGGAGGGAAGATCTCCTCGAAGGGGTCGTGGCGCTCCTGATGGGCGACCTCACGTCGAGTCTCGACGACGAGCTCAGTGAGCACTGGCAGGGGTTCCTTCAGACGGTCGCACACGAGGTGCGCCTCATCGCGATCGACCATCCGATGGCCTTTCCGCTGGTCGCCACCCGTCATCCGTCGGCACCGTGGCTCCGCCCGCCACTGCGGAGCGTGGATGTGGTCGACACCTTCCTGAGAACCCTGATCGGTCACGGATTCTCCGATGCCCAGGCCGTGAGCGCCTACCGGTCGTTCAGCAGCTTCCTGCTCGGCCACCTGCTTCTCGAATCGGCGGTCCGCGGGGCGGAGACCGGTCCGGTGGAGGAACCCCTCGACGAAGGGAACGCCGCCATCCCCGAGGGCGACGGCAAGCTCGGGCTGGACGACGCGCCAGAAGTCCGCAGGCTGCGCAGCCTGCTCAGCGAGGATCGTAGCGATGAGGAGTTCGAGATCTCCCTCGAACTCCTGCTCGATCGCTTGAACCGGCAGCTCACGCAATAGTCGCGCCCCCCGAATGGACGCCCGCCCGCCGCCGGCTGGTGCGACCTCGGTTCGGAAGATTCGACCGCCGGGCGACTGACGCGCGGATGACGGCTGGCTGTCGGCCCGCATTTACTTGACGCTTCAAGGATACCGCCGCTGATATACTTGAAGCTTCAACAAGTAGCCGCACCACCGCAGGGAAGGTCGACGTGTCCGAACCACGGTGGTTGACCGACGCCGAGATGCAGGCGTGGCTGCGGGTCCTCCGGCTCGTCATGCTGCTGCCGGGCTCGCTGGACCGTCACCTGCGGCGCGCCGCAGGCCTGACACACGCGTCGTACACGATCCTCGCGATCCTGTCCGACGCACCCGAACGATCGATGAGGATGGCCGAGCTCGCCCGCCAGTCCGCGACGTCCCAGAGCCGGCTCTCTCACGTGGTCGCCGCTCTCGAGCAGCGCGGCTGGGTGACCCGCAGTCCGAGCCCCTCCGACGGGCGCGGGCTGATCGCCGCACTCACCGAGGAAGGCGTGCGAGTGCTCGAGCGAACGGCTCCCGGGCACGTCGCGCAGGTCCGCGCCACCGTCCTGGATCCGCTCAGCCCGGACGAGATCGCCCAGCTCTCGACGCTGCTCGGCAAGATCGTCGACTCGATCGAGGCCGACGACGTCCGCACCACCGACCCCGACGCACCCGCCACCCCCTGAGCACCCGGCACGGCACCGAGCCAACCCGCCCTACGAGCACCACCCCTCACCGACAGGAGAACTTTCCATGCGCACCCTGCTCCACCCCGCCCGCACGACACCGGCCCTCCACGACATCACCCTGCTGCTCGCCCGGATCGCGATCGGCATCATCCTGCTGGCCCACGGCTGGCAGAAGTACAGCGAGTTCACCCTCGACGGCACCACCGCCGCGTTCGGCGACATGGGCGTTCCTGTGCCGGCCGCGGCCGCGCTGTTCGCGACCGTCGTCGAGATCCTCGGTGGGCTGGCACTGATCCTCGGCATCCTCACGCCGGTGTTCGCCGCATTGAACATCGTCAACCTGCTCGGGGCTTTCCTGATCGTGCACGCGGGGAACGGTCTGTTCATCGACAACGGTGGGTACGAACTGGTGCTCGCGCTGATCGCCGGCCTCGTGCTCATCTTCGCCCTCGGCGCCGGTCGGTTCAGCGCCGATCGACTGATCACCCGTCGCCTGCGCGCCTCCTGAAAAACTCAGGTCCAGTGCTCGTCGAGCCACCTCCGTCACTGGTCAGCACATCGCGCCCGACGGAGATCACCGAGCGGATAGGCGCCAAGCACCGAGCACCGCTCAGATCTCGGTGTGTCCGAGACCCGGCGCGGGCACGAGGCGGAGCACCGGGTCGGCGGACGACTCGAGTTCGAGCACGGCCACGTCGTTCCATCCTGCGCGGGTGACGGGTGCTGGCACGTACAGGGTGCGCTGCGGGCCGCGACGCCAGTACCGGCCGAGCAGGAAGCCGTTCACCCAGACCAGTCCCTTGCCCCAGTGCAGGGTGTCCAGGAAGAGGTCGGCGGGTTCGTCAAGCTCGAACGAGGCCGATGCGAGCGACGGTCCCGCTGACGGAGCGCTCCGCTCGGTGGCGAGGCCCGGGATCCGATCGAGGTTCACCGCGCGCGCGGTCCACGTGCCGACATCGATGCCGTTCACGGCGACGCCGCCGATGAGGCCCTTGTGCTCGCCGATGCGAGTCCCGTAGTTCACTCGCCCCTGGTTCTCGACGAGGATGGCCAGCTCTCCGGAGCCGCTCGGCAGCATGATCGCGCGCTCGTGACTGTCCCGCGCGAGCACGCCGACGGGTTGGCCGTTCAGCAGGACCCAGGCGCGGTCCCGCACTTCCTCGCCGATCACGAGGCGAGCGGGATCGGAACCGCCGTCGAGGGACGTCGTGAAGAGGACGTAGCCGTCCGAGAATCCGAGCTCGTCGAATGTCGCCAGGCGATCGAGCGACACGGCCTCCCCCACCCCGTCAGCGACGTCGAGCAGGGACGGTCCGGGTAGCAGCGGTGTCGTTCGTGCGGGGGCCGTGGGTCGCGTGCCCGGCTCCTCCTCGGGAACGGGGAAGTACCGTGCGATCACCTCGCGGAACATCCAGAACTTCTCCGTCGGGTGTCCGCTCTCGTCGAGCGGCGCGTCGTAGTCGTAGCTCGTCGTGATCGCCGCGTAGCGGCCCTTGTCGTTGGCGCCGCTCGTGAGGCCGAAATTCGTGCCGCCGTGGAACATGTACACGTTGACGGACGCGCCGGCCGCCAGGAGTGCGTCCAACTCCGCCGCCGAGGACTCGCCGGGAGTGGTGTGGTGCTGCGTACCCCAGTCGTCGAACCACCCGCACCAGAACTCCATGCACATGAGCGGCCCGGTGGGCTGGAACTCCCGAAGCGTTCCCAGCCGCTCGACCGCCCGCGAGCCGAACGACCCGGTCAGGTGGAGCCCGGGCAGGCTGCCGTCGGCGAGCATGCCCGGGGTCGGCTGATCGATCGTCGTGAGCGGCACGGTGATCCCCGCGTCGCGCGTGTTCCGCACCAGCTCGGCGAGATAGTCCTTGTCCGAGCCGTACGCGCCGTACTCGTTCTCGATCTGCACCAGCACCACCGGACCGCCGACGTCGATCTGCCGCGGAGCGACGATTCCGTAGACCTGCTGGAGGTACTCCCCCACGGCATCCAGGTACTGCGGCTCGGCGCGGCGCACTCCGACGTCGGACGTGCGGAACAACCATGCCGGCAGCCCGCCGTTGTCCCACTCGGCGCAGATGTACGGACCGGGTCGCACGATGGCGTGCATTCCCTCCGCGGCCACCAGGTCGAGGAAGCGCCCGAGATCGAGCCCGCCATCGGCCCGCCACTCGCCTCGCGCGGGCTCATGGGCGTTCCATGCGACGTAGGTCTCGATGGTGTTGAGACCCATCAAACGGGCCTTGTGAATGCGGTCCGCCCACAGGTCGGGGTGGATGCGGAAGTAGTGCAGCGCCCCCGACAGGATGCGCACCGGGCGGCCGTCGAGTTCGAAATCCGTCGCGCCGATGGCGAAGCGACTGGCGGGTGCGGTCATGGGCATCCGTTCGGTGGGGGACGGGGAAGCGTCGACCGCGAGGCGGCAGCGAATCGAAATCACACGCCGCTTCCCGTGTCGAGGGCTGCCACGAACTGGTTTATATCGATACAGTACGACAATCGCGCATCGCATTCGAAGGAGAATTTACGTGACAACCCCCGCAGAAGCCAGAATCGTCATCAATCTCGATGTCCCCGGCGCGGTGATCAGCCGCCACCTGTACGGACACTTCGCGGAGCACCTCGGCCGGTGCATCTACGGCGGATTCTGGGTGGGCGAGGACTCCGACATCCCGAACGAGGGCGGCATCCGCCTCGACGTCGTGGACGCCCTCAAGCGCCTCGGCATCCCCAACCTCCGGTGGCCGGGCGGATGCTTCGCCGACGAGTACCACTGGCGGGATGGGATCGGCCCCAAGGAAGAACGTCCCCGCATGGTCAACACGCACTGGGGCGACGTGGAGGAGAACAATCACTTCGGCACGCACGAGTTCATGCAGCTGTGCGAACTGCTCGGCGCCGACCCGTACGTGAACGGGAACGTCGGAAGCGGCACCGTGCAGGAGATGAGCGAATGGGTCGAGTACCTCACGCGAGCCGGTGACAGCCCGATGGCTCGACTGCGCCGGGAGAACGGCCGGGAAGAACCGTGGCGGGTGCCGTTCTGGGGCATCGGAAACGAGGCCTGGGGATGCGGTGGCAACATGAGCGCCGACCACTACGCCAATGAAGCTCGCCGGTACGCCACGTTCTGCCGCGATCACGGCGACAACCGGCTCTACCGCATCGCGGCAGGCGCTGCCGACGACGACGTGCGTTGGACGCGGTCGCTCATGGAGGCGCTCAACTGCTTGGGCTGCCAGCGCGAGCCGAAGTCGATCTTCCAGGCGGTGTCGTTCCACTACTACACGATCACCGGCCCGTGGGAGCACAAGGGCAGCGCGACCGAGTTCTCCATCGACGAGTACTACACGACGATGAGCAAGGCGCAGGAGGTGGAGCGTGTGCTTCAGGCGCACGCGACCATCATGGACGCCTACGATCCGGGAAAGCGGATCGGACTGGTGCTCGACGAGTGGGGCACCTGGTGGGACGTCGAACCCGGCACGAACCCCGGCTTCCTGTACCAGCAGAACACCATGCGCGATGCGCTCGTCGCCGGTGTGCACTTCGACGTCTTCCACCGGCACGCCGACCGGCTCACCATGGCGACGATCGCCCAGACCGTCAACGTGCTGCAGGCCATGATCCTCACCGACGAGGAGTCGGGCGCACTGGTGCTCACCCCGACCTACCACGTGTTCGAGATGAACCGGGGGCACCACGATGCGACCTCGGTCGCCGCGCACATCGTCGCCAAGCCCGACGCGCGGGCGACGGACGGTCGTACGGTCGAACTCGTATCCGCGTCGGCGTCGGTGAAGGACGGTGCGGGCCTGGTGTCTCTCAGCAACCTGGACGCCGAGGTTCCGCTCGACGTGGTCCTCGATCTCCGCGGTCTCACGGTGTCGGGGGCGAGCGGGCGCGTGCTGGCGGCGGCGGACGTCGCCGCTCACAACGATCCCTCCGCACCGGACGCCGTGGCACCGGCAGCGCTTCAGGTGACGGTGGACGGGCAGGGACTGCGCGTGACGCTTCCGCCGTCCTCGTTCGCCACCGTCTCCTTCGAGGTGGCCTGAGCGCACCACCTCTCGAGCGGCCCGTAGAGTGCCTCCATGGTGACGATGCAGGACGTGGCACGCGCCGCAGGCGTGTCGCCGATGACCGTGAGCAACGTGCTGAACGGGTATCCCCATGTGCGCGAGGACACGAGGGACAAAGTCCTCCGCGCCGTCGACGACCTGGACTACCGGGTGAACGTGGCGGCCCGCAACCTGCGTGCGGGCCGCACGAAGACGATCGGCTTCGCCGTGCCCGAGGCCGATCGCCCGTACTTCGGCCAGCTGGGCGCGAAGATCATCGCGCACGCAGCCACCCGGGGTTACCACGTGGTCATCGAACAGACCGGCGCCGACCGCGAGCGGGAGCTGCACACCATTGCGGGGTCGCGCAACCGGATGTACGACGGGCTCATCCTCTCGGTCGTGGGCCTCGGGACCCGCGACCGGGACCTGCTGCGCACGAACTTCCCCATGGTCATCCTCGGGGAGAGGGTCTTCTCCGGACCGGCCGATCACATCGCGCTGCCCAACACCGAGGGCACCTACGCCGCCACGCGGCACCTCATCGAGCGCGGCTGCCGCGACATCGCGATGGTCAAGGGGAATGACGACCTGTCGGACGCCAGCGTGACTGCCCTGCGTTACGACGGATTCCGGCGTGCTCTGCGGGACAGCGGTCTGGAGCACGACCCCGCCCGCGACATCGCAATCGAGGAGCTCACCATGGCGGGTGGACGGGAGGGAACGATGCGCCTCGTGGACTCCGGCGTCCGGTTCGACGGAGTCGTCTGCATCACTGACACGGTGGCGCTCGGTGTCATCCGCGGCCTCGTCGACGCCGGTGTATCCGTTCCCGGAGACGCGCGGGTCATCGGCTTCGACGGCATCGATGAGAGCGAGTTCAGCGTGCCCCGGCTGTCGACCATCGCCCCGGACCATGACGAGGTGGCCGCCCGCGCAGTCGACCTGCTTCTCGATCGGATCGCCGGCGGGGAGGACTGGCAGGCGCAGGAGTTCGTCGCGTCGTTCCGTCTGATCGAACGCGAGTCGACTGTCTGAGCCGATTTCAGCTGACCGAAAATTTTCTTTACTTTCTGTATCGATCCAGATACCGTACCGACAGCACGTCGATCGAAGGAGATCACAGTTGACACTCACTGACCCGCGTCCGGTCGTGACGCCGAAAATGTCGACCCGCTCGGGTCGCGGAACGCGGTGGTGGCGCGCTCCCTCGTCGCCGTCCGGCTCCTCCCCCGGCGGGAACCGGCTCACGCTCCGTCTCTTCCTCGTTCCCGTGATCATCGTCTTCATCGTGCTGTTCGCGATACCCCTGGTGCAGTCGATCTGGTGGAGCTTCACCGACTTCAACGGGTACAGCGCCGAGACGAACTTCATCGGCCTGCGCAACTACGCGAACGTCTTCAGCGATCCGTCCATGCTCGCCGGCCTGAGCTTCACGATCTTCTTCACGCTGGGCACCACGATCCTCATCACCATCTTCGCGATGCCGCTCGCGGTGGTGCTCAACCGAGCGTTCCTCGGGCGCAACTTCGTGCGCGCGATCTTCTTCTTCCCCGCGATCCCATCCGTCGCGATCCTCGGTCTCGTCTGGGGCTTCATCCTGAACCCCCTCGGCTCAGGTGCCCTGAACTCGCTGCTCAGCTCCCTCGCCGGCATCGGCCCGGTGCCGTGGCTGTCCGACTCGACCCTCGCCCAGATCAGCGTGATCGTCGTCGGGGTCTGGACCAGCACCGGGTGGCACTCCATCCTCTATCTGGCCTTCCTGCAGTCCATCCCGAGCGACTACTACGAGGTTGCGCGGATCGACGGTGCCTCGGCGATCCAGCGGTTCTTCTACATCACGCTTCCGCTCCTGATGCCCGCGATGACGGTGAGCTGGCTCCTGCTGATGACGGGCGGCCTGAAGGTGTACGACCTCCCGTTCACCCTGACCCGCGGCGGACCGGGATATTCGACCTTCACGATCACGCAGACCATCATCCAGAACGGTGTGTCCCAGGCCAAGTACGGCCAGGCCTCCGCTCTCGCGGTGATCTTCATGCTCATCGTCGGAATCATCGTCGCCGCCCAGCTGACCCTCTCTCGCCGGCTCGAAGGGAAAGTATCGTGAGCTCCACCTCATCGCAGGATCGCATCACACGGCCGGGGGCTGTCGTCACCAGCCTGATCATGGTGCCGCTCGGGCTCATCATCGGCCTGCCCTTCTACTACGTGGTCGTCAACACGTTCAAGACGCAGGCGGAGACCACCGCATCACCGTTGGCACTCCCCAGCACGGTGAACTTCGACAACTACGTGACCGTCTTCCAGAACATTCCCGTCGCGCAGGCGTTCATGAACACACTCATCGTGACCGTCGTCTCGGTGTTCCTGATGCTGCTCATCGGGTCCATGGCGGCGTTCTCGATCATCATGCACGCGTCGAAGACCATGACCGTGCTGCTCGTCCTCGCCTTCCTCATCCCCGGCCAGGTGACGCTCATTCCGATGTACCGGCTGCTCACCCAGGCCGGACTCGTGGACTCCCTCCAGGGCCTGATCGTGCTGTACACGGGCGGTTCGGTCTTCTGCTACTTCCTCATCGTCGGGTACATGCGCACACTCCCCGGCGAGGTCATCGAAGCGGCACGGATCGACGGTGCGGGTGATGGGCGGATCTTCTGGAGCATCGCGTTGCCGCTGATCCGTCCGATCCTCGTCACCGTCGGTGTCTTCCAGACGATGTGGGTGTGGAACGACTTCCTCACCCCCGTGGTCTTCATCAGCTCGCCCGAGAAGCAGACGTTGGTGCTCCAGGTCTACAAGGCGGTGGGCGAGTTCTCGACGAACTGGCCGATGTTCCTTACCCTCAGCGTGATCGTGCTCATCCCCATGGTCATCTTCTTCATCACCATGCAGCGGCACATCGTCAGCGGCCTCACGGCCGGAAGCGTCAAGGGCTGACCGCGTCCCGATGGACGCTCGAGGGCGATTCGCGCATCCGTCATCCTCACCGCCGCCCGTTCTCCACCGACCCCGCACGATCCCAACAGCGTTACACCGCACCACCACCACCCCAATGAGAGGTTCCGCAATGAAGCACCTTCCCCCCTCCCACCGCACCCGGATGTCAGGCCCCCGCACTGTCCTGGCCGCTGCCGTGGTTCTCACCACCACGATCGGCGTCTCCGGCTGCAGCAGCGAGCCCGCGGATGACCGCACCCAACTCACCGTTCTGTCCTGGTCGGGTGAGGACGTCATGACTCCGATCGTCGAGTCCTTCGAAGAAGCGAACCCCGACATCAACGTTCAGCTGACCACGGCACCGCCGGTCGCCGAGTACATCTCCACGCTGCAGAACCGACTCGGCTCCAACACGGCTCCGGACGTGTTCGTCATGGCGGCGGAGAACAAGACGAACCTGATCGAGGGTGGCTTCGTCATGGATCTCAGCGACGAACCGTTCATGGACGTCGCCTCGGAGTTCAACACCGCCACCTACACCGGACCGGATGGCGCGGAGTACGGACTGTCGCTCTCCTCGTGGGCGTCGGGAATCATGTACAACAAGGGCATCCTCGAGGAGCACGGGATCACCGAGTTCCCGCAGGACTGGGACAGCTTCACCGAGGCGCTGCAGACGCTCAAGGATGCCGGCGAGGTTCCCTTCCTCGAGTCGTGGCAGGGGTTCCCCACCTCGCTCGGATCGAGCGTCGGACTCGCGAACTACGAGCAGGGTGGAAACGTCGACGCCGCGATCTTCGAGGGAGATGCGACGTTCACCGAGCTGTGGACCGAACCGCTCACGCCGTGGCAGGAACTGTTCCAGGACGGCCTGATCACGACCGACGTGGTCGGTCTCACCGGCGACCAGGTGGTCGATGAGTTCGTCAACGAGCGCGTCGCCATGATCACGGCCGGCCCGTGGAACATCACCGCGGTGCGCGAGGGCGCCCCCGACCTCGAGTTCGACTTCGCCGGCGTGCCCCAGGCCGGTGGTGACCCGTTCTACACCGGCGCTGCTTCCCCCGGGTGGGCGATCTACTCCGAGGCCAAGGAGCCCGAGGCCGCGAAGGCGTTCCTCAGCTTCCTCGCCAGCGAGGAAGGCGTGCAGCAGTTCCAGGAACTGACGAACGACATGACCACGACGTCGAACTTCACTCCGGAGATCGATGAGGCGTTGACGCAGCCCTACCAGGCACTCCTCGACGGCAAGTTCTACCTGCCGATGATCTCCTGGCCGCGCTACCAGGACGCGCTCTACACCGAACTCGTCGCGCAGATCCAGCTGATGGCGCAGGGTCAGGCGACGCCGGAAGCGGTCGGCACGGCGCTGGACGCGAGGCTCACGCAGGAAGAGGGCAAGTAGCACGAGCGACCGAGGGGGGTGTGCCGGGCAACCGGCACACCCCCCTTTTTCTATGCACGTTCGCTGAGCCACGGTCGCTGGGCCCGTCGAAGCGACGTGGGTTACGCCCCTTCGACAAGCTCAGGGACCGTATGGGCGCAGTCCCGACGCAACCCCACGGTCGCTGGGCCCGTCGAAGCGACGCACGTTACGCCCCTTCGACGAGCTCAGGGACCGCATGGGCACAACCCCGACGCAACCCCACGGTCGCTGAGCCCGTCGAAGCGACGCACGTTACGCCCCTTCGACAAGCTCAGGGACCGGATGGGCTCAGGGACCGCATGGGCTCAGGGACCGGATGAGGTCAGGCCGGGGCCACGTCGATGAGCACCTTGCCGACCGCTCCGCCCTCGACCGCGTCGTGCGCGTCGGCGGTGGATGCGAGGTCGAAGCGGTGCAGCGGAAGTCCCGCATCCTCCCCCACCGGGAGCGCGCCATCCTCGAGCGCCGCCGCGATGTCCTCCGCGGCCGCCGCGATCATCTCCGCGCCGACCGTGTACAGCAGGAGGAACTGGTATCGCACATTCGTGGCGAAGTGGTGGCGTACATCGAGGGTCATGGTGTCACCGCCGTTGTTCGCGTAGACGGCGATGCAACCACGATTGCGGATGACGGCCGCGTTCAGTTCGGCGTTCTGCGCCGGTGCCACTTCGACCACGATGTCGACCCCGGCGGGGGCGATGCGGCGGATCTCGTCCGCGGCATCCGACTCGCGGTAGTTGACCGTATGGTGCGCCCCCGCAGCGGTCGCGAGTGCCGCCTTGTCGGCGGAGCTCACGGTGGTGGTCACGGTCGCGCCCGCCCAGCGGGCGAGTTGGATGGCCGCGTGTCCGACCGCTCCGGCTCCACCCGCCACGAGCACGTGCGTGCCGTCGAGAGCACCGGGCGCGAGCCGGCCGGGGCCGTCCTCCGCCACGGTGAGCGCGCGGTGCGCGGTAATCGCGGGTACGCCAAGACTCGCGCCGACATCGAAGCTGGCCGCGTCGGGCAGCGGGAACACCCGCTCAGCGGACAGAACGGCGAACTCCTGCGCGGTGCCGCCCGCGGCGCGCTCATGGGCGGCGAGCGCGAGCCACACCCGGTCACCGATCGCAACGGACGTGACGCCGTCGCCGATCGCGTCCACTACGCCGGCGCCATCCTGGTTCGGTACGACGTCGGGGAACGGCAACGGTTCCCCGGGTCCGCTCCCTCGCCGGGACTTCCAGTCGGTGGGGTTCACGCCCGACACGACGATGCGCACGCGCACCTCCCCGGCGCCCGGTTCCTGCGGGTCGCGGTCGACGAGTCGCAGAACCGACGCCTCACCGGTCTCGCTGTAAATGATCGCCTGCATGTGGTCTCCTTGCCGGTGGTCGTTCGGGATCTCGGACGGTTCGAGCAGAAGGAGTGGCTCAGCGACGGCGCTCCGGGGCGAGCCAGTAGTTGCTGAAGCCGGCATCCTCGGGGTTGAGGTTCGTGCCAGGGGGAACGATCTCGTCGATGCGGTCGAGGGTCGCGTCGTCGAGTTCGAGCGACGCCGCTCCGAGCTGCGATTCCAGCTGCTCCATGGTGCGCGGCCCGATGATGGCGCTCGTGACACCCGGGTGGCGAAGCACGAAGGCGATGGCGAGGTGCACGAGCGGCACGCCCAGGTCGTCGGCGAGGGCGCCGAGCTTGTCCGCGGCCTCGAACTTCGCGGCGATGCCGGGCTTGCTGAGGTCGTAGCGGCTCGGGTCGCGGTCACTGCGGTGGGTGCTCGGCAGATCCTGACCCTTGCGGAACTTGCCGCTCAACCAGCCCCCCGCGAGCGGGCTCCAGACGAGGGTGCCCATATCGTGCCGGTGCGTGGTCGGCAGGAGGTCGGACTCGATGCCGCGCACGAGCATCGAGTAGGGCGGCTGCTCGGTGACGAAGCGCGCGGTGCGACGCTCGCGGGCCGACCATTGCGCCTCCACCACCTGCGACGGCTGGAATGTCGACGAGCCGATGTAGCGCACCTTGCCCGACCGCACCAGGTCGTCGAGGGCGCCGAGGCTCTCCTCGATGTCGGTGTGCTCGTCGGGGCGATGCATCTGGTACAGGTCGATGTAGTCGGTGCCGAGACGCCGGAGGGAGTCCTCCACCGAGCGGATGATCCACCGGCGCGACCCGCCGCGGTAGTTCGGCTGCTGCTTCATGCCGTTGAAGAACTTGGTCGCGAGCACGAGGTCATCGCGCTTGCCCGACTGCGCGATCGCCTTGCCCACGATCTCCTCCGACTCCCCGAACGAGTAGATGTCCGCGGTGTCGATGAAGTTGATACCGGCGTCGATCGCGGCGTGAATGACGCGGATGGAGTCGTCGTGATCCTTGTTGCCCCAGTCCCCGAACATCATGGTGCCGAGGCAGAGGCGGCTCACCTCCACACCGGTGCGGCCGAGGAAGGTGGTGGGCTGGTCCGTGTTCGTCTCTGACATGCGTCCGACGCTACGCCGGGAGCGCGGGGAATGGCGCGGAGCACCGGTCGACCGGGTCGGCTCCGCCTCCTCAGGGTCTTCAATCACCACCTTCCGCCCCACGGCCAGGTGGTGAAATCCGCGCCGAGCTTGTTTACCGGGCTGTCGACGGGGGGATCCGACGCATCGATGTCGTTCCAGGGCCGCTCCTTCCCATACCCCGCCAGGTGCACGATGACATCGGCTCCGCGAAAGCGGGCGACCAGGGAATCGATGTCGGTGATGCTGGCGGCGACGAAACGCTCATGAGGCTGCAGGTCGGCCGACGGCTCGACCAGCGCGGTGCGCACCGAGGTTCCCTACAGCGCGTACCTCTTCTACAAGTGGGGGTCGCACCCCACCGCGAACGGCGAATTCGTCGACGGCGCGGTTCGCGTGCCGACCGGCCCGGGACTCGGCGTCGAGCTGGACCTCGAGCGGCTCGACGCGCAGCACCGGGTCTACCTCGATTCCGGGCGAACGACGCGCGACGACACGACGTACATGCGAAGCATCACCCCGTCGTACGACCCCGCTCTGCCGCGATTCTGATCGGACTGACGCCCACAGAGTTCCGGTAGGCAGTCGAATCCTCCGCCCGGGGTGCAGTGGGCGACCCTCCCCTCAGGAGGTCTTGCGTCTCCGCGGTGCCGCGGACCTCGGGGGCGCCGAGCGCATGTGGTCGCGGACCCTGCCCAACACGTCAGCGAGGGCCTCGACGTCCGTGCGCGCCAGGGGTTCGAACAGCAACTCGTTCAGCACATCGATGTGGCCCGGGAACACGTCGGTGAGGGTATTCCGGCCCTGCTCGGTGATGGTCACCGTGGTGCCGCGCTCGTCATCGGTGGAAGGCGCGCGAGTGACCAATCCACGTTGCTCGAGCAACTGGGCCTGGTAGGTGAGACCGCTGCGGCTGTACACCACTCCGTCGGCCAGATCGGTCATGCGGCAACTGCCCCCGGGCGAATCACCGAGACGCGCGAGCAGTTGGAACTGCACGTAGCTGAGATCGCCGGCAGCCCGCAACTGCTGCTCGACCGTGTGGCGCAGCAGACTGCTCACCTCGATCAGCGCGAAATACGCGCCCAGTTCGGTGGAGTCGAAGGATCGGGAGGGAACGGCCATACCGCAACCCTAGTCGATGCTACGAACTCTAAGCACTTGCTACGAATCCGTAGCAATGCTATCGTCGCCATCAGTTGCTTCACATTCGAAGCGCTATCGAGAGAGAAGACGATCATGAAGGCAGTACGTTTCCACGAACTCGGTGGCCCCGAGGTGCTCTCCTACGAGGACACCGACCAGCCCGTCGCCTCGGAAGGCCAGGTGCTCATCCGCGTCGCCGGTTCCGCATTCAACCCGGCCGACGCCGGCATCCGCGGCGGCACCCTTCCCTTCCCGGTGACCCTG
Organism: Planctomonas psychrotolerans; assembly: GCF_008642235.1. Lineage (GTDB taxonomy): Bacteria > Actinomycetota > Actinomycetes > Actinomycetales > Microbacteriaceae > Planctomonas > Planctomonas psychrotolerans. The sequence goes on along the minus strand of NZ_SJEV01000001.1, from coordinate 1,415,178 downwards.
CCGCACGTTCCCGGATACGACGTGTCGGGCACCGTCGTCGCGATCGGGGATGGCGTATCCGGCTTTGCGGCGGGCGACACCGTCGTGGGATTCCTCCCGATGACCGAGAGCGGTTCTGCAGCGGAGTACGTCGTCACGGCGGCGCACACCCTCACCACGGCTCCGACCAGCATCCCGCTCGTGGATGCCGCGGCGCTGCCGTCGGTGGCCCTGACCGCATGGCAGGCGCTCTTCGATGATGCCGAGCTCGAAGAGGGTCAGCGACTGGTGATCATCGGCGCCGGTGGAGCAGTGGGCGGATACGCCGTCCAGCTCGCCAAGCGAGCCGGGGCGTACGTCATCGCCACCGCGAGTCCGCGCAGCCGCGACGCCGTTTCGGCGGCCGGTGCTGACGAGGTGATCGACCACACCACGTCCTCCGTCCTCGAATCCGTGACGGAGCCCGTCGATGTGCTTCTGAACCTCGCACCGATCAGTCCCGACGACTTCGGCGCGCTCGTCGCGCTCGTCCGAGACGGTGGAATCGTCGTGGCCACCACCGCATGGATGACCACGCCGGGCGACGACACCCGCGGAGTGCGCACCGCAGGGGTCTTCGTCCGCGCCGACGTGGACGAACTGGCCCAGCTGGTGGCCCTGGTCGACAGCGGTGACCTCACCGTCGACATCGCGGAACGCGTACCGCTGAGCGATCTGCCGGTGATCCACGCCCGGGCCGCGGCCGGCGAGGTGCACGGCAAGGTCATCGCCGTCCCCGACCTCGGCGCCGAGTGACCCGTCGTCGATCGCACAGGACGGAGAAGAGGGGACCGCCCTCCAGCACCACCAGCGTCGTGACAGGTCGCGCGGGATAGATTGACGGGGCATCGGGATCGACGGGAGTCATTCATGAAGGTCAGCGACATCAGCGATATGTGGTGGAAGACCGCCGTCTTCTACAACCTGAACGTGGGCTCGTATCTCGACTGGAACGACGATGGCACGGGTGATTTCGAGGGCTTGTCGCACCGGCTGGACTACCTGGGCGAGCTCGGCGTGACCTGCCTGTGGCTCGCGCCGTTCTACCCCTCCCCGCGAGCCGACAACGGCTACGACATCGCCGACTACTTCGGGGTCGACCCTCGCTACGGCGATCTGGGTGACTTCGTGGAGGTGGTGAGGACCGCTCACGAACGGGGGATGCGCGTCATCGTCGACCTCGTCGTCAATCACACGTCCGACGCGCACCCGTGGTTCCAGTCCGCACGCCAGAGCCGGGACAGCCCGTACCGGGACTTCTACATCTGGCGCGACGAGCCGCCCGAGGACCAGCGCGCGAGCATGTTCCCCGATGCGGAGGACGGCGTCTGGTTCTACGACGAGGCCGCGGGTCAGTACTACGAGCACTCCTTCTATCGTCACCAACCGGATCTCAATACGGCCAACCCGAAGGTACGGGAGGCGATCGCCAAGGTCATCGGCTTCTGGCTGCAGATCGGGGTCGATGGCTTCCGCGTCGACGCCGTGCCCTTCCTCATCGACAACGGCGGGGAGAACGAGCACGAGTACCTACAGGCCATCCGCACGTTCGTCGGGCGACGAAACGGCGCGGGCGCGTTGCTCGGCGAGGTGAACCTGCCGTACGACAAGCAGATCGCATTCTTCGGCGACGAGGACGGCGACGAGTTGACCATGCAGTTCGACTTCGTCGCCAACCAACGTCTCTATCTGTCTCTCGCCCGTGAGGACGCGGGACCGCTGGTCGAAGCGCTCCGCGCGCGGCCGCAGCTCGCGCGCACCAACCAGTGGGCGAACTTCGTGCGCAACCACGACGAGCTCACCCTTGATCAACTCAGCGAGGACGAGCGGAACGAGGTGTTCGAGGCGTTCGCTCCCGAGGAATCCATGCGCATCCACGGACGAGGCATCGTTCGGCGACTGCCACCCATGCTCGGCGGGGACCCGCGGTGGATCCGCATGGTCTACAGCCTCACGTTCTCCCTCCCCGGCGCACCGGTGCTCTACTACGGCGAGGAGATCGGCATGGGCGAACACCCGACGCTTCCCGGACGGGCCGCGGTGCGAACACCCATGCAGTGGGCCGACAGCCCGAATGGCGCCTTCTCCGGTGCGGACGCGGATGACCTGCCTCATCCGCTCGTCAGCGGCGGCTTCTCCGCCGAACACATCAACGTGTCCGCCCAACTGCACGACCCCGAGTCGATGTTCCACTTCGTCCGCCAGCTCGTCGCGGCATACGCGATCTCACCGGAGATCGGCTGGGGCGACTTCGAGATCCTCCCCCAGCCCCACGCCTGCGTGCTGGTGCACTCGTTGCAGGGATCGATGGGGCGCCTGATCGCCCTGCACAACTTCGCGCCCGATGGACGCAAGGTCACCGTGACGCTGGACGACACGGACGAATCCACGCGCGCCATCGACCTGCTCGGAAACGAGACCTATCTGCTCGATGACGGCGTGCTGAACGTGACCCTCGACGGTTTCGGTTATCGCTGGATCCGGATCGCGCGGACCGGGGACAAGCGCCTGCTCTGACTTTCCGGACCCCAACTGCCCGAGTGACTGCGTTCTTCGGGGGCTGGCGGGTCAGCCGGACGACGCGACAGACTGGGCCGAACAGGGAAGGATGTCGATGTCGTTTCAGGCCTACCTCGACACGGTGGAGAAGAAGACGGGCCTCACCCCGCGCCAATTGATCGACCTCGCGCACGCACGCGGATTCGGCCCGGACAGCGCGGCGGGACCGATTCTCGCCTGGCTGTCGGAGGAGTACGGCCTCGGCCGTGGTCATGGAATGGCTATGGTTCACGTCATCACCACAGGTGACCGCATCGATGGGAAGCATGTGGGGACCGGCGGAACACACAGCGACCCGAAGGACCGCCTCTGGCTCGACGGGGCCGCCACCAAGCCCGACGGCTACTGACCGACGGGGTCCCTCCTCGCAGTAAGGCGTCCGGTGCTCCAAGCTGGGAGCATGCCCGAACTCCCGGCCCGGCTCTTCCCGCGGACTCCTCACCTCGACGGTGATCTCGTCACTCTCCGCGGCTTCACCGCTGAGGACATCGACGCGATGGGCCCCATCCTCGCCGACCCCGATGTCATCCGCCTCACCGGTTCGGCGCACACGACGGCCGAGGTCGAGGCGGCGGCACGGCACCCGGTGCTGGATGAGAAGACGCGCGCGTGGTACGAGTCCCGGGAAGGGCAGGGGGACCGACTGGACCTCGCCCTCATCGACCGACGCACCGACACGTGCGTGGGCGAGGTGGTGATCAACGACTGGAGTCCGCATGATCGCAGCTGCAACCTGCGGATCCTCATCGGCCCCGGAGGACGGAACCGGGGCCTCGGCTCGGAGGCCGTTCGCCTGATGGTCGACCACGCGTTCGCGGTGACCGGCCTCGACCGCATCTCGCTCGAGGTCATGGACTTCAACCCTCGAGCCGTGACCGTGTACTCCCGGACCGGGTTCGTGGTCGAAGGGCGGTTGCGCAGCGCATTCGTCTTCGACGGTGAACCTCACGACGTTCTCGTGATGTCGCTGCTGCGCACCGATCCGCGCCCCTGAGCCCGACATCGGGCTGAGGGCCGCGCGTCCGTCGCGTCGACGAGCGTCAGCCGTATGGAGGAGCTTCAGTGCACGACGTCGTAAACGACCTTCAGAATCCCGTTGCCATAGGCAGCGGATTCCCTGAGCACGAGCCGGCGTTCGCTCTGAGTGCTCCGGCTGAAGATGCTCTTCCCCTCACCGAGAAGACGAGGAGGTTGTAGCGATCGATGAGGCCGGCATCGGCGAGGTTTCGGGCCAGCCCTCCGCTGCCGTGAACGAAGATTGCACCACCGTCGCTCTGTTTGAGCGCGCTGACGTCGTCGATGGACCGCAGGATGGCGGTCTCGCCCCACCCGTCCACCAGCGAATCAGCGTCGAGCGTCGTCGACAGCACGTACTTCGGCAACGCCTGATACGCGAGGTGGTCCTCCGACGTCGACCAGATCGGCGCGAAGGCTTCGTAGCTCCGCCGACCGAAGAGAAGCGCGGTGGTGTCGTCGAGCTCCTCCTCCTTCAGCGAGAAGGCCTCGGGCACGAAAGGCGTGCGGAACACCCACCCGCCGGCGGGATGGCCCTCGACCCTTCCGCCGGGGGAATCCATCACGCCGTCCACCGAGACGAATCCCGTCCACACCAGTTCTCGTGGCACGCCACCCTCCGATCGGCTAGAGCCGCGCCGATCTGGGAAGCAGCGCGGAAGTCCATTCTTCCGCGCTGCTGCGCGTTACGGCGTGAGAACCACCTTGATGCACCCGTCGTCCTTCTTCTGGAAGATGTCGTACATCTCGGGCGCACGGTCGAGCGGCACGCGATGGGTCACGAGATCCTCCACACCCAGCGGGTCGGACGGGTCCTCCACCAGCGGCAGCAGATCGGCGCGCCACTTCTGCACGTTGCACTGGCCCATGCGCAGAGTGATCTGCTTGTCGAACATCGACTTCATCGGCATCGGGTCGGCCTCGCCGGCGTAGACGCCGCTGAGGGACACGGTGCCGCCGCGTCGCACGGCGTCGAGGGACGCGTGCAGGGCCGTGAGGCGGTCGAGACCCGCCGTGTTGAACACCTTCTTGGCGATGCCGTCGGGCAGGACGCCCGCCGCTGCCTCGACGAATGCCGCGACGGGTGCGCCGTGCGCCTCCATGCCCACCGCATCCACGATCGAGTCGGGCCCGCGGCCATCGGTCATCGTGCGCAGCACGTCGACCACGTCGCCGGTCAGGTCGATGGTCTCCACGCCGTGGCGCTCCGCCATCGCGCGACGCTCGGGCACCGGATCAACGGCGATCACCCGGTAGCCGAGGTGGACGCCGATGCGGCTGGCGAACTGGCCGACCGGGCCGAGCCCCATCACGCCGAGCGTGCCGCCCTCGGGCACATCCGCGTACTGCACGCCCTGCCAGGCGGTGGGCAGGATGTCGCTGAGGAAGAGGTAGCGGTCGTCGGACAGCTCGTGGCCGACCTTCGTCGCGTTGAAGTCCGCGTACGGCACCCGCAGCTTCTCGGCCTGGCCGCCGGGAACGGATCCGTAGAGCTCGGAGAACCCGTAGAGCGACGCGCCGGATTCCTTGTCACGGTTCTGGGTGGTCTCGCACTGGGTGGTGAGGCCGCGCGTGCACATGTAGCAGGTGCCGCAGGCGATCACGAAGGGGATGACGACGCGGTCGCCGGGTGCGAGGTTCGTGACGGCGGAGCCGACCTGCTCCACGATCCCCATGTTCTCGTGTCCGAGCACATCACCCTTCTCGAGGTACGGACCGAACACCTCGTACAGGTGCAGGTCGGAACCGCAGATCGCCGTCGAGGTGATGCGGATCACCGCATCAGTGGGGTCCTGAATGACCGGATCGGGGACTTCTTCGACGATGACGTTGCGCTTGCCTTGCCAAGTGAGTGCTTTCATCCGTCAGGTCTACGCGCTTCGAGTCGACGAAGCGGCGGATCTCGCGACTCCCGCACCGGATGCTCAGGCGCCGCGCGCGGCCTGCCAGCGCGCAACGGAGGAGGGCTCAGGCCTTCACCGCTCCCGCCGTCAAGCCTTCGATCAGCTGCTTGCGCAGCAGGATGAAGATGATCAACGTGGGCAGCGCTGCCAGCATCGTGCCGGCAAGGACCAAGCCGTACTCGGTCGAGTACGCCGTCCGCAACGAGTTCAACCCCAGCGTGAGGGTGTATCGCGACGAGTCGGAGACGATCACTGCCGGCCAGAGAAAGTCGTTGTACACGGTGAGGAAAAACCACACGAAGAGCGCCCCGAGAGCCGGGCGGATCACGGGGATCACGACCCCGAGGAAGAGCCGGAACTCTCCACACCCGTCTATCCGTGCCGCCTCCAGGAGCTCGGTCGGTACCGACACGATGAACTGCCGCATCATGAAGATCCCGAAGGCCGGAATCAGGAAGGGGATCGAATAGGCGATGTACTGGTTGGACAGGCCCATTCGGGTGACCTCGATGAAGAGGGGCACCAGGATGATCGCGAAGGGGATCATCAACGAAGACAGCATGATGTTGAACAGAATCTTCTCGCCCGGGAAGCGATACTTCGCGAACGCGAACCCCGCCAGAGCGCAGAAGAAGGTGGAGAACGCTGCGGTGCCCCCGGCTATGAGAATGCTCCTCATGAACCAACCGAAGAAGGGCACCGTGCTGAACAGATCCGTGTAATTCGCGACGGTCGGGCGTTCGGGGATGATCTGCGGAGGCGAGACGAAGATGTCCTCGATCGGTTTGAAGGAACCGGACAACGCCCAGATGAGCGGAGTCAATGCGACGATCAGCCAGAAGAACAGGCCGACATGCGTGCCGATCAGGGCGAGCTTGCGACCGCGGCTCTTGTTGCGATGCGGGGTAACCCGCGCATCCTCGCGATACGACACTGCAGTCATTGTGATTCCTTGCCGATTCCGAATACCGATGCGATGACCCGGGAGATGGCGAACACGACGATGAATAGAAGGACGCCGGCGGCAGCCGCGAGTCCGAACTCCTGACGTTGGAACGCCGCCCGGAAGATGAACTGCGTGATGCTCAATGAGGCGTTGCCTGGGCCGCCATTGGTGAGGATGAACGGCTCCTCGAAGATCTGCGCGGTTCCCGTGAGCACGATGACCACGACGAAGGCGGTGACCGGCTTCAGCATCGGTATGGTGATGCGACTGAACTGGCGGAACGGACCGGCGCCGTCAAGAGAAGCCGCCTCGTACAGCTCCCGGGGGATATTCTGCAAGCCGGCGAGGAAGAAGATCATCAGGTATCCGGTGTATCGCCAAATCAGGACCAGCACGATCGTCACCTTGGCCCACACCGGAGTATCGAGCCAACCGACCGGCGGAACTCCGAGAACGCTGCTGAGGACCCCGTTCACCAGACCGGTCCCCGTGTCGAAGAGGATGTTGAACAGAAGAGCCACGATCACGGGCGACAGCACGATCGGCAGGAAGAACGATGTGCGGAAGAAGCCCTTCCAGCGGACGCCGTGCGCGTTCAGCACCGCCGCCAACCCGAGGGAGAGCGGCAGGACGATGAGCAGGGCGCCGAGGACGTACCAGGCGGTGTTCCCTGCGGCGGCATGGAAGTCGTCATTGGTGAACAGGTTGGTGTAATTGTCGAACCCGACGAACGAGAAGGACCCCAGTCCGGCCCAACTGTGCAGGCTCAGATAGATCGCGAACAGTGTCGGTCCGGCAATGAAGAGCAGGAACACGACATAGAAAGGAGTGAGGAATACGTAGGGAGCGATCTTTACGAAGGACGCCCGCCTCCGTGACGCACGGGGCGCAGTCACCCCGGAAGGAGGGGCAGTCAGTGCCATCTCACGCGCTCTGACTCTCCGTGCTCGCAGCGGCATCTTTGATGGCCTCCGCGGGAGTCTTGCGTCCGGTGAGGGCGGCGGTGATGGCCCCGCCGAGCTCGGTACTGAGGAGCGCCCAGTTCTCACTCTGATACTGGGTCGGCGCGTCCGGCGCGAGCGTCGCGTACAGCTCCATCACCCGCTGCCCGCCCAGGTACGGGTCGGTCTTCTCCAACACCGTCGGGGAGTCCCATGCCGACTTGAGAGTGGGAAGGTATCCCGTCTGGGTGAACCGATCCACCTGTCCGTCTTCGGTACCGTAGGCGTCGCTGAGCAGGGCGATCGCGGCATCACGTTCGGGGATGTCCTTCGACACCGCGAACCCCGTTCCGCCCCACACGCTGGTCGTGTGACCACCACCCGCGAAAAGCGGGAGCGGCGCGAGCTTCCACAGACCGGATTGCTCCGGGGCGTTCGCCTGCAGGATGAAGGTGTTGAACCAATCGGGCATGAAGTACGCGGCCACCTTGTTCTGCTTGAGGAGCGATGTCCCCGGTCCACCGAAGAAGTCACTCACGACGGTGAAGGCACCGTTGTTCGCACCGTCGACGAGGAGCTGCAGCACCTCGACGGCCTCGGGGCTATCGATGGCGAGGTTGCCGTCTTCATCGAAGTAGTGGCCTCCCCGCTGCTGGAGCAGCATTCCGAACCAGGTCGGATCGTCGTTCGCGATCACACCGAGACTCGTGCCGTGCTTCGCGAAGATCTCACCGCCGATCTTGATGTAGTCATCCCAGGTGTCCGCCTGCGGAATCTGCAACTGCTCGTAGAGGTCGGTTCGCTGATACAGCGTGACGAGTGGGAACTGCGACTCCATCGCGTAGATCGCACCGTCGCTCACATACGGCTGAACCCGTGACTCGTAGAAGGCGTCGCGAGGCGCGCCCATCTCGTCGGTCAGGTCAGCGAGCGCTTCACCAGCGATGTTGTTCTTCATGAAGCGTGAGAACTGAGCAATTTCGATACCGAGCAGGCTCGGGAGCGCCCCGTTGGCGGCGTACGCCGCGAGCGCCTTGGTGGTGATGTCGCCCGCGTCGGATTGGAGCTGCTCGATCGTGTAGTCGTACGGCCCGGACTCGGAGAGGCCCTCGGCCCGGCTCGCGAAGAACTTCGTGAAGTCAGGAGCATTGCTCCAGATGTTCAGCGTCACCTCCCCGCTCTCCTGACTGGCCACGCCAGACGTTGTCGGAGCGCAGCTGGCGAGAAGCGGAACCATGGCGGCGGCGCTGGCCATGCCGATGAAGGTTCGGCGTGACAGAGCCGGGTTCGACTGTGAGGAATTCATTGGTGCCTCCTATGTGTGTGTGATGTTCCCCGCGACATTGCGGGCAAGTGCGTGGTTCAGTTCGCCCTGAGGTCGATCGAGCGGTCTGACAGGGGAAGTGTCTTCACGTGGCCGTCCCGCGCCGAGGCATAGGCGGCCATCATGATTTCCGTGTCGAGGTGACCGGAGACTCCTTCGATCTGGGTGGTTCCGCCGTCCGCGATGCTTGAGACGATGTCGGCGATCGCGTCGACGAATCCCTGCCGCGAATCGGGGCGGATGTCCAGATACTGCTGTCGAAGGTCGCTGGATTCGCCGCTTTCGACAGCGAGGGATGCGGAGTTCTCGCTCAGGTGCATGGTTCCCTTAGTGCCGATGACAATGAGGCCGGCACCGGAGGTGTGCGCACCGGTGTGGACCAGAGCCAGCGTGCTGTTGTCCGCGAAGCCGAACTGCAGCAACATGTGATCCTCGACGAAGTGGCCGTAGCGCACGTTGCCGTTCGAGTCGGCGGCCGCGAGGACCCAGGAGACGTCGCGGTCCGCGTTGAGGAAACGGCACATGTCCACCCAATGACTGCCCCAGGACATCAGATCCCATCCATCGCCTACGTAGCCCTCGACTCTCACAAGTTCACCGAGGTGCCCCGCGTCGATGAGCCGACGAGCGCCCGCATAGGGCTGCTCGTACCGGCGCTGATGATTGACGAACAAGCGGGCGCCCGCGGCGTCAGCGGCGGTGACCATCCTGTCGATCTCGTCGACAGAGACGGCCATGGGCTTCTCGCAGAGAATCACTCGCACGCCTGCCTCGATCGCGGCGAGGACCATTTCGGCGTGCAGCGTCGGCCAGGTGCAGACGCTGAGAATGTCTACCTGTTCCTGGGCGAGGAGTTCAGCGAGGCTGGTGTAGGCGGATGCCCCACCCGAGAACGAGGCCAGGGCCTGCGCATTCGCCTCGTTGATGTCGGCGATCGCGACGATGTCGACGTCGGAGCACGCGAGGTAGCCGCGGGCGTGCGAGTATCCGATGGAGAACCCCTCGAGGTTGGCATTGGTAGCGGCGACGGGGGCGCCGGCGCCGACAATTGCTGCTCGATACGTCACTTGTTCCTCCTGGTGTGGTTGTTGTCGTTCAGCACGGATGAGATCCCGCCCCAGAGGTGCTGGCGAAAGGTCGCGTCGTCGAAGGCCTCGGCGGAGTGTCCCAGGGAGGTGTACCACCCGCGCGCGGCACCCACCCGGGTCCGCCAGACAAGTGGATGATCCACGCCCATCGAGGCGCTCCCCGGCGCATAGGTGTCTTCGGAGATGGTCGCGAGTACCTCGACGGAATCCCGCGGGTTGCTCTCGAACGCGTACCACTCCTCGTTCCAGAGCCACGGTTCGGGAACCGACTTCATCGACGCGTCGTCCGGCCGTTCGACCTGAATCGGCGCGGTTTGCAGTTCTGCCGGGTGCTCGCGGAAGCGCGCACCCACCAGCTGACTGAACAGCGGCCAGTCGCGTTCGGCATCGGACGCGGCGTGCACCCCCGCGAAACCGCCGCCGTCCGCCGTGAATCGTTCGTAAGCGGCACGTTGGTCCGCGTCGAGGAGGCCGGTACCGGACGCCTGCATCCAGACGACGGCAGCGGCTTCCGCCAGATCGCTGGACGTGAAGATGCGCGCGTCCTCGGTCGCCACGACCTCGACGCCCGCATCCGCCCCGAGTTGCTCGGCGGCACGAACTCCGGCCTCGAGGGAATCGTGTCGGAAGCCGACCGTACCCGAGAAGATGATGATCGATGTCATGTCAGGCCGCCCGGAACACTGGTTTCGGGATTCTCGTTGCTCGCGTCATCACTTGACCGCGCCGAGGCCGACGAGGTACTCCGCGGAGCCGAGCACCGCGTCGTCGCCACCGACCTCGAGGGTCGAGTGGCCGTCGTACCCGACGGCCTGCAACTCAGCGAAGGCGCCGTCGATATCGATCACCCCGGAACCCACGGCGATCGTCGACATTCCGCACCCGAACACCGAACCCCTCTTCTCCTCCCATTCGGCGCCGAGGTCTTTCCAGTGCACGTGTTGGATGCGATCGCCGAAGGTTCGCACGTACTCGACCGGATCGCTCCCCGCGAGCCACAGGTTGCCGGTATCCAGGTTCAGACCGAGAGCCGGCGAATCGATGCGTTCCAGCAGGGCGGAAGTTCCGTCGATCGTTCCGGTGTACGGGCCGTGCGGTTCCAGAAGGATGGTGACGCCGTAGTCCTCCGCGACGCGGAGAGGCTCGTGGAGCTTCTCCGCGATGGTGAAGATGGCCTCGTCGAAAGAGAGCCCATGGCCGAAAGCCGTGACCGGTTCCCCCTCGGTCGTGACCACGTGCTTGACCCCGATCGTTCCGGCTGCTCGCACCGCCTTCATGATCTGGGACGTCCCGTACCGCCACGGTGCCGTCGGGTCCAGCAGGTCGGAATGCGCGCAGTACGAGGTGATCGTCAGCCCACGCTCGTCGAACAGGCGCTTGATGTCCCACGGGTTGGCGTCGAGACTTGCCACGGCGGTGAACCCGAAGTGGTTCCCCAGTACGGCCCCGTCTCCCGTGTCCGTGACGTCGGCGAAGGAGAATCCCCAATCGCGAACCCGGTCCAGTTGGTGATCGAGCGTTGAGAACGGATCGACCAATGCGAAACAGCCGAGTGTGATGGGCACGGAACTTTCTCCTCTTCGTCGAGACACCGGGGTTGGCGTGCGACATACGCTAGGGACCCGCCCAGCGTTTGTCGTTCACTTTCGACCAGTGATGGTTTGTGCAAACCCGGATGTGAGGAAATCGCTTGTTCGAAAGCGGAGAGTCGCCCTACTGTGACCCTGTGGAGATACAGCCGCTGGCTACGTACGCCGGGCCGACAGGGAAGTTCGTCGCGGACACCTGCGCGCCGCTGCGGCAGGCGAGTGACGCCAACGAGGTCAAGATGTCCGCCTACGGGCGGGGGACGTACCCCGGTGTAGCGCTCGAAGCGGATGCGTTACCCCAGCTCAAGAGCGTCGGTACATGGGAAGCGACGTGCGACCAACAGTGGGGGCTCGACTGGCACAGGAATGAAGGCATCGAGATCAGTTGCCTCACTGCAGGATCTCTCGACTTCTCATGCGAGAGCGAGGAATACGACCTCGTCGCCGGTGACCTGACGATAATGCGGCCCTGGCAACTGCACCGGGTGGGACGCCCGAATGTTCGGTCGTCGACGCTGACCTGGTTCATCATCGACGTCGATGTGCGGAGGCCCAACCAGGAATGGGTGTGGCCGAGTTGGCTGCCGATCCCCGCGAGCGATCTCGCTCGCCTGACCGAACTGCTCAGCCATAACGAGCGACCTGTGTGGCGCGCGAACAAAGCGCTGCTCTCTGCCGTCACGACGCTGGAGCGAACGTTGCGCGGCCAGGTCAGCCAGCCGATGGCGCGGATCGCGACAGCCACGACTGAGGTTCTGATCGAGCTGCGGGATCTGTTGGAGAACGAGACGCCGGTACTCAACCCGTATCTCTCTTCCACCGAACGCACGGTGCGGTGGTTCATCACCCAGCTTCCCGACCGCATCAGCGAACCGTGGACGGTGGAGCAGATGGCTGGCGAGTGCGGGCTCGGCAGGACACGATTCGTCCATCACTGTCGGCAGATCCTGAACATATCGCCGCTTGAACACCTCAATGCTCTCCGCTTGACCCAGGCAGCCGACCTACTGAGCGGAACCGATCTGCGGATGTCGGATATCGCCCACGCCTGCGGATTCGCGTCCAGTCAGTACTTCGCGACGTGCTTCCGGCGACGCTTCAATCGGACGCCGGTGGAGTACAGACAGCATTGTCGTTCAGTCGCGCTCGCGTGACTTGCGACTCCCGCACCGGATGCTCAGGCGCCGCGCGCAGCCTGCCAGACCTCGTCCCAGCCGGGGGCGAGTTGCGCGGCACGACGGCAGGACAGGAGCAGGCTCGCCTCACGGGCGACACCGGTGCCCGCGATGTCGAACGCGGTGCCGTGGTCGACCGACACGCGCACGGTGGGAAGACCCACGGTGATGTTGACGCCGTTGTCGCCGTACACCGACTTGAACGGCGCGTGACCCTGGTCGTGGTAGGTCGCGATCACGAGATTCCACTTGCCCTTCACCGCTCCTGGGAACAGTGCATCCGCCGGGTGGGGTCCGGAGACGCGGAGGCCGGACGCGCGGGCGGCCTCGACCGCGGGCTGGAGGATGTCGATCTCCTCGCGACCGAACAGGCCGCCCTCCCCCGCGTGCGGGTTCAGACCGGCGAGCGCGATCTCCTCGTCGGGACGGCCGAGCGCGCGGGCGAACGCCCCGGCGAGCGTGAGTACCTGGCCGGTGCGCTGGAGCGTCACGTCGTCGATGGCCTGCCGCAGCGACACGTGCGTCGTGACATGGAACACGTACAGGTCACCGGCGGAGAGGACGAGGCTGTAGTTCTCCGCGCCGAACTCCGAGGCGAGCAGCTCGGTGTGACCGGGGTAGGAGTGGCCGCCGGCGTGCAGCGCCGCCTTGTTGAGCGGAGCGGTCACGATGCCATCGACGGCGCCGGCCTTCGCGAGGTCGCACGCGGCGACGACGTAGCGGTATGCGCCGTCGCCCGCGCGGGGGTCGAGCTTTCCGGGTGCGACGTCACCGAGCGGGTCACCGATCTGGATCAACTCGATGAGCCCCGGGTCGTTGGTCGCTTCTGCCGGGCCCGGAATCACCCGTACCGCGTCGGGGTTCCCGCCGATCCACTCCACGCCCCTGCGCATCGCCGCCTCGTCGCCGAGCACCACCGGCACGCACTCGCTCCGCAATTCGGGATGGTGCAGCAGGGTCTTCGCCGTGATCTCCGGGCCGACGCCCGCCACATCGCCCAGCGTGATGCCGAGCACGGGGAGCCGTGCGGGAGGGGGTGGATCCTGGTCGGTGGGAGTCATGGTGCCGCGCTTCCTCGTCGGTGAGTCGTGCCTGCCTCATGTCTACCGGACCGGGCACCATCCGGTGATCGTCCGGGGTCGCGACGGTTGCGCGAGGCGCTCAGCCGGTGGGCCGGTGGGCCGGTGGGCCGGTGGGGCATCACACGGGGATGTCCCGCCGCCGGAACGCGATCACGGCGACGATGGTGCCCGCGGCGGCGATGCCGCACAGCACGATCACCGCGACTCCATCCAGGGGTTCGAGTGGAAGCGCCGACGAGTGGGCGAAGGGACTGAGGTCGCGCACCTCCTGCGGTAGCTGGAGGAGATCGCCGAACTGCCCCGCCACGAGGGCCAGCACCAGCAGCGCCCAGCTCGCCGCGATCGCGACGCGGGGTGCAAGGGCGTACAACAGCGCGCTGGCGGCCACCAGCACCAGCGCGGCCGGCACGTGCGCGAGGGCTGCGGCCAGCGACCCCGGCACCCTCTCCCCCGGTTCCCCGCCCAGCAGAAAGGTGAGACCTGCCGCGCATCCGGCGACGGTGGCGACCACGACCACGGAGAAGAACCCGACCAGCACGTGCCCCAGCAACCAGCGCGCGCGGTGGACCGGCGCCGACAGCACCAACTCGACGCGCCCCTCGCCCTCCTCGGCACGGGCGCGCAGCACCGCCTGCACTCCGGCGGCCGCCGCGAGGACGCCGCAGATGCCAAGGATCGCCGTCGTGAACACGTCGACCGTGTCGGCCCGGGTGCCGGGCAGCAATCGCGCGATCAACTCGCGCAGACTGGCGTTCCCTCCGATCGCATCGGCCACGGTGGGGGCGAGTGCACCCGCGATGCTCCCCAGCACCGCCGCGGCGATGCTCCATCCCACGAGCGTCGGCCACTGCGCCCGAAAGGCCAGACTGACGGCCGAACGCAGTACCGGGGAGGCGGCCGCGCGCCCCGGTCGCTCACGCAGCACGCTCGCCCCGAGATCGCGACCGCGCTGCATGGCGACAGCGACTGCGCCGAGCACGGCCGTGAGCCCGAGGGAGAGAAGCAAGGGCCGGACGTCGGCCTCGCCGAACGGAGAGACGGCCTGGGCCCAGCCGATGGGTGACAACCAGGACGGCCAGGCCGAGTCGACCTTCGTCAGTTCCGCATTCGCTCGCCCCGTGGCATCCCCCCACGCGCGAGCGAGGTAGGCGACCCCGACCAGTGCCGCCGACGCGCCATTCGCCCCGCGGGACGTCGGCATCACCTGGGTGACCACCGCGGCGACGGCGCCGAAGACGAGACCGACCGAGGTCGTTGCGAGCCCCGTGAGAGCCGCCCCACCCGCATCGAGACCCACGGCGAGGAGAGCCGCCGCCACGAGCAGACCGAGCACCACGTCGGCGAGGAGCAGCACCCCGAGCACCGCGATCACTACGGAGGTGCGCCTGAGGGGAAGGGCACCGACGAGTTCGGCTCGCCCCGTGTCCTCGTTCGCACGGGTGTTGCGCACCACGAGAAAGGTGGACATCAGGCCCGTAAGGACGGCGATGAAGGTGAAGCCCTGGAAGAAGAAGACCGACCCGGGCGACGTGCCGTCGGGGGTGCCGCGCAGGAACAGGAACGCGGGATTGGCCGCCGCGACCGCGACGATGGAGGCACGGGCGGATTCCGCGGCGAACTCCGTCACGACGGCCGTCGCCGAGGCGAGGACGAGGGCGGTGATCCCGAGCACCCACGCCGTCAGGTGCCACCGCTCGGTGCGGAGCGTGAACAGGGCGAGTCTCGCCGTGCCGCTCATGAGGTGCCACCGTCTCGGTGACTCGCCCGGCCAGCGGCGGCCGCACCGGTCCCGCGCGTGCGGCCGTCTGTCCCGTCCGTCCCGTCGGGGGCGGTCGGAGCACTGTAGTGCCGCAGGAAGAGGGACTCGAGCGAGGGCGGTGCGACGAGAATGCCCGTCACTCCTGCGCGGCCGAGCGCCGTAAGCACGTCGGCGACCCCGGTGTGATCCACTTCGAAGGAGGCGGACTCACCGTCGCGGGTGAACGCGTGTACCCCCGGTGATCCGGCGACGTCGGATTCCGGCGGTAGGCCCGTGACACGGAAGGACGCCCGAGTGACGTGCCGCAGTTCTGCGAGCGACCCGGACTCCACCGTCACCCCGCCGCGGATGATCGTCACCCGGTCGCAGACGTGCTCGACCTCGCTGAGGATGTGACTGGACAGCAGCACGGTGCTTCCGTCGTCGCGGATGCGGCGCAGATGCTCGCGGAAGACCGACTCCATGACCGGATCCAGGCCGGATGTCGGCTCGTCGAAGATGTAGAGCTCGGCCGGCCGGGCCAGGGCCGCGACGAGACCCACTTTCTGCCGGTTGCCTTTCGAGTACGCCCGCGCCTTCTTGCGCGGGTCGAGCTCGAAGTCGTCGAGGAGGCGGCGACGCAGGCCGGCATCCGCGCCACCCCTCAGCGACGTGAGGAGATCGACGATCTCGCCGCCGGTCAGGCCGGGCCAGAGGCTCACGTCGCCGGGCACGTAGGCGACCGCTCGGCGCACCGCCTCCGCATCGCGCCAAGGATCGCGACTGAGCACCGAGACCGTTCCGCCGGACGCGCGCATCAACCCGAGCAGGATGCGGAGGGTGGTCGACTTGCCGGCACCGTTCGGACCGAGGAATCCGTGCACCTCGCCGCGCTCGACGGTGAGGTCGAGTCCGGCGAGGGCTGTGGAGCGGCCGAATCGCTTGGTGAGCGACGCAGCGGAGATGACGGTGTCTGTTGAAAAGACGGTGTCTGTCGAAATGACGGTGTTTGCGGCCATGATCGGTCCTTCGGGACGAGCACCGCGCCCGCAACCGGTCGGCTCGGGCGCACGCGAGAAACGCGTGCCGACCAGACTTCCCGGCTTACCGGACATCACGGTACACCCGGGAGGCGCTCCTCGACCATAGCTTTTCTATAGCGTTTCCAGCACGTCGATCAGCGTGCGATCGTCGCCGAAACCGCCCGACTTCGTGATCACGCGCAGGCCGGAGAGTTCACCGCCGATCACCTCGCCGAGCACCACGCCCTCGAGCGGTTGACCGTCGACGCGCATGGCGCGGGCGCCGGATGCGTCGAGCACCGCACGCGCACCATCCCCGCCCACGAGCACCACCGTGTCGATGCCCTGCTCGCGCACCAGGCCGAGGGCGACCCGGGCCAGGGAGTCGGCGACCGTCTCGGCACTCGGCCTGGTGCGCGCTGTGACGTCGACCGCGGCGCCGCCGCGCACCGGCGCCGGGCTCAGCAGCAGCGTCACACCCTGCGCACCATCGCCCCGGGCGCCTCGTGGGTTCCGTGCGCCGGACACGAAGCGCGCGGCGGCGGCCCGATCGCGCAGCTCTTCCGCGGTCGGTTCCCGCACCGCCACGTCGGCCGGTCCCCGTTCACGGACCAGCGCGGCCGCCTGCGTGCGCGATACCGCGTGCAACGACGACACCACCACGAGGATCCGCGGAACGGCATCCGTAACATCGGCCCGCTCCGGGCCGATCGGCGCGACCGACAGCGATCGGTGTGGCGGGAGGGGCGCACCCTCGACGGATTCGCTGTCGACCGCGAGCCACACCGCTGCCATGGCGGAGGCGAGCCCGGCGGATCCGACGGGCACCGCGATGCCGCCGAGGGCGTCGATGGCCGCGGCGACCTGCGCAAGCTCAGCGTCGGTGCGGGCATCCATCGTGACCACCGCGCCCGATCGGCCCGCCGAGACGAGGGCGTCGGCGAGCGCGCCTGCTCCCGATGCCCGCACGTGAACGCTGTGGGGAAGCAGAGTGCCGAGGTCGCTCGCCGACATCGCCGTCACCGGATCGGTGGCGGCGGCCGTGTGCGCAACCGGGCGCCCGTGCACGCGCACCACGGCATCCTCGACAGTGCGTCCCATGCGGGGATAGGCCGGACACACCACCGCGAAGCTGCTGGGATGCGTGCGCCGCCACTCCGACAGGGCGCCATCGATCTGATGCGCCACGGACCCCCGCAGGGTGGAGTCGACCTTCACGAACAGGGAATGCGCACCATCGGACACGGCACGGCTCACGGCATGGGCCGTCGCCGACGCCGCCGCTTCCGCCGCCAGTGCGCGGGAATCGGCGGGATAGGCCCGAACAACGGTTCGCGCCTCGGCTCCGGCGGTGTCGGCAGGCGTGTCGGCTCTGACGGCGCCGCGCGGCGCGTCGTCGGACAGGACGATGCGCACGTCGACGGACGGGCCGACGAACTGCACGGCCGAGTCGCCGGCGCCGGTGAGGTCATCGGCGACGATGGCGATCCGCACCTGCCCGCCGTTGGTCGCCACGGGCCCAGCCTAGAAGCAGCCGAGGGTCTGCCGCCCGAGGCCGGTGGCCGGGGCGCGGGCGGAACCGTCGGCCTAGGGTGAAAGAGACAGGAAAGAGGGCGCATGAGTCGCACATCCAGACGTCACCGCAACCAGGTCGTCGTGATCACCGGCGCATCGAGCGGCATCGGTCGGGCCACGGCCCACGCGTTCGCGAAGCGCGGCGCTTCCGTGGTGCTCGCGGCACGGAACGCCGACGACCTCGTCGATGTGGTCGTCGAGTGCCGACGCCTCGGCGGGCAGGCGATCTCCGTTCCCACCGACGTGAGCGACGAGGATGCGGTGATCGCGCTCGCGGAGGCCGCCGTCGCGGCCTTCGGACGAATCGACGTGTGGGTGGGCAATGCCTCCGTCTTCGCCTACGGCACGTTCGAGGACATTCCTGCGGACGTGTTCGAGAAGATCATGGCGACGAATCTGCACGGCCAGGTCTACGGTGCTCGCGCGGTGCTCCCCCAGTTCCGCGCTCAGGGGCACGGCGTGCTGGTGCTCGTCGCATCCATCTACTCGAAAATCGCGACGCCCTATGTGTCACCGTACGTCACGAGCAAGTTCGGCCTGCTCGGCTTCGGCGAGGTGCTCCGGCAGGAGCTTCGCAAGGCCAAGGGCATCGACGTGTCGCTGGTACTGCCGGCCACCATCGACACGCCGATCTACCAGCAGGCCGCCAACTACACCGGCGGCAACGTGCACCCGCTGCCCCCGGCCGTCGCGCCCGAGCGGGTCGCACGGGTCATCGTGCGCCAGGCCCGCCGTCCGCGCCCGGTGACCTACGTGGGTCGCGCGCAGCGCCTCGCAGAGCCGCTGCGCGCGCTGCCCACCCGGCTCTACGACCTCAGCACCACCGCGACGATGGACGTGATGGCCCTGCGCGGCGGAACGGTCGAGCCGACCCCGGGGAACGTCCTCGAGACCCAGCCTCGCGGCAACGCGACGCACGGCGGCTGGCGAGTGCCGCGGTCCCGACTGCTCGCCCTCGCCGGGGTGGCAGGCGCGATGGCGATCGCCATCCGGGCGGGCCGCGGAGGCCGGTGACTCGACAGGCCACATGCGAAGCGCCTCCCACGGATGGGGAGGCGCTTCGCTAAGACGGGACGCCCGACGGCGGTGCCGGCGTGCGTGCGTGCGCTACGGCGTGAGAACCACCTTGATGCAGCCGTCGTCCTTCTTCTGGAAGGTCTCGTACATTTCGGGGGCGCGCTCGAGCGGCACCCGGTGCGTGGTGAGGTCTTCCACCCCCAGCGGGTCGGACGGATCCTCCACGATCGGCAGCAGCTCGTCCCGCCAGCGCTGCACGTTGCACTGCCCCATCTTGACGGTGATCTGCTTGTCGAACATCGACTTCATCGGCATCGGATCGGCCTCCCCCACGTAGACCCCGCTGAGCGACACCGTGCCGCCGCGCTGAACCGCGTCGAGGGCGGTGTGCAGCGCATCCATCCGGTCGATGCCGGCGTTGCCCATGATCTTCTTCGCCACCGGGTCGGGTAGCGCGCCGATCGCGGACTGGGCGAAGGAGATTCCGGGGTTGCCGTGCGCCTCCATGCCCACCGCGTCGACGATGGAGGCGGGACCGCGCCCATCGGTGGCGTCGCGCAGCCGCTCGACCATGTCATCGGTGAGGTCCATGGTTTCGACGCCGTAGCGCTCGGCCATCGCGCGCCGTTCCGGCAGCGGATCCACCGCGATCACCCGGTGACCGAGGTGCACGCCGATGCGGCTGGCGAACTGCCCCACCGGTCCGAGGCCGAGCACGCCGAGCACGCCGTCCTCCGGAAGCTCGGCGTACTTCACGCCCTGCCAGGCGGTGGGCAGGATGTCGCTGAGGAAGAGGTAGCGGTCGTCAGCCAACTCGTGACCGACCTTGGTCGCGTTGAAGTCGGCCAGCGGCACGCGCAGGCGTTCCGCCTGACCGCCGGGAACGGATCCGTAGATCTCGGTGTAGCCGTAGAGCGCCGCCCCGGCCTCCTGATCGCGGTTCTGGGTGGTCTCGCACTGGGTGTTGAGTCCACGGGCGCACATGAAGCATTCGCCGCAGGCGATGACGAACGGGATGACGACGCGATCGCCGGGGACGAGCTTCGTGACGGCGCTGCCGACCTCCTCGACGATTCCCATCGATTCGTGGCCGAGGATGTCGCCCTTGGTGAGGAATGGGCCGAACAGTTCGTACAGGTGCAGGTCGGAGCCGCAGATGGCGGTGGACGTGACACGGATGACAGCGTCGGTGGGCTGCTGGATCACCGGGTCCGGGACCTCTTCGACGGTTACTTTGCGCTTGCCTTGCCAGGTGAGTGCTTTCATGCCCCATGTCTACGCCGGTCGCGGGGGCCTGTCGCGTGTTCCGGGAGCTGCTCAGCCGGTGATCAGCCAGTGCCCGATGAGCAGCAGCGTGACGAAGAATCCGGTGATGAAGTTGAGCAGCAGGAACCGCCGCCACCCCACGTTGGCGTGCGCCGCATCCGCGTCGGGAATGGACCAGAACGGGAGGACGCTCGCCGCGTAGGGCACGGCGAGCAGTGCGCCGAGCGGACCCGGCCAATCGGTCACGAGCATCAGTATGCCGGCGAGGGCATAGGAGAGGCAGGCGAACCGCACCGTGGCGCGGCCGCCGATGCCGGTGGCGATCGACGAGATACCGGCCTCGCGGTCGGCACCGATGTCCTGCACGGCGCCGAATGCGTGACTGGCGATTCCCCACAGGAAGAAAGCGCCGAGCACGGCCCACAGTTGCGCCGGGACGCCCGCGCCGGCGAGCACGAGTCCATAGAGTGCGGGACTGACGAAGTGAACGCTCGAGGTGATCGAATCGAGGAACGGCCGCTCCTTGAATCGCAGCCTCGGTGCGCTGTAGGCGACCACGGCGAAGACGCTCGCCGCGAGTACCAGCCAGGAGAGCGGGGATCCCACCGCGAGGAGGTAGGCCAGAAATGGAACGTTCGTCATCAGCACGGCGAGGAGGATCGGTCGGTGCAGCGACCGATCGAGCACCGCCCCCTCCACGCCGCCCTTGCGCGGATTGCGCATGTCGGATTCGTAGTCGAACACGTCGTTGATGCCGTACATCGCCAGGTTGTACGGCACGAGGAAGTAGAGAGTGCCGAGCACGAGGGTCAGGTCGATCTCGCGCGTGGCCGTGAGGTAGGCCGCGGCGAACGGGAACGCGGTGTTCACCCAGGAGAGCGGACGCGACGAGAGCAGGATGGCGCGGGCGGTCGACCCCCGCGTGCCGAGTTCAGGCATACGTCTCGAGGCCCGAGTTGCGGCGGCGGCGGAGCAGGTACCAGGTGGCGGGGAGCAGGATGAGGGCCGCGATCGAGTACGCGAAGTCCTCGATCGGCGCGATTCCGATGTAGACGCCGAGGAGGGTGTCGGGGTCGTAGCCGACCAGGCCGACACCGATCATCACGTTGTCGAAGATCGCGGTCAGCACGAGAAGCAGCACGATGGGCAGTCGTCGCCAGGTGAAGTACTCGGGGAAGTCGAAGCGGCTGGATCCGTAGGGCACGGCATTGGCCTCCTGCGTGAGCAGGTATCGCCACAGCACGCCGATCGCGGCGACGGGAAGGAGGAAGAAGAAGTTGACCTCGAGGTAGCTCACGCGTTCGCCTTCGCTCGTGCTTTCGCGGCCTTCCGGTCGGCGATGCGGCCGAAGCCGTTGACCATGTTCATGGTCAGGTAGCACAGCAGGGTGAGGAAGAAGACCTCCTCCACGGGCAGCTCCGGCGCGATCTGCAGCCCGGTCATGAACTCGGTCTCTCCGCGGAAGAAGACGCCCTGACTGATGCCGGCGATGTCCCAGAGCAGGAAGAACAGCACTCCGACCACGAGCACGATGAGCGCGCTGCGGGCATCGCGCCAGAAGAACAGCTTCCAGCGGCGATCGATGAGCGCCATGCACGCCAGCGAGATGGCGAGGGCGACGAAATAGAGGATCCCCATCAGCGACGCCGGGAGCGGGCGGGGGCCCTTCGAGCCGTTCCTCCCGTGCTGGCGGACCCATTCGACTGCACCGTTGCGGTGAGCGGCTCCGGCAGAGGACCGGTGGACACGTCACCCCGCAGCCTCTTCACGAGAATCTCGGCACTGATGAGGCACATGGGAAGGCCGATGCCGGGGATGGTCGACCCGCCCGCGTAGTAGAGCCCGGCGACCTTCTTGCTCACGTTGCCGGCACGGAAGAACGCGCTCTGCCGCAGGGTGTGCGCCGGGCCGAGCGCGGTGCCCTTCCACGCGTTGAGGTCGCGTGCGAAGTCGGCCGGACCGATGGTGCGGCGCACGGTGATGCGGGAGGCGAGGTCGGGAATACCGGCCCAGGCGCCGATCTGCTCGATCGCGAGGTCGGCGAGCCGCTCGATGCGTTCGTCTCCGGCGCCGTCCACTCCTCCGGCACCGAGGTCGGGGTCGGCCGGGATGGGAACGAGCACGAAGATGTTCTCGCTGCCCTCGGGGGCGACCCCGGCATCCGTCGCGCTGGGTCGGCACACGTACAGCGACGCGGGGTTGGGCACCGACGTCTCGGTGTGCGCCGATCCCCGCGTGCCGGGGAAGATGCGGCCGAAGTTGTCATGCCAGTCCGACGTGAAGAACAGGGTGTGGTGCTCGAGTTCCGGCAGCCCGCCCTCGACACCGAGGTAGAGGAGCAGCGCGCTCGGGCCCGCCAGTGTGTCGTCCCAGTACTTCTGCGGATAGGTCTGCAGGGAGTACGGCAACAGCGACGTCTCGGTGTGGTGCAGGTCGGCGGCCGACACCACGACGTCGGCGGCGAGTTCGTGCGTGACGCCCGCGGCATCCCGGTACTCGACACCGCGAGCAACGGCGCGGCCGGAGCCCGCCGGCTCGGTGCGGATGCTGGTGACGCTGCTGCCGGTGCGGATGTCGACGCCCTCGGCTCGGGCGAGGTCGGCGATCGTCTCGATCACCCGGGTGAAGCCGCCCTGCGGGTAGAGCACGCCGTCCTCCATGTCGAGGTGGCTCATCAGGTGGTACATGCTCGGGGTGAGGAACGGGGACGACCCCAGGAAGACGGCCGGGTACCCGAGCACCTGGCGGAGCCGGTTGTCGGTCACGAACCGGGCGGCGAACCGGTCGAGCGGCTCGAGCAGCAGTCGCGCGAGGCGGGGCGTGCGGCTGAGCACGTCGCGCTTCACCAGCGGGGTGAACGACTCGAACGTCGTGTACAGGAACCGCTTCTTGGCCATCTCGTAGGTATCCCGCGCGGAGTCGAGGTAGCGCGCCATCCGCGGCCCTGAGCCCGGCTCGATCGATTCGAACAGGGCGAGGTTGTCGTCACGGTTGTCGGCGATGTCGAACGTGGTCGTCTGCTCCGACGGGTCGCCCTCGAAGTAGACGCGGTACCCCGGTGCGAGGCGGGTGAGGTCGAGCTGTTCGGCGGCGCTCGTGCCGAGCAGCCGGTAGAAGTGGTCGAACACCTCCGGCATGAGGTACCAGCTGGGCCCGGTATCGAAGCGGAACCCGTCGCGCTCCCACACCCCGGCGCGGCCGCCGACGGTGTCCTGCCGCTCCAGCAGGGTCACGGCGTACCCGTCCCGGGCCAGCAGCGCCGCGGAGGCGAGCCCCGCGATGCCGCCACCGATCACGATCGCCGAGGGGCGTGGTCCGCCCGCGGCTCCCCCCGCGGCCGGTACCGGTTCGGGCGCGACCGCATCGACGGGCGGAGGGGAGAACGAGGTCATGGGGAGTGCCTTCCTGCGCGCACGGAGCGGACCGAGGCGGGCGATCGCCGCTCGGACAGAGACGAGGACCGGGGCGGTCGGCCTGCCGCGGCCGCCGCGGCGATGCGCAGCTTCACCGGGTTCGGCACGCGCACCCGCTCGTCAAGGAGGGAGCGGGCCGGGGTTCCTCGCAGGCGAGCGGCGAGCTCGGCGAACAGGCCCTGGGCGAGCGCCACCGCCCGGCGGCTCGACGGGGGCAGCAGGGGGATGACGGCCGCGGAGGCCCGGAGGTCGTCGTCGATGTCGTCGAGCAGCCGGTGCTTGTCCGCCTCACCGAAGGTGGTCACATCCACGTCGGGGAAGTACGACCGGCCGAGCGTGCGGTAGTCCGCGGCGAGGTCGCGCAGGAAGTTGACCTTCTGGAACGCGGCCCCGAGGCGCCGGGCACCATCGACCAGTCGGGCATCGGTCGCGGCGTCCACCGGGGCGCCGCGGAGGAACGCCCGCAGGCACATGAGACCCACCACCTCGGCCGAGCCGTATACGTAGTCGCGGAACGACTGCGGGGTGTGCAGGGTGGCGGAGAGGTCCATCCGCATCGACGCGAAGAACGGCGCGGTCAGTTCGGTGCCGAATCCGGACGCCCGGGCCGTCGCGGCGAAGGCGTGCACGACGAGATTGGTGCTGTAGCCGCGGCGGATCGCGTCGTCGGTCTCCCGCTCCAGGGCATCGAGCAGCGCGGCGATCTCGTCGGAGCGCACGTTGGCGCCCGCGGCGACACCGTCGACGATCTCGTCGGCGATCCGCACCAGGGCGTAGATGTTCTCGACGTGGTGGCGCACATCGGCGCCGAGCAGTCGCGACGCCAGTCCGAACGACGTGGAGTAGCGACGGATCACCAGGGCGGCCGTCTCCTGGGCCACCCGGTCGTAGAGGGCGAGATCGGTGGAATCCGCCACGTCACCGCACCCGGTCGAGCACCGCGTCGACCACGGGAGCGAGTTCGTCGCGGAGCGCCTGCGGCACGGCCGGGGAGTCGAGCGTGGCGATGGCTCGGGTGGCGTGATCCCGCGCCAGCGATTCAGCGAAACCGCGGGCACCGCAGGACTCGAGCACCGACCGCACCAGCGCCGCCTCGCCGCGGCTGAGATCGGCTTTGCCCACGAGTCGGGAGATCTCCGACCACTCGCGACTGCCCGCGGCATACGCGATGAGCACGGTTCGCTTGCCCTCGCGGAGGTCGCCCAGGGTGGTCTTGCCCGTCTCGTCCTCGTTGCCGAACACGCCGAGCACGTCGTCCACCATCTGGTAACTGATGCCGATGTCCCGACCGAATGCGCCGAGCGTGGCCACCAGTTCCTCGCTCGCGCCCGCGAGCACGGCCCCGGCCTGCAGCGGGCACTCGAAGGAGTAGACCGCGGTCTTCAGGCGGGCCATCTGCAGCAGGTCGTCGATCTCGGCGATGTCGGAGTCGAGGGAGAACTCGACGTCGATGAGTTCACCCGCCGCGGAGGCGAACAGCGCGTCGTCGAGGATCTCGAGCAGGCGCGTGCGGATGCCGTCGGTCACACCGCTGCGGTCGATGAGCCGGTAGGAGTTGAAGAGGGCGAGGTCACCGGCGATGACGGCCGCGGACATCCCGCGGTGCTCGGCGGTGGGCATCGGGATGCCCTGGGTGGTGGCGATGTCGCGGTAGCTGCCCGAGATGTTCGGGATGCCGCGGCGGATGAAGTCGCGGTCGATCACGTCGTCATGCACGATGAGAGCGGTGTGCAGCAGTTCGAACGCCGCTCCGACGTAGGCCGCGGCCCGGGTGTCCTGGCCGCCCAACGCCTCGTACGCGGCCATGACCATGCGCGGCCGGAACCGCTTGCCGCCCGCGGTGTTCGCCTCGATGGCTTCCCAGAGCTTCACGTACTCGGCTCCGAAGGGCGCCGCACGGTTCTTGGCTAGGCTGAAGAAGCGCGACAGCACGGCGTCGACCTGTTTCTGTCTCTCCGTTGAGAGGGCGTTCAGGTCCGGAGCGTCCACTCCCTGAATCTAACATTAGACAGCGCGCTGACAATCGAAGGATGGTGAGAGGGTGACGCCAGAACTTGTCGTTCTGCTCGACGAAGACGGCACCCCCATCGGCACCGCCGAGAAGGCCACGGTGCACAGCACCGAGACGCCGCTGCATCTGGCGTTCTCGTGCCACATCTTCGACGAGGCGGGGCGCATCCTCGTCACCCGGCGAGCGCTCAGCAAATTGACCTGGCCGGGAGTGTGGACCAACTCGTTCTGCGGGCACCCGGGGCCGGACGAGTCTCTCGAGGATGCGGTGCACCGGCGGGCGGAGCAGGAGCTCGGTATCCGGCTCGACTCGGTGGAGGTGGCGCTGCCGGACTTCCGCTACCGCGCCGTCGACGCATCCGGGATCGTCGAGTACGAGATCTGCCCGGTGTATCGGGCGACCGCGTCCGGTGCGCTGAACGCCCGCCCGAGCGAGGTCATGGACGCCGAGTGGGCGGACCCGTCGTCCTTGCTGCAGGCGATCGACTCCACGCCGTGGGCGTTCAGCCCGTGGCTCACCCTGCAGCTCCCGGCCCTCCTCCGCGGCTGAGGGCGGTCCCTGGCCCCTCGAAGGGACACTCCCCGCTCCCTATACCTATCCCCGCTCCGTATATATGGGTGGGGACGAGGCGAACCGGGAGCGGCGAGCGATCGGGGCGAGCGAGCCGGTCAGTCGGTGGCGCGCCCCGCGTCGGTCACCGAGACGTCGGTGTGGCGGAAGTTCAGGTGCGAGCGCGAGGCGGTCGGACCACGCTGACCCTGGTACCTCGAGGCGTAGATCCCGGACCCGTACGGGTTCTCCGCGGGTGAGCTCAGCCGGAAGAAGCAGAGCTGGCCGATCTTCATCCCCGGCCACAGCTTGATCGGCAGGGTGGCGACGTTCGACAGCTCGAGGGTGACGTGGCCGGAGAACCCCGGGTCGATGAACCCCGCGGTCGAATGGGTGAGCAGCCCCAGGCGGCCGAGCGAGCTCTTGCCCTCGAGGCGCGCGGCCACGTCGTCGGGCAGTGTGACCAGCTCATACGTGGAGCCGAGAACGAACTCCCCCGGGTGCAGGATGAACGGCTCGCGGGGCTGCGCCTCGATCAGCCGGGTGAGGTCGGGCTGGTCCTCCGCGGGGTCGATGTAGGGGTACTTGTGGTTGTCGAAGAGGCGGAAGAAGCGGTCGAGGCGCACGTCGATGCTCGACGGCTGCAGCATCGTCGGATCGTAGGGGTCGAGCGCGATCCGGCCGGTGTCGAACTCGGCCTTGATGTCTCTGTCACTCAGCAGCACTGGTATAGCCTATTGCCGTGCCGCCACGCCCCGGCGGCGCGCGCGAGTGTAGTTCAATGGTAGAACTTCAGCTTCCCAAGCTGATAGCGCGGGTTCGATTCCCGTCACTCGCTCTGGTGTCCATAACGACACGTTGTGTAGCGTCACACGCATGATGCGGCCAACCCGAAAAGCCCCGATCTGGGCGATTGCGATGTTCATCGTGATGGGCACTGTTGCCGTCTCTTGGGGAGTGGTGCAACTGTGCATCAGCACACCCGCAGAGCTGCAGACGTGGTCGTACGGACGTGGCCTGCCGCTTCCTCTGTGGGGCTGGATCACTCTCAGCATCGTGATCGGAGTGTGGATGCTCGCAATGGCGGGCTGGTCCGCATACTGGCGCCGGCGCTGGTGACTGTCACGCTACCCGGTGCATCCTTGGGGGCTCGCATGCACCCAACATCGGCGCGGCATGGACCGGATCGAGCGACGCCACCGCGACAACGGTGTCATGACGCCGGGATCGGCTCGAGGGCCCTTCGGCCACAGCTCGACGCCGCTCAGTACGCGGATGCCGACGCTGCGATTCTTGTCGGGCGTCGTCGACTTCGTCGTCTCAACCGACCCGAAACGCTCGGATTCACCTCCGCGCGTTGCCGCCCAGACGCTCAGTGTCGTAGCGCGGGAGCGGACGTGGTGGCGTTCGAGAGGGCAGCGAGCTCGTCCGTACTGAGCTCGAGTGTCGCTGAGGCGAGCAGATCGGGCAGTTGCTCCACGCTCCGGGCGCTGGCGATCGGAGCGACGATCGTCGGCTGCGATCGGAGCCAGGCGAGCGCAACCGTTGTGACGCTGACGCTGTGAGCGGCCGCGACCTCGTCGAGTACCGGCAGAACAGCCGCGTGAGAGTCGAGGTATGCCCGAGCACCGCCCGCGCGGGGACTGTCGATCTCCGAACCTTCTCGGTACTTACCGGTGAGGAACCCTGACGCGAGGGCGGAGTAGGGCAGCACAGCGAGCTTCTCCCTCTCCGCGATGGCCCGCGTCTCATCCTCATACCCTCGCTCGACGAGGTTGTAGAGCGGCTGCAGCGCGACAGGTCGGTGAAGTCTCTCGGCGTTCACGATGTCGAACAGCTCGGCGATCCGCGCGGGGCTGTAGTTGGAGATCCCGATGTAGCGCACTTTGCCGTCATCGACGAGCTGCGAGAGCGCGGTGATCGTCTCCTCCAACGGCACGGAGGTGTCGTCGAAGTGGGCGTAGTACAGGTCGATGTGGTCGGTGCGCAGTCGCTCGAGTGAGGCATCCGCGGCTGCGACGATATTGGCAGCGGAGAGCCCCGAGAACTCGGGGTGCTGACTGACTTTCGTCGCGATGACGAGCTCGTCACGGACACCCCGCTGGTGCTGCCACTCGCCGATGATCCGTTCGGACTCGCCGCCCTCATTGCCGGTGGCCCACGAGGAGTACACGTCGGCCGTGTCGATGAAGTTCCCGCCTGCCGCACGGTAGTGATCGAGGATGTCGAGCGACGATCGATGATCGGCCGTCCAGCCGAATACATTGCCGCCGAGATTGAACGGGAAGACGGACAGGTCCGAGGCGCCGAGCGGGATAAGGTTCGTCATTGCGATGTCTCCTGATTCTGGGCGCCGATTCGGGCACGTGTGGAAACTACCGGAGTTTCCGGCTGGGAGCCGAAGGTGGTGACCCTGACCGGACTTTCGCGACCGCGACAGCGCTCTGCGTCAGCGCTCTGCGTCAGGCGGCCAGAACGCGGTCGTTGTGCAGGACCGGGCTCATGCGGCTCCAGATGTACTCCCATGTGGAGTACGGGAGCCGGAGCTGCAGACTGCCGCCGACGTGATGGGTCTCCACATCGGGGAGCGGTTCCGGAGTGTGCAGCAGAGCCGCCAGGATGGGCGCGGCGAGCGGCTCACCACGGTGATCCCAGAGGTGCTGTTTGAGCTCAGCGGGAAGCGACTCGAACCAGGCATGCTCTGTGGGTGACATGTTCCGCTCCTTCGGGTGGTGGGTGTGGGTGTGGGTGTGGGCGTGGGCGTGGGCGTGGGCGTGCGTGTGGGCGTGGGGCTGGGCCGTGGCCGCGGGCCGGCATGATGTACCGACCCGCGGCGCTTCCCGGGGGAGGGGAAGCGGAGGTAGCGCGGCTCGGGGAGGCACGCGTTACCGAAGCGGATGGGGAGGCCGCTGGTCTTGCACCGGTCGGAGGACCCGGTGTGTTATCACTGTAACCGGGTGCGGACAGACAGATCAGTATGTTCGCACAATGACCGACCCCCAGTTCGGGTGCCCGGTGATTCGAGCGGGTACCTGCGGACGACCGTCTTCTATCCGACCGGATGACTTCCGCTAGACCACAGGATGATGCCGGGCAGCGCCCCCGCCGCTTAATGTCGGCGACATGGAGTCCGAACGATGACCAAGTCGCTGTCGCAACTGAAGGTGGATGCCGCGGCGATCGCGGCCAACACGCGGTGGTTCGCCGACCGCACCGCCGGAGGTCTCCTCGCTGTCGTCAAAGCAGACGCGTTCGGACACGGGGACGTGGTGCGCACGGTCACGCGGGCCGGCGCGACGTGGTTGGGGGTGGCGACACTGGACGAGGCCTTCCGGGTTCGGGCCGTCGACGCGAACACTCCCCTCATCTGCTGGCTGACGTCCCCGAGCGATGATTTCGATGCAGCTGTACGTCAGCGCATCGACGTGGCCGTGCCGAGCGCTGCCCATCTCCACGCGCTGGCCGCGGCCGGAAGACGCGCCGGAGTCGCGGCCCGCGTGCACCTGCACATCGACGTCGGCATGGGCCGGGACGGGACCCCGGTCGGGGAGTGGTCTCCGCTCTGCTCCATCGCCCGTCATCACGAACGGACCGGTGCCGTCGATGTGGTCGGCATCATGGGGCATCTCTCATCCGCGGATCTGCCTGGATCCCCCCAGACGAGGATCGAGGGGATGGTCTTCGCGAACGCCCTGCGGACTGCGGTACGGCGTGGACTACGGCCTCGAGTCCGACACCTGGCGGCCACCGCGGCCATCATCACCGGTGCGGCCAAAGGCCACAATCTCGCTCGAATCGGAGCAGGTCTCTACGGCATTGATCCGTCGAACACCAGCGATGTGCTGATGCCGGCGCTCGAACTGACCACGCGGGTGGTCCACGCCCACGGTGCGCGGGCCCACACCGGCGTGGGTTACGGGCACGACTACGTCACAGCAGGGCCGACACGACTGGCGCTCCTGCCCCTGGGATACGCCGACGGCTTGCCGCGGTCCGCTGCCGGCCGTGCCGAGGTTCTCATCCGGGGCCGTAGACGTCCCCTCGTCGGACGTTTCTCGATGGACATGGTCGTCGTCGACACCGGCACCGATTCCGTGCAGCCCGGCGAGCCCGTGACCGTTTTCGGAACCGGTGACGACGGCGCCCCCACCGTCACCGAGTGGGCCCGCTGGGCGGGCACGATCCCCCACGAAATCGTGACGGGAATCGGGACACGGGTGACACGGGTTCCCAATGTCGATGTCCCATCCGCCACCGAACGTCCGGCTCCCGTCCCCCACAGAGAGAAGGTGGCCCATGGCAGCCTCGCCTGACATCCCCGGTCACCCCTCCCCGCTGGGAAGCGGACGTCGCTACCACGTTGCGGTGATCGGCGGTGGTCGTAGCTCCGAACACGACGTGTCGGTGGCCTCCGCACTCGGCGTAGCGACCGCGCTCCGCGAACGGGGCCATCGCGTGACCGAGTTGACCATCGGACGCACGGGCGAGTGGTGCCAGGGAGGTCGTGCAATCGAGGCGGGAACCGCTGTGCAGTTGCTGACCGGCTGCGATGTCGCCTTCCCCGTTCTGCATGGCGTGCACGGAGAAGACGGAACCGTGGCCGGTCTCCTCGACATGATCGGCGTGCCCGCTGTCGGTTCGCCCGTGCGCCCCGGCGCACTCGCCATGGACAAGGCCGTCACCAAGCTCCTCGCGCGGCACATCGGTGTAGCCGTCGCCGACGGGGTCACGGTGACCTCCGTAGATGCGGCTACCGCTCTCGCGAACATCGCCTTCCCTGTGGTCGTCAAGCCGTCATCGGGTGGTTCGAGCCACGGGGTCTCGATCGCCAATGGCACCGACGACCTCGCACCGGCCGTCGAGCTGGCACTCACGTTCGACCGCGAAGCCGTTGTCGAGGCCTTCGTTTCGGGACGCGAGATCGACATCGCCGTGTATCGCGATGCCCGCGGCGTCCTCCGCGCTGGCGCAGCGCTCGAGATCTCCGTCGCGCACGGCGAGGTCTTCGATGCCGAGTCGAAGTACGACGGAAGTGCGCGCTTCGTCGTGCCCGCGCCCCTCAGTAGCCCGGAACGTCAGCGCATCACCGAGCACGCTCATCGTCTGTACGACACGTTCGGATGCCGCGGAGTGGCCCGGTTCGACTTCTTCCTGACCAACGACGGTCCGGTGCTGAACGAGATCAACACCTCTCCCGGCATGACGGAGCAGTCCCAGGTCCCCCGCATGTACGGCGCCCTGGGAATGTCCTACGATGAGCTGGTCGACGAGCTCGTGGCCGCAGCATGTGAGCCCGCTCGCTGAAAGGTGGCGAGTACGCACTGCTTCATCAGCGTTGGCTCGAGCAGTAACCAAGCCTCGACATATCGACGGAGCACGACCGAGAGAAGACGTGATCGGTTGCGATCACCGCAGCAGTGTCGCTAACGTCGCCTGCATGACCTGTCACTGAGTGATCTGCCACCACTCGCCCTGCACGTATAGCCAGGGCTCCGTCGACTCTCGTTGCTAGGGCTCCGTCGACTCTCGTTCGACTCGTCATCCCGGGGAGCATGATGCTCACGCGCGAATCTGCCACCATATGACAGCGGTGACAGGTGGCCTTGTAGGGGATCCCCTCGTCCGCACCTTCGTCGCATGGACCTTCGTCCGCGCCATCCTGCACAACGGCTGGTGGCTGCTCGTCAGTCTGTACATGGTGATCGATGTCGGCTTGTCGCCATCAGAACTCCTGCTGATCGCTGCAGCGCAGGGAACCGCGGCGGTACTCTTCGAACTACCCGCGGGCGTCCTCGCCGACGCCTTCAGCCGCAAGTGGGCGATCGTGCTCTCCCATGCCCTGATGGGTATGGCGATGATCAGTACCGGACTGTTCCCTTCGTTCGCCCCGCTGATGCTGTCGCAGATGCTGTGGGGTATCTCGTGGACGTTCTCAAGCGGATCCGACATCGCATGGATCACCGACGAGTTGCAGCTGCCCGACCGTATGCATCATGTGCTCACCAGACAGGCTCGCTGGCAACTCGCCGGTGCCGGCGTCGGTATGGTCGCGCTCGGAACGCTTGGTGCGCTGATCGATCGGGCGACTGTCATCGTGGCCGCCGGTGTTGCGATGCTCCTGCTCGGGCTGGTGGTGGCCTGGCTCTTCCCGGAGCGCAATTTCATGTCAATCCGAACACAACGGTGCCGTGGATCTCTCCGCATCCTCCGGCACGGGGTGAGACTCGCCTTCCGAGACAAGACCATTCTCGTGCTCGTCATCGTCACCATGCTCGTCAACGGAGCAGCTGACTCCTTCGGTCGCATCTACCCGGTGAAGCTTGTCGATGTCGGTCTTCCCGAAGGCAATGAAGGCACTGCATGGTTCACCGGTATCAGCATCGCCGGCTTCGTCACCGGCGCACTCACCCTCAGGATCATCGAGAACCGCATCCATTCGGAGACTGGAGCGCGCGGAGTGATGGTACTCGGCGGAATCTCCGGTGCTATCAGTCTCGCGCTGTTCGGGTTTGCCCCCGACATGCAGATGGCGATCGTGGCCGTCCTCGTCGCCAACGGTGTCGCCGGTCCGATCTTTCGTACCGTAACAACCATTTGGGTGAACAGGCGCACCACGAAGGAGGTCCGTGCGACGACGCATTCCCTCCTGGCGCAAGCGGAATACGTGGGCGAAATAGCCACCGCCGGAGTTCTCGCAGTCATCGCCGGACTCGCGGGACCGGTGGGGGCATTTGTTCTCACCGCAGCGCTGTTCGGCGTCAGCGCTGTCGTGGTCCTCCTAGCCGGCCGTGATCAAGACATCTAACCCATGCCGAGGAGTGATTGGGGTGCAGACGCAAACCACTCATATCTCGACGTCGGGCTCGATTCGATACGGTTTTCCGCGAATGGATCGTCACCGTCCTGGTGGTCGGGGCTTGGTGCTCGTCCGTCACCAGACCCTCCTCTGATCCCGTCTTCGCTCCACCGATGCGTGCGTTCTCCTACTGGGATAGCGCGGCCGACGCGTGGGTGACGCCGACCGGAACGGTTCCGATCTACGTCGGAACCTCCTCGGGCGACATCCGCCTGCATGGCACCGCCACCATCCGGTAACAGAGCGCACACGAATGGGGCCCGCATCCTGCCCGGGACGCGGGCCCTTTCGTCCCCGAATCGGGCAGCCTAGAAGGTGACCACCGGCTTGAGGGTCTCACCGCTCTCGCTATCAGCGAAGGCCTGATTGATGTCGGCGAAGTCATACTTCTTGACGAGCTTGTCGAAGGGGAACACGCCTGCTTCGTAAAGCGAGATCAACCGGGGAATGAACGTCTGCGGCACGGAGTCGCCTTCGATGACCATGCTGATCTTGAGTCCGCTGAGCAGCAGGTTGCCGATATCGATCGGTGACTCGGTGCCGGGTGCGGCGGCACCGACCAGAGCGCCGTGGCCGAGGGTGCCGAGAGAGTTGGTCATCTGAGTGAAGACGGACTTGTTGCCGGTGGTGTCCAGTGCGTAGTTCGCGCCGCCCCCGGTGATCTCGCGGATGCGTGCGACGGCATCTTCATTCTTGCTGTTGATCGTGTGGGTGGCTCCGAGGCTCTTGGCGAATTCGAGCCGGCTGTCGATGATGTCCACGGCGATGATCGTCGTCGCGTTGGCGACGACCGCGGCGAGCAGACCGGACATGCCCACCGCTCCGGATCCGAAGATGACGATGCTGCTTCCGGCTTCTGGCTCGAGAACGTTGAGCACCGCACCCGCGCCCGTCTGGACTCCGCAACCGAGCGGACCCATGAGTTCCAGCGGTGCTTCTTTCGACACCTTGACGACGCTGCGCTCGGCGACGTTGCTGACCGAGGCGAACGACGACTGGCCGAAGAAGTGGGAAGAGACGGCCGTACCGTCCTCCGCGGTGAACGCGGTCGACCCATCGGTGCGGGAGCCGCCGAAGTCGAGGTCATAGAGGTGGATGCAGTACGAGGGGTGGCCGGAGACGCACGAGGAGCACACACCGCAACTGGAGAAGCTGAGCAGCACATGATCGCCCACGTCGACGCTCGTCACACCGTCACCCACCGCGACAACGACCCCGGCGCCCTCATGCCCGAGCACGGCGGGCAACGGCGTGGGATACACCTGGTCGCGCACAATGGCGTCGGTGTGACACACACCCGACGCGACCATGCGCACCTGCACCTCAGTTGCGCGGGGAGCGTCGAGCGTGAGTTCCTGGATGACGAGTGGTTCGCCCTTCGTCTGAGCAACAGCAGCCGTTACCTTCATGGTGTCTTCTCCTTCGACCACGCTTCCGTGGTGCGCTAGTGACCACCAGTCTGCGCCTGTCACGCGACGCATGGGTTCGGGGGTGCTGATCCATCCGCGCTTGTTCTTGCCCGTCAGCACATAGGTGAACGATTCCTTTTCGATGGGCCATTCCGTCACGGGGTGGTTCGAGGCGCTTTGGCGAAAGCGCGTACCGGAAAGGTGCCGAACTTCTCGATCTTCGGCGGCACAGCGGTGAACAGCGCCCCACTCGGCGGAAGGTCTCCGAGATTGGTGAGGTGCTCGACCACGGGGATCCCGGATGCCAGGAACACCGAGTGCGCCGGACGAGCACCCTGTGCGTCGTCGGACATGTCGTCGACGTTCACCGAGTCGATTCCTACCAGCGTCACGCCCTGTTCCGCGAGGTAGTCCACGCCGTCGCCGGCGAGGAACGGTGCGTCGATGCCGTACGCAGGAGTACCGAAGCGGCGATCCCATCCGGTGTGCAGCAGTACGGCCTTCCCCCGCACGTCGCGGTCGTGGAACACGGACGCGGGAATGCCGCGCGTCCTGGCGTCGGTCAAGTGGAACACCTCGGTCGGTAGATCAACGACCGTCTCGAGTGACACCGCTGCGAGGTCGGCACCGTCCGCATAGCGGTGGAATGCGGTGTCGATGTAGGTTCCCGTGTTTCCGGGCAGTGACACGATGTCCATCACGAACGTCGTCCCGGCCGCATACCTGCTCTCGGCTTCCGCGCGGGTGAGAAGCGGACTGATCACCGGGGCGGGCACGCCGGGGAGGGTGACAAGGCCCTCCCGGATGGTGTGGCTCAGATCAACAAGCCGTTGCGGCCCACCCGGGACGGTTGCACCGGTCACAGCGATACCTCGACTACCGCGGTGCTGCTCGGCGACGATGTGGAGACCGGTCAGCTGCACCTCGCCGACGAGGGTGAGACCGAGATGCTGCACCAGCAATCGGGCGACCTCCGCCTCAGAGACGTTCGCGCCAGCGACGTCGAGACGGAACCCCTCCGCGCTCAACCCACCGCCGTTCACGAAGGAGATACGGGCATCGAACACGGCACGGTAATCATCCACGGCGCGAACCTACCAGCGACTCGGGTCGGGCACCGGCAGCGTCACCTCTCACCTGCGGATGGTTCAGCGGCCATCGTTGCGGAAGTCTTTGGGACTGGCGGACTTGGGCTTCCTCGCAAGGTTGCTGTCGCGACGAGGCAACAAGCGACGAACACGGCGGCGCCGACCGCAACAGGGATCACGAGGTCGATGGCGCCCAGCACTCCCCCGAGGGCGGAACCCGCTGCAAGACCTAACAGCCCAAGCACTCGGGCAGCGCCGCCGACCCGACCGAGCAACTCGTCGGGTACGAGCCGCTGGCGCAGGGAAAGAGCGCAGATGCTCCAGACCACCGCGTGAAGTATGTAGAGCGCCAGAAGTAAGCCCGCGACGTACGGGTTGGTCGTGAGAGCAAGCCCCCCGAGAGTCACCGCACCCAAGAGCAGACTGCCTGCGATCGTCCACCGATATCCGAGAAGTTTCCGCAGACGTGGGGTGAGGAACGAGCCCAACAACCCGCCGAGAGCAGAAAAAGCGAGCAACAGGCCGTAACCCGCGCCATCCAGCTCGAGTCGTTCCTGCGCGAAGAGGACGAGGATGGAAAACGGCAGCATGTAGCCGACGCTTGCAAGTGCCCCGATGAGCGCCAGACTGCCGACAACACGGTGGCGCCTCAGCCAGATGATTCCCTCGCGCGCCTCGGTATACACGGAGGCCCGGATCGCAGATGCCGTGACGGACGGTCGCGACAAGTGTCGGACCGGTAAGGCAAGGGCGACGAGCCCGGCAAGTGCCCACAATCCGCCCATTGCAAAGACCGGCGCGGACGCTGCCAACCCGAAAAGGAACCCCCCGAGTGGTGGGCCGGCGAATTCATCAGCGACGAGCTGCGCGGCCGCGATCCGCCCATTCGCGGTGTCGAACTGTTCACGATCGACCAGGGAGGGCACGATGGCGACCGCGGCGCTGTCCGCCATGCTCTCCAGCGTCCCGACGACGGCCATCGCCGTGTAGAGGACCAGCAGCGAGGAGACACCAACCTGAAGCGTCAGCGCCAGTCCCAACAGGGTGACGCCACGCAGTACATTCGCCGTGACCATCAAGGTGCGCCGGTCGATCCGGTCGACCCAGACGCCGATCGGTAGCGCGACCAGGAGACGGACCAGCGCGTAGACCGTGGCCAGTCCCGCAACAAGGCGGGGATCATCGGTCATCGAGGCTGCAAGTAGCGGCATGGACACGAACGCGACACCGTCAGCGAGGTTCGACAGAGCATTCGCGCTCCACAGCACGCCAAACCTACGACCAAGTGGCATCCGTCAACCCTAGGGACGCACCACCGAGTGAAGCTATCGGCCGCGATTCAGCCGGGCGCTCACTGCATCTGATGGAGAGTCGCTGACGGACGCCTGTCCGCATCCGTACGGGCATCATTCGCGCAACACACGCACAGGGCATCGTCGATCAGCTGCTCCACGAACATGTCGACTATGTCGAGTGCTAGCCCCGACCGCGCTTCGATCCCGCCTCCGCTGCGACGATGGTCGCGTGGCCACCTAGAGGGCAGGGTCCGCTTCCAGGGTGTGCAGTTGTTCGGCATGGCCGCGCGGGGAATGGGCCTTGTCGGAGCCGTTCTCGTAGGCGTTCTCCGCGTGCAGTTCGATGTCCAGCCCGCGTGCCTCGACCTCGTCGGGCACGCGGATGCCCATCGTCTTGTTGAGGACCGTCGCGAGGACCCACGTCACCGTGAACGTATAGACGAGCACCGCGAGGATCGCGAGCGCCTGCCGACCGAGGAGGTCGAAGCCGCCCCCGTAGAGCAGGCCGGCACCGCCGCTCGGCGCCTCCGGCGTCGCGATGAGCCCGATGAGCAGACCGCCCACCACGCCCCCGACGAAGTGCAGCGCCGTGACGTCGAGGGCGTCGTCGACGCCGAGCTTGTACTTGAGCGCGACGGCGAAGTAGCAGACGGCACCGGCTGCACCGCCGATGGCCAGCGCTCCGAGGGGAGTGACCGCACCGCAGGACGGCGTGATGGCGACGAGGGCGGCGATCGCCCCGGAGGAGGCACCGAGGGTCGTGGGATGTCCGTCGCGAAGGCGTTCCACCAGGAGCCAGACGCAGACGCCGGCACAGGTTGCGGCGACGGTGTTGAACACGGCGACTGCCGCGTTGTTGTCGGCGGCGCCGAGACCGCTGCCGTCGAAGCCGATCCACCCGGTGAACAGCAGTCCCACGCCCAGCAGGGTAAAGGGCAGATTGTGCGCCTTCGGCTGAACGGGCCAGGTGCGCCGCTTGCCCAGGACGATAGCCAGCGCGAGGGCGGCCACCCCCGAATTCACGTGGATCGCCGTGCTTCCGGCGTAGTCGATGGCGCCCAGCGTGTTGGCGATCCAGCCGCCCTGAACCGCTCCGTCGGCCGAGTCGAAGGCGAAGACCCAGTGCGCAACCGGGAAGTACACGAGGGTGACCCACAGTCCCGCGAAGACGAGCCAGGCACCGAACTTCATGCGGTCGGCGGCGGCACCGGCGACGATCCCGACGGTCAGTCCGGCGAACATCAGATGCAGTGCCGCCAGCGCGAGCGGCGGCAGCGCCGCGTCTGCGGGAGCGGTGAGCAGTTGCCCGAGTCCGACGTATTCGAGGGGATCACCGAGGAGACCGATGCCCCCGATCGAATTGCCGAAGACTGCCGAGTAGCCGAACACCACCCAGAGCACTCCGACCACGCAGAACGCGCCGAACACCATGAGCATCATGTTCATCGTGGTCTTGCGGCTCACCATGCCGCCGTAGAAGAGGGCGAGTCCCGGAAGCATCAGCGCCACGGCGATGACCGCGGTGAGAATCCACGCCGTGTTGCCCGCTATTGCAGCAGTGTCCATTCGAATCTCCATGACCGTGAGAAGCATGCGTTCCGCGTCGATCGCGGGCACGAGCGTTTCGATACGCTATCCAAATGGTCGGTGGCAGCCTTTTCGATGCCGTATCACCGTCGTTACAAGCGCGTTAACTCTCGGCCGACGCGCTTTCGGCCGGAGCACTCTCGGCCCGCGCGTTCTCGACCGGCGTGCTTTCCGCCGCCCGCAACCCCGCCGCCTGGCTTCGGACCGCCGGAAGAGCCTCACGGTCGGCGAGCAGTGAGGCGAGCGTGGTGTCGGCGCTCAAGCTCGAGACTTCGTCGGCGGTGTAAGCCCGGAGGCCCGGGAGCGGCTGACGGAAGTGGCGCTGGAGGCCTTCGCCGAGCCCGAGGGCAGCGGTCGCGGCCACGTCGGGATCGACGGGGCGGAGTTCCCCGGATTCCGTCCCCTGCCGGATGATCGACGCGGTGAGCCGGTGCAGTTCGCTGTAGTCATCGAAGAACGCACCGAAGTTCTGCGGTTGCGAGCGGGCGACGCGCTCGAACTCGTAGAAGTCCAGGGGCGACGCGCACAGCTGAACGGCGTCCGCGTGGAGCACCGCGTAGAGCCGCGCGGCCGCAGCATCCCGCGCGTGGTGCAGGGCCTTCGCCACCGAGAGAGAACCGCGGTTGTCTTCCAAGAGGGCCTGGAGGATGTGCTCCTTGCGCGCGAACCAGTAGTAGACCGAGGACTGCCGAAGCCCGGCATTACGGGCGATCTCGCTCATCGTCGTCTCCGCATACCCCTTGGCAACGAAGAGCGCCGTCGCCTCGCGGATGACGTCCAGGCGCGGAGACTCCCCCACGGATCCGCTCAGCCGGGGTCGACCCGCAGTGGCTCTCGCGCCGTCCGTTGATGCCATGCTCGCTCCTCGCGTCTTCCGGTGTGCAGCCTATGCGGTGCGGGCGCCCCGTTCCGCGCTGTGACGATAGCCCGACACCGAAGCCTCGACGGCAGAGTTTACGGAGCGGAAACAAAATCGACACTGTATAGAAACTGCGGAGGCGCATCCTTTTCCATAGGTTATCGAAACCGCGCGACGAGAGCTGCGGGGATACGAACAGGAGATCAACATGAGTGTGACAACTGCAGACGCAGCTGTGGAGACCGTGCAGCGCAAGCTCCGGGAGGCGGGCGTCAAATACGCGATGTCGAGCTTCGTCGACCTCCATGGCAACATCAAGACGAAGTTCGTGCCCCTGTCGCACCTGCCTCGGATGGCAGCGGGCTCCGAGTTGTTCACCGGCGCCGCCCTCGACGGGTTGCCCCAGGACATCAGCGACGAGGAGCTGTCGGCGCGCCCCGACCTCGATAGCGCCGTGCAGCTGCCGTGGCGCAAGGAGGTCGCCTACTTCTCGAGCGACCTCTACCACGAGGGCAAGCCGTTCGAAGCCGCGTCGCGCAACATCCTGAAGCGCCAGCTGGAGGCCGCGAAGGAGCTCGGGTTCACGTTCAACCTGGGGATCGAGACCGAGTTCTTCGTCCTCAAGGACACTCCCGAGGGGCCGGTCGAGGTCAGCGACCGTGACAACCTGAGCAAGCCGTGCTACACGGCTCCGGCCGCGCTCGACAACTTCGATTGGCTCACGGAGATGGTCGAAGCGATGAACGACATGGGGTGGGGCGTCTACTCCTTCGATCACGAGGACGCCCAGGGCCAGTTCGAGATCGACTTCACGTACTCGGATGCCCTCACCATGGCCGACCGCGCGGTCTTCTTCCGCCTGATGGCGAACGAGATGGTGCGCAAGCACGGCTACTTCGCCACATTCATGCCGAAGCCGTTCGCCGACCGCAGCGGATCCGGTGCCCACTTCAACATGTCCCTCGCCGATCTCGAGACCGGGCAGAACCTCTTCGAGACCGACGACGATCCCCGCGGCTGCGGGATCTCCGAACTCGGGTACCAGTTCATCGCTGGTGTGCTCAAGCACGCCCCCGCCATCTGCGCCGTCATCGCCCCGACCGTCAACAGCTACAAGAGGCTGGTGCGCAAAGGCAGCATGTCGGGGTCCACCTGGGCCCCCGTCTTCGTCAGCTACGGCAACAACAACCGCACCAACATGATCCGCGTGCCCCTCGTGGGAGGACGGGTCGAATGCCGCGCCGCCGACATCAGCGGCAACCCCTATCTCGGCGCCGCGATCATCCTCGCCGCCGGCCTCGAGGGGATCCGGGAGAACCTCGACCCGGGTGAGCCGCACACGGAGAACATGTACAACTACACCGAGGCCGAGATCATCACGAACGGACTCGGCCTCCTGCCGCGCAGCCTCGGAGAGGCCATCGAGGAGTTCGCCGCCGACAGCCTGTCCCGCGACGTGTTCGGCGAAAAGATGTACAACGCCTACATCGATTACAAGAGCCAGGAATGGGACGAGTACCAGGCGCACGTCTCGGAGTGGGAGACCAAGCGGTACCTGAAGTTCTTCTGATCCCCGATGCGCTCGAATTTCAGCCTCGGCAGGCTCGAACTGGTCTCCGGTTCGAGCCTGCCCTCGGCACAGCTCAGCTATGAGACCCACGGCGAGCTGAACCCCGAAAGGAGCAACTGCATCCTGCTCCCCTCCTATTACACGGGTACGTCGTCGAGCTACGAACCGTGGATCGGACCCGGCCGGATCTTCGATCCGGCACGGTGGTTCATCGTCGCGGTCGACCTCTTCGGCAACGGCGTTTCGACGTCTCCGTCCCGGGCCAGCACGGAGATCGCCGGAGCGCGCTTCCCCGATGTCGACATCGTCGACAACGTGATCGCCCAGCACCGGCTTCTCACCCACCTCGGAGTCACCCGGATCCGCTTGATCGCGGGCTGGTCGATGGGTGCGCTCCAGGCGTACGAGTGGGCGGTGCGCTATCCGGAGTTCGTCGATGCGATCCTTCCGATCGCCGGAGCCGCACGATGCTCACCGCACAACATGGTGTTCCTCGAAGGCGTGAAGGCAGCGCTTCTCGCCGACCCGGCATTCCGGAACGGCTGCTACAGCGATCCTCCCGTTCAGGGCCTCCGAGCATTCGGGACCGTGTACGCCGGGTGGGCCTACTCCCAGGAGTTCTTCCGACGGGGCACGTACCGGGAGCTCGGATACTCATCGGTGGACGCGGTCCTCCGAGGGTGGGCGGCCGACCATGAACGCGAGGACGCGAACGATCTCCTGGCCTGCCTCGGCACCTGGCAACGGGCTGACATCGGTAAGCACCACTCGAGCGGGTTCGAGGGCGCATTGCGGCAGATCGCCGCGCGGGCCATCGTGATGCCGGGCAGTTCCGACCTCTACTTCCCGCAGGCCGACAGCGAGCGGGAAGTGAGCCACCTCCCGCGAGGCGAGTTCCGTCCGCTGGTCTCCGAACTCGGTCACGTCGCCGGTCGCCCCGGCATCCGAGCCGCTGAAACAGCGCAGATCCGCGCGGCCGTTCAGGACCTGCTGTAGGACGGCCGCAGCCCACGGGGTTCGTCGATCCCCCATCGGCGCATAACTCCGCATGCATGGATGTGCTTACCTAGAGGAATGACCGACGTCCGACCGAACGACGGCAGTATCGCCCGGGCGGCCGAACTGTTCAAGATCCTCTCGTCGCCGTCGCGCTTGACCATCCTCACCCTGCTTGCCAAGAGTCCGTCTACGGTGAGCCACCTCGTAGCGATGACGGGCCAGTCTCAACCCCTGGTCTCCCAGCACCTCCGCACACTCCGCGTGGCGAAGGTGGTCACCGTCGACCGTGTTGGTCGTGAAGCCACCTACTCGATCGCCGATACCCACGTGACGCACGTCGTGGAGGACGCCATCAGCCACGTGCTGGAAGACACGCCCTAGGCGATCCGCTGGTTGTTCGGTCGCTCTGTCGACGCCGTTGACGCACTCCACACCGTCGACGCACTCCAGCGGCCGATGACCAATTGCGAACCATTCCTGATTGCATAAACGAATTGCTATCTGTTTATGAGTGTGTTTGGCTGGGAGCATCCCCCTCCCGCCGACACCCCGAAGGAGCACCATGTCCCTCACCGAGATTCACGCCGAGCACGCGGTCACCGACCATCAGCACGGCGACGACTGCGGCCACGAAGCCATCACCCACGACGACCACACCGATTACCTGCACGGCACTCACCGCCACGCCCTGCACGGCGACCACTACGACGAGCACGAATCGGAGGCGGAGCACACCACCGACGCGCACATCCACGGTGCCGACTGCGGCCACGAGGCCGTGAGCCACGATGACCATGTGGACTACGTGCACGACGGGCACAAGCACGCCGAGCACGACGGCCACTACGACGAGCACTGACCTCGCGTCGACATGAGCTGAGGCTCGGCCGAGGAACTCGAGTTCCGGCCGAGCCTCAGTCCGTGCAGTAGGCGAGATAGCCTTTCGGCCCGCCGAGCACGCCCACCCAGGGGCCGATCCGGAATGAAGATGCTTGGTGACGACGCCCGGAGCGCGCCGAGTCCCGACTGCTCGACATTCAGACTGGCGGGCGTCGGCATACCGCATCCGTCCGGCTACTGTGTACAGAGCCGCCGTCGCTATGACGGCAGATCAAGGCCCTCGTCTAAGGAGAAACGCATGTCGGTCGGCTTGCTTGCGATAGTCGATGACATCCTCACCGCCGCCCTCAAAGCGAGCGCGAAGACCGCGGGCGTCGTCATCGACGATGCGGCCGTCACGCCGCAGTACGTCCAGGGCCTCACACCGGCGCG
The DNA here is from genome assembly GCF_008642235.1 of Planctomonas psychrotolerans. Lineage (GTDB taxonomy): Bacteria > Actinomycetota > Actinomycetes > Actinomycetales > Microbacteriaceae > Planctomonas > Planctomonas psychrotolerans. Next base: position 1,372,012 of record NZ_SJEV01000001.1, on the reverse strand, counting down.
AGAACTGCCCGTCGTATGGCGCATCGCGCTGGGCAGCCTCTTCAACAAGTTCGTCATCATCATCCCGATCGCGCTACTGCTCTCCGAATTCGCACCATGGGTGCTGCCGTTCCTCCTCATCATCGGTGGCACCTACCTGTGTTTCGAGGGTGCCGAGAAGGTCACGGAATGGTTCGGCGTCCACCACAGCAGCGACGCGACGGAGGCGCGGGACGAGCGCAAGCTCGTCTTCGGAGCGATCCGCACCGATCTCATCCTCAGTACCGAGATCATGCTCATCGCGCTTGACAGCCTCGATCCCGATTTCGGTTTCGGGATGACACTCGGAGCGCTGGCGAGCATCGGCCTCGGCATGACGGTGCTCGTGTACGGCGCCGTCGCGCTGCTGGTGAAGATCGATGATGTCGGGTTGCGACTGATGAAGAGCCCGTCGAAGCAGGTGCGCCGTACCGGTGCACGCATCGTCGCGTCGATGCCTGCCGTGTTCCGCTTCATCAGCATCGTCGGCACGGTCGCCATGCTGTGGGTCGGCGGGCACCTGGTCATCGCGAACATGGGAGAGACGTTCTGGAGCGCGCCCTACGACCTGCTGCATACCGTGACGCACGCCATCGAAGCTGCTGGCCCGGTTGTCGTCTGGGTGGCGGACACGGTGATGTCCGCCATTTTCGGGCTTGTTCTCGGCCTGATCATCGTCGCCATCACGCTCGGGCTGTCACGCCGAACCCGACGCAATCAGGCCGACACCGTCGCCCACTGATCCCGGAGGGCGTCCTCTTTCGGCGGACTCGACTCCGTCGTGAGTCAGACAGTGCGGCGCCAGTCGGCGACCTCGGGGTGAGCGGAGAAACCGGCCGCTTGGTACGTGGCGACCGCGCCTCGATTGGAGCTCTCGGCGCACACCGTGGCGCTCGATGACCCCATCTCCCGAAGCGCCGCTGCGGCTGCGCGCGTCATGATCGTGCCGTACCCGCGACCGCGGTGCTCCTCGTGCACCCCCATCGGTTCGATGAGGCCGGGACGCCCGACGCCCGCCGACCACACCGCCGCAACAGCGACCGCATGGCCGTCATCGTCGTGGACCGACAGGATGCGCGCCGAAGCGAGGAAGGGACTTTCCGTCGCGGCCCGCCATCCGGCCACGAACGCACGCTGCCGATCGTCCGGCATCGGAGTCCCGCGAAAGGCCGACCAGTGCACAGACACCCACTCGTCGGTGCGATCCGGATCGACGGTATCGACCCGGAGGCGCGAAGGCTCGACGGGCGCTGCCAGATCGCGGTGGAGCGGAATCCATGGCTCGTCGGGCACCCACCCTGCCTTCGCGAGTTGCTCGCAAAGGGCCTGCGCGCCGCGCGCCTCGATGGTCGCGTTTCCTGCATCGATCACACCGGCCGCCGGATCACCGAGATCCGCGACGATGCACCGGGCGAGAGCCGCGTCGCGCTGAGACACCGGGTCCATGGCGAAACGCATCAGGTCGGGACCGTCGCGGAGCGCAATCGCCAGGATCGAGTCGCCGTCCGCCCACACCCGTATCGCCGCGGCGGTGGCGGCGGGTCCCCGAAGCGAGTACCAGCCCAGATCTCCCGGATGCAGCTGCAGTGGGCCCCCGTCGTACTGCCACCGCTGCAGCACGAGGCGAAGGTGCTCGAGCTCGACAACGGCGGGGGTTCCCACAGCGACACTCAAGAGCTCGCACCCTCGTCCCCTGGGGTCCCGGATCGTTCGAGGCCCTTGCGGAGCTCGTGCACCGCCGCGCGTCGAGATCGCGTCTCGAAGGGTGCGTAGATCGCCATTGCCGCGAATATCGCCACTCCGAACCAGGGCAGGAGCCCGAGTTCTGGCGCTGCGCGGGTGAGCGCGAAGACCGTGTTGAGAATGGCGGCAGCGATGAGGATGGCGGTGTACCACCGCGCGCGGTGGATGCTGACCTCCTGCAGGTCCAGGAGCGCCGACCATTCCTGGGGGTCCGCGTCATCGGGCAGTCGACGCTTGCGGAGCGCGGTCTGCAGCGACCGGGCCTTCGTGTAGCCGCCGGCGTCCTCCCACCAGCGCGAGATGAACCACGTCATACCGGCGCCGAACAGGGATCCGGAGATCGCGCCCATGAGTACGCGACCCCCCCAGGGCGTCGGCGACCCGCTGAGCACGGGCTGGAGGAGCCCCATGAAGGTTCCGAAGAAGATGGCCGACACGATGAATACTGTCCACCGCGGGTGGCGTTCGACCTTCTCCGGCCTCGTTCCTGTCATCCCCGAAAAGATACGGCATCTCATCGCTGGGCCAGGTTCGAGATGGAGTACGGCGCGCCCAGCGGTACTGACCACGCAGGGGTGCCGGAATGCGCTGCCCGCTTGGATCGACGGCGCGCGCTCCGCGCGCGATCAGGGAAGTCGCTCCATCAGGTGCACGGTGACCGGGTCGCCCAGTTCTTTGCCGAGCTTCTTCCGTAGCTTCGCGCTGACGGAGAGCATGTGCCCGCCGGACCCGGTCGGCATCAACCCGGCCGTGACCGGTTCACCGTCGATGCTGGCGACGACCTTCACGGCCTTCCCCGTGCCGAACAGCTCGACCGAACCGGGGATCTCGACGCACGACCAGAGGTCGCCCTTCACGGTGATGCCTATCGGCGCGGTGAACGTGAGGTCGACGGGGCCGGGGCTTGTACTCACGAGGTGCTCCTCCTGCTCGGTCGCCGCGTGTCCTTGGATCGGAGCCTATCGAGGACAGGAAAAGCGCTCCATGTCCGGCGGATGAATCCCACCCGCACGCTGCATATCGCCGCGAAACAGAAGCCTGCGAGCACCACAGCGGCTGTGCTTTCGTTACGGTATGGCTTCTCGGAAATGGTCGGCGGTCTGGACAGCGGTGCACGAGGAACGGCGAGCGCTGAGCGCAGACCTCTCGAAGGTTCCTGCGCAACGGTGGGCGGAGGCGTCGCTCTGCCCGGGATGGGACGTTCACGACGTCGTGGCACACCTGATCGATACGGCCAAGACGACCCGGCTCGGTTTCGCTCGCCGCCTGGTGGCGGCTCGGTTCGATTTCGACCGTGACAACGCGGTCGGCGTCGCTCGCGAACGGCGCGCAAGCCCCGCGGAGACCTTGGCGGAGTTCGACCGGGTCGTGACGATGACGAGAACGCCGCCGGCTGCGCCCGCGACGCGTCTCGTCGAGGCCGTCGTGCATGGCGAAGACGTGCGTCGACCACTGGGGGTGCGGCGCGAGTACCCACTGAATCGTGTGCTTCCGGCGCTGAAGTATCAGATCCGCACGTCCGGCTCGATAGGCGGCGGCGAGGAGCGCGCGGCAGGCTTCCGACTGCTCGCCGTCGACGCTGATTTCTCGTCGGGTGCAGGCCCCGAGGTTCACGGCACCGCGCTGGCGCTGCTGCTCGCGATCTCCGGGCGTCCCCTCGAGCCGGGCGAGCTGTACGGACCGGCGGCACCGGACTTCGCACATCAGCTCTCCGTGCGGGGCTGATCGCGCGGCCGGGGAGTGCGGCGGCGATGGGGGCCGCTCAGCGCACGACGACGCGGGTGAAGAGAGCGAGCCGGTCACCCGTGTTGACGTAGGAGTAGTGCTGCGACGTTGGGAACGCGAAGTGCTCGCCCGTCTGCATCTCGGAAACGCCGCTCTCGTGTTCGATGCGCAGCGACCCCTCGGAGACGAGAATCAGCTCGGACCACCCGACCGGGTCGGGTTCGGCGTCGTAGCGGTCACCGGGTTCGAGCGCCCACGCCCAGAGCTGCGCGTCCGTGCTCGCGGGAACGGACGCCAGCAGCGTCGCCATGCTGCCGGGGCCGGCTCCCCTCCACACGATCTCGCTGATGTCGGAACGCGGTGCGGCGGGCGCGGCCACGAGATCGATGAACGTGACGCCCAATGCATCGGCGAGGTGGTCGAGTCCGGTCAGGCTGATATTCGCCTCGCCCGCTTCGAGCTTCACGACCGTGCGGCGACTGATGCCCGATCTGTCCGCCAGCGCAGCCTGGCTGAGGTCCGCCGCCAACCGGAATCGGCGCACGTTCTCGCTGACATGCGCCAACACCCGCGAGCTCACCCCGGTTTGCATGTGCATCATTCTGCACCATACAGTGTGCACTATGTTGCACACTTGGTCGCGATGGCGTCTGTTGTCCCGGCAGGAGACGGCGCTCGTTCTGATCACCGCCGTGTGGGGGGCGACCTTCCTGATCGTCCACATCGCGGTGCAGTACAGCGGACCGTGGTTCTTCGTCGGCACCAGGTTCCTCGCCGCCGGTATCATCAGCGCCCTCCTCTTCGCGCGCCTCCTTCGGTGCATCACCGGAAAGGAGGTCGCGGCCGGAGCGGCGATCGGTTCGATGATCTTCCTCGGCTACGGGCTGCAGACCGTGGGGCTGCAGACGATCAACAGCAGCACGTCCGCGTTCATCACCGCCCTCTACGTTCCGATCGTCCCGGTCCTGCAGTGGATCGTGTTCAGGAAACCGCCTCGGTTCCTGACCTGGATCGGCGTCGCGCTCGCCTTCGCCGGCCTCATCCTGCTGGCCGACCCGGGAAGCGTCGGCTTCACCTTCGGCACGGGCGAGATCGCGACGGTCATCAGCACTCTCCCGATCGCTGCCGAGATCATCCTCATCGGCTGGTTCGCCGGCAAGGTGAACCTCGGCCGGGTCACCGTGGTGCAGCTGCTCGTCGCAGGGTTTCTCGGGTTCCTGACCATGCCCGTCGTCGGAGAGCAACTGCCGACGTTCTCCTGGGTGTGGGCGGGAGCGGCGCTCAGTCTCGGCGCCGCCAGCTGCCTCATTCAGCTCACGATGAACTGGGCCCAGCGGTCGGTGTCGCCGACACGGGCCACGATCATCTACGCCGCCGAACCCGTGTGGGCGGCGATCATCGGAAGGGCGGCGGGCGACCGCCTCCCACCCGTCGCGATCATCGGCGCCGTGTTCATCGTTGCCGGAGCCCTCGTCAGCGAACTCCGCCCTCGGAAGGGAACCGAAAACCCGAGCGCCTCCGCCGGGAGCATTGATGAGACCGCGCTCGCCTCCGTGCAACTCGAGCGAACGGACTGACCCACGATCGGTCCGTCACAATCTCCGGCGGCCGGGGGTGCTCCCGGCAACCACGCCGGCATGAGCTGCAGCACGTCGGGAACCGGCCAAGAGCCGGTCGTCATCACGCCGGGCAGGCCTTCGCTGCCGCATGGCGTCGCTGTCCAGCAGTCTCCGCGTCACGACTTCGCGCACGTGTGCCGCGGTTCGACGAGCCAACAAGCCCCTTCATGCACCAGCCGGGGTGTCGCGGGATGCGGCGTGGCCGTCGACGTCGCCCCGTCGATACGATCATCCCGGTGGCGTCCATGGTCACGCTTCCCGCCGTCGCGTCCGACTTTTTCGCTCGGAAATTCGTCGTTCCCGGGACGACCGCCAGCGCTCTCAAGGGATAGGGACACATGAGAATCACCACGCTTCGCACCGTCACGGTCGATTTCTACCGGACCAACCTGATCTTCCTCGTCGTCGAGACGGACGAGGGGATCACCGGTGTCGCGGAAGCGACGCTGGAGGGTCAGGAGTTCGCCGTGCACGGGGCGGTCCGGCTCCTCGAGCAGGCGGTAGTCGGCAAGGACCCGACCCGGATCTCGCAGCTCATCTACGAGACGGCCCGGAACGGGTACTGGCGCGGCGGTCCCGTCACGGGCACGGCGTTCAGCGCGCTCGAGATGGCCCTGTGGGACATCTCAGCGCGCGCCCTCGGCGTTCCCGTGCACCGTATGCTCGGCGGCGCGATCCGGGATCGCGTCCGCGCGTACGCGAACGGTTGGTTCTCGGGAGCGTCGAAGCCCGAGCACTTCGCGGAAGCCGCGGTCGCCACCGTCGCGTCAGGGTTCCGCGGCTTGAAGTGGGACCCTTTCGAGGCCACGGACCTCCACCTCACCGACCGCGATATCGACCGCATGCTGGAGCCCGTCGCTGCGGTGCGGGACGCGGTCGGCAGCGACGTCGAACTGTTCATCGAGGGCCACGGCCGGTTCGACGTGCCCACAGCGATCCGGGTGGCCCGGAGGCTCGAACAGTTCAACCCGATCTTCTTCGAGGAACCGTGCCCGCCGGAAGGAGTCGACGCGATGATCGAGATCCGCCGCCACTCTCCTGTGGCGATCGCCGCGGGAGAGCGGTGGTACGGCCGTCAAGGATTCGTCTCAGCCCTCGAGCGCGGCGCCGTCGACTTCGTCCAGCCCGACGTGACGCACGCGGGAGGCTTCCTCGAGTTGTCCTTCATCTCCACTCTCGCGGCTCACCACTACGTGCCCTTCGCTCCGCATAACCCCAGTGGCCCCCTGAGCACCGCGGCGACGCTGCAACTCGGCGCGACGCTACCGAACTTCCGCTACCTGGAGATCATGGCCATCGACGTCCCCTGGCGATCCGACATCTCCAATGAGCGCCTGCAGCTGACCGCTGACGGCGACGTGATGATCCCGGAGGGGGTCGGGCTCGGCATCGAGCTCGACTTCGACGCGATCGCCGAGCACCCGTACGCCCCGCACCCCATGCGCATCTTCCAGGACGCGATCGCGGATATCCGTCCCCCGGACGCACGGTCCTACTTCACTCGTCCACCACAGGACGACGCGACGGTCGGTGAAACGGCTGCAGTACCCGAGTGACTCCGTGGAGGGGACCAACGCCCACGAGAGTGATGGGCTGCTCGAGGGCGGCGAGCTCAGCGCTGACATTCGCGCGGTTCGAGCTGCCGGGTGTCCGGTCCGCTCGTCAACGGGGCTGACGGGATGCGCTTCCATCCCGGCGTCACCGCGAGGATTTCCCGATCGCCCTCCGCCATGGCGGCGGAGGGCGATCGGCAGGTCAGGTCGTCCGCGCAGAGGTGGTGAAGGACACTCCGGCGAGTTCCTGGGAGACCCGCCAGACGCGCTCGGCCTCGTCGGCGCTGCGCAGCGGGCGGTAGAGCGGCTGCTCCCCCGGGCCGCCGCCGAGGTGGCCCGGTCCGGTGGGGCCGTAGAGCCGGCCGCCGTGGGAGTGCGGTGACGTTGCGGCGTACAGGGCGGGCAGCTGGGCACTGTCGACGGTGCCCACCAGGATCCCCGCGCGAGAAAGCCTGCGGATCACCGCGATCTGCGGAGTGTTGCGCTCGCGCTGCAGTTCCGGACGCGCGGCGAGCAGGCTCGTCGGGGCGACGCCCGGGTGGGAGAGGTTGCTGGTGATGCCCCACCCCTCGGCCCGGCTGCGCCGTTCGAGCTCGAGACCGAAGAGACCGAACGCGATCTTCGACTGGCTGTATGCGCGCATGCCGTGATAGCTGGTCTCCCAGTTCAGGTCCGCCCAGTTGATCGCACCGCTTCTGGCCGCGACGCTGATCTGCGAGGTGACGCGTGCGTTCCCGGCACGCAGCAGGGGTAGCAGGTGTGCGACCAGCGCGACGTGTCCGAGGTGATTGGTGCCGAGCTGCAACTCGATGCCGTCGGCGGTCGTCTGCCGTTCGGGCGGAGTCATGACTCCGGCGTTGTTCACCAGCAGGTGCAGCGGATTCTCCTCGCCGATGAGCTGCCGCCCGAGGGCGGCGACGGACGCGAGCGAGGACAGGTCGAGATCGCGGAGGGAGACCCGGGCCGACGGATGCTCGGCGCGGATGCGATCGAGGGCGGCTTCTCCCTTCCTGCGGTTGCGGACGGGCAGGATCACGTCGGCTCCGGCGGCGGCGAGCTGGCGGGCGATGCCGTAACCGATGCCGTCGCTGGCGCCGGTGACGAGGGCGCGGCGACCGGTCAGGTCGGGAAGGGTGAGGTGCGGTGTGCGAGTCATGGTCGTTTCTCCTGGGGTGGGGTGGTGCGTGGTCAGCGGATGGGGGGAAAGGCGGGGTCGTTACGGAGGAGAGTGGTGGCAGAGGAGCCGGATGCGCCCGCGATCCGACGGGCCAGCACCACGGTCACGGCGAAGTGGAGCGCGAAGACCGTGGTGGACGTCACCTGCACCACCGCCAGGGCTCCGGGTTGATCGGCGGTGTAGAAGACGATCCGTATGGCGAGGTTCACCACCGCCAACCCCATGCCCACGAGCGTGCTGGCGGTATACAGGCGGCGCAGGGGGCGGTGCGTGCGCCAGCCGCGGGGTGCGCCGGAGAGCGGATTGACGATCAGGCCCATCAGGGGGCGCCGTGCGACGAGCGAGACGGTGTAGGCGACGACGAACAGGACTGGCAGCACCATGCTGGGCAGGAAGAAGGCACGGGCCTCCCCGGCCAGCGCCGCGACCGTCGCGCAGATCGCGGCGACCACGAGTCCGGCTACCGCTGCCGCCGGGGACTCGCGCCGCGCAAGGCGCAGCACGCAGGCGGCCACCGCGGCGAGCGCCAGTGCGATGATCGCCGGGGCGAGTCCGGCGGCGAGGTCCGTCACGACGAAGGCGATGGTCGGCGCTGCGGCGGACGCGAGTCCGATCGGTCCACCGATGCGCTCCAGGGTCCGCTCCATCGTCGCACGGGCTACGGAGGTCTCTCTCGGGTCGGGAAGGCCGAGCGCTCGACGGGCCCTCGTGCTGGGACTCCGCGTTTCGGCCGCGGCAGCGGGTCCGCCGGGGTGGATGGATTACTGGTTCACTTGTTCCTCCAGGGTCACGGGCTGTGAACCGAGCGTCTACGACCCGACGGGCGGTAGCCACGGCCTGACGATCCGCCCCTCCGAGCACACCCTCCCGGACGTCATCTCCGGCATGGGGGGATCAGGAGGTCGTGGCTGACCAGGGGACGGGGAGGTAGAAAGGGGTCACCAAGAGGAGGGAGCACCCGTGGCGATTGACAGGACGGGAATGGCGCAGTTCCTGCGCCAACGCCGGGAGGCCCTGCAGCCGCGCGACGTCGGCTTGCCGCACGGTCAACGTCGACGTACGTCGGGCCTGCGACGGGAGGAGGTCGCCGCGCTGTCCAACATGTCGACGGACTACTACGCGAGGCTCGAGCGGGAGCGCGGACCTCAGCCCTCGGAGCAGATGGTCGCCTCCATCGCGCAGGGTCTGCACCTCAGCGTCGACGAACGCGATCATCTCTTCCGCCTGGCGGGCCACCACCCGCCTGCTCGTGGAGCGGCCAGTGATCACGTCAGCCCCGGCCTGCTCCGCATCCTGGACCGCCTCGTCGACACTCCCGCGGAGATCGTGACCGAGTTGGGAGAGACGCTCCGTCAGACTCCCCTGAGCGTGGCCCTCACCGGGGATGCCTCCCGCTACACCGGCCCGGACCGGAGCCTCGGATACCGGTGGTTCACGGACCCCGGCACGCGGAGCGGGTACGTGCCCGAGGACCACGAGTTCCTCTCCCGCCTCTATGCGTCGCACCTGCGCGAGGTCGTCACCCGCCGCGGCCCCGGCTCTCGCGCGGCTCACCTCGCCGAACTCGCCCTGGCGAGAAGCGAGGAACTGCGACACTTGTGGGATACCCACGAGGTGGGGGTCCGCCCGCACGACGGGAAACGCCTCATGCACCCGATCGTGGGCCGGCTGGAGTTGCACTGCCAAACGCTGCTGGATCCCCAGCAGTCGCACCTACTCCTCGTCTATACCGCAGTTCCCGGCAGCGAGGACTACGACAAGTTGGAGTTGCTCTCCGTCGTAGGGTCTCCCCAGTGACGTGCCGTCGAGACACCCGGGCTGCACCTGGACGTGCCGTAGCGGCGCACGCCCGAGGCCGGGTCCCGCGCTAGCGAGCTCCTCGAGCCCGCTGACCCGCGAGCATGTCCGAGCGATCCAGGCCGAACGTCCGGCGGGCCGCGAAGCCGCCGATGGTGGATCCCGCCGCGAGCCCGATACCGGTCGCCAGCGCGATCACCATCGCGGGAAGCGCCTCGGTCACTCCGTACTCGGAGTCCATGAACGCGTACAGCGACCGGTAGACGGCGAGTCCGGGGATGAGGCTGATGAGGCCCGCCATCGTCATGGCACTCTCGGGCACCTTGAGCCAGCGGTAGGTGAGGTATCCGATGACACCGGCGACGACCCCGGCGATCCCCGGGGCGAGTCCAGGCTGGGAGGCGAGGGGAAGCACGAACCAGTACACGGTGAACACGAGACTGGCCACGGTGGCCATGAGTGCGACGTACCGCAGTCGCACGTAGGAGGTGAGGGCGAAGCCGACTCCGATGAGCGCGGATCCCACCACGCCGGGCACCAGGCGGATGTCGTCGCCCAGCGAGGTCCCGACGGCCACGGGCAGCCCCATCCGCAGTGCCGCACCGAGAACGATCGAGATCCCCACGGCGAGACCCAGGGTGAGCATGAGCACTTCCATACCGCGTGCTGTCGCCGTGACGTAATACCCGTCGATGGCGTCACGGGCCGAAGCGGTCAGGCCGACGCCGGACAGCAGCGTGATGATCCCGGCGATCACGATGACGGTCGGGCTGTTCGATCCCGGCAGCTCGATGCCCACCGAACGCAACCAGAAGATGAACACGGCGATGCTCGTCGTCGCCATAGCCGCCGCCATCTGGGCGAAGAAGGCCGGTACCAGCAGTTTTCCGAGCTGGCGCGTGATGATGTCGGAGAGAATCGCCGATGCCGCGGCAACGAGCACCAGCACGAAGCTCACGTCGAACATCACCACGACCCCTGCCGCAAGAACGGCCTTGCCTGCGGCGACGACCCAGCGACGGTACGGATGCGGACTGGTCAGGATCGAGGTCAACCTCTCGCGTGCCTCCTCGACACTGACCGTGTCACCGGGCCCCGTGATGTCGTCGATGAGGAGGTACACGTCCTGCAGACGCGAGTAGTCCGTCGTGCGCACCTTCACGATCCGCATCACGGAGATGGGGTCTTCGTTCATCCCGCGATGGATCGAAACGGTGATCGAGGTGAAGGTGATGTCCACGTGCATCGCGCTGATGCCGTAGGCATTGCTGACCCGCAGAACGGTGGCCACGACGTCGGCAGCGGAAGCGCCGGTGGCCAGCATCGCCTCCCCCGCACGCAGGCACAGGTCGATCACCAATCGGGCGTGCCGTTGCGGCATCTGATCGTCGCCGGCGACGACGGAGATGACCTGGGTGGGGGCATCCAATCCGCGAATGGCGCCACCGGCGAGCTTCGAGATCGATCGGCTCACACGGTTCCGGAGAACGTCCCGTCGTTCGTTGGTGCTGTCAGTCACCGACTCAGAGTACGGGCTGTTCGCACCGTGCACCTTCGGGGCGTGAGACCGGACGGAGCGCGGAGCGATTCGCGCTCGCCGGCGTCATTTCCGCCGCCACAGACGATGACCCGATGGGGCGAAGACGCCGCGTTCGGTCGGCTCCTCGACCTCGAGACCGTAGTAGTCGCCGATGCGTTCCATCAGCGCGGCACGCTCGGCCTTGTCGTACGCTCGCAGCTCGCGGTTGAAGGCCACCACCGTCGACCAGCAGATGGCGATCATGACGACCGAGAACGGGAGGGCGATGACGATTGCCGCCGTCTTCAGCCCCTCCAGCCCGCCGGAGAGCAGAAGGGCGATGGCGAGCAGCGACGTGACGCAGGTGAAGAACACCCGCACCACCCTTTTCGGCTCGAGTTGTCCGCCGACGGCGATCATGCTCATGACGAGAGCACCCGAGTCGGCCGAGGTGACGAAGAACACGGCGATGAGCACGAGGGCGCCGACGATGAGCACGGTGCCGCCGGGGAGTTGCTGGAGCGCGGCGAAGAGTGCGCCCTCGATGTCGACGGCCCCGCCGGCACCGACGAGGCCGCCGTCGCCTTCGAGTTCGGAGTAGAGGGCGGTGCCGCCGAGCACACTGAACCAGAGGAAGGTGATCAACGTCGGCACGAGGATGACTCCGGTGACGAACTGTCGCACGGTGCGCCCGCGCGAGATGCGGGCGATGAAGATGCCCACGAACGGCGACCAGGAGATCCACCACGCCCAGTAGAACGTCGTCCAGGCACCCTGCCAGGCCTCGCCCTCAGCACCCGTGAACGCGTTGACCGTGAAGCTGAGTCCGATGAAGTTCTGCAGGTAGAGGCCGATGGACTGCACGAAGTCGCGCAGCAGGAACTGGCTCGGGCCGACGATGAGGATGAAGAGCACGAACAGCCCGGCGAGCGCGAGGTTGGCGTTCGAGAGGAGCTTCATGCCCTTCGTCACCCCGGAGAGGACGGAGATGAGGGCGAGGCCGCTGATGACCACGATGATGGCGATGTTGAGCAGCTGGGAGGACTCGACGAGCCCGATGCTCTCCAGACCGGCGCTGATCTGCAGTACGCCGAGCCCGAGCGAGGTCGCGACACCGAACAGGGTGCCGACGAGCGCGGTCACGTCGACGGCGTGACCCCAGCCGCCGCGCACGCGCCTCCCGAGTACCGGCTCGAGAGCCCAACGGATCGACACCGGTCGGCCCCGGCGGTGGATCGCGTAGGCGAGGGCGAGCCCGATCACCACGTAGATCGACCATGCGTGCACACCCCAGTGGAGGTAGGTCTGGGAGAGAGCCTGCTGCGCGAGCTGGATGTCGGTCCCGGTGACGCCGGGACGCGGCTGAGCGAAGTGGCTGAGCGGTTCGCTCACACCGTAGAACACGAGCCCGATGCCCATGCCCGCGGCGAAGAGGAGCGAGAACCACGACCTCAGGGAGAACTCCGGTTCGTCGTCGTCCTTGCCGAGCTTGACGTTGCCGTAGCGACTGAATCCCATCCAGAGGCAGAACGCGACGAAGAACGCGGAGAGCAGCACGTAGTACCAGTTGAAGTTGCTGACGATGCTCGCCTGCACGCCGTCGAAGGCCGCCTCGGTCGCATCCGGCCACAGCATCGCGAACGCGACGAAGACCACCACGATGCCGGCGGCGGGCCAGAACACCCATCGCTGAACAGCGGGCGTCGTACTCTCTCCGGAACTCATTTACCCAGCGTAGAACGGGGGCGCGCATCCGCCCCACACCGGGGGCGGATGCGCACGGTGTCAGCCCGCGGCGACCGCGATCTCGTTCGGGGTCACGTCGAGCTCACCGGTCGCCACGACATCACCGGTGGTGAGGTCGACGGCGTGGACGCTGTTCGCGGCCGGTTCCGTGACGTAGGCGATGGAGCCGGAGATGACGATGGCGGGGTGCGGGTCCTGCCACTCGACCGGTCCCTCCCACGCCTCGATGACGGGGAACGACTCGACGATCTCGGATGCGGCGGGGTCGAGCACGTGGATCGAGCCGTCGCTGCCGAGGATGTAGGCGAGGTCATCCGGTCCGCGCGCGATGTCGCGGAAGGTGTACTCGGCACCGTCGGGAAGTTCGACGACCTCGAGAGTCTGGGCGGCCGTGTCGATCACCGTGACGGCGCTGAGCAGGTAACCCTCCGCGTCGGGGTCGTCCTTGTAGTCGCCGACGACGATCGGGCTGGTCTCGCTCACGTAGGCGTTGCCCATCCGCCCGTAGGGCTGATCGGGCGCGTCGAGCTTCACGATCTCACCGTCGGAGTAGACGAGCGCACCGTTCTCGCACCCGAACACGACGGCTTCGTTCGCGGCGGTCCCTTCACCGTGCACGCCGGGGCACTGGTCGCTCTGCGCGACCACGGCACCCGACGCGTCCTGCACCGTGATGCCGTTGCGTCCGTCGGCGTTACCGACGGTGGTGAGGAACGTGCCGTCCTCCAGGATCACGGATACGCCGTGGTGCGCCTCGACGCCCTCGATCGTCTCGGTCTCCGGCATCGCATCCGACGCCAGGTCTGCCGTGTCGAAGACGGTCGTGTCACTGGTGCCGTCGGCGTAGAGGACCGTCTTGCCGCCGTGTCGCACGACGTGTCCGGGGGCGTCGGCGGAGAACACGAGGTCGGTGAGCACGGGATCGTCGCCGGAGCCCGCGCCGGTGTCGAGCACCTGGAATCCCTCGCTCATCGTGACCATGACGTGCCGGTCGTCCCCGGCGGGATTGAGCCGAGTGAACTCCTCGGAGTCGACGTCGGCGACCGGCTCGAGGGTCTCACCGTCGAGTACGACGATGCCGCCTTCGTAGGCGACGGCGAGGCGTGGACCGGACGTGGCGGTCGAGCTCGAGCTGGTGCCGGCCTCGGGCGCGGAGCCGGCGGCGCCGTCTCCGGACGAGCAGGCCGCGAGGGTGGTGACCGCTCCGATCGCCAGCGCGGTGATGCCCGCGCGGCGGAGATGGGAAGTACGCATGGATGCCTCTTTCTTCTTTCCTTGGTGGTGGCGGGCTGTCACGCGGGAGAGCCCTGTGGTGATGCGCTGCGTGTTGGCGCGCATCATGGTCAGGTAGTCGGGGGCACCGCCTCCCGCTTCGGTGAGCGATTCGGTGAACAGCTCGACGACCTCGACGTGCACGTTCGCCTCGCTCGCGAGGGCCTGCACGAGGCGGTCGGGCGAGGACGACTCCGCGAAGATCGCGGGAACCCCGGTCTCCTCAACGGCGGTGACGAGGTCGGCGAGATCGGATGCCGACGGCGCGGCGAGCGTGGTTCCCCCGGGGATGACGGCACCGACCACCTCGAAGTCGAAGCGCTGCGCGAGGTAACCGAAGACGTGATGATTCGTGACGAGAGCTCGTCGTTCGCGCGGGATCGCCGCGAACGCGTCGGCCATCTCCGCGTCGAGCCGGTCGAGCTCGTCTCGGTAGGCAAGGCTGTGGGTTTCGACACGGGTGGCATCGACGCCGTCGAGTTCGGCGATCACGGGTGAGAGGGCGTCGACGACGTCGAGCATCCGGCCCGGGTCGGTCCAGAAGTGCGAGTCGGGCATTCCCGCCGCGTCGCCCTCGCTGTAGTCGAGCACGTCGATCACGTCGCCGGCGACGAACGTCGGCACGTCGCCGGCCTCAGCCGCGTCGAGGTGCTGCTGCAGGCCCTCCTCGAGACCGAGGCCGTTCGACACGATGAGGTCGGCCGAGCGCATCCGCGCCGCTTCCTTCGCGGAGATCTCGAACGAGTGCGGGTCGGCGTTGGGCTTCATCAGGGTCAACACCTCGGCCTGGTCGCCGACGAGTTCTTCGACGACGTTTCCGAGGATGTTGGTGGACGCGACGATGAGGGGGCGGTCATCCGCCGCGGGAGCGCACCCGGCGAGGCTTGCGACTGTGACGGTGACCGCGGCGAGCGCAATGGGAGAACGGAGCGACGGCATGCTCACCGTCCCGTCTCGGCGGTGAACACCGGCGGGGTGGTCGTGTCGAAGGTGCGGGCGATGCGGGCGCCGTCGGCGAAGTCGATCTCGAAGAGCCGGTGCTCGCTGGGGCCGCTCAGGTACGCCCGCTGCTGATCGGCGATCAGCGCGGGCGTGCGGCCCGCGCCGAGCGAGTCCGCCACGAGCACCTCGGTGGTGGCGAGCACCGATCCGTCGGCACCGTTCAGGACGAGCACCCGTCCCTCGGTGGTGAGCGCGAGCACGTGCTCCTTCTCATCATCCACGGCCGTCACGCTGACGAGAGGTGCGGGAGCGGGGAGCAGCGTCCAGGACGACTCGCGCGTGTCGAGCATCCAGATGGCATCCGGGCCGGCCAGGGCCGCCACCGTCGGACGGCCCTCCCGGTTGTCGAAGGCGGTGGCCGCCGGGGCGGTGGTGCCGTCAGGGTACGGGATCCGCTCGATGACCAGCTCCTCGTCCTGCACCGTCGCCAACAGGGCGCCGTCCCGGCAGCCGATCACGGCACCCACCCGCGTCGTGATGGTGCCCGACGCATCGACGCAGGGTTCCTCGAGCCCGGTCGGTGTCCCGTCGGCGGTGTAGCCGAGCACGGCGCCGGCCGATTCGCCTTCCGCCCGGGTGACCAGGGCGAAGGACCCGACGGGGACGACCATCCCGGAATGCGGGTCGGTCTCGATGCGGAATCGCTCGGTGATCTCGCCCTTCGAGAGCGCCTCGGTGTCGAGGAGCACGGCCTCGCCCGAGGCGGCGAAGAACAGCCCGGTGCCTCCGGATGTCGACAGGTTCGTCGTCCCGACCGCCGCGGGGCCCTCACCGTCGACGGCGCCGATGAGGAGCGGGTCGGCGCGGTAGTAGTGGAAGTGGTCCACGTGGTCCCACGTCCAGACCCCGCTGTCGATGACCTCGAGTCCCGCATCCGTCTCGGCGAACAGGTAGCGGCCGTCCGTGGTCATCCCGCTCGGCTCCCCGATCGCGCCGATCTCGACGACGCTCTCGTCGAGCAGATCGAGGTGCCGCACGGTTCCGCCCGGGTCGATCGTCGTGAGACCGAGTTGCGGTTCGGCTACCTCGGCGGCACCGGAGACCGCACCGTGACCATCCCCGGAGGTCGTGTCATCGGTGCCGTCGACGCTGGCTGAGCCGCCGGTGCTGGCGGCGGGCGGTGCACCGGCACAGGCGGTGAGGCCGAGCGCGAGGCCACTGGCCACGGTGAGGGAGATAAGGCGGGAGGGCACGAAGTCCTTTCAGGACGTGGTGGTCAGCGAGGTGGTGGTCGGGCACGTGGCGGTCGAGCCGCGCTGATCAGGCGGCCGCGGTCACCGCCGAAGCGGACCGCGATGATCGCAGGCGGTCGGAGACCGCTCGATACAGCCAGGAGGCACCGGCGAGAGAGATGGCGGCCGCCGCGACCGAGGCCCCTGCGGCGGTCGCCGCATGCCACGACACGAGCAACCCGGTAACGACGGCGGCGATCCCGAATACGGCGGCGAGGAGCATCCGGGAGGGGATGCGGGTGGTCCAGTGCCCGGCCGCGACCGCAGGAGCGAGCAGCAGGCCGACCACGAGGAGGGAACCGACCGCTTGATAGGACGCGACGACGGCGAGGGTGACGAGCCCCACGAGCGCGGCCTGCGCGGCACGGGGCCGCAGGCCGAGCACGGCGGCGATGCGTGGGTCGAGCGCGAGGGCGACGAGGGAGCGGTGCGCGATGGCGGCGACCACGATCCCGATCGCGGCGGCGGCGGCGAGCAGCACGAGGTCGATCGGAGCGATCGCGAGGATGTCGCCGAAGAGGATCGACGTCGCATCGGTGGCGAAGCTGCCCGAGTGGGAGATGATGATGACGCCGAGAGCGAGCATCGACACGAACAGCAGGCCGATGCTCGTGTCGTAGGAAAGCTTGCCGCGACGTTGCAGCGCCCCGATGCCGAGACTCATGACGATCGCACTGAGCGCGCCGCCTGCCAGTACAGGCAGTCCCAGCACGGTCGCGAGCGCGACGCCCGGCAGCATCCCGTGGGCGAGGGCCTCGCCCAGGAAGGCCATTCCGCGGATGACGACCCACGTGCCGACGATGCCGCACAGGATGGCGACGAGGCTGCCGCCGACGAGTGCCCGCTGAAGGAAATCCAGCGAGAACGGCTCGAGCAGGTCGGTGGCGGGGAGGGTCACGCTGCCCGACTATACCGAAATGATAATGGTTCTCATAATCGTTCCGACTCCTCCCGCCCGCCTTCTAGTGTTGAGGGGTGACGCGCTCCCCCGCCCCTTCCACCCCCGTCGTGCGCCTTCGTGGCGTGCGGGTGTCCTTCTCCGACCGGGAGGCGATCACCGATGTCGACCTCGACGTCCAACCCGGCGTCGTGACCGTGATCGCCGGTCCGAACGGGGCAGGGAAGTCCACGCTCCTGGAGGTGATCGCCGGCACGCGCTCGCCGTCGTCGGGTACGCGCACCGCCACCGACGCGATCGCCTTCGTGCCGCAACGCACCGCCGTCTCCGACCGGTTGCCGGTGACCGTGCGCGACGTGGTCACGGTCGGCGCATGGGGACGCACCGGGCCGTGGCGGCGGTTGGACACGGACTCCCGCGCCGCGATCGATGACGCTATGGACCGACTGCGGATCACAGGGTTGGCTCAACAGCCCTTCGCCTCGCTCTCCGGCGGACAGCGGCAGCGGACGCTGCTGGCGCAGGGGCTCGCCCGGAAGGCCGACCTCCTGCTGCTCGATGAGCCGACGACGGGTCTCGACGCGGACAGCGCTGACCGCATCCGTTCCGTTCTGCGCGCCGAGGCCGATCGGGGCGTGGCGGTCGTCTGCGTGTCGCACGATCCCGCCGTCATCGCCGCGGCCGACCACGTGGTCCGCCTCGCCGAGGGGCGCGTGGTCGCGCACGCCGAAGCCTGACGCGCGATAGACGCTTCTCGGCACACAATGCTGAGAACTGTACGAATTTCCCCACGCTTGCTTCCAGCACGGAGGAGACTCCAGATGGCCCTCTGGGTGAACCAGACGCGAGCAGTATCCCGCGATGGTGGGCCGGGGACGCGAGGACGGGTCATGGACTTCAACAGGCGTGTATTTCTGGGAGCGGCCGGGGCCGTCACGGCATCCGGCGTTCTGGCGGGCTGCGCGGGATTCTCCCGCCCATCCGGCTCGTCCGGCGCAGACGAGCTGAGCTTCACCACCTGGGGAAGCGAGGCGGAGGAGGCCGCGTTCCGCGCCAGCATCGCGGCGTTCGAGGAGGCGAACCCGGGCACGAGCATCACGCTCAACCTGGTGCCGTACGAGCAGATGTTCGAGAACATCGACGCGCAGCTGCAATCGAACACTGCCCCCGACGTGTTCCGCGTGGACTACAGCACCCTCGGTGCTTATTCGAGCCAGGACCAACTGCTGGACCTGAGTTCCTACTTCGACGTTGCTGATGCGGATGCCTTCATCCCGGCGTTCTGGCGGGCGGTGCAGTTCGAGGGCACCCCGTTCGGCGTGCCGCATCAGACCGACACCTCGGCGGTGCTCTACAACCGTGCGGCCTTCGAGGCGGCCGGGATCACGTCGGTTCCTGACACTCTCGAAACAGCCTGGACCTGGCAGGAGTTCGAGCAGGTGGCGCAGCAGTTGCGCGACTCGCTCCCTGCCGACCGGTATCCTTTCGCGTACAACTGGCAGCAGGCGGGTGTGACGCGCTGGCTGAGTTGGCTCTTCCAGGCCGGCGGACGGTTCCTCGAGGACGACCTGGTCACCCCGGCGATCGACTCGCCCGAGGGACGCAAGGCCCTCGACTTCACCAAGAGCTTCTTCACGAAGAACTTCGTACCCGCGAACAGCTCGGTGAAGTCGTCGACCTACGCCAGCGACAGCTTCTACTCGGAGACGTCCGCAATGCTCTTCGCCGGCAACTTCCTGCTGCCCGACGTCGACAGCTTCGCCAACTTCGAGTGGGGCGCCACTTACATGCCGCGTGACGTCCGCGCCGCCAGCGACCTCGGTGGCAACGCTCTCGTCGCCACGGCGAGTACGGAGAAAGCAGAACTCGCCGCCGAGTTCCTCGCGTTCATGGTGAGCGAGGAGCAGATGCGCAACTTCTGCGCCGCCACCACCGAACTGCCCACCCTGCAGAGCCTCGTCGGCGCAGACATCGACTTCGCCACCCGGCCGGACATCATGCCGATCTTCGTCGAGCAGGCGACGACCATTCAGGAGTCGGATGTCGCGCAACTGGCCTCCCCCGACATGGCTTCCATCAACACCGTGCTCAGCGACCAGCTCGAGCTGGCCTTCACGCAGGGGCAGAGCACCGATGAGACGCTGGCCAAGATCTCCGAGGGGATCGCGGCGGCGACCGCATGACCACGCCCGTTCTGGAGGAGGCCGCCGCCGCTCCGGGCGGGACGCCACGGGCCGCGCCGAGCCGACGACGGGCATCCCGTCGCCGAGCACTGAATGATGCGCTGGCCGGATACACCTTCCTACTGCCCAACCTCCTCCTGCTCGGGGTGTTCCTGTTCCTGCCGCTCGTCTGGGCCGTGCGGCTGAGCTTCGAGCGGACGGGAGGCTTCGGCGACGGCGAATTCGTCGGACTGGACAACTACATACGCCTGTTCGGTGACCCGATCTTCTGGCAGTCCACCCTCAACACCGCACTGTTCACTGTGCTGACGGTGCCACTCAGCATGATCATCGGATTGGCCCTCGCCGTGCTGATGAACTCGGTGCTTCCGGCACGCGGACTATTCCGCACGATCATCGTGCTGCCGATGGTGATCTCCGGCGTCGCCACGGCGCTGGTCGGGGTGCTCATCTTCGATCAGAACATCGGCATTCTCAACAAGCTGTTGCGCTTCGTCGGCCTCGGAGCGGCGCCCTGGCAGTCGGACGGCGCCGCGGCGATCCTCTCGGTCGTGCTCGTGACGTTGTGGATCCGCTGCGGCTTCAACATGCTCATCTACCTGGCCGGGCTGCAGGGCGTGTCACCGGAGCTGTACGAGTCGGCGCGTCTGGACGGCGCGGGCGCGTGGAACCAATTCCGATACATCACCGTGCCGATGGTCGGGCCGTCCACGTTCTTCCTCCTGATCATGAACGTCATCTACTCGTTCCAGGTGTTCGACATCGTCTACGTGATGACGGGCGGCGGACCCGGCTACTCCACGTCGGTGCTGGTGACCTACGCCTATCAGAACGGGTTCGTCACCCGGGACCAGGGTTACGCGGCCGCGATCGGCATCGTGCTCCTCCTCATCACCCTCACCTTCACCTTCGTGCAGTGGCGAGCCAGCCGCACCCGCGATCTCGTCGAATAGGCCGCGCGATGACCACCACCACGCCCACCCTGGCCGTCGCAAGCGCGGCGACATCGACCTCGCCCGCGCGCCCGCGGAAGCGCGGCCGGGGAGCACGGATCTCCTACATCGTCCGCCTCCTCGCCGCAATCGCCGTCTCCATCGTGCTGTTGTTCCCGCTGTACTGGATGATCGTCGTCGCGTTCTCGTCGAAGCAGGAGCTCCTGTCCCGGGACCTCCGGCTCTGGCCCCGCGAGTTCACGATCGCGAACTTCACGACGGTATTCGACACCTTCCCCACCGTCACCTGGTTCGGCAATTCCGTGGTCATCGCCGTTTTCGTCACGGCGCTCACGGTGCTCGTCAACCTGCTCGCCGGTTACGCGTTCGCGCGCCTGCGCTTCCGCGGCAGCAATCTCCTGTTCCTGCTCGCGCTGAGCACGCTGATGCTGCCCGTGCAGGTGATCATGGTGTCGCAGTTCAAGCTCGTCACCGAACTCGGCATCTACGGGACCTACTGGGCGGTCATCCTGCCCACCGCGGCGACCGCGTTCGGCATCTTCCTCGCGCGCCAGTTCATCATCGGCATCCCCGAGGAGATCATCGAGGCCGCGCGCGTGGATGGTGCGGGCCACTTCCGGGTCTTCGCGCAGATCGTGCTCCCGCTCTGCAAGCCGCTCATCGCCGTGCTCATTCTGCTCACGTTCCTCTCCACCTGGAACGACTTCGCCTGGCCGCTGATCGCGCTGAAGCAGAGCGAGCTGTACACCCTGCCGATCGGGCTGCTCTTCCTCAAGGGGCAGTACGGCACCGATTACGGCGCGATCATGGCCCTCGCGCTCGTGTCGGTGCTTCCGATGATCATCGTGTTCCTCGTTTTCCAGCGCTACTTCGTGCAGGGCTTCGCGCGGAGCGGCATCAAGTAGGGCGCCGTCAGGGGGTCCGGACGCCACGCCGTTCCGGGCTCCCGTCGAATGGTGGGGTGTGCCCGACGGCTGCTCCGCCGACGGGGAGCGGCGCAACCACTCGTGAGTCGAAGCGGACGGCGACGATACCCGCCACGATGAGCACTCCGCCCACGAGCTGCAGCGCCGTCAGCTCCTCACCGAGCAGCAACCACGCCCACGCGCCCGCGGCGGCAACCTCGAGCAGGCCGGTGAACGAGGCGAGGCGACTGCCGAGCATCGAGCTCGCCGTGATCCCCGATCCGTACGCGATCGCCGTGGCGATGACGCCGACCACCGCCATCGGCACCCACCACGGCACCGTATTCCCGAGCACCGTGACGTCGGCGGTGGATGCGGTGAACGGCACGAGCCCGGTGAGGCCGAGAAGGCCGAGCAGCACCGCCGCGACGAGGAGGCCCGCGGCCGCCAGCGCCAGCGGGGGGAGGTCGTCCGTCTCCCACGCGGCGATCGCGAAGTAGCCCGCGCAGCCGACCATCGCGCCGAGCGCGAGGAGGACGCCGATCGGGTCCACAGCGCCGCCGCCCGACGGCGACACCACGAGAGCGAGGCCGGCGGCCGCCGCCACCGACCCGAGGAGCACCGGCAGCGCAGGCCGCCGCCGCGTGACGGCCCAGGCCACCGCGACAAGCAGCAACGGCGCCATGAACTCGATGAGGATCGCGGTGCCCACGGGGATCCTCTCAATGGCGCCGAAATACAGCACCTGTGCACCGGCGACGCCTACGAGCGCCATTCCCAGCACACGCCGCCACGCGTGCACCACGGGCCGCAGGTCGCCTCGCAGTTGTACGAGCGCGACAGGTGTGAGGAGTAAGCCGCCGATGACGGCGCGCACTGTCACCGCGGCGACCGGGCTCCAGCCCGCCGCGAGCAACGGCTTCACGAACGCGCCCGAGAGACCGAAGGACGCGGCGGCAACGACCGCGAGTACGAGGCCAGTGGTGAGGTGGCGGCGCTCCATGGTGCACTCGTTCCGTCAGAGGTGAATGAGCTGATGGTCCTGACGCTAGACTCGTAGGTGATAAGGAGTCAAATTGCTTTTTGCCCCTGACACGGAGGACGTGCTCGTGTTCGACGCCGTCGTCCTCAACACGGTCGCCGGCGCCAGCCGCTCCGGCGAGGACGAGTTGATGGAACCGGGCCACCTGACCGACTTGCTGACACGCCATGGCTTCTCGGGCCGCTTCGACAGGGACGACCGCGAGCTGCAGGAGGTGCGACGCGCCCGCGCACGGCTCCGCACCATCTGGTCGCTCGACCGCGACGCCATGGTCGACCCGGTCAACGAGCTGCTCGCTCGCCACCGCGCCTCCCCGCGGCTCGTGCGGCACGACGATCTCGACTGGCATTTGCACGCGACGCCGCAGGACGCACCACTCGCCGACCGGATCCTCGTGGAGGCCGCGATGGCGCTCGTCGACGTGATTCGCTCCGACGCGGCCGACCGCCTGCGCGCGTGCGCTGCCGATGACTGCGACGGCGTACTCGTCGACCTCTCCCGCAACGGATCCAAGCGGTTCTGCAGCGTCCGTTGCGGCAACCGCATGAACATGCTCGCATTCCGCGAACGCCAAGCACGGGATCCGCTCGGCTGACGGGGCGGGGAACCGGCCCATCCACTGCGCGTGCAACGGTGGATGGGAGAGCCGCGGTCTATCCGGCGAGGGCGGAATCGTCGCCGTCAGCGTCGGTTACGGCGACGCAGGCGCACCGTCGCGGTGATGCCGCATCCGGCGAAGAGCGCGATGCCCCCGGCGATCACGAGCAGCGGACTCGTCCAGCCGTTCGTGGCCTCGTATGCCGCACCCACGGCGGTCGGGGCGACGGACGCAAGGGCGTAACCGACGCCCTGCACCATGGCGGAGAGCCGCCGGGCGTGCGGATCGGAGACGGCGAGCTGCACCACGATCATGAAGACCAGGGTGATGCCGCCGCCCTGAGCCACACCGCCGAGTAGCGCCCACGCCGCCCAGCCGTCGGGGGCGAAGATGAGGCCGAGCGGGATGGTCGACCAGAGCGCGCTGAGGGTGATCATGGCGGGCAGGACACCCGCGCGCGAGGCCAGGATCGGTATGCCCAGCGCGCCAACCACGGCGGCGATCTGGAAGATCGACGAGCTCGATCCGGCCGCCGCGCTCGACAGGCCTTGCTCGTCGGAGAGCAGCTGCGGGAACCACGCCGTCATGCCGTAGTAGGAGAACGACTGTCCCGCGAAGGCGAGAGCGAGCAGGATCGCTGTGACGCTGCGCCAGGTGGAGCTCTGGGCGGCCGTGCGGGCCAGGTCCACCGGCCGGGTCGACACGGCCACCGTCTCGATCGCTCCGGTCTCGACGGCGGGGCGGATCGGCCCCCACCTCATCGCCGCTCGCGGACCCACGGCGCCCAGCCACGCGACCGCCGCGAGAACGGCGAAGGCGACCCAGGTGCCCAGCGCGGTGCGCCAGCCGAACGCTTCCGCGATCGGTGCGGTGGCGATCGACGTGATCATCGAACCGACGTTGAGCGCTGACGTGTACAGACCGGTCACGAGGCCCACCCGGGACGGGTCGACATCGCGCCGGATGAGCACCGGCACCACCACGTTGCCGATGGTGATGAAGACGCCCATGAGCACGGTGCCCGTGAAGACCGCGGGCGTATCACCGGACGAGCGGACGATGGTGCCGAGCGCGACGCCGAGGATGGTGATCGTGGTCGCGGCATTCGCCCCGGCACGTCCGATCAGGAATGACGCGAGCGGCGTGACGAGCGCGAAGCAGAGCACCGGGAGGCTCGTGAGGAGCCCGGCCTGGGATGCGTCGAGGTCGAGCTCTTCCGAGATCGAGCCGACGATCGGGGCGACGGCGATGATCGGGCCGCGGAGGAGGAATCCGATCGCGATTATGCCGAGGAGCAGCAACCACGGATGCGCTACTCGCGTGCGAATGGTGCCCTCCCGGAGATCGTGGCCATCGATCACCCTACGGGTTCGTGGCGCGCGCGGCAGACGCAAAGGCCGTCTAACGGCCGGCGTTATTCTGTGTCGACGCGGGCGGCTCCGCTTCCGTGGCGCTCTGGTCCGAGTGAAATGCGGGGTCGGCCGTCTGCTTCAGAAGCATGCGGAAAATCCACACGTTCGACGCCAATGCGGTGAGGATCACAACCATGAGCAGCCATCCGGGGGCCCATCCGAACACAATGTCCGATACCCAGAAAAGGCCAACTATTGCGAGTACCCCAAGTAGCACCCATGACGAGCGCGACTGCTGAAGGAACCCTGACATGGCCCCATCGTCACATGAACTAGGAGTGCGCCCGTAGAGCGGGTCGAATGAACGCTCTCGAAAAGGGGAGGACAACGGAGGAAAAAGATACTTCAGCGCCCATCGTCGGATTGCTCCGCGGTGGATTCTCGGAGCTGGCGCGAGTCCGTCTTCCGGACGCCGACATGACGCACGCATCCGGAGCGATTGAACGGTACGAATAGTGCGACGACGTATCTAGCGAACGATCATGGTCGATAGTCCTCGGGCCGCTGAGGCGGAATGTCGGGGCGCAACAGCGGCGCATTAGTTCGCTCAGGTTGAGCAGCGCTCAACGCCGATCCCAGAACCCCGAGACCTACCTCGACCACACGCAATAAGACGCGGCTGGCTACGCGGGCGAATCTCCACAATCTGGATCGCATCAGTGCCTCCTTCTCCTTGGTACACCTTCCGCAGAGAAACCGCGTCAAACTCACCCGATCCGCTCCTCACTCGAGTGCGGAGTTGGGTCCCGAACGGCCACATCCCGCGGGTTCGGACGCCGTCGTGCTCGAGCATGACACAGTCGAAGTTTCAATCGGCCGGCGCCCGCGCGGAGCGCCCCGCTCCTTCCGGAAGGCACACCGACGGCGGTATCGTGCACGGGATGACCGCGCTCCACTCCCCCGCCCGCCGCCCCGCCGGAATGCGCTGACCCGCGATGGACGCCGCCCCTTCCCTCGACCTCCGGGCTGTTCAGGCCCGCACAGTGCGCGTGCTCGTGCTCGGCCAGATCCTCGGCGGGCTCGCCATCGGGTCGACCCTGTCGATCGGGGCGGTGCTCGCGACGGAGGTCTCCGGTTCGGAGGCGTGGGCGGGTGCCGCGGCGACCATGAGCACGCTGGGCGCGGGTCTCGTGGCGATTCCCCTCGCGCGGGTGGCGAGCGCGCGTGGTCGGCGGGTGTCCCTCACCGCCGGGGTGCTCGCCGCAGCGCTCGGCGCCGTACTCACCGTCGTCGCGACGATGATCACCTCCTTCCCCCTCCTGCTGCTCGGCTTCGCCCTGCTCGGAAGCGGTGCGGCGGTGAACCTGCAGTCGCGATTCGCCGCCACCGACGTCGCCAGCGCGCAGCACCGCGGCCGCGACCTGTCGATCGTGGTCTGGTCGGCCACCATCGGCGCGGTGGCCGGACCGAACCTGTTCGGACCGGGCGCCGCGATCGCCGACGCGCTCGGCATGCCGCCCCTCACGGGATCGTTCGTCATCGCCGTGGTCGCGCAGGTGCTCACCGCGCTCGTCTTCTTCGTCGGCCTCCGCCCTGACCCGCTGCTGGCGAGCAGAACCCTCCTCGCGACCGCACCCGTGGTGACTGAGCACGGGGCCGTGCGGGTGCGGTCGCTCGTGATCTTCGCGATCGCCGTCATCGGGGTGAGTCACGCCGTGATGGTGTCGGTCATGTCGATGACGCCGGTGCACCTCGTCCATCACGGCGCGGCACTCACCGTCATCGGTCTCACGATCAGCCTGCATGTCGCCGGCATGTTCGCGCTCTCCCCGGTGTTCGGCTGGCTCAGCGACCGCGTGGGACGGGTGCCCACGATCCTGCTGGGCCAGGTGCTGTTCGCGATCGCCCTGATCACCGTCGCCGTCGGCTCGGCGAGCACGACACTGGTGACGGTCGGACTCGTGTTCCTCGGCCTCGGCTGGAGCGCATCCACCGTGTCCGGATCGGCCCTCGTGGCCGACCTCGTTCCGGGGTCGGCGCGCACCCGGGTACAGGGGCGTACCGACCTGGTGATGAACTTCTCCGGGGCGATCGGGGGTGCGACGGCCGGTCCGGTGCTCGCTCTCCTCGGTTATTCCGGTCTCGCGGGAGCCGCCGGTGTGCTGGTGGTAGCCAGCGCCGTCGCGTGCCTCGTTCTGATCTTCAGGGCCGGATCGCCCGCGACACCACCGGCCACCCGGTCGACGGAGGCGTCCGCGACCACCGCGACCTAGCGATCGGACGCGACTTTCGGTCTCCGTCCATCAGACGCGATCGAGCGCCTCGCGGATGCTGGCCGACCACTCCGCCGGAGCTTCCGCCGCCGGTGCCGCGGGCATCCGGCCTAGCCCGTCGGGATGCGGGATGGCCGACAGGAGAGCCCGCGTGTAGGGGTGCACGGGGTCGGCCCAGATCGTCTCGCTGCGCCCGGACTCCACGATCCGCCCGCGATACATGACCGCGGTGCGGTCGGCGATCACGCGCACCACCGACAGGTCGTGGGAGATGAACAGCATGCCCGCGCCGGCGTCGAGGCAGAGCTGACGCATGAGTCCGGCAACCGCCGCCTGGCTCGAGGCGTCGAGGGCCGAGATCGGCTCGTCGGCGACGATGAGGTCGGGTCGCGCGGCCAGCGCGCGGGCGATGGCGATGCGCTGACGCTGGCCGCCGGAGAACTGGTGCGGGAAGCGGGACGCCATCGCCGCATCGAGTCCCACCGCCTCCAGCCACTCCTGCGGCGTGGACCCGGCCGCGCCGCGCAAGCGTGCGGCGGCGATCCCGTCAGCGATCTGCGCATCCACGCGCTTGCGCGGGTTGAGCGAGGAGTTGGGATCCTGAAACACCATCTGGATTGCCGTGAAGCGTTGAGGCCGCCGACGCAGCCCGAGTGGCGGGACGGTCTCGCCCCGGTAGTCCACCGTCCCCGACGCCGGCTTCTCCATGCCCACGACCGCCCGGGCGGTGCTCGACTTGCCGCATCCGCTCTCGCCGACGAGCGCCAGCACCTCGCCGGGCTCGATGGTCAGCCCGATGCCGTCGACGGCGCGCACGGTCGTGCGTCCGGCGTACTCGACCACCAGGTCGTCGATACTCAGCAATGCGCTCATTCGACGTCCGTCCCCTCGGGGTTCGTCCCCGGCCCGTCGGGCATCGCGGCGAGGAGCGTGCGGGTGTACTCGTGCGCCGGGGAACGGAACACCTGCTCCCGCGTGCCCGCCTCCACGACGACGCCGTGCCGCATCACCGCCACGTCGTCGGCGATCGCGCTCATCACCCCGAGATCGTGGGTGACGAGCAGCACCGCGAGGTCGCGCTCGATCGCGAGATTTCGCAGCAGGTGCAGAACGCCGGCCTGAACGGTCACGTCGAGCGCGGTGGTCGGTTCATCGGCGAGCAGCACGTCGGGGTCGCAGGCCAGCGCCACCGCGATCGCGATGCGCTGCCGTTGTCCACCCGAGAACTGGTGCGGGTAGCGGTGCAGCGCACCCTCCGGGTCGGGCACCCGCACGCGGTCGAGCAACTCGGCGGCGCGGGCCTTGGCGGCACGCCGGTCGAGTCGCAGGTGGCGGCGCATGTGATCGGTGAGCTGATGGCCGACGGTGAGCTGGGGATGGAGGCTCGCCGACGGGTCCTGGAACACCATCGCGATGCGGCGTCCCCGCACCTCGTTGAGCTGCTTGCGGCGCAGACCCACGAGTTCGGTGGTCCCGAGTCGGATGGATCCGCTCACGCTGGCGGTGCGGGGCAGGAGCCCGAGCACCGACATCGCGGTCACGGTCTTGCCCGACCCCGACTCGCCCGCGAGTCCCTGCACCCGTCCGGCACGGAGATCGAGCGTGACGTCGTGCACCACGGGGGTCGACCCGAACGCGATGCGGAGCCCGTCGATGGCGAGGACCGTCGCGCTCATGAGGCCGCCGCCGTTCCGCTCGGCGCCGCGTCCGACTTCGCCGTGGGTGCCGTGGCGACGCCGGCCGCCTGGCGCTCGCCGCTCGACACCGGGTCGAGCACGTCGCGCAGGGAATCGCCGATGAAGTTGAAGGCGAGCACCACCGTGAGGATCGCGAGCCCGGGGAAGGCGCCGATCCACCACGCGTCGAAGTTCTGGATGGCGCTCGAGATCATCGAGCCCCACTCGGCCGTGGGCGGCTGCGCGCCGAGCCCCAGGAAGGAGAGCCCGGAGAGCAGCAGGATCGCGGTTCCCACGTCGAGCGTGGCGAGCACGACCACGGGCCCGGCGATGTTCGGGAGGATGTCGACGAGCAGCGAGCGCAGCGGGGAGAAGCCGAGCAGCCGGCCGGCGAGCACATAGTTCTGCTGGCGCAGCCCGAGCACGAGACTGCGGGTGACTCGCGCGTAGGCCGGCCAGGACACGACGATCGCGGCGAGCACCGCGTTGAACAGCGACGGGCCGAGCGACGCCGCGACGACCATGGCGAGGATCACCGTCGGGAACGCCATGACGAGGTCGGTCACCCGCATGAGCACCTCGTCGATCCAGCCGCCGAAGTAGCCCGCGACCGCGCCGAGCACCGTGCCGAGAACCAGGGAGACGGCGACCAGCAGCAGCGCGAGCGGGATGGTGACGCTCGCCCCGGTCATCAAGCGGGAGAACACATCGCGGCCCACCGCATCCGTTCCGAGCAGGGTGTCGACGCCGGGTTCCTGCAGTCGCGGCAGCCCCTGCGCGTTCGGCTCGTACGGCACCCAGAGCGGAGCGGTGATCGCCACGATCACCCAGGCGATCGCGATCACGATGCCGAGGATGGCGAGCGGGGAGACCCAGGCGCGCGGAATCGGAAGCCGGCGTCGGCGGATCATCCGAGCCTCACCCGCGGATCGAGGAAGCCGTAGAGGAGGTCGACGACGAAGTTGACCACCAGGTAGATGACTCCGACGACGAGACCGACCCCCATCACTCCGGGGAGGTCGAGGCTCGTCGCCGAATTGTAGGCGTAGGTGCCGAGGCCTGGCCACGCGAACACGGCCTCCACCAGCACGGTGCCGGAGAGCAGGGACCCGAAGGCGATCCCCACGACCGTGAGGATGGGCAGCGATGCTCCGCGCAGCACGTAGTCGAGCACGATCCGTCCGCCACCGAGGCCCTTCGCCCGGGCGGCACGCACGAAGTCCCGATCGAGCACCTCCAGCACCGACGTGCGGATGAAGCGCGTCAGCAGGCCGATGGTGAACAGGGAGAGCACGAAGACCGGCAGCGCGAGGTGGGCCATCGCGTCGAAGAAGCCCACGCTGTCCCCGTTCAGCAGGAAGTCGACCGAGTAGAGCCCGGTGACGGTGGGCGGCGGGGTGTACTGCGGCGACAGGCGGCCCGACCCGGGAGCGATCCCGAGACCGAGGAAGAAGAAGTTGAAGGCCACGAGCGCGAGCCAGAACGTGGGCACGCTGAGTCCGACGAGCGAGACCACGCGCACCACCTGGTCGGTGACGAGGCCCCGACGGTAGGCGGCGAGGGTGCCGAGCACGACGCTCACCACGAGGCTCACGAGAATCGCGCCGACGGCGATCTCGACCGTGGCCGGCACCGCAGCAGCGAGGTCGGTGGTGACGGGTCGACCCGTGGTGAGGGAGGTGCCGAGGTCGCCCTGCATCAGGTTGCCGAGGTAGGCCAGGTACTGCAGGGGCAGCGGCTGATCGAGGCCGTACCGTTCGACGTACGCGGCGACGGTCTGAGGATTACTCGCCGCGCCCTCGCCCAGCGCCGCGGCGACGGGGTCCCCGGGGACGAGGTTGGTGAGCACGAACGTCACGATCGTCACACCGAACAGCAGCAGCACCGATGTACCGAGCCGGCGGATCAGGTACCCGACGAGGGGGGACCTCGTCGGCCGCGCCGGCGCCGGAGCGTGCGCGAGCGTCATGCGATCAACTCGCGGGGCTCAATTCGGCGATGTCCATGGTCCACACCGCGTTGTACACCGCACCCTCGACTTCGTCGGTGGTCGCGATGTTCGAGCCGGGCACGATGAGCGGCACGAAGGGACCGGAGTCCTGCATCGCCGTGGCGAAGTCGGTGAAGGCCGCCTCGCGCTCGTCCGGGTTCGTCTCCGCAGCGGCCTGCGCGGCGAGTTCCGCGATCTGCGGGTTCATGTCGGCGGTCCACCCGGCACGGAGCCCGACCTTCAGACCGGGGCCGAAGGGGAGGAAGTTCGCCGAGTCGGCGTAGTCGGGACCCCAGAACCACATGCTGAAGGCCTCGGTGCCGTTGACGTAGGCGTCGAGCTCGGTGGTGAACGGTGCGGGCGCCAGTTCGACCGCGATGCCCGCGGCCTGGAGCTGGGACTGCACGCGCTCGGCGAGCGGCGTGAACTCGACGCCGCCGACCGGGTAGTCGTTGGGGTACTGCAGGCGAACAGTCTGTCCGGCGTAGCCCGACGCGGAGAGCGCGGCGGTCGCGGCGGCGAGGTCCTGCGTCACGCCGTCGTCGAGTGCACCGAGGAACGAGGTGGGGATGACGCCCGTGGCCTGGGTGGCTCCGGATCCCGCCAGCTCGAGCAGCGAGTCGTAGTCGAGGGCGTAACGCACGGCCTCGGCGAACGCGGTGTTCGCGGTGACGCCGCCCACGGCCGGGTCCTGGTTGACCAGCAGGAAGATGGTCTGGCCGGAGGGGACCGAGTCGACGGTGAGGCCGTCGGCGAGATCGGAGACCTGGTCGCCGTTGAGGTCCATGGCGACCATGGTGTCGCCGCCCTCGAGGTTGATCTTCTGCGTCGCGCTCTCGGTGACGTTGCGGATGACGACGCGGTCGTAGGCCGCCTCCTCGTCGCCCGTGTACTCCTCGTTCTTGGTGAGCACGACCTGCGACGTGAGGTCGAGCGAGTCGAGCACGAAGGGGCCGGATCCCGCGGACTCCCCGTCGAGGTAGGACTGAGCGTCGTCGGATCCGTCGATGGCGCCGCCGTTCTCCTGCACCACCTCGGAGTTCACGATGCCGAGCGCCGGGTTTGCGAGGATGGCGGGCAGCTGCAGTAGCGGAGTCTCCGTGGTGAACTTCACCGTCTCGTCATCGACCTTCTCGATGGTGACGCCCGAGAGGAGGAAGTTCGGCTTGGCGTCGACCATGCCCTGCACGCGCTGGAGCGAGAAGACGACGTCGTCCGCGTCGAGGGCGCTTCCGTCGGAGAAGACGTGGCCGTCTTCGATGGTGAAGGTGAACTCCGTCGCCTCCTCGTTCTGCTCCCAGTCGGCCAGCCCGGGAACCGGGGTGGTGACGTCGGACCCCTCGAAGTCGACGAGTGTCTCGTACAGGGCCTTCGCCACCATGTTGCCCGTGGGGTCGTAGGTGTTGCCGGGGTCACCGGTCTCGATCGAGAATGCGGTGTCGATCACCAGCGATCCGCCGCCGGATCCACCCCCCTCGGTGTTCGTGGCGGAGTTGCCTCCACCGGAGCATCCGGCGAGCGCCAGGGCCGCTACCGCGGCCGTGGCGAGGGTCGGGATACGACGGGTGCTGCGCACGGAAGTGCCTCCTGGGGGTTGTTCGCGAGCGTGGAGTTCCCGCGTCGCTGGGAATGAGAGTGTCACGAACGGCGACGGTGTGTCCAATGCGCGCGATTCGCCGCGGGGTCAGGGCATCGACACGCACACGCTCCGGTGCAGCTGTCCGTCCTTCTCGAAGTCCTCGACGAGATAGAGGAAGCCGTCGTCGCGCGTCTCGAGCACGCTCTCGGCCGATCCGGTCACCACCTGGCCGTCGTTCACCCGGGCGTGGGCGAAGCTCACCTCCACCCGGTCGCCGGTGACCCGGCCGACGAACCTCCCCGTGCTCACGGTGTCGCCCTCGTACTCGCCCCACGTGAGTGCGCCGGCTTGGTGATACGTGAACCGGGTGGGGGAATCCGGGTTCACCGTGCTCGCGGTGGAGGAGATCATCCGGAAACGCATGCCGTCGAGGATGTCCGGACGGGGGGCGGGGGCCTGTGCTGTCATCCCGATACCGTAGACCGTGAGCGCGACGACGCTCACGAAGGGGGGTTGCCGTGCCGATCATTGCTGCGCCGGAGCCCGGTTCTCTCGGGAATCGATTCCGATCGCCGGAGTCCGCGGGTCGCTCCGCCGTGCCGCACGGCGCCACGGCGCACCTCGGCCTGACCTACGCCATCGCAGAGGGCTATCGGGAGCTCGGCATGGATGTCTACGTGCCGAGCGGTCGCACCACTCCGGTGCCCTGCGTGGTGTGGATCCGCGGCGGTGCCTGGCTGAGTGGCGACCGTCGCTACTTCCCCGACATCTGGCCGCCGGGCGCGGTGCTCGACACGCTGATCTCCCGCGGGTACGCGGTGGCGACGATCGACTACCGGCATTCGCGTGAAGCGTCCTTCCCCGCGCAGCTGCACGACGTGAAGTCCGCCGTGCGATACCTGCGCCACTTCGCAGGGGAACTGGGGATCGACCCGTTGCGGTTGGCCGCGTGGGGCGAGTCGGCCGGAGGACACCTCGCCGCGCTCGTCGGGCTCGTGTCCGGGCGCTTGGACCTCGAGGGCGAGGAGGGGGTGCCGGGTACGGACAGCGGAGTCGCCGCCGTGATCGACTGGTACGGCCTGAGCGACATGACGATCATGCCGCCCTTCCACGATCCCGCCGAACTGGCGGCCTCAGGACTCGACCCTGCCGAGTACCCCGAGGAGCCCCTCGACACCGTCCTGGCGGGAATCGCCGACCGGAATGCCGCGGAGCGCGACCTCTCCCCCGTGACCCACGTCTCCGCGTCCGCGCCGCCCTTCCTCGTCGTGCACGGCGAGGCCGACGCCCTCGTGCCGCTCTCCCAGAGCGAGCTCCTGCGGGATCGCCTGCGGGCAGCCGGGTCGCGCGTCGAGTACTCGGCGGTGCCCGGTGCCGACCACGGCTGGATCGGGGCCGAGCTGGAACCGCTCGTCGACGAGGGCATCGCGTTTCTCGACTCCGTTCTTCGCCCGCGTCCCGGCTCCGCCGCACGCCTCGGGGATGACCGACCCGCTCCCGCGGATGCCGGCGGGAACGACGCTCAGCGGAGGTAGGCCGCGACGAGAAGGCTGCCGCGCACCTCCCCGAGCCGATCGACGATCCGCTCGATGAGCAGGTCCGTCACCCCGGACGCGACGATGTCGTACGGACCCAGGGGCAGCAGCTTGCCCACGCGGATGCGGATCACCTCCCATCCCGCGGCGCGCAGCAGGCGGTCCTTGCGCCGATCGATGGGCTCCCGGCGACCGACGTGCTCGAGTCCATCGCGGCCGACCGTGTCGTACTCGATCGCCACCCGGAGCTCCGGGAGGAGGATGTCGGGCCACACCTCCACATGGGAGAAGAACGGTCGCGCGACGCGGACGGCGTTCTTGCCGAGGTCGACGTCGAGCCGCGTGGCGAGACGGGCGCGGAGGTCCGCCTCGGCGCGGGAGGCGGGCTTCGGCGCCCAGCCGCTGACGAACGCCTCACCCACGGCCATCCGGTCCGCGCCAGCACGGGCATGCCGGCACACCCCGCACCGTGACCCGTCGATCACCTTCCCGACCGACGCGTCGTAGTTGCCGTGCCCCTGTGGGCACACCCACGAATAACGGGCGTCCGGCCGGGACTCCTCCGCGAGCGCGGAGCGGCGCCCGGGACTCACCAGCGCGAGAAGCGCTTCCCGGGTCATGGCGCTGCCCGACAAGTGCCGACAGAGCGGGCACGCTTCGTCGGTTTCGCTGGGCGACCCGACGCGCCGGGAATCGAGCGGATGCCCGCACCGGTACCGGTCCACCGGTGCCGCTGTCGTGACGGGCGACCGGCGTCTCGTGGCGAGCGCGGTGCAGTCCGGGCACCAGGTGGACCGGCGCCGTGATCCGCCGGGGCGTGAACGCTGCTCCTCCGGCGTGGCCACGATGCGGTGACCTGCGTCGCACACCCACACGAGCAGCACATCGGCGGCGGGCGGCACCTGGGTGAGGGTGATCCCGGAGTTCAGATCGGGGTGGTACTGCCGGATGAGCACGGGGAAGCGGCCCCATTGCTCCCGGTACGTGCCGACGGGATAGGGCACACCGGTTCCCTTGGACCACTGACGGCGTGCCCACCACGCGTCGACGCTCTCCGGCATGGCGACAGAGTAGGCACCCCCACCGACATCCGATCCCGGACATGGCCGTCGGGCGCGCAGCCTGCCAAGCTACCGACCATGACGAACATCTCCTGGGCGGCCGGGCAGTGGACGAATGACCCCGCAGACGTCCGCGAAACGCCCGATGGCCTGCGCGTGACCGCTCGAGAGGGCAGCGACGCATGGCGGATCACGTCGTACGGGTTCGTACACGACAGTGAGCACGCTCTCCTCGCCGCTTTCGAGCAGGAGTCGGCGATGGAGGTGCGGTTCCGGCTCGATTTCGCCGGTCAGTTCGATCAGGCCGGGATCTTCGTGCGGGTGGACGAGGAGAACTGGATCAAGGCGGGCGTGGAACTGAGCGACGGGATGGAGAGCCTCGGCGCGGTGGTGACGCGCGGATCATCGGACTGGTCGCTGTCGCCGGTCCCCGATTGGGCGGGCGAATGGGTAACCATCCGCGCGAGCCGTTCCGGAAATGCCCTGACCGTGCGCGCCCGGGTGGACGCCGAACCATGGCGCCTCGTGCGGGTCGCTCCCCTGGCTGCCGACGCAGCGGTGCAGGCGGGGCTCTTCTGCTGCGCACCGACCCGCGATGGTTTCACCGTGCTCTTCTCCGGGTGGCGCAAGACGCCGGCCGACGAGAGCCTGCACCCGGACGCGTAGCCGACCCGGGACCGGTCGCCAACTCGAGCGCGGTGCGAAGAAATTTGACGCCGCCGTCCACCTGTGACCAATATATTGCATGCCGATTCCCCGAAACGAAGCGCGCCGCGCCTCGCGCTCGCTCCTGAGGGACGACGTGTACATCACCCTGCGCGACGCCATCGTGCGCGGCACGTTCCTCCCCGGCGAGCAGTTGCGGGACGTCGAGCTGGGCGAGTGGCTCGGCGTCAGCCGCACCCCGGTGCGCGAAGCACTGCTGCGACTGGAGCGCAGCAGTCTGGTGATCGCCCGGCCCGGACGCTCCACGGTCGTGGCACCGCTCGATCTCCGCGCCACGCTCGATGCGAGTTCCGTCGCGGCAGAGCTGCACGGGCTCGCCGCCCGGCTCGCCGCTCCCCGCCTCACCGGCGATGAGCTCGACCGGATGGGGGCGTGCAACCGCGGCTTCGCGGCAGCGCTCGACGCCGGTGACCCCACGGCCGCCCTTGCGGCCGACACTGACTTCCACGACGTGGCCGTGGCTGCGAGCGGCAACGGGATGCTGCGGGAGTCGCTCGAGCAAGCCACGCCGCTACTCCGTCGCGTCGAAATGATCCGGTTCGGAAGCCTCGCCGGTCGGGCGTCCGTCGAGCAGCACGACCGCATCCTCGCCGCTTTCGCTACCGGTGATGCGGATGCGGCGGCCGCCGCGGCTCGGGAGAACTGGCTGACGCTCGAGCAGCACCTGCTCGGACTGAGCGTGCAGCAGCTCTGACCCGCAGCATCGACAACCCCGATCAGCCCAGCGACCCCCCCCCCAGAACCAGGAGCCACCATGCCGTTGACCGACTTCGAGCGTTACTCCCTCACCTTCGGTCCCTCGCCGGTCCATCCGCTGGCGCGCCTCTCCGAGCACCTCGGCGGGGCAAAGATCTGGGCGAAACGAGAGGACGTGAACAGCGGTCTCGCCTACGGCGGCAACAAGACGCGCAAGCTGGAGTACCTCGTGCCCGACGCGCTCGCGCAGGGCGCGGACACGCTCGTGTCGATTGGCGGATACCAGTCCAATCACACGAGGCAGGTGGCTGCGGTGGCCGCGAAGCTCGGACTGAAGGCGGTGCTCGTGCAGGAGAACTGGGTGGACTGGCCCGACTCCGTGAACGACCGCGTGGGTAACATCCTGCTCTCCCGCATCATGGGCGCCGAGGTGCGCCTCGACCCGGCCGGCTTCGGCATCGGGATCAAGACCAGCTGGCAGCGCGCGATCGACGACGTGCGCGAACGCGGAGGCACGCCCTACGCCATTCCCGCGGGAGCATCCGATCATCCGCTCGGCGGTCTCGGTTTCGCCAACTGGGCCGACGAGGTGGAGCGGCAGGAGCGCGAGCTCGGCGTGGTCTTCGACACGATCGTCGTGTGCAGCGTGACCGGGTCGACCCACGCCGGCATGATCGCCGGGTTCGCGGGACAGGACCGCCCCCGTCGGGTGATCGGCATCGACGCGTCGGCGAAGATCGCCGAGACACGGGACCAGGTCGCGAGGATCGCGCGCAACACGGCCGCGCTCATCGGACTCGATCGCGAGTTGCGCGACGACGAGATCACCGTTCTCGAGGGCTGGGCGGGTGACCTCTACGGCATCCCCGTCGAGTCGACGCTCGACGCCATGCGCCTTACGGGCCGACTCGAGGGCGTCATCCTCGATCCGGTGTACGAGGGCAAGTCGATGGCCGGCCTCATCGATCTCGTCACCTCGGGCGACATCCCGAAGGACAGCACCGTTCTCTACGCGCACCTCGGCGGGCAGCCCGCCGTGAACGCCTACAGCGCTCTGTTCCGCTGAGCCGCCTGCCGGTGCTCACCGCGAGTGCTACGGTGACCGTCGGGTGCCGAGGCGGAGTGCTCGACCGTAGCCTCCGGCCGTCGAGAGGGTGGCAGGGGTAGCGGATGGCGCGACGCGCGACGGTGTACGACGTGGCGCAGCGCGCCGGCGTCTCGATCGCCACGGTCTCGTTCGCCTTCACGCGACCCGAGAAGGTGAAGCCCGAGACGATCCGCACCGTCATGGTGGCGGCCGACGAGCTGGGCTACGTCCCGAGCGCGAATGCCCGGGGACTCGCGCGGGGCCGCACCGGCGCAATCGGGCTGTACGCCTACGACTACGTGCTGGACCCGCCGGCCGACGAGCACGCCGCCGAGGGGTACGAGCGCTCCGCGCGACTGTTCCCGCTCTACGCCGACGAGGTGCAGCGCGGCGTGCAACTGGAGTGCCGGAGCCGGGGACTCGCGCTGATGATCGGTGGCAACCGAACGCCCGCTCACCTCCCCCACGTCATCGAGGTGGCCGGTCGCGTCGATGCTCTGATCGCCTTCGCCGGCGCTCTCTCGGTGCCGCATCTCGAGCAGGCGGCGGCGCGTATGCCCGTCGTGGAGCTTGGCGGCGAGGTGCGTGTCGCCGGCGCCCACACCGTCCTCGTTGACAATCGACAGGGCATGGCCGACCTCACGGCGCACCTGGTGCGCGTGCACCGCTACGAGCGCTTCGCCTATCTGGGCGAGCTCGGTACGCCGGAATTCCGCGCCCGGCGCGAGGGGTTCGAGTCGACCCTGGAGGAGGCCGGTGTTCCCGTGCCACCCGTACTGCCCGCCCACCCGGGTGATGATGCCACCACGTCGGCGTCGGTCGCAGCGCTGCTGCGGGAGGGTCCGCTTCCGCAGGTCCTCGTCTGCGACACCGACCAGGCGGCCGTCGTCGCCATCGACGCCCTGCGGCGTGCCGGGCTCTCCGTCCCGGGGGACGTTGCCGTCACCGGCTTCGACGGCATCATCGCCGGCCGACTTCTGCAGCCGATTCTCACCACGGTGCGCCAGCCCATGGCGGCGATCGGCCGCGCGGCGGTGCGCCTGCTGGCGGACGCCCTCGACGGGGCCGAGCAGCCCACGACGAACGAGGATCTCGTCGCCACGTTCAGCGCAGGTGGCA
The DNA here is from genome assembly GCF_008642235.1 of Planctomonas psychrotolerans. Lineage (GTDB taxonomy): Bacteria > Actinomycetota > Actinomycetes > Actinomycetales > Microbacteriaceae > Planctomonas > Planctomonas psychrotolerans. Next base: position 1,333,936 of record NZ_SJEV01000001.1, on the reverse strand, counting down.
CCTGCGGGTGCGACTGACCGCTGCATCGACCGCTGCGGTTCGCGATTCGTGCTTGCGCCGCAGAATCTAAGCGCATAACCTAGGGCGCGATCGACCGCGATGGGGCCTCCGTCGCTGAATCCGGTGCTGCGCACACGCGCCCCACCGCATCTCGACCGACAGGAACAATGATGATCCGCACCAAGCTCACCACCACAGCGGCTGTCACGGCCGCCGCCGCCCTCCTCCTCACGGGCTGCGGCCGGAGCGCTGACGGCCCCGCCGCCGGCGAAGCGCTCGAGCTCAGCGACGACGCCGCCGCCGGCACCGTCACCGTCTGGGCGCAGGGCACCGAGGGTGAAGCCCTGAAGGAGTTCGTCGCCCCGTTCGAGGAGGCGAATCCCGATGTCGAGGTCGAGGTGACGTCGATTCCGTGGGACTCGGCTCAGAACAAGTACCAGACCGCCATCGCGGGAGGTTCGACGCCCGACATCGGCATGCTCGGATCGGACTGGCTGCCCGGGTTCGCCACGGCGCTGACCCCCGTCCCCTCTGAGATCGACACCTCGGGGATCTTCCCGTTCGCCGTCGAGTCGGCGAACATCGACGGCACCCTCCTCGGCGTGCCCTGGTACGTCGAGACGCGCGTCATCTTCCACCGCACCGACCTCATGAAGGAGGCGGGCTTCGAGGAGTTCCCGACCGACTGGGACGGGCTGAAGGAACTGGCGCGCGCGTACAAGGAGAAGGCCGGCGCAGACTTCGGCATCGCCATTCCCGCCGGTGGCTGGAACGGCTTCATCGGCACCCTGCCGTTCGACTACTCGGGCGGAGCCGAGGTCATGGATGCCGATCAGCAGGAGTGGACCATCGACACTCCCGAGATGGTGCAGTCGCTCGAGTACCTGAAGTCGTACTTCGACGAGGGCCTCGCCGACAACCGCCCGAGCACCGAGACCGGGTCCGCGTCGGCGAACCTCGTGTCGGGATCCGTCCCGATGTTCCTCAGCGGACCGTGGGATATCGGTGGCCTCGAGACGGCGGGCGGTCCGGGATTCGAGGACAAGTTCGACGTGGCGATGATCCCCGCGGCACCGGGTGCCACCTCGAAGTCCTTCGCCGCCGGCGCGAACCTCGCCGTGTTCAAGGGGGCCGAGAACCCCGATGCGGCGTGGAAGTTGATCGAGTGGCTCAACCAGCCCGAGGTGCAGGTGGACTGGTTCGAGACGGTACGGGACCTCCCGGCGCAGCAGTCCTCCTGGGAGGATGACGCCCTCACCAGCGACCCGATGATCGCCGTGTTCGGCGAACAGCTCGAGAGCGTGGGAATCGCCCCGACGGTGAGCACGTGGTCGGAGGTGTCGGCGGCAGCGGATACGCAGATGGAGCGGATCTTCCGCGGCGGCGCGGACGTGCAGGAGACCCTCACCGAACTGCAGGCCACCGCGGACGGTCTCGGGACGTCCCGATGACAACGGCCGCACCCGTGGCGGCTCCCCCGGCTCCGCGCCGGGGGAGCCCCGCGGGACGCAGCCAGCGACGTCGCACCGCGCTCGTCGCCTACCTGTTCGCCCTGCCGTTCGTCGCGAGCTTCGCGGTGTTCATGGCGTTCCCTCTGATCAGTTCGCTCGCGATGTCGTTCACCGACTTTCGCAGCACCGACATCCCGTCGCCGTTCTCGGTGAACGTCGTCGGCTTCGACCAGTTCGCGGCCCTGTTCGCCGACGAGCAGTTCCGGCGGTCGATGCTCAACACTGCCTACTTCGTGCTCGTCGGCATCCCCCTGACGATGATCGTCGCCCTCGCTCTCGCCGTCGCTCTGAACAACGGCATCACGCGGTTCCGCACCGCCTTCCGGGTCGGTTTCTACACGCCGGTCGTCACGAGCATCGTGGCCGTTGCCGTCGTGTGGCGGTTCCTCCTGCAGCCCGACGGGCTGATCAACACCGTGCTCGGCTCCGTGGGAATCACCGGTCCCGACTGGCTCGGTGACCCCGCATGGTCGATGCCTTCGATGATCATGCTGGCCGTCTGGCGCAACACCGGAACCCTCATGGTGATCTTCCTCGCCGGGCTGCAGGGGGTCTCCGCCGAGGTACTCGAGGCCGCCGAGGTCGACGGTGCGGGTGCATGGCGACGGTTCCTCCACGTCACCCTGCCCATGCTGCGACCCACCCTGCTGCTCGGCGCCATCCTCCTCTCGGTCGGCTTCCTGCAGTTCTTCGAAGAGCCCTTCGTCATGACCAAGGGCGGACCGCTGGACTCCACCCTCTCCATCAGCTACTTCACCTTCAACCAGTTCGGGTTCGGCAACTACGGGACCGCGTCCGCCGCGAGCTACGTGCTGTTCGTCGCCATCGCGTTGCTCAGCATGTTCCAGTTCCGGGTACTGAGAAGCAAGGACTGACGATGACCGCACAACTCGCCCCCGTCGTCGCGAGCGCCGAGGTGGCGCCCGATCCCGCGCCGCGTTCCCCCGTCCGCCGCGCCCGACGGTCGCGTGGATCCGCCGGCCGGATACTCGTCTACGCCATCCTGCTCGTCACCCTGGTCGGCACGCTGATCCCCTTCGTGTGGATGTTCCTCGGCTCGGTGAAGACCGAGCAGGAGCTGCGTCAGCGGCCGCCCACCTGGTGGCCGCAGACTTTCACCTGGGACAACTTCGCCGCATGGTTCGGTCGGCTCGACATCGGAACTTTCTTCGTCAACAGCATCGTCGTGGCCGTATTCACGGTGCTCGGCACGCTCCTGTTCTGCTCGATGGTCGGTTACGCCCTCGCCAAGCTGGAGTTCCCGGGCAAGCGCCTGCTGTTCGGGCTCGTCCTGGTCACGCTGATGGTGCCCGGGGTCGTCACCTTCGTGCCGCTCTTCGTGGTCGTGAGCCGACTCGGCCTGGTGAGCACCTACGTGGCGTTGATCCTGCCGTTCCTTGTCGGACCGCTCGGGGTGTTCCTGATGCGTCAGTTCATCGGCGAGATCCCCGATTCGCTGATCGAAGCCGCGCGCATCGACGGTGCCAGCGAGATCCGCATCTTCCTGCGCATCGTGCTGCCGCTGTGCGGTCCCGCCCTCGCGACCCTGGCGATCCTCACCTTCCTCTCCTCCTGGAACAACTTCCTGTGGCCGCTCGTGGTCGCGCAGTCCGAGGACATGTACACCCTGCCCGTGGCGCTGTCCCTCTATTCCGTCGGGCAGAACGCGACCAACTACGGCGTACTGCTCGCCGGATCGGTATTGGTCATCACCCCTGTACTGCTGCTGTTCCTCGCGCTGCAGAAGTACTTCATCCGCGGCATCACCACGACAGGAATCAAATGATTACCATCACCTCCGAGCCCGGCGCCACCGGCACCCGCACCGACGCCCCGAACGAGGAGGGGCGGGAGCCGCACGCCGTCGACGGACTGGTGTCGACGGGCGTTCACCCGATCATTCCCGGTTTTCACCCCGACCCGACGGTGTGCCGGGTCGGCGACGACTATTACCTCGCGCACTCGTCGTTCGAGTACAGCCCCGGGGTGCCGGTCTGGCACAGCCGTAACCTTCTGCACTGGACCCTGCTGGGTAACGCCCTCGAACGCGCGGACCAGCTGCCCGCCGGTCACGCGGCGGCGAGCGGCGGCGTGTATGCACCTACTCTGCGACACCACGACGGCCGCTTCTGGCTGATCACGACCGACGTGTCGACGGAGGGTCAACTCGTCGTGTGGGCCACGGATGCGGCCGGGCCGTGGAGCGCGGCCCTCGCCCTCCCGGACGTGCGCGGCATCGACCCCGACCTCGCCTGGGACGACGAGGGGCGCTGCTGGGTGACCTACGCCTCCGGCGCGCCGGGAATCGAGGGCATCGTCCAGGTGCAGGTCGACCTCGGCACCGGGAGAACCCTCTCCGATCCGCGGGTGGTCTGGGCGGGTACCGGGCTGGCGTTTCCCGAGGCGCCGCACCTGTACCGCGTGGGGAGCTGGTGGTACCTCGTGATCGCGGAGGGCGGCACGGAGCGGGGGCACAGCGTGACCGTGGCGCGGTCGACGCGACCCGACGGGCCCTTCGTCCCCGCACCGTCCAATCCGCTGCTCTCCCACCGCAGCACCACGCACCCGGTTCAGAACACGGGCCACGCCGACTTCGTGCAGTTGGGCGACGGCAGCTGGGCCATGGTCTACCTCGGCGTCCGGCCCCGCGGTATCACCCCCCTCTTCCACGTGCTCGGTCGGGAGACGTTCCTCGCCGGGATCGACTGGTCCGATGGCTGGCCGTCCGTCGATGAGGACCGTTTCGTGCGGCGTACGCCGGACACGTCGTTCACCGAGCCCTTCGGTGGGCCGCGTCTCGATCCGCGGTGGGTGTCGCCCGGCGAGGCGCCTATGGACTTCGTGACGGTGGACCCGACCGGCGGAATCACCCTACGAGCTGGGATCGCCGCGAACGGTGCGCGGAGCGCGCTGACGACGCGCATCCTCGATCTCCGCTGGTGTCTCGAGGCCGACGTGGACGCCGGCACCGGTGTCGGCGGCCTTCTGCTCCGACTCGATGACCGGCACTGGTGCGAGATACAGGCGAACGGTGAGATGGCACGCGCGGTGGTGTGCATCGGACCGCTCGAGGCCACCGTCGGGCCCGAACTGGCAACGGGCAGGGGGCCGGTCACCGTGCGAATGGAATCTCTCCCGTCGGAGTCGGCCGGTCCGGACGACATCGCTCTGTCGATCGTCGTCGACGGGCGCGAGATGCGTCTCGCCCGGATCGACGGACGGTACTTCTCGACCGAGGTGGCCGGCGGTTTCACCGGTCGCGTCGCCGGGGTGCGCGCCGTGACGGGCACGGTCGGAGTCAGTGAGGTGAGGTACACGGGATACGACCGCGCCGACATCGCCGCCGCTGCGCAGCGCGACGCCCTCGCCTGACCCCCGGTACGCATCCGGGCCGCAGCATGCGTACCGTGGAAGGAAACGTTCGCGCCCCAGCGCCGACCCCCTGTTTCGCCGCGGCCGAAGAGCCGCGGCATGCGCGAAGGAGAACCGATGACCACCAACGACGAGACCTCGACCGGCACCCCCACCGCCGACAGCGGTGAAACGCACGACGACCTGTTGCACGACGTGATCGAGGGAGCCGAGAAGCTCGCACACGAGGTGGCCGACAACAGTGTCGACGTGCTCGAGACGGCCGCGCTCATCGCCATGGAGGCGTCGTCCACGCTGCAGGACTCCTACAAGCGTCGCCCGGTGCTCATGCTCGGTGTGCTCGGCGGCATTGCGGCCGCCCTGCTGGTCGGCATCGCCGCGCTCGCCCGTCGCCGCTAGTCCGGGCGAGGAGAAGCGGGCCGGCGACCGCACCCGCACTCGCATTAACACGCGCGGCTGAACTGCTGACGCAGCGCGGGGACGCAGCGACGGCGGTTCCGCCCGTCGATGCGTCCCCGGTCGGGCTCGCGCCCGGCGCGTACGGCTAGTTGACCTCGAGCGGGTTGCCGCCCACGCGTCGGTTCTCATCGAGAGCGTCGATGGCCGCCATCTCGTCGCCGCTCAGCTCGAAGCCGAAGACGTCGAAGTTCTGCGCCATGCGGTCGCGCGAGTTCGACTTCGGGATGACGATGTTGCCGGTCTGCAGGTGCCACCGCAGCACCACCTGCGCGGGCTGCACGTCGTGCGCCTTCGCGGCATCCTGGATCGCCGACATGCCGAACAGGTCGTACTTGCCCTGCCCGAGCGGGCCCCACGCCTCCGTCTGGATGCCGTGCTGCGCCTGGAACTCCTTGAGTTCGCGCTGCTGGAAGATCGGGTGGAGTTCCACCTGGTTCACGGCGGGCACGACATCGGTCTCGGCGAGCAGGGTCTCGAGGTGCGGCACGAGGAAGTTGCTCACTCCGATCGCCTTCGCGCGACCATCCGCGGCGAAGGTCTCGAACGTGCGCCACGTGTCGACGAAGAAGCCGTTGGCGGGCATCGGCCAGTGGATCAGGTAGAGGTCGAGGTAGTCGACGCCGAGCATGTCGAGGCTGCGGGCGAAGGCCCCCTCCACATCCCGCTCCTTGTGGTGGTCGTTGCGCAGCTTGGTGGTGAGGAAGATCTCCTCGCGCGGGATGCCCGACGCGCGGATGGCGGCACCCACCTGGGTCTCGTTGTTGTAGCCGGTGGCGGTGTCGATGTGCCGGTAGCCCACCGACAGGGCGTCCTCGACGACGCGCTGGGTGTCGTCGGGGTCGACGAGGAACACGCCGAAGCCGAGCTGGGGGATCGTGGTGCCGGAGTTCAGAGGAAGAGAGGGAACTGAATTCGTCATACGTTCGAGCGTACAGACCGGCCGGCGGGCACGGGTGATCACGTCTCACATCGGTTGGACGACCGGCCGCGACTACAGTGGGAGCAGGTGAGCCGGGAAGTCTGGTCGGCAGAGCGTTCATCGACCCAAAAACCAGCAGGAGCCCCCATGGCCGAAGATAAGCCTGTCCGATCGTCCGGATTGCCCTCGCGGGGCACCTATTCAGAAGCACTCCGGATCGGCGAGATCCTCCGCAAGGAGACTGTCGGCGGCATCCTGCTCGTCATCGCGGCCGCCATCGCCCTCCTCTGGGCGAACTCGCCCTTCGCCGACAGCTACTTCGCGCTCCGGGACTTCCGGGTGGGCTACGAGCCGTGGCACCTCGAGCTCAGTCTCGGCGCCTGGGCCGCGGACGGCCTGCTCGCCATCTTCTTCTTCCTCGTCGGCCTCGAGCTCAAGCGGGAGTTCGTCGCCGGCGACCTCCGCAACCCCAGCCGCGCAGTCGTGCCGGTGGCCGCCGCAATCGGCGGAGTCATCGTCCCCGCGGTCTTCTACGCGGTCATCAACATGACCAGCCCCGAGACCCTTCGCGGCTGGGCGATCCCGACCGCCACCGATATCGCCTTCGCCGTGGCCGTGCTCGCCATCGTGGGATCGCACCTGCCGAGCGCGCTTCGCATCTTCCTGCTCACCCTGGCCGTGGTCGATGATCTCATCGCCATCTCGATCATCGCCATCTTCTACTCAACCGACCTCGACTTCGTGCCGCTGCTGCTCGCGCTCATCCCCCTCGCGCTCTACACGGCACTGGCCCAGAAGTACCGGCGGTTCTTCGGCCTGAAGCCGGCGGCCGCGTGGTTCATCCTGCTGCCGATCGGCTTCGTGGTGTGGGCGCTCGTGCACGCCGGCGGCATCCACGCCACCGTCGCGGGTGTGCTGCTGGGCTTCGCGATCCCCGTCATCCGCAGCAAGGCGAGCGGGGGTCCGACGGCGGGACCGGGACTGTCGGAGCTGTTCGAGCACCGCTTCCGGCCGCTCTCGGCCGGGTTCGCCGTGCCGGTGTTCGCCTTCTTCTCCGCCGGCGTGGCGGTGGGCGGCTGGGACGGCTTCGTCTCCTCGCTCACCGACCCGGTGCTGATCGGCATCGCCGTCGGCCTCGTGCTCGGCAAGCCGATCGGCATCGTCGGCACCACCTGGCTGCTCACCAAGCTGACGCGCGTGCGCCTCGACCCGGCCCTGCGCTGGGTGGACCTCATCGGGGTGGCCCTCCTCGCCGGCATCGGCTTCACCGTGTCGCTCCTCATCGCGGACCTCAGCTTCGGCCTCGAGAGCGCGCACAACGACCACGCCAAGGTGGGCATCCTCTCCGCGTCGCTGCTCGCGGCGTTCCTCGCGTCGATCATCCTGCGCGCCCGCAACAAGCGGTACCGCAGCATCGAGGAGCAGGAGCGGGTCGACAGCGACCTCGATGGCGTGCCCGACGTCTACCAGCAGGACGAGGCCGCGGGCCGCTCCGGCGGCGACACCGTCTGACGCGGTCTGCGGTCCCCGGGCGGCGGCCCCGGGACCCGTCCGCGGTGCCGGCGCCCGACCTACCGACCCCGGCAGCCCCCTCGATCATGCGAGCCGCCCCCGGCCTGTGCGTAATCACCGTGGGGAGCGGAGGCCTTCGCATAGTGATCCACCTTCCACACCTCCCCGTTCTGGGTGACGATGAGTGCAGTGCGACCGAGGAAATCGAGCGACGTCGGCCGATCCAACCCCTCGACCACGACCTCGAAGCTCCCATCGCGATTCACTCGGAGCAGTTCGCCGCTGTCGGGCAGGGCCGGGGACGCGGCCGGAACGTTGCCAGGGGAATCATCCTCCTCCGAAAATGATGAGTCAACCTCATTATCGCCTGGTTGGACGAGTCGAGCATCGGCTCAGGAAGGCGACCAGGCGAGCGCGTTGTCGACCTGCGGCTTGGTCAGCTGCGTCGTCAGCCCGCAGTTCGAGCACTCGTTCCAGTGGCTCGTCGATACCGGGAACAGCGGCACGAAGAAGAGCGTCACCCGGGTCACCCGCTTGAACACGCGCTGGGCTGCGGAGACCCCGCAGTTGCTGCAGACGAACACCACCATCGTGAGCACGGTTTCACCGGCGCGGGTGCCGAAGAGGAGGAACATGGGTCCGATCGTAGGCTGCGGGCGGCTCCCGTGCTCCCGTGTGCAGCGGGGTTCCCCTCGTCGCCGGAGCGTGGTAGCGGGCGCCCGTCGGGATCGCGTGCTCGACACGACGCCGTTCCGGCGTCCACGCGAAGCCGTTCGACGCTTGCACGGACACGCCGACTTGTCCATCCCGAGAAAGAACCGGCGAGATCTGGTGAACTGAGCGCTATTCCGCGCAGTGTCGCGCTCCCCGCAGAGAGAACCGGAGCACGACACCATGAATGACATCGCACGCCACGACTGGCGGGACCCCGAGGCACCCCTCGACCACCGCATCCGCGCTGCCCGAGCCGATGTGGTCCGCCACCTGCTCACCATTGCGCTGAGTGATCCGTTCTGGGAGAGCATCACGGTGCGGTACGTGCCGACGGGTGAGCTCGTGTTCACCAATCTGGCTGACTACGCTGCCGACGCCCGGCGCGACGGTATCGTCGCCGACGCCCTGCTCCTGGCGGTGGCGGAGCACATCGACTTCCTCCGCAGCTGTGACGGACGGAGCGACGGCATACCGGAGGACGCGACGGTTCCCGTGCTCGGCGGCGTCACCGTGTACCGCGACAGCGTGCTCGACGAGGCCGCCTGACCGGTCTGCTCGGCTAGTGTCGGTACTGCCATCGCCTCGGAAAGGATGTCATGGGCAGCATCGTTGACATCCCCTCTCCCGGGGTTCCGCTCGAGTACGGCCGGCGTGGCCGCCCGGCAGTGATCGTGGTGCACGACTGGTACGGCCGCCTCCCGTGGCTCGATTCCTACGCGAACGCGCTCGTGCACACCGGCTTCTTCGTGCTCGTCCCCGATCTTTACGAAGGGCGGGCCACCGCGGACGAGGACTCCGCGGAGGAACTCATGGCCGACGTCGACCTGGCGTTCGCCCTCGCCACCCTGGCCGAGAGCATCGCGGCCGCGCGGGATGCGGGCGCCGAACGCGTGGGCATCATCGGCTTCTCGATGGGCGGCTGGCTCGCCCTGCTGGAGGCTCAGGCCGGAACGGTGGACGCCGTCGTCGCCTACTACGCGACAGTGGGACCCGACGAGCACGGTGTCATCCCCTGCCCGGTGCAGCTGCACTTCGCCGAGGAGGACGAGTGGGGCGAGGGCGAGGACCCCGAGTCGTTCATCGGGCATCTGAAGGAGCACGGCACCCCGGTCACCCCGTACCAGTACCCGGGCACCGTCCACTCCTTCGCGAACGCGAGCATCCCGTCGAAGGTGAACTCCGCCGCGGCGGCCCTCGCATTCAGCCGATCCGCGTCCTTCCTCGGCAGCCATTTGCTGGATTGACCATCGGATCACCCGCTTCCACGACGACGTGCCCGGTTCCGCTGCTCGATCGAAGGATGAGCAGCGAGAAACCGGGCACGTCGGGCGGAACGGTGCCGATTACGCCTCGCGTTTGGGTGGCGAGGTGGTCTTCGACGGGTCGCGCTCGGCGAGGTCCCCGATCGCGTCGTCGATCTTCGACAGGATCTCCGCGTCGAGCTTCACGCCGGCCGCCGCCACATTCGAGGCGACCTGCTCGGGCCGCGAGGCGCCGATGATCGCGGATGCCACGTTCTCGTTCTGCAGCACCCAGGCGATGGCGAGCTGAGCCATGTCGAGGCCCACCTCATCGGCGATCGGCTGGAGCTTCTGCACGCCCGTGAGGTACTCGTCCGACATCCAGCGCTTGATCATGTCCGCGCCGCCCTTGTCGTCGGTGGCACGCGTGCCCGCGGGGAGCTCCTGACCCGGCTTGTACTTGCCGGTGAGCACGCCCTGGGCGATGGGCGACCAGACGATCTGCGAGACACCGAGCTCCTCCGATGCGGGCACCACGTCGGACTCGATCACGCGCCACAGCATCGAGTACTGCGGCTGGTTCGAGATGAGCTGGAAACCCAGCTCCTTCGAGAGCGCGTGCCCGGCGCGCAACTGCTCCGCGGTCCACTCGCTGACGCCGATGTACAGAGCCTTGCCCGAGCGCACGACGTCGGCGAACGCCTGCATCGTCTCCTCGAGCGGCGTCTCGAAGTCGTAGCGGTGAGCCCGGTACAGGTCGACGTAGTCGGTCTGCAGGCGCTCCAGCGACCCGTCGATGGACTCCATGATGTGTTTGCGGGACAGACCGGTGTCGTTGTGGCCCTTGGGCCCGGTCGGACCGAACACCTTGGTGAAGATCTCCAGCGACTGGCGGCGCTCACCCTTGAGGGCCTCGCCCAGCACCGTCTCCGCTGCGGTGTTCGCGTACACGTCGGCGGTGTCGAACGTGCTGATGCCGGCGTCGAGGGCGGCCCGCACGCATGCCGTGGCCGTGTCGTTCTCGACCTGCGACCCGTGGGTCAGCCAGTTGCCGTAGGTGATCTCCGAGATCTTGAATCCGCTGTTACCGAGGTATCGAAATTCCATACATCCAATCTATTCACTCCCCGGCGAGGATGCGGTGAGCGGGAGCACCGGGTGCACGCTCGGCCACCGGCAGACGGGAAGCGCCTCACGCTACGGGCACCGCGAACACGACCCGGTTGTCCCGGTAGTGCCCGACGCCCGCGTCGAAGTATCCGCCGCAGGTGATGAGGCGCAGCTCGTCGGTCGGCGTGGCGCCGAAGACCCGCGCCGTGGGGAACTCCGCTTTCGCGAAGTCGGCCACCTCGGTCACGCTGTACCGGAGCACCGCGCCGTCGACGGTCGTGACGGCGACCTCGGCGCCGACGGTCAGCTCGTGCAGCCGGGCGAATGCGGCCGGACCGGTGAGCGAGTCGACGTGGGCCGCGATCACCGTGGGACCTCGGCCACCCGGCATGCCCCCGCCGGTGAACCACCCGACGGTGGAGAAATCGACGGGGACCTCCATCCGACCCGAGTCGTCGATGCCGAGGTCGAGAAGCGGCTCCGCTAGATCGATGGCGGGAATCGACACCCGCGTCGGCGGGGTGCCCTCGCCGGCGATCGCGACGCCGGGAGTGGCGGCGGGTGCGGCAGCCTGCGGTGCGCTCTCCGTGGTCGTCGGGGGGTGCGGAGTCGGCGGTGCCGCTCCGGTCGCCGCCGCCTCCGTCGGCGTCCGCGTCGACTCCGCCGTCGACTCGGCCGTCGGTGCGCACCCGGTCAACAGGCCGAGGGCGGTGAGCACGGCCGCGAGAGCCGGCACGCCGAGTGCGCGGGTGCGCCGCACGAACGGCGCACCCGCTTCCCTCCGGATCGACTGGATCAGGACTCCTCCACGCGGCGGCGGCGCAGCAGCACGACACCCGCAGCTCCGGCAGCGGCGAGCGCTCCCGCTCCGAGCACACCGGACACCTCGGAACCGGTGCCGGTCGCGGCGAGTCCACCGGCGCCGGTGTCGACGCCGCCGACCGGGACCTGGGACAGCTGACCACGAACCGCGCCCGCGACGAACTCGACGGTGTGCGCATCACCCACGAATCCGGCCGGGTTCGCCTCGATCTGCGCGAGCGAGAAGCCCTCGCCGGTGTCGGAACCCGCCGGGCTGGTCACGCCCGTGGTGAAGGGTCCCTGCAGGCATCCGCTGCTCGTACGGGTGCCGGTTCCGTCATCGACCGGGTTGGGGAACGCGATGCGCGGCGGCCCGGACTGGCCGGCCGCGGCCTCGTGGATGTGCGTGGCGGTCTTCGCCGGGCTCTGGTAGTCGCCGGTCACTCCGGTGAGGGTGATGTCGTAGCAGATGATCTCCTCGTCGGAGTTGATGCGGAAGTCGAACTGCCCCATCGCTCCCGGTTGCCCGGGGGTGAGAACGCCATCGGAGTTCACGACCTCGTCCGGGCTCGCCATGACGGTGAAGGCGCTGGTGAAGGTCTCGGGCTCCTGCACCTGGGTCTCGGCGGATGCCGGTGCCGCAGCGAACAGGGTGAAGGCGGCAGCGGTGGCCCCTCCTACGGTCAGGGTACGGATGAGGTGGTTCTTCGACATGGTTCCTCTGCCTCTCGACGGGCGGCTTCCGGGATGGACGCTGCTTCTCCCCAGGACTTACGCACCGGACGCGTCCCGCGTTCATCCCGGTCGGAAAAACTTTTCGGCGCTCGCCATACACGTGAAGCCACCCGGGTTGTCGGCCTGGATGAACGGAAGCCGTGCGGCGGACGTATGTCCTGAAGCCCCCGGAATGGTCCCCATATGCTGAGAGAGAAGCCGATGACGTTCGTCATGACACGTCCAGCACCGAAGCGGAGCCCGATGAACGCGCAGAACCCGGGGCTGGATGTGCGCGCCGCTTTCGAGGCGCACGGGAGCGCCCTGCTCGGCTTCGCCGTCAATGCACTGAGGGACCACGGTCTCGCGGAGGATTGCGTGCAGGAGACCTTCCTCCGGGCGTGGCGTTCGCGGGCGCACTTCGACCCGTCCCGGGGCAGCCTGCGCACGTGGCTCTTCGCCATCGAGCGGCGTGTGATCCTCGACGTGTTCCGCGCCCGGGAACGAACCCCCCGGCTCGTCCCGCAGAGTGACGTGGCGGAGCCGGCCGGTTCCGGTCCGGACGTGCTCGAGCGCCTGCACATCGTAGAAGGGCTCGCGCGGTTGAGTGCGGAGCATCGAGAGGCGGTCGTCGCCATCCATCTCACCGGGTGCAGCTACGCGGAATACTCCGCCACCTCCGGCGTGCCCGTCGCCACCCTCCGCACGCGAGTCTTCTACGCGCTCCGTGCCCTCCGCACTCACCTCGATGAAGGGGATCCGACCGATGACTGACCAGACGCCCGATCGACGCGCCGAACTGATCGCCGCGGCGCTCGCTCAGGACCTCACCCCCGACGAGCGTGCCGAGTTCGCCTCGCTTCGCGAGAGCGACCCCACCATCGACGACGAGTTGATGCTGCTCGGCGGGCTGCCGGCCGAGGTGCGCGGGCTGGGATCCTGGCGGGAGGAGCAGCCGAGCGACGCCCTGCGGGATCGGATCGACCGGATCGCGGACGACCCTTCCCCGGCGGAACCTGGGCAGGAACAGGATTCCGCCGGCCAGCCGACGTCCCGGTCGACGAGCATCCCGCGGAGGTCTCGCACCGAACACCCGGGCAGCGTCCGCCGCACCGACGGCGCGCGCCGCCGACTCCTCCTGACCACCGGAGCCGCCGCCTGTGTCGCGGTCGGCCTGGGCCTCGGCGTCGCCCTCGCGGCCCTGCAGGACGCCCCGGTCGACGGCCCTCCCGGCACACTGGGCGCGCTCGAGACGGTGGAATTCGTGGGTGAACCGTCGGGTGTGCACATCGCGGGCGACGTGGTCGCACACACCTGGGGCACCGAGACGGTGCTGCGCGCCGATGGGCTGCCCACCGGCGGGCTGTTCGCGGTGATCGTCATCGACGAGGAGGGCCGTGAATTTTCCTCCGGAACGCTGCTCGGCTCCGACATCGCCATCGATTGCCGCCTCAATGCTGCGGTACTGCGGGAGGATGCGGTCGCCGTCGAGATCCGCGGGAACGACGGGACCCGCATCGCCACCGCCGCCCTGGCGCCGGTCGACGCCTGACCCGTCCCCTAGCGCGAGAAGGGCGGGGCGAAGGGCAGCGCGGCCGCGAACACCCGCACCGCATCGCCCGGGAGGGCTTCGGCGGCGACGAACCCGTCGGGCCGCACGAGATAGCACCACCCGGCACGGAGTCGTCGGTTCCCATGCGTTGGGAACACGTGCACCTCGAGCCCCAGGGCGCCGCCCACCCCCTGCACGATGGCGGGGTGCGCGCCTCCGTAGGCGTGCACCTGCCAGTCGAAGGAGCGGAGAACGTCGAAGTTGTCCCCGGTGAAGGGCAACCGTCGACCCACCACCGCGCCGCGTCTGCCTCCCGCGCGCGTCTTCGCCCCGGGATCCAGCCAGTAGTGGACGCGCACCTGCGAGATGTACTCGAACAGTCGCGACGACGCGCGCACCCGGGGTAGCACCCGCGTCGCCACCGGCGCCGCCACCGACACGGCGACCCGGCGGAACGCACGGGCGAGGAGCGAATCGGTGGTCACGAGGCCGAACACCCGGTCGGTGCTCGCGACGAGACGCCTGGCCACCGGGCGGCGCTCCGCCTCGTAGCGGTCGAGGTAGGCGTCCGGGGCCCCACCGACGAGGACGTCGGCGAGCTTGACGGCCAGGTTGTGGGCATCCTGCAGACCGGTGTTCATGCCTTGGGCACCCACCGGCGAGTGCACGTGGGCGGCGTCTCCGGCGAGGAACACGGGGCCGTCGCGGAACCGGGCGGCGATGCGGTGGTGCACCCGGTAGGTGGAGAACCACGCCGCCCGGTCGTAGCGCACGCCGTAAAGGCGGTCCAGCCGACGCCGCACCGCCTCCTCGGTGAGCTCCGCGCCCCGCGCCGAGTCCCGTACGGTGCCGAGCAGCCGCGCGTGGCCGCCCGGACCCATCGGGAAGGTGAGGAGGAATGCCTCGGGACCGGGCCGGAGGTTGATGGCGTCGACGGCGAGCCCTCGCGCGCCGACCACATCGAGCACGTAGAAGGTGTGCTCGTTGGTGATGCCCTCGAACGGGATGCCGCGGAGTCGCCGCACCGTCGACGATGCACCGTCGGTGCCTACGCAGTACCGGGCCGTCACGGTCAGGTGCCCGTCGGGGCCATGGATGATGGCCGACACGCCCTCGGCGGTCTCGTCGAGCAGCTGCACCTCGTGCCGCCACAGCACGGGCACGCCCCGTTCCGCGAGGCTGTCGGCGAGCAGCTGCTCATTCCTGCTCTGCTCGAACACGTGGATGCGCGGATACGGCGTGATCCCGGCACCCAGCTCGCCGAGGGGTACGCGCCCGAACACCCGAGCCCCGAATCCTGGAGCCACCGCTTCGGCACGTGCGCTGCCCGCCAGCACCCGGTCGGCGAGTCCCAGCTGGTCGTAGATCTCCATCGACCTCGCCTGCACGCCGAGGGCGCGGGACTGCACCGTCGGTCCGGCCGTGGAGTCGAGGATGCGCACGTCGACGCCGCGCCGGGCGAGCACGTTCGCGAGCATCAGGCCGGTGGGGCCCGCGCCCACGACCAGCACATCGGTGCGAAGCGACCGGGTCACGAGCATCCCTTCTGCCGCGGCACGGCCGCGACGCCGGAGAACGACTGACATCACTGTAGGACGCCCGGGCGACCGGCGCCGCAGATCGGTGGATCGCCCGGTTTCCCCGGGCGGAGGAGCGCGGTAGCGTCGAGGCATGTGCGGCAGATTCGCGATGAACAAGGAAGCCGACGACCTGATCGCCGCATTCGTGGCCGAGGGCGGGAACGCCGAGGACTGGCTGCCGTCGTACAGCATCGCCCCCACCGATCCCGCGCCCATCGTGCGCGAGCGTCAGCACGACGGAACCGTCGCGCGGAGCGTCGATGTGGCGGCATGGGGCTTGAAGCCCGCCTGGTCGAAGCCCGGTGGTCCGGCCCCCATCAACGCGCGCCTCGAGTCGGTGGCCTCGAACGGCATGTTTCGCGGCGCGTTCGCGAGCCAGCGCTGCATCGTCCCCATGAACGGGTACTACGAATGGCAGAAGCGCGCCGACGGCAAGCAGCCCTTCTACCTGCACGCCGACACCGACGTGCTCGCGGCCGCCGGTCTCTACAGCGCCCGCAAGGAGGGGGACGACTGGGCCGTGACCTTCACGATCATCACCCGGGAGGCGCGCGACGCATCGGGTGAGGTGCACGATCGGATGCCGGTCTTCCTTCCCCCGGATGTGTGGGACGACTGGCTCCGTCCGGAGAAGATCACCGCACCCGACGAGGCGCTCGGGATGCTGGACCGCGCATCGACGGCCGTGGCCGCCTCGATGCGGTCGCATCCGGTGGACCGTGCCGTCAACAACGTGCGGACGGTGAACCGCGAGGACCCGCGCGTGATCGCGCCTCTGCCCGAATGACCGACCAGGCAGCCTCCCCGCCCGCCGGGCCGTCGTCGTCATGGCTGGCGCGGCTGGAGCGCCTCCGGGAGCGGGAGGTCGCAACGGTGCGCGGCCTCGGCGCCGACGTCGAAGCCATGGGACTGGCCCGGCTCGACACCAATGTCGATGACGAGCACGACCCGGAGGGTGTCACGATCGCCTTCGAGAGGTCGCTCACCGATGCCCTGCTCCAGCGCTCGGTGCGCGCGATCGGGGAGATCGACGCGGCGATCGAGCGGGCCGCCTCGGGGACGTTCGGAGACTGCGAGCGCTGCGGTGCTCCGATCGGGGAAGCGCGGCTCGACGCCCGCCCCTACACGCGCTTCTGCATCCGGCACGCCTGAGGGCGGTCGCGGATCACGAGGACGACGGGCCGACCGGCGCGGTCGCTGCGGTCCGGTCGGCGGCGTCCGCCTGCGCGCGC
This sequence comes from Planctomonas psychrotolerans, assembly GCF_008642235.1. Classification (GTDB taxonomy): domain Bacteria; phylum Actinomycetota; class Actinomycetes; order Actinomycetales; family Microbacteriaceae; genus Planctomonas; species Planctomonas psychrotolerans. Next base: position 1,317,219 of record NZ_SJEV01000001.1, on the reverse strand, counting down.
GCCCTCGAGGGCCACCAGAACGCTTCCCCGACGATGAACGCGAGCGCCGGTACGAGAACGGTGCGCACGAGCAGGGTGTCGATGAGGACGCCGATGCAGACGATGATGCCGATCTGCGTGAGGGTGATGAGGGGCAGCACTCCGAGCACCGCGAAGACCGCCGCCAGCAGCACCCCGGCGCTCGTGATCACACCACCCGTCGACGACAGCGCACGGATCATCCCCTCCCGCGTTCCCTGTGTACGCGCCTCCTCGCGCGCGCGGGTGACCAGGAAGATGTTGTAGTCGACACCGAGGGCCACGAGGAAGAGGAAGCTGAACAGCACCACGGTGGTGTCGATGGCGGGGAATCCGAAGATCGACTGGAACAACAACCAGCTCGCGCCGAGGCTGCCGAAGAACGAGGCGACGACCGTGAGGAGCAACAGCACGGGAGCGATGACCGCGCGCAGCAGCAGTACGAGCACGAGGAGCACCAGAACGAGGATGAGCGGAATCACGAGGTTCTGATCGGCCCGCTGCGCCTCGTTCACGTCCAGGGTCTGCGCGTCCAGTCCTCCGACGAGGGCATCGGCACCGTCCAGTTGCGACAGCTCCGCGCGCAACGCCGTCACGGCGGCGAACGACTCCGGGGTCTCCGCTGCCGCGTCGAGCACCACGTCCACCTGGGTGATGCCCCCGTCGGACCGTCCCTCCCGCACGGAGTCGACACCGTCCACCCCCTGCGCGGCTCGAAGAACCCGATCGATCTCCGACGAGTTCGCCAGAACGACGACCGGCGACCCGCTCCCGGCGCTGAACGCGTCGGCGAGCACGTTCTGGCCCACGACAGCCTCCGGTACGGCGGTGAATCGCTCCGTCTGGGCGAGTCCGACCCGAACCTGCGGCACGGCCGCGGCAAGACCGCCGAGCACCAGGACACCCAGAATCGCGACCACAACCGGTCGGCGGGCGACGAGGGTGCCGAGGCGGAACCACACGCCCCGACGAGCCGCGTCGGCGGAACCGAAACGCGGGATGTACGGCCAGAAGAGCCCCCGGCCGAAGATCACCAGGGCGGCGGGGAGCACGACGAGGGCGAACAGCATCGCCACGAGGATGCCCGTGGCGCAGGCCAACCCCAACGCCCGGTTGCCGGTGAGCTGCGCGAACAGGAGCGTGAGCAGGCTGAGCACGACCGTGCCGCCACTCGCGAGGATCGCGGGCCCCGCCCCGCGGAGGGCCCGGGCCATGGCGACGTGCCGGTCCTCCTCGAGGCGCAACTCCTCCCGGTACCGGGCGATGAGGAGTAGCGCATAGTTGGTGCCGGCGCCGAACACCAGCACGGACAGGATGCCGGTGACCGAGGCATCGAGAGCGATACCCGCGGCTGCCGCGACGCGGACGGCGACGATGGCGGCGAGCCCGTCGGCCAGCCCGACGACGGTGAGCGGCACGAGCCACAGCCAGGGACTGCGATAGGTGATGAGCAGCAGCACCGCAACCACGAGCACGGTGGTGAGGAGCAGGGTGACGTCCGCACCGTCGAACACGGCCGCGACGTCGACCGCGAACCCCTCGGGGCCGGTGAGCAGCACCGTCAGCCCGCTCGGCAGATCGGCCGCCGCGATCGATCGCAGGTCGGCTGCCCGCTCGGCCTGGGCCGACACGTCCGACACCGTCTCGAGCGGAACGACGACGAGGGCCGCCGTGGCGTCCTCGGAGACGGTCGGTGGGGGCACGACACCGTCCAGGGACTCTGCACTCAGATCAGCAGCGGCCGCCGTGACGGCGGAGATGTCGGCCGCGCTGAGTACTTCACCGTCGCGGCTGAAAACCAGCAGGGCCGAGGTCGCGTCCGCGCCGGGAAGCGACTCCTGCAGGGCGGCCACCCGCGCGGACTCCGCAGAATCCGGCAGGCCTACACCGGGCGCGGTCTCCGCGGAGGAGCCGGACCCGACCGCGAACACGGCTGCGGAGAGGGCCGCCGCGACCACGAGCACGATCCACGCCGTCTTCCTCGCGGTGATGAACTCGATGAGGCGCTGCATACGGATCGGTCCCTGCTGGTCGATGTTGTTAGACGATCTAATAATACGATCGTTTAGGCACAGTAGCGCTAAACTCGGACGCATGCAACGGGATGGGGCAAGCGGGCGTGTCCCGTCGAGGCCGCTCGGCGTGCATCCGGCCACGACCCTGCTGCGGGACATCGCCGACCTCACCACGGAGTTCGAGCGCCACCTCGGGCGACAGCTGACGGTCAACCCGACCGACCTCGAGGCGATGGATCACCTCATTCGCGAGGGCGCCCTGAGTCCCACCGAGCTCGCGAATCGCCTGCACATCACGACCGCGGCCGTCACCACTGTCGTCGATCGGCTGGTCGCCGTCGGTCACGTGTCCCGTGAGGCGAATCCACGCGACCGTCGTGGTGTGCTTGTCGTTCCCGCCCCGGAGTCGGTGCGGCGCGCGATGTCGACGCTGATGCCGATGATTCTCGGAATGGACGATGTTCTGAGCGACTTCAACGACGCCGAGAAGGACACCATCACCTCGTATCTCTCGCGTGTGGTGGCCGTGTACCGAGCGCAGCTCCCCTCGAAACCCGCCGACTCCGCCTGAACGGAGCCTCTCCACACGATCAGGCGCGCACGTCGTGCAGGTGGTGCAGGTCGTCGTGCAGCAGGTATCGGGCCAGGGTGAGGACCGTGAAGACGGAACCGTTGCTCCGCCGCCCCGGCCGATCGACCGCCGACTCGGGTACCGCCTCGAGGACCCGCGCCAGGTGTTCTCCGGCTGCAGCGAGTTCGTCGGCGACCGTGTGCGGGTCCAGCTCGCTGTACCGGCCCGCGACGGCCGCCGCGTCCTGGTCCCAGTTCTCGAACTCGGGGTCCTCCTCGGCGACCATCCGCTCGAGCCGACCCTCGAAGACACCGAAGACGTCCCGCACGTGCGCCGCGTACTCGAGCGGCGACCACGTGTCCGCATTCGGCCGGTCCCGGACGTCGGCCCGGTCGAGGACGGGCCGCCAGCGCACGATGCTGCCGCGAAGCGCCGCCGGAACGTCCCGAAGGCCGAACGACCGGGCATCGACGTCGCACTCGCGACACCGCCGCTCGAGCACCCAGGTCCAGTCCTTCGTGTCCGCGGGGATCGTCATGAGGCCACGCTACGAAGCGTCCGGTGGCGCGACTATCGCCATCCGCGCCAATAAAGACGCGGTGAGCGCCACAATCGGCCTATTCGGGGGCATCGGGCGATCCCTGCTCGGGCAGGTCGATAACGAAGTGGCTACATACCACCAAACCGATGTGAATCGCGGTACGAATGAAGGAACGCGAGGAATTCTCCCGCACCTATTGGAGGCACACAATCATGAGCTACAACACCACCTCGACCACTCTCACCCGATCACCCAACCGCTTGGTCGCCACGATCTTCGGTGCCGTCTACGTGCTCGTGGGCCTGCTCGGCTTCGCAGCGACGGGCGGCGTCGGCTTCGTCGACACCGAGGGTGGCCTGCTCCTCGGCATCTTCGAGGTCAACCCGCTGCACAACATCGCTCACCTGCTGATCGGCGCTGCACTGCTGATCGCCGGTCTGTCGAACGTGTCGGCCGCGAAGGGCACCAACGTCACCATCGGAGCCGTCTACCTGGTTCTCGGCATCATCGGCTTCTTCATCGCCGACACCGCCCTGAACATCCTGGCGCTGAACACGGCGGACCACTTCCTGCACCTCGCCAGCGCCGTCGTGCTGCTGTTCGTGGGTCTCGGAGCCGACAAGACCGCTCGCCGCGCCACCGTCTGACCCGGTCGGACACCCGAGGACGCCGGGCACCCGCCCGGCGTCCGCAACACACACAGCCGCGGTTCCTGGACCGCTGACGAAGAGGAGCGCCCCACCGTGTCACCGATCACCCGAAGCTGGCTCGGCATGGCCGCGCTCGGCACGGGCATCACGCACATCGCACTCGGTGCGGGCGCTCCTCTTCCTCTCGCTGCCCCTCTGATTCTCGTCGGAGCGACCGAGATCGCCTGGGGCGTCGCCGCGGTGGTCCGGGACCGCCTCCCGCTGGTCGCCCCGGCTCTCGTCCTCTTCCTCCTCCCCCTGTTCGGCTGGGCCCTGCTGATCACTGCCGCCGCCGTGGGGGGCCGCCCCGACTTCCTGGCCGCCCTGCCGTTCCTGCCGATGGCCACCGCCGCCCTGATGGGGCTCTTCCTCTCGGCCATGCTCGCCGTGCACCTTCGTCGCCGCGCCAGCACGACCTCCGACGACGACCCGGTTCCGTCGCCGAGCGCCGGACGATACCTGCTCGGAGTTCTGGCCGGTGGACTCCTCGTTTCAGGACTCACTACTCCCGCGCTGGCCAGTACCAGCGCCGGACTCGAAGCCGTGCCGCACGGCACGCACGGCTCCTCCTCGTCGATCGACGAGCACGGCGGACACTAGCCGCCGCTTCACGATCGATCGGCGGGCGAGCAGTGAACGCTATCCGCCGGTCGACGCGGGTGGTGCCACCCGGATGCGCGTGGCTTCCGACATGAACCGCCGCACGTTCTCGTCCACGATGATGTCAGCGGGGCGCAGCGGACGCGTGAGATAGAGACCGTCCAGCGCCGTGATCCGGCTGAGCGCGACGTAAGTCTGACCCGGGGAGAAGACCCGGGATCCGAGGTCCACCACCGCGCTCTCGTAGGTCTTCCCCTGCGACTTGTGGATGGTGACCGCCCAGGCGAGCCGCAGCGGGAACTGGGTGAACTCCCCCACCACGTCCCGTCGCAACTCCTTCGTGGTCGCGGAATAGGAGTAGCGGTACTTCTCCCAGGTGACGGGTTCCACCTCGTGCAGGTCGCCGTCGACCGTCACGAACACGTTGCTGTCGACCTTCGACACCGTTCCGACGCTGCCGTTGACCCAACGCGAGTCCGCGTCGTTGCGCAGGAACATGACCTGCGCGCCCACCTTCAGGTCGAGCTTCTCGTCCGCGGGGAAGGCGCGTCCGCCGAACTCCCCGCTGACCTCCGCCGTGGCGGTGAGGCTCCGTCCCGGCAGACGGGTGAGCGCCGCAGCGTTGATGCGATTGACGGTGTCGTTGCGGGTGGCGAGGGTGATCGCGCCGTCCGTAGGCGGTACCCGTGCGCCCGTGTCGTTCAGCACACCCGCGATCTCCGCCGTCACCCGCCCGTGCCGCACGGCGTTCAGCATCTCCTTGAAACCCTCTTCGTGCTGCCGGTGGATCTCGGTCAGTTCGTAGATGCGCAGCTCCGCCTCGCGCCAGACCAGCGCGTCGAAGAACCACATCGACCGGTACCGGTCGGCGAAGTACGCGCGCTCGTCGCCGTCCCCCGGCACGGGGGCGAGTTGGTAGGGATCTCCGAACAGGACGACCTGGACGCCGCCGAACGGGTCTTTGCGTCGGCGGGCCTGGCGGAGGCTGCGGTCGATCCCGTCGAGGAGGTCGGCGTTGACCATGGAGATCTCGTCGATGACCAGGGTGTCGATGGTGTTGAGCAGCTTGCGCACGTCGGCACTCTGCTCGATCTCCGAGTCGGCGATCACGCCGATCGGCAGCTTGAACAGCGAATGGATCGTCTGCCCGCCCACGTTCAGGGCCGCAACCCCGGTGGGCGCGCAGATCACGACCTGCTTCTCCGTGTGCCAGGCGAGATGGTTCAGCAGGGTGGACTTCCCCGTGCCCGCGCGACCCGTGACGAAGACGTGGTCACGGGTCTTCTCGATGGCGTCGAACACGGCGGCCTGCTCGTAGGACAGCGGGACGGCGACCACGCGTGCTCCTTCGTTCCGGCCGGGCGAGCTCCCGGCACACGGCCAGCCTCGAATGTTACCCGCTCCTCCCCCGACCACGGCCACGGAGCGGCCGAAGCTTAAGATGGGGTGGATGGCAGCGCACACGCAGGAGACGTCGGGCGGGGTCCGTCGCGCGGTGATCGTGTGGAGTGTCGTGGCCGTGCTGTTCGTCTCGGCATTCGCGGGCGCCGTGGCCATCCTCAACGCCACCGTCTTCAGCGCGCCGGCGTTCGCGCGGTCCTACCTGGATGCGCTGGCCGGATCCGACGGCGGCGCAGCACTGGCGCATCCGGGCGTCGTCGTGCCCGACACCGGGTCGCGGGCTCTGCTCAACGGGGTCGCACTGGGGACGCTCGACGACATCGCGCTCGTGAGCGATGAGGCCGACGACGACGACGGCCGGACCGTCCGCTTCTCCTACACGTCCGAGGGTGCGCCCGGGAGCACCGAGTTCTCGCTGCGGCACGTCGGGCGGAACTTCCTCTTCTTCGACGGGTGGGAGTTCGCGCGGAGCCCCGTGGCCACGGTTCGGGTGCAGGTGCAGCACGCGACGGGATTCACGGCGAACGGCCTGGTTGTCCCGACCGACGGTGATCCGACGCCGATCGCCGAGGACGGCACGGCCGCCGGCGCGGAGTATGCCGTGTTCACCCCGAGCACCTATGTGCTGTCCCACCGGTCCCGCTACGTCGATGCCGGACCCGTCCGCGTCGCCGCGACGGAGCCGGGCGCCGCGCTGGATGCGGTGCTCACGGCCCAGCCGAACGCGATCTTCGTCGAGCAGGCGCAACGCGAGATCAACGCCTATCTGTCCGGCTGCGCCACTCAACGGGTCCTGTTGCCGGCCGGCTGTCCGTTCGGCAAGGCGATCCGTGACCGGATCGAGGGTGAACCCACCTGGTCGATCGCCCGCATGCCGGCCGTGACTCTGCAGCCCTACAGCGCCGACCCGAACGACCGTACCTGGCTCGTTCCCGAGATCGTGGGCACCGCGAACATCGTGGTGGATGTGAAGTCGCTGTTCGACGGCAGCGTGCGCACCCTCGACGAGGACGTGCCGTTCGGCGTCTCCTATCGCGTGACCATCCAGCCCGACGGCACACTCATGCTTCAGGGGCTGTGACCGGGGCCGGTCGTCGCTGGGACACCGCGACCCACTGACTCCGGCAGCGCCGCGGCGAGCGGTCAGCGTCGGCCGGCGAGGCGCGCCAGCTGCGCGTTGTACTCCGCGAGGTCCGCGTCTCCGTTCCGGTCGGCTTTGCGGTCGAGACGCTTCGACTCCTTGTCGTCGCTCCGGCTCCACATGAACGCGACGATGATCGCGAGGGCCACCGTGGGAATCTCTCCCACGCTCCAGGCGATGCCGCCCGCCGCACGCTGGTCCTCCAGGGCGTCGATGCCCCACCCCAGCGCGCCGTACCAGTCGGCGAGCAGCAATCCGGTCGACGTCATCAGCGCCAGCCCGAAGAACGCGTGGAACGCCATCGTGCCGAGCAGCAGGAGCAGTCGCATCGGGTAGGGCAGCTGAACGGGAGAGGGATCGACGCCGATGAGGGCCTGCACGAACAGGTACCCGACGATCAGGAAGTGCACAATCATCCACTGGTGGCCGATGTGGTCGGTCGTCGCCCAGCTGAAGAGCGGCGAGTAGTAGAAGAGGATGAGCGACCCGGCGAACAGCACGGCCGCGACGACCGGGTGACCGACGAACGCCGCGAAGCGGGAGTGCACTCCGAGCAGCACCCATTCGCGACCGCCGCGACTCCCGTCGGCACGACGCGTGGCGGCACGCATGACGAGGGTGACCGGCGCGGCCGGCACGAGCAGCAGCGGCACGACCATGCCGAGCGTCATGTGCGCGAGCATGTGCGCACTGAAGAGGTAGTCCTGGTACACGTTCACGCCGCCGTTGGTGACGTAGAACAGCAGGAGCATGCCCGACACCCACAGCACGGTGCGGTGCACCGGCCACGAGTCGCCGCGCTTCCGCAGCCGATGCACTCCGGCCAGATAGAAGAAGACGCCGAAGGCGGTGAGCAGCACCCACAGCACATCGACGTTCCACTCGGTGATGTAGCGGCTCAGGGTGAGCGGTGGGGGGAGCGGTTGTCCGGTCAGGATCTCGGCCGGCGTCGCCTCGGCGATCTCGGTCGCGGGCACCTCCTGCACCGGGGTGGCGGTGCGGGCGAGGGCCGAGGCGACCCCCGAGGCGATGCCCATGAAGGCGAGCTCGACCGTCACCAGCACCCAGAACGGGCCGCGCGAACCGGCCGGGTCCGCGCTGATCCGTCGCAGCATCCGACGGCGTTGCAGTGCGCCGAGCACTCCGAGGACCACGAGGGCGGACACCTTGACGAGCACGAGGATGCCGTACGGCGTGGTCAGTCGGTCGAGGGAACCGAGTCGGATCTCGGCGCTCACGTAACCGGACACCGCTACGACCAGGAACGAGACGAGCGCGACCGTGGAGTACCGGGCGAGCACGGTGGGGAGGCGATCGGGGTCGAGTTGCGGACGGAGCAGCACGATGACGACGAGACCACCCAGCCATACGGCGGCGAAGACGAGATGCAGGCCGAGCGCCGTCACCGCTGCGTCATGACTCTCGGTACCACCGGCGTGGCCCTGCTGCGCCATGGGCACGAGGCCGACGACGGCGAGCCCCAGGACGAACGCGAGCAGGGTCGGATTGCGCACCGCGAAGCACAGCACCGTCACGGTGGCGGCGATCAGCGTGGTGCCCACCCAGGCCTGACCGATCTCGGTGCTCGTGAGCACGACGCCGAGGGTCGACCCGAACGACGGGTCAAGGCTGAGCGGGAGGTTGGTGACCTCGAGGAAGACGAGGAAGCCGGTCGCGGCCGACGCCACGGCCCAGAACGCGGCCGCGCCGGCGGCGATGTCGAGTGCCCGGCCGAACTCCGGCCGCTTCGGGGTCAGCGCGAAGCAGGCGAGGAGCAGGGCTCCGAGCGTGACCGCGACGCCGAGGTTCACGAGGAGCTTGGCGACGGGAAGTCCGAAGCGGACGATCGGCCCGGGGTCGAGGAGGGGAAGCGGGGCCGCTGCACCACCGAAGACCAGCGCGGTCAGCAGAGAGACGAACGCGACACCGACGAGGAGTGCCGGACCGATGATGCGAACGGTTCTGGCCATGACCCACCAAGCCTAAGCGACCCGACTGATCATCACCCCCGGTGACCGCCGTTAACGACGGAAGGGAACGCCTTCCGGCGTCCCCCTCCGTGCAGAAAAAAAACGAACTACTTGACGGCAGCCTTCAGCTTGCTTCCGGCCGAGATCTTGACGCCCTTGCTCGCCTTGATCTCGATCGGCTCACCCGTCTGCGGGTTACGGCCGGTGCGGGCGGCGCGAGCGGTCTGCTCGACGGCGATCCATCCCGGGATCGTGACCTTGACGCCCTTGGCGACGTTGTCCGACAGCGTGGAGAACAGAGCGTCGAGGACGCCGTTCACGGCAGCCTGGCTCTGGCCCGACTCCGCGGCAACTGCGGCGACGAGATCGGTGCGGTTGAGGGTGTTATCTGCCATGGGTTGTCCTCCTAGGACGAAAGTGCCATTCGGTGGGAACAGCCTTCAGTGTTCGTGTCTGTGATGCGGCCGAGGAAGGCCTGGCGGTCAGGTACGACCGCTCAAAACCTACCAGCTTGACTTGGTGATTCCGGGCAATTCTCCCCGGTGTGCCATGTCGCGGAAGCGCACACGGGAGATGCCGAACTTGGCGAGGTTTCCCCGCGGACGACCGTCGACCGCGTCGCGGCCCCGGACACGGACGGGCGACGCGTTGCGCGGCAGCTTCTGCAGACCGACGCGCGCGGCCTCGCGGGACTCGTCGGTCCCGTTCGGGTCGACGAGCGCCTTCTTCAGCTCGAGGCGCTTCGCGGCGTAACGCTCGACGATGACCTTGCGCTGCTCATTGCGGGCAATCTTGCTCTTCTTCGCCATGGTTAGCGCTCCTCGCGGAAGTCAACGTGCTTGCGCACTACGGGGTCGTACTTCTTCAGCACGAGACGGTCGGGATTGTTGCGACGGTTCTTGCGGGTCACGTAGGTGTACCCGGTGCCTGCCGTCGAACGGAGCTTGATGATCGGACGGACGTCCTGCTGCTTGGCCATTAGATCTTCACCCCGCGAGCCTGGATGTCCTTGACGACCTTCTCGATACCACGAGCGTCAATGACCTTGATTCCCTTCGCCGACAGCGTGAGGGTCACGTTGCGACGGAGCGAGGGAACGTAGTACGTCTTCTTCTGCACGTTCGGGTCGAAGCGACGCTTCGTCCGTCGGTGCGAGTGCGAGATGTTGTGCCCGAAGCCGGGAATGGCTCCGGTCACTTGGCAGGTTGCTGCCATGATCTTCCTCCAATACCGCAGAGCGCGATGCCCTGCCCAAGATGTCTTGTCTGCGTGCTCGAGTCGCCGGTACGGCGCAACGAAAGTGTAGGCACGCGGTCCGCGAGGGAGGAGCCCCCACGGCCAACGTCAAATACTACGTGGTCGGGGGACTCCTCCGCAAACGTGGTCCTACGCGCGAGGACGGTCCAGGTGTCCGTCGTCCTCGGCCTGAGCCTCGGTGCCGCGCTCCGTCGGCGAGGCGATGACGGTCAGCTCGAAGTCATCCCCGTGCTGTTCGACGCCCTGCACCACCGCGTCGCGCATCATGCTCACCGCCACCTCGCCCCGCACGATCAGCGGGTCGGTGCGGAGTTCCTTCCACAGGGCGAAGGCGATGAGCAGCATGATCACCACGAAGGGCAGCGACGCGACGATCGTGAGGTTCTGCAGACCGGTGAGCGCTTCCGCGCCACCGCCGCCGATGGCGAGCATGATCGCCGCGACGGCGCCCATGAGAACGCCCCAGGTGACCACGACGGGCTTCGTCGGGGAGATCGCCCCCCGCTGGGACAGCGTTCCAATGACGATAGACGCGGAGTCGGCGCTGGAGATGAAGAAGATGCCGACGAGGAGCATCACGAGAATCGAAGTGACGCTGGCGAGCGGATAGGTGGCGAGCAGCTGGAACAGGGTCGAGTTGGAGCTGACCGCACCGTCGACGGTCACGTTCTCACCCGACTGCTGCGCGTGAATCACGGATCCCCCGAAGATCGAGAACCAGACGAGCGCGACGAGGGTCGGCGCGAGCAGCACACCCGTGACGAACTCCCGGATGGTGCGACCGCGGCTGATGCGCGCGATGAACATGCCCACGAACGGCGTCCACGAGATCCACCACGCCCAGTAGAAGATGGTCCAGCCCGACAGCCACTGGCTCATCTCGTCACCGGCGATCCCGGTGCGGGACGCCATGGTGGTCATGTCTCCGATGTAGCTTCCCACCGTGGCCGGGATGAGGTTCAGGATGAACAGGGTCGGGCCCACCACGAAGACGAACACGGCGAGCACGAGGGCGAGCACCATATTGGTGTTCGACAGCCATTGGATGCCGCGGGCAACACCGGAGACCGCGGATGCGACGAAGGCGATGGTCAGCACGGCGATGATGCCGATGAGAAGCGGTGTCCCGATGTCACCCACCCAGCCGTTGAACTGCAGGCCGGCGGCGATCTGCGTGGCCCCGATACCGAGGGACGCCGCGGAACCGAACAGGGTGGCGAAGATCGCGAGCATGTCGATGATGCGCCCGGCCATGCCCTCGCTCTTGCGGCCGAAGATCGGCCAGAACACGGAGGAGAACAGCTGCCTGCGGCCCTTGCGGAACGTGCCGTAGGCGATCGCGATGCCCACGACCGCGTAGATGGCCCACGGGTGCAGGCCCCAGTGGAACATCGAGGTGGCCATCGCCGTGCGCACGGCCTGGGCGCTCTCGGCCTCGGTCGTTCCGGGCGGTGGGCTCATGAAGAAGCTGAGCGGCTCGGCCGACCCGAAGAACATCAGGCCGATCCCCATGCCGGCCGCGAACATCATCGCGATCCATGAGACGGTGCGGAACTCCGGGCGCTCGTCGTCGGCGCCCAGTCGGATCCGCCCGTACTTGCTCGCGGCGAGCCAGATGACGAACACCACGAAGGAGCTCGTGGCGATCACGAACAGCCAGCCCGTGTTCCGGATGACCCAGCCCTCAGCGGTGGAGGAGACCAGCGACAGACTGTCGGTGCTGACGAAGCCCCAGACGACGAAGGCGACGGCGAGAACCGAGGTGACGCCGAAGACCATGCGGTCGACCTTGGGGTGCTTGGGGTCGTACAGCGCCATCGACGCCGCCGTGCGGGCCTGCAGGAGGCGGTGGCCGGAGTGGTCGACGGTCGCCCGTCGCGGCTCGGGCGGCGTCGCGTCGCGGAATCGGCCGAGCCTGCGGCTCGGCGTCGTGGGATCAGGTTTCGTCACTGCTGTCGTCTCTTCCGTCGCGGATGGCGCACAGCACACCGGGTGCAGCAGGCGTGGGCGGGGAACAGCCTGCAACCCTATCCACAGGTTGGGTCAGCCCGAAATCGGGCGCCATGCTCGGAACCGCCGGACAATGCCCGCGACAGGTCGGGTCAGGCCGTCGTCGCCCGGGTGCACGCGGCACAGAGGCCGAACACATCGACGATGTGCTGCGGTTGGCTGAACCCGTTGGCCGAGGCGACCTGGGTCGCCCAGGTCTCCACCGCATCCGCCTCGATCTCGACCGTGAGGCCGCAGTTGCGGCAGATCAGGTGATGGTGATGACCGTCCGTGGAGCAGGCTCGGTACAGCGCCTCGCCCTCCATCGACTGGAGGGAATCGGCCTCTCCGCCGTCGGCGAGATCGGAGAGGGCACGGTAGACCGTCGCCAGGCCGATCGGCGATCCGCCGTCTCGGAGCGCCGCGTGCAGACCCTGCGCGCTGACGAACCCGTCGGTCGTACCGAGGGCCTCTCGCACAGCCTCGCGTTGCCAGGTGTTCCGCTTCATCGGACCCACCGTATGCCCCGTAGCCGGGAGAATGCGACAGCGCCGAGGAAGAACGCGGCCGCGGTGAGGGCGATGGCCGCACCGGCGCTCACGGCGAAGGTTCTGGACAGCAGCACACCGGTCACCGCGGACACGGCTCCCACGACCGGCGCGATGGCGAACACCTGCATCGACGTGCGGGCCAGCACGAGCGTGGCGGCGGCGGGAGCGGCCAGAAGCGCGATGGCGAGGATGGATCCGACCGCCGGCATCGACACCACCACGGTGGCGGTGACGAGCCCGAGGGTGATCAGCTCGATCGTCCACTCGCGGTAGCCGGCAGCCCGGAAGCCCGTCGGATCGAAGGTGGAGTAGAGGATCTCCTTGCCGGTGAGGGCGAGCGTGACGATGGCCACGGCCAGCAGCGCACCGGCGATGCCGATGTTGGCGGGCGTCACGGTGAGGATCGATCCGACCAGGAAGCCTTCCACCTGCACGGGTACCGACGGGTTCGTGGCCTGCAGCAGCGCCCCGAGGGCGAATCCGGTCGTGAGTACGATGCCGGATGCGACGCTGCCGCCCACGCGGCTGATGCGGCCGAGCACGGTCATCACCGCCATCAGCATCACCGCGGCGACCGCCGCTCCGAAGAGCACGTTCACCCCGAGCAGCGCGGCCGCGACCGCTCCGGGGAAGGTGGCGTGCGTGAGCGCCTGGGCGAAGAACGCGCGCTTGCGCAGCACGACGAGACTGCCGACGAGCCCGGAGAGCGCACCGAGCACCGCCGCCGCGAGAAGCGCGCGCTCGAAGTACCCCATCAGGCACCTCCCGCCGGGGTGCTGTCGGGTCGCGGTCGACTGCGGTCGATCCCCAGCCGCACCGCGAGGGCGACGACGTAGCCCAGCACGAGCACCGCGACCACGGTGGCCCCGGCGGGCAGGTTCACCCCACCGCGCAGAGAACCGGCGAAGCTGATGCTGAGACCGACCCAGGCGGCGAGGATCGCGGCGAGCGCGGCCAACGGGAACAGGAGGACCAGCCGATCGCTGAGCAGTCGCGCGAGCGCCGCGGGCACGATGAGCACCGCCAGCACGAGCAGGTTGCCGACCGCACTCGACGCGGCCACCACCACGAGAGCGATGGCCAGGTTGAGGACGAGGTCGAGCAGGAACGGTCGATAGCCCGCGGCCGAGTTCCCGTTCGGGTCGAATGCTCGGAAGACCTGCTCCTTCAGGGTGAGCAGCAGCAGGAGCACCGCACCCGCGCAGATGAGCAGGGTGTGCAGCACCTCGTCGGCCGAGATGGTGAGCACCCGGCCGAACAACAGGGCCTCGAGCTGTCCGGCATAGTTCGACTGCCGGGATACGACGATGATGCCGACGCTGAACATCGCGGTGAGCACGATGGCGATCGCCGCGTCGGAGGTCGCCGCCCGTCGGGTGACCATCGTGAGCAGCACGGCGGCGACGAGCGCGGCGATCATCGCCCCCGCGAACAGTCCCGTCGCGCCTCCGAACACGAAGCCGATGGCCACGCCGGGGAACACGGCGTGGACGAGGCCGTCGCTCGTGAACTCCCATCCCCGCAGGTTCACCAGCACGCCCACGGTGCCCGCGGCGACTCCGAGCACCGCGAGCACGAGTAGGGCGCGGGCCATGAACGGCAGGGCGAAGGGCGTGAGGAACAGTTCGGCCACGTCGGTCAGTGCCCGTCGTGGCCGGGCGTGACGAACGTGTGCTCGTCGAGTTCCACCTGCACCTCGCGGAACGTGCGCTGCACGTTGTCGAGCGTGAGCACCTCATCCCGGTCGCCGTAGGCCACTTGGGTTCCGTTCAGGAGCAGCACGCGGTCGCAGACCTGCCGGGCCAATTCGAGGTCGTGGGTCGAGACGAGCACTGCGACCCCGCGCGCCTTGAGCAGCATCACGGTCTCGATGAGGGCGTCGCGGTTGACCTGGTCGAGACCGTTGAACGGTTCGTCGAGCAGCAGCAGGCGGGGCTCGGATGCGAGCGCGCGGGCGAGCAGACCACGCTGCTGCTGGCCGCCCGACAGCGTGCCGAAGCGGTCGCGAGCGCGGTCCTGAAGGCCGACGGCATCCAGTGCGGCGTCCACGGCGGCCCGGTCGGCGCGACCGGGGGCGCGGAACCAGCCGATCGAGCGGTAGCGCCCCATCATGACCACCTGGCGCAGGGACACCGGGAACTCGGGATCGAGGTCGTCGCTCTGCGGCAGATACCCCACCGCAGACCGGTCCACCCGCGAGCGCGGTTCGCCGAGAATCTCCATCGACCCCGCGACCAGCGGGAGGAGTCCGAGCACACCCTTCAGCAGGGTGGACTTCCCCGCACCGTTCGGGCCGATGAGCGCGACCGCCTGACCCGGTTCGACCGACACCGTGATGTCGGCGAGCGCCGCCGTGTGGCCGTAGGCGAACGTCGCACCGTCGAGCCGGAGCGCGGTGCCGCTCGGCCGCGGCGCGTCTGCCGGGGAAACTGCGGGGGTCATCCCGTCAGTGTTGCAGTTTCGGGGACCTCGAGTTGCGCCGGAACCTCGAGCGGGGCCGCACCCCACGACTCGACCAGCAGCGTGACGTTGTGCACCTGGGAGGCGATATAGGTCTCGCCTGCACTGCCCGCCGGGCCGAGGGAGTCCGCGTAGAGCGCGTCGTCACCGGCGTAGACGGTGACGCCCGCCTCCGTCGCGATGGTCTCGGCGGTCCGCGGCGAGATGGATGCCTCGGCGAAGATGGCGGTCGTGCCGGTCTCTCGGATCGCGGCCACGAGCTGATCGATCTCCGCGGCGCTCGGCTCGGCGTTGTCGTCGAATCCGGGGATCACGGATCCGACGTAGTGAACGTCGTACCGTTCGGCGAAGTACCCGAACGTGTCGTGATTCGTCACCAGGAGCCGCGACTCCGCGGGCACGGCCTCGATGCTCCCGTCGATCCAGTCCGCGAGCGTGGAGAGGTCGTCGATGTACGCGGCCGCATTCGCCTCGACGGCTTCGGCATCCACGCCGTCGACGGCGGTCAGGCCGGCGGCGATGCTCTCGACCATCGTGATGGCGTTCGCCGGGTCGCTCCAGATGTGCGGGTCGCCGGCACTGTGGTCGTGCGCGTGGTCCTCGTCGGCGGAGGTGTCGGTGCCCTCTGTACCGGCCGCCTCGGTGTCGGCGTCGGTCGCCTCGGTACCGGCCGCCTCATCGGCGTGCTCAGCGTGCTCCGCCTCGGTCTCGCCCGCGTGGTCGTCGTGCGCGTGGTCGTCCTCCGCGTGGCCCTCGCCCGCGTGCTCATCCTCCGCGTGGCCCTCGCCGGCGTGCTCGTCCTCGGTGTGGCCCTCGCCGGCGTGCGCGTCCTCCGCGTGCTCGTCCTCCGCGCCACCGGCCAGGTCTGCGACGGCGATGCCCTCGCTCGCATCGATGAGCACCCCGTCGAAGCCGGACGCGTTGACGGCCGAGTCGAGCCACTCCTCGAGACCGATGCCGTTCTGCACGACGGCGTCGGCATCGGCCATGGCGAGCAGATCGGCGGCGCTCGGCTCGTATCCGTGCGCGCTCTGGTTCGGCTGGATGAGCTGCGTCACGTCGAGGGAGTCCCCGGCGATGGCGCGGGTGAAGTCGGCGATCTGCGTGGTGGTCACCACCACGGTGGGTCGGTCCGTCTCGTCGACGGTGCCCGTGGCGCCCCCGGCTGGCGTGCCCGAACAGCCGGCCAGGACCAGGGAGCCGAGCAGGAGGGGGACGGCCGTGAGCGAGCGCTTCATGCGATCAATCTACGTACAATTGATAATGATTGTCAAAGTCTGGCGCATCGCTCGGTCGCAGGTGCACCTCGCCTGCTCACGACCGAGCCGCCCGACCCCCGAGGGGGATCGAGCGGCTCGTGTCAGTGGGTCGGACGTTACTTGAAGGCGTCCTTGATGTTTTCGCCGGCCTGCTTCACGGACGAGGCGGACTGGTCCTTCTGGCCTTCGGCCTTGAGGTCGGGGTCGTTCTTGTGCTCACCCGTGGCCTCCTTGACCTTGCCCGCGACGTCCTGAGCGGCGTTCTTGATCTTGTCGTCGAGTCCCATGTCGTACCTCCATTCATCGGGCGCATCGGCCCTTTCGTTCCACGGTACGCGCCGACCGAATGCCTCGGCTCCGTGTTCGCTGAGTACGGATCGGGCGAGAACCGACGTGATCGGAACGCCGAAGCCGAGATCGGTCAGGCGCTGGTGAGGGCGTGCGCCTCGATCACCGCGTCGAAGTGGAGCAGCAGCTCATCGCACACGGCAGACCACCCGCGGTTACGTACGCTCGCCACCGCGGCCGTCGAGAAGGCGGCGCGCTTTGCGTCGTCACCGAGGAGGTCGAGTGCATAGAGGCGCATCTCGTTGAGGTTCCCGGGCGGGTACAGCCAACCGGTGCGGGATGAGTTCACGAGATCCACCGGACCGCCTCGCCCCGTCGCGATGACCGGGACACCGGACGCCATCGCCTCCTGGATGGTCTGGCAGAAGGTCTCGAGCTCACCGGGGTGCACGAAGAGGTCGAAGCTCGCCATCGCGGTGGCGAGCTCCTCCCCGCCGAGGAACCCGGTGAAGAGCGCGTCGGGAAGCACCGCCTCGAGCGCGGCGCGCTGGGGGCCATCACCGACGATGACGATCCGCGTGTTCGGAATGCCGGCCAATGCCGCCAGATCCTGCACCTGCTTCTCCACGGCGAGCCGTCCGACGTACCCGATGATCCGTTCTCCGCCGGGTGCCACGGCGGCACGGAACGCGGCGCTGCGCTTGGTCGGCGAGAAGCGCACCGTGTCGACGCCGCGACCCCACACCCGCAGCCGTGGCACGCCTCGCGTGCGGAGTTGGTTGGCGGCGGTGCGGGACGGCGCAAGGGTGCGGTCGGCGGCGCGGTGGATGTTGATGACCCGCTGCCACGCCATGCGCTCCAGCGCGGGCAGGCCGTACCGGCCGAAGTATCCCGGAACATCCGTCTGGTACACGGCAACGGTGGGGATCTGCAGTTGCTGGGCGGCGCGAATCGCCCGCCAGCCGAGCTCGAACGGCGAGGCGAGGTGCACCACGTCGGGATCGAAGTCCGCGAGGATGCGACGCACTCGAGCGACACCGACCGTCGTGACCCGCACTTCGCGGTACCGGGCGAGGGGTACCGATGGCAGCCTGTGCACCGTGACACCGTCGAGCATCTCCGTCAGCTCGCGGTGCGATTCGGACGGGGCGAGCACGAGGACGTCGTCGCCGCGCTGCCGCAGGTGCTCGAGCACCCGCTGGAGGGAGTGGGTCACGCCGTTCACGGTGGGAAGGAATGTCTCGGCGATGATTGCGATCCTCATGGCTTCACGCTCGCCCGTGCCGGTAGCGGTGGCGCGGCAGCCGCGTGGCGGTTCCGCGAATCCTCGGTGAACGACTGGCGGCGGTGCCCGCGGTCCGCGGTCCGCGGTCCCGAGCGAACCCGCGCGGTCCCTGAGCCTGTCGAAGGGACGCGACTGGTTGCGGTCGTGTGGGGGTGCGGAGGTGGCGTGCTGGGGCTCCGCCCATAGATGCCCACCGACCCCCGAGCCCCACCACGCCACCTCCGCCCCCAGCTCTTCGGGGAACGCCCGGTTCTCCGGTGGACGAATACCTCACGAGGGCACGGTCCCTGAGCCGTTCACGGTCCCTGGGCTCGTCGAAGGGACACACCCCATACGGTCATGTCGCTTCGACAGGCTCAGCGACCGTAACTCGAGATCGCGACGCTCGCTGCGGTCCCTGAGCTTGTCGAAGGGACGCATACGTTCACGGTCCCTGAGCTCGTCGAAGGGACGCATACGCACACGGTCCCTGAGCTTGTCGAAGGGACGCTGGCAGCGCGGTCCCGCCGCTTCGACAGGCTCAGCGACCGTGGCTACCGGTCGACGCGACTCCCCCGGCGCGGGACTACTCGGGTGGGATGTCGAGCCGGTCGAGGAGTCGGGTTCTGGACTTGGTCGCGGGTCGCCACGTGCCGAAGTACTCGATCCACGGCGGCGGCTTCACTTCGGGGAGCCCGTGTCGCATGCGGATCTGCCACTGGGAGGTGTCGATGGTCCGGTGATGGAACCAGCACAGCAGCACACCGTTATCCGGATGCGTCGGCCCGCCATCCCGATCAGGGACCACATGGTGGATCTCGCACCATCCGGCGGGGATGGTGCAGCCGGGGATGACGCACCCGCCGTCACGGAGGGAGATCGCGCGTCGTTGTTGAGGGGTGAAGCACCGCTCCGGTGAACCGAGTTGCACGATCCGTCCCTCACTCGTGAGGACGACTTTCTGGATGCCGCCGGTGCAGACCATCTGCCGCACCGTCCGCATCGACACCGGACCCTCCACCCGATCCGACCAACCAACACCCCGGTTCGCCTCGAGGTCCTCGGCCCGGACCGATACGAGCACGGTGGGTGCGGCACCACCGATCTCGGGTGCCTGGCCGCTGCGGGCCATGGCGTCGATGATCGCGACGAAGATGTCATGCCGCTGCTGAGCCGGCGTCCGTAGGTCTTTCCCACCTTCCGCTTCGAACGCCGCCCGTTCCTCGTCAGACATGAATGCGGGTGCGGTGGTGGGGGTGAGGTACGCGTCGAACAGGGTCTTCACCCGTCCTCCGGCTTCCGCCATGAGCCGGAACGAACCGTGCAGTAAGCCGTTGCGTTCCGGACCGAACCGGAAGTCCCGGACCGCCATCGCCCGGTCCTCCGCCGGGTCGAGTCCGTCGGGGTCGAGCTTCGCCTGCCACACCGACACCATGACCCGAAGCGAGTCCGCCGACGCTGGCACCGTGCTGTCAGGGCCGGTGCCGGTGGCAGCGGCGACCAACTCGGTCTCCGCCTTTCCCAACTCGTCGAGAGGCCCGTGGGCGAGGAGCGGGGTGAGTCCCTTGGTGATCACCGTGGCGGCGTCGATACCCATGGTGCCGTCTTCGACGGCCTGAGCCACCAGATCGAATCGTGCTCTCGTGCGGTCGCCGCCCAGGAACGGGTCGCGACGCACATCACCGGCCAGTACTACTCGGCGGCGGGCCGTCGTCCCTGCGACCTGAGTGAGCTGCTCGATCAGATCTGCCGGGGTGCGGCAGCCGCGTGACACGGCCAGCCCACGCGCGCCGCGGGACGGCCGGGAACGATCCGCGACCTCGCCGGCCAGGGTGACGCGCAATGCGTCGACGCGACGGCCGAGGCGCTCGACCTCGGTGACAAGCGCGAGAGTGTCGGCATCGGTGAGGTCCGGAATGGTGGCGCACGGGAGAGCATCGGCGCACTCGGTGGCGAGTGCCCGGATGCGGGCGATCGGATCGCCGATGAGAGACGGTCCGTGCGGTGCCGGGGCTTCCGCGGCCGAGGGGTTCATGCAGGCACTATCGCACGCACCTACGACATTCTCACCCAGAGGTTTGAGCCGGTCAGTTGCCGTTTCTCGGTCGAGCTTGTGGAGGAGAAGAGGGGGGCGGTGGACGGCGCCTTATGTCCCTTCGACGGGCTCAGGGACCGTGCGGGTGGCGTCCCTTCGACGGGCTCGGGGACCGTGGGGGTGCGTCCCTTCGACGGGCTCAGGGACCGTGCGGGTGGCGTCCCTTCGACAGGCTCAGGGACCATATGGGTGGCGCCCCTTCGACAGGCTCACGGGACCGTGGGGTGGCGTCCCTTCGACAGGCTCAGGGACCGTGGGGTGGCGTCCTTTCGAAGGCTTAGGGACTGTGTGGGGTGCGTCCCTTCGACAGGCTCAGGGACCGTGTGCGAACGTCCCTTCGACAGGCTCACGGACCGCGTTGGGCTCGGTGACCGTGTCGGGCGCAGGGACCGGGGTGCGGACCGCGACGGCCCGGGGAGCAACGGGAGGGACCGCGCGAGCGGGCCTTGTCGCGCTGGCACCAGCGGGACTACCGTGAGCGCATGGCACGAGGCGACGTGTTTCCCATCATCAACTGCCGTGACCTCGCCGAGGCCCGCCGCTTCTACCTCACCGTCTTCGGCGCGGCGGAAACGTACCGCTTCCCTGAGGACGGCGAGGCCAGCTACCTCGTGCTCGGCATCGGCACGGGACAGGTGGGACTCGGCGACGGAACCGGGCCGGCGCTCTACGGCGACACGCCCCGACCGGCCACCGGCCACGCGGTCGACATCTGCCTCTACGTCGACGACCTCGCCGGAGTGGTCGACGCGGCACGGCAGTACGGCGCGCCCATCCCGGTCGAGCCCTCGGCGATGCCCTGGGGCGAGACCATCGCCTACATGCAGGACCCCGAGGGCACCATGCTGCTCGTCATTCAGGACGACGCCGACGACTAAGCAATCGTCGCCCGACCGCCCGACCAAGCGACCGGGCGAGCGAGCGAGCGGTCGCGAGCATTTCAGTCGAGCAGGAGGGCCGGCTCCTCGATCACGCTCGCGACATCGGCGAGGAAACGGCTCGCCACATCCCCGTCGACCACGCGGTGATCGAAGCTCGCACCCACCGTGGTCACGAAGCGCGGACGCACCTCGCCGTCCACCACCCACGGCTTCTGCTTGATGGTGCCGAGAGCGATGATCGCGACCTCGCCGGGGTTCAGGATCGGCGTGCCCGTATCCATCCCGAAGACACCGATGTTGGTCAGGGTGATCGTGCCATTCGCCATCTCCGCCGGCGACGTCTTGCCGTCCCGCGCGGTGAGGGTGAGCTGCTCGAGCGCCTGCGCGAGCTGCAACAGCGACATCGATTGCGCTTCCTTCACGTTCGGCACGATGAGGCCCCGCGGCGTGGCCGCCGCCACACCGAGGTTCACGTAGTGCCGAACGATGATCTCGCTGTCGGTCCAGCTCGAGTTCACCGTGGGGTTACGGCGCACCGCCCAGATGATGGCCTTCGCCATGATGAGCAGCGGCGACACCTTCACGCCCGCGAAGTCGGTCGAGTTCTTCAGTCGCTTCGTGAACTCCATGGTGCGGGTCGCGTCCACGTCGACGAACACGCTCACGTGCGGCGCCTGGAACGCGCTCGTCACCATGGCCTGCGCGATCGCCTTGCGCACGCCCTTCACCGGGATGCGTTCCTCCCGGTCCGCTGACCATTCCGGCGTCTGCAGGTTCTTGAAGACGCTGGCCTGCGACGCTTTGCGGATGACGTCGTCGCGAGTGATCTCGCCGAGGAGTCCGGTGGCGTCGACCTCGGCGAGGTTCACCTCGAGGTCCTTCGCGAGCTTGCGGATGGGCGGCTTGGCGATGATCGGGCCGACCGAGGCCGCCGCGGGAACCGACGTCGGGATCGGAGGGCGCCGGGTCGAGGCCGCCTGCGACGGGGCCGCCGACCCGGAGGCCGCATCCGTCCGGCGTCGCCGCGTGGTCGTCTCCGGCCGGTTGCCGTAGCCCACGAGCACGGCTCCGGATCCCTCGTCCTCGCGGGACACGCTGGCCGCGGTATCGGCCGCGGCCTGGTCGAGCTCGGCGGCGGATTCCTCATCCATCACCACCGCCTCGGTGGGCAGGGCCGACTGCGCCGGGGTCGCGGCGGGTGCCTGAACCTGCGCGCCCGCGTCGGACGAGATCGCGATGATCGCGGTGCCGACGTCGACGGTCTGGCCCTCCTGCACGAGGAGGTCGGACACCGTGCCGGCGAAGGGCGACGGCAGCTCGACGAGCGACTTCGCCGTCTCGATCTCCACGATCACCTGGTTCACCGCGATCTCGTCGCCCGGCTGCACGCGCCAGGACACGATCTCGGCCTCGGTCAGGCCCTCGCCGACGTCCGGCAGGTGAAAGTGTGAATCCGTCATCGCGACTCCCGGGGGAACTGTGGGTGGAATGGGGTGAGCTGGGCTGGTCGATCAATACGCGAGCGAGCGGTCCACCGCGTCGAGGATGCGATCGGCATCGGGGAGGTACAGCGTCTCGAGCTTCGCCGGCGGGAACGGCGCGTCGAAGCCGGACACCCGCAGCACAGGTGCCTGCAGCGAGTAGAACGCGCGCTCGGTGACCGTCGCGGCGATCTCCGACGCGATGCTCACGAAGCCGGGTGCCTCCTGCGCCACGACGAGACGACCGGTCTTGTGCACCGACTCGAGGATGGGGCCGTAGTCGATGGGCGAGAGCGACCGCAGGTCGATCACCTCGATGCTGGTGCCCTCCGCCGCGGCGACCTCGGCGGCCTGCAGCAGCACGCTGACCATGGCGCCGTGGGCCAGCACGGTGACCTCGGTACCGCTGCGGACCACCCGGCTGGCGTGCAGCGGAGCGGCGCTCGCGGCGAGGTCGACCTCCCCCTTCGGCCAGTACCTGCTCTTCGGTTCGAAGAACATGACCGGGTCGTTCGATCGCACGGCCTCCTGGATCATCCAGTAGGCGTCGTTCGGCGTGCTCGGGCTCACCAGACGGAGACCCGCGGTGTGGGCGAAGTACGCCTCGGGGCTCTCCTGGTGGTGCTCGATCGCGCCGATGTGACCGCCGTAGGGAACCCGGATGACCACGGGCATCTGCACCTGGCCCTCGTGCCGGTTCGTCATCTTGGCGAGTTGGCTGGTGATCTGGTCGAAGCCGGGATAGATGAAGCCGTCGAACTGGATCTCGCAGATCGGCCGGTAGCCGCGCATCGCCAGACCGATGGCGGAACCGATGATGCCGGACTCGGCGAGCGGGGTGTCGAGCACGCGGGTGCGGCCGAACTCCGCCTGCAGACCCTCGGTGATGCGGAAGACACCACCGAGCGCGCCGATGTCCTCCCCCATCAGCATGACCTTGCGGTCGTCCTGCATCGCCTTCCGCAATCCGGCGTTCAGCGCCTTCGCCATCGGCATCGTCGTCAGATCGGCCATGGTCAGTTCCCTCCGGCCGCGGGGTCGGCGTAGGTCGCCTCGTACCGTTCCAGCCACTCCTTCTGTTCAGCGAGCACCGGATGCGGCTCGGAGTAGACGGAATCGAACATCTTGTCCACGGACGGCGACGTCAACGTGAGCGTGCGGCGGCGGATGTCGGCGGCGAAGTCGGTGGCCTCCTCGCGCACCCCGGCGAAGAACGCGTCGTCCGCACCGAGGCCGCGCAGGTAGGCCTCGAGCCGGGCGATCGGGTCGCGCTCGATCCAGTACGCCAGGTCGTCGGAGTTGCGGTACTTGGTCGGGTCGTCGCTCGTGGTGTGCGCGCCGATGCGATAGGTGAGCGCCTCGATGAACCCCGGTCCGCGACCCGACCGGGCGTCGTCGAGGTATTTCGCCGTGACCGCGTAGCTGGCGAACACGTCGTTGCCGTCGACCTGCGTGCTGGGTACTCCGAATCCGCGGGACCGCTGATAGAGGGGAACACGGGACTGCGTGGAGACGGGCACCGAGATGGCCCAGTGGTTGTTCTGCAGGAAGAACACCTGAGGCGTCTGGTAGCTCGCGGCGAAGACGAACGCCTCGCTCACGTCACCCTGGCTCGTGGCACCGTCGCCGAAGTACACCAGCACGGCGGTGTCGGTGTCCGGGTTCCCCGTGCCGCACGCGCCGTCGAGATTCACGCCCATGGCGTATCCGGTGGCGTGCAGCGTCTGGGACCCGATGACGAGCGTGTAGAGGTGGAAGTTCGTCTCCGCGGGGTTCCAGCCGCCGTGGGTATGGCCGCGTAGCAGTTCGATGATGCCGAGCACGTCGACGCCCCGGATCATGGCGACCGCATGTTCGCGGTAGGCCGGGAAGATGTGGTCCTGGGCGCGGGTGGCCCGGGCGGAACCGACCTGCGCACCCTCCTGGCCGATGCTCGGCGGCCAGAGCGCAAGCTGGCCCTGGCGTTGCAGGTTGGTCGCCTCGACATCGAAGGCCCGGATCACCGACATGTCGGTGAAGAACTGCCGGTAGTCGTCTTCGGTGAGCCGCTCGAAGTAGGGGAGGAACTCCTCCGCGGATTCGCTGGGCTGCAGTGCGCCCTCTTTCGAGAGCAGTGACACCGTCGTTTCGGATTCCGCCATTCGACTAACCTACCGGCGCGCCGGGTGCTCCCCCGTGAGGGTCTGGACAATCTCCCCCGTGGCCTTTAGGAGTTTCCCGACAGACTCGGGCTCGCCGATGCTGATCCGGATGCCCTCCCCGGCGAACGCGCGCGCCACGATGCCGTGCTCGGTGAGCACGGCTGAGGCGCGTTCCGTGTCCGCTGCCGTGGGCAGCCAGACGAAGTTGGCCTGCGTCGCTGGAAGCCGCCAGCCCTGGTCGGAGAGCGCTTCCGTCACCCGCTCGCGCAACCGCACGATCTGCTCCACTCTGTCCAGCAGTTCCGGCTCTGCGGCGAGGGACGCGAGTGCCGCGACGGTGGCATGCGCGGTGACCGAGAGCGGTATGGCGGTGGAGCGGGCGGCGTTCAGCACGGCGGCAGGCCCCACCGCATAGCCCACCCGGAGCCCGGCGAGTCCGTAGGCCTTCGAGAAGGTGCGGAGCACCACGAGGTTCGCGTATCGCGCCAGCAGCGGGATGCCGTTCACGGCCGCAGGATCGCGCACGAATTCGATGTAGGCCTCGTCGAGCAGCACCAGCACGTCGGACGGCATGCGGCTCAGAAATGCCTCGAACCGGTCGGCCGTCACCACGGCGCCGGTCGGGTTGTTGGGGCTGCAGACGAGAAGCACCCGGGTGCGCGGCGTCACCGCCGCCGCCATCGCGTCGAGGTCGTGCGCCCCGTTCTCGGTGTTGGGTACCCGGACGCTCGTGGCCCCGGCCACCGTGACGAGACCCGGGTACGCCTCGAACGACCGCCAGGCGTACACGACCTCGTCGCCCGGTCCAGCCGCGGCGGAGATGAGCTGGGCGAGCAGCGACACCGACCCGGCACCGACGTGCACCTCGTCCTCGGTCACGCCGTGGCGGGCGGCGAGCGCGTGTCGCAGGGCGCTCGCGGCGGCATCCGGATACCGGTTGATGGACCGAACTCCATCGATGGCGGCGAGCACGCTCGGCAGCGGCTCGTACGCGTTCTCGTTGGAGGAGAGCTTGAATGCGTCCTCGGAGGCAGGATTGCCCTGGCGATAGGCGGGCAATGCGACGATCTCCGGCCTCAGTCGTACTGTCGGCACCTCCGGGTGGCTCACGACGACACAGTCTAGAGGGGCCGGGCCATCGTCATCCGGGCCGCTGTCGTCGTTCGGGCGATGCCGGAGGACGCCGGGGCGATGCCATAGTGGGAGCATGAAGTTCCTGATCTCGACGGTTGTCAACGCCCTGGCGCTGTGGCTCACCACCCAGATCGTCGCGGGCACGGGAGTGGTGCCGTATCCGCCCGGCGACACCCTCGCGACGGTGCTCACCTATCTGCTGCTCGGTCTGCTCTTCGGCGTCGTGAACGGCGTGATCGGCACCGCCATCAAGATCGTCGCGTTCCCGCTCTACATTCTCACTCTCGGCCTCATCGCCCTCATCGTGAACGGCCTGCTGTTCCTGCTCGTGGCCTGGATCTCCGACCTGCTCGGCTTCGGTCTCACGGTCGACGGCTTCTGGTGGGGAGTGCTGGGTGCGTTGCTCATGGCCATCTTCAGCTGGATCATCGGTCTGCTTCTCCGACCCCTCACCTCCCGTTCCCGCGCGCGGGACTGAGCCCGGAACCGGTGCCGAGTTCGGTGCCCGTACCGGCATCCGGGATCACCCGGTCGGCCCGCCAGTACGTCACCGACTCGGCAGTCGTCCCCTCGAGGAACGTCGCGACCCCCTCGCGGGACGCCACCAGTCGCGCCTCCTCGGAGGAGTCCATCAGTTCCGCGGTATGCCGGTAGTCCTCGAGCGCGTGAGCGGCGAAGACGGTGTCCGACGGCGCGCGGTCGGCATCCATCACCGAGCGCCGCACGACGAGCGGGTCGGCGGTCTCGTCACCCGCGGGCGGATGGCCGCCGAGGGCGGCGAGCACGTCCTCCGTGTGCTCCACGGTGACCACGGGAACGCCGTCGGGTGCGGCCGCCTGCCCCACCGGTGATCCCAGAGTCACCACCTGAGAGACCGTGAAGCCCCCGCGCTCCGTCACCTCGCGCGCCGCGACGCCACCGAGCGAGTAGCCCGTGATCAGGACCGGGTCGCGGGAGCCGATCCCGGCCTGCTTCATGGCGCTCTCCACGGCCCGCACCGCCCCGGCGTCCTGACCTGTCACCGCTCGCACGCTCGAGGTGGCGTCCCAGGGTTCCCGCCGGGAACGCATTGACGAATCGACCATGCCTCCGACATAGACCACGTATCGCGGCGTGCCTCCCGCGCCGGTGTACCGCTCGATGCGCACCTGGGCCCCGCCGGGCGATGCCGACGGTACCCGGGCGGCGAGGTCGCCGAACCCGCGCGGTGCGGCGACGCGCGGGGAGGGCGACGACCTCGCCCCGGCGTCTCCCACCCGGTGCACCCGCACGGGCGTCTCCCGCAGCACTCCCCAGCCCGCCGCACCGGCCATGAGCACCGCACCGGTCTCCGGCACGCCGAGGAGCCCGAGACCCT
Organism: Planctomonas psychrotolerans; assembly: GCF_008642235.1. Taxonomy (GTDB): domain Bacteria; phylum Actinomycetota; class Actinomycetes; order Actinomycetales; family Microbacteriaceae; genus Planctomonas; species Planctomonas psychrotolerans. The sequence continues at coordinate 1,290,116 of NZ_SJEV01000001.1, read as the reverse complement.
TCTCGCCCAGTACGGCGCGCGCGGAGGGCGGCACGTACACCGCGCCCATCCCGAAGTCGTCGATCGAAGAGACGCCGGTGCGCACGAGCCCCGCCACGAGGGCATTGTTGGTGACGCGCGGATTGGCGCGCAGCCAGTCGAGCAGCGCCGCTCCCGCCCGATCGGGGCCGCCCGCGGCGATGGTGACGCCCGCCGCCGCGCTGAGCAGGCCGAGAGCGATCGCCGGACCGTGCAGGGCGACGAGGCCGGGCAGCACCATCCCGGCGACGTACGCGGCGTCGGCACCGAGATCCCGCTGCACCCGAGACAGCGAGCGCTCGAGCGCGCCGTACCGCTCGGCCGACCGGCGGAGTCCCGCGGCCAGGTCTTCGCACTCGGCCGCCGCCTCGTCGATCGCCCCCGCCGCCCACAGCACGCTCTGCGTCACACGCGCGTCGATCTCCTCGCCGAACGGCCAGCCCGCGAGTCGCCGCCTGCAGTCGACGAGGTCCTGCCGCAGACGCTCCAACGCCTGCGCCTGCTCGAACAGGTCGTCCGTGGCGACGGCGGTGCTTCCGCCTCCACCGACGAGGAGCGTGTCGCTCACCGTGGCGCTCCCAGCCGTGCCAGAGCCACGCTCGCCGCCGATGCCCCGCCGGCCAACTCCCGGACGGCGCTCTCGAGGGTGTCGTCGAGGTGCAGCAATCGCTCCGTGTAGCGCCGGGACGCGAGGGACCGCCATTCACCGGCGTTCCGCGGGACCGTGCGACGGAGATCCGTCATCATCGCCATGAGGTGCCGGAGTGCGTCCCGCTGCTGCTCCAGCACCATGCGGTGGCGCGCAAGCACCGGATCCGCCCCTTCTACCGCCGTCACGCCGCCTCCTTCCGGTTCCCGCAACAGGGTGCCGCCGACGGGAAGCGACGAACTCCCGGATCGACCGATCCGGGGAACTCCCCGGCCCTCGACCACCTGTGCAGAAGCGGAGCCCGTTCTTGACAGAATGGGAAGCACGCCCGTCCCGGGTGGATCGACCGCGGCATGCCCCTCGCGACTAGGAGATCGATGTCCATGAGCCCGCTTCCCCCGCAGGTGCTGAGTCCTCTCGACGGCCGCTACTACCCCGCGGTGCGCGAGCTCGGCGAGCACCTCTCCGAAGCAGGACTCAATCGCGCCCGTGTGCACGTCGAGGTGGAATGGCTCATCTTCCTCACCGACCGCGAGCTGTTCGGGTCGGCGACGCTTCCCGCCGAGGCCCAGGCCGACCTCCGCCGGTTGGTGTCCGATTTCGGTCAGGCCGAGATCGACGAGTTGGCCTCGCTGGAGGCGACCACCCGGCACGATGTCAAGGCGGTCGAGTACCTCGTCCGCCGGAGGCTCACCGCCCTGGGGCTCGACGGCATCGCCGAGCTGACGCACTTCGCCTGCACGAGCGAGGACATCAACAACCTGTCCTACGCCCTCATCGTCGAGTCGGCGGTCCGCGACGTCTGGCTGCCCAAGGCTCGCACGGTGGTCGAGGCGCTGCGGGCCCGTGCCGTGGAGTTCCGGTCGGATGCGATGCTCTCCCGCACGCACGGCCAACCGGCAACCCCCACGACCCTCGGCAAGGAGCTCGCGGTGTTCGTGCACCGTCTCGAGCGCATCCTCGCCGCGGTCGACAGCACCGAGGTGCTCGGCAAGTTCAGCGGCGCCACCGGAACCTTCGCGGCGCACGTGGCCGCCGACGCGGATGTCGACTGGCCGGCGCTGTCGAGGGAGTTCGTGTCGTCGCTCGGACTGACCTGGAATCCGCTCACCACGCAGATCGAGTCGCACGACTGGCAGGCCGAACTGTACGGGCGGATCGCGCACGCGAACCGGGTGCTGCACAATCTGTGCACCGATGTGTGGACGTACATCTCGCTGGGCTACTTCCGGCAGATCCCGCAGGCGGGCGCCACCGGCTCGTCGACGATGCCGCACAAGATCAACCCGATCCGCTTCGAGAACGCCGAGGCCAACCTCGAGCTGTCGAGCGCGCTGCTCGACTCGCTGGCCGGCACCCTGGTGACCTCGCGTCTGCAGCGCGACCTGACCGACTCCACCAGTCAGCGGAACATCGGGGTGGCGTTCGGCCACTCGCTGCTCGCTCTCGACAACATCGCTCGCGGGCTCACCGAGATCGACGTGGATCGCGCGCTGCTCGCGGCGGACCTCGACGGCAACTGGGAGATTCTCGGCGAGGCGATCCAGACCGTCATCCGGGCCGAGATCGTGGCGGGTCGCAGCTCGATCGCCGATCCGTACGCCGTGCTGAAGGAGCTGACCCGCGGCAAGCGAATCTCGGGCGAGGACCTGCGCGAGTTCGTGTCCGGTCTCGACATCGGGAGCGACGCGAAGCGCCGCCTGCTCGAGCTGACGCCCGCGGGCTACGCCGGACTCGCCTCGGACCTCGTGGCCCACATCGAGCGCTGACGCGGCGCCGAGCGCACGCCCCCGGAGACGCGGCACGCTGCGGGCGGTGTGCAGCCCGAGGCGTGGTGTGCAGCCCGAGCCCGGCGTCAGTGTCCGGAGCGGTCCTGCTCGTCCAGGTCGGTGAGCTCCGAGCGGTTCGGCTTCATGGTGAGCGTGAGCATCGCCAGCACGACGAGCGAGGCGATGAAGACGATGCCGAGGAAGATGCCCGCCAGCACGAAGTCCCGGGTGCTCACGAGCACGACGACCCCCGTGAACAGGGCGAGCAGGAAGGAGAATCCGACCAGCTCGAGCGGCCGGAGGCGGTCCTTGCGACTGGGGGTTACCACGTTCAGTTCTCTCCTCGGGCAGGCACGGGCTTGACTGTTTCCCACTTCAGGGAGAGGGCGGCGATCATGAGGAACACTCCGAGAATGGCGCCGTAGACACCGAGCAGGCCCACGCCGAACACGGATGCGGTGACGACCCCGTCGATGCCACCGTCGGCACGGAAGGTCTGGGCGTAGTCGGGCGGAAGCACGAGGAAGACGATTCCGACCAGCGCGGTGAGCGCGCCGGATACGATCCAGTCGCGCGCAGCAGTGAGCCGTCGTCGTGTCGAGAGCCCGGCGTAGAGCTCGAGGAACCCGGTCACCACGGCCCAGACGCTCACCAGGTACAGATAGAACAGCAGACCGGCGGAGGAGGCGAGAAGCGCCACGACACCGACGCCCAGCGTGATCGCCGCCTGTCCGAGCAGCACGGTACGCGGTCGACCCGTCGGCATGGATGCCCTCGCCAGCACGCCCGTAGCCGCACCGGTGATGACGGCGAAGACACCGAAGGTGAGCAGACCGAAATCGGCGGAATGGCCGGTGGAGAAGGTCGTCACCGCGGCGAGCGCGAGCGCCGGGATGGCCCGGGCGAGTGGCACGCGCCAGTAGCTCATCCCGAGCGCGACGTGGTCCACGGACACGACACGACCTCTCCTCTTGCGAAGCCCTCAGCCTACCGGCTGTCTCCTGAACGGCCGCCCGAGCCCGGCCTCCCGGTGACTTTCCATGCATAAGGTATAGATTTGCACTTGTGTAAAATTGCAGATTCTGCAAAACTATAGAGGTGATGGTGGCGGGTTCATGCGAGGACGAGGCTCTGCGCGCCCGCCGCGTTCACCCTCGCCGACGTCGCAGATGACCAACTCCTCGTCAGCGTGGCCGCGCTGGTCCCGGACCATCTCGTCCGCCCTCGGCGAGGAGACATCGGCCGAGCGCCGCACCGAGGTGCTGCGTCGCCATCCCGAGCTCAGCCGTGCTCAGACCCCCGCCTCCTCGTACTCGAACAGCGGATCAGTGCGGTCGTCGCCGAACGCCTGCGGTCCCCCCGCACCTTCGACCCCGCCGAGATCGACATCGATTTCGCCGCTTCGATGCTCGTCATGCTGTGCGCCGGCCCGGTGCGGTCCGCTCTGCGTGCGCGGGCGCAGCACGGGCGCAGCCAGAGCGACGCTGTCTTCGTCTCCGCGGTGGAACTGCTTCTTCAGGTAATCAGAAAGGTCTCATGACAACCGCAACACCCGCTCGCCCGAGGGGCAAGCAGTCCGCCGACTCCACGCGGGGCATCGTCCTGCTCTTCGTGGGGCTCATGCTGTCGATGCTGCTCGCGTCCCTCAGCCAGACGGTGCTGAGCACCGCCCTCCCCACCGTCGTCGGTGAACTCAACGGCGTCGACCACATGCTGTGGGTGATGACGGCGTTCATCCTCGCGTCGACGATCATGATGCCGGTCTACGGCAAGCTCGGCGACCTCATCGGCCGCAAGGGCCTGATGCTCGCCGCGATCTCCCTCTTCGTGGCCGGGTCCGTGGTCGGTGCGCTCGCCGCGGACATGAACTGGCTCATCGTGGGCCGGGTCATCCAGGGCCTCGGCGGGGGCGGCCTGATGATCCTTTCCCAGGCGATCATCGCCGACGTCGTGCCCGCGCGCGAGCGCGGAAAGTACATGGGGATCATGGGCGCCGTCTTCGCCGTGTCATCGGTGGCCGGGCCGCTCCTCGGCGGCTGGTTCACCGAGGGCATCGGCTGGCGCTGGACCTTCTGGATCAACGTTCCCCTCGGGGTCCTGGCCCTCCTCGCGACCATCTTCTTCCTGCACCTGCCGAAGGGCACGACCAGTAGGCCGAAGATCGACGTGGCGGGCATGATCACCCTCGCGGTGACCACCACGGCCTTCATCCTGATCGCGTCGTGGGGCGGCAAGGACTTCCAGTGGACCTCACCCACCATCCTCGGGCTGATCGTCCTGACCCTCGTCGCCGCCGGAGCGTTCGTCATCATCGAGCGCCGCTCCGCAGAGCCGATCATCCCGCTGCACCTGTTCCGCAAGCGGAACTTCAACCTGACCACCGCCGCCGGCCTGCTCACCGGGATCGCGATGTTCGGTGCCATCGGCTACCTGCCCACCTACCTGCAGATGGCCTTCGGTGTGGACGCCACCCAGGCGGGCCTCCTGATGATTCCGATGATGGCAGGACTGCTCATCACCTCGGTCGTCGCCGGTGTCGTCGTCAGCAGGACTGGACGGTACAAGTGGATGCCGATCGTCGGTTCCCTCGTGGTCGCCCTCGGCCTGTTCCTTCTGTCGACGCTCCGCACGGACACCCCGCTGTGGATGCTGTGCGTGTACATCGCGGTGCTCGGAATCGGCCTCGGAACGAGCATGCAGATCCTCGTGCTCATCGTGCAGAACACCTTCCCCGTACGCGAGGTCGGCACGGCGACGGCCTCGAACAACTACTTCCGGCAGATCGGCGCCTCACTGGGCAGCGCGGTGGTCGGGAGCCTGTTCACCACGCGCCTCACCAGCATCCTGAGCGAACGCCTTCCCGCGACGCCCGGCACCGGCGAGAGCCCGTCGAACTCGCTCACGCCCGCCTCCGTGGCGGCGATGCCCGAAGAGATCCGCTCCATCATCACCACCGCGTACAACGAGGCGCTGACCCCGCTGTTCCTCTACATGGTGCCGCTCGCCCTGCTCGCGTTCGTCCTGCTGCTCTTCGTGCGCGAAGAGCCGCTCGCCACCTCGATCCAGCGCGACGTGCCCGCGGAAGCCCTCGGGGAGGGCAACCTGACCATCTCCTCCACCGACGCTCCCGCTGCGTCTCCCGCCGGCGACCGTTCCCTCGCACGGAGTGGCCGCTCCGGCTAGCCTCGTCCCACGGTGCTGCGGCCCCGCCACCCTGCGGGGTGCGGGGTCGCCGTGCGTCCACCATCACAACGAAGGAGTGCGCCATGAGAGCCGAACAGGTGACCGAGTCCGTGGCCTACCACGGTGAAGGGCCGGTCTGGTCCCCGAGCTGGGGCGGGCTGCGCTTCGTCGACATGCTGGCGGGTGACGTGCTCTCCCTCGCCGCCGATGGGTCGATCGCACGGCACTCCGTGGGCAGTGACATCGCCGCGGTCGTGCGACCGCGACAGGGCGGTGGCGCGGTGATCGGGATCGAGCGCGGGTTCGCGCTCGAGAACGCGGATGGGTCGATATCGGCGCTCCCCCCGGTGTGGAACGACTCTTCTATTCGTATGAACGAAGGGGCATGCGACCCCGACGGGCGCTTCTACTGCGGATCGATGGCGTACGACCAGGAGGAGGGTGCGAGTGCGCTGTACCGACTCGACCCCGACGGGTCGGTGCACACCATCCTCACCGGGGTGACCGTGTCCAACGGTCTCGACTGGAGCCCGGACGGGCGCCTCGCCTACTACAACGACACCGCCACGAAGCAGGTCGCCCTGTTCGACTACGACCGCGACGCGGGCCTGACCGGCCGGCGCACCTTCGTACGGATCGCGGACGAGGACGGCCGCCCCGACGGGCTCACCGCCGACTCCGCGGGCGGCGTCTGGGTCGCGCTGAACGGTGGCGGCCGCGTGCACCGGTACACGGCGGATGGCGTGCTCGACCAGGTGGTCGAGGTGCCCACTCCGCAGGTGACGGCGTGCACGCTGGGTGGGAGCGAGCTGACCGAGCTGTACATCACCACGTCGCAGGAGGGCATGGAGCCCGGGTCCGACCCGCTCGCCGGTGCCCTCTTCCGGGTGACGGTGCCCGTTCCGGGCAAGCCGGTGCTCGCGTTCGCCGGCTGAGCATTCCCGCCCTCACTTCCCCCCGCATCCGGTCCCGCCGAAACGCACTTGTCACACTCGCGAAACGGGCCCCGAACCTCCCGCTCCTAGCGTTGCGTCACGGGCCCGCTCGATCGAGCGGCATCCGGTGCTGAGGAGGCAGACATGACGCTCGAGAAGGACGCCGTTCGGACCGGATACGACCTGGTTGACCCGCACGGGTCGCTCTACAACGAGGACCTCGCGCCGCTTCCGCAATCCCGTCGACGCTGGGGATCATTCGAGATCTTCAACGTGTGGACCAATGACGTGCAGAGCCTCGCCGGCTACACCCTCGCAGCCAGCCTGTTCATCACCGCAGGCATCAGCGGGTGGTGGGTGTTCGCCGCGATCGTGCTCGCCGGCGTGTTCGTGATGTTCCTGGTGAACCTGTCGGGCACGCCCAGCGTCAAGTACGGCATCCCCTACCCCGTGATGGCGCGGACGAGCATGGGCATCCGCGGCGCCCAGTTCCCGGCGCTGGTGCGCGGAATCGTCGCGATCTTCTGGTACGGCGCGCAGACGTACTTCGCGTCGACCGCGGTGGCGCTCGCCCTCAACGCCATCCTCGGAACGCCGGGCGGAGGCACCTTCCTCGGGATGACGGCGGTCGACTGGGTTTCCTACGTGATCGTGTCGGCGATCCAGGTGGTGCTGTTCATCCGGGGCATCGACTGGATCGAGAAGTTCCTGAACTTCGCGGGCCCGGCCGTCTACGTCGTGATGATCGTGCTGCTCGCCTTCATCTGGATGCAGGCGGGTGACCGGCTACTCCCCGCCGTGGGCAGCATCTTCGACAACGACTCCGTGCAGGGCTGGGCGGCGGTGCTCGCGTTCGTCGGCGTCATTGGCACGATGATCGCCTACTTCTCCGCCGTGATCATCAACTTCGGCGATTTCGCCCGCTTCTCCCGCACCCAGAAGGGCATGCGGCGCGGTAACCTCCTGGGCCTCCCGGTGAGTCTCGCCTTCTTCACCTTCCTCTCCCTGTTCATCACGGCGGGCGCATACATCGTCTACCAGGGCGGCGAGGGCGAGCCGCTCACCAATCCGGCGGACATCGTGGCTTTGACGGGCAGCGTCCCGCTCACGGTGATCGCGGCGCTCACGTTCCTCGTCGCCACCATCGGCATCAACCTCGTCGCGAACTTCATTCCTCCGGCGTACGACCTCTCCAATCTGGCGCCGCAGCGGGTGAGCTTCCGCAAGGGCGGGTACATCGCCGCCGGAATCGCGTTCTTCATCGGAGCATTCTGGGTGTCGGTGATCAGCCAGGTGGGCCTGCCCGCGTTCGTCGACACGCTGGGAGCCGTGCTGGCCCCGCTGTACGGGATCATGATCGCCGACTACTACCTGCTGCGGAAGCAGCGCCTCGATGTGTCCGACCTGTACTCACCGGCGCAGACCGGCAAGTACTACTTCTCCCGCGGCTGGAACACCCGGGCGATTCTCGCCTTCCTGGTGGCGGCCATCTTCTCCGTGTCCGCCGTGTGGGTTCCGGCGCTCGCGGCTCTCAGTGGTTTCGCGTGGGTGATCGGTGCGCTGCTCGGCGGCGCGCTCCACCTGCTCGTCATGCGCACGCACGTCATCGAGTTCAGCGACTCGGACGCCTGACGACGGAACGCGCTGGTGAAGGAGGCGCCGTCGACGCCGCGAACGCCCGTCGCGTCAGGCGCCATCCTCGACGAGCTTGAGGCCGATCACGCAGCCGATCAGCCCGACGAGCAGCGCGATTTTCAGCCAGGACACGCTGGTGTCCCCCGTCACCATCGACCAGGTCACGGTGAGTGCCGCTCCGATGCCCACCCACACGGCGTAGGCGGTGCCGATCGGGATGCCGCGCATCGCGAACGCGAGGCCGGCCATGCTGAACGCCAGCGCAACCCCGAAGGTGACGCTCGGCCAGAGCTTGGTGAACCCCTCCGACTTGCCGAGGGCCGTGGCCCACACCGCTTCCAGCACACCGGAGAGGACGAGGACGATCCAGTACATGACACGGCTCCTTGGCCAGTCTTGTCGCAGTCCGGGTACTGAACCGTCGTCCGGGGCCGCGGATGCCGCGGGCCAGCCGTCAGTGTAGCAACGAGCGGGTCGGTGGAACCTGCGTCTAGCGATGCGCCTTCGCCCGGGGCTAGCGTTGCGCCATGGTGAGCGACGACGTGCTGAGCTGGCTGCTCGACTCCGATCCCGCACTGCGCTGGCAGGTCGAGCGCGACCTCGCGGGTGCTCCGGAGTCGGTATGGCGGGCGACACGCGCCCGCGTAGCGACGGAGGGCTTCGGTGCGCGGCTCCTCGCTCTTCAGGATGCCGACGGACAGTGGGCGGGCGGGGCGTACTTCCCCGCGGACTTCGACTTCGCCGGTCCGGAAGCCGCGGATGATGCTGGTCAACCGTGGACGGCGACGACCTGGTCGCTCAACTCCCTGAGGGAGTGGGGGGTCGACGCCGCGGTGCTCGGAGACACGGCCGAGCGCATCGCCGCGAACTCGAGGTGGGAGTACGACGACCTGCCCTACTGGGGCGGTGAGGTCGACTGCTGCATCAACGGGTACACGGTGGCGAACGGCACCTGGCTCGGCGCCGATGTCTCGGGGCTGACCTCGTGGCTCCTCGAGCACCGGATGTCCGACGGCGGGTGGAACTGCGAGTGGGTGGAGGGGTCCACCGTGTCGTCGTTCCACTCCACGCTCAACGTGCTCAAGGGGTTGCTCGTCGCGGAGTCCGGCACCGGGAGCTCGGACGACGTCCGCGATGCCCGGCGCGGCGGCGAGGAGTACCTGCTGAGCCGCCGCCTCTCCACGCGTCTCTCGACCGGCGAGCCGGTCGCGCCGTGGGTGTCGCGGTTCGCCTATCCGTTCCGCTGGTTCTACAGCGTGCTGAACGCGGCCGAGTACTTCCGCGATGCGGCCATGCTCGACGGCAGGTCGCCGGATCCGCGGATGGCCGATGCGATCGAGCAGATCCGTGGCGCCCGGCAACCGGATGGCACCTGGCTGCAGGAGCGGCGGCATCCTGGCCGGGTGTGGTTCGAGGTGGACGTGGACGTCGGCGAGCCGTCGAAGTGGTTGACCCTTTCCGCCACGCGCGTGCTGGACTGGTGGGACGCGGCGCAGCGGGGCGACTCGCGCTGACCCGTCCCGGGTTGCGGATGAGCTTCGGTGTCCGGTGTCCCCGCTACCGGCCGTCGTCCCGAACGGCGCGCACCGCATGCTGGGCGCCCGTGACCGCGGCGTCGAGGTCGCTGATCACCGAGAGAAAGTCCGCGCCCCTGTCCTGGAACGCGCGCGCCCGATCGAGCGACCCGGCGAACGCTCCGAAGCGCACCCCGGCAGCGTCCGCCGCGGCGGCGATCCGGTCGAGCGGATTCCCCGGCGACGTGTCGGCGAGGAGCGCATCGACCGTCGTGCCGAGCGCGAGGGACAGGTCGAACGGACCGACGAACAGCATGTCCACCCCGTCCACGGCGGCGATGTCCTCGACCTGATCGAGCGCCCCGACGGTCTCGATCATCGGCACGACGATGACGCCCGCGTTGGCCGCTTCGAGGTCGTCCGGTGCACCGAACGGGGTTCGGATCGGACCGAAACTTCGGCGTCCGAGGGGTGGGAAGCGGGCCGCTTCCACCGCTCGCCGGGCGTCGTCGACGCTGTCGACCATCGGGACGATGATTCCGGCGGCTCCGGCGTCGAGGGCCCGGCCGATGAGACCGAAGTCGAGGGCACGGGGGCGCACGTACATCCGGGTGGCATCGGCCCCCGGCGTCCAGTGCACGAGGTCGAGCACGGTGAGCACCGAGTCGTCGTTCCACCGACCGTGCTGGGCGTCGATGCACACCCAGTCGAGCCCGGATGCGGCGAGGCCCGCAACGATCGGACCTGATCCGGCGAAACTGAACGCCCCGTACTCGATTCGCCCGCTCATACCGGAACCGTACGCCCGGTGGCGCGCTCCCGCGCGCGCCGAGATCGGTCGCCGCAACCTTCGGACATCAGGCCGCGACGGCGTCGCTCCGGGCGAACAGTGCGGCTAGTGCCCGGGGGGCATGTCCACGAAGCGCGAGAAGTGACCGTGGAAACCGACCGTGATGGTGCCCGTCGGCCCGTTGCGGTGCTTGGCGACGATGAAGTCCGCCTCACCGGCCCGCGGGTTCTCCTTCTCGTAGGCGCTCTCCCGGTGCAGCAGGATCACCATGTCGGCGTCCTGCTCGAGCGAGCCCGACTCCCGGAGGTCGGAAATGGCGGGCATCTTGTCGGCGCGCTGCTCCGGTCCTCGGTTCAGCTGCGACAGGGCGATGACCGGCACCTGGAGCTCCTTCGCCATCAGCTTCAGTGCACGAGAGAACTCGCTGACCTCCTGCTGGCGGGACTCGACGCGCTTGCCGCTCGTCATGAGCTGCAGGTAGTCGATGACGACCAACTTCAGCCCGACCTTCTGCTTGAGCCTGCGGCACTTGGCCCGGATCTCGACGAGCGTCATGTTGGGACTGTCGTCGATGTAGAGCGGGGCGTCGTTGATGCGGCCGCGCGTCTGCGCGATGGTGGTCCAGTCGCGGGCGTCGACCGTGCCCTTGCGCATGTTCTGCAGCGGAATGGATGCCTCGGCGCTCATCAGCCGCATCGCGATCTCGCTGCGGCCCATCTCGAGGGAGAAGAAGATCGACGGCATGTCGTGGCCGATGGACGCTGCGCGGGCGAGGTCGAGCGCGAGCGTCGACTTACCGAGAGCCGGGCGCGCGGCCACGATGATCAGTTGGCCGGGATGGAAGCCGTTCGTCAGCTGGTCGAGGTCGGCGAAACCGGTGGGAACACCGGTCATCTGCCCGTCCTTGCCGGCTGCCGCCTCGATCTCGTCGATGGCTGCGGTCACGGCGTCGGTCAGCGGTACGTAGTCCTCGGCCTCGACTCCGCCGGTCACCCCGTAGATCTCGGCCTGCGCGTAGTTGACGAGGTCCACGACCTCGCCCTCGCTGGCGTAGCCCATCTGCACGATGCGGGTGCCGGCCTCGACGAGGCGTCGGAGCACGGCCTTCTCGGCGACGATCGACGCGTAGAAGCCGGCATTGGCGGCGGTCGGCACCACGCTCGTGAGCGTGTGCAAGTAGTCGGCGCCGCCGGCTCGGGCCAGGTCGCCCGTCTTCGTGAGCTCGTCGGTGACGGCGATGACGTCGGTGGGCTCGCCGTGGGAGTACAGCGAGAGGATCGCGTCGAAGATGATCTCGTGCTTGGGGATGTAGAAGTCGATCGCCCGCACCGACTCGACGGCGTCGGCTACCGCGTCCTTGCTGAGCAGCATTCCGCCGATGGTGCTCTGCTCGGCGAGAAGATCGTGCGGTGGCGTGCGCTCCGGCCCCGACCGCCGTTCCGCGCCCTGACTTTCCGAGGCGAGACCGAGATGAGCAATGGACACGCGGGCCGTTCCTTCCGTTGTTTCGAGGGGCAGATATTCGAGCCTCACTGCTGTCTAACAGCTACCCCCGACAGCCACCCGCCGGTGCGTCCTGCCCGAGCTGGAGTGCCTCTCGAAGGGACGCTGCCCCACCCTAGGGATCGGCCGAGGTCCCGACCAAATGGCCCTGTGGACACGGCTGTGAGTAACTTTGGCGACACGCCGCCGTTCGTGTGCAAAGCATGTGGATAGATCTGTGCACAACAGAACAATTCTCGCTCTGAATACGCCTCTGACCGGCACCCGAAGTTTCCCCCACCTGTGTGTAGAAACAAGCTTGCAGCGATGGTTGAAGGTTGGGATAACCGTGCCGGGCCTGTGCACAAATCTTGTGTTTCCCCGCCCGTTAACGCCGAATAGCGGTGGGTTTCCCCACCGCTATTCGACTTGCGGAACGTGCTACTTGGCTGCTACGACCTGCAGGGTGATCGTCGCCACGAGCTCGTCGCGGAGGCGGATCGTCGCCTCGTGCGTGCCCGTCAGCTTGATCGCGTTCGCGATCTCGATCTTGCGTCGGTCGAGCGTGCCCACTCCGGCCGCGGAGACCGCGTCGGCGATGTCGCTCGTCTTGACCGAACCGAACAGGCGACCGCCCTGGCCGGCCTTGACGGCGAGCTTGATCGGTCGGGCCTCGAGCTTCGCCTTGAGGTCCTGCGCCTCTTCGATCGTCGCAAGCTCGCGAGCGGTGCGGGCCGCCCGGATCTGCTCGACCTGCTTCTCGCCACCGCGGGACCACGCAACAGCGAAGCCCTGGGGGATGAGGTAGTTGCGGGCGTAGCCGTTCTTGACGTCGATGACGTCTCCGGCCGAACCGAGTCCGGAGACCTCGTTCGTGAGAATCAGTTTGGACATTGCACTAACCCCTAACGGCCTGAGCCTGCGTAGGGAAGCAGTGCCATCTCACGCGCGTTCTTGACTGCGCGGGCGATGAGACGCTGCTCCTGCACGGAGACACCGGTGATGCGGCGGGCGCGGATCTTTCCGCGCTCGGAAACGAACTTGCGAAGCGTGGCGACATCCTTGTAGTCGATGACACCGACGCGAACTGACTTTGCCGGGGCGGCGTTCTTGCCGTCCTTACCCTTTCGGATCGGCTTGCGGCGGTCGCCGCTGCTCTTTCCTGCCATGATGAGTCTTTCTTTCCTATCCCCGACGGCCGCTGCGGCCGCGCAAGAGATCGTTGACTTGTGAAGGGGACGGGACCGTTAGAACGGGGTCTCGTCGTTGAAGGCGCCGGGATTGCTCCAGCCGTCGCCCGAAGAGGACGAACTCTGCGCGGGGCCGCCCCAGGGCTCGTCGGCCGACTGGTTCGACGATCCGCCACGGTTGCCGCCGCCGACGCTGCCGCCACCCGCGTTACCGCCGCCCGACGCGCGGGTGACCTGCGCGGTGGCGTAGCGGAGCGAGGGGCCGATCTCGTCGACCTCCAGCTCCATGCTGGTGCGCTTCTCGCCCTCTTTGGTCTCGTACGAGCGCTGCTTGAGTCGACCGGTGGCGACGACGCGAGAGCCCTTGCTCAGGGAACTCGCGACGTGCTCGGCGAACTCGCGCCAGACGCTCGCGCGGAGGAAGAGCGCGTCGCCATCCTTCCAGTCGTTGCTCGCTCGATCGAACGTGCGCGGAGTGGACGCGATGGTGAAGTTGGCGACCGCCAGACCGTTCTGCGTGTACCGCAGCTCCGGGTCACTGGTGAGGTTGCCCACCACGGTGATGATGGTTTCGCCGGCCATGAGCTAGTTGCCTTCCGAGGTTCCGGCCGGGGCTGCAGGCGCTGCGGGAGCACCGGCGACGGCGGCCGTCGGAGCGGCGGAGCGGCCCGTCGCAGCGGCCTTGCGGGCCGCCTTCTGCTCGGCGAGCTCCTTCGCGGTGGCGACCTGGGCGATCGCCTCCTCCGCGCGCAGCACCTTCGTGCGCATGACGGCCTCGCTGAGCTTCAGCTGGCGGTCGAGCTCCACGGTGGCGTCGGGGTTCGCGGTGAGCGCGATGACGGCGTAGATGCCTTCGGTCTTCTTGTTGATCTCGTACGCCAGACGACGGCGTCCCCAGACATCCATGTTGTCGACGGTGCCACCGTCGTTACGGATTACGTTGAGGAACTTGTCGAGGCTCGGAGCCACGGTGCGCTCGTCGATCTCGGGATCGAGGATGACCATCAACTCGTACTGATGCATGACTAACCCACCTCCTTCGGACTAAAACGGTTGCAGACGATCTGCAACAGGAGGGTATATCGCATCGTTGAGCCGCGGAGGCCGGAGAACCCGGCACGCGGACAACCTGTACAGCCTAGCCGATGTGGAGGACTGGCCTCAACCGCGAGGAGGGTCCGGCCCGTGGCCGAGGCGCCGTAGTGCATCCCTTCGACGAGCTCAGGGACCGTATGGAGACCGGGGCCGTGAGGGTCAGCGCTCGCTCCACCAGGCGAGGAGGCGACGAGTCGCCTCCTCCGTGCCGAGCGGTCCCTCGTCCAGCCGGAGTTCCATCAGGAAACGGTAGGCGGCACCCACGTCGGGTCCCGGGGCGAGCCCGAGCACCGCCATGATCGCCTCGCCGTCGAGGTCGGGCCGGAGCGCCGCCCGACCCTCCTGCTCCTGCAGGTCGCGTATCCGGTCCTCGAGGTCGTCGTAGGCGAACGAGAGGCGATCGGCCTTGCGGGTGTTCCGTGTGGTCACGTCGGCGCGGGTGAGGATGTGCAGGCGGTCGAGCTGGTCCCCGGCATCCCGCACGTAGCGTCGCACCGCGGAGTCGGTCCAGGCTCCTTCGGTGTATCCGAAGAACCGCAGGTGCAGCTCGATGAGTCGGGCGACGTCGCGCACGGTGTCGTTGTCGTACCGCAGTTCCCGCAACCGCTTCTTCGCCATCTTCGCGCCCACCACGTCGTGATGATGGAAGGTCACCACTCCGCCGGGCTCGAGGCGTCGGGTCGCCGGCTTGCCGATGTCGTGCAGCAGGGCGGCGAGGCGCAGCACGAGATCCGGTGCCTCGCCCGGGTTCCGGCTCTTCTCCAGCTCGATCGCCTGGTCGAGCACCGTGAGCGAGTGCTCGTACACGTCCTTGTGATGGTGGTGCTCGTCCTGGGTCAACTGCAGCGCCGGCAGTTCGGGCAGCACCCGTGCCGCGAGCCCGGTCTCGACCAGGAGCCGGAGGCCGGCGCGCGGCTCATCGGTGCGGAGCAGCTTCGACAGCTCCTCGTTCACCCGCTCGACGGAGATCCCGTCGATGCGGTCGACCATCGACGTGATCGCCGCGAGCGCCTCCTCGTGCACCTCGAAACCGAGTTGGGCCGCGAACCGGATGGCACGCAGCATGCGCAGCGGGTCGTCGCCGAAGGATCGCTCGGGTGCCGCCGGAGTGCGGAGCACCCCGGCCAACAGGTCCTCGACTCCCCCGCAGGGGTCCACCAGCACCATGTCGGGCAATCGGAGGGCCAGAGAGTTGACGGTGAAGTCCCTGCGCTCGAGATCGTCTTCGAGACGGGTGCCGAACTCCACCTCGGGTTTGCGCGACTCCCCGTCGTACGCGTCCGTGCGGTAGGTCGTGATCTCGGCGGTCTGCCCGTGCAGTCGAGCGGCGATCGTGCCGAACTGCCGCCCGATGTCCCAGTGCGCGTCGGAGAGAGGAACGACGATGTCGAGTACCTGGTCGGGCGTGGCGTCGGTCGCGAAGTCGATGTCGGTGGCCACGCGTCCGAGGAAAGCGTCCCGCACCGGTCCGCCCACGAGCGACAACTCGTATCCCGCCGCGCGGAACGCGGAGGAGAGGGTCGAGACGGCGGGCGACGACGCGAGGGCGTCCAACTGTGCCAATGCCGTTGCGACGCTCTGCATCCAGCAAGTGTAGGTCGGAGCAGCATCGCCGGACGCGCTCCCGATGCGTCGCACCGAGGTTCCCCATCGACCGCCCTTTAGAATCGGACGAATGGAGGCCGTGCCGGAATCGTGCGCCGGCCGACGCCCGAACAGGTTCGTCAGTGCCGCGCTCGTCGTCGCCGCCCTCGTGTGCTCGTTCGTTCTCGCGTCGGTCGTGACACCGGCGACCCCGGCGAGGGGTGCGGTCGAGGGCGTGACCCTGCGAATCTTCCCCGCCTCGGCCGAACTCGGTACGGAGGACACCCTCGACGTGACGGTGTCGATCACCAATGGCACGGACGCCCCGCTCGAACCCGGGGACGTGGACGTGTACCTGAATCGGTCCGTGCTTGATTCGCGCGAGAACGTGACCGAGTGGCTCGCACCCGACAGTGCCGACAGTCGGCCGGGAATCCGCATCGCCCGCGTGGCGACGCCGCTGATCGCACCGGGCACCACGGCCACGGTGACCGCCGAGCCCGTACCCGCCGACTCCCTGGGCCTCGGCACCTATTCATCCGCGTTCGGGCCCCGCGGTCTCGCCGGCCGGTTGCTCATCGAGGGCACCGAGTATGCGACCGGGCGCGGAACGGTCGTCTGGTCGCCGTCGTCGTCCTACTCCCCCACCAACGTGGCCGTGCTGGTGCCGCTCACCGTGCCGCCCACGGCCGACGGCCTCATCGACGCCGAGGCCCTCGCCGCTTTCACCGAACCGGCAGGCACCCTGACCCTCCAGCTGGGCACCATCCTCGCGCGGCCCAACATCGCCGTGGGCCTCGACCCCCGCATCCCCGCATCCATCCGCGTCCTCGGCTCGGACGCGCCCCCCAGCGCCGTCGCCTGGCTGGAGCGACTCGCCAGCGCGTCCAACGAGATATTCCCCCTCGCGTATGCGGATGCGGACCTCGCCCTGCAGTCTCAATCGGGAGCACCCGGACTGCTCGCACCGATCACTCTGGACCACGAGGTCGATCCCGCCCGCTTCGAAACCCCGCCGGCCGAGGTCGAGGAGAACATCGGGGACGACGACGCCGTGGGCCAGGACGACACCGAGAATCCGCTGAGCAGCGGAACGGGTGCCGAGAGCACGCCGTCGCCGGAGACCACGGAAGGGCCGGAGTCCACGGGCGAGACAGGCACCCCCGCCGACCTCGCCCCCAGCACCGAAGACCTGCTCGCGTGGTCGTATACCCGAAGCGGCATAGGCTGGCCCGCCGCCAACACGGTCATCTCCCCCGATCTCGCCGCGTTCGCCGCGAGCGGGATCACCACCACGGTGCTCGACGAGGCCAACGTCGACCTCCCCTCGTCGGCCACTCCCGGTCCCCTCGCCGAGGTGGGTGACATGTCGGTACTGGTCGCCGACACCGATCTCTCGGCGCTGCTGAACGCAGCGGTATCCGCCAGCAGCGACGTCGAGGTTCAGGACACCGTCTCGCGGATCGCCGCCGTTCTCGCCACCATCACGCGCGAACAGCCCGGCAACACCCACTCGGTGGTAGCGACACTCGATCGCGGCTGGGCGGCCGGCCCCCGGGTGGCGGAGGTGCTTGCCACCGTAAGCGCGCTGGGCTGGGCGAACACGGCACCTCTCGCCATCGCGATGGCGGCGGATCCGGTCACCGCCACCCTGGTGGACTCGCCGGTGGTCGAGGAACGGCGGGCCGCCGCCGCCGCGCTCCTCGCCACCGAGACGGCGGTGGCCGCGTTCTCCACCATCCTCGAACGCCCGGAGCTCCTGACCGGCGAACTGCGGTTGCAGATGCTGGCCCTCCTGTCCGTGGGCTGGCGGGACGCCCTGCCGGGGTGGACCGACGCCGTGGCGGCGACCCAGGCGGACGCCGCGGAGATTCTCGGATCGGTGCGGATCAGCGAATCGAGCACCCTGCAGATCGTCGGTGACAACGTCGAATTGCCGGTACGCGTCGAGAACGACCTCGACCAGCCGGTCACCGTGACGGTCACGGGTCGATCCCTGAATTCGCGTGCCGAGATCGAGGGATCGGCCACGGTCACGGTGCCTCCCGATGCGACGGGCCTGGCTCGACTCCCCGCCCGCTCGGTCTCGAACGGCGGGTCGACCATCGCCATCACGATGTTCAGTTCGGACACCCCGCCGCTCGTGCAGATCGGCGAGACGCGCCTGGTGGACGCCGAGATCCGGGCGGGATGGGAGAATGTCGCGATCGTCATTCTGGGGCTCGCCGTCGCGCTCCTCTTCGGTTTCGGCCTCGTGCGCAGCGTCCGGAACCGCCGCAGGCAGGATCGTGAATCAGGGGGGAACACCGATGGCTAGTGGAATCGGTCGCGCCAGCGCGCTCCTCGCATCCGGCACGCTGGTCTCCCGGGTGCTCGGATTCGTGAAGATCATCGTGCTGGCCCAGACCATCGGTGTGGTCGGCAGCGCGAGCGCCGACGCCTTCGGGAACGCGAACCAGTTGCCCAACAACATCTACGTGATCGTGGCGGGCGGTGTGCTGAACGCGGTGCTGGTGCCCCAGGTGGTGCGGGCTGCCAAGCATGCGGACGGCGGCCGAAGCTACATCAACCGACTCGTCACCATCGCCCTCGTCATCCTGGCCGGCACCACGGTGCTGGCCACCGCCGCCGCACCCGCGATCGCCTACCTCTACGGTGTGACCCTCGGACCGGAGCAACTGGCCCTCGTCACGGCATTCGCGTTCTGGTGCCTGCCGCAGATCTTCTTCTACGGCCTGTACGCCGTGCTCGGTGAGGTGCTCAACGCACGCGGGTCGTTCGGCCCGTTCACCTGGGCGCCCGTGCTGAACAACGTGGTGGCGATCGCCGGACTCGGCGTGTTCAGCCTCCTGTTCGGCGCCGACCCCGACGGCTCCCGCCCGCTCGCGGAGTGGACGGTCGACAAGATCGCCGTGCTCGGCGGCAGCGCGACCGCCGGGGTGGCGGCGCAGGCGCTCATCCTGTTCTACTTCTGGCGCCGCGCCGGCCTGCAGTACCGCCCCGACTTCCGCTGGCGCGGCGTGGGTCTCGGCAAGGCCGGCCGGATCGCCAGTTGGACGCTCGGGATGCTGATCATCACGCAGATCTCCGGAGTGGTGCAGACCAATGTCGCGAACCTCGCGTTCGGCGTGGCCGCGTCGATCGCCGCGCTGCAGACGGCGTGGCTCATCTTCATGCTGCCGCACTCGGTGGCGACCGTGTCGATCGCCACGGCCTACTTCACCCGGATGAGCGAGCACGCGTCGAACAACGACCTCACGGCCGTGCGATCCGACTTCTCGGCAGCAGTGCGGGTCATCGGCATGATCATCGTGCTCGCCACCGCCGTGCTCGTGGTCGTGGCGTATCCGTTCAGCCGGGTCTTCGAATCGGGTTTCGAGAACGTGCAGGGTCTCGGGAACGTGTTGATCGCCTACCTCTTCGGTCTCACGGCGTTCAGCGTGCTGTTCATGATCCAACGGGCCTTCTACACGCTCGAGGACACGAAGACACCGTTCTTCTTCACGCTCTTCCAGGTGGTGCTCTTCATCCTCGGCGCGCTCCTGTGCACCCTCCTTCCGGTGGAGTGGATCGCCGTGGGGCTGGCCGTCGTATCGACGATCACGGGTGGCCTCCAGGCCCTGCTGGCGGCGTACCTGCTGCGCAAGCGGCTCGGCTCGCTCGACGGGCACCGCATCCTCCGCAGCCTCGTGCAGTTCACCGTGGCCGCGATCGTGTCGGCTCTGGTCGGATTCATCGCCCTGGTGGCCCTCGGCGGCAACCGCGCGGACGGGCTCGCCCTCTCCAGCGTGGTCGGGGCGCTCGTCACCATGATCGTCGTGGGCACGGTGATGACCGTCGTCTACCTCGCCATCCTGCGCCTCATGCGTTCCGCGGAATTCGCCACACTGGCGAATCCGGTGATCGCCCGCCTGCGCCGCCTCGATCCCTGACGACGCGGCCGCCCGCCGCCTGCCCGCCCGGAATAGCGGATAGCGTGGGAGCGTTGTACCCCCCGATGGCCGGGCGTCCCCGCCATTTTCCGCCCGTGAGGAGAGACTTCGTGCGTCAGATCATCATCATCGGATCCGGACCCGCCGGTTACACCGCGGCGATCTATGCGGCTCGCGCCAATCTGGCACCGCTCCTGATCGCCAGCTCCGTGGAAGCCGGGGGCGAACTGATGAACACCACCGAGGTGGAGAACTACCCCGGATTCCCCGAGGGCGTGCAGGGTCCGGAGCTCATGGAGCACTTCCAGGCTCAGGCGGAGCGATTCGGCACCGAGGTGCTGTACGACGACGTGACCAGCGTGGATCTCTCCGGAGAGGTGAAGAAGGTCACCGTGGGATCGGGAGAGACCCTCGAGGCTCTCGCGGTGATCGTCGCGACCGGATCGGCTTACCGCAAGCTCGGCATCGAGTCCGAGGACCGCCTGAGCGGCCACGGAGTGTCCTGGTGCGCAACCTGCGACGGGTTCTTCTTCCGCGGCAAGGAGATCGCCGTGGTTGGTGGCGGTGACTCCGCCATGGAGGAAGCCACGTTCCTCACCCGGTTCGCGTCGAAGGTGTATGTGGTGCACCGCAAGGACACCCTGCGCGCCTCCAAGATCATGCAGGACCGTGCATTCGCGAACGAGAAGATCGAGTTCGTGTGGAATGCCACAATCGACGAGATCCTCGGGGCCGACAAGGTCACCGGCGTCGTGCTCAATGACACCCGCACCGGGGAGAAGCGCACCCTGGACGTCACCGGGCTCTTCGTGGCCATCGGTAACGACCCGCGCGTGCACCTGTTCCACGGCCAGTTGGATCTGACCGAGGAGGGCACGCTCGCCGTCGAGGGTCGCTCGTCGCGCACCAACCTGCCCGGAGTGTTCGCGGCCGGAGACGTGATCGACCCCACCTACCGTCAGGCCATCACCGCCGCCGCCTCGGGCACGGTCGCAGCACTCGACGCGGAGCACTTCCTCGCCACCCTGCCCGAGGAGCTCCTCGCACCCGCCGACGGCGACTCGAGCCCCACTTCCCCCGCGTCCGGCAGCACCGTAACGGCCGACGGCCAACTGGTCGGCGCGCCGTAACCCGTCCTCCGGCTCGGGCGTCCTGCCCGGTCCGGCACACGAATCAATAGAAGGAGAACCATGTCCGCACTCAACGTGACCGACGCCAGCTTCCAGTCGGACGTCCTCGACGCCGACACCCCCGTGATCGTCGACTTCTGGGCGGAGTGGTGCGGCCCGTGCAAGGCCGTGGCCCCCGTGCTCGACCAGATCGCCGCGGAGAACCCCGGCGTCAAGCTCGTGAAGCTCGATGTGGATGCCAACCCCGAGACGGCGATGAAGTACCAGATCACGTCCATCCCGGCGATGAAGGTGTTCTCGGGCGGAGAGGTCGTCAAGACCGTCATCGGCGCCAAGCCGAAGCCGGCACTCGAGCAGGAGTTCGCCGAGTACCTGGGCTAGGCCCTGCACCAGCCTGTCCGTCCTGGACCCCGGTCCGGCGCGGATAGGCTGGTTCGGTGAACACACCGCCGAACGACCGGGGGTTGCCAGGAACCAACCTCGACCCGTGGTTCAACTCTTACGCGCAGCGAACGGCCGGATTGAGCGCCAGTGAGGTGCGTGCCCTCTTCGCCGTCGCCTCACGCCCCGAGGTCGTCTCGCTCGCAGGCGGAATGCCCTACGTCTCGGCACTCCCGGCGGAACTGATCACCTCGGCCATGGAGCGCGTCATGCGCGAGTCCGGCCCGATGGCACTGCAGTACGGTTCCGGTCAGGGCACGATGGTGCTGCGCGAGCACATCCTCGACATCATGGCTCTCGAAGGCATCTCGGGCAGTGTGGACGACGTGGTCACCACAACGGGATCGCAGCAGGCGCTCGACCTCGTCACCAAGCTGTTCATCGATCCCGGCGATGTCATCCTCGCCGAAGCACCGAGCTACGTGGGGGCGATCGGGGTCTTCCGCTCCTATCAGGCGTCGGTGGCGCACGTCGCCATCGATGAGCATGGCCTCATCCCCGAGGCGCTGCGCGAGACGATCGCCCGTCTGCGCGGCGAGGGACGCACCATCAAGTTCCTCTACACCATCCCCAACTTCCACAACCCGGCCGGCGTCACGCTCACACGCGAACGACGGGCCGAAGTGCTCGAGATCGCCCGTCGCAACGAGATCCTCGTGCTCGAGGACAACCCGTACGGCTTGCTCTACTTCGACGAGAAACCGCCCGAGGCGCTCCGAGCATCCGATGACGACGGAGTGATCTACCTCGGTTCGTTCTCGAAGACCCTGGCTCCGGGGTTCAGGGTGGGGTGGGCCCTCGCGCCGCATGCGATCCGCGACAAGCTCATCCTCGCGGCGGAGTCCGCCACCCTGTCCCCCAGCTCGTTCAGCCAGCTGATCATCGCGGAGTACCTGCGCACGGCCGACTGGCAGGGGCAGATCGACACTTTCCGGGACGTGTACCGCGAGCGACGCGATGCCATGCTGAGCGCGCTGAACGAGTACCTGCCGCACCTCTCCTGGACCGTGCCCACCGGGGGTTTCTACATCTGGTTGACCCTGCCGCACGAGCTCGACGCCAAGCAGATGCTGCCGCGGGCCGTGAAGGAGCTCGTCGCCTACACACCGGGCACCGCGTTCTTCGCCGACGGGCGAGGACGCCACGCGATGCGTCTGTCGTTCTGTTATCCCACCCCGGATCGCATCCGTGAGGGCATCCGTCGCCTCGCCACGGTGATCAACGGGGAACTGGATCTCCTGCAGACGTTCGCGGGTACCGGCGCGCTCGATGCCGCGCGACCCGACAGCCACTACGCCAGCCCACCACCGGATTTGGACTAGCCGCCATGACCACTCGCGCTCCCCTCACCGTCGTCGTGCTCTCCGGCGGCATCTCGCATGAACGCGATGTATCGCTGCGCAGTGGCCGCCGCGTCGCCGACGGTCTGCAGTCGAGCGGTGCCCGGGTCATTCTGCGCGAGCCGGACTCCACCCTACTGCCCTACCTGCGGGAGAACCCGCCCGACGTCGTGTGGCCCGCTCTGCACGGTGCGAGTGGCGAGGACGGTGCTCTGTTCGCCCTGCTCGAACTGGCCGGCATCCCCTACGTGGGGTCGCCGAGTGGTGCCGCCCGTCTCGCATGGAACAAGCCCACCGCGAAGACGCTCGTCGCTCGCGCCGGCGTCGCCACACCCGCGTCGGTGACCCTGCCGAAGGATACCTTCCGCGAGTTGGGCGCATCGAGCGTGCTGCAGTCCATCCTCTCGGTGATGACGGCCCCGGTGGTGGTCAAGCCTGCTCAGGGGGGATCAGCGCAGGGCGTTTCACTGGTGAATTCCGACGACGACCTTCCCCGTGCCATGGTCGACGCCTACACGTATGTCGATGTCGCGTTGGTCGAGCAGTGCATCGTGGGCACGGAGATCTCGATTGGAGTGCTGGAGACGGATGGCGCCACGGTGGCACTGCCAGCGACGGAAATAGTCCCCGTATCAGGGGTTTATGATTACGCAGCGCGGTACAACGCGGGCGAGACACGCTTCTATACTCCGGCCAGACTGACTGACGACGTTGCAGCGCGGGCCGCCGAGGCCGCGCTGGCCGCGCACGCCGCTCTTGGTCTTCGGCACATCTCCCGCGTGGACCTCATCGTGGACGACAGTGGCACGCCGTGGTTCCTCGAGGTGAACGTGCTCCCCGGGCTCACCGAAACGTCCCTCGTTCCCCAGGCGATCGAGGCGTCGGCGCACGAGCTCGGTGACATCTACCTGGCGCTCGCCGAGCAGGCCATGCGAGACGCCGCGGCGGTATAGCGACGCGACATAGCGACGCGACATAGCGACGCGATTACGGCTACCGGCGTACGTCGGGTTGACGCTCCCACGCTGTATGCACAACTCACCCATGCGGTGATGGCCGCGTCGCAATATATCGGGAGACAGCGCCGTCAGGACTCATGTGCATCGGGTCTCGCGCCCCATGCCGCCACACGTGGCGGCGGAAAGTGCGAGCACCGGAGGAACTGCTGCACTGCCTCCATGAATTTCTCCGACGGTCGTGTGCACGATTGGCGATATCAGCTCCTATCGAGAGCCTGAAGTGGAAAGCCAATGGCCCCTCCACCCTGTGGTGGCAGCGAATCCGGGAGATCAATTCGTCGGGACTGGCGACGACTCGATCATCCGACGCTTGCGAAGGTGGCTTGCAGTAGATTCCCCCGCGACTACAGCAATCGAACGGGCAATTACCTGGCCTCTGACCTTGCTCCCGGATGCGACGCTGCCCGCCTCATCGGACGTGCGCGGCGACCTGCGGTACGGATGCACTTCCCATGACATCGCCGTTCGGGTGTGCGAGTTTCGTCGATCGAGCGCTTGCGGCGAATGTTTCACGTGAAACACGAGGTCGCCGCCCTCAACAGGCTCGAGTTCGCTCGGCGATAACCTCTCGGAGAACGGCCCGCTTCCCACAGGAGAGCGGGAGCGGCCATCCTGTTGACATCATCAGGGACTGCGCGGCGCCTCACACGCTTGCGTCGGAGTACCACTCCCTTGCCGCCGTGCGGCGACCGACCCGGTCATTGCCAGACCCCGGCTACCCGCGCCGCGACGCTGGCAAATTAGAGACGTCATTCAAGCGGGTTGTTCCACGTGAAACATTCGCTTCCGCGCTCTGTGAAACTCATGCACGACACGCACCGCCACCAGGCCGCGGTGCCGCCGTCACCCCTTTCCACACTCAGTCAAACGTGGGTGTCGTAGTGTCGTGCTCAGATGAGCGTTTCACGTGAAACATGTCTGCAGGGCGACCACAGGGGCGGTGAACCGAGCCAGAGAGGAACACCGTGATCCGGCGGCCGCAGAAGCGGGTCAATGACAGGCCGACTGACGAGCACCACATCGGTTGGCTCGGGAGCGGTGGATCGTGAGGACGTGGCAACCCGCGCTTCGTGACCGAACTGTCGGACCCGACACGGTGACTAGGCGATTACGGTGGAGTAGAAGTCCTCGCCGGACCGCAGGTTCCCGACAATGCCCCACAGAGACGTATTCGCCGCCTGCCCGCGAACGCAAGCCGGCGCCCGCGGGGTAACGTCAGCCGATCTACGCTGGGCACCAGACGACGATTGCTGACGACGGACATGGAGGCCGTTTCACGTGACACAGCCGTCGTTGCCGCCGCGAGGTCTCGATCGTCGACCGTCAGAAGTGGCGAGGACGTCAATACCCATGTTTCACGTGAAACACAGGCTAAGACCCGAAGCCCTCCACGCCCATTTCACGTGTGATGCGGTTGAGATCAGCGATCGTCGCGAACTCGATGATGATCGACCCCTTCTTACCGCCCGAAGACACGCGAACACGGGTGTCGAAGCGATCCCCGAGCCGCTCTGCCACCTCATCCAGCGCGCCCTGACGCGACGAGGGGGCGGGCCGAGGTCGCATGGCGCGGGGCCGGGCGGTGGCGGCGGCCTCCGCCGCGCGGACGGAGAGGTCTTCGTTCACGATCTTGTCAGCCAGGCGAATCATCTCCGTCTCGTCGACGACGGAAAGGACGGCGCGGGCATGGCCGGCACTCAACACACCCGCCGCGACCCGCTGCTGCACGATCGCGGGAAGCCGGAGTAGTCGCAATGTATTGGATATCTGCGGTCGCGAGCGCCCTATGCGCTCGGCCAAGCGTTCCTGCGTGATCCCGAAGTCCGAGAGGAGTTGCTGGTAGGCACTGGCTTCTTCGAGGGGATTGAGCTCCGAACGGTGCAGGTTCTCCAGCAGTGCGTCCCGAAGCATGGCGTCGTCGGCCGTATCCTTGATCACCGCGGGGATGCTCGTCAATCCCAGGGCCTTCGTCGCACGCAGCCGGCGCTCACCCATGACCAGTTCGAAGCGAGCGCCGTCGACCGCGTCATCAACCGGCCGCACCACAATCGGCTGCAGCACTCCGATCTCGCGAATCGACGCCATGAGCTCGTCGAGCTCCTCCTGCCGGAAGTCCGTGCGGGGCTGTTGTGCGTTCGGCACGATGTCGTTCGGGTCCAGATTGGCGAGCCGGGCACCAGGAACCGAACGTAATCCCTGATCAGGAGGTGTTTCAGCCGAATCGGCATCGTCTGTGGAATGGGCATCATCGTGCGCGGCGGCGGCGTTTCGCCGGCGTGCGCTCTCCGTACGTCCGTCATCGGCGTTCCCCGAGGACGTGGGGAAGAAGACATCGACCGGACGCGAGCGCGTCTCGTCGGACATCGGGATCAAAGCACCGATACCGCGGCCGAGGCCTGTTCGTTTCGTTGCCATCAGTTCGGTGCTCCTCGTCGTGCCAGTTCCGCTGCCGCCTCCAGGTAGGAGAGCGAGCCCGGGGAATTCAAGTCATAGCTGATGACGCTCTGCCCATAGCTCGGCGCCTCCGAGATCCGCACCGAACGCGGAATGATCGTGTCGAGTACCTCGTCGGGGAAGTGGGTCTTCACGTCCTGCGCCACCTGCTGGGCGAGATTCGTTCGCGCGTCGTACATCGTCAGCAGAATCGTCGACATCATGAGATCGGGATTCAGGTGCTTTTCGATCAGCTGGATGTTCTTCAGCAGTTGGCTCAGGCCCTCCAACGCGTAGTACTCGCACTGGATCGGGATGAGCACCTCGCGTGCGGCGACGAAGGCGTTGATGGTGAGCAGTCCGAGCGACGGCGGGCAGTCGATGAACACGTAGTGGAACGGTTCCTCGTCGGACTCCTCCGCGAAACGCTCGAGCGCCGTCCGCAGTCGCTGCTCCCGCGCCACGAGCGACACCAGTTCGATCTCCGCACCAGCCAGGTGGATCGTGGCCGGGATGCAGTAGAGGGAGTCGAACTCCGGACTTTTCTGCAGCACCTCGTCCATCGGCGCATCGTTCACCAGCACGTCGTACACGCTGATCGTGTCAGCACGGTGTTCGACGCCGAGCGCCGTGGAGGCGTTGCCCTGGGGATCCAGGTCGATCACCAGCACGCGAGCACCCGACTTCGCGAGCGCGGCCGCGAGGTTGACCGCCGTGGTGGTCTTCCCCACTCCACCCTTCTGATTCGCCACCGTGAACACCCGGGTCTTCGGAGGGAGCGGAAGCTGTTGCGCGGCGAGGGCGTTCCGCCGGCGGGTGTTCTCCGACAGCTCACGGGCGAGCGGCGTCGATCCGTCGAAGCCTCGCGCCGCGGGTGGGGGAGAGGGATTCTCGGGCTGTGTCACGTGAAACCTTCTGCGTCGGGGCCGCGCGGCGCATCCGCGCTCTGGGTCAATCCGGTAGGGCACATACTCCCGCACTCCGGCAGCGCAGAGAACGCCACGCGTGAGGAACTCTCGTGTGGCGTGGGAGTCGGTCAGTCCACTGTAGCCCGGATCACCCGGGTGACCTCGGGCACCACGCCCTCGCCCAGCACGAGCACCTCGACGTCGCGCAGGTGATGGGTGCGAATGGCCTTCGCGGCGGCGGTGATCTCGTTCTCGGCGTTTGCGCCCTTGAGGAATACGAGCTCCCCGCCGTCCTTGACCAACGGAACGGTGAGCGGGATCAGCTTGCGGAACGCACTCACCGCGCGGGCCGTCACCTGATCCAGCGCCACGCTGGTGCCGGCATCCTCGGCACGAGCTCGGAGCACGGTCACGTTGTCGAGACCAAGTTCCGTCTTCTGCCGATCGAGCCAAGCGACCCGCCGCTCCATGGGTTCGATGAGCACGAACGACACATCCGGCCGGGCGATCGCCAGCACGATTCCGGGTAGGCCGGCACCACTGCCGACATCCCCGACCACTCCCGGCCGCAGCAGAGGGGCCACGAGCGCGCAGTTGAGCACGTGTCGGGTCCACAGGCGAGGCAACTCGAGCGGTCCGATGAGACCCCATTCCTCACCATGCTGAGCGAGAGCCGCTGTGAAGGCCCTCGCCTGGTCGATCCGGGGTCCGAAGAGCACTTCCGCGGACTGCGGCTCGGCCTCGAGTTCGCTGATCACGAGATCGTCGGCTCTAGGCGGGGGAGATGACCGTGTGGCGGTCGCGACCCTCACCCTCGGACTCCGAGGTGTAGCCGCGGTCGGCGACGATGTCGTGCACCAGCTTCCGCTCGTACGATGACATCGGAGGGAGCGCGGCACTGGCGGAACCCGCCTCGATGCGCGAAATCGCACGGTCCACCAGCTGCGCCAGTTCGGCCTGACGTGCTTCACGCGACCCACCGACATCGAGGATGAGCCGGGAGAATGCACCGGTCTTGCTCTGCACCGCGAGGCGAGCGAGCTCCTGAAGCGCGGCGACCGTGTCCGGCTGCGACAGCACCGAGATGTTGCTGTCGGCACCCGCCGTCACCGAGACGTACGCGCGGCCGGCTCGAACGGCGATGTCGATGTCACCGTCGAGATCGCAGATGTCGAGAAGTTCCTCGATGTAGTCGGCGGCGGCGTCGCCCTCCTCCTCCAACTGCGAGAGAGGGACGCGATCGTCCTCCGGCACCACAGGGGCCTCGGGTGCGTTCGTGGTGTCGCTGATCCCGGTCACGTCGCTCATCTCTTCTTTCCTCCGGACTGCTTCTTCGCCCGGGACTTACCCACCGGCTGCGCCCGCTGCGCGGGCTTCTTCTCTTCGATCACGATCGTCGCCCCGGTCGACGGCTCCGGCGGCGCGAGCTTGCCGCGCTTCTGAAGCCGCGCCTCGCGAGCCTTCGCCGCCTCGCTGCCCGGTGTGGGCATGTTGCGGATGACGAGGAACTGCTGGCCCATGGTCCAGAAGTTGCTGGTGAGCCAGTAGAACATCACACCGAGCGGGAAAGCGACGCCCGAGACCGCGAAGACGAGCGGCAGGATGTACAGCAGGATCTTCTGCTGGCGGAACATCGGGCTGTTCTTGGCCTCCGGCGACATGTTCTTCGCCATGATCTGCAACTGGGTGATGAACTGCGACGCCGTCATCAGGAGCACCATCACGGCCGCGATGACCATGACCAACGGGTTGCCGCCGTTGTCGAGGAACGTGGCCCGCAGCGGCGCACCGAACAGCTCGGAGTTGGCGAAGGAGTCCGCGAGGTCGCGACTCAGCATGCCCACGCCGGCCTTGTCGTGCTGAGCGTCGTTGAGCACCGAGAACAACCCGAAGAAGATCGGCATCTGCAGCAGGAGCGGAAGGCAGGAACTGAGCGGGTTTGTCCCGGTCTTCTTGTACAGCGCCATGGTCTCGCGGGACATGGCCTCACGGGAGAACTGGTCGCGCTTGCCCTTGTACTTGTCCTGGATCTTCTTGAGCTGCGGCGCGACTTCGAGCATCTTCCGCTGACTCTTGATCTGACGCACGAACACCGGGATCAGCGCGGCGCGGACGATCAGCACCAGTCCCACGATGGAGAGCACCCACGTGATACCGGCGGCGGGGTCCATGCCGATGGCGGTCCACAGCGTGTGGAAGCCGACCAGGATCAGCTCGATGACCCACTTGATGGGCCAGAGGATCGTGCCGAGGATGTCCATGTTGCGGGTTAAGCCTTTCCGTGGCCGGCTGGTACGACGAATCCGAAGCGGGTGAGACCGTAACGGGCGGGTTGTCGGCGGGGAACGTCATCGATCCCGCCCGCCGCCCAGGGATGACACCGGGCTACCCGTCGAGCGGCGAGGAATCCGCCGACGATCACGCCGTGTTCCTGAACCGCCTGCAGACCGTACCCGGAGCACGACGGATAGTAACGGCACACATCGCCGTAGAGCGGCGAGATGACCGCCCGGTAGATCCGAAGCAGCACCACGATGATGTTGCGGGGGAGCAGCAGGAGGAAGGTGGCAACCGTCTTCATGCTGTCCCGACGCTCTTGTCTATGGCAGTGATGATCTCTGTGTGCAGGGTAGCCCACGGCACATCGTCGGACCCTGGCAATGCCCTGATGACGATGTCCGTTCCCGCGGGAATTCGACTCACCAGCTCATGCCCGATCGCTTTCAGGCGCCGGCGGACGAGATTCCGCCGATTGGCGATGCCGACCTTCTTCGACACGATGAAACCGAAGCGCGCAGGTGTCGCTGCGGTACTCGCCCGGACGTAGCAGACCGCATGAGGCGACCCGTATCGCCGACCACGGCGCACGACGGCGCGATAGTCGGCGGCACTGGTCAATCGATGCGGCTTCGCCAACACCCGGGGAGGGGTTACGCGGAGAGTTCGGTGCGGCCCTTGCGACGGCGAGCACCGAGGATGGCGCGGCCCGCGCGGGTGCGCATGCGCAGACGGAATCCGTGCACCTTGGCCCGGCGGCGGTTGTTCGGCTGGAACGTTCTCTTGCTCATGGGGAATCTCCACAGGTGTGATCCACAGGCCGAAGAAAGGTGGCCGGGGAAAAATGGGGCAGCCCGAAAGGGCTGGGGTCAACTGATTAAAACTACGTGTTGCCCGCGCCGGGGTCAAACCGGGCGCACCGGGACCGTTGATTATCCACAAGATTCGGGACCGTCGCGGTATTGACATGCCGGTACACCTAGAGTGAATTTGGTCTCCCCCCTCGGGCCTCACTAGCGTGAGGGCGAATCGGAGAACGCCGCCGCGGGGTACCGAGACTCGGCTTGAGGATTTCCTCACACAGGTGGATAACTATGTGAGTAACTTCCGCGACGACGGCAGTTCGCTCGGGAACACGCACCGGAACCGCACGTCGGTTCCCGATCAGGGCAAGGACACCAATGGCACAGGGCGCGGATCCGACGGTGGAGATCTGGCGGTCCATTCTGGGCTCGCTCACCGCGGACAACCGGATCACGCCCCAGCTGCACGGATTCATCAGCCTGGTCGAACCCAAGGGCATCATGACCGGCACCATCTATCTCGAGGTGCCGAACGAACTCACCCGGGGCATGCTCGAGCAACGCATCCGGGTGCCCCTGCTGAACGCCATCGGTTCCGTCGACGACAGCTTCGGCGTCACGAACTTCGCGATCGTGGTGAACCCCGAGATCGGCCGCGACGCGTTCGAGCGTCAACCGGATCAGGCCGATGCGCCGTACATCGAGACGCCCAAGGTCCCCACCGTCACCGACATGGCGCCCGCCCACAGTCGGTCGGACTCACGACTGAACCCCAAGTACAGCTTCGACAACTTCGTGATCGGCGGGTCGAACCGGTTCGCCCATGCCGCGGCCGTGGCGGTGGCCGAGGCGCCGGCGAAGGCGTACAACCCGCTGTTCATCTACGGCGAGTCCGGACTCGGCAAGACCCATCTGCTCCACGCCATCGGCCACTACGCGATGAGCCTGTACCCCGGCATCCGGGTGCGCTACGTGAGCAGCGAGGAATTCACCAACGACTTCATCAACTCGATCGCGAACAACCGTTCGTCGCTCTTCCAGTCGCGCTATCGCGACATCGACATCCTGCTCATCGACGACATCCAGTTCCTCCAGGGCAAGGACTCCACGCAAGAGGCCTTCTTCCACACCTTCAACACCCTGCACGATCACAACAAGCAGGTCGTGATCACGAGCGACCTGCCGCCGAAGCATCTCACCGGCTTCGAGGACCGCATGCGCTCCCGCTTCGAGTGGGGCCTCATCACCGACGTGCAGGCGCCCGATCTCGAGACCCGCATCGCCATCCTCCGCAAGAAGGCGCAGAGCGAGCAGCTGCAGGTGCCCGACGACATCCTGGAATTCATGGCGACGAAGGTCACCTCGAACATCCGCGAGCTCGAGGGCACCCTGATCCGGGTGACCGCCTTCGCCAGTCTGAATCGCACTGCCGTGGATCTCACGCTGGTCCAGACGGTGCTGAAGGACCTGATCACGCTCGATGACGACAACGTGATCGCGCCGGTCGACATCATCAATCACACCGCGAGCTACTTCAAGCTGTCGGTCGACGACCTCTACGGTTCGTCGCGGTCGCAGGCGATCGCCACGGCGCGGCAGATCGCGATGTACCTCTGCCGAGAACTGACGAACCTCTCCCTGCCGAAGATCGGCCAACTGTTCGGCAACCGCGACCACACCACGGTGATGTACGCCAACAAGAAGATCACCGAACTCATGAAAGAGCGTCGTTCGATCTACAACCAGGTCACCGAGCTCACCAGCCGGATCAAGCAAAACCACCGCTACGGCAAGATCTGACGCCGTCCGCCTCGGAACGACGAGGCACCGCTGCTTCGACCGACCCCCCGTCTGCTCTGGATCGAGCGTCCCCGCCCTGCGCCAGACGGCTCCTCACCCCTCTGAGCCCCCACCTCGTCGACAGGCGCGGTACGACGACCCGAAGCGCGCGATCCACGCCCCTCTCTGCCTCCCCGATGGACTCGGGAGTGCCCGATTCGGCGCCTCATCACCGGTATCAGGGGTCGATTTGGCCGAATTACACATGTGTGTACAAGCTGTGGATAACTGTGGACAGAGGTCGTTCCGCTTGTGGAGTTCTCGCGTTCCGGTGTGGAACCCGAGTCATTCGCCTCCCTCGGCCCGGACCGCACTTCCACACGGTTCGCACAGGGACGACACAACTTGCAGCCGTGTAGTTCCCTACTCCGGCCGGGCATCCGCGAAGTTGTCCACAGTTTCCACAGTCGTTAATGCCTTTGTTCATTAAGGGTTATTCAAGAAAACCCGATAACCCTCCTGCGCTCCGTCGTCGCCGTCGAGGTCGAGCGACGACCGCTCCCAAGGCGTCTCGGCCGGGGTGTACGGTAACTGTTTGCGGCTCCGGTCCCGGATGGTCGCACCCCGGTAGAGTTGACCACCACTCTCCCCGTCCAGATCGGAGTGCCTACGTGAAGTTCTCGGCGAACCGCGACGTGTTCAGTGAGGCCGTGTCGTTCGCCGTGAAGCTCCTTCCGCAGCGCACCACGCTTCCCATCCTGAGCGGCGTGCTCATCGAGGCGACGGAATCGGGTCTGACGCTGTCGTCGTTCGACTACGAGGTCTCGGCACGAACCGAGATCGACGCCGACGTCGAGGAGCAGGGGCGAGTCCTCGTCTCCGGTCGGCTCCTCGCCGACATCGCCAGCCGCCTGCCGAACGCCCCGGTGCAGTTCTCGACGGATGCTGCGCGCATCTCCGTGTCCTGCGGTGCCGCCAAGTTCACGTTGCTGAGTATGCCGGTGGAGGAATATCCCAGCCTCCCGGAGATCTCCGCGGAGTCCGGTCTGCTGCCGGCCGACTCGTTCGCCACCGCCGTGTCCCAGGTGGCCGTCGCCGCCTCCCGGGATGACGTCACGCCGGTGATCACCGGCGTCCAGCTCGAGATCGGCGACACCAGCCTGGGCCTCGTCGCCACCGACCGCTATCGCGTGGCCGTCCGCGAGATCGACTGGGACCGCGGGGACAATGCATCGGGGGAGACCTCCACCGCCCTGGTGCCCGCCCGCACACTGCAGGAGATCGGCAAGACCTTCGGGCACAGCGGGACGATCTCCGTCGCCATCACGGCGACCGACGAGCGCGAACTCATCGCCTTCAGCGCCAACCGCAAGACGGTGACGTCGCTCCTCATCAAGGGCAACTTCCCGCCGGTGAAGCGGCTCTTCCCCGAGACCGTCGACAATTACGCGGTCATCAATACCGCCGACCTCATCGAGGCCACCCGCCGCGTGTCTCTGGTACTCGAGCGCGAGGCCGCGTTGCGCTTCACATTCACGATCGACGGACTCACCCTCGAGGCCATCGGATCCGAGCAGGCGCAGGCGTCGGAGAACATCGACGCTCTGCTCACCGGTAACGACACCGTCGTGTCCCTCAAGCCGCAGTTCCTTCTCGACGGTCTCGGCGCGGTGCACTCCGAGTTCGTCCGTCTGTCGTTCACCAAGACCGACAACCCCAACAAGCCCGGCCCGGTTCTCATCACCAGCCAGTCGTCCAAGGATCAGGCCGGCGCCGACAACTACCGGTACCTGCTGCAGCCCAACCTGCTGCTGCGCTAGCTCTTCCCCGCGCGTTCCCGACCCCACGGAGTTCTCATGCATATCGGTCTCGTCGGCCTCGGAAAGATGGGCAACAACATGCGCGCGCGCCTCGAGCGAGCGGGCATCGAGGTCACCGGGTACGACACCCGGCCCGACGTCTCGGATGTGCCCACGTTGGAGGCACTCGCCGAGGCGCTCCCCGCGCCCCGCCTGGTGTGGGTGATGGTGCCGGCGGGGAAGATCACCGACGCCGTCATCACCGACCTGGCCGGGATCCTGGACGAGGGCGACCTCGTCATCGATGGTGGCAACTCGCGCTTCACCGACGACTTCGTGCACATGCAGCAGCTGCGCGAGCTCGGTATCCACTACCTCGACGTCGGTGTGTCCGGAGGCGTGTGGGGACTCGACAACGGCTACGGCCTGATGGCGGGCGGAGCGGCCGACCAGGTCGAGCGCGCCATGCCGGTGTTCGATGCCCTGCGCCCCGAGGGTCCGCGGGACGAGAGCTTCGTGCACGCCGGCGAGACCGGCGCGGGGCACTACGCGAAAATGGTGCACAACGGCATCGAGTACGCGCTCATGCAGGCGTTCGCCGAGGGGTACGAACTGCTCGAGGCGCGCGACGACGTGATCAAGGATGTGACCGGCACCTTCAAGGCCTGGCAGCGCGGAACGGTCGTGCGGTCCTGGTTGCTCGAACTGCTCGTCAAGGCGCTCGAGGAGAACCCGGAGTTCGAGAGCATCGAGGGGTACGTCGACGACTCGGGTGAGGGTCGGTGGACCATCGAGGAAGCACTCGACCAGGCGGTGCCCGTGCCCACCATCAGCGCGTCGATCTTCGCCCGCTTCGTGTCGCGCCAGGAGGAGTCCCCCGCCATGAAGGCGGTGGCCGCGCTCCGCAACCAGTTCGGCGGGCACGCGGTCAAGAAGTCCTAACGACGGGAGTCGCCATGCTCGTGCGACTGTTGTCGCTCACGGACTTCCGCAACTACCGGCAGGCCGATGTCCTGCTGGAACCCGGTGCCAACCTGTTCGTCGGCAGCAACGGTCAGGGCAAGACGAATCTGGTCGAGGCGCTCGGCTATCTGAGCACTCTGGGTTCGCACCGGGTGTCGACGGATGCGGCACTCATCCGGATGGATGCCCCGTCGGCGATCATCCGGGCGCGCCTGGAGCACGAGGATCGCCAGTTGCTCGTCGAGGTCGAGCTCAACCGCGGGGCGGCGAACCGAGCGCAGGTGAACCGATCCGCGGTGCGCACGCGGGAGCTCCCGCGCTATTTCTCGAGCGTGCTCTTCGCCCCGGAGGATCTGGCGCTCGTGCGCGGCGACCCGGGCGGTCGGCGTCGGTTCCTCGATCAGCTCCTGGTGCTGCGCACCCCCCGGCTCGCCGGTGTGCTCGCGGACTACGACCGGGTGCTGCGGCAGCGCAACTCGTTGCTCAAGTCGGCTCGGGCACGGGGCCTCAAGGCCGACCAACTCGGCACGCTGGACATCTGGGACGAACGACTGGTCTCCCTCGGTGCGGAGATCATCGTCGCCCGTGCGCGCCTGGTGGGGGAATTGACGCCCGAGGTGCAGCGCGGATACGAGGCCGTCGCCGGTGCGGATCACGGTCCGAGCCTCCGCCCGGCGCTCAGCATCCTGGGTGCCGACCCGGATGAGGAGCAGGACTCCGCACCCACCCCGGGAGAGGCGTTGCCCGATGCGACCGATGGCGCCGATGTCGCCCGGGCGTTCACCGTCGCACTGGAACGGTTGCGACGCCGGGAGCTGGACCGCGGCGTCACCCTCGCCGGACCGCACCGTGACGACGTGGTGTTCACGCTGAACGGTCTGCCGGCGAAGGGCTACGCGAGTCACGGTGAGTCGTGGTCGTTCGCGCTGGCTCTGAAGCTCGCATCGGCGGAGCTGCTTCGACGGGAATCGACGACGGGCGATCCCGTGCTGATGCTCGACGACGTGTTCGCCGAGCTCGACGAGGCGCGCCGGGCCCGCCTGGCCAACGCGGTGGGCGGGTACGGTCAGGTGCTGATCACCGCTGCCGTCTACGGCGACGTACCCGAGGCGCTCCGGGCCCACACGGTGCACATCGAGGCAGGCCGGATCGTCGGGAGCGAGCCGGATGCGTGACGTGGACGGGCGGAGCCCGTCGACAGGTTCAGGTATCGGGGGTTCGGGGGCCGAGCGCTCGGGGAGCCGGAACTCGGGGAGCCGGCACTCGGGGGCCGGGGGCTCACCGACCGGGGATTCACCGACCGAGGGCTCGCAGACCGAAAGATCGGCGGCCGAGAGCGAGTCCGTGGCCGTGTACCAGCGGTTCCGCAGGGTCTTCGGCAATCCGGCGGTGCGCGGTGCGACCGCGCGGAAGCGCAACGAGAAGTCGACGACCGGCAGTGCTCCGTTCTCCCCGGGACGCGACCCCGACCGGCTCGGCTCCATCGTCGAGGGACTCACCGCGCGCATGGGCTGGAATTCCCCGCTGGCCCGCTCCGACCTCATGCTCGCCTGGGCGGAGATCGCCGGTGCGGACACGGCGGCGCACTCCACACCGGTGGGGATCGAGGACGGCACGCTCACGGTGGAGTGCGAGTCCACGGCCTGGGCCACGCAATTGCGCCTCATGCGGGTGGAGATCACCACGCGCATCGCCGAACGGTATCCGGATGCCGGAGTGCAGTCGATCCGCTTCTCCGGCCCGGACGCCCCCTCGTGGAAGCGCGGGCCGCGATCGATCCCGGGTCGAGGACCCCGCGACACCTACGGCTGACCCGAACTCGGCCATTTCCCCTTCGCCGAATCCCCGCAGAACCGCGATTCCGGCCGGACCGCGGGGTGGCGTTTGGTAGACTTAAGGGTCGCCTAACCGGCCGAATCCCCGCCTCGATCGCCTCCGCGATCTACAGGTCCTTACAGCTTTGGCGACCCGAACGAACCGGCAGGAGCCCTTCCTTCATGACGTCAGAGTCTTCCACCCCCGAGCCCATCGAACCCCCTCGGCAGTCCGACATCGAGGATGACGCAGAGGTCATCGATCCCGAACACCGCAACAAGCGCACCAAGGTCGCCAACGAGTACGGAGCCGGCGACATCCAGGTGCTGGAAGGCCTCGAGGCCGTCCGCAAGCGGCCGGGTATGTACATCGGCTCCACCGGTCCCCGGGGACTGCACCACCTGGTGTCGGAGATCGTCGACAACTCCGTCGATGAGGCGCTCGCCGGTCACGCCGACACCATCACCGTGGTGATGCGCAAGGACGGCGGGATCCGGGTCATCGACAACGGTCGCGGCATCCCGGTGGACATCCACCCCGTCGAGGGCCGGTCCACCGTCGAGGTCGTGCTCACCGTGCTGCACGCCGGCGGAAAGTTCGGCGGCGGCGGATACGCGGTGTCGGGCGGCCTGCACGGGGTCGGCAGCTCCGTGGTGAACGCGCTCTCGTCCTCCCTCGACGTGGAGGTGCGCCGTCAGGGCAGCGTGTGGCGCCAGAGCTTCACCAACGGCGTGCCCGATGCACCGCTCGAACAGGGCGAG
The DNA here is from genome assembly GCF_008642235.1 of Planctomonas psychrotolerans. Taxonomy (GTDB): domain Bacteria; phylum Actinomycetota; class Actinomycetes; order Actinomycetales; family Microbacteriaceae; genus Planctomonas; species Planctomonas psychrotolerans. Next base: position 1,252,872 of record NZ_SJEV01000001.1, on the reverse strand, counting down.
GGCTCCGAGGAGACCGGCACCACCATCACGTTCTGGCCGAGCAAGGACGTCTTCGAGACCGTCGAGTTCGACTACGAGACCCTGCGAGTGCGGTTCCAGCAGATGGCGTTCCTCAACAAAGGCCTGCGGATCACCCTCATCGATGAGCGCGAGCTCGACGGCGAGGAGCAGCGCGAGGAGTCGTTCCTCTACGAGCAGGGACTCATCGACTACGTCGAATACCTCAACCGGCAGAAGAAGTCGGAACTCGTGCACCCCGACATCATCGCGTTCGAGTCGGAGGACGAGGAGCGCCGCATCTCGCTCGAGGTCGCGATGCAGTGGACGAGTGCGTACACCGAAAGCGTGCACACCTACGCCAACACGATCAACACCCACGAGGGTGGCACCCACGAGGAGGGCTTCCGCGCCGCGTTGACCACGCTGGTCAACCGGTACGCCCGCGACAAGGGCATCCTCAAGGAGAAGGACGAGAACCTCACCGGCGAGGATGTGCGCGAGGGTCTCACCGCGGTCATCTCGGTCAAGCTCGGCGAACCGCAGTTCGAGGGCCAGACGAAGACCAAGCTCGGCAACACCGAGGCGAAGGCCTACGTGCAGCGCGTCACCGGCAACCACCTCGCCGACTGGTTCGACCGCAACCCCAGCCAGGCCCGTGACGTGGTGCGGAAGGGCATCCAGGCGTCCCTCGCCCGGCTCGCCGCCCGCAAGGCCCGCGCCGACACGCGCCGCAAGGGCCTGCTCGAGTCGGGCGGCATGCCCGGCAAGCTCAAGGACTGCCAGAGCAAGGATCCCGCCCGCTCCGAGATCTTCATGGTGGAGGGCGACTCGGCCGGCGGATCCGCCGTGCAGGGCCGCGATCCTGAGACGCAGGCCATCCTGCCGCTGCGCGGCAAGATCCTCAACGTGGAGAAGGCGCGGCTCGACCGCGCGCTCGGCAACAACGAGGTGCAGTCGATGATCACCGCGTTCGGTGCCGGCATCGGGGAGGACTTCGACCCCGAGAAGGCCAGATACCACAAGATCGTGCTGATGGCCGACGCCGACGTGGACGGCCAGCACATCACGACGCTGCTGCTCACGCTGCTGTTCCGCTACATGCGGCCCCTGATCGACCTGGGCTACGTCTACCTCGCCCAGCCGCCGCTCTACCGGATCAAGTGGTCGAATGCGGACCACCAGTACGTCTACACCGACCGCGAGCGAGACGTGAAGCTCGAGGACGGTCTCCGCGCGGGCAAGCGCGTGCCGAAGGACAACGGCATCCAGCGCTACAAGGGTCTCGGCGAGATGGACTACAAGGAGTTGTGGGAGACCACGATGAATCCGGAGACGCGCACGCTCCTGCAGGTGACGCTCGACGACGCCGCCGCCGCGGACGAGATCTTCACGACGCTCATGGGGGAGGACGTCGAGTCCCGCCGCAGCTTCATCCAGCGGAACGCCAAAGACGTGCGCTTCCTCGATATCTGATCCGAGCGGCGGGTGCCGACCGGAATCGTGACCGGCGAGCACCGCCCCCGGACACTCCGGCCCGCGCCCACCCGGCCGGCCCATCCGCACCGCAACGCGAGAAAAGAATCCGACGCACATGGCAGATGACAACACCCCCCAGGTCGAAGACAACGCCCGGGACCGCATCGAGCAGGTAGACCTCCAGCTGGAGATGCAGCGCTCCTACCTCGACTACGCGATGAGCGTCATCGTGGGCCGGGCGCTCCCCGAGGTCCGTGACGGCCTGAAGCCGGTGCACCGCCGGGTGATCTACGCCATGTACGACGGCGGATACCGGCCCGACCGCTCGTTCTCGAAGTCCGCCCGCGTGGTGGGCGAGGTGATGGGGCAGTTCCACCCGCACGGCGACGCATCGATCTACGACGCGCTCGTACGCCTCGTGCAGCCGTGGAGCCTGCGATACCCGCTGGCTCTCGGACAGGGCAACTTCGGATCCGCGGGCAACGACGGGGCCGCCGCTCCCCGGTACACCGAGACCAAGATGGCGCCCCTCGCCCTCGAGATGGTCCGGGACATCACCGAGGAGACCGTCGACTTCCAGGACAACTACGACGGGCGCACGCTCGAACCCGTCGTGCTGCCGAGCCGTTTCCCGAACCTGCTCGTCAACGGATCGGTCGGCATCGCGGTCGGCATGGCCACGAACATCCCCCCGCACAACCTCCGCGAGGTCGCGGCCGGCGCCATGTGGGTGCTCGAGAACCCCGACGCGAGCCACGAGGAGACGGTGGCGGCGCTGGTGCAGCGCATCAAGGGCCCGGACTTCCCCACCGGTGCGCAGATCCTCGGCGTTCGCGGCATCCAGGATGCCTACCGCACTGGTCGCGGGTCGATCACGATGCGCGCGGTCGTGAACGTCGAGGAGATCCAGAACCGCACCTGCCTCGTCGTCACCGAGCTGCCGTACCAGGTCAACCCCGACAACCTCGCGATCAAGATCGCGGAACTGGTGAAGGACGGCCGCCTGAGCGGCATCGCCGACATCCGGGACGAGACGTCCGGGCGCACCGGACAGCGCCTCGTGATCGTGCTGAAGCGCGACGCGGTGGCGAAGGTCGTGCTCAACAACCTGTACAAGCACACGCAGCTGCAGGAGAACTTCGGCGCCAACATGCTCGCGATCGTCGACGGCATCCCGCGCACGCTGGCCCTCGACGGCTTCATCACCGCGTGGGTCGACCACCAGGTCGACGTGATCGTGCGGCGCACCGTCTACCGCCTGCGCGAGGCGGAGGCCCGCGCCCACATCCTGCGCGGATACCTCAAGGCGCTCGACGCGCTCGACGAGGTCATCGCGCTGATCCGCGCCTCGGCGACCGTGGAGGTGGCGCGATCCGGGCTGATCGACCTGCTCGACATTGACGAGCTGCAGGCCAACGCCATCCTCGACATGCAGCTCCGCCGGCTCGCCGCGTTGGAGCGCCAGAAGATCGTGGAGCAGGCCGAGACGCTCGAACGCGAGATCGCGGAGTACCAGCGGATCCTCGCCACCCCCAGCCTCCAGCGTCAGATCATCGGCGAGGAGCTCACCGAGATCGTCGACAAGTACGGCGACGACCGTCGCACCGAGATCATGTTCGGCTACGACGGCGACATGAGCATGGAAGACCTGATCCCCGAGGAGGAGATGGTCGTCACCATCACCCGCGGCGGATACGTCAAGCGCACGCGAAGCGACAACTATCGCAGCCAGCATCGCGGCGGCAAGGGCGTGAAGGGCGCGCAGCTGCGGGCGGACGACGTGGTCGAGCACTTCTTCGTGACGACCACCCACCACTGGTTGCTGTTCCTCACGACCAAGGGGCGGGTGTACCGCGCCAAGGCGTACGAGCTGCAGGAGGCCGGCCGCGACGCGAAGGGTCAGCACGTGGCCAACCTGCTCGCGATGCAGCCCGACGAGGAGATCTCGCAGGTGCTCGACATCCGCGACTACCAGGCCGCGCAATTCCTGGTGCTCGCCACCCGTAACGGACTCGTGAAGAAGACCGCGCTCCCCGAGTACGACACGAACCGCACCGGCGGAATCATCGCCATCAACCTGCGGGACGGGGACGAACTGGTGTCCGCGCGTCTCGTCGACGAGCACGACGACCTGCTCCTCGTGTCCCGCAAGGGAATGTCGCTCCGCTTCACGGCGAGCAATGAGGCATTGCGCCCCATGGGCCGGTCGACCTCCGGGGTGAAGGGGATGACCTTCCGCGGCGACGACACGCTGCTCTCCGCATCGGTGGTCGGTGAGGAGGGGTACGTCTTCATCGTCACCGAGGGCGGCTACGCCAAGCGCACCTCGGCCGACCAGTATCGCGTGCAGAATCGCGGCGGAATGGGCATCAAGGTGGCCAAGCTCGCCGAGGCGCGCGGGGATCTCGCCGGAGCCCTCATCGTGTCGGAGGAGGACGAGGTGCTCGTGGTTCTCGCCAGCGGCAAGGTGGTACGCTCTGCCGTGGCCGAGGTGCCGGCCAAGGGGCGCGACACCATGGGTGTCGTATTCGCACGGTTCGCGAATGAGGATCGGATCATCGCCCTCGCCAAGAATTCCGAGCGCAACCTGGTCGGTCAACTGATCGAACAGGAAGAAGCCGAAGTCGTTCCGCTGGATGACCAGGCCGGGAAGGACGAAACGAATTCATGAGTAGTGTCGCCGACAAGCTGGCGCAGAAGTCCGCGCGAACGCCGTCCGCCAAGCAGGTGCGGCTGAAGCTCGTCTACATCGACTTCTGGTCCGCACTGAAGCTGGCCTTCCTCCTGTCCGTGGTGCTCGGCATCGTGATGGTCGTGGTCACGTTCCTGGTCTGGACCGTGATCGCGTCGACCGGGATCTTCGAACAGGTCAATCAGCTGTTCCAGGACGTCGCCGGAGAGGGGTCGGGCTTCGCGCTCGAGTCCATCGTCGGGCTCCCGCAGGTGATGGGCTTCGCGGTCATCGTGGCGCTGCTGAACGTGGTGGTGGTGACCGTGCTCGGCGCCATCACCGCCATGCTGTACAACCTCAGCGTGCGGCTGACCGGGGGTCTCCTCGTCGGTTTCACCAACCACTGACCCGGGAGCGCGCCATCCGCACCGGAGCGGACGGCGGCGATTCGAGGTTTGGGGCGTGCATACGGTAACGTGATCATGCCCTAACGGGGCTATAGCTCAGGCGGTTAGAGCGCTTCGCTGATAACGAAGAGGTCCCAGGTTCAAGTCCTGGTAGCCCCACGAGGAATTTCCCTCAGTAAGCCCCTCGGGGACGTAGCTCAATTGGCAGAGCATCGCCTTTGCAAGGCGGGGGTTAGGGGTTCGATTCCCCTCGTCTCCACGATGAACGCCCGGACACCCCGTCCGGGCGTTTTCTCGTTCGACGTGAGGACACCCTGTGATTCAGATCCGTGTGGCCGCGTACGGCGTCGTTCTCGACAACGGCCGCATCCTGCTGGCGCACTGGAACCAGAACGGCGCGGAGGGCTGGACGCTGCCCGGTGGCGGGCTGGAGTTCGGCGAGCACCCCGTGGACGCCGCGGTCCGGGAGATCGCCGAGGAGACCGGGTACACCGCCTCGGTGGATCGTCTGCTCGGGATCGACACGATCGCCATCCCCGCCGTCTCGCGCTTCGACGGGTCGGGGGTGCCGATGCAGGCGCTTCGGATCATCTACCGGGCGAGCGTCGTCGGCGGGGCGCTCGCCTCCGAGCGCGACGGCTCGACGGATGAGGCGGCCTGGTTCGATGTGGACGACCTCGCTTCGGTGCACACCGTCGATCTCGTGTCGGTGGGTATCCGGCTCGCCCGGGAGGCGCCCGCCGACGGTCGCTTGTGACCAGAGGGTCTGCGCTCGATCAGGCTCTCCGATGGCCTCCGACAGGGTCAGGCACCGCGGGGAAGTCGGGGAGCCGCACCATGCAGAAAGAGCCGACGCCCGGATGGACGTCGGCTCTTTCCGTGCTCATCGAACTAGATGATGGTGCCGGGCTCGATCGGCTTGTTACCCGCAACCGACGGCGGCAGGGTGGCCGGCGCGGGCGCGTTAGTCGGTGTGATCAGCGTGCTCGGCGTGCTGGGCGTGCTGGGCGTGCTCGGCGTGCTCGACGCGTTCGAGACCGGAGGGCCGTCGATTTCATCGTCGGCGATCCACAGGTCGTCATCGGCGCGGAAGGTCTGCCAGAAGGCATAACCCACACCGGCGACGACGATGACACCGGCAACGATCGCGACGATGCCGCCGGCACCGATGCCCGTGCGCTTGGGCTCGACACCCGGCACGTAACGCTCGGCGAGCTTGCGGCCGGTCTTCGACGCCGCCTTGCTCGCCTTCTTCGCACGATCGATGGTGTGCTCCACCTGAGGCGACTCGATGATGTTCGCCAGAGCGGTGATCGAGCCGAGTGCGGTCGCGACGCCCGGAAGCAGGTCGACGATGAGCTTCTTCTTGGCGGAGCTGCTCACGCTCCGGGCCGCGCTGTAGCCACGGTCGAAACCGGGTCGCACGTGCTCGTCGACGGCGCCACGCACCTTCGGTACCACGTGCTGGTTGGACAGCTTCTTCGCCTGCACGGCGGCTTCCTGGACCACGCTGTTGGCGCGGTCGATCACGTCTCGCTGCTCCTGCCACAGGCCAGCGGCATGCGAGCGCAGCTTCTTCAGTTCTCTCTTGTTCTTACGCGACAGACTCATCGGAAACTCCTCATCGGTGTCGTTCAGCCAACCGTTCCATCTTGTCACGCCCCTCCTGGGCATGCGAGCGAGTGCGGCCAAGAAGCGCAAGCTGTGTGCTCGCACGGGGTGCGGAAAATGCGCCCCTGTAGAATCGCGCTCATGTCGAACACCACTCACGTTGCAACCATCACCACCAACCACGGCGTTATCACCGTGAACCTCTACGGGAACCACGCCCCCAAGACGGTCAAGAACTTCGTCGGGCTGGCTACCGGTGAGATCGAGTGGACCCACCCCGCCACCGGCAAGGTGACGAAGGACCGGCTCTACGACGGCGTCGTCTTCCACCGCATCATCCGCGACTTCATGATCCAGGGCGGAGACCCGCTCGGCCAGGGCGTCGGTGGACCCGGCTACGCGTTCGACGACGAGATCTCCCCGGAGCTCACCTTCACCCAGCCCTACGTGCTCGCTATGGCGAACGCGGGCATCCAGGGTGGACGCGGCACCAACGGCTCGCAGTTCTTCATCACGACCACGCCCACCACCTGGCTGCAGGGCAAGCACACCATCTTCGGTGAGGTCGCCGACGACGAGTCCCGCAAGGTCGTCGATGCGCTGAACGCCGTGCCCACCGACGGCCGTGACCGCCCGCTCGACGACGTCGTGATCGAGAGCGTCTCCGTCGAGTCCGCTTCCTGACCGGAACGCAGGGCGCAGGGATGCCGGATTCGGCGGATAACTTCTGCTACCGGCATCCCGATCGGCAGAGCTTCGTGGTCTGCCAGCGGTGCGGCCGGACGATCTGCCCGGAGTGCCAGACGCCAGCAGCTGTCGGGGTGATCTGCCCGGAGGACATGCGGGAGCAGCGTCGCACGGCGCCGCGGACCACGCCTCCCCTCCGTCGGCGGATCGCGCGGCTCGGATCATCGGGCAAGCCGGTCGTCGTGTACTCGATCATCGCGATCACGCTGGTCGTCTGGGTTCTGCAACTGGTGCCGCGCGTCGGCGACACCGTAACCGCCGCGATGCTATTCAATCCGGTGTACCTCTACCCCGACGCCTCGCTCTTCCAGCCCTGGCGGATGCTGACCTCGCTGTTCGTGCACAGCCCGTCGTCGATCTTCCACGTGCTGTTCAACATGTTCTCGCTGTTCATCTTCGGGCGCATCCTCGAGCCGATGCTGGGCCGGTGGCGATTCCTCGCCCTCTACCTCATCAGCGGTATCGGCGGATCCCTCGCGGTCGTCGTGCTCGGCGCGGGCTCCGTGATCGGCGCGTCCGGCGCCATCTTCGGCCTGATGGGCGCGTTCTTCCTGCTGGCCCGCACGCTGGGCGGCGACATCCGGGCCATCCTCGGCATCATCGTCCTCAACCTGCTCAGCGGGTTCTTCATCCCCTCGATCTCCTGGCAGGCCCACGTCGGAGGGCTGATCGTCGGCCTGATCGTCGCGGCGATCCTGCTGAAGACCCGCACCGAGAGGCGGGACTGGGTGCAACCCGCCGCTCTGGGGGCTACCGCGTTCGCGCTCGTCGCCGCGGGAACGGCTCTCGTCTTCGCATTTGTCTAGCCTCTCGCACCGGGGAATTCGGACGAATAGCGTGGAATCATGCCGTGCGGACCCACAGGTCCGCGTTCGAACGGTCCGAATCCACGAGAGGAATGGTCATGTCCCAGCCAGCCCAGAAGCAGGACGTTCCCGGAGTACAGTCCCGAATGACGCCGGTGCCCGATTGCGGTGAGGAGACCTACCGCGGCATGGGCAAGCTCGCCGGAAAGGCGGCCGTCGTCACGGGTGCCGACAGCGGTATCGGACGTGCCGTCGCCATCGCGTTCGCCCGAGAGGGCGCGGACGTGCTCATCTCCTACCTGAACGAGGACGAGGACGCGCAGGAGGTCGCCCGCTACGTGGAGGAAGCAGGCCAGAAGGCCGTGCTCGTTCCGGGCGACCTGTCCGACTCCGCGCACTGCCGGTCGATCATCGACCGTGCGGTCCAGGAGTTCGGGAAAGTGGACGTGCTCGTGAGCAACGCCGCGTACCAGATGGCCCACGAGTCCCTCGACGAGGTCACCGAGGAGGAGTGGGAGTACACCTTCAAGGTGAACGTCGGCGCGATGTTCCACCTCGTGAAGGCAGCGATCCCGCACATGAAGCCCGGATCGTCGATCATCGGAAGTTCCTCGGTGAACTCCGACATGCCGAATCCCACTCTCGCGCCCTACGCCGCCACCAAGGCCGCGATCGCCAACTTCTCCGCGAGCCTCGCGCAGCTGCTCGGCGAGAAGGGCATCCGGGTGAACAGCGTCGCCCCGGGACCGATCTGGACCCCGCTCATCCCGGCCACCCTGCCGGAGGAGAAGGTCGAGTCGTTCGGCGACGACGTGCCGCTCGGCCGAGTGGGCCAGCCCGCAGAGCTCGCCCCCGCCTACGTGCTGCTGGCATCGGATGACGGCAGCTACATGTCCGGTGCGCGCATCGCCGTCACCGGTGGGCGGCCGATCCTCTAGGCGGCGCCGCTCTTCGTCATCCGGCGGAAACGCAGGTCGTGCCCGGGTAGTCGCTCTGATTACCCGGGCACGAAGTTATCCACAGCCGATTCCACAGTGGGGATAGTTACACGCGTGTAATTGTGCACAAAGGCGGTGCGCGGGGAAGGTGCGTCAGCGCCAGCGGGTGGTCATGAGAAAGCCGATGAAGGCGATTCCGAAACCGACGAGGATGTTCCCCGACCCGAGGGCGGGCACCGGAAGGCCGGTCTGACTCACGTAGTAGACGATGATCCAGGCGAGACCGAGGAGCATGAAGCCGAACATCACCGGTTTGAACCACACCGGATTCGGCGCCTGTTCCCCCGGCTCCGGGCGCGGTTGGACGGGAGTCGCGGGCGTCTTGTCTCGTGCCATGCTCAGGATCCTATCGTCTGGGCCTCCGGGCGGTCCCCCGGGACCCGGCCGATCGTGGTCAGATGGGGGGCGACGACGGTGGAGAACGCCTCGCTCGTGCGCTGAGCGACCTCCGCATACGGGCTGGCCCAGATGGGCTCCGAAAAGATCTCGACCTCGATGTCGCCCGAGTATCCCGTAGCCTCGACCGCTGCCGTCAGGCTTCCGAAGTCGATGACGCCGTCGCCCGGGTAGTGGCGGGCGAGCAGCACGTCGGCGGGGAGCGGCGTCGACCAGTCGCACACCTGATAGCTGGCGATGCGGCCGCCGGCGCCGGCACGCGCGATGGCGTCGCGCACGCGAGGATCCCACCAGATGTGGAAGGTGTCGACGACCACCCCGACGGCCGTGGAGGGGAACGGTTCGGCCATGTCGAGCGCCTGGTCGAGGGTCGACACGACGGCCCGATCCGACGCGTACATCGGGTGCAACGGTTCGATGGCGAGCGCGACGCCGGCCGACTCCGCCTCGGCCACGAGCTCGCCGATGGCGTCGACCACCCGAGCCCGCGCACCGACGAGATCCCGGGACCCGGCGGGCAGGCCGCCGGCGACGAGCACGAGGGCCGGAGCGCCCACGGCGTGCGCCTCGGCGAGGGCGCGGCGGTTGTCGTCGAGGGCGGCGCGACGCTGCGGACCCTCGGGCAGCGTGAAGAATCCGCCCCGGCAGAGGCTCGAGACTCGGAGGCCCGAGTCCGCGACCATGCGCGCGGCCCGGTCGAGACCGACCTCCTGCACGGGTTCCCGCCACAGTCCGATGCTGGCGTAGCCCGCCGCCGCGGTCACGTCGAGTGCCTCGCCGAGCGACGCGTACTTGATCGTGGCCTGGTTCAGCGACAGCCTCGGGTGCGGGGTCATCGGCCGCCCGTTCGGTCGATGCCGTTCACCGAGAGCAGCGCGTGCCAGCGCCGGGCGGCCAGCTCGGGGTCCTCGAGAGCTCCGGCGGCGTTGGCGAGACGAATGATCTCGGAGAGGGCGGGCAGGCTGCGCGCGGAGTGCAGGCCGCCCACCATGCTGAACGCCTGCTGGTGACCGTTCAGCCAGGACAGGAAGGCGACTCCGGTCTTGTAGTAGAAGGTCGGCGCGGCGAAGACCTGGCGGGAGAGCGCCTCGGTGGGGCCGAGGATTCGGCGATACTCGTCGGGATCGCCTGCGTCGAGCGCCTGGATGGCCGCGGATGCGTTCGGGGTCACGGCCGCGAACGCGCCGAGCAGGGCGTCGGAATGCGTCGTGCCATCACCCTCGATGAGGCTCACGTAGTTGAAGTCGTCACCGGTGAACATGGTGGCCGTTTCGGGCAGACGCGATCGGACGGCGATCTCGGCGTCGGCGTCGAGGAGGCTCATCTTGATACCGGAGACGATGTTGCGATTCTCCTCGATGATGTCGATCACCGTATCGGCAGCCTCCTGCCACACGGTGGAGCCGAAGTAGGCCGCGAGGGACGGATCGAACGCGGCGCCGAGCCAGTGCAGCACCACGGGGGAGCCCGCAGCACCCAGCACCTCGCGGTACACCCGGCGGTAGTCGTCGCCGGTGCGTGCCGCGCGAGCGAGGTGACGGCTCGCCATGAGCACGACCCCGGCGCCCGCGTCCTCGGCGAAGTGCAGCTGCTCCTTGTAGGCGTCGATCACCTCATCGAGCGAAATGTGCTCCGCCTCGACGGAGTCGGTGTTGACCCCGACCACCAGGCGGCCGCCCACCGACCGCGCCTCGGCGGCGCTCCGCGAAATGAGCTCGCGTGTCGCGTCAGCGTCGAGGCCCATGTTGCGCTGGGCGGTGTCCATGGCATCGGCGACACCGAGGCCCCACGACCACACCGAATGCCGGAAGGCGAGGGTGGCATCCCAGTCGATGTCCGCGGGCTGCCCGGGGGTGTTGTCGCCCCACGGCTTCGGCACGACGTGCGCGGCGGCGTAGGCCAGCCGGGCGGTGAGCGGGGCTGCGGGGCGCGAGAACCCCGGGGCGGGGTGCAGTTCCACCCTGCCGACGGCGCCGGACGGGTCGAGCGTGAGCAGGTCGGTCATGGTGCGCTCAGTCTTGGGGGAGGTCGATGCGACGGCCGGTCGCGTTGGACTCGAGACCCGCCTCGGCGAGCTTCATGCCGCGCGCGCCGGCCCGGAAGTCGAACTCGTTGGGTCCGTCCTCCACGACGTGCCGCAGGAACTGCTCCCACTGCGTCTTGAACCCGTTCTCGTACACGTCGTTCGTCGGCACCTCGAGCCAGTCCGCCATGTAGTCGTGCGTCTCCGCGAGGTCCGGGTTCCACACCGGCTTCGGGGTGGCGGTGCGCGGCTGGATCTTGGCTCCGAATAGTCCGACCACGGCGCTGCCGTGCGTGCCCTCGACCTGGAACTCCACGAGCTCCTTGCGGTTCACCCGAACGACCCAGCTCGAGTTGAGCTGCGCGACGATGCCGCCCTCGATGTCGAACACCGCGTACACCGCATCCTCGGCGGTAGCGGTGTACTCGGCGCCCTGCTCATCGGTACGGGTGGGGATGTGGGTCGCCGTCCGCGCGTACACGCTGTCGATGCGGCCGAAGAGGTTCTCGAGAACGTAGCTCCAGTGCGGGAACATGTCGACGACGATTCCTCCGCCGTCCTCCGTGCGGTAGTTCCAGCTGGGGCGCTGTGCGGGCTGCCAGTCCCCCTCGAACACCCAGTAGCCGAATTCGCCCCGCACCGAGAGGATGCGGCCGAAGAAGCCCGAATCGATCAGTCGCTTGAGCTTCTGCAACCCGGGCAGGTAGAGCTTGTCGTGCACGACGCCGTTCTTGATGCCGGCGGACTCGGCCAGTTCGGCCAGTTCCACGGCCTGCTCGTAGTTCTCGGCGGTCGGCTTTTCGGTGTACACGTGCTTTCCGGCCGCGATCGCCTTCTTGATCGCCGGCACCCGGGCCTGGGTCACCAGGGCGTCGAAGTAGATCTGCCAGCGCGGGTCCGCCAGCGCGCTGTCGAGGTCGGTCGTGTAGTGCTCGATGCCGTGCTTCTCGGCGAGTTCGCGCAGCTTCGTCTCGCTGCGGCCGACGATCATGAGCTCGATCTGCCTGCGGCTGCCATCGGCCAGTTCCACGCCACCCGCATCGCGGATGGCGAGGAGGGACCGGACGAGATGCTGACGGTAACCCATGCGGCCGGACGCCCCGTTGACGATGATGCCGATTGTCGACTCTGACACTGTTCCACTTCCCGTTCCCCGAGGCGCCACAGCCCCGTCGCTCGCGGCCTTCCGCCATCCGGGAAAGCGCTTACCAAGTATAGGCGGCGCGAGCGCGGAACGGCAAGAGTGCGAAGGGGAGGGTCGTCAGCCGCCTGGGCGGGGACCGGGCGTGCTCGCGCGGAGCATGACCTCCGTGGCCGTGGGAGTCGCCGGCTCGCCGCTTTCCGGGGAGGGTAGCAGGGCCCTCGCGATGGCGCGGCGGCCCACCTCCTCGAGCGGGATGCGCACCGTGGTGAGAGCCGGGGTCACGTCTCGGGCCGTCTGGATGTCGTCGAAGCCGGCGATTCCCACGTCGACGCCGGGCTCGCGACCGCTCTCCCGCAGTGCCGACATCGCTCCCACGGCCATGACATCGTTCACGGTGAACACGAGTTCCACGTCGTCGAGACCGCGCCCGGCCAGTTCGAGCATCCCCGCGTGACCACCGTCGCGGGTGAATCCGGTGCGCACGAGGCGATCGGGAGGGAGCTCGATGCCGTGCGCCGCGAGGCCGTCGGTGAAACCGGCGATCCGGTCCTGGGCGGTGAGCAACGACAGGTCGCCCGCGAGAGCGGCGAATCGCCGATAGCCGAGACCGATGAGTTCCTCGGCGAGCTGGCGCGCACCCCCGTAGTTGTCCACCAGCACCGAGTCGAAGTCGAGCTCGTTCCGGCTGATGAACACGACGCGGCCCCCCATCGCTTCGAACGCCGCGAGCTCGGCGATGAGGGCGTCCTGCGACGCCTCTTCCGCGACCCGGCTGGCGGCGAGGATGAGCACGCGAGGGCGCTGGCCGCGGAGCGCGCGGACGAGGGTCAACTCCCGTTCGGGGCTCCGTTCGGTGGCGGCCATCGTGACGATGAGCCCGGCGTCCTCGGCACTGCGGATGACACCCGCCGCGATGGACGAGAAGTACGGGTCGGCGATGTCGGCCACGAGCAGGGCGACGGTGTTCGTCGTCCCCTTCGCCACGGCCTGCGCCGACGTGTTCGGCGTGTAGTTGAGCTTGGCGGCCGCCGCGAGCACGCGCTTCCGGTAGTCCTCGTTGACCCTGCGGGCACTGCCGTTCAGCGACCGGGACGCCGTGGCGAGCGATACACCCGCCTCCCGCGCGACATCGTGCAGGGTGATCGGGGCCTTGCGCGCGGTCGTCACGAGGCCCCTTCCTGTCGCGGTGTCCTGCGGGAAAGCATATTCCCGAAGGGCATCCCGGTCAGGAACGTCCGGCGGGACTCCCGACCAGTCGAATGCCGCAGCCCGGTGCGCCGGTGGTGGTCAGCCTGCCGCTGTCCACGCGCACGGGGGCCGGACCGGCGAGCAGTCCGAGGGCGGTGAGGTCGGCCTCCTCCACCGCCTCCACCTCCGTTTCCGCGGCGAGCACCATGGCGAGCTGACCGGACAGTTCGGGCAACAGGTGCGGAGCAAGGGGAACGTCGCGCTCGGCGGCCAGATCGGCGATCTCGAGGAACGGGGTGATGCCTCCCACCCGCACGACGTTCGGTTGCACGATGTCGACGCCGGGGGCGTCCAGCAGGTCGCGGAAGCGGTGAACGGTGTGCAGGTTCTCGCCGAGGGCGATGGGGACGGTGCACGAGCCATGCAGGTGCCGGTATCCGGCCGTGTCATCCGCCCGCAGCGGTTCCTCGATCCAATCCAGGTCGAACTCGCTCAACCGGTCGATCGCGGCCTGTGCCGTGGGCAGGTCCCACCGCTGATTGGCATCGATGCGGAGCCGTCGGTCCCGGCCGATCACGTCGCGGACTGCGGCCACCCGATCCACGTCCTCGGCGATGTCGGGCTTCCCGACCTTCATCTTCACGGCGTCGTAGCCGGCGGCGACCCAGCGCTCGGCCTGCGCCACCAGTTCGTCCAGCGGATAGTGCAGATTCACTCCGCTGCCGTAGACGGGGACGCTGTCCCGACGCCTGCCGATCAGATCGACGAGGGACGCGGTGCGGCGTATCCCCGCGGCATCCCAGAGCGCGGTGTCGATGCCGGCCATGGCGATGGTCGTGACTCCTCCGCCGCCCGCCTCGTGCAGGTGGCGCCAGAGCTCGGGCCAGAGGTGTTGCGGATCGGCGGATCGACCGCGCACGAAGGTGGTGATGTCGGTGTCGATCAGGGCTCGCACGGCGGCCGCTCCGATGGTCGGCGTCCACGACAGTCCCGACCCGACCGTGCCGTCGGAGCATTCGACCTCGACTCGGATCACGTGCAGCCACGGGGCGTCCGGCACCCACGGGCGCGGCATCGACGCGGTGAGGGGAGTGGTCGTGACGCCGACCACCGTGGCGTCGGTCCGCGTGTCGGCCGCTCCGTGCAGTTGGTCAGTGGGAAGTGTCATGCGGCAAACCTTCCTGGGCGCTCGGTGCCGGGCCCTGTTCGCCAGTCACGTTACCCGTCGGGCTGCGGATTCCCGGATCACCCGGAGGGGAATGCGGCCGGTCGACCGATCTCGGGTTCCGGTCCGTACCGGTGTCCCGGTCGATTCGGCGCTCCCGTACAGTGCTGAGGGGGTTGGCGGGCCAGCCCACGAGGCTGAGAAGGAGAAACGTGTCGGAGCGCACCCCCTGGGAACTTCTGGCGACCGGGGTGGACTCCTTCGCCGGCAACCTGCAGGCCGACGGGACCCTCCACGATCCGGTCTTCGACACCCCGACCCAGTACGGAAGCTCCTACTACGGGTGGTGCTGCGCCGTCCTGGCCGCGCAGACGGCGGACGGCTCGTTCCTCGGCGGTTCCGGCACGGAGGTCTACCGGGAGCGGGCCGCCCGGATCCTCTCGGCCACGCTCGCCCACACGGCCGATCCCGAGCTACCCCCGCACGCTTCCGGGTTCAATCGCCAGACCCTCGGGGTGACGTCGCGGTTCACCCATCGCGACTTCACCTGGCCGCCCAATCCTCAAGACCTTCACAGCGCTCGCCGAGGACCTGCCGGAGCGGGAGCGGATCGCCGAGCAGATCGCATCCGTCGAGGTCACGTCGTCGTTCCGGTCGTCGCCGCCGTCCAACTGGGCCGCCGTGTGGATGAGCGGGGAGTGGCTGCGGATGCGGGCGGGGCTGTCCCCGACGCCACCGGAGCAGTTCGACGACTGGCTGGACGTGTTCTTCGAGCCGAACGCCACGGCCGGATTCGACCTCGACCTCGGCATGTACCGGGAGCCCGGCCTTCCCAACGCCTACGACCTGTTCACCCGGGTGCACCTGACCGATCTGCTGAACAGCGGCTACGACGGCCGTAACCGGGAGCGCCTGGAGTCGTTCCTCGCGACGGGCCTCCGACGCAGCCTGATCATGCAACTGTCCGACGGGTCGATGGCCTCCGGCTATCGCAGTACCGGCCAGACGTGGGTGCTCGCGGCCCAGATCGCGCTCTTCACGGGCTCGCGGGTCGCCGGCATCGGCACCGAATCGGACCGCGACGCGGCGGCCACAGCGGCCTGGCGGGCCTACTCGTCGCTCGAGATGTGGCAGCGACCCGACGGTCCGTTCTCGCCGGTGCAGAACGCGCTCGACCCCCGCCTCCGGGTGGGATACGAGACGTATACGGCGGACGGCCACTACTCCTCGCTGGCGCTCGCCTTCCTGGCGTCGGCGATCACCCTCGGCTTCGCCGACACCGACCGCCCGACGGCGGCACAGCTCGACGACCGTGCTTCTGCTGCCCGGGCGGAGGGCGTGCCCTCGCACCGTGGGGTCATCCACCGCGGTCGCATTTCCGCGGCGGTGCAGGCGCAGGCGGACGGCGTGTACGACGCGACGGGTGTGGTGGACATCACCTTCGGTTCGGGACGACTGCTCCAGTTCGTGAGCTCGGTCCGTCATCTCGGCGGGGGAGGCTGGCTGAACCCCGGGCTCGCGTTCCGCGGGACGGCAGGCATGGACGACGTCCTCGCCGTCGCGAGCTGCCGCCACGAACTCGTGTCCCCTCTGGCGACGACCGAGCACGGTGGCCTCTCCTTCGACACGACCCTGACGCTGCCCGAGGACGCACTCTCGGGCGTTCTCGAGGAGGGGCAGGCGTATCGGTGCGAGGTGGCCGCGACCGACGACGGAATCGCGGTCACGGAATCGACCCCCGCCCGGAACGGCTACCGCACGCTCCTCGTGCCGTACCCGCGCGACTTCGGCACGGGCGAGCAGACCACGGTGGAGTTCCTCGACGACGGGGTGCGTTTCCGATCCGGCGCGGAGACGGTCGAGTTCCACGTGGAAGGCGCACTGGAGCACCGGGCGGACCTGCCCTACGGCTACGAGAATCGGCGCGCCCTGTGCGGACTCGTGCGCCTGGACCTGCGCGGAACCGGCGATGCCCTGCGGTGGTGGGTGACCGGTTCCCGCGGATCGGTGAGCACCTCGCCGCGCTCGCCGGACACTCCCGGCGCGACGGCGGCGGCGAGCACAATCGCCGTCGCGACGAGGAACGCCGTAACGGAACCGGCTCCGGAGAGCAGCGTCCCGAGTACGGTGGCCCCGATCGCCTGACCGAGAACCAGGACGACGAAGGCCATCGAGGTTCCCGCGGGTGCCCTGCTGGGATCGATGCGGGTCGTCCAGGCGATGAGGGCACCGGTGGCGGCGGTGTAGCCCCAGCCGAACGCGCCGCAGGCGAGCAGAGCAACGGCCGGAATCGCCGGGACGATGCCGAGCACCAGCGTCGCGAGGGTGACCGCGAGGGTGGTCAGCGTCCACGCCCGATGCGGGAGGAGCGCGCTCATCATCCGAGCCGTGGCGATCACCGCCGTTCCGCCGACTCCCAGGGCTATCCACGCGAGCACCGTCCACCCGTGGTCGACGCCCGCGGCGACGAGATGCGTCCTGCCGAAGTTCCAGGTCGCGGCCGAGCCGACACCGAGGAGCAGTGCGGCCGCAAGCGGGAGCCCGTGCGCCTGGAACCATGACAGTGGTGGGATCCGCGGGCCGATGACGCCTTCCTCCCGCTGAAGGGACGCCCCGGCGCGGTCGGAGAGCAGGACCACGGTGGCCAGAACGAGAGTGACCGCCGCGACGACCAGCCACGCGCGGCGCCAGTCCGGCAGGAACAGCAGGGCGAGGATGCCCGCGGCCACGAGTCCGGGGCCCGTCCCCGCATTGACGATCGCCTGTCGGCGGTCGGTGTCCCCGGTCGGACCGTTCCGCCGGACGATGCTCACGAGGCCCGGTGAGGCGAAGCCGGCCCCGGCGGACCCGAGTATGGCGAAGGCGGCGAACCACGTGGTGTCGGGTGCTGTCGCCATTCCGAGCGAGCCCGCACTCGCGGTTGCGGCGGCGGCGAGGATCACGCTGCGGGGGTGCCGCGAGGCGACGGCGAATGCCACGATCGCCCCGACGCAGTACACGATCGAGGCACCCGACGAGATCCGGCCGGCCGTCGCCGCCCCGAACGACAAGTCCGCCTGCACATCGGGGAGGAACAGTCCGTAGGCGAGCCGGACGAGCCCGTACGTCGCGGCGATGAGCCCGGTGCCGGACGCGGTCAGGAGCACCGAGCGCGCGTCGGCTAACAAAAACGATCGTTTCACATTACGCAGTCTAAGGTGCTGCCATGGCCATCCGAGCGACCACCGAGACGAAACTGCTGGATGCCGCCGACGCGTTGTTCTTCTCGGCGGGGATCGGCGCGACCCCGATCGACGCGGTGCTCGAGAAGGCCGGCGTGTCGGCCGCGACCCTGTACCGCGGCTATCCCAGCAAGGAAGCGCTCGTCGCCGCCGCCCTCGAGCGGCGCCAGCTGGCCTGGCTCGACGTGTGGGACGCGGCGATCGAGCGTGCCGCGTCGCCGCGGGACCGGGTGCTCGCCGTGTTCGACGCGCTCGAGAGCTTCCGGCTCCGCGCGGACGGGGCGCGGTGGTGCGCGTTCCTCGGCTCCGCCGCCGAGTATGCGGATCCGCCGGAGGAGATCGCTCGGGCCGTGGCGCGGGACACGGCAGCGCTGCGGGACCGCTTGCGCGATCTCGCCGAACCGCTGGTCGGCTCGCGCGCGGCGGCGCTCGCCGAGGAGTTGCTGCTGATCGTCAGCGGGGACCTCGCGATGCGGTTGAGGGGCCCGGATTCCGACACGACCGTCGCGCGCGCGATCGCCGACACGATCCTCCAGGCGCACGAACGTGCCGGCACTGCCGATGCGTAGCGACGTCCCGCTACACGACGCCCGGCCGTAGGGCCGGTCGAGCGCCGCCCTGGGCCGAGGGATCGATCGGGTTCGAGTAGTCGGCGTCTTCGGTGCAGAGCACACGGGGCAGCATGGCGTCCGCGACGGTCGATACCCCGCAGGTGGAGCCGCGCGAAGCCGGGCGGATGGATAGCCTTGGCCGCGTGACCCGGCATCCGTCGGGCAGGGAGGTGTGCATCGATGCACTACGGCGGAGACTACAACCCCGAGCAGTGGCCCGAGGAGACCTGGCACGAGGACGTGCAGCGGATGCGCGAGGCGAACGTCACCATGGTGAGCCTCGGCATCTTCGCCTGGTCCCGCATCCAGCCCGCCGAGGGGGAGTTCGATTTCGGCTGGCTCGACCGCGTGCTCGACCTGCTGCACGAGAACGGCATCGCGGTCGACCTCGCGACCGCCACCGCGTCGCCACCGCCGTGGGCGACGACCGCATACCCCGACATGCTGCCGCAGGACGAGAACCTGTCGACGTACTGGCCGGGCTCCCGCCAGCACTACGCACCGAGCTCGCCCACCTATCAGCGACTCGCGAGCGAACTCGTCCGGGCTCTCGCCGAACGGTACGGGGCGCACCCGGCCGTGGTCATGTGGCACGTGAACAACGAGTACGGCTGCCATCTCCACTACGACTACTCGGACAACGCGGCGGCGGCCTTCCGCGACTGGTTGCGGACGAAGTACCAGACGATCGACGCGCTCAACGCCGCGTGGGGCACGAACTTCTGGTCGCAGCGTTACACCGACTTCGCCGAGGTCGTGCCGCCCCGCAAGGCGCCGTACAGCCACAATCCGGCCGGGATGCTCGACTTCCGTCGCTTCACGTCGGATACCCTGCTCGGGCTCTACCTCATGGAGAAGCGCATTCTCCGCGACGCGGGCATCACGGCACCGATCACCACCAACTTCATGGGCGCGTTCCTCCCCGCCGACTATTGGCGGTGGGCGGCGGAGATGGACGTCATCTCCGACGACAACTACCCCGACCCGAACGACCCGGACGCCCATCTCGGCTCCGCCTTCAGCCGTGACCTGATGCGTTCGCTGAAGCCGGACGTGCCGTGGATCCTCATGGAGCAGTCGTCGAACGCCCTCAACTGGCGACCGACGAACGCGCCGAAGGCGCCAGGGCAGATGGCGGCGCTCAGCATGCAGGCGGTCGCCCGCGGCGCCGACGGCGTGCTGTTCTTCCAGTGGCGGCAGTCCCGGTCGGGCAGCGAGAAGTTCCACTCTGCGATGCTTCCCCACGCCGGCGTCCGCACGCGCACGTGGCGCGAGATCGTGGGACTCGGGGCAGAGCTCGCCGCACTGCCGGAGCTGCCTGCGGGACAGCGCGACGCATCCGTGGCGCTCGTGTTCGACTGGGAGAACTGGTGGGCGCTCGAGAACCCCGACCACCCGGTCGTGCTGGATTATCCCGCGCTGGTGCAGCGGTGGCACGCGGCGCTCACCCGGCGGTCGGTTCAGGTGGATCTCGTGCGCCCCACCGACGACCTGTCCGGCTACCGGGTCGTGCTCGCTCCCCAGCTCTACCTGCTCACCGCGGCAGCCGCGAGCAATCTCACGGCGTTCGTGGAAGGCGGTGGGAGCCTGCTCGTCGGGGCGTTCAGCGACGTCGTCGACGAGAACGACGGGTTCCGCCCGGGTGGCTTCCTCACCCAGCTCGGCCCGCTGCTCGGCATCTGGCTGGAGGACTTCGGCGCCCTGGTGCCGGTGGAGGGTCCGGGATCCGGGGGCCCGGGTCAATCGGCGGCCGTCGTGGAGTTCGAGGGCGGCAGCGCCACCGGCCGCCTGCTCGCCGAGGAGATCCACCTCGACGGTGCGACCGCGCTCGGATCGTTCGCGGGAGGCAGGCTCGACGGCCGGGCGGCGTTCACGGTGAACGGGAGGGGCACCGGACGGGCCTACTACCTCGCCACCATCCCGGATGCCGACGGATGCGGCGCCATTGCGGATGTCGTGCTGTCCGCAGCGGGTGTCGAACCCGTACTGCCCGGCCTTCCCGCGGACGTGGAGGCGATCCGCCGTGGTTCGGTGCTCACGGTGATCAATCACGGCCGGGACTCCGCGACCCTCGACCTTCCGGCGGGCACCGACCTGCTCACCGGGGAGCCGAGCGGTCGCCGCACATTGCCCCCGTTCGACTACGCCGTGGTGCGCGTGGACTGACGCGCTCGGTCCGACGTCGCGCGTACGGGGAAGGCATCCACCCGACCCGGGCCAGCCGGACGCACCTACAATCGAACGATGTCCTCGCACGCCACCCGCCGCGCCCGGCCCGCGCCGCGCGTGACCGTTCTCGGCGTGCTGGGCGAGCTCCTCATCACCGCGGGCCTGCTCGTGCTGCTGTTCCTCGGCTGGCAGCTCTGGTTCAACGACCTCGTCGTGGGCGGGGAACAGCGGGGTGCCGCGCTGGAGTTGCAGCAGGACTGGGCGGCAGGGAGTGCCGACGGGTCGGTCGTGGCTCCGGGAACCACCGACTTCGGACCGCCGGTCGTCGGCGCGGCCCCGCCCGAGACCGAGTCCTTCGCCACCCTCTACGTGCCGCGCTTCGGCGCGGACTACGTGCGCCCGATCGCGGAGGGTGTGGGCACCCGCACCGTGCTGAACACCCTCGGCATCGGACACTACCCGGGCACGCAGATGCCCGGAGAGGTCGGAAACTTCGCCATCGCGGCGCACCGGACCACCTACGGCGCACCATTCGCCAGCATCGCCGACCTGCGCCTCGGTGACCCGATCGTGGTGCGCACCGCGGACGGCTGGTACACCTACCGATTCCGTACAATGGATTACGTTCCTCCCTCGGGCGTCGAGGTGCTGAACGCCGTGCCCGCCCTGGACGGGGCGGAACCGACCGACCGCATCATCACGCTCACGAGCTGCAACCCGCGCTTCTCGTCGGCGGAACGCATCATCGCCTACGGCGTCTTCGACTCCTGGCGACCCAATGCGGCGGGTCCGCCCCCGGAGCTGTCCGGCGTCGTGGATCCGGGATAGGGGGCACTCGTGTATGGAGCGCTCTGGCGGGCACTGCCCGGACCGGTGTGGCTGCGCCTGCTGGTCGTACTCGTGCTGATCGCCGGGGTACTGTTCAGTCTCGTCACCTGGGGCTTCCCCTGGGTGGATTCGATCGTCAACAATCAGGAAGTTACGGTGCAGGTGTGACCCGGGTACTCGTCGTCGACAATTACGACAGCTTCGTCTACACGCTGAACGGCTATCTCCTTCAGCTCGGGGCCGATACGACCGTCATGCGGAACGACGCGTTCGCCGCGGCCGCCGCAGCGGATGAGCTCGCCGGGTACGACGCGGTGCTGCTCTCTCCCGGACCCGGCAAGCCGGGCAACGCGGGAGTGTCCATCCCGCTCGTGCATGCCGCACTCGAGTCGTCGACGCCGCTCCTCGGGGTCTGCCTCGGCCACCAGGCCATCGCCGAGGCGCTCGGTGCCACGGTCACCACGGCGGAAGAACTCATGCACGGCAAGACGTCGGTGATCGAACACGACGGCAGTGCGTTCTACGACGGGGTTCCGCGCCCGTTCACGGCCACCCGCTACCACTCGCTCGCGATCGTCGACGGCACCGTGCCCGACGACCTGGTGGTGACCTCGCGCACGGGCGGCGGCGTGATCATGGGCGTGCGCCACGTGAGCGCGCCGGTGTTCGGAGTGCAGTTCCACCCCGAGTCCGTGCTCACCGAGGGCGGATACCGGATGCTCGGCAATTGGCTCGAGTCGGCCGGTCTCACCGGCGCCAAGTCGGCCGCCGCGGACCTCACCCCACTCGTCCGCCTGAGCTAGCGCGCCTCCCGGGCGGCTGGGAGCGGCGGAGGAGGGTCAGCCCGAGCAGTAGGTGATCGTGATGGCGGACTTCTGCGGCACAGCGCCCGGGGCGAGAGACTGCGCGGCGACGGGGGTGTTGGCCCGGAGCGAGCACCGCGGGTTGTCATCCACCGTCACCTGCAGCTGAAGATCCTGCTGGAGCGTGTTCGTCGCATCCTGCACGTTCTGGCCCACCACATTCGGTAACGCCACCATGCCGTCCGACACCACCAGGTTCACGGTGTCGCCCTCGCGGAGCTCCGTCCCGACCTCGGGATCGGTGCGCAGCACGACCCCCTCGGCCACACTGGGCGAATGCTCGACGGTCTGACTGCCGACCGTCAGGCGCGCCGCGACCAGCGTGGCTTCGGCGGACGCCACGTCGAGATTGACCACGCTCGGGATCGGGACGGTCACCGCACCGGTGGACACGTAGACGTCGACACCGGTACCGGGCGCGACGCGCGCTCCGTCCTCCGGGTCGGTGCGGATCACCGAGCCGACCGGAACCACGGTGCTCGATTCCCCGATCTCGAGCGGAACGAGGTCGGACGTCTCGAGTGCGTCCCGGGCACTGTCGTAGGACGCTCCCACGACGGAGGGGACGACCCGCGCGGTCTCGGGCACGGTGGCGCTCGGGCCGAGACTCAGTACCCAGACCACGACGGCGGCGACGATCACAGCGATGGTGAGGATGCCCGCCCAGATCCATACGGCGGGCGGCTGGCTCTGCGTGCGCACTACGCGGTCATCGTCCGCGCCGAGGCGCTTCATGGCGATGTCCGGACCCGACGACGCCATCGGTGAGGCGCCGAACAGGGAGATCGAGTCGGAGGACGGCAGCCCGCGGACGGGGACGTTGCCCGCACGGGCGGTCTCGATGTCGGCCCGGAACTCGGCGGCGTTCTGGTAGCGCTCGAACCGGTCCTTGCTGAGGGCGCGGAGAACGACAGCATCGAGGGCGGGCGACACCCGGTCGTTGCGCGTGCTCGGGGCGGGTGGTGCCTCGCTCACGTGCTGGTAGGCGACGGCGACCGGACTGTCGCCGCGGAACGGAGGAGTACCGGTGAGCATCTCGAAGAGCACGACACCCGTGGAGTAGAGGTCGGTGCGGGCGTCGACCGATTCGCCCTTGGCCTGTTCGGGGGAGAAGTACGAGGCGGTGCCGAGAATGGCACTCGTCTGCGCCACGGTGGCGCTGGAGTCGGAGATCGCGCGAGCGATGCCGAAATCCATCACCTTCACCTGACCCTCGTCGGTGATCATGATGTTGCCCGGCTTGATGTCCCGGTGCACCACGCCCGCCCGGTGCGAGTACTCGAGGGCGGTGAGCACGCCCTCGATGATGCGCATGGCCTCCTGCGGCAGGATCGGCCCATCCGCCACGATGTCCTTGAGCAGACGCCCGTCCACGTGCTCCATGACGATGAACGGAGCGACGGCATCGCTGCCGTTGTCGTCGACGAATCGGTCCTCGCCGGCATCGAACACCCGCACGATGGTCGGATGCGCCATGCGCGCCGCGGCCTGCGCCTCCTGCCGGAATCGCGTGCGGAACACCGGGTCGCTGGCGAGCGACGACCGAAGCAACTTGATGGCGACCTTGCGACCGAGCCGGCTGTCGTGCCCGACGTGCACTTCGGCCATGCCACCGCGTCCGATGACCTCACCGAGTTCGTAGCGACCGGCGAGGAGGCGAGTCGTTTTGGTCACTGAGCTCCCCCGGTCGGCTGCATTTCGCTTCCGCAAGTGTACCCGGCACCGTGTGGAGCGCCCGGAAGCCCGCGTGCCGCGTGCCGCGGCGGGGTGCTCAGCCCTCCTCGACCTCCTCGGACTCCTCTTCCTCGTTGCCGCTGTCGTCTCCGGTGTTCCCGCCGGTGTCCCCGCCGGTGGATGCGGGCGCCTCGACGGTGATCGTGAGGGCCGGCGAGTATCCGCTCTCATTCGGTCCGCAGAACACCTGGTAGCGCACGGTCATGGTCCCCGGCGCGAGCGCTTGGATCGTGCCCGAGGTGGTGTCCGCCGAGGTGGGGTTCTGACCGACCCAGGCGCCGGTGGCCGTCGGGTCGACCTGCACCTGGTACCCCGTCACATCCGTTCCGGAGGGGCAGCTGTACGCCGGCCAACTGATGGTCGTCTCGCTCCCGACGGTGAGCGCGGTGGCCGCGGCCGTGGGCGGTGCGGCCGGGGGAGTGGGCGCGGTGATGGGTCCGTACACCGTGACGTCGACGGCGGTTCCGCGCTGCACGTTGCCGCGGGGGCTGAGCTGGTAGACCAGGCCCTCCTCGTCGGGGCCGGTCGCCGGATTGCCGGTGAGGATGCGCGGCAGGAGTCCGAGCTCCTCGAGCTCCGCGGCCACCTCGTCGCCGGGGCGGCCCTCGTAGAGCGCGAAGTCCACGTCGACCGTGTTGCTGGTGGGCGTGGGGGTCGGCGAGTCCTCGGGTTCGGGTTCCGTGGACGGAGGCGGCGACGCGCTCGTGCTCGGCGCGACGACCGTGTCTTCGGGGTCGGCGAGGAAGGCGAAGACGGCGGCCGTGACCGCCGCGACCACGAGCAGGATCAGCAGGACGACGAGCCACAGGTAGCGGTTGCGCTTCTCCGTGGTGACCGGCCGGGTATCGGCGGGCACCTCGGCGGCGCCCACGGCGCCCACGGGGCCCGGCAGCACGGTGGTGGCGGAGGTGGCGCCGTACGCGCTGGTGGACGGCAGCACGCTCGTCGCCGCGGTCGCCGCGCCCGCTCCGAGTACCGCGGGTACCGCCGCCGCGGCCGCGGACACGTCGCCCCGGCGCAGCGCCTGGGCGGCCCGTGACAGGTGCGCCGCGGACGCGGGACGGTCGGCCGGTCGCTTCGCGATGCAGGAGAGCACCAGATTGCGCACCGGCTCGGCCACGGTGACCGGCAGGTCGGGAGCCGTCTCGTTGATCTGCGCCATGGCGATCGCGACCTGCGACTCACCGGTGAACGGCCGGCGCCCCGCGAGGCACTCGTAGGCCACGATGCCCATCGAGTAGATGTCCGTCGACGGCGACGCGGGGTGCCCGCTCGCCTGCTCCGGCGAGAGGTACTGCACCGTCCCCATGACCTGTCCGGTGGCGGTGAGCGGCACCTGGTCGGCGATGCGCGCGATGCCGAAGTCGGTGATCTTCACCCGACCCTCGGGGGTGATCAGCAGGTTGCCCGGCTTGATGTCGCGGTGCACCAGTCCGGCGGCGTGGGCGGCCTGCAGGGCCGACGCGGTCTGCGCGATGATGTCGAGCACCTTGTCGGTGGAGAGCACGCGCTCCCGCTCGAGGATGGTGGACAGCGCCTCGCCGGGGACGAGCTCCATCACCAGGAAGGCGCTGCCCTCCTCCTCGCCGTAGTCGAAGACGTTGGCGATGCCCTCGTGATTGACGAGCGCGGCGTGGCGCGCCTCGGCCCGGAAGCGCTCGAGGAAACCGGGGTCGCCGAGGTACTCGTCCTTGAGGATCTTGATGGCGACGGTACGGCCGATGACGCGGTCCGTCGCTTCCCAGACCTCGCCCATCCCGCCGATGGCGATGCGGTTGCCGAGCTGGTACCGGCCCCCGAAGGTCACTCCGCTGGTCGGTCTCATCTGTTCAGCACCGCCTCAATTACCTGCTTCGCGATCGGCGCAGCGAGGGTGTTGCCCCGGCCGGACTGGCCGAGACCACCGCCGTCTTCGACGACGACCGCGACGGCGACCGACGGGTCCTCCGCGGGAGCGAAACCGGTGAACCACAGACTGTATGGTTCCCCGCTGCCGTTCTCTGCTGTTCCCGTTTTTCCGGCCACGCTGACGCCTCCTATTCTTGCATTGCTCGCGACGCCGCTTCCGACGTTGTCGACCATGAGCCTCGTGAGTGTGTCTGCGGTGTCGGCACTGATCGGCTCGCTGAAGACGGACGGCTCCAGGGCGTCGATCTCGCGCAGGTCCGGCGCGAGGATCCGTTCGACGAGGGTCGGTCGCATGACCGTGCCGTCGTTCGCGATCCCCGCCGAGACCATGGCGATCTGCAGCGGGGTGGCGCGCACATCGTCCTGCCCGAACGCGCTCCGAGCGGTGGCGGGGTCGTCGGGATCGGCCGGGAACACGCTCCGGGCCGACGGCATCGGGACCGCGATGGATTCGCCGAATCCGAAGTCCTCGGCCATGTCCCGCAGCGCGTCGTCACCCAGGGCAAGGCCGAGCTCGGCGAAGGGGATGTTGCAGGATAGCCGCAGCGCCTCGGCGAGGGTGACCGATTCGGCCGCCCCGCACGCCCCCTCACCGGAGTTGGTGATCACGGAGTCGGTGCCCGGGAGAGGGAAGGTGGCGGGGTTCGGGAAGGTGCTCTCGGCCGTGTACTCGCCGCTCTCGAGTGCCGCCGCGCTCACGACGAGCTTGAAGACGGAGCCGGGCGGGTTCAGGTTGCCGGTGATGGCTCGGTTCACGAGCGGGTCGCCCGGATCCTCGATCAGCGCATCGTAGGTGGCGAGCACCTGGTCCGTGTCGTGCACGGCGAGCGCGTTGGGGTCGAACGCGGGCTTCGAGACCATGGCGAGGATCTTGCCGGTGCTGGGCTCGATGGCCACCACGGCGCCCGATCGGTCGCCGAGCGCATCGAACGCCGCGCGCTGGGCGGCGGGGTCGATGGTCAGTTCGACGGAGGCGCCCTTCGGATCCTGTCCGGTGAAGAGGCGGTTGATCCCGTCGAGGAACTGCGAGTTCGCGGTACCGCTGAGTTCCGCGTTGAGCGCGTCCTCGATGCCGGTGCTGCCCTGATCGAGGGTGAAGTATCCGGTGACGGCGGAGTACAGCTCACCCTCGGCATAGGTGCGCTGGAAGCGGTATCGGTCGTCGACCGGCACGGACTGGGCGATGGGCTGACCGTCCAGAAGGATGTGCCCGCGTTCGGTGGAGTAGCTCGCGAAGAGGGTGCGGCGGTTCCGGTCGTCCACGCGGAGGTTGTCGGCCTGGAACACCTGAATGGTGGTGGTGGACACGAACAGTGCCACGAACATGAGGAGCACCACCACGCTCACGCGCTTCAACTCGCGGTTCACTGCTGCACCACCAATCGGGGCTGGTTGCGCACCGTGTCGGAGAGCCGCAGCAGGATGGCGGCGATGATCCAGTTGGCGAGCAGCGACGATCCGCCCGCCGCCATGAACGGAGTGGTCAGGCCGGTGAGCGGGATGACGCGGGTGACTCCGCCGATGACGACGAAGACCTGCAGCGCGATGACGAACGACAGCCCGACACCGAGCAGCCGGCCGAAGTCGTCCTGGCCCGCGAACCCGATGCGGAGACCGCGGGACACCAGGAGGAGGTAGAGCGAGAGGATGGCGAAGACGCCCGCGAGTCCGAGCTCCTCGCCGAGGCTCGCGATGATGAAGTCGCTGTTCGCCAGCGGGGTGAGGCTCGGCATGCCCTGCCCGAGTCCGGTGCCGATCAGCCCGCCGTTCGCGAGCCCGAAGAGCCCGGACACCAGTTGGTAGCTGCCGCCCTGCGCGTTGTAGATCTCGTTGTCGAACGGCGTGAGCCAGGCGTTGAGCCGGCCGCCCACATACCCGAGCTGGGCCGCGGCGAAGGCGCCGCCGACGAAGAGCAGCAACCCGAGCAGCACCCAGCTGATACGGGCGGTCGCCACGTAGATCATCACGAGGAACAGCCCGAAGTACAGGAGGGATGTGCCGAGGTCGCGCTGGAACACCAGCACCGCCATGGCGGCGGCCCAGATGACGAGGATGGGCCCGAAGTCGCGGACGCGCGGAAAGCGCAGCCCGAGGAACTTCGCCCCGACCATCGACAGGCTGTCCCTCGCGGTGACGAGGTACCCCGCGAAGAAGACCGCGAGCGCGATCTTGGCGATCTCACCGGGCTGGAAGGAGAAGCCGCCGATACCGATCCACACCCGCGCACCGTTGATCTCCCGGCCGATGATCGGCAGCATGGGCAGCAGCAGAAGGGCGAGACCCGCGAACATCGCGATGTAGCGGTAGCGCTGGAGGACGCGGTGGTTGCGCAGCAGCACGACCACGGCGATCGCCACGGCGATGGCGAGTCCCGACCAGGCGATCTGACGCACGGCGACGCTTTCCCACCCGCTCAGGTCGTAGGAGAGGTCGATGCGGTAGATGCCGGCGATGCCGAGGCCGTTCAGCAGCGTGGCGATCGGCAGGATGAAGGGGTCGGCGTCCGGAGCGGACACGCGGAGCGCCACGTGCATCCCGAGGACGAGCACGGCGAGGCCGGTGGCGGGCAGGAAGAAGCTCGAGTCGAAGGCCCCGAGGGCGCCGAGCTGCACGAGGTAGAGGGCGGCACCGTTCAGCAGCGACGCGAACAGCACGAGCACGAGCTCGAGGTTGCGAAGCTTGCGGGGTACGTGCACGCGTCGCTCCCCGTCGGCGCGTGCCACGGTGTCAGTCGGCTGCGGCATTCTGCAACCTCTCGACGATGTCTCGGGCTTCGGAGAGCGAGTTGGCGCTGATCGTTCCCTCCACCTGGCTCTGGTAATACGGTCGCAGGTCGGCGACCTCCAAGTCGGTCGTGTCGTAGACGCTCGAGAGCGCGAACGGCCCTACGCCCTGCTGCACGCCGCGGTAGATGGCCACCGACCCGTCGCTGGCGCCGACGTAGTAGCGGCTCTGGGTCCACTGGTAGCCGAGCACGGCGGCGATGAGCACACCGAGCGCCACGAGGATCACGCCGACGAGCCAGGTGATCTTGCGACGCACGGCTCGTCGTCGGTCTTCGGCGATGAGCAGTTCGAGGTACTCGTCGGACTCCGGCTCGAACTCGGCCTCGCGCGTGGTCGTGGCCCGGAGGGGATGGAGCAGGAGGTTCGGCAGCCGAACGGCGCGTCGACCGGAGTCGCTCTCGAACGCGAGGGGAGCGGCGGCGGCTCCGACCGTCGTGGGCGGGGTTGGCCTGTCGGCGGTACCCTCCCGCACGTCGAGTACGACGACGGTGACGTTGTCGGGGGCGCCGGAGTCGAGCGAGTGCTTGACCAGCGCATCCGCGGTGCGCTCGGGATCGGCGGACTCGGCCATCGTCTTGGTGATGAGCTCCTCGGACACGTAGCTGCTGAGGCCGTCGGAGCACAACAGCCACCGGTCGCCCGGTCGTGTCTCGAGGATCGAGGTGTCGATCTCGGGGTGGGCGTCCACGTCGCCCAGCACGCGCATGAGAACGGAACGGCGCGGGTGGGTCAGCGCCTCCTCCGCGGTGATGCGTCCGCTGTCGACCAGGCGTTGCACGAAGGTGTGGTCGCTGGTGACCTGCTCGAGCGCGTCATCGCGCCAGAGGTAGATGCGCGAGTCGCCGATGTGGGCCATGGCGAGCGTGTCCCCCACGCGGAGGAGCGCACTGACGGTGGTGCCCATGCCGGTGAGCTCGGGGTGCTCGAAGACGGTCTCGGAGAGGAGGGCGTTGGCGGCCACGAGGGCCGCACGGAGCGCGTACTCGGCGTCCTGCGGCGACGCGTACGGCTGCTTGTCGGCATCCTTGATGCGTGTGACGGCGAGAGCCGAGGCGACGTCGCCACCGGCGTGACCGCCCATGCCATCGGCCACCACGAACAACTGCCGTCCCGCGAACGCGGAGTCCTGGTTGTTCGAGCGCACCTTGCCCACGTGGGACACGGCTGCGGCCTGGATGGTCGACGCCACGCCGTTACCGCCGGAGTTCGAAACTGGTCGCACCAATGCGGATCGGCGTGTTGAGGGGGATCTGCGTCGGGACGCTGACGCGCTTGCCACCGAGGAAGGTGCCGTTGGTCGAGTCGAGATCCTGGATCATCCACTCGTCGTTCCATAGCAGGAGTCGGGCGTGGTGGGTCGACGTGTAGTCGTCGCGGATCACGAGCCCCGATTCGCCGGAGCGTCCGATGGTGAGCGGTTCGGGGCTGAGTCGCAGCTCCTCGCCCGCCTTCGGACCGGAGGTGATGACCAGGCGGCCCGCGGAACTCGTGGTCGCCTTGGCGGCGCGTCCGCCCTGCGCCGTGTTCGGCCCGCCGGGCAGGGTGGAGATGGGCGGGGGCTGACGGGCCGGCGGTGACGGAGACGGGTTAGGTGACGGGTTCGACGGGAACGGGGATGCGGACGGTGCGTGCGCCGGTTCGGCGGCGAGCTTCTGCACCCGCGACCCGAACAGGTCGGACCGGAGTGCGTAGACGATGCCGAAGACGAACAGCCACAGCAGCGCGAGGAACGCCAGCCGCAGCAGCAGGAGGGTCAGTTCACCGCTCACGGGGCACCCCAGAATCCGTCGTGACGCTTGGTGGCGTCATCCTGCTGCCGGTCGGTGGAGGTGTCGGCCGCCGCCCGGGGGAGCACGCGGAACACGATGGTGGTGCGCCCGATCTCGATGACCGAGTCCGGGGCGAGCGCGGCCTTGCGCACGCGCTCACCGTTGAGCTTCGAGCCGTTCGTGGAGTCGAGGTCGACCACGAAGGCGCGGCTGCCGTCCCAGGTGACCTCGACGTGCTTTCGCGAGATACCGGTGTCGGCCACCGTGATGTCGGCCTCGCTGCCGCGCCCGATGACGGTGCGGGTGGCGATGAGCGGGTACCGCGTGCCGGCGATGTCGAGCACGGGAGTCCACGCGACGCTTCCCTTGATGCTGCGCGAGTCGATGCCGAGCACCCCCTCGGACAGGCTGTCATCCGGTCGGAGGGAGATCGAGATGCCGCCGGCGAACTGGTAGCCCTGCGTGCTCGCATGGCGTTCGATGGCCTGCACCAGCTCGTCGGTCAGTGCCTCGCCCAGGCTCGTCATGCGTTCGTAGTCCGGAGCCGACAGCCGCAGGGTGAATTTGTTGGGCACGAGGATGCGATCGCGGTCCACCACGGCGGCCTTGGTGTCGAGCTCGCGGCGCAGGGCCGACGAGATCTCCACCGGCTGGAGCCCCGACTTGAAGGTCTTCGCGAACGCGCCGTTGACGGCGCGCTCGATCCCCTTCTCGAAGCTGTCCAGAATGCCCAATGATGTCCCTATCCGTCCGTTGGCTACAAGGAATGTTAGCCGGGTCTGGTTCGGTACCCCGGGAGGGGGCGTTCCGCATCGCCTCCGCCGGGTCCCTGTGCCGCCTGTGGTCGGATGCATCCTCTCCCCTCCTCTGCACGTCGCATGCGCGAAATATCCGGGATCCGAGGGCTCGATGCCGGATTGATCGCTCAGTCGCACGGGCGGGAGGAGGGCGTACGCGGCGCGAAGGCGGCGCGCGTCATGGTAATCTCGCTCTGGTTGGCGCGAGTGGCGAAATTGGCAGACGCGCACGGTTCAGGTCCGTGTGCCCGTGAGGGCTTGGGGGTTCAAGTCCCCCCTCGCGCACCAGCAGCTCCGCCCGGCAGTAGCCGGGCGGAGCTTTTCTGTTTCAGCGACCTTCGCGTTCGGGGCGGGATCAGAGGGCGCCGGTGTTGAAGAGCAGGCCGAGCAGGTAGGTGGCCCCGGCGGCGCCGTAGCCGATCGCCAGCTGGCGAAGCGCCCGGCGGAGCGGCGGCGCTCCCGAGATCAGTCCGACCACCGCGCCGGTGCCCAGCAGGGCGAGGCCCACCAGCACCGCGGCCACGACCACGGCGGTGGTGCCCGAGAGCCCGAAGAGGTAGGGAAGCACGGGGATGACGGCGCCCGAGGCGAAGAAGAGGAAGCTCGACACCGCGGCGCTCAGGCCCGTGCCGACCGACTCGTACTCGTCCACGTCTGATGCGGCGGCGGCCGGCCGCGCGGCACCGGTGGCGAGGTCGCCGAGGACCTCGGTGGCGTGCGCATCCGCCTCGTCGGCCGTCATGCCGCGTGCCCGGTAGACGAGCGCGAGTTCGTTGGCGTCGACGTCGAGGTGGGGGAGGGCGTTGCGGGCGTCGGGGTTGGGGGTCGATGCCTCCAGGAGTTCCCGCTGCGACCGCACCGACACGTACTCCCCGGCACCCATCGAGAGCGCGCCCGCGAGCAAGCCCGCGAGGCCGGTGACGAGCACCGTGCCGGTGGACACGCCGGCGGCGCTGATGCCGAGCACCAGGGCCAGGTTGCTGACCAGCCCGTCGTTCGCACCGAACACGGCGGCGCGGAATGTGCCGGAGAGCCGGTTGCGTCCCCGCGTCGCGAGTCCCCGAAGCACCTCCTCGTGGATGCGCTCGTCGGCGGCCATCGCGCTCGTCGCATCGACGTCGGCCTCGTAGGGCGACCGCGCTTCGGCGCGCTGGGCGAGCGCGAGCACGAACACCGACCCGAAGCGGCGGGCGAGGAAGCCCAGCAGTCGCGTACGGATGTCGCCGCGCCGAGGCGCGCCGACCCGGTCGCCGAGCAGCTCGAGCCAGTGGGTCTCGTGTCGCTTCTCGGCATCGGCGAGGGCGAGCAGGATGGCCCGTTCCTCGCCGGTGCGCCTGCTCGCGAGGTCGCGGTACACGGCGGCCTCGGCCCGTTCGTCGGCAAGGAAGCGGCGCCAGCGACGGATGTCGGCTGCGCTCGCCGAGCTCGACCGGGTGGACGAAGACGCGTTACTCACCGAACGATTCTCGCAGGGGCGCGGGCGAGCGATCGGTCACCCCGCTATCGGGCGGCCGCTCCCCGCGTCGTCCCGAGTGACCGGCGCGCCTCGGCGAGCGCCGACTCGAGCGTGCGCAGGATGCAACTCACGTCGTAACCGTCGAAGAGTCGCTTCGTCCACATCCACTGCACGAGCTTGCCCACCACCACCACCTCCGAGCGCGCCTCGGCGGCATCCGGCGAACGGAACCGGGGATCGAGGTAGCCGGGAAGGGCGAAGAGGAGGTCGTCGGCGAACATGGTGCGCACGAAGGCCCCGTGCGGCGCGAACTGCCGCTCGGTGTGCAGCAGAGCGAGTTGGTCGGTCGTCAGGATCGCGGCACCCTCGGCGTCGAGGTAGTGCTCGAGGGAGGAGCGCACCCGAAGAGTGCGGCGCTCGGCCGCGGGTGACTGGCCCTCCGCGGCGTCGGCGAAGAAGGCATCGAAGAGGTCGGCGATGGTCGGCTTCGGGGTGGTCATGCGTCGATTGTCGCGGCTACCGCTGACATACCGGGGGCACGGTCCACGAAACTGTGGACAACTGCCGGGGAACAGACGAGAACGAACTGCTAAAGGAGCAGGTCCCTCAGGTCGTCGACGGAATCGGCCGTGGCGATGGTCCCCTGCCACTCTGCGGGATTGCCGTATCCCCAGCGAACGGCGATGCACGGGATGCCGTGCATCGCCGATCCCTCCACGTCGTGCTTGCGGTCGCCCACCATGACGACACGGCTGAGATCCACGTGCTTCTCGCGGAGCCGCCGGAGAGCCTCGGCGACCACGTCCGCCTTCGCGCTTCGCGACTCGTCGTCGGTCGCCCCCGCGATCTCGCGGAAGTAGCCGATGAGGCCGAAGTGCTCGAGGATCGGCATGGCCTGCGACTCCGGCTTCGACGTGGCCAGCGAGAACGGGATCCCGGCCCGGTGCACGTCGTGCAGAAGTTCCGCCATACCGGGGTACACGGTGATGCCGTCGACGAGCGTGCCGTGGGCCAGGCGACGGTAGACGGTGAGAGCCCGGCGGCTCTCCTTCTCGTCCATCCCGGCGAAGTCGCGGAAGGCGTCGAGGATGGGCGGACCCACGTAGCGCAGCAGGTCCTCCTGCGGCGGGACCGGGTACCCGGTCTCGGCGAGCGTCTCGGCGAGACGGGAGGTGATACCCGCCGCGGAGTCGGTGATCGTGCCGTCGAGGTCGAACAGGATGGCGGACCAGGGCGTGCCGTCGGTCGGTCGTTGGGGCGCAGTCACTCGCCCGATCCTATTCGACCGCCCTGAACGGGCCGCCGCCGACCGGACCTGCACCGACCGACCGACTGCACCGACCGGACCTGCGCCCACCGACCGACCGCCGCCGACCGGACCTGCGCCGCCGGTCGGCCGCCGTCAGAACAGGCGGGAGTGCGAGTCGTCGAGTCCGCGCATGGCGTCGTAGTCCAGCACCACGCAGCGGATGCCGCGGTCCTGAGCCAGGGTGCGGGCCTGCGGCCGGATCTCCTGCGCCGCGAAGACGCCGCGCACCGGCGCGAGATGCGGGTCCCGGTTCATCAGTTCGAGATAGCGGGTGAGCTGCTCCACGCCGTCGATGTCGCCTCGGCGCTTCAGCTCCACCGCCACCGCCCCTCCGTCGGCGTCCCGGGCGAGGATGTCCACCGGACCGATCGCGGTCATGTACTCGCGGCGCACCAGCACGTGGCCGTCGCCGAGGAGGTCGATCTGCTCCGCCAGCAGCTTCTGCAGGTGCGCCTCCACACCGTCCTTCTGCAGGCCGGGGTCCACACCGAGGTCGTGGGCGCTGTCGTGCAGCACCTCGTGGATGGAGACGATGAGCATGTCCGCCGTCTTCGCGGAGGTGACCTGCCACACCTCCACCACACCGGCCTCGGCCTGCAGCTCGTCCGGCTCGCGCGTGCTGAAGGTGGCGGGTGGGCTCATCCAGTTGAGCGGCTTGTAGGACCCGCCGTCGGCGTGCACGAGCACGCTGCCGTCGGCCTTGAGCATGAGCAGCCGGGTGGCGAGGGGGAGATGGGCGCTCAGCCGACCGGCATAGTCGACGGAACACCGGGCAATGACGAGACGCACCCCCCGAGCCTAGTTCGCCGCGGGTGCGCGTCGACCCGTCGCCTCGCGGGCGGCCCCGGAGGCGAGCCCGGCCACGGCGACCAGCACCAGCACCACGAGCAGGGCATTCAGCAGGCCGACCTGTTCACCGAGGAAGCCGATGAGCGGCGGACCCACGAGGAACGCGCAGTACCCGATGGTGGCCACGGCACTGACCCGGGCGCCCGCCGTCGCGGGGTCGTCCGCGGCGGCGGACATGCCCACGGGGAAGCCGAGGGAGGAGCCGAGCCCCCAGAGCACCACGCCGACGACCGCCACGACGGGGTTGGG
Source organism: Planctomonas psychrotolerans (assembly GCF_008642235.1). Classification (GTDB taxonomy): domain Bacteria; phylum Actinomycetota; class Actinomycetes; order Actinomycetales; family Microbacteriaceae; genus Planctomonas; species Planctomonas psychrotolerans. The sequence goes on along the minus strand of NZ_SJEV01000001.1, from coordinate 1,217,691 downwards.
CACGAGGATGACGAGCAGCAGGCCCACCGTGGCCATGGCCGCCGAGACCCGCAGCACCGGCACGCGCCCGTACCGGTCGAGAACGAACACACCCGCGATGCGACCCACCGTCATGGCGGTCACGAAGATGCCGAAGACGAGCGCTCCCATGGTGTTCGACACGGAGTGCCCGTCGACCATCGCGAGGGCGAGCCAGTCGTTGGCCGACCCCTCGGCGAAGGCCATGCCGAGAATCACGAGCCCGATGAGGAGGGTGCGCGGGTCGCGCCAGATGGCGAGACGGTTGCGCCAGGTGTCGTCGGTGGCGGCCGCGGCCTCATCCGCCTCGGTGCCGGCGAGGCGCTCGTGCAGGATGAACCGCGCGCAGATCAACACGGCCACGATCATCCCGAGGGACACGGCCGCGACGTGCAGCACGATCGGCACCGACAGGGCCTCGGCGAGGGCACCGAGCGCCGCCCCCACCATCGTGCCGACGCTGAACGCGGCGTGGAACAGCGGCATGATGGTGCGGCCGATGATCCGCTCGTTCGCGGCGCCCGACACGTTCATCGCGACGTCGCACATGCCCATCCCGGCGCCGAAGACGGCGAGTCCGGCGAAGATGAGCCAGAAGCTCGGGCCCACGCTGGCGCCGACACCGGCGAGGGCGAAGCCCAGCGGACCGAAGACGAGGCAGACCACCATCGTCACCCGCGCACCGACGCGGGCGAGCACGTGGCTCGAGGCGACGAGGCCGAGGATCGACCCCGCGGCGAGCCCGAACAGGAGCACGCCCATGTCGGATGTCGACGCGCCGAGCTCGTCGCGCACCGCGGGCACGCGGGACACCCAGCTGGCCAGGCCGATGCCCGACAGGAAGAAGATCAGGAAGATGGCGTTCCGCCAGCCGAGAGCTTCCCGGCGGGTCACCCGCCCGTTCATCGGGGCTCCGGATTCGGTCGTCGCCGGGGAGGAATCGGACATGGGGGATCTCACGGTCTACGAGGGAGGGGGCACGCCAGCCGACGCGTCCGACTACGCTATCGCGTCGCCCAGCACCAGCCAATGACCGCTCCGCGCCCGCCAGCCGAGGGTGAGCGCACGCGCGCCGATGTAGCCGAAGCCGAACACCACCCACAGCCAGACCAGCCCGGTCGCCCCGCGCAGGTCGGCCGCATGCACTGCCATCGCGAGGGGCAGGTAGACGGCGAGGTTGACGATGCCGCTCAGCGCGAGATAACGCGCGTCGCCCGCGCCGATGAGCACGCCATCCAGCACGAAGACATAGCCCGCCAGCGGCACGCCGACGGCCATGACCAGCACGGCAGCGGCGAGCATCCGCTGCACTCCGGCGTCGGGGGTGAACACGACCCCGAGCACGGGGGCCGACACGGCGAGCAGTGCACCGATCCCGACGCCGCTGCCTACTCCCCAGGTCACGAGGCGCGACGTGACCGCGGAGACGTGACCGCCGTTCCCGGCTCCGAGTCCGTGGCCCACCATGGCCTGCGCGGCGATCGCGAGCGCATCGAGAATGAACGCCAGGGTGGCGAACAGCGTAAGGGCGATCTGCAGCGCACCCAGTTCTCGCACGCCGAGACCGGCGCCCACGTACACCGTCGCCAGCATGGCCGCACGAAGCGATGCCGCCCGCACGAGAAGCCAGCCGCCGGATGCCGCGGCGCCGCCGACCCCGCCGAGACCCGGCCGGAGGCTCACCCCCGTCGCCCGCGCCGCCCGGACGGCGAGAATCAGGTAGGCGACGGCCATGCCCCACTGGGCGATCACGGTGCCCCAGGCCGACCCGGCGATGCCCCAGCCGAACCCGTAGATCAGCACGGCGTTGAGGATTGCGTTCGCGCCGAAGCCCGAGGCCGCGATGACGAGGGGCGTGCGGGTGTCCTGCAGCCCGCGGAGCAGCCCGGTGGCGGCGAGCACGAGCACCATGGCCGGCAGCCCGAGAACGGAGATGGAGAGATAGGTTGCGGCGGCGGTGGTGGCGTCCGCATCGGCGCCGAACCAGCCGACGATCGCGCCGCTCGTGGGGAGGAACACCGCGAGGAGCACGATGCCGAGGGCGATCGCGAGCCACATCCCGTCGATCCCGGCCCGGATGGCGCCCGGTCGGTCGCCCGCGCCCAGGCGCCGCGCCACCGCGGGGGTCGTGGCATAGGCGAGGAAGACGAGGAGCCCGAGGATCGTCTGCAGCACCGCGCTCGCCACGCCGAGCCCGGCCAGCGACGAGGCACCCAGGTGCCCCACGAGGGCGGTGTCGGTGAGCAGGAAGAGCGGCTCGGCCACGAGGGCGCCGAGCGCCGGTACCGCCAGGCGCAGGATGTCGCGGTCGAGCGGGCTCCGGCCGGGGAGCACGCGCGCGCTCGGGCCGCCGGGTCGGCGCGGGCCGGTGCGGCGACCGGTTCTCGACATGCGCGGGTGGGCCTTCCTGCCGCCTCGCCTTTGCGGCGGAGGGCGACGGTGACAGGCTAGACGAATGACCAGCACCGGATCCGCGTCCGCACCGACCGATTCGCCGATGCTTCGAGTGGGGGTCATCGGGCTCGGCTTCGCCGGCACCACCCACCTCGACGCGTTCACGGCACTGCCGGGCGCGGAGGTGGTGGCGCTCGCCGGGCAGGAGCGGGAGCGCCTCGAGGAGCTCGGCGCCACCCGGGGGGTCCCGAACCTCTATGAGCACTGGGAGGACCTCGTCGCGCGCGACGACCTCGACATCGTGAGCATCGGCACCCCGAATGCCCTGCACCATCCGATCGCGATCGCGGCACTCGCCTCGGGCAAGCACGTGTTCTGCGAAAAGCCGCTGGCCTCCACCGGCGAGCTCGCCGCCGAGATGGTCGCGGCGGCACGGGATGCGAACCGGGTGCTGGAGATCGCTTTCAACCACCGGCGCCGCGCCGATGTGCAGTACCTCAAGCGCTACATCGACACCGGACCGCTCGGCAGCATCTACCACACCAAGGCGATGTGGACCCGGCGCCGAGGCATCCCCGGGCTCGGTTCCTGGTTCACGAGCAAGGCGCTCGCGGGCGGCGGCCCGCTCATCGATCTCGGCTCGCACGTGCTCGACATCGGCCTGCACCTGCTCGGCGAGCCGCGGGTCACGAGCGTCTCCGCGGTCACCTACAGCGAGCTGGGCAAGCACGGGCGCGGCGGGGCGCGCGGGGCGAAGACCACGGGTAGCGGGCACGAGTTCGAGGTGGAGGATTTCGCGAGCGCGCTGCTCCGCCTCGACAACGGCAGCAGCATGCAGCTCGAGGCATCCTGGGCGGGATACACGAAGGACTTCGACGACATCGCCATCGAGGTGATGGGCGGCACCGGTGGGGCACGGCTCTTCATCGAGAACTACGCGACCGACGACACGCTGCGCATGTACACCGATGTCGAAGGCGAGCCGGTGATCATCACGCCGGAGGTGCACGTGCCGCACGGGCACCACCGGGCGGTCATCGAGGAGTTCCTCGCCACCGTGCGTTCGGGTCTGTGGAATACCAGCTACGGCGAATACGCGCTGCACCGCAGTCGCGTGCTCGACGCCGTCTACGAATCGGCCCGAGAGGGCAGGGAGGTGTCCGTCGCATGAGGGTGACCGTCTGGAACGAGTTCCTGCACGAATCGCGAGGGGATGAGACGGTGCTGTCGCATTACCCCGAGGGGATGCACGCCGTGATCGCCGAGGGACTGCGCGAGTCGCTGGGCGCCGAGGTCGAGGTGCGCACCGCCACGCTGCAGCAGCCCGAGCACGGGCTGACCGAGGATGTGCTCGCCGACACCGACGTGCTGCTCTGGTGGGGGCACATCGCCCACGACCAGGTCGCCGACGAGGTTGTCGAACGGGTGCACCGGCACGTGCTCGAGGGCATGGGAATCATCGTGCTGCACTCCGGACACTTCTCGAAGATCTTCAAGAAACTCATGGGCTCGACCTGTTCGCTCAAGTGGCGGAACGGCGGCGACCGCGAACTGGTCTGGAACGTGGACCCCACGCATGCGATCGCCGACGGCGTGCCGAACCCGATCCTGCTGCAGGAGCAGGAGATGTACGGCGAGTACTTCGACATCCCGACGCCCGACGAGCTCGTCTTCATCAGCTCGTTCACCGGCGGGGAGATCTTCCGCTCCGGGGTCACGTACCGGCGCGGTCTCGGCAAGGTGTTCTACTTCTCGCCGGGGGACCAGGACTATCCCGTCTATCACCACCCCGACATCCGGCGGGTGCTCGCCAACGGCGTGCGCTGGGCGCAGCCGCGGAAGCCGCGCACGCACCTGCCCGCCGACCACCACCCCGCCGGCTGGTTCGAGTAGGACCGTCCCTCACCACGCTGCGCCGCGCCGCCGCTCCCGTTCCCCTTCCCTGCTTCCGCTATATGGGCGGCGAGGAAGGGAAGCGGAAGCGGCGAAGGCGTGGGGACGCTCCGCCCCTACGGTCCCTGAGCCCGTCGAAGGGACGCTCCGCGCGGCTCAGCGTCCGCGCGCCCTACGCGGTGCCGCGGGCCTTCGCGATCGCGGTCATCACGTGGTAGATCACGATCGCGGCGACGGTACCGAGCGCGATGCCGGTGAAGGTCAGCCCGCCGGCGGAGAAGGTGAAGTCGGCGATGCCGATGATGAGGGCGGTCGCGGCGGTGAGCTGATTGGCGGGCTTCGAGAAGTCCACCCGGTTGTCGAGCCAGATCTTCACGCCGATGATGCCGATGAGGCCATAGAGCGCGGTGGTCACGCCGCCGAGCACACCGGCCGGGATGGTGTTGATGACCGCGCCGATCTTGGGGGAGAGGCCGAGCAGCACGGCGAAGATGCCGGCCACCCAGTACGCGGCGGTGGAGTAGACGCGGGTCGCGGCCATGACCCCGATGTTCTCGCCGTAGGTGGTGGTGCCGGAGCCGCCGCCGAGGCCGGCGATCACCGTGGCGAGACCGTCGGCCAGCAGGGCGCGCCCGGTCAGCTTGTTGACCCGCGGGTCGGTGAGCTGCGCCACGCCGCGGATGTGGCCCACGTTCTCGGCGACGAGCACGAGCACGACGGGCAGGAACGTCGGGAGCACCGCGAGGAAGCCGGGTGACAGCTCCGGGGTGACGAAGGTGGGCAGGCCGACCCACGCGGCGTCACCGACGCCGCCGAAGTCGACCTCGCCGAAGAGCACGGCGGCCAGGTAGCCGACGGCCACGCCGAGGAAGATCGAGAGGCGGGCGAGCATCCCTCGGAACAGCACCGTCGACAGGATCACGGCGGCGAGGGTGATCGCGGCAGTTGCCGGGGCGGCCTCGAAGTTCGCCTTCGCCACGGGCGCCAGGTTCAGCCCGATGAGGGCGACGATAGCGCCCGAGACGACGGGCGGCAGCAGCGCGTCGATCCACGCGGTCCCGGTGAGCTGCACGATCGCACCGATGAGTGTGAGCAGGATGCCGACGGCGATGATGCCGGCGAGTGCGGTGCCCATGCCCGCCGATGCGGTCGCGGCGGTGATCGGCGCGATGAACGCGAACGACGAGCCGAGGTAGCTGGGGAGCCGGTTCTGCGTGATGAGCAGGAAGAGCAGGGTGCCGAATCCGGAGAACAGGAGCGTCGTGGACGGGTCGAAGTCCGTCAGCAGCGGAACGAGGAAGGTGGCGCCGAACATGGCGACCACGTGCTGCATGCCGAGGCCGATGGTGCGGCCCCAGGAGAGCCGCTCGTTCGGCTTGACGATCGCACTCGCGGCGATGTTCTTGCCATCCCCGTGCAGCTTCCAGACGGTGTTCGCCATGTGTGTCTCCATTCCGCCCGCGGAGGGTGCCCCGCGCCTCGTGCCGGTGCCTCGTGCCCTGCGCCTCGTTGAGCGTAGTGGAGCGCGCGAGCCGCGAGATTAGGCTGGACTGTCATGAGCGCTGATTCCTCCGTGACCTCCGAAAACTCCGGCATCCGCATCGACGAGCTCGACGAGTCGGTGCGCCCCCAGGACGACCTCTTCCGGCACGTCAACGGCAAGTGGATCGAGCGCACCGAGATCCCCGAGGACAAGGCCCGGTACGGCTCCTTCCTCCTGCTGGCCGAAGAGGCGGAGAAGGCGGTGCGGGGAATCATCGAGGAGGCGCAGGACGCCGAGCCCGGCACCGAGGAGCGCAAGTTCGGCGACCTGTTCGCGAGCTTCATGGCGGAGGAGCGCATCGAGCAGCTCGGCGCCCAGCCGATCGCCGTCCTCCTCGAGCAGGTCGCGGCGGTGTCGACCATCGACGAGTTCCTCGCCACCCTGGGCCGGTTGGAGCGCTCCAACGTGAGCGGTTTCCTCGGCGTCTTCGTCGACAACGACCCGGGCGACCCGGAGCGTTACATCGTGCAGCTCGACCAGGCGGGCATCGGCCTGCCCGACGAGAGCTACTACCGCGAGGAGAAGTTCGCCGACATCCGCGACGCGTACCGCTCGTTCGTCGAGCGGATGCTCGGCCTCGCCGCGCTGCCCGACCCCACTGAGCAGTCCGCCGCCGTGTTCCAGCTCGAGACCGACATCGCGGCCGTGCACTGGGACAACGTGAAGACCCGGGACAGCCAGGCGACCTACAACCCCCTGAGCTGGCGAGAGGTCACGGAGCTGGTGCCGGCGGCGCAGCCGGGCGACTCCGGCGACGGGTCGACCTCCCCGCTCGACATCTGGCTGACCGCGCTCGACGCTCCCGCCGGCTCGTTCGACTCCGTCGTGCTCCGCGAGCCCAGCTTCCTCGAGGGCGTCGGTCGTCTCCTCACCGAGGACCGACTCGACGCGTGGCGGTCGTGGCTGGCCTGGCAGGTCATCCGGTCGAACGCGTCGCTGCTGTCGTCGTCGTTCGTCGAGGCGAACTTCGACTTCTACGGCCGCACGCTGAGCGGAACGCCCTCGCAGCGAGCCCGCTGGAAGCGCGGAGTCTCCCTGGTGGAGGGAGCGATGGGCGAGGCCATCGGGCGCATCTACGTGGAGCGGCACTTCCCGGCCGCGGCGAAGCAGAGCATGGATGTGCTGGTCGGCAACCTGGTCGAGGCGTACCGCTCGTCGATCACCTCGCTGGACTGGATGACGGAGGAAACCCAGGAGCGCGCGCTCGAGAAGCTCGACCGGTTCACCCCGAAGGTCGGCTATCCGGTGAAGTGGCGCGACTACTCGGCGCTCGCGGTGGATCCGGCCGACCTGGTGGGCAACGTGCGCGCATCCGCGGAGTTCGAGTTCCAGCGGGAGCTCGGCAAGATCGGCAACCCGCTCGATCGCGACGAGTGGTTCATGACCCCGCAGACCGTGAACGCCTACTACAACCCCGGCTTCAACGAGATCGTCTTCCCGGCCGCCATCCTGCAGTACCCGTTCTTCGAGGCGGATCGCGACGACGCCGCCAACTACGGCGCGATCGGCGCCGTGATCGGGCACGAAATCGGGCACGGCTTCGACGACCAGGGCTCCCAGTACGACGGCGACGGGCGGCTCACCGACTGGTGGACCGAGGCCGACCGGGCCTCGTTCGAGGAGCGCACCGCGTCGCTGATCGCTCAGTACAACGCGCTGACCCCGTCCCAGGTCCCGGGCAGCACCGTGAACGGCGCGCTCACCATCGGCGAGAACATCGGCGACCTCGGTGGGTTGTCGATCGCGTGGAAGGCGTACCGGATCTCACTCGACGGGGCCGAGCCGCCGGTGCTCGACGGTCTCACCGGGGCGCAGCGCTTCTTCCTGTCCTGGGCGCAGGCGTGGCAGGTGAAGATGCGCGACGAGGAGGCCGCCCGGCTGCTGGCGATCGATCCGCACTCGCCGAACGAGTTCCGCTGCAACCAGATCGTGCGCAACATCGACGAGTTCTACGAGGCGTACGGCGTCACCCCCTCCGACGCGCTCTGGCTCGACGAGAGCGAGCGTGTGCGCATCTGGTGACCGTGGCGTGAGCCGGCAGACCTAGAGGTGATGGAGCGCGACAACCACCAGCAGGCGTGGGTCAGCTGTCCGGGATGCTGAAGGCGGTTCCGCAGAGCCCGAGAGGATCAGCCCGTGTTCTGCAGCCCTGCCGCGACCCCGCTGACCGAGAGCAGCAGCAACCGCTGCAGCGCGGGATCCGCGGCCGTGCCTTCTGGTGTTTCGCGCAGACTGCGCAACGCCCGCAGCTGAAGCATTGACAGCGCGTCGACGTAGGGGCTGCGCATCTTGACGGCCCGCTGCAGCACAGGGCGGTTGGCGAGCAACTCGCCGCCGCCGGCGATGCGGATCACCCATGATCGCGTGAGATCCATCTCTTCGAGCACTAGAGAGGCGAGATCGTCACGATCACCGAGGGCCAGAAAGAGGCGCGCGATGCGGTCATCTGACTTGGCGAGGCCCATCGCGACGTTGTCGATCATCGTGCGGAAGAGCGGCCATGCCGCGTAGGCAGAGGTGAGGAGTGCTTCGTCGCCCACTGCATCCAGTGCACTTCCCAGCCCGAACCAGCCGGCGAGGTTGATGCGAGCCTGGGTCCACGAGAACACCCATGGGATGGCGCGGAGGTCTTCGAGAGACGAGACCGACAGGCCGCGGCGGGCCGGGCGTGAACCGAGCGCGAGGAGTCCCACCTCCTCCATCGGCGTGACCGTGGCGAACCACGGCGCGAAGCCGGGGGCGTGCACGAGCTGGAAGAAGCGGGCGCGGGAGGTCTCGTCCATGGTGGCGGCGACGTCCGCGAACCGGATGGCGGCATCCTCGTTGCGCTTCTCGATCGACGGGGCGGAGGCGAGCAGCACGGCCGCGGCGACCTGGTCGATGTGTCGCATGGCGATGTCGTGATCGCCGTAGCGGGCGAAGATCACCTCGCCCTGTTCAGTGAGCTTGAATCTGCCGTCGACGGAATGCGGCGGCTGCGCGAGGATGGCCGAGTTGGCCGGACCGCCGCCGCGACCCAAAGCACCGCCGCGCCCGTGGAACAACGTGAGGGTGATGTCTTTGTCGATCGCCCATCGGGAGATCTCGCGCTGCGCCTCATAGAGCGCCAGGGTCGCGCCGACGGGTCCGACATCCTTCGAGGAGTCCGAGTAGCCGAGCATCACCTCGAGGCGACGATCGTTGGCTTCGAGCCTGGCCGCGAACTCGGCATGCTCCACGATCTCGGCGAGGATGCCTGGCGCCGCCTGCAGGTCCGCGAAAGTCTCGAAGAGCGGGATCACGTCGAGCACCGGGGGAGTGCCGTTCGCCCCGACAGCGGCCCGCGCCAGTCGGTGCACGTTGGCGAGGTCCTCGGCCGACTGGGTGAACGAGACGATGTAGCGACCCGCAGCGCGCGGGCCGTAGCGTTTCTGGATGTGCGCGATCGCGCGCACCACCTCGAGTGCCTCCTCCGCCACATCGCTGAGCGGGTTCCCGGACTCGATCTCTTCGAGAACCGAGCGGTGGACGGCCGAGTGCTGGCGCACCTCGAGTTCCGCCAGGTGGAATCCGAAGGTCTCCACCTGCCAGATGAACTGCTGCAGCTGGCCATATGCGTGCCGGCCGGCGCCGGCGCTCAGGAGCGAATGCTGCACGATCTGGAGCTCGGCGAGCAACTGGGCAGGTTCGAGGTAGGCGAGGTCGGCGTCGCGGGTGCGGGTGGCGGCGATGCGGCGGGCGATCAACAGCAGGACGCGGCGGTGCGGCTCGTTCGGGGAACGCTTCGCGACCTCCCTGGCCGCCTCCTCGTCCGCGGACTTCAGCTTCTGCCAGAGCGCGAGCAACTCGTCCGTCGGGGGAGTCGTGGTCGCGTCGAGGGTGAGGCCACGCCCGACCCGATTCGCGGTGCGTTCGAGGCCGAGCAGCACGTGCTCGGCCGCGATGCCGGCAGCCTTCTTGGTGACAGACGCGGTGACGAAGGGGTTGCCGTCGCGGTCGCCACCGACCCAGGTGCCTAGGCGGATGAACGAGCGCACCACCGGTGCTTCGTCGCCCTCGCGTTCGCGCTCGCCCTCGCGTTCGCGATGCAGCACATCCTCGATGCGCTGGTAGACCTCGGGGATCGACGTGTAGAGCGTCTCGTCGAAGACCGCCATGATGGAGCGCACCTCATCGACCGGCGAAGGCTTCTCTGTGCGGAGCGGGGCCGTGCGCCATAGGGTGTCGACCTCCTCGAGCATCCCGCGTTCGATGCGCCTCTCGTCGGTGCTCCCGTGGCTGAGGTCGTGCTCGGCGAGGAGTTCCGACAACCGGCGGATGCTGCTCGACACCGCGCGCCGCCTCGCCTCGGTGGGGTGCGCGGTGAACACCGGGTGGAAGCGCATGGTCTGCAGACGCTCGGTTGCGGCATCCACCCCGATCTCCTCGCTGAGCTGCGCGAAGGCGCTACCGACCGTGGCCGACGGATCGGTGCTGAAGGCCTGCCCATCGCGCTCGCGCAGCACCCGCACGCGTTGGTGCTCCTCGGTCAGGTTCACGAGGTGGAAGTAGGCGGTGAACGCTCTGGCTACCTCATCCGCGCGTTGGATGGTGAAGGTCTCCACGATCTCCTCGGCGCGCGTGAAAGCCTCGGACGTCTCATCCGTGTACGCCTGAATCGTCGCGAGCCTCAGCCGCTCCACGTCCTCGTACAGCCCATCGGATCCGCTCTCGCGCAGGACGCGACCCAGCAGGGCGCCCAGAAGACGCACGTCGGCCCGCATGGTGCCGGGGATCCGATGCCCGGCCTCGAAGCGCCCGACGACGTCGACAGAACCACTTGCGGTCGATTCACTCATGGGTCAACGGTAGCTCTCGGATGTTTCACGTATGTTCCTGCCGCATGCGTGCCGACGACCGAGCGCGCGCGGCTGTCGGAGGCGAGCATGCCGTGAGTCTGCCCAGTGGCGTGCTTCGCGGTGAACGATCAGGGCTGCGGTTCCAGCGCCCGGTTACAGCTCCAGCACCGACGGGCGGGGGAGACCCCGCACCGTGGTGGTGGGCCAGGCGGACGTGCTGAGCACCTGGATGCCGTCCGGGCCGAGCAGCACGGTGTCCTCCACCTTCACGTTCGGGGCGCTCGGGTTCCAGGCGAAGGCCTGATTCGGCACGACCACGTCCTTGGCGCCCGGGGTCGCCCGCGGGTCGCGACCGTTGTACCCGCAGGGGCCGCCCTGGTGGTGGTTCTCCCACTCGGTGGCGGCGAAGCCGTGACGGAGATACGACGCGGCACCCTCGGCGAGAATCTCGGCGAGCGTGGTGCCGACGCGCGTCGCGGCAAAGTAGTCGGCCTCCACCTCCAGGATGCGAGCCTCCGCGTCCCGCTGTTCGGCGGTCGGCGCACCGAAACGCACCCAGCGCGTCACGTTGGCGATGAGGCCGTGGCGCCGCGCGCACACCACGAACATCGCGAGGTGTCCGAGCGGGCCGGGCGTCGGCAGCGGATGCCGGAAGCCCAGGCGATCGGCGCCCGCCGCGAGGAGCACGAGCGGGTCGGCTCCGCGCTCGAGCACCGCTCGTCCCACGAGCGCCGTCGCGTCGCGCTCGGCCGTTCCGGGGGTGAGACCGGGCAGCACGTCGGAGAAGACGTCGGCCGCGTCGCGGCAGAGCGCGGCGTACCGATCGACCTCAGCGGGAAGCAGCGAGGCGCGCGCGGCACGCAGTTCCGCGGCGATGTCGGCCTCCGCGAGGAGCCGGTCGCCGCCCAGCTCGGACGCGATCGGCCCGGCCGACTCGTGCCAGTCCAGCACGCGCACGGCGATTCCGGCGGGCAGCTCCTCCGCGCGCAAGCGATCCACCTCGTTGCGGGTGGCGAACACGGTGTCGCCCTCCGGCGTCACGAGCACCTGCACGATCGGGTCGCCCGCCAGCGAGACATGCACCCGCGCCCCGCACAGGTACCAGGCGAGGGCGCCCGGGCTCGTGAGCAGCAGTGCGCTTGCGTCCTGCTCGCCGAGGATGCGGAGGAGGCGCTCCCGCTTGGCGGAATGCTCACCGGATCCGACGGTCACCTCCGCGTCGACTGCCGTAGTCATGCCCACTCCCGTCTGTCCCCGATGCTCAGGAAACGTTTCCCGACGCTAGCAGCGGCTCGAACGGGCCGTCAACGCGCCGGGACTTCGACGGAGGCCGCCTCAGTCCGACGATGCGGCCGCACCCGACGCCCGCGTCGGCGCAGGACCGGTGCTGCCGCGCACCTCGAGCCGGGGGAGCACGCGCACGTCGTCGGCGGGAGCGTCCCCGACGAGCAGGGCGTGCAGCCGGACCCACGCCTGTTCGCCCAGCTCGACGTCGGGCACCGACGCGGTGGTGAGCGCCGGCGTGGTGTAGCGGGCGAAGGTGATGTCGTCGAATCCGGTGATCGAGAGGTCCTGCGGCACCGCGACGCCGCGTTCGTGCATCGCCGCGAGCAACCCCATGGCCACCAGGTCGTTGAAGGCGAGCACGCCCGTGGCGGATGACGCGAGCACCGCATCCGCCGCGGCATAGCCGTGCTCGAACGCGACGCCGCCGGGCAACCGATCGAGCGACACGTCGGGGTGGTCGGCGCAGAACGCATCGAGTCCGCGAAGGCGCGAGGTGTTGGACGAGCTGTGCGGATTGCCCTCGAGGTAGGCGAGGCGGCGATGGCCGAGGTCGTAGAGATGCTCGGCGAGCGGCCGGATGCCGGCCTCGTAGTCGGCGCTGAGCGTGGGGGCGGCGAGACGCGGGTCGTCCCGGTTGATGACTACTGCGGGCGCGAGACTCGGCATCACCTCGAGCAGCCGGTCGGCCGGCATCCGTGGCGCGCAGAGCACGATCGCATCGGAACTTCGTCGCAGCTCGCCGGCGAGCAGGCTCTCCTCGCTCACGGTCTCGAGCGAGTCGGCCACGAGCACGCGGTAGTTGCTGCGGGCGGCCGCCCGGCTGAGCCCGCGGAGCATGCCCTGGAAGGTGGGGTTCGCGAGGTCGGGCACTAGGATCGCCACGGTCTGAGTGCGTCCGAGCACCAGGGACCGCGCGAGCGGGCTGGGGCTGTAGTTCAGCTCCTGAGCCGCTGCCCGCACGCGCTCGGCGATGGCGGGATCGACCGTGGTGTGGCCGTTCATCACCCGGGAGACGGTGGAGGGCGACACGTTCGCGCGTCGGGCGACCGCGACGATCGTCGACCGGGTCGTCGCTGCCATGTCCCTCCGCCTTCCCGCCGGGTGCTCGTCCTCCCGCCGACCATACCGCGTCGGTTGACCGACCCGCCGGATGCTGATTCAATGGCGATACCGCCGAGAAAACGATTTCTTAGGCACGAACGCGAGTGTGCAGACGACACGGTGTTGAACCGACCGGAGGGCCATCGATGGGGAAGCTTCGTTACGGACTGGTCGGTACCGGATCACGGGCGCGGATGTACATCGACGCCATGCTCGGCGACCACTCCGAGGTGGCGGAACTCCTGGCGATCGCCGACGTCAATCCCGGCCGGATGCGACTGCACACGGCGCACATCGAGGCGTCCGGCGGAACGGCGCCTGCCGCCTACTCGCCCGACGACCTCGAGGCCATGATCGCCGAGCACCGCCTCGACCGGGTGATCATCACGTCGCCCGACGTCACGCACGCGCCGATGATCGTGCGGGCACTCGACGCCGGAACCGACGTGGTGGTGGAGAAGCCCCTCACGATCGATGCGGAGGGCTGCCGGGCGATCCTCGCCGCCGTCGAACGCACGGGCCGATCCGTGACCGTGACCTTCAACTACCGGTACTCGCCCCGCAACAGCGCGCTGAAGGAGCTGATCGCCTCCGGGGCCATCGGGCGGGTCACGTCCGTGCACTTCGAGTGGGTGCTCGACACGAACCACGGGGCCGACTACTTCCGGCGGTGGCACCGGGACAAGGCCAACTCCGGCGGGCTGCTCATCCACAAGGCCTCGCACCACTTCGATCTCGTCAACTGGTGGATCGACGATGCCCCGGTGCGGGTGTTCGCGAGCGGCGGTCTCCGGTTCTACGGCGACGCCAACGCCCGCATCCGCGGTCTCGGCGAGCGCCCCGAGCGCGGCAGCATCGATGGCAACGAGAACGACCCGTTCAGCCTCGACCTCCGCACCAACCCCGCCCTGGCGGCCCTGTACCTGGAGAACGAGGAGTTCGACGGCTACCGCCGCGACCAGGACGTCTTCTCCGGCGGCATCACGATCGAGGACAATCTGTCGCTCGTGGTCGACTACCGGAACGGCGCGAGCATGTCCTACTCCCTGAACGCGCATGCGCCGTGGGAGGGCTACGTCGTCGCGGTGAACGGTACGGAGGGACGGGCCGAGCTGACCGTCGTGGAGCGCGGTTCGGTGCTCGACGATGATTCGATCGATCCGAGTGTCGCGTCCCGCGGTGCCGACGCCGAAGTGGTGCGACCCCAGGGCGAGCGCCTCGTGCTGCAGCGCCACTGGGAGCACGCTCGGGAGGTGCCGATCGCGAACGACGAGGGCGACCACGGCGGCGGTGACGTGCGTCTCCTCACCGACGTGTTCCGCGGGGCCGGCGACGATCCGCTGGCGCGGCCCGCCGGGTACGTGGACGGCTTGCGGTCGGTGGTGGTGGGCATCGCGGGCAACGCGTCGCTCGAGTCGGGCGCGGCCGTGCTCATCGACGGCCTAGGCCTCGGTGTGTCCCTCGCCCGCTCCGAGCCCCAGCCTCCGTTCGGGCGGCAGCCGTGAGTCGCGCTCTCGTGACCGGCGGCTCGGGCCGCCTCGGCCGGAGCGTCGTACGCGCACTGACGGACGACGGCCACGAGGTGATCTCGGTCGACCGCCGGCCGCTCGAGGGCCTGGGCGTCGAGCAGCGGGACGTCGACCTCACCGATGCGGATGCGACGTCCCGGGCGTTCCTCGACCTTCGTCCCGATGCGGTGATCCATCTCGCCGCGATCGCCGTGCCGTTCAGCGCGCCCGAACCGGTCATTCTGAACACCAACGTGTCGATGGTGTGGAACGTGCTGAGCGCGGCGGTGGAGGCGGGGGCCACGCAGGTGCTTGCCGCGAGTTCCCCCACCGTGATCGGGTACGGCGCGCCCACCGGCTGGCGACCGCAGTACCTCCCCATCGACGAGAACCACCCCGTGGCGCCGTGGAACGCGTACGCGCTGTCGAAGCAGGTGATCGAGGCGGCCGTGCGCACGGCGGTCGCGCGGGACGGCGACAGCGTCACCTTCGGCGTGTTCCGGCCGTGCTTCGTGATCTCGCCCGAGGAGTGGCGCGGGGCTCCGACGCAGCAGGGTCACACCGTCGTCGAGCGGCTCGACAACCCGGACTACGCCGCCGTCTCGCTTTTCAATTACGTGGATGCGCGCGACGCGGGCGACTTCGTGACGACCTGGCTGAAGCGGGCATCGGACGCCCCCAACGGCTCGGTCTTCTTCGTCGGTGCGGCCGACGCGCTCGCCCGGGAGTCGCTGCAGAACCTCGTGCCGTCCTATCTACCCGGAACCGAGCACCTCGCCGAGGCGCTGGCGGGCTCCGCCCCGGCCTTCTCGTCCGCGAAGGCCGAGCTCCTGCTCGGCTGGACCCCGAAGCACGACTGGCGTTCCGAGCTCGATGCTGCCCGGACCGCCACCGAAACAGCTCCGTCCTGACCGGCACCGCTCCTCACGTCCTCCCGCGACCCACCGCATCCCCCGAAAGGCCAGCATGAGCACCGCACTGAACTTCGACGGCGTCCTCTTCTTCCCCGTCACCCCCTTCACCGAGTCGGGCGCCGTCGACACCGATGTGCTCGCCGAGCACGTGTCCTCCCGGTTGCCGTTCTCCCCGGGCGGGGTCTTCCCGGCCTGCGGTACCGGCGAGTTCCACGCGCTGGACGCCGATGAGGTTGCGACGGTGGTGCGCACTACCGTCGCGACCGTGTCGGGGAGCGTGCCCGTCGTCGCGGGCACCGGGGGCCAGCTGGCGCACGCGCGGGCATGTGCCCGCAGCGCCGCGGATGCCGGAGCGGACGCGCTGCTCGTGCTCCCGCCCTACCTGGTGTCCGGGCCGATCGAGGGGACCGTGGCGTACGTGGAGGCGATCGCCGACGCCTCGCCCCTGCCGGTGATCGTCTATCACCGCGGGACCTCGCAGTACACGCCCGCCGCAGTGACCCGCCTCGCCGAGAACCCCAAGGTCATCGGCTTCAAAGACGGAACGGGAGACGTGGGGCTCGCCCAGTCCATCGTGCTCGCCGTCCGGGAGTCGGGCCGGTCGGATTTCCTGTTCTTCAACGGACTGCTCACCGCCGAGCTCACCCAGGGCGCGTACCGCGGACTCGGGATGCCGCTGTACTCTTCCGCCGCCTTCGCGATGGCGCCCGGTGTCGCCCGGGAGCACTACCGGGCCTACACGGCGGGCGACGACGAGCGCCGTCTCGACATCCTCGACCGGTTCTACCGGCCGCTGGTGCGCCTCCGCGACCAGACGCCCGGATTCGGGGTTTCGCTCATCAAGGCGGGCCTGCGCCTCGGTGGGCTCGCGGTCGGCTCCGTGCGGCCGCCGCTCGTCGACCCGAGCGCGGAGCAGCTGCACGAACTCGAGCGGATCCTCGCCGTGGCGCGCGACATCGCCCCGGACACCGCGGCCTGACCGGCCGCAGGCCCACCCGGCTCCCGCCGCGGATCGAGCTCTGCTCAGTCGATGAGGTCGAGCTGCACCAGGCGCTTGAGGATGTCGGCACCGACCGACGTGCACCGGTCGGCGTCGGCCGAGGACACCCAGACCAGCCCGTCGGCGCGGCCGACGGGCTGCGGCTCATCGGCGGTGTCGCCGGAATAGACGGTCATGCTGATGACCGGACCGTCCTCGTCATCGTCGTCCGAGCCGAGCACGGTGAAGAGGTCGCCGATGCTGGTGCGCTCGATCTCCACGCCGAGTTCTTCCCGACAGCCGCGCACGAGCGCATGCCGAGGCGGCTCGCCGTCGGCGATGGACGCACTCGGCAGGGTGAGGGTGGTTCGATCGTGCAACGCCACCAGCAGCAACCGCCGGTTCCGGAAGAGGGTCAGTGCGGCCACGCGCGGCGGGCGTCCGGCACCGCCTCGCTGCACGCCATCCTCGATGTCCTCGTCATCGAAGTCGTCGTCCAGGTCGTCATCATCCAGGTCGTCCTCGAGGTCGTCAATCACGTCGTTCGCTCCCTCCCGCACGTCGATCACAGTCCGTCAACGCTCTTGCGCGCGGCCCACTCCACGTCGAGGATCCCGTAGATCGCCACGTCCACCCATCTGCCGTCGAACCACAGGTCGTGCACGAGCCCCGCCTCGTTGCGCATCCCGAGCCGGGTCGCGAGGCGTGCCGGGGCCACGTTGCGGAGGTCGAACCGCGCCGTGACGCGGTGCACGCCCACCTCGTCGAAGGCGAACTCGAGCACCCTCGTGGCGGCCTCCATGCCGTAACCCAGCCGACGGAAGTCGGGATACAGGGCGCAGCCCAGCTCGGCCCGCCGATCCCGGGACGACGCAAGGGTCAGGCTCACCTCACCGATCACGCGGGCGGGTTCGCTGCCGTCGGCCGGTAGTTCGATGGCGAGGTCGAGGCGGTCGCCCGCATGCTCGATGCGCGTCGCGTTGAGGCGACGCTCCAGTTCCCCGGCCGACTCCGCGGCGCTCCGCTCGGCGCGCAACAGGCTCCGCGCCACCTCGGGGGACGTGTCGAACGCCCGCAGATCCGTGAGGTCGTCCCGCTCGAAGGGTCGGAGCCGAAGACGCTCCGTCGGCATGGGCCCCCGCACATCGACGGCGCGCAACGGTTGATCGACGGAGTCCATGACGCTCTCCTTTCCGGCGGTCGTACGGGGCGGTCTAGCCGGATGACAGCGGTGAGGCCGTCCACTCCTCATCGAGTATGGCGTAGTAGAGGCTGTCGCCCCATGCCCCCTTGAACCACAGGTCCTCGCGGAACAGCCCCTCGCGACGCATACCGAGCCGTTCGGCCATGGCCGCCGAGCCGGTGTTCCGGGCGTCCAGCTGGGCCATGACGCGGTGCGCGCCCAACCGGCCGATCGCGATGTCCAGCATGGCGCGGCTCGCCTCGGTGGCGTAGCCCTTGCCGCCGAAGTCGGGATGCAGCACCCATCCGATCTCCACCTGGCGGTTGCCGACGCTTCGCAGCAGCAACGACGCGTCACCGATCACCCGGCCGGAGCGGGATTTCGGATTGAGGCTCGGCTCGCCGGGCAGCTCGATCGCGAGCCCCAGGAAGTCACCGGTGTGCTGGAGGCGGGTCTGTCGACGCCGACGCGCGAGGTGCTTCGCGGACTGCTTGCGGGTGCGGAGCGGCCACAGCATGTACCGAACGACCTCGTCATTGCCCTGCATGGCGGCATAGTCATCCAGGTCGGCGGCCGTGTAGGGACGCAGCACGAGCCGCTGGGTGACGATGGGCTCACGGATGCGGACGGGCGTCGGGATGGGGCGTCCGCGCAGAACGCGGGGCTTCATGAGGCGGCGTCGGCTTCGTCTGCGGCTCGGAGCAGCGCCGGGGACTCGACCGCGGCGGGCTCGGGCACCTCGATGCCGTACAGGGCGTCCAGACCGTCCAGGAAGCGCTCGGCGTGGCCCGTGCGCGCAAGTTCACGGGCTCGCACCGACGGCGTGTGCACCAGCACGCTGACGAGGTGACGGAGTGCCCGCTCGGTCTGCTCCGACGAGTCGCCCCGGGACCGGGCGCGCTCGATCTCGGCCTCCAGCACGCCGAAGAGGTGACCGCGCAGGGCGACCACTGCCGGAGCCACGGCCTGCGCCGCGTCGGCCGCCCGGTACTCCTCGGCCGCCTCATCCACCAGCTGCCGTGCGTCGTGCGACGCGTTGAGGTCGGTCAGGGGGGCGTGCAGGGAAATGGTCTCGAGGTCGAGCAGTTGCACGCCGGAGATCTCGGTGACGCCGGGGTCCACGTTGCGGGGCAGGCCGAGGTCGATGACCAGCTGACGAGGGGCCGCGATTCCGCCGTCCCTGCTCCGCGCGACCTGATCGGCCGTGAGTACGAACTCGGGCGATGTGCTGCAGGTGACGATGATGTCGGCGTCCGCGATGGCGTCGAGGTAGCCGTCCGCGAGCACCGCGGTGACACCCTCGCGGGTGGCGAAGCGGGAGGCGCGGCCGGACGGCGAATAGACGGTCACATCGGAGACGCCCCGGTCGCGCAGGGCCTTCAGGCTCGCGCCGGCGTAGGCGCCGGTGCCGACGAGCAGAACGCGGGCATCCGCCCAGTCGGGAACGCGGCTCTCGGCGAGGTCGAGGGCGAGACGCACCATCGATCGTCCGGCGGAACCGAGCCCGGTGCGGGCCTTGACGCCGCGCGACGTGTGCGAGGCCTTCTGGAAGAGTCGCTCCAGGTCACTGCTCACGGTGCCCTCGGATCGCGCGGTCTCGAGTGCGCGTCGCACCTGTCCGGCGATCTCGCCCTCGCCCACGACCACGGATTCGAGACCGGAGGACACGGCGAAGAGGTGCTCGACGACCTCGTCGCCGCACAGCACGGACACGCTCTCGCGCACCTCGGCGGCGGGCACGTTCGACGAGGAGCTGACCATGTCGACGATCGCGTCCATCGCTTCGGCGGAGTTCTCGGCCACGGGTTCGGCAATGTCGAGGTACGCCTCGAAGCGGTTGCAGGTCGCGAGGACGACCGCACCGGCCACGATGTCGCCCTCGGCGATCAGATCGCCGGCCACGGCGGGTGCGCCGACGGAGAGCTTCTCGAGAAGCTCGAAGGGCGCGTTCCGGTGACTCGCCGTCAGACACATCAGCACCCGTCGAGTCTAAATGACGGCGCCTGAGCGTTCGAATCGGCGCGTGCCCGTTCCGCTCTCGGGGTAATCGTCCTTCGCCGCCGCCGCCGCCGCCGCCGCACGGCCCGGTCTCAGCCGCGCGACCGGTTCAGCTCGCGGGGTAGTTGTCCTTCTTCAGCAGCGCGGCGAGGTGCGCCGCATTCGCCGCGAGCGACGCCGTCGTCGACGCGACGGCCTCCGGGGTCTCCTTGAGGTCGAGATAGTCCGTCGAGTGCATGGCCTCGCCGTTCCAGTAGGTGGCGCCCTGGGCGGGGATCGTGAAGCCGAAGTCGCCGAGTCCCTGGAACAGGGAGGCGGTGATGTGGTGCGCCCCGTCCTCGTTGCCCACCACGCCGACCACGGCGACCCGGCCGTACAGGATCGGGCGGCCGCGGTCGTCGGTCTCCGCCAGTTCGGCATCCAGCCGCTCGAGCATGCGCTGCGCAACGCTCGACATCTGGCCCACCCAGGTGGGCGTCACCACGACGAGGATGTCCGCGGCGAGGATCTGCTCGCGGATCTCGGGCCACTGGTCGCCGTCGCCCATGTCGGTCTCCACCCCGGGGCGGATGTCGTAGTCCACCAGGCGCAGAGTGGAGGTGGCGACCCCGTGCGAGCGGAGCTCCGTCAGGATCTGGTCGCCGAGGAGCACGCTGCTCGACGGAGCGGGACTGGGCTTCAGAGAACAGGTGATGGCGAGGGCACGAACCGTCGGTGTGGTCATGCGTCGAGTGTCGTCCTCGTCCGGGGTTTCGGCTAGGCGGGAACCGAGGCACCCAGCGGGGGATGGAACAATGAACGCGTGATTACCGCCCTTCCCGACACCCATCCCCTCGCCACCGGTCGAACGGCGGACTCGGCGCTCGTCCGCGCCTACTCCGGCGACCGCCCGGAGAAGACGCCGGTGTGGTTCATGCGGCAGGCCGGACGATCCCTGCCCGAGTACCGCGAGCTGCGCGTGGGCACCCGGATGCTCGATGCGTGCCTCGACCCGGCGATGGCGAGCGAGATCACGCTGCAGCCCGTGCGGCGACACGGGGTGGACGCGGCGATCTTCTTCAGCGACATCGTCATCCCCCTGAAGCTCGCGGGCGTGGCCGTGGACATCGTTCCGGGCACCGGTCCGGTGCTCGAGCACCCGGTGCGCACGGCCGCCGATGTGGCCGCCCTGCCCGCGCTCGATCCCGAATCGCTCGCCCCCATCGCCGAGGCCGTGGCGATCACGGTGGCCGAGCTCGGGAACACGCCGCTGATCGGTTTCGCGGGCGCCCCGTTCACCCTGGCGGCCTACCTCGTGGAGGGCGGCCCGTCGAAGGACCACATCGCGGCGCGCGGCCTGATGCACGCCGACCCCGAGGCCTGGGACGCCCTGATGACCTGGTGCGCCGAGGTCACCGGCGTCTTCCTGCGGGCGCAGGTGCTCGCCGGGGCCAGCGCGGCGCAGCTCTTCGACTCCTGGGCGGGTGGGCTCTCGCTCGCGGACTACACCTCGCGGGTGGCCCCCGCGTCCCGTCAGGCGCTCGACCCGGTGCGGAACCTCGGGGCCGGGAACAGGACCGTGCCGCTCGTCCACTTCGGGGTCGGAACGGGAGAACTGCTCGCGGCCATGCGCGACGTGGGCGTCGACACGGTGGGCGTCGACTGGCGCATTCCGCTCGACGAGGCGTCCCGGCGACTCGGCGGCACGGTGCCGGTGCAGGGCAACATCGATCCCGCGCTCCTGTCGGCGCCGTGGCCGGTGTTGGAGGCGCACTTCCGCGACGTGCTGCAGCGGGGCACCGCGGCACCCGCCCACGTTCTGAATCTTGGTCACGGCGTACCGCCCGACACCAACCCCGACGTGCTCACGCGGATCGTCGAGTTCGTCGCCTCGTGACCCGGCGGGGCGGCGCGGACGGCGGCATGGACGGCGGCTCTGACGGTGCCGCATCGCCGCTGGATGTGGTTGTCGTGGGCGGGGGAGTCGCCGGTCTGGTCGTCGCGCGGGAGCTCGCGCTCGGCGGCGCGACCGTGCGGGTGATCGAAGCGTCGGATGCTCTGGGGGGCAGTGTGGCGACGCATACCGTTGCCGGCATACGACTCGACAGCGGTGCCGAGAGCTTCGCCACTCGGCGCGGCACCGTGGCCGCACTCCTCGACGAGCTCGGACTCGGTGACGACGTGGTGGCTCCCAGCCCGCTCGGCGCCTGGCTGCAGGCACCCGACCGAGCGTTTCCCCTTCCGCGCACCGCGCTCCTCGGCATCCCGTCCGACCCGCGGGATCCGGAGTTGCGGGAGCTCCTGGGCCGGCGTGGTGCGGCGCGTGCCGCTCTGGACCTCGTCCTGCCGGCCGCCGTCGGGGCGTCCGCCTCCAGCCTCGGCGACCTGGTGCGCCTCCGGATGGGCAGCGCGGTGCTCGACCGCCTGGTCGCCCCAATCGTGGCGGGTGTGCACTCCGCCTCGCCCGACGACGTCGACGCCGACGCGGTGGCCCCGGGGCTCCGCGCCGGACTGAAGACCGAGGGGTCGCTCGCCGCATCGGTCGCCCGGCTCCGGGAGAGGGCACCGGCGGGCTCCGCCGTCGGCGGCATCCGAGGCGGAATGCATCGCCTCGTCGAGGAGCTCGAGCGCGATCTGCGCGAGCGCGGCGTGGCCATCGAGACGGGCACGCGGGTGTCCGCCCTCCGACGTCACCGCGACCGCGACGGCGCCGTCACGGGCGACGACTGGCACATCGACCTGGCCGACGGCCGCGCGCTCGACCCCGACCGGGTGGTGCTCGCCATTCCGCCCGAGGCGAGCGCGCCGCTCTTCGGGGGGATGCTCCCCCAGTCGCTGTCGGAGGCGTGGCCCATGTCGACGCCCGTCGAACTGATGACGCTCGTGATCGACGTGCGGGCGGACGCGGACGCACAGGATGCTCTGGATAGGGCGCCCCGGGGAACCGGCGTGCTCGTGACCGAAGGCATGGGGGGTGTTCGCGCGAAGGCGCTGACGCACGTCACGGCGAAGTGGCCGTGGGTCGCGGATCGGGCGGACGGGCGGCACGTGGTGCGCCTCTCCTACGGTCGCGCGAACGAGCGGGGGGTCGCCGACGTCCCGGATGCGGACCTGCTGTCCACGGCGATCGCCGACGCGTCCCTGCTGCTCGGTGTGCCGCTACGGGCGGATCAGGTGGTGGGCTCGGCCCGCACCCGCTGGAGCACGGCGGTGCCCTTCGCGGCCCGCGGCCAGAAGGATCGGGTCGCGCTGGTGCGCGCCGAAGTGGCGGAGAACCCCGGCATCGATGTCACCGGCGCGTGGATCGCGGGGACCGGACTGGCGTCGGTGATCGTCGATGCTCGGGAGACCGCCGTCCGGATAGGGGGGAGCCGGACGGACCGGCCCCGTTCGGTCTACGCTGAAAAGGATCCGTCCCCCCGATCATCGGAGAAACCATGAAGAAGCTTGTGTTCGTCGTCGGTCTTGGCGCCGGCTACGTGCTCGGTGCGCGCGCCGGACGTGAGCGCTACGAGCAGATCACGACCACTGCCGCGGCGATCTGGAACGACCCCCGCGTGCAGAAGGGCCTCGACGAGGTGGAGGTCGCCGCGGCGACGGTGCTTCCCGACATCCCCGTGCTGCTCGGCAACGGTGTGACCGCGGTCACCCGCAAGCTGTTCTCCCGCTCGAAGCGCACCTCCGGAGGCGGTGGCCGCCGTGGCCGCAAGGGCGGCTCGTACTCCACGATGCGCCCGGCGTCGCCGGCGCCCGCCGACGGCGCGTAGTCATGCACGGACAGGCCTCACCGGTCGACCCCTCCGCCGGCCGGACGCGTCCCGTCGGTCAGACGCGATCCGTCGGACAGACGTTCAACCCCAAAAGCTCCCGCTCGCTCGTCGAGCTGGTGCGGGACCTGCCGACGCTGCTCGTCGAACTGGCCAAGCGGGAACTGAACCTCTTCACGAGCGAGCTCGCCCGACGCCTGAAGGCCGCGGGCATCGGTGTCGGGTTCTTCGTCGGAGCGGCGTTCTTCGGTCTCGTGGCCTTCTGGGTGCTCGTCACCGCCGCCGTGCTCGGACTCGCCCACGCCGTACCGGCGTGGCTCGCCGCGATCATCGTCGCGGTGCTGTTCCTCATCGCCACCGGCATTCTGGCGTTCCTCGGCATCCGCTTCCTGAAGCGAGGCGTGCCGCCGGTGCCGAAGGAGTCGGTCGACGGCCTCAAGCAAGATGTGCACGCCCTGAAGGGAATGGGTAAGTATGACCGATGACGACGCAGTACTCCGCGAACGGACAGAGGCCAAGCGCGAGGTGCAGCGGCTGCGGGACGAGATCTCCGCGACGGTCGACGCCATCGAGTACAAGCTCGACGTGAAGCGTCAGGCCGCCGAGGTCACCGAACAGGTGAAGGCGACGGCCATGGACGTGACCGATCAGGTGAAGACCACGGCCGCCGACATCGCACGCCGCGTCACGACGGAGGCGAAGACGGCCCGATTCCGCGCGAAGCGTTTCGCGGAGGAGGACCCGGTGCTGCTCGGGGCGATCGGCGCCGCCGCGATGGCCCTCATCGGCAGCGGTGCGTGGCTCACCCGAGCCTCCCGCCGCTAGGCACCCGCTTCTCCCGAACGCTCGATTCCGCTCGCTCGACTGAGGGCTGCCCGTGGCACTGTCGCCGTCCGCACCGAGTCGTTCGTCGCCACCGGGTCTCGTCGCGTTCGGGATCGACGTGGGGAGCACGTCCACCAAGGTCGTCGCGATCCGCGTCGGCCCGACCGGCACCGACCCGTCTGGCTTCCACTCGCCCCGTGACGACTCGCCCCGTGACGACTCGCCCCGCGAACTGCGGGTGCACAGCTTCGGCACACCGGCCGACCCGACGGCGCTCCTGAGCCTCACCGCCGACGCGGTGACCGCGCTCGTGGACGAGGTCGGGCAGCCTGCGACCGTCGGCGTCGCCTCGATGGCCGAGTCCGGCGTGCTTCTCGATGCCGCCGCGTCCGCCCTCACCGACGTCGTGCGCTGGGACGGCACCGTGGCGCCCGCCGCTCTGCTGGAGGCGCTGGGTGGCGGCGAAGCGCGCGCGCTGCACGCGCGCACCGGGATCGTGGCGAGTGCGAAAGTACCGCTGGTGCTCTGGGCCGACCTGTGGGCACGCCACCCAACGCTCTGGGAGCGCGCCTCCCGCTGGGTGGGCGTGGCCGATCTCGTCGTGCTGGCGATCACCGGGAAGGCGGTCACCGACCCCACGCTGGCGGTGCGCACGATGGCCGTGACACGCCCGGAGCGACCGGGGGAGCAGGTCCGCTTCGATCCGGATCTGTGCGCCCGCGCGGGGCTGGAAACGTCGCGCCTTCCCTCGATCGTGCCGCACGACGGCTGGGCCGGCCGTGCGGTCAGCACGGCGGGCTTCGGGGCGCTGGCCCCCGGCATCCCGATCGTCGTCGCCGGACACGATCACGTGGTCGCGGCATGGGCGGTCGGCGCCCGTTCCCCGGGCTCCGAGGTCGATTCGGTGGGGACGTCGGAGGCGATCGTGCGCCTCTTCACTGGACCGGACGTACCGGCGACCGCGTTCGACGAGGGCATGAGCGTGGGGATCGACGTCACCGGCACGCTCTCCACGCTGATCGCCGGATCCGCGGCCGCCGGCCGCGCGGTGCGCGAGTGGACGACACGGGGGAGCGCACCGGCCGCCGCGGTCAGCCGCGTGGATGCCGAGGACGTGCTCCGCCCCGCCGAATCGATCGTGCAGCCCTACCCCGCGGGCCGTCAGTCGCCGCGACCGGACCCGGACGCCACGATGACGCTCGACGGCCGGGATCCGCGCGACCTCGATCCGGCGCGCATCGCCGCGCTCACCCCGGCGCTCCTCGACGGACTGGCGCTGCACGCGCGCTGGATGCGGGACGCTCAGACCGCCGTGCTCGGCGCGCCGCCGACCGGCGACCTCGTCGTGGTCGGCCGCGCGCTCGGTCTCGACGACCCGTGGCTGCGGCGCAAGGCAGCGGCCTTCGGTCGGCCGGTGCTCGTGCCCGCCGTGTCGGAGCCCGTCGCCTGCGGCGCCGCGATGCTCGCCCTCGAGCGCACCGTGCGCCCATCCGCACCCCCGCTGCCCCTGCGCGAGGCGCTCGTGCCGACCGAGAACGCCGTCGCCGCGTACGCCGCAGCCTTTCCCCGATTCCTCGCCACGGCAACCGAAAGGACACCATGACCGACAGCCCGACCTCCCCGCACGTCAACCTCGGAACCCCGGCCCCCGACCTCGATTCCATCGCGCTCGCCTCGGGAGGATTCGCGATGGTGGCCATGGATCAGCGCGAGAGCCTTCGAGCCATGTTCGACCTCGCCGGTGCCGGCCGGCCCGCAGACCCGGTGCTCGTGGAGTTCAAGCGGGCGGTCGCCCGGGCGCTCGCGCCCCGGAGCTCCGGCTTCCTCATCGACCGGCACTACGGCTTCGAGGAGATCCGCCGTGATGGCACCGTTCCCGAGACGAGTGGGCTGATCCTCGCGGCCGACGCACTCACGCAGCAGGACGGCGGTCCGGTCGAGGAGACCGACCTCGACGAGACGGTTCTCGACGGCGGCGTCTCGCTCGCGGGCGTATCAGCCTTAAAGCTGCTCATCATCTGGCGGCGCGACGCGAAGCGGGGTCAGCGGGTCGCGCTGGCGCACCGCTTCGTGGCCGAGTCGAGGCGACTGGGCCTGCTGTCGGTGCTCGAGCCCGTGGTGCGGGCGACGGCCGAGGAGCTCGACTCGGGAACCTGGGATGCCGACGAGGCGATCCGTGAGGCCGCTCGCGAACTGTCGGTGGTCGGCCAGGACCTCTACAAGGTGCAGGTCCCGCTCGCCGGACTCGGCGATGCCGGGGAGCAGCGGGCGGCCAGTGAAGCGCTCGCCGCCGACATCCGCGGCCCGTGGGTCGTGCTCTCGCAGGGAGTGGAACGCGACCGGTTCACCGACGCGGTGCGCGCCGCGTGCCGGGCCGGTGCCAGCGGCTTCCTCTCCGGCAGGGCGCTGTGGAGCGACATCGTGGGTTCCCCAGACACTCCGCGGCTGCTGACCGACCGCGCGCTGCCCCGGCTGGAGGCGCTGCGCGAGATCGTCGAGACCGACGCGCGACCGTGGCGGCAGGCATGACCCGCGTCGGACTCGTGCACACCGTGCCCGGCCTCGTCGGGGACTTCTCCGCGCGCCTCACCGCGGCTAACCCGGACCTCGACATGGCGCACGTGGCCGACCCGTCGCTGCTGTCGCGCGCCATCGCTGCGGGCGTGACGCCGGACGTGCTCGCCGACGTGGAGCGATACGTGCGCACGCTGGCCGAATCCGGCTGCCAGGCGGTGCTCGTCACCTGCTCGTCGATCGGCGGAGCGGTGGACGACGTCGCCGCCGGCATGGACATCCCCGTGCTGAGGGTCGACCGTCCGATGGCCCGGGAGGCGGTGCGCCTCGCCGCGGGCGGGAGCGGACACGTGGTCGTGCTCGCAACGCTCGAGGCGACGCTCGCTCCGACGACCGCCCTCATCCGCGCCGAGGCCGGAGATGGGGCCGTGCCCGTGCCCGTGCCCTTGCCCGTGCCCGTGCCCGTGCCCGCGGATGCCGGTGCCGCTGATGCCGGTGCCGCTGCCCACCGCATCGAGGTGAGCAGCGAGGTGCTTCCCGGCGCCTTCGCGGCCCGGGCACGCGGGGACGACGAGACCCACGACACCGCCGTGCGGGACGCATGCGCCCGGTGGGCGACCTCGGCCGACGTGATCGTGCTGGCCCAGGCATCCATGGCGCAGGCGCTCGGCGAGGAGGGCTACGGCATACCCGTGCTCACCTCGCCCGCGAGCGGTGCCGAGGCCCTCCTCGCCGCCGTCGCCCCCTGACCCGCAGGAGCTACCAGGCGTAGTCCTCGGGGGCCGTCTTGTGGCCCGGGAAGATCTCGTCGAGACGGGCGAGGGCCGCCTCGTCGAGCGTGACCTCGAGCGCGCGCAGTCCGGCGTCGAGTTGATCCTGCGTGCGGGGCCCGATGATCGGCGCGGTGACCGCCGGCTGGTGCAGCAACCAGGCGAGCGCCACGTCGCCCGGCTCGTGTCCGAGCTCGTCGGCGAACGCCTCGTACGCCTCCAGCTGCTCGCGGTGCTCCTCCACGGCCTTGGCGGAGCGCTCCTCGAGACGACGCTTGCCCTCGTTCTGCTTGCGGATGACACCGCCGAGCAGGCCGCCCTGCAGCGGGGACCACGGGATGATCCCGAGTCCGAAGTGCTGCGCGGCGGGCAGTACCTCGAGCTCCACGTCGCGGGTGAGGAGGTTGTAGATCGACTGCTCGCTCACGAGGCCCACGAAGTTGCGCTTGGCCGCCTCGGCCTGCGCGGTGGCGATGTGCCAGCCCGCGAAGTTGCTGCTGCCGGCGTAGAGCACCTTGCCCTGCGCCACGGCGGTCTCCATCGCCTGCCAGATCTCCTCCCACGGCGTGGCCCGGTCGATGTGGTGGAACTGGTAGAGGTCCACGTAGTCGGTCTGCAGGCGGGTGAGGCTCGCATCCAGCGCGCGGCGGATGTTCAACGCGGACAGCTTGCCGTCGTTGGGCCAGTCGGACATCTCGCCGTAGAGCTTGGTGGCGAGCACCGTCTTCTCGCGGCGTCCACCGCCCTGCGCGAACCAGTTGCCGAGCAGCGTCTCCGTGGCGCCCTTGCCGAGCGTTCCGCCGTAGGCGTTCGCGGTGTCGAAGAAGTTGATGCCGTTGTCGAGCGCGGAGTCCATGATCGAGTGGGCGTCGGCCTCCTCGGTCTGCTGACCGAAGTTCATCGTGCCGAGACAGAGACGGGAGACGCGAAGGCCGGTGCGGCCGAGGTGTGTGTATTCCATGACTCCACGATGCTCCGGTGCGGGAACGGATGCCCACGGTCCTAGGGTGTTTTTCACCATCGCCGGAACCAAGGAGGAGTCCGCCATGCCGGATGCGCACGACGACTACCGCACGAGCGACCACCGCACGGACGACGCGGCGCGGGACGATGCGGCGCGGAACGATGCCGTGCGGAACGCCGCCGACCGCGAGGTCGTGCGCGCTCTGCTCCGCATCGACGACCCGCGGAGCATCCGGCCGGGAACCGTGCGGGTCGATCCCGCCGAGTCGGCCGACGGGTATTCGCGGCGACGCGTGGTGCTCACCGCCCCGGACGGGCACGAGGTGCCGTGCCTCTTCCTCGCCCCGGACGCGCCGCTGCCGTGGGGTGCTGCCGTGGTCGCGGTGCACCAGCACAACGGGGAGTTCGACTGGGGCAAGACCGAGGCCGCCGGCCTCGAGGGCGACCCGGAGGTCGCCTACGCCGCCGAACTGGCGGCATCAGGAGTGCCGGTGCTGGCGCCGGACCTGATGGGATTCGGCGAGCGCGTCGGCGCCGGCGACCCCGCCCGAGCCGAGCAGATCGACGCGTGGGCGAGGATCACCCGCGACCAGACCCTGCAGGGCCTGCACGTGCAGGACGTGGCGCTCGCCGTCTCCTGGCTGGAAGACAACCCCGACGTGGTGGGACCGATCGGCATCATCGGGCATTCCCTGGGCGGACAGGTGGCGCTGTTCGGTCTCGCCTGCGACGACCGGCTGACGGCGGGCGTGCTCAGTTGCGGCGTCGGTACGCTCTCCTCGTTCCAGGAGGGCGGCATCCTGCACAACCCCGCCTGGTACGTGCCGGGCCTTGCCTCCGCCGGTGACACGCCCATCGTGGCCCGTGCCGTCCGCGGGCAGCGGGTGCGCGTGCTCGCCGGTCGGACGGATCCGATCTTCCCCTTCGCGGGCGTCCGCGAGGTCGTCTCGGCTCTGCCCGACGACACCGAATTCGTGGCGTTCGACGGCGGGCACCGGTTCCCTCGAGCGCACCGGGCCGAGGCGCTCACCTGGTTGAGCCGCACGCTGCGCGGCGAGCGCGGCGGCGACGGGCGCGGGACCGGCACGCCGGGCAACTGACAACCCGTCGGCTGATGGACAAGAGGGGGCCGGCCTGCCCGGCCGACCCCCTCAGTGCTCCGTCGAGCCCGTGCCTACGAGCGGCCCTTTCCCTTGCCGGGCTTGCCGTCGACCGACAGCTCCACCGGATCGGTGGACACGTCGCCGTGGGCGTTCGAGAGGGTCGCGCGCACCAGCAGGCCGTCCTGATTCCGGGTCGTCTTCGGGAACCGCAGGGTCGAGGTGACCGTGCCGTCCTTCGTGCGAACCGTGCGGGGCTGTTCTTCGACGGTCGACCAGGTCGTCCCGCCGTCGACGGAGGTCTCCCACACGGCCACCGGTCGAGGCGTTCCCGTAGCGCTCGCGGTGAATGAGGCGCGGCGACCCTCCACGGTGCCCACCTCCTCGGGCGACGAGATCAGCGCCGGGAGTTCCCCGGTCTGGTCGAACGTGGGCCAGCCGTCCACCCAATTGATCTTCTGGATGCCGAGGGTCGGGAAGAACGGGATCTCCTCGTTCGATCCGTCGTAGTAGTGGAACGCGAGGTAGTCCCCGTAGACGGACTGACCGCCCGGACCCGTGATGGCGCCGTGCGCGTCGAACACCACCGTTCCGCCGCCGCCGAACATGTCGCGGCCCTCCATGTCGAGGTACGGGCCCTGCACCGACTCGGACCGACCCACGGCGATCTTGTAGGTGGAGTCCCCACCGCGGCAGCACGCGTCGAACGAGACGAACAGGTAGTAGTACCCGTCGTGCTTGGTGATGTACGGCGCCTCGATCGGGTTGCCGGGAATGAAGCGGTCGGCGATGTTCACCGTCTGCGACTGCCAGTTCTCCACCGGCTTGCCGCTCGGCCACTCCAGCGGCACGAGGAAGATCCCGTACCAGTAGGAGCCGATCGCCATGAAGGGGTTGCCCTCATCGTCCTCCACGATGCCCGCGTCGATCGCGTTGAACGTCTTGCCCGGGTTGTTCGGGTCGAGCCCGGTGGCCGGCGACGAGATCACGAGCCCCTGATCGACCCACTCGTAGTCCGGGTCGTTCGGGTCGAGCGTGGTGTTGGTGGCGAGCGCGGTGAGCGAGTTGTTCTCACCGAACCGGGATGCCGAGTAGTAGAGATAGTACGTGCCGTCGTTCTCGTAGATCTCGGGCGCCCACAGGTTGTCGGGAAGTGTCCCATCGGAGTAGTGCTCATCGATCCACGCCGGGATCTGGTCCCACACCGTGCCGAGGTACTCCCAGGTGGTGCCACCGTCGTAGGACGCGTTGATCTGGATCGTTCCGCCGTTCTCGCGGTTGATCCGTCCCGTCGAGTACACGTACCAGGTGCCGTCGTCGGCGATGATCAGGGCGGGGTCGTGGATCGGCGACGTCTCCCCGACCACGCTCTTGCCGCCGGGCAGGTCTGCCTGCACCTTCGTGCCCGGATACGCCGGGCCGTGGCCCGGTGCGCCGTATCCGGAGCCGTACGGCGCCGACGCGTGCTGAGCCGTCGATACTGATCCCCCCGGCGCGGCCGAGGCCGGGGCGACGGCCGCGCCGGTGACGGCGAGGCCGAGAGCGGCGAATGCGCTCGTCGCTTTCCACAGGATTCGAGTCTTCATTAACCAGTTTCCGTTCTCGTGAAGCGGTGCTCTATCGCACCCGCAGCGACGATGCGTGCGAGCGCGCGGAGACTCCAGAGTAATTTCCAACGTTGCAAATAGCCAGAGGTGATTCCGGATTGCTCCGGAGAGGCATGCGGTCGCGTCTCCGCGTCCGCGCCACCTCGGCTCGCGTACAGTTCCGGCGGGCGGCGCGGCTTACCATGGGTATATGAGTAACCCGGCTGCCGAGTCGGCAGTATCCGCTACGCCCGACCTCCCCACGCCGCCGACCCCCACCGAGTACACGCTGTGGGTGGTGCTGCGGCGTGATCCGGCGAACCCCGACGACCTCGACGGTCACGACGTTCCCCGGGCCGTGGCCCAGCTCGACGCCACCGTGGCGACCATCCAGGACGAGGGCGTCACCCTGCGGGGAATCTACGACGTGTCCTCGATCCGCGCGGATGCCGACCTCATGCTCTGGGTGCACGGCACGTCCCCCGAGGGGCTCCAGTGGGCGGTGCGCGAACTGCGCCGCACGCAGCTGTTCAAGGGCCTCCTGCCCACCTGGAACGCGATGGGCGTGCACCGGGATGCGGAGTTCAGCGCCAATCACCTGCCCGCCTACATGCGCGGCAAGGAGCCCGCAGCCTGGCTCACGGTGTACCCGTTCGTGCGCTCGTACGAGTGGTACCTGCTGCCCGCCGAGGAGCGCCGAGACATGCTCATGCGGCACGGCCGTGCCGGGGCGGAGTACCGCTCGGTGCTCACCAACACCGTGGCGTCGTTCGCCCTCGGCGACTACGAATGGATTCTCGCTCTCGAAGACGACGAGCTGCTCAACCTGGTCGATCTGATGCGCGCCCTGCGCTCCACCGACGCGCGCATGCACGTGCGCAACGAGGTGCCGTTCTATACGGGACGACTCATCACCACGGCAGAGGTTGTAGAGGTGCTTCAGTAGTGACAGCAATCAACATCGGCTCGAAGCCGAACCCGGCGACGGATGCTCCGCTCGAGCCCGGCGCACTGGTCTCCGCGGCGACGCCCGCGGCGCAGTCCGGTCCCGAGCACGTGGAAGAACCGGTGGCGTACGACGCCATCCTGCTCGCGTCGTTCGGTGGGCCCGAGGGCCAGGACGACGTCATCCCGTTCCTGCGCAACGTCACCCGTGGCCGGGGGATTCCCGAGTCGCGGCTCGAAGAGGTCGCCCACCACTACCGCGCGTTCGGTGGTGTGAGCCCGATCAACGACCAGAACCGCGAGCTGAAGGCCGCCCTCGAACACCGGCTCGCGGAGCGCGGCATCGACCTGCCCGTGCTGTGGGGCAACCGCAACTGGAACCCCTACCTGAACGACGCGCTGCGCGAGGCGAACGAGGCCGGGTACACGAAGCTCATCGGCCTGGCCACCAGCGCCTACAGCTCCTACTCCAGCTGCCGGCAGTACCGCGAGGACTTCGCCGACGCGCTCGAGGACACGGGTCTCGGCGGCGTCATCCAGATCGACAAGATCCGGCAGTACTTCGATCACCCCGGGTTCGTCACGCCGTTCATCGAGGGCGTGCGCACCGCCTTCGACACCGTCCGCGAGGCCCATCCGGACATCGACTTCTCCACCGAGGTGGAGGTGCTGTTCGCCACCCACTCGATCCCGTCGTCCGACGCCGCACGATCCGGACCCGCCGAGCGCGGCTTCGACGGCAACGGTGCGTACGCGGCGCAGCACCTGGCCGTGGCCGAGGTCGTCATGCACGCGGTGACCGGCGACTCCGGGACCACCGTCCCGTGGCAGCTGGTGTACCAGTCCCGATCGGGCCCGCCCAGCATGCCCTGGCTCGAGCCCGACGTGAACGACGCCATCGCCGATCTGCCCGCCCGCGGTATCCGCGCGGTGATCGTGGTTCCGCTCGGCTTCGTGAGCGACCACATGGAGGTGCTCTGGGACCTCGACAACGAGGCGAAGGAGTCCGCCGACGAGCAGGGCCTGTTCTTCGTCCGCGCGCCGACGCCCGGCGTGCACGCCGCCTACGTCGACGGCCTGATCGACCTCGTGCTCGAGCGGGTGAACGGCACGCCCAAGGCGGAGCGACCGGCGATGACCGACCTCGGACCCTGGTACGACGTGTGTCGGCCCGGCTGCTGCGAGAACGTGCGACTGGGCTTCAAGCCGGCCGTGTCCGGGCTGAAGCCGTGACCGATCCGCTCGATCATTCCACCGCCTTCCCCACCACGACGACCGATGCCTCCGAGCGCGGCGAGGCGGCGGAGGCGGTCGTCGGAGCCACCCTGCGCCTCGGTACGCGCGGCAGCGCCCTCGCGCTCGCCCAGGCGGGAGTCGTGGCCGACGCCATCGCCGAGGCCGCCGGGCAGCCGGTCGAGCTGGTGCCCATCTCCACGCACGGCGACCGGTCGCGCGAGTCGCTGTCGAGCCTCGGCGGAACCGGCGTGTTCGCAAGCGCGCTCCGGGAGGCGCTGCTTCGGCACGAGTGCGATTTCGTGGTGCACTCGCTGAAGGATCTGCCGACCGCCCCCTACGACGGACTGGCCATCGCCGCCGTGCCCGCGCGCGCCGACGCGCGCGACGCGCTGTGCGCACGCGACGGCATGACGCTCGCCGACCTGCCGAGCGGCGCCCGCGTGGGCACCGGATCCCCGCGCCGGGTCGCGCAGTTGCGCACGACCCGACCGGACCTCGAGGTCGTGGACATCCGCGGAAACGTCGACAGCCGGCTCCGCCGCGTGAGCGAGGGCGACCTCGACGCCGTGGTGCTCGCCGCCGCCGGACTCGACAGACTCGGCCGTCTCGACGCGGTCACCGAATACTTCCCGCTCGAGGACTGGCCCACCGCGCCCGGACAGGGAGCGCTCGCCATCGAGGTCCGCGCCGAGGACCTGCACGGACCCACGCCGCTCGCGCGCGCGGTCGAGTACATCGACGAGCCCTTCACCCACGCCGCGGTGACCGCGGAACGTTCGGTGCTCGCCGGCCTCGAGGCCGGCTGCTCGGCGCCCATCGGTGCCACGGCCGCCTTCTCCAGCGAGAGCCTGTCGCTCGCCGCCACCGTCTACCAGCTCGACGGGGCGCGCTCGATCACCCGTGCGCACACGCTGCCGACCGGGGGTTTCACCCTCGAGAACCTTCCGGCCTACGCCGTCGCCCTCGCCGGTCCGCTGACCGAGGAATTGCTCGACGCCGGGGCCGCCCAGCTCGCACCACTGAGAGGGTCCGCGACATGACCACAGTGAGTAGGTCCGTGAAGCCGTTGTCCGGCTGGCGCGTGCTCGTGCCGCGCGGTGGACCCTGGGGCGACCGGGTCGCGGCGGACCTCCGCGGTCAGGGCGCCTACCCGGTGATCGCGCCGATGATCAACTTCGCCCACACCCAGGACACCGCCACGCTCGACCGTGCGCTCACCGCGCTCGCCGAGGGCGCGTTCGATTGGATGACCGTCACGAGCGCCACCACGGTCGACGTGCTGACCTCCCACCAGGCCATCGTGCCGCCCACGACCCGCGTTGCCGCGGTCGGTGAGACCACCGCGGCGGCGCTCACCGCGGCGGGCTTCCCGGTGGACTTCGTGCCGACCGGCGACAACTCCGCCGACGCCCTGCTCCGGGACTGGGAAGAGATGCGCGCGGGTAGCACGCCGCAACGCGTGCTCGCCCTTCGGTCCGAGATCGCGAAGCCGCTGCTCACCGAGGGACTGCGCTCGCGCGGCCACCTCGTCGAGTCCGTCGTCGCCTACCGCACCGTCGGCGTGCCGGTGTCCGACTCGGTTCGAGCCGACGTCGCGTCGGGCCGGGTCCGCGCCATCCTGGTCACCTCGGGCAGCGTGGCGGATCAGGTGGCCGAGCAGTTCGGCACCATCCCCGAAGAGACCCTCGTCGCCTGCATCGGCCCCCGTACCGCGAAGGACGCCCGCGCAGCCGGCCTCCGCGTCGACGTGGTGGCGCGCCACCAGTCCTCCACCTCGCTCATCCACGCGGTCGTCGACGCCGCGATGGGCGAGAAGGGTGAGGAACCGCACCCCACCGGGGAGCCGCCGCTCGACGGCTGGTCCGGCGCAGACGACAGGGAGAGCATGTGAGCCGCTCGCACGACACACCCGCCCCACGCCCCTCGGCGTTCCGGCCGCGCCGACTGCGCACGACCCCCGCGATGCGCCGCCTCACCGCCCAGACCCGCCTGCACCCCGAAGACCTCGTGCTGCCGATGTTCGTGCGGGAGGGTCTCGAGGAGTCGGTGCCCATCGCCTCGATGCCCGGCGTGCACCAGCACTCCCTCGACGGATTCCGGTCGGCCCTCGCCGACGCCGCCGAGGCCGGCATCGGCGGCGTGATGCTCTTCGGTGTGCCCGAGAAGCGCGACGCGGTCGGCAGCCAGGCGACCGACCCCGACGGCATCCTCAACCTCGCCACCCGTATCGCCGTCGAGGAGGTCGGCGACGAGCTCGTCGTGCAGACGGACCTTTGCCTCGACGAGTTCACCGACCACGGGCACTGCGGCGTGCTCGCCGACGACGGGAGCGTGGACAATGACGCGACCCTCGAGCGCTACGCCGAAATGGCGCTCGTGCAGGCCGAAGCCGGATCGGCGCTGCTCGGACTCAGCGGCATGATGGACGGCCAGGTCGGCGTGGTGCGCGACGCCCTGGAGAAGGCCGGCCACACGAGCACCGCCGTGCTCGCCTACGCCGCGAAATACGCCTCGTCGTTCTACGGCCCGTTCCGGGAGGCGGTGGACTCGCAGCTGTCCGGCGACCGGCGCAGCTACCAGATGGACAACGCCAACTCGCGCGAGGCCCTGCTCGAGGTCGAACTCGACATCGCCGAGGGCGCCGACGTGGTGATGGTGAAGCCCGCCGGAAGCTACCTCGACATCCTCGCCGCCGTCGCCGCCCGCAGCACCGTTCCGGTGTGGGCCTATCAGGTGTCGGGCGAGTACGCCATGATCGAGGCGGCCGCGGCGAACGGCTGGATCGACCGCGAGCGCGCCATCGACGAGAGCGTGCTGGCCATCAAGCGCGCCGGCGCCGACGCCATCCTCACGTACTGGGCGGTCGAGCTCGCCGACCGCCTCACCTCGCGCTGACGGTGCCTGTCGCACAGCTGACGCCCCCGACCACCACCCCGTCGAGGACCTCACCCTCGAACGCCGCCCCCGTCGACCGAAAGGCGACCCCATGACCTCCAGCTCCGACCTGTTCGACCGCGCCCGCGCGGTCATCCCCGGCGGCGTCAACTCCCCGGTGCGGGCTTTCGGCTCGGTCGGCGGAACACCTCGGATGATGGTGTCGGGGAGGGGTGCCTATGTGACGGATGTCGACGGCAACGAGTACGTTGACCTCGTCAATTCCTGGGGTCCCGCAATCCTCGGCCACGCGCATCCGCGGGTCGTGCGCGCCGTGCAGGACGCGGCGGCGCGCGGACTCGGCTTCGGCGCCACCACCCCGGCGGAGACCGAGCTCGCCGAGCTCGTGCACGAGCGGGTGGCGGTGGACGGTACCCATGCCGTCGAGAAGCTGCGCCTCGTGTCGACGGGCACCGAGGCGACCATGACCGCGATCCGGCTCGCCCGCGGGTTCACCGGGCGCGACCTGCTGGTCAAGTTCGCCGGTCACTACCACGGCCACTCCGACGGTCTGCTCGCCGAGTCGGGCTCCGGGGTCGCCACCCTCGCCCTGCCCGGGTCGGCCGGTGTGCCCGCCGCGATCGCCGCCCAGACGCTCGTCGTGCCCTACAACGACCTCGACGCGCTGCGCGAGGTGTTCTCGGTGCACGGCGACCGCATCGCCGCCGTCATCACCGAGGCCGCCGCCGCCAACATGGGCGTGGTGGCACCGATGCCCGGTTTCAACGCCGCACTCGCCCGCCTGACGGCCGACAACGGCTCGCTGCTCATATCCGACGAGGTGCTCACCGGATTCCGGGTGAGCGCTGCCGGGTGGTGGGGGCACGAGAACCGCGACGGCGTCGAATGGACGCCCGACCTCGTCACCTTCGGCAAGGTCATCGGCGGCGGCCTCCCGGTCGCCGCGCTCGGCGGTCGCTCCGACGTCATGGACCAGCTCGCGCCGAGCGGACCCGTCTACCAGGCGGGCACGCTCTCCGGTAACCCGGTCGCCGTGGCCGCGGGCCTCGAGACGCTGCGCCTCGCGGATGCGGCCGTCTACCGTACGCTCGACACCGCGGCCGACATCGTCATCTGGGCCACGTCGATGGCGCTCGAGAACGAGGGTGTGCCCTATTCGGTTCAGCGGGCCGGCAACCTCTTCAGCTTCGCGTTCGGCGAGACCGTGGCGGGCGGCGTGCACAACTACGCCGACGTGCGCGCGCAGGAGGCGTGGCGGTATCCGCCGTTCTTCCACGCGATGCTCGATGCGGGCGTGAGCCTGCCCCCCTCGGTGTTCGAGGCGTGGTTCGTGTCGGCCGCGCTCGACGAGGGCGCCATCCGTCGCATCCTTGCCGCCGTCCCGGTCGCCGCGCGCGCGGCCGCGGCAGCCGCCCCGCCCGCCTAGCCTCCGCCCGCCTCAGAGCGCAGCGCACGTGCCGCGACGGGATGGGGCAGGGCGGGAGCGGGTTAGAGGGTGAGGGCGGCGGGGGAGTCGAGTTCGCGCCAGGCGGCGCGACCGGCCCGGGCGGAGGGGGCCGGAACGGGCACGCGGAGCCGGTCCGCCGCGACCAGGTCGCCGAGGTCGAGGGCGGTGAGCCTCGCGATCTCCTCCACGGGCACCTGGAAGGTGCGGAACGGCCCGAGCGGCGGGGCGTCGGCGACGGCGCCGAGGTCGACCCGGTCGAGTTGCGGGGTCTGATCGAGTAAATAGGCGGTGGCGGCGAGCCCGCCCTCCTGCGCCCAGGCCGCGACCTTCCAGAACAGGAGCGGGATGCGCACTCCGCGATACAGCGGGTCGGCCGCGCCGAACACCACGCCGGTGAAGACCGAGAGGCGGCGGTCGAACGCGACCGCAGCGTCGAGGATGTAGTCCTCGAGTCCGAGCCACAGTTCCTTGGACTGGTTGAAGGTGTTGGCCTGCGGCGCCGCGTTCGTGTACGCGAAGGTGTCGGAGTTCGCGCGCGCCGCAACGTCGGGGTCGCCCCAGACGGGATCGCGGCGGCGCACGAGGTGCCCGCGATCGAGGTCGTTGCGGGCGTACAGTTCGGGACCCGCCTGCGCCCCGGCGGGGACGCGGTCGTCGAGGTGCCAGTCGTCCGACCGAGGCACGTCGAGGACGCGGTCGCCGTCGATGTTCACCGCCGTGGCCGCTGCGAGGCGACGGTCGGTATCGAGCACCACGGAGAAGTGGGTGTAGTCGAGCACCACCCGCGCGGATCCCGCGGGGGAGACCGGAAGCGGAACCGGATCGGGAAGCCCGAGAAAGCGCTCGTCGTAGCCCGTGCGCTTCGGGTCGGACGTCGTCATCGGGTCAGACGGCGGCGGCGAAGAAGACGAGGCCGAGCAGCGGGGGAGCGCCCTGAATCAGCGCAGCGCCGAGCATGCGCCGGTTGGTGCTCGCGAGGATGATCGCGGCGAGCACCATGAACGCCGTGGTGTAGAGCACCAGTGTGAGGCCGGCGGGCACGTTCCCGGCGAAGTAGAGGATGAGACCGAGCCCCGCGCCGAGGGCGAGGAACAGATTGTAGAAGCCCTGGTTGAACGCGAGGGGACGCGCGATGCCGGCCTGCTCCTGAGAGGTGAGCCCGAAGCGCTTCCAGGCGTGCGGTTTGGTGAAGTACACGCTCTCGACGAGGAAAAAGCCCACGTGGAGGAGTGCGGCGAGCGAGACAAAGATCGTCCCGGTGAGTGCGATCCCTGACATGGTGCCTACTCTATGCGCGCACGTCGACCACCGTGCGGCCGCGCACCCGCCCCGCGAGGATGCGCGGCGCGACGGTCTCGGCATCCGCGAGCGACACCGTCGACGTCATCGAGTCCAGCAGGTCGAGATCGAGGTCGGTGGCGAGTCGGCGCCAGGCTTCCGCGCGGAGCTCGGGCGGCGCATCCACCGAGTTGATGCCGACCAGGGACACCGCGCGCAGGATGAACGGCAGCACGGACCCCGGCAGATCGGGACCCTGGGCGAGTCCGCAGGCGGTGACCGTGCCGCCGTAGACGGTCTGGGCGATGATGTTCGCGAGGGTGTGGCTGCCGACGGAGTCGACGGCTCCGGCGAAGCGTTGGCTCTGCATCGGCTTTCCCGCTTCGGTGAAGAGGTCGCGGTCGATGACGTCCGCGGCGCCGAGTGCCCGCAGGTAGTCACCGGTCTCGGCGACGCGGCCGGTGGAGGCGATCACGCGGTAGCCGAGACCGGCCAGCACGGCGATGGCCACGGAGCCGACTCCCCCCGCCGCCCCGGTGACGAGCACGTCACCGCTTCCCGGTCGCACGGTCTTCTCCAGCGCGAGCACCGACAGCATGGCGGTGAAACCCGCCGTGCCGATGGCGGCGGCCTGGGCGGCGCCGACCCCGTCGGGCACGCGCACCAGTGCGGCGGAATCCACCCGCGCCCGCTCGGCGAGGCCGCCGTGCCGGGACTCGCCCATGCCCGCGCCGTTCAGGGTGACGAGGTCGCCCGCGGCGAAGTCGGGCGATTCGCTGGCACTCACGGTGCCGACGAGATCGATGCCGGGGATGAGCGGGCTGGTGCGCCCGATGCCGCCCCGCCCGGCGAGCAGCATCCCGTCCTTGAAGTTGATGCTCGAATGGCTCACGTCGACGATCACGTCGCCGTCGGTCAGGAACCCGTCGTCGAGGTCCCGGATGCCGACCTCGGTCGCATCGCCGTCGGCACCCTGCGACTTCTCCACCACGATCGCCCGGAACATGACTTCAGGCTAGACCGGGTTCACCTGGAGAGATCGGCTACACCCGAACGACGGGGCTCACCCGAAGAGGATGGCCGCCTCGTCGTACCGGTCCTGCGGCACGGTCTTCAGCGTCTTGAGGGCCTCGGCGAAGTCCACGTGCACGATGTCGGTGCCGCGGAGCGCCACCATGCGGCCCCAGTGGCCCGCCATGACGGAGTCGACGGCGGCGAGCCCGAGCCGGGTGGCGAGCACCCGGTCGTACGACGTGGGCGTTCCGCCGCGCTGGATGTGGCCCAGCGTGGTCGCCCGGGTCTCGATGCCCGTGCGCTCCTCGATGATCGGAGCAAGCTGTTCGCCGATGCCGCCGAGCCGCGGGCGCCCGAACGCGTCGAGTCCGCGCTCGTTGTGCGCGTCGGCGGCGGAGTCGGGCACGAAGCCCTCGGCCACGACCACGAGCGGCGCGCGACCGCGGTTGTAGGCGGCCTGCACCCACCCGACGATCTCATCCATGCTGGTCTTCTTCTCGGGGATGAGGATGGCGTGAGCGCCCGCCGCCATGCCCGAGTGCAGCGCGATCCAGCCGACGTGGCGCCCCATGACTTCGGCGATCATGCACCGGCTGTGCGAGTCGCCCGTGGTGCGCAGGCGGTCCATCGCATCGGTGGCGATCTGCACGGCGGTGTCGAAGCCGAAGGTGTAGTCGGTGGCGCCGAGGTCGTTGTCCACGGTCTTCGGCACGCCGACGATCTTGAGGCCGGCGTCGGTGAGGCGCTTGGCGGCGGCGAGGGTGCCCTCTCCGCCGATGGCGATGATCGCGTCGATGCCGAGCCGGTCGAGGTTCGCGGTGATTCGCTCCACCCCGCCGTCGCCGTCGAAGGGGTTGGTGCGGGAGGTGCCGAGGATGGTTCCGCCCTGCTTGCCGATTCCCTGGATCTCGCGCCGGGACAGCGGCATCACGTCGCCGTCGACCACGCCGCGCCAGCCATCCCGGAAGCCGAGGAACTCCTGCTTGTGGATCTGCGTGCCCTTGAGCACCGCGCCGCGGATAACCGCGTTGAGTCCGGGGCAGTCGCCACCACTGGTCAGTATTCCGATTCGCACGCGTCCATTCTGCTGTACGCGTCCGTCAGGCTCTAATCCCGTCGCGGTGGCGGATCAGTCCGAGTCGCGCGCGGACGGCTCGGCGAGCGGAGGCCGCTCGACCCCGGCCATCACCGCCGCCGCGGCGTCGGTGCCGATCTCGACCATGCGGTTCCGGGCGTCCACGTGCACGATGCGCGGTTCGAACGCGAGCGCCTCCGCGGTCTCGAACTGTCCGTAGGCGATGAGGATGACCACGTCGCCCACGTGCATGAGGTGGGCCGCGGCACCGTTGATGCCGATCACGCCGCACCCGCGCTCACCGGCGATCGTGTACGTCTCGAGGCGCGCGCCGTTCGTGACGTCGACGATGCTCACGAGCTCCCCCGGCAGGATGCCCGCGGCGTCGAGTAGGTCGTGGTCGACGGTCACCGAACCGACGTAGTGCAGGTCGGCGTGGGTG
This sequence comes from Planctomonas psychrotolerans, assembly GCF_008642235.1. Taxonomy (GTDB): domain Bacteria; phylum Actinomycetota; class Actinomycetes; order Actinomycetales; family Microbacteriaceae; genus Planctomonas; species Planctomonas psychrotolerans. The sequence goes on along the minus strand of NZ_SJEV01000001.1, from coordinate 1,176,220 downwards.
ACCGTGGCGCGGTGGATCTTGGCGGTGAGCATGGTGCGGAGCATGTATCCATGGTGACGCATTCCCGGAGGCGTTCTCGATACAGTTCCTGTACGACCCGTCCGCCGCACTCCGGGCGGACACCACACGCGGGGGACGAACGGCATGACCGACACGGCCACCGGTCCGGGCGACCCGGCGCCCCGGCCTGCGGCGTCCCCGCCCCCGGCGCTTCATCCTGCGGCGGGGCACGCGGATCCCGCTCGCGAGCAGCACGTCGCCGCCGTGTGGAGCGTAGTGGGGTTCGCCCTCGCCATATTGCCGCCGTTCTCGCTGCTCGGGCTGGCCGCGAGCGTGGTGGGAATCGCGCTGTCCCGGCGCGCGGGGCGGACCAGTCGCCTCGCCGTGGCGGGCGTGATCCTCGCCGTCGTCGTGCTCGCCGCGGGGGTGGCCGTGCTCGTCGCGGTGACGTCGACGGGATTCGCGCTGTTCGGCACCACCGTCGGCTCGACCGTGTGGGTGTGCGCCGAGCTCGGGCCGGGCGAGCACGTGGTCGACGGCCTGCGCTACACCTGTCGCTGACCTCCGGACGCGACGGGTTCGCCGTGTCCCACGCAGGTGACCGGCACGCCGGCCGCCGCGCACCCGGCGCAGGTGACGAGTTGCTCGCGGCAGCCCGCCACGTCGCAGTTGTGCATGTCGCCGGTGTTGCCCCCGCAACGGTGGCACACCCCGATCGCGACGGCATCGGCGCTGAACGGCACCGACACCCGGTTGTCGAACACGTAGAGGCTGCCCTCCCAGAGTCCACGGTCGCCGAACGCCTGGCCGTACCGCGCGATGCCGCCCTCCAGCTGGTACACCTCGCCGAAGCCGCGGTTCACCATGAGGGCCGACAGCACCTCGCACCGGATGCCGCCGGTGCAGTAGGTGACCACCGGGCGGTCCTTGAGGTGGTCGTACCGCCCGCTGTCCAGCTCGGCCACGAAGTCGCGGGTGCTCGTCACATCGGGCACGACGGCGCCTCGGAAGCGCCCGATGGCCGCCTCGAAGGAGTTGCGCCCGTCGAAGAAGGCCACCTCGTCGCCGCGGCGGGCGACGAGCTCGTGCAGCTCGGTGGGCGACAGCCTGCGTCCGCCACCCACCACGCCGTCCTCATCGACCCGCAGTTCGTCGGGCGCCCCGAAACTCACGAGCTCGTCACGCACCCGGACGCTGAGACGCGGGAAGTCGTTCCCCGTGCCCTCGCTCCACTTCGGATCGAGCGCGGCGAACGGGCCGTACTCCCGGGTGCGCCGGAGGTACTTCTTCACGGCGTCGAGGTCGCCGCCGACGGTGCCGTTGATCCCGTCCGGCGAGATGAGGATGCGCCCACGGAGTCCGAGCGACTCGCACAGCGTGTGCTGCCACAGACGGATCGCCTCGGGATCGGCCAGCGGCGTGAACACGTAGTAGAGCAGGATCTTCGGGATGGCCACCGGCCCATGATAGGCAGCCGGGGATCCGGGCACCGTCGGCCGTGCGGTGTTGGCCGTCCGCCCGGCGGGCGGCCGGGTCGTAGCATTGCGGCCATGCACATCCGGGCATACGCCTCCCGCGACGCCCTCGCCACCGCGGCGGTGTTCCGCCGAGCGGTTCGGGCCACCGCCGGTGCCGGCTACACCGCCGCGCAGGCGGCGGCATGGGCGCCGGACGACCGCGACCCGGAACGCTGGGCGAAGAGGCGAGGGTCGCGGCCCACCTGGGTGGCGGTGGAGGAGGACCGGGTGATCGGCTTCACCGACCTGCTGCCGCACGGGCACGTCGACATGATGTTCGTCGCGCCCGACGCGCAGGGCCGCGGCGTGGCATCCGCCCTGCTGGAGACCGTTCTGGCCAGTACGGAACTGGCCGAGGCCAGACTCCGGGGCGTGCATGCGCTCACCACCGACGCGAGCATTCCGGCCCGGCCGTTCTTCGAGCGGCACGGCTTCGTCGTGGTCGCATCGCGGGATGTGCCGCTACGCGGTCAGGTGCTCCGCAACTACCGGATGCGACTCGACCTCCCCGACGACTTCTGACGAGTCGTCGCCGAATCCGCGCCGATCCGCCGGGGGCTACGCCGCGGGGTCGCCCGGAAGCTGCGGTTCGGTGCGGAAGCCGATGAGCTTGTGCGTGCCGTCGCAGAAGGGCTTGATGGTGGACTTGCCGCAGCGGCAGAGCGCGACGGTCGCTCGCGTGCGCTCCACCGGTGTGCCATCGGGTGCGGTGATGGCCACGTCGCCCCGCACGAGGAAGGGGCCGTCGGGATAGGCGACGATGACGACGTCCTGGTCCGCATCCCCGGGGCCCGTGCGGTTCCGGGCGCCCGCATCCCCGGCGCCCGTGCCCACTGCGTCGCTCATCGAACCGCCGCCGGCGTGCGGAGCGCCGAGTCGCCTGCGGCCCAGGCCGCCATGGTGCGCTCGGTCGCCCAACCGTCGACGGCGAGCCCGGCGGCCGCACCGAACAGCACGTCGTCGAGCAGCGCCGGCTCGGCCTCCACGAGTCCACCCGCCATGTCGTGCGCCGCGATCTGCTCGTGCACCGCATCCGCCTCGACGTGCTCGTCGTAGTACCAGGTGGCGTCCTGGTCGAAGCCGAGCCGACGGAGACCGTCGCCGTAGAGCCGGCTCGGCACCGACGACGTCATCTCGTACGCCGCGAGATGCCCCACGATCGCGCCGCGCAGTCGACGGTGCAGGCCGAACATCGAGATGAGGTTCACCGAGGCGAGCGTTACCGCGGGCACCGCGTCCACGTAGGTTCCGTAGGCCGGATCGAGGCCTGCCGCACTCATCGTGCGGGGGAAGATGGCGGAGTGCATGCGGGTGGGGCGTCCGCCGCCGTATTCGTCGGCCTGGATCTCCACCAGCGCCGCCTTCGCCCGACCGCTGAGACGCGGGATGGCCCAGCTGTGCGGGTCGGCCTCCTTGAGGGTGTAGATCGACCGCAGGGTCAGGAACTCCGCCACCTGCTCGTGCGTCGCCTTCTTCGCGACGAACCGGGACATGCTCGGTCCGGTGTCCGCGGCGGTGAACTCGAAGAGGCGGGCGGCCACCGCCTTCGCGGTGGGCTCGGGGCGCTCGGGCAGCGGCACCCGGGCGCGGAGCGCCGCCTCGAACGCGCGCTCGATCCGGCCGCGCGCGGCGAGCAGGGCGGTATCCCACTCCCAGTCGTCGCTCACGTCCCGGATTCCGCCGTAGTGCAGCTCGTAGAGGCAGAACAGGGTGAGCTGGAGGTCGTCGTCGAACACGATGTCCGGCGTCGACTCCAGCGCCGCGCTCACCTCGGCCGCAAGCGTTCCCGCGGCGTCCGCTTCGCCGGAGAGGATGTCGAGCAGTGCGGCGCTCGCCGGGCCCCGGTCGGCCGGGAGTACCATCGGCGACTGAGTCAGAAGAGCTTCGGCGGGGGAGAGATCGATCGGTGTACCCATGAATTCGACCCTACGCGGCACTGCTGATACGAGCCTGCTGCCGCTGGTGCTGGACGCGATCGTTCCCGCCGACGAGTACCCCTCGAGCAGTGCGTCGGGCGGCGTGTCCTTTCTCGGGACCGTGCTCGAACGCGACCGACCCGAGTGGATCGATCGCCTCGACGCGGTGCTCGCCGACATCGACCGACGCGCGACGGATCGGATCGAGGGTGGCTTCGCCGCTCTCGATCCGGATGGCCGCCTCGCGGTGCTCGACGAGCTCGCCGACGACCCGGAATATCGGTGGCTGGCCCGGCTGGTGACCGACGGCTACTACGCCGACCCCGGCAACGGCGGCAATCGCGACGCGGTGTCGTGGTCCGCGGTGGGGTGGTCGCCGCACGGTGCCGGCCGCCTGCCCGACGTTCCGCGGGAGTACCGCGCACCCGACCACGTGCTCACCCCGCAGCGGGTCGGTGCGCGCTACGACGCGGTGGTCATCGGCTCAGGTGCGGGGGGCGGCGTCGCTGCCGAGGCGCTCGCGGCATCCGGTCGGTCGGTGCTCGTGGTGGAGTCCGGGGACTGGCCCACGACCGCCGAGCTCGCAGGCGACCACCTCCGCAACCCGCGGTCCGCGTCGGGCCTCGACCCTCGTTCCGGTCCGCCCACGGCGGGCAATCCGCGCACCGTGCGGATCGGCGGACGCACCCTTCGGGTCGGACCCGCCGAACACCCGTGGAGCAACAACGCCATGACGGTGGGCGGCGGCACCCGGGTCTACGGCGCGCAGGCATGGCGGTTCACGCCCGATGACCTGCGGATGGCGTCGCGCTACGGGGTACCCGAGGGCAGCGCGCTCGCCGATTGGCCGATCGAGTACTCCGACCTCGAGCCGTTCTACAGTCGGGCGGAGTGGGAGATCGGGGTGTCCGGTGCGCAGGGCGGCGACCCCTGGGCGGGCGAGCGCTCGCGGGACTACCCGATGGCCCCGCTCCCCGGCTCGCAGTTCGGCACGCGGCTCGCGGATGCGGCGTCCCGACTCGGCATGTCCACGCTGCCGGTGCCGCTGCTCATCAACTCCCGCCCGTACCTCGGCCGCGACGCCTGCGAGCAGTGCGGGCAGTGCGTGGGCTTCGCGTGCGCCGTGGATGCCAAGAACGGCAGCCAGAACACCACCCTCCTGCGCGCCTTCGCGACCGGGCGATGCGCGATCCTGCCCGGCGTCCGCGTCGAACGGATCCTCACCGATGCCGCGGGCAGGGTCAGCGGCGTCGCCCTCGTCGCGGAGGTGGCCGGGGCCGTCTGGCGGCGGGAGGTGACCGCGGGGGAGGTGGTCGTGTCGGCCGGCGCCGTGGAGAGCGCCCGACTGCTGCTCGCGAGCACGAGTGATCGTGAACCGAACGGGCTCGGCAACAACGCCGATCAGGTGGGCCGGCACCTGCAGGGTCACGTCTACGCCGGTGCGCTCGGCGTTTTCGACGACGAGGTCGTGGACTCGGTGGGTCCGGGGCCCTCGATCGCCACCTGTGACTTCCGGCACGGCACGCCGTCGATCGTGGGCGGCGGCATGCTGGCCAACGAGTTCGTCGCGACCCCGTCGAGCACGTTCCGCCATCTCGTGGAGGCGGGCGTGATTCCGCCGCACGGGGCCGCGTCGAAGGAGGGCATGCGCCGCCTCGCCCGTCGCATGCAGAGGGTGGTGGGGCCGATTCAGGAGGTGACCACCGCATCCGCCCGGGTCGCGCTCGACCGGGACGTGCGGGACCGCTTCGGCAACCCGGTGGCGGCTCTCTCCGGCGGCATCCACGCGGAGGACGTGCGCTGCCAGGGTGCGATGAACGACCGGGCGGCGGAGTGGCTGGCGGCCGCGGGGGCCCGGCGGGTGGTGCCCGCGGCGGCCGTGTCGACGAGCACCGGACCGAGCGGGGGGCAGCACCAGGCCGGCACCTGCCGAATGGGCACGGATCCGGCGTCATCGGTGACCGATCCGTACGGGCGGGTGTGGGGCCACGACAACCTGCGGGTGGCGGACGGGTCGCTGCACGTGACGAACGGCGGCGTCAATCCGGTGCTGACCATCTTCGCCAACTCGATGCGCGTGATGGAGCACATGACGCGCTGAACGCCCGCCCCGTCAGTCGCGGGGGCGCGTCACTTCGATGAGGCGGTGCAGGGCGTCCCGCGTCGCCTCGAGTTCCCGTACGTCGATGCCCAGTTTCGCAATCACCTGAGCAGGGACCTTCTCGCACTCGGCGCGGAGGGCCCAGCCGGCGTCGGTGAGGTCGACGGCGAGGGCACGTTCGTCGGTCGTGCTGCGGCCGCGGGTGAGCAGCCCGGCCGCTTCCAGACGCTTCAGCAGCGGCGTCAGGGTCGCCGGCTCGAGCATCAGCGCGGAGCCGATGCCGGTGAGGGTGCGGGGGCTCTCTTCCCAGAGCGCGAGCATCACCAGGTATTGCGGGTGCGTGAGACCGAGGGGGGCGAGGATGGGGCGATACACCGCGATCACGTTGCGGGAGGCGACGGCCAGCGCGAAGCACACCTGGCGATCGAGTTTCAGCAGGTCCTCCGTCTCAGCCGCTACGCCCCCTCCCCGCGCCGCTCCCGCGGGAGCCTCACCTGCCCGAATCATTTCGGGCAGGTGAGATAGGTGCGAGTGGTGGCGTTGCCCCGCTCGATCGCGTGATCCGCCATCGGTCGGGTGCAGATGGGGCACACCGGGTCGACCGGGGGCACGTACGGCTCCTCGGTTCGTCCGTATCCGACGCCGATCTGGGCGGGCCCGATGAACGGGAACAGCGTGCGATTGACCTTGTTCCAGAATCCGGGACGCCCGACGTACGGATTCCACTTATGCTCCACAATCTTTAGTGTACTAAACATATTGGCGATCGGCTGCACCCTTCACCCCGCCGACGTCGGACGCAAGCGAGAGCCGATGGCGGATTCGTTTCGGAAGTTGACGGCAACTTTCGAGGCTCTTAGCCTGTGAGAGGCGGGACTCGTGGCCTGCCAGGGTGCTCGCCCCCCGAACACAGGAGTTCTCATGGCCGAACGCCCCTTCGCTGGAATCGCAACCGAGGGATCGACTTTCGTCGACGGGGCGGGGAACGTCATCCGGTTGCGTGGTGTGTGCCTCGGCGGATGGCTCAACATGGAGAACTTCATCACCGGGTATGCGGGCACCGAGTCCCGGATGCGGGCCGAGGTTCGCGCAGTGCTGGGGGACGAGCTGTACGAGTTCTTCTTCGACCGGCTCCTCACCGAGTTCTTCGGCGAGGACGACGCGAAGTTCCTCGGCGACAACGGATTCACTCTCGTGCGGATCCCGGTGAATCACCGTCACATCGAGCGGGACGACAGGCCGTTCGAGATCCTGGAAGACGGTTTCCGGCACCTCGACCGCGCGGTGGAGGCCTGCGGCAGGCACGGCGTGTATTCGCTCATCGACCTGCACGCGCTCCCTGGGTCGCAGAATCAGCACTGGCACTCCGACAACGCCGACGGTCACGCCGCCTTCTGGGACAACACCCAGTACCAGGACCGGGTCGTCGCGATGTGGGAGGCGATCGCCGAGCGGTACCGCGGCAATCCCTGGGTGGCCGGCTACAACCTCATGAACGAGCCGGCGGACGAATCCCGCCGGGTCGTCGGGCCGTACTACAAGCGGCTCTTCGACGCCGTGCGGGCGATCGACCCCGACCACACGATCTTCCTCGACGGCAATACCTATTCCACCGAGTTCGACATCTTCGACGCCGAGCCCTGGCCCAACACGGTTTACTCGCTCCACGACTACGTTCCTGCGGGACTCGGCCGCGGCGGCCCCTACCCCGGGATCACCAACGGGGTGTGGATCGACAGGCAGACCGTGCTCGACAAGTTTCTCAGGCGCTCCGAGTACGCGCGACGAACCGGCACGCCGTTGATGGTCGGCGAGTTCGCGCCCATCTACACCGGTGACCTCGAGACCGACGCAGAGCGGCGACAGATCCTCGCCGACCAGCTCGAGATCTACCGCGACCACGACGTGAGCTGGACGTCGTGGATGTACAAGGACCTCGGGAGGCAGGGCCTCGTCTCGGTGCGACCCGACTCGGCGTACCTGCAGCACTTCGGGGACTTCGTGGCGAAGAAGAACCGCCTCGCGGCCGATCGCTGGGGCGGCGACGGGGTGGGGGTGAAGGAGGTCTCGCAACCGCTGCAGGACCTCATCGCCCGCGAGTTTCCGGACTTCGACCCCTACCCGTGGGGAGCCGCCGACTGGGTGCGCCTGATGCTCCTGAACATCACCATCTCCCAGCCGCTCGCCGCCGAGTACGCCGCGTTGTTCCGCGGGCTCGGGAGAGAAGAACTGGCGGCGCTCGCGTCGTCATTCGCCTTCGAGAACTGCTCGGTGCGCGAGTCACTCCTGGAGCAGCTCGTCTCCGGTTGACAGCCGGTACGTCGGCGCGGCCGCCGTCCCGATCGAGTCAGCGGCGGCCCCGGGCGTCTACTTCAGACCGTCCTTCAGTTGCTCGAGCAGCGTTCCCCGCACCTCGCAGTTCTCGAACGAGAAGGAGTCGGCCAGCGCGTCGAGTTCGGAGTCGTCGAGTCCGCGGAACAGGTCGGCGTACTCGTAGGCCAGCGGCTCGGCGAGGGTGATGTTGAGCAGCAGTCGCCCGAGGAAGTGGGACGTTCCGAACGGGTACGGATCGAAGGTCGGGAACTCCCGTGCGAAGAGGTCGCGCAGCGGCTGGCTGACCTCCCGGGGACCGATCTCATCGCTGCCCCAGCCATCGGCCGAGAGCCGGAACTTCTTGGCGACGAACGGGTCGAACCGCTGGCGGTACGGGGTGTGGGGCCGCACCCCCACGAGACCCTGTCGTCCTAGGTCCTTGTACATCCACGTGTTCCAGCTGACGCCGTAGCGCGAGTAGATCTCGAGCTGGTCGGTGAGGATCTGACGACGCTGCACGTCCTTCGCCTCGTCGTTGAAGTAGATCGGAGCGAACTCGCCGACGTAGATCGGAGTCCCCGTGCGACGTGCGTACTCGCTGCGGGCGAGGAACTTCTCCTCCACGGCCTCGCGGTCGATGTACTGCCCGTCGGTCACGCCCGGGTACGGCCCGCCGCGACCGAATCCCGAGGGCACGTAATCGTGCAGGGCGTACACCACGCCGTCCTGCGGCTCACCGAAGATCGACCAGTCGACGGAGTAGGTGTTGCCGTCGAGGAAGATGATGTGGTTCGGGTCAACGGCCTTCACGGCGCTCACGATGCGGTCGTAGAAGGCGGAGACTCGCGTGCCCGTCGGATCCGCCGGCTCATTCATCAGGTTGTACCCGCTCACCCACGGGTTGTCCCGGTACCGGTCGGCGATGGCCTCCCAGATGTGCACGGTCCTGTCCTGGAAGTGCGGGTGGTCCCAGAAGGCGTCGACATGGCTGCGGTTGTCGGAGTGCCAATCCTGATTCTGGTGGCCCGGATGGGCGTGCAGGTCGATCATCGAATAGACGCCGTTCGCTGCGCAGAGGTCGATCGCGCGGTCGATGTGACGGAAGCCGTCCTCGATGATCTCGAAGGGACGGGCGTCGCTCTCGAGGTGCCGGTAATTGACGTTGAGGCGCACCGAGGTGAATCCCTCGCGGCCGAGGAATTCCGCGTCGGCCTCGGCGAAGAAGCTGCTCAGCAGGCGCTCGAAGAAGCGCTCGGCGCGGTCATCGCCGATCGCCTCCCGCACCGTCCGGCGCATGAACGACTCGTTCGCCGCGTAGCCGGTGATGAAATTCTCCATCAGGAGCCACCCGCCGATGTTCACCCCCCGGAGCGTCACGACGTCCCCCGCGGAGTCGACGAGGTCGCTCCCTCGGATGGACAGGGGTCGCGCGGTTCCTGGGGTCGCCATAGGAGTCCTCGATTCAGCGTCATTGCGTCGGCCGGGTTGCCCGCGGTTCGATGCGACAGGGGCCGCAGTTTCGACGAATCTCGTATAGTTTCGAACCGGGATCACCCTACTCGATCGGAGACACCCGTGGACAATGGCGCCATGAACGCGAGCCTGCTCATCACCCCCGGTGCAGTGGAGGTGCGTTCGGTTCCCATCCCCCCGCTCGAGCACGACGAGGTGCTCGTCGAGATCGCCACGGTCGGGGTGTGCGGGTCCGATGTGCACTACTTCCACGAGGGCAGGATCGGCGACTTCGTGGTCGAGGAGCCCATGATCCTCGGTCATGAGGCGTCCGGGGTGATCACCGCGGTGGGCTCCGGGGTCCCCGCTCGAAGGATCGGCGAGCGAGTCTCGATCGAGCCGCAGCGCGCATGCCGGGTATGCGAGCAGTGCAAGCGCGGGGCCTACAACCTGTGCCCGTTCATGGAGTTCTACGCGACACCGCCGATCCACGGCGCCTTCGCCCAATACGCGGTGATCCAGGCCGACTACGCATTCGCGATACCGGACTCGATGAGCCTGGAGGCCGCCGCGCTGTGCGAGCCGCTCTCCGTCGGCATTTGGAGCAACCAGAAAGCCGGCACCCGGCCCGGGAGCCGGGTGCTCATCGCCGGCGCCGGACCGATCGGCATCATCGTGATGCAGGTCGCCTTCGCCTTCGGCGCGTCGGAGGTGATCATCTCCGACATCGCCGAGACCCGTCGGGAGGCGGCGGCGCGGTTCGGCGCCACCCGCACCATCGACCCCACCCGCGAGGACGCGACGAACCCCTCGCTGGAGGTCGACATCTTCATCGATGCCTCCGGTGCGGAGCCCGCGGTGAAGTCCGGGATCATGGCGCTGAAGCCCGGAGGCCGCGCCGTACTCGTGGGGATGGGTCGGGATGAGTTCGCGCTGCCGGTGTCGCGCATCCAGGCCCGCGAGATCGAGTTGACGGGGGTGTTCCGCTACGCCAACACCTGGCCCCTGGCGATCCAGCTCGCGAGCAGCGGCAAGGTCGACCTCGACTCCCTCGTCACTGGGCGCTTCGGGCTCGATGCGGTGGAGGAGGCCCTGAATGCCGCCGTCGACCCGCACGCGCTCAAGATCGTGGTCACGCCGAACATATCCGCCTGACGGGCCACTCCTCCTCAACTCCGCTGCCCTCCCCGAGGATTTAAGCTGGTGCTTCGTTTCCCAGGGATGATCCCCACCCTCGGACGTCTCGAAAGGACGCCATGTCGCCGCGGAGCAAGTCAGCCGGCCCGACCCTCAAGCACGTGGCCGAGCGGGCGGGGGTGTCGCAGGCAACGGCGTCGAAAGTGCTCAACGGACGGGCGGATGTCGCTCCGGGGACCCGGGAGCGGGTGCTGCAGGTGCTCGATGAGGCCGGCTACCGCGCGCGGAGCAGCAGTCCGGCGGAGACCGGACGGAAGCGCGTCGCCGCCATCTTCGATGGGATCACGTCGCAGTACGCGGCGCTCATCCTCGACGGCATGGTCTCGGCCGCGGCGGATCTCGGCGTCGACGTGTCGGTGCTGCGCACGCCCAAGGACTTCGCGGACCCCGCACGCAAGGCCGCGAGGTCGTGGGTGCACGAGAATCAGGCCTTCACCGGGGTTATCGCCGTCACGTCGTCCCTCCCCGCGGACATGATCCGCACGGCTGCGCAGGTGAACCTGCCCCTCATCACCATCGACCCGGCCGACGAGTCGCAATCCGATCTGGTGAGCATCAGCTCCACCGACTGGACGGGTGGTCGGTCCATGACAGAGCACCTGCTCGAACTCGGGCATACGCGGATCGCCTGGATCGGTGGCCCTGCCGTCTCCGCCCCCACGATCGAGCGCTTCCACGGGTATCGCTCGTCCCTCGAGCGCGCGGGAATTCCGGTGGACCCGGCGATCTGCCGCAACGGTCCGTACAGCTTCGAGGCGGGGATCGAGGCCGGGCGGGAGCTGATGCGCGGATCGGATCGGCCCACGGCCATCATCTGCGCCAGCGACGCAATCGCCTTCGGTGTGCTCGAGGCGGCCCGACGGGAGCGTCTGGAGGTGCCTCGCGACCTGTCGGTCGGGGGCTTCGACGACATCCCGCAGGCGGAATGGGTGAGCCCCAAGCTGACGTCGGTGCGCGCGCCGCTCATCGGCATCGGGCGGATGGCGATCGAGACGATCCTCGGCATGTCCGTCGGCAAGGAGCCACCGTCGCACCACATCCAGCTGGCGACCCAGCTCATCGTGCGGGAGTCGACCGCGCCGCCGGTCGGGGCGGTCGTGCCCGCGGACGTCGAGCGGGCCGTGGCGGTGCCGTAGCGCGTTCCCGGCACCGAGGCGCGAATACGGGCCGCTGTACTATGAAACGGTCGGATGACGGAGGATCAGTGGCGAGCATTCACGATGTGGCGCGTCTCGCGGGAGTCTCCATCTCGACCGTGTCGTACGCCCTGTCGGGCAAGCGTTCCATCGGTGAGTCGACGCGAATACGCGTCAATGACGCCGTGGAGAAGCTCGGGTATCGCGCACATGCCGGTGCGCGCATGCTGGCGGGCGAGCGCACCCACATCCTCGCGCTGGCGGCGCCGCTGCACTCCGGGACATCCGAGCCGGCGCACATGGCGTTCGTGATGTCCGTCGCCCGAGCCGCCCGCGAACACGACTACGACGTGCTGCTCCTGACCCAGGACGAGGGAGCCGACGGACTGCAGCGGGTGGCCCTCAGCCGTCTCGTCGACGGGATCATCGTGCTCGACGTCTCCGATCAGGACGAGCGCGTCGACCTCATCCGGTCACTGGACGTGCCGGCCATTTTCGTCGGGGTGCCGCGCGATTCGGCCGGACTGGTGTGCGTGGACATGGACTTCGAGGCGGCAGCCACGATGTCGGTGGAGCGCCTTGCCGCGGTGGGCCATCGGTCGATCGCCTTGCTGGGTCAGTCCCCGGCCCTCTACGACCGCGGATCCGGCTTTCCGCGTCGCTTCCGGGACGCCTTCCTCGCCGCGGCCGCCGACCGCGGTATGGCCGCGGGCTTCGCCATGGCGGATCGCGACCCGGCGAACGTGCGGCAGGCGCTCGACTCGCTCCTCGGCACGGACCCGGGCGTCACGGGTCTCGTGCTGCACACCGACGAGGGAGTGCAGACCACCGCACTCGGCATCCTGAGGGAACGCGGCGTGCGGATGCCGCACGACCTGTCCGTGCTCTCCGCCTGCTCCAGCTTCTCCACCGAGCACTTCGAGCCGCCCCTCGACACCATTCCGCTCGTGCCCGACGACTCCTGCGTCCCGGCAGTGGCGCTCGCGGTGCAGCAGGTCGGCGCGCCGATCGCCCCGCGCGTCGAACTGATCCCTCCGCGATACGTCGGGCACGGATCGGTCGTGCCCCCGGCCGCATAGCGGTCGGATAGCCGCTTTCGCACCGCGCTTGCACAATCCGGCGCGGAATGCTTATGCTGCTGCAATCAATCGAAGCGTTTCGACAGATCCGTTCGACGACCGGCCGCCTGGCCGCCGCCGCACCGGGGAGGACGCTTCTCAGGACGCCGTGGCCCTCGATGCTCGGTGGAGAACGCGAGCAGGAGCGAACACGACCGTATGAAGTTCACCGATGGTTTCTGGCAGACCCGGCCCGGCGTTTCCGCGCTCTACGCGCAGGAGGCGTACGACCTCGAGGTCGGGCGAACCGCCGAGGGTGACACCGTCACGGCCCACGCGCCGACCAAGGTGATCGAACGCCGCGGGGACACCCTCAACCGTCCCGTGCTGACGGTCACGCTCTCGGCACCGCTCGAAGGCGTCATCCGGGTTCGCGTCGAGCGCCATGCCGGCGGGCGCCCGCACGCGGGCTTCGATCTCGACGGTGCGACCGAGGGCGTCGGCCGTGCGACGTCCGACGAGACCGGCGCCGCCCTGACCTCCGGTGGACTGACCGCCCGCATCTCCGCCGGAGCCCCGTGGAACCTGGCGTTCGAGGCGAACGGACGCGTGCTCACGACGAGCGGAGCCAAGTCGCTCGGGCACATGACCCTCGACGTCGGGGCGCCCGTCGCGACCGAACCGGTCGGGCCCACCGGAGTCACTCGCTCCGGCCTCGCCGCGCATCCCACGTACACGAACGCCCAGCTGAGCCTCGGCGTCGGCGAGCTGGTCTACGGCCTCGGCGAGCGCTTCGGGCCGCTCGTCAAGAACGGCCAGACCGTGGACATCTGGAACGCCGATGGCGGGACGTCGAGCGAGCAGTCGTACAAGAACATCCCGTTCTACCTCACCAACCGCGGCTACGGCGTGCTGGTCAACCACCCGGAGCACGTGTCGTTCGAGGTCGGCTCCGAGTCGGTCGAGCGGGTGCAGTTCTCGGTTCCCGGCGAGGCGCTCGAGTACTTCGTGATCCTCGGCCCGAGCCAGAAGGACGTGCTCCAGCGCTACACCGCCCTCACCGGCCGGCCCGCCAAGGTGCCGGCGTGGTCGTACGGGCTGTGGCTGTCCACGTCGTTCACCACCGACTACGACGAGCAGACCGTCACCAGCTTCATCGACGGAATGCGGGAGCGCGACCTCCCGCTGTCGGTGTTCCACTTCGACTGCTTCTGGATGCGCGAGTTCCACTGGACCGACTTCGAGTGGGACGCCCGGGTGTTCCCCGACCCCGAGGGCATGCTGGCCCGCCTGCACGACAAGGACCTCCGGGTCAGCATCTGGCTGAACCCCTACATCGCGCAACGCTCCGCCCTGTTCGCCGAAGCCCGCGACGCCGGATACCTCGTGCTCACGGAATCGGGCGACGTGTGGCAGTGGGACATGTGGCAGGCAGGCATGGCGCTCGTGGACTTCACCAACCCCGGGGCCGTGCGCTGGTTCCAGGACAAGATCCGCACGCTGCTCGACACGGGCGTGGACGCCATCAAGACCGACTTCGGCGAGCGCATCCCCACCGATGTGGTGTGGCACGACGGCTCCGCACCCGAGGCCATGCACAACTGGTACACCCAGCTGTACAACCAGGCGGTCTTCGACGTGCTCGAGGAGCGCCGGGGCGAGGGCGACGCGGTGCTGTTCGCCCGCTCCGCCACCGTGGGCGGGCAGAAGATGCCCGTGCACTGGGGCGGCGACAACTCGTCCAGCTTCGAGTCGATGGCCGAGAGCCTCCGCGGCGGTCTCTCCCTGTCGTTCAGCGGGTTCGGCTTCTGGAGCCACGACATCGGTGGATTCGAGGGGACCCCCGACCCGTCGGTGTTCAAGCGGTGGCTCGCGTTCGGACTGCTGTCGAGCCACTCGAGGCTGCACGGATCCACCAGCTACCGGGTGCCGTGGGCCTTCGACGAGGAGGCCGTCGACGTCACGCGTCGCTTCACCCGCCTGAAGCTCGAGCTCATGCCCTACCTCTACGCGGTGGGACTCGACGCGCACGAGCTGGGTCATCCGTTCATGCGTCCGATGCAGCTCGAGTTCCCGGACGACCCGACGGTCAATCACCTCGACCGTCAGTACATGATCGGCGACAGCCTGCTCGTCGCTCCCGTCTTCAGCGCGGATGGCTCCGTGGAGTATTACCTCCCGGCCGGCGAATGGACGAATTACCTCACCGGCGAAGCGGCGAGCGGTCCGGGGTGGCGTCGCGAGGTGCACGGCTTCGACAGTCTGCCGCTGTGGGTGCGCGAGGGCGCCGTGATCCCGACCGGATCCCGCACGGATCGGCCGGACCACGAGTACCTCGACGGGCTCACGCTCACCGTCTATCCGGGGAACCCGGGCGACACCGAGGTGGTCGTCACCAGCCCGATCACCGGCGAGCCGACCACGTTCACCATCACGCGCGGGGACTCCACGGTGCAGGTCGCCGGACCGGCCGGTGCCGAGTTCACCGTCCGCCTGGCCGGCGGCGACCCTGTGACGAGCAGCGGCGGCCGTGCCTCCCTCCGCTCCGCCTCCTGATCCCGCACCTCCCCGACCCATTCATTCGCGACCCAAGCATTCCCGACCCGCCCGTTCCCCGACCCGCACCGCACTGCACCACATCACATCGAAGGAGATACCCATGCGTTCACGACGCTTGATCGCCGCCGGCGCCATCCTGGCGCTCACCGGCGGACTCACCGCCTGCTCGGCCGAATCCAGAGGCGGGTCCGACGGCCCCGTCACCCTCACGTTCTGGGGCTGGGGGGTGGGCTACGAAGACGTCATCGCCGAATGGAACGAGGCCAACCCCGACATCCAGGTCGAGCACACCGACGCCGGTGGTGGTGACGACTCGTCCGCGAAGCTGCTCACGGCCGCTCGCGCGGGCAACGCCCCCGACGTCGCGCTGGTGGAGTACACGACGCTCCCCGCGATGATCGTGGCCGACGTTCCGCTCGACATCACCGAGTACGTGGGCGACGCCGAGGATGCCTTCACCGAGGGCACCTGGGACCAGACCCGCTTCGACGGTGCGGTCTACGCCATCCCGCAGGACGTGGGACCGATGGCCCTCACCTACCGTCAGGACCGGCTCGAGGAGATGGGTCTCGCGGTTCCCACCACGTGGGAGGAGTTCGGCGAGGTGGCCCGGGGGGTCAAGGCGAACGACCCGAACAGCGTCCTCACGTCGCTGCCGCCGAGCGAGCTCGGCTTCTACGCCGGCGTCGCGGCTCAGGCCGGCTCCGAATGGTGGTCGCTCGAGGACGGCGTGTGGACCGTGGGTATCGCCGACGAGGCATCCCTCGAGGTCGCCGACTTCTTCGAGGGCCTCGTGAAGGAGGGCGCCATCTCCACCGAACCCCTCCTCACCCCGGAGTACAACGCCAAGCTGAACGACGGCACGATGCTCTCCTGGCCCGCCGGGATCTGGGCATCCGGCGTCTTCTACGGCGTCGCCCCCGACACGGCAGGTAACTGGGCCATGGCGCCGCTCCCGCAGTGGACGCCCGGTGACGCCAAGGTCGCCTACCAGGGCGGTTCCGGAATGATCGTGACCAAGGAGAGCGAGCACCCGGAGGAAGCCGCCGAGTTCGCCAAGTGGTTCAACGCCAGCGAGGACGGCAACGAACTGCTGCTCTCGTCGCGCCAGGTGTACCCCGCATCGATCGTCGGCCAGGAGATGGCCGCGTCGAGCGAGCCGCCCGCGTTGATGCCGCAGCAGACCACCTTCTACGAGGAGGCCGCGGCCATCTCGGCCGAGACCATCCCGGTCACCTGGGGTCCGAACGTCAACCTCGCCAAGATGGTCTTCGAGGACCGCCTGAACAAGGCCATCGCCGACGGAACCCCGTGGCGCGACGCCTTCATCGCCACGCAGGAGGCCGTCGTCGACGACATGAAGACGTCGGGCTACGAGGTCTCGAACGACTAGCTCCACCCCGAGGATGCGGCCCGGCCGGTCTGATCGACGGTCCGATTCGACCGTCGAGTCGGACTACCGGCCGGGCCGCCGGCCGGGCCGCATCCTCACCCATCCCTGTGCACGCCCCTCCATCCCGTGCCGTACGGACAGGAAGAAGCAACATCCGTGACCACTAGCAATCTCGCGCCCGTCAAGTCGACGGTCGCGCGCACCGCCGGACGCAACGGCGCGCCGCCGAAGCGCGGTCGCATCCGCGGCCGCTTCGCGCCGTATCTGTTCGCGGCGCCCGCCGTCGTGCTCTACGTCGTCTTCATGCTGATTCCGGTGCTGTACGCCATCTGGCTCAGCCTGCGGGCGTACCGCCTGCAGTCGGGCGGAACCTTCGGCCGTCGCGTCGAGGTGTTCGTGGGCCTCGAGAACTACACCGCGGTGCTGTCCGACCCCGAGCTTCTCGCGAGCTTCGGGAGAATGGCCGTCTACGGGATCATCGCGGTTCCCCTGACCCTCGGGCTGGCGCTTCTCTTCGCCCTGCTGCTCGACGTCCCCGCGGTGCGGGCGAAGCGCTTCTCCCGAACCGCGATCTTCATCCCCTACGCCGTGCCCGGTGTCGTCGCCGCGCTCATGTGGGGCTTCATGTACCTGCCGAGCACCAGCCCGTTCTCCTACATCTCCGAGCAGATGGGCTTCGGCACCATCCCGTTCCTCGAGGGCAACGCGCTCTTCGGGTCGCTGGCGAACATCGCGATCTGGGGCGGCGTGGGCTTCAACATGATCATCATCTACACGTCCCTCCGGGGCATCCCGGCCGAGTTGTACGAGGCCGCCCGTCTCGACGGCGCCAATGAGTTCCAGATCGCGCTCCGGGTGAAGGTGCCCCTCGTCGGACCGGCGATCGTGCTCACCACCGTCTTCGCGTTGATCGGCACCCTGCAGCTCTACGGCGAGCCGATGACCCTGAAGCCCATGACGAATGACATCAGTCAGACGTGGGCACCGCTCATGACCATCTACCGCGACGCGTTCCTCACCGACAACCTGCCCGCCGCGGCCGCGTCGTCCACGCTCCTCGCCCTGGGTACCGTCGCGCTGTCGCTCATCATCCTCGGCATCGTCAACCGCAAGAAGTTCGGAGAACGCGCATGACCGCCACGACCGCCGCAACGGCCGTTCCGGCTTCGACGACCGCTGGACGAGCGCGTCCGTCGGGCCGGACGTCGGGTCGCATGTCGTGGGGAGCCGCCATCCCCACCGTCATCCTCGTGATCGGCGCCATCTACTGCCTCATCCCGGTGATCTGGGTGTTCATCGCGTCCACCAAGTCGCGCGGGGAGCTCTTCACCACGTTCTCGTTCGCGCCGGGCTCCGGGCTCTGGCAGAACCTCGGCGACCTGTTCAGTTACGGTGGGGGCCAGTTCGGCTCGTGGGCGGCGAACTCGCTGCTCTATGCGGGCGTCGGTGGCGTGGTCTCCACCCTCGTCTCCGCGGCGGCCGGATACGCGCTCGCGAAGTTCGACTTCCGCGGTCGCGACCTCATCTTCTACTCGATCCTCGGCGGGGTGCTCATCCCCGGTATCACCCTGGCCGTGCCGCAGTACCTGCTGCTGTCGGAGCTCGGCCTCGCCGGCGGTCCGATCTCGGTGCTGCTGCCGAGCATCATCAGCCCGTTCGGCATCTACCTGTCCCGGGTGTTCGCCGCATCCGCGATTCCCACGGACATCCTCGAGGCCGGTCGCATCGACGGGGCATCCGAGTGGCGCGTCTTCCGGCTGATCGTGCTGCCGATCATGGTGCCCGGCATGGTGACCGTGTTCCTGCTGCAGTTCGTCGGCATCTGGAACAACTTCCTGCTGCCGTTCGTGATGCTCTCCGATCAGGGCGACTACCCCCTCACCGTGGGCCTCTACACCCTGCTCGCGAAGGGATCCGGTTCACCGGCCCTGTACTCGCTCGCGATCATCGGCGCCGCGGTGTCGATCATCCCGCTCATCTGCCTGGTGCTGTTCCTGCAGCGGTTCTGGCGACTCGACCTGATCTCCGGAGGACTCAAGGGATGACACGCTCGACCACCTGGCCCACCGACGGCATGAGCTACGGCGGGGATTACAACCCCGACCAGTGGTCGCCCGAGACATGGGAGGAGGACATCCGCCTCATGACCGAGGCGAGGGTGAACATCGTCACCCTCGGGGTGTTCTCCTGGGGCAACTACGAACCGGAGGAGGGGCGATTCGAGTTCGAGTGGCTCGACACCGTCTTCGACCTGCTGCACGCCGCGGGGATCTCGGTCGACCTGGCCACCCCGACCGCCGCGCCACCCATCTGGCTGCACCAGAAGCACCCGGAGATCCTCCCGGTCACCCGGGAGGGCAAGCGGTACTGGCAGGGCGGGCGACTGGGCTGGTGCGCCAGCACGCCGATCTGGCGCACGCACGCCCTGCGCATCGCCGAGGTACTGGCCGCCCGCTACGGCGACCACCCGGCTCTAAAGATGTGGCACGTCAGCAACGAGCTGGGCGGCGGCAACCGCACTTGCTTCTGCGACGAGTCCGCCGCGCACTTCCGCCGCTGGCTCGTGGACAAGTACTCGACCATCGACGCCCTCAACCAGGCCTGGGGCACGGCCTTCTGGGGACACCGCTACGTCGACTTCGCCCAGGTGCTCCCACCCCGGGACAGCGAGACGGTGCCGAACCCTGGCCTGCAGCTCGACTTCGATCGCTTCTCGTCGGCGGCGCTGCTCGAGCACTTCGAGGCCGAGGCCGCCGTGCTCCGCGCCGCGACGCCGCACCTGCCCGTCACCACGAACTTCATGGTGAGCACCCGGCCGAGCGTGGCCGACTACGCCCGGTGGGCCCCGCGCATGGACGTGCTGGCCAACGATCACTACACGATCGGCGAGGACCCCGCCCGCGAGCAGGAGCTCGCGATGAGCGCCGATCGCATGCGCGGCATGCGACTCGGCCAGCCGTGGCTGCTCATGGAGCACTCGTCGAGCGCCGTGAACTGGCAGCCGCGCAACCGCGCGAAGGTGCCGGGCGAACTCGTGCGCAACAGCCTCAGCCATGTCGCCCGCGGCTCCGACGGCGCGCTGTTCTTCCAGTGGCGGGCATCCAGCGCCGGTGCCGAGCAGTTCCACTCCGCGATGGTGCCGCACGCGGGCACCCGCTCGAAGGTCTGGGCCGACGTCTGCGAACTGGGTCGCAACCTCGACGCCCTGCGCGACGTCGTGGGCACCCTCGTGGAACCCGCGCGCGTCGCACTGCTGATCGATGAGGAAGCGTTCTGGGCGTGGAAGTCCGGACCTAAGCCGGTCAACGACGAACCGATCTGGGACACCGGTCGCAATCTCCACCGGGCCCTGTTCGACGCGGGCGTGCTGACCGACGTGGTGCCTCCGTGGGTCGACCTCGACCGGTACCGTCTCGTCATCGTGCCGAGCCTGTTCCTCGCATCGGACGACACAGCCCGTGCGCTCGCCGAATTCGCGGCGGACGGCGGACACGTCGTGGTGACCCACCTCTCCGGCATCGTCGACCCGACCAACCGGGTGCGCACGGGCGGCTATCCCGGGGCGTTCAAGGACATGCTCGGCGTGATGTCGGAGGAGTTCTTCCCCCTCCTCGCCGGGCAGAGCGTGACCCTCGACAACGGCTGGAAGGCCGATGGCTGGACCGAGCGGCTGCATGCCGACGATGCCGAAATCATCGCGTCGTACGCTGACGGTGACCTCGCAGGTCATCCGGCGGTCACCCGTCGTGCGATCGGCGATGGCGCGGCCGGTGGGAGCACTGCCGGTACAGCCTGGTACGTCTCCACGACGCTCGGCCGCGCCGCCCTCGCGGATCTCGTCGACCGGCTCCTTGCGGAGTCCGGAGTCGCCGCATCCATCGTCGTGCCGCGTGGCGTTGAGGCGGTGCGTCGCATCGGTGACACCGGCTCCTTCGTCTTCCTGCTGAACCACGGTGCGGACGCCGTGCGCATCGACACCGTTGCCGGGCACGACCTGCTCGGCGATCGCGCCGTGGACCGGGGCTTCGAGCTGGCCGGCGGCGCCTGTGCCGTCGTGCGCGAGTAGGGGGACCGACCGGAGTAGGGGGACCGGCCGGAGTAGGGGGACCGGCCGGAGTAGCGGGCCCGACCGGAGTAGCGGTGGCCTGAGGGGGCGTGGCGGAAGGGTTTGCGCTGGGTAAGCTCCCGCGGCGATGGTGCACTCCGCTTTTTCAAGGCTGAGCATCATTCGATCGACTCCTGCCAGGTCACGGTCCTCCCTGGTGATCGGCTAGACCTGCGCCCTCGACTCGGCGTGCGTGTGGGGGAGCCATGCCTCATGCGGGTGTTTCGGGTGGTGCGGGCTCTGCTGGCGGGTCGCCATTCGGGGTTGGGGTTAATCCAGGGTGGTGGTTGTACTTGGGTTGCACCGTGGTGCATGCGGATGCGCCAGCCGGAGGTGGTGATGGTGCGGTGGTGGAACCAGCACAGCAGCACACCGTTGTCCGTGTGAGTCGGTCCGCCTTCGGCGGCCGGGACAACGTGGTGGATCTCGCACCAGGTGGCCGGGATGGGGCAGCCGGGGATGATGCATCCGCCGTCTCGGGCGGTGATGGCGCGTCGTTGTCGTGGGGTGAAGCACCGTTCCGGGGATCCGAGGGCGAGGACCCGCCCGTTCCCGGCAAGAACAACGTTCTGGGTGCCGCCGGTGCAGATCATCTGCTCCACCGTGGTCGCGGACAGCGGGGTCTCGACCCCGTCCGAGAATCCGACGGTGCGGCCTTGGGCGAGGTCGTCGGCGTGCACGGTGACGAGCACGGTCGGCGCAGCCCCACCGACCTGGGGTGTGCCGGGGGTGCGGGCGAGGGTGTCGATGAGGGCGATGAACACGTCGTGGCGTTGTTGGTCCCTCGACCGGGTCTCACCCGGCACGGCGGCGATGGTGTCCTTGGCATCGGTGGTGTCACCGGTAGCGGCACCTTCGGGGTGATGGTCTTGGGTGGGGGTGAGGTGTGCGTCGAAGAACTTCTCCACCCGCCCCGCTGCCTCCGGCAGCACCAGGAGCTTCATCGGAACCAGCCCACGGTGCAGGTGCCTGCCGATGGAGAAGTACCGGTGCCGCATCGCTTCTTCTTCGGCCTCTTCGACACCGTCGGGGTGGAGGAACGCCTGCCACACCACCGCCTGAACACGCACCTCGTCCGCACCGGCCGGGACCGGGGTGTCCGGCCCGGAACCGGTCGCCGCGGCCACCAGCTCTTCCTCCGCGCGCCCAATCGAGTCGGCGGCCACCCGGTCGTGCAGCGGCCCGAGCACACCGGTGATCGCCGACGCCGTGTCGACGCCGATCGTCCCGGCGCGGAATGCGGCACCGACCCGGTCGAACCGGGCCGGCAACGGGTCCCCGGTCAGCGACACCCTGGGGCGGACGGCGGCACCCAGCGTGACCCGCCGGTACAGGGTGGATGCGGAGGCGAGGGTGGTGCGTTGCAGCAGCTCGGCGGGGGTGCGGCACCCGCACCGAGCGGCGAGCCCCGCGGAACCCAAAGGTTTCCGGGAGCGTTCCGCGACCTCCGCCGCCACCGTGACCCGCAACGCGTCCACCCGCCGACCGACCGCCTCCACGGCACGGACCACGGCCAGCAGACGCACATCATCCAGCCCGGCCACCGCGTCGCAGGGCAGCGTGTCGGTGATCGCGTCCGCGATCCCGGTCAGCGCCTCGACGGTGGGGTCCATGCGTCAACGATCCACCCCACCACCGACATTCCCGCCGATGAACCCCAGATCAAGCGGCGATTTGTGGATAACCGTCCACATCGGCGGCCTGTGTAAGAGAGGACGGCAGTCGCGATACTCAGGGCGCCCGCGGTCTGCGTGTGGGTGAGTTGTTCCGACGAGGTCAGGGCCCCTGCGGGTCGGGCCGGTGGGGCGGCCGAAAGCCCTGCCGTGTTGAGGACCCAGCGGGGGGCGGCGTCGGAGGGGCTCGGGGGCATCTGCGGGCGGAGCCTCCCGGCGCCGCCCTCTGCCCGCCGCGGCTACGCCACGCCACGACCGCCTGCCCGCAACGAGGAATGTCCCTTCGACGGGCTCAGGGACCGTCAGTGGGTGCGTCGCTCCGACAAGGTCTGGGACGGCGTGGCTTACGTCCCTTCGACAGGCTCAGGGACCGTGGGGGGCGTCCCTCCGACGGGCTCAGGGACCGTAGATAAGTGTGTCCCTTCGACGGGCTCAGGGACCGTAAGTGGGTGCGTCCCTTCGACAGGCTCAGGGACCGTGGGGTGCGTTTGTTCGACAGGCTCAGAACCGTGGGGGTTCGTCCCTTCGACGGGCTCAGGGACCGTGAGTGAGTGCGTCCCTTCGACGGGCTCAGGGACCGTGAGTGCGTGCGTCCCTCAGACGCATTCAGCGACGGCGATCCGCACGCCCCCGCACCCACGCCCCCGAAAGCACCGCATCCTCGCCACGACGCCGTTGCGCCCTTCCGTCCACCGATTTGCAACCCTCACTCGACGTGAGGCTTGAAGCGAGCTAGAGTGCTGGCTAGACAACGAGCGTCTCCCACCAACCGCGACGCTCGGTTCTTCGATCGGCGCGGTACCCGGGCCGGTTCGTTCGATCGCGTCGGCCGTCCCTCATCGGCGACAGATCGGAACATCAGTGGCACATCGCACGAGAATCGCGTCAATGGACCAGCTCCGCGGACTGGCCATCGTGCTGGTCATCACCTTCCACGCCCAGGTCAATCTCGACACCTTCGCCGAGACGGTCCCGCAATCGCTGAGCATCGGGTTCGACTTCTTCGAGCCGTTCCGCATGCCCCTCCTGATGTTCCTGTCCGGGATGCTGCTGACGCGTTCGCTCGCCAAGCCGGCGCGAGGATATTTCCTCGGCAAGCTGCGCGGCATCGGCTGGCCGTACCTTCTGTGGTCCCTCGTCTTCCTCGCGGTGTCCGCACGCCTCACGATCGACACTCTCGCGCGGATTCCCCTCGTGCCGCCCACCTACCTCTGGTACCTGTGGTTCCTGCTCGCGTACTACGCGATCGCGTGGCTGATGGTGAAGTGGCATATCCCCATGTGGGTGGGACTCGCTGTCGCCCTGATCGGAGCCTTCGGGCCGGATGTGTTCCGTGCGTCCCGGTTCTGCTTCCTCTTCCTGTTCTTCGTGCTGGGGCACCTCTACAGCGCACACCGAGAGCGCGTTTCGCTAGAGAACCACCGAGGGTGGCTGCTGCCGGTGAGTCTCGCGACCGTGGCGGTCTTCGGTGTTGCGAGCGCGTGGGGTGCGCCCCTGCTGTACGACCCGGTGTTCGTGATCGCACCGTTGGGCGGCATCGTGCTCGGCCTGCTTCTCGCGCCTTCCTCGGCCCCCGGCGTCGTGCGACGGGCCCTCGGCTGGATCGGCCGGGACTCCATCGTCTTCTACGTCACCCATTTCGTGGCCCTGTGGATCGCGGGGTGGTGGCTCGTGAGGAGCGGAGTGACCGACCCGTGGATCCACTACTTCGTCACCGTCACGACCGCCTTCGCCGTCGGATGGGCCCTGACTTGGGCACGCAATCGCAACCGGTTCGCCGATGCCCTGTTCCGGTTCCCCGAGGTGAGGCGCGCCGAAGCGACGGCATAGCCGGCGCATGCAAGCGGCTCAACGCATCCGGCCCAACGCGAGCGGGCCAACGCAAGCGGCTCAACGCATCCGGCCCAACGCAGCCGTCGCGCCTCAGCCGGAACCGACCTCGCAGCACCCGCCGCGCGTCTCACCGCACGCGTCGTCCCGCCCAACCGACCGGGGATGTCGGCTCGCCCGATTAGCATGACGGGCGTGCACCTCTTCTTCCGGACGCTCCTGCGCACGATCCTCTCGTCGCTGGGTCCGCGCATTCGCCCGTACGACGTGGCACGGGCGAGATTCCGGGTGCTGCCCACCGATCTCGACGTGTTCCGGCACATGAACAACGGCGTGTACCTCTCCATCCTCGATCTCGGCCGGCTGGATCTGCTCCGCCGCGGTGGCATCTGGCCGATCTTCCGC
Organism: Planctomonas psychrotolerans; assembly: GCF_008642235.1. Classification (GTDB taxonomy): domain Bacteria; phylum Actinomycetota; class Actinomycetes; order Actinomycetales; family Microbacteriaceae; genus Planctomonas; species Planctomonas psychrotolerans. The sequence continues at coordinate 1,151,565 of NZ_SJEV01000001.1, read as the reverse complement.
GAGCGTGGCTGGTATCCCGTCGTGGTGTCCGAGACCATCAGCTTCCGCAAGTCGCTCACCCTGTGGCAGCGATTCACCGTCGAATCGCGCATCCTCGGCTACGACGACCGGGCTGTGTACGTGGAGCAGCGCGTCGTGCGGAACGGCGAGGTGTACTCGCGGGCGTTCATCCGTGGCCGGTTCCTCAAACGCACGGGCGGTGTGGTCACGATTCCCGAACTGCTGGAGGCCGTGCCCTCGCCACCGGCCGACCTCGTGGTTCCCGAATGGCTGCTCACCTGGGGAGCGGATTCGGGATTGCCGCCCAGTCGGGCGGAGGCGCCGAGCGTATGGTGACCGCGACTCCCACTCCGGTTCCGCCGGTTCTCGAGTGCTCCACGGTCTACCGTCCGGCCGAGCCGGTTTCCCTCGCCGCCACGCTCGGCCCGCTCCGACGTGGGCGGGGCGACCCCACCGTGCAGGACGATGCGTCGACTCAGCCGGGGAGAGCGCGCACGTGGCGCACGTTCCGCACCCCGCTCGGCGCCGCCACCCTGGTGCTCGGGACCACCGCTGACGGCGCCATCGAGGCCCGGGCGTGGGGGGACGGCGCGGAGTGGGTGATCGACGGCGTTCCCGAGCTCCTCGGCGCCGGTGATGATTGGAGCGATCTCGACGTCTCCGGCAATCGGTTCCTGCACGAGGCCTACCGCAGGATGCGCGGCGTGCGGTTGCCCCGCACTCGGCTCGTGTTCTGCGCGATGGTGCCGGCCATCCTCGAGCAGAAAGTCACCACCGTCGAGGCGCTGCGGGCGTGGCGTCAGCTGGTCCGCCTCTACGGCGACCCGGCTCCGGGGCCCGCGCCCGAGGGTCTCCTCGTGATGCCGACGGCGGAGCGCTGGCGTCTCATCCCGTCGTGGGAATGGCACCGGGCGGGCGTCGACCCGAAACGGTCACGAACGGTGCTCGCTGCGGCATCGGTGGCGGCCGGACTGGACCGCACCGTGACACTCGGGCGCAGTGGCGACGAGATCACCCGCAAACTGTGCACCGTGCCCGGCGTGGGGATATGGACCGCGGCCGAGACCACGCAGCGCTCGCACGGCGATCCCGATTCGGTGAGCGTCGGCGACTATCACCTGCACGACGTCGTCGGATGGGCGCTGGCCGGGCATCCCGTCGACGACGACGGCATGCTCGAGCTGCTCGAACCGTGGCGGGGTCACCGCCAGCGCGTGATGCGGATCATCGGGGCGAGCGGCTTCCGAAAACCCCGTTTCGGTCCGCGCATCACCATCCAGGATCACCGGCGGCACTGACGACATGCCGGTTCTGAAGCCGCGCGTGAACGAGCCTCGCCTGCCCGAGCTCCGGGCGTCCGACGCCTCCGCTCTCGGCGCCGGCGTGTTCGCCGAGAGGATGCGGTTCGACTCGGCCGACCTGTCGGGACGCGACCTCTCTGAACTCGCCGTCACCGAGTGCGCGTTCGCCGGGGTGCGGCTCGACGGGGCGACGCTGCGGGGAGCATCGTTCGACGAGGTGCAGATCACCGGGCTCACCGCGGCCACCCTGCAGGCGGAGCGTGCGCGGTGGCACACCGTCGATGTGCGGTCCTCTCGGATCGGCGCGGGTGAGCTGTACGACGCCGAGATGCGCGGTGTTGCGTTCACGGGGTGCAAGATCGGTTTCCTCAACCTCGCGGGATCATCGCTCGACGACGTCCTGTTCACCGAGTGCGCGATCGACGAGCTCGATATCTCCGGAGCCAGGGCGTCGCGAGTGGCGCTGCGCGACTGCACGGTCGGCACGCTCACCGTCGCAGGAACGCGGTCGAGCAACGTGGACCTCCGCGGCACCCGCATCGAGCGGACGACCGGGCTCGACGGGCTGCGTGGAGTGACGCTCGACGAGGATCAGGTCGCGATGCTGGTGCCCTCGCTCCTGCGGAGCGCCGGCATCCTCCTCGGCTGACTGCCGTCGTCCCCTCGACAGGATCAGGGACCGTGATGCCTCCGACGGGCTCAGGGACTGTGATCCCTTCGACGGGCTCCGGGACCGCGATCCCTTCGATGGGATCCGGGACCGTGATCCCTTCGACACGCCTGCACGAAGGACGGGCGCCTTCCGTCTGCACGTCGGAAAGCGCCCGTCTCTTTTCCCCGTCGTGCTTGGAGGCAGAAGGGAAGCGACCGAAGCCGCGGAGCCACCCTACGTATGTCGAGGGTGAGTTGGCTGAGAGTTTCGCGCAGGAAATCTCAGCTCAGGGCAGCGGCCCTTCACCCTCGGCCGGGACGGGCTTCGACGCGGGGAAGTCCTGGCCGCCGTCGGTGTCGATGGCGTTGCCGGTCATCGTGTCGAGCTCGTCATCGGTCTCGCCCTCGACGCCCAGCCCGGGTTCGGTGGCGTGAGCAGCCCGCCGGGCGTCCTCGGCATCGAAGTCCGTCGTTCCGGACGGGGTGGCCGAGGGATCGGGGGTGGTGTCGCTGTGCTCAGACATGCTGCAGTTCTCCTCCGTGGCTGACGTGCGCGAATTCCCACGCGCTTTTCCACGCTAGACCCGGCGAAGGGGAGCGCCAAGGGGTTGTATGGGTGTGCGGCGGACGCTCGCCGACGGAGGAGGCACCATCGTGGACACCGTGGACGTCATCGTCGTCGGAGCCGGCCCGAACGGTCTGGCCGCCGCCGTCACCATGGCCCGTGCCGGGCTCAGCGTACGCGTGTACGAGAAGGCGGACGTGATCGGGGGCGGGTCCCGCACGGCCGAACTCACGCTCCCCGGGTTCCGCCATGACATCTGCTCAGCCGTGCACCCGATGGCCTACGCCTCGGCCTTCTTCCGCCGGTTCGGCCTCGCCGAGCGGATCCCGTTCGTGCTGCCGGAGGTGTCGTACGGGCATCCGCTCGACGGCGGTCGTGCCGGTATCGCCTACCGGGACATCGAGCGCACCGTGGAGTCGCTCGGGGTGGACGGTCATGCTTGGAAGACCCTGATGGGTCCTCTGGCGCGGCACGCCGACCAGGTGGCCCGCACCACCGGATCCAGCCTCCTGCAGGCTCCGCCGCATCCCCTCACGTTCGCGCGATTCGGTATTCGGGCTCTCGAGCAGGGCACCGTGGCGTGGAACCTCCGCTGGAAGGAGGACGTCGCCCCGGCGATGCTCGCCGGCGTGGCCGCGCACGCCATCCGGCCGATGCCGAGCCTCGCCACCGCCGCCGGGGGACTGATGCTCGGGACGTACGCCCACGATCGCGGCTGGCCGATCCCCGTCGGCGGCAGCCAGTCGATCGTGGATGCAATGGCCGCCGATGTGGTGGCGCACGGCGGTGAGATCGTGACCGGCACCGAGATCACCTCCCTCGCGGAACTCCCGAAGGCCCGTGCGGTGCTGTTCGACGTCAGCCCCCGCGCACTCGTCCGTATCGCCGGGAGCAGGATGCCCGCGCGATACGAACGGGCGCTGAAGCGGTTCCGTTACGGCAACGGCGCGGCGAAGGTGGACTACGCCCTCTCCGGTCCGGTGCCGTGGACCAACCCGGAGCTGCACCGGGCGAGCACGCTCCACGTGGGCGGCACCCGTGCGGAACTGGTGGCGGCCGAGAAGGATGTGGCCCGCGGGCGGCACAGCGAGCGCCCGTACGTGCTCGCGTCGCAGCCCACCACCTTCGACCCGAGCCGTGCACCCGAGGGGAAGCACGTGCTGTGGGCCTACGCCCACGTGCCGCAGTATTCGACGGTCGACCAGACCGAGGTGGTCACCGCGCAGATCGAGCGGTTCGCCCCTGGCTTCCGCGACCTCATCCTCGCCTCGAGCAGCACGACCGGCATCGAGATGGAACGGTACAACCCGAACTACATCGGCGGTGACATCGCGGTGGGTGCCCCCAGCATGCGGCAGCTGGTGGCTCGTCCGGTGTTCTCCGCAGATCCGTGGCGTACGCCGATGCCGGGCGTCTACCTGTGCTCGTCGTCCACCCCGCCGGGACCCGGCGTGCACGGTCTCGCAGGCTGGCACGCGGCCGCCAGCGCACTCCGGCACGAATTCGGCATGCACGGTACTCCGGCTCTCGGGATCGAGCAACCCCCGATGCAGACCCTGCAGAATTCGGGGGCCGCGGCGTAGCGTCGAAGCACTGCGCCCCGCTCGGGCCTTCCCCCAAGGTGACTGGCCGGATGCGTGTGGGGCGCGAGCTTCGGGAGGTAATCGAGTGTTTTTCCACAAGCAAGAACTCCAGTTCAAGGCCACGCCGGACAAGCCCGACGCCGTCTATGCGCGCAAGCTGCAGGAGGTGCTCGGCGGTCAGTACGGCGAGATCACCATCGCCATGCAGTACGGCTTCCAGGCATGGAACAGCCACATTCCCGGCAAGTACCGCGACCTGCTCTACGGAATCGCCGCCGAGGAGATGGGGCACGTCGAGATGCTCGCGATCATGATCGCGCAGCTGCTCGAGAAGGCGCCCGTGGGCATCACGGGTGACACCCTGCAGGAGGACCCGGCCGTCGCCGCCGTGGTGGGGGGCATGGACGTGCAGCACGCCATCGTCGCCGGTGCGGGAGCACGCGCCGTCGACAGCAACGGCAACCCGTGGCAGGGCAGCTACATCACAGCCAGCGGCAACATGCTCGCCGACTTCACGTCGAACGCCAACGGGGAGATGCAGGGGCGCGTGCAGGCCGCCCGGCTCTACCACATGACCGATGACAAGGGCGTTCGCGATCTGCTGTCCTTCCTCATCGCCCGCGACACGATGCACCAGAACCAGTGGATCGCCGCCGCCCGCGAGTTGCAGGAGGAGAAGCTCGAGCAGCTGCCCGTGCCGAGCAACTTCCCGCAGAGCAAGGAGTACACGAAGGTGTCCTACGAGTACATCAACTTCTCCGACGGGAAGGCCGCCGCGGAAGGGTCCTGGGCCTCCGGACCCACGCCCGACGGCAACGGCGAGTTCAGCTACCGTGACGGCCCGGAGACCACCGTGCCGGCGCCGCCGCCCACGCATCCCGACCCGCGCTTCTACGGCACCACCGAGAAGTCGAACTTCATCGAGAAGACGACAGGGGCGGTCAAGGACGCGCTGAACAAGGGCTGATCCGCCGCACCACCCGCATCGCCGAACGCCCCGCCTCGAGCGGGGCGTTCGTGTCGTGCGGCTAGCCAGGCCCCCGGAGGAGGAGAAGGATGGGCCCATGGCCGTCAATACCCGTCGCATCGACTGCTCACCCGAAGACGTCTTCCGCATCCTGGCCGATGGCTGGCTGTACCCGAGTTGGGTGGTGGGCGCGTCCCGCATTCGCGGGGTCGAGGACGCCTGGCCGGCCGCAGGGGCGAAGATCCACCACTCCTTCGGGGTATGGCCGGCGCTCATCGACGACAGCACGAGCGTGCTCGAGTGGGACCCGCCGCACCGCGCCGTGCTGCAGGCCCGGGGCTGGCCGATGGGTGAGGCCCGCGTGACGTTCGAGGTCAAGGCGACCAGTTCGGGCTGCGTCGTGCGACTGGGCGAGGATGCCGTCAAGGGGCCGGGCGTGCTCGTTCCGGCGCCGCTTCGGCACCTCGGCATCCACTACCGCAACACCGAGACGCTGCGGAGACTCGCCTATCTCGCCGAGGGCAAGCGGGAGAACGCCGAGTCCTGACCAGCTCGGTCGCGGCACGTGCGGTGCACCCGCGGCACCCGAAGCGACGCGTGCCGCGAGTGCGAAAGGCGTGCCGGGACCCCCGCCGTGCGCGGGCGCCGCTAGCGTTTCGGGCGGAAGTAGCGAGTCCACCAGCGGCGTCGCCGGGGTGCCCGCTCGGCTGACTCGGGCTCCGGTTCCTGCTCGGAGCCGTCGAGGGTTTCGGCGTCCTCCGCCCGGGTCCAACGCCCCACATCCCCGCGTGGGATGGCGATCGTCTCCCCGGCGACCGGCGCGGGAAGCGCCGCCTCCTCGACCGGTCGTCCGAGCACGCGGGCGGCCTGCCGCTGGATTCCCGGTGCCCCGGCTCGGGCGAGGTCCTCGAGGAGTTCCGGGCCTCGACCACTGGGACTTGCGAGCACCGCATGCAGCACCTCGTCGTTCGACGCGCTCCCGGCCGGGGTGAGGCGGGCGAGCAGCACCTGCTCGAGTCGGTGGCGCACGATGTCATCGGTCGAGCGCTCCAGCAGCACGATGCCGTTTCGCGTCACCTTGGCGGCGTTCTCCCGCGACCGAACCGGCCGGGGCGCCATCCGGAAGCCGCTCGAGTCGCCGAGCGCCTCGAGTACGGCGTCGGCGATGCGCGGGTCGTCCGGGCGGGCCTCGATCGCCGCGGCCAGCAGGTCGGCGGTGACGGCGGCGTCCGCCAGCAGGGTCGCGGCGGGACCGTCGGCGCGGGCCATGACGCCCACCTCGGTGAGGAGGTCGGACAGGAGCGGGGAGGACGGATCCTCCCCGGCGTCGGTGAGCAATGCGCGCAGGACGGAGTCATCGGCGCACGCGTCGGCGGCGAGCACGGCCGCCCGGAGTCGGATGCGCTGCGGCTTCGAACCGGCCGGTGCGGTGGCGAGCTCCAGCACCGCGGCGCGGGCCGCCGCACCCCCTCGGCGCACGCGCGTCTGCAGCGCGGTCGCCTGCGGGGACTCGGTGGCGAGCGCCTCGGCGATGTCGGCTGCGACGTTCGGCTGGTCGGTCACGGTTCCCCTCTTCGGTCGGTGCGCAACCAGCGTATGCCCGGGTGCGGGAACCGCCTCGCGCCTCGACCGCGTCGTGGTTTCCGCAGGGGTGGGAGCGGTGGGTCGCGCGGAGCAATTCTCCGGGCGGAAGGCATAGTCTCCCTTCATGCCTAACCCAACCGCTGCGACATCGACGCGCCCCGGGAACCTCGCCGACGATGCGATCGCGCTCGTGCGGAGGTGGCTCGCCGAGAGCGGCGAATACCCCACGGACGCGGCCGCCGCCCAACTCGCCGGGGTGTTGAAGGACCCGAACGGCCTCGACTTCACGCTCGGCTTCGTGGACCGGGTGGTTCGCCCCGACGACCTGTTCGTAGCGGGCAACAGCCTGTCCGGCGTCGCGGGACGGGTACCGCGATTCCTGCCCTGGTACATGCGCGGAGCGGTGCTGCTCGGCGGCGCGGTCGGTCCGGTGGTGCCCGGGGTCGTGGTGCCGACCGCCCGGAAGGTGCTCCGCCGCACCGTCGGACACCTGCTCGTCGATGCCACGCCCGACAAGCTCGGACCGGCGATCGAAAAGCTGCGGGAGAACGGCGCGCGCCTGAACCTCAACCTGCTGGGTGAGGCGGTTCTCGGGGACGCCGAGGCGGAACGCCGACTGGCCGGCACCCGACGGCTCCTCGAGCGCGATGATGTGGACTACGTATCGGTCAAGGTGTCGTCGATCGTGAGCCAGCTCTCGATGTGGGCGTTCGACGAGGCGGTCGACAGGATCGTGACGCGACTCACCCCGCTCTACGAGTTCGCGGCGACGTCGCCGACGCCGAAGTTCATCAACCTCGACATGGAGGAGTACAAGGACCTCCACCTCACCATCGCGGTGTTCGAGCGCATCCTCGATGCCCCCGAACTGCTGCACCTCGAGGCCGGGATCGTGCTGCAGACGTATCTGCCCGACGCGCTCGACGCCCTCGCCGGCATCACGCAGTGGGCGCTGCGTCGTCGCGCCCGCGGTGGGGCGCCGGTGAAGGTGCGCGTGGTGAAGGGCGCGAACCTCGCCATGGAGCACGTCGACGCCGCCATCCACGGCTGGCCGGCCGCGCCGTACGACACCAAGCAGCAGACCGACGCCAACTACAAGCGGGTTCTCGACTACGCCCTCACACCCGAGCGCACCGATGCGGTGCACATCGGCGTGGCCGGGCACAACCTGTTCGACGTGGCGTACGCCTGGTTGCTGGCGGGGGAGCGGGGAGTGCGCGACCGGATCGACTTCGAGATGCTGCTCGGCATGGCCACGGGGCAGGCCGACGCGGTGCGGCGCGAGGTCGGGGGGTTGCTGCTCTACACGCCCGTCGTGCACCCCGGGGAGTTCGACGTGGCCATCTCCTACCTCGTGCGTCGGCTGGAGGAGAACGCCAGCTCGGAGAACTTCATGTCGGCGGTGTTCGAGCTCTCGACCGACGAGACCCTGTTCGCACGCGAGCAGGAGCGGTTCCTGCGGAGTCTCGCCGACGTGCAGGGCACCGCGCCGGTACCCCGTCGCACCCAGGACCGGCGGATGCCGGTGTCGGTGCCGGAGGTGCCCGCAGCGCCGGAGCCCGGGAGCGGCTCGGGGACCGCGACAGGGTCGGGGACCGCGACAGGCTCGGGAACCGCGGGCGGGGACCCGTCGCTCACCGGCGCGGTGCTCGGGCTCACCCGGGGATCGCGTTCCGACGGCGATCCCCTGCGCCGCCCCGACACCTTCCGGAACGCCCCCGACACCGATCCCGCGCTCGCCGCGAACCGCGAGTGGGGGCGGGCGATCCTCGGCCGCGTCCCCGGGTCGACGCTCGGTCGGGATGCGGTGGCTGCGGCGACCGTGTCGGAGCCGCACGAGCTGACCCGGTTGATCGAGGACACCGTCGCGGCCGGTGCGCGCTGGGGTGCTCGTCCCGCGGCGGACCGCGCCGCGGTGCTCCGCGCCGCCGCCGCAGCCCTCGAGGCCAACCGCGCCGCGCTGATCGAGGTCATGGCGAGCGAGACGGGGAAGACCATCGCCGAGGGCGACCCCGAGGTGAGCGAGGCGATCGACTTCGCGAATTACTACGCCGATCGCGCGCTCGATCTCGAGCGGGTGCAGGGCGCGACCTTCGAGCCCGCCCGCCTCACCGTCGTCACCCCGCCCTGGAACTTCCCCGTCGCCATCCCGGCCGGATCCGTGCTCGCGGCGCTCGCCGCCGGCAGCGCCGTCATCCTGAAGCCCGCCGTACAGGCGCAGCGGAGCGGCAGCGTGCTGGCCGAGGCGCTGTGGCAGGCCGGGGTACCTCGGGACGTGCTCGCCCTCGCGCACGCGAGCGAATCGGAGCTCGGAAAGGACCTCGTGTCCTCGCCGCTCGTCGATCGGGTGATCCTCACCGGTGCGTACGAGACCGCCGAGCTCTTCCGATCGTGGCGCACCGACCTGCCTCTACTGGCCGAGACCAGCGGCAAGAACGCCATCGTGGTCACGCCGAGCGCGGACATCGACCTCGCCGTGGCGGACGTGGTGCGCTCGGCATTCGGCCACGCCGGACAGAAGTGCTCGGCGGCCAGCCTCGTCATCCTCGTCGGGTCGGTGGCCCGGTCGAAGCGGTTCCGGACGCAGTTGATCGACGCCGTGCAGACGCTCACCGTGGGCTACCCCGATGATCCCGCAACCCAGATGGGTCCGATCATCGAGCCGGCGTCGGGCAAGCTGAAGCACGCGCTCACCTCACTCGGTGGCGGCGAGAGCTGGCTGGTGGAGCCGAAGCAACTCGATGACACCGGTCGGCTCTGGTCGCCCGGCGTGCGCAGCGGTGTGCGGGCCGGCTCGTACTTCCACCGCACCGAGTTCTTCGGTCCGGTGCTCGGCATCATGCACGCCCGCACTCTCACGGAGGCGATCGATCTGCAGAACGCGGTGGCCTACGGGCTCACCGCCGGCCTGCACTCGCTGGACGCCACGGAGCTCGGGTTCTGGCTCGACCGGGTGGAGGCGGGCAACCTGTATGTGAACCGCAGCATCACCGGAGCGATCGTGCAGCGTCAGCCCTTCGGCGGCTGGAAGCGGTCGTCGGTCGGCACCGGCGGCAAGGCGGGTGGCCCGAACTACCTGTACGGCCTCGGCACCTGGCGCACTGACACCGGACGGAACAGCGAGACGCTCCACCTCCGCGGACTCGCCCCGCGGGTGACCGAACTGATCGAGGCCGCGCAGCCGTCGCTCGACTACGTCGACTTCGATGTCGTGCGCCGGTCTGCGCTGAGCGACGCGGTCGCGTGGCAGGAGGAGTTCGGTGCCGTGCGCGACGTGCAGCAGCTCGGCGTGGAGCGCAACCTCTTCCGCTACCTGAGCGTTCCGGTCACCGTTCGGCTCGGTGCGGGCGGTCGACTCGCCGATCTCATCCGCGTGCTCGCCGCAGCGACCCTGGCCCGGGCATCTGTTCGGGTGAGCACGGTCATGCCGCTGCCCCAGCGGGTGCTCGACGTGCTGGACGTGCGCGACGTGCCGGTCGAGCTCGAGTCCGACGAGGAGTGGGTGAGGCGGGCCGCGGCCGGGGAGCTCGGAGCCGACCGCGTGCGACTCGTCGGCGGGAACGCGTCCGCGCTCGCGAGCGCGCTCCGCGGGGCACCGGATGTGGCGATCTACGGCGGGGAGGTCACGGCGGCGGGTCGCCTGGAACTGCTGCCGTTCCTGCACGAGCAGGCCGTGAGCATCACCGCGCATCGGTTCGGCAACCCCGACGGCTTTTCCGACGCGGTGATCTGACGGGTGGCGACCGGACGCGACATCGCCCGGTCGCATGAGGATGTGCCGTGCTTGGATAAGAGGATGAGCGCACACATCCCCTCCCTTCCTCTCAGCAACGGCGCGAGCATTCCTCAGATCGGTCTCGGCACCTCGCCGCTGACCGATTCGGAGGTGACAGACGCTATCGTCCTGGCCGTCGAAGCCGGCTACCGACACATCGACACGGCGGTCAAGTACGGGAACGAGAAGGGTGTGGGGGAGGGGATCCGCCGCAGCGGTATTTCGCGCGACGAGCTCTTCCTCACCACCAAGCTCGACGGCGCGTACCAGGGCGCCGATCGCGCGATCCAGGGTCTCGACGAGTCGCTCGAACGACTCGGCGTCGACCATGTGGACCTGCTGCTCATCCACTGGCCGCTCCCGCAGCGCGACGAGTTCATCAGCACCTGGAAGACCTTCGAGAAGCTGCACGAGCAGGGCAAGGCCACCTCGATCGGTGTCTCGAACTTCAAGCCCGCCCACCTCGACCGTCTGCTCGCCGAGGCCACGGTGCCGCCGGTCATCAACCAGATCCAGCTGAGCCCGCAGATCGTGCGCGAGGAGCAGCGGGCGTACGGCGCCGCACACGGCATCCTCACCGAGGCGTGGAGCCCGATCAGCGCCGGGGACGACCTGCTCTCCGCTCCCGTGCTCGCCACCATCGGCGAGCGGTACGGCAAGACGCCCGCCCAGGTGGTGCTGCGCTGGCACGTGCAGCTCGGCAACGTGGCCATCCCCAAGTCGACGAACCGCGATCGGCTCGCCCAGAACATCGACGTGTTCGACTTCGAACTGACCGAGTCGGACATGGCCGACATCGCCACCCTGTCGAAGGGCCCCGACGCCGGAGTCGACTCCGACGTGAGCGGCCACTAGACGAATTCGGCTGAGGAAACGTCCCTTAGCGGCTCGGGGACCGTGGATCCGGCCGAGGGAGCGTCCCTTCGACGGGCTCGGGGACCGTGGATCCGGCTGAGGGAGCGTCCCTTCGACCGGCTCAGGGACCGTCGGCGCGGTCCGCGCGAGGGAGGCCGAGCGCCGCACGGACGAGGTCCAGCGCCTCCCCGGGCGGGAGATGCAGCTGCCGGATACGCTCGGCGTATGCGGATGCCGCCGCCTGCGCCTGCCGATGTGCGGCGTCGCCCGTCGCGGCGACGAACGACCCCTGGCGTCCGCGGGTCTCGATCACCTCGTCCCGCTCGAGTTCCCGGTAGCTGCGGGCCACGGTGTTCGGGGCGATGCCGAGGTCGTCGGCGAGCTGCCGAACCGTCGGCAGCTTCGATCCGGCGACGAGCTCACCCGTCCGCACCGCCTCGAGAACCTGCTGCCGGACCTGCTCGAACGGCGGCACGGCGGATGCGGGGTCGATCCTGAACTTCACGTGAGCGATCCTCCGGACGACACTGGACACATACGAACGAGGCTGGGCACTACCGACACTGTAGCCAGCGGTGCCGGAGCAGTCAGCCGGGAGTCACCGTCCAGAACGTCGTGGGCACGACGAGCACCTCGTAGAGCCCGGGTGTCGCCTGCTCGGCGACCCACGCCTCGGATGCTGCGACCGCAGCCTCGGAGGTGGCCGTCGGCTCCGTCATGGCCCGACTCGCGTACCAGATGCAGTTCGAGTCGTCGGGAACCTCCCCGTCCTCCGCCTGCGGCCCCTCCCCGGCAGTGTCCGACCCGAAGCAGGTGCGCGTCACGGTGATCACGTTCTTCCCCGTCGACGTCATCGCCGCTTCGAGATCCCGGAGCGCGCCGGCATCCGCGTCGATGCCCGGGGCGGGAGCGGCGAATGCGGCACGTTCGAGCAGATCGTCACGCACCGCGGGCGGCAGCGGCTCGTAGCGCCGGGTGAGGAGCACGGTGCCGTCGAGCGTCTCGTACGCGCGCTCATCGACGCGAACGTTCCCGACCAACTCCGCCGCGACGTCCTCCGGCAGTTCGTCTCCCACGACGTAACCCGCCGCCGGGGACTCCGGGAGCGGAGCCGCCGACGGGGCGGACGGTCGACCGTAGTCCCCGTCCGAGTAGCAGCCGCTCGCGCCGAGCAGCAGGGCGGCCAGGAGAACGGGGCTCACCAACGCCCGACCGATCCTCGCCCGATGCGCCCGCCCCTTCGCTGCCATGGCCCGAGGGTACCGGAGTGGTCAGTCGTCGGTATCGGTGATCGGGGGACGTGATGGTCGATCGCCGCCCCGCCCCCCGGCATACTGCGTCTAGCCGCCGAGGCCGTTCCGGGCGGATCCCCATCCCTCGAGCGCCGCACGCACGTCGTCGCGTGCCTCGTCGGCGACCGCTGTCAGGTATGCCGCCTCCAGCACGTCACTCACCCGCACGCGTTCGCCGGTCTCCGCCGATCGCACGGCCGCCTCCACCATGGCGAGGCTGAACACGTTGGAGTGCACCTCACCGGAGGGAACGATGCCCGTGCGCAAGGCTGAGACGAACTCCGCGAGCGAGCCCTCGATCTCCTCGAGCGTGGCGGTCGAATCGTCCGCCTCGACCGTGTTCTCGGCCGGAGCGTCGGGAACGCGATCGACCACGGGCGACGTCTCACCGTCCCACGTGGCGGTGCCGTGCTCGCCGTTCGCGCGCCAGGTGCCGTTCCACGAGGTCTCCAGCCCGTCGGCGCACCAGTTGCCGGTGTAGACGTAGCGCGTGCCGTCGCCGAACTCGAAGATCGCGGTGGCCGCGGCATCCCGGGAGTACCAGCTCCACGACGGGTTGAACTCCTCGCAGTACACCGAGACCGGGTCGGCGTCGAGCACGTACCGCGCCACGTCGAAGGCGTGGATGGCCATGTCGACGAGCAGCACGTGCGCCATCTCCTCGCGGAACCCGCCGAAGTGCGGCGCCTTGAAGAACTCCGTCGTCAGGATGCCCACCCGGCCGAGCCCACGCACGGCGTCGCGGTACTCGGCGAGCGTGCGGTAGTACCGCCGAGACTGGCTGATCATCAGCAGCTGTCCGGTGACCTCCGCGGTCGCCGCGAGGGAGAGGCCCTGGCTCACGGTCGGCGCCACCGGCTTCTCGCAGAGCACGGGCAGTCCGGCCGACATCGCCTCCACGTTCACCGGGTGATGCGCGATCGGGATGGTCACGTTCACCACGGCCTGTGCGCCGGTCGCCGATACGACGGCGGAGAGGCTCGATCCGATCTCCAGCGTGGGCAGTCCCGCGTTCGCCCGCGCCGCCTCCGCGGTGTCGAGGTTCAGGTCGACGAGCCCCACCAATTCGACGTCGGGCGACTCGGACAGCACCTCGAGCCATCGCTTGCCCATGCCGCCCGCCCCCACCAGCACCACGCGAACGGGCGAGGTGGTGTCGGTCAGCGCAGTGAACGCGCTCAATCGGCCATCGCCCCCTGGTAGGTCTTGCCGTTGTAGAAGTCCTCGCGCTCGTAGCGCAGCAGCACCGGGTCGGTGCGCTCCGGGCGGTCGGTCACCGCCCACTCCACGCCGTTGGCGAGCACCCGGCGCACGTCCTTGTGGTGGTAGACGGGGTAGTCCTGATCGCCCGGGCTGAAGAAGAAGATCTTGCCGAATCCGCGGCGGAAGGTGCATCCGCTGCGGAACACCTCGCCTCCGGAGAAGGTGCTGAGGAAGACGAGCTCGTCGGGCGCGGGGATGTCGAAGAACTCGCCGTACATCTCCTGCTCCGGAATGATGAACGGGTGCGGGATCCCGCGGGCGATCGGGTGGGTCGGGTCGACCGTCCAGACGATCTCGCGGTCGCGCTCCGAGCGCCAGCGCAGGGTGCACGACGTGCCCATGAGCTTGCCGAAGATCTTCGACCAGTGCCCGGAGTGCAGCACGAGGAGTCCCATGCCGGCGAGCACGTGCCGATGCACCCGCTCCACGACCTCGTCCGACACCTCGGCGTGCGCGGCGTGTCCCCACCAGAGCAGCACGTCGGTGCGAGCCAGCACCTCCTCGGTCAACCCGTGCTCGGGGTCGTCGAGGGTGACCGTGGTCACCTCGGCGCGGGAGCCCAGGTTCTCCTCGATCCCCTCCCGGATGGTGGTGTGCATGCCGTCGGGGTAGATCGCTGCCACCTCCGGCTCGTGCTGCTCGTGCCGGTTCTCGCCCCAGACGACGACCCGGATGGGGCGGTCGGGGCTGCTGCTGTTCGACATGACTGTCCTAACTGAAGGTGGGTGGGGAATGGGGAAGGAGGGTTCGAGGCTACTTAATCGATCCGCCGAGCGCGCCGGCGGCGATGTACTTCTGGGCCAGCACGAGCAGCACGATCGCGGGGATCGACGACAGCACCGCCGTGGCCATGACGGCGCTCCAGTTCGCGACCTGGGTGCCGAGGTACTGGTAGATACCGAGGGTGACCGGTCGCACCTCATCCGTCGTCGTGAGGGTGAGCGCGAAGAGGAAGTCGCTCCACGAGAAGAGGAACGCGAACAGGGCGGCGGTGATGATCGAGTTGCGGCTGATCGGCACGACGATCGACACGAAGGCGCGCACGAGGCCTGCACCGTCCACCCGTGCAGCCTCGACGATGGACGGCGGGATGCCGACCATGAACGCACGCAGGATCAGGATCGCGAACGGGATGGCATGGGTGGCATCGGCGAGGATGAGACCGGGGATCGAGTTGAGCAGACCCAGATCGTTGTAGGCGGTGTACAGAGCGTTGGCGATGACGATGCCGGGGATCATCTGGGAGATCAGGATGGCGAGCAGCGCCCCGTTGATCCACCGGAACCGGAACTGAGCGAGGGCGTACGCGGCGGGAGCGGCGATCGCGAGACTCAGCACCACCGTCCCGAGCGAGACGATGAGACTCGTCACGAGATTCGCCCCCTGATCGGCGATCGCCTTCTCGTACCCGCCGAAATCGGGGTTCCAGGGGAAGAAGTCTGCCGTGAGCGTGTTGCCCGAGGGCTGCAGGGAGGCGTTGATCATCCAGTAGATGGGGAACAGCATGATCCCGAGGAAGAGCACGCCGAGTGCGGTGTACATGCCGCGGGTGGCGGCGGCGTGGCGGTGGCGCCGCGGGGTGGGTGCGGAGCGGGCGCCGAGGGTGTGTGCGGCGGTGGCGGTTGCGGTCGTCACGACGTGCCCCTTACTCGTCGACCGCGCGGCGGTTGGCGCGGAGGTAGATGATGGCGAAGAGGAGGGAGATCAGGATGAGGATGTTGCTGTACGCGGCGCCCACCCCGAACTCGAAGTTCACGAACGACTCCTGATAGGAACGGATGGAGAGGGTCTGGGTCGAGTTCGCCGGACCGCCGTTGGTGAGTCCGAGGATGATGTCGAGCACCTTGATCGTGTACACCACCCCGAGCACGAGGACCACGCTGACCACCGGTCGCAGATTCGGCCAGGTGATGTGCCAGAACGCTTTCCACCCCGTGGCACCATCCATGGCGCCTGCCTCGTAGAGCTCCTCGGGGATGTCCTGCAACCCGCTGTAGAGCAGCGTGACGTTGAACGGGATGCCCACCCAGATGTTCACGAGGATCACGGCGATCAGTGCGACCGACGGGCTGGTCAGCCAGGGCACCGGTTCCTGGATGAGGCCGACGCCCTCGAGGAACCGGTTCAGGATGCCGCTGTCCTGGTCGAGGATCGACCGCCAGGTCGCGCTCGCCACGATGAGGGGCAGCAGCCAGGGCAACAGCAGCATCGAGCGGAGGAAGCCGTTCAACGGGAACCGTCGCTTGAAGAACGACGCGAGGGCGAGGCCGATCACGAACTGCCCGAGAATCGAGCCGATCGTGAACAGCGCGGTGTTGAGCATCGCGGGCCCGAACAGCTGGCTGCCCACCACCGTGGCGTAGTTCGCGAGCCCCACCCAGGGCGCCTCACCCGTGAAGAAGGTACGAGTGGTGTACTCCTGCAGGCTCATCGTGACGTTCTTGACGACGGGGTACCCGAAGAACAGCACCAGGTAGATCGCGGCAGGCACCACGAACATCACCTTGGTGACGGCCTCGCGGGAGAAGCGGCCGCGGCGCGGATGCGCGGGCGGGGTACTTCGACGTGGCTCGTCGGTCTGCGGCTGACCCGCATCCGGCGTACCGGTCGAACTCATCGTGGTCGACATGTTTCTCGATCCTTTCGGCGCCATCGTCGAAGTACCCTGCTGGTGTGCGGAGGCGGTCCTAGCCCTGAGCGGCCTGTTCGAACGCCTCTTCCGGTGTGGCCTGTCCGGTCAGCACGAGCTGGATCGCCGTGTAGATCGTCGTCGCCGCCTCGGGCCACTCCTCACCGAGCTGACCGGTGCGGGAGCGGGCGTTGGCCACCTGCTCGGTGAACGCGGCCATGCTCGGCACGCGCTCGACGTATTCATCGGCGAGCTCGGTGCGGGTCGGCACGAGGTAGCGGGCCTCGGCGAGCGCGAGCTGGTTCTCGTCGCTGCTGATGCACTCCACCATCTCGGCGGCTTTCGCCTGCCGGGCGTCATCACCGGTCACGGGCACGGTCCACACCTCGCCACCGAGCGGGGCGACGGGAGTCTGTCCCTCCTCGTTGACCGGCACCTGCACGACGTCCCAGGTCACATCGGGGTTCTCGTTGAGGCTGGGGATCTGCCACGGTCCGTTGATCATCATCGCCGCCTTGCCGGCGACGAACTGGTCCTTCGCGTCACCCTGCGACCAGTTGATGACGCTCGACGACATCGAGCCCTCGTCGAGGAGGTCCTTGTAGAGCTGCAGACCCTCGGCGACCTCCGGGGAGTCCAGCTCCGTCTCGTCGCCCCCGTTGGTCCACATGAACGGCAGGAACTGCCAGGATCCCTCGTACGTCGCGATGGCGGACAGCGCCAGGCCGTACTGCTCACCCGTGGTGAGCGCGGCGGCCGCGGTCTTCAGCTCCTCCCAGGTCTCGGGCGGCTCGATACCGGCCGCGGCGAGCACCTCGGTGTTGTAGAACAGGGCGAGGGTGTTGACGGCGGGGGCGAGTCCATACACTTCGCCCTCGTAGGTGGCGGCCTCGAGGATGCCCTCGCTGAAGCCCGACGTGTCGACGTCGTACTCGCTCAGGGGGGAGAGCCCGCCCGTCGCGGCGATCTCCTGAACGTCGGGGTTGTCGAGCATGAGCACGTCGGGCAGCGTCTTCGAGCTGGACCGCTGCAGGACCTTCTGGATGAGGTCCTTGCCGGGAACGGTCTCGCGCTCGAGCGTCACCCCGAGTTCGGTGGCGCAGGCGTCGAGCGTCTCCTGAACCAGAGACTTGTCGGGTTCGTTGTTGTAGTAGTCCAGGATGCTGAGCGAGCTGACGTCTCCGCCCTCGGATCCTCCTCCGGTGCCGCCACCTCCTCCGCCGCCGGCGCAGGCGGTCAACGCGAACGGTGCTACGGCTGCCATGGCCAGCACGGTGGTCAGTCTGGTCTTCTTCACGGGGGCTCCTTTGCCTGGTGATGCGGTGCGGTGCAGTGCTGTGGTTAAGCGGTTTGATCCATCCGCGAAGCGGTGGCCCGGCGGATGCCGGCGAGCACTGCAGGGAGGGTGTCACCGAGTCTGCGCGCGCATCCCCGGTCCTGTCAAGGAAAAGTTAACCGCTTTACCGGCGCGGTCGAGAAGGGATAATGAGTCCGAAAGACGTGCGGCGCGCGTCGTTCTCCCGAGAAAGGCGTTCCCGATGGCCACGATGCGCGATGTCGCACGGCTCGCGAACGTCTCCATCGCCACCGTGTCGTTCACGCTCAACAACACCAAGCCGGTCGCGCCGGCCACGCGGTTGCGGGTGGAGCAGGCGATGGAGGAGTTGAAGTTCCGTCGCAATCCGGTCGCCCGCGCCCTCGCCAGCCGACGCACCCGCATCATCGCGCTGCTCTATCCGGCGCTGCAGCATCGGTTCAGCGGCACCGTCGTCAACTTCTTCACGAGCGCCGCGCAGACGGCGAGCGAGCACGGGTACACGCTCGTGCTCTGGCCGATCAGCAATGACGCCGCCGAGGTGACCGAACTCGTCGATGGGGGCCTGGTGGACGGGGTGCTGCTGATGGAGGTGCAACTCGACGACCCGCGGGTGGAGCGACTGCGGCAGTCGGACTTGCCGTTCGCGCTCATCGGCCGCACGCGGGACCCGAGCGCGCTCTCCTACGTGGACATCGACTTCGAGAACACCACCGCCGCGGCGGTGGATCACCTCGTCGACCTCGGTCACCGCGCCATCTGCCTGCTGAACGGGAGTGTGGGGAGTTCGGCCCTGGAGGCCTACGGACCGGTCGCCCGCACCGAGGCCGCGTTCGACGAGGTCATGCGCGCGCGCGGCCTGACGCCGGTGACCCTCGCCTGCGACGAGACGCCGATCGCGGGCCGAGCCGCGGCGAGCGAGTTGCTGGAGCGGGCACCCGACGCCACCGCGGTGATCGTGATGAACGAGCATGCCGCGTTCGGTTTCGTCAGCGGACTCACCCATCGCGGGCTGCACGTGCCGCGCGACATGTCCATCCTCTCCATTGCGTCGTCCCGCGACATGGCCGCGATCTCCGATCCGGAACTGACCTGCATGGCGGCGCCGGGCGTCGAGCTCGGCCGGATGGGTGTGGAGGCGTTGCTCGATCAGCTGGAGGGCCGCAGCGAGAAGCATCCCCAGGCGCTCGTCATGTGCACCTTCGTCCCCGGCCAGTCGACCGGCCCGGCGCCCGATCGGCGGCCGTAGCCCGGGGCCGGTCCCTGGGCCCGTCCGGAGACACCTTCGGTTCCGGGATCAACGGACAGGGGCGGCCGCCACCCTGCCGTCCTAGACTTTCTGCGTGCAGGGCACCGGCCGCAAACGATTGACCATCCGTGACGTCGCGACCGTCGCGGGCGTATCGAGCGGAACCGTGTCGCGGGTGCTGAACGGCAAGAACTGGGTGAGCCCCGAGGCGCGGACCGCGGTCGAGCAGGCGATCCGAAAGACCGGGTACCGGGTCAACCCGCACGCCCGGAACCTCGCGACGAGCAAGTCGAACACGGTGGCGTTCCTGCTCAACGAGTCGCAGCACGTGCTGTTCGAGGATCCGAACTTCGCCCACCTCGTGCGGGGAACGGCGCGTGCCCTCGCGGCCCTGGAGGTTCATTCCGTGCTGATCATGGCGGGTGATGCGGCGGAGCAGGCACGCGCCTTCGCCTACATCTCCGCCGGACACGTCGACGGCGTCCTGCTCGCGTTCACCTCGGCGGGCGGTACGCCGCTGGTCGAGAGACTCGTCGACGCGGGGGTGCCGCTGGTGTCGTGCGGACTGCCGGTCGGGGACTTCGAAGGCAGGCTCGGCAGCGTCGCCGCCGATGACCTGCTCGGGGCCACACAGGTGATGGAGCACCTTCTGGAGCGCGGACACCGGCGGATCGCGACGATCACCGGCCCCGCAGACACTCCCGGCGGCATCGCTCGCTTCGAGGCGTACTCGCGCGCGGTCGGCGACCGTTTCGATGAACGGCTCGTCGTCGGGGGCGACTATTCGCGAGCCGGCGGCGCGCATGCGACGCACGCGCTGCTCGAGAGGACGCGGGAGTTCGACGCCATCTTCGCCGCGAACGACGCGATGGCCGCGGGGGCGATCGATGCACTCCTCGAGGCAGGGCTCCGCGTGCCTGACGATGTAGCCGTGGCCGGATTCGACGACAACGACTTCGCCACCGCGACCGACCCGCAGCTCACGACCGTCCGTCAACCGTTCGAGCGCATCAGCATCGAGATGGTCCGGCTGCTCATGGATATCATCGGTGGCGAGCAACCGGCGACTCTCACCCTGCCGACCACGCTCGTCGTCCGCGGATCCGCGTAGGCCTTCGTCGCAGGCCCTCGTCAACCTTCAGCGGTCGCCGCGTTCAGCCCTTCACGGAGCCCGCGGTGAGCCCGCCGACGATGTACCGCTGCAGCGACAGGAACAGTGCGAGCAGCGGGATGGATGCGATCACCGCACCGGCCGCGAACAGGCCCCAGTTGGAGTTCAATTCGTTGGAGACCCAGGCGTACATGCCAACCGCGAGGGTCCAGTTGCCCTGACTCACGAGGACGATCCTGGCCAGAATGAACTCGTTGAAGGCGCTGATGAAGCCGAGCAGCCCCACCACGGCGAGCACGGGAGTGACGAGCGGCATGATGATGCGCCAGAAGATCTGCGCGTGGCTCGCGCCGTCGATCTTCGCCGACTCATCCAGCTCGTTCGGGATCGAGTTGAAGAACCCGTACATGAGGAAGGTGTTCGCCCCCAGGGCGCCGCCAAGGTAGACGCAGATCAGCGCGATCTTCGAGTTGATCGCGAGGGCGGGAACCGCATCGCCGAGGGCCAGCAGCATGAGGAAGATGGCGACGAAGGCGACCGTCTGCGGGAACATCTGGATCAGCAGCAGACCGGTGAGACTCGCCCGCCGGCCACTGAAGCGGAAGCGCGAGAACGCGTACGCCGCCGCGGCCCCCATCAGCACGGTGCCGATCGACGTGATTCCGGCGATGACGAGGCTGTTGAAGCCCCACCTCCAGTACGGGGTCTCGAGAAGTGCGGCGAAATTGCCGAAGTCGAGGGCGCTGAACAGCGCGCTGCTTCCGGCGAGCCTGCCACCGGGGCGCAGTGCGGCGGAGAGCACGTACAGCAGCGGGAACACGGCGTAGGCGACGATCAGGATCGCGACCGGATACTTCCAGCCGACCTCGGCCAGCCAGCGACCGCGTCTCGCTCGGGAGCGATCGGAGACGCTCGGCCGGCTCGGGATGTCCGGCGACGGGCGCTTCGGTTCGGTGGACGTCGACAGCACGGGATTCGTGGACATCATTGCATCTCCTCGAGCTTGCGGGTCTGACGGAATGCGACGGCGGAGATGGCGCCGATCACGATGAAGATGATGATCGACAGGGCGCTCGCCAGACCGTAGTCGGAGGAGCCGCCGGAGACGCCGGAGATCTGATAGACGGCGTTGATCAGCAGGTCGGTGGCGCCCAGTTGTGAGGTGCTGCCGGCGAAGTTGGGACCACCGCCGGTGAGGAGGTAGATCAGGGTGAAGTTGTTGAAGCTGAAGGCGAAGGACGCGATGGCCAGCGGAGCAGTGGAGACCAGGAGCAGCGGAAGCATGATCGAGCGGAACCGCCGGAATCTGCCCGCCCCATCGATCTCGGCCGCCTCGAGCGTGTCGGCGGGCAGCGCCTGCAGCGCTCCGGTGCACACGAGGAACCAGTACGGGAAACTGAGCCAGAGGTTCACCCACAGCACCGCGAAGCGGGCGAGCGTCGGGTCCTGGAACCAGTTGAGATCGGCACCGAAGAAGAGCAAGTCGTTGACGATGCCGAACTCCGGGTTCAGCATCCCTCGCCACAGCAGCGCGGACATGAACACCGGGAAGGCGTAGGGGAGGATGAAGAGCGTGCGGATCAGCTTGCGGCCTCGGACGCGCGAGTCGTTGTAGATGATGGCGAGCAGGAGCCCGAGGCCGAAGCTCGACAGCGTGGTCAGGATGGCGAACGCGAACGTCCAGACCGTGACCTGCAGCAGCGGCGCCGCGTAGTTCGTATCGGTGAAGGCCCGCACGAAATTCTCGAAACCGACGGGCACCGACCACCCGGCCGGCAGGCTGCTGCCGTCTTCGGCGACGAAGCTGCCGCGGTCGCTCGCCGAGTAGACCTTGCCCGTCGCGGTCTCGGTGAGAGTCTCCGTGTCGGGATCCCAGTCGAGCGAGGACAGGTACACCGCACCGCTCGTGCCGTCACGGGTGCGGATCGAACCTTCCTCCGGGTCATCCGAGACGGGGACCCGGAGCGCGGTCACCCGCTGCTGGAGTTCGGTGTCGGTGAGCACCTCCGCGCGGGGGATGACCGTCCAGCCGGGCACCTCGGTCGGCGCGCCGGCTCCGCCGACCTCCGCGTCCGGTTGGACGGAGAGCGGCTCGAGCTCAGTGCCGACCCGCACGTCGCCGTCGGAGTCGGCAATGGCGAACCCGAGCTCGTCACCGCGGCTCACCACGCTGAGCGGATAGCTCGGGGAGTCTGGCACGCGCTGCTCCGCCTGAATGAGGGCGGCCTGGACCGCCTGCGCCTGTGAACCGGAGTGTCCGGATCCGTAGTTCGTGAAGGCCACGTAGCCGGTGTACACGAGGCTGAAGATCTGGAACACGAGCAGGAAGATGAGCCCGGGAGCCATGTACTTCAGCGGCAGCGCGCGCTTGGTGAAGTAGATGACGTCGGTGGCCACGAGCAGCACGATCGCCGCACCGAGGATGAACCACGATTCCGAACGCACGGCACCGAGGATGACGCTGAGTCCGATGGCGTTCACGAGGGCCATCAGGAGCAGCTTCACGAGAAAGCCCCACCCGAGTCCGCGCCAGCCGCGCGCGTGCGATTCGCGCTCCGGTGGCCCGTCCCCCCGGGTCGCGCTGCGCGATCGCGCGTCTTCCTGCACCGTCATGGAGTCTCCTGTGTCGATCGATCCGGTCGAGAGCCCTCCCGGGGCGGGACGCGCGGTCCCGCCCCGGGAGGAGTGTTACTCAGGGTTGTGCTGGTCAGGCTCCGACTTCTGCCTCGACGTCGGTGACCATCTTGTTCCAGGTGCTGACCGGGTCTGCACCGTTCAGGATCTGCGACTGCGCGGAGTTCCAGAACTCCCAGACAGAGCCCATCTCCGGGATGCTCGGCATCGGCACACCGTTCTGCGCGGATGCCAGGAAGCCGGCGATGATCGGGTCCTCCGCCACCTCCTCGGCGAGCGTCGAGTACGCCGGGATGCGCGGGTCCGCCTCGTACAGGGCGCGTTGGGCGTCTTCCGTAGCGAGGTAGTTCACGAGGAAGTCCGTCGCGAGGAGCGCGTTCTCACTCTGCGAGCTGAGATAGAAGCCCTGCACCCCGACGAACGGCGCGGCGGTCTCGCCACCGGCCGACGGGATCGGGTTCACGGCGACATCTACCCCGGCATCGGCGAAGGCGTTGATCGCCCACGGGCCCTGGATCGTGTACGGCGTCTGGCCCGAGGTGAACAGCTCGATGTTGATGTCGTAGTTGACCGTCGTCGGGATGTAGCCGGTTCCCGCGGTGCCGTTGCCGTGCAGCCACTGCGCGAACGCCTCGCCCTCCGGCCCGCCCATGCCGAGTTCGCTCGTGTACGAACCCGACTCGTCCTGCACGAATACGGGAGCGCCGAACGACGTCTGGAGCCCGTACATCGTGTACGCGTCGCCGACCTCGGATCCCGTGTTGAGCACGACCGGCCGTTCCGTACCCGCCGCAAGGCCCTTCTGTATCATCTCGTCCCAGGTGGCCGGCGCCTCTTCACCGACGAGCGCGGTGTTCTGGATCAGCGCCATCGCCTCGAGCGAGTAGGGGAGCGCGTAGAGCTGACCCTCATAGGTCATGGCATCGATCGCGACCTGCTCGAAATTGGCAGCCTTCTCGCCGAGGTCGACGGTGTTGACGACACCGGCCGTGACGAGTGCGCCGAGCCAGTCATGGGCACCCACGGTGATGTCGGGACCCTCGCCGGTCGGAACCTGCGCCAGGAAGTCGTTCCGCAGGTCCTCGAAGTTCTTCGCGACGAGGGTGACGGTCGCGCCGGTCTCCTCCTCGAATGCGACGGCCGCGTCGGCGATGGCCTGCTCGCGTTCCGCGTCGGTCCAGACGACGATCTCGGCGCCGCTGCCGCCCGTGCCGCCGCCCTCGGACGCCTCAGGTGCCGATGTCCCGCCGCCGCCGCCGCTGCTGCAGCCGACGAGGAGCATTGCGGATGTCACGGCGAGTGCGCCGAGTCCTAGGTGCTTACGCATGGTGTTCCTTCCAGAGTGGCCGGGCTCGACTCTGGCGAGTCGCGCCGTTACGACCGGGGATGAGTGTGGAGAGACGAGCCGGAGAGGCTGCGACTCGATGGGTGGTGGTCTGTGTTCGGGCGGAAGTGTGGACGGGAGGTGTCAGGGGAGGATGCGCTCACCTCCCGAGGGGGCGGTGGTCCGGATGACGGCGACGTCTCCGGCGGGCACGTCGTGCGAGTCGGAAACCCCCGAACCGGTCAGGAGTTCTACGCCGGACACGGCGAGGGAAGCGGCCGCGTCGCCGTGGTTGATGGCCACGACGAAATCCGCGTCCGCGCTCCTGCGCACGATGACCTCGAACCGTTCCGGCAGGTCGCTCGGCGTGATCCCGGCGTCCTCGTAGACCGCGGACATCAGCGTGCGCATGCCCGTATTCTGCACCCGGGTACTGACGTACCACCCCGTTCCGGAGCCGTGTCGGTGCCGTGTGATCGCCGGCCCTCCCGCCGCGGGTCCGTTGACATACGTCGCACGGATCTCGGCGCCGGTCGTCGCCAGGGCCTCCTGCCAGATGTCGGCGGGAAGGTTCTGAGCGGGGTCCGCCTGCCAGGCCAGCGTGCTGGTGACGCCCTCCCGCAGCGGGAGGAATTCCTCCACGCGGACGCCGAGTGCCTGGGAGAGCGGTGCGCCGAAGCCGCCCTCGTGCACGCGATCGTTCTCGTCGACGATGCCGGAGAAGAAGGAGACGAGCAGGGTGCCGCCCCGCTCGACGTAGCGCGTGAGGTTCGCCGCGTCAGCCGTGCTGAGCAGGTACAGCGCCGGGGCGATCACGAGCGCGTACCGGGAGAGATCGTGGGAGGGCAGAGCGAAGTCGACCGTGATCCCGTCCCGCCAGAGCTGCTCGTAGTAGGCGCGGATGCGCTCGCGGGAACTGACGTCGTCGGAGGGGCGCCATTCGAGGTCCTGCGCCCAGAACGACTCGAAGTCCCACAGGATCGCCACGTCGGCCGTCACCCGCGAGTCGCGCACCTCGGCCAACCGGTCGAGCTTCGCGCCGAGGTCCACGACCTCGCGCCACACTCGCGACTCGGTTCCCGCGTGCGGCAGCATGGCCGAGTGAAACTTCTCCGCCCCGGAGCGGCTGGCGCGCCACTGGAAGAAGAGGATGGCATCCGCCCCGCGCCCGAAGTGCGACAGGGAGTTCCGTGCCATCTCGCCCGGGCGCTTCGCGATGTTCCGCCCCTGCCAGTTGACGGCGGAGGTGGAGTGCTCCATCAAGATCCAGGGGTTCCCGCCGGCGAGCGAGCGGGTGAGGTCGGCGGCGATCGCGAGACCGATCTCGGCCTCCGGGTCGGCCGCCCAGAGGTAGTGATCGTTGGATACAACGTCCACCTCCGCGGCCCAAGCCCACAGGTTGACGCCCCAGTGCTGGTTCGCCATGAAGTTGGTGGTGATCGGTTGCGCCGCATGGGCACGGATCGCGTCCCGCTCGAGCACGTAGCACTCGCGCATCCTGGCGTCGGTGAAGCGGGCGAAGTCGAGGCGCTGCGCCGGGTTGGCCACGGACGGGGTGGCCGCGGGAGCGCCGATGTGATCCCACGTCGTGTAGTGCTGTCCCCAGAACGCGGTACCCCAGGCGGCGTTGAGGGCGTCCAGCGAGCCGTAGCGCGCGGAGAGCCACGAGCGGAAGGCCTGCACGGACTGCTCGGAGTAGTCCTCGCCGACAGGCGCGCCGTATTCGTTGTGCACGTGCCACAGCACGACGGCCGGATGATCGGCGTAGCGCTGCGCCAGTGCGTCCGCGATGCGGACGATCGCCGTCCGGTAGGCCTCCGATGAGTGCGACGCCATCCCGCGCGACCCGAATCCCATCACGGTGCCGTCCCGAGACTGGACCCGCGCGCCGGGATGCGCCGCGAAGAACCAGGCGGGCGGGGAGGCCGTGGGCGTTCCGAGGTCGACGGCGATGCCGTTCTCATGCAGGAGGTCGATCACCTCGTCGAGCCAGGCGAAGTCGAACAAGCCCTCGCTCGTCTCGAGAAGGGCCCAGGAGAAGATGCCCACGCTGACGAGGTTCACGCCCGCGTCCCGCATGCGCGCGACGTCGTCGCGCCAGACCTCGCGGGGCCACTGCTCGGGGTTGTAGTCGCCGCCATAGGCGATTCCGGCGACCGCCGGCCACACGTTCGTTTCGCTCACGACACTCCATCGGATCGGACTAAGACCGGTTACAGTATGGCGTCCCGAGCCCGACGGTCCCGTTCGCCGGCTCGCGTTCGTTATCCAACCGTGATCGGTGCGGAGCGGGGACTCGTTCGCCTCGCAGACTCGGCGGACATCCACCGGGACGCTCGTCCGCGGGGCTCTCCCCCGCTCGGTTCGGCGCCGGTCAGGCGTTAGCGCGGGGGCTCGCGGCGCCGGTGTCGGCCAGGTCCAGGAGGACGAGGTCGGGGTGGGCGCGAGTGACGGCCTGAAGGCGCCACTGGGTGCTGAAGAGAGCGAGGAGGGTCCCGTCCGAACGCGTGAGCACCTCGACCTGCCGCTCCTTCTCGAGGACCGCGGCATCCGCCGGTGTGGTGATCCGGGCGACCTGATAGGGCAGCTCCTCGAAGCGGATCGGGGAACCGAAGTCGTTCGCCATGCGGTCCTCCACGACCTCGAACTGCATGGGCCCGACCGCGCCGAGGATCGGCGCCTGGTCGCCGCGGAGCTCGGACCGCATCACCTGGATGACGCCCTCGTGGTCGAGCTGCTCGATGCCGCGCCGGAACTGCTTGTGCTTGCTGCTGTTGGCGGCCCGCACGACCCGGAAGTGCTCGGGGGAGAACATCGGCAGGCGCGGATACTCCACCGGTTCGCCCTCGAAGAGCGAGTCGCCCACGCGGAGGGCGGATGCGTTGATGAGGCCGACCACGTCTCCCGGCCAGGCGGTGTCGATCGTCTCGCGGTCGCCGCCGAAGAACTGTTGCGCGTACTTGGTGGCGAACGGTCGACCCGTCGCCGCGTGGGTGACGATCATCCCGCGGCGGAACTGGCCGGAGCAGACGCGCACGAAGGCCACGTGGTCGCGGTGCGACGCGCTCATGCCGGACTGCACCTTGAAGACGAAGCCGGAGAACTCCGTGTCCACGGGGCGGCGGCGGCCGGTGCTGTCCGGCCGCGCCTCCGCCGGGGGAGCGGACTGCACGAGCACGTCGAGCAGCTGGTGCACGCCGAAGTTCAGCACGGCGGCACTGAACAGCACCGGCGTGGTCGTGCCGGCGAGGAACGTCGACTGGTCATGGATCTGGCCCTCGGCCGCGAGGAGCTCCGATTCCTCGGCGGCCGTCACCCAGGCGTCGCCCTCCTCCGCGGCGGCCGCGGAGGCCGGAAGGTGTTCGGCGGTCGATACGGTGGCGCCGCCCGGTGTGCGCGTGAAACGGATGAACTCGTGCGTGTGGCGGTCGAGCACACCGCGGAAGTCCCCCGCCTCACCGACCGGCCAGGTCAGCGGTGTGGGGACGAGGCCCGTGCGGTCGCGGATCTCGTCCATGAGCTCCAGCGCGGACAGGCCGGGTCGATCCCACTTGTTGATGACGGTGATGACGGGCAGACCCCGCTGCTGGCACACCCGGAAGAGCTTCATGGTCTGCGCCTCGAGACCCTTGCTGGCGTCGACGAGCATGACCGCAGCATCCACGGCGGACAGCACGCGGAACGTGTCCTCGGAGAAGTCCGCGTGACCGGGGGTGTCCACCAGGTTGATCACGGTGTCGTCGTACTCGAACTGGATGGCCGCCGATGTGATGGAGATGCCGCGGGCCTGTTCCATCGCCATGTAGTCGGACACGGTGCCCCGGCGGCCCGCTTTGCCATGCACCGCTCCGGCGGTGGTGATCGCCCGCGCGTGCAGCAGCAGCGCCTCGGTGAGGGTCGACTTGCCGGCGTCCGGGTGCGAGATCACCGCGAACGTCCGGCGGCGGCGCGCCTCCGATGACACTTCGAGGTTCGGCGCCTCAACGAGCTGCGACATGCATCTTCTTCCTGCGGGCGGGGTGAACGGGGAGGGGGAGGGGAGCACGACGGTTACCGGGTCGGGCCGGATCCCGTCGTCAGGCTGAAGTCGGTGAGGGAGTCGGCGCACGACCGACGCGGCCGGCCCGGCGCGTTTCCCCGCGAGCGAGCGCCCGGACGGGCGGTCCACGCGCGCACTGCCGCGCACCCTATTCTCCCCCCTCACGCTGGGTGCTTCGATTCGCGCGGGTCTGCGTCAGTCGTGCACCCGGTCGATGAGCCGGGACAGCACGATCGCGCTTCGCGTGTGGTCCACGTTGGGCGCCTGGCGCACCTTCTCCAACGCGAGCTCGAGGCTGGGGATGTCGCGCGAACGGATGCGCACGATCGCGTCGGCGCTGCCGGTGACCGTTCCCGCATCCACCACCTCCGGCACCGCCGAGAGGATGCGGCGCAGCTCCGCGGGCGACACCGTGCCGCGGCAGAACAGCTCCACATAGGCCTCGGTGCTGAGTCCCTCCACGGCGGGGTCCACCTGGATGGTGAAGCCGCGGATCACCCCGTCGGCCACCAACCGGTCGACCCGGCGCTTCACGGCGCTCGCGCTCAGCCCGATCGAGGTGCCGATGTCCCCGTACCCGGCCCGCGCGTTGATCCGGAGGTGGTCGATGATGCGGGAGTCCAGGCTGTCCATCGCGCCAGCGTACGCGATCGAATGCGCGCCCCCACCCCAATGCGCAGGATTATTGCGCCCGGCGGCAAGAAGCTTCGGATGTCTGCGTGGAAGACTGAGGGCGGCGTCGACACAGCGGCTCACGAGTCCGTCCGCCTGGGCAGTCCGGCGCTCGCGAATGCGGAGCGCCGCCGGCGCAGTGCGTTCGCACGAGTGCCGGATCACTATCGAAGGAGTTCCGATGCCATCCACCCTTCTCGATTCCGAGCGGACGACGGAGGAGCGGGTAGCCACGCCGCGCACCGTGCTCATGTGCCGACCGGAGCACTTCACGGTGAGTTATCGCATCAACCCGTGGATGCAGCCGCAACTCCCCACCGACACCGCGCTCGCGGTGCGCCAGTGGCAGACGCTGCACGACACCTACGTCGGGCTCGGCTTCGACGTGCACCTCATCGATCCCGTCGATGGGCTCCCCGACATGGTCTACGCGGCGAACGGTGGATTTGTGCTCGACAACGTGGCCTACGGCGCGCGGTTCTGGCACCCGGAGCGCCAGCCCGAGGGACCGGCGTACATGGACTGGTTCCGCGCGAACGGGTTCGACGTGCGCGAACCGCGCGAGGTCAACGAGGGCGAGGGCGACTTCCTTCTCGTGGGCGACGTGATCCTCGCGGGCACCGGGTTCCGCAGCGCGAGCGACAGTCACGCCGAGGCGGGGGAGGTGTTCGGCCGCGAGGTCGTGACGCTGCGACTCGTCGACCCGCGCTTCTACCACCTCGACACCGCGGTGGCCGTGCTCGACTCCGACGGTGGCCCGGCGAGTGTCGCCTATCTTCCCGCTGCGTTCGACGAGGCGAGCCGCCGCATCCTCGAGACCCGCTTCCCCGACGCCGTGCTCGTGAGCGACACCGATGCGACCGTGCTCGGCCTCAACTCCTTCAGCGATGGACGGAACGTGGTGATCGCGTCGCGAGCCACCGGCTTCGAGAAGTCCCTGCGCGAGCGCGGCTACACCCCCATCGGCGTCGACCTGTCGGAGCTGCTGCTCGGCGGTGGCGGAGTGAAGTGCTGCACACTGGAGCTGCGGCGATGAGCCCGAAGACCAAAACCACGACCGAGTCCTCGACGACGCCCACGGCCATGCGCGATGCGATCGAGCGCGAGGAAGCGCACATCGCCGCCAACTACGCGCCGCTGCCCCTCGTGGTGGCGACCGGCGAGGGCGCCTGGGTGACCGACATCGAGGGCAAGCGCTACCTCGACTGTCTCGCCGCCTACTCGGCGGTGAACTTCGGCCACTCGCATCCGCTGCTCCTGGATGCCGCCCGCGCCCAGCTCGCGCGCGTCACGCTCACGAGTCGCGCCTTCCACAACGACCAGCTCGGCCCCTTCGTCACCGCGCTCGCCGCACTGGCCGGCAAGGACATGGTGCTGCCCATGAACACCGGCGCGGAGGCGGTGGAGTCGGGCATCAAGGTGGCGCGCGCCTGGGGCTACCGGGTGAAGGGCGTGGCGGCCGATCGCGCCACCATCATCGTGGCCGACGGCAACTTCCACGGGCGGACGATCTCGATCGTGAGCTTCAGCGACGACCCCGACGCCCGGGCGGATTTCGGTCCCTTCACGCCCGGGTTCCGGTCGGTGCCGTACGGGGATGCCGCCGCGCTCGAGGCGGCGATCGACGAGAACACCGTGGCCGTGCTGCTCGAGCCCATCCAGGGCGAGGCCGGCATCCTCGTTCCTCCGGCCGACTACCTGCCCGCGGTGCGGGACATCACCACGCGCCACAACGTGCTGTTCATCGCCGACGAGATCCAGTCGGGCCTCGGGCGCACCGGCGCGACGTTCCAGTGCGACAATGCGGGCGTGGTGCCCGACCTCTATCTGCTCGGCAAAGCTCTCGGCGGCGGCATCGTGCCCGTGTCGGCGGTCGTGGGCAACCGCGACGTGCTCGGCGTGCTGCAGCCGGGCCAGCACGGCTCCACCTTCGGCGGCAACCCGCTGGCGGCCGCCGTGGGGAGGGCCGTCGTGGAGCTGCTCGCCACCGGCGACTACCAGGCCCGCGCACGGATGCTCGGCGAGCGCATGCACGCCCGCCTCGGCGCGCTGGTCGGCCGCGGGGTCGTCGGCGTGCGCGGCGTCGGCCTGTGGGCGGGTATCGATATCGACCCGTCCCTGGCCACCGGCCGTGCCGTGTGCGAGTTGCTGATGGAGCGCGGCGTGCTCGCGAAGGACACGCACGGTGCCACCATCCGCCTCGCCCCGCCGATCGTGGTGTCGGAGCCGGACCTCGACTGGGCGATCGATCAGCTGGAGGCGGTGCTCGCCGACCTCCGCGCCTGACGTCCGCATCGCGGTCCCTGCGCCCGTCGAAGGGGCGCTCTCTACGGTCCCTGAGCCTGTCGAAGGGACGCACTCTACGGTCCCCGAGCCTGCTGCACGGACGCACTCTACGGTCTCTGAGCCTGTCGAAGGGACGCTCTCTACCGTCCCTGAGCCTGTCGAAGGGACGTTCGCACCTCACGACGCTTCGACAGGCTCAGCGTCCGTACCCGAAGGGACGTTCGCCCCTCACGACGCTTCGACAGGCTCAGCGTCCGTGCCCGAAGGGACGTTCGCACCTCACGACGCGTCGACAGGCTCAGCGTCCGTACCCGAAGGGACGCGACCTCCAGCGCTCACCTGCGAGGAGTAGCCTCCGATTCGAATCATCCAATGAATCCAACGGAGGAGAACTCATGGAGTACCGCAAGCTAGGCCGCAGCGGAGCCGTCGTCTCGGCTCAGGCCCTCGGAACGATGACCTTCGGTGCGGAAGCCGACGAGGCCACGTCCGGTGAGATCATGACCGCGTTCATGGAGGGCGGTGGCACGTTCTTCGACACCGCCGACGTGTACAGCACGGGTGTGTCCGAGGAGATCATCGGACGGTGGCTGGCGGAGCACCCGACCGAGGCGTCGCAGGTGGTGCTCGCCACCAAGGGCCGCTTCCCGATGGGTGCGGGCCCGAACGACCTCGGCCTGTCGCGCCGTCACCTGCGCACCGCGCTCGACGCGTCCCTCAGCCGGCTCGGCGTGGAGCACATCGACCTGTACCAGATGCACGCGTGGGACGCCCTCACGCCGATCGACGAGACCCTCGGCTTCCTCAACGACGCCGTCAGCTCGGGCAAGATCGGCTACTACGGGTTCTCCAACTTCCTCGGCTGGCAGCTCACCAAGGCGGTGCACGTGGCCGCCGCGCACGGCTGGGCCGCGCCGGTGACCCTGCAGCCGCAGTACAACCTGCTCGTGCGCGACATCGAGCACGAGGTGGTTCCGGCCGCGCTCGACGCGGGCATCGGCCTGCTGCCCTGGTCGCCGCTCGCCGGGGGCTGGTTGAGCGGCAAGTACGAGCGCGACGTCGCCCCCACCGGCTCGACCCGACTCGGCGAGGACCCGAAGCGCGGCATGGAGGCGTGGGAGGCCCGCAACGCCGACGAGCGCACCTGGAGCGCCGTGGATGCGGTGCGCGCGGTGGCCGAGGCGCATGGCGCGTCTTCGTCGCAGGTGTCGCTCGCATGGCTCGGCGCGCAGCCGGCCGTGACGTCGGTCATTCTCGGCGCGCGCACGGTGAAGCAGCTGAAGGACAACATGGGCGCCGTCGACCTGCAGCTCACGCCGGAGCAGCTGCAGTCGCTGTCGGATGCGAGCAAGCCCCGCATCGACGACTACCCGTACGGCACCGCCGGGGTCGCCCAGCGCAACCGCAAGATCGAGGGCGGCCGCTAACCCCATTCGCCACGGTCCCTGAGCACGTCCCGTCCCTTCGACGAGCTCAGGGACCGTATGGTCGCGCCCTGCGCGTGCGTCCGGTCCCGTCCCTTCGACGAGCTCAGGGACCGTATGGTCGCCATTCACGGTCCCTGAGCCTGTCGAAGGGACGTTTGGCGCCACGGTCCCTGAGCACGTTTCGAGCTCAGGGACCGTAAGGGCCGGGGCGTGCGGCTACGAGCGGAGGCGCGGGGCGAGGCGCTCGAGCTGCGTGACGTGGTCGGGGTTCAGCTCGTCGAGGGACGTGGCACCGAGCAGGCGCATGGTGCGGGCGATCTGCGTCTCCAGGATCTGGATGGCGCGGTCCACACCGGCGCGTCCGCCCGCCATCAATCCGTAGAGGTACGCACGGCCGATGTAGGTGAAGTGCGCACCCATCGCGAGGGACGCGACGATGTCGGCCCCGGAGAGGATGCCCGTGTCGAGGTGGATCTCGGTGTCGTCGCCCACCTCGCGCACCACCTCGGGCAGCAGGTGGAACGGGATGGGCGCACGGTCGAGCTGCCGCCCGCCGTGGTTCGACAGGATGATGCCGTCGACGCCCACCTCGGCGAGACGGCGCGCATCGTCGACCGTCTGCACGCCCTTCACCACGAGCTTGCCCGGCCACTGGGCCTTGATCCACTCGAGGTCCTCGTAGGTCACGGTCGGGTCGAACATGGTGTCGAGCAGTTCGGCCACCGTGCCCGACCAGCGATCGATCGACGCGAACGCCAACGGCTCGGTGGTGAGGAAGTTGATCCACCACTCGGGCCGCGGGATCGCGTTGATCACCGTCTTCGGCGTGAGCGTGGGCGGAATGGTCATGCCGTTCCGCGCATCCCGCAGTCGCGCGCCGGCCACCGGCACGTCGACGGTCACGAGCAGCGTGTCGAAGCCCGCCTTCGCCGCCCGGTCCACGAGCGCCATCGAGCGGTCGCGGTCCTTCCACATGTAGAGCTGGAACCAGTTGCGGCCGTTCGGGTTCGCTGCGGCCACGTCCTCGATCGACGAGGTGCCCATGGTGGAGAGGCTGAACGGGATGCCCGCCGCGGCAGCGGCGCCGGCGCCCGCGATCTCCCCCTCGGTCTGCATCATGCGGGTGAAGCCGGTGGGCGCGATGCCGAAGGGCAGCGCGGTGGGCCCGCCGAGCACCGTGCGGCTGAGGTCCACTTTCGACACGTCGCGCAGGATCGCGGGGTGGAACTCGATGTCGCGGAACGCCTGTCGCGCGCGGCGCAGCGACAGCTCCGCCTCCGCCGACCCGTCCGTGTAGTCGAACGCCGCCTTCGGCGTGCGGCGCTTCGCGATCTTCCGCAGGTCCTCGATCGTCAGGGCCTCCTCGAGGCGCCGCTTCTTCGCGTTCAGCGTGGGCGTCTTGAACTTCATCAGCGGCGCGAGGTCGTGCGGGTTGGGGATGCGTCGGGTGACCATGGTGCTTACCTTTCCAGGGCGGATGGCCGGGTGGCCGGATGGCGGTCGATCAACGGCCGGAGGCGACCGCGTTGAACAGCGGATCGGCGGTGAAGCCGTGGTGGCCGGGACTGGCCAGGTTGGTGAGGAACGCGAAGCACACGTCGAGTTCAGGGTAGATCCAGAACTCGGTGCCGGCCCAGCCGCCGTGCCCGTACACGCCGCGCTCGAGGAGCCCAGGGGCGGAGTGCCGAATATTCCAGGAGAGGCCCCAGTCTTGTCCGCGCGACTCCGGGTACGGCTCGAGCTTCGGCAGTCCGCCGGTCAGCGGACGCCGCATGGCCGCGGCGGTGCTGGGATGCACGACCGCACCATCGTCGCGCAGCAGGGCGGAGCCGAGCGACAGCAGGTCCTCGGCCCGCGCGAACAGCCCGGCGCCCGGATGCCGGAGCCGGGCGAACGCGTCGTAGTCGAGTCCCTGCTCAGCGGCCTCGTACACCGGATGCGGGTCGCAGTCCGCGTCGAAGGTGAGGCCCGGCATGCCGGCGTCGGCAGCCAGCGCCGCGAGCTCGGCGTCGAGGGTGCCGCCGGTCGCGTGCTCGACCAGAGCGGCGACCCCCTCGAAGGCGAGGGTGGAGTAGCGCGACACCGTGCCGGCCTCGAAGTCGGCACCGGCCTCGAGAATGCTGCGGCGGAGCCCGCGCGGGGTGTCCATCGGCACCTCCGTGATGCCCGACGTGTGGCTCAGCAGGTGAGGGAGGCGCACGGTGTCGGTGCGCTGCGCGCCGAACTCCGGGAGGGCGTCGGTGAGCGGCGCGTCGAGCGCCAGCAGGCCGTTCTCCACGGCGCGCAGCGCGGTGAGGGCGACGAGAGGCTTGGTGATCGAGAAGAGCGGGTAGGCGTCATCGGGTCGGGCGACGCGGTCCCCGCTCGCCCCCGCGGCGACCACGTCCACGGTCCCCGCGGAGGTGGCGATGCCCAGCACCGCGGTGGGCAGAATGCCCCGATCGACTTGGCGGCTCGCCCAGGAGAACGCGCGTCCGAAGGATCGTTCCGCGCTCATCGGGCCACCGCATCCTGTACGGCGGGCGGCACGGTCACGGTCCAGGAGTGCGCACCCGAGCCGACTTCGACAACGTCGACGGACCCGGGGAGATGCACGTCGGCCCGCGCGTTGGGCGGAACGACGGCGGTCACCACCACGGAGTCGCCGTCGCGACGCCAGCCGGACTCGGCGAGCCCGTACGGGGTCTCGTGCGACGCCGTCGCGTGGTCGAAGCCGTCGAGCACGAGCGGGCGGATGCGCAGGCGACGGTAACCGGGTTCAGCAGGGGCGAGGCCGGCGAGGTCGGTGTGCAACCAGTCGGCGATCGCGCCGAGCGCGTAGTGGTTGAACGAGGTCATCTCGCCGGGGTTGATGCTGCCGTCCTCCAGCATGCTGTCCCAGCGCTCCCAGATGGTGGTGGCGCCCATGGTCACGGCGTACAGCCACGACGGGATCCTGGTCTGGGTGAGCAGTCGTTCCGCGACGTCCGCGTGCCCGGTCTGCACGAGCGCACCCTGGATGAGCGGCGTGCCGACGAAGCCGGTGGTCATGGTGTAGTCGGCCGCGCGCACGAGGGAGGCGAGCCGATCGCCCATCGTGGTGAGCCGCTCCTCGTCCGTCACGATGCCGAATCGGATCGCGAGGGCGTAGGCGGTGGTCGCATCGGAGAGCATCCGCCCCGCCTCGGTCACGTACTCGCGCACGAACGCGGTGCGCACGGCCTCGGCGAGGTCGCCGTAGCGGACGGCGTCGTCGGCGCGGCCGAGCTCGCCCGCGGCGGCCGCCAACAGGGAGGTCGACCGGTAGAGGTAGGCGCTCGCCACCAGCTCGCTGTCGGTCTTCGCCGCGCCGGGCTGGTCGGGGGGTGCGTCGGGGTCGAGCCAGTCGCCGAACTGGAATTGGCCCTCCCACAGCATCCGGGGTCCCGCGATGCCGAGCAGCGTGTCGACCCACGCGCGCATGCTCTCGTACGATTCGGCCAGCACCTGTCGGTCTCCGAAGCGCTCGAAGAGCACCGACGGCACGATGGTCGCGGCGTCACCCCACGCCGCCGCCGCATCCACGGGGAAGGGCAGGGAGTTCGGCACGACGAAGGGCACGACGCCGTCCCGCGCCTGCTGCTCGAGGCGGAGGTCGGCGAGCCAGGAGGCGAGGAAGGCGTCGCAGTCGAAGAGGAAGCTCGCGGTGGGCGCGAACACCTGGATGTCGCCGGTCCAGCCGAGGCGCTCGTCGCGCTGGGGGCAGTCGGTGGGGAGCGACAGGAAGTTGCCCCGCATGCCCCACACCACGTTCTCGTGCAGTCGGGTGACGAGCGCGTTCGAGCAGTCGAACCACCCGGTGCGCCTCATGTCGCTCGACAGCACGACCGCCGTCACGTCGGCGGGATCGAGCTCGCCGGGCCAGCCGCCGACCTCGGCGTAGCGGAAGCCGTGGAAGGTGAACTCCGGTTCCCATGTCTCGCTTCCGCCGCCGGCGAGGGTGTAGCGGTCCGTCGCCGCGGCGAAGCGGAGGGGCCGGGTGCCCAATTCGTCGTGCTCGAGCACCTCGGCGTGCCGGAGGGTGATCACCGTCCCGGCGTCGCCGGTCACGCGGATGCGAAGTCGCCCGACCAGGTTCTGGCCGAAGTCGAGCACGGTCTTGCCGCTCGGCGTGCGCAGCACCCGGTCGACGGGGAGTTCCGATACGCGTCGCACCGGTTCGGAGATGCCGGCGGTCGGGACCACCGTGCCCTCCGCGGTGCGAACGGGCGACCAGTCGGCGTCGTCGAATCCGGCGGTCGACCACCCCTCGCGAACTCGACGCGCGTCGTGCTCCTCACCGGCATAGATGCCGCTCGCCGTGATCGCGAAGTCGCCGGTCGCGCGCCAGGACCCGTCGGTGCACAGCACCTCGGCCGATCCGTCGGCGTAGTCGAGGTGCAATTGCGCAGCGGCGGCGGGCTGGTCGCCGTAGAACCGCTGTCCGGCTCCAGCGGCGCCGTACTCCTCGGTGTACCAGGCGCCCGTGGTGGTGATGCCGATCGCGTTCGGGCCCGGTACGAGCAGGGCGGTGACATCCGTGGTCTCGTGCAGCAGGCGGTACTGGTACGCGGTCCAGCCGGGCTTCAGCACCTCGTCATCCACGTCCCGGCCGTTGAGCTGCACCTGGTAGGCGCCCTGGGCGGTGGCGTACAGGGTGGCGCGGGCCACCGGTCCGCGCGGGGTGAACTCGCGGCGCAGCAGCACGGGCTGCGCTTCCCGGTCGGGTGCGTCGAGGCCCACGAAGTCGGCTCGCCATTCGCCGTCGGCGAGGAACGCGGCGGTGGCCTCGACCTCCGTGCTCCAGTCCGACGTGGATCCGTCGGTGCCGTGCACACGCACGCGCACGGTGCGCCGCTCCCGCGGGCGCAGGGGCGTCGACGGCCATTCGACGGACACCGACTCCGACCCCTCGTGCCGGTGCACCTCCCCATCGATGTCGATCTCGGCGGAGGCCTGGATCCAGTCGCGCGCGTCGCACTCGGTCGCCCAGCTGAGCCGCGGCGTCGGCGTGGCGACGAGCGGGAGATCCCGGCGGCGCTCGAGAGTGAGGCGACCGACGGTGGGAACGCTTGCGGTGTCAGTCATGCGCACCCCTTCCCGTGGGCCGGTCGGTACCCTCGCCGAAGTCGGCGATCTTCGCGAACATGTCCTCGAGCAGGAAGCGCACGTCGTACGACTCGAGCACGAGCACGGGCGATCCTGTCGATGACGGTTCGTAGTGGCCGTCGGCTGTGAAGCGCACGGGCTCCTGCCGCCGGAAGACTCCGCTCCAGGGTTCGAGCATGAGGCCGATGGCGGGGGAGTCGCCGAGCGACCGGCTCTCGATCGGCGTCCGGTGGTACACGGCGTTCCACTCCACGAGCTGGCGGACGAGGTAGTCGCCGAGTTCCCCGTGCGGCTGGACGCGGCGACGCAGTTCCGCGTACCCCACGTTGACGAGTCGGTAGATGGTGGAGGGCACCTGCCAGATGGCGATACCCGACCCGAAAACCACGTTGGCGGCGGCGATGTCGTTGCGCAGGTTGAACTCCGGCCACGAGCCGAAGGAGTGGACGTCGTCGCCGTAGCCGGGTCCGCCGATCCAGATCACGGTCACGCCCGGCCGTACCATGCTCGGGTCGAGCAGGATCGCGGAGGCCATGTCGGTGAGCGGGCCGAGAAAGGCGATCAGCAGCCCGTCGTCGCCCGCCGTCGCCACCTCGTCGAGAATGAGGCGGGCTCCGGGCGAGTCGACCGGGGTGTGCGCGTCGGGCAGGGCGTGCGCGGCACCGTTCGCCACGGTCACCGTGCCACGCCGCCCGAGCAGGTCGAGCAGCAGATCGACCTCCGCGCGCGAGTCGAGCATGCTCGTCGCGCTGCGCGATGTGCCGAAGTGGGCCGGGATGATGCCGCGCACATCGAGGGTGGGCGACAGCAGTGCGTGCACGAGGGCGTACTGGTCGTCCGCCTCGTTCTTGGCGTCGCTGTTGATCAGTACGCGGCGCGTGCGCGGCTTCGGGATATGCGCGATGTGCGCGCCG
This sequence comes from Planctomonas psychrotolerans, assembly GCF_008642235.1. Lineage (GTDB taxonomy): Bacteria > Actinomycetota > Actinomycetes > Actinomycetales > Microbacteriaceae > Planctomonas > Planctomonas psychrotolerans. The sequence goes on along the minus strand of NZ_SJEV01000001.1, from coordinate 1,113,023 downwards.
TGCGCGGACTGCGGGGCGCTCATGCGCGCACCCTCGCCGTCGTGCGCGGCGAATGCCGGCGCGGCTCGGTCGATCGGGCGACGAGTGCGCGCAGCGACTCGAGCGACCCGGACACCGCACCCTGCGCACGCGCCTGCACCAGCACGTTGCCGATCGCCGTGGCCTCGACCGGTCCGGCGAGCACCGGAAGACCCGAACGGTCGGCGGTCAGCTGGCAGAGCAGCTCGTTCTGCGAGCCGCCGCCCACGATGTGCACCACCGTCACGCGCTTCCCCGACAGCGTGGCGGCGGTGTGCACGGCCCGGGCGAACGCCTCCGCGAGGCTCTCCAGAATCGAGCGCACCAGCTCGGCGCGCGACGCCGGTACCGGCACGCCGCGCTCGCCGCAGAGCACGGCGATGCGGGCGGGCATGTCACCCGGCGGCATCAGTCGCGGGTCATTGGCGTCGAAGATCGACGGCGGCGTCGACACGGCCGCCGCGGCGGTCAGGAGGTCGGGGAGATCGATCGACTCGCCCAGGAGCTCCCAGGTGCGCACGCACTCGCTCAGCAGCCAAAGGCCCATCACGTTGTGCAGATAGCGCACGCGCCCGTCCACGCCGCCCTCGTTGGTGAAGTTGGCGGCGCGACTCGCGTTCCCGACCACCGGATGCTCGAGCTCGACGCCGACGAGGCCCCAGGTTCCGCAGCTGATATAGGCGAAGTCGTCGGAGGTGGCCGGAACGGCGACGACCGCGGAGGCGGTGTCGTGCGAGCCCACGGCCACCACGTCGACCGACCGCGCAAGCCCCAGCTCGGCCGCCACATCGGGCAGCACCGGCCCGATCGGCGACCCGGCATCGACGAGCTCGGGCAGGATCCCGCGGGGAAGTCCCAACCGGGCCACCAGGTCGTCGTTCCAATCGCGGCCCGAGAGCGCGAGCAACCCGGTAGTCGACGCGTTCGACCGCTCGGCCACTTCGGCCCCGCTCAACCAGTAGGCGAACAGATCGGGCAGCAGCAGCATCCTGTCGGCGAGCGGCAGAACACCGTCCTCGTCATCGACGGCCAGCTGGTACAACGTGTTGAACGGCAGGAACTGCAGTCCGTTGGCGGCGTAGAGCTCCGCCGCCCCGACCCGCTCGTGGCTGCGGGCGACTCCCCGCTCGGTGCGGGCGTCGCGGTACGAGTACGGTGTGCCGAGCATCCGACCGTTCCGGAGGAGCGCGTAGTCCACGGCCCAGGAGTCGATGCCGATGCTGGCGATGTCGGTGGTCGCGCGGGCGGCGGACGTGAGTCCGGCGAGCACGTTCCGGTACAGCTCGAGGATGTTCCAATGCAGGCCGTCGATCGTGCGCACCGGCGTGTTGGGGAAGCGCGCCACGTGCTCGAGCGACAGCTCGTTCGGGCGCACCCGGCCGAGCAGCACCCGGCCGCTCGTCGCGCCGAGATCGACCGCGGCGACAGTGGTCATCGCAGGAACGCCGCGGCGACGCCGGCGTCCACCGGCACGTGCAGTCCGGTGGTGTGGCTGAGGTCCGACGTGCAGAGCACGAACACGGCGTTGGCCACGTTCTCGGGCAGCACCTCGCGCTTCAGCAGCGTGCGCTGCGCGTAGTACTTGCCGAGCTCCTCCTCGGGAACCCCGTAGACGGCCGCGCGCTTGGCGCCCCAGCCGCCGGCGAAGATGCCCGAGCCGCGCACCACCCCATCCGGGTTGATGCCGTTCACGCGCACGCCGTACTCGCCGAGTTCCGCGGCGAGCAGGCGCACCTGATGCGCCTGGTCGGCCTTCGTGGCGGAGTACGCGATGTTGTTCGGCCCGGCGAACACCGAGTTCTTGCTGGAGATGTAGAGGATGTCGCCGCCCATCCCCTGGTCGATGAGCACTCGGGCGGCCGCGCGCGACACGAGGAACGACCCCTTGGCCATCACGTTGTGCTGCAGGTCCCAGTCGGCGACGGTGGTGTCGAGCAGCGACTTCGAGAGCGAGAGCCCGGCGTTGTTGACCACGAGGTCGAGGCCACCGAAGGCGAGCAGGGCGGCGTCGACGGCGGACTGCACCTGCTCTTCGTCGGTCACGTCGGCGCGCACACCGATGGCCACGTCGGTGCTGCCGAGCTCCGCCGCGGCCTCCCGCGCCTTGTCGAGGTCGAGGTCGGCGATGACGACGCAGGCGCCCTCGGCGGTGAGGCGGGTGGCGATGGCCTTGCCGATGCCCGACGCGGCGCCGGTGACGAGCGCGATCCGGCCGGCGAGGGGCTTCGGCTTCGGCATCCGCTGCAGCTTCGCCTCCTCCAGCGACCAGTACTCGATGCGGAACTTCTCCGCGTCGGAGATCGGCGCGTACGTGGAGATCGCCTCCGCTCCGCGCATCACGTTGATCGCGTTGACGTAGAACTCGCCCGCCACCCGTGCGGTCTGCGTGTTGGCGCCGTAGCTGAACATGCCGACGCCGGGAATCAGCACGATGGCCGGGTCGGCGCCGCGCATCGCGGGGGAATCCTCGGTCGCGTGCGCCTCGTAGTAGGCGGCGTAGTCGGCGCGGTACTGCTCGTGCAGCTCGGTGAGGCGAGCGATCGCGTCCTCCACCGGTGCGGTGGCGGGCAGGTCGAGCACGAGCGGCTTCACCTTCGTGCGCAGGAAGTGGTCGGGGCAGCTCGTGCCGAGCGCCGCGAGGCGAACGTGCTCGGTCGCGGAGAGGAAGTCGAGCACCACGTCGGCGTCGGTGAACGATCCCACCTGCGGGCGGTCGGTCGAGACGAGACCGCGCAGGGTGGGCGCGAGGGCGGCGGCGCGGGCGCGACGCTCGGCGGGCGCGAGGGGGCCGTAGCCGTCGAGCGGCGCACCGAACGGGTCGGCCGCGCCGTTCTCGGCGATGTAGCGTTCCGCGGTCTCGATGATCCAGCGCGAATTCGCCTCGGACTCCGCGCTCGTCGCACCCCAGGCGGTGATGCCGTGACCACCGAGGATGCACCCGATGGCGTCCGGGTTCTCCTCGTGGATGCGGGCGATGTCCTCGCCGAGCTGCCAGCCGGGGCGCCGCCACGGCACCCAGACCACGCGGTCCCCGAAGATCTCCGGGGTGAGGCGTTCGCCGTCGGTCGCGGTGGCGATCGCGATGCCGGAATCGGGGTGCAGGTGGTCCACGTGCGCCGCGTCGACGAGCCCGTGCATCGCGGTGTCGATGGACGGCGCCGCGCCACCCTTGCCGTGCAGGGTGTAGTCGAACGCGGCGACCATCTCGTCCTCGCGCTCGACACCCGGGTACACGCCGCGGAGCCCGCGGAGACGGTCGAGGCGGAGCACCGCGAGACCCGCTTCGGTGAGCGTGCCGAGGTCGCCGCCGGAGCCCTTCACCCAGAGCAGCTCGACGGGCTCGCCGGTGACCGGATCGATGTCGGTGCCCTTCGCCGAGGTGTTGCCCCCGGCGTAGTTGGTGTTGCGTGGATCCGCGCCGAGCCGGTTGGAGCGGGCGACCAGCTCGGCCGCGGTGGGGGAGGTACTGCTCACGGTGTTCATCCTTCTCATCGGGACATGCCATTCGACCGCGACCGGCCCGCTCCGTGCGGAGGGGAGCGTCGCGACCCTGACCGAAGTGGGCTCGGCGGAAGCGGAGGGGAGAGGGTCAGGCGCCCCAGCCGGCCTGGGTGCCGCCGACGCGCTCCGAGCGGATCTTGTCGGTGTAGCCGCTGTCGCGGAAGGCGACCATCGGGTCGGCGGGCAGCCCGCGGCCCTCGCGCCATTCGGCGAGCAGCGGACGCACGTCGGTGTAGAAGGCGTCCATGTAGATGCCGTTCGCCCCGAGCACGTCGTTCTCCCGCTGCGCGGCGTCGAGCGCCTCGCGGTCGATCAGGAGCGCCCGCGCCGTCATCTCCTGCACGTTCAGCACCGAGCGGATCTGTCCAGGGATCTTCTCCTCGATGTTGTGGCACTGGTCGAGCATGAAGGCCACAGCGCTGTCCTCGTCCATGCCACCGCCGCGGATGACCTCGGCGAGGATGCGGAACAGCTGGAACGGGTCGGCGGATCCCACGATGAGGTCGTCGTCGGCGTAGAAGCGGGAGTTGAAGTCGAACGAGCCGAGCTTTCCGAGCCGGAGCAGCTGGGCCACGATGAACTCGATGTTCGTGCCCGGCGCGTGATGCCCGGTGTCGAGGCACACGAGCGCCCGGTCGCCCAGGGCCGACACCTGCGCGTACGACGTGCCCCAGTCGGGAACGTCGGTGTGGTAGAACGACGGCTCGAAGAACTTGTACTCGAGCACGAGACGCTGGTCGTCGCCGAGTCGGGCGTAGATCGCGGCGAGCGACTCGGCGAGGGCATCCTGCCGGCGGCGGATGTCGTCCTGCCCCGGGTAGTTCGTGCCATCCGCCAGCCAGATCTTGAGGTCGCGCGAGCCGGTGGCGTGCAGGATGTCGATGCACTCGAAGTGGTGATCGATCGCGCGCTGGCGCACCGCCGGGTCGGACGACGCGAGGCTGCCGTACTTGTACTCCTCGTCCTGGAAGGTGTTGGAGTTGATGGTGCCGAGGTCGACGCCCTGCTCCTTCGCGAACGAGCGGAGCTCCGAGTAGTCCTCGACCCGGTCCCACGGAATGTGCAGCGCGACGGTGGGCGCCAGGCCCGTGACGGCGTGCACCTGGGCGGCGTCGGAGATCTTCTCCTGCGGAGTGCGCGGGGTGCCCGGTGTGCCGAAGACACGGAACCGGGTACCGGAGTTGCCGAACGCCCAGGACGGCAGTTCGATGGCCTGCCGTTCGAGCACGGGCGTGATGGTGGCGAAACGAGACGACGTTGTCATGATGGCCAGATCCTTCTGCGCGACGAGTGAGGTCCGGGGATTTCGGGGACACCGACCCCCGGACGGCTGAATCGTTTCAAGGATAACGCTTACCGGACCGGCGTTGTCAATCCCTTGTCCCCGGGGTGGCCGTTTCCGTCCGGCCGATGTCCTGCGTCCGCCGTTTCCGCGTCGAGCCCCTCCGGGCGCCGATCACACCCTCGGGCGCGGGGCCTGCCGAGTGGTCGTGCGGATGCGGTAGAGGCTGGTCGTCGCCGTGATGTAGAGATCGCTGCCGTCGTTTCCACCGAAGCAGAGGTTGGCCACCGTTTCCGGCACGGGAATGCTGCCGAGCTTCTCGCCCGTCGGCGCGAGCACCTGCACCTCTCCGTCACTGGAGGTCCACACGCGGCCCTCCACGTCCACCCGGAAGCCGTCCGAGTAGCCCGGGTCGATGTGCGCGAACATGCGCCCGTTCCGGCAGGTGTCGTCCACCACGTCATAGGCCCGGATCTGGCGGGTGCCCTCCGGGAGCTGCGAGTCGGCGGTGTCCGACACGTAGAGCACCGACTCGTCGGGCGAGAACGCCAGGCCGTTCGGATGCGTCATGTCGGTGATGACAGGCGTCACCGTTCCCGTTTCCTCGTCGAACCGGAACACGAAGCACCCCTCGTAGTCCGGGTCGGACGCGTGGCCCTCGTGATCGGAGAGGATGCCGTAGGGCGGGTCGGTGAACCAGATCGCGCCGTCCGCGGCGACCACCACGTCGTTGGGGGAGTTGAAGCGTCCGCCGTCGAAGCGATCGACGAGGGTATCGGGCACGCCGTCGATCTCGCGCTCCACCGAGCGGCGACCGTGCGAGCACTGCACGATGCGGCCCTGCCGGTCGAGGGTGCGGCCGTTCGTGTACTCGACGTCCTCCCGGTGCACCCGCGTCTCGCCCGAGCGGGAGTCGTAGTCGAGAATGCGGTCATTCGGGATGTCGCTCCAGCGGACGGTCCCGGTCTCCGGCAGCCATACCGGGCCCTCGGCCCACACGCATCCCGTGTACAGGTGCTCGAGTTCGGCCCCGTCGGGGATCGGGATGCTCATGCGATGCTCCTCAGCTGGTCCTCGAGGGAGAAGACCTCCGGGATCGGCGTCATCGCCTCGTCCGGTCGGCGGCCGTCGAGCGACTCGAAGAACTCCGACATCTCGGCCTGCCAGCGGGCGTTCACCTCGGTCGCCGCCATCGCGTCCTGGGCGGCACGGAAGTCCTCGACCTCCACGTAGCCGACCAGGAGCCCGTCCTCGCGCAGGAAGAGCGAGTAGTTGTTCCACCCGCTGTCCTTGAGCGCGCTGAGCATCTCGGGCCACACCGCCGCGTGCCGGGCGCGATACTCCTCGACCCGATCGGCACGGACCTTGAGAAGGAAGGACAATCGCTGCATTGTTCGGCCCCTTTGCGCCAATGACAGAATGGAACGGTTCACAGACCTGGGCCCAGTCTAAGGAGCCGCCGCCATGGCATCGTCCAGCATCCGGGATGTCGCGGCGCGAGCGGGTGTGTCGGTGGGCACCGTCTCCAATGTGCTCAACCACCCGTCGAAGGTCTCGGGCCCGGCGGCCGAGCGCGTGCACGCCGCCATCCGCGACCTCGGCTTCGTGCGCAACGGTGCCGCGCGCCAGCTCCGGGCCGGCCGGAGCAGCACCGTGGGTCTGATCGTGCTGGACGTGCGCAACCCGTTCTTCACCGATCTGGCGCGGGGCGCCGAGGAGCGGGCGGCGCAGTCGGGACTGTCGGTGCTGCTCGGCAACGGCGACGAGAACCGCGACCGCGAATCCACCTATCTCGACCTGTTCGAGGAGCAGGGTGTGCTCGGCGTGCTCATCTCGCCGCTCGGCGACGTGACAGCGCGATTGGAGCGGTTGCGGGCGCGCGGCACCGCCGCGGTGCTGGTGGACCGGAGCGGTGACGAGTCCCGCTTCAGCTCCGTGTCGGTGGACGACATCGCCGGCGGCCGGCTCGCGGTGGATCATCTCCTCGCGCAGGGCCGCCGCCGCATCGCCTTCGTCGGCGGTCCCTTCGACATCCGTCAGGTGGCCGACCGGCACCGCGGTGCGGAGCTGAGCGTCGGGTCGCATCCCGATGCGTCGCTCGAGGTCGTGCCCGTGCCGGCGCTCACGGTGCAGGCCGGCCGGGCGGCGGGCCAGTCCATCGTGCGCCGTCCGGCGGCGGAGCGGCCCGATGCGGTCTTCGCCGCGAACGACCTGATCGCGATGGGGGTGCTGCAGGCGCTCGTCATGCAGGGGGGCGGAGTGCGGGTGCCCGGTGACATCGCGCTCATCGGGTACGACGACATCGACTTCGCGAGCGCTGCGGTCGTGCCGCTCAGTTCGGTGCGGCAGCCGAGCGCATTGATCGGACGAACCGCGCTCGACATCCTGCTCGAAGAGGCGGACGATCCTGCCCTCGACGCCCGGCACATCGTGTTCCAGCCCGAATTGATCGTGCGGGAGAGCACCGGCGGCTGAGCCGATTTCGGTCGAGACCAGGGCCGGGACAGGGCCCGATAGCGATGTCATCCGACCTTTACAACGTTATCGGAGCGAGACTTGACACGATTCAATGACGCGTCGCACAATGGCCCGGGCAGGAAAGCGATTTCCCGCAGCGTCCCGACCTCCACCGGGGAACCACCACACAGCACGTGACACAGACGTCAGATCGGAAGGACGAAGATGTTCTCAGCACGCAGGAACCGCGCCGCCGCAACATTCGCGGCCATGGCGCTCACCGGCGCCGTCGTATTGACCGGATGCTCCGGAAGCGGCGAGTCCGCATCGGGTGGCGGCGGGGAGGGCGGCGGAGAGCCGGTCTCCCTCAACTTCGCGTTCTGGGGCAACGACGTTCGCGCCGCGATGTACGACGAGGCGATCGCCGCGTTCAACGAGGAATACCCCGACATCGAGGTCAACGTGAGCTTCCTGGGCTTCCCCGAGTTCTGGGAGAAGCGGCAGATCGAGGCCACCAGCGGCGGGCTTCCCGACGTCATGCAGTTCGACTACTCGTACATGAGGCAGTACGCCGACAACGGGCTGCTGCTCGACCTCGAGCCGTACCTCGGTGAGCAGATCGACACCGACCCGCTGTCCGAGCAGATCCTCGGCATCGGCGTCGTCAACGACACCACCTACGGCATCGCCACCTCGACCAACGCCTGGACGATGTTCCAGAACCCCAAGCTGCTCGAAACCGTCGGCGCGGAGCCGTACGAGGGCGGGGGCACCTGGGAGGACTACACGGAGTACGTCGCGGGCGTGACCGAGACCGCGAAGGCCGCCGGCCAGGAGATCTACGGCGGCACCGACTACACCGGACGCATCCAGAACTTCGAGATCCAGCTGCGCGCCGAGGGCGACGCGCTGTTCACCGAGGACGGCGAGCCCGGCTTCGACCAGGAGCGCCTGCAGGAGTTCTGGGAGGAGGGTGAGGCCCTTCGCAACGGCGGAGCCCTGCCCGGCCAGCGCATCGAGGAGATCTACCCGCTCTCCGGCTTCGACTCCGCTCTCACGACGAGCGAGCTGACCTGGGACAACTTCGGTGCCGGCTACCTCGGCAACCTGGGCGAGGAGTACACCGAGCTCACCCTGACCGAGCCCCCGGTCACCGTCGAAGGCGCGAAGGACCTCTACGTGAAGCCGTCGATGCTGCACACGATCGCGGCGACGACCGAGCACCCGGAGGAGGCGGCAACGCTCCTCAACTTCCTGGTGAACAGCCCGGAGGTCGGTGCGGCGTTCGGTACGAACCGTGGTCTGCCTGCATCGGAGACGCAGCTCGAGGGCATCGAGCTCGACGGCCTCGACGCTCAGATCCGCGACTACGAGGAGTCCATCTCCGACCGCCTCGGCGACGCGCCGCCGGTGCCGATCGTCGGCTTCGGCAGCATCGAGGAGAAGTTCCGTCAGCTCGGTAGCGACCTGGGTCTCGGCGTCATCACGCCCGAGGCGGCGGCGGAGCAGTTCTTCCAGGAACTCGACGTCATCCTGGCCCAGTAAGCACTCCGACGCATCCGGAGGACGAGTCATGTCGACAGCATCCCGGGCCACCTCGCTCTCCACGCCGGATGCGGTGGCGGCGGCCCGCCGGGGAACACCCTCCCCGGCGGGCCCGCCGCCGAGCGCCCAGAAAAAGCGGCTCAATAGGCGGGAGAACCTCGCCGGGTACGGCTTCCTCGCCCCCTGGTTGATCGGGTTCTTCGCGCTCACCGTGGGGCCGATGGCGATCTCCCTGTACCTCGCCTTCACCCGCTACAACCTCTTCACCGACCCGGTCTGGGTGGGGCTCGACAACTTCGAGCGCCTGTTCGCCGACCCGAACTACATCCAGTCGGTCACCATCACGCTGGTGTACGTGCTCGTCGGCACACCGATCAAGCTCGCCGCGGCCCTCGCGATCGCGATGCTGCTCAACTATCGCGACCGCGGCGCGGCGTTCTTCCGCTCGGCGTTCTACGCGCCGTCGCTCATCGGGGCGAGCGTGAGCGTGGCGATCGTGTGGCGCGCGATGTTCTCCGCCGAGGGTCCGGTCGACAGCGGGCTCAGCCTGTTCGGCATCCGGCTGGGCAGCTGGGTCGGAAACGTCGACCTGGTGGTGCCCATGCTGATCATCCTCGCGGTGTGGCAGTTCGGCGCTCCGATGGTGATCTTCCTCGCCGGTCTCAAGCAGGTGCCGCACGAACTGTACGAGGCGGCCCAGATGGACGGCGCCGGCCCCATGCGCAAGTTCCTGAGCGTGACCCTGCCCATGCTGTCGCCGGTCATCTTCTTCAACCTGCTGCTGGAGACGATCAACGCCTTCCAGATCTTCGCGTCGGCGTTCATCATCTCGAACGGCAGCGGCGGGCCCGGCGGGCAGACCAACTACTACACGGTGTACCTCTACAAGCGCGCATTCGCGGACCTGCAGATGGGGTACGCGTCGGCCATGGCCTGGGTGCTGCTCGTCGTGGTCGCCATCATCGCCTTCGTCCTGTTCCGGACGAGCAAGTCCTGGGTGCACTACGGAGGGGATACCAAGTGACCACGTCCGGCGACATCACCGTGGCGGGGCCCGCGACGCCCGAGCGCGAGGGCCGCACCGGCAACCGACGCGGCCGGATCAACACGATCGTCTGGTTCGTGGTGCTCGGTGCGCTCACGCTGCTCGTGCTCTACCCGCTCATCTGGCTCATCTTCTCGACCTTCAAGCCGTCGAGCGAGTTCGGGTCGAACAGCGGCCTCCTGCCCGAGAGCCCCACGCTGCAGAACTACGTGAAGGTGGCCGAGGGGATCGGCGGAACACCGCTCTGGCGGTTCTTCGCCAACTCCCTGCTCATCGCCACCCTCGCCGTGGTCGGCACGCTGATCTCCTCGGCGATGGCCGCGTACGCGTTCGGGCGCATCCGGTTCCGCGGGGTGTCGCTGTACTTCGCGGCGATGATCGGCACGCTGCTGCTGCCCTTCCACGTGCTGATCATCCCGCAGTACATCCTGTTCCAGAAGCTCGACCTGGTTGACACCTACGTGCCGCTCGTGATCGGCAAGTTCCTCGCGATCGAGGCGTTCTTCGTCTTCCTCATGGTGCAGTTCATCCGCAACCTGCCCCGGGAGATGGACGAGGCCGCGCGCATCGACGGGGCGGGGCACATCCGCATCTTCGTGTCGATCATCCTGCCGCTCATCCGGCCGGCCCTCGTGACGTCCGCGATCTTCAGCTTCATCTGGACCTGGAACGACTTCCTCGGTCCGCTGCTCTACGTGACGTCGCCGGAGAAGTATCCGCTGCCCATCGCGCTGCGCCTGTACAACGATGCGACGAGCACATCCGACTACGGGGCCACGGTGGCGGTGTCGATGCTCGCCCTCGTGCCGATCCTGCTGTTCTTCATCGTCTTCCAGCGGTTCCTCGTGGCGGGCGTGGCGACGCAGGGGCTGAAGGGCTAGCCCGTGTCGACGCGCGCGGTGCGTTCGGCGCGGCGGATCGAGGCGTCCGGCGCGGGCCCGGCCCGCGCAGGTTACGCTCCGGGGCGCTGGCCCGAGGCCGGGGCGCGGTTCGCGCTCTTCGGTGAGGTGCTGCTCGTCGGCATCGCCGTATCGGTGCTCTCGGTGGGCGTGATCACGATTCCACTGGCCCTCGCGCTGGGTGTGCGCCACCTCCGCCGGCACCTGCGGAGCGAGTCCTCCACCCTCGGCGACGTGCTCGCGGACGCCCGCCGCGGGGCGGTGCCCTCCCTCGCGCTCGGCGTGCTCGTCGCGATCGCGGGGCTCGTGCTCGTCATCGATCTCGCGCTCGCCGCCGACCGGCTCCTGCCTTTCGCGGAGGTCGTCGGTGCCGCGGGGGCCGCGGCCGCCCTCGCCCTTATCGTCGTGCTGCTCACGGCCGCTCGGCTGTGGACGCCCGAGCAGGGGTGGATTGCGGCATTCCGCGGCTGCCCGGAGAACTGGCGCCGCGATCCCGCCGGAGTGCTCTATCTGCTGGCCGCCATCGGTCTCGTCGCCGTGCTGGCCTGGCAATTCGTGCCGCTCGTGCTCCCGGGCATCGGCTGTCTTCTGCTCGCCGTCGTGGCGATCCCGGAGCGCCTCGTCGACGGAGACGCCGACTAGCGCGCTGCGCGCGGTGCGCGCTGCGCGCGGTGCGCGCGCTCAGTCGCGGAGGATGCCCGCGGCCGCCAGTCGCTCGCGCGCCTTCTCCGGGCTGACGAACTCGCCGACCGTGGGGAAGTCGCCCGCGGGGACGACGGAGTGCAGCACGGTGTCGTCGTACACGTAGACGAGGGAGAAGCCGTGAGCGCCGTCCCGTCCCCGGGTCCCGCCGACCTCGACGCTCAGGTCCTGCGTGTACGCGGTCGATGTGGCGGTGGAGACGGGGATGCCGGCGAACGTGCCGCTCGACGAGTAGTGCACGTGACCGCCGAGGATGGAGCGCACATCCGATCCGCGCAGTACGTCGGCGAGGGCCTTCTGGTCGCGGAGCTCCACCGTGGCGGCGAGGTCGAGCACGGCCGGAAGCGGCGCATGGTGCATCACGATGATGCTGCCGTCCGGTGCGGGCGTGGCGAGCTCGTGCTCCAGCCAGGCCAGCTGGTCGACGTCGAGCTCACCGTGGTGGTGGGAGGGCACGCTGGTGTCGAGCACGATCACCCGCAGGTCCCCGAGCCGGATCGCCCCGTGAATCGGAGCGGCCGGCTCGACGTCGGTGACACCGGGGGTGCCGATGCCGCCACCGTCGAGCAGGAGGGAACGGAAGGTGGCCCGGTCGTCGTGGTTGCCCGCCGCCCAGACGATGCGGGCACCGAGGCGGTCGGCCGCGGGTTCCACGATCGAGCGGAGCCGTCGGTAGGCGCCCGCCTCGCCGCGATCGGCCAGGTCACCGCTCAGCACGATCGCATCGAGCACCGCGCCGGACGCCACGAGCTGATCGAGCACGCGGGTCAGGTTCGCCTCGGAGTCGGCGGCGCCGTAGAGCAGGCTCCCCGCGTCACCGGTGAAGTGGGTGTCGGTGATGTGGGCGAGGCGGTAGCGCGGGGAGGGGTGTTCGGAGGATCGGATGGGGTGCTCCCGGAGTGGGTGAATGGGCGGGCCGAGGACGCGGATCGGGCGGAGGCGGATCAGGCGGGGCGCGACCGGTCCGGATCCGCCGACGGGTCGTCGGTGCGCTCCGCACCCGGGGCGAGTACCGGGTCGGCGAGCGGCGAGGCCGCGGTGCCCGCCGCCGTGCCCCGGGCGGCGGCCATCCCGCCCGCTGTCGTGGCTCCGGCCACCGGGTGACGACGGCGGCGGCGCTTCGTCGGGCCGGCGTTGCGGCCGTAGACGAGGTACATCGTGAAGCCCATGATGATCATGAGGAGCACGGTGTAGACGAACGTGATCGACATCGAGTCGAGGTTGTTCTCGCCCTCCGTGCTCGCCTTGATCGCGATGCCGAGCGGCTGGTACAGCGGGTGGTAGAGGAACACCGCCGCGTCATAGTCGTCGAGCAGGCTGTTGAAGTTGAGCGCCGTGATGGCGGCCGCCGTGGGGATCACGAGCGGGAAGAGCACCTTGCGCAGGGTGAACAGCGACCGGGCGCCGAGGATGCGGGCGGCGTCTTCGAGCGACTCGGGCACCGACGCGAAGGCGGCCTTCAGCAGCCGGAGCGTGAACGGGATCTTCACCACGATGTACGCCACCAGCAGCAGCCAGGTGGTGCCGGTGAGCACCTGGCCGCCCACCAACGGCGTGGGGGTGTCGAAGGTCATCAGCAGGGCCAGCGCGATGAGGATGGTGGGCAGGATCCACGGGATGTGCAGCAGGTACTCGAGCAGCGAGGTGACCGGGTTGCGGTACTTCTGCAGCACCCGGGCGACGAAGAGCAGGCCGACCACGACGATGAGCGAGGCGAGGGCGCTGTAGACCACGCTCACCACGAACGGGCGCAGCACCGCGGGCGAGCTGAACACGGTGGCGTAGTTGCCGAGCGTGAACGCGTCCCAGGTGATGGTGCCGGTGAGGATGGCGCTGGAGTCGAGGAACGAGAACAGCACGATCAGCAGCACCGGGGCGGCGTAGATCACGAAGAGGATGTACGCGGCCACGTGCACGAGCGCGTTCCCCACCGGGTGAGGGATCGGCTGCTTCTGCAGGGGTGTGGCCACCTTCGCCACCGAGAAGTACACGCCCGACTTCTCCACCCGGTTCATCACCGCGAGCAGCACGATGGTGGCGAGACCGAGGATGATCGCCAGCAGCGCCGCCAGGTCGCGCGAGCCGGTGCTTCTCGAGAACGTGAGGATCATCGGGGCGATGGTCTGGAAGTCGCTGCCGCCGAGCACGAGCGGTGCGGTCAGGGCACCGAGGCCGGTGAGGAAGGTGAGCACGGTGACCGCGAAGATCATCGGGCGGAGCGCGGGCAGCACGATCCGCCACAGGATGCGGAGCGTCGACGCGCCCATGTTCCGCGCGGCCTCGATGGTCTGGTAGTCGATCTTGGCGAGCGACGACCCGAGGAACAGCATGTGGTTGGTGGTGGTCGCGAACGTCATCACGATGACCACCGCGAAGTATCCCGAGAACCAGTTCGGGTCCACCTCGGGGAAGACGTTCCGCACGGCGTTGGTGATGAACCCGTACCGGCCGTAGATGAAGTTGTAGCCGGCGGCGAGCACGATGCCGCCGTAGATGAGCGTGGTGGCGTAACCGAGCCAGAGCAGGCGCGCGCCGCGGATCTTGAAGTAGTCCGTCACCAGCACGATGAAGATACCGACCACGTTGACGGTCACGGCCAGCGTGGCGGCGAGCAGGAAGCTGTGCCACAGGCTGTTCATCGCCCGTTCGGAGCTGACCAGCTTCTCGAGGGCCCGCGGGCTGAACGAGCCGTCGGGGAAGAAGGTGCTGATGAGGAGGTTCGCGTTCGGGAACACGAGGAAGCTGGCGATGAACCAGAGAAGGACGAGCATCACCACCACGACGAGGGGTGAGCGGAACATCGACCGCAGGGTGCCGCGCATGAGCCGGCGCCTCAGTACTGCAGCACGGAGGCTGGCTCGATGTACAGGTCCGCGCGGGATCCCTCGGCGAGCGGCTCGGCACCGCCCTCCGGCACCATGGCGCGGATCGTGCTGCCGTGGCTCTCGATCTCGTAGGTGCTGAACGCCCCGTGGTAGGAGCGCTGGGCGACGACGCCGTCGGTGCGCACCACCGCCGTCCCGGTGCGGGGCGGGTGGAGGGCCACCTTCTCGAGCCGCAGGTAGGAGCTCTTGCCGGCGTCGAGCCCGGTGGCTCCGCCCCGCTGCAGCTCGCGCACGAAGTCGCCGGTGAGCCGGTTCATCGCACCGATGAAGGTACAGACGAATTCGGTCTTGGACCGGTTGTAGATCTCCTCGGGGGTGCCCACCTGCTCCACCACGCCGTGATTGAACACGGCGATGCGGTCGCTCATGGTGAGCGCCTCCTCCTGGTCGTGGGTGACGTAGACGGTCGTGATCCCGAGCTCGCGCTGCAGGTTCTTCAACTGCTCGCGGAGCTGCACGCGCAGCTTCGCGTCGAGGTTGGAGAGCGGCTCGTCGAGCAGCAGGATGCGCGGCTTCAGCACCAGGGCGCGGGCGATCGCCACGCGCTGCTGCTGGCCACCGGACAGTTCGGACACGTTCTTCGCCAGTTGCGCGGGGGTGAGTTCGACCTGCGACGCAATCTCGGCGACGAGGGTGTCGATCTCGGACTTCTTCGTCTTGCGCACCCGGAGGCCGAACGCGATGTTCTCCTCCACGCTCATGCTGGGGAAGAGGGCGTAGTTCTGGAACACCATGCCGACGCGGCGCTTCTCGCTCGGCAGGCGCGTGGCGATTTCGCCGTCGATGGAGATGTCGCCGCGGGAGGGCTCGATGAATCCGGCGAGGGTGCGGAGGGCGGTGGTCTTGCCGCATCCGGACGGCCCGAGCAGGGTGAAGAACTCGCCCCTGCCGATCTCGAGGTTGAGGTCGGGGATGGCCACATGGTCCCCGAAGCGGACCTCGATGTTGTCGTACCGGATCATGATTCCTCCCCCCGTGCGGCGTGCGGCCGCAGCGGGGTCTGTGTCGAGCGGGCGGGAAGGCGGGTGGTGCAGAGGGCGAGCGATGCGCGCTGCGGTGCCCTACAGGTCCACGGCCGGCCGGCGCGAACGCCGACCGGCCGCGGACCGTGCGGGTCCGGGAGTGCTGTTACGGCAGGTACTCGAGCTCGGTCTTCTCGACCCACTCGCCGATGCGCTCACGGGTAAGCGCGTAGTCGATGTCCTGCTTGGGCAGCGACTCGATGAGCTCGGTCACCTCGGGCAGCGCCTGCGCCTTGGCGCCCTCGTTCACCGGGTACGCGGCGAACTCCGCGGCGAACTCGCCCTGCACCTCGGCGCTGCCGAACCAGTCGATGAACGCCTCGGCCTGGTCCTGGTTATCGGTGCCGTTGATGATGGCGATCTGCTCCGTCACGTACGGCACGCCGTTCTCCGGGCTGATGACACCCGTCTCGGTGCCGTACTCGGCATCGCGGCTGGTGATGCCGCTCGAGGGGATCACGCCGTAGTCGACCTCGTCGCGCGTGATGCGGGCGTACAGGTCGGTGCCCTCCACCGCCGGGGACCCGTTGGCGAAGTAGGCCTCGACCTGCTCCCAGCCCTCGTCGGAGACGCCGAGGTCGCCGTCCTCGTCGATGTACGGGGCGAGGAGACCGGCGAGCACGAGTTGCGGCGTCGCCTGGCCGAGGCTGGTGTTGACCTCGTAGCGGCCCTGGTACTCGTCGTTCTCCCACAGCTCGCTCATCTCCTCGGGAGCGGCGGATGCGTCGATGCTGTTCGTGTCGTACACGGTCACGATGGCCTGCTCGACGAGCGGCCAGAAGGCGCCGTCCTCGGCGTCGCCGGACGCGGCGTCCACCTCGCCCGACCAGGCGGGGGTGTAGGCCGTGATGGCGTCCTCGGACTTGAGCGTCTCGAAGTACATGTTGTTGAGGCCGAAGACCACGTCGCCGACGGGGTTGTTCTTCTCGGCCACGATGCGGTTGGCCAGGTCGGCGCCGCCGAGGCCCACGATCTCGATGTCGATGCCCTCTTCGGCGGCCTGCTCGGTGACCCACTCGCCACGGCCGTCACCGTTGGAGTTGGTGTAGACGATGAGCGTTCCCGAGGAACCCTCACCTCCGGATGCCGTGGTGCCCTCCTCCGCACTGCTGCAGGCGGTGAGTGCCACCGAGCCCAGAACGAGAGCGGTGACGAAGGCGGGGCGGGAGTAGTGCTTCTTCATGTCAGTCCTTACTGCGCATCAAAACGGGATCGGACTGTGTCCCCCGTCGAGCATGCAAATCGGCAATGTGCTCACCAACGTACGCGCATGCGGTCCGCTATTTCGTCGGCTTCGGAGATTGTTCGCCCAATGTTCCCTCGACCGAGGTGCTTTCCCTCCCGGGTACCCGCGGAGTGCCCGGAGCGGTCCCTCCTCCGGTGGATTCGGGACGCATCCGGGCACCTCGCGGTGCGCGGTGCGGGGCGGGATCAGCCGCGCGCGGAGAGCAGAGCGTTCACCGACTGCAGCACCGGAGCCTGAACCATCGCATCGACGTCGAGGTCGCTCCCGGTCACGGTGAAGCGGTGGCTCTCCCCGGGCAGCAGGGTCACGAGCATCTCGTCGACGGTCGCCTCGGGGGAGAGACGGTCGGCGTTCAGCACGATGTCCTTGGTGAAGGTGTTCGCCGTCACGGTGACCGCGTACCCGCCGTCGACGGCCTCGACCGACGTGTCGATGTCGAGCGCCGGAACCGCCAACTCGAGGTCCTCCACGAAGTACCAGCGGGCGGGGCGCGCCGTGCCGGACGCGGCGACGATCAGCTCGGCCGTCGGCGTCGACGCGGAGGTGACGGATGCGCCGAGCGGCACGGTCGCGTTCGTGCGCGACGGGACGTCGAGCTGCACCGTCTGGCTGTCGAGCACCGTGCCGTCGAGGGCGACGCGACGCACCTCCACCGACTCGACCCATGCCTCCGGGCTGTCGTTGCTCGCCACCAGTGCGAGAGAACCTCCGCGCGGCTGGATGGTGAGGAGGCGCGGGGCATTCACCGAGCGCAGCGCGTACCACAGCGGCTTCCGGCGCTTGTCGCCGTCCACGGCTGCCCAGCTGGTGACCGGCCAACAGTCGTTCAACTGCCAGATGATCGATCCCGCCGTGCGTGGCGAGTACGAGCGGAAGTGCTCGACGCCGTACGCGATAGCCCGAGCCTGATTTAGCTGCGTGGTGAAGTGCCAGTCGTCGAAGTTCGTCGGCTCCGGCAGGTGCGGCGCGTAACCGCGGGCGAGCTTGCCGTTGCCGTCCTCCGCCTTCTGGTGCGAGAGCACGCCGGGGGAGTCGGCGGCCATGGGCGAGTCGTGCACGGACCGGGTGAGGGTGGAGAAGTTGGGCGGGCCCTGGTATCCGAACTCCGACACGAACCGGGGGATGTCGTCGCGGTAGGTCGTGTAGTCCTGGCGGTTCCAGACCTCCCAGCTGTGCACCGGACCGTGCTCGGGGTCGCGCGGTGTGGCGTAGTTCTCCGGGGAGAACGGGCTCGACGGCAGGTACCCGCGGGTGGGGTCGACCTCGGCCAGGATCGCGGGGAGCAGGTTGTCGTAGTAGTCGCGACCCCAGTCCTCGCCCTCGGCCAGCTTCTCCTTCCACCCCCAGTGGTAGAAGCCCTCGACGTTCTCGTTGCTGCCGTTCCAGAAGACGAGCGACGGGTTGGGCGCGAGGCGGGCGACGTTCTCCCTGGCTTCGGCGGCGACCTCGTCGCGCAGTTCGTCGGCCTCGGAGTAGGCCGCGCAGGCGAACAGGAAGTCCTGCCAGACCAGCAGGCCCTCCCGGTTGCAGATGTCGTACAGGTCGTCGCTCTCGTAAATGCCGCCGCCCCAGATGCGGAGCATGTTCATGTCGGCGTCGACGGCGTCGCGGATGCTCTTCTCGTAGCTCTCGCGCGTGATGCGGGGGAGGAAGCAGTCGTCGGGGATCCAGTTCGCGCCCTTGATGAACACGTACTGGCCGTTGACCGAGAACTCGAAGCTCGTGCCGAACTCGTCGGGTGCGACCCGCACCTCGACCGTGCGGAAGCCGATGTCGTGGGTCCAGGAGTCGAGCTCGGTGTCGGCCGACGAGACCACGACCCGTGCCTCGTAGAGCGGCTGGTCGCCGTAGCCGCGGGGCCACCAGAGCTCCGGGTCCTCGACCTCGAGGGTGATCACGGCGGTCGACCCGGTGGTCACGGTGCTCGCGCGCACGTCCGTTCCGCTTGGGCCGGTGACCGAGGCGTCGAGGGTGAGGTCCGTCTCCCCGGTGCACTCGAGCTCGATCCGCAGCTCGACCGTGCCGGATCCCGAGGACGACACGGTCACGAGCGGCACCACCTGCACGATGCGGGCGGTCGACCAGGCGTGCAGGTACATCGGCTTCCAGATGCCGGCGGTGGTGAGCACCGGTCCCCAGTCCCAGCCGAAGTTGCAGGCCATCTTGCGGAGTGCGTTGTAAGGCAGGGCGTTGCCCACGAACGGCTTGGCGCCCATACGCGCCTCGGCCTCGCGTGCGGACCGCACCGGCGAGGCGAACTCCACGGCGAGCTCGTTCTCGCCCTCCTCGAGCAGCGCACGCACGTCGAAGCGGTACGAGCGGTGCTGATTGCGGGTGCGCCCGAGGAGGGTGCCGTTGAGGGTCACCGCGGCCACGGTGTCGAGCCCCTCCGCCACGAGGTCGACCCGTTCGTGGCCGTCGGCGGCATAGGCGAACGAGGTCGCATAGGTGAAGTCGGAGTCGCCGATCCACTGCAGCTCGTGCTCGTTGAGGTCGAGGTAGGGGTCGGGGATGAGGCCGGCGGCGAGCAGGTCGGTGTGCACCGTGCCCGGCACGGTTGCCGGGACCTCGGCGGGAATGCCGTCGGGGATCGGCCCGCCCGTGGGGCGGAGGGTCCAGCCGGAGTTCAGCGGCGTGCGGCTCATGAATGTCGTCCCTTGACTGGAGGAGGTGGGTGGCGAGCCCAGAATAACGGGGGATCGACGTCGACACACAACTTTCTATATCTGATTGACTAACTGCATCCGCAATGGTGCACCGAGGGGAAGACATGCAACCGCAACCGCAACCGCAACCGCAACCGCAACCGCACACCGAGGCGGGCACCCGATGACCGCCCCTGACGTTCTCGCCCCTGCCCCTGTCGTCTGGGGGAACGCCGGCGTCACGCTCGAATTCGACGTGAGCGGCGACGCCCCCGTCCGCCTGCGGTCATTTCGCCCGGCCGACGCGCCCGCCGCCGATCCGGCGGGCCCGGGCGCGCGACCGACGGTGACCACCGACCAGCCCCTCGTCGAGGTCTCGGCCATCGGGCACGGACGCTTCCCGGGCGGGTTCCGCCATGTGGACACGGTGATCGGCAAGCGGCTGCGCTACGCGTCGCACTCCGACAGCGTGGAGGGCACGACCCGCCGCCTCGAGATCGTGCAGGCCGACCCGGAGACCGGACTCGAGATCACGAGCGTCTTCGTCACCCGCGGCGACGTCGCGGCCGTGCAGGCGTGGTCGGAGGCCGTGGTGCGGGGCGACGGCGAGCTCATGCTCGACTTCCTCTCCTCGTTCGCCACCGGCTCGTACCTCGGCGACTCCGGCAGCGACGTCGATGACCTCGACCTCGTGCACGGGGACAACGACTGGGTGGTCGAGAGCCGCTGGCGGCGCGAACCGCTGCGCACGCTCGGCCTCGCGCGCATCGATCGTGAACTGCAGCACCACTCGCCGCGGAGCCGCTGCGCCGTCACCAACCGCGGCTCGTGGTCCACCGGTGAGAAGCTGCCGACCGGCGTGCTCGTCTCGAACGCTGCGCCCTTCGCCCTGTGCTGGCAGATCGAGCACAACGGTCCGTGGGGCTACGAGCTCGGGGAGACCCGGGCGAGCGCGTACCTGCTGCTGCACGGCCCGACCGACGCGGAGCACTCCTGGTCGCGTCGAGTCTCGGCGTCGCGACCGTTCGTCTCGGTGCCCGTGTCGGTCGGCGTCGTGGAAGGCGGCATCGACGAGGCGTTCGCGGTGCTCACCGCCCAGCGACGCGCGCTCCGCACCGTGCGCGACATCGACCGCACCCTGCCGGTGGTGTTCAACGACTACATGAACACCCTCATGGGCGACCCCACCACCGAAAAGCTTCTGCCCCTCATCGACGCGGCAGCGGAGACCGGCGCGGACTACTTCTGCATCGACGCCGGCTGGTACGCCGAGGGCCACTGGTGGGACACCGTCGGAGCGTGGGAGCCCGCCGCGAGCCGCTTCCCCGCGGGCATCACCGAGGTGATCGACCACATCCGGGCACGCGGCATGGTGGCCGGGCTCTGGCTCGAACCCGAGGTCATCGGCATCCACTCGCCGCTCGCGCAGACGTTGCCCGACGAAGCCTTCTTCTCCCGCGGCGGGGTGCGCGTCGCCGAGCACGGCCGTCACCTGCTCGACCTCCGTTCGCCCGCCGCCGTGCGACACCTCGACGAGGTGGTCGACCGCCTCGTGTCCGACTACGGCGTCGGCTTCTTCAAGATGGACTACAACACGATGACCGGGCCGGGAACGGACTCGACCGGCACCGCGCCGGGCGACGGTCTGCTCGACCACAACCGGGCGCTCCTCGACTGGCTGGACCGCATCCAGGCGCGGCACCCGCACCTGCTCATCGAGAATTGCGCGTCGGGCGCCATGCGGATGGACTACGCGATGATGTCGCGGCTGCACCTGCAGTCAACCTCCGACCAGCAGGACCCGGTGATGTACGCCCCGATCGCGGCCGCGGCACCCGCGTCGCTCCTGCCGGAGCAGGCGGGGAACTGGGCGTACCCGCAGGCGGGCATGAGCGACGAGCTGCTGACCTTCAGCCTCGTCAACGCCATCGCCGGCCGGATGTACCTCTCGGGCTACCTCAACCGGATGAGCGCCGACGAGCGTCGTCGGGTGAGTGACGCCGTAGCCGCCCAGAAGGTGGTGCTCGCCGACATCGAGCGGAGCACCGCGGTCTGGCCGCTCGGCCTGCCGGGCTGGGAGGACCCCTGGGTGGCCATGGGCCTGGCGATTCCCGACGGGCCGGTCTACCTCACGGTGTGGCGGCGGCCCGACGCGGACGGCGGCAGCCACACGCTCGTGCTGCCCTTCCCGGCGCTGCGCGGTGCCGACGTGACCGTCGACCCGTTCTTCCCGGCAGACCAGACCGGGTGGGACTGGGCGTGGGATGCGGCCGAGGGACGGCTGATGGTGACCGTGGCGGCTGCCGCGCCGACCGCTCGGGTGCTCACGCTGCGGAGGGCGTAGGCCGGAGCGGCATCCCGCAGGAGTCAGCGCACGAGGGTCAGTGCGCGATGTGCGCGTTGAGCCAGGCGAGGAGGTCGCCGATGACCTCGTCGCGGTTGAGCTCGTTGAACACCTCGTGCCGGGCCTCCGGGTACACCTGCACCTGCACGTCCGTGAGTCCGGAGCGCCTGCGATAGAGGTCGGCGAGTCGTCGCACGCTGCGCTCGCCGCCGAGCGAGTCCTCGCTGCCGATCTGGATGAGCAGGGGCAGTCGGGAGGGCAGATTTCGCGCGGGCACCCCGAAGAGGCGCCGCCCGTCGACGAGTCCGAACAGCTTCCGGGCATCGGCCGGGAACGTCAGCGGGTCGTCATCGAACGCGCGCTGAACGTCGAGGTCGCGGGTCAGCCACTCCCGGCCCGTCGTGCCGAGGTGCTTGTGCAAGCGGTTCAGATCGCCGCCGTTCATCAGGCCGGGCAGCCGCGCGGCCGTGCCGGTGAGCACCACGGCCGCGTAGTCCGCCGAGTGGGTGTTCAGCAGCACCTGGGCGATGATGGATCCGAAGCTGTGACCGAGGAGCACGATCGGCACGCCGGGGTTGGCGTCGCGGACCAGCGCGGTGAACTGGTGCACGGCCGCGAACGTGGCCCGCAGTCCGCCCGGGCCGAGCCTGCCGAGTCGCGACAGATCGCCGCCGTGCTGGGCGAGCCCGGTCTGACCGTGCCCGCGGTGGTCCTCCGCGTACACCGAGTACCCGGCGCGGGAGAGCGCCTCGGCGAGCGCGCCGTACCGCTGCGCGTGCTCCCCGAGGCCATGCACGAGCTGCACGACGGCTCGAGGCTCCGACACGGTCCACTCGTAGTAGGTGATGTCGACGCCGTAGGAGTCCGTGTAGGTGGGCATGGCCCGATTGTGGCACGCGACCGCGGTCTCCGGACCACGCGATCTCGCCGGCAGGCGGTTCTCGTGGCACCGTGCGATTCGGCGCGGGTGCCGCCGCCGAATGCCGCCGCTACTCGGCGGACGCCGGGTCGATGGCCGAGAGCGAGATGCTCGTGCTCGGAGTGATGAGCAGGTCGACCTCGCGGAAGGATCCCTCACCGTGGTTGACGCGCAACCAGTGCGGACGACCGGACTCCACGAAGGACTCGATCTCCGCCTTCACCTCGTCGTACTCGCGGTTCCCGATGCTGTAGGACGCCCCGTCGTACGCGATGTTGATGCGCTTGATGGGCACGTCAGCCCTCCTCGGGCGCGTTCGGCTCGGGAACGAGGAGCAGGCCTCCCGGCGAGATGGCGGACACCATCAGCGCGTCGACCCACTGGCGGTTCAGCGTGGGCATCCTGCTGCCGAAGTACTTGTAGACCAGCGGCACGGCGGGGTGCAGCCAGATCGTGGTCCGTCCGTTACCCACGCGGGCGTCGTCTTTCCAGGAGAAGTGAAAGGACTCGCCGTGCCGGAGCTTTGCGCCGATCACCACCTGCAGATGCGCGAGGACTCGGTCGTCGAAGTCGACCGTGAAGGTCCCGTTGTAGGTCAGCGTGCCCATTGTGTGTCCCATCGTTATCACGTCGCCCGGAGCAGTGTTGCCGCGTAGAGGCAAAGCGAGGCCTTGGAAAGAATACTCTGGCAGAAAAGCGGTGCTGAACGGGCGCGCGCAGCGGTTCCGGCGCATTCCGCCCCACCGCATCGAAGGGAGAAGTCCGTAGAGTGGCAGCGTGAAGTCCATCCACTACGCTGGCGACATCCTGCTCACGGGCGATGCGATCGCGGATGCCGTGGTGCAGTACGCCTCGGCACTCGCTCTCAACAAGATGTCGGACACCATCGACGTTCCCGTTCGTTTCCCCGATGGCACCATCGAGAAGGCGACCTTCCTGCTCGGGCCGGCCAGTCAACTGGTCGGCGTGCCCACCGACAGCAGCTTCGACGAGGTCGTCGAAGAGGCCCTCGTGGCCGACCTGGTGCGGAAGACGCAGCAACTGCAGATCCCGCATCCGCGTACGGGCGACACCGATACGCCGAACGCCGAGCTGCTCGACGACCTCGAATACCCCACGGAGTGACTCCGGTCGCCCGCGGGTGACTCCCGGGCCGACGAAAACCTCGATCAGCCGCTGAACGATCGCGGTGCGAGGTGCTGCTGCAGCACCAGTGCCGCCCCGCCCACGGCGGCCGCCTCGGCCACCTGGCTCGAGATGCGCACCCGCACCTCGTGCGCACGGCCCGCGAAGAACTGCGTATCGAGCCGGCGTTTCACCAGTTCGACGTAGACGGAGCCGGCGGTGGCGAACGAGGGACCCGCCAGCACCACCGAGTCGAGGTCGAGCAGGTTCGCGGCGGATGCCACCGCGGACGCGAGCACCTCGGCCGATGCGGTGATGAGCCGTAAGGCGTCGTCGTGGCCGCGGACGGCGGCGCTCGCCACCGCGGCGAAGTCGTCGTGCGCATTGCCATCGGCCGAGAGACGCACCCCGGGAAGCGTCCCGCGCTCCGCGGCGGCGCGCGCGGCCGCGGCGACGGCCCGGGGCGCGGCCAGGTCTTCGATGGTTCTCCACTGCCCGTCCGGCGATGACTGCACGAGAGTCTGGCCGAGCTCGCCGGTGTTGGAGCTGGCACCGCGGTAGACGGTTCCGCCGAGCACGATGCCGGCACCGATCCCGGCGCCCATGTAGACGGTGAGGTGCGCCTTCGATCCGGTGAGTGCACCGCCCCAGAACTCGCCCACGGCCGCCGCGGTTGCATCGTTGTCCATGAGCACCGCCAGGCCGGTCGCCTCCCACAGGCGATCCCGCAACGGGAAGCCGTGCCAGGCGGTCATCGACGACGGTGCGAGGATCATGCCCGCATCGAGGTCGAGGGGCCCCGGCGCCACCACGCCGAGACCGACGATGCGGTCGGGGCTCACGCCGAGATTGCGGATCAGGGTCGCGAGATCGTCGGCGATGTCGGCCACCACCCGGCCCGGGTCGTCCACCGGTCCCTGCGTGCGGGTGCGACCGATGATGGCCCCGCCGAGGTTCGTCACCACGTAGGTGATCTCGTCGGCGCCGAGCTGCACGCCGACCGCGAACCGCGACACCGGATCGATGTCAAGCAGGGTCGGGCGCTTGCCGCCCGTCGATTCACCGCGACCGATCTCCTGTACCAGCCCGTCCTCGAGCAGGTCCCGCACCACGTAGGACATCGTCGCCTGGGTGAGACCGGTCGACGCGGCCAGCGCCACCCGGCTGATCGGTCCCCGGGAACGGATGAGGTCGAGGACGAGCCCGCGGCTGGTCGCGACCGCCATCGACGCCCGCGCTCGCACCGGCGCCGCCTCTGTCGTCCATGTGCTGGTCATGTCCTCGGTCCGGGGGAACTCAGTGCGTGCTGCCGGAGCGGAAGTAGTCGTCGTCGGGGTAGGCGTCGCGGAACCGATCGAGGTCGGTGATGCACCACAGCTCCGCACGCCACTTCCCGACCGAACCCGACCACGTGGCGAGGCCGTCGTCGCCGATCATCGACGTGGTGTTCGCGAAGCCGAAGGCGAGCGCCCATCGCTCCACCGCCTCGAACGCCTCGGGGGTGGCCGCATCACCGGGGTAGCTGCCGGCCAGATCGACGTCGGTCATGACGCTGGTGTGCCAGGAGAGGGGGGCGAGACCATGGGAGGTTCCGAAGTCGTTGAGCACCGTGCTGAGCGACGTGCTGATCGCGGCGGAGAGGTGGCCGAGCGAGTCCGCGGGAAGTGGTGTCAGAAGGGGCATAGTGCCCATCATGGAGCAGACCCGGCGTCAGATCCGCGTTCGGGCGCAGATTTCGTCCTCGACCGTTCCCTACGGGGCGAAATCGTGCCCGCTCCGGCGTGCGGGATACTGCAGGCATGAATACTCCCCCGGTTCCGACGGGCGTGGCTCGGTCGGTCGGCATCGTGCTCCGTCGCGACCCCCGCACGCTCGGCATCGACCCGTTCTACGTCGAGATCATCGCGGGCATGGAGGATCTGCTCGGCGCATCGGGCTATTCGGTGCTGCTGCAGGTGGTACCCGATCGGGAGGCCGAACTCGAGGCCTACGAGCGGTGGGCGGCCACCGGCGGGGTGGCAGGGGTGCTGCTCGCCGACCTCGTGGAGAACGACGGTCGCGCCGAGCGCACGCACGCGCTCGGACTCGCCACCGTGGTGCTCGGTGAACCCGCGACCGAGGACATCACCGCGGTGCGGGTGGACAACTACGGCGCGATGACGGATGCGGTGGGGGCGCTGACGGCGCTCGGCCACACCCGGATCGCGCGGGTCTCCGGTCCCGTCGACCTCCGGCACTCTCAGGCGCGCGCGCTCGCGTTCGATGCCGCCATCGCCGCAGCGAACGTGGCCGGTGCCACGGTGGAGGGCGATTACACCGAGGCGAGCGGCGCGGTCGCCACCCGTTCCCTCATCGAGAGTTCGCCCGCGCCGACGGCGATCATCTACGACAACGATCGAATGGCGGTGGGCGGGCTCGATGTCGCGCACGAACTCGGCGTCGCCGTGCCGGAGCGACTGTCGCTCCTCGCCTGGGACGACTCGACAGCCTGCCGACTCGCGACACCGCCGCTCTCCGCGATGAGCCACGACGTGCACGCGCTCGGCGAGTCGGTGGCGGAGGCGCTCCTCGCGCTGATCGATGGCCGCACGGCGTCGAGCAGTCAGGCGCCGTCACCCACGTTCATCGGTCGCGGTACGACGGCGCCCTGCCCGACCGACTGACGTCGCCTCCCGCGGGCGGGCGGTCGGAGCGGTGCGGGCCGAGCGCTCGGGGTCAGATCGCCGTCGCGTGCAGCACCATTCCCTGCGCCGGCCACAGGGCGGGCAACTGCAGGCCGATCGTGCCGAGCACCGAACCGGGCAGCACGACTCCACCGCGCAGCACCCAACCGGGATGGTGCCAGCCGTACGCTGCCGACCCGATCTCGTCGCGCACCCGCACACGGTACGTGCGGTCGGGGTCGAGCCCGTGCAGGCGCGCACGCTCCGGCAGGGAGTCCTCCGGGGTCGCCACGCTCGCGATCAGGTACACGGCCTCGGTGCGATTCTGCGACACGAACCCGTTCAGCCGCAGGGCGGGGTCCCGCAGGTCGCCGTGCACGGCCGTACCGGTGTGGATGACCGACCGCAACTCCTTGTACAGCGCGGCGAACCTGGTGATGGCGTCGAGCTCGTCCTCGGTGCAGGCCGCGATGTTCCACTCGAATCCCGACGACCCCATGAGGCTCGTGACC
Organism: Planctomonas psychrotolerans; assembly: GCF_008642235.1. Taxonomy (GTDB): domain Bacteria; phylum Actinomycetota; class Actinomycetes; order Actinomycetales; family Microbacteriaceae; genus Planctomonas; species Planctomonas psychrotolerans. The sequence continues at coordinate 1,086,213 of NZ_SJEV01000001.1, read as the reverse complement.
ATGCGATAGGAGAGGTCGGTGGCCCGACCGGAGCTGTGCGCCGGCGACGGACCGACGTGCGCCCCCACCAGTTCCGGCGGCAGCAGCAGTTCCGTCCAGCGCTGGATGTCCTGGCGTTCGATCGGGTCGTTCGAGTCGCTCGCCCACACCCGGTCGGTCACCTGAAGGATGCCGAGGTCGGTCCGAGCGCCACCGCTCGAGCACGACTCGATCTCGAGGCCCGGATGGGTCGCCTTCAGCTCGGCGATCAACCGGTAGGCGGCGAGGGTCTGCTCGTGAACGCCGTAGCGCCCGTCGTGAACGGCTTCGACCAGGTCCCGGTTGTGGTCCCACTTGATGAAGTCGATGCCGAGCTCCGACACGAGGGCGCTGATCTGGCCGAACACGTGGGCGTAGGCATCGGGGGAGGCGAGGTTCAGCACGAACTGGGTGCGCCACGACAGGCCGGCCGGGGTGTCGAGGTGCGCCGGGTTGTGCAACAGCCAGTCCGGGTGGGCCCGGGCGAGGTCCGAGTCGAGATTCACCATCTCGGGCTCGAACCAGAGACCGAACTCCATGCCGTGACCGTGCACCCGATCGGCGAGAGGCTTCAAGCCGTCCGGCCACACCGCGGGGTCCACGATCCAGTCGCCGAGACCGCGGGTGTCATCGCGTCGCGCCAGAAACCAGCCGTCGTCGAGCACGAAGCGCTCGATGCCCACGCGGGCCGCGGTGTCGGCGAGGGAGGCCAGGAAGTCGGGATCGTGGGTGAAGTAGACCGCTTCCCACGTGTTGAGCACCAGCGGTCGGGGACTGTGCGGGTGCGAGGGGCGGCTGCGCAGGTAGGTGTGGAAACGCGCGCTGAGGCCGTCGAGGCCGCGGTCCGACCAGGCGAAGTAGCACGCGGGGGTCTCGTAACGCTCCCCAGGGTGGAGCGTGATCTCACCGGGCCGCAGCATCTCACCCGCACCGAGCACGGTTCCGGAGTCGGGCATGCGGTCGGTGCGGTAGGTGACGTCGGCGCTCCAGCCGAGGTGCACCGCCCACAGCTCCCCCGAACGGTCGCGAGGGGTGTCGATGGACGCCATCATCACGTGCGGCGCATCGTGACCACTGCGGCCCCGGCGGGTCTGCCGAAGCCAGGCGCCGCGAGGGAACGGACCCGTGTGCGGGGACTTCTCCCGCGTCCAGCGGCCCGAGAACTCGGTGAGCGCATCCACCGCCTTCGGGGCAGGCAGGGTTACTTCGAGCCACTCCACGGTGAGACCGCCGTCCCCCGTGTTCTGCACCTCGTGCACCACCGTGACCACGCCGCCCTCGAGGATCGACAGGGTGGTCACGAGCCTCAGTCCCGCTTCGGCGTCCGTCGCAGTGGCCGTGAGGGACGCACCCGACACGTCGAATCCGTCGGTGGTCCATCGGGGGAAGACGGGGCGGTCGCTCCGTCGGAAGAGTGCCCCGGGTCGGCCCGCCCAGCCGTCGGCCTCCTGAGGCAGCACGGTCAACTGCCAGGCGGCATCCACCGTACCGGGAGGGCTCTGCCGACTGGTCGCGATGCCGAGCTCCCGGCACGAGTCGTCGTCGAGCGCACCCAGGTCGGCGCCCCAGTGCAGCACCTGCACGAGTCCGGCGGCGGGGCGTTCGACCACGAGGCTCGATCCGTCGCGGCGCAGCACCGCGAACGACGATGCACCGGCTTCCGTGGGGGTCTGGTCAGGTGTCATGGCTTCCACTTCCTCGGGTGTGTCAGGACGGTGCGGTCAGAGGCAGGGCGGTCGCCCGCGAACTGCCGTACCGCAGCGACCGGCCATCCGGCCGCCGCAGGTCGCGCGGCGTGTACTCGCTGCGGAGCACCAGCACGGCGCCGCCGATCGCCGCGGCATCGGCGCCGCTTTTCGAGAGTGTCACACGCACCGGATGCACGTCGCGAGCGAATCCGGCGCGGTCGAGTTCCGCCTGCATCGCCTCCACGTAGATAGACCCGGCCGTGGCGAAGCTCTGGCCCGCGAGCACCACCGCATCGAGGTCGAAGAGGCTGGTCAGACTGATGGCGGAGTGCGCCATGTACCGGGCGGAGTCGCGGATGAGCGTGAGCGCGTCGGCGTCCCCGGCCACGGCGGCCCGCGCGATGCGGGCGAAGTTGGTGAGCGTCTCCGTCTCGCCCGCGGTGAACCGCAGCCGTTCGGCGAGGCCGGGAACGGTGTGCGCCTTCGCGATGACGGCGGGCGGCCCGGCGTAGTCCTCGAGGCATCCGCGGTTGCCGCAGCTGCACTCCGGGCCGTTGATGTCGAGCGACACGTGTCCGATCTCCACGCTGTTCGAGGTGCCGCCGCGGTACACGCCGCCGCCGCTCACCACGCCGCCACCGATGCCGCTCGCCATGTAGATGCACGCGTAGGTGCTCGCGGGGTCGACCCCGCCGATCCAGAACTCGCCGATCGCGGCAGCGGTCGCGTCGTTGTCGAGCAGCACCGGCAGTCCGGTGATCTGCTCCAGGTCGGCGACGATCGGGAAGCCGTGCCACTGAGGCATGGGGCTGAGGGACAGCAGTCGGCCGTCGTCGAGGTTCTGCGGGCCGTGGCTCACGAGCCCGATGCCGAGCACCCGGTGCCGGTCCACGCCCGCGCTGTCGAGGAGGGAGTCCACGTGGTCGGCCACCATGCAGAGCGTCTCGTGCGGCGACCGGTAACCGGCGCCGCCGATGGCCGTGCGCGCGACGAGCTGCCCGGCGAGGTCGATGATCACGATGGTGCAGCTGGAGCGGTCGAGTTGCACGCCGACGGTGAAGCGCGCCCGGGCGCGCAACCGCAGGAGCGTTCGCCGCTTGCCCCCGGTGGACTCGGCGTGGCCGGCTTCCTCGACGAGGCCCTCGTCGATCAGGTCGCGCACGACGTTCGTGATGGTGGCGCCGGTGAGACCGGATGCATCGACCAGTTCCACCCGGCTGATCCTCCGGGCGGCGCGGATGAGGTCCAGCACGACCCCGTGCGTGAGCGGGCGCTGTGGAGCGGCAGCGGTCGACATTCGCCACTCCTTCGTTTCGGCTGCAGAACGTCGGTTCCGCCTTAGTTGACTTACTTAATTTACTTCGATAAGAATGTAAAAAGCCAGCCGCACCGAGACTGGTCACCGAAGGCGCGCCCACGCAGCTGTGGCGTCGCAGGAAAGGATCAACGATGTTCCGCAACGTTCCCGCTCGCCGGAAGGGAGCAGCCCTCGCCGCATCAGCGGCCGTAGCAGCGCTCCTGCTCTCCGGATGCAGCGCGTCCGAGTCGGGTACGAGCAACGGCTCGTCCTCGGGTTCCGACGCCGACACCCTCATCGCCTACACGGGCCAGGCCGGCGACTACCAGATCAACTTCAACCCGTACTCGCCCTCCACCATCGGTGGTGTCGGCGAGATCTTCGAGCCGCTGTTCTACTACAACCAGCTGCAGCCGGGGGAGCCGAAGCCCATGCTCGGCACCGAGTTCTCCTGGAACGAAGACGGCACCGAACTCTCCATCACCACACGAGAGGGCGTCACCTTCACCGATGGCGAGCCCTTCACGGCCGAGGACGTGGCCTTCAACCTCAACCTGCTCAAGGAGAACCCGGCGATCAACGCCATCGGCTTCTCCGGCGAGGTCACCGTGGTCGACGACACGCACCTCACCATCGCGTTCTCCGAGCCGGCGTTCGTCGACGGCCCCAGCATCCTCGGCCGCACCTACATCGTGCCCGAGCACATCTGGTCGGACGTCGACCCCGCCACCGACGTGGTCGCCGAACCGGTGGGTACCGGTCCGTACATGCTGAGCGACTTCAAGGCTCAGGCATTCACCTACACCGCCAACCCCGACTACTGGGGCGGCGAGCCCGCGGTGAAGAACGTGCGCTACATCGCTCTCTCCGGCAACCAGGCCGGTGCGGACGCCCTCGCGGCCGGCACCATCGACTGGCAGACCGGCCCGGTGCCGGACATGGCCAACGTCGAGGAGAACTACCCCGGCTACAAGGCGATCACCGTGCACCTCAACCAGCCGGCGCTCTTCACCTGCTCCAACGCCGAGCTCGGCTGCGAGGGGCCGCAGACCGACCCCGCCGTGCGCCAGGCGCTCTACTACGCGATGGACCGCGAGCAGATCAACTCGCTCGCCTTCCAGAACACCGCGGCGGAGATCTCCCCCGGATTCGCCCTGCCCGAGCGTGACGCGGAGATCATCTCCGACTCGCTCGAGGAGCCCATCGCCCCGATGAGCCCCGACGCCGACCGCGCCTCCTCCATCCTCGAGGCCGCCGGCTACGCCAAGGGCTCCGACGGCATCTACGCGAAAGACGGCGAGCGCGTCGCCATGAGCGTGCGCGTGGTCACCGGCTGGACCGACTACATCACCGCGGTCGACCTCATCGCCCAGCAGGCCAAGGCCGCGGGCATCGAGATCACGGCGCAGCAGTCCTCGTGGAACGAGTGGACCGAGGTCCGCGGACTCGGCGAGTACCAGTTGCTCATCGACTCGCTCGGTCAGGGCCCGGCCGCCGACCCGTACTACATGTACAACGAGTTCTTCAGCACCGCGAACACCGCACCGGTGGGCACCAACGCCAACCCCGGCTTCGCCCGGTTCAGCGACCCCGAGGTCGACGCGGCGCTCGCCGCACTGAAGGCGTCGAACCCGACGGACACCGAAGCGCGCCAGCCGCACTACGACGTCATCCAGAACAAGATCGCGGAGAGCCTGCCCTACATTCCGATCCTCGTGGGGGGAACGACGAGCGAGTACAACGCGGCGAAGTTCGACGGGTGGCCGACGCAGGACGACCTGTACGCCTTCCCGGCGATCTGGGCGCGCCCGGACAGCTCGCAGATCTTCATGTCGCTCACCCCGACCGGCGAGTAGTTCGATCGCTCGGGAGGAGTTCGTAGGAATGGGTACGAAGTGAATTACTTTCTTCGCAAGGCCGGCTTCTACCTGGTCGCGCTGTGGGCAGCTCTGACGCTGAATTTCATGATTCCGCGTCTGATGCCCGGCAACCCGGTCGACGTGCTGCTGGCGAAACTCCAGCAGCGCGGCGGTCAGGTCGACGCGAACACGCGCCGATCCTACGAACTCCTCCTCGGCGGCGGCACGGATGACCCCATCCTGAGCCAGTACGCCAACTACCTCACCAACCTCGCCAAGGGCGACCTCGGCATCGCGGTGAGCGTCTTCCCCACGCCGGTGAGCGAGGTGATCGGCGGCGCGCTGCCGTGGACGATCATGCTCGTCGGCATCGCCACCCTGCTCTCCTTCATCCTCGGCGTCGGCCTCGGCGCCATCGTGGGCTGGAAGCCCGGCACCTGGCTCGACAGCCTGGTGCCGGCCACCACCCTTCTCGCCGCGGTGCCGTACTTCTGGCTCGCGCTGATCCTCGTCTTCATCATCTCGTCCACCCTGCAGCTGCTGCCGGCGATGGGCGGGTACGACGTGGTGCTGAACCCGGGCTGGAACGCCGACTTCATCCTGTCGGCCATCCGGTACGGCACCCTCCCGGCGCTGACGATCGTCATCTCGTCGATCGGCGGCTGGCTGCTCGGCATGCGCAACATGATGGTGTCGACCCTCTCGGAGGACTACATCCTCACCGCGCACGCCAAGGGACTGAAGAACTCGCGCATCCTCACCCGGTATGCCGCACGGAACGCCGGTCTGCCGTCGATCGCGGGCTTCGCGATCTCCCTCGGCTTCGTGGTCTCCGGCTCCATCATCACCGAGCAGGTCTTCTCCTACCCCGGCATCGGGTCGAAGCTACTGCAGGCCGTGCAGAACAGCGACTACGCGCTGATGCAGGGCATCTTCCTCGTGATCACGCTCGCCGTGCTCGGGGCCAACTTCCTCGTCGACATGCTGTACGGCATCATCGACCCGCGCACCAGGGCCAGGAGCTGACGGCCGAGGAGGCCAGGGACACGCCATGACGAATCTCACCCCCACCACCGAACCCACCGTCGCCGACAACAGCGCCGGACTCGTCGAGTCCCGCCGCGAGACCGGTGCCAAGCCCCGCGGCGGCTTGCGCCAGCTGCTGCCCACCATGACGCCCGCGCTGGTGATCGGCTTCAGCATCGTCACCGCCATCACGCTCTTCGGCATCTTCGGACCGATGTTCGTGCAGGACCCCAGCACGGTGCGCAACATCGGCATGACGCCGCCGTCGGGCGACCACGTGCTCGGCACCACCCAGACCGGGCAGGACGTGCTGGCGCAGCTGGCCTACGCCACGCGCGGCTCGCTGCAGATCGGCCTCATCGTCGGTGTGCTCGCCACGCTGCTGTCCGCCTTCTTCGGCATCCTGGGCGCCTACCTCGGCGGATTCGCCGACGAAGCGTTCTCGCTCTTCTCGAACGTGATGCTCGTCATCCCCGGCCTCCCGCTCGTGATCGTGATCTCGGGCTTCGTGCCGCAGGAGCAGCGCGGACTCTGGACCATCGCCGTGGTGCTCGCCATCACCGGCTGGGCGGCTTCCGCCCGCGTGCTCCGGGCGCAGACGCTGTCGCTGCGCAACCGCGACTACGTGGCCGCCGCCCGGGTGGCGGGCGAGCGCTCCTGGCGCGTCATCGCGGTCGAGATCCTGCCGAACCTGCTGCCGGTGATCGCCTCGCAGTTCGTGTTCGCCGTCATCTTCGCCATTCTCAGCGAGGCAGGCCTCGCCTTCCTCGGCCTCGGTGCGTCGAACTCGACCACCCTCGGCACCATGCTGTTCTACGCGCAGAACGGCTTCGCGCTGCAGTTGAAGGCATGGTGGTGGTTCGTGCCGCCTGGCCTCATCATCGCCCTCTTCGGCTGCGGTCTGTCGCTGATCAACTTCAGCATCGACGAGATCATCAACCCCAAGCTCCGCAACGTGCGCGCACACGCGAAGCTCACCCGCGCCCGAGGAAAGGCCGCGAAATGACCCTGACCGGAACCCGACCGGTACTCACGGTCGACAACCTCTCCGTCGTCTACGACGTCGACAAGCCGGTGACCGCGGTGAAGAACGTGAGTCTCACCCTGTCGCCGGGCGAGATCCTCGGCCTCGCCGGTGAGTCGGGCTGCGGCAAGACCACGCTGGCCTACGCGATCAACCGTCTGCACAAGCCGCCCGCACGCATCGACACCGGGTCGGTCACCTTCCACGACTCGGACGGGACGGACTCCGACCTCCTCGCCCTCGGCGACGAGCAGCTCCGGGCCTTCCGCTGGTCGAAGCTGTCGATGGTGTTCCAGGGCGCCATGAACGCCCTGAATCCCGTCATCTCCATCCACGCCCAGCTCGACGACGTGCTGAAGACGCACCGGCCCGGAATGTCGAAGGCCGACCGCCGCCGGCTGTGCGCCGACGTGCTGGAGCGCGTCGGGGTGGACTCGAAGCGCCTGTCGAGCTTCCCGCACGAACTCTCCGGCGGGATGCGCCAGCGCGTGATGATCGCGATGGCGCTCATCCTCGAGCCGCAGGTGATGATCATGGACGAGCCGACCACGGCGCTCGACGTGGTCGTGCAGCGGGACATCCTGCGGGAGATCCTCCGCCTCCGCGACGAACTCAACTTCGCCGTGATCTTCATCACGCACGACCTGCCACTGCTGCTCGAGATCAGCGACCGCATCGCGATCATGCTGCGCGGCGAGATCGTAGAGCTCGCATCGAGCGAACGGATCTACCGGGAGCCCGAGCACGCCTATACGAAGAAGCTGCTCGGCTCGTTCCCGAGCCTGACCGGCGAGCGCGGCGACTTCATCCGCACGGGTGACCACGCGCTGAGGGGAGAGAGCAAGTGACCAGCGTTGAAGTGACCGACCTCACCAAGGAGTTCCGGATCGGGCACGGGCTGAAGCGCAGCACGCTGCGCGCCGTGGACCGCGTCTCCTTCGACCTGCTGCCCGGCCGTACGGTGGCGCTCGTGGGGGAGTCGGGTTCCGGCAAGTCGACGATCGCACGCATGCTCGCCAAGCTCGAGCGGCCCACGTCCGGCTCCATCACGGTGACCCTCGACGACAAGACGCCGGTGGGCGGCTCGGTGTATCGGCGCCACGTGCAAATGGTGTTCCAGGACCCGTTCGCGTCGCTCAACCCCTTCCACAGCATCGAGCACCACATCGCCCGGCCGTTGCGCATCCACGATCGCACGCGCGGTGCCGCGGCGACCCACGAGGCAGTCGTGCACATGCTCGAGCGCGTGAACCTCGAGCCCGCCGCTGACATCGCCGCCCGGCGCCCGCACGAGCTCTCCGGCGGGCAGCGCCAGCGCGTGGCCATCGCGCGGGCGCTCGCACCCGGTGCGCAGGTGCTCATCGCCGACGAGCCGGTGTCGATGCTCGACGTGTCGATCCGTCTCGGCGTGCTGAACCTGATGGCGCGCCTGCAGCGCGAGGACAACCTCGCCGTGCTGTACATCACGCACGACCTCGCCACCGCGCGGCACTTCTCCGACGAGATCCTCGTGCTCTACCGCGGTCGCGTGGTGGAGCGGGGACCGTCGGACGCCGTGATCCTCAACCCGCAGCACGACTACACCAAGCTGCTCGCGGCATCCGCACCCGACCCGGAGCGTGTGGGCAAGCTCACCTCCGTCGCCGCCCCCGACCGCAGCAAGATCGACAACAGCGTGAGCTTCAACCACTACACGGGGGAGTGGTCGTCCCTCGACGATGCCGCCGTGGGTGCTTCGTCCGGTCCTGCCGCCTCCGTCGCGACCCCGGTGCGCTGACCGCGACCCGGTGCCTTTCCTTCGCGACCCGGTGCCGTTCTTCCGTGGGACGGTGCCGGGTCCGTGGCGCTCGTTCGCGGCGCATCCGCCGCGGTTAGGCTGGCGCCATGCATGGTGAGTACAAGGTCCCGGGCGGCAAGCTCGTCGTCGTCGACCTGGAGGTCGTGGACGATCGGATAGCGGAGTTCCGGCTCGCCGGCGACTTCTTCCTCGAGCCCGACGAGGCCCTGGTGGCGATCAACGCCGCGGTGAACGGGCTGCCGGCCAGCGCGGATGCGAAGACGATCAGCGCTGCCGTGACCCGCGCCCTCCCCGAGGGTGCCGTGCTGCTCGGTTTCTCCGCCGATGCGGTCGCGGTGGCGGTGCGTCGCTCGCTCGCTCGCGCCACTGCCTGGCGCGACTACGACTGGCAGATCATCCACGACCGCGCCTATCCGCCGGTGCAGCAGATGGCGCTCGACGAGGTGCTCGCCGACGAAGTCGGCGCCGGGCGACGCGCACCGACCCTGCGCATCTGGGAGTGGAACGACCCCGCGGTGGTGATCGGCAGCTTCCAGTCGCTCCGCAACGAGGTCGACGCCGAGAACGCGGCCAAGTACGGGTTCGACGTGGTGCGCCGCATCAGCGGTGGCGGGGCGATGTTCATGGAGGCCGGGTCGGTCATCACGTACTCGATCTACGCCCCCGTCGACCTCGTGCAGGGCATGACCTTCGCCGACTCCTACGCCTACCTCGACGAGTGGGTCATCCTGGCGCTGCGGGAGATCGGCATCGACGCGTTCTACCAGCCGCTCAACGACATCACGAGCGCCAAGGGCAAGATCGGCGGGGCGGCGCAGAAGCGCCTTGGCAACGGTGCCATCGTGCACCACGCCACCATGAGCTACGACATGGACGGCGAGAAGATGGTGCAGGTGCTGCGCATCGGTCGCGAGAAGATCAGCGACAAGGGCATCACGAGTGCGGCGAAGCGGGTCGACCCGCTGCGCAGCCAGACCGGCCTCAGCCGGGCCGAGATCATCGACCGCATGAAGGCCACCTTCACCGGCCTCTACGGTGCGACCCCGGGCGAGATCACGCCGGACGAGCTTGCGCGGAGCGAGCGGCTCGTCGCCGACAAGTTTTCCACCCGCGAGTGGATCGCCCGCGTCCCCTGACCCCTACGGTCCCTGAGCCCGTCGAAGGGACGCACCGCGGTCTACGAGCGTCACCCCACGGTCCCTGAGCCCGTCGAACGGACGCGCCGGAGGGACGCGTCGCGCCGCATCCCACCGCCGCGGTTTCGCTCACCCGCTACCCATCCGCTCTTCCGCGCCGCCCCTTTCGTCAATCGCCGCTGTTGATTCGCGGGCGATTGAGTGAAACGGCGGCGCATGCGGTGCCGCGCACGCCGCATCCGTGGTGCGCATATCTCCACGGTCCCTTCGACAAGCTCAGGGACCGTGGAGATATGCGCACGCACGCGCTAGCTCGGGGACCGTGCGCGCGCACACACGGCCGCACCGCCGCGCCTACGCGGCGAGGAGGTCCTGGTAGTCGGGGTGCTCGCGGAGCCACCGCGCCACGAACGGGCACACCGGATCCACCCGCAGGCCCGACTCGCGCACGTCATCGAGGGCGCCGCGGACGAGCTCGCCGCCGAGCCCTCCGTTCCGGCGAGACGGGTGCACCTCGGTGTGCGTCATAATGACGATGTCATCCCGAAGCTGGTAGTCGATCAGTCCGGTGTGTTCCCCGTCCACCAGCAGCATGTAACGGCTCCCGGCCGGTTCGTGCGTCACCTCTGTTGCCATGTCGATCCTTCCGGTGGCATCACCATACGCTTGTTCTGTAGCCTGCGACTTTCCCCGCGTGCTGCGTTGTACGTTCGGTCGCGTGTTTCCCGCCCGCGGCGAGACAGGAGAGACCCATGGCAGCGACACTGCACGACGTCGCCGCGCTGGCCGGCGTCTCGATCAAAACCGTGTCCAACGTCGTGCACGACTACCAGCACGTGCGCGCCTCGACCCGCGAGCGGGTGCAGCGGGCCATCGTCGAACTGGACTACAAGCCCAACATCACCGCCCGGAGCCTCAGGTCCGGCCGCACGGGCGTCATCGGGCTCGCACTGCCGGAGCTCAGCCTCAGCTACTTCGCCGAGCTGGCGGATGCCGTCATCCAGGCCGCCGAGCGCCAGTCTCTCGTCGTGCTCATCGAGCAGACCGGTCGCGGCGACCGGGAGCGCGAGATCGCCATGCTCACCAATCCGCGGCTGCAGCTGACCGATGGACTGATCTTCTCCCCCCTGGGGATGAGCCAGGACGACGTCGACCGGTTGAACGTGCGCTACCCGCTCGTGGTTCTCGGTGAGCGCATCTTCGGCGGACCGGTCGATCACGTGACCATGAGGAACGAGGAAGCCGCTCAGGCGGCCACCGAGCACCTGATCCGCACGGGCCGTCGGCGGATAGCGGTGATCGGCGCCCATGAGGGCGAGGTCATCGGATCGGCGGCGCTCCGCCTCGAGGGCTACCACCGTGCGCTCGACGCGGCCGGCATACCGCGGAGCGAGGAGCTCGTCGGGTACGTCATCGAATGGCACCGGCTCAACGGCGCCGAGGCGATGCGGCGGATGATCGCGGCGGGCGTCGAGTTCGACGCGGTCTTCGGCCTCAACGACACTCTCGCCCTCGGCGCCATGCGCGCCCTGCAGGAGGCGGGGCTGCGCGTGCCGCAGGATGTGGCCGTCATCGGCTTCGACGACCTGGACGAGGCCCGCTACTCGCTTCCGACTCTCTCCACCGTCGACCCGGGCAGGGTCGAGATCGCCGAGACCGCCGTGCGCGTGCTCGCCGAGCGGATCACCGCCGGCGCGACCTCCACGCCGCCCGCTGATCCCCGCGCCTACCTCACCGATTTCAGCGTCATCGGCCGGGAGTCCACCGCCTCCGTCTGATCGATCGGGCCGACTCCTCCGCTCCGCTCGTCGCCGCGACGCGACCGGAGCCGACCCAACCGCATCGTCCGTCGGTCCCGAGTGACCGTCCGACCTGGCACCTCGATGATCCGGCCCGGCACTCGGTTCGAACATCACGAATTTGCAACGTTGGAAAAACTTCCGGTTTCAACTTGACCGCGCCTCCGACGCCGTGTAATTCTAACGTTGTAAATCCACAGGCCAAGGATGCCCGAAGCGTTAGTGCGCGGCTCCGGCCTTTTCACGCACTGCCTATCGGAAGGACCACGTGATGACGAAGTCACGTCTCACCGCCGCGACCGTAGCCATGGTTGCTACGGCCGGACTCTTGCTCACCGGATGCGCCGGAGGCGCCGCGGGCGCCGGCGACAGCGGCGAGAAGAAGCTCACATTCATGTTCCGCGGGGGGCCCGACGAGCAGAAGGCCTACGAGAAGGCCGTCGGCGAGTTCGAAGAGGCGAACGGCGTGGACGTCAACATCATCGTTACGACCGCCGATCAGTACCCGACCAAGCTGAAGGCCGCGATCGCCGGCCGCCAGATCCCCGACGTGTTCTACATCGGCCCGGGCGACCTGCAGGCGTACGTCAAGAACGGCATCGTCAAGGACATCACCGAGTACGTCGAGGGCTCGGACACCATCGACCTCGACAACATCTGGGACCACGGCGTCGACAGCTACCGCTTCGACGGCGAGCTCATCGGCCAGGGCGCCATCTACGCGCTGCCGAAGGACGTCGGACCCTTCTCGTTCGGCTACAACAAGACCATGTTCGAGGCCGCGGGCATCCCGCTGCCCGACGTGGACGAGCCCTACACGCTCGAGGAGTTCGTCGACGTCGCGAAGCAGCTCACGAAGGACACCAACGGCGACGGCACCCTCGACCAGTGGGGTACCGGCCTCAACGTGCAGTGGAACCTGCAGCCGTTCGTGTGGGGCAACGGCGCGGACTGGCTGAACGAGGACCGCACCAAGGTCACCGTCGACACCCCCGAGTTCGCCGAGGCGCTCCAGTGGTTCGCCGACCTGCAGAACGTGCACGGCGTGACCCCGTCGGTGGGCGAGGCGCAGACCCTCGACACCTACCAGCGCTGGATGAAGGGCGAGATCGGCTTCTTCCCGGTGGCGCCGTGGGACCTCTCCACCTACGAGAAGCTCGACTTCGAGTGGGACACCATCCCCTACCCCGCCGGGGTGAGCGGTGAGACCAGCGCCTGGATCGGCACGCTCGGCATCGCCGTCTCCAACAGCACCAAGCACCCGGATGAGGCCGTGAAGCTCGTCGAGTACCTCACCGCCAACGAGGAGGCGCAGCAGACCCTCGTCGACGCCGGCATCCAGATCCCGAACCTCAAGGACATGGCCGAGACCTGGGCAGCCGACACGAGCACGATGCCCGCGAACAAGCAGGAGTTCCTGCAGATCGTCACCGACTACGGTCGCGGCCTGCCGGGCGGCAACACCTACAACGGCGAGTGGTACGACGAGTTCTTCACGAACATCCAGCCCGTGATCGACGGCAAGATGACGGCCGCCGACTACCTGGCGGAGGTGCAGCCGAAGATGCAGGCGTTCCTCGACTCGGCGAACCAGCAGGCCGGCATCGGCGGCTAGTTCCCCTCCGGGACCACTCCGGATGCCGCGCCCGCGTTCACGTTCACGCGCGAGCGCGGCATCCGCTCCCCGCACCCCGGTGCACCCCGCGTCTCCCTATCCCAGCGAGGAACCGCCCGCATGACCACGACCACCCGCCGCCCCACGCTGCAGCGCTCGACGCTGCACCGCACGGAGCACCGCGCCGCTCTCGCCTTCGTGGCGATCCCGGTGCTCGGCTTCCTGATCTTCACGCTCTACCCCCTGCTCTACTCGGTGTACGCGTCATTCACGAGCTGGAACGGCCTCTCGGCGCCGATCTTCGTGGGCATCGACAACTACATCGCCATGGCGAACGACCCGTACTTCCTGCAGTCGATGTGGAACACGCTGTTCATGATGCTCGGCATCCCGATCGGCCTCGTCATCTCGCTGGTGCTCGCTCTCGCGCTCAACCGCAAGATGCGCGCAACCACCTTCTTCCGCACCGTGTACTACCTGCCGGTGATCTCCTCGATCGCCGCGGTGGCCATCCTCTGGCAGTGGGCGTACAACGGCGACTTCGGACTCATCAACCAGACCCTCGCCTTCGTCGGCATCGACGGGCCAAACTGGCTGCAGAACACCGCGACCGTGAAGCCGGCTCTGATGATCATGGCCATCTGGAAGGGCCTCGGTTACTCGATGCTGCTCTACCTGGCGGCGCTGCAGTCGGTGCCGCGCCACCTCTACGAGGCGGCGGCGCTCGACGGTGCGGGCACGATCCAGCAGTTCCGCAACATCACGCTGCCCATGGTGCGCCCCGTCACCTTCTTCCTCGTGGTCACGAGCGTGATCGGCGGCTCGCAGATCTTCGTCGAGGTCAACATCATGACCCCGACCGGCGGCCCCGAGTTCTCGTCCGCCACCATCGTTTGGTACATCTGGCAGAAGGCCTTCGACAACCTGCAGATGGGCTACGCCTCATCGATGTCGATCGTGCTCGGGCTGCTCGTGTTCCTCATCACCTTCATCCAGTTCCGGCTGAACCGCCGTAACCAGTTCTCCATCGAGTAGGGCCGCCATCGTGACGACTTCACCAGTAATGCCGCCCCCGCCGCTGCACACCCGCGGCGCCACCCCCGGCGAGCCGATCACCAAAGGCTCGCAGGGCAAGACGGTCCGGAGCAATCCGCTGTCCCGCAAGGGGCGGTACGCCATCGGCAACGCGCTCGTGACGGCGCTCCTCTCCATCGGGGCTGTCGCGATGATCGCGCCGCTGCTGTGGACCTTCTCCACCTCGCTGAAGACCCGCGACGGGGTCTTCGCGCTTCCGCCGCAGTGGTTCCCGGACCCGATCGTGTGGGAGAACTACGTGCGGGTGTGGACGGCCGGTCCGCTCCTCAGCGGTATCCAGAACAGCCTCATCGTGGCGTGCTCGGTCACCATCGTGGGATCGCTGGCGTCGGCGCTCGCGGCCTTCGCCTTCGCCAAGATGCGGATGCCGTTCAAGAACGTGCTGTTCCTCAGCCTGCTCGCCGGACTGATGATCCCGTTCCCCACGCTGATGATCCCGCAGTTCATGTTCTTCGCGAGCATCGGCTGGATCGACACCCTGCTGCCCCTCATCATCCCGGGCATCTTCGGCAACATCATCATGATCTTCTTCCTGCGGCAGTACCTGGCGACCGTGCCCGACTCCATCGTCGAGGCGGCGAAGATCGACGGTGCGTCGTACCTGCAGATCTTCTTCCGGCTGATCCTGCCGGTGATCAAGCCGGCCCTCGCCGCGCAGTTCATCCTCTGGTTCATGGCCGTGTGGAACGACTACCTCGCGCCGATCATCTACCTGAACTCGCCCGACCGGCAGACGCTGCAGCTCGTGATCGCGAACTTCAACGCGCAGTACGCGATTCAGACGGACTACCCTCTCATCATGGCGGCCTCCTTCATCGCGCTGCTGCCGGTGCTCATCGTCTTCATCGTCTTCCAGCGTCAGATCATCGAGTCGGTCGCGCTGACCGGGGCGAAGGGCTGAGCCGTGACCCTCGAATCGACTGAGGTCGACGGCGCCTCCGCGACGCCGGCCGACCCCTCCACCTGGGGGGCGAGGCACGCGCACGACCCCACCGTCGTGCGCGGGGACGACGGCATCTGGTACATGTTCTCGACCGACTCGGGGCCCGATCGCGACACCATGCCGACCGGCGTGCACGTGCGCACGTCGACCGACCTCGTCACGTGGACCTTCGCCGGTACTGCGCTGCCGGGCGTCCCCCGGCCCGCCGCCGACTGGGCGAACGCCCGGATGCTGTGGGCCCCCGAGGTCATGCGCTGGCCGGGCGCGGACCCGCGGTGGCACATGTACTACTCGGCGTCGACCTTCGGGTCGCGCACGTCGGCCATCGGGCTCGCCGTGGCGTCGGACCTCGCCGGGCCCTGGGAGGACCGCGGCATCGTCGTGGCCACCCGCACCGATGAGGACACGCAGAACGCCATCGACGCCAATATAACGTTCGACCGGGACGGCGCGCCGTGGCTCACCTACGGGTCGTTCTTCTCCGGCATCTACACGCTGCCGCTCCGCCGCGACAGCGGGGAACCCCTCGAGCCCGGGGACCACGGCACGGTGATCGCCCGGCGGCCCCGCTCCGTCGACGGGGCGATCGAGGGCGCATTCGTGCTCCACCGCCGGCAGGAGGACCGCTTCGTGCTGTTCGCCTCCTACGACTCGCTCTTCTCCACGTACAACGTGCGGGTGGCGGTGGCCGACGCCATCACGGGACCGTATCGCGATGCCAACGGTCGCGACATGGCGGATCTCGGATCCGCGCCGCACGCCATCGGCACGAAGGTGCTCGGCAGCTACCGCTTCGACGGTGACACCGGCTGGCTCGCACCCGGCCACAACTCCATCCTCGTCGAGCCGACCGACACGGGCGACGAGTACTTCATGGTGCATCACGTGCGCGTGGAGGGGAATCCGACCGAGCACACGGCCCACGTGCGCCGCGTGTTCTTCACGGCCGCGGGGTGGCCGGTCGTCTCGCCGCAGCCCTTCGCCGGACGGGACAGCGAGGCGCTCCCCGCCACCGAGCCGCTCGACGGCACCTGGCGCGTGGTGCGGTTCGATCCCGAGTCGTCGGAGCTCGTACCCGCGCGACCGGTGCACCTCGAGTCGCCGGCCGGAGAGCCCGGCCGCCGCTTCGGAACCGCGGCCGAGCAGGCGCGCATCCGGGTCGACGGCGTCGACCTCGATGCCGTGGTCTTCGGCAGTGCGGATGCGTCGCGCGGTCGGGCGGCCTTATCATTCAGCGGGATGGGTTCGGACGGCGTCGTCTGGTTCGGCACGAAGGGGGACTGAGCGTGAACGACTCCGAGGGAGGCTGGGCGGGCCGACTCATGCTGTGGCTGCGCTTCGCCATGTCGCTGGTGGTGCTCAACCTGCTGTTCATCGCGGGCACGCTGGTGGGTTTCGTTCTCCTCGGTGCGTTCCCCGCAGCGGTGGCGACCACCACGCTGCTCGCCCGGCTCCGCGCCGGGGATCCGATCGACTCGATTCCTCGCGAGTTCGTCGCGCTGTACCGGGGGCAGTTCTGGCACCTGAACCGCGTCGCCGTGCCGTTCTGGCTGGCCGGGGCCCTCCTCGCTCTCGATGCCGGAGCGTTCGCGATCCTGGCGGCCGACCCCGCCACCGCGTCGTCACCGATGCGGGCCGTGCTGGGTGGGCTCTTCCTCGCGGCCGCCGTCGTCACGGTGCTCGCGGCGGCCAGCGCGGTGACGGTGTGTTCGCGCTACCGGGACACCGTTCGCGGCACGTGGCGGTATGCCCTCGTCCTGCCGCTCGTGTCACCGGCGATGAGCGCGGCCCTGCTGGTGTGCCTCGCGGCAACCGCGATCGCCCTTATGGCGTTCGGCGTGCTCGTGCCCCTCGTCGGTGCCTCGCTCCCGCTTCTCCTCGCCGGGTGGATCGTCGACTACCGGCTCGCCGCGCTCGACCCCACGCATCCCTCCCGTCCGACCACCGACGCCACGGCGCCCGCTCGCGCGAGCGCCCGTCCCGCAACCTCCGCGGCCTGACCGGTCCGCGGCCCGTGAACCACCACGACGGCGAACTTCGCCGCACAATATAAGGGAGCTATACCCGTGACCAGTGCACGCATCGTGATCGACCGCTCGGCGGTCGTCGCCCCCATCAATCGCCGGATCTTCGGCTCGTTCGTGGAGCACCTGGGTCGGTGCGTGTACGACGGCATCTACGAGCCCGGACACCCCACCGCCAATGAGGACGGCTTCCGGCTCGACGTGGTCGAGCTCGTCAAGGAGCTCGGCTCCAGCACCATCCGCTACCCCGGTGGAAACTTCGTCTCCGGCTACCGCTGGGAGGACAGCGTCGGTCCGCGCGAGCAGCGTCCGGTGCGCCGCGACCTGGCCTGGCACGCCCTCGAGTCCAACCAGGTGGGCCTCGACGAGTTCGCCCGTTGGTGCAAGCTCACCAATTCCGAACTGATGATGGCGGTGAACCTCGGCACGCGCGGCATCGAGGCCGCCCTCGACGTGCTCGAGTACGCCAACCACCCGTCGGGCACCGCGCTCAGCGACCTGCGCATCGCCAACGGCACCGAGGAACCCCACAACATCCGCATGTGGTGCCTCGGCAACGAGATGGACGGACCGTGGCAGACCGGGTACATGACCCCGGAGGACTACGGCAAGATCGCCGCGCGCACCGCGCAGGCGATGAAGGCCGCCGACAAGGACCTCGAGCTCGTGGCTTGCGGCTCGTCGAGCTCGTCCATGCCGACCTTCGGCGACTGGGAGCGCATCGTGCTCGAGACGGCCTACGAGCACGTGGACTACATCTCGTGCCACGCCTACTACCAGGAGCGCAAGGGCGACCTCGACTCCTACCTCGCATCGTCGCTCAACATGGAGTACTTCATCCAGACCGTCGTCGCCACGGCCGACCACGTGAAGCACAAGCTGCACAGCGACAAGACGATCAACCTGTCGTTCGACGAGTGGAACATCTGGTACCTCGACGAGCACCAGGCCTCCGACGAGGTCAACGAGGAGTGGCGCTTCGCCCCCCGTCAGCTCGAGGACGTGTACTCGGTCGCCGACGCCGTGGTGCTCGGCAACCTGATGATCACTCTGCTGAAGAACCACGACCGGGTGGCCTCCGCGTCCCTCGCTCAGCTGGTCAACGTGATCGCCCCGATCATGACCGAGCCCGGCGGAGAGGCATGGCGCCAGACCACGTTCTTCCCGTTCTCCGTCACCTCGCGCCTCGCGCGCGGCGAGGTGCTGCGCCCCCGCATCGACGTCGGCACCTACCAGACCGCCGTGTACGGCAGCGCGCCGCTGGTGGATGCGGTTGCCACGGCGGACTCCGAGTCGGGCGCCTCCGCGGTGTTCCTCGTGAACCGCAGCCAGACCGAGTCGATCGAGGTCTCGATCGACGTGACCGAGCTGAACGCCACCTCGATCGGCGAGGCCGTCTCGCTGCACGACGACGACGTGTACGCGAAGAACACCCTGCAGGACCAGAACCGAGTGGGCCTGAAGTCGCTCGACGGAGCGACGCTGGAGGACGGCGTGCTGACCGTGACGCTTCCGCCGGTGTCGTGGTCCGCACTCGCCCTGGCGTGAGTGCCGTCCGGCGAGGGGCGCGGGCTGCGCTCCTCGCCGGGTGCCTGGCGCTTCTCGCCGGGTGCGCTCCTGCCGTCGAGCCCGGCCCGCTCGAGGTGACCGGCGACCTCGCCACGCATGACCCCGCACTCGTCGCCGGCGGGGAGGGCGAGCCCTGGTTCGTCTACTCCACCGGCAACGGGCAGGTCGCCGACGGGAGCATCCAGGTTCGCCGGTCCGACGACGGCGGGGAGGAGTGGACCTACGCGGGCGAGGTGTGGGGCGAGAAGCCGGACTGGCTCGCCGAGGCGGTTCCCGGGGTGGACAACCTCTGGGCGCCCGAGCTGTACGAGCATGACGGCACCTGGTACCTCTATTACTCCGCGTCCACTTTCGGCAGCAACACCTCGGTGATCGCGCTCGCCACGAACACCACCCTCGACCCCGACGACCCCGGTTACGAATGGGTCGATCAGGGACCGGTGATCACCTCGGAGGGCGACGACTTCAACGCCATCGATCCCGGGATCGTCGAGGATGCCGACGGCACGCCCTGGCTCAGCCTCGGGTCGTTCTGGAGCGGCCTCCGCATGGTCGAACTGGAGTGGCCGAGCGGGTTGCGGGCCGACGACGCGGAGCCTCTGCGTCTCGCCGACCGTGGGTTTCCGCCGAACGCGATCGAGGCGCCCTACATCCTCGCGAGGGACGGGTACTTCTACCTCTTCTTCTCGCGGGATGCGTGCTGCCGCGGCGTCGACAGCACGTACAACATCGCGGTCGGTCGGTCACCGGAGGTGGGCGGACCCTACGTCGACGCGAGCGGTGTCCCGCTTCTCGAGGATGGCGGCACCCCGGTGCTCGTCACCGACGGCACGCGGATCGGGCCAGGCGGTCAGTCCGTGTCCGATGGAGTGCTGGCGTTCCACTACTACGACGCCGACCTCGCCGGCGGGTTCCAGTTGGGGCTCACGCGGCTGGACTGGGAAGACGGCTGGCCGGTCGCATCCTGGTAGCAGTACGCGTCCGCAGCATCGTCGTCCTGCGTACAACGCGCGACAGCACCATCGCCGTCCGGGTCACAGCGCCCGGGCGGCGATGATGCGGCGGTACTCGAGCGCGCTCTCCTTGAGGGTGCGCTCCTGCGTGGGATAGTCCACCCGCACCAGGCCGAACCGCTTGGCGTACCCCCACGCCCATTCGAAGTTGTCCATCAGCGACCAGTAGAAGTACCCCTTCACATCCACGCCGCCGTCGATCGCATCGAGGATGGCGGCGAGGTGCAGCCGCAGGAACTCCACCCGGTCGGAGTCGTGCACCCGTCCGTCCTCGGTGACCACGTCGTTGTAGGCGGCGCCGTTCTCGGTCACGTAGAGCGCCACCCCGGCGGGTCCCGCGTACTCGTCCTTCACCCGGTGCAGGAGACGGGTGAGTCCCTCCGGCTGCACCTCCCAGTCCATCGCGGTGACGGGGAGCCCGCGCGGATGCCAGTACACGCCGTCGGCGGCCGGGAAGGGCGACCGCTTCGGCCGCTCCGACGGAGCCGCCGTCGACATCTGCTGCGCCTTGGGCGGGCGGGAGCTCACCGCTTCGCCGTGGTAGTAGTTCACGCCGAGCACGTCGATCGGACTCGCGATCAGCTGCAGGTCGCCGTCCCGCACGTGCCGCTCGAAGCCGTAGGCGTCGACATCCGCCAGTACGTCGGCGGGGTACGAGCCGCGGAAGATCGGGTCGAGGAAGAAACGGTTGAACTGTCCGTCGATGCGGCGTGCGGCATCCAGGTCGCCCTCGCTGTCGGCATCCACCGGGTCGGCGACGGTGAGATTCAGAGTGACGCCCAGTTCCAGGGATGCGTCCCGGCTGCGGAGCTCGGCGATGGTGAGCCCGTGCGCGAGCAGCAGGTGGTGCGCCGCGGCCAATCCGGTGGCCGGGTCCTGGATGCCCGGCGCGTGCTCGCCGCCGATGTAGCTGAGGAACGACGCGCACCACGGCTCGTTCAGCGTGGTCCAGGCGTCCACCCGGTCGCCGAGCACGTCGTGCACGGTCGCCGCATAATCGGTGAACCGATACGCGGTGTCCCGGTGCGCCCACCCGCCCTTCTCCTGCAGCGCCTGGGGGAGGTCCCAGTGGTAGAGGGTGAGCCACGGCTTGATGTTCTTCTCGAGCAGCTCGTCGACCAGCCGGGAGTAGAAGTCGAGGCCCTTCTTGTTCACGGAGCCGCCATCCGGGCGCACGCGCGACCACGAGGTGGAGAAGCGGTACGTCTGCAGGCCGAGGTCGGCCATCATCGCCACGTCCTGCCGGTACCGGTGGTAGTGGTCGCAGGCGACCTCGCCGTTCTCGCCCCGCACGACGGCGCCGGGCACGCGGCTGAAGGCATCCCAGATCGAGTCGGTGCGCCCGTCCTCGTGCGCCGCGCCCTCGATCTGGTAAGCCGCTGTCGCGACCCCGAACAGGAAGTCATCGGGGAACGCGCCCGTTCGGGCACTCGACGTGGTTTCGAACTGCTGTGACATGCCTGGGCTGCTCCCTCGCACTGGTCAGGATGTGGGCCGCGCCCGCTCCGACGGGGGAACGGACGACGATACCGTCGAGGGTATCGCGGGCGGCGTCGCCTCCGGCCTGGGTGCACCTTCTGCAGCGCGCGCACCCTCCGTGATGCGCAGGCTCCGTGGCGCGCGGAGGTGCGTCGGCTACGATGGCGGGGTTCGACACCCTGATTCGGAAGGTCGGTGGAATGCCGGTTCGACGCAATCCGCTTCTCGCACTCACCTCGTTGGGGACGATGGCGCTGCTCGTGGTGGGCTGCAGCTCGCCCGCACCGGACGCGGATGCCGGCGGTGTCGCTGCACCGGAGTCGGCTTCCAGCAACGCGGATGCCGCGCAGGCCGACACGGCCGACACCGACACCGACGCAGGAGACGCCGCCCAGGGTGACCCCGTGCAGGCGGAGACCGCCGCCGCGCTCGCCGCGACCGCCATCAGCCCTGCCGAGCTCCCGGTCAGCGGGGGAGCGCGCGTCACCATCGAGGGAACCGGCCTCGCCGACGCGACCGTGGTCACCTTCAACGGCGTGCCCGGCACCGAACTCGCGGTCGAGTCCGACGAGCGCGTGACGGTCGTCTCGCCCCGCAGCCCGAACTTCCAGCCCGCCGCGGCCGACATCCAGGTGGTGACCGACGGTGCCTCCGCGCCGGTAGCAGCGCCGGCCAGCTACACCGTGCAGACCCCCGTCGACCGGCAGATGAGGTACGCCCTCGCGCACTGGAACAACTACAATCTCGCGGCCTACGGCGACATGAACCCCATCGGCGGCGACTGCGTCAACTTCGTGAGTCAGACGCTCATCGAGCGGGGCTGGGAGATGACCGAGGAGTGGCACAACCGCTCGGGCGGTGCCGAGTGGACCTCGGCCTGGATCCATGTGCCCACCTTCGACCGCTGGCTGCGGGCCAACGCCGACACCCTGGGCATCACCCCGCTCAGCATCGAGCAGCGCGATCAGGTGAAGGTGGGCGACATCGTCGTCTTCGACTGGAACCTCAACGACTCCCTGGACCACACGCAGATCGTCTCCGCGGTCGAGGTCGTGGATGGGAAGCAGCGCATCCTCATGGTGGGTCACAACCTCGACCACGACTTCCGCGACTTCGACAACACCATCACCGTGGAGCACCCCAACGCCTATGCGGCGTTCTGGAGCGTTCCCTAGCGCCTGCGGCGGCCGCGTCTGCGGCACGAGTCCGTACGGTCCCTGAGCTCGTCGAAGGGACGCTCGCCGTGTTCGGCGACCGTGTCTCGAGGACGCGCCCGTACGGTCCCTGAGCTCGTCGAAGGGACGCTCGCCGTGTTCGGCGACCGTGTCTCGAGGACGCGCCCGTACGGTCCCTGAGCTCATCGAAGGGACGCGACCGGCGTGCGTACCGTCCCTTCGACAGGCTCAGGGACCGTGTCTCGGGGACGCGACTGGCGTGCGTGCCGTCCCTTCGACAGGCTCAGGGACCGTGTTTCGGGGACGCGCAGGTATGGTCCCTGAGCTCGTCGAAGGGACGCTCGCCGTGTTCGGCGACCGTGTCTCCAGGACGCGCCCGTACGGTCCCTGAGCTCGTCGAAGGGACGCTCGCCGTGTTCGGCGACCGTGTCTCCAGGACGCGCCCGTACGGTCCCTGAGCTCGTCGAAGGGACGCGACCGGCGTGTGTGCCGTCCCTTCGACAGGCTCAGGGACCGTGTCTCGGGGACGCGACCGGCGTGTGTGCCGTCCCTTCGACAGGCTCAGGGACCGTGTCTCGGGGACGCGACCGGCGTGTGTGCCGTCCCTTCGACAGGCTCAGGGACCGTGGGCCCCTTCGACGGGCCGCGTCGGGCTAGGCGCCGGAGATCGCCTCGTCGACGATCCGCTTCGCCTCGGCCTGCACCTCGTGCAGGTGATCGATGCCTCCGAACGACTCGGCGTAGATCTTGTACACGTCCTCGGTGCCCGACGGCCGCGCCGCGAACCATGCCTTCTCCGTCACGACCTTCACGCCGCCAACCGCGGCATCGTTGCCCGGCGCGCGACTGAGCTTCGCCGTGATCGGGTCTCCCGCCAGTTCCGTTGCGGTGATCGCGTCGCCGTCGAGCTTGCCGAGCGCGGCCTTCTGCGCCTTCGACGCCACGGCATCCACCCGCTCGTACACCGGGTCGCCGAACTTCTCCGTCAGCTCCGCATACAGCTGCGACGGGCTCTTGCCGGTCAAGGCGCGGATCTCGGCCGCGAGCAGAGCAAGGAGGATGCCGTCCTTGTCGGTGGTCCACACGGTGCCGTCGAAACGCAGGAAGCTCGCACCGGCGGACTCCTCGCCGCCGAAGCCGACCGATCCGTCGACCAGGCCGGGCACGAACCACTTGAAGCCGACCGGCACCTCCCACAGGCGACGTCCGAGGGACTCCGCCACGCGGTCGATGATCGTCGACGACACGAGCGTCTTCCCGATGGCCGCGTCCTCGCGCCAGCCGGTGCGGGTGCGGTACAGGTAGTCGATGGCCACGGCGAGGTAGTGGTTCGGGTTCATCAGACCGCCGTCGGGGGTCACGATGCCGTGCCGGTCGGCATCCGCGTCATTGCCGGTCACGATGTCGTAGTCGTCCTTGTGGGCGAGCACGGATGCCATGGCCGACGGCGACGACGGATCCATGCGGATCTTCCCGTCCCAGTCGAGCGTCATGAAGCTCCAGGTGGCGTCGACGTGGGGATTGATCACCGTGAGGTCGAGCTCGTACCGCTCGGCGATGGCCGCCCAGTACGCCACGGAGGCACCGCCCAACGGGTCCGCACCGATGCGGATGCCCGACTCGCGGATGGCCTTCATGTCGATGATGTTCTCGAGATCGTCGACGTAACGGCCCATGTAGTCGTAGGTCTCCACGGCGCTCGGTTCCGCGCGCTTCACGTCGCGGAGGCCGCCCTCGATGATCTCGTTCGCGCGGTTGGCGATCCACCCCGTGGCGTCGCTGTCCGCCGGGCCACCGTGCGGCGGGTTGTACTTGAAGCCGCCATCCGCGGGCGGGTTGTGGCTGGGCGTCACCACGATGCCGTCGGCCTGCCCGGTGCCCGCACCGTTCCCGGCGTCCGAGCCCGATGCGGCGAGGTCGCGGTTGTAGGCGAGGATCGCGTGGGACAGCGCGGGCGTGGGGCAGTAGTTGTCGTACTGGTCGACGAGCACGCGCACCTGGTTGCCCACCAGCACCTCGAGCGCCGTGGTGAGCGCCGGTGTCGAGAGCGCATGGGTGTCGATGCCGATGAACAGCGGACCGTCGGTGCCCTGCTCCGTGCGGTACTCCACGATCGCCTGCGTGATCGCGGCGATGTGGTCCTCGTTGAATGCGGTGGTGAAGGCGCTGCCGCGGTGACCGGAGGTGCCGAACACCACCCGCTGTTCCGGATTGCTCACGTCTGGTTTCTGACTCCAGTACGCCTTCAGCAGGGCGTCTGCGTCGATCAGATCGGATGCCTGGGCGGGGGTTCCGGCGCGCTCACTCATGTGCCCATACTGGCACCGCAGCGACCTTCGAGGGGGGATCGAGCCCGGGATCGCCCCGGAATGCCGCCGCGAACGCGTGCCCTAGGGTTTTGTGCATGACTGTGCCCCCTCCCTCGCCGGTGCCTGCCGACGCGTCCGACGGTGACGCCTACAGCTACCTCGGGCCGTCGGGCACCTTCACCGAGGCAGCGCTCGCACAGGTCGAGGACGCCCGCGGCAAGCTGTGGCGCTCGGTCAACAACGTGGGGGAGGCGCTCGCCGACGTCGTGTCGGGCCGGAGCGTCGCCGCCATGATCGCGATCGAGAACACCGTGGAGGGCGGCGTCACCGCCACGCAGGACGCGCTCGCCCACGTGCCGAACCTCCGCATCCTCGGCGAGTACCTCGTGCCCGTGAACTTCGTGCTCGTCGGCCGTCCGGGCACTACCCTCGCCGACGTGCGCACGATCCACGCCCACCCGGTGGCCTACGGGCAGTGCCGGGCCTGGCTGGATGCGACGCTGCCGTCGGCGGGGCACATCCCGGCGACCTCCAACGTGGCGGCCGCGATCTCGCTGCTGCCCGACCCGGAGTCGGGCTCTCTCGCGAGCATCGCCGAAGCGGCGATCGCGCCTCCCGGGATCGTCGACTCCTACGACGTCGAGCTGCTCGCGTCCGGCATCGAGGACAATCCGAACGCCGTCACGCGGTTCGTGCTCGTCGGGCGATCGTCGCAGTTGCCGGCGCGCACCGGCGCCGACAAGACCAGCGTGATCGTGGAGCTCCCGGACGACCGTGCCGGTGGCCTGCTCGAGATGCTCGAGCAGTTCGCCACCCGGGGGGTGAATCTCACCCTCATCCAGTCGCGCCCGATCGGTGACGCGCTCGGTCGCTACCGCTTCGTGATCGACGCCGAAGGGCACGTGCACGACGAACGCGTCGCCGATGCGCTGCTCGGGCTCCGTCGGTTCAGCCCCCGGGTCACCTTCCTCGGCTCGTATCCGCGGGCCGACCGCGCACCGAGCACGTACCGCGAGCGCTACGACGACTCGGTCTTCCTCGAGGCACGGGACTGGCTCCGCGCCCTCCTCGACTGACCCCGGCCCTGCTAGCAGCAGGACTGAGTGAGCGATTAATCCGGGATGGAGCGTCCCGATGCCGGATCAATCGCCCAATGGATGGGATGCCGGGCCGGGCCGGCCCGGGCGGGCTCAGCGGGGCCGGGCTACGACGCCGTGGCGGGCACCTTCACGGTGAGGCCCAGGTGGTCGACGCGCACGCGCATGGCGGACGCGTTGCCGAAGCTGTCGCCGTCCAGCTCCACATCCTCGGGGCGGTCGAGCCGCACCACGAGCTCCTTGCCCTTCATGTAGCGCAGGGTCCGCACCTCTTTGGTCATGCCCATGATCTTGCGGCCGACGCTGCTGCGGCGCAGCACCCCGTTCTCCCACACGATTTTCACCCAGATCTGCACCCAGCCGAACAGCCCCTCGGGCCGCAGGGCCACGATGTCGAACTCCCCGTCGTCGACCGCGGCGTCGGGCAGCAGCAGGATGTTGGCGGGGAGCGACCCGCAGTTGCCGATCAGGATCGTATGCGCGCGCAGTGTTCGCGGGCCGTTGTCGTCGAGGGTGAAGCGCATCCGCAGGGCGTTGCTGTCGCGGAGCGAGCGCACGATCGCATCCACGTAGGCGAGCCAGCCCACCTTGGCCTTGAGCTCGTCACTGGTGTTGGCGATCATCTTCGCGTCGAGGCCCATGCCGGCCATCACCAGGAAGATGTGCTGATCGCGGGTGCCGTTCTCGCGCTGGAGCGTGGCCACCCCGAGGTCGATCCGTCGGTCGTCGCCGGTGAAGGCGGTGCGCACCGACTCCTCCACGTTGTCGAGGGTGAGCTTCAAATTGCGTGCGAGCAGGTTGCCGGTGCCCGACGGCAGCAGACCGATGGGCACGCCGCTGTTCCGGAGCGCCTCGGCCACGGCGCGGATCGTGCCGTCACCGCCCGCCGCCATCACCACGTCGGCACCCGCGGCGAGGGCCTCGCGGGTCACCGCGCCGCCCGGATCCTCCACCGACGTCTCGTACCAGAGCGTCTTCGCCCAGCCGGCCTCGCGTTCCGCCGCCTCGACGGTGCGCTTCAGGGCGGCGAGGTCCACCTTGATGGGGTTGTACACCACGGCCGCCGTGTTGCGAAGGGCAGAAGGAGAGGGAGAGGAGGGCGCGGACGGGGCGGGGGGCACGATTCAACGGTACGGCATGGCAAGTAGGGTGGAGAGGTGATCGATCCGCAGCTCCTCCGCGAAAACCCCGACCTCGTCAAGGCTTCGCAGGAGGCGCGGAGGTCCTCCGTGGAGCTCGTCGACCGGGCGCTGGAAGCGGACGGAGTGCGCCGCAGCGCCATCGCCGACTTCGAGCGCCTGCGCGCCGAGCAGAACGCCTTCGGTAAGCGGGTGGCGCAGGCGCCCGCCGACGAGAAGAAGGCGCTGATCGCCGAGGTGCAGCAGCTCGCCGCCTCGGTGAAGGATGCGGCGCAGCGCTCGCAGGATGCGGAGGCGGACTTCACCACGGTGGTCCGCGGCATCCAGAACATCGTGCTCGACGGCGTGCCGGCGGGTGGCGAAGACGACTGGGAGCTCGTGCGCGAGGTCGGCGACATCCCCACCTTCGACTTCGAACCGCTCGACCACCTCGCCCTCGGCGAGGCTCTCGGCGCGATCGACATGGCCCGCGGCGCCAAGGTGTCGGGCGCGCGCTTCTCGTTCCTCACCGGCATCGGGGCGCGGCTGGAGCTCGCCATCATGAACATGGGACTCGACCGCGCGATCGCGGCCGGCTTCATCCCGATGATCACCCCCACCCTCGTCAAGCCCGAGATCATGAGCGGCACCGGCTTCCTCGGCGAGCACGCCGACGAGGTGTACTCCCTCAAGGACGACGACCTCTACCTCACCGGGACGAGCGAGGTGGCGCTCGCCGGCTACCACAGCGACGAGATCCTCAACCTGTCGGACGGACCCCTCCGCTACGTCGGCTGGTCCACCTGCTACCGGCGCGAGGCCGGGTCGTACGGCAAGGACACCCGCGGCATCATCCGGGTGCATCAGTTCACGAAGCTCGAGATGTTCAGCTACGTCGACCCGGCGGATGCCGAAGCCGAGCACGAGCGGCTCCTCGCGCACCAGGAGGGCATCCTGCAGGACCTCGGCCTCAGCTACCGGGTCATCGACACCGCGGCCGGCGACCTCGGGTCGAGCGCGGCCCGCAAATTCGACGTGGAGGCGTGGATTCCCACGCAGAACGCCTACCGCGAACTCACCTCCACCTCGAACTGCACCACGTACCAGGCCCGTCGTCTCGACATCCGGTCCCGCACGGAGACCGGCAAGACGGCGCCGGTCGCCACGCTGAACGGCACGCTCGGCACCACCCGGTGGATCGTCGCCCTGCTCGAGACGCACCAGCAGGCCGACGGCAGTGTCGTGGTGCCCGAGGCGCTCCGTCCCTACCTCGGCGGACTCGACGTGCTCGTGCCGACGGGGAGCAACTGATGTCCGCCGAGACCGCGCCTCGCGCCGACCGCGTGCACCGTCCCGACCGCCTCCTCGTCGCACTCGACATCGACGGCACCGTGCTCGGCATGGACGGCTCGCTGAGCGACGCGGTCGTCGACGAGGTGCAGCGGGTGGCCGCCGCCGGCCACGAGGTCATGCTCGCGACGGGACGTTCCGTCGCCGACACGCTCCCCATCCTCGACCGGCTCGGCCTTACGCCCGAGTACGTGGTGTGCTCCAATGGCGCGATCACCCTGCAGCGAGACTCGACCGCCCCGATGGGATACCGCCGTCGCTTCGTGGAGACTTTCGACCCGACCGACGTGCTGCAGCGCATCCGATCGCACCTCAAGAGCGGTCGGTTCGCGGTGGAGGACGAGGAGGGCAAGTACCTCTACGCGGGGGGCGATTTTCCCGGCGGCATCGCCGACCGCAACGGCGAGCAAGTCGAGTTCGAGGACCTGCTGCATCAGCCCGCCACCCGCGTGGTGGTCGTATCGCCCGGGCACGACATGGAGGATTTCCTCGCCGTCGTCGAGCGGATGGGGCTCCACCGGGTCAGCTACGCGATCGGCTGGACGGCCTGGCTCGACATCGCGCCCGACGGGGTGAATAAGGGAACGGCTCTGGAGCGCGTGCGCGAGCTCCTCGACATCCCCCGCACCCGCATCGTCGTCGCCGGAGACGGCCGGAACGACATCGACATGTTCGACTGGGCGAAGGTCGCCGGTCGCGCGATCGCCATGGGGCAGGCGCCCGACGATGTCATCGGCGCGAGCTCGGAGGTCACGGCGCCCGTCACCTCAGACGGCCTCGCGGCGGCACTGTCCAGCATCCGCTGACCCCCCCCCGCAGCCCGCGAACGCGGGCCAGCGGTTTCGCACGAGCATCCATTACACTCGGGGCTTGTTGCGCCCGCGTCCGCCCGGTCGACGCGAGTGCGGCGCACATGGAGGGCTGTCCGAGCGGCCGATGGAGCCAGTCTTGAAAACTGGTGGGCAGAAATGTCTCGTGGGTTCGAATCCCACGCCCTCCGCACATCCCGGGAGCGACCGCGGCACCAGCGCCGCCTCTGTTCTGGGCCACGGACGAAAGGATCGGAATGAGCGACGCTCCCTCGCGCGCGCCTCGGCGTGATCGCGTGTCGAGCATCGCCCGCCACGGGAGACTGAAGCGTTCGAATCCGCTCCTTTCCCTGATCAAGGGGATCTCGATCGTTCTCGCCGTCGTTCTCGTGAGCGGCGGATCGGTCGCGGCGATCGCCCTGTGGGATCTCGACCGCACCATCCAACGCAACAGTGTGGACATCTCGGGCAACGGTGACGGCGAACTGCCGGAGATCGGAGAGTTCGAGGGCGGGGTGAACCTCCTCCTGGTCGGCAGCGACAGCGGCGAGGGCGACCCGCAGTACGGCGTGCGGGAGGACGAGCTCAACGACGTCACCATGCTCATGCACATCGCCGAGGACCACAGCAATGCCGTGGTGGTGAGCTTCCCCCGCGACCTGATCGTGCCCATCCCGGAGTGCACCGGCGAGGACGGCACCGTCTTCCCCGCCGACGATGCCGAAGCCATCAATCAGACGCTCTCCCGCGGTGGACTCGCGTGCGTCGTGGAGACGGTCGAGGCGCTGACCGACCTCGATGTGCCGTACGCCGCGGAGATCCAGTTCAACGGTGTGATCGAGATGTCGAACGCCATCGGCGGCGTGCCCGTTTGCGTGGCCGAGCCGATCCGCGACAGCTACACGGGTCTGTCGCTCGCCGCCGGTGAGCACGAGCTGCAGGGGATGGATGCCCTTCAGTTCCTCCGCACGCGCCACGGCGTCGGCGACGGCAGCGACCTCGGCCGCATCAGCAATCAGCAGGTGTTCCTGTCCTCCCTCGTGCGCACGGTGAAGAGCTCGGAGACCCTGAGCGATCCCGCGAAGCTGTACGGACTCGCGCGAGCGGCCGTGAACAACATGAACCTCTCCACGAGCCTCGCCAACTACGACACCCTGGTCTCGATCGCGCTCACTCTGCGGGACATCCCGCTGGAGAGCGTCGCCTTCGTGCAGTACCCCGGCACCACCGCCGGTACGGGAATCTACGCGGGCAGGGTGCAACCGCTGCAGGAGGCCGCGGACGAGATGTTCGCGCTCATCAAGGCCGATGAACGGTTCGCGCTGTCGCCGGAGGCGGAGAGCATCGGGTCGGTCGCCGACCCCGATGCGACGCCCGTCGCCCCGGCCCCGGATGCCACCGCCGCTCCCGTCGACGCGGCCCCGGATGCGCCCGCCGCCCCGACCGCGACCGCGACACCGGGTGCGCCCGCCACCCCGGAGGTGCCCGTACTTCCGCCGTCGGTGACCGGGCAGACCGCCGCCGACTACACCTGCTCCGACGGCCGCAAGGACTGACGCGACGCCCACCGGTGCTGGTTGCGACGCCGGCCGGTGGCGAATGCGTACCGGTGGCAATTGGGGTACACGGGCGGGCCCGAACGAACCCGCGTCACGAACAAAGGCGACGAACCCCCGCGTGGCACACCCAATGCCTGCGGGGGCTCGTCTATCTCACTGCGGTCAACCCGAAATGACGCAAATGAGAGTTCTTACCGCTCTCACCGCGGAGGAATCGGCCTACCCACGGGCGCGCGCGACGATAGACCGGCAGGTCGGAACGAGACGGGTGCGGGCGCGGCATGGGGGGCGTTGGTCCTCGATCGGTGAAGCGAGCACCCGTCGGGGGTAGCCGGCCGTCGGGGACGGCCTGCTCGGGTACTACTCGGAACTCTAGTGTGTCCCCTCGTTGGGGGACAAGTAGAGCCGTTCGCCCGGCGCGTCGCCCGACTTCGGGGGACGAATCTGCGATCCGCGTGTCGTGCCGTTATGATGGCTGACGTGCGTCTGCGAAGGCGCGAGGAGACGTCGCATAGTTCGGCCTAGTGCACCACCCTGCTAAGGTGGAGTACCCTTTATTGGGTACCGTGGGTTCAAATCCCACCGTCTCCGCGTCAGGGCTGATCGCGGAACTCGCGAGTTCCGTTTGTGAAACTCGGCTCGAAAGGAAAGGCCCCCGGTTTTCCGGGGGCCTTTCTTAGTTTCCACCCTCTGCCTGGTCACTCGGACGGCATTATCGTCATCGTTGGATCTTCTTTGGGACCATGAGCAGTGGCATTCGGCGCTCACTCAACCGTTGTGTCGGGCGTTCAACTCTTTTGCGGCGCGCCGAAGTGTCCTGCTGAACTTTGGGTGAATTGATGTGTGACGCGAGTGGTCTAGATTTGCTGCGGAATGTCGGGTGGCGGCAGGTCGGGCAGTGTCTCGACCGCTTCGACCCTCTCCCGCCAGCGGACGTACGCGCTCATTCCTAAGCGGTCCCGTCGGCGCCCTTCCTTTGGCTTGCTTTTCGGCCTAGGGCGTTTCTGTTCGAGTATGAAGCGGGCTATTTTCCTGAGGTTGGCGGTGACGAGCATCATTGTGATGAGGTATTGCTGAGCGGCCATCCCGCGGAGTCGGCGCGAGGCGGAGTTTCGGAGATCTTCGGGACCATCTTTCAGGTACTCGTTCATGCTTTCCATGCTGTTGCGGTCATGGGCGTAGGTTCTCGCCCATTCGTCGCTGCCGTAGTGGAGGAGCTGGTCGTGCTCTACTCCGTCGAGTGCGTGGAAGCTGACTGAGACCTGCTTGCAGATTCGGTCCGGTTTCGCAGGGAGGTTTCGTTTGAGGATGACAGCTTTCGGCTTCGCTGAGGACTTTGGGTGCTTCTCGCGCCAGGGGCATTCGACGGTAGCCGTGGGCCCGAAAGCCGGGCACATCATCGGCTGGTTGCCTTGCTCGTCTGGTTTCTCTTTTGGCTTGAGCCGGTAGTTCCGGCGCTCCTCGATTCTGGCCCGGTAGGTGTGGAAGTCGATGAGTTGCTGGTCCATCTCAGGTGTCGCTTCGAGAAGTTGCTTGGGTGTCGCTGGGCAATAGTGCGCGCCTTCGACTTGTATGGCGCCGCCTTTGCCGCCCTTGATCCCTTTCTGCGTGACTTTGTAGTCGACGACGAGAGGTACGTTCATGGCTTTCATCGGGATGTGGAAGTCTTCGGCCTTCATGCCACCGTTGTATCCCCGGTCGACGGTCAGTCGGCTGATGTGGTGCCCGCGTTCCTTGACCGAAACGATGGCAGCGAGAGTGTGTTCTGCGGTGTCCTTGTTTGGTGTGCCGAGGCTCGCTGCGATGATCAGTTGCGGGTGGCCGGGGGCGACTCCGGGTTGCTCTGCGACCTGGATGAAGAGGTTTGCCATGTAGGTGAGCTCCCATTTGTAACCGGGGGAGCGCTTCTTCGCGTTCGGGGCACTAGGGGCGGTAGCGGCGTCATGGTCCTTCTGTTCGGCACTCTTGTCGATGGGGTACAGGTCAGCATCGATCTCCATCACCCATTTGGCGATCTCCTCACGAGTTTTCAGGTTGTACTTCGGTACCTCCTGACGTGTTTTCTCGTCCCGTCTCCACCGTTTCTTCTGGCTGGGGGCCTTCACTGTCGTCTGGTCCGCGGAAATCGCGCCTTTCCAAGCTCGCCGGATGTCGCGCGGTTGAGCTTTGATCGTCATCTCGAGCATCGCGTTCGTGAACCAGCGGCTGCGTTCAAGCTTCCGCTTCGTCATGTTCTTGTCCCGGAGCGACATAACCTCGGCCCGTTCTTCGCGGTTCAACAGGACTTTAGGTGCTGGCCACCCGTCCCATGTGTCGATCATGCTGTGGAGGCTGCGCCACACGCGGTGGTACCAACCGTCGGCGTCTTTGTGGTGCTCGCCCGTGTTGATGATTCCGGCTACGCCGAGGGCGACACGCGCGTCATCGGTGAGACGGTAGTGGAATACGTTCCTCATCTCTGTGACGAACAGTCGGGAGCCTTCGACCATGAGCATGAGCGAGACAATGAGGATGGCGCGGTCGTCGAGTAGTGACGGGCGACCACCGCCGCGTTTCATGTATCGGTCCTCGGCGCGCCATTCTGCGATCTTCGGGAGGACGCCGGCCGCGTCGATGCGCCGCCCGGCAAGTTCCACGTCCTGAGCGGTGAACTTCGTGGTCTTACCGGACCCCGACGTGATGGAATCTTCGTCGAACAGGACAGAGAAGAGCTCGTCCTGCAACTCTTCCGGTTGCGTGAGGCTCATGAGGTGACCACCGGCCCGCGCAGCGCCTCGTACATCTCCTCGAGCGGAACCTGGTCCGCGTGTCCCATGTACCGGACGAGCGAGGCTGGGCTGTTGTAACCGGCCGCGTGCACGAGACTGCCGAGGGGGAGAACGTTGACGAGTTCGGTAATCCAGGTGACCCTGAGGCGTGCGGCACGGGGAGCGTTGCCCTCGGCACGTCGTCCGAAGCTGGCAAGCGCCTTTAGGCGGCCCTCAGCCTTGATATGGGGCACGGCGATGAGCCTGTCGGGGTCGAGTCCTTCGAGTGCTTCCTCGACGGGTTTTTCCCACCCGCGTCTCACCGGGATCTGACGCGGGTACTTACCGGAAACCTGAACGAGGTAACCGTCGTCTGTGGTGATGACATCGGACGCACGGAGTTCGACTAATTCGACGGCTCGGAGTCCCGCACCGCCACAGAACCCTAGGAGGGCACATCCGTCCCGACGCGTGGACGGTGTCCGTTGGGTCGCGACCCAACTGAACAAGCCGGGAAGGTCAGTTGAGTTGTAAGGGCGGGCGTCCGTGACTTTGACCCGCACCCGACGGGCCTCGGCGTCTTCGCCGAGCGCTTCGCGGATGCGGTGGAGCCGAGCTTCGGCGATCTGACGGCTCTTGACGCTCGTGTAGGTGAGGGCGAACCGGTGGATGACGGTCGGATGGAACATGTCGAGGCGGTCCAGGGGAATCGCCGCGACAGTCGTCGCCCAGTGAACGTAGCGCGCTGTGAAACCCAGGGCGTCCTGCGCCCATTTGACGTTGGGCGGAACCGCGTCTCGGACGCATCCGGTGACGAAGTCGCGGATCGGCGCCCAGTGCGCTTCGGGTAGATGTGGTGCGTACTGCACGATCATCTCCTCGATAGCTTCGGCGCGTCGGTCATTATGTTGACCAAAGTCTGCTATACGAGGTGCGCCTGTGGAAGAGGAGGGGACGAATGCGGGGAGTGGTTCTGCGGTGGGGGTGTTCACCTCGTTAAGCCATGCGGCGAATTTCGAGTGAAGGCAGGAATTCACTCGAAGTAATCTTGTGGTGAGTCATAGGCGCATTTCCACGCTTAGCCGTCAGCCCAGGGCTGCATTGTTGGGTCAGGAATGAGACCCGAGAGTATTACGAGCCGGATTTCCCCACCGCTAGAGTTTGCGGATGACATCTCCTGGTGAGTCTCTGGTTCACATCGAGCATTTCCGGATGGATTTCGCCGGCGTCACAGCCGTCGAGGATTTGTCCTTCGACGTGGAACGAGGCGAGACATTCGGGTTTCTCGGATCAAACGGTTCCGGGAAGACCACCACGCTCCGGGCTCTCCTCGGGATCTACATCCCCACCGCTGGGATCCTTCACATTGATGGGCGACCGTTCACGCCCGAGGCTGGGAGCCGACTGGGATACCTCCCAGAAGAGCGCGGGCTGTACAAGAAGGAATCCGTCCTGACAGTGATGACGTACTTCGGTGAGCTCAAAGGCCTGTCCCGGAAGGCTGCAGCGGCGTGGTCGATGAACTACCTCGAACGGGTGAACCTCGGGGAGAAGGCCAAGACGCGGGTGGACAAGCTTTCCGGCGGTCAGCAGCAGAAGGTGCAGCTGGGCGTGACGATTATGAACGACCCCGAGCTGCTGATTTTGGATGAGCCGACGAAGGGGTTCGACCCGGTGAACAGGCGGCTGCTGATGGACGTCATCGAGGAACAGAAACGGGCTGGTGCGACGGTGCTGATGGTCACTCATCAGATGGATGAAGTGGAACGCCTCTGCGACCGCGTCATCCTGCTGAAAGGCGGCCGGGCTGAGGCGTACGGGACGATTCCCGAGGTGCAGAACCAGTACGGCGGAACGATGATCCGGCTCAGTTACTCCGGGAACATCCCGGAGTCACCGCACTACGAGATCAGTACGCGGGATCGGAACTATGCCGAGCTCACCCTCACTGACAGCACTGATGAGGCGTTGATCCTCCGTGACCTGGTCGCTGCCGGTGTTTTGGTGCGGAGTTTCACGACGAGCAAGCTGTCGCTCGAGGAGATCTTCGTCAGCGTGTATGGCGACCAGAACAACGAGATGGCGGCCGTCTGATGGCACAGCACAACCTCCGCACCGTGGTTGGGTTTGAAGTCAGCCGCACGTTGGGGAAGAAACGGTTTTGGCTCATCACGTTGCTGGTTCCGATCGCGATCGGCATCGTCATGGCCCTGGTGGTCCTCGGGAACGCGACCGCCGCGAGCAGCTTGGATGAGCAATCCGAGACCGAGTTCACCTTCACCTACAGTGACACCTCCGGCTACGTCGACCCCGCCGTCGCCGGCACCCTGGACGGCACACCGGTCACCGACGACGAGGCGGCGATCGCCGCGGTGAGAGCCGGCGAACAGGACGCGCACTTCGTGTACCCGGAAGACCCGACCACCACCCCCACCGAGGTGTACGGGGTCGACAAGGGACTGTTCGGCAACAACGCGTACGGCAGTGTCGCCACTCAGGTGCTCGTCACCAGCGCGCAGGACCAGATCGGCGACCCGGCGTTGACGGCGTTGGCGCAGGGCAACGTCGCAGTCACGGCGACGACGTTCGTTGATGGGGAGGAAGCGGCCGGGTTCATGGGCATGATCCCGCCGCTGATCTTCGTCGGAATCTTCTTCCTCGTCTTCACCCTCCTCGCCAATCAGATGCTCACCAGCACCCTGGAAGAGAAAGAGAACAGGGTCACCGAGATGATCCTCACCACCCTGAACCCCACCACCCTGATCACAGGGAAGATCATCGCCCTCTTCACCGTCGGCTTCGTCCAAGTCCTCGTCTTCCTCCTCCCCGCCTTCATCGCCTACCTGTTCTTCCGCACCGCTCTGAACATCCCCGAGCTCGACCTGTCCGGGTTCAACTCCGACCCTGCCCAAATGATCATCGGCGCACTTCTCGCGATCGGTGGATTCGCCTTGTTCACCGGCACGTTGGTTGCGATTGGGGCCGTGATGCCGACCGCGAAAGACGCCGGCAACTTCTTCGGCGCGCTCATCATCCTGATGATCATCCCGCTCTACGCCCTGTCGCTTATCCTGTCCGACCCGCAGAGCCCGGTCGTGCAGCTGTTCACGTACTTCCCGTACTCGGCGCCGATCACCGCGATGCTCCGCAACGCGTTCGGCTCCCTCGCCGGTTGGGAAGCCGCCATCGTCATCACCGAATTGTTCCTCCTCAGTGCCGTCGTCCTGCAAGTCGCCGTGCGCCTGTTCCGATATGGCTCCATCGAATACACCAGAAAGGTATCTTTCAGATCTGTGTTCCCCTGGCCGAGAACGAAATGCACGACGCACCGGTGAGTTGGCGGCCTCCTGTGCCGCATGTTCACCTTCATTAGTTCGGGTGCGGACGTCGACCCGTCAAGCACCCGAACGTGAATGCGCTCCGCATCCGAACAACGCCGATTTACCCATGCTGTGCGAGTAACTCACACATGCGCGCCTTCAGCCATGCGCTCCGGCCTCGATCCCATGCGTACACGCAAAAGCCCGTTATCCCTGCGATCGGCTATATCCAACACGGCGCTATTCGGATGGCTCGTTCACAGTGGCGGCTGCCGCCCTTTTTCTCTCTACCTCTTCAATCACGGCGGCCGGTACGGCATTGAGTAAGCGTTCTCTAGATCGTGGCTTGGTCACTAGCTCGTCGACAACATCGTTGATGGCATTGAAGATCAACTCCACTATTTCGGCGTTGTTGTCATCCAGTACAAGGACTAGCGCATCATCGGGAGTATCGGCCACGTGTAAAGCCTTGTTACCCACATGACGAATGACCGTCAGCGCATCTCCGAGACTCGAAGACACTCGTGGGATGACGTGCACGATGCGCTCATCAAGCCGAACCTTGCCGGGGTCCATCGGGTCGAGTTCGATGAGCAGTCGCTCGAGAGTGGCTCTCGCCATTGCAGCGCCTGCGCGACGTGAGACCTGCATCACGGCCGCGGCTTCTTCGTAAAGGTTGCAGGGAAGCGAGGGCATGTCCGCGTTTGGCCGAGGCGCAACTCGTGCCGAAGGATAGATGATCTTTTCGTCGTGCCATACAGTGCTGCGTTGGCACCCGAGGCACTTGCTGGTGGCCCAACTCTCCGCTGTTACCCACTTGACCGGGGGTGTCTCTGGTTCGTCCCACGGGTCAGGGCGAGAATCAAGTTCGACGAATACGTTGAAAGCACGGGGTTTCGACACTTCCGGTTCGGTTTCCGTCTTCAGAGGTTCAAACCACTGATCGCCACTGTCGTCGATGTGGTGGTGAACCAGGCCGTTCCACTCTTGCATCCCGTAAAGGCCGCAACGAGGGCAGTGGAAGCCGTG
Organism: Planctomonas psychrotolerans; assembly: GCF_008642235.1. Taxonomy (GTDB): domain Bacteria; phylum Actinomycetota; class Actinomycetes; order Actinomycetales; family Microbacteriaceae; genus Planctomonas; species Planctomonas psychrotolerans. The sequence goes on along the minus strand of NZ_SJEV01000001.1, from coordinate 1,048,317 downwards.
TTGTGTTCGAGAGGGTATTCGGGTGGCTTCAACGGGCATGAGCGTATGTTACGGCCTGTCGCGACGCTTGATAGAAGACGATCGCCCGTTAGAACCTCGGCAGAGACCCCAGCGTGGTGAAGTGTCCCGTCTGCCGTTCTCGTGGCGATTTCCGCCACGCTGGGCGCTTCGTTGCCTTCCCGTTCGATCGGCTGGGTGCGATCGCTGAAAGTACGTGCGAGGGTACCAATTCGCTGCGAGGCCTCCGGTTCATGCGGACGGGAGTCCCTCTCCAGAGCTGACGTTGCCCACGCGCGCAACGGGTCCCGTCTGCGTATGAGTGCGAGGCCAGGGCCAGAACGCCTGCTATGAGGTGAGCACTGCAGAAGCATCCGGTGGTTCGCTTAGGACCGAGCTGGGGCGAGCAATAGGACCCGGTCAGGTCCGCGCTGCAAAAAGCTCCTAATCCGCGCCACGTCTTCAGTGACAAATCCCTAAGCATATCAGCGTGCATCTACCCTCGGCCGCAAGCGTGACCCTCAGCGGTCACTCGGTCACTCGGTCACGCTTGCCCGACAGTGAGCGCACCCGCGCTCGAGCGCTCCGTCCACACTTCGACCAAGCCTTTGCAATTGTCCTCGATGGCAGCCGTCGACGAGTTTGCAGTGGCTCCCGTCCCGTCAAAGAGGCGAGTCGACTGTTCAACTTGACACCACGATCACTCCTTACAGTTCCTGCCTCGTGTCGCGGTCCGCTCCAGTCCAGCTGACAAGACTCCGTCGCGCCGTTTCGCAATCGGTCTCCGCCGGCACGAACCGCATGAACCTCCCCAGCGCCTCCGGCGACTGCAGCCCGGCGGCTCGTAGCAGCGGGACGAGTGGCGTGCCGGCTGCTATGTGGTGGACGAGCCAGGTGGCTCGCATCCTTCGAGCTTGCAGGTTGACTCTTCCGTAGGAACGGGACACGAAGTCAGTGATGAGATTCGGGTTTCCGCCTTCTTGACCGTTGCGGAACGCCCAGGTGTCATTGTGGGCACCCGAGAGTCGGTCGGCGAGCGGTTGTTCCCAGTCGCGGAGCACGGGTACGGCCCGCGCGCTTGCCCCGCGCACTTGTACCAGGATCCCGAGCTCGTCTTGCTCTATGTCGGCGACGCGGAGGCCCACGATTTCTTTTCCCGCGAGTCCGGCGCCTAGGCCGAGCGCGAGTAAGGCTCCTGCGCTACTCCTGCGTTCTTCGCTTCCTTGGCTGGCTGCCCAGCTGCGGAGCGCACTCACGTCGCGCTGTGTGTATGGGGCTGACGGGTCTGACTTGCCCATCGGACGGTGTCGGTCTGGATCTTTGTCGGGGCCGAGGAGGACGTCCGCCATCCGCCTGAGCCGAGCGCGCATGGTGTTCCGCCCTGCGTTCGTGTATTGGAGCAGTCCTTCTGCGGAGAAGCGGTCGATCACCGGAGCGGAGAACACGACGTCTGCTTCGAGGGGGAGTGACGCGGTCTGCCAGGCCCACAGGGCGAGTCTGGCGGCAGCTGGGTACAGCTGCTTTTCGGAGTAGGCGGTGAGCGGTGCGGCTTCGCGGACTGTGTGGCGTACGAAACCACTGATCATGGTCCAGTGTTCGGCGGGGATCATGGGTGTGTAGTCGTATTGAGTATCCGTCATGGTGTCGCTTTTCTTGGTGATGACATCCTCCTCATTATGGCTAATATAATCACCATGTGGTGGAAAGGCGACAGGGCATCATGGAACGGCCCAGGGTGGTTCCATGTGACGAAGCTCGGCAGGGGGAAGTTGGACCTCTCGTGGGCCGACGACATGACACTGCACGCTGATGTCGACGTTCGGTTCATGGACCTCGACGACCGCTTCAACCTCGTTGTCGTCCGAGGGGCAGATGAGGTAACTATCGTCGCGGATCTCCTGTCGGGGGAGTCGGTGGTGGGGTGCAGCGGATCTCCAGACGAGGACTTGCAGCTCTACGCGGTGGATCTCGCCGAGCGGAAGCTGGGCAGTATTCTCGGCCAACTCGATGGCGAATCGGTCGGCGCTCATGAGTCTCGGGTTTCCCCCGGGGACACCTTGACCTACATGCAGTTGATCGCGACGGTGACCGGTGCACGGTGGATCCCGGCGGCCGTTCGACGCCGTCGTGCTGACTGATCGACGAAAGCGCCGCACCGCCATCAACACCGTTTGCTCGGAGCGCGTCAGCGATGCGCTTCCACTGCTGAGAGCCCGATGCGCTCCTGGAGTGCCCCGGCCCTGACGGACAACAGGCGTTTTTCTATTCGGTGACAAGGATCTGCATCCAGCGCCTTCTTCTCGACCGTCGCAGTGCCGGTCCACCTTGCCTACTGCCGGGCTTTACGCTGTTGACATGGGAATGGTGGCGCGGGGAAAACCGGTGGAGCTCGCACCCGCGCCCTGGCCTGATATTCCGTCAGACGACCTGATCGGTGAGGTGGCACGGCAACTCGTCCTCAACCTCCGGGCGGCCATCGGCGATCAGAGCATCCGGTCGGTTGCCACGGCCGCCGGAATGAATCACGTCACGGTGCTGAACGTCTTGGCCGGTCGAGTCTGGCCTGACCTCGCCACCATTGCGAAGCTTGAGCGAGGTCTCGGTAGACCCCTTTGGCCGAGCGCTATTGCCGAGCGCTAACTACTCACTCGCGGTCCTGTGGATAACCTCGGTAGCTCTCCGAGGTCGACAGGTACGCTTCCCGCATGCTGCGTCTAGTCCAGCCCGGTGATGAACCGGAGTTGCCGAACACCGACCTCGAGTTCCTACGCGACAGTGAAGAGTTCGAGAACGGGCTCCGGGCTGTGACGCATCTCATCCACGTGGATGCCTACGAGCGGGCCGCGGATTGCGAATCAACGGCCCACGATTAGCGCAGTTATCCGCAGTCGCGCCGGCGTCGCCGCCGGGGTCGAGGGTACAAAGCTGATCGCCGGGGGAGTGACTGTTCTTGCCGGTGGAACGGTATGCGCAACGGTTCTAACGCCGTGGCCTCGTCATGACGCCCCAGGTCCTGCAGTAGCTTGATCCGTACTTCCCGCGCTAGGCGCCTCACCGCGTCGCTCGAGACCTCGCTGCCAACGTCAGCCCGGAGTGCATCGTCACTGCGCTGCGAATCAGGCATGAGTCGTCTCGTCCACCACACCGGTGACTCCTATCGACGCCTCAGAGTTTGCGCGCGGGCCGTCGAACGACCCGGTGGGCGGCTCGACCATGTTGAGTGAGGAGGAGAGCGGACCAATGTGGTCGCCGGGGTCAGAGTCGCTTGCGGCGAGCTCAGCGGTTGGGGTTCGCCCAGTCATCGGATCCGGAGTGTGCAGCCGCACGGCTACATTCAGCGCATCGCGTCCGATCAGCTGCGGCGACACAAGCAGCTCGTGAAAATCAGGGCGTACTTGGCCCCGTCGATTGAACTGGCAGCTCGGATAGACCACCACTCCGTGGTCGACGACACCGAAAAGGCGTCCGCGCCAATACTGCGCGTGGACCGACTGATGAGAAGCCTGACGCCATTGGGAGAGGCCGGTCATGGCGTAACACGGTCTGATTGGCGGGTCGGCGATGACGAGGTTGGGCAGGGTCTCTAGCATGCGCTCGGCGAGGTTCTTTGGGGATGGATGCAGGCCGTGTGGCTGACGCAGATCAAGTTCATCCTGTTCGCGTCTGGGTGCTCGAATGACTTCAGAAACTGCGGATGTGTCCTTCACGATGATCCCGTGTCTCGCCAAGTGGTCATAATGTTTACCATACCGAGTAAACGGCCGCAGCCGAACTCACTCGGATCGCTCGCCATTAAACCGGTCGTAAGGACCGGGCGCAGCTGATTGCGGATGCGCAATTGCGTGCATTGCGAATACGCCATCAAGTAGCGTTGCTGATACGCAACCTTGTTGCCTGGCGGATATGCAACAGCACCAAATTGCGGATACGCAATTAAAGGATTAGTATCCTCACATGGATGCAGCACAACTAACAACAACGGTGCGAACGCTGAATGGCCTTTCGCGCGCCCAGTTGGGCAAATTGTCCAACATAGCTCCGTCCACGATCGGACGAATCGAGCGCGGAGAACTTGAGCCGTCCTGGTCTTCGATGATCGCCATCCTTAACTCCGGCGGCTTCGACCTGGATGCCTTGGTGCCTCGGGCGGATGTAAGCGCGATTGCTGCTGCGCGCTCGGTTATCGGTACGGATTCCGGCATGCTTCGGGACGACTATCAGATTCAGCCATGGCTTGATCGCTGGAAGCGCGCAGGTTTGATCGACGGAGTGTTGGCCCTGCCGGGCCAAGTCGGCCAGATTGCGCTATTGGCGGGAAATGCTTCGAAGCTGGGGGCGCGAGCCGGTGTTCGCGACTTTGCTTACACGAATCCTTGGCAGCGCACGGCAAACGCGCTTCGTAACGCAGGCATTCGCTATGCGGTAACCGGCATCCCGGCTGCCGAGGGTGGGAACAGTGATTATGGTTCAGACTCGCCCGTCATATATGTGGATAGCCCAAGGGCGGCCGCGCAGACGTTAGAACTGGAGCCAGCGGCCGACGGCCAGCGCCGATTAACCCTTGTTCCGTTTGATCGGGTCTCGACCGTGGGTGTTTGGGACGACGAACAGGGCTTTTCGTGGGTTGATTCCGTCCAGGGACTTGTCGATGCCTATGCGAGTGCGGGTCGATCTGCGGATCGCGCAGATGCAGTAGTTCCACAATTCGAACGGCGAGTCATGATTGAACGATTGTCTGCATTGAATCGACTGACTGTCGCTCGAACTTGAATTGGAGTTCGCAACCATGCAAGGTGATTACTTCGCATTCGGGGCTGATGTCGTCCGGTCCCGGGGGATTCTCTTAGACACCCTCCATGCACTCGATGCGCATAAGCAATCGCTGACTGTTGTCGGCGCACACGCAGTTTATGAACGCACCAAGCATCTGACGAACGAAATTGAAATGGACTCCACCAGAGACGCCGACATTGGCGTCTTCCCGGAACTCCTAGCAGCAAGTCCGCTACTCGGTACGATCATGGACTCCCTCGACTTGGAACCAGCGTCTCCGGCACGGCCGGGCGTCTGGGGCCTCAAGTCTGAGCGCGGAAGAGATTTGCACGAGAGGCTCACTGTTGACCTAATTGCTCCGGACGCGATTGCCGGGAAAGGTAGCAGATCTGCAGATACAGGAGTGCACGGGACCAAAATCGTCTCCCGAACCAAAGGCACAGAGTTGACCCTCATTGATCGCGACCTGATGTACCTCGATAGCTTTGGGTCCGGCACACCCATTGACGCGTACGTTGCTGGCCATGCCGCGCTGATCGCCGCGAAGTCGTGGAAGCTCATCGATCGCCTTGAAGAAAAGGAGCTCTCGAGGAACAGAAACCGGCTTCGCCCAAAAGACGCCGGCGATCTCTGGCGTTTGATTGCCACCTCGGACGGAAATGAAGTCCTGAAGGTATTCGATGTCGGCATCGCGGACTCGCGTATCGGGGACGCAGTTGCTCACGCGAAGCGCCACGTCATAACTGTGATCACTCCTGAGGGCCCTTTCGTGCCGCTGGTCAAGTCTCATTTCGACGGTCGGTTCTCAGATGAGCGAATCCAGACGGAGATAGAGAGATGGTCGGAGGGGTTCCTCAACGAAGTCGGTGGTGCGACGGAACTACCCCACATAGCTGAATGAGTGGGGCACTATGTAGCCGAACTTTGGCGAGCGTTCACTCAGGCTGAACGCCTCCGGTCTACGGCAATCTATTGGCCTCTGGACGCGATTACGGCAACGACAGTTGAATGGCCAGTTGCCCTTCGCCCTAGTGCTTCGCGTCCTTGGCCTTTGACTCGTTACCCGGCTTCACCCTGTCCTCGTCACGGATCCGGCTGTCAGACCTGTCGATGCACCGAGCCCGCAGGTGGTCAAAGCGGTCTCAGGGGGCGGGGCGTGGCGCTAATGGGCGAAGCGCCGTTGATACTCGTCGGCGGTACTTCGAACTGGGTTGAAGAGCATCGAAGCGGGTGCCCGCCCGGGATGCACGGCTGAGCGACCGCTTCTCTGCCTTTGTCCTCCTCCCCCGGCCGTGCATGCCGCGATTAGTCGAACTGAGTCGACGAACGCGCGCGGCACTACTAGGGGTGATAGACACGAGCCACATCGCGGCGCGCCCTGAAAGCGCGCCCTAGTCAGTGCTGCGTCGCACGAGCCCTGCGCTGAACCAGCTCACGAGGACGACAGCGGTGGACACCGCGACTGCCGCTTCTTCCTGGGAGACGTTGTCTTCTGGACCAGTGGACTGACCGCCATGCCTGTCGCGGTGACCGTGCCAAATCATCCGCATCAGCGCGACAACGGTGCTACCGGTCGCCGCGCGTGCATCCTCCCGTGCGAGCGGTAAGGCCCAGTTCTTTTGATCCTCGATTTGCTTAAGAACTGTCCCTAGTGTGGCGGCGGAGTTCTTCGGCGACACAACCGGAATGGCTGCATCCTCGACCGCCTGGATGGCCAGACGGTAAGCTTCGCTCGGGTTGCCACCCAGCCCGTGGAGTTCCTCCCAAGCCCTGGCCAGACGGGCTCCCGCGCGACCCGACCGAGCAATGACTGCATCGACGGCAACTTGAACGCCGGAGGGCACTCGGCGTTCTAGACCAGGCCGACCAGCGCGTTGTCCAATCCGCCATGCAGATTTGCTTCGCTCGAGGATTCCCTCCAGTTCGTCTCGGTCCCCGTGCCCATCGTGGGCGAGCAAATAGTCAGCGATCTGGAGCGGGTGCGGGTGCACACGGAGCCTCTGCAGAGCCGAAGTGAGTTGAGAATCTCCTCTAGCGGCAGATACAGCACTCGATCGGAGGTTGGGTAGATAGATGCGTAGTTGCTGGCACATTTGCTCCGCTAGAACTACGTCGAGCATAGGAACCCGCCCGCTGCCGTCCCTGTAGCTCCGGTTGTGGGTGATCGCGGATAACACCCACGCCCAGAAAGCGCCTGTCATCCATTCGGGTACGTCGTCGTGTAGTGCGTCGTACTCCGCCACCGCATCGTCATCGTCAACGCCGAGGGGTCGCCAGGAGTCATCAGTCACGCTTGACATCATGACATCGACGACCGACGAAGGATGCGCCGGGACGGCGCCATCCCTTGAATCGCTCCTAGTCCGGCGTGCATCCAGGCGCTGCGGACTGTCGTACCCGAACTTCACCGGTGGTGCATAAAATCCTCCAACCACTATTTTCAAGTCCAGCCGCTCTGCTCGAAGGGCGTGACGACACTCTCGACGCAGCCGCGCTGAATTAGCCACTGGACAGGAGCCTGAGCGCCCTCGCCGTGGAGCGCTCCTTGTGGGACCGACACAAAGGCGCCACAGTCATCCAATTCCCCGGGGCAACGCCGCCATCATTTCGGGCAGCCCAGGCAGCGGCCGTAATCCGGGGATCAACGCCCGTAGCGTGCCGACGACCGCACCAGTCGAAGTCAGGTTCAGCGAAGCGATGTCCCGGATCACGTCCAGCCAGATCAAGCTGACCGCCGGGTCAACTACTGTCGCCACAACCGTCACACAGAACACGGCGACGAACGACGCAATCGTGAGGCCGAGTTCACCGCTCCGCGCGGACACCCGGTACACGGTCACCGTCTCAGGGGCCAGCGATAAGGCCGGGAACCTGGTCATCCCGTCCACGTGGACGTTCCTCACCGGTCCGGCACCGACGGTCACGTCGAAGACCCCGGCAGTCGGGGCGACGAAAGTCCGGAGGGCGGCGAATATCACCGCGCGGTTCTCCGAACCGGTCACCGGGTATGCGACGGCCACCGCGAGAATCACCCGGGCATCTGACGGGGCTGCCGTCACCGCGACGGTCAGCTACAGCTCGTCCACCCGGACGGTGACCGTGAACCCGGGATCGAACCTCGCCGCGAACACCGTCTACCGCGTGTCGCTGTCCAACGGGATCACCGGCATCCGTGACATCGCCGGGAACCCGATCGATTTCACCACCTGGACCTTCACCACCGGCACCAGCTACTAGAACGGCTCTGACCTCAAACCCCAGAAGATGTTAGGTGGTGCGAACGCCTGGTCCTTGTGTTGGCAGTCGGCCCCCAGCATCCTCTGCCCTTTTGCCCCTGCTTCCTGTTCCGCTCACGGCACTCGCACTGGGGATGTCCGGCCCGGGTCGATCGCCGTAACGTGATGCGGATGGAGTTCCCGTCGTCCCTGGCCGTTTTCATGCTGTTGTTGATCCTCGTCGGTGGCCCAATCTGGCTTATCGGCAATGCAGTGGAAAGGAGAAGGGAGCGTCAAGCAGCGCAGGCCGACGCGACCGCTGCCGCGGCCATCGACCATACCGAGATAGCCGACTTCCGCTACGACACCCTGGGTCCGCTATCCGAAGCCGAACTTCAAGCTTTGCTGCGACTGACTCTCTTCACCATGTCCAAGGACGGTTCTGTGACGTGGAGCGAGACTCTCGACAACATGACAGTGGCGCGCCGCATCGTCCGCGAACATCCGAACGGGTTCGATGAGGCAGGGGCTAGCGACGCGGCCGGAACGGAGTCCCATGGAGAGACTTTGGCCCATTCGCGGGAATCCAGTCACGGTTGAGACCGGAGGCGCTCGAGGTCGTTCCTCACCGCAATGCCGGCAACCTATGCGAGGGAAGCTGTATCCTCCTGCGACGAGCGTGAGCAACTAGACCGGGAAGACGGGAAGAGATGATGGCCAGCGGGGCTGCGCAAAGCCCCGCATTGGGCATGGCCCGTGAACGTCATGTTGGGTAAGGTCCAGTTACCTACCCGGAGGAAAATTCAATGAAGCGCACCCTGGCGGCATCTGCCCTCGTATCGATGATCGCTTTGACTAGCGGTTGTGCAGCCGAAACGCCGCAGGCGGCCGACGCCGCAAGAACTCCTTCCGCGGAGAACCTCACGACGCAGACCCCTACACCTACACCGACTCCCACGCCCGAGTCGAAGTACGGAGCGCAAGTGAAGAACGACCACGGGAACCTCATGAAGGAGTTCGGGCAGCTCGCGGGTCTCACCTCCGCAGCGAACAGCGATGTGGAGGTCGCTACGTTCATCGTGACCGGTATCCAACTGGATCCCGTCTGCAACAGCGGCTTCGCCGAACCGCCGAGGAACGGGCACTACGCGCTCGTCAACGTGAATATCGAGACTCTGCCCGAACTGGCGCAGGAAGAAATCACATCGCTCTACTTCGATTCGTACGCCTGGCAGGCATACGACGCGGAAGGGAAGCGGGTGAACGACCCGGTCGGTAACTCCTGGACGTGCATGGATGTCGGGTCGTTGCTACCAACCGACATCGGCCCCGGGCAGAGCGTGTCCGGCGACATCGTCCTGGACCTGCCGAGTACCACCGGCTCAATCGCACTCACCATGGGCGGGCCGGCTGGATGGGAATGGACGTACTAGACCACCCCGGTGGGCCGCGGGTGCCCTCACCACCGGCCAATAGGTAGGCGATCCGGAGCCGCAATAAGTACTATGGCTCGGAATCTTACTGACGGCATGAAGGTAGGTTTGGCCTGAGAGGCAGATGATGACTGGTTCGAAGTCCGGGCCTAGTCAGGTTCCCGCCGCTAGTTCTGCTTCCCGGCATCCACACCGTTCTCCGCCTCGAACGCCGCCAAGATCTTTCGGTGTAGTCGCAGCCGAATTGTCCCCGTTCCCATAGCGACGAGGCCGACCCGACCTGTGACCATTTCAATGAAGTCGGCTCACCGAAATCAGGCCCGCGGCCGACAGCGCATACGTCGCCGGACGAGTGTGTCCTCTTCGCGGGCACACCCAATGAAGCTAATTTAATTGGATGTTATCGAACGAAGAGATCGCGGCATTCCTCGAGGCAGGCTATGAGAGTCGCGCGGTTGAGTTCAAGGGCGCGGGGTCAACTCGCGACAGCTCTTTCGTTGCGACCGTGGCTAGGGCGGCGATCGCGTTGGCTAATCAGCGCGATGGCGGTTGGGTGATCATCGGTGTCGATGAGGACGACATTGAACGGTCAGGCCTTTCCCCTCAGCAACTCGCTGAGTGGAGCGACTACGACACTGTGGTCGACAAGATCAATCGCTTCGCCGACCCTCCGTTGCGTATCGCCCGCGCCGCACGGTCATTGCCAGACGGGCGGGACGTTTTGGTACTTCAAGTCGCCGAGTTCGACGACATTCCGATCCTGTCAGCGCGAGACTTCGGAAGTACAATTCAGCGAGGTCGCCTATACACGCGGTCATTTCGGAAACCAGAAAGCACGTCGACTCACACGCAAAATGAAATGCGTGCGGTCCTCGAACTCGCGACGCAAAAGCAACTCGCTCGATTCCTGCAGCTTGCCCGCGGTGCCGGCGTTGATTTGGCGCAAGGGCCGACCGACGAAGAACGCTACGACGACGAGATGCAGACGTTCGTTGCTGGAGCAAACATCGACGACATCACTCAGGCGGCGTTCTTTCGCTACACGATCCGGCCCGCCGGCTACCAATCGGAGCTCGTGCAGTACACGGATCTTGTTCCGTCCGCGCGGCGCGCGTCCGTGAGCATACGCGGCTGGCCGTACCCGTACATTGCTCATCCCGAGCGGGGGCCCAGCTGGGTTACTGAAAGCAATACAGTCATGCACCGCGAAGCCTGGGCGGCATTCGAGAGCGGTCAATTCGCGTCCTGGCACCGAGTTCCCGAGAACACCAGCGATGACTGGAACAGCTCGAACGACTGCGAAAGTGGTGACCGTTTCTTCCCAGTCTGGATGCCGATCGCTCAGTTCACTGAAGTCATGTTCTTCGCCCTGCGGTATCAGCAGACCATCGCACCTGACCGATCCTTGACGGTGCAGTTGCAGCTTCGAGGTGCGCAGGGTTGGAAGCTCGTGGCTGGAGATCGAAGGCGATTCGGCTTCCACGGTGAATATGCCCTCGCGACGAACGAGTGGCAACGTACCGTCCTCATCCCTGAGACGGCAGCCGGTACCGTTGACGCCCGAGAACTAGCGGTCACCCCAAGCTTGCATCTCTTGCGGCGGTTCGGGTGGAACGGCGTCACGGAGCAAATCGTGCGGTCGGTTCAGGAGGCTGCGTTCGGGGAAGCGCCCAGCGCCTAAGCTCCACTTGGATACCCCTTGCGCAAATACGCACCAGTAATCTTCACCATCATCATTCGCCGATACGGTCACAGTTGCAGCGAGCCCGTCCTACTCCGGTCGGTAGTTTGGGGTCATGTCTATAGCCGAGACACATAGCAATGAGTCGGTAGGGCCGCGCGTTCTTGTGACAGGTCACCAGGGAATGGTCGGTCGCGTGGTCGTCCGGACTTTGCTGGACGCGAGTTTCGATGTCGTGGGCCTGGACATCATCGAAGGCGACGATGTGGTTGACCCCCGCACGGTTGCCGAGCGGATCCGCGGGTGCCGGTTCGTGGTGCACCTCGCCGCGTTGGACGAGGAGCCGGAGGAACGAGGCGAGCTTGATCCACCATCCACCGGTGGTATCGAACAGATCCTCCGCACGAATGTAGGCGGTACGGCTCTGCTGCTCGGAAAAGCCGCTGAGGAGGGCGTCGAGCGGGTCGTGTTCCTGAGCAGCGCCGATGTGCTGGGGTGCTTCATTGGGCAGGGTAGACCGGCGTACCTCCCGATCGATGATCATCACCCACTCGATCCTCAGGGCCCTTATGCCTGGTCGAAGCTCGTGGGGGAGGAACTCGTCGCTACATTCACGACAGTGACCGGTGCGGCCTCGGTATGCCTGCGCGCGCCGGGAGTCTTCGACACGTCGACCTACGACTTCATTCGTGCATCGCGCTCGGACAATCCAGAGTCGGAGTGGGCGCCGTTCTGGGAGTACGGAGCGTTCATCGATGTCCGCGACCTCGCGTCCGCCGTCACCGCTGCCCTGACCGTGCCGGGTCTTTCTGGACACCATCGGCTGCTCGTCAATGCTGATGACCTCAGCTCAGCTGCCGAGGACGCCCCGACCCTCGTGGAACGGCTCCTGCCCGACGTGCCGCTGCACTCGTCGATACGGTTAGAGCAGGATCGCTTCGCGGCCCTACTCGAGACCGGTCTAGCTCGTGCAGTACTGCAGTGGGAACCGGAGCACCGCTGGCGACCATGACACCCAACAGGCTATGCACGTTCGACTGGGACTTGGTAGCCGGGCCCCTAGTCTTCTAACCATGACCCCCATAGTCGTCGTGCTGATAGTCCTCGGCGGCGTTCTCCCGCTCGTGGGGCTCTTCCGAGTCGCAGTCCGGGCGTACCGCAACCTACCGAACCCCGACCAGAGATCATCCGCAGATCACATCAGGGAGGGGACGGAGACCGGCTTGTTCTCGGTGGAGCCGCTGCGCCGAGCGGCAGAAATGACTGACAGCGCGCCTGTACTCGAGTGGAGCGGGGTGCGTTGGGACATCCTCTTCGTCGGCAGTGGTGTTCTGTGCGGAACGGTTGGCAGCGCGTGGGCGGTCTTCCTCTGAGCGCACGTGTGCGTGATCATCGGTCGCCGAATCGATACGCAGCCCTGAGCCCGGGCAGGGGTACCGATACCTGAGGTCCGACTTTGGAGGGTACGCCATCATGCGGCGCGGAAGAGTCGGACGCTGACTGCTCGCCTTTCCTCCGGCATTTACCGGCCCAAAGTCCGGAGCGATTGCACGCGCTCACACGAATTTCATACTCCTGAAGACGGATATGGAATGGGGAACCAGAACACTTATATCGAGGACCAGAGCGCCGTAATACCGGGTCGCTCCAGGTGCTGCTGGATGAGCAGTACTACAGTCAGGCAACGGCTTCGGGGGCATGCGTGACGAAAACACGGATCGGTAATCAGGCGGTGCGCTGTTGCATGTTAGTCATTGCAGTGATGCTGATCACGGGCTGCTCAATCCTGCGTCCAGCTGATCCGGGTCTCTACGACGCGGTGGACGCTGCGGCTGCGGACTTAGATCTCCGCAGCGTGGGCGAGATAGTTCACGAAGGGCACTATGGCAGTGGGGGCTTCTCGTCCGACCCGCCCACATTGCAGGTGATCATGACCGGAGATGCGACGGTGGCAACACTTGAGGAACGTGCAATCAGTGCTGGGTTCTCCGAGCTAATCGATGGGGCCTGGGAGCGACTGACTAAATCTGGGGAAGAACGCATCCGATTTGTGCGCGTGGACGCCGGTGCGGTTGTCGCGGTGGGCACCGGAACGCATAACGGTGGAATCGAACGCATAACGGTGGAAGAGCCGAGCCTCAATCTGAAAATCACCACGTACAAGGAATGACAGTCGAATGGTGAGGCGCACTCCGGCCGCTACTTAGTTCCTCCGGTTGGTCGATCGTGTGAAGCGCAATTCTCATCGCCGTTCTGAGCTGAGTCTGGAGATATGTGGCCGACCGGATTACGACGAAGCGTCTTTCGAGATGGCGATGTCAATACCCGACACCCTCCTCACGAAGACGCTTCAAGAGCTTCAACCCAAAATCGGTGATCCCCTCAGCCCGATGAGGGACGTCGGTCATCAGGTAACTTGTCGGCGATGGTGTGGCTGCACCAGTTCTTACCAGCGCGGCCTGCACTGGCGGTGGGACAGCCTCCCACGCGTCGCTGGCCCCCATCCGTGCGCGATAGGTCTCTGCTCTGGACGCGGATTGCATGTACTCCCACTCATCTGAAAGCCGAGCCAAAGCACGGACGTGCTGCACGTCCAACTGTGACAATGCTTCGGCGATGAGTTCGTTTTCGTCGAAGGCTGATTCAGCTTGCGCTGCGGCTGCAACGGACTGAGCTAGTAGGCGTCGCTTGGCCTCTAGGCCAGTGCGCAGTGCCGAGTCCACAGCGTTAACGAAGAGAGCCTCGAGGCGAGGATCGCTGGCGAGCCGGCGAACGAACTCTTGCTCGCCGGTGACTCGAACAATCTCCTCGACGGTCTGCGCAGCCTTACGCGTCCTCCTTTCACGAACTGCGGAGTAAACGACCTCAATTGAGCCACCGACGAACGGAACTGCGGCGAGAGTAGTCCGCGCCACGACGTCGGCCAAAGTCACGCTACTTGGCGCGCGTATGACTCGGACCGATACGAGGTCTATGTCCTCGTCAGTCATGCCTGCTATGTATCTTCTCGCCACCTTCTCGATGGCTGCCGGATCCCGCGTCTCTGTTGAGCCTCCGAGACGAGGCACCTCAATGATGTAGTTGCCGCCGTCTTGTGAGACGGTGACGTCGTAGATGCGGTCTTCGCTCATCAATTCACTCTGCTTTCTCGTATCTTCGCCGTATTGGCTGCGCTCGTCTGCTTTCGGTGGTCAGAGCGAGCGAGCGATCGCCTGTACCGCAGTTGACTAATTGTTAGCGTTCAAACAGTGGTCAGCATCGGCCAGACGGGTCATGAACACCGTGGTTGCAAAGGTGAAGAGGATTAATAGCCTTCGAAAAGAGGATGGCACCTGAAAAGCCGCCGACCGACGCGCTCACAACCCAGTAACGGCGGGCTTCGTCGAGTTTCGCGAGGAGCCCGCGTCAGGCGTCAAAGCCATTCTGCGAATATTCCGCGGTATCAGTCCGCCTTGCCGGGTCGCACTTTGGCGTCGTCGCGCACGTCGATGCGGGTGACCCCGTCGGCCTTCTCCGTCACGTCGATGCGCGGATCCGCATCCGACTCGTCCGCCTTCGGTGCGGTGGTGAGCTGATCCCTGCGCTTCTCGTCGGCGTCCATGGGGTTCCCTTCGTCGGTCGTGATCGACTCACCGTAGTTCACGCCGGGTAGGCTCTTCCGATGCGCCACGGCGGCGCCCGAACAGAACGCGGGGGAGTGGCCATGGCATCCGTCACCCGTGCCGTGCCCCGGGAAGCACGCCGCGCGCGCATCGCCGTGGGTGCGCTGTTCTTCTGCAACGCCGTGATCTACGCCAATGTGGTGCCGCGCTTCCCCGAGGTCAAGGCGGCCCTCGACCTCTCCAACTCCGCGCTCGGCGTGGCGATCGCGGCCGGTCCCGTCGGGGCGCTCGTGGCCGGCACCGTCATGGCGCACCTCGTGCGACGGTTCGGATCGGCGCGGGTCGGGGTGATCAGTACCGCCGTCATGGCGGTCAACCTCGTCTTCGTCGGATTCTCCTCCTCGTGGCTGATGCTCGCCGCCGCGCTGATGGTGGCCGGCATGTGCGACGCGATCAGCGACATCGCCATCAACGCCCATGGCCTGCGGGTGCAGCGCTTGTACGGCCGGTCGATTCTCAACTCGTTCCACGGGATCTGGAGCATCGGCGCCGTGCTCGGCGGCCTCATGGGTGCGGCCGCGGCCGGACTGCGCATCCCTCTCCCCGTGCATCTCTCGGTGGTGGGGGCGGCCATGGTCGTCGTGGCGTTGCTGTCGTATCGCCTGCTCCTGACCGGAAGCGACGCGGAGGCACGGGCGGAGGCCCGCCGTGTGGCGGGCGCGCCGGCGCCGGGTGCTCGTTCTCGGGCATCGGCGGTCGGGCTCCTCGTGGCTCTCGGGGCCATCGGCGCCCTCGGCTTCGCGATGGAGGATGCCGGCGCGTCGTGGAGTGCGGTCTACCTGAGCGGATCGCTCGGGGCGGCCCCGCTCGTGGCCGGGCTCGGGTTCGTGTCCCTTCAGGCCTTCCAGACGCTCGGGCGACTCACGGGAGACGCATTCGTCAATCGCTTCGGCGACCGAGCGGTCGCCATCACGGGAGCCGTGCTCGCGGGCGGGGGCATGGCGTTCGCGCTCCTGCTGCCGAGCATCCCGAGCACCATCGTCGGTTTCGGGTGCGTGGGTCTCGGCATCGGCACCCTCATCCCGGCCGCGACGCACGCCGCCGACTCCCTGCCCGGCCTCCGCGAGGGCGTGGGCCTGACCGTGGTGTCGATGATCACGAGGGTCGGCGGGCTCGCATCCCCGCCCGTGATCGGCGTCATCGCCGATGCGACGACCCTCCGAATTGCGCTCTTCGCGGTGCCGTTCGCAGCGGCGGCGGTGGTCGCGCTCTCCTTCGCCCTGAAGTCCCGCTCGGGCGGAAATCCCGCCGAGGGGACGCCGGGGGACCAACCCGGCGCGACCCCCCTGGTGCAGCGCGCGCCTGCCTGACGAAACCCATGCCGAATCGTTGTGCAACGTCGAGACGGACCATTGAAAATCGGGCATGACGGGCGCACAGTAGAGGGAACAAAGACGTTGAGGGGAGGCCCTCATGAACGGGTCACCGATTACCGCAGACATGCTTCCGGTCCTCTCGCCCGGCAAGCACCGCAATCCCCGTAAGGGCGCCTGCTTCATGGAGTTCGCCTCGTACCTGGCGGGCGAACGATGGAGCGATCACCCGTCGTGCACGCACGGGGGTCTGGCGCATCTGGCCCGCATGGCCAACGACCGCGTCACGGATGCGGGCAGACGACGAATGGCCCCGCTCATCCCGTCGGTGATCGGCATCGTGACCGACGACCCGCGGCTGAACATGATCCTCGCGCTGAAGGCGGCGTGCGCCGCGATACCGGTCGCGTCGGAGGGTCGGCAGCGGGCACTCGCCGTCGGCGCGCTCGTCACGCTGCCGGCGCTCGAACGCCTCGGCGGATCATCGCCCCTCGACATGGCGCGGGAGGTGCGTTCCGCCTTCGAGCAGGCACCGGGCGCCGAGAGCTGGGCGCGGGACTTCCTCGCCCAGCAGAGGCGAGCGGCCTCCTCGGTGACGGTTCAGCACAGCCACGCGGTGATCTCGGTGGCCGTCGACGGCATCGCCTACGCCTGCATCGACGACGCCGATGACCGGATCTTCGCCCTCCTGGCATCGGCCATCGAGGCGAGTGTGATCTTCACGGGCAAGCGACCGGAACAACGGCCGGTCGCGCCGGCTCCCGAAAAGCCCGCTCCCGAGGAGGCGACGAACCGCTCCGGTGCGCTGACCGACGCGTGACCGTCGCCGTCGGCGATTCGCGGCGGCGGGGCATTGCATGTATTCTCTACTTTGGCTTGCGAGCGGTTCTGCCGCGGAATACCTGCAATCCATGCGCCCGTAGCTCAACGGATAGAGCATCTGACTACGGATCAGAAGGTTGGGGGTTCGAATCCCTCCGGGCGCACGTTAACTTCGGCGACGATCACCAGTCGCACACTCCTTTCCCGCAGTCGGTCGTGCGACGATGTCCCTCGGTTTCGTCACCGATTCACGATCTGTCCCTCGACGACGGTGAGATCGGCCTGCCGTCGCAGGAGCCAGATGGACGACGTGAGGAGGTAGATGCCCCACGCGAGGGAGAGCCAGCCTCGGAAGCTTCGGATGTCATCGACGAGAAGCCAGGCCGCCCCGCCCATCAGGGCGGGAGCCAGCACGCACTGGGCTATGGATATGCGTCGCATCCGGCGTAATGCCTTTTCGGCCGGGATGGTGAGGTCGGGGAGATCCGTCGCAGCCCACGACTTCCGCACCGTCCATGTCGCGGCGATGGCGAAGAGGATCGACGCAGCGACCAGGCTGATCACGCCGAGCACAGACAATGGCGGGTGAGCGATCAGCCACCCACCAGCAATAGCCACCGCCATTCCGCCGACCATGCCGATGACCCCGGCGGTACGCGGCCTCATCGGCGCTCCGGTTCCTGCTCGGCAGGTGGGTGAGATCGGCTCCGGCTCAGCGGGCGGGTCTCCTTCACTTCGGCGCGGGCCCGCCGGGGAAGGGCTCCCGCGATGCGGTTTCCGGCGTTCGGGTCGGGCATATCTGATCCTCCCGCCACCTGGATGGGCCTGTCGACATCGCCGGCCGAAGTGGGGCGCGGAATCCCCGGATAGCGCGCTCGAACGGAGGCGACACCGAGGCGAGACGCGTCCCCCGGCGACCTCTGATGGGTGGAGAATGGATCGGGCAGATCCTGGGGGGCGTCAATGTTGTCGATCGCGTATGCAAGTGCGGCAAGCTATCCGATGTCGGACGACGACATCGCGGATATTCTGACGCAGTCGAGGGTCAACAACGAACGCAACGGGCTCACGGGTGCGCTGCTCTATCACCGCGAGCGTTTCGTGCAGATCCTCGAGGGACCGGACGACGCAGTCGCGGCCCGCTACGTGGTCATCGCTGCGGATCCACGGCACCGCAGCATCCAGAAGCTCCGGGAGAAGACCATCGCTGAGCGTCAGTTCCCCGAGTGGACGATGGGGTTCCGCCCGCTCACCGATGAGTCCGTGCAGCAGCTGGCCGGCTTCGAGAACTTCTTCGCCCGGAGCGGCAAAGACCGACTAGCGCATGCCGACAACGAGGCTCAGCAGTTCCTCGAGTGGGCTGCGGAGTACTGGCTTCCCCCCGTGCAGTCCTAGGACGAGGACGGGCCGTCGACGGCGTTCGGCTGGATGGTGAGCAGCAACTGGCCGAGCGAGTCGAGCGCCCCCGGTACGAGCCGGTAGTAGGCCCAGGTGCCGCGTTTGTCCCGGCTGAGGACGCCCGCGTCGACGAGCACCTTGAGGTGGTGGGATACGGTCGGCTGCGACAGCCCGAGGGGTTCGGTGAGGTCGCACACGCAGGACTCCCGGTCGGGATGGGCCGCCACCATCGAGATCAGCCGGAGGCGGGCCGGGTCTGCCAGCGCCTTGAGAGAGCGGGCGAGCTTCTCCGCGTTGTCGGGGGTGATCGACTCCCTGGTCAATGGTGCGCAGCAGGCCGTCACGTCGCGGAGCGGCAGTGCCTGGGTCAACGCCATCCGAAGACCTCCCTCGTCAATTGACATCCATCGATGTCCTGACCATACTCGGTGCATCGACGATCATCAATCTTTTCCGGAGGACACCCCGTTCGCATGACTGCCGCCGACACGACCGGAACGACGCCGCCTCGTCTGGGGACCGCCGATCGACTGCTGCCGGTCTGGATCGTGGGCGCGATGGTGGTCGGACTCCTCCTGGCCGTCTTCGCCCCGGCGGTCGGGGAGGCGCTGCACAGCTTCTCGGTCGGGTCGGTGAGCGTGCCGATCGCCATCGGCCTGCTGGTGATGATGTACCCGGTGCTGGCGAAGGTGCGCTACTCCGACGCCCGCGCGGTCGCGGGCGACCGGCGGATGCTGGTGGCGTCCCTCGCGATGAACTGGATCCTCGGTCCGGCGCTGATGTTCGCCCTCGCCTGGGCGTTCCTCCCCGATCTCCCGGAGTACCGCACCGGCCTGATCATCGTCGGCCTCGCCCGGTGCATCGCAATGGTGCTGATCTGGAACGACCTCGCCTGCGGAGATCGCGAAGCCGCCGCGTTCCTGGTCGCGGTCAACTCCGTCTTCCAGGTCTTCGCCTTCGGCGCTCTCGGCTGGTTCTACCTGCAGGTGCTCCCCGGCTGGCTCGGGCTCTCGACGACCAGCGCGGAGTTCTCGTTCTGGGCCATCACCGTCAGCGTGCTGATCTTCCTCGGGATTCCGCTGCTCGCCGGCTACCTGTCCCGCCGCATCGGTGAGGCGCGTCGAGGTCGTGCCTGGTACGAGGAACGCTTCCTGCCGAGGGTCGGCCCGTTCGGCCTCTACGGACTGCTGTTCACGATCGTGATGCTGTTCGCGCTGCAGGGCCAGCAGGTGATCGTCCAGCCGCTCGACGTGGCGCGGATCGCTCTGCCCCTGCTGATCTACTTCGCCGTCACGTTCCTGCTCGGATTCCTGCTCGGCAAGCTCATCGGACTCGCCTACGAGCGCACTACCACCCTCGCCTTCACCGCCGCCGGGAACAACTTCGAGCTCGCCATCGCCGTGGCCATCGCCACCTTCGGCGCCACCAGCGGACAGGCGCTCGCCGGCATCGTCGGGCCGCTCATCGAGGTGCCCGTGCTCGTCGCCCTCGTGTACGTGGCGCTGTGGTTGCGTCCCCGCCTGTTCCCGGCCCGAACCGCGCCCGGCCCGTCCGTGGCATCCGACGCGACGCGTCCGCCCCGGGTGGACGACGTCGATCGGCTCGACCCCGTCGCCGACCGGGCCTGATCCCACCCACCCCCTCCGTCTCGTGCGCACCGCACCTCACGAAAGAGAACCGCCATGACCGACAGCAAGCCCACCGTGCTCTTCGTCTGCGTGCACAACGCAGGCCGCTCCCAGATGGCCGCGGGGTACCTCGAAGCGCTGTCCCAGGGACGCGTGGACGTGCTCTCCGCCGGATCGGAACCGAAGGACCAGATCAATCCCATCGCGATCGAGGCCATGGCCGAGGAGGGGATCGACATCGCGGGAAACACGCCGAAGGTGCTCACCGTCGAGGCGGTGAAGGAGTCCGACGTGGTCATCACCATGGGCTGCGGTGACGCGTGCCCCATCTTCCCCGGCAAGCGATACGAGGACTGGGCGCTCGAGGACCCGGCAGGCAAGGACATCAGGACGGTGCGCCGCGTGCGCGACGACATCCGTGGTCGGGTCGAGACGCTTCTCGCCGAGATCCTCCCCGCCGCGTAGCGGCGCCGGAACGGCGGTCACCGCAGAAGCGGACGAGGAAGCGAATAGGGGGCGCCGCCGTGCGCCTCAGCCGTGTGTCGTCCGTCCGCGCGGACGCACCGCCATCGTGTGCACCGCGATCAGGATCAGCGTCATCCCCAACAGTTCCCCGGCGGTTTCCGTGAGGGTGAGCGCCGTGTCGATCCACAGAGGCACGTGCGGCTGAATGATCACGTGCGCCTGGTCGACACCGACGGCGAAGACGGCGAGGAAAACGGTCAGCACGGCCAGCAGCAGCGAGTTGCGTCGGTCGGGCAGCGGGGCGCGCAGGTGCGCGACGAGAAGCAGGACACCGAGGATCCCCGCGAGCCCCGCCCAGGTCAGGAGCTCCCCGAGATCCTGAGCACGCAGACCGATGAGAGCGGGCAGGTCGAAGGTCGTCACCAGGTCGGCGCCGACCCGCTCGTGCACCTGGAAGAGATCGTCGATCACGAGTGCGATGACGATGGCGGCCCATGCCCCGTAGACCATCACGCGTCGACCGATGCACAGGAACACGAGGATCACGGCCGCGGCGACGAGTTGGATGTGACCGAGCATCTCGATGTGCGAGCCGTCCCCGTCCCCGTTCCACGCCGGCTTGGCGAACACGGGATCGGGAGTGCCCTCCGAACGCACGACGGCGAGGTGGATCACGTTGCCGACGAGCATCAGCACGGAGAGCAGGAGGAAGGTGAGCCGGAACATCCAGAGCTGGTAGGCCACCGGGAGGGGCGGGGAGGCTCCGTTCCAGCGGTCCGACGAGTCCGGGAAGGCGGGGTCGGTGGTGGGCTCGAAGGGGGAACCGGCGGTCGGGCGCGCCGGTGCACGGTCGTCGGTCAGTGGTCTCTGGGGCACACGCACCTCCGGGTTTCGGAAAGAACCCCGACAATTCAACCATCCGTCACCGGATTGTCGGCTCGCCGTAAGGTCGACGCACCGGTTCCGGGTGGGAATCCGCTACACGGAGCGGGCCGTGCGCAGAGTCTCGGCGAAGCGCCCCTGTTGCAGCCATACGAGCCGCATGTCAGCGATGGTGCGGGCGATGCCTTCCGACAGGGTGGTGCTGGACCCCGGGCCGATGTCGGTCCACCGGGTTGAGCGCAGCCGCAGATCACGGCTCTGTAACGATGACTCCCGAGACGTGCCCATCACGACGAGGGGTTGCGGCCCGCCGAGAAGACGGAACTGTCCGAGCAACGCCGCGATGCTCACGGCGTGCCCGGAGGCCACGATCTTGAGGTGCAGCCGGGGTGCCGCATCTCGGTGCCCGATGCGCTCGCCGCAGCGGATGAGCATGCGCGCGCAGTCGTCGACGTAGAGATAGTCGCGCAGGGTGTCGAGCGACACGAACACCGGCAGGGGAGTGCGCGTCACCGTGGAGAAGCAGAGCTTCGAGACGATGCCCTGCTGCTTCGCGAGGTTCTGACCCGGGCCGTACAGGTTGGCGATCCTCGCGAGGACGATGGGGATGCCCGCGCCCGCGGACAGGGACTGGAGCGCATCCTCGGCCCGGAGCTTCGCTTCGCCGTAGTGTCCGAGCGGGGAGACGGAGGAATCCTCCGTGAACGGCGGCGCGGTCGAGCCGCCGTAGACCGCGCCGGCCGAGGACGCGAAGACGATCGAACCCCGTTCCCGCTGGTCCCGCGGGAGCGCGCCGACCCGGTCGAGAAAGTACCGAAGGGTTCGGAACTCGTGGTCGAGGCTGTCGACGTCGGAGGTGGTGACGGCGGCCCCGGCGCACCAGAACACCTGCCAGGTGCCCCGCCCGGCCGCGGACACCAACGCCTGGAGACCGGCGCCGAGGTCGGTCGAGGCGGTGCCGCCCTGCCAGTGGATGCGCGGGCCGTCGAAGCGGGGAAGCCCGGCGACGGCGAGTTGGCGACGAACGGCCGATCCGAGAAGGCCGCCGGCTCCGATCACCCAGGAGAGGTCGGCCATGGACGCGTTCGCGACGACCCGAGCGGTCCCTGCTCGGGATCACTGACGATCAGATACGGCGGCTTCCCCATGACCGTCGACACGACGACGCCGAGGTATTCGGCGATGACCCCCAGCGAGAACAGCACGGCGCCCGACGAGAACAGCATCACGGTGATCAACGAGGTCCACCCGGTGGGCAGATCGCCGTCGGTGAGTCGCTGCACGATGAAGACGACGGCCAGGACGAGACCGGCCAGCGCGAATACGGCGCCGGTCAGGCTGACCAAGCGCAACCCCTTCGTGCCGCTGGAGAGGATGAGGCGCCAGAAGTGACTGGCGAGGGTGCGCAGGGAGTAGCCGGACGAGCGACCCCCCGCGCCCCGCAGTTCGACGCCGGCCGAGGTGGCGCGCGGCGCCACCCAGCCGAGTGCCACGTCCAGGTAGACGCCGGTGCCCGAGTACGCGGCGACGCTCCGGCCGATCTCTCCGGAGATCAGCCGGAAGCTCTGGTAGTCGCGCGTCGCGACGTCACCGGCGAGCTGCGAGACGGTCGACTTCGCCAACCGGGACGCGGCGTTGCGGAACGCGCCGTGCGGCGGCGGGTTGGTGGGCTTCGCGTAGACGAGCGGCGTGGATTCGGCGATGGCGGCGTCGAGCAGGGTCCCGATGGCCGAGGGGTCGTGCTGTCCGTCCTCGTCGAGGGTCACGATCCACTCGGATCCGCTCGACGCCATTCCCGCCAGCGTGGCCGAGTGCTGGCCGAAGTTCCGGCTCAACCACACCGGGCGCACGTAGTCGTACGTGCGTTCCAGTGACCGGATGACCCGCGCCGAATCGTCCGGGCCGTGGTCGAACACGAGGATGACCTCGGCCACCGTCCACTCCGCACCACCGGGGGAGACCGCGCGCGCCGTCAACGGGTCGATCTCCGCGAGCAAGCCACCGAGGGTCGATTCCCCCTTGTAGACCGGAATGACGATCGAGACGCGGTGGATCGCATCCGGGAATCCCGGATGATCAGTGTGCGACATGGGGCGGAATCTTCCCGGGCGAACCGTCGGTGGAGCGAAGAGGCGTGATTCCTCAGACTACCGATTCGACGGGAGGATCCGGGGGGCGCTGGCGTTATGCTCGGGAGCGTATGCGCCGACTCGCCATCACCGTGCTGCGCGATCAGCGCATTCGATTCCTCATCGTCGGGGGAATCAACACGCTGGTCGGTTACCTCGTCTACGCCGCCCTCACCGTCTGGGTGTTCCCCGACGTCCGGTTCGGCTATCTGATCAGCCTGGCCCTGTCCTACGTGGTCGCGATCGGCCTCGCGTTCGTGCTCTACCGGCGGTTCGTGTTCCGGGTGCACGGCAACGTGCTGCAGGACCTGCTGCGCTTCGTGACCGTGTACCTCGTCGCCATCACCATCAACGCCATCGCGCTCCCGCTCCTCGTCGAGGTGCTCTCGGTGCCGCCTCTGCTGGCGCAGCTGATCGTGCTGGTCGGTACGACACTGCTCAGCTTCTTCGGCCACCGCTCCTTCTCGTTCGGCCGCCCCGCAGGGACCGCAGCGACCGGGGCGACCGGAGCGACCGGCGTCCCGGATCCGTCCGCCTGATCGCGGGCGCTTCGGCCCGCCCCCGACCGGGTCGTGAACGGCTCCGCGGCCGGCTTCGACGGCGAGCCTCCCCCGTCGAAGCGCTACGTCATCCGATACAGGCGGATGTCGCACCCGCTCATGCCGCCCGCGAGGTAGTCGCCGATCACCTCGGCGGCGCGGTACATGTTCAGCGGTTCGACCGCGACACCCGTCCACGGATCGACCGCCACGAGGTCGAGTTCCACGGTGAACGCGGATTCCAGTTGCGCGTAGAAGTTCTGCTCCGTCTCGTACTTCTCTTCGGCGAAGTACCGGTCGTACATGCAGCTGCTGATCACGACGAAGCGGTCGTCGGGGTCGACGGCGGCGAGCTCGCCGTCGACGGGAACGAGCTCATCGAAGATCGTCTTCGGGCCGTCGGGCAGCAGGGGGGTGTAGCCCCCGAAGATCGCATTGGTCTCATCGACGCCCCGCGTCTCGAGCATCGGCGCGGACGCCACCCGGGTGTCGACGGCCAGGAAGCGGGCGATGACCGCGGCCGAGCCGAGGGCCAGATTGCCGCCCACCAGCACGGCCGCCACCACCGTCACCGGAGTCCGCCACCCGCGCGCCCAGCGCTGTCGAGCGAGGAAGGAGAACGCATACGGGATCCCGATCGCCGCGAAGAGCAGCGGGGTGGTGAACATGGGCACCCCCCAGCGCTCCCAGTGCAGCGGCACCGCGCTCAAAATCACCCAGAAGGCGCCGCCCAGCATCAGCGGGATGGCCTGCCGCAGGCGAAGTCGCACGGCGGCGAAGACGCCGAGCGCGCTCGCGATGAGCAGGAGGATGCCGGAGGTGCCGACGTAGGACTTCGCATAGAAGAGGAGATTGCCTCCCCAGCCGAGTCCGTCGGCACCCGCGTGCACGCTTCGGGATTCCGACCCGATCGCGGCCATCACCGCCGAGATGTTGGTGAACAGCACCGGTGAGATCAGGAACACGAACGCCAGGACCGCGAACAGGGCGACGAACCCGTGCCGCACGATGCGCAGGATGGCGCGGTCGCGCACGGCGGCGAGGATCACCACGACGGCGATCAGCACCGACGCCAGCGCCCCCGGGTATTTGATCGTGATCGCGATGGCCGTCGCCGCGCAGGCGACGAGGAGGCTCGGGTACCGCGGGCGCTCCAGGTACGTCATACAGGCGAGCACCACTCCCATCAACGCGGCGGTGAGGGGGATGTCGGGCGTCGCGTAGTGGGAGTGCTCGACGAACGGCGGGAAGAGCGCGAAGAGCGCGGTGGCGATCAGCGCGGTCGACCGGCTGAACCGCCTGCCGATGACGTAGGCGAGCACGATCATCACGATGCCGAAGACCGCCGTGATGCTCCGCGAGATGAGCAGGAACACGGCGGGGTTCGCGGCATAGGCGACCTCCACCGGTGAGCCGGTGGCGAGGTACGAGTATGCCGTGTAGGCGAGGTAGCTCAGCTGGATCTCGAAATGATCAGGGCGGAAGTACATACTCGGCTCGAACGAGTTCCGCTCCGCGAGGTCGAGCGCGCCGGTGACGATCACCCCCTCGTCGGAGTGCAGCCGCATCGGTAGTCCCCAGGCGAGACCCGCCAGCCGGAGGACGACGCCGAGGAGAACGACCGCCAGCACGGTGACGGTGAACCGGTCGAGACGAAACCTCGGCCGGCGTCCCCTGTGCACTGGCGCTCCGTTTCTGGGCTGGTGCCCCCTCCGCGACCCGGTGTCCGGTGTCGCTCGACCACGGACGACCACCGCGCTGCACCCGCCGGCGGCGGGCCCGGAGCACTCCCATGGTGCCACAACGATGCAGTTCGCCCGGGACGTGCATGGAGGGAGCCCGGGACGCGGACCGGGACGTGGCGGGGGAGTCGACGACGTGCCTCGAGCCGTCACTCCGATAACCCGCCACAATGGAGCGTGCAGAAACTCGGACTCCTCCTCGACGTCGACGGGCCCATCGCCAGCCCGGTCTCCCGTACCGTCGCCATCGACAGCATCCTCTCCGACCTCGTGACCCTCACGGCGGGAGGGGTTCCCATCGCCTTCATCACCGGTCGTTCCGACGCGTTCATTCGCGATCAGGTGATCACGCCGCTGCTGTCGGCGGGGCTCGCCGACGCGCTGGCCAGGGACGGTGCGCGGATGTTCGCGGTGTTCGAGAAGGGCGCGGCGTGGTCCACCGTGGGCACAGAAGGTATGGGGAAGGTCGAGGTCGATGCGAGCGTCGCACTGCCGCAGGCCGCCGTGGACGACGCACGCCGCATGGTCGAGGCGGACTTCGCCGCCACGATGTTCTTCGATGAGACGAAGCGCGCGATGATCTCGGTGGAGCAACGGGTGGACGTCGACCACACCACGTACGTCACCGAGCAGAAGCGGTTCAACGATGCCGCGTTCGCTCTGATCGCCGGGCACGGCCTCGGCGTGCGCTACGGCGACCGCGAATCCCCCGACGAGAGCGGATCCGTGCCGTACCGCCTCGACCCCACCATCATCTCCACGGACATCGAGTCCGTGCTGCTGGACAAGGACCGCGGCGCCGAACGTGCGCTCGCGCACTTCCTCACGACGGGCCCGTTGCCGCGCGAATGGCGCTCGGTCGGTGACTCCCGCAGCGACTACCTCATGGCCGATCACCTGCATGCCGCCGGGTACGACGTTGCCCACGTCGACGTGCGGCCGAGCGACGGCACGCTGGAGCGACCGTATCCGGTGATCGTCGAGGGCGACCTCATCCACGATGAGGCCGGGGCCGCGTTCCTCTCCTACTGGGTGCGCAAGCTCGGCCTGTCGCCGAGCTGAGCCGTCGGCTGTTCGAACGGCGGCACCGCCACCCCCGTGACGGCCTCACGGTTGGAGGTCGGCAGCACGCCGTGCTCGTCGACCACACCGTATGCCGCCGCCACCTCGGCCGCGACGAGTGCGCGCCCGGTGAGCCGGAACACGTCCGGATCGGCCGCGAGCGCCGCCACAGTGCGCCCGACGAACAGCGGCGTCTCCCGGTTGGTGTCGTCGGCGAAGAACTCGATGTTGCGCACGACGCCCTCGGTGAGCACCAGTCCGGGGTAGAGAGCGATCGACGTGACCGAGTGCGGTCGCAGGTCCTCGGCCATGTCGGCGGCCAGCCGGTCGATCGCCGCGTGAGCGACCCCGTACGGCACCGGGGGCACGAACACCTCGGCGGCGAAGGACGAGAGGCTCACCACGAGTCCCGCATCGGAGCGGATGAGCAGCGGCGCCGCGAACGACGAGGTGACGTAGTGCGCGCGCAGCCCGATGCGATGCATGGAGTCCCACAGCCCCAGAGGCTGCTCCCAGAACGGACCCGGATTGAACTCGGAGCCGTCGGTGAAGCGCTCGTATCCGCCCCACGTGCTGTTGACCAGGATGTCGAGGCGCCCCTGCTCCGCCTCGATCCGGCGCACGACGCCCGCGATCTCGTCATCGACGGCGGCATCCATGGGTGCCGCGATACCGACCCCACCCGCCTCAGTCACCGCATCCGCCGTGGCCTGCACCGTACCCGGAAGCGTCGAGGGTGCGGTGCCCTCCACGGTCGTTCTCCCGGTGACGTAGACGGTCGCACCCGCCTCGCCGAGCCCGAGCGCGATGCCGCGGCCGACGCCCCGACTCGCACCCGTCACCAATGCCACCCTGCCGGAGAGTGCTCGCGTCGTCGCCATGATTGCAGGGTAGGCCCCGCCCCCGACACCGGGGAAGGCCCGAACCGGAACGGGGCACCGTCCCGCGCGTTGTAGCGTTGTTCCGCATCAACCATCGATCGCCGTGCGGAACCGGGGGACAGTGTGAGCGAACCGCGCGGCGGCGCATCCCGCGACACCTATCGCCACGGCGACCTGCAGCAAGCGCTGCTCGACGCGGGCGTGGAGCTCGCCCGAGATGGTGGTCCGCATGCAGTGGTGCTGCGCGAAGCGACCCGGCGGGTGGGCGTGTCTCCGAACGCCGCGTACCGGCACTTCGCCGACCATCGCGCCCTTCTCGAGGCGGTATCGGACGCGGCCCAGGGATTCGTGGCCGACGCGATGGAAGACGAGCTCGCCTCCGCCACCGCTGCCGCGGAGCGCGCCGTCGGTACCGAGGACCCCGCGGCGCTCGCCGCGGAACTGGCGCGGGCGCACCTCCGCGCCGTCGGTTCCGGCTATCTGCGCTTCGCCCGCTCCGAACCCGGCCTGTTCCGGGCGGCGTTCTCGGTGCCCCGGGTGCTCGATCGGGCCGACAGCTCCGCTAAGGCGGGTCGCGGTGGCCGCACGCCGTTCCAGCTCCTCACGATCGCCCTCGACGAGCACGTGGAGGCCGGCATCCTCCCCGCCGAACGGCGGGCGCACACCGAGTTCCTGGCCTGGTCCGCCGTGCACGGGCTCGCCACCCTCATGATCGATGGACCACTCCGCGGGCTACCGCACGAGCTCGTCGGCGGGGTGGAGCGTCGCCTGCTCGACATGGTCGAGCAGGGCCTCTGAGCGAGCGCCCTACGCGTTCTTGATGGCGTCGTACGCGGCCAGGGCGTCGCGGCGGGAGGTTTTGAGGTCGACGATGGGCGACGGGTAGGCGTCCACACCACCGCCGAGCGCCGCGTCCACCAGGTCGCCGCGCGCCGACCACGGCTCGTGGATGTCACTGGCCGACAACTGCCCCAACTCGGGCACGAATTCGCGGATGTAGTCCCCGGTGGGGTCGAACTTGCGGCTCTGCAGCACCGGATTGAACACGCGGAAGAACGGCGCGGCGTCGGCTCCGGACCCGGCCACCCACTGCCAGCTCGCCCCGTTGTTCGCCGCATCCGCGTCGACCAGCGTGTCCCAGAACCACGCCTCGCCCGCGCGCCAGTCGATCCGCAGGTTCTTGATGAGGAACGAGGCCACCACCATGCGCACGCGGTTGTGCAGGTTCCCGGTCTGCCAGAGGGCGCGCATTCCGGCGTCGACCAGGGGGAACCCGGTCCGCCCGCTCTGCCATGCCTGCAGCGCGTCGCCCTCGGTGGGGTTCCAGTCGAATCCGTCGAACCGGGTGTTCAGATTTCGGCTGGCCAGGTCGGGGTGGAAGTACAGGAGCGAGTAGCTGAACTCGCGCCAGCCGATCTCGGCGAGGAACTTGGAGGCGCTCTCGTCGTACGAGGCGGACGACCCGCGGCCGCGTTGGATGCGGTGCCACACCTGATACGGACTGACCTCACCCCAGCGCAGGTGCGGCGAGAGGCGCGATGTGGCGTACCGGGCGGGCTGATCACGATCGCCGGCGTAGTCGGGCAGGTCTTCGCTCGCGAACTGCTCGAGCCGTGCTGCACCGGCGCGCTCACCCGGGTCGTTGTCGGCCCGGAGCCCGCCGGCCCAGTCCGGCTTCGTGGGGAGCAGGTCCAGGTCGGCGAGCGCGTCGGATGCCACCGTGCCGCTGAACGCGTCCATCGAGGCGGGTGCAGGGAGGGGAGCCCGCGGCTCCGGCTCGTGCAGGCAGGCGCGCCAGAACGGCGTGAATACGCGGAACGGGTCGCCGCTGCCGTTCGAGATCGTCCACGGTTCGAACAGGAGGGACGCGGCGAAGCTCGCCATCTCCAGGCCGGAGTCGGTGCCCCAGCTCTTGATCCCGGCGTCGACCTCGCGTTCGGCGCCACCGTATCGGCGGTTCCAGAACACGGCACCCGCCGATGTCTCCCGCACGACGTCGGGGATCACCGTTCCGGCCGGCCCCTGACGCAGGATCATCCGTCCGCCGAGCTCGCCGATCGATGCCGCGAGCCGCTCGAGGCTGTAGTGCAACCACCACCTGCTCGCTCCCCCAAGCGGGCGGATCCCGGGACTCACGTCATCGAGCACATAGACGGCAAGGATCGGCTCGCCGCGATCGAGCGCCGCATGCAGAGCAGGGTTGTCGGCGATCCGAAGATCGTCGCGGAACCACACGATGCTCGGGCCGGGATGGGCGCCATCGGGTCGCGGAGACATGGAGCCCAGCCTACGAGTCGCCCCGGCGTCGTGCGCCGCCGCGACGGTCGCAACGGCCGGGTTTCCGACCCTCCGGGGTGCGCCCCCGGATGCGTGCCCCCCGCTCGGGTGCTTTCGCGCGGGGAGGCGGGTGCCTACGCTCGAGGAAGGGGAAAGAGTCGCGACCCGTGCGGCTCTGCAGCGCATGCGACGACCCGAGCTTTGCGCTGCCCATGTCGACGTCCTGAAGGAGATCCGATCCGCCGTGCCTGCGCGACTTCGTGAGCGAACCCCGCAGGATTCGGGCAGCCCGGATCCGCTCGCCGCACCGACCGTGGCCGCGGTCATCGCCGCCTACAACGAGCAGGAGTCGATCGCGGCGACGATGGATGCGCTGCTCGGCCAGAGCCGGCCACCGGATTCGATCTTCGTCGTCGTGAACAACTCGACCGATCAGACCTTCGACGTCGCCCGCCGGTACAACGGTCGGCACGTGCTACCGCGCCGCGGGGGACCCGCGACCTGCGTGGTGACGGTGATCGACATCGGGGTCAACGACGACGGCAAGGTGGGCGCACTCAACTTCGCGTGGTCGCTCGCCCGTCGCCATGACTACGTACTCGGCGTTGATGCCGACACGATCCTCGCCATCGACTGCCTCGCGCACCTTCTGACCGACGTGGTAGCCGATCCGCGCCTCGGCGGGGTCTCCGCCGTGTCCATGCCCGACCAGGACGCGAGTGGTGGCGTGGTCGCGCACGCGCTCGTGCGGGCGCAACGGGTGGATGCCGCGACGGATGCGCTCAGCGCGCTGGTCCGCGGCGGACGCACGCTCGTACTCGATGGCACGTGCTCGTTGCTGCGCACGGCGGCGCTGGCCGAGATCGCCGGCCACCGACAAGGCCCGTGGCTCGCCGACTTCGGCGTCGAGGACGTCCGGCTCACGGCCGACCTGCTGAGCAGTGGCTACGAGGCGCGGGTGTCGGAACATGCCCGTGCCAGTACCGCCCCGCCGACCACCGCCTGCTGGCTGCGCGGACAGCCGCGAATCAACGCAGCGGACGACGAGCGTTTCTCCCTCGATCTGCCCCGTATCGCCCAGGTAGCGCGGAGCGCGCAGGGCGGCGCTGGATCGGCCACCCACCTCGCATCCCGGCTGCTCGCGGCCGTGCTCGCCGTCGGGTTCGCCAGCACCGGCGGGCTGCACGTCTCCGGACTATGGCTGGTACCGGTCGTGCTCGCACTGCTCGCGGATCTGTGCGTGGTGTCCAGGATCGCCGGGCGGAGCGCATCCGACATCCTGAGCGCAGTCCTGTTCCTCCCTCAGGAGGCGTACCGAACGGTGAAAGGCCTCGGCCACGCACGCGCGTGGATCCGCAATCTGGGTACGCGGCAGTGCAGCTCCGCGGCCGCGCAGGCACGCGCCGAGCGCGGCTCCGAACCCGCGTCGTCCGCGGATCGCGGCGTCATTCGTGCCCTATCGCTGTTCGCCGCGGGCGGCATCGCCACCGTCCTGACGGTGTGGACCGCGAGCTCTCCCGCGCAGCAGGAGGCCGCGCTCACGGCCGGGGTGGTGCTCCTCGCGCTGGTGCTCGGCGTGCAGTCGCTGCGAAACGCACGGACGATTCTGGGCACGGCGCGCGGGCACCGGGTGTAGCGACCGGCGCGCGGGTCGGGGGTGTCGGTGCGACCGCGCACGGGTCGTGTGCGTCGGTCGACCGGTCAGGAATCCGCGTCGTCGCGGAGCTTGTCGCAGAGTTCCTTCAACCTCAGCAGTTCGTCCCGGTCGAGCGATGCGCCGACGTGGCGAACGATGGACTCCATGTGCGCGAGCGCGACCTCCCGGAAGATGGCGTGACCTCTGTCGGTGAGGTGCACCATGGTGCCCCGGCCGTCGCCCGGCGCGGGTTCCTTGCAGACGAGGTCCTTCGCGGCGAGGCGATCGACGAGACGGCTCACGCTCGGCTGCGTGAGCAGCAGGTGACGGTTGAGGTCGCGCAGGCGGATCGACCCATTGGGCTGGCGGGAGATGTTGAACAGCACGTCGTACTCGTTGAACGACAGCCCGTCGGACGGGAACTCGGCCGCCAGCTTGCGCATGACGCTCACCTGCGCTCGGAACAGCGATTCCCAGGCGCTCACGGCGTCGGCGGTGTTACCCAAGGCGCCTCCTTCATCCTCATCCCAGAATAGGGATGGAACCGGGTGCCAGCGGACGGATGCACTCCCCAGGTGCAGAAATCCATCGAGGCGGAGCCGGCGAGTGCGCGACACGTCCGCTCTCACGCCGGAGTCGGCGGTGCGCATCCCACTAGCGCCAACGGGCCGTTAACGGACTGTGGGCCGGTCCCAGAGGCTTAGGAACCGGCCCACTCCCTTGCACCAAGAGTGTCCTGCAATCACTTCGCTTCGGCTGCCACAGCAAACAACCTCTGCACTAAGAATATATAACGGTTGGGTAACAAGCGCCAGAGTCTTCCAGGAAATTTCGGGAAGTCGTGCATCGGCCGTGAAATGCGCTCGCCGAGACCGGTTCTCCCGGCCGCGTCGGATCCCTGAACCGGGTCAGAACAGGTCGGGGCTCGGCGCGCTCGCGTACTGCACCGACACGTCGGCGTGCCGGTCGAATCGGTAGCCGACGCCGCGCACGGTGCGCACGATGTCCTCGTAGCGGCCGAGCTTGGAGCGCAGGCGACGCACGTGCACGTCGATCGTGCGCTCGTTCGGTGCATCGACGTCGTCCACCCCGCTCCACAGCGACGTGATGAGCTCGGTCCGGTCGATCGTCTTCCCCTCGCGCAGCACGAGGTAGGAGAGGAGCTCGAACTCCTTGTAGGTGAGGTTGGCGGCGTCGTTGTCGAGCAGCACGCGCTTGCGCGAGATGTCGATCACCACTCCGCTGGATGCGCGATCCTCGGCGGCAGGCGTGTCGCGGCGCTTGGCGAGAGCTGCGGGATCCTGCAGGGCGAGACGCACGACATCCACGTCGCGCCCGCCGGCACCCCGCGGGGCGAGGGCGACGGCGGCGTAGGTCTCCGAGCCCGGGGCGACATTCGCGGCCAGGGCCTTCAACGCCTCGACGATGCTGCCGAGGTCCGTGCCCGCAGCGTCGGCCTTGGCCTCGTCGATGCCCACGTAGAGCACGAAGCCGCGGGCTTCCGTTCCCTCCGGCACAGCGCGGATGCTCGGGGAGTCGCTGCCACGGGCTGGCGTGTGCGCGGCCCGGGCTGCGGCGGTCGGTGCGCTCGCGGCCGCCGGGGTGGTCACGGTCGTCGGGCGCGGTGCGGGCGAGAGGTGGCGGGCGGGGGCGACGGCGGAACGGGGGGAAGCGGAGAGGAGCGACATGAGGAGAGTCCTTCGATGATGATGCGGGGCCGCTCCACCGTTCGACGATGCGAGGAACGGGAGCGATCCGAGAAAGGTGTTGCGGGACGGCCGCATCAGCGGCCGCTGCATGACCCGGCAGGTGGGGGTCAGCGTCGTGAGTAGTACCCGGATACGGGTGGACTCGGCGAAGGTGGCGGGTTAGGCCGACATTCGGCAACACATCATGGCGCGGCTGGGCATCATCATGCCAGCGTCCCCGGGGGCCTCGAAGGAGGTCAGGGCATACGCGCGAACAGTCATGCGATCGAGTATCCGGTAGCGACGCTCACCGTGTCAACTCGCCCGAGCCGTTCGGAGCGGGGCTCGGAGGTCAGTGAGCGGTGCCGTAGAGGCGGTCTCCCGCGTCCCCCAGCCCGGGGACGATGTAGCCGGCCCCGTTCAGTTTTTCGTCGAGGGCGCCCAGCACGATGGTCACTTCGCGGCCGGCCGTCGCCTTCTCGACGGCGGCGAGACCCTCCGGCGCTGCGATCAGGCAGACCGCCGTCACGTCGACCGCGCCCCGGTCGAAGAGGTACTCGATCGCGGCGATGAGCGATCCGCCCGTGGCGAGCATCGGGTCGAGCACGTAGCACTGGCGATTCGACAGGTCGTCGGGCAGGCGCTCGGCGTAGATGTCGGGCTGGAGGGTCTCCTCATTGCGCACCATGCCGAGGAAGCCCACCTCCGCGCTCGGGATGAGCCTGATCATCCCGTCGAGCATCCCGAGACCGGCGCGGAGGATGGGGACCACGAGCGGCTTGGGGTCGCTGATCTCGATGCCCTGGGTCTCGGTCACCGGGGTCTGGATGGTGATCGACTCGACGCGCACGCCGCGGGTGGCCTCGTAGGCGAGCAGCGTGACGAGTTCTTCGGTGAGGTTGCGGAAGGTGGGCGAGGAGGTGGTGGAGTCCCGGAGGACCGTCAGCTTGTGCGTGATGAGCGGGTGGTCGGCAACGTGGACTCGCATAGGCTCAATCTATCCGAGCGGGGAGGGGACGACGTGGCGGCGGAGATCCCGGGGCAGGCGTTTCCGCCGGGCACGCCGGGTCCGGTGCTCCCCGGTCCGGCGCATCCCGATCCGGTGTTCCCCGAGCAGTACGTGCGCTGGATGCGCGATGCCATCGCGCTCGCCGATGACGCGCTCGCCACCTCCGACGTTCCCGTCGGAGCGATGGTCGTGGCGGCCGACGGCACCGTGCTCGGCACGGGACGCAACGAGCGCGAGCTGAAGAACGATCCCACCGCGCACGCCGAGGTCGTGGCGCTCCGGCAGGCGGCGAGGGCGGTGGGGAACTGGCACATTGCGGATGCGACCCTCGTCGTGACCCTGGAGCCGTGCGTCATGTGCGCGGGTGCGATTCTTGCCGCGCGTATTCCTCGGGTGGTGTTCGGCGCGTGGGACGAGAAGGCGGGTGCCGCCGGGTCCGTCTACGACGTGCTCCGCGACCGCCGGCTGCTGCACCGGGTGGAGGTGTTCGCCGGGGTGGAGGCCGAGGACTGCGCCCGGCTTCTCAGCGACTTCTTCGTCCGCACCCGCTCGGCCCCTCCCGCCACCGGTCCCTGAGCCCGTCGAAGGGGCCTGCGTACGGTCCCTGCGCCAGGCGAGGCGACGCACCCCTGCAGTTTCCGCGGCTGCGGGGATGGCGCCCACACGGTCCCAGAGCCCGTCGAAGGGACGCGCCCTGCTACGGTCCCTGAGCTTTTCGAAGGGACGCCACCGCGCCTGCAGGCGCCTGTGGAGAAGTACATATCCCCATTC
Source organism: Planctomonas psychrotolerans (assembly GCF_008642235.1). Taxonomy (GTDB): domain Bacteria; phylum Actinomycetota; class Actinomycetes; order Actinomycetales; family Microbacteriaceae; genus Planctomonas; species Planctomonas psychrotolerans. The sequence continues at coordinate 1,013,314 of NZ_SJEV01000001.1, read as the reverse complement.
CGTCCCAGCCCTTCAAATCTGTGTTCGATAGTGGGACAATAGTAGGTATGGAACTCCTCTCCAGCCGACTCCGCACCGCAGCGGACGCAGTCGCCGTTCTCGGCGACTGTGCGGCCGATGTCGCGGTGTTGCAGGACGGTGAGTTGCGGGGTGCGCAAGACCGGGTGACCATGTTGCGCCAGTGCGTGGACCGGTACTCGGCACTCATCGCCGGCGAGATCGCACACCGGTCCCGACCGGAAACCGGGCATGGTGGGATGGCGCAGAGCGCAGGGTTCGTATCGTCGGAGGCGATGATCCAATCGATCGGCAAGATGTCCCGTCCCGAAGCCGTCAAGTTGGTCCGGCTGGGCACGATCATCGCCGAAACAGAAGCCGCCGAGACCCTCACCACAGGATCCGTGGAATCAACTGTGGATGGAGCGGATGGGAGCGACACTCCCGAAGACCCCACCTTTCCCATCGCGCCGCCGTGGCAGGCGCCACTCGTCGCCGCGTTAGCCGAAGGCGTGTTGTCGTCGGATTGCTTTCACGCGATCCAGCGGGCGCTCGGTGACGTCGGCCCCGGTGTCTCGGCTTTGGCGCTCACGGCCGCGTGCACCGAGCTCATCGCGTCCGCGGCGGGGTTGAGTCCGGACCAGTTGTTCCGGAAGGCACGGCACCTCCGCGACAAGCTCGACAGTGATGGCATCGAGCGGCGCGAGAAGCAACGTCGGGACGACCGGACGTTACGTACCTGGTGGGATGGTGCGGGCATGTATTGCGGGAAGTTCCGGCTCGCACCCGAAGAAGGCACCATTGTCGCTGGCGTGATCGATCAGATCCTCTCCCCCCGGCGAGGTGGCCCGCGGATGGTGGACCCGGAGGAGAAGGCCGCCGCAGAGGCGCTCTTGAATGACGAGCGGTCGACGGAGCAGATCGCCGCCGACGCCCTGGTGGACTTGATCCGACTTGCTACTGAAGCCGCCCCGGCACGATCTTCGGCAACCACCGACCCGCGGTCCGGGTGATCATCACGGACGCGCACCTCCACAGCCGTGCGGGTCATGGACGGATCGAGGGTCACCCCGACCCGGTGTCCTTTCCGACGGTGGAACGACACCTCTGCGACGCCGGGGCGGTCGCTGTCGGATTCGACGATGATGGGCAATGCGTCAACGTCGGACGCACCCGCCGATACTTCACCCCAAGGCAGCGCGTCGGAATGTCCGTCCGGGACGGCGGGTGCCTGTTCCCGTCCTGCGACCGGCCACCATCCTGGTGCGAAGCCCACCACATCAACCCCTGGAAGAAAGAACACGGCCGGACTGATATCTCCGACGGGGTGCTCCTCTGCCGGAGACACCACCTCGTCCTCCACGACAACCACTGGAAGGTCCTTCGACACGGCGGTGACTACTGGTTGCGACCGCCCATAGCCGTGGATCCGGCACAGGCACTGATCCCGATGCCCAGCTGCAACCCCGACATCCACACCATCCAGAGCCAACGGCAACGCACATGAGTGCACTCATCGGGCAGGCAGTAAGAGAAGGGAACGAGGCCCATCGATCCCAGGACTCAATGCAGGAACACGAGTCGACGGCTGAGGCTCGATCGACGGACACGACCCGACGAGTGAGGCTCGATCGAGGGACACGACCCGGTGCCTAGGATGAGTCCGTGACCGACGAAGCACCCCCCGTGCACCTGCCGTCCATCGCCATCCTCGGTGCAGGATCGATGGGACGAGCGATCCTCGGCGGATTGCTCCGCCCCGACGTGATCGTCGCCGGCGATGTGCGGGTGACCAATCGGTCGGCGGCCCGAGCGGCAGAGTTCGACGGCACACCCGGCGTCACCGCGTCCGCCACCGAGGTCGACCCGGACGCCAATCGGACCGCCGTGCGGGGCGCGCGGATCGTGCTCATCGGAGTGAAGCCCGCGATGGTTCCGGCGTTGCTCGACGAGGTGGCGGATGCGCTGGAACCCGACGTCATCGTCGTCAGCGTGGCCGCGGGCGTGCCGATCGGTACCTTCGAGGCGGCGCTCCCTGATTCGGTGGCCGTGCTGCGTTCGATGCCGAACACGCCCGCCCGAGTCGGACGTGCCGTGACAGGCATCTCAGCCGGCAGTCGCGCGACCGAGGAGGATGCCGCCCTCGTGCGATCGCTGTTCTCCACCGTGGGCGAGGTGGTGGAGGTGCCGGAGGAGCAGCTCGACGCGCTCAGCACGATCTCGGGATCCGGACCGGCGTACGTGTTCTATCTGGTCGAGCAACTGACGGCCACGGCCGTCAACAAGGGCTTCACGCCCGACCAGGCCGCCCTGCTCGTGAACGGGACCTTCCTCGGCGCCGCCGAACTGCTCGCCCGCTCCGAGTCGACGCCGGAGGAACTGCGTCGGCAGGTGACCAGTCCCCATGGCACCACCGAGCGCGCCGTGGCGGAACTCGAGCGCGGAGGCATTCGGGAGCTGTTCGACCGGGCGACCGACGCCGCCCTGGCTCGCGCCCGGGAGCTTGCTCGGGGCGAGTGACTCGGGAACCGATCGGAACGGGTGACGCTCGGGCGCGCCAGCGGAAACGAGCACCGACACGGCGAATACGCCGGGTAGCTCGTCCGGCGCGGCGCAGCTACGCCAGCGCGGCGAACCGTTCGATGTCCGCGCTCGCACCGGACACGATGATGAGGTCGTGGTTGGAGACCACGGTGTCCGCGGTCGCATAGGTGAACGGCTTGCCCGGCGACTTCACGCCCACCACCGTGATCTTGTGCTTCCGCCGCACCCCCGACTCGGTGAGCGAGAGCCCGCGGATGGGCTTCGGCGGATACATCTTGGCCAGCACGAAGTCGTCGTCGAACTCGATGAAGTCGAGCATGCGACCCGATACGAGGTGGGCGACGCGCTCACCGGCCTCGGCCTCGGGGTAGATCACGTGGTTCGCTCCGATGCGTTCCAGGATCTTGCCGTGCGACTTGGAGATCGCCTTCGCCCAGATCTGCGGGATCTTCAGGTCGACCAGATTGGCGGTGATCAGCACGCTCGCCTCGATGGACGAGCCGACGGCCACCACGCCGATGGAGAACTCCCGGGCACCGAGCTGCTCCAGCGCCTCGATGCTGCGGGCGTCGGCCTGCACGGCGTGGGTGATCCGGTCCGACCACTTCTGCACGAGCGCCTGGCTCTCGTCGATCGCGAGCACCTCGCGGTCGAGCCGGGCCAATTGGCCCGCCGTCGCGGCTCCGAACCGCCCCAGGCCGATGACGAGCACCGGCGCGTTGTGGGGAATGCGATCGATCATCGTGTCAACTCCTCGTGCTCGCTCGAATGAGCGAACGGTAGACGCTATCCGACAATGGGCCGTTCCTCGGACCGAGTGAACAGCTGCCGTCGCGTGCTGGCAGCGAGCGCCGCGGCAAGCGTCACTGTACCAACGCGACCCATGAACATCGTCGCCGCCAGAACGTACACGCCGGACGGCGGCAGGTCGGCCGTGAGCCCGGTCGTGAGCCCCGATGTCGCGAAGGCCGAGATGACGTCGAAGAGCACGTAGTCGAGCGTCGACCCGGAGATCTGCAGCAGCACCACGGTGGAGAGGGCGACCGTGGTGGCACCCCACAGCACCACGCTCACCGCGAGGCGCAGCACGTCCCCCGGGATGCGACGCTCGAACGCCTCCATCGACTCGTTGCCCCGGGCCTCGGCGAAGGCCGCGAGGAACAGCACCGCGAGGGTGGTCACCTTGATGCCCCCGGCGGTGGACGCGGACCCGCCGCCGATGAACATGAGCATGTCGCCGACGAGCAGGCTCGCGTTGTTCATCTCGTGCACGTCGATCGTGGAGAACCCACCCGACCGCGTCATCACCGAGAAGAACAGGGACTGGAAGGCCCGCTCTCCGGGCGGAAGCGGGCCGAACGTGGCGGGGTTCTCCCACTCGAGCAGCATGTAGGCGAGCATCCCGATTCCGATGAGCAGCAGTGTGGTGACGAGGGTGAGTTTCACGTGCACCGACCAGCGCCGAGGCTTGCGTCGGTTGCGCAGGACGGCGTAGATCACCGGGAAGCCGATACTGCCGAGGAACACGCCCACGATGAGCAGGGAGAGGAACCAGTAGTCGTGCAGGTAGGGGTCGAATCCCGTGTCGCTCAGGATGAAACCGGTGTTGGTGAAGGCCATCAGGGACCAGTAGAAGGAGTCGAGGAGCGCGGTGGGGAACGGCACGCCCTCGACCAGGATGCGGGGAAGCAGCAGCAGCGCGAGGGTGGCCTCGATGACGAGAGCGCTGATCGCCACCGTGAGAAGCAGCGTGCCGATCTCGCCGAGCTTCACCGCCTGGCTCTCGGCGACCGGACCGTGGTGGATGCGCAGGGGGTTGCTGTCGCTCGCCGCCATGAGCTTGGCGCGGAGCCCGAGGCGTCGCGAGACCACGAGCCCCATGATCGAGGCGAGGGTGAGCACGCCGATGCCACCGATCTGCACGCCGAGGGCGATCACCGCGTGCCCCAGCGGGGTCCAGTAGGCCGCCATGTCCACGGTCGTCAGCCCGGTGACGCAGATCGCGGACACCGCCGTGAACAGCGCGTCGTGCAACGGCGGCATCTCGCCGCTGGTGGTCATGCCGGGGACGAGCAGCAGGGTCGTCTCCACCACGATGAGTCCGAGGAAGACGGCGATCGCGAAGCGGGCCGGCGTGGTGTGGGCGAAGTAGTCGAGGAAGTCGCGGATGCGGGCGAGCACGGATCGCTGGTGCCTCGACCGAACGCGCATGTCCCTCTTTCTCCGGTCGCTGCAGTCCTTGCGCAGAGGCCTGCGCGCGCGGATCAGGAACACATCGTACGCCCGCGCCCGTGCGGCGTGGCTACCCTTGCACCATGGCCGACATCTTCGCCGTGGTCGCCGACCCCACGCGCCGTGACCTGCTCAGAATTCTGCACACCCGGGGCGTCGCGCCGACCGGGGCGACGGGGGAACTCAGCGTCTCGCAGCTCGTCGCCGAACTCGGGCTCAGTCAGCCCACCGTGTCGAAGCACCTGAGGGTGCTCCGCGATGCCGGCCTCGTGTCGGTGCGCGAGAAGGGGCAGCACCGCTTCTATCGCCTGCAGGCCGCGCCTCTCTATGCGGTGGAGGAGTGGCTCCGCCCGTTCGGCGGCGCGACCGTGCCGACGAACGGGCACGGGGATGAGGATGCGGGACGACACGGGCGGCTCGGGGGCGCGGCCGACAGCACCGTGGACACCGGTCCCGCGTCTACCGGCACCGCAACCGGCGCGGCCGCGACCGGCGCGGCCCCGACCGGCGCGGCCGCGACCGGCACGGCCCCGACCGGCGCGGCCCCGACCGGCACGGCCCCGACCGGCGACAGGGCGGACGACTCCGCCGTCGGCATCGGCACGACCGGGGCGGCGCTCGCCACCGCTCTCGGCAGGCTCGCCGCCGATCTCCAGTCGCGCGCCGGATGGATCACCGGATCGCGATCCGACACCCCGCGCTGAGCGGTGGACACTGCTCCGTGCGAGCCTCTACAGTACGATTGAGTACTCGAGTAACACTCGTCACACGAGCACCTTCGTCGCCGGCATCCGGCCGGGATAGTTAGAGGGGCACACCATGTCACGCGATCTGGCGAACGTCCGCTTCCTCACGGTCGCCGAGGTCGCCGACATGATGCGGGTGTCGAAGATGACGGTGTACCGCATGGTGCACTCGGGCGATCTCCCGGCCATCCGGTTCGGCCGCTCCTTCCGCGTGCCGGAGTCCGCGGTGGCCGCGGCCATCGAGCCGTCGTCGACGGTGGACCGCACCGGCGTCGCCGACGCGGGCTAGCGAACGCGCTAGACTACTGCGAGGCATTTTTCCGCGGTTCTGATCGGACCCGGTGTTCCGACAGAAATCAGTGAGGTCCCTATGGGTTCAGTTATCAAGAAGCGTCGCAAGCGCATGGCGAAGAAGAAGCACCGCAAGCTGCTTCGCAAGACGCGTCACCAGCGCCGCAACAAGAAGTAGAGCGACCCTCAGTTCTTGTTCGGCGAAGCGCCGGGTTCCTCACGGGCCTGGCGCTTTTTGCTGTCCGCCCGGGCCACCCGCGCCTCGTAGCGCACGGAACGCTGAGCCGCTCGGATGCTCGACCGCTTCATCTCCATCACGTGCCAGTCGTTGTCGGCCGCGTGCCGACGGAGGCCGGCATCGGGATTGACCACCACCGGATTGCCCACGAGGGCGAGCAGGGGGATGTCGTTACGGGAATCGGAGTAGGCCCAGCAGTCCTCCAGGCGGGCACCCATCGCGGCCGCGTGCACCGCCGCGGCGGTGGCCTTGCGCTCGCCGTGCAGGATGCCGCCCACGAGGTTCCCGGTGTACACGCCGTCGCGGTCCTCCAGCACGGTTCCGAGTGCACCGGTGAGGCCCAGCCGGTGAGCGATCACGTCGGCCACCTCCTGCGCAGTGGCGCTGATCAGCCACACCTCATGCCCCTTGCGCAGGTGTTCGCGGGTGAGCGCGACGGTCTCGGGCCAAAGCCGCTTCTTGATGTCGCGGTCGAAGATCGACACGCTGAGCGCTCGAAGATCCTTCTCGGTGTGCCCGGCGATGATCTGCAGGCCCCGTTCGCGGATGCTGTCGAGGTGGCGCTGGTTCTCCCCGCTGCGAAGGAAGTACGCCTGGCGCCACGCCGCCGTCAGCACGTCGCGGAACGTGACCATGCCGATCCGGAAAGCCCCACGACCGAGGTGGTAGAGGCTCGCGCCCCGCAGGATCGTGTTGTCGACGTCGAAGAAGGCGACGATCGGCTGACTACTCGGCTCCTGCATGACCCGAGTAAGCCTATCCGCCTACTCTTGAGGGGTGTCTACCGCCCGCGTCACCCTCCTCGGCAAGCCGGGATGTCACCTCTGCGACGACGCCCGCGCGGTGGTGACGAGGGTGGTGTCCGAACTCGCCGCGCACGGCGCAGCACCCGAGATCGTGGTGGAGGAGCACTCGATCCTCGACGACGAGGCGCTGCTCGACCGGTACGCCGAGGAGATCCCGGTGGTGCTGATCAACGATCGGGTGCACAACTACTGGCGGATCGATCCGGAGCGGCTCCGGACGGCGCTGTTGGCGGTCGGACCCGACGCGTAACGTGTCGACTGCGGGTGCGCTCCCTGCGTCGCCCGATGGAGGAGGATTTCGTGGCCACGCGTTCGCGAGCCGGCGTCGCCGTGGTGGCGTTCGCCGTGCTGGGCGCCTCGCTCGCCTCCGCGGTAGTGACGGCTCCCGCCCCCTCGATCGCTGCGCCCGAGCGGGACTCGCTCTCCGACTCCACCGGCCGCACCGCTTCCGCTGACGCCCGATCCGCTCCGGGCTCCCGCGCGGGGCGCGACGGCGCCGAGCCGGATCGCACCGAGCCCGACGACACCGAGTCCGATCGCACGGAACCCCGACGCACCCCGGCCGACCGCGACCTTCTCGACGACGTGCGGATCGGTGATGCGGCCGAGGCGCCGAGTTGGCGCTGGGTGCTCTATCAGGACCTCACCACCGGGGAGGTGCGCAAGTACCGGGTGGACGCGGACGGGAGGATGACCGTGACTCTCCCCGAGGAGAGCGCGGCCGTCGAGTTCCTCGCCGGCTATCTCGACCGGTCGGTGCCGCTTCTCGACCGGATGGCCCGCATCCGGCCTCACCTCGCCCCGGAGTTCGCCGCCCGGGCGATGCGCGACCCGTTCTTCCGCCACCCGCCCGCGACCACGGTCACCGGGGTGACCGCGCCGGCCACGGCGCGACCGGCGACCGACCCGGCGGACACCGGGGACTCCATCCGCACCGTGTTCGTCGGCACCGACATCGGTGACTACCGTGTCGCGCTCTCGCCCGCGGGTCCGAACAGCCTCGGCCGGATCGAGCGCACCCGCGCCGACGCGGCCTCCGACGTCGGTCGATGGGAGGTCCACGCGGTGCTCCCGCCCGCATCGTGGTTACGACCCGCAGCGGTCGGCATCGGTGGCTAGCGTGGGGGCATGACCATTCGCCACGTCGTCTCCTGGAAACTGACCGCAACCGATGCGGACACCAACCGCGAGCACCGAGAGACCATCACGGCCGCTCTCGAGTCGTTGCCGGCGCTGATCCCGGAGATCCGGTCGTTCACCATCGGGTCGAACGTGGTGGAATCCGATGCGGCGTACGACCTGGTGCTCATCGCCGACTACGACGACGAAGCGGCACTCGACGCGTACATCGTGCATCCGGAGCACGAGCGGGTCCGGGGCATCATCGGTCCCCTCGTCGCCGCCCGGTCGGTCGTCGACTTCGTGGTGTGAAACGTCCCGCTCGGCTGATACTTCCGGGTCGGGCGAGGCACGCGGCGCGGCCGGAGCGCACGGCTGAAGGACGGCGCACGGCCGGTCCGTGGCCCACGATGACGTCCGCGCGTGCCGTCGGTGTCGGCCCGCGCCTGCCGCCACGGGTGCTCGATGCCCCGAGTCTCGGACGTCGCCTCCTCGTCGCCGTCGGACTGGTCGCGCTGGCACCGGTCGCGCTCATGATCGGGTTGCTACTCGCCGCCCTCGCCCTCGCCGGGCTCGCCCTCGCGATGCTGATCTGGCTCCTGCGGGCGGTGTGGGCGTGGTGCTGGTTCCTCGCGACGCGCGGGCGGCATCCGGATTACCCCTTCCGGCTTCGTCCGCCGACGCATCCGGCCGCCCGGCTCGCCGCCCTCCGCGACGCGCGCATGCACGCCGTCCCGTTCGGCGCGGATGCGGGTACCCGGCTGATCGCCTTCCTCCTCGCCCCGACGGCGCTCACCATCAGCGTGCTCGGGATCTTCCTTCCCTCGTTCCGGGCGCGGCCGTACTTCTGGGTCTTCACGCCGCCGCGGCTCGTCGCGAAGTTCGTGCGACTCGCCGAGATGCGGGGTCTGCTGGTCGACGGCACGGACGCGGTCGTGCGGCCGTACGACGAGTGGCTGCGCGCGGAGTTCCCCGAGATTCCGCAGTTCGTGGCGTGGTGGCGCTCGTCCGACCCTGCCCCGTACGACCCGCTTCCCCCGGCATCCGGCGGCGGCGCGGTCACGGAGGCGGGCCTCGATCGGCTGCAGCTCGGAGCGCATCCCGATCCGCTCGGCCACCCGGGGCTCGCGATGGCGGCGATCCGACGGCGAAGCGTGCGAAGCCTCCGCGAGCTCTTCGTGAGTCAGAACGAGGTCGACGACAGGGGAGACCCGGACCTCGACGATCGGGCCGATGCGGGGATCATCCGCATCGTCGAGAGGGTCACCGACACTGCCGAGCGGGTGTGGATCGTGCACATCCCGAGCACGCAGAGCTTCGATCCGCGATCCGGCCTCGCCCCCAACGACATCACGGCCGGTCTCGTCGCATCGAGCGGGAACCAGCCCACGCTGGCACGAGCCGTGTTGTCCGCGATGGCGCAGTCCGGCATCCGTGCGGGGGAGCGGGTTCTGATCAGCGGCTTCAGCCTCGGCGGGATCATCGCCGCGGAGCTCGCCACCACGTCGGTCGAGACCGGGTACGCCGTGACGCACGTGATCACCGCGGGTGCGCCCACCGGCCGCGCGCACGTGCCGCAGAACGTGCGGGTGCTCTCGTTCGAGCATGCTCTCGACGCCTTCCCGCGCCTCGACGGTCGGCGGAACCCGGTCGACGGATGGATCACCGTGACGGCGGGACCGCCGGTTCCCCATCAGGGCCGACTGGGGTTCGCTCACCACCTGCCGAGCTACGCCGAAACCGCCGCCTCCGTGGAGGCTGAGCCACCCGATGCCCGGGTACGGGAGTTCCTCGATACCGCGCGGGACTTCTTCGGGCCCGGCCAGACCATCCACGACTTCGCGGCCACCCGTGCCGATGAGAGCGTGGCCCGGCCGGCCCTCCCCGTGCTCGTGCGGTGGGTGCACGAGGACGGCATCACCGCCCGCACCCTGCAGGCCGCGCTCCGCCGGGTGTCGGGCGTGGTCGCCGTCGACATCTACGCATCACACATCGGGTACCCCACGGCTGTGCGCTGGAATGCCGACATCCTGATCGAGCGGCTGGAGCCGTGGTTGCGTAACGTCGACCGCCGCATCGTGTACCGCAGCCTGGTCGGCCTGCTCGAGCAACGACGCGCGGTCGGGCTCCACCTCCGCATCCAGGCCCGGGATGCGGTCGACGTCACCTGGGAGGCGACCCTGCACCGGACGGGTGACGGACGGTGGCACGAGCGCGTGGGTCTCGACTTCGCCGGCCCCGAGGCGGAGCAGCAGAGCGGTCCACTGATCGAGCAGTACTCGTCCTCAGCCCGGGTGGGGTACTACCCCGAGGGCTCGTGGGACGACGCGACGTTCGAACCCGCGTAGGCAGCCACCCGGCCGTCGGAGGGATCAGTCGCGCTCCTCGGCCGCCGCCACCCGCACTCGCTCGGCGTCGCGGCGATAGAGCTCGGCGTGCTGCCGTAGATCGGGGCGGCCCGACTTCTCCGCCATACCGGCCGTGAACTCGGCCAACTCGATCAGCCGCGTCTCCACCACGGCCAGAAGTTCGGTGTTGCGGAGGTCGCTCCCGTAGGCATCGAGGAGGAGTCGCAGGCGTCGTCGCCGTTCTTCGGAATCCCGCGCACCACCCGGTTCCTCGCTCAGCGGGACGAGCCGGTAGGCGAGGTAGGCGAGGTCCCACGCGCGCGGACCCGGAGACGCGAAGTCCACGTCGATGAACGACACCAGCGACCCGTTCCGGAACACCATGTTGTACGGGGCGACGTCGTTGAGGCAGATCACCTCGACCGGCTCATGCACCGGTGATCGCCAGGGTCCGGCGGGCTCGAAGCCCACCGAGGCGTCATGGACGCTCCGCAACCCCGCTGCCGCCTGGGTGAGTACCCGGTCGGTCCACACCCAGTCGGGCATCGGGTACTGCGGGACCTCTCCCTCGACGAAGTCGAGGATCTCCCGGTTCCGGTCGTCGACCCCATGCACGTCGGGCACCAGGAGGACGCCCCGGCCGCGCAGGTGCCGCAGCAGGGCGTGCACCCTCGGGGTCCACTCCCCGGTGGGGCGGCGCACCGTCGCGCCGATCCGCACCACATCGCCCATGTTGCCGCCCGGGAGAACCTCGCCCGACGGAGTCTCGCTCAACGCCATATCGGCGTCGCCGTCTCGGGAACCTCCGTGCACACCCTCATCCTCATCGGCAGCTCGGTGCCGCCCGTCGCCTACGGGGTGAGGCGGTTCGGTCCACGGAAGAGGTAGGTCACCTCGCGGAGGTTGGGCTGGTGCAGGAGCAGCATCAGCACGCGGGCGAGGCCCATGCCGAACCCGCCGTGGGGCGGCACGCCGTAGCGGAAGAAGTCGAGATACGACCCGAGCTCCTCGAGGTCCATCCCCTTCTCGCGCGCCTGCGCTTCAAGCACGTCGATCCGGTGCTCGCGCTGCGCGCCCGTGGTGATCTCGAGCCCCCGCCACACGAGGTCGTAGCTCTTCGTGACCGTGGGGTCGTCGTCGCTGCGCATGTGGTAGAACGGCCGGATGCTCGCCGGATACTCGGTGAGGAACACGAACTCGTGTCCCAGCGTCTCCTGCACGTGGGCCGCGATCTGACGTTCGCCCTCGGGGTCCATGTCGTCGTCGGCCCGGTCGATGGTGTGCCCGCGCTCGGCCACGATCCGCTTCGCCTCGGCGAGCGGGATGCGCGGGAACGGCGTGGTCGGAACGACGACGTCGACCCCGAACAGCTCCTGGATCTCGGCGCCGTGCTTCTCCTTCACCGCGGTCAGGGCGGCGACCAGCAGGTTCTCCTGCAGCTGCATGACGTCTTCGTGGCTGTCGACCCAGCTGATCTCGGCGTCGACAGACGTGAACTCGGTCGCGTGACGCGAGGTGAACGACGGGTCGGCGCGGAACGCCGGGCCGATCTCGAAGATCTTGCCGAGGCCCGCGGATTGCGCCATCTGCTTGAAGAACTGCGGGCTCTGCGCGAGGTAGGCGGCCCCCTCGAAGTAGTCGACGCGGAACAGTTCGGCGCGGGACTCCGACGGCGTGGCCATCAGCTTGGGCGTGTGCAGCTCGACGAAGTCGTTGTCGATCCAGTAGCCGCGCATGGCGTGCTCCAGCGTGGTCTGCACGCGGAAGATCAGGTTGTTGCGCGGCACGCGCAGGTCGAGGAAGCGCCAGTCCATGCGCTTGTCGATGCCGCTGTCCGCGGCGATGGGAGTCTCGGCGATGGCGGGCACTCCCACCTCGAGCGACGCGAGCTTGATCTCCACGCCGCCGAGCTTGACCCGCTCGTCCTTCTTGAGCGACCCGTTCGCGGTGACGAAGGTGCCGACCGACAGGCCGGAGATGATGTCCTCGAGCGACTCGGGCGCATCGGCCGGCTGCTCCTCGGCGGAGTCGGCCTCGGGGCGAGGGGCGCGCGGGTTGACGAGCTGCACGGCACCCGACTCGTCGCGCAGCACGACGAACTGCACCTTCTTCTGGTCCCGCACCGTGTCCACCCACCCGGATACCGACACCGGCCCCTCTTCGGACGTGGCCAGGTTCTTGATCAGGGTGCGTTGATTCACGAGAGTCGAGTTTACCGGTCGGGCGGGTAGGGCCGGCGCGTGCGGCCGCGGGAGCGGACTGCCAGCATCCGGAACGTAAACTTGGTGCCGTGGTTGCAGAGAGAGTTCACCTTGTCCGACACGGCGAGGTGCACAACCCCGGGCGCGTGCTGTACGGCACCCTGCCCGGATTCGGGCTCTCCGAACTGGGGCATCGCATGGCCGAGTCGGCCGCTACGGCACTGTCCGCGCGGGGTGCGCCGGTGCGCCGCGTGGTCTCCTCCCCGCTGCAGCGCGCACGCGAGTCCGCGGAGCCGTGGAGCACCGCCTTCGACCTGCCCGTCGACATCGACGAGCGGCTGATCGAACCCTTCAATCGCTTCGAAGGTCGCACCTTCAACTTCGGCACGCAGGTGCTTCGCAACCCGGGGACCTGGGGCTGGGTGCTCAATCCCATGAAGCCCAGCTGGGGTGAGGCCTACGAGTCGATCGCCACGCGCATGCTGGCGGCGATGGCCGAGGCGCACCAATCGGTCGACGGGGGCGACGTCGTGCTCGTCAGTCACCAGCTGCCGATCTGGATGGTGCACCGCAAGCTGCAGGGCGAGGCGCTCTACCACGACCCCCGGCGCCGGCGGTGCACACTGTCGAGCATCACGACCTTCGAACTCCTCGGCAAACGATTCATCGAGACCGAGTACGAGGACCCCACCGGCGGCCTGCTCGACGACTCCGTGGACCTGGGAGCCGTCTGATGCGCCGGCCGACCCGTCTCGCGCTCGCCGGCCTCGCCGTGTCGGTGCTCGCCCTCACCGGCTGCTCGACCGACCCGCTGGCGGAGCAGTTCCAGAGCGGGGACAACAAGCGCTACATCGCGGGTGACGGCACCTACACCGAGATCCCGCCGAGCGACCGCGACGCCCCCATCACCTTCACCGCCGAACTCGAGGACGGGTCGTCCGTCTCCTCCGAGGATCTCGCTGGCGACGTGACGGTCGTCAACTTCTGGTACGCCGGATGCGCACCGTGCCGCGCGGAGGCGCCCGACCTCGAGAGCCTGTACCAGGAGTACCGCGACGACGGCGTCTCCTTCCTCGGGGTGAACACCCGCGACCAGCCGGCCACCGCCCGCTCGTTCGCCGAGCGCTGGGGCACCACCTACCCCTCCGTCATCGACGTGCAGGACTCCACCGTGCAGCTCGCCTTCAGCGGCTCGTACGCACCGAACGCCACCCCCACCACGTTCGTGCTCGACCGACAGGGCAGGATCGCCAGCCGTATCCTCGGCGAGGTGGACAGGGGCGTGCTCGACACCCTCGTCGCCGACACGCTCGCCGAGGCGAGCTAGGTGGGCGGCGTCGGCGAGACGGTCCTGCAGGGGCAACTCCTGGTCGCCATCCCGCTCGCGCTCCTGGCCGGTCTCGTCTCGTTCGCGTCGCCCTGCGTGCTGCCCCTCGTTCCGGGCTACCTCGGCTACGTGGGGGGACTCGCCGGCGGCACCCGCGGCAGTCGCGGGCGCGTGGTGCTCGGCGTGACGCTGTTCGTTCTCGGCTTCTCCACGATCTTCGTGCTGCTCGGCCTGTTCTCGGGCACTCTCGGTGCGCTCTTCCTCCGGCACGGCGACATCATCACCCGGGTAGCCGGGGTCGTGGTCATCCTCATGGGTCTGGTCTTCGTCGGCCAGTTCTCGTTCCTGCAGCGCACGATCAAGCCGCGCTGGCAGCCCGCGACGGGCCTCGCGGGCGCCCCGCTCCTCGGCGTCGTCTTCGCCATCGGATGGGCGCCGTGCTACGGACCCGCGCTCGTGGCCATCAGCGCGCTCAGCCTGTCGAGCGGCAGCGCCGGCCGCGGCGCACTGCTCGGTGCCTTCTACTGCCTCGGGCTCGGCATCCCGTTCCTGCTCGTGGCTCTCGGGCTCAGCTGGGTGACCGGTGCCGTCTCGTTCCTGAAACGCCACATCCGCGCCATCAACGTGGGCGGCGGTGCGCTGCTGGTGGGCATCGGACTGCTGATGCTCACCGGGCTGTGGGGCATCTGGCTCGCCGATCTGCAGGCGGTGATCGGCGGCTATGTCACGCCTATCTGAGTCCGGTCAGCGCGATCCCGCCCGACCCGACGACTACATCGACGGCCGCAGTGACGCCGCGGCCGACGACCGCAGCGCGGACGACCGCAGCGCGGACGACCGCATCACCGGCCCGAAGCTCGGTGCCGTCGAGTGGCTGCGCTGGTTCTGGCGGCAGCTCACCAGCATGCGCACCGCGCTCTTCCTCCTGCTCCTCCTCGCGGTGGCGGCCATTCCCGGATCGCTGGTGCCGCAGCGCACCTCCGACCCGAACGGCGTCGCCCAGTACCGGGTCGACAACCCCGACCTGTTCCCCGTGCTCGATTCGCTGCAGGCCTTCGACACGTACTCCTCGGTGTGGTTCTCGAGCATCTACCTCCTGCTCTTCCTCTCGCTCATCGGATGCGTGCTGCCGCGGACGAAGCACCACCTGATCGCGCTGCGCTCGCAGCCGCCGCGCACACCCGCGCGGCTGTCCCGCATGGCCGGGTTCACCACGCGCCCGGCCCCCGACACGGCGGGCGATGCGACGGACGTCGCGCCCGCGCTCGAGGCCGGGCGGGCGCTTCTCGCGAAGTCCGGCTACCGCACCGTGCTGTCGGACACCTCCGTGTCGGCGGAACGCGGCTATTCGCGGGAGACCGGCAACCTCGTCTTCCACATCGCCCTCATCGGCATCCTCGTCGCCGTGGGCATCGGTGGCGGCTTCGGCTACAGCGGACAGCGTGTCGTGGTGGAGGGTCAGGCGTTCGTCAACACGCTCAGCGCGTACGACTCGTTCAACCCGGGCCGCTTCGTCGACGAGAACGAGCTCGCGACCTACCGCATCCGGCTCGAGGAGCTGCGAGTCACCTACGAGGAGCAGAACGAGAACGCCATCGGGCAGCCCATCGACTACACGGCCGAGGTGAGCACTGACGCGGCGGGGGAGTCCGCCACCGCCGACCAGATCAAGGTGAACGAGCCGCTCCGCATCGACGGCACCGACGTCTTCCTGCTCGGCAACGGGTACGCACCCACGATCACCGTGCGGAACCCGGCCGGCGAGGTCGTGTTCACCGACTCCGTGCCGTTCCTGCCGCAGGACACGAACCTGACCTCGATCGGGGTGATCAAGGTTCCGGACGGCCTCGACCAGCAGCTGGGCATGATCGGGTTCTTCTACCCGACCCGCGCCACGTCCGACGCCGGCGACTTCTCCGCCTTCCCCGATCTGCGCGACCCGGTCCTGAGCCTCAACGTGTACGCGGGTGACCTGGGCCTCGACGAGGGCGTGCCCCGATCGGTCTACGAGCTCGACACCGACGACCTCACCCAGCTGAGCGGCCGCAACACCGACGAGGGCGGCATCCGGCTCGCCCCCGGAGAGACCCAGGAGCTGCCCGACGGTCTCGGCACCGTGAGCCTCGACGACGTGCCGCGGTTCGCCTCCTTCGACATCCACCACGACCCCACGCAGGGCTGGGTGCTGTTCTTCTCGGTCCTGGTGCTCGGCGGGCTCCTCACCTCGCTCTTCGTCCCGCGCCGGCGGATGTGGCTGAAGGCCGTGCCCGATGCGGCCGGCGGCATGACGTTCGAGTACGCCGCACTCGCCCGAGGCGACGATCCGGCACTCGAGGCCGCGGTCACCGACTTCGCCGACCGCCACATCGCGGCACTCGACTCGGGGCGGGGTGCCGCGGCCGCGACGGTGACGACGGCGCAGCCCGGTCCGAGGGAAAGGATTTAGGCTTACCGCGTGACCACAGCCTCTCTCGACGCGACCTCGCTGCTCCTCCTCTACGGGGCGATGGCGGTGTACGCCATCTCGTTCGTCTCGTTCGCGATGGACCTCGCGCGTCGATCGTCGACCGGATCGGTGGACTCGCGGGTCGCGGCACGGGTGCTCGCCACCTCGAGCGCTGCGGGAGCCACCGGGGCACGTTCCGGGAGCACCACGACGGCCGATCGGCCGGAGCGCCCGCGGTCCGTCGCGCCCCGGCCCGTCGCCTCACAGCGCGCGCCGATCAGCCTCCGCGTCGGTCTGTCGCTCGCCGTGGTCGGATTCGCCCTGCACCTCGCCTCGACGGTCCTCCGGGGCATCGCCGCCGCTCGTGTCCCGTGGGCCAACATGTACGAGTTCTCGATGACCGGAACCCTCCTCATCATGGGCGTGTTCCTCCTCGTGCTGCTCGCCCGGGACCTCCGCTTCCTCGGCACCTTCGTCACCGGACTGGTGCTCATCCTGCTCGGCATCTCCACGGTCGGCTTCCGCGTCGATGTGGTCCCGCTTCCCCCGGCGCTGCAGAGCTACTGGCTCGTCATCCACGTGTTCGTCGCGATCCTCGCCACCGCCTTCTTCGCCCTCGGGTTCGCGCTGTCCGTCGTCCAGCTGCTGCAGCACTCCCGCGAGGCGGCCGCGGAGACCGCGAAGTCGGTGCGGCTGAGATTCCTCGCCACCCTGCCCGACGCGGTGACGCTCGAGAACCTCGCGTACCGGCTGAACATCATCGGCTTCATCTTCTGGACCTTCACCCTCATGGCCGGTGCCATCTGGGCCGAGCGCGCCTGGGGACGCTACTGGGGCTGGGACACCAAGGAGGTCTGGACGTTCATCATCTGGGTGCTCTACGCCGGATACATCCACGCCCGGGCCACCCGCGGCTGGCGAGGTTCCCGGTCGGCGTGGCTGTCGATCATCGGATTCAGTGCGGTTCTGTTCAACTTCGGTGTGGTCAACGTGTTCTTCAAGGGATTGCACGCTTACAGCGGCCTCTAGCCGCCGAGGCCGGCCGAGGACGACCGGCCGTCCCCGCCTGATCGGAGTTTCGAGTGCGCATGACCTTCGGGCTGCTCCGGCTGACCGCACTCGCCGTGGGAATCGTCGCGCTCATCGGCGACTTCGACTACGTCCTCGGCTTCCGCACCTTCGCGACGATGAACTTCTTCAGCTACTTCACGACGCTCAGCGCCATGATCCTCGACCTCGTGCTGGCCCTCGGTGCGTTTTCCGCGCTGCGGGTGCCGGAGGATCCGGCCTGGCTCGGGTCGGCCCGCGTTCTCGCCACCACCTACGCGCTGGTGTCCGGGATCGTCTTCGGCGCCATCATCAGCCAGGCGGCGAGTCACGACTACCGGATCGAGGTGCCCTGGTCCAGCCAGATGCTGCACTTCTGGCTGCCCGCGTACGCCCTGCTCGACTGGTTCCTCGCCCCCGGGCGGCCACCCGTCACCTGGAAGGTGCTCCGCTGGGTGCTCGTCTTCCCCGCGGTATGGACCGCGTTCACGCTCGTGCGGGGTCCGGTCGTGGGCTGGTACCCCTACTTCTTCCTCGACCCGACGCAGGTCGACGGCGTCGAACGCATCCTCTACCTCGCCGGGATCGGCGTCTTCATCACTGGGATCGCGGCCGTGTTCGTGCGCACCAGCCATCCGCTCAGGGGGTGGGAGATTGCTCGTCTGGTGAGTCGGCGTCCGGATCCTCTGCGTCCGGCATCTGGAACGCCGAAAGGCTCGCACGGGCGGTCGTGACCGCGTCGGCGTCGGAGAGCTCGGCGACCCGCGCCGCGGCGTCGGCGGCGACCAGCCCGACGAGGATCGGCTCACCCGTCGCGGGGAGCAGGTTGAGCCACGTGCGGTACTCGTGGTCCCCGCCGAGGATGGTCCACACCCGGGCGTCGGTGTCCCAGAACGGCTCCTCGAAGCGCAGCCAGATCTTGTCGAGTGCGCCCATGCCGATCTCCTCGATGGCCTCTCGCACGAGGAACGGCAGGGGCGGGTCGAACTCGATCGCGTCGGTGTTGAGCACTCCGATCGGCACGGTCACGATGACGCGCGCGACGGAGAGCGACTCCCCGGTGCCCAGCCGCAGGCTCACCGCATCGTCGGTGTAGAACACCGCGGCGACCGGGCTCTTCGTGAGCACATCGACTCCCTCGAGCGCCTCGTCGATCAGGGTGCTGAAGCCGCCCACGACGAGCAGGTCATCGGGTTCGGACACCGCCCCGCCGGCAGGGGGTGGCTCGGGGACGGGCTCCGACACGGTGGGCGGCGCGCCCGCGCGCTCGAACCCGTGGGCGGCGGAGAGCTCCTCCGGCGTCGCGCCCACATGCACGCCGACGACGGCCCGCAGGTAGTGCTCCAGCCGGTCGGCATCGGAGACGCCGCCCTCGCCGAGCTCGGTCGACAGGTCGGCGGCGCCGGAGCTCACGAGCGCGTCGGCGAGGGACGTGTCGAGCACCTGCTCGGCGGCCCAGGACACCGCCCGGGCGACCGCATCCTCGGCGACGGGCGACGGCGGAACCGTCTCCCCGTCGGGCAACCGGATCTCGCGGACGGGCACGAAGCCCACGGTGGCGATGTCCGCCGCCTCCAACTCCGCCACGAGGTCGGTGTCTCGACTGGCCGACACGAAGGATGCCCCGAGTTCCACCGGGAACGGCCACGGTGCGCCGTTCTCGGTGCGGATCCGCCCGCCGACGCGATCCTGGGCCTCGAGCACGACCACGCTGAACCCCTGCGCCATCAGTTCGCGCGCGGCCGTCGCACCGGCGATCCCCGCCCCGATCACCGCGATCCGCTCCTCGGGGTCGGCGGTCGCCGCCACCTCCTGTGCGGCGCGCATACCGGACGCGATCGCGCCGCGCACGGTGCCGGGCGCCTCGGTCGAGGTCGCCTCTCCGGCGAAGAACAGCCGGTCGAGGATCGGCTGGCGCAGGGTGACCCGGTCCTCCGGGGTGGCCCCCGGGGCGAGGTAGCTGTACGACCCGCGCGTGTACGGATCGGTGGCCCACGTCGACCGCGCCGACGCGGCCGGGAGCGGAACCGATCCGGGCGTCACGGTGGGCAACGGCAGCGGCGTGGGCGTGGGCGATCCGGTGGGGCCCGGCTGCGGTGCCTCCGGGGTGCATGCGGCGAGGGCGAGCACGGTCAGCCCGCCCGCCGACCCGAATACGAAGGTGCGTCGATTCATTCGGCGCCCTCACGAAACGCGGCGGCGTCCTCCACGAGCGCGTGACAGCGGCGGAGGCGATCGAGCCACCAAGTCCGTCGCTCCTCGTCCACCGCCGAGGCATCGAGCAGAGCCGACGAGGGCACGACCCGGCGCACGTCGAGGACGCCGTCGACCGGCACGAGCGGGGAATCGACGATGTCGCCCTCGAACAGGGCGACGGTGCCGAGCCCGCAGTCGAACTCGAGCTCGGGCAGTGCCGCCGCGAGATGCAGTCCCATCGAGATCCCGACCGAGGTATCGAGGGCGCTCGAGACGACGGCCGGAAGCCCGGCCGCGGCCACGATGTCGAGGGCCGCACGCACCCCGCCGAGGGGTTGCGCCTTGACCACCAGCACGTCCGCGGCGAGCGCGCGGGCGACCTCGATCGGGTCGTCCGCCTTCCGCACCGACTCGTCCGCGGCGATCGGGATACCCATGTACTTCACGCGCCGGCGGAGTTCGGTGAGCTCCGGGATGCTGGCGCACGGCTGTTCGACGTACTCCAGGTCGTACTCGGCAAGGGCGTGGAAGGCGTGCTCCGCCTCGTCGACGTTCCACGCGCCGTTCGCATCCAGCCGGACCCGTCCCTCCACGCCGAGGATCGACCGGACCGCGGCTACCCGGGCCACGTCCTCGGCGAGGGTGGTGCCGGGCTCCACAACCTTGACCTTGGCCGTGCGGCACCCGGGGAAGCGGTCGAGCACGGCGGCGACGCCGTCGGCGGACACGGCGGGGACCGTGGCGTTCACCCGCACCCGTTCGCGCACCGCGGGCACCGGCTCCGCCCAGCCGAAGTCGAGCGCCGCCCGCAGCCAGGCCGCAGACTCGACGTCGTCGTACTCGGGGAAGGGGGAGAATTCCGTCCACCCGGCGGGGCCCTCGAAGAGCACGGCCTCCCGCGCGTCGATCCCTCGGAAGCGGGTGCGCAGCGGAAGCGAGATCACGCGCACGGTGGGCAGGATGTCGCCGAGGGCTACGGTCATGCCCTCATTCTGCCCCGCCCGCCGTCGCAATAGGCTGGAGGCATGGCCGCGCCCGTCTCAGACATCTTCGATCCGGAGGCGTGGGAGACCGTGCCGGGCTTCGACGCCCTCACCGACATCACCTACCATCTCGACCGATCCGGCCGGATCGCCCGCGTCGCTTTCGACCGGCCGGAGGTGCGGAACGCCTTCCGGCCGCACACGGTCGACGAGCTCTACGCGGTGCTCGATGACGCGCGGCAGAACCCCCGGGTGGGCGTCGTGCTGCTCACCGGCAACGGACCGAGCCCGAAGGACGGGGGCTGGGCCTTCTGCAGCGGGGGCGACCAGCGCATCCGCGGCCGCGACGGCTACCAGTACGCCCCGTCGGACGGCTCGGCCTCGTCCGACGGCTCCGCCCCGTCGACCGTGTCGGGGACCGCGGCGAGCACGGGACGGCTGCACATCCTGGAGGTGCAGCGCCTGATCCGCTTCATGCCGAAGGTGGTCATCGCGGTGATCCCCGGCTGGGCCGCCGGCGGCGGACACTCGCTGCACGTCGTGTGCGATCTCTCGATCGTGAGCGCCGAGCACGGCCGCTTCAAGCAGACCGATGCGGACGTCGGCTCGTTCGACGGCGGCTACGGATCGGCGTACTTCGCGCGGCAGATCGGCCAGAAGTTCGCCCGGGAGGTGTTCTTCCTCGCCGAGGAGTACAGCGCCCAGCGCGCGTACGAGATGGGTGCGGTGAACCGGGTGGTGCCGCACGCTCAGCTGGAGCAGACGGCCCTGGACTGGGCGCGCACGATCCTCGGCAAGTCGCCCACCGCCATCCGCATGCTGAAGTTCGCCTTCAACGCCGTGGACGACGGAATGGTCGGCCAGCAGGTGTTCGCCGGTGAGGCGACACGGCTGGCCTACGGCACCGACGAGGCGACGGAGGGCAAGGACGCCTTCCTCGAGAAGCGCGCACCCGACTGGTCGCCGTTCCCCTGGCAGTTCTGACGTGTCGCGACTCCTCCGGGCGGTGCCCGGCGCGGATCCGCTCGACCTGCTCGCCGAGCTGCGCACCGCCCTGAGCGGCATCGGCCCCGCCCTGCTTCCCCGTGCGGCGGAGTCCGCAAACCCGCATGCCCGGCCCGAAGTGCCGCAGCCCGGGCATCCCGAGCCGCCGTCGGAGGTCGCCAAGAACGTCGCCCTCGTCGTGGAGACCAGCGGATCCACCGGTGCTCCCAAGCGCGTGGCGCTGTCGTCCGGGGCGCTACTCGCGAGTGCAGCGGGCACGCAGTCGGCGCTCGGGAGCGCGGGGCAGTGGCTGCTCTCGCTGCCCACGCACTACATCGCGGGCGTGCAGGTGCTCGTCCGCTCCATCACGGCGGAGGTCGACCCGGTCGTGCTGCCGCCGGGCGCCTTCGACGTCGACGCGTTCGTCGAGGCGACCGCGGGGTTCCGCCCGCGCGTCGCCCGATTCACCTCCCTCGTGCCCACCCAACTGCATCGACTCGTGGAAGCGGCCGAGGGGGACCGCTCCACCCGCGATGCCCTGCGGAGCTTCGACGGCATCCTGGTCGGTGGGCAGGCCACGCCGTCGGCACTCCGCGACCGTTCCCTCGAACTCGGGATCCGACTCATCGGCACCTACGGGTCGAGCGAGACCGCCGGGGGCTGCGTGTACGACGGCGCCCCCATCGGCACCACCCGGGTCGAGGTGGTCGACGGGCAGGTGGAGATCGCCGGGCCGACGCTGGCGGAGGGCTATCTCGCCGACCCGGCGGCCACCGATGCGGCATTCGCCGTGCGCGATGGGCTGCGCTGGTACCGCACCGGTGATGCCGGCGACGTCACCGACGGCATCCTCCGCATCACCGGTCGACTCGATGCCGTGATCATCTCCGGGGGAGAGAAGGTGTCCCTCGACCGGATCGAGGACATCGCGCGCGGGATCCCCGGGCTGCACGATGCCGTGGCGGTGTCCGCGCCCGACCCCGAGTGGGGCGCGACGCCGGTCGTCTTCACCGCCGCGGATCCGGCCATCCCGCGCGAATCCGCCCTGCGCGAGGCGCTGATCGGATCGCTCGGCCGGGTGGCGTCGCGCGCGGTGCTCGTGCACCTCCAGGCGTTACCGACCCTCCCGTCGGGGAAGCCGGATCGGCGGGCGCTCGCGGAATCGGCCGCGGTCACCCGTCGACCGTAGAATCCGACAGTGGCACAGAAGAGACGACCTCCCGCACCGAAGGTTCATCCCGACGCCCGGCGCTCGCCGACGGTGGGCAAGGCGGTGCCGGCGGGACGTCCCGGCGTCGCGGGTAGCAAGACCGGCTCGTCGGCGGCTCCCGAACGCCGCCCCGCCAAGCGCAGCGGTCGCCCGGGCGGCCGACCGCCATCGGCACCGACCGTGGCCCCCGCCGGACCCCGCGACTGGATCGCCGGTGCACGGCTACGCACCCTTCCCCTCGCGATCGCGCCCGTGGCCATCGGCACCGGGGTAGCGCTCCTTCTCGATGACGGCGGCTGGCACCCCCTCCGCACCGTGCTGTGCTTCGCGGTCGCGATCTTCCTCCAGGTGGGCGTGAACTACGCCAACGACTACTCCGACGGCATCCGCGGCACCGACTCGCACCGGGTCGGACCGGCACGTCTCACGGGCTCCGGCGCCGCACGGCCGCGCACCGTGCTCGCTGTCGCCCTCGGGTTCTTCGCGCTCGCCGCACTCGCCGGCCTCGGCATCGTCATCCGCACCGGGGAGTGGTGGCTGCTCGCCGTGGGCGCGGTGGCCATCGTTGCGGCCTACTTCTACACGGGTGGCAAGCGCCCGTACGGGTACTACGGTCTCGGCGAGGTGTTCGTCTTCGTGTTCTTCGGACTCGTCGCCACCGCGGGCACTACCTACGTACTCGCCGGCCGCACCATCCTCGAGAGCTGGGTGGGCGGGGCGGCGGCAGGTTTCCTCGCCTGCGCGGTGCTCATGGTGAACAACCTGCGGGACATCGAGCAGGACCGCACCGCCGGCAAGCGCACGCTCGCTGTGCTGCTCGGATCGCGCGCCTCCCGTGTCGTGTTCGTGCTGTTCCTCGTCATCCCGTATGCGATCCTCGCGTTCTACTCGACGCTGTACCCGCTCGCCGGGTACGTCCTCTTCACGCTGCTGCTCACCGTGCCCGCCGCGCTCATCACGGTGACGGCGAAGACCGCGAAGGAGCTGATCCTCGCTCTCCAGCTGACGAGCATCGGGGCGCTGTTCTTCGGACTGGGTCTCGGCGCGGCGTTCGCCTTCTGACGCTCCCGATCTACGGTCGCTGAGCGGCCCTGACGGTCGTCGCGATCCCGAGTTGCGGTCGCTGAGCTTGTCGAAGCGACGTGAGGATGCGTCGCGTCCCTTCGACGGGCTCAGGGACCGTGCGGGCTGCGTCCCTTCGACAGGCTCAGGGACCGCACGGGTGCCGCCCCTTCGACGCAACGGGCGTCGCGATGCCGAGTTGCGGTCGCTGAGCTTGTCGAAGCGACGTGAGGATGTGCCGCGGACCGTGGGACCGTGTGTGTCGAGTGTCCCTTCGACGGGCTCAGGGACCGTGGCCTCCTGAGGCGCCTCGTCCACCTCAAAAACCGCCTCCCGTCCGAGGAGTTGGGGGCGGAGGTGGCGTGGTGGGGCTCGGGGGTCGGTGGGCATCTATGGGCGGAGCCCCAGCACGCCACCTCCGCACCCCCACACGACCGGACCGTTGCGTCCCTTCGACGGGCTCAGGGACCGTGGGCGGGTCGGGACCGCGAGCGGCTCACGGGACCGTGTGCGGGTCTCGGGATCGAGCGGGCTAGCGGTCGGAGTCGTTGCGCTCGACCGCCGCGCCCTCGACGGCCGCATCCTCGACGTCGTCATCCACGGCGGGAGCCTTGCGCCCGCGACGGATGGCGGAGAGGTCCTCGGCCATGGTTTCGCGCTGGCGACGAAGGAAGATGTACGACGCGCAGAAGGAGAAGACGGTGGCGATGAGGGCCGACCAGAGCCAGAACACCCCCGACGCCATGAGGACGCCGAACGGCACGGCGAAGAGGGTGATGCGGATGAGCGTGTAGCTCAACCAAACCCTCCGCGATTCCATTGGCCCAGTTTAGGCGTCGCGTCCCCAGCTTTCTGCAGGTAGCGACAAGCCAACGGCGGTACGATGGCGAAATGCCTCGGATCCTGATCGGGCTCGCCGTCGTGGTCGTAGCCGTCACCATCTTCGCGGTCGTGGATTCAGCCATGACCAGCAAGGAGCGGGTCCGGGGAATCTCGAAAGTGCTGTGGATCTTCGTCATCCTCCTCTTCCCGATCGTCGGACCGGTGCTGTGGTTCCTGATCGGCAAGGACCGCTCCGGCGGCGTGCGGTCGACCGGGCGGCGACTCGGACCGGACGACGACCCCGACTTCCTCCGTCGTCTCGGCACCGATGCCGACCAGGACGAGCGGATTCGGCGGCTCGAGCAGGAACTCTCCGACCTCGACAGCGATTCCGACGGCGATGCCGACAACGGCAGTGGAGCGCCCGGCCGGCGCGACGCCTGAGCGCCGGGGTGGCCACCGGTAATCCGGCGACCGACTACTCCGTCGCTCTGCTCGGCGCCTTCGTGCGCGCCGGCGTCACCGACGTGGTGCTCTGTCCCGGCTCGCGATCTCAGGCTCTGGCGCTCGCCGCCGCCGAACTCGAGCGGGTGGACGCGCTCAGACTGCACGTCCGGCTCGACGAGCGATCCGCCGGATTCCTCGCCCTCGGCCTCGCGGTCGAGTCCCGCACGCCTACCATCGTGCTCACCACGTCGGGCACCGCTGTGGCGAACCTGCACCCGGCGGCCCTCGAGGCGTTCCACTCCGGTGTGCCGCTCATCCTCCTCACCGCGGACCGCCCGGAGGAGCTGCGCGGCATCGGGGCGAACCAGACCACGGTGCAACCCGGCCTCTTCGGCCCGGTGATCGACACCGTCGACGTGGCCGCTCCGGAGGGCGCCGAGCCCGAGGCCGAGGACGCCGCCGTGCTCGCTCGGGGAATCTACGCATCGGCGATCGACCCGGGCAGGCCGGTGCACCTGAACATCGCGTTCCGCGATCCCCTCTCGTCGGCCGTGCCCGACCTGACCGCGGTGGCGTCGGAACTGGCCGCGGCGGCGGGAGGTCGCGGACCGGAAGCGATCGACGCGACGGGGTCGGCGGACGAGCCCCTCCCGCTCGCCCACGGACCCCGCACGGTGGTGATCGCCGGGCACGGCGCCGGCGAGGAGGCCGAGCGAATCGCGCGCGAGGGCGGCTGGCCGCTCCTCGCCGAAGTGACGAGCGGTGCCCGATTCGGGCCGAACCTCGTAGTCGCGTTCCGCGAGCTCCTGAACGACGACGCGTTCGGTGCGCGCATCGAGCGGGTGGTGGTGTTCGGGCACCCTACGCTCACCCGCGAGGTGCCGACGCTGCTCCGCCGGCCCGATGTGGAGATGATCGTCGTGGGGCCGAGCGGCGGCCAGTGGTACAACCCGGCCCGCCGCGCCGCTGCGCTGGTCGGCGCCGTCGCCGTGACCGGTGCGGATCCCGACCCCGCCGCGAGCAGGGAGTGGCTCGGCAGCTGGGTGTTCACGAGCCGCGGCATCGTCGCCGCGGTCGCGCAGGACGGTCAACCGGACGGGTCGGGCAACCGCCTCGACTGGCGGGACTTCGCCCGCGCCGAGCTCGCGGTGCTGCGCACTCCCGTGACCCGACAGTGGCTCGTCGATGCGGTGTGGAGGGTCACCTGGCCGCACGACCGCCTCGTGCTCGGCGCATCCCGACTCATCCGGGAGGCGGACGGATTCGTGCCCGGCAAGCGCATCCGCGTGCATGCCAACCGCGGCCTCGCGGGGATCGACGGCACCATCGCCACCGCGACCGGCGTGGCGATCGCCAGCCAGCGGCACGGGACGTCCGCCGCGGGCGTGACCCGGGTGCTCGTCGGCGACCTCACCCTGTTGCACGATGTCGGGTCCCTGCTCGGCGGTTACGGCGAGGAGTTTCCCCGCATCCAGGTGATCGTGGGAAACGACGGCGGCGGAACCATCTTCGACGGCCTCGAGGTCGCGCGCTCCGCCGCGGGGCCGGCGCTCGACCGCGTGCTGTTCACTCCGCAGCGGGTCGACCTCGCTGCTCTGGCGGCGGCGTACGGCTGGGACCACCGTGTGGCGGCGACGACGGGTGAGCTCAGCGCGGCGCTCACGTCACCGCCGGCGGGACCGTCGATCGTGGAGGTCCCGCTCGCCCGACGGGAATCGGGACGCCCCGAGAAGTAGCATCGGGTCATGACTGCCACGGAATGGACCACAGCGCCCACCGATCTGCTCGCGGTGGAGCGGTACTCCGGTTCGGGTGTGGTGCCCGGCGTCGATCTCGCGGCCATCGACCCGCACGGAACGCCCGGCTTCGACGGTGACAAGAAGGCGGGGAAGCAGCTCCTCGCCGACGTGTCCGACGAGCTCTCGGCGCTGCAGGAGAAATTGTTCGCGGCGAGCCGGGGCGGCGGGGACACCCGATCCGTGCTGCTCGTGCTTCAGGGGATGGATACGTCCGGCAAGGGCGGCATCGTGCGTCACGTCGTGGGCGCCGTCGACCCGCAGGGTGTCGCGCACTACGCCTTCAAGGCGCCGACGCCGGAGGAGCTGGAGCACGACTTCCTCTGGCGGGTGCGCCGCGCGCTTCCCGGCGCGGGTCTGATCGGCGTATTCGACCGGTCCCACTACGAGGATGTACTCATCACGCGGGTGCACGGCACGGACGCCGACACGATCGAGGAGCGCTATGCCCAGATTCGCGCGTTCGAGGAGGAACTTCACGCCGCCGGTACGACGGTGATCAAGGTGATGCTGCACATCAGTCGCACCGAGCAGAAGGAGCGCCTGGCCGAACGACTCGACCGGCCGGACAAGTATTGGAAGTACAACCCGGGCGACGTGGACGAGCGACTGCTCTGGCCGGCCTACCAGGAGGCGTACGGGCTCGCGCTCGCCAACACCTCCACCGAGGACGCACCGTGGTTCGTGGTGCCGGCCGATCGCAAGTGGTACGCCCGGCTCGCGGTGCAGGGACTGCTCCTCCACACGCTCCGCTCCCTCGACCTCAGCTGGCCCGACGCGGACTTCGACGTCGCGGAGGAGAAGGCTCGGCTCGCCGCGTCCTGAGCGGCGGCCGGGATGAGCAGATCGCGGTCAGCGGTCGGCGACCGGTCGAGCGAACGCGTCCCGCATCGGCCGGAACTTGAGCTCGGTCTCGGCGAGTTCGCGGTCGGGATCCGACCCCGCCACGATTCCGGCTCCCGCATACGCCGTGACGGTGCCGCCGGGGTCGACCTGGGCGCACCGGAGGGCGACCGCCCACTCGCCCTCGCCGTCGGCGCCTACCCAGCCCACCGGTCCGGCGTAGCGTCCCCGGTCGAACGGTTCGGCCCGCTCGATGAGCGTCAGGGCCGCCCCCGTCGGCGTACCGGCCACGGCCGCAGTGGGATGCAGCCCGTCCAGCAGGTCGAGGGAGCTCGACCCGTCGCGCAGCGTCCCCTCGAGGTCGCTGGCCAAATGCCACAGGTTCGGGAGCCGCAACGGGAACGGATGCCGGCTCGAGGTGAGGTCGTCGCTGTGCGGCTCCAGCGCCGCAACGGCGCTGTCCAGCGCGAAGCCGTGCTCGGCCGCATCCTTCGCCGAGGCGACCAGGTCGTCGATGCTCCGCCGATCCGCCGCGGCGTCGGACCCGCGGGCCGCGGTGCCCGCGAGCACGCGTGCGCTCACCCGGCCGCCCGCCACCCGGACGAGCGTCTCCGGACTCGCGCCGACGAGCCCGTCCACCGCGAAGGTCCAGCAGTCGGGGTAGGCCGTGGCGAGGTCGGAGAGCACGGGACGCAGGTCCGCGGTCGGCGCCAGGTCGGCCGTCAGGTCCCGGGCCAGCACCACCTTGCTGACGTCACCGGCCTCGATGCGCTCCAGCGCCTCCCGCACGGCCCGGCGGTACCCGTCCTCGGTCATCGCTCCGGGCGCGAAACCCGACGCCGTCGGATGCGGCGTCGGCGTCGGCGTGCCTACGGACCCCTTGCCCAGGGGGAAGGCGGCGTTGCCGGGAAGCCGTCCCGCCTCGTCCCGGGCGTCGTCGTCGAGCCGGATGCGGGTGACCCACGAGACGCCCTCCCGCATGCCCACGACGATCTCGGGCACCAGCAGCACGCTGGTCGACGCGGAGGACGCCGCGAAGGCGAAGGCGCCGAACGCGACGAGACCGCTGCCGGGCACACCCACCGGATCGACGACCGTGGAACCGGCGACGAGCTCGCGCCAGGCGGCCGCGGCATCGGTCATCCGGGTCGCGCCGCCGAACTCGAGCCGAAGGGTCGTGCCGACCCCCGCGATACCGACGCCGTCCCGGAGCCACAGCAGGGGTTCCATGCCGTCGAGCAAGGTGAGCGGATCGAGACGCCGGTCGATGAGGGTGCTCTCGGCGATCAGGGCGCGAGCCTGCGTGACGGTCACCGACGAAAGCATACTCACGGAAACTCCATGTCAGCCTCGGTAGGATTGGTGCTTGTGAGCACCGCAGACCTGACCAAGCAACCGGCCGAAGTGGCGGCGATGTTCGATCAGGTCTCCACCCACTACGACCGCACGAACAGCGTGCTCTCCGCGGGGAACGACATCCTCTGGCGCATGGCGACGACCCGCGCGATCGCGCCCGCCGACGGTGAGCGCATCCTCGACCTCGCCGCCGGAACCGGCACGTCGAGTGCGGCCCTCACGCGCACGGGGGCGTCCGTGGTGGCGGCCGACTTCTCCGCCGGGATGATCGAGGTGGGTCGGCGCAGGCACGCGCACTCGCGCGCCATCGAGTTCGTGCAGGCCGACGGAACGGCCCTGCCGTTCGACGACGGGACCTTCGACGCGACCACGATCTCCTTCGGTCTGCGCAACATCGTCGACCCGCAGCGCGCGCTCGCGGAGATGTACCGCGTGACGAAGCCGGGCGGGCGCATCGTGATCTGCGAGTTCTCGACGCCGCCCCAGGCCGTCGTCGCCCGCGCCTACGACGCCTACCTCACGCGGATCATGCCCACACTCGTGCGGATCGTGAGCTCCAACCCGGTGGCCTACGACTACCTCGCCGAGTCCATCGAGGCCTGGCCCGACCAGCGCACGCTCATGGGCTGGGTGCGGGATGCGGGCTACGTCGATGTGGCGTACCGGAATCTCACCGCGGGCATCGTCGCCCTGCACCGCGGTCGCAAGCCCTTCCGCACCACCACCTGAAGTGTCCCGCAGCAGCGAAGTTAGGCTAAGAGAGTGAAATCCAGCATTCCCCTTGCGCGGCGCGGCACGACCATCGCGTCCCAGGCGGGTCTCGGCGAACGCCTGTTCGCCTCGTCGGAGGAGCGCGGATTCGCCCAGAAGATCGATGACGGACTCGCGCTCGTGGAAGTCGGACTGCTGCGCGAGGTGGCCTTCGGCGACGATCTCGCCGACGTCACCGGCCGGTACCTGCTGGAGGCCGGCGGCAAGCGTGTGCGTCCGATGCTCGCACTGTTGACGGCGCAACTGGGTGACGGGAACACCGAGCAGGTGATCGAGGCGGCGCAGGTCACCGAGATCACTCACCTCGCGTCGCTGTACCACGACGACGTCATGGACGAGGCGGACGTGCGCCGCGGCGTCCCGAGCGCGCAGAACGTGTGGGGCAACTCGGTCGCCATCCTCACCGGTGACCTGCTCTTCGCCCGCGCCAGCCAGCTCGTCGCGCGCCTCGGGGAGCGCGCCATCCGCCTGCAGGCCGACACCTTCGAGCGTCTGGTGCTGGGTCAGCTGCACGAGACCCTCGGCCCGCGCATCGACCAGGACCCGATCGAGCACTACATCGGCGTGCTCGCCGACAAGACCGGATCGCTCATCGCCGCCGCCGCGCAGATGGGCGTCATCTTCTCGAACGCTCCCGCCGCATACGAGCTCCCGGTCGTGACATTCGGAGAGAAGATCGGCGTCGCGTTCCAGCTCATCGACGACGTCATCGATCTCTCGCCGCGACCCGAGCAGACCGGCAAGGTGCCCGGCACCGACCTGCGCGCCGGCATCGCGACGCTGCCGCTGCTCTACCTGCGACGCGACGCGGTCCACGATCAGGAAGCTGCCGCCCTGCTCGCGCGCATCGAACGCGAGGTGCTGCCGCACGACGCTCCTCCCGCCCACACCGCGGAAGCGGATGCGCACCTCGCCGAGGCCGTGGCCGATCTCCGCGAGCACGAGGTCACCCGGGTCACCCTGGCCGAGGCGCGACGCTGGGCCGACGACGCGGTGACCGCCCTCGATCCGCTGCCCGACGGTCCGGTGAAGAAGGCCCTGACGCGTTTCGCCGAGTCGGTCGTGGACCGCACGAAATAGCGCCGCACGCGGCCCGATCCGTGTGGGCAGCCCGATCGAGCATCCGGACGGGATCGCTGCCGCTCGGCGCACCTCGCTCGCACGCCATCCGCACCATCACCCTCAGTTCAGCACCCCAGCACTTCAGCACTTCAGCACAGCATCGAAAGGAACCCATGAGCACCAAGCTCCGCCTTGCCATCGTCGGTGCGGGACCCGCGGGCATCTACGCCGCGGACATCATCCTCAAGGCCGAGAAGAAGTTCGACGTGTCGATCGATCTCTTCGAACGCCTGCCCGCACCCTACGGCCTGGTGCGGTACGGGGTCGCGCCCGACCACCCGCGCATCAAGGGCATCGTGACGGCGCTTCGTGACGTGCTCGACCGCGGCGACATCCGCATCTTCGGCAACGTGAACTTCGGCACCGACGTCACTCTCGCCGACCTCAAGAAGCACTACCACGCGGTCATCTTCTCGACCGGTGCCGTGCGGGACGCCGACCTCGACATCCCGGGCATCGACCTGCCCGGGAGCTACGGCGCCGCCGACTTCGTCAACTGGTTCGACGGACATCCCGACGTGCCGCGCACCTGGCCGCTCGAGGCCGAGCAGGTTGCGGTGATCGGCAACGGAAACGTCGCGCTCGACGTCGCCCGCATGCTCGCCAAGCACGCCGACGATCTGCTGCCCACCGAGCTGCCGCCGAACGTGTACGACGGGCTGAAGAATTCCCCGGTGACCGACGTGCACGTGTTCGGTCGACGCGGCCCCGCGCAGGTGAAGTTCACCCCGCTGGAGCTGCGCGAACTCGGCGAAGTACGCGACGTGGACATCGTGCTGTACGACGAGGACTTCGAGATCGACCCGGCCTCGCAGGCGGCTATCGAGACGAACAAGCAGGTCATGGTCATCCACCGGGTGCTGCAGAAGTGGCGCGAGCGTCCCGCGGGCACCGCGAGCCGGCGGCTGCACCTGCACTTCCACTCCCGGCCCGTCGAGGTGCTCGGCGAGGACACGGGGTCGGGTCCGCGCGTGTCTGCGCTGCGCATCGAGCGCACCCGCCCCGATGGCGAGGGCGGCGTCGAGGGCACCGGCGAGTATCGCGACGTGCCCGTGCAGGCGGTCTACCGCGCCGTCGGTTACTTCGGGTCGCCGCTGAAGGATGTGCCGTTCGACGACCGGATGGGCGTCATCCCGAACTACGAGGGGCGCGTGCTGAAGGCGGATGAGGGCGGACACTCGCCCATGGCGCACCTGCCCGGCGTCTACGCCACCGGGTGGATCAAGCGCGGACCCATCGGCCTCATCGGGCACACCAAGTCCGATGCGATGGAGACCGTCAAGCACGTGCTCAACGACCAGGCCGACTGGTGGACGCCCGCGCATCCCGACGAGGAGTCGGTCGTGGAACTGCTGCGCGAACGCGGGGTGGACTACACCAACCTGGACGGCTGGCACGCCCTCGACGAGTACGAGCAGGCCCTCGGCGCCGCCGAAGGGCGTGCGCGCATCAAGGTCGTGCCGCGCGAGGAGATGCTCGCCGCGTCGAACCGCCGCTAGTCCGCGGCCGCTCTCCCGCGTTGCTCGCCGCTCCCACCGCTCCTCACCGCTCTCACCAGCCCTCGCCGCTCACCACCTAGGGGTGGCGGGGACGGCTAGCGGGAGCGGCGACGAATTCGGTGGCGAGGACGGTTAGCGGGAGCGGCGGCGAAGCGGGAAGGCGGGAGCTAGGCGGTCGCGGAGTCGGCGTGGCTCTCGTACTCGTCCCAGGCCCGCTGGAACGCGGCCTGCAGCTCGTCGCTCTCGGCCTCGAAGTAGCCCTCGTAGATCGGCTTGCCGCCGTTCTCCGGGAAGTCCGAGCGTGCGGCCACGTCGGCGGCCAGCTCGGACACGACGTCGCCCCGGTCGTTCTGCGCGGCGAGCCAGTCGGGGAATGTGTGCGTCATGCGGTGATCCTTTCGGTGGGGTCGTGCGGTGGTCGGTTCGGCGCCGGCGGACTCGAGCGGCCGATCGGATGCGACCGGATCACTGCGCGGGCGCCGTCGGCCAGCGTAGTGTCGCGCCCACGGGAACGTCGCCGGGGACGTGCTTCGGGTCGACCAGAAGCACCTGCGCGTCGGTGAGGATCGCCGCCCGCACCATTGCGGATGCCGCGGGAATCTCGCCGAGTACTCCCGCGGTGAGCGTGTCACCGTCGTGTGCGGCGACCCACGGCTCCGCGTCGAGCGCCAGGAGGGTCCGCTCGGCGAGGTCGTCCGGGCAGAGCAGGAGCGTGTCGACCTGCGCCTGCTGCAGGGCCGGAACCACGCCCTCGAGCCCGGTGATGCCGAGTCCGTCGCCCTGACCCTCGCGCTCGGCGAGCCGGTCGAGGGCGTCCGCCTCGTGCCGTTCGAGGATGCCGTCCAGTTCGGCGGCGAGGCGGTGCACGAGGTCGTCGTCGGCGGCGCCGTCCGGCCTCGTGTGACTGTTCACCGTGCTGAGCACACCGCGGGCCGCGGGGGAGAGCTGCTCGGCGAGCAGCTGACGGGCGCGGATGTCGCCGGACAGCAGCAGCAGCGCCACGGAGTGCTCCAGGACGATGCGGTCGAGCACGGTCGCGAGGTCGCCCGCGTTGTGCTTCCAGATCTCCTCGGTGTGGTGCTGGTACCGCGCCTGCGACCACCCACCAACCTGCACCTTGGACAGGAAGTCGGTTCTGCCGACCACGCTCTCCTCGGAGACCGGGCCGATGCGACCGAGCCGGTGCAGGCGGATCTCCCCGCCGTCGCGTCCGACCTCGGCGACCACGTAGCTGAGATCGAGGGGGCGGTGCCGTAGCAGGGGGAGCAGTTCGGGAACCGTGCCGTGCGATGCGATCTCGGGCAGGAGCGGCGCACCCTGCAGCAGCTCGTTCACCTCCACCTCGCCGTCGCGCAGCAACAGGAAGCGGCACAGCGGTCCGCCCACGCCGGTGGGCGAGTCGAGCAGGCGCTCCACCGCATCGATGTCGGCGGGCGGTGCGCCCGCATCCTGGAGCGTCGCGCGGAACGACCGCTGGTGCGACGCGCGTTTCGCGTTGGTCACATCATCGGAGACGTCCACGTACACGCTGGTCCAGGAACCGGGGCGGCGGTAGAGGTCGGCGAGCTGACGCGAAGATTCCGTGGCTTTGGTCACGAGTGCACCCCTTCGTTTGTCGTGTCCGTACTCCACGATATGCCGGTTGGGGTGGCGGTGACGAGGAGAAGACGTTATCGGGATTCAAACCGCAAAGATTCGATTGCAAAGTTCCCTTTGTACGCTACAGTGGTCGCATGGATAGTGCACCGGAAGGCGAGCAAGGTGCCGATCGCGTTCTCGATCGGCGGAGCCTGAAGGCTCTCGCGCACCCGCTGCGGGTGAAGCTGATCGATCAGCTGTGGGCATACGGGCCTGCCACCGCTAGTGGGCTCGCCGCGCGACTGGGGGAGTCCAGCGGGGCAACCAGTTACCATCTTCGCCAGTTGGAGCGTCACGCCTTCGTTCGCGAGGTGCCGGGCAAGGGGACGAACCGGGAGCGGTGGTGGGAACGCGTCCCAGGCGGCGTGACGATTGGTGCTCCGTCACCCGAGTCGACTCCAGCGGAGAAGCTCGCCTCGCGTCTCGTCCTTCAAGAACTCATCAACGGGCGTAGTCAGCACCTTCAGGACTTCATCGACCGCGGTGACACCGAGCTGGCCGACGAATGGTTGACGGCGTCGATGCTCAGCGCAGCTCGCATCGAACTGACGAGCGCTCAGGCGGATGAGCTCTCCCTCCGCCTCCGCGCGACTCTCGATGAATTCATCACAGCGCATAGCGATCACGACAGCCCCGGGAGTCGTGCGGTCGTAGTGCAGCTCAACGTGTTCCCGATCCTCAGCAGCATTCCTCTCGGTACAGAAGGCACAGCATGACCACTATCAGCGTCGAGTTCCCTCAATCACATGGCAACGTCATCGAGAGGCTCGTCACGAGCATCGGAGTCGGTCTGCTTGTCTGGGCCAACAGTCGCGCACGACGAGTCACCGTCCTCGACGAGCACGAGCAGCAGATCCTCCGAGTCCAGGTAGCTACCGGCATCCGCGAAAGGGAGCACGCAGCGCTTCGGAGAATGCGTTTTCCGCAGTGAGGTCGACGGAGCTCGAGACAGTGCTCGTGCG
The DNA here is from genome assembly GCF_008642235.1 of Planctomonas psychrotolerans. Classification (GTDB taxonomy): domain Bacteria; phylum Actinomycetota; class Actinomycetes; order Actinomycetales; family Microbacteriaceae; genus Planctomonas; species Planctomonas psychrotolerans. The sequence continues at coordinate 978,281 of NZ_SJEV01000001.1, read as the reverse complement.
CGCCGGCAGGCAGCCCGTGTTCCCCGACATGGTGAGGAAGAAGTCGGCGGGTGGTGCCCGCGGGTGATCTCCGAACACGACCGGACGCCGGAGACGAAGCGACGCGATCTTTCTCTGATGGCATCTGCAATTGCTGCCATGCCGGCACAGGGCATCCTCTTGATCCATGCTTACGATTCGCGAGGGTCGGTGGGTGCCTGGATCGCGTGGGGCATCGTGGTGCTCGTTCTCACCGTCGGGTTCGCGTGGCGAATCCGTGTGAACCGAAAGCTAGCCGCCGAAGAGCTCGAGGAGCGCCGTCGGCGTGGAATAGGGCCAGAAACGCCGATTCGATCCTGACCGTCCGTCAGCCCTGCGCGCGTGCCAGACGGTGACATGGTCACTCCATCGATGGCGACCAGCACGCGCTCAGGTGGAGTCCCCGCGGTGGATTCGCCGCGCGTAGTTCTCCGACTCGTCGACGAATCGGGCGAGCAGAGCACTGAGCTGCGTGACATCTTCGGCGTCCCAGTCGGTGAAGATCTCGGTGACCATGGCGTCGCCGATGTCGTACAGCTCCTGTGCAGCGCGGCGGCCCTCGGGAGAGAGGTGCACGGTGTGGGAACGGGTCGGATGCGGTGATCCGCGGCGTTTCGACCTGGTGACCTCGACCGGCCCTCAGCGGTCGACGGATGAGCGGCGGCTGCACATCTCCAGCCGCCGCTTCGACCGGTAGGACAGCGCTACCCGGCCGCGCGTGCTGCGATCGGGGAGGCGCCGTGAGGAGTACGCCGGCCACGAGCGCGAGGGGCTGAGGCGCGCGTCGCGCGTTCGCGGCTCCCGCCTACTGCACGGCCGAGCTCAGGCGGGCGACGGTGTCGAGCACGCGGGCGCGCAACGGGCGCCGGTCCCATTCCTCCAGCGTCAGCTCGCGACTCGACTCCCGGTAGCTCTGCTCCACCTCGCGCAGCGCCGCGACGAACGACCGGCCCCGCACCATCAGCGACACTTCCATGTTGAGGCTGAACGAGCGGATGTCCATGTTGCTCGACCCCACGACGGCGACCTCGTCATCGATGGTGAAGTGCTTCGCGTGCAGGATGTACGGCGCCTTGTAGAGGTTGATCCGCACGCCCGCCCGCAGCAGCGTCTCGTAGTACGACCGCTGCGCGTGGTAGACGAGGGGCTGATCTCCGACCTCGCTGACGAACAGTTCCACGTGCAGCCCCCGCTGCACCGCGGTGGTGATGGCGTAGCTCATCGAATCGTCGGGCACGAAGTACGGGCTGGTGATGACGATGCGATCCTGCGCGTAGTACATCAACGCGTTGAAGAGGCGGAGGTTGTTCTCGCCCTCGAAGCCGGGACCGCTCGGCACCACCTGGCAGTCGAGGTCGTCGTCGGTGGGATCGGGCACCGACGCCTCGCTCTCCCGGGTCAGCAGCTCGTCGGTCTCGGAGTACCAGTCGGTGATGAAGATCGCGTTGATCCCGGTGACGATCGGCCCCTCCAGCCGGGTCATGATGTCTATCCACTTGAGTTCGCGCCGCCGATTGACCACCTTGTTGTAGCTGCGGTGCACCATGTTCTGCGACCCCATGAACGCGATCGTCCCGTCCACCACGACCAGCTTGCGGTGGTTGCGCAGGTCGGGGCGCTGCCATTCCCCGCGCAGAGGCCGCACCGGGAGCATGAGGCGCCACTGCACGCCGATGGAGTCGAGCTTGCGGGTGGTGCGCCGGTAGCCGGGCGTGCGCCGGCATGCCACGTGATCCATCAGCACGCGCACCGTCACGCCACGGCGCACAGCGGTCTCCATGGCATCGAAAAACGGGGCGGATGTGGTGTCCCAAGCCAGGATGTAGAACTCCACGTGCACATACCGGCGGGCGTTCCGTACCTCCTCGGCCATCGCCTCGATGGTGCGGTCGTAGTCCACCAGGAGGGAGACCGAATTGCCGCCGACGAGCGGCATCGAGCCGAGCTCGCGGTTCAGCTGCACGACGGAATCGAGCCACGGCGGCCAGGAATGGTCGCGACGCACCCGGTCCATGCCCTCGGTCACGTCGAGGATGTAGCTGTTGATCTCCCGCTGCTTCTCCCGCCGGCGCTTCGGCAGCTTGCTGCTGCCGAAGACGAGGAAGAGCAGGATGCCGATGTAGGGCAGGAAGAAGATCGCCATCAGCCACGCCATGGCCGCCGTGGGGCTGCGGTCCCGGGGAATGTAGATGAGGGCGAGCACCCGCACGGTCAGGTCCACCACCAGCGCCACCGCCACTAGGACGAGCGTGATGGTGGCGACGTCCATGGGCCCGGACGCTAGCGGAAGTTGACGAACTGCAGATCGAGGTCGAGGTCGGCGCCCTTGAGCAGGGCGATGGTCGCCTGCAGGTCGTCGCGGCTCTTCGACGACACGCGCAACTCGTCGCCCTCCACCCGGCTCTTCACGGTCTTGGGTCCCTCGTCGCGGATGAGCTTGCCGATCTTCTTGGCGTGCTCCGCGTCGATTCCCTCCTTGAGGGTCGCCTCGATGCGGTACTCCTTGCCCGAGGCGTAGGGCTCACCGGAGTCGAGGCTCTTCAGCGAGATCCCGCGCTTGATGAGCTTTGACTGGAAGACGTCGAGGATCGCCTTCACGCGCTCCTCACTGGTGGCCTTCATCAGGATCTTGTCGCCGCTCCACTCGATGGAGGCGCCTACGTTCTTGAAGTCGTAGCGCTGCTCCACCTCCTTGTGCGCCTGGTGGAGGGCGTTGTCCGCCTCCATGCGCTCGACCTTGCTCACGACATCGAAAGAGGAATCAGCCATGCCGTCAATGTTAAGGGGTGGCGGCTGACCCGGAAGAGGACCCGGATCCGTGCGGTGCCGCCCGGACTCCCGCGTCGGCCGGGGGAGCCGTGCTCGTGCGCGTCACCAGCTGCACGGGAACGCGGACGTCGAGGCCACCGTCCGTCCGCCCCGGCGTCAGGCCGTCGAGGATGCGTTCGGCGGCCCGCTCGCCCTGTCGACGCGGGAACTGGGCCACGGTGCTGAGACCGAAGAAGCCCGCCAGTTCGTGGTCGTCCACGCCGACCACGGACAGGTCGCGGGGCACGGACAGTCCGGCGTCGCGCGCGGCGAGCATCGCCCCGATCGCCATTTCGTCCGAGGCGGCGAAGATGGCCGTGGGTCGCGACGGCGCCGCAAGCAGGTCCCGCGCCGCGGCGTGCCCTCCGGCGACGGTGAAGTCGGCCCGGCGGAACAGGGCGGGGTCGGCCCGTGCGCCCGCGTCCGCCATGGCGAGCTGATAACCCCGGAACCGGTCGCTCGCGATGTGGAAGTTCGTCTCCGGTTCGTCGGTGTCGGAGATGAGGGCGATACGGGTGTGACCGAGACCCAGCAGATGCTCCGTGGCCAGCCGCGCCACCTCCACGTCGTCGATGCTGAGCGTGGGCACCCCGTCCATTGGCCCGCCCACGCCGACCACGGGTTTGCCGAGTCCGAGGAGGGTGCCGATCTCGTGCGGCGCGAGCTTGACGCAAATGGCGAGCACCGCATCCACCCTCTTGCGCAGCAGGAAGTCGTCGAAGAGGCTCGACCGGATGTCGGGGCTGCTCGACAGGCTGTACAGAGTGAGGTCGTAGCCGCGGCGGCGGAGTGCCGCCTGAGCTCCCTCGAGCACCTCGCCGAAGTACCAGCGGTTCACGAACGGCATGACGACGCCGATGTTGCGGGTGCGTCCGGAGGCGAGCCCCGATGCGGTGGAGGACACCACGTAGTCGAGTTCGGCCGCGGCCCGCTCCACCTTGTCGCGAGTGAGCGCGGACACGCTGCCGTTCCCGCTGAGCGCCCGGGACACGGTGGCGGTGGACACGCCGGCGAGGCGCGCCACCTCCGAAATGCCCGCCATGTGCGCTCCTCGGTATCCGCTCGACGCGATCAGCCTACCGAGGCGGCCACCCTCACCCGCCGCCGGGAATCACCGCCGCACGGGCCGCGGAATCCCTCGGAGCACCGACCGAATACCGGTCGGATCGGCATCCTCGACCGGGGAGGCAGCGGATTTCCCGCCCACGCGGCTGACGAGTATCATTGCCGAGCGCCTTCGATTGGTGATTACACGCGGTCGGGTGCGCGCCTGGCAAGTTACCCAAGCGGCCAAAGGGATCTGACTGTAAATCAGACGGCTCAGCCTTCGTGGGTTCGAATCCCGCACTTGCCACGCGAGAGGGCCGGATGGTCGAGAAATCGATCAGCCGGTCCTTTGTCGTCATAGCTCGTTCCGCGCCCGCCACCTCTCGAGATCGGTGCACCGATGCCCTCCTCCGCTTCCCCGGATCCCGCCGAACTGCTCGAGCTCGCGCGGGCGGTGGCGCTCGAGGCGGGAGCGCTCGCCCTGCAACGGCGACGGGAGGGGGTCGAGGTCGCGGCGTCGAAGTCGTCTCCCGAAGACATCGTCACGCACGCCGATCGTGAGACCGAAGCGCTCATCCGCGCGCGTCTGGCGGTCGCCCGGCCGGACGACGGATTCCTCGGCGAGGAGTCGGAGGCGGCGGGCGGATCGAGCGGACTGACCTGGGTGGTCGACCCCATCGACGGCACCGTCAACTTCCTCTACGGCATCCCGGCGTGGGCGGTCAGCATCGCCGTGGTCGAGGGCGGCACCGACCCGAGCACCTGGAACGCCCTCGCCGGGTGCGTGGTGAACCCGACCTCTGGTGAGACGTTCACGGCGATGCGGGGCGGCGGTGCTTTCCTGAACGGCGTGCGGCTCCGCGCGAATGGTGCGGTGGACCTCGCCTCCGCCCTGATCGGAACGGGATTCTCCTACTCCGCCGAACGCCGGGTCGAGCAGGCGCGGATCGTCGGACATGTCGTCGCCGTGGCCCGGGACATCCGTCGCATCGGTGCGGCCTCACTCGACCTGTGCAACGTGGCCGCGGGTCGGATCGACGCGTATTACGAACGCGGACTGAAGCCCTGGGACCATGCAGCCGGCGCCCTCGTAGCGAGCGAAGCGGGAGCCCGGGTTTCCGGTGCCGCGGGCGCGGCGGCCAGCGGAGACCTGCTCATCGCAGCCGCACCGGACCTCGCCGCCGCGCTCGAATCCGCCCTCGCCGACGCCGGGATGTCGGGCCTCGGAGGCACAGCCCGCTGACGGGGCAAGTGGCGCAAAACCGAATGAGCGGTTACTCTTTACCAATCCGTTATAAATGGCCGCGTGTGGCCTCCGGATATCTGCCCTCATTGCCAGTAGGCCCGGGTGACCCGATACACCTGTGTCCTCAACAAGGAGCGAACCGATTTCTTCCGCATGCCGCGTTCCGAATGCGCGCTTCCTGACCCCGCCTGCGCGCGTCCGGAGCGTGTGAATGCTGACCCCACCCTTCCCCACGCCCGCTGACACGACCGCCGCCCTCAATGGTGCGCCGGTCACCCGCCGCCAGCTCCGCGAGGCCGAGCGCCTGGCTGCGCGGCGCGGCAGTCGCCGCACGCCGACCCGCCCGGGCGGTGCCGTCCGGGCTCCCGCGGGAGCGCCGATCATCGGTATGCCTCCGGCGGCCGCTGCGCCCGACGCCGCCTCCGTCGCGGTCGATGCCGTGCCGGCCGTCAGCCCGTTCCGCACGTCCCGCACGTCCCGCACGTCCCGCCGACGCGGGTACGCGTCGCAGGGCCTGTCGGTGGTCGCGATGGCCTTCGTCGCCACCGTGACGATCGCCACCTCGCTGCCCGCGAACGCGCTCTTGGACTCCGCGGACATCTCCAGTGCACCGCTCCGGGCGGCCGCGCCCCTCCCCGCTGAGCCCGCCCAGACCGTCACGGTCGCCAATGGCGCCGTCGACCCGGTCAACCGCGGCACCTACACGGTGGAGCCGTACCGGGAGATCGTGGTCGCGCAGACCGATGGAACCGCCGCCAGCTTCGCCAACAGCCCGTCGAGCGCAATCCAGTGGCCCTTCGTCGACGCCGTGCCGATCTCGGGCACATTCGGACACCGTGTCGCTCCCTGCAGCAACGGCTGCTCCAGTGACCACAAGGGCGTGGACTTCGCGCCCGGTGCGGGCACGCCGATCCGTTCCATCGCCGACGGCGTGGTGCGCTACGTGGAGAGCTCGGACTACGGTCTCGGCGTGCACGTGATCGTCGACCACATGATCGACGGCAACCTCGTCACGAGCGTCTACGCGCACATGCAGTTCGGATCGCTCGGGGTCGCGCAGGGTCAGGTCGTCACGGTCGGTCAGCAGATCGGCGCGGTCGGCAACACGGGCGCCTCCACGGGTGCCCACCTGCACCTCGAGATCCGCATGGCCGACGGCACCCCCGTGGACCCGTACGCCTGGCTGAAGGCTCACGCCGGCTGATCACCCCGCGGTCGAGGCATTGACCGGTGGACCGCCGGACGGGCGCCGAGGAGGGCGCCGTCCGACGGACTCGCACGATCCAGCGCAGCCCGCTGCGACTCAGCGCAGCCAGACGGTGGTATCGACGGGGAGCGCGGTGCCGTCGAGCGGTCCGGAGGCGAGCGCGACCTCACCGGCGGGAAGCTCGAACGGTGCGCTGCCGAGGTTCGCGATCACCGTGATGCCACCGTTGCGGAAGGCCACGGTGGCGTCTCCGGGCTCGGAGATCCACTCGACGGCGCCAAGACCGAGGTTCTCCTCCGCACGGATCCCGAGAGCCCGGGTGTACAGATCGAGCGTCGACCCGGGCACGCCCTCCTGAGCGTCCCGTGCCAGCTCCGCCCACTCGGGAGGCAGCGGCAACCAGCTCTTCCCCGACGTGCTGAAGCCGTAGGCGGGAGCCGACGCCTCCCACGGGATGGGAACGCGGCAGCCGTCCCGTCCGTAGCGCTGTCCGTCCGTGCGGAAGTAGGTGGGGTCCTGCCGGCTCGCGTCGGGGAGGTGGACCACCTCGGGCAGGCCCAGCTCCTCGCCCTGGTAGACGTAGGCGCTGCCGGGCAGCGCGAGCATCAGCGCGGATGCCGCCCGTGCGCGGCGCAACCCCAGCACCGGGTCGGGGTGGTGCGGCGAGTTCGGGCCGATGCCCGCGCCCTGGATGTTCTCCCCCTCGAGACCGAGCCGGCTGGCGTGGCGGACGACGTCGTGGTTCGACAGCACCCAGGTGCTGGGTGCGCCGACCGACCCGAAGACCTCGAGCGAGGAGTCGATCGTGGAGCGGAGCGCGGACGCCTCCCACGGGGTCTCGAGGTAGGAGAAGTTGAAGGCCTGGTGCATCTCGTTGGGGCGCACCCACCGGGCCAGCTTCTGCAGCGGCTCCACCCAGGCTTCCGCGACGAGGGCACGGTCGCCCTCGTACTCGTCGAGAACGCGGCGCCACACCCGGTAGATGTCGTGCACGCCGTCCTGCCCGAAGTACGGGGGAGTGTGGTCCTCGTCGAGGAGGATCTCCGGCTCGAGGCCGACGATTCCGCCGCCCATGCTGCCCGCGTTCGCCGGCGGCGTGTAGTCGGGAAGTCCCGGCGCCTTGATCATGCCGTGCGCCACGTCGACCCGGAAGCCGTCGACCCCGCGGTCGAGCCAGAAGCGGAGGACGTCCACCATCTGCTCCCGCACCCACGGGTTCTCCCAGTCCAGATCGGGCTGGGATGCGTCGAACAGGTGCAGGTACCACTGCCCGGGAGTCCCGTCGGGGTTCGTCGTGCGCGTCCAGGCGCGACCGCCGAAGATCGACTGCCAGTTGTTCGGCGGGGTGTCGCCGTTCTCGCCCGTGCCGTCGCGGAACATGTAGCGCGCACGCTCGGCGCTGCCCGGCGCGGCGGCCAGCGCCGAGCGGAACCACTCGTGCTCGCTCGACGTGTGGTTGGGCACGATGTCCACGATCACGCGGAGGCCGAGGTCGTGAGCGACGGAGGTGAGGCGGTCGAAGTCCGCCAGGGTTCCGAACAGCGGATCCACATCGCAGTAGTCGGCCACGTCGTATCCACCGTCGTTCTGGGGCGAGGTGAAGAACGGGGACAGCCAGATCGCATCCACGCCCAGCGAGCGGAGAGCGGGGAGTCGTTCGGCGATGCCCACGAGGTCGCCCATGCCGTCGCCGTTGGAGTCGGCGAACGAGCGGGGGTAGATCTGATAGATGACGGCGGTGCGCCACCATTCGGATCCCGCCGACGCGGCGGCGTCGGTCCCGGGCGTCGGACGGGATTCCGTCGAGGAGTCGGCGGAGAGGACGGGTGCGGAAGACATAGCCGCCAGCGTACGGGATCGAGCGCGGAATGTAAGCGCTTACATTCCGCGTGCCGACATGCGGGCAGCGCCCGGAGGTGCCGGATGCCGGGGCCGGGCGTAGCCTCGAAGCACTCGGATTGCGGGAGGCGATATGGCATCGAAGATCGGCAACATCGTGTTCGACTGCGCGGATCCGCGGGCGCTCTCGCACTTCTGGAGCGATGTGCTCGGCTACCCGCGGGGGGAGTATCCCGACGACATGCGGGCGGCGCTCCTTGCCAGCGGGCTCACCGACGACGACCTCGCGCTGCGCTCGGTGGCGATCGACCCGACGGGGGAGACGCCTCGACTGTTCTTCCAGAAGGTCCCCGAGGGCAAGGTCGTGAAGAACCGGGTGCATCTCGACATCACCGCCACGCCCGGGCGCCGAGCGTCGCCGATGGAGGTGGACGCCGAGGTCGACCGCGTCGTGGCGCTGGGGGCGACGGTGCAGCACAAGAGCGACGGATCGTGGGGACCGTATCCCGAATACCACTACGTGCTGGCCGATCCCGAGGGCAACGAGTTCTGCATTCACTGACGCAGCGCGTCGAGCGTCCGGCGACGCACGGCGTCATGCGCGTGCAGGAACGCTCCGAATGGCTGCTATCCTCTTACGGTGCCACACGGTCGCGCCCGCTAGCGGGCGGTTCCAGGCGACGCCCCGATAGCTCAGTGGTAGAGCATCTCCATGGTAAGGAGAAGGTCCAGGGTTCAAATCCCTGTCGGGGCCCAGACTTTGTTCCGGCCGACCTGTGTTTCGGGCGGCCGGAGGAACGAAAGTCTTGCGGCGGGGTAGCTCAGGTGGTTAGAGCACACGGCTCATAATCGTGGTGTCGCGGGTTCAAGTCCCGCTCCCGCTACTGGAAGCCCCAGGATCTCGCCATCCTGGGGCTTTCTTCGTTCTCGGGTAGGACGCGCATCCGTTCCCCGGAGGGATGCACATCCGGCCGCGCCTACCGCCGCCCGGTCGCTCCGGCTCCCGGGGTTACACGCGCGGGGTCGTGCGCGTAGCGTCGAGTCATGGACACGAGCGAAATCCGATGGAATGACGAAGCCCGCGAGAAGATTCTGACCGACTCCGACAGAGTGTTGCAGGAGGCCGTGCACACGGCGAACGAGGAACTCGCCGGACAACCGTGGGAGAAGTCGTTCGCCCGCCTGATCGAACTCCTCGAGGGCCGTTTCATCGACTTCGAACCGGGCCCGGACATCCGCAAGTACGCCGAGGCGATCGCCAACAGCGAGGTCTAGCCGGCCGCGGACCGGCGTCGGACTCGGCGCACGATCAGCCAGACGACGACGCCGGTGAGCACCGCGTACACCGCGTAATCGAGCACGACGGAATAGCGGTCGATCAGCCGGTACTGCGTGCCGAGAAGCATCCCGAGGCTCACGAGCAGGCTGTTCCACACCAGCGACCCGAGCGCCGTGAACACGGTGAAGGCGCCGATGCCCATGCGCGCGCTCCCCGCCGGCAGCGAGATGAGGCTGCGCACGCCGGGGATCAGTCGACCGAAGAAGACGGCAGATCTGCCGTGGCGATGGAACCAGTGGGCCGACCGTTCGAAGTCCTCGCGGTCGACGAGGGGCAGATGCGACAGCCAGCGGATGACCCGTTCCTCACCGAGCGCGTAGCCGAGGTAGTAGAGGAGATAGGCGCCGAGGAGCCCGCCGAGCGTCGCGGCGGCGAGTACCGCGACGAGGTTCATGTCGCCCTGCTGCACGACGAACCCGGCGAGGGGCAGCACCACCTCGCTGGGGATGGGTGGGAACACCGTTTCCAGGAGGGTCATGGCGCCGACGCCCGGTGCGCCGAGCGCGTCGATCACGTCCACTGCGAGACCCGCCAACCCGCCAAGGTCACCGTCCGCAGCCCCGCTCCCCGCGGCCGCGATCCCTGCGCTCGCTGTCGCCGCTGCCCCGATCGAATCCGAGGGCGTCATCGGGCGGGCCGAACCGCCGAAGCGGATGGGCGCGAATCGACGGGCGGAAAGCCGCTCGGCGTCACGCTAGTTCTTCAGCTTGCGGAGCGCGCTTCCTTTGTGCGCCGCCTTGGCGTCGGTCTTCTCGCTCTGCACGATGTAGGCGGGCTCGTCCTCGCTCGCCGTGAACTTCTGGCCGGAGAACGTGAAGTCCTTCGTCTTCTGCTCGACGATCTTGCCCTGAGTGCGTCCCTGCGACGTGGCCCAACTGACCCGGTCGCCCTCTGAAAACTTCATGCCTCCCAACCTAGGCACCTCGCTCCGGGTCTGCCCAGCTCACCCGGATTCTTCAGGAAACCTGCGGCCGGGGACGGTCAGGCGCACCCTTATAGGGTGTGCAGCATGCCCGACAGTGCCCGGAAGCCCCGCGCGGTGAGCCGCCTCGTGCTTTCCGACCGTGTGTACGAGGAGATCCTCGCATCACTGATGGACGGCAGGCTCGAAGCGGGCGCCGTGATCAGCATCGACGGGGTGGCTCGCGACCTGAACGTGTCGCCCACCCCGGTGCGCGAGTCGTTGGCGCGACTCGAGGCCACCGGGATGGTGCGTCGCGTGGCTCTCAAGGGGTACCGGGTGGCCCCCTTGTTCAACCGGGACGAACTCGGCGAGCTCATGGATGCCCGCCTGGTGGTGGAGCCCGCGAACGCCTACCGAGCCTGCGAGCGCAGCACGCCGGATCTCGTCCGCGAGCTCGCCCGGTCGATCGACGACCTGCGGAGCGCACCGCGGGGCGCGTCCTTCGCCGAATTCCGCGACTACTGGGAGGCGGACGAACGCTTCCACCGCCTCATCGCCGAGACTGCCGGCAACCAGTTTCTCCTCTCGGCCTACAACGCACTCGGCGGTCAGATCCAGCGGTTCCGGTTCTTCGGGGAACTGGGCGTGACCGACGCGGAGTGGGCCATCGGCGAACACGCCGAGATCCTCGCCGCCTTCGAGCGCGACGACCCGGCCGGCGCACGGGACGCGATGGTCGCCCACCTCGACGGCGTGAAGGCCCGGGCGCTCGCCGATGCCGAGGGCCGCACCGAGCACCGACCCGTTTGACACACCCTGGGGGAAGCATGATCTTTGTAGGACGTGCGCATCGCCACGAAGGTGTGGGGCACGCTCGAACCTCACGCCGCCCGCTCCTTCTGATTGGATGAGGTTCCATGACTTCACTTTTCGACGATCCCGCCGCTTTCGCCGATGATGCCCTCGACGGCTTCGTCGCCGCCAACCGTCAGTACGTCGCTCGGGTCGACGGCGGAGTCGTCCGGTCGACGGAGATGACCGAGGATCAGGTCGCGCTCGTCATCGGCGGAGGTTCCGGTCACTACCCGGCGTTCGCCGGCCTGGTCGGCACCGGCCTCGCCGCCGCAGCGGCCTGCGGCAACATGTTCGCGTCGCCCGCGGCCGGTCAGATCTACCGGGTCGCCAAGGCGGCGTCGATGGGCGGGGGAGTGCTGCTCAGTTACGGCAACTACGCCGGTGACGTTCTGCACTTCGGACAGGCGCAGCTCCGGCTGAACGCCGAGGGCATCGAGACCCGCACCGTCGTGGTGACGGACGACATCGCGAGCGCCCCGCTCGACCAGATCGAGAAGCGCCGCGGGATCGCCGGCGACCTCACCGTGTTCAAGGTCGCCGGTGCTGCCGCAGACGCCGGACTCTCCCTCGACGAGGTGGAGCGCCTGGCGCAGAAGACCAACTACCGCACCCGCTCGCTCGGCGTCGCGTTCGCGGGCTGCACGCTGCCCGGAGCGACCGAGCCGCTGTTCACCGTGCCGGAGGGTCAGATGTCGGTGGGGCTCGGCATCCACGGTGAGCCCGGCATCTACGAACGCGACCTCCCCACCGCGTCCGAACTGGCGGAGCTGCTCGTCAGCAGCCTGCTCGAGGACAAGCCCGATGACGCGGGGTCGAGGGTGGTCGCCATCGTCAACGGTCTCGGCACCGTCAAGTACGACGAGCTCTTCCTGCTCTACGGTCGCATCGAGTCGCAGCTGACCGCCGCCGGGCTCGAGATCGTGGAACCGGAATGCGGTGAACTGGTCACGAGCCTCGACATGTCGGGCGTCTCGCTCACGTTGCTCTGGCTCGATGACGAGCTGGCCGAGTACTGGTCCGCTCCCGTGGACACCCCCGCGTACCGCAAGGGGAGTTCGGTGCCGCGCGCCCACCGCGACCTGACGCAGCTCGTCGAGTCGGACACCGAGACGGAGCAGGGCACCGACGAGGCCATCCGCCTCGGTCGCGCCGCCTCCGGCGCCCTGGAGACGGTGCGCCGGGTGATCATCGAGCACGAGGAATCTCTCGGCAAGCTCGACTCCATCGCGGGCGACGGCGACCACGGTATCGGCATGCGCCGTGGCGTGGATGCCGCCGCCGACGCGGCCGCCGAGGCCACCGGCACCGGCGTGCGCAACGTGCTCATCCGGGCCGGAGAGGCCTGGAGCGAGAAGGCAGGCGGCACATCGGGCGCCCTGTGGGGAACCGCACTCATCGCCGTCGGCGAGAGCCTCGGCAACCGTGACTCGTACGACGCCGCGAGCGCCTCCGCCGCGGTCACCGCGTTCTCCTCCGCCATCACCGAGCTCGGCAAGGCCGAACCGGGAGACAAGACCATGGTCGACGCGTTGCTGCCCTTCGCCGAGACCTTCGCGTCCCGGGTGGGTGACGGGTCATCCGTCGCCGAGGCCCTGACCGCAGCGGCTGCTGCGGCCACCGCAGCCGCGAACGACACGGCATCGCTCCGGCCGAAGAAGGGCCGCGCCAGACCGCTCGCCGAGAAGAGCATCGGGCACCCGGATCCGGGCGCCGTCTCCTTCGGTCTCATCACCGAGGGACTCGCACAGACTTATCCGTTCGACAGCACAGAAGGAGCATGACCATGACCGAAGGACTACGAATCGTCGTCGGAAACGACGAGGCCGGTGTCGAGTACAAGAACGCCCTGAAGGCTTTGCTGGAGAAGGATGAGCGGGTCGCCTCGGTGGACGACGTCGGGGTGGGGAGCGACGACAAGACCGCGTACCCGCACGTCGCCGTGACCGCGGCGCGCAAGGTGGCTGCGGGAGACGCCGACCGGGCGCTCCTGATCTGCGGTACCGGCCTCGGAGTGGCGATCTCGGCCAACAAGGTCCCCGGCATCCGCGCGGTGACCGCGCACGACAGCTACTCGGTCGAGCGTTCGGTGCTCAGCAACAACGCGCAGGTGCTCGCGATGGGCCAGCGCGTCGTCGGCCTCGAACTCGCCAAGAAGCTCGTGACCGAGTGGCTCAGCTACACGTTCGACCCGACCTCGTCCTCCGCCGAGAAGGTGGACGCGATCGGCTCCTACGAGACGTCGTCAGCCGACCAGGCCTCCACCCTCGTCGAGGAAGAACAGTCCCGATGACGGTCCGGGTCCCGTCGCTCCCGAACGATCCGGTCGCCTGACCGATGGGAGCGACGGGGCTCACCTACGTGGGCGTCAGCACGAAGATGTACCTCGGCTACGCCGCGAGCGTCACCTGGCTCGAGCGGGTCGCCGAGGTCGTGGCAGCGCGACCGGCGTTGGCCGATGACGCACGAACGGCGCTCTTCGTGGCACCGTCGTTCCCCGTGCTGGAGAGTGCGCGCCGCATCCTCGCCGACACCCCGGTGTGGCTGGGTGCGCAGAACTGCAGCGATGGCGACGGCGCCCTCACCGGCGAGGTGAGCGCGGGCATGCTCGCGGAGCTCGGTGTGCGGCTCGTCGAGATCGGTCACGCCGAACGGCGCGCTCTGTACGGGGAGGACGACGCCGTCGTCGCGCGGAAGACCCGGGCCGTACTCGCCGCGGGGATGTCGCCGCTGCTCTGCATCGGGGAGGGCACCCGCACGGACGCCGATTCCGCCGCGCGCGTGTGCGCCGACCAGGTGCTCTCGGCGCGGGTCGACGCGGACACGCAGGGGGATACGGCCGGTGCTCCCGCGATCGTGCTCGCCTACGAGCCCGTGTGGGCGATCGGCGCCGCCGAACCCGCCGAGCCGGCGTACGTGGACGACGTGGTGAGCGCGCTGCGCGACCGTTTGCGCGAGCGCGGTGCGGGATCCTTCGACGTGCTCTACGGCGGCAGCGCGGGGCCGGGACTGTTCCTCCGCCTGACCAGCGTGGACGGCCTGTTCCTCGGCAGGTTCGCGCACGACCCGGCGAATCTCGGCGTCGTACTCGACGAGGCGCTCGCCGTGGCAGCGTCGCGCGCCGCCGGATGACGGCAGCAGCCCGTCGGCGGTAACGCGCCTCGTCGATGACCTGACGCTGGGGAACGGAGCGTCCCCCCGTTTCGGCGCCCCGGCGCTTCGGTTCTTCGGCGAGCGGGTCGTTTCCCGCGGTTAGGCTTGACCGGTGCCAGTGAACCCAGAACTTCAGGGGCGGGTCTTCCCGCAGACGAGTCCATACCTCGTGGGGCGGGAGAAGATCCGCGAGTTCGCTCGCGCGGTGTTCGCCTCGCATCCGACGTTCCTCGACCCGGAGGCCGCCCGCGAGGCCGGGTACGCCGATGTCGTCGCGCCGCCCACCTTCGCGGTCGTGGTGCAGGAACAGACTCTGGCCCAGTTGCTCGGGGAACCCGACGCGGGCATCGACTTCTCGCGGGTGGTGCACGGCGAGCAGCGCTTCGCGTACTCGCGCCCGATCGTGGCGGGTGACGAGCTGCGCGCGACGCTCACCGTGACGAGCCTCAAGAGCCTCGGCGGCAACGCGATGGTGACGGCCGAGTCGACCATCGTCGACGCGTCCGACGCCCACGTGGTCACCGCCACATCCACTCTCGTCATCCGGGGAGACGACGCATGACCGCCACGCCCGAGTTCGACACGCTCACGGTGGGCGAGGTGGTCGCCGACACCTCCGTGCACCTGACCCGGGACGCTCTGGTGCGGTACGCGGGCGCGTCCGGAGACTTCAATCCGATCCACTACCGCGACGATGTCGCCGCGAGCGTGGGCCTCCCGGGAGTGCTGGCGCACGGCATGCTCACCATGGGACTCGCGGTGCAGCCCGTGATCGACTGGCTGGGCGACCCGGGCCGCATGGTCGACTACGGCGTGCGCTTCACCCGCCCGGTCGTGGTCGATCCGGCCGACGGCGCGACGGTGACCGTCGTGGCGAAGGTGGGCCAGCTCGACGGCGAGGCGCGCACGGCGCGCATCGATCTCACGGCGAGCAGCAACGACGCCACCGTGCTGGGCCGTGCCCAGGTGCGCGTGAGCCTGGCCTGACCCCATGCCGAGCGCACCCCTCTCCACCCTCACCACCATGCGCGTGGGCGGACCGGCCTACCAGCTGATCACCGTCCGCGACACCGACGCCCTCGCCGACACGCTCGATGCCGTGTGGTCCTCGGGCGAGGACTGGCTCGTGCTCGGCGGCGGCTC
Organism: Planctomonas psychrotolerans; assembly: GCF_008642235.1. Taxonomy (GTDB): domain Bacteria; phylum Actinomycetota; class Actinomycetes; order Actinomycetales; family Microbacteriaceae; genus Planctomonas; species Planctomonas psychrotolerans. The sequence continues at coordinate 962,725 of NZ_SJEV01000001.1, read as the reverse complement.
GAATCTCGTGGTGTCCGACGACGGCTTCGACGGCACCGTGCTGCACCTCGCCACCCGTGGCGTGGAACGACTGCCGTCCGAGCCCGGCACGGTGCGCATCCGAGTGCAGGCGGGCGAACCGTGGGACGAACTCGTGGCGTACACCGTCGAGCAGGGCTGGGCGGGGCTCGAGGCGTTGTCGGGCATTCCGGGCTCCACCGGTGCATCGCCCATCCAGAACATCGGCGCGTACGGGCAGGAACTGTCGGCGACCCTGATTGCGGTGGATTTCGTCGACTACGAGACCGGTGAGCGCGCGGCGCTCCCGGCGGACGAACTGGCGCTGGGCTACCGCACCTCGGTATTCAAGCGCGGTCGACGCGGCGTCGTGGTGGCGGTCGAGTTCGCGCTGACGGACGCCGGCGGCGCGGGGGAGAACGGCGGCGCGGCGCTCAGTTCGCCCGTCGCCTACGCGCAACTGGCCGACGCGCTCGGGGTTCCCCTGGGCGCTCGCGTGCCGCTCGGCGAGGTGCGCCGCACGGTGCTCGACCTGCGCGGGTCCAAGGGCATGGTGCTGGATGACGGCGACACCGACACGTGGAGTGCCGGCTCGTTCTTCACCAACCCCATCGTGCCGGAGCACGTCGCCCGCACGCTTCCCGCGACCGCTCCCCGGTGGCCGGTCTCGCCGGAACCGGCCGATCGCGTCATCCCGCTCACCGGATCCTTCACCGATGCGTCCGTCATCGAAGACGCCGTGCGCGACGTGCGGGCCGAGGTGGCGGAGGCGGACGGAGCGGTGAAGCTGAGCGCGGCCTGGCTGATCGAGAACGCCGGTGTGCGGCGCGGGTTCCGGCTGCCCGGTTCGGCGGCGGCGATCTCCAGCAAGCACACTCTCGCGCTGACCAACACCGGAGGGGCGACGGGGGAAGACATCGCCGAGCTCGCCCGCTACGTGCAGGGCCGCGTGGTGGCGGAGTACGGCATCCTCCTCACCCCGGAACCCCTCCTCGTCGGCCTCACCCTCTAGCCGCCTCTCGCCGCGGGGCATCCGGTGAGGTGCCCGATCGCGCTCTCGCACCCGTCGGCGAGGATGGCGTCGGGCACCTGACTGCCGAGGGGTGCGTTACTCCTCTTCGTAGTCGACCGAGGCGTCGACGGTGGTGGCGTCGAGGTACGGCTGGCCCTCCCAGTCGCCGAAGGTGTCGGGGTCGAGCACGATGCCCGTCCGCTCCTCGATCTCGGCGATGTCCAGCTCCACCATCGCGGTTCCGGTGACGCGCACGTCGGTGCCCTCGATGAGCCCGTCCACCTCGTCGGTGTGCAGCACCGGGAGGGCGTCGACGGTGGTGTCGTCGGTTCCCGCGATCGTGAAGACGTCGGGCGACAGGATCTCGTTCACCGTCGCGGACACGGTGACGGTTTCACCCTCGTACTCGTCGTACTGGTCGTACAGGTCCTGGTTGTAGAAGCCGTCGTAGTTCTCCGTGATCTCATCCTCGATGGCGGCATCGTTCTCATCGAGCTCCTGCACGTCTTCGACGGTCGCGCCCTCCTCGGGTCCGGCGGTGTCCTGTGCGCATCCGGTCAGGCCCAGGGCGAGCACCGGTACCGCGGCGAGCATTGCGAGGCGGCCGGTCCGGTGATGACGGTTCTCGGGGTGCATGACGGTGTTCATGGCGAGCTCCTCTTGCAGGTGGGCCGGCGCGACCTCCGGGGGAGGCGGGCCGGTACGGCTCGGTGCCGCTTCTCCACGGTAGGCACGGTGCACCGGCGATCGGGCGCCTCGGGGCGTCTTCGTTATGACTCCGCGACTCGGCCCGGGATGGCGCCGCAGGCGTGCTCCATCCGTTACCCGTCACCCACCGCATTCCCAGTCGCTCCTCCTCCGCGTCACTGGACCCACGGTCCCTGAGCTTGTCGAAGGGACGCGAGCGCGACCCGCCGGTCCAACCCACTGCCGCGGGCCCTTCGGCTTCGCGCGGGTGGTGTGCCGTGCGCGCGCATCCGCAGTATCCGCGCGTCGGGAGGCGAGCGGCGTGTCGGCGCACCCCCACGGTCCCTGAGCTTGTCGAAGGGACTCTCCGTGCGGCTTACGTCGTTTCGACAGGCTCAGCGACCGTGACAGAGCCGGGCGGCGCAACGCGCGCCACGGTCCCTGAGCTTGTCGAAGGGACGCTTCGTGCGGCTTGCGTCGTTTCGACAGGCTCAGCGACCGTGACAGAGCCGGGCGGCGCAACGCGCGCCACGGTCCCTGAGCTTGTCGAAGGGACGCTTCGTGCGGCTTGCGTCGTTTCGACAGGCTCAACGACCGTGACCGGGGACGCTTCGTGCGGCTTGCGTCGCTTCGACAGGCTCAGCGACCGCGGCAACGCGCGACCTACGGGTCCGTGCCGTCGATGGAGCGCGACGCGCCGGTCCTGCCCCTTGCCGCGGGTGTTCCGACCCGATGCGGGTGGCGTGCCGTGCGCGCGTGTCCGCAGCATCCGCGAGCCTAAAAGGGGGACGGTGTGTTGAAGGGATGACAGGACACGCGGCCGCTCCGGCCGAACGCCGCCGTTTCGTTCGTAGGCGCCTGCGGTTTTCCTCAATCGCCCCCGTTGATACGCGGGCGATCGACCGAAAGGGCGGCGCGACGCGACCGTGACCGCGAGGCGGCGCGACGCGACCGTGACGGGGAGGCGGCGCGTCAGGCGAGGAGGCGCTGCAGGCGCTGGACGCCCTCCAGAAGGGCGTCGTCGCCGAGGGCGTAGGAGAAGCGCAGGTACCCGCTCGGCCCGAACGCCTCGCCGGGCACCGCAGCGACCTCCGCCTTCTCGAGCAGCAGTTCCGCCACCTCGAGGGATGTCGTGGGTCGTACGCCGTCGATGTCCCGCTCGAAGAGGCCGCGCACGTCGGGATAGACGTAGAAGGCGCCCTTCGGGGTGGGGGTGACGATGCCGTCAATCTTGTTCAGCTCCGACACGATGGTGCTGCGCCGGCGGTCGAATGCCGCGCGCATGTCGTCCACGGTGCTCTGCGGTCCGTTCAGCGCGGCGATGGCGGCACGTTGCGACACGTTGGCGACGTTCGACGACAGGTGCGACTGCAGGTTGCCCGCCGCCGCGATGACGTCCGCGGGTCCGACCATCCAGCCCACCCGCCAGCCCGTCATCGCGTAGGTCTTCGCCACCCCGTTGACGAGGATGGTGCGATCGGCCAGGGCGGGTACGGCCTCGACGATCGACACGGCCCGCACGCCGTCGTAGGTGAGGTTCTGGTAGATCTCGTCGCTGATCACCCAGAGGCCGTTCTCCTCTGCCCAGGTGCCGATCGCCGCCGTCTGCTCGGGCGAGAACACCGCTCCCGTGGGGTTGGAGGGCGAGACGAACAGGAGCACCTTGGTACGCGGCGTGCGCGCCGCCTCCAGTTGCTCCACCGTGACCAGGTAGTCCTGCTCCGAGTCGGCGAACACCTCCACGGGCACGCCGCCGGCCAGCCGGATGGCCTCGGGGTAGGTGGTCCAGTAGGGGGTGGGCACGAGTACCTCGTCGCCCGGGTCGAGCAGGGTGGCGAACGCCTGGTACACCGCCTGTTTGCCGCCGTTCGTGACGACCACGCGGGATGCCGGCACCTCGAGACCGCTGTCGCGCAGCGTCTTCGCGGCAATCGCCTCCCGCAGGTCGGGCAGACCGGCCGCTGGCGTGTACCGGTGATTGCGCGGTTCCCGCGCCGCAGCCGCCGCTGCTTCCACCACGTAGTCGGGGGTGGGGAAATCAGGTTCCCCGGCGGCGAAACTGATCACCGGGCGGCCCTTGGCCTGCAGCGCCTTCGCTTTGGCATCCACCTTGAGCGTGGCCGACTCGGCGATCGAGCCGACGCGCGCGGAGATTCTGTTCTGCGTAAGACCCATGCCTACGAGCATAGGGCGGTTACCCCGTCCGGACCGGGGGCCGGGTCGATGCCGCGAGGGCCCCAACTTTACAGTCCATGGGGTGTCACCTAGACTTGCTCGGGTTGGTGAAGTCGGCCAAGCTTTTCTGCGCCCTTTTTCGTGAAGGGTGGCGTTCCCCGAGCGGTAACTCCTGGCGAAGCTGTGGTTCTTCGCTTCCATAGGGCGGTGGCTCAATTGGTAGAGCAGCGGTCTCCAAAACCGCAGGTTGCAGGTTCAAGTCCTGTCCGCCCTGCAAGATGATTCGCACGGGATTCCGCGCGAGTCCATCCCACGACGATCCGGATTTCGGATGCGGTCGAAAGCTCAGAAGGGTGAACGCGTGGCGCGAAAGATCGTCGACGAGCCAAGCGAGGAAATCGTCGCGAATGCCAAGAAGGAGAGCGCTGAGAAGCGCAATCCGTTCGGGCGGCTCGCGCTGTTCATCCGCCAGGTGATCGGCGAACTCAAGAAGGTCGTCACCCCCACTCGGAAAGAGCTCCTCAACTTCACGGGCGTGGTGCTCGTGTTCGTGATCGTGATGATGGCGTTCGTCTCCGGGCTCGACACCGTGTTCGGTTACGTCACGATCCTGGTCTTCGGTGATGGCAACATCACCGGGGCCCAGTAGGACCCGACAGCACCACTCCACCGGGCACGCACGCGCGGGAGCCGAGCGCCTCGCACACAGCCGGATACACCAGCGCGCACGACGCAGAAGCGCACACCATGCACAAGGGAAGAAGATTTAGTGGCTAAGTCACATCGCGACGACATCGATCTCGCCACCGCGGCAGAGCAATCCTCCGAGGTGGAAGAGGAGCAGGAAGGCGACCTGCAGACCGCCGACGGCGAAGCGTCGGAGTCCGCCGAGCACGGGGCGATCCACATCGTCGAGGGCGGAAGCATCGAGATGGATCTGGACGCCGCACTCGACGCCGCCGAGCTGGCGAAGGACCCCGAGGCCGACGCGATCGTCGACGACGCGCTCGACATCGACTCCCTCGACGAGGCCGAGGCCAGCGTGGAAGCGACCGAGGACGAGGCTGAGGAAGAAGCGCAGCTCGAGGCCGAGGAGCAGACCGACGAGGTCACCCCCTACACCGGCGAAGACGTGAACGTCGACGTGCTCGGCGATGACGCCGACGCGATCGAGGAGCCGGCCGAGGTCGACCCCTACGAGGCGTTCAAGACCGAGCTGCGGTCAAAGCCGGGCAAGTGGTACGTCATCCACTCCTACGCCGGGTTCGAGCGCCGGGTGAAGTCCAACATCGAGAACCGCATCGTCTCGATGAACATGGAGGACTACATCTACCAGATCGAGGTCCCCATGGAGGACGTCGTCGAGATCAAGAACGGCCAGCGCAAGATGGTCAACCGCGTGCGCATCCCCGGATACGTGCTCGTGCGCCTGAGCCTCAACGAGGACAGCTGGTCGGTCGTGCGTCACACGCCCGGTGTCACCGGATTCGTGGGCAACGCCCACAACCCCACGCCGCTGCGGTTCGAGGAGGCCTTCTCCATGCTGAAGAGCCTGGTGGAGATCGTCGACACCCCCGTCGCCAAGTCCGGCGGCGGAAAGGCCGGCAAGTCCGCCCAGCGCGTCATCCCCGCCGAGATCGACTTCGAGATCGGCGAGACCATCACCATCAAGGAGGGATCGTTCGCCGGCCTCCCCGGCTCGATCAGCGAGATCAAGCCCGAGAGCGGCAAGCTCACGGTGCTCGTCTCCCTCTTCGAGCGCGAGACCCCGGTCGAGCTCAGCTTCGATCAGGTCACCAAGCTTTAGAGACCACCGCGATCCGGATTCGCCGGATACTGCGGGAGCGCGTCCCATCCGGACGCTCGAGATGAATAAGAAGGAAGAACAATGGCACCGAAGAAGAAGGTAACGGGTCTGATCAAGCTTCAGATCAACGCCGGCGCCGCCAACCCCGCGCCGCCGATCGGTCCGGCGCTGGGTCAGCACGGCGTGAACATCATGGAGTTCTGCAAGGCCTACAACGCCCAGACCGAGTCGCAGCGCGGCAACGTCATCCCCGTCGAGATCACGGTGTACGAGGACCGCTCGTTCACGTTCATCCTGAAGACGCCCCCGGCCGCCGAGCTCATCAAGAAGGCCGCAGGCGTGGCGAAGGGTTCGTCCACCCCGCACACCGTCAAGGTCGCCAAGCTCACCCGCGAGCAGGTTCGCGAGATCGCCGAGCAGAAGCAGTCCGACCTCAACGCGAACGACATCGAGGCCGCCTCGAAGATCATCGCGGGCACCGCTCGTTCGATGGGGATCACCGTCGAGGCGTAGCCCTCCCGGGTTCCGCCGCACACGGCCGGAGCCCCCAGCACATCGTGGGAGAGCCAGCCTGGCTCAGCAACCACACTCTCGAATCAGGAGAAGCATTCATGGCAACGAAGTCCAAGGCCTACCGGGCCGCAGCAGAGAAGATCGAAGAGGGCCGGTTCTACACGCCCGCCGAGGCCGTGGGCCTCGCGAAGGAGACCGGGTCGGCGAAGGTCGACTCCACCGTCGAGGTCGCGCTGAAGCTCGGCGTCGACCCCCGCAAGGCGGACCAGATGGTGCGTGGCACCGTCATCCTGCCGCACGGCACGGGTAAGACCGCCCGCGTCATCGTGTTCGCGACCGGACCGGCCGCCGAGGCCGCGCTGGCCGCCGGTGCCGACGAGGTCGGTGGCGACGAGCTCATCGAGAAGGTCGCGGGCGGGTACACCTCGTTCGACGCCGCCGTCTCCACGCCGGAGCTCATGGGCAAGGTCGGTCGTCTCGGTAAGGTGCTCGGCCCCCGTGGCCTCATGCCCAACCCGAAGACCGGCACCGTGACGCCCGACGCCGCGAAGGCCGTGTCGGACATCAAGGGTGGAAAGATCGAGTTCCGCGTCGACAAGCACGCGAACGTGCACTTCGTGGTGGGCAAGGCGAGCTTCGCTCCCGAGCAGCTCAGCGCGAACATCTCCGCGGCTCTCGAAGAGGTCGTTCGTCTCAAGCCGAGCTCGGCGAAGGGGCGCTACATCCAGAAGGGCACCGTGTCGACGACGTTCGGCCCCGGCATCCCGGTGGACGTCAACGCCATCTCCTAGTACGTCGCTCGTTTCCGAAGGTCAGGGTCGCTACGGCGGTCCTGGCCTTCGGCGTTAAGCTGACCGCATGACAGAGCCGCGGATCGTTACGGCCTCGCCGGATGACACCGCCCGCATCGCGCGGTTGGCGGGCCTCACCTTCGCTCTCGCCTGCCCGCCCGGAACGGCGTCCTCGGCCATCGAGCAGTTCATCGAGGAGAACCTCTCCGAGGAGTGCTTCGACCGGTACCTCCGCGACCCGGCGCGACAGCTGCTGGTGGCCGATGTGAAAGGCACCGCGGTGGGCTACACCATGCTCGTCTTCGGGGACCCCGCCGACGAGGATGTGGCCACGGCGATCTCCCTGCGTCCCGCGGTGGAGCTCAGCAAGGTCTACGTGCTCGAAACCCACCACGGTGGAGGCGTCGCGGCGACGCTGATGGCGTCCACCCTCGACGCGGCCCGGGACCGCGGTGCGTCGGGCGTGTGGCTCGGCGTCAACCAGCAGAATCAGCGCGCCATCCGGTTCTACACCAAGAGCGGCTTCCGCATCGTCGGGTCGAAGACGTTCTTCGTCGGCCCGGAGAAGCAGTCCGACCACGTGCTCGAGCGCCGGCTGTAGAGCGTCGGGGGCTGTGCCTCGGCGTCAGCCGTCGCAGACCTTGAGCACGATCTTCCCGCGGGTATGACCGGCCTCCACCGCCGAATGGGCTGCCGCGGCCTCGGCGAGGTCGAACACGTCGCTCACGTAGACGTGCACGTCGCCCGACTCGAGCAGGCGGGAGATCATCGCCAGCGTCTGACCGTCGGGCGCGACCGCGAAGCCGGTGGCGCGCACGCCCGCGTTCGCCGCGTCATCCGCCATCGTGGTCCACTCGTCGGGGAGGGCGGTGACGAGGAGTCCGCCGTGCCTCAGCACTGATAGCGACCGGGTCGACGTAGCGTCCGTCGCGTTGCCGACGAGATCGATCACCAGGTCGACGTCCACGGCCACGTCCTCGAACCGCGTGGTGGTGTAGTCGATCACCTCGACCGCTCCGAGTTCGCGCAGCCAACTCGCGTTCTCCGAGGACCCGGTGGCGATCACGTGGGCGCCGAAGTGCGCCGCGAACTGCACCGCCAGGTGTCCCACACCACCGGCTCCGGCGTGCACGAGCACCACCTGGCCGGAATGCGCCTTGCCCACGTCGATGGCCATGCCCCACGCCGTGAGGGCCGCGAGGGGCACCGCGGACGCTTCGACGTGCGACAGGCGGGTCGGTTTGCGGGCGATGCTGGTGCTCGGCACTGACACGTACTCGGCGTAGCTCCCGGTGCCGCGCGGCACCGCGGTCAGGCCGAACACCTCGTCGCCCGGCGACAGCGGGTGCGCGTCGTAGGGCACTTCGGTGACGATGCCGCTGAAGTCGTAGCCGAGTGCCGCGGGGAACGATTCGAGCGACGCCGGGTACCGGGATCCCGCACGCATCCGCGCATCGAGCGGAGAGACTCCCGCCGCGACGACCTTGACCAGCACTTCGGCGTTCACGCGTCGTGGTGACGCCACATCGATCACCCGGAGCATGTCGGGTCCACCGGTGGAATCGATGGCGGCGGCACGCATCACGGGGCTCATCGTCATGTCCCCAGTCAAGCCGGGCAATGATTCCACCCGGTTACGGCGGTGTTCCCCGTCCGCTAACAATCCGGTACCCGAGGATGCGCTCGCACCGTGCCGGGAACGTGATCGGCAGCGGGCCGGCCGTGGGCGTCAGCGGCGCAGGGCGTCAGCGGCGCAGGGCGTTCGCCTCGCGGTGCAGCACGGAGATGAGCGTGTTCGCGAGCTGAACCAGGCGGTCGATCTCCGCGTCATCGCGATCGATCCAGCGGTGGTGGGGCTCGCCGCCGAGGGGCACGAAGTCGATGTGGCGTTCCCAGACCAGCAGGGTGCGCTCCGCCCCCAGCACGTACTGCTGCCACCAGACCTGCCGAAGGTAGGAGCGGGGAATGGACCGCCACTCCTTGTTCGTGGTCTTGATCTCGGCGAGGACGAGGGAACCGGCCCGCACCCCGACGCCGTCGGGGGTGGCGAGGTGGCGGCGCTGCCCGTGCGCGTGGAACAGGGCGGCGCTCGCGTCGATGTCGTGCTCCGACTTCACCCAGCGGGCGATCTCCGGCTCGCGCACCCGACCGTGATCGGTGTACGCGTTGCCGCCGAAGCGCGAGCCGTGCAGCTTCTCGTGGGCCACCGCGTCGATGGCCGCCGGCGACGACAGGCGCGCCACGTCGGTCGCGGTGATTCCCCTGCTGCGCGCCCGCATCCAGCCGACGCGATCGGTGGAGTGGGCGACGATGCGCGATACGTGGGGCGGTGTGTACGCCGGGACCTGGTCCTCCTCCTCCCACGGGAAGGTCAGCATCAGGTCGGTCACGGGATTCAGCGTACGTGACACCGCGGACTCTTCGTGCGCCGCATTGCGGCGTGCCGGTGAGCGTGCGACGACTCCGGCGCGTCAGGAGGCGCCGAGCTGGCTCCGGGCCTCGTCGATGGATTCGAGCACCTCGATGGCGTCGGAGAGGGTGTGCAGCGGATGCTCCGTGCGACCCTCGGCGATGGCGATCGCGGCAGCCACCGCCGAGACGCACAGGGCGTCGCGGCCGACCATGCCCGACGGGTCGATCCACGTCTCCGGGTCCCGGTTGGCGAGGCTGACCGTCACGCCACTCGGTCCCCAGAAGGACGGATGAACGGCGACCGATCCGGCGTCGCCGTAGACGGCCGCCGCGGACGGCGTGCGGGCTCGAAGGGACGTGCTGAGCAGGGCCTGCGCCCCGTCCGCCGCGTCGAGGACGAGAGCGGACTGCGCATCCACACCGGTGGGGGTGAGCGATCCGCGTGCGGTCACCCGTTCGGGACGGCCGAGGGCGAAGTGGGCGAACGACACGGGGTAGACGCCGAGGTCGAGCAGCGCACCGCCGCCGAGTGCGGGGTCGTTGATGCGGTGGGCGGGGTCGGCGGTGGCGACGGATCCGAAGTCAGCCGTCACGAGACCGAGCCGACCGAGGTCGCCGTTCTCGATCAGCTGGCGGACGATGTCGGTCTGGGGCAGAAATCGGGTCCACATCGCCTCCATGGCGAACACCCCCGCACCGCGGGCGGCCGTGGCGATCTCCGTCGCCTCCGCCGCGGACGTGGCGAGCGGCTTCTCGACGAGCACGTGCTTCCCCGCCGCGATCGCGAGGAGGGCGAGACGGGTGTGCTCGCTGTGCGGCGCGGCGATGTAGACGATGTCGACGTCGTCGTCGGCGACGAGATCCTCGTACGTCCCGTGCGCCCGCTCCACGCCGAAGTCCGCCGCGAACGCCCGCGCACGGTCGGCCGACCGCGATCCCACGGCCGTGACGCGTTGCCCGGTCGACGCGGCGACCGACGCGACCCAGTCACGGGCGATCCCACCGGGGGCGAGCACGCCCCAGCGGAGCACGGGCGCGGAACGGAGATCGGGGGTGCGGGGAGCGGGAATCGTCATGGCGGACTTCCTTCGTCGAGGACGGGCACGTCGAGGCTCGCAACCGGATGCCATTGCGGTGCCCGATGCTCGCCTCGACTCAGTGAAGCACAGGCACCGGCGGGCTCCTAGGGCCTGCCCGGTGCGCCTACTCGCGCCCCGGGGGAACATTCTTAAGTCTGATTAGATAGTGGTGGACCATACGGCCCACGCCCGGGCGTGCTGCTCGGGCCGACGTTTTCACTGAGGAGAACCGTGTCCCACAGAGACCTTTCCGTGCAGCTCTATTCGGTGCGCGAGCACATCGCCGCGGACCTTCCCGGAACGCTGCAGCGCATCGCGGGGATCGGCTACACCCGCGTCGAGCTCTTCAACTTCGTGGACAACGCCGACGCCTACGTCGCCGAACTCCCCGCTGCAGGTTTGACCGCGCCCACCGCCCACGCCCGCCTGGTCGGCCAGGACACCGCCCGCATCTTCGCGGCGGCACGCTCCATCGGCGTCGAGACCGTGATCGACCCCCACATCGACGATGCACGGTGGACCACCCGCGATGATGTGGCCGGCATCGCGGCCGACCTGAACGCCCTCGCCAAGGAAGCCGCCGAGCACGGCCTCACGGTGGGATACCACAATCACGCGTTCGAGTTGGAGAACCGCATCGACGGCGTCTCCGCCCTCGAGGTGCTGGCCGACTCGCTCGACGACTCGGTTTCGCTGGAGCTCGACACCTATTGGGCGGCCGTCGGTGGCGAGGACGTCCTGCCGCTGCTCGCCCGCCTCGGTCGGCGCGTGCAGTTCATGCACATCAAGGATGGGCCGCTGACCAAGGACGACAAGGAGCAGGTGGCGGTCGGCTCGGGCCGGATGCCCGTCGTCGACATCCTGGCCGCGGCACCGCACGCCCTCGCGGTGGTCGAACTCGATGACTTCACCGGAGACGTCTTCGATGCCGTCGCCGACAGCTACACCTACCTGAACGGACTGAACTCGAAGTGAGCACCCCCACGTCCCCCGTCGGAGTCGGCCTCATCGGCGCCGGCGTCATCAGCGACACCTATCTCGAAAACCTGACGAGCTTCCCCGACCTCAAGGTGCTGTTCGTCGCCGACCTCGACGAGCCCCGCGCCAAGGCCCAGGCCGAGAAGCATGGCGTGCCCGCCGGTGGATCGGTCGACGAACTCCTTGCTCACCCGGACATCGAGCTGGTGGTGAACCTGACCATCCCGGTCGTGCACGTGGAGGTCGGGCTGCGCGTCATCGCCGCGGGCAAGCACCTGTGGAGCGAGAAGCCCATCTCCCTGGACCGCGAGAGCGGCGCCCAGCTGCTCGATGCCGCCGAGGCGGCAGGCGTCCGCGTCGGTTGCGCACCCGACACCTTCCTCGGAGCGGGCCTGCAGACGGCGTTCCGCATCATCGCCCGCGGAGACATCGGCACTCCGCTCACGGCGCTCGCCCTGTTCCAGTCGCCCGGGCCTGAGAGCTGGCACCCCAACCCCGCCTTCCTCTTCCAGGAGGGTGCCGGACCGATGTTCGACGTGGGAGTGTATTACCTCACCGCGCTGGCGCACACGCTCGGGCCGTTCGCCCGCGTCGCCGGCCTCGGCTCCACCTCTCGTGCGTCGCGCGTGATCGGTTCCGGGCCGAAGGCGGGGGAGTCCTTCGACGTGACGGTCCCGAGCCACGTCGGCGCGCTGCTCCAGTTCGAGTCCGGCCAGTCCGGACAGGCCGTGTTCAGCTTCGACTCCAAGCTGCGCCGCACCGGGGTCGTCGAGATCGCGGGTACCGAGGGAACGATCGTCTTCCCCGATCCGAACAACTTCGACGGAGACATCCTCGTCTACGGTGCCGGTGAGGAGCCCACGGTGATTCCGGCCGTCGGCCACACCTCCACCCGGGGAACCGGTGCCCTGGAGATGGCGCAGGCGATCCGCGAGGGCCGACCCCATCGCGCGTCCGGCGCATCCGCTCTGCACGTGCTCGACACCATGGTGTCGATCGCGGAGTCGGTCGAGTCGGGCTCCTTCGTCGAGGTGGCGAGCAGCTTCGAGCCCTCGCCCGCGCTGCCCGAGGACTGGGATCCGAAGGTCGCCACCCTGCAGTAAGCCGCAGCAGCATCCCGTCCGGCCGATCGGCCGTCGAGTGGCCGGGGCATCGATTCGTCGGTGCACCGGCCACTTCGTTCGTCAGGGCGTGCCTCGCGAGAAGTTCTCCACAGATCCGCACCATCCCCTTGACTAGGGCGTAAAAGCACCTGCTATAAAAGCGGTATTCAGTCACTCTCAAGGAGGTCTCATGACACCACTTCTGCTCGACCGGACAAGCTCACCTGCAGCGGTTCCGGTCGACTCCGAACCGATCGACACCGAAGCGATCGATGCCGAGGCGATCGGCACCTTGGTTCTCGACGCGGAGACGATCGACACCTTTCCCTATCCGTTCGAGCACCTCGGGCGCGAGTTCGAGACCGTGATGGGCGACGTCTCACTGTGCTGCAGCACCTGCTGTACCTGCAGCTCGGGTGGCGGCAGGCAGCAGCCGAGATAGCTCGCGGCCATGCTCGACTCGCCCGCCTACGCGGTGAGTCCCCGCTTCACCGCGGGGGAGGTGGAGGATTCCCTCTACCTCCTCGGCGGTCGGGAACTGCTCACGATCGGACTGGGTTCAGCGCACCGGACACGTCTGCGGGGTCTTCTCGCCGGTGCGTTCACGGCCGGCGACCTGCGGCGGGAGTTCCCCGCCGATGCCTCGGCCGTGGTGCAGCTGATCGACCGGCTCATCGAGCGGAAGGTGGTGGTGCCGACATCGGGCGCTTCTGCCGATCTGAGCGTTCCGCTCGACGAGGCGGAACGCAACGGCGGTGACCGCTCGGCGATCGGCGACCCGCTCGCACCGTCCGCCGTCGGACGGATCGGGATCGTGGGCGACACCGACGTACCGCTGCTCGACGCCGTGCTCGCCGCCTTCCCGACGGTGACCCGGGTGGATCCCGAAAGCGCCGATCTCGTGCTGGCGTTCGCCTCGCCGGCATTCCTCACCGAGTTCAATCGGCGGGCGATCGGCGCCCGTCAGCGGTGGCTTCCCGTCCCGTCCTTCGACGGCCGCTTCCAGCGGATAGGACCGGTCATCGTTCCCGGGGTGAGCGCCTGCTTCGAGTGCGCGAATTCGCGCTGGGCGTCGACCACCGCCTTCCCGGACCGTTACGCCGCGGTGAGCGGCGCGGCACGACCCGGTCGACGTGACGCCAGTCTCGACGCCACGGTGCTCGGCTTCGCCCTGCGTTACGCGGTGCGCTGGCTGTACGGCCACGACTGGCTCGTGGCGAGCAACTTGCTCGTCTACGAGCCGAAGGTCTTCGAGGCCGGAGCGCATCCGGTGTTCCGGGTGGCGAGGTGCACCGCGTGCGGGCCGACTGCCGGCGAGGTGTATCCGTGGCGGGCCTGACCGGCACGCGGGCGACCGACGGGGCGCGCGTCGGCGGCGCGCCGGTGGTCGACGGTGCGTGGGGAGTCGATGGTGCACCGGTGGTCGACGGTGCGCGGGGAGTAGACGTGACCGACGTGGTGAGCAGGTTCACCGGACTGGTCCAGTACGTGCGCCCGATGTCGTTCACGCCCGACTCGATCCCCGACACCCTGTACTCGGCCCGCACCGCTGATGCCGGTTTCCTCACCGGGACCGCAACGGATCCCTTCAGCATGGGCCCGGGCGACACCCCGGAGGCAGCTCGCCGGGCATGCATCGGTGAGGCCGTCGAGCGGTTCGCGCTCGCCGATGCCCGACCGAGCGCTCGACAGGCGGTCGGGCGCATCCGTCGCGGGACGGCGCTCCGCCAGGTGCCACCGAGTGTCTTCTCCCGCTTCGCCGATTCGCAGTACCGGCAACCGGGCTTCCGCTTCGAGCGGGTGCGCGACGGGGACGTGATCGACTGGGTCGAGGGTATCGACGTGCACTCGGGTGAGCCGGTTCTCCTCCCCGCCCAGATGGTGCTCTTCGCGGACCCCCATCCTGTCGGCCTCGATGGTGAACGGATGTGCGAGCCGCACTACGAGACGGCGACGTCCTCCGGGGTCGCCGCGGGGCCGACCTTCCCCTTCGCCGCCAAGCGCGCCATCCTCGAGCTGGCCGAGCGGGATGCGTTCCAGCGCACGTGGTTGCTGAACGACCACCCGCCGAGGCTCGAGTGGGATCCGCCGCCGACGCAGACGTCGTCTGCGGCGCTGTCCCGGACGGCGGTGGAGCAGCTGCGCCGACTGGAGCGCACGTGCTCCCGCTTCGGCGCGGTCTTCTCCTTGCGGGTGCTGCCCTCTCCCCTCGGCATCCCGGTGCTGCTCGCCGTGCTGCGCAGCGGCATCACCGGTGTCGCCCTCGGCTGCGCAGCCGATATCGACGCCGACCGCGCGGCGCTCAATGCGGTGCGCGAGGCCATCCACACGCACAACTGGTGCCTCCGACTGCTCGCCGATCCGCCGATCGCGCCGGAGGCGATCACCGAGTTCGCGCACCACGTCGCCTTCCATGCGCGGCCGAGTGCCCGGCACTACTCCGCCGCGCTGGACGATTCCGCGCGACGGGTCGTGTCCCTTCCCCGTGTGCACTGGCCGACGGTCGTGGGCACCGCTGCTTCGCGGGGGATTCGTCTGTACCTGGTCGACCTCACGAGCGACGAGGTCGCGGCCGCGGGGTTCTCCGTCGTGCGCGCTCTCAGCCCCGACCTCGTACCGCTCGACGTGCTGCACGATGCGCGATTCCTCGGGAGCCCGTCGCTGCGGGATGCGCGGCACCCGCATCCCGAATCCCTCAATCCCCTTCCGCACCCTTTCCCCTGAGGGAGACCATGATCGACCACAGCATCGGCCCCGTATTCAGTGCGGGCAGCGTCATCGACCGCGGTACCGACGACCTCGCCGAGAACTATCACGAGGCCTCGAAGATCACGCGCATCACCCACACCGGCTGGACCGACGTGCGATTCCTGCAGCTCGTGTCCGCGGAGACGGGCGGACTGGGCGAGCCCACCAGTGCACCGGGGCTTCACCCGCGCATCCCGCTGCCCCCGGCGTTGCCGCTGCCGGGTGCTCTCGGCGCCGTGCTCGACCGACGGATGTCGTGGGCCCCGGAGGAGGTGATCGGCTCGCCGACTCTCGACCAGGTGGCCACCGTGGTGCACTACGCGTACTGCGAGCGACCGGACACCCCCGGTCGCCGGTACGTTCCGTCGGGTGGCGCGCTCTATCCGCTCGACCTCTACGTCGCGGTTCGCGACGTGCGCGGCCTTCCGCCCGGGATCTACCAGCTGGACCCGCTCGACCGGTCGCTGGTCGACCGTTGTCCGGGTGGCGGAGCGGATCAGCTCGAGGCTCTGGCACGGGCGACACCCTCGCTCATGTCGCAGGTGGCCGGTTCCTCGCCGGTGACCCTGTTCATCACCGCGAGCTTCGAGCGGGCACGCTACAAGTACGGCTTGCGGGGGTACCGCCTCAGCCTGTTCGAAGCGGGACACGTGGCGCAGAACGCGGGGCTCGTGGCGACCGCACTCGGTATGCCCTCGCTCGGCTGGGTCGGGTTCCTCGACCATGAGGTCGACGACACACTGGCACTCGACGGGGTCACCCAGTCGGCCCTCTACGCGTTCTCGTTCGGTGCCGGTGCCGGGGCCAGTGCCGGTGCGGGAGCCGGTGCCGGTGCCGGTGCCGGTTCCGAGTCCGCGGCCGGATCCGACGCGGGACGGCCGTGAGACCCGGCGGCGCGACCTCCCGGGGGAAGCCTCTGCCCGGTGCCCCGGCCGCCGAGTTCCGGGGTGTGACCAAGCTCTTCGGACCGACCACCGCGCTCGCCGATGCCTCCTTCCGGCTCGACCCCGGACTGGTGCACGCACTCCTCGGGCCGAACGGCTCCGGCAAGACCACCGCCATCGACATCCTCACGGCCACGCGCCGAGCGGATGCGGGCGTGGCATCGGTGTTCGGGCATCCGGTCGCCCGGGGCGGGGCCAGCACATCGCTGGTATCGCTGATGCCGCAGGCGGTCGACTTCCCCGACTACCTCACCTCCCGTGAGGTGCTGACGCTGTGGCTCGCGCACTACCCGGATGCGCTGAAGGTGCCGGATGCCATCACCACGTTCGAGCTGAACGACATCGCGGATCGGCAGACCGGGGGACTGAGCGGCGGACAGGCCAAGCGCCTCGCGCTCGCCTGCGCGGTGGCGAGCAGCACCCCTCTGATCGTGCTCGACGAGCCGTCGGCGTCGCTCGACGTGTACGGCCAGCGGTTCGTCACGGCGACGATCCAGCGGCTGCGCGATTCGGGTACGACCGTGCTGCTGGCGTCCCACGACATGCACGAGGTCGAGCGACTCGCGGACCGCATCCTGTGCCTCGACTCCGGCCGGGTGCTCGGCCAGTGGTCCGCCGATGATTTCCGCGCGCTCGCCGGCTACCGCTCGCTGTTCTTCCGCAGCACCCTGCCGGAGCATCGGGTGCGATTGCTGTGCGAGTCGGCGGGGATGGAGGCGCAGCGGGACGTGACCGTGCCGGGGCGCTGGCGCATCGACACACCGCGCTCGGATGACGCGGCTCGACGCCTGCTGGAGTGCGCGGTGAACCCCGGGCTCACGATCCGGGAAGCGGGCATCGGCGACGTCTTCGAACGCATCGTGGCGATGAGCGGGGAGCGCGAGCGATGAGGATCCTTCGCCGGCACGTGGTCGCGGAACTGCTCCAGTATCTGCGCACGCCCTCGTTCTACCTGCCCCTCTTCGCCTACCCCGTGCTGCTCTACCTCCTGGTCGGACTTCCGGGCGGTGGCTCGGGCGATCATCGCCTCGCGGTGCTGGTGGGCTTCGTGCTCTTCTCCGTGCTCGGAACCGTCACCTTCCAGTTCGGGGTCGGCGTCGCCGTGACCCGCCAGAGCGCCTGGGAGCGCTGGCTGTTCTCGGTTCCCGTACGCGCGAGCACGAGACTCGCCGCGCGATTGGCGGTCGCGTGCATCTTCTCGGCGCTCTTCGTGGTGCCGGTGATCGTGGTGGGCACGGTCGTTGGGAGAGTGGAGGTCGATCCCCGCACCGTCCCGGGCATCCTCGCCGCGATCCTGGCCGGAGCGGTGCCGATGGGGCTGATGGGTCTCGCGATGGGGTACTGGTTCCCGGTTCGGGGCGCACTGGGACTTGCGAATCTCGTGTACCTCCCGCTGTCGTTCCTGGGCGGATTGTTCAGCGGCGGTTCCACGGGCGGTGAGCCGTGGTCCGCCATATCGGTCTACCTGCCCACCGGTGCGTGGACGGCGCTCACCAACGCCTCGATCGGCATCGCAACGCACCCCGTTCCACTGGCCGTCGTCGTGCTGCTCGGCCATGCGGGTCTGTTTGGTACGCTGGCCGCGACGGGGTACCGACGGTCGCAGGCCATCCTGTTCCGGTGAAGGGCACCGCTCCCGACGGCGCTCCGGCGTCGCACCGGCCGCTGCATCCACGGCTCGCCCGTCGGTAGGCTCTTCACGCCGCCGCACCCTCGTGCGGCATGGAGGGGAACTCATGGTCGCGCGTCTCGTCATCGCCGAATTCGATACGGGTGCCACGCGCACGCTGCTCGAATCCGACACGCTGCACTTCGAAGCGCCGAACTGGTCGCCCGATGGTGAAGAGCTGTTCGTGAACGCCGACGGCGGGTTGTTCCGGCTGCCGGCCTCGCCCCCGCCCGGTTTCTCGGTCGACGACCTGCTACCCGTCGACCTTGGGGATGTGCCCGGGATCAACAACGACCACGTGATCTCCCCGGATGGCCGGTTCTTCTACGTGTCCGCGCACGACGGACACCTCTACGAGGTGCCGCGGGATGGCGGCTCGTCGCGCCGCATCACCAGTGCGCACCCGGAGGACCGCCGGTTCAAGCATTACCTGCACGGCATCTCGCCCGATGGGCGCACCCTCAGTTACATCGGCGGCGGACTCGACGACTCCGGCGACTGGACGACGAACGTGTACACGATCCGGGTCGACGGCACGGCCGACACCCAGCTGACCGACGATGCGTTCCCCGACGATGGTGCGGAGTTCGGCCCCGACGGGGAGACGATCTGGTTCAACTCCGAGCGGGGGTCGAGCACTCCCGGACACTCGCAGGTGTTCCGGATGAACCTCGACGGTTCCGGCCTGCGCCAGCTCACCGACGATGAGCGGGTGAACTGGTTCCCGCATCCCTCACCGGACGGATCGCGTGTCGTGTACATCAGCTTCCCGCCCGGCACGCTCGGTCATCCGGCCGACCACGATGTGATCCTGCGCGCGCTCGACCCCGAGTCGCTCGAGATTCGAGACATCGACTCGTTCAACGGGGGCCAAGGCACGATCAACGTGTCGAGCTGGGCGCCGGACTCCCGACGCTTCGCCTACGTCACCTACTGACCCCCGACACCGCTGACCCCTGGCACGACCGAGTGCCGGAACCCACTGAGCGATTTCTCCGGTACCGAGCATCGGGATGCCGGATCAATCGCTCAGTCGCCGCCTCGCTTCGCCTCCCGGCGCATCCACGGGTTCGGACGTGCGGTGGGCGACGCGCAGCTCGTACAGGTAGCGCTTGGTGATCGAGCCCTGGTGGTCGGAGTCGATGAGGTTCGCGATGCAGGCCAGCAGCCCGTTCCGGGACTCCGTCGGGAGCGCGCGGTGGCCGGAGTAGGTCGACAGGAGGGCCACGTACTCCGCCGTCGTGTACCGGACGTCCCGCTCGTACCTTCGCCGGATGGCAGGCGAGAAGAGCGCGGAGTCGTCGACCTCGTCGCGGTCGGCGGGAATCTCGTCCGCCGGAACGGTCCGCAAGCCCGGTGGGGTGGCCGGATCCCAGCGTTCGTAGCAGCCTTGGACCGCGTCGAAGAACTCCGCCGTGCCGCCCCGCACGTGCGTGGTTGTCACCGTGGCCAATGCGCCACCGTGCGATAGCGAGGCAGCGGCCTTGAGTGTGCGAATCGCCGGGTCGATCCAGTGCCACGACGTGAATGCCACTACGCCGTCGAATGGCTCACGAGGCAGCGTCCAATCCTCGAAGGACGACACGGCGACGTCGAGCCGCTCGCTTCCGAGGTCGCGCTCGAGAACGCGAGCGAGGTTCGCCCCGAGTTCGATGGCCGTGACGTGCACACCGAGGTCGAGGAGCGCCGCGGTCGCCTGGCCGGTACCGGGCCCCAGCTCGAGGACGCGGCTGCCGGGGCCGAGGGACGCGGTGGCCGACAGGTCGCGGATCAGCTCCTCCGGGTAGCCCGGGCGGGCGCGGGCATACAGGTCCGCGTCCTCGTCGAAGATCGCCCGGAGTCGCTCGATCGCCATACCGGAAGTCTCCGACGCGGACGCGCGATGCGCCATGCCCGCACGATGATCCGCCGCTGGGCACCCGCCGGTGAGCACTTTCTCCGGCATCGGGTGAGCGGATGCCGGATTGAGTGCTCATTGCGGAGCGCTCAATGCGGAGCGCCCAATGCGGAGCGGTCGGTGGAGGGTTCCGGACGCGCGCGGGTAGGGGAGGGCGCGGGAGGCGGGCGCCGCGGTGGCGACACGCCGAGCTCATCCGGAGGCGGGAAATCCGTTCGAACTTTTCGGCTGTGGAGGGCGGTATCGCACAGGTTCGATCGAACCCCCGAAAACTCGGGCATCACCCTGTGGAGAAACGGTGGAAAACCGAGGTCGAGATGTGGAATGTCGGTGGACAACCCTAGGTTGAACTACACGAATGTAACTACTGCATCTAGGGGTCGTTCCTAATGTCGGCACCCATATGTAGTATTGAAGTCTCGCAAGGGCACGATGATCCGAACCGGATCGACGGGCCGGAACGGGATGGCGAAGCTCGGCCGGGGGCTTTCGAATCGCCTTACCAACCGAACACTCGCCCGACCATTTCGGGCCACCAGAGGGGATCAACCGCATGGCTATCACCGTTTACTCCAAGCCCGCATGCGTGCAGTGCACGGCCACCTACCGCGCGCTCGACAAGCAGGGCGTCGAGTACGAGATCTTCGACGTCTCCGTCGACGAGAAGGCTCTCGAGACCGTCAAGTCGCTGGGCTACCTTCAGGCTCCCGTCGTCGTCACCGAAGACGACCACTGGTCCGGCTTCCGTCCCGACAAGATCGCCGCGCTCGCCGTACAGGTGGCATGACGCGACTCGTCTACTTCTCGAGCGTTTCCGGCAACACTCGCCGGTTCGTCGAGAAGCTCGGTCGGCCCGCGGATCGCATCCCGCTGTATGCGAGGGACGAACCGTTGCGGGTCACCGAGCCCTATGTTCTCGTGGTGCCGACGTATGGCGGCGGGAACGGCGAGGGTGCAGTACCCAAGCAGGTGATCCGGTTCCTCAACGATGAGGTCAACCGGTCCCTGATCCGCGGCGTCATCGGCGCCGGGAACACCAACTTCGGCGACGCGTTCTGCCTCGCCGGCGACATCATCTCGGCCAAGTGCCGAGTACCGCACATGTACAAGGTCGAAGTATTCGGCACACAAGATGACGTGACGATCGTCAACGAAGGATTGGATTCGCTGTGGCAGTAACACTCACGGAGGCGCCGGCAAAGCCGGTCATGGATTACCACTCGCTGAACGCGATGCTGAACCTCTACGGGCCCAACGGCGAGATCCAGTTCGACAAGGACAAGGAAGCCGCGAAGCAGTACTTCCTGCAGCACGTGAACCAGAACACGGTGTTCTTCCACACCCTTCGCGAGCGTCTCGACTACCTGGTGGAGAACGAGTACTACGAGCAGGCCGTGCTGGACCAGTACTCCTTCGAGTTCATCACGCGCCTGAACGACCTCGCCTACTCGAAGAAGTTTCGCTTCCAGACCTTCCTCGGAGCGTTCAAGTTCTACACGTCGTACACGCTGAAGACGTTCGACGGCAAGCGCTACCTCGAGCGCTACGAGGACCGCGTGGTCATGGCCGCGCTCAGCCTGGCCGGCGGCGACGAGACGCTCGCGGTCGACCTCGTGGAGGAGATGATCGGCGGTCGCTTCCAGCCCGCCACCCCCACCTTCCTCAACACGGGCAAGAAGCAGCGCGGCGAGCTCGTCTCCTGCTTCCTGCTCCGCATCGAGGACAACATGGAGTCGATCGGCCGTTCCATCAACTCCGCCCTGCAGCTCTCCAAGCGCGGCGGCGGCGTGGCCTTCGCGCTCACCAACATCCGCGAGGCAGGCGCCCCGATCAAGCAGATCGAGAACCAGTCGTCGGGCATCATCCCCGTGATGAAGCTGCTGGAGGACTCCTTCAGCTACGCGAACCAGCTCGGTGCCCGTCAGGGTGCCGGTGCCGTGTACCTGCAGGCGCACCACCCCGACATCATGCGCTTCCTCGACACCAAGCGGGAGAACGCCGACGAGAAGATCCGCATCAAGACGCTGTCCCTCGGCGTGGTCGTTCCCGACATCACCTTCGAGCTCGCCAAGAAGGACGAGGACATGTACCTGTTCTCGCCCTACGACGTGGAGCGCGTCTACGGTGTGCCCTTCGCCGACATCTCGGTGACCGAGAAGTACCACGAGATGGTCGACGACCCGCGCATCAAGAAGTCGAAGATGAAGGCGCGCGACTTCTTCCAGACGATCGCGGAGATCCAGTTCGAGTCGGGTTACCCGTACATCATGTTCGAGGACACGGTGAACCGGGAGAACCCGATCGCCGGCCGCATCAACATGTCGAACCTCTGCTCGGAGATCCTCCAGGTCAACACCCCGACCACGTACAACGACGACCTGTCGTACGACGAGATCGGCAAGGACATCTCCTGCAACCTCGGCTCGATGAACATTGCGCTGGCGATGGACTCGCCCGACTTCGGCAAGACCATCGAGACGGCCATCCGCGGTCTCTCGGCGGTGTCGGACATGAGCCACATCGGCTCCGTCCCGTCGATCGAGAAGGGGAACGACGCGTCCCACGCGATCGGGCTCGGCCAGATGAACCTGCACGGCTACCTCGCCCGGGAGCGCGTCTACTACGGCAGCGAAGAGGGCATCGACTTCACGAACATCTACTTCTACACGGTGCTGTTCCACGCCCTTCGCGCATCCAACCGCATCGCGATGGAGCGCAAGCAGACCTTCGCCGGGTTCCGCGACTCCAAGTACGCGGACGGTACCTTCTTCGAGAAGTACACCGACCGGGTGTGGGCACCGGCGACCACCCGAGTGGCCGAGTTGTTCTCGAACGCGGGCATCGCGATCCCCACGCAGGCGGACTGGGCTGCCCTGAAGGCGTCGGTGCAGGAGCACGGCATCTACAACCAGAACCTGCAGGCCGTGCCGCCGACCGGGTCGATCTCCTACATCAACAACTCGACGTCGTCGATCCACCCCGTCGCGTCGAAGATCGAGATCCGCAAGGAAGGCAAGATCGGTCGCGTCTACTACCCGGCGCCCTACCTCACCAACGACAACCTGGACTACTACCAGGACGCGTACGAGATCGGCCCCGAGAAGATCATCGACACCTACGCAGCGGCGACCCAGCACGTCGACCAGGGCCTCTCGCTCACCCTGTTCTTCAAGGACACGGTGACGACGCGGGACATCAACAAGGCGCAGATCTACGCGTGGCGCAAGGGCATCAAGACCATCTACTACATCCGACTGCGCCAGCTCGCGCTCGAGGGCACCGAGGTTGACGGCTGCGTCAGCTGCATGCTCTAACCGGTCGGCCCAGCTAAGGAATTCGTACTCATGACTCTTCTCGACAAGGTGAACTCCGCACAGCACGACCCCGCGCACGGCGGCAAGGTCAAGCTCGTGAGTTCCGTCAACGCGATCAACTGGAACCGCATCCAGGACGAGAAGGACGTGGAGGTCTGGAACCGCCTCGTCAACAACTTCTGGCTGCCCGAGAAGGTGCCGCTGTCGAACGACGTGCAGTCGTGGAACACGCTCACGCCGGAGGAGCAGCAGCTCACCATGCGGGTGTTCACCGGTCTCACCCTGCTCGACACCATCCAGGGCACGGTCGGAGCGATCAGCCTGATCCCGGATGCGCTCACCCCGCACGAGGAGGCCGTTTACACGAACATCGCGTTCATGGAGTCGGTGCACGCCAAGTCGTACTCGCAGATCTTCTCCACGCTGGCGTCGACGCCCGAGATCGACGACGCGTTCCGCTGGTCGGTGGAGAACCCGAACCTGCAGCGCAAGGCCGAGATCGTTCTGGGCTACTACCACGGCAACGACCCGCTGAAGCGGAAGGTCGCCTCCACCCTGCTGGAGTCGTTCCTCTTCTACTCGGGCTTCTACCTGCCGATGTACTGGTCGAGCCGCGCGAAGCTCACCAACACGGCTGACCTCATCCGCCTGATCATCCGCGACGAGGCCGTGCACGGGTACTACATCGGGTACAAGTTCCAGCGCGCCCTCGAGAAGGAATCGCCGGAGCGCCGCGAGGAGATCAAGAACTACACGTTCGACCTCCTCTACGAGCTCTACGAGAACGAGGTGCAGTACACGCAGGACCTCTACGACGAGGTCGGCCTCACCGAGGACGTCAAGAAGTTCCTGCACTACAACGCCAACAAGGCGCTGATGAACCTGGGCTACGAAGCCATGTTCCCGAGTGCCGTCACCGACGTGAACCCGGCGATCCTGTCCGCGCTCTCGCCGAACGCCGACGAGAACCACGACTTCTTCTCCGGCTCCGGATCGTCGTACGTGATCGGCAAGGCGGAGATGACCGAGGACGAGGACTGGGACTTCTAAGCGTTCGCTCGGAACCCGGAGGGCGGCCCGAGCGGTGGCGGAGCGCGGTGTGAGGAATAGTCTCGGAATTGTGAGTACCGCGCTCCAGCCCACCTTCGTGCTCGGCGACCGCTTCGCCCGGGAATTGCCGGAGCTGGCCCTGCCCTGGCAGGCCGAAGCGGCCCCCGAGCCGCGTCTCCTCGTGCTCAACGCGCCCCTGGCGGCGGAGCTGGGGCTCGATCCGGCGTCCCTTCGGAGCGACGACGGCCTCGGGTTCCTCACGGGAACGCGCGTGCCGACGGACGCGAACCCGGTCGCCCAGGCGTATGCGGGCCACCAGTTCGGCGGATACTCGCCGCGCCTCGGCGACGGCCGCGCCCTCCTCCTCGGCGAGGTCACGGGCGCGGACGGACGGCTGCGCGACATCCACCTCAAGGGCTCGGGGCGCACACCGTTCGCCCGAGGCGGTGACGGTCTGGCTGCGGTCGGTCCGATGCTCCGCGAGTACATCGTCAGCGAGGCGATGCACGCCCTGGGCATCCCGACGACACGGTCGCTCGCCGTGGTGGCGACCGGGCGTCCCGTGCGCCGCGAGACCATGCTGCCCGGAGCCGTCCTCACCCGGGTGGCGGACAGCCACCTGCGGGTCGGCAGTGTCGAATACGCCCGCGCCACCGGTGACAGCGGTCTGCTGCGCCGCCTCGCCGACCACGCGATCGCCCGCCACTACCCCGACGCCGCAGCGGACGTCCAGCCCTATCTCGCCCTGTTCCAGAGGGTCGTGGCCGCACAGGCTGCGCTCGTGGCGCAGTGGATGCTCGTGGGGTTCGTGCACGGCGTGATGAACACCGACAACATGACGATCTCGGGCGAGACCATCGACTACGGCCCGTGCGCGTTCCTCGACGCCTTCGACCCGGCAACCGTCTACAGCTCGATCGACGAGGGCGGACGCTACGCCTACGGCAACCAGCCGATGATCGCGGAGTGGAACCTCGCGCGGCTCGCCGAAGCGATGCTCCCGCTCCTCTCCGACGACGAGGAGCGGGCGGTGAGTCTCGCGACCGACGCACTCGGGACCTTCCGGATGCGGTACACCGCCGCGTGGTCGGCCGGCATGAATGCGAAGCTTGGCCTGTGCGCACCGGTCGACGAGCAGGTGGCGTCGCCGCTGATCACCGAACTGCTCGCCCTGCTGCGACGGAATTCCGTCGACCACACCTCGTTCTTCCGACACCTCGGGCTCTCTGTCCGCGGTGTCGATGAGCCGGTACGAAGCCTCTTCCTCGACGCCCCCGCGTTCGACGGATGGCTGGAGCGCTGGCGCGCGCTCGCCCCGAACGCCGACGCGATGGATCGGGTCAATCCGATCTACATTCCGCGCAACCACCTGGTGGAGGAGGCTCTCACGGCCGGCACCCACGGGGATCTGGGCCCGCTCGAGCGGCTCCTCGACGCGGTGACCCGCCCGTGCGACGAGCGCCCGGGGCTCGAGCGGTATGCCCTCCCCGCCCCCGGGGACTTCGGCGCCTACCGCACGTTCTGCGGCACCTAGGTCATTCCTGCCCGTCGCGCAGCCTCGTCGCCCGGGTTCAGCGCCGTCGCCCCGGTCGTACCTCGGGCGAGCGCACCGAACGCGGGCGACGAGCGCTTCTGATGACCACGTCGGCCAGGAGGAGGCCCAGGTCGAGAAGCAGCACCCACACGAGAGAAGAACCGGTCCGGCGGCTACGCGCTCAGCGCGCCACGGTGCCGCCGCTGTGCACCGGCCGCACCTCCACGCCGCCGCCGCCGCGGATGGCCGGCGTCGTGCGGGCGATCGCCAACGCCGCATCGAGGTCGGGGGCCTCGAGGATGTAGAAGCCCACGACGATCTCTTGCGCTTCGTGGAAGGGGCCGTCCGACACTCCGTCCGCCCGAATCGACGTCGCCATCGCTCGCGGCGTCAGGGCGTAGGCGGATCGCAGGGAGCCGGACTCGTCGAGCGCCTGGGCGTGCCGGTCACTCGTTCGAAGGTCCTCGGACGTGGCGTCCGGAGTGTGCGCGGAGTCGTCGGCGTAGATGAGGACAGCGAAGTGCGCCATGAGCTGCTTTCCGGGCCGTTGCTCGAAACGACCCCTCGCGCATCCTGCCGCTGACGTGGCATCAGGGTCAACCCGGACGTGCAGCCGGAGGTCGTCCCCAGGGGGCGATGGGACTGCGAAAATCTTTCGCAGCCCCATCGGTGCCCACTAGCTGCAGCTGTTACGTCGCTGCTCCGCCGTGGACGGGTTGGTGTAGCAGGTCTCACCGGTGCCCTGAGTGCTGGTGGTGACGCGAGGTTCACCGGGCCGGCTCGACTCGGTCACGATCGGGTCGAGCGCCTCGCGAGTGACGGTCACCGTGGGGTCGGCAGGAGTGATGACCTCCTGCTCGTCGAAGGTCGTCTCGCCTTCCGTCACGGTCACCTCGGCATCGGTGGGGGAGCAGACGGTGGTCACCACATCGGGCCCCGGGAGTGTCTCGGTGGTGAACTGCGTCGGCCCGGGCTCCTCGTACGTCACGACGTACGGCTCCGCCGGAGTGGCACGAGGTCCGCTGACCCGAGGGTTCGGACCGCCACCGGCGAATACAACCAGGACGAGCGGTCCGGTCGTGTTGTTGGCGTACCGGTAGAACGTGGTCGTCGTGGTCGTCAGCGTGCGCTGCTGGTAGGAGACGGTTCGGGTCTGCATGGTGGTCTGAGTGGTCGACCGCGTGAACTCCGTGGGCTGCGTCGTGGTCACGCAGGTCTCCTGCGCCTGAGTGGACGTGAACACCTCGGTTCGAGGGGTGATCGTCGTCGTGACCGTCTCGCGTTGCTGCGTGGTGGTCGTGACCTCGTCCTGCGGCGTGGTGACCGTGGTCACCACGGTCGTGGGAGTCGTCGTGGTCGTCACGGTCGTGCGCTCGCACCGCTCGACCTTCTTCCCTGCTTTCGAGTTGCTGACCTGCTCGCAGTCGCGGTAGCCCCTCGTCCGTGTCGTGGTCGGCGTTCCCTCCTCCACCCGTTCGGTCACCACCGGTGCTCCGGGTTCCACGACGGATACCGCCACCGGGTCGCCCGTGTCGCGCTCGGCCGACGTGACGGTCGGCTCCCCGAGCCGGGTGGTTTCGACGACGACGGGGGACCCGACGTCGCGGGTCTCACTCGTCGTGGTCGCTTCGCCCGCGGGAACGGGCGCAGTGTCGATGTAGATGGGCGAGTTGAGCGGACGGGGCTCACTGATGGTGGTGGTAGGTGCGCCGAACGGGCCGGTCACCGATGTCGAGGTGGTGACGACGCACCGATCGAGGTTCTGCGTGTCACCGGCGGTGTACACACCACCGGCCTCATCGCACGTGTGCTGACGCGTGTGGTCGGCGAAAGCCGGGGCGGCGGGTGCGGCGATCGACCCGCCGACGAGTAATACAGCGACGGTTGTCATGCCGAGTGCGTGCCTGAGGGATTTCACGGGTTCTCCTTAGTCGCGAGGCTTGCGTACTGGTCGACCGCGTTCCGCTCCCCCATCGGCGCGGCGTAACGAAATCGTAGTGGGACCGGCGCGTTCCGCGACATCCCTTGGGAGGACTTTCGGGAGGATTCGACGAGCGGTACGGCCGGGTGGAACTGCTCGCGGCCCGCCCCCACCCGTTCCCTCACCGGGGAAACGCTGCGGCGGCATGGTTTTTCCAAGTAGCCGCCGCGACCCTGTGACGGTACGTGAATCCCGTCACGGACTCCCAACCCACCGGAGGTGGATCGTAGTGAAGAATCACCCTCAGTCCGTGGCGGCTCCAGAACGTAGGACGCCCGCCGCGAAGGCTGCAATAGGAATCCTGGCCGCAACGGCCTTGTGCGGCCCTTTCCTCGTGGCCGTCCCCGCCGCTTCGGCCGCGGTGCCCACGTTCCCGGACAACCTCGTCGTCTTCCCCGATCGCGACTTCATCACGGTGGAGGGATACCAGGACCGCGTCGGCCAAACCGCCACGGTGGAGGTCAGTCGCCCCGGCGTCGGCGTGATCGGGTCGGCGCGCTCGGTCGTGTCGCCCGGCGACGTCGCCTTCGAGATCAACCACCCGGGCGGGGTGTGCTGGGGGGCGGGTACGGGATTGAACGTCACGCCGGACATCCGGCACGGCGACACGGTGGCGATCAAGTTCGGCACGTCGACGGTCGGTGACTCGAAGGTGCAGCCCATGTATGTGACGGAGGTGCCCGTTCTCGCCAGTGACGGCGTGACCCTGACCGTCACCGGTCACATCGACGACGCGATGATCGAGTCGCAGACCGAGCAGAGGATCGTCGAGCCCGCATTCAAGGACACGGCCGTCGGTCGTCGGGATGTGCGGGCCGTACCGGGGCCACTGACTCCCGAAGACGGATACAGCTCGATGCTCGAGTTCGGCAAGGCCGGACCCGAGACGTTCACGGCAACGTACGTGTTCACCGACCCTGAGGCGGCGCAGATCGCGGCGAACGCCGGAGCCGGCGTCCGCGCTATGTCCTGGCAGTTCGAGGATGGTGACGCAAACCGGCAGGGGCTGACCATCTCCGAATTTGGAGAGATCGGCGGGCCGGGTATGGGAGGGTGCCCGAACGGCCCTCTGACCTCCGGACCCGCCGGTCCGACCAGCGTGGTTGCGGCCCGGACGAATTCCGCCATCAAGCTGACCTGGACGCCCGCAGTCGGTATTCCCGGCACGCCGCCGATCACCGGCTACCGCGTGCACGCGGTGGCGCAGACGGTGACGGGTGGGGAGCGCCTCGAAATGGGAAAGCGCATCGACAACCCGAGAGCGACCGGCACGACGATCTCCGGGCTGAACCCCGACGAGACCTACGACGTCTACGTGGTTTCCGTCAACGCGGCGGGTGAGACGTTCCCCGCGGTGCACGCCATCCCGGTTGTGGATACGACTGCCCCGACCGTGTCCGCCACACCGGCGGGTGGCACGTTCCGCACGGCGCAGAAGCTGACCCTTACCGCCAACGAGGCGGGTGCGGAGATCTACTACACGCTGGACGAATCCGACGTGTTCCTGTCGGGGGGCACGCTCTCCACCGTCGCCATTCTCTACACTGCGCCTCTCGACATCACCGCCGACTCGGTGGTGAACGTCGCCGCGGTCGACGTGTCGGGGAACATCTCCGACCAGAAGAGCGTCGAATTCATCATCACGAATGAGGCCCTCCCTTCGGCGCCGAGTTTCTCGGCGGCTCCGGAGGCCGGAACCGGCAGCGTCACGCTGAGCTGGGCCCCGGCCGACCCCGGGGGCGACGGCCTCACCATCACCGGATACTCGGTGCAGGCCTATCTGGCCGACGGCAGCCAAGCCGGTGAGCCCCGGTCGACCGCCGGGGACGTGACGACTCTCGTCTTCGACGGACTCGCCGGCGACACGGAGTACGCCTTCACCGTCAGTGCGCTCAATGCGAATGGCACCGGACCCGAGTCCGAGAGGACGGCCCCGGTGATGGTGCTGGGTGACGTCGTCGCGAACGCGGGAACGGACCAGTCGATCACCAGGGCACCCACGGCCACCACCGTCACCCTCGATGGCAGCCGATCCACCTCCAGCAACGCGACCTACCTGTGGGAGCAGGTACTCACCGGTTCCACCGACCCCGACAGGGTCACGCTCACCGGCGCCACGACGCTCACCCCGTCGTTCTCGTTGAGGGTGTTCGCACACCCGATGACGAACAACCCCCTGACGTTCCGCCTCACGGTCACCTCCAACGGTGTCGTGCGGACCGATCAGGTGAAGGTGACGCCCGTTCCCGACCGGATCGCGGTCGCTCGAGCGCAGTGGAAGTCGCGGGACTTCCGCATCGAGGGAACCGGTTCCGTGGACGGCGCTACGGTGACGATCCGACGTGGCGGACCCACCGGAACGGTGATCAGCAGGTCCACCGTCACCGCCGGCGTGTTCTCCGCGAGGCTTCGGGACGGGGCAGCGGGAACCAACCCCGGGACGATCTGGGTGGAGTCCTCGTTGGGCGGTAGCGTCTCCGCTGCCGTGACGGCGGGATAGTCCTCCCGCTCGATAGGGACGGGAAGAGCCCCGCAGCGTCAGCTGCGGGGCTCTTCGCCGTCCGGCCGGTACTGGATGCAGGGACGACGGGAGTGCTTCGCGGGAAGTGTGTACCTCACTACTGAGGCTGATCCCGTCCGGGTCGCTCAGAAGGTCAGGACGGTCGCCGTCACGTCCCCGGTGGGGATCGGTCCGAAGTCTCGAGAGTCGACCGAAGACGCTCGGTTGTCGCCGAGAACGAAGATGTGGCCCTCCGGCACGGTGGTCAGAGGGAAGAACGTACCGTCCGTGGAGGCGGAATCGACGTACGGCTCGGGCACGACGTCTCCGTCGACGTAGACGAGGCCGTCGCGAACGGCGATGGTCTGGCCCCCCTCGGCCGCGACACGCTTCACCAGGATCCGTTCGTCATCCCCTTCGAAGGCGACGATCCGGCCGGACAGCGGGCCACCCGTCGGCGATACCTTCATCAGCAGCACCGTTTCCCCGCTTTGCACCGTCGGTTCCATGCTGTCCGAACTGACCGTCACGGGCTCGACGACCCACAGCCGCAGGGCGAGCACACCAAGAACACCCGCCACCATCACCGAGGCGATGGTGGCGGGTGTCCTGGTATTCGACGCGCGCCAGAGCATTCCGTCCTACCGGGGGTCAGGCCCCGTCGTCCCACTGCGGCGGAGCCGCGGTCATGGGGTCGTTGACGTCGACCTCGTCGGGGCCGAGCCCCACGCTGAACTGCACCATCATGTCGTGGTCCTCATGGGGCAGGTTGTGGCAGTGCACCATGTACTTGCCCCGGTGAGGGGTGAACTTCATGAGCAGCCGCACGGTCTCACCCTCGCCGACGTAGACGACGTCCTTCGGGCCCATCTCGTAGGGGAAGGCCGCTCGGCCGTTGCGACTCAGGATCTGGAAGTCCACCAGGTGGATGTGCATCGGATGGAACCACCCGCCCGAGCCGTTCTCGAACTCCCAGATCTCGGTCGCACCCAGGGCCGGGTCGGCGATCACCTTGCGGTAGCCGCTGGCGATGACGTCCTGCCAGGTGGCGTCGTCGATGGACCACAGGTTGGTCGTGTCGCTCCTCTTCACTCTGAAGCGACGCACCTTCGTGGCCTGCGACGCCGTCAGACTCATGGCTTCACTCGCGACGAGCGTCGTAGGAATACGGTTCCACGTCGGATCCGATGTATCGACGGGGTCACCGACCACGTCGAACGCCATGATCTTGTTCGTGTGGTCGTAGTCCACGTTGTTCTTGTTCGAGAGATTCCGCAGCTCGACCCGCTTACCGGTGGCGTACTTGCGGAAATCGATGAGAACCTCGTACCTCTCGGCACCCGCGTGACGGTAGTTCGCCACCGTTCGGGCCGTGGGCATGAGCCCCCCGTCGGTCGCCACCACGGTGAGGGGGTCGCCGGTGCTCAGGTAGGGGCGCAGTGAACGCGAGATGCTCGCGTTCAGGATGCGGAACCGGTACACGCGCTTCTGCACCTTCATCACGGGCCAGGGCCTGCCGTTGACGAGGATCACGTCGCCCCACAAGCCGGAATGATCGTTGTCGTCGTAGCCGAGCGAGCCGTCCTCCGCGAACATGGCATCGCTGACCGTGAGCGCCACATCGAAGCGGCCCTGGGGGAGCAACGCCCGTTCGACCGGGTCGTGCACGTGGTACTGGGCGGCGAGTCCCGAGTAGGCGTTAAGTGCGGTGTAGTGCACACCGTGGTCGTGGTACCAGAGGGTGCGTGCCGGCTGGGAGTTCGCGAAGTGGTAGTCCTTGTAGAAGCCGGGGAACGTCACGTCACTCGCGTATCCGTCGTACTGCGGCAGGGATGCGGATCCGTGCAGGTGCGTAGACGTCGACAGCCTGTGCCCGTCGAGGGCGTGCTGGGCGGGCAGCTGATTGCGCACTCGGAGAACCGCTTTGGTCCCTCGGTCGAGGTTGATCGTCGGGCCGGGGAACATCCCGTTGTAACCGAGGATCGGCGTCTTCAGGCGGGGAAGGATGCTGGCCATGGCGGCGACCTCGGTCACCCGGTAGTGATTGACCGGTTGTCCGTCAGCCGGATCGATGCCGGTGGAGTACGGCTGCAGGACCGGCGCCGACACGAACGGTGTTCGGTACGGGAGCGGCATCTGAGAGTCGTCCAGCTCGCTCGCTGACTTCGCGTCGACGGTGCCGAGGGGAACGGACATGGCACCTGCTGTACCCAGGGCACCAAGTCCACCTAGCAGCAGTACCTGTCGCCGTGTAACGGTCATGGGATTCTCCTCGAAAATGTGGGCTTACCATCGAGGATTCACGCATCGTCTTGGAGAAACCCTGACCTCAGGGGCGACCGGTGCGCGTTACCGAGCCGGGCCTCGACGACCGTTCCCGCTCCCGGACGCGACGCCACGGCGATGGACCCGCCGGCGTCCTCGATGGTGTCCCGCATGATCTGCAGACCCACGTGCCCGTCGGGGGCGCCCGCGGCGGAATTGAAGCCGAGACCGTCATCACTGATGGACAGCACCGTGTCGTCGCCCTCGTCGGTCAGGGCCAGTTCGACGGCGGTCGCCCGTGCGTGCTTCTGCACGTTGACGAGCGCCTCGCGAGCCACCCGATAGAACATCGCCGAGGCATCGCGGGGAATATCGTCGATGTCGGACGTTCGCACCACCACGTGGACACCGGACTGGCGCAGTGGATCGGCCAGCCGATCGAGAGCGGCGGGGAGACCCATCTGCTCCAGATTGCTCGGATACAGCTCGCGCGTCATCGCCCTGAGCGTGCGCACGTTGTCGGAAAGGATGGAGTGGGCCTGCGTGAAAAGCGGTCGCTGCTCCGCGGAGGATCGCATCTCCTCCGCCTCCATGGCGTAGGAGAGCCCCGCGAGATCCTGGATGACGTCGTCGTGCAGGTCTCGCGCGATGCGGCGACGCTCGAGGTCCGACGCTTCCATCGCCCGCTGCAGCAGGTGCCGGCGCATCTGCTGGTGCGCCTGTATCCGCCGGGCCAGCCGTACCGCCGGCACCAGCTGGGCGATCTGGAGAACGGCGAGCGACACGAGCAGGGCGGGAACCGTGTCCCATAGAACCGCCATCTGCTCGGCGCGCACGTCGTCGTCGTCGTAGTAGGCCTCGAAGATGAGAGGGTCGCCGGTGGCCGCCTCGGACCGCACGTACACCTCGACGAGCTCGCCCGCATCGGCCTCGAACCGGTTCTCCAGTTCGTTCTGCCGCTCGATCGTCGCGGATCCCCGCCCGCCCGAGAGCAGTTGCTCCGCCCAGTCGGGCAGGGGAAAGTCCTGACCCACCAATTCGTCGACGTCGGAGTAGACGATACGGCCGCTCGAGTCCCACACCTTGATGCGCAGCACGGGACCACCGTCGATCCACGGTCGCAGCCGTTCGTCGATGCCGCGGGCGGCTTCCGGGCTTCCCGCCAGCAGCTCGCTCGTGATCAGGGGGCCGACGGCGAAATCGGCGAGCCGTTGCGTGCTGCTCCGAGCGTTGTCCAGCGCGTGGCGCTCGGCCTGGGCGAGGATCCAGAATGCCACCGGTGTCGAGATGACGAGTAAGGCGACGAGCCCCATCAACAGGAATCGCACCACCGCCGACCGCACCTCGGACCGATCCTCCGATCGCCGATCCTGGGTGAGTCGAGCGAAAGCTTTCACCTGCGAAGCGCTCTGTGCGGCCGAAGCGCGACTAATCATCTGCGTCCCCTCCGATCAGGCCGCGGCGTGTGGCCACGGCCACGGCCTCGAGCTGCGAGTGTGCGTGGAGTTTTGCGAGGATCGATTTCACATGGCCACGGCAGGTGCTCTCGGAGATGCCGAGGAGCCGCGCGTTCGTTCGCACGTCATTGCCGTCGGCCATCAACCGGAGCACGTTCAGCTCCCGCGAGGTCAGGAGCGCGGTCTCGGGAGGGGGGATGGCTCTCCCGGTCGTCAGCTGCGACAGCAGGGCCGGATCCACCATGATGCTTCCCCGTCTGGCATGGCGGAGCGCGTCGAGAACCGTCGCCAGCGAACCGTCCTTGGGAAGGAACGCGCAGATTCCGATGGCGGCGGCCCGCTCGAGAGCCTCCTGGGTGGGATTACCGGTGAGCATCAACACGCGCACGTGGGGATTCCGGGCCAATATGCGATCGGCCGCATCCAGCCCGTTGCCGCCGGCGAGGTGATAGTCCATCACGACCACGTCGGGTTCGATGGATTCGAACTGGCCGACCGCGTCCGCCACGCTCCGCGCGGTACCGACGCAGCACAGGTCCGACTCGCGGTCGAGCGCTCCGGTCAGCAGCTCGGCGAAGGTGGTGTGGTCATCGACAACAAGCACACGGATCGTCGCCACACCGGTCCGGGGGTAGGTCATGCTGCGATCCCAACGGTCACCCCCGCGAGTGGAACTGGTGCTGCACATTATGCCGCCAACGGGG
The DNA here is from genome assembly GCF_008642235.1 of Planctomonas psychrotolerans. GTDB lineage: Bacteria > Actinomycetota > Actinomycetes > Actinomycetales > Microbacteriaceae > Planctomonas > Planctomonas psychrotolerans. Next base: position 928,108 of record NZ_SJEV01000001.1, on the reverse strand, counting down.
GATTTTAGGGACCCCTTCGGCGCGTGCATCAGGCCGCTTCGCTCACACGCTGGAGGAAGGAGGAGAGCACGAGTCCGGCATGACGGATGGCCTCGAGCGACTGGGGGGCGTCGGAGTCGGCCGGTGTGCCGCCCGACGTCCGCGCCAGGCGGTCATTGAGGATCAGGAGCGCCGCTACGGCTTCGGAGAGGTCGCTCTGATCGGCGGCGGTGATGGTGAGCAGGCGTGCGTGGACCTGACGGAGCGCGGGATTCGGCGCGCAACCCAACTCGCGGTTCAGGATCGCCCGGCACTCGGCGAATGCCCGAAGTCCCTCGGCGTGGTGTCCGTTCCGCTCCAGACTCGAGAGAAGGGACAGCCACGCCCGCTCGTTCAAGGGATCCCCGGCGAGCACCTCTTCGGACCACCGGATCGCTTCGTCGAATCTCCCCAACGCCATCGCGGCTTCCGCGGCGACGACCCGAACGGCGGCGACCGTGACGGCATGGCGGCGGCGTTCCTCTTCGGCCCACGCCGACCGCAGCTCGTCCCCCAGCAACGGCCCGGTCACCAGCGCGAGTGCCGAGCTCAGCAGGCGAAAGGCGCCCGCGGGCTCGAGACCTTGAGCCTCGTGCACCAGGGTCTCGAATCGCACGAGATCGAGGTCGACGGCCGCCCGATCGATCAGGTAGCCACCGGTGGCCGTGCGCAGCGGACCGGATCTGCCGTGCCCCGGCTGCAGGTGCCGGCGTAACACGCTCACGTAGCTCTCGAGTGATGTCAGCGCCTCCCGTGGCGGCGCATCACCCCACAGGAGGTCGATGAGTCGCGCCTTGGAGACGGGCAAGCCGATGTTGAGGAGGAGGATTTCGAAGATCTGTCTCGGCTTGGGGCCGCCGAGACTGTGTGCATCGAGGACGACCGCCCCTCGGCGAACGGTGAGCGGCCCGATGACGGTCACCGCTAGTCGATCACCATCCGGTTGCGAGTGATTGTTCTCCGTTCGGGCGGGTGCGTGCGTCATCGTTGACCTCGGGTAAGGGTAAAAGTGAGGGATCCTCGTTGATTCCTCCGACGCCATGATGCCCGAGCTACGGAGGGTCACACAGCCCTAGCTGGGGGGTATGCGGCACCCCAAAATTGGGTGCTCGGGTGCTCGGGTGCTCGGGTGCTCGGGTGCTTGGGTGCTTGGGTGCTTGGGTACTTGGGTGCTCTGTGCTCTGTGCTCTGTGCTCCGTGCGTCAGCTCGGGACGTGGTGTCCGGCGCCCAGGGCCAGTCGCATTCCGCTGGTGTGCTCGAGGGCGAGGGGAATCCGCTCGTTCGGGATCTCGAAGACCAGCGTCGCGGCCAGGGTGTCGCCCTGGACCAGCGATCGGGTCGCGGGATCGGCCCACACCAGACGGCTCTCACCGGATACGAGTCCCGTAATGGCGAACTGGTCAGCGGAATACTCCAGTCCGCGAGCCTCGATCGCCGTCAATTCCACCAGGATCCGCACCCGGTGGCTGCGCGGAGCGGGGGACTCGAGGATTTCGGCTGCACCCTCCGGGGGCAGCCAGCCGTCCTCTTCGAGCGGGATGACGCCATGAACTCGGGCCAGGCCGCCCGGCAGGTCCGCCGCCGCGCCGAGCGGGGTGCTCGGCGGCGCGGCATCGGGCAGCACGAGCACACCGATTCCCGCGCTGCCGAGCAGGAGCGCAAGCACGGCGAGCCCGACGGTCATCCGCCGGGACCGGAATCCCGGGGGTCTGCGCCCGGGGGAAGCGCCGGACGCGGTGTCCTGCTTCGACTCGGGCAGGGAACGCGTATCGCTCATGCGGGCACGATGGCTGTCCGCTCTTGGGAAAACCCTGAGCCCGCCGGTCGGTCGCCCGTCGACACGCGAACCGGGACCCCGTCCGAATGCGCGCCCGGGGGCCCCTTGTCGAGCGAAGAAGCGTCGGCGGGGAGGTGAGGTGCGCGACAGGGTAAAATCGGCTGGTTGCCCACACCCTTAGGAGGATTCCATCGAGCACATCGCTGCAGACGTTTCGTCGGCGAACTCCCTCTCCGGTGACTCGGGTGCCGATTCCGCACAGCACCGGTCCCGGGCGTTCAGTCGGCACGATGTGGTGGCGGGCAAGAAGTACACGTCCCTGATCAACGAGTCCCTCACGCCCGCGGAAGCGATGATCGAGGACCTGCTGTTCGTGCATTCGGCGCTCGAACACGCCGGTATCCCGCATCTCCTGGTGCGAGGCGAGGATCGTCGGCCGGTGCTGTCGATCGACTCCCGGTTGCGCGATGCCGCAACCCGGGCCCTGGCGACCGCTGCAGCGGGGGAGCCGTTCTACTCGAAGACCGTCGGTAGCGACGACTCCACGCGGGTGCTCGTGTCATCGGGGGCGTTAAGCAATGATCACGCCGCACAGGTGCTGCGCATCTTCCGGCCGCGGGTCGAGCCGAACGGTGGTCTGCGCTACGGGGCCGCCTTCGCCGTTCAGCTCGAGTTCTGGACCTACACGCCGTCCGACATCCTCGCCCCGGTGCAGAACGCCATCATGCGTCGGGTTCTGCCGGTCAGTGAGGCGGTCGAGGTGCCGATCGAGCGCCACGGCGTCACCTGGCGCACGCTCGAGGGGATGTTCGACGACCACGTCACCGACATCACCTTCGACATCGACATCGTCTTCTCCTGGGTGGACGGATCCGACCCCGACTGGCAGCGCGCGGTCGCCGAGCACATGAAGTCGTACGTGGTGGGCGAGGGCGATGACTCGGAGGCGCGCTTCCGCCAGGTGGATGAACTGCGGTACGCGCTCCGCTCGATCCACATGTTCGCGCCCTGGGTGCGCCGCATCTTCGTGGTGACCGACTCGCCCATTCCCGAGTGGCTCGGCGAATCGTCGAAGGTCACCGTGCTGCGCCATGCAGACTACTTCGTCGACCCCGACGTGCTGCCCGTCTACAATTCCCACGCCATCGAATCGCAACTCCACCACATCCCCGGCATCAGCGAGCACTTCCTCTACTCCAACGACGACGTGTTCTTCGGCCGGCCCATCGAACCCGACATGTTCTTCTCGCCGGGCGGCATCAGCTCCTTCGTGGAGTCCTCGTTGCGGATCGGCCTCGGCACCAACAACCCGGAGAGGAGCGGTTACGAGAACGCCGCTCGCGTGAATCGGGAGCTGCTGCAGAAGCGCTTTGGCAAAATGGCGACACGGCACATCGCGCACGTGCCGCAGCCGCTGCGCAAGAGCGTTCTGCTCGAAATGGAAGACGAGTGGCCCGAGGACTTCGAGCGCACCCGCGGCAGCGCCTTCCGCAACCGCACCGACATCTCGGTGACCGGCGCCCTGTACCACTACTACGCGATGCTCACCGGTCGCGCCATTCGCAATGAGACCGTTCGGGTGGGGTATGTCGACACCACCTCGTACGCCGGTCTGGACAGTCTGGCCGGTCTGCTGGAGCGCAGGACGGATGACGTGTTCTGCCTGAACGACGGCAGCTTCCCCGAGGTGGCCGGTCCGGAGCGCGCGGAGCGCATCCGGGAATTCCTCGAGCGGTACTTCCCGATCCGTGCGCCGTGGGAGAAGCCCGGCACGTAGCGTCGTCTACGGTCCCTGACCCTCCCACGGTTCCTGAGCTCCCACGGTCCCTGAGCCTGTCGAAGGGAAGTTCCGGTCCCGACGGTTCCTGAGCTCCCACGGTCCTTGAGCCCGTCGAAGGGACATTCCGGTCCGCGTGCCGTTGCGTCCCTTCGACAGGCTCAGGGACCGACGAGTCCCTCTGACGAGATCCGCGCCGCCCGCTAGCCGAGGGTGTCGGCCCGCAGGTCGAGCCAGTCCCGTTCGGCTTCGCTCAGCGACACGCGCAGACCTTCCATCGACACGCGGGTCTCGTCGAGCGAACGCGGGCCGAACAGGGCGAACGTCGGGAACGACTGCGAGAGCACGTAGGCGAGAGCGATCGCCGTGGCCTGCACCCCGCGCTGCTCGCCCAACTCGCGCGCGCGGCGGAGCCGTTCGAAGTTCTCGTCGCTGTAGTAGCACCGCACCAGCTCGGCATCCGACGTGTCGTCGGGTCGAGCGCGGCCGGTGAAGAAGCCGCGCGCCTGGGACGACCAGGGCAGCAGGGGCACGTCGTTGCGCTCGAGCCACGCGCGGGACGCGGGATCGGTCACGTGCTCGCAGCCCGCCCACGGCACGTCGTGCGCGCGGGCCAGGCCGAAGTGGTTGCTCAGCGCCACGAAGCCGTGCTTGCCGGTGCGTCGCGCGTAGCGGTTGGCCTCTTCGTAGCGGTCGATCGTCCAGTTCGATCCGCCGAAGGCGCGCACGCGACCGGCGCGCTGATGCTCGTCGAGCACGTCCACGAAGTCGGCGACGGGGATGTCGGTGTTGTCCCGGTGCATCAGGTACAGGTCGAGGTGGTCGGTCTGCAACCGGTCGAGCGACTCGAGGAGCTGCGCGGAGAGGGCTTCGGGATTGCAGTGCGGCGTGTGGGCGCCCTTGCCGATGATCACCACGTCGTCCCGGATGTTTCGGTTCGCGACCCACTGGCCGAGCAGGCGCTCCATGAGTCCGCCGCCGTAGATGTAGCCGGTGTCGAACGCGTTGCCGCCCCGGGTGAAGAAGTCATCGAACATGACCGTGGCGTGGGGGAGTGTCCGCTGGTTGTCGCAGCCCAGGATGAGCCGCGAGATGTCCTTGCCGATGTCGGCGATGCGGCCGTACGGCATCACGGCGTCGTCGGCACGGCGCAGCGGAGCGCCGCTGATCGAAGGGATGTCGGCGTCGGCGCGCTCAGTCGGGTACTCGAGTCCCAGCGCCTCCCGCCAGGAGTCGAGCAGTCGCGCGTTGCCGATCGAGTCCGCCCACAGCATCTCGGGTGCTTCGGGAGCGATGCTGTCGCCCGCCAACGCGTCGGCAATGGCATCCGCCTCGGCGGCGTAACCGTTGCCCTGCTCGATCTCGATCGTCTCCGTCGGGTGCCCGAGCTTCGACACGCGGATCGTCGCGACGCCGGGGTTCACGAGCCACGGGTCGGGCAGGTCGAGGATGCCGCGCGAGCCGAGGACGCGCAGGTTGGCGTCGCCCTCCACCCGGATGCCGGCGCCGATCGAGGCGGTGATGCCGCCGCCGAAGGTGAGGCTCGCGACGGAGAACTCGTCGACACCCGTGTCGCCGAGCACGCCGCTCGCCTCGACGGTGACCGGATCGGCGAAGGGCCGATCGAGTGCGGCACCGGCCACGATGCGCACCAACGATGCCGGATAGCACCCGATGTCGAGCATCGCGCCACCGCCGACCGCCGGGTCGAAGAGACGCCCCTCGGGGTCGTAGTCGGCGTTGAACGTGCGGGACACCTCGATGGACCGGACGTCCCCGATCGCGCCCGATCGCACCAGGTCCAGCAGAGCGGTGGTCTGGGGCAGGAAGCGGTAGGCGAACGCCTCGATCAGGATCACGCCCGTGCGCCGAGCCGCTTCGACCACGGCCATGGTCTCGGCAGCGTTCATCGTCATCGGCTTCTCGCACAGCACGTGCTTGCCGGCCTCGGCCGCGCGCACCGCGAGCGAGGCGTGCGTGGTGTGCACGGTGGAGATGTACACGGCGTCCACACTGTCGTCCGCCAGTAGCTCGTCGTAGCTTCCGTACGAGGTGGCACCGCCGAACTCCCGCGCGAATCCGGCGGCACGGTCGGCGTCCCGGGCGGCGACCGCCTGCAGAACCCCGGTGCGACTCGACGGCAGGGCCTTCGCGAACGTGCGGGCGATTCCGCCTGCGCCCAGGATGCCCCAGCGAATAGTTGTCTCAGTCATCAACGTCCTCGTTTGTTCTGCTCCACAACGAATGCTGCGATTCGACCCTACCAAGGGCCTCACGAAACGGCTCGACGGTGCAGACTGGGGCAGGTGTGATCCGGATGCCGAGCCGAACGGGCGCCGCGCGGATCGCCGCGACGCGAAGGAGCGACCCATGAGAATTGCCGTCACCGGTGGAAGCGGAAAACTGGGACGCACCGTCGTTACCTACCTGAAGGACGCGGGTCACGACGTCGTGAACCTCGACGTCAACGGAGAGCGCGGACCCGGCTTCGTGCGCGTCGACCTCACCGACTACGGGCAGGTGATCGATGCGATCTTCGGTGTCGATGACTCCCATGACGGCTTCGACGCGATCGTGCATCTCGCCGCCATCCCGGCTCCCGCGATCATGAGCGACATCGCCACGTTCCAGAACAACATCCTGTCGAGCTTCAACGTGTTCAAGGCGGCATCGCGCGCCGGCATCAAGAACATCGTGCACGCGTCGAGCGAGACCGTACTGGGGCTGCCGTTCGAGGTGCCGCCGCCCTACATCCCGGTCGACGAGGAATACGCGGCCCAGCCGAACAGCACCTACTCGTTGGTCAAGCACCTCGAGGAGACCATGGTGAAGGAGCTGGTGCGCTGGGACCCGGAACTCAAGGTGGCCGGACTGCGTTTCTCCAACGTCATGAATCCCGAGGACTACGAGAAGTTCCCCTCCTTCGACTCCGACGCGTCGAGCCGGCGGTGGAACCTGTGGGGCTACATCGACGGTCGTGACGGCGCGCAGGCCATTCTCAAGGCACTGGAGTGGGAGGGCACGGGGTACGAGGTGTTCATCATCGCCGAGGACGACACCGTGATGACCCGCTCGAGCGCGTCTCTCGCCGCCGAGATCTTCCCCGACGTTCCCGTCACCCGCGAGCTCGGCGAGCACGAGACGCTGCTGTCCATCGACAAGGCCAAGCGCCTGCTCGGCTACCAGCCGCAGCACACCTGGCGCTCGCACGTCTAAGGGACCAAACCCCACCCGCGACAGGCACCAGGAGGATCTGCATGCGGTACGTCCGACTCGGCACCACCGGAACACAGGTCTCAGCGCTCGCGCTGGGCTGCATGAGCTTCGGGGACCCCGCTCGCGGGTCGCACGAGTGGACCCTGGACGAGGACGCATCGCGACCCCTCATCCGACGTGCCCTCGAAGCCGGCATCACCTTCTTCGACACCGCGAACGTGTACTCGCTGGGCTCCAGCGAGGAGATCACGGGGCGCGCGATCGCCGATTTCGCCTCCCGGGAGGACGTGGTGCTCGCCACGAAGGTGAACGGACGCATGGCGGACGGACCGAACGGCGCCGGCCTCAGTCGCAAGCACATCCTCTGGCAGATCGACGAGAGCCTGCGGCGTCTGGGCACGGACTACATCGACCTGTACCAGATCCACCGCTGGGACGATGCGACGCCGGTCGAGGAGACCCTGGAGACGCTCGACTCCCTCGTCCGGAGCGGCAAGGTGCGCTACCTCGGCGCCTCGTCGATGTGGGCGTGGCAGTTCGAGAAGGCCCTCTCGATGCAGGCGGCCAACGGCTGGGCGCGGTTCGTGACCATGCAGGACCAGTACAACCTGATCTACCGCGAGGAGGAGCGGGAGATGTATCCGCTCTGCGAGGCGGAGGGCATCGGTGTGCTGCCGTGGAGCCCGCTCGCCCGCGGTCGCCTCACCCGCGACTGGGACGCCGCCACCGCGCGCAGCGGCACCGACGAGTTCGGCAAGGTGCTGTACCGCCAGGCCGAGGAGAGCGACCGGCGCGTCGCAGCGGCGGTGGCGAACGTGGCCGAGGGTCGCGGAATCCCGCGGGCCCAGGTGGCGCTGGCGTGGGTGTCGCGCAATCCGGTGGTCACCGCGCCGATCGTGGGGGTGACCACGGAGGCCCATCTCGACGACGCCCTGTCGTCGCTCGACGTGTCGCTCACCGCCGAGGAGATCACCATGCTGGAGAGCGCCTACGTGCCGCACGCACCCGAAGGCTTCTGAGCGGACGGACGATTGCGGGACGATGCGTCCCGATTTGCATCGGGCCGAGATCGCCCGTACCCTGATCGAAGCCAAAGACCGCTGGTTACCGGTGTGCTCGGAGTGATCCGGGGGCATCGGTCGAAGGTTCGCACGAACGATGTGTCCCGTCATGGGGCATCCGTTGCGAAGGCCCGCGTAGGTGATCGAAGTAGAAGTACCGCGCAATTGCGCGTTTCTCTCAGCTCCGGCCTCCTGCGCCGGAGCTTTTTCTGTGTGCGCGCCCGGGGCTGCCGGCACCTGCGAGAGCAGGACCCCAGGTAAAAAGGAGCGCCATGGCGAACAAGGAAGCTACGGTTGCCGAGCTCGCGGATTCTTTCCGCAACTCGAGCGCCGTTCTGCTGACCGAGTATCGCGGTCTCACTGTCGCACAGCTCAAGCAGCTGCGCGGTTCGATCAGTGAGCACGCAACCTACGCCGTGGTGAAGAACACGCTGACCAAGATCGCGGCAAACCAGGCGGGAATCTCGTCGTTCGACGAGGAACTCGTCGGTCCGTCCGCCATCGCATTCGTGCACGGAGACCCTGTCGCCGTCGCGAAGGGTCTGCGCGACTTCGCCAAGGCAAATCCTCAGCTCGTCATCAAGGGTGGTTACTTCGACGGTAACGCCCTGACTGCCGACGAGGTACGCAAGCTCGCCGACCTCGAATCCCGTGAAGTTCTGCTCGGCAAGCTTGCCGGCGCCTTCAAGGCTTCGCTGTTCGGTGCCGCATATCTGTTCAACGCACCGCTCGCGAAGGCGGTTCGCACCGTCGAAGCGCTGCGCGAGAAGCAGGATTCCGCCTCCTAGTACTGTCCGCCCCGTCCGGGGCGGAGTGCTTCGCAAGCGGTAGACACACGTCAAGAACACAAGGAGAAAATCATGGCAAAGCTGTCAAACGACGAGCTCATCGACGCCTTCAAGGAGCTCACCCTCATCGAGCTGAGCGACTTCGTCAAGAAGTTCGAAGAGGTCTTCGAGGTCACGGCTGCCGCTCCGGTCGCTGCTGCGGCCGCGGGTGGAGCAGCTGCTCCCGCCGAAGAGGTCGAGGAGCAGACGGCGTTCGACGTCGTGCTCGAGGCCGCCGGTGACAAGAAGATCCAGGTCATCAAGGAGGTGCGCGCGCTCACCAGCCTCGGTCTGGGTGAGGCGAAGGCGCTCGTCGACGGCGCCCCCAAGGCCGTGCTCGAGGGCGCGAGCAAGGAAGCCGCCGACAAGGCCAAGGCTCAGCTCGAGGCCGCCGGCGCCACCGTTACCCTCAAGTAACGACCCGCACCGGTCACAACCCGCACCAGCCGAAAGGCGCCACCTCTCCTCGAGGTGGCGCCTTTCGTCGTCCGTGCGCGACGTCAGGCGACGGTCGAGCGGGCCGGTGCGGTGGTGCTCGACCGGGCGGCGAAGTCCACCGGCACCGACACGCTGCCGCCGGTGTCTGCGCCGCCGCCCGCAAGCCCCCGCAGCACGAGGTCGACGGCGAGGCGGCCCTGGTGCTTGGGATGCTGTTGAAGCGTGGTGAGCCCGAACATGTCCGACAGCTCGTGACCGTCGATGCCGACGACGGAGAGGTCCTGCGGAACCCGGATACCGAGCTGACGGGCGGCGATGATCAACCCGATGGCGATCTCATCGGACGCGGCGAATACGGCGGTCGGCCGGGACCGGGGATCGGAGAGCAGGGCGAGGGCGGCGCGGTAGCCGCCCTCGATGGAGAACGGTGCAGGGGCGAATGCGCCGTGATCGCCGAGCCCCGCGTTCGTCATGGCGACCCGGTAGCCGGAGAGGCGCTTCTCGTGCACGGAGAAGTCCATCTCATCCTCCGGCGATCCCCCGAGGTGCACGATGTGGCGGTGCCCCAGGCTCAGCAGGTGCTCGGTGGCCAATTGGGCGACAGCCACGTCGTCGATGCTCAGGGTCGTCATGCCGTCGACCGGGCCGCCGACGCCCACGAGCGGCTTACCGAGCGACTGCAGGCGGATCACCTCGGCATCGGTGAGCGCCACGCTCACGGCGATCACGGCGTCCACCCGCTTGCGCACGAGGAAGTACTCGAAGATCATGCGGCGCTGCTCGACGTCGTCGGTCAGGCGGTACAGGGTGAGGTCGTAGCCCGCCTCGAGCAGGGCCGACTCGATCCCCTCGAGCAGTTCGGCGAAGAACCACCGGTTGAGGAACGGGATGACCACGCCGACGTTCTTGGTCTGACCCGTGACGAGGCTCGAGGCGTTCGAGCTCACGACGTAACCGATCTGCGCCGCGGCGCGGGCGACCGCGTCCCGGGTGTGCTCGGAGACGTACCCGCGACCGCTGAGCGCGCGGGAGGCCGTCGCCTTGGACACGCCGGCGAGACGTGCGACGTCCGCAAGAGCGCTCATGCCGGCATCCCCTCATTGGGCCGAGTTCCGGTTCCCGGTGCGACGGGACCCCGTGTCGAACACAGCGTAGCGCGGAACGACCGCATGTGGAATCGGTTCCACGATCGAAGCGTTTCACCAGGCGAATACCCGAGCTCCCGTCCTCTCCTCCCGAGTTCTGACGGTGTGCAGGAATACCGTTTCGTTATGTTCCCGCCTTGCATCGCGTGGGGGCGTGCCGTACGTTGACCTGTGGAACCGGTTCCCGACCGCGCGTCTGCGCGGCACAGCGAGCACCGGTTCGACTCGAAGAGGAGGAGACATCCATGAGTTCTACCCTGCACCGTCGTCGTCTCGTCTTCCCGCTCGCAGCAGCAAGCGCCGTCGCCCTCACCCTTGCCGGGTGCACGGGCGATATTGCTGCCGAGAACGCGGGAGACGCTGACTGTTCCGACTACGAGGCCTACGGCGACTTCACCGCCGACAGCCCTGAGGTGAACGTATACGGCACCATCGTCGAGGTGGAGGCCGACCGCCTCAACGAATCCTGGATCGACTTCGAGACCTGCACCGGGATCGACGTGGTCTACGAGGGCTCGCAGCAGTTCGAGACCCAGATCAACGTGCGCGCCCAGGGCGGCAACCCGCCCGACCTCGCGATCATCCCGCAGCCCGGCCTGTTCGCCTCGCTCGCCCGCGACGGCTACCTCCAGCCCGCCCCCGAGGCGGTCGAGTCCAACGTCGACGAGTTCTGGTCCGCGGACTGGAAGGCCTACGGGACCGTCGAGGACGAGTTCTACGGTGCGCCGCTGATGGCGAGCATCAAGGGCTACATCTGGTACAGCCCCAGCTTCTTCGAAGAGAACGGCTACGAGCAGCCCGAGTCGCTCGACGAGCTGATGACCCTCACCCAGCAGATCGCGGACGACGGCGTTACGCCGTGGTGCGCCGGCTTCGCATCGGACGCCGCGACCGGATGGCCGGGCACCGACTGGGTCGAGGACATGGTCCTCCGCCTCTCCGGGCCCGAGGTGTACGACCAGTGGGTCGCGCACGAGATCCCCTTCAACGACCCGCAGATCGTCGAGGCCTTCGACGCGGCGGGCGACATCCTGAAGAACCCGGAGTACGTGAACGGCGGACACGGCGGTGTCGAGTCCATCGTCTCCCTGCCCTTCGGCGAGGGCGGTCTGCCCATCCTCGACAACGAGTGCGCCATGCACCACCAGGCCACGTTCTACGAGGGCTTCTGGCCCGAGGACACCAACGTCGCCGAGGACGGTGACGTGTGGGCATTCCTCACCCCGCCGGCCGAGGCCGGTGGCGAGAACGCCGTGACCGGCGGTGGCGAGATCGTCGGCGCCTTCACGGACAGCGAAGAGGTCGTCGCGGTGCAGACCTTCCTGTCGAGCGACACGTGGGCCAACAACCGCGTCTCCCTCGGCGGTGTGATCAGCGCCAACAGCGGCCTCGACCCGGCCAACGCGTCGAGCGACCTGCTGTCCTCCGCCGTCGAGACGCTGCAGAGCGAGAACACCGTGTTCCGCTTCGACGCCTCCGACCTCATGCCGGCCGCGGTCGGCGCCAACTCCTTCTTCAAGGGGATGGTCGACTGGATCGGTGGTGACAGCTCGGAGCAGGTCGCAACCTTCATCGAAGGCAGCTGGCCCGCCTCGTAACAGCACGGACTGGCGTTCCCTGCGCCCGTTCCAGGGGCCGTTCGGAGAGATCCGAACGGCCCCTGCTTTCCCCTCTCCCCCCAAGCGGAAGGTTGTTCGTCAGTGACGACTGCAGACCTCATCAACAAGATCGTCCAGGTTGCCGCGGCGCTCGCCATCTTCGCGGCGGTCATCGGACTGATCCTGTTCCTCATCGACAAGGCGCCCAAGAGGGGGCGTGACGGCTTCCAGCTCGTCGCGTTCCTCGCGCCCGCCCTCCTCCTGCTCGGCATCGGTCTGATCTACCCGGCCGTACGCACCAGCATCGCCGCGTTCGCCGACAACACCGGCAACTTCATCGGCCTCGACAACTTCGTCTGGATGTTCACCCAGCCCGACGCCTTGCGCACGCTCGCGAACACCGTCGTCTGGGTCGTACTCGTGCCGCTGGTGTCCACGATCATCGGCCTCGCCTACGCGGTGTTCATCGACAAGGCCCGCGGGGAGCGCATCTTCAAGGCGCTCGTGTTCATGCCGATGGCGATCTCCTTCGTCGGGGCGTCGATCATCTGGCGCTTCGTCTACGAGTACCGCCCGGAGGGCCGCGAGCAGATCGGTGCGCTCAACCAGATCCTCGTCTGGTTCGGCGCCGAACCCGTGCTCTGGCTGCAGTCCGACCCCATCAACACGCTTCTCCTCATCGTCGTCATGATCTGGGTGCAGACCGGATTCGCGATGGTGGTGCTCTCCGCCGCGATCAAGGGCGTGCCCACCGAGCAGCTCGAGGCGGCGCAGCTCGACGGAACCAACGCCTGGCAGCGCTTCCGCAACGTGACGGTCCCCGGTATCCGCGGGTCGCTCGTGGTGGTGGTCACCACCATCTCCATCGCCACCCTCAAGGTCTTCGACATCGTGCAGACGATGACCGCCGGAAACTTCGGCACGAGCGTCGTGGCGAACGAGATGTACAACCAGGCATTCCGGTCGCAGGCACCCGGACGCGGATCGGCGTTGGCGCTGATCCTGTTCATCATGGTGCTCCCGATCGTCATCTACAACGTGCGCATCCTGCGCCAGCAGAGGGAGATCCGATGAGCAGCAGCGTCGCCCCAGCAGACCTCCCCGTCCCCGGTCGTTCGGACCGCGACGACACGTCGTACGAACTGGCGCAGGAGGGGGCCACCAAGACCAAGCGGGTCAAGCAGCGCCTCACCTCGCGCGGAGCGACCATCGCGGCGCTCATCATCGCGGTGGTGTGGACCCTGCCCACCTTCGGCCTGTTCGTGTCGTCGTTTCGCCCCGAGGACGAGATCCGCAACAACGGCTGGTGGACGATCTTCCAGAACCCGGGGTTCACGCTGGCCAACTACCAGGACGTGCTCCTGTCGTCGTCGGCGTCGTCGCCGCAACTCGGCTCGTACTTCGTGAACTCGCTCGCGATCGCGATCCCCGGCACGCTGTTCCCGCTCGTGCTGGCGTCGCTCGCGGCGTACGCCTTCGCGTGGATCAAGTTCAAGGGCAGCAACGCGCTCTTCATCCTGGTCTTCGCGCTCCAGATCGTGCCGCTGCAGATGGCCCTGATCCCGCTGCTGCAGATGTTCTCCCTCGGGCTCCGGTTCGGCGAGACGCAGATCCTGCCCGGACTCCCCGCCGGTAACTACGCCCAGGTCTGGATCGCGCACACGATCTTCGCGCTGCCGCTCGCCATCTTCCTGCTGCACAACTTCATCTCGGAGATCCCGGGTGAGGTGATCGAGGCGGCTCGGGTGGACGGCGCCGGTCACGGACAGGTGTTCTTCCGGATCATCATCCCGCTCGCGCTGCCGGCCATCGCCTCATTCGGCATCTTCCAGTTCCTCTGGGTCTGGAACGATCTCCTCGTCGCCCTGGTGTTCTCGGGCGGAACCCCGGACGTCGCGCCCCTCACCCAGAGGCTCGCCGAACTCACCGGGTCGCGCGGGCAGGAATGGCAGCGCCTCACCGCCGCGGCCTTCGTGTCGCTCGTCATTCCGCTGATCGTGTTCTTCAGCCTGCAGCGGTACTTCGTTCGAGGACTGCTCGCCGGATCCACGAAGGGATAGATCGACCGACACGCTCCCGCGGTCGGGTGCGTTCGAAGCCCCGGTGCGGTCAATGCCGCACCGGGGCTTCGTCGTGTTGCCGGCGGGACCCCCGGGGGTAGCATGTGCGGCATGAGCAGGCATTTTTCCTGGTGCGCCGAGGGCGCCGACGTCGGATGACGTACCGCGGCGGGCCGAGGGCGGGGGGAGCGGGGCGTGCCGCACTCCGCGCGGCAGCGCGGCCCCTGCACTTCGTGAACTACCTCGTGCAACGGCAGGTGATGCGCGCCAGTGCGTTCCCGCCCGGCCGGGTCGGGGGCACCATTCCCGGGGCGCATCCCCACCACCTCGTGGTGATCGGAGAAGCCACCTCGATCGGCTACGGCACGCTGCTCGGTGAGCTCAGCATCGCCGGCCACCTCGCCCGCCAGCTCGCCACCCGGCACGGTCAGGGCGTGGTGTGGTCGACCGCGCCGTTCCCCGACCTGACCGTGCACACCGCGTCGGCGGTGGTGTCGGATCCCGCGGTATTCGTGGACGCGGACGTGGTCGTGGTCATGCTCGGCATCGGCGACGCGGTTCGGAGCACCCCCGTGCGCGTGTGGACGCGGCTCCTCGGGGTGGCGCTCGATACTCTCAGGTCCCAGCTGTCACCGGACGCCCGGATCATCGTCGCGGAAGCGCCACCGCTCGACGAGTACCCGTACCTGCCCCGAGCGGTGCGCGCCCGCGCCGGGCGACAGGTGCGACGGTTCAATGAGGCGACGCGAGGGTTGGTGACCACCCGACCCGGGTGCATCTCGGTGCCGTTCCCGCCGGAACGGTTGCCCGACCTGCGCCGCCCCGATTCCGCGCAGGTCTCCGGCGTGTATTCCACCTGGGCCAACGCCCTGCTGGCCGCCATCGACTGACCGGTCGGGCGTGCACGGCCGATCAGGCGTGCCTGCTCGACCGGCCGGGATGTGCCGACCGACCGGCCCGCTCCCGGTCCCGGTCCGGGGCGCTCAGCTCCGGTCGCCGGGCGGCGCGTTCCGCCGCGCCTGAGCTTCGAGGGCTGCGAGGTCGATCTCGATGAAGTCGCGCAGGCGATGGAACCGCTCGAACTCGTCGTCCGGCCCGCCGGTGGGAGGCCGATCCCGCAGCACCAGCCGCGTCGTCAACTCGTCGACGACCTCCTGCAGTGCGTCGTCCCGAGCCGCGCAGACGATGGCGGTCAACCGCTCGGGGTCGTCGGCCGCCGCCCGGAGGGCCGCCGCGAGCATCCGGTGCACCTCGGGCCTCCGCCGATGCTCGGCGCTCGCATCGTCCGGCAGGTCGAGCCGGTCGACCCGGACGGCCGTCTCGTCATTCTCGCGGGCGAGCACGAGGAACTGCGCCCGGGCCGCAGCCCGCAGCACGTCGGCGTCGAAGCGTCTGCCGTCACGCAGCGCATCGACGATGAGCCGATTCTTCATCGCCATCCGCACGGTGGTCGCCGAGATGAGCGCACCCTCGTCGACCACGCGTTCGATCGGAGCCACCGGCAGTATCGGCGGTGGCTCGTAGGGCGCGGAACGCCGCGCCCGTCGACGACCGAGGGGTGCCATCTACATCCCGATTCCGGGCGCGGGTCGCGAGTCGCTGGCGGCGGATCGACGCATCGGGATCAGCCGGAGGTGGTGGGCTCGTCGGACACCAGGGTGTACTCGTACAACGACGGCGCACCGATGGATTCGCTGAGGTCGTAGGTCGCGACCCGGCGCTCCCCGTCGGCGGTCGTGCGGATCTCGCGGATGCTCGGCGCGGGCTTCCCGTCCTGCAGTGGGTGGGGTCCGGTCACCTTGCCCTCGGACTCCCGTCCGGGGATCAGCAGGAAGGCGGTGTAGGTCGAGGAGTCGGGCATGTACAACACGGTAATCCCGTCGACCGGGCGGCGTTGCGCCGTGGGCGGAACAGCCGGTAGGAGGTGGGGCGCTGGCCTAGATTCGTTTCGTGAGCAGGATGGGAGACGTGACCGCGGGCGGCGCCATGCGCCGGGGCCGCGGAGGAGGATCCCGGGTGAGTGGCAGCGACGAAGCGGCGCAACGCGCTCTCAACGCCGAAGCGCCGAAGATCGACCACCTGTTCCAGCGCATCGTGCAGCTGTTCCGCCCGTACCGCCCCAAGCTCGCGCTCACCGCGGTGCTGATCATCGTGGCCGCCGGCTTCAGCGTCATCCCGCCGCTCCTCACCCAGCGCGCCTTCGACGAGGGGCTCTTCCCGCCCGACGGGACCCCGAACCTCGGCCGGTTGGCGACCCTCGTCGGGCTCATGATCGCCATCTACGTGCTCTCCACCCTGCTCGGCGTGTGGCAGACCTACCTCACCGCCACGGTCGGCAACAGGGTGATGGGCGCGCTTCGGGTGCGGATGTTCACGCACCTGCAGGCGATGGAACTGAGCTTCTTCACCCGCACCAAGACCGGTGTCATCCAGTCGCGTCTCTCCAACGACGTCGGCGGGGTGGCCGGTGTGCTCACCAACACCGTGTCGAGCGTGCTCGGGAACACCGTCACCGTGATCGCCGCCTTCGTGGCCATGCTGCTGCTGAACTGGCAGCTGACGATCATCGCCCTCGTGCTCATGCCGATCCTCGTCGTCGCGCAGCGCAGGGTGGGGCAGGTGCGGGCGCGCATCGCCACCAAGACGCAGGAGTCGCTCTCCGACATGACGGCGATCACGCAGGAGACACTGAGCGTGTCGGGCATCCTGCTGTCGAAGAGCTTCAGTCGTCAGGCCGCCGAGACCGATCGCTACGCCGACGAGAACCGCACGCAGATCCGGTTGCAGGTGCAGCAGCAGATGAGCGGGCAGTGGTTCTTCGCCCTGGTGGGGATCTTCCTCTCCAGCATCCCCGCCATCGTGTACCTGGCTGCCGGGTTCCTCCTCGTCGGCGGTGCACCGGACATCACGCCGGGCACGATCGTGGCGTTCACGACCGTGCAGGCCCGGTTGCTCTTCCCGCTCATGGCGCTGATGCGGGTCGCCCTCGACCTGCAGACCTCGGGCGCGCTCTTCGCACGGATCTTCGAGTACCTCGACCTGCGTCCGGCGATCACCGACCGCCCGGGCGCTCGCGACGTTCCGGTAGATGGCGAGCGCGGTCGGATCACCCTCGAGCACGTGACGTTCCGGTATCCCGATGCCGGGCCGGACTCGCGCCCCACCCTCGACGATGTGTCGCTCACGATCGAACCCGGCCAGTTCGCCGCGTTCGTCGGCCCGTCGGGAGCGGGCAAGACCACGGTGTCGTACCTCGTTCCCCGGTTCTACGACGTGTCGGCCGGTCGGGTGACCTTCGCCGGGGTCGACGTGCGGAACCTCCGGCACGAGTCGCTGCTCGGTCATGTGGGCATCGTGAGCCAGGAGACCTACCTCTTCCACGCATCCATCGCCGACAATCTCCGCTACGCCAAGCCGGATGCCACGCCCGACGAACTGGTCGCCGCCGCGAAGGCCGCGAATATCCACGACACCATCGCCTCGTTCGCCGACGGGTACGACACGGTGGTCGGTGAGCGCGGCTACCGGTTGTCGGGAGGGGAGAAGCAGCGCATCGCGATCGCGCGCGTACTCCTCAAGGACCCCGAGGTGCTGATCCTCGACGAGGCGACGAGCGCCCTCGACGCCATCTCGGAACGGATCGTGCAGAAGGCGCTCGACACCGCCGCCCGCGGCCGCACCACCGTGTCGATCGCCCACCGCCTCTCGACCGTGGTGGACGCCGACGTCATCTTCGTGGTGGACGGCGGCCGGATCGTGGAGCGCGGCACCCACGACGAACTCCTGCGCTCCGGTGGCACCTACTCCACGCTCTACTCCGAGCAGAGGAGCGCGGCCCTCTGACCTCCGGGATCCCCTCCGCGTTCCTGCGGAACGCCGAGCGCGGTGCCGACTGGGCAGAGTGGCTCGAGCGGCTGCCTCGGCTGCTGCAGGACGTGACCACCGACTGGTCCCTCACCGAAGACGGGCCGCCGAGCACCGGCAGCGCCGCCATCGTGTTTCCGATGGTCACCGATTCGGGGGTCCCCGCCGCCCTGAAACTCGGGTGGCCGCACCCGGAAGCGGAGCACGAGCACCTCGCCCTCCGAGCCTGGGCGGGGAACGGCGCCGTGCGACTACTGCGCGCGGATCCACGTCGATCGGTGCTTCTCCTCGAGCGCGCCCACGGCGGCCGCAATCTCGGCAGGCTGCCCGTGCGCGAGGCGTGCGAGGTGGTCGCCCGACTCTACGGCCGCATTCATCGGCCGGCCGTACCGCAGCTCGCCCGGTTGTCCACGATGAGCGGGGAGTGGGCGGAGCGCCTGGCGCACCTTCGGAACGACCGGCGGGTACCGCGGCGCCAGGTGGAGCAGGCGGCATCCCTGGCCCGTGCCTTCGCCACGGACGACGGAACCGACGGCATCCTGCTGCACACCGACCTGCACTACGAGAACGTGCTCGCGGCCGACCGCGAACCCTGGTTGGTCATCGATCCGAAACCGCTGTCGGGTGACCCGGCCTACGAGGTCGCGCCCCTGCTCTGGAATCGCTGGGACGAGGTGGTCGCCTCACCGACACCGAGGCACGCGATCCTCGATCGGCTGTACACCGTGCTCGAGATCACCGGCTGGGACGAGGACCGCGTGCGGGACTGGGTGATCGTGCGAGAGATGGTGAATGTGCTCGAGGCGCTGACGGTGCGGGACTCCGGTTCCCGCGCCGGCGGCACGGAACTCGACGAGTGGATCACGTCGTCCGTGACCGTCGTGAAGGCGATGCAGCGCTAGCGGACCAAACGCGATCGATCAGACGCGACCGATCAGTCGCGATCGATCAGTCGCGATCGATCAGACGCGATCGATCAGACGCGACCGAGCAGGTCGGTCATGTAGTCGATCTCCGCCTGCTGCGCGGCGGTCATGCTGGAAGCGAGATCGGTCACGGTGCGGTTCGCCGAGCGGTCGAGCACCGCATCCGCCATGGTCACCCCGCCGCGGTGGTGCTCGATCATGAGTTCCAGGTACAGGCGGTCGGCGGCGCTACCGGATGCGGCCGTCAGCCGGGCGATGTCCTCCGGGCTCGCGAGACCGGGCATCGGTTCCCCCGGCACGTGGTCCGCCATCGCGCCGTCGGAGGACCCGTGCTCGTGGTTCCCCGCGCCGGCCAGCGGGGGCCGCATCATCCAGGTCATCCGGGGCTCCGCCGGCGCCTGCGGCAGTCCCCACATCGCCAGCCAGCCGTACATCTGCCCGGCCTGCTGCCCCTGCCCGGTCAGGATGTCGAGCGCGAGGGTGCGGACCTCCTCGTTCTCGGACCGGTCCCGCAGCAGTACCGACATCTCCACCGCCTGCTGGTGGTGCACCTGCATGTCGCGGGCGAACCCGGCCTCCGCGCTGGTCGTCGTGGGGAGAGCGGCCGAGGCGGGCTGCGGGCGGGCGAGCCACCCGGCGCCGAACCCGAGGAGGAGGATGACCGTTCCCGCGAGGATGGCCGAGATCGTCAGCCGGGTGCGCCGGTCGAACGTCGCCGAAGCCTCAGGGGAAGCCTCGGTCGAGGGAGACGCCTCGGTGCGGACTTCGGTCACGACACCTTGCCGGGGGCGTCCAGGGCCCCGGTGCAGAGCGCTCCCGGCTCGGGCACGGTGGCCGACTGCCAGTACTTGTTGAGGAAGTCGCTGATGCGCGGGTCGTCCACACCGTCGAGCTGCACCTGCACGCCCCAGCCCGACATGACGACGGGTGCGGGGAGGCCGGGGAACGGTGACAGCACCGAGTACGTGCCGGGGAGGGAGTCGCGGAGCTGCTCCAGGTCGTCGCCGCTCACGACGTCGGGGTCGTAGGTGGTCCAGACGGCGCCGTGCTCGAGCGCGTGCACCGCGTTCTCGTTCGGCACGGGCTGCTCGTAGACGCCGCAGTTGAGCCACTGGCTCCAGTGCTCGCCGCCCGCGGGAGGCGTCATGCCGTACTGCGCCTCGTAATCCACGGGCTGCGGCTCCACGTGCGTGCCGGCGATTCCGGTGAACTCCTCGACGCCCTCGATGCTGATGGCCGCCGGGTCGCGGTCCGGGTCGATGATCGGCGGCTTCGCGCTCGCGATGACGAACGAGATGATGGCGACGACGGCGCCGAGGGCGAGCAGGCTTGCGATCGAGATGCCGAGGATGCGGTTGCGCTTCTGTCGCGCCTGCTGCTTCTTCAGTGCGGCGACCTTCTCGGCACGACGCGCCTCGCGCTGCTGCTTGACCGTCAGATCCTTCGCCTGCTGCTTCGCGGTGGGCGGGACCGGCCGCGCGGAACCCGGCGTGCGGGCACCGGAGTCGGAAGCGGGCGGGATGTCGTCGCGTCGAGCCACAGAGGAGTCCTGTCGATGAGGGCGGGGAACAGCCCCACTCTTGCAGCGGGATCTGAACCATGGGTGAGAGCCGTGCTCCCATTCTTCCATCCGTCCACCGGGTGCCCGCGCGTCCAGTGACGCCGGAAGACCCGCTGGTAGTCTGAGGCCCGGGCCGACTGGCCCGTTCTCTGCGGGGCTGCGGGAGTCCGCGTGCTCCGATGCGCTCGGTGCGGGGGCCGTGCCGGAAGTCGGAACGTGCCGGGAAGCGGACCGCGCCGGACCTACCAGAGCCCGACCTACCAGAGGTAGTGGAATGAAATACGCGAACACCATCCTCGACCTCGTGGGCGACACCCCGCTGGTCAAGCTCAACCGGGTGACCGAGGGTGTGGCGGCGACCGTGCTCGTCAAGATGGAGTCGTTCAACCCGGGCGGCTCCGCCAAGGACCGCATCGCCACCCGCATCATCGACGCCGCCGAAGCGGAGGGCAAGCTGCGGCCGGGAGGCACCATCGTCGAGCCCACCTCCGGCAACACCGGTGTCGGGCTGGCCCTCGTCGCCCAGCAGCGCGGCTACCGGTGCGTCTTCGTCCTGCCCGACAAGGTGGGCGAGGACAAGCGCAACGTGCTCACCGCGTACGGCGCGGAGATCGTCGTCACCCCCACGGCGGTCGCACCGGACGACCCCGCCTCCTACTACTCCGTGTCCGACCGCCTGGCCGCCGAGATCCCCGGCGCCTACAAGCCCGACCAGTACTCGAACCCCAACGGTCCGCTCAGCCACTACGAGACCACCGGGCCGGAGATCTGGCGGGACACCGAGGGCGAGATCACGCACTTCGTGGCGGGCGTGGGAACCGGGGGCACCATCAGCGGCGTCGGTCGGTACCTCCGGGAGGTGTCCGAGGCGCGGGTGCGCATCATCGGCGCCGACCCCGAGGGATCGGTGTACTCGGGCGGGACCGGCCGGCCCTACCTCGTCGAGGGCGTGGGCGAGGACTTCTGGCCCGCCGCCTACGACCCGTCCGTGGTCGACGAGGTGGTCGCATCGAGCGACCGCGAGTCGTTCGAGATGACGCTGCGCCTCGCCCGCGAGGAGGGGCTGCTGGTGGGCGGGTCGAGCGGCATGGCCGTCGCCTCCGCGCTCAAGGTGGCGCGCACGCTGCCCGCATCCGCCGTGATGGTGGTGCTGCTGCCCGACGGTGGCCGCGGCTACCTCGGCAAGATCTTCAACGAGAAATGGATGCAGTCGTACGGCTTCGCGCCCGTTCCCTCGGTGCGCACCGTGCGCGACGTGATGAGCGCCAAGACCGGTTCCCTCCCCGATCTCGTGCACGCCCACCCGTCCGACACCGTGCGCGACGCCATCCACATCCTCACCAGCTACGACGTCGACACGGTGCCGATCCTGAACGCGGAACCGCCCGTCGTGATGGGCGAGGTCATCGGGGCCGTCACGGCTCGTTCGCTCCTCGAATCCGTATTCAGCGGCAAGGCTCAGCTCACCGATCACGTGCGCGGTTTCGTCGGTCCGCCGCTCGACCTCATCGGCGTCACCGCGCCGGTGTCGGAAGCGTGGCGCGCGCTCGGCTCGGCCGATGCGCTCCTGGTGAGCGACGGCGGCAAGCCCGTCGGCGTGATCACCCGGCACGACCTCCTCACATTCCTCACCGAGTAGCAGGAAGAGAACACCATGAAGAAGGACCAGGGCTTCGATACCCGCGCCGTGCACGCCGGTCAGGATTTCGATCCGACCACCGGCGCGGTCATCCCGCCCCTCTACCTCACGAGCACCTTCGTGCAGAAGAGCGTCGGAGACCTGCGCGGAGGCTACGAATACACCCGCGCCGGCAACCCCACGCGCGACGCGCTGGAGCAGCAGCTCGCCGCGCTCGAGGGCGGGCGTTTCGGCATGTCGTTCTCGTCGGGGCTGGCCGCGGAGGATGCCCTCCTCCGCGCCGTGCTGAAGCCCGGCGACCACGTGGTGCTCGGCAACGACGTGTACGGCGGCACGCACCGCTTGATCAACCGCGTGCACGGCGCCTGGGGCGTCACGAACACGGTGGTCGACATGTCGAACCTCTTCGAGGTGGAGAAGGCGCTCAAGAAGGGCTCGACCAAGATCCTCTGGGTCGAGACCCCCAGCAACCCGATGATGAAGATCAGCGACATCGCCGAGCTGTCCGACATCGGACGCCAGGCCGGCGCGATCATCGTGGTGGACAACACGTTCGCCTCCCCGGCGTTGCAGCGCCCGCTCTCGCTCGGCGCCGACGTGGTGGTGCACTCGACCACCAAGTACCTCGGCGGGCACTCCGACGTGCTCGGCGGAGCGCTCGTGCTCAACGATGAGGAACTCGCAGAGAAGGTGCGCTTCGTGCAGTTCGCGGCGGGCGCCGTGTCCGGGCCGATGGACGCCTGGCTCACCTCGCGCGGCATCAAGACCCTCGCGGTGCGCATGGAACGGCACAGCAGCAATGCGCAGGCGCTTGCCGAGTACCTGATGGGCAACCCCGCCGTCGAGCAGGTCTACTACCCGGGCCTGCCGGACTCGCCCGGGCACGAGCTCGCGCGTCAGCAGATGAGCGCATTCGGCGGCATGGTGTCGATCGCGATGCGGGGTGGCGCGAAGGCGGCGCGGAGATTCGCCGAGTCGACGCGGGTGTTCCTGCTCGCGGAGTCGCTCGGCGGGGTGGAGTCGCTTGTGAACTACCCGGCCGAGATGACCCACGCATCCGTGCGGGGCACGGTGCTCGAGGTTCCCGACAACATCGTGCGGCTCTCCGTGGGCATCGAGTCGGTGGAGGACCTGATCGCCGACGTGGATGCGGCCCTCGCCAAGTCGCCCAAGCGCAGCAAGTAACCGCACGCCGCCCTCATCTCTCACCGCACCCGGTGAGGGTGGAGGCCGAGGCCGGGGGAGCGTCGGGGCGCCCGTGCATAATGGGAGCAACGTTCCCCATGTGAACGTGCACACGCAGCAGAAGAGCGGAAATCGACGTGTCGACGGAGTCAGCGAGGGGTCGAGCACCCAGCATTCGCGACGTGGCACGCGTCGCCGGGGTGTCCCACCAGACGGTGTCGCGGGTGCTCAACGAGCACCCGAGCCTGCGCGACTCCACCCGTCAGCGGGTGCTCGACGTGATGCAGGAACTGCAGTACCGGCCGAACCGCGCCGCCCGCGCGCTCGTCACGAGCCGCTCCCGCACCATCGGCGTTCTCACCTCGCGCAGCGCCCAGTACGGCCCGGCGTCGAGCATCCAGGCCATCGAGGAGGCGGCGCGCGAGGGCGGGTACCTCGTGCTCACCGCGAACATCCTGGCGAAGGACTCCGACTCCATTCGTGAGGCCCTCGCGCACCTCATGGAGCAGGACGTGGAGGGGCTCGTCATCATCGCGCCGCAGGTGAGAGTGTTCGACGCGCTCGCCGAGCTGTCACTCGACATCCCCTTCGTGACCATGCAATCGACCGGGCGCCTCGACGACCACGAACTGTCGGTGGATCAGATCGCCGGCGCGCGCCTCGCCACCCGGCACCTCATCGAGCTCGGTCATCGCGACATCTACCACCTGGCCGGCCCGCAGGACTGGATCGAGGCGGAGGCGCGCATGCGCGGATTCCTCGAGGAGATGTCGGCGCAGGACGTACCGACGACGGCGCCGATCCTCGGCGACTGGTCGTCGGAGTTCGGCTACTACGTGGGCCGGGAGATGCTGCGACTGCGGGACTTCACCGCGATCTTCTCCTCCAACGACCAGATGGCGCTGGGTCTCATCCACGCCATCCGAGAGGCCGGCCTCGACGTGCCGCGCGACATCAGTGTGGTGGGTTTCGACGACATTCCCGAGGCGGCCCACTTCTGGCCGCCGCTCACGACCGTTCGCCAGGACTTCGCCGAGCTCGGACGGCGGTGCATGTCCCTGCTGCTCGACGGCCTGGGCGGCATGCACGGCGCCGGGGGCGGGGGCGGCGCCTACCGCGGCAACGTGATGCCGGAACTCGTGGTGCGCCAGTCCACGGCCGCCCCCTCCCGCTGACCCCTCCCGCCACTACATGCCGCTCGCGGCACGTATCCCGCACTCCCGGCACGCGGAGTTCCGCCTGCCGCGGGTGAGGAAGGCGTGCCGCGACGGATGCTGCGGGGCGGATCGGCGCGGTTACCCGATCGAGATAATCCGCGCTTGACAGTCGCGGCGGATGCGGGGGTAAAGTGACTAAGCCAATGTGACCGTTCACATTCTGTGCGGTGAGCGTAAGATCGCCACCCGCAGCTATTTCTGACGAGGGAGTCGACACCGTTGAGTTCAGCCGCGCCAGCTCCGGCGACGAGGAGGACGCACGTTCTCGGTGTCGATCGTGTCGCGTCCTCCGGGCGAGTCGACCTCCGCCGCGCGCATCGTGCCGAGCTCGGCCTCATGACCTTCGCTCTCTTGACCGCGCGACCGAACGACGTCCCCGTCGCCCCGGCCCACCGCATCCGGCCCGCCGCAGGCACGGTACCGGACGCGGCCGCCCGCGCCCGGTGCGCGCAGAACCACTCCGGCCGCGGATCGAACGACGGAACGCGCCGATTCGACGACACGACAAGGAAGGCCAACGAGTGAGCAGCTACAGCCCAGAGACCGAGGTGGCGATCGCGCGCGTGCGCGCCGACGTCGCCCGCCTGCACGGTGAATTGACCCGATACGGTCTCGTCGTCTGGACCGGGGGGAACGTGTCGGGCCGCGTGCCCGGTGCCGACCTCTTCGTCATCAAGCCGAGCGGCGTGATGTACGACGACCTCGGCCCCGAGAACATGATCCTCTGCAACCTCGACGGCACCGTCGTCGCCGACACCCCGGGATCCGACCGCTCGCCCTCCAGCGACACGGCCGCGCACGCCTACGTGTACCGGAACATGCCCGACGTGGGCGGAGTGGTGCACACGCACTCCACCTACGCCACCGCGTGGGCCGCCCGTGGTGAGGCGATCCCGTGCGTGATCACCGCCATGGCGGACGAGTTCGGCGGCGAGATCCCCATCGGCCCGTTCGCCATCATCGGCGACGACTCGATCGGTCGCGGCATCGTCGAGACGCTCACCGGGCATCGCTCGCGTGCCGTGCTGATGCAGAACCACGGCCCCTTCACCATCGGCAAGGACGCGAAGGACGCGGTGAAGGCCGCCGTCATGGTCGAGGACGTCGCCCGCACGGTGCACATCACCCGCCAGCTCGGCACCCCCCTGCCCATCGACCCCGCGGCGATCGACTCGCTGTTCGACCGCTACCAGAACGTCTACGGACAAGCACCCCAAGGAGCACTTCGTTGAGCACCCCCCTCGTCACGTCCCTCGATTCCTACGAGGTCTGGTTCGTCACCGGCAGCCAGAACCTCTACGGCGAGGAGACCCTGCGTCAGGTCGCCGAGCAGTCGCAGGAGGTGGTGCGTCAGCTCGAGGAGTCGAGCAACATCCCCGTGCGCGTGGTCTGGAAGCCGGTACTCAAGGACTCCGACTCCATCCGCCGACTCGCCCTCGAGGCGAACGCCAGCGACAGCACCATCGGCTTGATCGCCTGGATGCACACCTTCTCGCCGGCCAAGATGTGGATCTCCGGCCTCGACGCCCTCACGAAGCCCTTCCTGCACCTGCACACGCAGGCCAACGTGGCCCTGCCGTGGTCGGAGATCGACTTCGACTTCATGAACCTCAACCAGGCGGCGCACGGCGACCGGGAGTTCGGCTACATCCAGTCGCGTCTCGGAGTCGCCCGCAAGACCGTGGTGGGCCACGTCTCCAACCCCGACGTGACCGCGAAGATCGGCGCCTGGACGCGTGCCGCCGCGGGCTGGGCCGCCACGCACGAGCTCAAGATCGCCCGGTTCGGTGACAACATGCGCTACGTCGCCGTCACCGAGGGGGACAAGACCGAGGCCGAGCTGCGGTTCGGCGTCTCCGTCAACACCTGGGGCGTCAACGACCTGGTCGAGCGGGTCGATGCCGCGACCGACGCCGAGGTCGACGCCCTGATCGACGAGTACGAGCGCCTGTACGACATCGCCCCTGAACTGCAGCGCGGCGCCGTGCGGCACGACTCGCTCCGCTACGGCGCGAAGATCGAGATCGGGCTGCGTTCCTTCCTCGAGGAGGGCGGCTTCGGCGCGTTCACCACGAGCTTCGAAGACCTCGGCGGGCTCCGCCAGCTGCCCGGACTCGCTGTGCAGCGGCTCATGGCCGAGGGGTACGGCTTCGGCGCCGAGGGCGACTGGAAGACGGCCGTGCTCATCCGGGCGGCGAAGGTCATGGGCGCGGGCCTCCCCGGCGGCGCCTCGCTGATGGAGGACTACACCTACCACCTCACCCCGGGCGAGGAGAAGATCCTCGGTGCGCACATGCTCGAAGTGTGCCCGAGCCTCACGACCTCGAGGCCGACCCTCGAGGTGCACCCGCTCGGCATCGGCGGCCGCGAGGACCCCGTGCGTCTCGTCTTCGACACCGACCCCGGCCCCGGCATCGTCGTGGCACTCTCCGACATGCGCGACCGCTTCCGCCTCACCGCGAACGTGGTCGAGGTCGTGCCGCTCGATGAGCCGCTGCCGAACCTGCCCGTCGCCCGTGCGGTGTGGAAGCCCGCGCCCGACTTCGCGACCTCGGCCGCGGCCTGGCTGATCGCCGGTGCCGCCCACCACACGGTGATGAGCACGCAGATCGGCGCGGAGGTGTTCGAGGACTTCGCCGAGATCGCCCGCACCGAGCTGCTGGTCATCGACGAGAGCACCACCCTCAAGGAGTTCTCCAAGGAGGTGCGCTGGAATCAGGCGTACTACCGCCTGGCGCAGGGCTTCTAGACCCACCGACTTGTCGATCACCCGAACGATCGGCGGGAACCCAGGTTCGGCCATGGACGCGGCCGGAACCTCGAGCACCCTTTGCTCCACAGTCAGTCCAGCAGCACGACGAAAGGAAACACAGTGAATTCACGAAAGGTGTTCGCCGGCATCGCAGCCGCGAGCCTCGCATTGTCGCTCACCGCCTGCTCCGGCGGTGGCCGCGGCGGCGGCCAGGAAGCCGTCGAGGATGCCGCCCCCGAGGACCTGACCGTCGGCGTCGCGATGCCGACGCAGCAGTCGGAGCGCTGGATCGCCGATGGTGAGAACGTCGAGGCCTCGCTCGAGGAGCTCGGCTACAACGTCGACCTGCAGTACGCCAACGACGACATCCCCACGCAGATCTCCCAGATCGAGAACATGATCTCCACGGGCGTCAACGCCCTGATCGTCGCCTCGATCGACGGAACGACGCTCACCGACGTGCTGCAGTCCGCCGCGGACGCCGGCATCCCGGTGATCGCCTACGACCGCCTCATCAACGGCACGGAGAACGTCGACTACTACACGACGTTCGACAACTACCAGGTGGGCGTGCAGCAGGCGACCTCGCTGCTCCAGGGTCTCGGCGTGGTCGACGCCGAGGGCAACGAGACCGGCGAGGCCGGCCCGTTCAACGTCGAGCTGTTCGCCGGTAGCCCCGACGACAACAACGCCAACTTCTTCTGGGACGGCGCGATCGACACCCTGCAGCCCTACCTCGACAGTGGTGTGCTCGTCGTTCCGAGCGGCCAGACCGACTTCGAGCAGGCGGCTATTCTGCGCTGGCTCCCAGCCACGGCGCAGGCCCGCATGGAGAACCTCATCACCGTCGGTGGCGGCGCCCGTCTCGACGGCGTGCTCTCGCCCTACGACGGCCTCTCGATCGGCATCATCTCGGCGCTGACCTCCGGCGGATACTCCGCCGACGACCTGCCGGTCATCACCGGTCAGGACGCCGAGGTCGGCTCCGTGAAGTCGATCATCGCCGGCGAGCAGTACTCGACCATCTTCAAGGACACCCGCGAGCTCGGCGAGCGCGCGGTCACCATGGTGGACGACCTGCTGAACGGCGAGGAGCCCGAGGTGAACGACGAGGAGACGTACGACAACGGCGTGAAGGTCGTGCCCTCGTACCTGCTCGAGTCGACGATCGTCACGGTGGACAACTACGAAGAGGTCCTGGTCGACAGCGGGTACTACACCGCTGAAGAGCTCCAGTAACACCTCCGCACGACCGGTCCGGCGGGAGGCGACTCCCGCCGGACCGATTCCCATCAACACACTGAACGAAAAGTGAGGCAGTTCATGGCCGATCACATCCTCGAGATGCGGGACATCACCAAGACGTTCCCCGGGGTGAAGGCCCTCCAGAACGTCAACCTGACGGTCGGCCGCGGCGAGGTGCACGCGATCTGCGGCGAGAACGGAGCGGGCAAGTCCACGCTCATGAAGGTGCTGTCGGGCGTCTACCCGCACGGCACCTACACCGGCGACATCGTGTTCGAGGGCAAGACGGTCGAGTTCCGCGACATCCGCGACAGCGAGAAGAGCGGCGTCGTCATCATCCACCAGGAGCTGGCGCTCAGCCCGTTCCTCTCGATCGCCGAGAACATCTTCCTCGGCAACGAGATCCAGACCCGCGGAATGATCGACTGGCAGAAGACCAACCTCGAGGCGGCCAAGCTCCTCGCGAGGGTCGGACTCCGCGACAACCCGATCACCCGCATCACCGACATCGGGGTGGGCAAGCAGCAGCTCGTGGAGATCGCCAAGGCCCTCTCCAAAGAGGTCAAGCTGCTCATCCTCGACGAGCCCACCGCCGCCCTCAACGACGAGGACTCCGCGCACCTGCTCGACCTGCTCCGTCACCTCAAGCAGCAGGGCATCACGTCGATCATCATCAGCCACAAGCTGAACGAGATCAAGGCCATCGCCGACGAGGTCACGATCATCCGCGACGGTAAGACCATCGAGACGCTCGATCTGATGCACGACGACATCAGCGAGGAACGCATCATCAAGGGCATGGTCGGGCGCGACCTGCAGAGCCGGTACCCCGACCGCACGTCGCACATCGGCGAGGAGGTGCTGCGGATCGAGGACTGGACCGTGCACCACCCGCTCGAGCACGCCCGAGTGGTCGTCGACAACGCGTCCCTCACCGTGCGCGCCGGCGAGGTCGTCGGCATCGCCGGGCTGATGGGCGCCGGACGGACCGAACTCGCGATGAGCGTCTTCGGGCGCTCCTACGGATCGAACATCTCCGGCCGGGTCTACAAGTACGGCAAGGAGATCAAGACCCGCACGGTCAGCGAGGCGATCGGCCACGGCATCGCCTATGCGACCGAGGACCGCAAGCGCTACGGCCTCAACCTGATCGAGGACATCAAGCGGAACATCTCCACCGCATCCCTCGGCAAGCTCGCGAAGCGGGGATTCGTCGACGGTCGTCAGGAGACGATCGTCGCGAACGGCTACCGCAAGAGCATGAACATCAAGGCCCCGTCGGTGTCGTCACTGACCGGCAAGCTCTCCGGCGGCAACCAGCAGAAGGTCGTGCTGTCGAAGTGGATGTTCGCCGATCCCGACGTGCTCATCCTCGATGAGCCCACGCGCGGCATCGACGTCGGCGCGAAGTACGAGATCTACACGATCATCAATCAGCTCGTCGCCGACGGCAAGGCCGTGATCGTGATCTCGTCCGAGCTGCCGGAACTGCTCGGCATCTGCGACCGCATCTACGCCCTGGCCGAGGGACGGATCACCGGTCAGGTGCCCATCGCCGACGCCACCCCCGAAGTTCTCATGTCGTACATGACCAAGGAAAAGGAATAACTCGCATGGCCTCAATCAAAGACGTCGGGGGGTTCCTGGCGAGCCAGCTGCGCCAGATCGGCATCTTCGTCGCACTTCTCGTCATCGTGGTGCTCTTCCAGATCCTGACCGACGGTGCCCTGCTCCGCCCGGCGAACGTGTCGAACATCATCGTGCAGAACAGCTACATCCTGATCCTCGCCATCGGCATGGTGATGATCATCATCGCCGGGCACATCGACCTGTCGGTGGGATCCGTGGCGGCGTTCGTGGGAGCGATGACCGGCGTGATCGCGGTCGACTGGGGTCAGCCCTGGTGGGTCGCCATCCTCGCCGGACTCGTCATCGGAGCGCTGGTCGGGGCGTGGCAGGGATTCTGGGTGGCCTATATCGGCATTCCGGCGTTCATCGTGACGCTCGCGGGCATGCTGATATTCCGCGGTCTCACCCAGATCGTGCTCGGCAACCAGCAGATCACCCCGTTCCCCAACGAGTACCGCCAGCTCGGTAGCGGCACGCTCTTCCCGTCGGTGTTCCCCGCCTCCGTGGCGCCGTACGAGTGGATCACCGTCGGTCTCGGTGTGCTCGCGACCATCATGCTCGTGCTCCAGCAGGTGCGCGGACGGCGCGCGCGGGTGAAGCTCGACCTCGAGGACGAGCCGTTCGCGTGGTTCCTGACGAAGCTGCTGTTCACCGCCGTCCTCGTGCTCGGCGTCACCTACCTGCTGTCGCAGACCCGCGGAACGCCGATCGTGCTCGTGGTGCTCGGCGTGCTCGTGGTGGTCTACAGCGCGGTGATGAGCAACAGCGTCTTCGGTCGCCACATCTACGCTCGCGGCGGCAACCTGCACGCCGCTCAGCTGTCCGGCATCAACACCAAGCGCGTGGACTTCTACCTGTTCGTGAACATCGGCGTGCTCGCCGCACTCGCCGGCATCGTGTTCACCGGTCGTCTCAACTCGGCCGGTCCGGGCGCAGGAAACCTGTTCGAGCTCGACGCCATCGCGGCCTCGTTCATCGGTGGCGCTGCGGTCACCGGTGGTATCGGCACGGTGGTCGGCGCCATCACGGGTGGACTCATCGTCGGCGTGCTGAACAACGGCATGTCCCTGCTCGGGGTGAGCACGGACTACCAGCAGTTCATCAAGGGCCTGGTGCTGCTGCTCGCGGTGGCGTTCGACGTCTACAACAAGCGTCGCTCCTCGAGCGCGGCGCGCTGACACCCGCACCCATCGCAACGGAACGCCCCGGCCCTTTCGGCCGGGGCGTTTCGCGTGCGCGGCTCTCGACGGGTTCCCATCGAACGGGCGACTCCCTGATGAACACCGAGCGCAAGCCTCTGTGCAGCGCACGATGCGAAGCGTACGTTTCCCCCATGACGAACAATGAGGACCTGGTGGGCGGAAACGACATCGAGGAAGAGGACGCCGTCGGATCGGACGCGATCGACGAGGACGACGACCTCGAGCCCTCGTCTACCGGCTCCCAGATGGACAACGACGACGCCGAGACCGAAGAGGACACCGCCTCCGGCGGACCCGCCTGAGTTCCGGTGCAGCGACGGCGTTGAGGAACGCCACCCCGAACACGGCGTGATCGCACTCTCGGACCGAACCCTCCGAGCGAGCACGCCGCCCCAGTACGACCCCGGTGCGGGATCGTCTCGCCCGGACACAGAAGGAGTACACCGTGTCACAACGCAATACGCTCGTCCGCAGCATGCACGACGTCGGTTTGGCCGCCTGGTTCGGTGGGTCCCTGATGGGAGCCGTGGGCCTGAACGGCGGCACCGCCGCGGCCCGCGACCCGAAGGAGCGCCTGCGCCTCTCGTCGATCGGCTGGGCCAAGTGGGCACCGGTGCAGCTCGGCGCGATGGTGATCCATGGCATCGGCGGCATCGGTCTCATCCTCGGCAACAAGGAGCGCCTGAAGAACCAGCCCGAAAGCCGCACGAACACGAACGTCAAACTCGCGCTCACCGGTGCGGCCATCGCCACGTCGTTCTACTCGGGCCTCGTGGGCAAGAAGATGGCGGAGCACGCCGACGAGGGCGGGTCGGGAGTCACCGAGCCGTCGGCCACCTCGTCGAAGTCGCTGGCCAGCGCGCAGAAGCAGCAGAAGGTTCTGCAGTGGCTCATCCCGCTGTTCACCCTGGGCATGGTCATTCTCGCCGCACAGCAGGGCGAGCAGCAGCGACCGGTTGCCGGCTGGTTGCAGAACTCCAAGCTCGGCTGGCTCTCGCGCGGCTAGTGAGATCCGTCGACCTGCTCGGTGATGGTTTCGAGCGCATCCGGGACGTCGTGCGAGGCGTGACCTCGCAGGCGTCGCCGGATGTGCTCGGCTTTCGTCCCGATGCCGAGGCGAACACCGTCGCCTGGCTGATCTGGCACCTCAGCCGTGTGCAGGACAACCACATCGCCGAACTCGTGGGCGAGGACGAGGTATGGATCTCCGAGGCGTGGGTCGACCGGTTCGCGCTGCCGTTCGACCGGGACGCCACCGGCTACGGACAGGACCCCGACGAGGTGGCGGCCGTGCGGCCGGATGCCGAACTCCTCGCCGGGTATTACGACGCGGTGCACGAGCGCACCATGCGCTATCTGTCCGGGCTTCGCGACGAGGACTTCGACGCGGTGGTCGACCGGGCATGGGATCCGCCGGTGACGCTCGCAGTGCGCCTCATCAGCATCCTTTCCGACGACCTGCAGCACGCCGGGCAGGCGTCGTACGTTCGCGGTCTGGCGGAGCGCGCCCTCGGCTGACGAATCGGTTCGCGGCCGCGGAGCGCGTCTGCCACGCTGGGATCGTGGACAGCGCCGAAGTGCCCCAGCGAGTGGTTCTCGCCCCCGATTCGTTCAAGGGCAGTGCAGCAGCGACCGAGGTGGCGCGTGCCATCGCCCGGGGCTGGGCCGCGGTACGGCCGCAGGACCTCCTCCGACTCATGCCCATGGCGGACGGCGGGGAGGGCACGCTCGACGCCTTCGAGCTCGCCGTTCCCGGCTCGGTGCGGGTGCCGGTGCGCGTCACCGGGCCGGACGACCGGCCGGTCGACTCGAGCTGGCTGGCGCTACCCGACGGCACGGGCGTGGTCGAGCTCGCGTCGACCAGCGGCATCACCCTGCTCGACCCGCTGCGCCCGCTCGACGCGCACACCGAGGGATTCGGCGAGGCGATCGCGCACGCCCTCGACACCGGAGTGCGGCGCCTGCTCCTCGCCATCGGCGGCAGCTCGTCCACCGACGGCGGGGTCGGTGCTCTCTCGGCGCTCGGCGCACGGTTCCTCGACGCGGACGAGCATCCGATCGCGTCGGGCGGGCGCGGCCTCGCTTCGCTCCGCCGGGTGGACACGTCCCGGCTCCGGGCGCTTCCCCGTGGCGGGGTGCGCATCCTCAGCGACGTCATCAGCCCACTACTCGGTCCGAGCGGTGCCGCAGCGGTCTTCGGCCCGCAGAAGGGCGCAGACCCGGACACGGTCGCCGAACTGGAGGCGGGACTGGCAGTGCTGGCCCGTCAGCTGCGCGCGGATCCTGTTGCGCCCGGCACCGGTGCGGCGGGGGGAACGGGCTTCGGACTCCTCGCCTGGGGCGCCGCCATGGCGCCGGGTGCGGCCGCGGTCGGGGAGGCGCTCGGCCTGCCGGAGGTGCTCGCCGAGGCGGATGTGGCGATCACGGGGGAGGGCCGGTTCGACGCCCAGTCCTCGGAGGGCAAGGTGCCGAGCTACGTGGCGGAGCTCGGCGCCGCAGCGGGTGGTCGGGCGATGCTCGTCGCGGGCAGCATCGCTGCACCGACCGACGGCTTCGCCGCCGCTGTCTCCCTCGTGCAGGCGGCCGGTGGCCTCGACGCCGCGCTGGCGAACCCGCTGCGCTGGCTGGAGGAGGCCGGTCGCGCCCTCGCGCTGTCACACCGGCCCTGACCACCCACGGTCCCGGAGCCGCCCACGGTCCCTGAGCCGCCCACGGTCCCTGAGCCGCCCACGGTCCCTGAGCCTGTCGAAGGGACCCAACGCCCCCGACGAGCCCAGTGCCCGACGAGCTGAGGGACCGGACGGGTCAGCCGGCGTGCCGCGCGTACTGCTCGCGGATGACGGGTCGGGTGTCGGATTCGGGGGTCGCGACGATCTCCGTCGACCAGGTCGGCCGAGTGCCGGTGAGCGCCCACGCCGCCTGCACCGCCGCACCGTCGGCGACGTACTCGCCGGGCGCGGGGATCGCCACCGGCGAGTCGAACACCTGCGCCGCGATGTGCTGCACCGCGGCGTTCTGGGCCGCTCCGCCGATCAGCAGGATGCGCGTATCGCGCACTCCGAGTACGCGCACGGCGTCGAGCCCCGCGGCGAGGCCGCACAGCATCCCCTCGATGGCGGCGCGCGCCAGGTTGCCGCGAGTGGTCGACGCGATCGTCAACCCGTGCAGGCTGGCGGTGGCGTTCGGCAGGTTGGGCGTGCGCTCGCCCTCGAAGTAGGGCACGAGCACCGCGCCACCGGAGCCGGGCTCCGCCTCGAGCGCGAGTCGCGCGAACTCGTCGTGATCCACGCCGAGCACACCGCCGATGGAGGTGAGGATGCGCGCTGCGTTCAGGGTGGCGACGAGCGGCAGATAGAGCCCGCTCGCATCGGCGAAGCCCGCCACCGACCCGGTCTCGTCGGGGGTGAGGTCCTCGGCGACCGCGAACACGGTGCCGCTCGTGCCGATGGACACCACCACGTCGCCGGCTGCGGCACCGATGCCGAGTGCGGCGCCCGCGTTGTCTCCCGCGCCCACGCCGACGACCACGTCGGGCCGGTCGGGCAGGCTGCCCGCGCGGTCGGCATGGCCGAGCACCTTGGGCAGCAGCACCGCATCGGTGTCGTCCGCGACCGCACCCGCCTCGTTCCCGACCGCCTCGCGGCCCGGCCGTCCGAGCGCGAGGGCGAACAGGTCGAGGTCGTACTCGCCGCGCGCGGGGTTCCAGTACCCGGTGCCGCTCGCGTCGGAGCGGTCGGTGGTCAACTCCTCGAGCACGGGTCCGAGGGGGCTCTCCCCCTCCGGACCGTAGCCGCGAAGACGCCAGGTCAGCCAGTCGTGGGGGAGTGCGACCGCGGCGACGCGCGCGGCGTTGTCCGGTTCCGCGTCCCGCAGCCACCGCAGCTTCGTGGCGGTGAAGGATGCGACCGGAACCGATCCGCTGCGGCGGGCGTACGCGGCAGCACCGACCTCGTCGATCAGGTCGGCGGCCGCCTGCGCGCTCCGCGTGTCGTTCCACAGGAGCGCGTTCCGGATCACCCGTCCGGCCGAGTCGAGCACGACCATGCCGTGCTGCTGGCCGGCGATCGAGATCGCGGCCACATCGTCGATGCCTCCGGCGTCGCCGATCGCGGACTGCAGGGCGGTCAGCCAGGCGACCGGGTCGACCTCCGTGCCGTCGGGGTGGCTCGCGCGCCCCGATCGCACCAGGGCGCCGCTGTCCGCATCCCGGATGACGACCTTGCAGCTCTGGGTGGAGGAGTCGACCCCCGCGACGAGCGTCACCGCGCGCCGCCGAACTGCCCGCTCCGGCTCATCGGGCCGACGAAGGACCCACCGAGGTGGGCAGTTCGGCGGGACATCAGCGGGCGCCGAGCAGGTGCTCGAGGGCCAGCTGCTGCAGGCGGACGAAGCCGAAGCCCTTGCCGCCGAAGTACGCGCTCGCGTCGAAGTCCTCGTACGCGCTCGAGTCGGCGAGCAGGTCGTCGTAGCTTTCGCCGTCGTTCAGCGTGTTGGTGCGGATCTCGTCCACGCGCGACGCCGTGAGCGCCTCCTGCACCTCGGGGTCGGCGCGGAAGGCCGCGGCGCGCTCCTTGAGCAGCAGGTACATGCGCATGTTGGCGGCAGCGGAGTCCCAGACTCCGGTGATGTCCTCGGTGCGGCTCGGCTTGTAGTCGAAGTGGCGCGGACCGTCGTAGGCGGGGCCACCGTTCGGGCCGCCGTTCTCGAGCAGGTCGACGAGCGAGAACGCGTTCTGCAGGTCGCCGTGACCGAACACGAGGTCCTGGTCGTACTTGATGCCGCGCTGCCCGTTGAGATCGATGTGGTAGAGCTTGCCCTGGTACAGCGCCTGGGCGATGCCGTGGGTGAAGTTCAGCCCGGCCATCTGCTCGTGGCCGACCTCGGGGTTGATGCCGACGAGCTCGGGGCGCTCCAGCGTCTCGATGAACGCGAGGGCGTGGCCGAGCGTCGGCAGCAGGATGTCACCGCGCGGCTCGTTCGGCTTCGGCTCGATGGCGAAGCGGATGTCGTAGCCCTTGTCGGTCACGTAGTCGCCCATGAGGTTGACGGCCTCGCGGTAGCGCTCGAGGGCGCCCTGGATGTCCTTGGCCGCGTCGTACTCGCTGCCCTCACGGCCGCCCCACATGACGAACGTCTTCGCGCCGAGCTCGGCGGCGAGGTCGATGTTGCGGAGCACCTTGCGGAGTGCGAAGCGGCGCACGGCACGGTCGTTCGAGGTGAAACCGCCGTCCTTGAAGACGGGGGCGCTGAACAGGTTGGTCGTGACCATCGGCACGACGAGGCCGGTGTCGGACAGGGCCTGCTTGAGGCGGTCGATCTGCTTCTGGCGCTCGGCGTCGGTGGATCCGAAGGCGAAGAGGTCGTCGTCATGGAAGGTCAGGCCGTAGGCACCCAGTTCGCTGAGGCGAGTGACCGCCTCCACGACGTCGAGCTCGGGGCGGGTGGGGCCACCGAACGGGTCGGTGCCGTTGTAGCCGATGGTCCAGAGGCCGAAGGAGAACTTGTCCTCGCGAGTGGGTTGCACGCTCATCATCACTTCTTTCACGTCATTGGGACTCGATTTGTTGAAGGCTACAACATATTCTGGAAGGAGACCAGTGTCCCGGTCGGAACGCGGCTTCCGCGATCCGCACGGCCGGGTGCGGCTCTGTTATGTTGCAGGAAACGTCACCGTTGACGCGGACTCTCGTCGAGCACGGCTCACGCGAGGAACGTGCCGCGGAGGCCGTGCCCCGCCGTCCGGCGGAGGCGTGCTCCGCACCGACGTCCTCGTCGGTCCCGGACGAGCCACCGATACACGAAGAGAAGGAAAAGCCACCATGTCAGCCTCCCCACTGCGCGTCGGAATGATCGGATACGGCTTCATGGGAGCCGCGCATTCGCAAGGCTGGCGCGTCGCGCCCCGGTTCTTCGATCTGCCCGTTTCGCCCGAAATGACCCTCGTCGTCGGCCGCAATGCGGAGGCCGTGTCCGAGGCAGCCACCAAGTGGGGCTGGCAGGAGAGCGACACCGATTGGCGCCGCGCCATCGAACGCGACGACATCGACATCATCGACATCGTCACGCCCGGTGACTCGCACGCCGAGATCGCGATCGCGGCATTGGATGCCGGCAAGCACGTGATGTGCGAGAAGCCGCTGGCCAACACGGTCGAGGAGGCGCGCGCCATGGCAGAGGCCGCCGAGCGGGCCGCGGCCAAGGGCGTGTATGCGATGGTCGGATTCACCTACCGCCGGGTCCCGGCCGCCACCTTCGCCCGCGACCTCGTGGCCGCCGGCAAGATCGGCGAGATCCGCCAGGTGCGTGCCAACTATCTGCAGGACTGGCTGGTCGACCCCGAAGCGCCGCTCACGTGGCGCATGAAGAAGGAGCTCGCCGGCTCAGGGGCCCTCGGCGACATCGGCGCCCACGCCATCGACCTGGCCCAGTTCATCACCGGGCGTCGCCTCACCAGCGTGTCGGGCATCCTCGAGACGCTCGTGAAGGAGCGGCCCCTGCTCGCGGCGGGC
This sequence comes from Planctomonas psychrotolerans, assembly GCF_008642235.1. GTDB lineage: Bacteria > Actinomycetota > Actinomycetes > Actinomycetales > Microbacteriaceae > Planctomonas > Planctomonas psychrotolerans. Next base: position 890,461 of record NZ_SJEV01000001.1, on the reverse strand, counting down.
CGGGGCCTGTCCGGCACGGCGTCGGAGGAGCGCGGCGAGGTCACCGTCGACGACCTGGCGCTGTTCACCGGCCGGTTCGAGGGCGGCGGCGTCGGTTCGTTCGAGGCCACGCGCTTCAGCACCGGGCGGAAGAATGCCCTGCGCATCGAGGTCTCCGGATCGAAGGGCGCGATCTCCTTCGACCTCGAGGACATGAACTCGCTCGACTACTACGACGCGACCGCGCCGGACACCGAGCTCGGCTTCAAGAAGATCTACGTGACCGAACCCGACCACCCCTACATGTCCGCCTGGTGGCCCACCGGTCACATGATCGGCTACGAGCACGGCTTCTCCCACCAGGCGAAGGACTTTTTGGAGGCCATCGCGGGCGGCACGCAGCCCACACCGTCGTTCGCCGACGGGCTCCAGGTGCAGCAGGTGCTGGACGCCGTCGAGGCCAGCTCCGACAACGGCAGCGCCTGGACCGCGACCAGCTGACCCGCTCCCCACGACATCCCGACCCCAACGAATCCACAGGAGGAACGACCATGGCACGTCCGATCACTCTCTTCACCGGCCAGTGGGCCGACCTCCCCTTCGAGGAGGTCGCGCGCCTCGCCTCCGAATGGGGATACGACGGACTCGAGATCGCCTGCTGGGGCGACCACCTCGACGTGAACCGCGGAGCGACCGACGACGACTACATCGCCGAGAAGCTCGCCCTGCTCGAGAAGTACAACCTCAAGGTGTGGGCGATCTCCAACCACCTGAAGGGCCAGGCGGTCTGCGACGATCCGATCGACCAGCGGCACCGCGACATCCTGCCCGACAGCGTCTGGGGCGACGGCGACCCGGAGGGCGTGCGGCAGCGTGCGGCCGAGGAGATGAAGAACACCGCACGCACGGCGGCCCGACTCGGCGTGAAGACCGTGATCGGTTTCACCGGGTCGTCCATCTGGAAGTACATCGCGATGTTCCCGCCCGTGTCGCAGGACCTGATCGACGCCGGCTACAAGGACTTCGCCGACCGCTGGAACCCGATCCTCGACGTCTTCGACGAGGTGGGGGTGCGCTTCGCCCACGAGGTGCACCCGAGTGAGATCGCCTACGACTACTGGAGCACCCACGCGGCGCTCGAGGCGATCGGCCACCGCGAGGCCTTCGGTCTCAACTGGGACCCGAGCCACTTCGTCTGGCAGAACCTCGACGCGGCCGACTTCATGTACGAGTTCCGCGACAAGATCTTCCACGTGGACTGCAAGGACGCCAAGCTCAACACCGGCAACGGGCGGAACGGCATTCTCGGTTCCCACCTCGCCTGGTCCGACCCGCGACGCGGCTGGGACTTCGTCTCGACCGGCCACGGCGACGTGCCGTGGGAGAAGTGCTTCCGCATGATGAACACCATCGGCTACGACGGCCCGATCTCCGTGGAGTGGGAGGATGCCGGTATGGACCGTCTGGTGGGAGCGCCGGAGGCCCTCGAGTTCGTGCGCAGCCTCGCGTTCGACCCGCCCACGGCGTCGTTCGACGCCGCGTTCAGCACTCGGTGACCAGCGCTCGCGTTGACTGACTCGACCGTCGGGGAAGGACCGTGACCGAGGCACGCCCGACCCCGGCGGGCACGGGTGCGAGTGGGGGCGCGGGTGATTCCGCGCGGCGCTCCAACCTCGCAACCGTGCTGTCGTTGGTGCACCACGACGGGCCGCACTCGCGGGCCGAACTCACCCGTGCCACCGGTCTCAACCGCTCCACGATCGCCACTCTTGCCACCCAGCTCGCCGAACTCGGTCTCGCCTACGAGGCCGCGCCGATGGGCAGCAACGCGATCGGCAGGCCGAGTCCGACCGTGCATGCGGATGCGAGCACGGCGGCGATCGCCATCAACCCCGAGATCGACGCCATCACGGTCGGACTGGTCGGGCTCGGCGGCGGCATGCTGCACCGGGTGCGGCACGAGACGCCCGCCATCCCCTCCGCGCGGGAGGTGGTCGACATCTCCGCCGCCATCGTCCACGACATCCGCTCGCGCCCCGGTGCACCGCGCATCGTCGGCGTCGGGGTGGCGGTGCCCGGGCTCACCCGCGCGGAGGACGGCATGGTCACCTACGCGCCGCACCTCGAGTGGAACGACGAACCCATCGCCCAGTTGCTGCGCGAGGCCACCGGCTTCCCGGTGCGCGCTGCGAACGACGCGAGCCTCGGCGCCAACGCCGAGAAGGTCTTCGGTGCGGGCCGCGGGGCGGACAACATCCTCTACCTGAACGGTGGTGCCAGCGGTATCGGAGGCGGCGTCATCAGCGGCGGAGCGCTGCTCACGGGTGCCGCGGGCTACGCCGGCGAGCTGGGCCACACACTCGTCTCGAGCGGTGGTGCCCTGTGTCACTGCGGGGCGAACGGGTGTCTCGAGACGGAGGTGTCGCGCGCGCCGCTGCTCGATGCGCTGGGCCTCGCGCCAGGCGAATCGGAGCGACTGGAGGACGAACTGGGAGCGGCGTACGCGTCGGATGCGCCGCCGGCCGCTCTCGCCCGGGTGGTGGATGCACAGGTCGGTTTTCTCGGCATCGCGCTGCGCAACGCCGTGAACCTGCTCAACCCGGGGGTCATCGTGCTGGGCGGCTTCCTCGGATTGCTCCACGCCGTGGCACCGGTGGCGCTCGACCGGGCGATGCGCGGTCAGGCCATGCGCGGCCCGCGTGATGACGTGCGCATCGAACGCGCGCGCCTCGGCCGCGACATCCTGATGGTGGGTGCGGCGGAACTCGCCTTCGCCGACATCCTCGCCAACCCGCGCGCCGTCGCCCCTCCCGTTCCCTGAGCCCACGGTCCCTGAGCCTGTCGAAGGGCTGTCCCTGAGCCCCACGGTCCCTGAGCCTGTCGAAGGGCGGTCCCTCAGCCACACGGTCCCTGAGCCTGTCGAAGGGCGGTCCCTGAGCCTGTCGAAGGGCGGTCCCTGAGCCTGTCGAAGGGACGTAACGTAACCTCCCTTCGAGGAGCTCAGGGAGCGTGAGGGAGCGTGCGGGTCGAAGGCGCGCGAGTGACGGAGCCTCCCTTCGACACGCTCAGGGGGCGCAGGCGGGCGGACCGGACACGCGACGGGGAGGCGAAGTACGCTGGGGAACGAGCGGCATACGACGTTCGGAACAACTTCGGAGGTTCAGCATGAGCATTAACGACGACGACATCACCACGAACATCTCCTCGAAGGACGAGGGCACCGCGGACGGCGGGGCGAACCCCGAGGGCCACGACGGCGGAGCAGACGGCACCGCCGACGCCGGTGAGGGCCTCGCCGACGGCGGCGCCAACGCCGACGGCCACGACGGCGGCGCCGACGGATCTGCCGATGCCGGCGAGGGCACCGCTGACGGCGGCGCGAACGCTGACGGCCACGACGGCGGCGCCGACGGTTCCGCTTGATGTCAGCACGTGACGAGCGCGGGTCGGTTCGCCGGCCCGCGCTCTCCCGTCTGGTCGGTGCCGCGGCCGACGACTTCGGTGCCAGGTACTGGTCCGTCGGGCCGCTCCTCAGCCGTTCCGACGAGCTCGGCGAGGACTTCTCCGATCTCTTCAGCGCGGACGCGGTGGATGAACTGGTCGCCGAACGGGCGATCCGCACACCGTTCGTGCGCATGGCGAACGAGGGCACCGTGCTCACGTCCTCCCGGTACACCGCCTCCGGCGGCTTCGGCGCGGAAATCGGCGACCAGCTGAGCTCGGAGAAGGTGCTCGAGGAGTACGCCGCGGGGTCGACCCTCGTGCTGCAGGGTCTCCACCGCACCTGGGAGCCGCTCGCCACCTTCACCCGCCAACTCGTCGCCGACCTGCGGCACCCGTGCCAGGTGAACGCCTACATCACTCCCGCCGCCTCGCGCGGCTTCGACCCCCACTACGACGTGCACGACGTCTTCGTCGTGCAGGTGCACGGCGAGAAGCACTGGACCATTCACGCGCCGGTGCATCAGGACCCGCTCTCCGACCAGCCGTGGACCGACCACCGCGATGCGGTCGCCACGCGGGCGCTCGAGCAGCCCGCCATCGATGCCACGCTCCGGCCGGGCGATGTGCTCTATCTTCCCCGGGGCTGGATCCACTCCGCGACCGCCCTCGGCGACACCTCCATCCACTTGACCCTCGGCGTGGCCGCCCTCACCCGCTACGAGATCGTCGAGCGCGTGCTCGCAGCGGCGGCGCAGGAACCGGGGCTCCGGCAGTCGCTGCCGCTCGGGTTCGACGCGTCGTCGCCGGAGCTCGAGTCGATCGTCGGGGACACGGTGCGCGCGCTGCAGCAGCAGCTGTCCGCCCCCGGCGACCTCGAGTCGACGGTGGCGCAGCGCCTCGACCGGCGGCTGAGGGACTCGATCCGACCGGAGCCGGTGCGCCCCCTGGCCACCATCGACGCGCTCGGGGCCATGATCGCATCGACCCGTGTGCAGTGGCGCGGCGGGCTCTCGGCTCGCGTGGAACAGGATGACTCGGGCGTGCGCATCGTGCTCGGCAGCAAGACGGTGAGCCTGCCGCTCGAGTGCGCGGCGGCTCTCGACCGCATCAGGGACGGTCGGATCGAACGCGCGGGGGAACTCGCCGACCTCGATGCCGATTCCTCACTGGTCGTGGCCCGCCGACTCGTGCGCGAGGGCGTGCTGGTGGTGCGATGACCCCGTCGAGTGAGGGCTGGCGTCCCTGCAGCGACCGCTCCGAGGAACGCCAGGATCCGCTGACCGGCACCGCCGGTTATGGCGAGCGCTGGTTCCTCGTGGAGATCGATGGCGCCTGGGGGACGCACGCGTTCCTGCAGTCCCGGCTCGACCCGGCGCTCGGCCGCCGTCTCGTTCGCCGTGTGGAGGGTGAGGGGATGCGTCCGCTCGCCATCCGGCGCACCGGTCGCCGTGCCGATGAGCGCCGTCACCAGTCGCGCTGGCGCTGGGCCTACGTCGACGCGCGGCCCGGGCGCGAGGAGGTGCGGTGGGGCTCCGTCGACGATCCGGAGAAGCTGCTCGAGGTTCCGCTCGACGGAACCGCGGGGGAGCCGTCCACGCAGCCGGTCGTGTGCGTCTGCACCCACGCACGTCACGACCAGTGCTGCGCCGTGAAGGGTCGCCCTGTGGTGTCCGCCCTCGCCAAGGCGCTGCCCGAACACACGTGGGAGTGCTCGCACCTCGGCGGTGACCGCTTCGCGGCCACCATGATCGTCTTCCCCCACGGGTTGTACTACGGCAGGGTTCTGCCCGAGCATGCGGAGGACGTGGTCGACCGCAGCCGCACCGGCACGATCGACGCCCGCTACTTCCGCGGCCGCAGCGCTCTGCCCAATGTGGTGCAGGCCGCCCAGGGTTACGCGCGAAGCGCGTCCCACGACTACCGCATCGACAGCTTCCACCCGGTCAGCTCCAGCAAGGACGGGGACCTGTGGACGGTGGTTCTCGATCACGACGGAACCGCCGTCACGGTATGCCTCGCCGAATCGCTCTCGGAGCCGATGCTCAGCACCTGCTCCGCCTCCCGGGCTGCGCCGGTGCGTCAGTTCGTTCTCACCTCGATCGCAACCGCCGCCTGAGATCCGACCGCTGAGCTCCGACCGCTGAGCTCCGTCCCCAAAGTGCCGGATGCGCAACCCGGTGCGCTCCCTCCCGGGCGGGGAGTAACGTTGCGCCGAGCGAGAGGAGACGCCGTGGCGGGAAATGGTCGAATGTCCAGCAAGGTCGAGGGGATCGCCGTCTGGTCCGCACTCTCCCTGGCAGCACTGTCCACCGGCCTGCTCGTGGCCGTCACCGCCCGACTGGTCGCGCTGACGAGAAGCGTGGCGGCCCAGCTCCCGCCGGAGTCGCGGGAACGGACGGGAACCGTGGGCGTCACGCCCATCCTCGGGCCCGCGACCGGCCGACCGTACGCGGCACCCGTGCCGGCCGAGGACCGTCACAGCCCGCCGACCGGCACGGTGAAGATCTACCCGCCCGCCTGAGCGAACTCGAGTGCCGCGCGGGGCGCTTCCGTCACGGGAGTGCGGATGCCCCGATCGCGCCGAGCCAGAGTCCGAGGGCTCCCGCGCCCATCCCCGCGATCAGCATTCCGACGCTGCTGCCCAGGGCGAGGCCGTACCGCCGGTCCGTCATCAACCGCACCGTCTCCACGCTCGCGGTGCTGAAGGTCGTGTAGCCGCCGAGCAGCCCGGTGCCGAGCACGAGTCCCCATCCGGCGGGCAGCGCCTGGCCGATCACCGCCGTCACGACGAGTCCCAGGAGGAACGAGCCGGTCACGTTGATGAGCAGGGTGCCGACCGGGAACCGGGTGCGGATGCGCGACCGCACGAGAGCGTCGACGAACAGCCGGCAGGCCGCGCCGAGTCCGCCGGCCACCGCGATGCCCGCGAACAGGAGCGGCGTCATCGTTGCGAACCGGCAGTGACGTTGCGGGAACGGCGGTGGCGCGCCGCGGCGCCCGCCAGGATGCCGAGGAAGGCGGCCAACGCGCCGAGCGCGAGCGTGCCCACCGCGTAGATGACCGACAGGCCGGGCTGCCCCGCGGCGAGGAGCAGGTTCGCGTCGACGGCCAGTGCGCTGTAGGTGGTGAAGCCTCCGAGCAGTCCCGTGCCGAGCAGGAGTCCGAGGTCGGCCGACCGTGCGTCTCCGTCCCGCGAGCAGGTCAGGACTTCCAGCAGCAGCCCGAGCAGGAACGCCCCCGACACGTTGATGCCCGCCGTGGCGACGGGCACGCCGGCGAGCGGCGGCACGGTCAGGGCGACCGCCTCGCGCAGGGCGGTGCCGACGGTCCCGCCGAGAGCCACGAGAGCGAGCGACCGCCATCCGGGCAGGGCGCCCGTTCCGGCCGGGCGGCCGGACTCGGACGTGGGGGTCATGTCGTGCCTCGCTTCGGGCCGGTGTGCAGCGGCAAGTGTGTCATGGCGCCCGATTCGCACACAACCGCGTCCCGCAGGGCGGCCCGGTCGAACGCGCCGCGCCGGAGTAGTGGCGCTACCCGAGAAGCAGAAGTTATGGTTGCACACCCTCTTCTGACAACGTTCCCACATCGGTCCCGAACCGGGAAAGAAGCGCCCCTCATGCCCCGTCCCCTCTCCGTCGCACTCCTCGGTTTCTGGCACGTGCACGCCGGTGACTACGCGCGCTCCGTGCTGGCGCATCCCGACACCGAGCTCGTGGCGGCCTGGGACCCGGATGCCGACCGGGGCCGCGCCGGAGCCGCCGAGTTCGACGTGCCCTTCGAGGCCGATCTGGATGCCCTGCTCGCCCGGGACGACCTCGACGCCGTGGTCGTCACGACGTCGACCGACCAGCACCCCGACGTGCTGATGCGCGCGGCCGCAGCCGGCAAGCACATCTTCACGGAGAAGCTGCTCGCGGGAACGGTAGCCGAGGCCGAGAGCATCCTGCACGAGGCCGAGCGCCGCGACGTGAAGGTCGTCGTCTCCCTGCCGCGCCTCGCGGAGCCCATCCCGCTTGCGGTGAAGCGCATTCTCGACGGCGGATCGCTCGGCGACATCACCTACACGCGGGTGCGGCTGGCGCACGACGGCTGGGCGCACGACTGGCTCCCGGAGCGCTTCGGCAACCGCGCCGAGGCGCTGGGCGGCGCGCTCGCCGATCTGGGCTGTCATCCGGCCTACCTCACCCAGCTGTTCCTCGGGTCGCATCCGTCGACCGTGAGCGCGAGCTACACCGCCTCGAGCGGACGGGCCGTGGAGGACAACGCCGTGGTGACGACCACCTACCCCTCCGGCGCCCTCGGCGTCTTCGAGGCGAGTTTCGTGACCACGCCCGGGGCATTCTCGATCGAGGTCCGCGGCACCGAGGGCAGTCTCCTGCACGGATTCGGGAACGACGACCTGCGCGCGAAAGGGACCGCATTCCCGGGGAACGACTGGAGCGTGGTCGACGAGCCGGAGGCGGCACCCGAGCCGTTCGCGGTGTGGGTCGACGCCATCCGCACCGGCACGGTCGCCACCGAGAACCTGCGGGCGGCGGTCGAGCTCACCCGACTCGTCGCCGCCGCGAACGAATCCGCGGAACAGGGTGTCGTCGTCCGCTATCCCGCGCCCTGAGCGCCCGTCCGCCGGCTCCCGGCCCCAACCATCTCCTCGCAGCACCACCCAACGGAAGAAGATCCCCATGTCCGACTCACCCGTCCGCATCGGCCTGATCGGAGCCGGCGGTATCGCCACCGCCCACGTGGCCGGCTACCGACTCAACACCGACACGATCGTGCTCGCGGCGGTCGCCGATCCGGTCGCCGAGTCGGCCGAGCAACGCGCCGCTGAATTCGGTGCGGCCGTGTTCGCCGACTACGCCACCATGCTCGCCGAGGCCGACATCGATGCGGTGGACATCTGCCTGCCGCACCATCTGCACAGGGACGCGATCGTGGCCGCCGCCCGCGCCGGGAAGCACGTGCTCTGCGAGAAGCCGCTGTGTCTGACCGTGGAGGAGGCACGCGAGGTCACCGACGCGGTGGAGGCGTCGGGCATCACGGTGATGTGCGCCCACAATCAACTGTTCCTGCCGGCCGTCGCCAAGGCGAAGGAACTGCTCGACTCCGGTCTCCTCGGCACCGTCTACGAGGTGCGCACGACCGACAGCTTCTTCAACGACTTCAATCCGGACACGATGGGCTGGCGCGCGCACGCGAAGACCAGCGGGGGAGGGGAGCTCATCGACACCGGTTACCACCCGACGTACCTGCTGCTCCACCTCGCCGGGGGTGTGCCGGTGGAAACCACCGCGATGCTGAGCACGCATCGCCTCACCTTCATGGAGGGCGAGGACTCCGCCCAGGTGCTGGTGCGCTTCGACAACGGCGTGCTCGGCAGCATCGTCACGAGTTGGGCCTACGCCGCCTCCGACACCACCGAGCGCTTCTCGGTCGTGGGAGAGCTCGGTTCGCTCTTCAGCGACGGCACCACCCTCAGCTATTCCCTTCGGGACGGCCGCGCCGAGGTGCTGTCCTTCGACCCGGTGCACGAGTTCGCCGCCGAGATCGGCCATTTCGCCGACAGCATCCGCAACGGCACGCGACCGCTGCACAGCCATAAGGAGGGGATCGAGGTGCTCGGCATCATCCTGGGTGCGTACGAGTCGGCTCGGAGCAAGCGCACCGTACCGGTGATGAGGGCGAGCGATCACCCGGCTCTCGCCGGCTGAGGAACCGGGGGCGGTTCAGGCCGGACGGGGTGCGGACGTGGAGCCGCGGGGGAGGATCTGCGCCTCGAGCACCGTGGTCGTCGCGGCGGCGTCCGGGTCCTCGATGCGATCGAGCAGCCGGTCCATCGCCGCCTCACCGAGCGCGACCGCGTCCTGCGCGATGGCCGTCACGCCGGGGCTGACCATGCTCATCCACTGGGCGTCATCGAACGAGACGATGCTGAGGTCGTCGGGGATGCGCAGCCCTAGATCGCTCGCGGCGCGCCACACCCCCTCCGCGAGGAGGTTGTTCGCCGCGAACACTGCGGTCGGCGCATCGCGGCGGGTGAGGATCCCGACGGCGGCCTTCCGGGCCCCGCCCACATCCCAGCCCGCGGACACGACGAGCGAGGGGTCGTCGGGGATGCCGGAATCGGCCAGCGACCGCGTGTACCCGGCGAACCGCTCGCTCCCGGTGGTCCAGTCGGTCTCGTCGATCAAGAGCGCGATGCGCCGGTGGCCGAGCGCGATGAGGTGATCGGTCATGCGGCGCGCGACGCTCGCGTTGTCGATGACGACGGCATCGCACGCGCCGGCGGAGAATCGGCGGTCGACCTCCACCACCGGAATGCGCTGGCGGAGCAGATATGTCGAGACGTCCGCGGACAGCGGTGTGACGATCACGCCGGCCGCGCGCGTGGCCACGAACGCCTGCGCGGCATGCAGCTCCTGATCGAGAAGGCCCTGGTCGTCGACGAGCATCATGGTGTACCCGCGACTGCGCGCCCGCCCGGCGATACCGGCGGCGAGGTCGGCATAGAAGGTGTTGCGCAGGTCCGACACCAGTACCCCGACCGATCTGCTCACTTGCTTGCGCAGGCTGCGCGCCATCGCGTGCGGAACGTAGCCCAGCTCGTCGGCCGCGGCGACGATACGGTCGCGGGCGGCGGCGGCCACGTAGCCCTCCCCGCTGAGGGCCCGGGAGGTCGTGGACTGGGACACACCGGCGGCGCGGGCCACGTCTTTCAAAGTCGCTCGCCGGGGCGGAGTCGAGCGCGGGAAAGTCTCCTCCATGCCGTTACCTCCACGACGCCGAGTCGGACGCTGTTGTCCTTGCCTTAGCCGAAGTGTCGGCCTATAGTCGCCACTGTATGACAACGATGCCATACCTAGGAAACTGTTCGGCTCCTCTGAAGGGGTAGTTGTGAGAATGACGAACCCGGCAGCGGCGCTATCCCGCACGGAGGCCAGCGATGACCACTGACGCCATACGCGACGCCGCTCCGCTCGCGTCGCACCCCGGCAAGAAGAAGGGGGGAGCGGGCAAGCCCCGGCAGAAGGTCAAGTACAACCGTCGCGAGGCGATCGCCGGGTACATGTTCATCGCCCCCTGGATCATCGGCTTCATGGTCTTCACCTTCGGCGCGATGATCTTCAGCCTCTACATCTCGTTCAGCAACTACCGCCTGGTCACGAACACCGCGACGCCGGCCGGCGTCGCCAACTACGCGGAACTGTTCGACGACCCCAAGGTCATGGTGTCGCTGTCGAACACGCTGTTCTACGCCACCCTCGCGGTTCCGCTCGAGATCGCCTTCGCTCTCGTCCTGGCGATGCTTCTCAACCGCGTGGGCCGGGGTGCCGGCTTCTTCCGCACGGTGTATTACCTGCCGAAGATGACGCCCTCCGTCGCGACCGCCGCGGTGTTTCTCCTGCTGCTCAACGGCAACACCGGCGCCATCAACGAGGGCCTCGCCCTCATCGGCATCCAGGGGCCGCAGTGGCTCGTCGACCCCGACTGGGTCAAACCCTCCATCGTGCTGATGACCCTGTGGGGGGTCAGCGGCACCATGATCATCTTCCTGGCGGCGTTGAAGAACGTGCCGCGCGACCTCTACGAGGTGGCGTCGCTCGACGGTGCAGGCCCGGTGCGGCAGTTCCGCACCATCACCATCCCGATGATCTCCGGGGCGATCTTCTTCAACGTGATCGTGCTCACCATCGCCGCCCTGCAGACGTTCGACCAGGCGTACCTGCTCTTCTGGCGCGACCAGTCCAACGCCTCGCCCGAGTCCTCGCTGTTCTACGCGGTGTACCTCTACATCCAGGCGTTCCGTCAGTTCAACTTCGGCGTCGCTGCGGCGATGGCCTGGCTGCTCTTCATGATCATCATGATCATCACGTTCGTGCAGGTGAAGTTCGGTAACCGGTTCGTCTACTACGAAGGAGACAAGGACTGATGGCAGTCACTTCGTCGGCCCCCGCGGCCGTGGGCGTCAAGAACCGCGAGAACGGTGTGCAGAAGGTGCGCACCACCGATCCGGTCAAGAACCGCTGGTACAAGCCGAAGAGCATCGTGGCGCGCATCGTGCTGTGGGTCGTGCTCGTGGGCTTCGCGATCCTCTTTATGTATCCGTTCGCCTGGCTCCTGGCGGCGAGCCTCAAGCCCCGCGGCCAAGTCTTCGACAACGCGTTGATCCCGGACACGGTGCTGTTCAGCAACTACCTCGAGGTCTGGGACCAGCTCCCGCTCATCAGCTGGATGTTCAACAGCATCGCCATCGCGTTCCTCGCCGCGGGCGCGGTGGCGATCTCGAGCTCCGTCGTCGCGTTCGGCTTCGCGTACTTCAAGTTCCCGGGACGCAACTTGCTCTTCGGCCTCGTGCTCGCGACGATGATGCTGCCCGGCGCGGTGACGCTCATCCCGCAGTACCTGATCTGGAAGCAGATCGGCCTGCTGGGCACCTGGGTGCCGCTCTGGGGTATGAACCTCTTCGGCTCCGCGTTCTACATCTTCCTCCAGCGCCAGTTCTTCCTCGGGCTGCCGCGCGAGCTGTTCGAGGCGGCGCGGATCGACGGCTGCACCTACTGGGGAATGTTCCGGCGCATCGCGATGCCGCTCTCCATCCCGTCGTTCATCATCGTGTTCATCTTCGAGCTGCAGGCCAGCTGGAACAATCTCCAGGCCGCCCTCATTTACCTCAACGCCGGTAGCGTCGAGGACTTCACCGCCCCGCTCGGCATCGCCTACGCGATGACCAAGTACAGCCCGTCCGCGGGTGGCCAGGGCGACTATCAGTACGTGATGGTGGCGTCGCTCGTAATCACGCTGCCGATGCTGTTGATCTTCGCGTTCGGGCAACGGTTCTTCATCGAGGGGATCGCGACCCAGGGACGCAAGGGCTGATCAGCCGAACCCGCGTCGGCCCCTCAGGCCGGACCGGCTGAGCGATGAAGCGGCGGACGCCTCAGGGCGTCCGCCGCTTCATCGTTCTCGGCTGCGACGGTCGGGGCGACCCGGGGCCGCCGGGCGAGATGGTTCCCTCACCCCGGCGGGGGACCGCCAGCCCACACGGTCAGCCACGCCGGAGATCGCGCGGTGCCGAACCAGCCACCGCGCGCCGGGCGGAAGGCGGAAGGACCCCACGTCGCGGCGTCGCCCGCACCCGCGGGACCGAGAGCGAGAGCCCCCTGTCGCAGAGCCCCCGCGCGAACGAAAACGGGCGACCCCCGCTTGTCGCGAGGATCGCCCGTTCCCGGTTGGCATTCCCGGGAGGATTAGCCCACTGCCTGGTCGTATGCCCGCATCGACGCTTCCTGCGCGTCGGTCAGAGCCTCCTCCGGGGTCTTGTCGCCGAGGAGCGCGGAGGTGACCGCGTTCTTCAGCTCGGACTGGATCTCCTGGCCGGCGGGGGACGCACCGAACGACACACCCTCACTCACCACGTCGTAGTAGGTGCCGATGGTCTGGTCGAAGCCGGCGTTGCCGCTCTCCGTCACGAACTCCTCGCGGATCGCCTGGTCGGCCTCCGGGGAACCGGTGAAGAGGCCGGTGTTGATCGCGCCCGGCGTGCTCGCGATGGTCTCGGCACGGGCCTCACCGGCAGCCATCCAGGCTTCCTGCGAGGTGAGGGCGAGCATCCAGTCGCAGGCCGCCGCGGGATTCGCCGCGCCCACCGGGATGACGAACGACGTGCCGCTGGCGACGGTGAAGGGCTCACCGTCCTGGTTCCTGAACGGCACCGCCTCGATCTGCACCTCCTCCACGTAGGGGGTCAACACGTTCACGTACCACTGCGGGTTCACCTGCGCGGCCACCTGGTCGGCGGTGTACGGGTTGGCGTCACCGAAGACATCGAAGGAGTCGACGAAGCTCTTGACCTTCGCGTATCCGCCCTGGGCGTCCATCAGCTCCTTGAGGTAGGCGATCGCCTGCGCGTTCTCCGGGGTGTCGAGCGCGGGCACGCCCTCGTCGTCCATGAGCTGTCCGCCATAGCCGAGCAGCCACAGACCCGCCTGATTCACGGCGACCGGATCGAAACCGAGAATCGCGGGGTTGCCGCCCGACTCCTGGTACATCTTGGTCGCGGCCTCGAGCAGCACCTCGGGCTGGGACGTGTCGATCTGGTCCGCCGTCACGCCCGCGGCGTCCATGACGCGCTTGTTCAGCATGATCGCCGGCGGCTGGTAGAACTGCGGCACGGCCCAGATGTTGCCGTCATAGGTGACGTCGTCGACGACCGACTGGTAGTAGCGTTCGGCCGGGTCCACATCGTTTCCGCTGAAGCAGTCGTCGAGCGGCTGGATGAGGTCCTGGGCGGCGTAGGTCGCCACGAACTGGCGGTCCATCTGCACGACGTCGGGTACCTGGCCGCTGGCGGCACGGGTGGTGAACTTCTGGGCATCGAACCCGGTTGCGTCGATCTCGACAGTGACGTCGGAGAGCTGCTCCTCCGCGTAGTCGAGGCGCGAGGTGCCGACCTCGTCGGCGTTGTCGAAGCCCCAGGCGTTCAGCGTGCCGGTCGGCTCATCGGAGAACGTCGCTTCGTTGGTTTCCGCGCCTCCTCCCGCACATCCGGCGAGCACTGCGACGGATGCCGTCATGGTGATCGCGAGAAGGGTTTGCTGCCGTTTTCTCATCTGTGTTCCCTTCGGAGTGACAACGCGGCGGCTCCATCGCCGTCCACGGGTGGGTGGATTCGAGCGGAGGCTGGAATCCTTTCCACACTGCAACGTAACTGAGCCGGACGCCCCCGACAAGGGTCGCGCGGCCTGAAGTGCTGATCGGTGGCGGAACTGTTATCGCCCGGCGGGCACGCGGATCCGCGGGCATCCGCCGTCGTGTGGCATCGATGCCACACGACGGTGTGCCGGGCGTGCCGAGGGCGTCAGCCCGGATCGGACGGATCCGCGCCCTCGGGGAGCGACGCATTGGCCTGATCCTCCGCGGCGGGCTCGGCCGGGGAACCGATCGGTTCCGTGGTACCGGTCTCCGGTGCGGCGCCCGGAGCGGACTTCCCGGCGACGGCTTCGATCGCGTCCTCGAGCAGATTCACCTCGGCGACCGGTCTGCCAGGATCGCGCGGCACCCGGAACGTGCGGATCTGGCTGGGGCCGAACGTCTCCTCGAGCACCCGGTCCACGAGCGGGAGCTCGATCCTCGCGGTCGTGCGTTCCCCGCGCAGCTCGACCGCGCGCACGATGAGGTCTGCCCCGCCGGTGCCCGGATCGGTGACGGCATCCTCGCTGCCCTTCAGAGCGGTCAGGAGGATCCCCTCACCGCCGTCCGAGGCGAACGAGTGCTGCGACGGCAGGGCGCCGCCGTGGAACGACTCGAGCATGGCCCGCACCGGCGACCCCAGCACGGTCGCGCGACGGGTGGGGGAGTTCTCCCGCCAGTCCCCGGTGTGCGGCGCGAGTTCGTAGCTGAAGCGCTGCACGCCCTGATCCTGGAAGCTGTAGAAGCCGTCGGGGTCGAGCAGGCGCGGGTCGTGCCACGAGTAGACCGGACTGCGCGTGGCCGTGATGCCCACGCTCGGTTCGTCGCCGGGGGAGGTGTCGAACCCGTGCTTGTTCGTGGTGATCACGGTGAGTCCGGCGGCATCACCGTCGATGGTGCCGGTGAGGTCGACCCAGGCCTGCGCGGGCTCCTCCGCTCCGTCGACCGGCCGTTCGATCGACCCGAACGGGATCTCGTAGGTGGCGCGAACATCCCGGAGCGCGGTCGGAACCCGCAGTTTCAGCAGATGCGCCTGCTCCCGCCAGTCGAGCGTCGCGGTCACGCGCAGCACGGCGCTGTCCGCATCCAGTTCGAACTCCTCGGAGAGTGTCGACGCGCCCCAGGTGCGTTCCACGCGCACACGGGATCGGAGCGGCCCCGACTCGCGGAGCACGATGCGCTTCAGGGCCATGGTGTCGCCGGGCCACGCGTACGACACGACCCGGTGCCCCCAGGTGTCGGTCGGGTCCTCGCAGACCTGGGTGTGCGACCGCCCGTCGACGCCGGTCATGAGATCGGCGCCGGACCGCTTGTCGAGATACGAGCGGATCCATCCTGTGTCGGCGTCGAGTTCGATGCGCACCAGGTCGTTTTCCAGCACCGTCTCGCTCACGGCCAGCACCGATCGCGCGGCCGCCGAGTCGGCGGGCGTGGGCCCCGGCCGCATGCGGTAGAGGCGGTAGCCGAGCGGCGGAAGCTCCGCGCGGAACGCGATGGCGCCGCGGGTGGTGTCCCCCGTGGTGGCGGTGGACTGGGTGTACTGGCAGGGGACGGGCGTGCCGTCGGCATCGACCATGTGCACGCCGCCGCGTTGCGCCCCGTACTGCATCTCGACCGTCGTCGTCACCGGCCACGGGTGCTGGTTGAAGACGAGTACCGGCTGGGTGCCCTCCTCCAGTGGCACGTTCACCTGGCGGGCGAGGATGTTGTGGGCACGCACGAGAATGCGCTTGGCGATCGACACCGCCTCGCCCAACTGGTCGCGGGCGTCGTCGTACGAGGGCTCGATGGCGGACCCCGGCAGCACGTCGTGGAACTGGTTGAACAGCACCTGCTTCCAGGCCGTCTCGAACTCGGCGCGCGGATACTCCACGTCGTCGCGGAGAGCCACGATCGCCGCCCACCGCTCGGCGGAGAGGAGGGCGAACTGCGCCCGCTTCTGCCACGCCTTGATGCCGGAGTGCGCGGAGTAGCACCCGGGCGCGTGATGCTGCAGGTCGTCCCGGCGCACGGGCAGTGCGTCGAGGAATCGGTTCCCGCGCGCGATCACCTCGTCGAAGTAGTGCCGGGGGGAGGCCATCGTCATCCTTCCGAAAGAACCCATGCGGTCGTACCGGTGGATCGACTCGATGTTGGCCTTGGTCGGGCCGCCGCCGTGGTTGCCCACCCCGTAGAAGACCATGAGGTTGCCGAGCGACCGGTCGAGCTGCCCGAGCGCCTTGTCGACCTGGCCGTCCACTGCGCCGGGCGGGCTCCCGTACTCGTACGGGATGCGGTATCCGAGCACCCGGCTGCCGTCGGGCGCCTCCCACCAGAAGAGGGTGTCGGCGAAGTCGCTCTCGTGCGGGCCGGGACGCAGGAACACGTACGAGTCCAGGCCCTGGCCGCGGAGGATCTGCGGCAGCATGGCGTTGTGGCCGAACGGGTCGACGTTCATGCCGACCGATGCCATCCGGCCGAAGCGGGACCGCAGGTAGCGCTGACCGTACAGCCCCTGCCGCACGAAGCTCTCGCCCATCGGCATGTTGCAGTCCGGCTCCACCCACCAGCCGCCGGTGTTGACCCAGCGGCCCTCGGCCACGCGCTCGCGGATGCGCTCGAACAGCTCGGGGTCCGACTCCTCCACCCAGCTGAGCAACACCATCTGGTCGCAGGTGAACACGAAGTCGGGATACTCGTCCATGCGGGAGATCGCCGACCAGAACGTCGCGCGGGCCTCCTGGTAGCCCTCCTGCCACGGCCACAACCACACGGGATCGAGGTGCGCGTTGCCGATCATGTACAGGGTGCGATCGGGCGTCGCCACCGGCCGGGGTACGGGCGGGAGGTCGCGCGAGCCGAGCCCGGACGGGGCATTGGACATGGGCGCCGCGCTCATGCGAAGGCCTCGTCTCCGGCGGCCCAGGCGTCGACGTACTCACTGATCGCGTGCAGCATGAACGTGTGCATCTCCTGGATTCTCGGGGTCGTGCTCGACGGAGCGAGCAGTGCCACATCGGCGTACCGCGCTGCGGGTCCGCCGTCGCCGCCACCGAACAGCACCGTCGTCGCCCCGCGCTCCTGCGCGGTGCGGAGGGCGCTCACGATGTTCGGGGACGTGCCACTCGTGGTGAACGCGGCGACGATGTCGCCCGGTCGCGCGAGCCCGGACACCTGCCGGGAGAAGACGTCGTCGAAGGAGTAGTCGTTGGCGATGCAGGTCATGGTGGTGGGATCGGTGCTGAGCGTGACCGCCCCGAGCGCTCGCCGGTCCCTCTTGTAGTGCCCGAGGATCTCCCCGGTGAAGTGCTGCGCGTCCGCGGCGCTGCCCCCGTTGCCGAAGGTGAGCAGGAAGTTGCCGCGCTCGAACGCGGAGACGAGCAGGGCAGCGACGGAGTGCACGGCCGGCAGCAGAGCCGACATCGCCTCCGCCGCTCCGATGTGGTCCCGGAGCTGCTCGGTCATCCAGTCGGGTGCGACGGCGGACGGCGCATGCGGCAGGTCGGTGTCAGGCATGGGCGTGCTCCTTCGTCAGGTCGAGGGCGACCGCTCCGGCGCCGACGACGCCCACCTCGTCGCCCAGGGCGGAGAGGCGGATGCGCACGGCGCGTGCGGCGGGGGGCATGGCTGCGGCGAGTACGGCCGAGCGCACGGGGTCGAGCAACGCATCGCCGGAGCGCGTCACCCCGCCTCCCAGTACAACCAGGTCGGGCTCGAAGACGTTGACGAGGTCGGTGATGGCGCTGGAGAGCGCATCGGTCGCTTCCCGCCAGACGGCGGAGGCGATCGGGTCACCCGAGGCGGCAGCAGCGGACACGTCCTCCGCACGGACCTCGGCGAGGTCGCGGAGCGATGACGGGTCGGACGACGCGCGGAGTGCCTCGTCCGCCCGCTCGGCGATGGAGGTGCCCGACGCCACGCTCTCCAGGCAGCCCCGTCGGCCGCACCGGCATGCGCGACCGTTGGTGTGCACCAGGATGTGTCCGAACTCTCCACCGTTGCCGGCCGCGCCGCGTCGGAGTGCGCCGCCGAGGATCGCGCCGCCCCCGATCCCGGTGGACACCGTGAGGTAGAGCATGGATTCGACGCCGTCGCCCGCGCCGAACCGGTACTCGCCCCAGGCCGCGGCGCTCGCGTCGTTTTCCAGAGCGGCGGGCACGCCGAACTCGGCCGACGCCAGATCGACGATCGGAACGGCGTCCCACCCGGGGAGGTGCAGGGGGCCGAGCAGGATCCCGGCTCGCGCGTCGAGCGGTCCGCCGCAGGAGATGCCGACGGCGTCGATTCCCTCGACGGCCCCCGAGGCCGTCGCCTGGCGGATGGACTCCGAACCGAGGTCGAACAGACGTCGCAGGATGGCGTCCGGACCCTCGGCCCGCCGGGTGGGCTCCACGAGGAACGCGTGCGTCCGCCCGTCGTCGGTGACCACGGCGACGGCGAGCTTGGTGCCACCGATGTCGAGCGCCAGCACGGCGCGTCTCGTGCCCGCCATGTCGCTCGCTTCCCGCCGCCCCAGCGACCGTTCTGGCATCGTTCCCATAGCCTAGGCGCGCGGAGCGGGGGAAGGCAAGGAGACGGTGCCGACGGTGAGGAGCGCCTCGGCATGCTGTCCCAGCCGCAGCGATCCGATCGTGACGTCGACGGCCAGTCGTTCCCGCCGGGAGAACGCGCCACCCACGAGCACGTCGTAGGAGAGCGCCGCCTCCTCACCCGGGGTCAGCATGCGTTCGAGCACCGTGGGCTCCGCCCGCCATCCGGCCGGCACCACGGGCACGATCCGCGCGAGGGCTGCGCCGGCGTGCGGGTTCCGCACCGTGACGGTGTAGCGCACGGTCGAACCCGCCGGGCTCGTGCACCGGTAGGGCGAGAGACGAGCCAGCACGCTGTCCGCTCCGAGGTCGAGTTCGTCGAGGGGCAGGAGCGCGTGGTGCATCTCGATGAGATCCTCGCCCGCGTAGTCCAGGTAGTCGAGGTAGCCCTCGTCCACCCAGCGCGCGTCCCAGTGTCCGCTGGCGAGGAGACCGGGTGCGACACGCTTGTAGAGCCTGGCGCTGTGGCGGTAGTCGTCGATGCGGAAGCGGTTGCGGTACTGGTAGTTGAGGATCTCGCGACGGTCGCCGCGCACTCCGAGGCCCTCCTGCTGGTCGCCGGTGAAGAGCACCCGCACGCCGTCGACGACCACCTCGAACGCCGCCGCGAACAGCGTGTGGCCGGGCAGTTCGTGCACCGTGATGGAGTACTCGTTCCACTGCACTGCCTCGCCGAGGGGGAGCACGCGGTCGGACCGGATGGGCTCGTACCACTGGCAGGGCAGGTCGTGCTGCAGCGGGTCGTCGAGGATGGGTGCCACGTTGGCCGGCGTCCACACCTCCGTCCCCTCCACCTCGCGCAGTATCGGCAGCCCCGCCACGTGGTCGTCGTGGTAGTGAGTGGCGAGCGCCGCCGAGATGCGGGTCACACCGAACTGCTCCCGGAGGGCCGGTAGCGACGCCAGCCACGGGCGCCGCGCCGCACGGTCCGAGCCGGTGGGCAGACCGGTGGTCATGTCGTAGCCGAAGTCGATGAAGAGCGCCTCACCGGTGTTCGACAGCAGCACGTAGCCGGTCGACATGCTCGACCGGTTGATCAGCAGGTGCTCGGTGATGCGGGTGTACGGATGCGCCAGGCGGTCCCGGAGGTCCCACGCGTACCAGCGCTGCGAATCGACCAGGGTCTGCATGCGCTCCGCCAGCAGGCCGAGCGCGTCGTCGGGTGCGGACATGGGGTCGCCGTGGGAGGGCAGCAGCAGGTCGAGGTGCTCGCGCTGCAGCAGCAGGCAGCTGATCACGGTCATCGCCGGGCCCTCGCTGTTGGTGTACGACCACTGGGTGGAGGCCAGCGACCAGACCTTGCCGGGCGCGTAGATGAGGTCGCCGGAGAACGCGAGCGCGCCGCCGTTCCGCTGCACGACATAGGTGACCGAGCCCACGGTGTGGCCGGGGGTCGGCAGCACCCGGATCGGGATGCCGCCGTAGTCCGTGGTGCGGTACTCGCGCACGGTGCTCGTGACCGGAACCGCGTCGAGCAGGGAGAAGCGGTCCTGGCGCACGTTGTAGTCGTTGTCGAGCGGTCGCGTCGCCCACATGTCGTTGACCTTGGCGAACAGGTCGACCTCCACGGGCGGGACGTGGATGGCGATGCCCTCGTCGACGGCCCGCGGCAGGCCCTGCCCTTGGTCGCGGTGGTGATGCGTCATCAGCACGTCGGTCACCCGGTCGATGCCCAGCTCGTCGAGCAGGTCGAGCACCATCCCGGAGCCGAAGTCGATGGTGATGGCGGTGCGCCTGCCGTCCGCATCCGGGTCGGCCACGAGCACGTACACGTTGCAGGTGTCGCGCACGCGGAAGATGCCGGGTGCCACCTCCTCGACCGCACCCGCGTCCGCCCGGAGGGCTGTCATGTTCGGGATAGGACTTCGCCTCCTGGCGCTCGATCGTGGAGGGCCCGGAGCGGGTCGCCGCGTTCTCGACGAGGCGGCGCGTCTCTGAGCCTGGGTGAAAATCGTATCTGGCATCGATCCCAGAGAGAAGATCAGCGCCTCTCGGGATTTCGGGCATGCGGCGCTGCGGCGCTGCGGCGATCGCGCGCAGACTCCTGTCGACCGGGGAATACCCTAGAGCCCATGCCGTCGACGATCAGACTGAACTCGGGTGTTCCCTCGAACGCTCCGATTGCACTGGTGCTCCCCGGCGCCGGGTACACGGTGCAGGCGCCTCTGCTCTACTGGTCCGCGCTCGCGTTGACGGAGGCCGGCTGGGACGTCTGGTCGGTGGACTGGCACGCCGACATCCGAGCGGCCGGCCGCCAGGATCCGGCGCGCTTCGTGAAGGATGCGCTGGTGCAGGCGATCCGGGAGCTGCCGAGCGCTCCCTCCGCGGTGATCGGCAAGTCGGTCGGCTCGTTCGCGCTGCCGTTCTTCCTCGAGCACAACGTGCGAGGTGCCTGGCTGACGCCCATCCTGACCGATCCGCGGGTAGCCGCGGCGGCTCAGCGGGCGTCGACCCGTCACCTCTTCGTCGGAGGGACCGCGGACCCGCTGTGGCGGCCCGAGGGCACCCTCCCCACCTCCCCGAACGTCATCGAGGTACCGGAGGGCAACCACAGTCTGGAAATCCCCGGTGCCGGGTGGCACCGCTCGGCGGCGGCGCAGCTCGACGTCGTGCGCGATATCGTCGCCCACCTCACCGATACCCGATAACGGCGCGGACTCACAGCGCCAGGATCTGCCCGGCGTCCCTCAATCGATCCTGCAGGATTCCGACATCGACGGCGTGCACGTCGCCGGGGGAGAAGCCGCGCGATGCGCCACCGGCCCCGACCGGTCCGGTCAGCGACATCGCCGCGGCGAGCCCGGCCGCCGCGCCCATCATCTGGTACTGCACCTCCATCCGGATCGACGCGAACGCTACGTGCGACGCCGACACGCACACGGGCACGAGCAGGTTGCGGCAGTGCTCCGGCCGGGGCAGCAGCGCGCGGTAGGGGATGGGATACGGGGGAACGGGCACCGACAGGTATCCCTCGGTGAAGACCATGCCGATGGGCCGCGGATGCTCGGGAACGAACCGCCACGCGCGCTGCACTTCGCGCACGTCGATGTGGTACGAGCCCATCGCGATGACATCGGGCTGGCTGTGCGCCCCCATCAGGTCGTGCTCGGTGACCACGGTGGCGCCGATCATCCGGCGGGCCTCTCGCACGTAGAGCTGGTGCGGGTAATGATCGGTGTCCGGGAATTCGTCGGCGGCGAGGCCCCAGCGTCCCAGCTCGGCGCGCACCGACGCGGGCACGGCGGGGTCGTTGGAGAGGAACCAGAGGAAGTCCTGCGCGTGCTGCAGGTGGCGCAGCCTCAGCTCCTCCCTGCGCGGGGGACCCGCCTCCGGATACTCCCACGCCGATCCATCGAGCACGCTCAGCGAGAACGGACCGAGCGAGTTCCCGTCGGCCTTTCCGTTCGGCAGGTTCTGCTCCAACCCGAGCAGGCGACCGGCTCGCGGCTCCACTCCCGTCGCCGCCCAGGTCGCGAACACTCTGCGGCCGAGTTCCCAGTGCGCCTCGTCGTAGCCGTCCCGGCGGGTGAACGGGACCCGGTCCGCGGCAGTGGTGAGACACAGGCGGAAGCCGTAGGACATGACGCCACCGTCGCCCGCACCGACGTCGACCATCGGCTCCGTGCGGATCTGCGGCAGCACGGCGCCCGGGCGTTCACCGCTCGGGTCGTCGACGAAGGGGGAGATCCAGGGTGGCATCGTGTGTCGGCCGGGTAGCAGCTCCTGCCGGCCGGCGTGCGGTTCGCCGTGCAGTGCGCGGTCCTCGCGCCCCACCCGGGACGGCACGCCGGCCAGGTGCATCAGGTCGCCCTCGTAGCTCGCATCGATGAAGACCGCCGCCGACACGGAGAGCCCGGAGGTCGAGGTGATCGAGGTGATGCGGGCATCCGCGCTGTCGACGGAGGCGATGCGGTGCCCGAACTCCACCCGCACTCCCGCGGTGCGGAGCCAGCGCCGGAAGATCCGCTCGGCGACGTGCGGTTCCGGGCCCGCGAAGCGTCCGGGCGTCGCACCGTAGTGGTCGGCGACGTCCGCCCGGAAGCGCGCCGCCACACCCCCGACGACCCGCGGATCACCGATGTCGGTGTAGCCGAGCCCGCCCGACACCATGCCGCCGACGTGGCCCCCGGGCTCGAGGAGGAGCACCTCCGCGCCGGCTTCCGCCGCGGTGACGGCAGCGCACACCCCGGCGGCCGTCGCGGCATACACGACGACCTCGGCACTGAGCTGCGCGCCGTGCGCGGAAGGTTCCATGGGTTGTGGCAACGTATCCACATCGATGCGTCGGGTCAACACCGGGATCGTCGCTCGGGCCCCTTCGCGTGAATGCGCGGCTACGCTGAAGGTGCCGGGTACGGCGGGAATTCGGCCCGCTGGGGAATAGCTGCAACCGCAGATGGTTGTCCCGGTAGTTCTCCGTCCTCTGTCGACCGGGTGACGCACTCGGCAGACGGGGCGTTTCCGCGGTGCCGTCCACTCCCGCAAGGAATCTCTGTGACTACCGTCATCCATCCCGGTGACTCGCTCTCCCGCCGCGAGAGACTCGTGTACATCTTCGTGCTGGGCGCCCTCGTCGGGCTCGGGCCGTTCACGATCGACCTCTACCTTCCCGCGTTGCCCGTCATCCAGACCGACCTCGCAGTCGATGAGGGCACCGTGCAGCTCACGCTGAGCGCCACCATCATCGGGTTCGCGCTCGGTCAGCTCGTGGTCGGCCCGTGGAGCGACAAGGTGGGCCGGCGGATACCGCTCATCCTCGCCACCGCGGTGCACATCCTCGCCTGCTTCGGCGCGGCCGTGGCACCGGACATCACCTGGCTGATGGTGGCCCGCGTGCTGCAGGGCGTCGGCGCGGCGGGCGGCGGCGTGGTCGCCATGGCCACCGTGCGAGACCTGTTCGGCGGGAAGCCCCTCGTGCGCATGCTCTCGCGGCTGGCGCTGGTGACCGGTCTGGCGCCGATCCTCGCCCCGCTCATCGGTTCGCAGCTGCTCCTCTTCCTGGACTGGCGCGGCCTGTTCGTCTTCCTCTGCATCTACGGGCTGCTCGTGATCATCGCGGCGTCGCTGTTCATCGTGGAGACGCTGCCCAAGGAACGCACTCGCGACTCGGGCCACAGCAGCGTGCTGCAGCGCTACAAGAGCGTGTTCAGCGACCGGATCTTCGTGGGCATCGCCATCATCGGCGGGTTCTCCTTCTCCGGGCTGTTCGCGTACCTCGCCGCGTCGCCCTTCATCCTGCAGGACCTCTACGGCCTCGACCCGCAGCAGTACGGCCTTCTCTTCGCCCTCAACTCGCTCGGCATCGTGATCGGCACCCAGGTGAGCGCCCGGCTCATCCCGCGGGTGGGCGCCGCGTGGATCCTCACCGTCACCACCGCGGTGCAGCTGCTCATGGCGGTGGCGATCATCGTCCTGTCGATGGCCGACGCGGGAATCCTCGGCGTGCTCATCCCCTTGTGGATCTTCATCTGCGCATGCGGCTTCGGGTTCCCCTGCGTGCAGGTGCTGGCGCTCGTGAACCACGGTCACGAGGCCGGTACGGCGGCGTCGTTGCTGGGCGCGATCAACTTCGGTCTCGCCGGGGTCATCTCCCCCGTCGTCGGCTTCCTGGGCACCGACACGGTGGTGCCCATGGCGGCGGTGATGGCGGTCACGTCGGTGGTGTCGATCTTCTCGATCTGGTTCATCGTGCGTCCACGCACAGTCCCCGCACTCTCGAACTAGGCTCGAATGATGGCCCTCTCTCCCGAACAACGGAAAAAAGAAGCCGGCGCCTATAGGGTGCAGCTGCGGTGGCCGCTCATCAGCGGCCTGATCGCGGTGGCGCTCGTCATCCTCGGCGGGTTGCTCATCGCCGTGCGCGACTTCGAGATGGTTCCGTTCGAAATCGACGAGGAGTGGATGGAGGAGCTGGTCGAGCGCCGCGACCCCTTCGGGCAGGCCACGGCGGAGCTCTTCGACCGACTGGGCGGCGGCGTCATCGGCGTATTCGTCGTGCCGCTCGCCATCATCGCGGTGCTGCTCATCGTGAAGCGCAAGTGGGCCGCGCTCTACTTCACCGTGGCCACCATCCTCAGCGCCGGTCTCGTGCAGCTCATCAAGAACACGGTGGACCGGCCGCGCCCCGAGGAGATCCTCATCGCGGCGGACTTCGGGTCGTTCCCGTCGGGGCACACCGCGAACGCCGCGACCATGGCGGTCACCCTCGCGCTCATCCTGCGCCGGTACTGGATCTGGATCGTCGGTGCGCTGTACGTGTTCGCCATGCTGGTGAGTCGCACCTACCTCGGTGCGCACTGGCTCACCGACACCCTCGGCGGCATGCTGCTCGGCGCCGGCATCGCCTTCATCGTCTGGGCGCCGTTCGCGCACCGACTGCACCTCGAACGGCGGCGCAAGCAACCTGACGCCGAGGTCACCTGACCCCATGCCATCCGCCCGTCTGTCCGGGGCTCCTCGCCCCGAGGATTCCGCGTCGCGACTGCATGGCATCGACGTGGCGCGCGGCTTGGCCGTTCTCGGAATGATGGCGGCGCACGTCGGCATTCGCGACGACTTCGACTTCGCGTCTCCGGACACCTGGCTGGGCGTGGTCGACGGGCGCTCGTCCATCCTGTTCGCCACGCTCGCGGGTGTGTCCATCGCCCTCATGTCGGGACGCACTCGGCCGCTGGCGGGGGACGACCTCGTGCGCGTGCGACTGCGCATCCTGATCCGCGCGGTCGTGATCTTCGCGATCGGCGGACTGCTCACGATGCTGGCCACGCCCGTGGGGGTGATCCTCGAGTTCTACGCCGTCATGTTCGCCCTGTCGCTGCCGTTCCTCCGGGTGCATCCGCGACAGCTCTTCGCGCTGGCCGCTGCATTCGCGCTCCTCGCGCCGCTCGTCGATCTGCTGCTCGTGGAGCGACTCGACCAGTCGGTGCTGCAGGAGAGCGTGATCGTGGAACTGGTGGTGACCGGCCAATATCCCGTTCTGATCTGGTTGACGTTCGTGTTCACCGGGCTCGGCATCGGGCGGCTCGACCTCACGTCGGCCCGTATCCAGGGTGCGCTCGTCGTCGCGGGCACCCTGCTCGCCATGGTGGGGTACTCGTTCGGCGTGTTCACGAGCCGTGCGCTCGCGGCGTTGCCTGAGGCGGACCTCATCTTCACGGTGGAACCGCACAGCGGATCCGTCTTCGAAGTCGTGGGTTCAGGGGGCTTCGCCATGGCGGTGCTGGGTCTCTGCCTGTGGGCGACCGATCGCCTCCGGCCGGTGCTCTTCCCCCTCGAGGCGACCGGGGCGATGGCGCTCACGGCCTACACGCTGCACATCGTGGCGATCGCCGCCCTGCTGCCCTCCGTGGGACCGAGGGAGCTCGAGGTGAGCGACAACTCGCTCTACCTCGCCTTCCTGTTCGTCACGCTGGCCGCCGCGACCGTGTGGCGACTGACCCTCGGTGTCGGGCCGCTGGAACGGGCCCTCACCTGGCTCACCCGTCGTGCGGCGCCCGGTGCCCCGCCCCGCCCGTCTCCCCGCGTGCCCCTGTCTCCTCCGGTGAGCGATTGATCCGGCATCCGTGCGCCCGATGCCGGATCAATCGCTCACTCGGTGAGGACGGTTCCCGCCTGCCCGAGGCCGGCGAGGGCGTCCTCGGCCCGGCGCCCGATGGCGAGCGGGATGGCGGCCGACGTGTCGTCGCCGTCGGCCAGGAACCAGGATGCGGACAGCGCGCAGTAGGCGACGATCCAGCGCAACAGCCGGGCGGGCTCCAGTCCGGCCGCCTCGGAAACGACCTCCACCTGACGCTGCAGCCGGTTCGGGAGCAACGCAACCTCGGCAGTGGGATTGCAGAAGATGTTCGCGAAGTCGAAGGCGCGATCGCCGCGCACATTCTTCGGGTCGATGGCCAGCCAGCCGTCTGCACCGAACCGGAGCACGTTGCCGTGGTGCAGGTCGCCGTGCAGCACCACGACCTCGTGCTGATCGTCGAGAAGCTGCTGCGCCAGTGCGGCGGACCGGGCGAGGAATCCCCCGTGCTGCGCTCCGGTGCGGAAGAGCTCCCGGAAGTACCGGGCGAGCGGCAGCGTCGTTGCGGGGGGCTCGTCGCGGACGGCGTGCAGGCGGGCGGCGGTGGTCACGAGGATGCGGCTGGCGCGGTCGTCGTCGGTGGGAATGCTCGTGGTGCCGGTGCCGGTGCCGGTGCCGGTGCCGGTGCCGCGGCCACCGGCGAGGTCGAACAGTGCGGTGTCGTCCTCCGCCCGCTCGAGTACGAGGGTTCCGGAGTCGTCGTGCTCGAACACGGGCGCCGCACCGCGACCGGCCCACCACACCATGACGGAGCCGCCCCGGCGCTCGTCCTCGGTGCGCGGCACCTTGAGCATGGCGGGACGTCCGCGCCGGGTCACGGGAGCCAGATGACTGCTCCGGGTGGAGAACGGGTCGCCGTCCGGCGTCAGCCCCCAGATGCCCGAATACCGGGAGACGACGGCGTCACGTTCCGCCCGGTCGTCGTCATCGCTCGCGCCCGTGTCCACGCGATCACGCTAGCGGCACCCGCCGCCGCCGGGCCGTACGGTCGCTGAGCCTGTCGAAGCGACGCAACCTAGCGCAGGCAATGGGCCATGCGGTCACTGAGCCTGTCGAAGCGATGCAACGCAGACAACGGGCCGTACGGTCGCTGAGCCTGTCGAAGCGACGCGACACGACTCGATCACGCGGGAGATCGTCGTACACAAGTGCGGAGGATGGGGGATTCGAACCCCCGAGGGCTTTCACCCAACACGCTTTCCAAGCGTGCGCCATAGGCCACTAGGCGAATCCTCCTGGCGGGTCGACTCCCTGAGGTGCGGAGGCAACGACCACTGAGCATACTACCCGCGGCAGGCCCCGGCCGAATCGCCTCCGGCATCCTGACGCGCTCCGCCCCGGATCGACCGCGGCCCCGGCGGCGGCCGGGGCGGTTCCCGTCAGTACCGGAGCGTGGCCAGCGCGTCGGAGACCGTGTCGCCGCCGCTGATCGCCTCGAACTGCTGGCGGATGCCGACGCCCTCGACGAGCGACGTCGCGACGATCGCCGCGACATCGGCGCGCGGGATCGAGCTGCGCCCGGTCGAGATCGCGAGGGTGACGAGACCGGTTCCCGGCTCGTCGGTGAGGCCGCCCGGTCGAACGATCGTCCAGTCGAGGTCGCGCTCCCGCACGGCAGCATCCGCTTCACTCTTGGCCCGCAGGTACACCTGGGAGACGTCGTCGTCGGAATCGCTGTCCACGCGCTGCGCCGCCTCGGAATCGAAGTCGTCGGTGGCGATGGCCGACACCAGCACGTAGCGGCGGATGCCCGCCCGCTCGGCCGCGTCCGCCAGCAGGATCGCCCCGTCGCGGTCGATCGTCAACTTGCGCTTCGCCCCGCTGCCGGGGCCGGCCCCCGCCGCGAACACGACGGCGTCGACGCCGTTCAGTGCCGCCGCGAGCGTGTCGGCGTCGGTCTGCTCGAGGTCGAGCACGAGCGCCTCAGCTCCCTCCGCCTCGATGTCGGCGGTCTGATCGGCGTTGCGAATGATCGCCACCGCCTGGTGGCCGGCATCCGCGAGTTGGCGCTCGAGCAGTCGGGCTATCTTTCCGTGTCCTCCGGCAATGGCTATACGCATGCCCCCACGCTACGCGGGTCAGCCGGGGCGGGAAGGGGAGGGCGGCCGCGATGGGTCCGGTACACTGTTCTCGGCTCCTCGCGTGGCGCCACCCAGGCCAAATCCCCCAGGACGGAAACGTAGCAAGGGTAACCGGGCTCTGGCGGGTGCGCGAGGGGTCCTTTCTCGTTAAGGCGCGGACGGCGGAGCGCCGGCCGCGGAGCGCCGGATGTGTGGCCGGGTCGGAACCGCATTGCACCGCTTCATGTGCGCCCGCCCTGCATCCGGCACACGCCATCGCCGCACGCGACCATGGTCCGTAGGGTGGGAGACATGGCACGGAGCATCTACATCACGTCCGCAGAAGGCCGGTCCGGCAAGTCCACCGTCGCACTCGGCGTGCTGGACACGCTCGGTTCCACCATCTCCCGCGTCGGAGTCTTCCGCCCGATCGCTCGATCCATCACCGAACGCGACTACGTGCTGGAGCTGCTGCTCGGGCACGTCGGCGTCGACCTCGACTACGACGAGTGCGTGGGAGTCACCTACGACGACGTCCACGCCGACCCGGATGCGGCACTGTCGCGCATCGTCGAGCGGTACAAGGCCGTCGAGCGCAAGTGCGACGTGGTCGTGATCGTCGGATCCGACTACACCGACGTGGGCAGCCCCACCGAACTCGGCTACAACGCGCGCATCGCCGCCAACCTCAGCGCCCCCGTGCTGCTCGTGCTCACGGGACGCCGTCCCGACGAGTCGGGCGGGCGCACCGCCGACGAGATGCGCCAGATCACCGAGCTCAGCCTGCCCGAACTCGTCGCGGCGCATGCCACCACGCTGGCGATCGTCTCGAACCGCTCCGATGCGGACACCCTCGAGGAGATCGAGGCGGCGATCGAAGCCGTTCTTCCCGATGCGCTCGAGCCCGCCGGCCACGACGTGCCGGTGTGGGCGATTCCCGAAGACCCGCTCCTCATCGCCCCCACCGTCGGCGAGCTCCTGACCGCGGTGGAAGGCAGTCTGCTGAAGGGCGACGAGGCCCTGCTGTCGCGCGAGTCGCTCGGTGTGGTCATCTCGGCGATGTCGATGGAGAACGTGCTCGCCCGCCTCACCGAGGGCGCCGTCGTCGTGGTGCCGGGGGACCGCAGCGAAGTGCTGCTTGCCGTGCTCATGGCGCACGCGTCCGACACCTTCCCGTCGCTCGCCGGGATCGTGCTCAACGGAGGATTCGACCTCTCGCCCACGATCGAGCGGCTCATGTCCGGCCTCGACCAGACGCTGCCGCTCATCCTCACCGAGCTCGGCACGTACGCGACCGCCCAGCGCATCACGCAGACGCGGGGCCGACTGTCGGCGAACTCGCGCCGCAAGATCGACACGGCGCTCGACCTGTTCGAGAAGCACGTGAAGAAGGATGCGCTGATGGGCATCCTCGACGTGCGTCCGTCGTCGGTGGTCACCCCGCTCATGTTCGAGTACCAGCTCATCGAGCAGGCGCGCACCGACCGGCGGCACATCGTGCTGCCGGAGGGCGACGACGACCGGATCCTGCGTGCCGCGGGCACCATCCTGCGTCGCGGCATCGCCGACCTCACCATCCTCGGTGAGGAGGTCGAGGTGCGATCCCGCGCGATCGGCCTCGGCATCGACCTCGGCGAGGCGCGCATCCTCAGCCCGTTCGACGACGTGCTGCGCGAGCGCTTCGCCGAGGAGTACACGCGGGTTCGTTCGCACAAGGGGATGGTGCTCGACATCGCCCGCGAGACGGTGACCGACGTGTCGTACTTCGGCACCATGATGGTGCACCTGGGACTCGCCGACGGCATGGTGTCGGGAGCCGCGCACACCACCGCGCACACCATCCGTCCGGGGTTCGAGATCATCAAGACCCGCTCCGGCGTCTCGGTGGTGTCGTCGGTGTTCCTCATGGCGCTGCAGGACCGGGTGCTGGTCTACGGCGACTGCGCCGTGAATCCCGATCCGACCGCCGAGCAGCTCGCCGACATCGCCGTGTCGTCGTCGGAGACCGCGACGCAGTTCGGCATCGATCCCCGGGTCGCCATGCTGTCGTACTCGACCGGTGAGTCCGGTGCGGGGGCGGATGTCGAGAAGGTGCGCACCGCCACGCACCTGGTGCGGGACCTGCGACCCGACCTGCCGGTGGAGGGGCCGATCCAGTACGACGCCGCTGCCGACGCCGCGGTCGCCGCCGCCAAGATGCCCGACTCGCAGGTCGCCGGCCGCGCGACGGTGTTCATCTTCCCCGACCTCAACACCGGCAACAACACGTACAAGGCCGTGCAGCGGAGCGCGGGGGCCGTGGCCATCGGGCCGGTGCTGCAGGGGCTGAACAAGCCGATCAACGACCTGTCGCGGGGTGCGCTCGTGGAGGACATCGTGAACACCGTGGCCATCACGGCCATCCAGGCTCAGGCGATCGCCGCGACCGCGGAGGCGAGCGCGGCAAATGCCCGGGCCGCCGGACCGGCCGCAGCAGCAGGGGGTGCCTCGTGAGCGTCGTGCTCGTCATCAACTCCGGCTCGTCGTCGTTCAAGTACCAGCTCATCGCCGTCGACGAGGGTTCCCGCGAGCACGAGGTACTCGCGTCGGGCCTCGTCGAGCGGATCGGCGAGCCCACCGGTGCCGCTCGGCACACCACCCCGGCGGGCACGTCGGAGATCGAGCGTCGCATCGTCGACCACACCGACGGCTTCGGCGTCATGACCGAGGCGTTCCGTGAGTACGGCCCCGACCTCGACGACGCCACCGTGGCGGCCGTCGGGCACCGCGTGGTGCACGGCGGCAAGCGCTTCTTCGCCCCCACGGTGATCACGGCGGGAGTCGAGCAGGACATCGATGAGCTCGGGGCGCTGGCGCCGCTGCACAACCCGCCGAACCTCGAGGGCATCCGCGCCGCCCGCCGGGTGTTCCCGGACGTGCCGCACGTGGCGGTCTTCGACACGGCGTTCCACCAGACCCTGCCGCCCGAGGCCTACACCTACGCGATCGACGCGGGCATCGCCGAGAAGCACCGCGTGCGCCGCTACGGATTCCACGGGACGTCGCACAAGTTCGTCTCGGAGTCGGCGGCCGAGTTCCTCGACCGCCCCCTCGCGGAGTTGCGCACGATCGTGCTGCACCTCGGCAACGGGGCATCCGCGTGCGCCGTGCGCGGGGGCGTGTCGATCGAGACGTCGATGGGCATGACCCCGCTGGAGGGTCTCGTCATGGGCACCAGGTCGGGCGATCTCGACCCGGCCGTGCTGTTCCACCTGCACCGACAGGCCGGCATGGACATCGCGGAGCTCGACACCCTGCTCAATCGCCGGAGCGGGCTGCTGGGCCTCACCGGCACGGGCGACATGCGCGACGTGCAGTCGGCGGCCGATTCCGGTGATGAGACCGCCGCAGCCGCGCTCGCCGTGTACCGCCACCGCCTCCGGTCCTACATCGGTTCGTACATCGCCCACCTCGGCGGGGTGGACGTGATCGCGTTCACGGCCGGTGTGGGCGAGAACAATGCGCAGCTGCGCGCCGAGACGCTCGACGGGCTCGCCCACTTCGGCATCCTCGTGGATGCGGACCGCAACGCCGCAAGGTCGCGCGACACCCGGATCATCTCCACGGACGACTCGGCGGTGACGGTGCTCGTCGTGCCCACGAACGAGGAACTGGAGATCGCGAGGCAGACGCTGTCCGTGTCCTGAGGCTCTCGCGGCGCCGCCCTCTGGTCCGACGGACGCGCTGAGGACATGCGCACCGGTTAACGCAAACAGCACCTCGAGTCAGGGGGGGATTCTCGAGGTGCTGTTGCGTTCCGGCACCCACTTTTCGGGTGATCTGGTGCCGGTCGTTCGGGTGGTGGTGCGGTGCTAGGTGTACTGCGGTGATGCGGCCCAGGATGGTGCGGGAAACGCTGCCGTCGGAGTGCGGCAGGGTGCGCTCGGGAAGCCTGGGCGCTGAGCGGAGGACCCTCGTGAGGCGCTTTCCCCGCTTGTGAATTCATTCTGCCGGGGGGACAGACAGACTGGTCAGTCCCACTACGGGGGGTGTGCAGCGGGGCTACTCCGGCGGGCTGTCCCCGGCTCCGCCCCGCGCTCGGGGAAGGTCGGACGTCGCGACTATCCTGAGGTGGTGGTCACCGCCCTGTATCGCCGTTACCGGCCCGAAAACTTCGCCGAGCTCATCGGTCAGTCGCAGGTGACCGATCCCCTCATGTCCGCCCTCCGCTCGAACCGGGTGAATCACGCCTATCTCTTCAGCGGCCCGCGCGGGTGCGGCAAGACGACCTCCGCGCGCATCCTCGCCCGCTGCCTCAACTGCGTCGAGGGTCCGACGGACACGCCCTGCGGGGTGTGCCCGAGTTGCGTGGAGCTGAGTCGCGACGGTGGAGGGTCGCTCGACGTCGTCGAGATCGACGCCGCAAGTCACAATGGCGTCGACGACGCCCGCGACCTGCGTGAGCGGGCCATTTTCGCTCCCGCGCGCGATCGATACAAGGTGTTCATCCTCGACGAGGCGCACATGGTCACGCCTCAGGGCTTCAACGCGCTCCTGAAGATCGTGGAAGAGCCGCCGGAGCACGTGAAGTTCATCTTCGCCACCACCGAGCCGGAGAAGGTGATCGGCACCATCCGGTCGCGCACGCACCACTACCCCTTCCGCCTGGTGCCGCCCGCCCAGATGCTCGACTACGTGCAGCGGCTCTGCGACACGGAGTCGGTGCAGGTCGCGCCCGGCGTGCTGCCGCTCGTGGTGCGCGCCGGTGGCGGGTCGGTGCGCGACACCCTGTCGCTGCTCGACCAGCTGATCAACGGATCCGACGGGCCGACGGTGGAATACGCGCGCGCCGTCGCCCTGCTGGGCTACACCCACGGCGCACTGCTCGACGAGGTCATCGACTCTCTCGCGGTCGCCGACGCGGCGGGCGCCTTCGCCGCAGTCGACCGCGTGATCCAGACCGGGCAGGACCCGCGTCGCTTCGTCGAGGACCTGCTCGAACGCCTGCGCGACCTCATCATCGTTGCCGCGACCACCGCCGAGGGAGCGGCGGCCGTGCTGCGCGGCGTCCCGCAGGACGAGCTCGATTCGATGCGCGTTCAGGCGTCGAAGTTCGGTCCGACGGAGCTGTCCCGGGCGGCGGATGTGGCCAACGCGGCCCTCACCGAGATGACCGGTGCCACGTCACCGCGGCTGCATCTCGAGTTGCTGATCGCCCGCATCCTCGTTCCGGCGAGTGACGACACGCACCGCGGAGCCCTCGCGCGGGTGGAACGGCTGGAGCGTCGCGTCGGCGTCGTTCCCGCGCCCGCCGCCGGTGCCGCCGCCGACGCCGCCGCCGCCGGGCCGGTCACGGTGCCCGAGTCCGCTCCGGTCCCTGAGTCCATCACGGTCCCTGAGCCTGTCAAAGGGACGTCCGCACCCCGAACGGATGCCGGCCGACGCACCACGCCCGCGCCGGTCCCCGAGCCCACCAGGGGCGCTGAGCTCACTCCGGTCCCTGAGCCGACCACGGTCCCTGAGCCGACCACGGTCCCTGAGCCTGTCGAAGGGACGTCCGCACCCCGAACGGACGCCGCCCGACGCACCGCTCCCGCCGCCGCGAACGCACCCGCCGCCGCACCCGCTCCGCCTGCCGCGGCGCCGCCCGCGACCCCGATGCCCGTGTCGTTGCAGCAGCTGAAGGACGCGTGGCCGCAGATCGTGGAAGCGGTGCAGAACACGAAGCGCAGCGCCTGGATGGTGGCGGTCACGGCGACGCCGCGCGGGCTCTCCGAAGACAATGTGCTGGCCCTGTCCTTCCCGAGCCAGAACGACGTGGACAGCTTCAAGGAGCGCGGCGGCACGCCGGGGGAAGGCGTGAGCGACATCCTGCGCAACGCAATCCTCGCGGTGCTCGGCATTCGCGTTCGCTTCACCGCCCGGGCCGATGGTCCGCCGCCGGCGGCCACGCCCCCCGCCCCGACCGCGGCGCCGAAAGTGGAGCCCGGCGGATGGGCCACCGTAGCCATCCCGAACTCCGGATCCGGCACCGACGCCGCACCCTCCCCGACGCCCGACCGCCGCACGCCCGCGTCGACCCCGCAGGCCGCCCCGGCGGCGCGGGATTCCCGATCGGGCGAGCCCGCTCGAACTCCGCAGTCCAGCGCCCGGGGGGACGCATCATCACGCACCGGATCCGCGCCGGGCCCGGCCCGACCCGATGCGCCCCGGCCCGATGCCCGCTCGGCGACGTGGCCCGATGAAGAACCGCCGGAGCCGGACGAACCCGAGCCCGACTGGACGCGCAGCCTCGACGAGTCGTACCCGCCCGCGGATGAGTCGCCGGGAGTGCCGGCGACTCCCGCAGGGTCCGGTGCACGCACGAATCGCAACGATGGTCGCGGCGGTCCGTCCGGCGCATCCGGTCGCTCGCCGAACGGCTCGACCGGTGGTGGACAGCGCTACGGGGAGTCCGTGGTGCGCGAAATCCTCGGAGCCAGCTTCATCGAGGAGAAGCCGGTGACGCGGTCGTCGAGACCCACCATCCGTCCGACCGGTGACGGGGGCTGACCGCCGTGTACGAGGGAATCGTTCAGGAACTCATCGACGAGCTCGGCAGGCTGCCCGGGATCGGTCCGAAGTCTGCCCAGCGCATCGCCTTCCACATCCTGCAGACCGAGTCGTTCGACGTGTCCCGGCTCGCGCAGGTGCTCACCGATGTGCGGGAGCGGGTGCGGTTCTGCGAGATCTGCGGCAACGTCTCCGAACAGGACACCTGCTCCATCTGCCGCGATCCCCGGCGGAGCCCGACCACGATCTGCGTCGTGGAGGAGGCGAAGGACGTGGTCGCCATCGAGCGCACGCGGGAATTCCGCGGGCTGTACCACGTGCTCGGGGGCGCCATCAGCCCCATCGACGGCATCGGCCCCGATGACCTCCGCATCCGGCAGCTCATGCAGCGCCTCGCGGACGGAACCGTCACCGAGGTGATCATCGCCACCGACCCGAACCTGGAAGGGGAGGCGACCGCCACCTACCTCAGCCGGTTGCTGCAGTCGATCGACATCACGGTGTCTCGACTGGCGTCCGGTCTGCCGGTGGGTGGCGATCTCGAATACGCCGACGAGGTCACCCTCGGTCGGGCCTTCGAGGGTCGCCGCGTGGTCGGCTAGCCGATCCTCCGGGCCCGCGTGCGCCCGACCCGACCGGGGATCGCACGGCACGCCCTAGAATGACAGTTCCGGCCGCCGCCGCCACACATCCTGGAGAACCCTCGTGAGCCTCATCGTGCAGAAGTTCGGCGGATCCTCCGTCGCCGATGCCGAAAGCATCAAGCGCGTCGCCAAGCGCATCGTGGAGACCCGCAAGGCGGGGAACGACGTCGTGGTCGCCGTCTCGGCGATGGGCGACACCACCGACGAACTGCTGGACCTCGCCCACGAGGTGACCCTGCTTCCCGCTCCACGGGAGCTCGACATGCTGCTCACCGCGGGCGAGCGCATCTCGATGGCGCTGCTCGCCATGGCCATCAAGAGTCTCGGCTTCGACGCCCGCTCCTTCACCGGCAGTCAGGCCGGGATGATCACCGACGCGCAGCACGGCGCCGCACGCATCGTCGATGTCACGCCGGTGCGCCTGCAATCGGCTCTCGACGAGGGTTCCATCGTCATCGTCGCAGGCTTCCAGGGGTTCAACCGAGGAACGGGCGACATCACCACGCTCGGCCGCGGCGGCTCGGACACGACCGCGGTCGCGCTCGCCGCAGCACTCGACGCGGACGTGTGCGAGATCTACACCGACGTCGACGGGATCTTCACGGCCGATCCCCGAGTGGTGCCCAAGGCCCGGAAGATCGACCGCATCACCAGCGAAGAGATGCTCGAACTGGCGGCGGCCGGCGCGAAGGTGCTGTACATCCGCGCCGTCGAGTACGCCCGACGCCACGGCGTCACCCTGCACGTGCGCTCGTCGTTCAACAACAACGAGGGCACCATCGTCTACAACCCCGCGACCGCGGACCCCCAGAACGGAGACAGCGTGGAAGAGCCCATCATCGCCGGTGTGGCGGCCGATCTCTCGGAGGCCAAGATCACCGTGGTCGGCGTGCCCGACATCCCCGGCAAGGCCGCCCAGATCTTCACGATCGTCGGCAAGACCAACGCCAACATCGACATGATCGTTCAGAACGTGTCGGCCGCGGCCACCGGGCTCACCGACATCTCGTTCACCCTGCCGAAGTCGGAGGCGCAGACCGTGCTGACGGCGCTCGCGGCCGAGAAGGATGCCGTCGGGTACACCGGGCTGCAGCACGACGATCAGATCGGCAAGCTGGCGCTCGTCGGGGCGGGGATGCGCAGCAACGCGGGAGTGTCCGCCAAGCTGTTCACCGCGCTCTTCGAGGCCGGGATCAACATCGAGATGATCTCCACCAGCGAGATCCGCATCTCGGTCGTGACCCGCGCCGACACGATCAACGACGCCGTGCGCATCGTGCACTCCGCGTTCGGTCTCGACGGCGACGCCGAGGCCGTGGTGCACGCCGGCACCGGTCGCTGACCCTCGGTCCCCAACCCCCGCGGTCCCTGAGCCTGTCGAAGGGCGGTCCCTGACCCCGCGGTCCCTGACCCCGCGGTCCCTGAGCCTGTCGAAGGGCGGTCCCTGAGCCTGTCGAAGGGCGGTCCCTGAGCCCGTCGGTCCCTGAGCCTGTCGAAGGGCCGCCACCCACCCGGTCCTGGACTCGTCGAAGGGCCGCCACCATTCCGGTCCCTGAGCTTGTCGAAGGGCCGCATCCATCCCGGTCCCTGAGCCTGTCGAAGGGCCGCATCCATCCCGGTCCCTGAGCCTGTCGAAGGGCCGCATCCATCCCGGCCCCTGAGTCCGTCGAAGGGCCGCAACAGAAGGGCATCCCGTGAGCACATCCACCCCCTCCGTCCGAGTCGGAGTCGTCGGTGCCACCGGCCAGGTCGGCGCGGTCATGCGCCGTCTGCTCGAGGAGCGCGACTTCCCGGTGAGCGACATCCGCTTCTTCGCGTCCGCCCGCTCCGCCGGAAGCACGCTGCCGTTCCGCGGGCAGGACATCGTGGTCGAGGATGCCGCCACCGCGGACCCGTCGGGGCTCGACATCGCCCTGTTCTCCGCCGGAGCGACGACGTCCCGCGCGCAGGCGCCCCGATTCGCCGCCGCCGGCGCCATCGTGATCGACAACTCGTCCGCCTGGCGGATGGACCCCGAGGTGCCGCTCGTGGTGAGCGAGGTGAACCCGCACGCCATCCGCGAGGCGAAGAACGGGATCATCGCGAACCCGAACTGCACCACCATGGCCGCCATGCCCGTGCTCAAGGTGCTGCACGCCGAGGCCGGGCTCGAGCGACTCATCGTCAGCACCTACCAGGCGGTGTCCGGCAGTGGCCTCGCCGGGGCTGAAGAGCTCGCCGGACAGGTGCACGCCGCCGTCACCGATCCCGAGGCGATGCTCGCGCTGGTGCACGACGGTTCGGCGGTGGACTTCCCCGCCCCCGAGAAGTACGTGGCACCGATCGCCTTCGACGTGATTCCGCTCGCCGGCTCCGTCGTTGACGACGGTTCCCACGAGACCGACGAGGAGAAGAAGCTCCGCAACGAGTCGCGCAAGATTCTCGAACTGCCCGAGCTTCTCGTGAGCGGAACGTGCGTGCGGGTGCCGGTGTTCACGGGCCACTCGTTGTCCATCAATGCGGAGTTCTCCCGTGCTCTGACTCCCGAGCGGGCGAGGGAATTGCTGCGGGAGGCGCCCGGCGTGCAACTGGTCGACGTGCCCACTCCGTTGCAGGCGGCGGGAGCCGATCCCAGTTTCGTGGGACGGATCCGCCAGGACGAGGGTGCGCCCGGTGGTCGCGGCCTCGCGCTCTTCATCAGCAACGACAACCTCCGCAAGGGTGCCGCCCTCAACGCCGTGCAGATCGCCGAGCTCATCGCGGCCGACACGGTCACGGTCGCCTAGCGCGGGACACGAGATGCGGTAGTCGGCGATCGGGTGGAGGCTGCACGATGACGCAAGACCGGGGCGGATCCGCTCCCGGGCAGCCGCGAGGCCGTGCGGCCGCCGACGGCAGGGCGTCCCCTTCTCGGTCGTCGGAGTCGGCGTCCTCTGCTCGGGATTCGTCTGCTCAGGATGCTTCTCCTCGGGGTTCGTCTCCTCTGAGTTCGTCTCCTCAGGGGTCGTCTCCTCGAGGGCCGATGCGTCGCATATCGTCCCGACGTGGCCAGTCTGGTCGCGGCGGGTCCGGTCATGGCCTGTCCGGTCGTGGAGTCGCCGTGCTCGTGGTGCTGGCCCTCGCTGCTGTCGGCGCCATCCTGTTCGTCCGGTTCACGGCGCTGCCCGCAGTGCCGACCCCGGCCGCCACGTTCCCCGGCGGTCCCGTGGTCGCGTTCTACGGCGACTCCTACACGCGCGGCACGGGTGCCAGCGATCCGGGGCTGCGGTGGTCCACGCTTCTGAGCGAGCAGCGGGGGTGGAACGAGGTCAACCCGAGCATCGACGGCCTCGGCTTCGTGAACAATCGACTGCCGAACGGCGACCCGCTCGCGGGTGGGAAGAATCTCGTGGATGTCATCATCGACGCGGAGCCCGACATCGTGATCGTGACGATGGGGCTGAACGACAACTTCGCCTTCTCCCGCACGGACGCGGACATCGAGGAAGCCATCCGCACCGACCTCACCCGGTTCGACGCGGAGCTCCCCGACGCCCGGATCGTGGTCGTCGAGCCGTTCTGGTACACCGAGGATCGACCCGAATCGGTGGGGAAGATCATCGGGTGGGTGCGGGATGCCGCCGAGGACATCGGTGCGGATTACATCGCAGGGTCGTCGCACTGGCTCGACGGTCATCCCGAGTGGATCTCCGCCGATGGGCTGCATCCCAACGACCGCGGTTATGCGGAGTTCGCGAAGCGCATGGCCGCCGCCCTCGATGAGGCGGGACTCTGACGGGTTCGGTCGACACCGATCGAGGGCCGGGTCGGGCCGGGTCGGGCCGGGTTCGGGCCAGGTTCGGTCGGGTTCGGTCGGCATCGACCCGTCGGCGTCCTGCCGGCCGCTCCGTCAGGTCAGCGGGGTGACCGTCTTCTCCAGCCCGTCCCAGATCCGAGCCGCACTCGCGATTCCCGGCGGAAGTGCGGCCGCGCCGATCGCCTCCAGCGCCGCTCCGATCTGCGGGGCTGTGAGGCGGCGCGCGAGGGTGACGTGCGGCGTCCAATGGTCGGGGAGGGTGAGGTCGACGACGCCCTCGGCGAGGCCGAGCGCCGCGCTGTGGATCGAACGGTGCAGGGCCGCGAGTTCCCGAGTCACAATGATGTGCCGGGCGAGAACGAACCCACGTCGACCTGCGCCGAAGATCACGACGCCACCGAGTGAGACGGTCAGGGGAAGAGTGCCGACCGCCTCGCGGAGCGGGGCGAGATCTGCGGTGTCGAGGCTGTCGGCCACCAGCATGGTGACGTGCGGGCGGTTGGTCGCGCCGGTGTGGCGCTCGAGGCTCGGGAGGTCGCACTCGGCCAGCGCTCGCCATTCGGCGCGTACGGCGGCATCGGTTTCGTCGTCGAAAAGCAGTTCGATGCTGTGCATTGCCCCCACTGTATGCCTGCGCCCTGCGCCCTGCGCCGGGCGCCGGACGGTGTCCACGCGGTCCCGACTCTGTCGAGTGGGACGCACGCCTACGGTGGCTGTGCCCGCCGGAAGGACACGCCCCGCACGGTCCCTAAGCCTGTCGAAGGGATGCACCATTACGGTCCCTGAGCCTGTCGAAGGGACACACCATTACGGTCCCTGAGCCTGTCGAAGGGATGCACCATACGGTCCCTGGGCCTGTCGAAGGGATGCACCATACGGTCCCTGAGCCTGTCGAAGGGATGCACCATTACGGTCCCTGAGCCTGTCGAAGGGACGTTACCCTCACGCTCCTGAGCCCGTCGAACCATACGGTCCCTGAGCCCGTCGAAGGGACGTTACCCTCACGCTCCTGAGCCCGTCGAAGGGACGCAACCCCGCACGGTTCCTAGCCCGTCGAAGGGATGCACCATACGGTCCCTGAGCCCGTCGAAGGGACGCACCCCGCACGGTCCCTGAGCCTGTCGAAGGGACGCACCCCGCACGGTCCCTGAGCCTGTCGAAGGGACGCACCCCGCCCACACCCGCATCCCGCCTGTGGATAAGAACTTATCCTCATTCGCACCCACCTCTTGAGACACGTGTTCGATGCTGGGACAATAGGTGGTATGGACCTCCTCTCCACCCGACTCCGCACCGCAGCGGACGCAGTCGCCGATCTCGGTGACTGCGCGGCCGACGTCGCGGTGCTGCCGGACGGGGAGTTGCGGGGTGCGCAGGACCGGGTCACGGTCCTGCGCCAGTGCGTGGACCGGTACTCGGCCCTCATCGCCGGAGAGATCGCACACCGGTCCCGACCCGAAGCGGGACATGGCGGGATGGCGCAGAGCGCGGGGTTCGTGTCGCCGGAGGCGATGATCCAGTCGATCGGCAAGCTGTCCCGTCCCGAAGCCGTGAAGTTGGTCCGGCTGGGCACGATCATCGCCGAAACCGAAGCCGCCGAGACCCTCACCGCAGGATCCGTGGAATCGACTGTGGATGGAGCGGATGGGAGCGACACTCCCGAAGACCACACCTTTCCTATCGCGCCGCCATGGCAGGCGCCCCTGGTTGCCGCCATGGCCGAGGGCGTGCTGTCGTCGGACTGCTTCCACGCGATTCAGCGGGCGCTCGGTGACGTCGGTCCCGGAGTCCCGGCTGTGGCGCTCACCGCCGCGTGCGCTGAGCTCATCACGTCCGGAACGGGGTTGAGTCCGGACCAGTTGTTCCGGAAGGCACGGAACCTCCGCGACGAGCTGGACAGTGACGGCATCGACCGACGCGAGAAGCAACGCCGCGACGACCGGACCCTGCGCACCTGGTGGGACAGTGCCGGCATGTACTGCGGGAAGTTCCGACTCGCACCCGAAGAAGGCACCATCCTCGCCGGCGCCATCGATCAGATCCTGTCGCCCCGGCGGGGTGGTCCGCGGATGGTGGACCCGGAAGAGAAAGCCGCCGCCGACGCGCTCCTGAATGATGAACGGTCGACGGAGCAGATCGCAGCCGATGCGTTGGTGGAGATGATCCGCGTCGCGGTCGACGCGGATCCCGGCACCATTTTCGGACACCACCGCCCCGCCGTGAGGGTCATCGTCACCGACGCGCACCTTCACAACCGTGCAGGTCACGGGCGGATCGAGGGTCACCCCGACCCGGTGTCGTTCCGCACGGTGGAACGGCACCTCTGCGACACCGGAGCAATAGCCGTCGGGTTCGACGACACCGGGCAATGCGTGAACGTGGGACGGGCCCGCCGGTTCTTCACCCCCAGGCAACGCGTCGGAATGGCCGTTCGCGACGGCGGATGCTTGTTCCCGTCCTGCGACCGGCCACCATCCTGGTGCGAAGCCCACCACATCAACCAATGGAAGAAAGAACACGGAAAAACCGACATCGCCGACGGGGTACTCCTCTGCCGAAGACACCACCTCCTGGTGCACGACAACCACTGGAAGATCCTCCGCCACGACGGCGACTACTGGCTCAGACCACCCCGGACAGTAGACCCGACACAGGCACACATCCCGATGCCCAGCCGAAACCCCGACATCCACACCATCCAAACCCGACATCAACGCACATGACGACCGGTTGGTTCATGCGAGTCTTGGGCAACTTGACGCGAGTGATGGGCAA
The DNA here is from genome assembly GCF_008642235.1 of Planctomonas psychrotolerans. Lineage (GTDB taxonomy): Bacteria > Actinomycetota > Actinomycetes > Actinomycetales > Microbacteriaceae > Planctomonas > Planctomonas psychrotolerans. The sequence goes on along the minus strand of NZ_SJEV01000001.1, from coordinate 848,423 downwards.
CGCCACGAGTGCAGCCGGAACCGGCATGAATGCCGCGGCGGACGCTCGAGCGAACACGGCGGTGACACTCGAGCGGGGAGTCCAGGTCCGAGTCCGAGTCCGAGTCCAAGTCCCGGTCCAGGTCCAGGTCCAGGTCCGAGTCCAGGTCCGAGTCCCAGTCCAGGTGAACCTTGCACACCACCCCGAGCTGCGGGAATCGGATCCCGCAAGACCATGTGGTGCCGCTACCCTGCTGCAGTATGGAAGCCGTTCCCGACGACGTGACGGCCTACCTCGATCGGCTGCCCGAGGCAAAGCGGGCCGAGGTTCTCCCCGTCTTCCACACCGTGCACAGCGCCATGCCCGATGGTTACGAGTTGTCGATGTTGTGGCGCATGCCGACCTGGTCGGTGCCGCTCGCCACCTATCCGCGCACGTACAACGGTCAGCCGCTCGCGTTCGTGTCGCTCGCCGCACAGAAGAACTACTGCTCGCTGTACCTGATGGCTCTCGCCGGCGACTCCGCGGAGGAGCGCATCTTCCGTACCGAATGGACCTCCACGGGCCGCGCCCTGAACATGGGCAAGAGCTGCCTGCGATTCCGCTCGGTCGACGACCTCGACCTCGACCTGATCGCCAGCACGATCGCCGCGACTCCGGTCGCCAGGTTCCTCGACACGTACGAGCGCATCCACCCCTCCTGAGCGGCGAAGCAGCCACAGCGACCGGACGTAAACTGGAGGATGTGAGTTCATCCCAGAAGCCCGTCGACGTCGTGCTGATCGGCGGTGGCGTCATGAGCGCCACCCTCGGAACCCTGATCAAGCAGCTCGAGCCGGATTGGTCGATCGAGATCTACGAAAGACTCTCGAACGTGGGGGAGGAGAGCTCGAACCCGTGGAACAACGCGGGAACCGGCCACGCGGCGCTGTGCGAACTCAACTACACCCCGGAGAAGAACGGGTCGATCGACGTCACCAGCGCCGTCAAGATCAACGAGCAGTTCCAGCTCTCGCGGCAGTTCTGGTCGCACCTCGTCGCATCCGGAGAGCTGCCGGAGCCCAAGGAGTTCATCAACCCCACACCGCACATGACCTTCGTGCGCGGCCTCGAGAACGTGGACTACCTTCGCCGTCGGTACGAGGCGCTCTCCGCCCACCCGCTTTTTGCCGGGATGGAGTTCAGTGAGGACCCGGAGGTCATCCACTCCTGGGCCCCGCTCCTCATGCTTCACCGTGACAAGGACGAGAACGTCGCGGCCACTCGGTTCGCCGAGGGCACCGACGTGGACTTCGGCTCGCTGACCCACCGGCTGTTCGACTACCTCGTCGACAACGGGGCGAATCTCAACGTCGACCACGAGGTGCGCAGCCTGAAGCGCCGCTCCGACGGGACCTGGCAGATCGGCCTGCGCTACCGCGTGGGGCAGGCCCCGAAGTCGGTGCGGGCGAAGTTCGTGTTCGTCGGTGCCGGAGGTGGTGCCCTGCACCTGCTGCAGAAGGCCGGAATCTCCGAGATCAAGGGCTTCGGCGGCTTCCCGATCAGCGGCCAGTTCCTCCGCACGGACAACCCGGAGATCGTCGCCCGGCACCAGGCGAAGGTGTACGGCAAGGCGGCCGTCGGATCACCGCCCATGTCGGTGCCGCACCTCGACAAGCGAGTCGTCGACGGCAAGGCGTCGCTGATGTTCGGTCCCTACGCGGGCTTCAGCCCCAAGTTCCTGAAGACCGGATCAAACCTCGACCTCTTCGCCTCGATCCGGCCGCACAACATCCTGCCCATGCTGAACGTGGCGAAGGACAACTTCGGTCTCATCCGCTACCTGGTCGGACAGGTGCTCGCGTCGAAGTCGGACAAGTTCGACTCGCTGCTCGAATTCATGCCGAGCGCGCGCCCCGAGGACTGGTACCAGATCACCGCCGGTCAGCGGGTGCAGGTGATGAAGAAGGATGAGAAGAAGGGCGGAGTGCTGCAGTTCGGTACCGAGGTCGTGGCGTCGGCCGACGGCTCCATCGCCGGCCTTCTCGGTGCGTCGCCCGGCGCATCGACGGCGGTGCCGATCATGCTCGACGTGCTGCAGCGCTGCTTCCCCGACTCCATCGAGGGCTGGCGCCGCCCGCTCAAGCGGATGATTCCGAACTACGGATCGCCGCTGTCGGACGAGCCGAGGACAGCCGCCTCCGTCATGGCGGAGACCGCTCGCGCGCTGGAGATCGCCCGCTGACCCAGTAGGACGGGAGGTCGGCACCCGGGCGGGTCGCCGTCCTCCCGTGCGGCGCCGGCGTGCTCACCGTGCTACGCCGCACCCGCACCCGCACCCGTGCGGTGCCGTGCGGTACCGTGGCCGTGCGGCGCCGTGCTGTGCCGCGCTACGCCGCACCCGCACCCGCACCCGCACCCGTGCCGTGCCGTGCCGTGCCGTGCCGCGCTACGCCGCACCCGTGCCGCACCAGTGCGGTGCCGTGCAGTGCCGCGCTACGCCGCACCCGCACCAGCACGGGGCCCCACCGCGAGCACCGGATCGTACGCGCGACCACGGAACTGCCCGGTGGCGAACAGCACCGCGATGACGACGAGAGGCACGAGCCACCCCGACCACCCGAGGATGGTGGCGTTCACCGTGTCGATGCGTTCCCCGCCGGCGGCGAACACCACGCTGAACCCCGCCGCCGCGTTGAGCGAGCCGTGCGCCAGCGCCGCGGGCCACACCGAGTTCGAACGCAGCCGCATCCACGCGAAGATGGTACCGAGCACCATCGTCGTGCCCACCATGGCGAGAAGGCCCAGCCACCCCGGCGCGAACGGGTAGTTGTACCCGAGCAGGATGAGCGGCGCATGCCAGAGTCCCCACGCCGCGCCCGAGACGACGAGCGCCGGAATCATGCCGTACGGGAGCAGCCGGGGGAGCAGCCAGCCCCGCCAACCGAGCTCCTCCCCGAGCGCGGGCACGACGTTGATGAGCGCGCCCGCCAGCACGCTGAGGAACTGCGCCGCCACGAGCGCCCCGATAGGCACCGTCTCGAGCACAGTACCGGTGGGATCATTCAGCGCGACGACGGCCCGGAAGGCGGAGAAGTTCGTCACATCCGCCGGGTACAGGCCGAGGAACGCTCCCACGGCGAGTGCGGCGAGCACGAGGAGCACCGGCAGGATCAGTCCGAGTGCGAGGAAGAAGAAGAAACGGCCGAGCGGACGGTAGGTCGCGAGACCGAGGGCGTGCGGGATCGACACCGGGCGCTCGACGAACCGCACCACGACGAGAGCCGCGATCGCGGGTGTGGCCATGATCGCGATGGCGAGCACGCCGAACAGCGGATTGCCGAGTCCGTCACTCAGCCAGAGCGGAAGCGCCACCAGCCATGCCAGACCGTAGGCCAACGCTAGGAAGACAAGCACGGGACGGAGGCTCGGACGGGACGCGGACCGCTGCATGACAGCCTTTCGATCGGACGTTGATTCGACGTTCGAAATGTACCAATAGGCTTCTGCATCGTGGACTTCGCATACCCCCGCCTTGCTCGCTCCTGGCCGAAGTATGGCTGGTGGAAACCGCTGATCACCGGGCTCATCGGCCTCGCGCTGTACCTGTTCTTCTCGCTCGCGTTCGCGGTGACCCTGATCCTGCTCGGATTCGTCTTCCCGGCGGTCTTCGGCACCTTCCTCGACGACCTCGGCTCCCTCGACATCGACCTCAGCGATCCCCTGATGTTCCTGTTCGCGATCGGCTCGGTGGCGCTGATGCTGCCCGCGGTGCTCGTGGCGACGCTCATCATGGGACCGCGCCCGATGGGTCTGCTGTCGTCGGTCGCCGGTCACCTCCGGTGGCGCTGGCTGCTCCGGTGCACCATGCCCGCGCTCGTCATCTTCGGTGTGGTGTTCGGATTGACCTTCGCCGTGGTGGGTCCGGTGCTCGGCGAGCCCCTACCGGTGCCGGTCATCACCTCCACCACCTGGGTCCTCGTCGTGCTCGCGGTCCTCATGACGCCACTGCAGGCGACGGCCGAGGAGTACGTGTTCCGCGGCTACCTGATGCAGCTCATCGGGGGCTGGCTCAAGCACCCCGCCTGGGCGATCCTGTTGCCGGTACCGCTGTTCGCGATCGGGCACGACTACGACGTGTGGGGTCTCGCCGACGTCGCGGTCTTCGGAGTCACCGCCGCCTGGCTCACCTGGCGCACCGGGGGTCTGGAGGCCGCCATCGCCGCGCACGTCGTCAACAACACCCTGCTCTTCCTGCTCGGTGCCTTCGACATCGTCGACGTGAACGCCGACTCCGGCAGCCCATTCGCCCTGCTCACGACCGTGCTCATCATGGTGGTCTACTCGCTGGTGGTGGTGCGCATGGCGAACCGCGAGCACATCCTCACCGCCCGCGAGGCGGTGCCGGTCGAGGCGCCGTCGGCTCCGGCGGTGGCGGGGGAGTGGGCGGATGCGCAGGCCGGGGACCGTCGGCGGACCACCCCGCCCGTGTGACGGCCGTCCCTCGAGCGAAGGGGGCGAGTACGGTCGGGCAGTGCACGACCGAACGGTCGCTGCGCGAAGGAGGATCCGATGACTCACGACACCGACAACACAGACCTTCCCGACGAGGCCGGACCCGTGGGCAAGCCCTCGCAGGCCGAGGGTGACGACGTGGACGGGCCCTCCACGGAGGACCACACTCCTCAGCCCACCGGCCGACCCTCGCAGGCCGAAGGCGACGACTCCGGGCAGCTCTAGGCCCCGGCGACCGCACGCCACCGGCGGTCACCGGCGGTCCGCCGCGAGCCGGCCGTAGCCGACCGGCTCGCTACCGCTACCGCTACCTCGCTACCGCTGCGAGGGCACGCCGGGTGGCTGGCGGCGCAGGCTCTTGGTGCGATAGACCGACGCGTCCGCACGACGCAGCAGACCATCGACGCCCACATTCGCGTGCCCGGTGGCGACGCCGAGGCTGGACACCACCACGGTCTCGCCGCTGCGCGTGCCGATCGGTCGAGCGAGCAGGGCCTCGGTGCGAGTGTAGAGGCCGGCCGCTTGAGCGGTGTCGTGACCGAGACCCACGATCGCGAACTCGTCACCGCCGAGGTGGAAGAGCTTCTCGGAGCTGCCGAGGCTCCCGGCGAGACGCTGCGCCATGTCGCGCAACAGGCGGTCACCGGCGTCGCGACCATACTCGTCGTTGAACTCCTTCAAACCGCCGAGGTCGACGAAGAGCACGATCATCCATCGTTCGTCATCGGCGAGCGACTCCGCGTAACGCGTGTACGCCGTCCGGTTCGGCACACCGGTGAGACGATCGATGAGCACTTCGCCGGCTTCACTCGACGCGCGATGCAGGCGCTCCGTACCGCTCCAGAGCGGCGCGAAGTTGCGACTCACCATAGCTCCGGCCAGATAGAGCAGGGCGACGGCGGCCACCAGCGCCTGCAGGAGAGCGGCGGCCGCCCCGGAGAAGAGCTGGCGGGCGGATTCGTCGTGGTCCGCGCTGGCGGGCCACAGCAGCTGGAAGGCCGTGTACCCGAATCTCGTCGCGCAGGCGGCGAACAATGCAGCCGTCGCGGCACCCAGCCACTTCGACGACTGCCGCCCGGTCCGGATCATGCCCCGAACGATCCACCCCGAAATGAATAACAAGCACAGCGTCGTCACAACGCTGGCCCCCGCCCCCACCTGCCACCACATGCAACCGACAATGCCACACGAACGGGGGACTTGCCGCGCGTCGCGGACAAGTGGAACGTTTCCCATGGCGAGTGATGCTGCTCACAGCGGGATTTTCGCCTCGGGAGCGCATCCACGACCGGTGTCGAATCGGCCCCGGAGACCGCGTCACCGATAACGGCGAACCCGGCGCGAGCCGGTGACGCACAGCCACGGAACCCTTGGGGTCCGCACGGACACCGAACTGAGGAACGCACCGTCATGGCCCATTCGGCATCCGCACCCGCAGTCGGTGCACCATGACCGGCTCCGAAGCGCCCCGCTCCCCGATCGGTCTGGCCGTGTCGGGCCCGGACGGCCGGTTGGTGGATTTCGACGATTCGTTCGCGGCGATGGTGGAGCGCGATGGTGTGGTCGTGCGCCTCGGTGATGACCTGGGCGGAGTGCTTCGTTCGGCAGCCGTTGGCGGCGACTCGGTGCGGGTCGTGGAGTCGATCGCTCTCCGCGGCGGGTCGGTGGTGCACCGCCTCTCCGCGCACGACGACCGGACGGATGGCCCGACCGGACCCATCTCACTCCCTGACATCGGGCAGGTGATCTCCGAGGCGACCGAGGGCGACGACCTCACCTCGGTGCGCGACGACCTCAGCGCCACGCTGATCAGTGTGCTCCGCGCCCGCCACACGAACGAGCGTCGCATCCGTGCGCACACGGACGAGGTCGAGGCGCAGGCTCGAGCACTCGCCGAGATCAACTCGACGCTTCTCTCGCTCAGCACCACGGATTCCCTGACGGGCCTGTTCAATCGACGAGGGTTCGATGCCGTCGCGGAGCAGATGTGGGAGAGTGCGCGACACCACTCCCTGCACCTCGGCATCGTCCTGCTCGACATCGATGGATTCAAGGCGTTCAACGACGCCTACGGGCACCTCCGTGGTGACGAGTGCCTGCAGAACGTGTCGTCGGCGCTCGTCCGCACCAGTCGCAGCGTCGACGCGGTGGCGCGGTTCGGCGGCGAGGAATTCCTCGTCGTGGTCGCGGCAGCCGATCGCGAAGCGTGCGGCCGTGCCGCCGAACGGTTACGCGCCGCGGTGGAAGGGCTCGGCGTGCGTCACCCGGCCGGCGGGGTCGTCACAGTCAGCGGCGGCTACGCCAGTGTGCTGCCCAGCGGGGACGTGTCTCTCACCCAGGCGATCGATCGGGCCGACCGCGCCCTCTACGAGGCCAAGCACGGCGGTCGCAACCGGGTGGAGGCGTGGGACGAACTCCTGTCCTCCCGTCCGGCCTGATCCGGCGGTGGACCGACCACGCGGGAGCGCCCGTCCGGCAATTCAGACCGCGGAGAGCATGCCCAGCCGACCGTCGAGGTCGGAGCGCGGCATCGGCCTGGCGATCAGGTACCCCTGCGCCCGGTCGCAGTTCAGATCCCGCAGCATCTGCAACTGCTCGGGCGTTTCGACACCCTCCGCGACCACGCGCAACGACAGCCCGCGCGAGAGACCGACGACGGCCGCGACCAGGGCGGCGCTCGTGGCGCTGTCGTTCCGGATGAAGGTCTGATCGATCTTCAACTCGGTCACGGGAAGGGTGTGCAGCTGCGACAGCGAGGAGTAGCCCGTACCGAAGTCGTCGACCGAGATCCCCACCCCGAGGTTCCGCAGTGCGGCGAGCCGCGGTGCCACCGTGGCGATGTCGCCGACCATCTGCGACTCCGTGATCTCGATCGTGAGGGCCGCCGGGTCGAGCGCGCAGTCCCGGAGGCCCGACGTGAGGGCGGTGAAGAACTCCGGGGACGTGAGCTGCAGGGCCGATACGTTGACGGCGACCTCGAGCCGATGCCCGCGGTCCTGCCAGAGCGCGGCCAGTGTGCACGCCTCGTTCAGCACGAAACGGCCCATCTCATGGATGAGACCGTTCTCCTCCGCGATGGGGATGAATGCGCTCGGCGGGATGGCTCCGAGTATCGGGTGGTGCCAGCGCACGAGCGCCTCGACCGCGACGATGCGGTCGGAACGGACGTCCACCTGTGGTTGGTACCAGACCGTGAGCTCGCCCCGCTGGAGGGCCCCGTGCAGTTCGGAGTCCAGGCGGAGCTCGTCGATTCCCCCGAAGGGCTCCGCGTCGCTCATCTTCCGCGATCGGGCCTCGTGCATGGAGTTGTTCGCTGCGGTGATCAACTGCTCCGCCTCCTCGCGGAGGGGAACGACCCTCGCCATCGGCGCGCTGCGGTCGACGGACATCGCCACGCCGTGCGACAGGTGCACGAACACGTCGCGGCCCGCGATGACCAGCGGCTGCTCGAGAAGCGAGATCACCCTCTCCGCCACCTCGTCCGCCTCGGCGGGGGAGGCGATGCCCGGGAGCACGATGACGAAGTCGTTCCCACCGGAGCGGGCGACGATGTCTCCTTCGCGGGCGGCGCTCCGTAGGGTGGCCGCGACGTGGCAGAGCACCGCATCACCCGAACCGTGTCCGAGGACGTCGTTCACCCGTTTCAGGCGATCGATGTTGTAGAACAGCACAGCCACGTCGGTGCCGTCGGTGCGTGATCGTTCGAGCGCCCCCGCCACACGTTCCTCGAGCAGCGCCCGGTTGGGGAGCCCCGTGAGACCGTCGTGCGATTCCGTCCACCGCACCTCCTCCAGCAGGCGGGTGTTGTCGATCGCTACGGCGGCGAGACCCGCGAGGCCGGCCATGCGGTCGCGGAGGGTGGAATCGATGGAATCGGGCGGCTCGCTGTCGGACCAGGCCGCGAGCAGAAGTCCCCGAAGCGCACCCGCCGAGGCGATCGGCACGATGACGATCGCGCGCGTCTCGTACCGCGCCATGACGTCCTTGGCCCAGTCCGACCCGCGCCCGTCCACGATCGCCGGCGCCTGGGACTGCATGATCTCGTAGAGTTCCGGACTCTGCTCCGGGGTCGCTTCGAACGTTCGGATGCGGTCGCCCAGCGCGCCATCCCAGCCACTCACCGCGGCGATGAACAACCGTTCGTCCTTCGCGTCCCACAGCGCGACGGCAGCCTTGTCGGCACCGCACAGACCGGGAGTGACATCGGCGACCGTCTGAGCAACCGCGGAGACGCTCGACCGTTCGCCCAGGAGCCGAGCCGCCTCGAGCAGGAGGTGATCCGTCTCCCGCTGGCGTTTCGTCTCCTCGAGCAGGTGCTGCGTCTGCTTCTCCTGGGCGATGAGGGCGGTGACGTCGCGCTGAACGCTGGCGTAGTGGGTCACCTTTCCCCGACGATCACGCAACGGCATGATCGTCAATGCGTTCCAGAACGCCTCACCGTTCTTGCGGTAGTTGAGGATCACGCCCTGGTACGCGTCCTCGCGGCCCATGGCCCGCCGGATCGCGGTGGTTGTGGCCTCATCGGAATCGGGCCCTTGCAGGAAGCGGCAATTCCGCCCGCGGATCTCGTCGATGTCGTACCCGGTCATCAGCGTGAATGCGGGACTGACGTAGACGATCCGCTGCTGCGCATCGGTGATGATCGACCCGTCCGCCATGGTGCCGAGGGCCTGGATGACGACGGACACGGCGTCGGCGTCGCGGCCTTCCGCTGAGCGGTTGCTCATTCCATCCTCCCCCGAGTACCTGGGATCCATTGTGCGTTGTCCTCAACCCGATCGACGCCAATCCGGGTCTATTGAATGTACGCGCTTCAGATGTTCGAACCGTTCATCCGGGCCTTTTCCGTGCCGGTGATAGACACGGTGCATCCGACCTGTTAGCGTCGTTGGCGCTATGAGGCTGTAACTCCCCTTCCGTCCCGCGCCCGAGGCGCAGTAGGCACGGTCCGGTCGACGCCGCTTTCCGGCGCTTCTCCGGCTTCCTCTGCTTCATCCCGGCGGGAATCGCTCGACGTGTCGAGAAGGGCAGCCGCCATGCGTGCTCCACAGCCATCCGTATCACCCTCATCCTCCCCGTCCGTCGGTTCGCTTCCGTCCCACGACGCCGGTTCCGTCGCCCCCGTCGACCACATCCGCGTGGACGGACTGTCGCACGGGTACGGCGCCCGGCGAGTGCTCACCGACCTCTCCGTCACCGTCGGACCGCATCAGCGGCTCGGGCTGATCGGCGAGAACGGCGCGGGCAAGTCCACCCTGCTCCGGCTGGTCGCCGGGGTGGAACGGCCCGATGCGGGGGCGGTGGTGCGCCCGGCGAGCATCGGTCTGCTGTGGCAGGAGGTGCCGTTCGCGCCGGATGACACTCTGGCCGACGTGCTCGACGCCGCTCTTTCGGGCGTGCGGATGATCGAGGAAGAGCTCCTCACCGCCGCCGAGGCGCTCGCCGGCGGAATGGACGACGGCGTCGACGCGGCGAGCACCCGATACGCCGCGGCGCTCCAGGCGGCCGAACGGGCGGAGGTCTGGTCCGTCGGCGCGCGCCGGGACGAGATCCTCGCCGGGCTCGGGGTGGCGCACATCCCACCCGGCCGGCGACTGGACGAGGTGTCCGGAGGACAGCGCAGCAGGTTCGCCCTCGCCGCCCTGCTGCTCGGGCGACCCGCGGCCCTCCTGCTCGATGAGCCGACCAATCACCTCGACGATGCGGCGGCCGACTATCTGCAGCGCACCATCGCCGGGTGGTCGGGTCCCGTGCTGTTCGCGAGCCACGACCGCACGTTCCTCGACGCCGTGGCCACGTCCCTCCTCGACATCGATCCGTCCCGCTCCGCCGCTGCCCGCTTCGGCGGCAACTACACCGACTACCTGGCGCACAAGGCGGCGGAACGCGCGAGATGGGAGGCGCAGCACGCCGACGAGCAACGGGAGCTGATCCGGCTCGCGCACGCGGTGGACGTGACGTCGCGGAGTGTGGCGCCCAATCGCCCGCCGCGCGACAACGCGAAGATGGCGTACGACTTCAAGGCCGGAACGGTGCAACGGCAGGTTTCCCGACGCATCCGCAATGCGACGGGACGGCTGGAGGAGCTCCGCGAGAACCAGGTGCGAAAGCCTCGGCCGGTGTTGCGCTTCGCCGGCATTCCGACCGGATCGCACGCCCTCGGGTCGGATGGACTGATCCTGCAGATGTCCGAGGCGACCGTTCCGGGGCGCCTCCGAATCGATGCGCTGCGGATCGAGTCCTCCACCCGGCTGCTCGTCACCGGGGCCAACGGGGCGGGCAAGTCCACCCTGCTCGGCGTGCTGGCGGGCACCGTGCCGCTCGGGTCCGGTCTGCTGCACCGCCGCAAGGGGCTCCGCGTCGGACTGCTCGAGCAGGACGTGCGCTTCGCCCGGCCCCGGCGAAGCGCACGCGACCTCTACGACGACGCGGTCGGCGAGCGCAGGGCGGAGGCGGTGCCGCTGGTGAGCCTCGGTCTGGTGGCGCCGCGGGACATCGATCGGCCGGTGGCCGAGCTGTCGGTCGGGCAGCAACGGCGCCTCGCCCTCGCGCTGATCCTCGCGCGGCCACCGCACGTGTTCCTGCTCGACGAACCGACCAATCATCTCTCGCTCGCCCTCGCCACGGAGCTGGAGGAGGCGCTCGGCGGGTACCCGGGAGCGGTGGTGGTGGCGAGCCACGACCGCTGGGTGCGTTCGGGCTGGACGGGGGAGCGCCTGCACCTCGAGAGGTAGCTGACTCCACGACCCGCCCGGCTTGCGATCCGCTCGAAGATGTGTTCGACTCGATTCATGCGATGGGAAGGGCAGCAGCTGTCCGCGGAGGCGGAGTCCGCGCTTCCGGGACTGGTCAAGCTCACCTCGCTCGTGCGCACCGTCACCACGCCGGAGTTCGCCGGCATCACGTTCCACGAGGTGCTCGCCAAGACCGCGCTCAACTCCGTGCCGGGCGCGTCCAAAGCACTTCCGTTCGGCTGGACCATCAATCCCTACCGCGGATGCAGTCACGCCTGCGTCTACTGCTTCGCCCGTCCGACCCACACGTACCTGGACCTCGACTCCGGCACCGACTTCGACACGCAGATCATCGTCAAGGTGAACGTGGCCGACGTGCTCGCCAAGGAACTGGCCAGGCCCTCGTGGCAACGGCATCCGGTCGCCCTCGGAACCAACACCGATCCCTACCAGCGGGCCGAGGGGCGCTACCGCCTGATGCCCGGCATCATCGCAGCGCTCGCCGCATCCGGCACGCCGTTGTCCATCCTCACCAAGGGCACCCTGTTGAGGCGTGACCTGGCGTTGCTGGCCGAGGCGTCGGAGACGGTGCCCGTCGACCTGGCCATGTCGATCGCGATCTTCGACGACGTACTGCAGCAGTCGGTGGAGCCGGGCACACCCTCCACGAGGTCACGACTGGCCACGGTCACCGCCGCCCGTGAGCACGGTCTGCGATGCGGTGTCTTCATGATGCCGATCCTCCCGTACCTGACCGACAGTCGGGCCTCGCTCGATGCGGCGCTCGCGGACGTCAAGGCGTCCGGCGCAACGTCGGTGCTGTATTCCGCGATGCACCTCAAGCCGGGCGTCAAGGAGTGGTTCATGGGGTGGTTGGAGCGCGAGCACCCGGAACTGGTGCCGACCTATCGGGAGCTCTACGGGAGCGGGACCTATGCCCCGAAGGCCTATCGGGAGTGGCTGGCGGAACGCATCCGGCCGCTGATCCGGGCTCACGGACTGGCCAAGGGTCAGGCCGCGCCGGCGACGGGTGCGATCCTCTCCACGGCCTTCTCGCCGGCGGAGCGATCGACGCGCGGAGTGGCGCGAGGCTCCCTGCTCGCCGAGGAACTGCCTCCCGCAGTCGCCGCCCGTGCCATCGCCGAGGCGCAGCCCACCCTGTTCTAGCCGCGCGGCCAACCTTCCCAGCGGGGTGCGGGAGTGGGATACTGCACGGAATGTCCCTGGGCCTGCCGAATCACCTGGCGCCGTCACGCGTGATCGCCGCCATCGCGCGAGCGTGCCACGGCGTTGCGTGGGTATGCCTCGTGTTCGCCGGCATGAGCATGGTGATTCTGCAGTACGCGGAATCGCCGATCATCACCTGGCCCGCCGCGGTCGCCCTCCTGCCGATGGCGGTCGCCCTTGCCGTGCACTGCCGCGAGCGCACCACCCTGTCCGCCGCGACCTATCTGGTGATCGGCGCGGCGAGCAGCTTCTGGTACGCCCAGACCCTGTTCGCGCAGCGCGTGCCGGAGTCGTCGACGGACGCCTACCTCACCTCCCTGCCCAAGGTGGCCCTAATCATGGTGGGCGGACCCGCCCTCGGTGCCGCTGCGGCGGCGTGCTGGGCCCTCGCAGGCTTCGTGCTCGCCGAGTCGGTCGTGCTCGTCGCCATGGTGGGAACGTCCGTGAATCCGTGGCTCGACCTGTCGACGCTGGCCGCGACGGGGATGGTCTGCGCCTCGTTCGCCACCGTGTCGATCGGCCGCTCGGCGCCCGAGCACGTGCAGCCCGCGTTGCACCGTGCCGCCCGTGACGACGAGCTGGCACGCGTGCGCTACCGGTTGGAGCTGCGCGCGGCCGCCCTTCTGCACGACACGATGCTCAGCCAGCTCGCCGCGATCGCCGCGGCTCCGCGCGGACGACTGTCGGAACGGATGCGAGCGAGCATCCAGCGCGACCTCGACCTCGTGGTCGGTGAGGAATGGCTCGCGCCCGCTGACTCGCCGCGGCGCGCAGATGCGCCATCGGACCGTCACCCCACCGAGCTCGAGGCGGCCGTCGATCGGTCACGACACGACGGATTGATCGTCGACGTCTCCGGCGACATGGACGCCGTGTCATTGCTGGGGCCGGAGTCGGCGCGGTCCGTCGCGCTCGCGGTGCGCCAGTGCCTGGTGAACGTCACCGAGCATGCCCGGGCGGAACGCGCCGAACTCAACGTCATCGCCACGGAGGACGAGTTGACGATCATGGTCATCGACGGGGGTGTCGGGTTCGACGAGTCCGGCGTCGAGCCCCATCGCCTCGGACTGCGGGAATCGGTGCGCGGCCGGATCGCCGACGTGGGTGGATCGGTCGACATCTGGTCGTCGATCGGGCACGGAACATCGGTCGTGATGCGGGTACCGCGCGAGCACCCGTCCGAACGGCCGGGCTCCGGAACCGGGCCGAGCGCGACGGTGCCTCGCTCATGAAGCGCGAGCCGACCGCGGAGCAGCTCGATCCCCTCGGAGCATTGTCGGGCCGACTCCTCACCGTCGGCGGTGCGCTCGTGGCGTTCGGCTACTCCGCCGTCCTCACGATCCGGGACTCCGACGAGATCGACCGGCCGGCCTTCGCCATCAGCTCACTCCTCGTGCTCGCCGGGGCGTGCCTTGCGCTCGTCTTCGGTTCGCGGACGCGACAGTCCCCGTTCTCGAGCAGGCGCCACGGATTCGTCATCGCCGCATCGCTGGTCGCCTTCCTGCTCTTGGCCTACAGCCAGTGGGGGCGGAGTGACGACGACCGGCAGGTGTGGGGCGCGTTCTCGGTGGGTGTGGTTCTGCTCGCCATCGCCCCGTACCGGCCGTGGCGGGAGATCCTGCACGGCGGAGTGGTGGCGTCCGCCTTCGTCGCCCTGGTCACCGTGGCGGAGTTCCCCGCCCTCGCATCCGACACCCCAGACCTGGTGCTCCTCTGCATCGCCCTCACTCCGATCATCGGCATGACGATCGCCTCGGCGGCGTTCTCCCGGGTCATCGTGGCGTCGCTCGACGAGTGGCGCGTCCACGTCGCCGAGGTCAGCGCACGACTCGACGCCGAGGCGCGGCAGGCCGTCGCGCGGTCGGTGCAGCAGGACAGGGTGACTGTGCTCAACCGCGATGTCGTTCCCTTCCTGACCGACATCCTGCGACGGGACGCCATCGGGGGCAACGACGCCCGACGTGCCCGGCAGATCTCCGACAGCGTGCGGCGGATCATGGTGGCCGAGTCGGAGCGCACCTGGCTCGACGAGTTCATCTCGGGGCACCGTCATCTGCTCGGCGCCCCGGGGGACGGCGTGGAAGTCGTCTGCGATTCGTCGCGCGTCGCCGACTCGATGAACGTGGAGCAGCGGGCCGTGCTCCGCGCCCTGATCGCCGCCCTGCTGTACGACCTGCCCCTTCAGCCGGGGAGCCTGACGGTGTGGCTGACCACGGCCGACGACGGGTACGAGGGGGAACTCGACGCGCGTCTGGCGCCGAGCGGGTCGCGAACGCGAGGGCACCTGACCCGGTACGCCGCGGTGTTCCGTGCCGTCTTCCGCGACGTGCGCTTCGAGTACCGCCATTCGGCACTCACACTAAAGTTCTCCTATGGGCGGAGATGAGGTCGAGGGCGACCAGTCCGTCGACGTGACGGGCGACATCCCCCTGTCGGTGATCCTCCCGCGGCCGAGCCGACGGGTGCGACTCGCCATCCTCGACGATCACGAGGTGCTGCTCGACAGCCTCACCGGCTGGATCGGTGCGAATGCCCCCGACTTCGACGTCGTCCTCAGTGCGGCCTCCTGGGTGCAGCTCGTGCACAGCGCGAACTTCCCGACCGAGGTGGTGCTGCTCGACTTCCAGATCCGCGAACCGGTGTCGATCGAAGCCCGGGTGCGCACCTGCCGGGCGGCCGGAGCCAAGGTCGTGGTGATGAGCGGCCTCGATACCGTCGAAGCTCGCGACCGCGCGCTCGACGCCGGTGCGTCGGCCTTCGTCAGCAAGTCCCAGCCGCTGCGCGACGTCATGGACGTGGTGCGCGGGGTGATGGGCGTGGAGCGCGACAACGCTCCGCACCACGACTGGCGGCCGCTGCCGATCGGTGCGCAGAATCAGACCGTGCCGAAGCTGAGCGGCGGCGAGGAGGAAGCGCTGAAGCTCTATGTCGCCGGACACAGCACGAACGAGGTGGCGGCCCTCATGAACGTGCGTTACGAGACCGCGAAGACCTACCTGCGCCGCGTGCGCGAGAAGTACAAGCAGGCCAATCGCCCCGCGAGCCGCAAGGCCGATCTGATCCGGCGGGCGGCCGAGGACGGATACCTGGAGTAAATGGCGAAGCTCTACTTCCGCTACGGCGCGATGAACAGCGGCAAGAGCACGGCGATGCTGCAGGCCGCCTTCAACTACGAGGAACGCGGGCACCGTGTGCTCATCGCCAAGCCGCACATCGACACCAAAGGCGACCGCGCGATCGTGTCACGGCTGGGCTTCTCCCGGTCCGCCGACTTCCTCCTCGCTCCCGAGGACCACGCTCGACGGACCTTCACGGAGTACGCCGCGGCGGGAAATCCCGTGTCCGCCCTTCTCGTGGACGAGGCGCAGTTCCTCAGCACGGAGCAGGTGGACGATCTGCTGCGCATCGCGATCCTCGACGGGGTGCCGGTGCTCGCCTACGGCATCCGCACCGACTTCCTTACCGTCGCCTTCCCCGGGAGCCGTCGGTTGCTCGAGATCGCGCACAGCCTCGAGGAGCTGAAGACCATCTGCAGGTGCGGTCGGAAGGCGGTCTTCAACGCCCGCCGGATGGGCGATCGATTCGTCTTCGACGGCGATCAGGTCGCCATCGACGGCGAGTTCGTCACCTACGAGTCGCTCTGCGGGGCGTGCTACCTGACGGAGAGCCGCGGCGCACTCGCCCCTTCACGACCCTGACCCGGATCGCCCGCTCCGCACGTCCCGCGGCGCCGTCGCCCGGGGGACACCGAGCACCCAGGGCGACAGGGCCGTGTGCCGGAGCGCGACGGCAAGCGCCCACGGGGCCGCGAGGGCGGAGAGGAAGAGGGGCCACGAGCCCGCGTCCGCGTCGTTCCCGAGCGCCCACAACACCACGGGATGCACCAGCATCACCAGCAGCCCGCCCGCCGCCAGCGCCACGACGACCGCACCGATGCGATTCCCGAGACGGGGAATGACGACCTCGGCGATCAGCACGATGCCGAAGCTCGCGAGCACGGCCACCGCGACGCTGAGCACCGGCGTGCCGAAGTCGCCCTGCTTGATGTCCACCGGGCGCGACGCCCCGGTCGAGACGGCGAGCGCGGCGACAGCCACCGCCGCCAGGCCGGAGCCCAGCGGATGCCGGATCCTCGGCCGGTACCGGCGGGCGACAGTGCCGGCGAGGAGGAACAGCACGCTCGGAACCGCCACACCGACGGAGAGCGGGATCCCCGCCACCACGTGCGGGACGGCGTAGGTGACGGCGAGTGCGGCTCCCGGAACAGCGAGCCGGGCCCAGATCGGCAGTCGTTCGAGCAGGCGGTACAGCAGCGCCGCGAACAGCAGTGCCGTGACGAACCAGAACGTGTACAGCGGGCTGTCGATGTGCGTACCGCCGAGGAGCATCGCGCCGACCATGCCGGGGTCGACCCCGCGGCCGGTGAGGAGGCGCACGACGAGAACGAGCAGCCCTCCGAGCAGGAGCCAGGCGAGGTAGGGCCGGAGCAGTGTGGCGGAGCGCTTCCGGATCTCGGTGCCGAGGTCCCGACCGGATGTCCACAGGTACCCGGTCAGGAAGAAGAACACCGGCACGTGCCACGGATACAGGGCGCTCCGCACCACCGGATCGGCGAACGCGTGACCGGCGACGACCGCGGTCAACCCCAGCACGCGAACGGCGTCGATAGCGGCGGATCGCGAGCGCCTCGCGTTCGCCCCCTCGTCCGCCATGTCCCGATGATAGGCCGCGCTCCCCGCCGGACCGGTTGCTCGTCGACGTCCCGAAGAGCCGATGTCACCCGTTCCGGACGGAATGTGCGACTATGAATGCGGCTCCCGCGCGATAACACACGCGCCGGCGCACTGCTGAACTCGGGTTCGCGTGCTGGGGGGTCGCTGTACTGTCGGCGTATTTTGCATGCCGTCCTCAAGCAATGCACGAGAAAGGCACGATCCCGTGGAGCTACGCGACTATCTTCGAATCCTTCGTAAGGGGTGGATTCTCATAGTCGCCATGACGCTCCTCGGTGTCGCGGTCGCGGCGACCGTCTCCATCGTCATGACCCCGAAGTACGTCGCCTACACGCAGCTCTTCGTCTCGGTGCAGGCCTCCGGCGCATCGGACAGCGGCGATCTGGTGCAGGGCAGCAACGCGGCACAGGCCAAGGTGCGCTCCTACGGCGACGTCGTCACGAGCGCGCGGGTGCTGGGGCCGGTGACCGAGGAACTCAACCTGGGCCTGACCGCGCAGGACCTCGCCGAGCAGGTGTCGGCGTCCACCCCCATCGACACGGTGCTCATCGACATCACCGTGGAGGACGCCGACGCGGAGCAGGCCGCGAACATCGCCAACGCGGTCGGCGAGAGCTTCCGGTCCGTCGTGGTGAACGACCTCGAGTCGCCGGAGGACGGCGGGGTAAGCCTCGTCAGGATCGAGACGATCGAACCCGCCATCGTGCCCTCCGACCCCGCGTCCCCGCGGGTGCCGCTCAACCTCGCGCTCGGCTTCCTCGTCGGGCTCGTTCTCGGCGTCGCCGCGGCGATCCTGCGCAGCAAGCTGGACACGCGCATCCACGGGGCGCACGACGTGGAGCACCTCACCGATGCCGCTGTGCTCGGGGGCATCAGCTACGACCCCGACGCGAAGAAGCGTCCCCTCATCGTGCACGTCGACCCGCGCAACCCGCGGTCCGAATCGTTCCGCTCCCTGCGCACGAACCTGCAGTTCGTGAATCTCGACTCGAACGCGCGGGCGTTCGTGATCACCTCCTCGCTGCCGGGCGAGGGCAAGACGACGACCACGGCGAACCTCGCCATCGCGATCGCGGAGACCGGCGCCCGAGTGGCGGTCATCGACGGCGATCTCCGCCTTCCCCGTCTGGCGGACGCGATGGGCCTCGAGGGCGCGGTCGGTCTGACGGACGTGCTGATCGGCAGGGCCGATCTCGCCGACGTGCTGCAGCCGTGGGGGACCAACGCGCTGCACGTCCTCCCGGCCGGTCGCGTACCCCCGAACCCGAGCGAGCTGCTCGGCTCGAAGGCCATGGTGACCCTGATCAGCGCGCTGTCGCAGTCCTTCGACTATGTGCTCATCGATGCACCGCCGCTCCTGCCCGTGACCGACGCGGCGATCCTCAGCAAGCTCACCGGCGGAGCGATCGTGATCGCCGCTGCCGGTCGAACGGGCAAGAGCGAGCTGCAGGCGGCCCTGCGGACGCTGGAGCACATCGGTAGTCGCGTGCTCGGCGTCGTGCTCACGATGCTTCCGACGAAGGGGCCGGATGCCTACGGCTACGGCAACTACGGCGCCATCTACGAGATGGAGCAGGACGAGCCGGTCGCCCTCGCCTCGGTGGGCGCATCGCCCGAGCGCGCTCGACGCAGTTGAGGTTCGACCCGATGGCCGGAGCCGGCGGAGGATCCGGTGCGGAGTCCGCGACCGGGTTTGCGATCCTGACCGTGTGCACCGGCAACATCTGCCGGTCGCCCGTCGCCGAGCACCACCTTCGCGCGCAGCTCGCCGCCGTGCCCGGGGTCTCCGTGTCGAGCGCCGGAACCATGGCCGTCGAGGGCGACGACATGACCCCGCAGGCCCGTCAGCTCGCGGAGGGCAACGGTGTCCCGCCCGGCACTCACGCCGCACGCTATCTGCGTGAGGCGTACCTGCGGGAGTCGAACCTCGTGCTGGCGCTCTCCCGCGAGCACCGCAGGGAGATCGTGTCCCTCCTCCCGCGCGCGAGTCGCTACACGTTCACGCTGCGCGAGTTCGCCCGGCTCGCGCGCGACATCACGGACTCGGACCTGTCCGAGATCGCCCGGCTGCCGGCCGACGACGCTGCGGGTCGACTCGCGGCGGCGGTGGCTCTGGTGGCATCGCGTCGGGGCAGCGTCGAGGCGCCGCAGCAGGCGACCGATGACGACGTGATCGACCCGTACCGCCGCGACGACGCGACGTACTCCCTCTCCGGATCGCAGCTCTTCCCCGCCAGCGAGATCGTGGCCGGCCTGCTCACCCGCGCCGTCTCGATCCGACCGGCGGACACCACCACGGGAACCGAGCGCCGCGCCGAAAGGAGCCCGTCATGACCCCGCAGCCGAAGCGACGGAACCCCTCCGGCACCGTCCGCCGACGGTGGGTGATCACGGGGCTCGTCCTGCTGCTTCTCCTCGACGTGGTGCTCGTGATCTGGGCGCTCGGCCTGCCCGGGAACGGCTCCGCCGCCGCGTCCGCTCCCGCACGCCCGTCCGGCGCGAGCGCGGGAGCCGGATCGACGCCGACCCCCACGCCCACACCGGTGCCGGCGGCGCTCTCCGCCCCGCAGGGTCGCCTCATCGCCGCCGTCGACGACACCACCGCCTGGCGTGCCGCGACCTCGGACTGCGCGGCGGGAGACGTCGTCGTCGAACGCACCACCACGGGCGGCACCACCTGGACCGAGGTGAACCTCGCGGCATCCGTCGAGGTGGGCTCGGTGACCGCTCTCCGTGCCACCGACGACTCCTACGTCTCGCTGATCGCCGAGGGAGCCGAGGACTGCGCGCCGATCCTCGCGGGCAGCTACACCGGTGGCGAGTACTGGCAGGAATTCCCGACGCAGCTACCGGGGGCCTGGTATCTCGGCACGGCCGATCGCTCCGTCGTGAACACCCCGACCGGGGAACGCCCGGCGCCGTGCGATTCCGTGATCGCGCTCGCGGACACGAGCACGACCGAGGCCGCCGTCCTCTGCGCCGACCAGTCCGTCTTCCGCACGGTCGACGGGGGCGCGACCTGGGACGCCGGTGCGATTCTGCCCGGCGCGGTCGCGGTCACAGCCGATGACGAGGGCTACCTCGTCGCCCGCACCGGGGTCGCGCCGTGCGCCGGCGTGCAGGTCACCGCCCTCGGCGCCTCCTCCGGCTCCGCTGCGTCCGAACGCGGCTGCTCCGAGACACCCGTCGATCCGGCCGCGACCACCGCGATCTCCTCGGCAGGGGACGTCCTCTGGCTCTGGTCGGGCGACACGGTGCTGCGCTCCTCCGACGGAGGTGTCGCATGGGAGTAGCAGCCGCTCTCAGCTGGCAGCGGGCCTACTCCCGCCGACTCCTCCTCTCCGACTTCGCGGCCGTGCTCATCGCCATGGCGGTCAGTCAACTGGTGTGGTTCGGCACCGGCACCGCGGAGCTCCGCGTCCGGGGTGACGGATTCCCGCCGTTCCGCATCGCGTACGAGCTCGTCTCGGTGGTCGTCGCGAGCCTCTGGCTCATTCTGCTCGGCACCTTCGGAACGAGGGACTTCAAAGTCGTCGGGTCGGGCAGCACGGAGTACCGGCGGGTGGTCGACGCGACGCTGCGAATGTTCGGCGGCATCGCCATCGTGATGTTCCTCCTGCAGGTGGAACTCGGCCGCGGTTACTTCCTGACCGCTCTGCCGCTCGGGCTGCTCCTGCTGCTCGTCGGACGATGGATCTGGCGCAAGTGGCTCATCGCCCAGCGGGTGAAGGGTAAGTACTCGCACCGCACCCTCCTCCTCGGTGATCGCCTGAAGAGCGAGCACGTGGCGATGAACATCCGTAACGACCCCGCCGCGGGTCTGCAGGTGGTGGGCGCACTGACCCGCGTGGGCAGCACCGAACGGCCGCTCGAGCCGGGCGTGCCGGTGGTCGGCGACTTCAACGACCTCTCGGCGGTGCTCGACACGATCAAGGCGGACACCGTCATCATCACCGGTTCCGATCACCTCGGCCCGCGGTTGCTCCGCGAGATCGGTTGGGACCTCGAGGCGCGCAAGGTCAGTCTCGTGGTCGCTCCCGCGCTCACCGACATCGCCGGCCCCCGTATCCACGCGCGCCCGGTGGCGGGACTCCCGCTCATCCATGTGGACTATCCGACCTTCGAGGGCCGGAAGCACCTCGCCAAGCGCACCTTCGACATCATCATGTCGGGCACGGCTCTCGCGGTGCTGAGCCCGGTGTTCCTCGTGCTCGCCCTCATCGTGCGCGGCGGGAGCACCGGTCCCGCCTTCTTCCGCCAGGAGCGGGTGGGTCTGAATGGCCGAACCTTCCAGATGGTCAAGTTCCGGTCGATGGTCACCGACGCCGAAGCGATCCTGCCCAGCCTGCTCGACCAGTCCGACGGGAACGGCGTGCTGTTCAAGTTGAAGTCCGACCCGCGGGTCACGAAGGCGGGAGCGGTACTCCGCAGGTACAGCCTCGACGAGCTCCCGCAACTCATCAACGTCTTTCGCGGGGAGATGTCCCTCGTCGGGCCGCGGCCGCCGCTCGCGAGCGAGGTCGATCAGTACGACGGGTGGGCGCAGCGGCGCCTGCTCGTGAAGCCCGGCATCACCGGTCTCTGGCAGGTGAGCGGACGGTCCGACCTCTCCTGGGAGGACAGCGTGCGGCTCGATCTCTACTACGTGGAGAACTGGTCGCTCACCGGGGATCTCATGATCATCTACCGCACGGGCCGCGCGGTGCTGCGATCGAGTGGCGCGTATTAGCGCCCGCGTAAGAGCGCCGGGCGGAATATACCGTCGACCGAGTGCGCTTGCGTCCCTATCGGCTATCCTGTTCGGTGGCGGGGTCCCCCGTCAGGGGGATGCATCGAGCCACTCTTCGTTGATTCGCTTTCGTTTCCCGTTCCGTGCGGAAACGACACCGAGGCGAATGTGAAGACCCCCGCGGTACAGCAGAAGGCGATGCTCGGGATAGCCCTCGTCGTGAACGCTGCTCTCACTGCGGGCATCGTGCTCGCGATCGCGTCGTCCGATCGTTCGCCGGTGCAGTGGTTGATCCTCATCGCCCTCGCGATAGGGCTCCTGGCCGGATGCCTCATGGTCCCGATCAGCTGGCTCCCGCTCGTGGCGCTCGTCGTCTTCGCTCTCGGGCCGCAGCGGCTCCTGCCCGACGTGCTGCAGGACTTCCCCCCGTCGGCGATCGTGCTCCTTCTCTGGGCCGCGCGGAAGCTGCTGACGCCGACGTCGTCCACCGCACCGCGAGGCAGCCGTGCCCTGGTCGGTGGATTGACGCTCCTGTTGCTCCTGTGGATGGGCTTCTCGACTCTGTTCTCGATCGACCGCCCGAGCAGCATCGTGTGGATGCTGTTGTTCGCCACGGCGACGGTGCCCGTTGTCTTCCTGTCCGACGCCGTGCGGGAACGGGTCGTGCTGGTGCGCGGCTGGAGCGTGTTCGGCGCCGTTCTCGGTGCGTACGCGGCGGTCGAGCTCGTTCTCGCCCGCAACATCGTCTACGGCTACATCTATTCGTTCTTCGGTGGTGACGGTCAGCACTGGGAGACCTATCGCGCGTCGGCGTCGCTCGGCAGCCCGGTGTTCGCCGGCATGTTCTTCGCCTGTTCCACCGCCATCGCCCTCGCCCAGTGGGCGTCGTCGCGGTCGCGGTGGGGCCTCGTCCTCCTCGCCGCCAATGCGGCCGGCCTGGTCGCGACGCTGACCCGCGGCGGTTACATCGCGGTCGCCGTCGCGGTCGTCGTCGGATTCCTGGTCAGCGCCGTTCACCGCAACCGCGCCACGATCCGGGTGTTCCTCGCGGGTGCGCTCGTCGCGACGGTGGGACTGGCGGTGGCGCTCGCGGTTCCCGCTGTCGCCGCCCGCCTGCTCAGCACCGAGGCCAGCGGGTCGCTCACCCAGCGCACGCGAAGCATCGACATCGTCGTCGAGCGGAGCGCCACCCTGCCGCCGACCGGGGCCGGGCCGGACACCTCGTTCCTGGCCATGGGGCGAGCCATCCTCGACCTCCGCTTCATCGAGAACTCGTATCTGCAACTTCTGCTGAGCATCGGCTTGGTGGGTGTTCTGCTCTTCGTGGCGCTGCTGGGTGCGGCATGGGTCTCGGCCTTCCGGCGACGGGACATGGAGGCGATCATGCTCCTGACCGTGTTCGGCGCCTCCATCGGCACGTACAACGCGATCGACGACCAGCACGGCACCGTCGTGGTGCTCGGCCTCGTCCTGCTGGTCGCGCTGCACGGAACGCGCGATGCGCTGGAGTCGCCTGATGCCGCGGAGCGCGCAGGGCGATCCGCCGGGTCCGACGTACCGGTTCCGGCATCGACCGGAACGTCGGAAACACCTCCGTGGGCCGCTGTCGGCCCCCGGAGGGATCGAGCAGAAGGGGCACGCGTTCATGGCACTTCGTACTGATCACGCGCGCACGACCGGATCCCGGCGACGGAGCCGACACGGTGAACGGCGACGGGCCGGAGGCCTCCACCTGGGGGAGCTGCGTTTCACGACGGATACCCGGGCCGAGGTCATCGAACGCGTGCTCCAGCGGAAGACCGGGAGCCACCCCGTCCGCGTGGTGACGCCCAACATCTTCCACCTGCACCTCGCGAGCATCGATCCCGAGGTGACCCACGCGGTCAACAGTGCCGAGATCGTCATCCCGGACGGCTGGCCGGTATCCCTCGCCCTCAGGATCTTCGAGGGCGACCGACGCGGCCGGATGACCGGCTCCGACCTCGCGCTCGATGTGATGAAGGCTGCGGAGCAGGCGGGGCGATCCGTCGGCATCATCGGCGGATCCGCGGCGTCGAACGCCGCGGCGGTGGAGAACGTGCGCACGGCCTACCCCAGCCTTCGGCTCGTCGAATTCTCGAGCAATCCGTTCCTCCCCCTGGTGCCGACCGAGGAGTCGGTGGACGAGTTCGTGCGGGTGGTGCACGAGGATCCCCCCGACATCCTGCTGCTCTGCGTGGGAGCGCCGAAGAGCGAGCTGCACCTCGACCTCGCCCATGATCGTCTCGACTGCGCGTCGGTGCTGTGCGTGGGGGCCACCGTCGACTTCCTCGCCGGAACGAAGGCCCGCGCTCCGCGCATCGTGCAGTCCGTCGGACTCGAGTGGGCCTTCCGCTTGATTCAGGAGCCCCGCCGACTGGGTCGCCGCTATCTCGTCAGTGCCGTGAGCTTCTCCCGGGTGTTCGTCGCCGAACACCGGCGGAGAAGGCGGATGCGGTGAGGGCGCAACCCGAATCGGATACCCCGCCCGTCCGCGTCGTCTTCGTGACGGCCGCCTCGGAGCCGTGGGGTGCCGAACACAGTCTCCGCGCGATCCTCCAGGCGGCGTCGGCGCGAGGCGTGGACACCGAGGTGCTGTGCTCGTCGACTCCCACGGCGCGCTTCTTCCGCGCGGCCGCGGCGGGGCCGGTGCGCCAGCTCCGAACCGCGGCCGGCCGGGTGGGCACGCTCCTCGACTTCCGGAGGGCGGTGCTCCACCGGGCCGCTGCAAGCGTCGTCGTGATCTTCAGCCTGCAGCTGGTGCCGCTGGCGCCGCTTCTCCGGCTGAGCCCGGCCTTCCGGGGCGTCGTGGTGGTCGACCTGCACGACGTGCCGCAGGATCCGGCCGACAGTATCGCCGTGCGCACCTGCATCCGTTTCGCCGACGCCCTCGTGGCGATCAGCGACTACGTCGCCGTTGCGCTCGGGATCGCGGCACGCGCGACGGTGGTGCCCCGACCCATCCCGGAGACCGACCCCATCCCCACCGCGAGGGACGACTCCGCGACCGTGGTGGGAATCGTGGGACGCGTCGACCCGGAGAAGCGGATCGACGTGGCCATCGACGCCATCGCCGCGCTGCCGGCGGCCGTGACCCTGGAGGTGTACGGGAGCCCCCTCGTCGCGGACGACACCTACCTCGACACCCTGTCCGCCCATGCCGACGCCGTAGCTCCCGGTCGGGTGCGCTTCCTCGGCCGGCGCGACCCGGCGGAAATCTACCGCGAGATCGACGTGCTGCTCGTGGCCAACGAGAACGAGCCGAGCGGGCGCACGGTGGGGGAGGCCATGATGGCGGGCAAACCCGTCGTCACCCCGCGCGCCGGGGGGTCGCCCGAGTACTACGAGGACGGGGTGTCCGGACTCTCCTACACGCCCCGGGATGCGGGAGACGCGGCGCGGGCTCTCCGCCTGCTCGTCGACGATCCGGGGGTGCGGATGCGGATGGGCGCCGCGGCGCGCGCCAAGGTGCTGCGCGAGCGGGAGGAGGACGCGGTGACGGCCCGATACCTCGACGCTCTCCTCCGGTCCCCGGCCGTTGCTCGACTGTCGGGGCGGTCCTCGTGAGTGCGGGCGCGCCCGGGCGCGTGTCGGTGGTCATCCCCACCGTCGGACGGGAGTCTCTGAGCCGGGCCCTCGAGTCCGTGCTCGCGCAGACCCTTCCCGTCGCCGAGATCCTCGTCGGCAGTGACGCGGGTGCACCGCTCGACGTGCCGTCCGACCCGCGGATCCGCGTGACCCAGGTGGGTCCCGGCGCCGGAGGCAACCGATGTCGCCGCGACGGGATGGAACGGGCGACGGGCGACGTGATCGCTCTCCTGGACGACGACGACGAGTGGGACGCCGACTTCCTCGCGACCGTGCTGGCCGCGGTACCGGCCGACGCCGGACCCACCTGGGTCGCGTCGTCGAGCGGACGTCTCTCCGACGGCTCCACCTACCCGCGCCGGCTGATCGCGCCGGGCGAGGACCTCGTGTCCTATCTCTTCACCCTGAAGGGCGGCCCGGCGGGCAAGGGCGCACTGTCCACATCGACCCTGGTCTTTCCGACGGCGCTGGTGCGTCGGGTGCCGTGGCGTTCCGACCAGCGCTTCCATCAGGACCTCACCTGGTTCCTCGACCTGGCCGCCAGCGTGCCGGAGCTGCGGATTCTGCAGGCCGATCGAGCGCTGGTGACCTTCGGTGACACGGTCGGCTCGGTGTCGAAATCGATCCGCGTCGCCGAGTCCATCGACTGGGCACGCCGGGAACTGCTCGTGTCCGGCATGCCGGGTGGTCGTCGCGCCTTCGCGGACTTCCTTCTGTCGCGGTACCCGCTGCGCGCCGCCGTCACGGCCCGTCGATGGCGGCAGGTCGCCGACATCCTGCGAGTCGCCGTGCGCCGAGGTCGCCCCACGGTCTGGTCGCTGCTGTACGCGGGCGGATTCGTCGCGCGCGGCCTGCTGCACCGGTGAAGGCCCAGTTCGTCGCGCTGCTGGTCTCCCGCGGCGCCGGAGCCCTCCTGCTCGCCATCTCGTTCGTGCTGGTCGCCCGGTGGGCGGGACCCTCCGACTTCGGCATCCTGAGCGCGATCCTCGCCGTCGGGGCGGTCTACTTCGTGATCGTCGACCTCGGTCTGTCCTCCTTCATCTCGAGGGCGTCGGCGAAGGGGCACCTGGGCGACGTGGCGACCGCTCTCCGCCTGAACACCATCAGCTCGGTGCTCGGCGGGGTGGTGGCCGCCGGCGCCATCACGCTGTTCGCCGCCGGGCAGCAGCTCCCAGCGGGACTGCTCGTCCTCGGACTGTCCATGGCGCTCGAGAAGAACGTCGACACGGCGCTCGCCGTGTCGATCGCCCGCGGCAACAAGACGACGCCGGCCGTGTCGATCCTCGTGCGCCGAGCACTCACCCTCGGGCTGCTTGCGGCGCTCTATGCGGCCGGGACGGACCCGATCCTCGCCTACGCCTACGCGACCCTCGCGAGCTCGCTCGTGGGTCAGTTCCTCGCCCGTCGGGCGCTCGCCGACGACTACCGCTACACCGGCCAGCGCACCCCGTCGTTGTGGCGCGCGGCGTTCCCATTCCTGCTCGCGAACCTCACGGCATCCTCGCGCAACCTCGACATCCTGATCGTGACCACGACGAGCGGCAGCCAGATGGCGGGTCTCTATGCCGCCGCTCAGCGCCTCACCTCGCCGTTCATGCTGATCCCGAGCACCATCGCGACGCTCGTGCTTCCCGCCGGTGCGAAGGGTACGCCGCGTCGAGCCGCGCGCATCGCGTGGAAGCTCACCGGCATCCACCTCGGGCTGCTCGCGCTGCTCATGGGGGTGGCGGTGTTCGCCGATCCGCTCGTCCGGCTGCTGCTCGGCACCGACTTCGCCGCGAGCGCCCCGATTCTCGCCTGGACGCTCGCCGCCTTCCCGTTCATCGCCCTCGCGTCACCGCTCGGTGGACTGCTGCAGAGCCAGGGTCACGAACGCGTCGTCGCCACGAACGGCATCGTATTCTCAATCGTTCTCATCGTCGCGCTGATCATCGGGTCGCTGCTCTTCGGCGGTGTCGGTGCCGCGCAGGCTCTCACCGCCGTGTACGTGGCGAAGAGCGTGAGCCTCCTCGCGATCATCCGGGTCCGGCTGCGCTGAGCGCCGCCGCCCGCTACTTCTGGCAGCCCTGATTCGTGGGCGCCATGCCGGAGCCGGAGAGCGTGTTGTCGCAGCCGACCAGCGCGTTGGTGTACTTGGAGGTGATCCGCACCCCGTACGAGTCCGCTCGCACCGACGTCGCGGAGTTGCCGACGAAGACGTTGTTCACACCCCAGCCGGCCACCGTGGTCACCTTCACCGACTTGATGCCGTCTCGAGGCGAGTTGACGCCCGTGTTCCGTTCGACGATGTAGTCGTTCCCGCTCACCGAGATCCAGGAGGTGGAGAAGGAGGAATTGATCAGGGATCCCTCCACCGTGTTGCCCTTGATCAGTCCACCCTGGCTACCGGGTTTGGCCTCGATCGCCTCCGCGGTCGTCTTGCTGATGGTGTTGTACAGCACCGAGTTCCGGTTGCTGCGGTCGGGCTGGCAGCCGGAGAAGTTGCACCAGTTCGACGGGTCGGAGCCGATGTAGACGCCCTCGCCGTACTGCGCGATGCGGAGGCCGGTGCGGCTGATGACGTTGCCCATGACGAAACTGTCGGTGGTGTGGGTGCGGAGGTGGATCGCCTCCTCGCCGATGCTGGTGACGGAGAGGTCGGACACGGTGATCGCGGTGCTGTTCACGACCATCACGCCCTTCTTCGAGTTCTTGATGGTCATGCCGGTGAGCACCACGTGGGACGAATTGGTGATCTGGACCCCGTGCCCCGCGTGCACGTTGCCGCCGTCGAGCACCGCGGTGCGAGGACCGCAGATCCAGATCGGCTTCTCCTTGGTGCCGCGCTTCGCGATGTTGAAGCCGCCGCCGTAGTTGCCCGCCGCGAGCTTGATGACCGAGCCCGGTGCCGCCTTGGTGAGGGCCGTGGCGAGCTGCGAGCGCGTCGACACCGACATGGTCGCGGCGGGGCACTTGGCATAGCGACCGGTGGACACGGTCGGAGCAGGCACCGTCTTCGCCGTGGCCGGCGCGGACCGAGCCGACTCGTTGCCGCTCGAGTCGATGGCGGTGAGCCGGTAGGAGTAGCTGGCGTTGGCGTTGAGCCCCACGTCGAGGATCGACCTCTGGGACGGGGTGAACGCCTGGACGAGGGAGTAGCTGCCGCTGCCGAGGGCGCGGTACAGCTTGTAGCTCTTCACGTCGTGGGCGGTGGAGGTGGCCCAGGAGAGCGCGAGCCCTTTGCGGTTGGCGCTGATCGATGGTGCAGCGGGCGCGGGCGGCGGCGTGCTGTCGGTGACCACCAGCGCGTCGAGCGAGATGTCCCGACCCGTGGAGCTCGGGTTCTTGGCACCGGTGCGCTCGATCACCATGGTGTGGGTGCCGGCGCTGAGGCCGGATGCGCTGAACACGGTCTGCTGGTCCTTGCGGGTGGCGGTGTAGAGGTCCACGTCGCGCACATGCCGGCCGTCGATGAGCACACGGGCGATCCCGGAGTAGTGGTCGGTGCGGGTGACGTACTTCACACCCGTGCCGGTGAAGGAGAGGCGCACGGCGGCGGACGCGTCGCCGGAGACCCGGTAGGAGCCCCCCATATCCCGGCTGGAGGTGTGCTGCGTCCACTTGCCGGTCCACCCGAGGGCACCCGACGTGCTGTCCTGGGTGCCGGCGGTCGTGACGGCGGTGGTGGTGACGGCGGAGGTGCCGAGCGTGCGTGCGGCCGTGTCCGCCGGCGCGACCGACTCCGCCGGGGCGTCGACCGGGGCCTCGGCCGGCGTCGCGTCCTCGACGACGATCGCGTCGAGGAAGATGTTCTTGCCCGTGGACTGCGTGCCCTTGAGACCCGTGCGCTCGATGCGCAGGGTGTGCGTGCCCGCCGCGAGGGCACCGGAGTCGAACGCCACGGTGCGGTGCTTGGGCGCCTCCGAGTACAGGTCGACCGTCTTCACGCGCGCGCCGTCGAGGAACACCTCGGCGATGCCGGCGTAGTCGTTCATCCGCGTCAGCCACGTCACACCGGTGCCCGTGAACGTCAGCGTCGCGGCGCCCACGCTGTCGAGGCGACCGGCCGATCCTCCGCTGTCCTGGCCCGATGTCACCGTCGACCACGGACCCGACGAGACGATCGCCGCTGCGCCGTTCTCGTACGTGCCGGGGCCGACGGCGTCGGTCGGATCGTCCTCCACGATGACGCTGTCGAGGAAGATGTTGCTTCCGGTGGAGGCGCTGTTCTTCTGCCCGGTGTGCGCGATGCGCAGAGTGTGCTGTCCATCCGGGAGACTTCCGGAATCGAAGGCCACGGTGCGGTATGCGGTCGCGGCCGAGTAGAGGTCGACGCTCTGCACCTTGGTGCCGTCGAGATAGACGTCGGCGATGCCGGCGTAGTTGTTGGTGCGGCTCACCCATTTGACGCTGGACCCGGTGAAGGTGATCTCCGCAGCGCCCGCGCTGTCGAGCCGGATGTAGGACCCGCCGCTGTCGTAGCCCGAGTGAACCGTGGACCAGGAACCGCTGGTGCTGACCGCGGGAGACCCGTTCTCATAGGTTCCGGCCGGACTGGCGGCTCCGGGGCCGGGCACCAGCAGGAGCCCGGAGGCCAGTGCCGTCACCACCGCGTTCGCGCCCAACGTCTTGAGTCTTGAAACTGCTCGCACAACCCGTCCCACTGTTACGCCTCCCCCGGCGACTCACGTGCAAAGGGTGCCCGATTCCCCCCGGAATCTAGGCACCCACCTGAGGGCGACGCCCGCGGGCGTCGCATTGTTCATAGACCCTACTTCATCGGCACACGCTTTCCCGATCGCTCAGTCGACCGGCCGCGCCCCTCTGATACGGACGTGCCCCCTACAGCACCATGTGCTGCTGCCACTCGACACGGTGGAACGTGGAGCAGAACTTGTGCAACCCGTAAGCCTCCGTGGCGTGGTGAAGCGCGTGTCCGCACAGTGAGCAGTGGCTTCGGCGAACGTTCCAACGCTGGACCAATTGACGCATGATTCCCCCCGATAGTGATCAGCGGTCCTGACCCACGAGGAATCGAAAGTCAAGGGACCTGGGCGGTATTTCCCGATACCGCCGTACCAATTCCATAACTGTCACAGGTGCTCGGAGGCGTGTCAACGCATTTTCGCCGCTTTACAACGTTTGCCCCCAGCACTGGGGGGCAGGTGCGGAGGCCCGGTCCTCAGTCACCGTGCGGGACAATGGAGGCATGACGGCGGAACCCACCACAGCGAGAAGTCATTGGCTCCGCAATACCGTAATAGTGCTGGTCGTGCTCGTGGTCATCGGCGTCGGGATTGTCGCCACCTACGCGCTCACGCTCTCGCGAACCTTCGACACCGGCACCGAGAAGATTGCGGAGGCGTTCCCCGAGGAGACGAGTCGACCGCCCGTCCTGGAGGGTGCTGCGGCGTCGGCGCAGAACATCCTGCTGCTCGGGTCGGATACCCGGGGCGCGATCGGGGAGGATCTGGCGACGGTGCGCGGACAGCGTTCCGACACCATCATGGTGCTGCACATCCCGGCCGATCGGGAGAACGTGCAGGTGATGTCGATCATGCGGGACAGCTGGGTGGACATCCCGGGCCGCGGTGCCGCCAAGGTCAATTCGGCGCTGTCCTACGGTGGCGTGCCGTTGGCCGTGCAGACCGTCGAGAGTCTCATCTCCGCGCGGATCGATCACGTGGCGATCATCGACTTCGAGGGGTTCAAGGGACTCACCGACGCGCTCGGCGGCGTCGACGTGGACAACGCCGTCGCCTTCACCCGCGACGGTCACGCCTACCCGCAGGGCGTGCAGACTCTCAACGGTGAACAGGCGCTCGGCTTCGTGCGCGAGCGCTATTCCTTCCGTGACGGCGACTTCCAGCGGGCACGCAACCAGCAGGCCTACATCAAGGCGGTCATCGGCAAGGTGCTGAGCGCGGAGACCCTCACCGACCCGGCGAAGATCAGTGCACTGGTCGGATCGATCTCGCCGTACCTGCGCGTGGACAACGGATTGAACGCCGCCTACGTCGGAGGTCTCGGCCTCGAGCTCCGCTCACTGCGAAGTGAGGACATCACCTTCTTCACCGCCCCGACTACGGGCACCGGAACCTCGCCCGACGGGCAGTCGATCGTGAACCTCGACCCGGTCGGGATGGCCGAGGTTCAGGAGGCTTTCCGCACCGACTCGCTCGAGTCGTACACCCCCGAGTTTCAGACCACCGACTGACCGGGGCCGTCCGGCCGTTTCCGGCGGGCGATGGCGAGCACCAGGATGGTGAGCAGGGCGCCCAGCAGGGCACCGGAGCTGTTCGCGAGAACGTCGCGGATGCTGGACACCCGGCTCGACAGGAACAGTGCCTGAGCCAGTTCGATTCCCGTCGAGCAGCCGATCCCGATCGGGATGGCCCAGAACCAGCGGCGGGGTCCGAGGAGCAGCACCACGAGCGCGCCCAGCGGGAGGAACAGCAGCACGTTGGCACCGAACTCGACGGCGGCGTAGGTCACCCAGTGCGGGGCACCCAGCTCCTGCAACCGGTCGAGGGCGCGGAGGAGCGCGGGGTAGATCCGCGAGTCGACGTTCTGCGGCGAGAACGCGATCGCGGCGAGGGTGAGCAGGTAGACCGTGCCGAGCAGCCACCCGATGCGGCGGGTGCGCGGCGAACTCGTCATGGGAACACCGTACTGAACCAGCCTGCGCGTCCTGCGCATGACGAAGGCCCCCTCGAAGAGAGGGGGCCTTTGCCTGTGGTTGATCATCCGAGTCGGATAATTGAACCGATCGCGTCGGGGTAGCGGGATTTGAACCCACGACCTCTTCGTCCCGAACGAAGCGCGCTACCAAACTGCGCCACACCCCGATCAGCTCACGAGGAGCCTAGATCAGGATACCCGATGGTTCGGGCATCTTCGTACCGCCGCGTCAGGACAGCGCGGTGAGGGTGACGAGCGTCGCCTCTGGGCGGCAGGCGAACCGCACCGGCGCGTAGATCGATGTGCCGAGGCCCGCCGACACGTTGAGGTAGGCGGCGCTGAGGGCGTGGGTCCAGATGCTGAGTCCGCTCACCTGGCGGCGCGGGATGTCGCAGTTGGTGACCAGCGCACCATAGCCGGGCACGCACACCTGCCCGCCGTGGGTGTGGCCGGCGAAGATGGCGATCGCCCCGTGCGTGACGAACGAGTTGAGCACGCGCTGGTAGGGCGCGTGGGTGACGCCGATGGTGACGACGCTGCGCTCCTCGTCGTTCTCGGGCAGTGCGTCGTAGAGTTCATCGTTCTCCCGCAGATCGTCCAGGGCGCGCGGGATCCGTTCGGGACGGTCGAAGTCGCGGTGGGCGTCGTTCACGCCGAAGAACTCGAGGTGGGTCCCCTTCAGTTCGAGCGCTCCGACGGCGTTGTTGAGATCCAGCCAGCCGTAGCGTGCGAACAGGCTCTCCAGTCGCGCGATGTCGAGATCCGGGGCCCGTTCCGTGCGGTGCGTCGGTGCCCGGAAGTATCGGAGCGGGTTCTTGGCGACGGGACCGTAGTAGTCGTTCGACCCGTGCACGAACACGCCGGCGACGCCGGCGAACGGTTCGAGGGCGCGTTCCACACCCTCGATGCCCCGTGCGTGCCCGGTGTTGTCCCCGGTGTCGACGATCAGGTCAGGGCGGAGATCGGCCAGCGACCGGATCCATTCCTGCTTGCGCTTCTGCCACGGTGCCATGTGCATGTCCGAGATGTGCAGGACCCGGATCGGTTCGGACCCTGCGGGCAGCACCGGCATGGTGACGCGGCGCACCGTGAACCTGTTGCGCTCGACCAGGGCGCCGTAGGCGAAGGCCAGTGATCCGGAGACCGCGCCGAGGGCCGTGATCGACCCGAGAACGGTCCCGCCGACGCGGGCGATGGATGCGGCGCGCGACACTAGTCGGACTCGACGGCGCGGCCCAGCACCAGGGTGATCGGGCCGGACGCCGGGTTCCGGAGGATGCCCGCCGCCGGGTCCGTCCGCACGACGCGATCGACGAGGTTCTCGTCCGTGGTGTCCTCGCGCGTCACGTTCACCCGGAAGCCCAGCTCCTCGAGAGCCGCCCGGGCGTCCGCTTCCTCTTGACCGGTGACATCGGGCACACCGACCGCGAGGCCGTTGCTCGTGTAGACGGTGATGGTGGAGTTCCGCGCGACGCTCGCACCCGGGCCCGGGTTGGTCGCCGACACGAGGCCCTCTCGCACCGACGAGTTCTGCGCCCCGCCGTCGGCGTAGATGAGACCCACACCGGTGAGAAGGCGCTCGGCCTCGGCGGCCGAGCGACCGGCGAGGTCGGGCACACTGATGCGGGTCGAGCGGGTGAGCGTGCGGCTCGGGCCGGGGAAGTCGTCCCCGCCGTACACGTTGTTGATGGCGGTCTGAATGGGGCGGAACACGTCGTGCCGGGCGTTAGCGAGTCCGTTGCGCCGCATGCTGACCTCACCGAGCACGTTGCCGACCCACACCGCGGTCGCGGCCTTGGTGGTGGAGCCGACGAACCAGGTGTCCTTCGAGTTGTCGGTGGTGCCGGTCTTGCCCATGAGGTCGATGCCGTCACGCGGGTTCGACCGCGTTCCGGTTCCGTTGGTCACGACCTGCTGCAGGGCGTAGGCGGCCGTGTTGGCGACCTCGGGCTGGACGCCCTGGTTGCAGGTGCTCGCCGGCGCCTGAAGCTCCGAGCCATCGGCAAGAACGACGCGGTCGATGGCGATCGGGCTGCACACCTTGCCGCCGCTCGCGATGCCCGCGAACGCTGTGGCCATGGTGAGCGGCGCGATGTTGTTTCCACCGGAGCCGAGCACGTCACTCACGTTCATCTGCAGCTCCCGATCGGCAACGGCCTGGTGGATGCCCATGTCCAGCGCGGTCTGCTTGATGTCGCACAGGTCGAGCTCGGCCGCCATCGCGACGAAACCGGTGTTCACCGACTGGCGGGTGGCAACCAGGGCGCTGAGGTTCGGTCCGGTGCTGCCGGTGTCGTTCTTCACGACGTACGGCTTCTGAATGTTGCCGCCGCAGGAGTTGGTGAAGTCCTTCGCATTCCAGGTCGCCTTGGACGCGCGGACCGTCTCATTCAGGGAGTGACCCTGCTTGAGCCACTCCAGCAGCGTGAACGTCTTGTACGTCGACCCCACGGTGAAACCCTCGGATCCGCCGTAGTTGTAGTCGGTGTTGAAGTTGATGCTCGTGACGCCAGGGGTGTCGACGGCGTTGCCGTAGGCCGTGTTCTGCACCATGGAGATGACCCGGCCGGTGCCTGCCTCCACCGAGACGGCGGCGGCGCCGAGATCGGCCCACGTCACCGATGCCGGCACGGCGTTCACCATGGCCTCGGAGGCGACGCCCTGCAGGTCGAGGTTCAGGGTGGTGTACACCTCGAGGCCGCCCCGGGTGAGCAGCGAGTTGCGTGCTGCTGCGTCGCCGCCGAAGGCGGGGTCCTGTTGGATGATGAACTTGACGTAGTCGCAGAAGTAGGGGGCGGCCGAGTTGACGCATCCGCTCTGCACCGGCTTGATCGCGGGCGTGACCGGTGTGGCGATGGCCTCGTCGTACTGCGCCTGGTCGATCTTCTTCTCCTCGAGCATGTCGCCCAGGATGAGGTCGCGCCGCGCCTGGTTGGCGGGGATGTTCTCGGGGATGTCGATCCGCAGGTTGTTCGGGTTGTTCACCGTGGCGACGAGACTGGCCGCCTGAGCGAGCGACAGGTCGGCCGCGCTCACGCTGTAGTAGTACTGGGCCGCGGCCTCGATGCCGTAGACGGTTCCGCCGAAGCCGGCGATGTTGAGGTACCCGAGCAGGATCGTGTCCTTGTCGTACTTCTTCTCGACCCCGATGGCCATGCGCATCTCTTTGAGCTTGCGGCCGATGTTCGTCTCGGTGGCGGCGATGAAGGCCTTCTCGCCCGCTTCGGGGTCGGTGGTCTTCAGCTGCTCGGCCTGCTGCACGAGCACGTTCTTCACGTACTGCATGGTGATGGTCGAGGCGCCGCTCTCGGTCTGTCCGCTCGCCGCGTTCTGCACCACGGCTCGGGCTGCGGAGAGGACGTCGACGCCGCCGTGCTCGTAGAAGCGCGGGTCCTCCGTGGCGATGGCCGCATCCTTCGCGAACTGCGACACGGCTTCCCACGGCACCTCTTCGCGGTTCTGGTCGAAGAATTCGGCGAACTTGACGGGCTGTCCACCCTGCGTCGCGTACAGTTCCGTGCCCTCGGCGAGGTTCTCGATCTCGAGGTAGTCGGGGAGGTTCTCGAACACGCCGATGGTGTTCTTCGCCGCCATGCCGGTCACGGCGATAGCGGGGGTGACCATGGCGGTGACCAGGAGGCCGGCTACCGCGCTCATGCCGATGAGGCCGAGACCGGCGGCGAGCGCACTGCGAGGCGCATTATTTTGGGCAGACATATGATCAAGAGTACGGGACGCCTACTTCACCAAACTGGAAATCCGCCCCCGCCACGCCGGGTGCCACTCGCCTGCCGGGAGAGCCGGGCCCCCGTTCGACCCACCGTTCACGATTCGAAGGAGCCACCGTGCCAGAAGGCCGCCAGACCTGGGAATACCTCACCACCCCGCTCATGATCCACAACACCGCGGCGATCCTGAACAACTGGGGATCCGAGGGGTGGGAGCTCGTCCAGGTGGTCACGGGTCCGGAGGGCGGGCTCGTCGCCTACCTCAAGCGTCCCGTCGCGGCGGGTTCGGTCTGATGGGGCGCGTCACCGATCGTCTCGCCGAACTCGGCATAACCCTGCCCGAGGTCGCCGCTCCCGTGGCGGCCTACGTGCCGGCGGTCATCGACGGCAACCACGTCTACACGTCGGGACAGCTGCCGTTCGTCGACGGCGCGCTGCCGGAAACGGGCAAGGTCGGCGAAGGGGACGGTCTCGTCGCCGCCGACCGGGCCACCGGCTACGCCCGGCTGAGCATTCTGAACGCGCTCGCCGCCGTGCAGTCGGTGCTCGGTGACCTCGACCGGGTCACCCGCATTGTGAAGGTGACCGGCTTCGTCGCATCCGACCCCGCCTTCACCGGTCAGCCCGGCGTGATCAACGGCGCGTCGACGACCCTGGGCGACATCTTCGGCGACCGGGGCGTGCACGCGCGCAGCGCCGTCGGCGTCGCGGTGCTGCCGCTCGACGCGCCCGTCGAGGTCGAGGTCGTGCTCGCCTTCGAGTAGGAGGGCTACTCCTCCGGACCCCGCTTCCCGGCGGCGCTGGCGAGGCGCTCGCTGATGACCTGCATCACCGTGGTGTCGGCGAGCGTCGTCGTGTCTCCGACCTCGCGGCCCTCCGCCACGTCGCGCAGCAGCCGGCGCATGATCTTGCCCGACCGGGTCTTCGGCAGTTCACCCACCACGTAGATCGTACGGGGCCGGGCGATCGCGCCGATCTGCGAGCCGACGTGGTGGCGCAGCACCTCGCTGGCATCCTCGGGGCTCACGGCCTCGGCCTGATCGGCGCGCAGGATGACGAACGCCACCACGGCCTGGCCCGTCGTCTCGTCGGTCGCGCCCACCACGGCGGATTCGGCCACGAAGGGGTGCGACACGAGCGACGATTCGATCTCCGCCGTGGAGAGGCGGTGCCCCGACACGTTCATCACGTCGTCCACGCGCCCCAGCAGCCAGATGTCACCGTCCTCGTCGAGGCGGGCGCCGTCGCCGGCGAAGTACAGCGGACCGTCCGGTGCGTCGGCGAACTTGCTCCAGTAGGTCTCGACGAAGCGCTCGGGGTCGTTCCAGATCCCGCGCAGCATTCCGGGCCAGGGCTTCGTGATGACGAGCAGTCCGCCGCTCCCGGCGGGAACCGCTCGGCCGTCGTCGTCGAGCACGTCGACCGCGATGCCGGGAAGCGGCACCTGCGCGGATCCGGGTTTGGTGGCCGTGACGCCGGGCAACGGAGAGATCATGATGCCGCCCGTCTCGGTCTGCCACCACGTATCGACGATCGGGGTCTTCCCGCCGCCGATCACGTTGCGGTACCAGTTCCAGGCCTCCGGGTTGATGGGCTCGCCCACGGAACCGAGGAGGCGCAGCGACGTGAGGTCGAACTCGTCCGGGATCTGACGCCCCAGCTTCATGAACGTGCGGATGGCGGTGGGAGCGGCGTAGAAGATGCTCACCCCGTACTTCTGAATGATCTCCCACCACCGGCCCGCGTGGGGCGTGTCGGGCGTCCCCTCGTACATGACCTGGGTGGCCCCATTGGCGAGCGGCCCGTAGACCACGTAACTGTGCCCGGTGACCCAGCCCACGTCGGCCGTGCACCAGTACACGTCGCTCTCCGGCTTGAGGTCGAAAACGTTCCGGTGGGTGAAGGCCACCTGGGTGAGGTATCCGCCCGAGGTGTGCAGAATGCCCTTCGGCTTCCCGGTGGTACCGCTCGTGTAGAGGATGAAGAGGGGCGACTCCGCCTCGAAGCCCTGCGCCTCGTGCTCCGCATCCGCGGACCCCATGAGGTCGTGCCACCACGAGTCGCGCTCGCCCCACCAGTCGATCTCGTTCTCGCCGCGCCGCACGACCAGCACGTTCTCCACCGTGCTCGGGTCGCCGGCGAGCGCGGCATCGACGGTGGGCTTCAGCGGGAAGACCCGGCCCTTGCGCCAGCCGCCGTCCGCGGTGATCACCAGCTTCGCTCCGGCGTCGTCGATACGGGTGCGCAAGCTCTCCGCGCTGAAGCCGCCGAACACTACCGAGTGCACGGCACCGAGCCGGGCGATGGCGAGCATGGCGATCACGGCCTCGGGGATCATCGGGAGGTAGATGGCGACTCGGTCACCCGCGACGATGCCGAGACCCGCGAGTACGTTTGCGGCTTTCTTGACCTCGGCGGTCAGCTCCGCGTAGGTGAAGCTCTTCGAGTCTCCGGGCTCGCCCTCCCAATGGATGGCGATGCGGTCGCCGTTGCCGGCGAGCACGTGGCGGTCCAGGCAGTTGTACGCGACGTTCAGCGTGCCATCGGCGAACCAGCGGGCGAACGGTGCGTTCGTCCAGTCGAGCACCGATGCGAATGGCGTGGCCCAGTCGAGGAGCTCGCGGGACTGCGCCGCCCAGAAGGCCTGCGGATCCGACGCCTCCGCGTAGAGGTCCGCCGAGGCCACGGCCGCGGCGGTGAACTCGGGAGAGGGGGGATAGCTCTTCCCCCGATGCTGGAGGGAATCGATCGACCGAGCAGCCCCGGCGTTCGGGGTGTGGTGACCGGCCTCGGCCTCGTTATTCGCATTCGTGGACATCGTCATCCTCTCCGCATCTACGCTATCGCGTCGCCTGTTCCGAGT
Organism: Planctomonas psychrotolerans; assembly: GCF_008642235.1. Lineage (GTDB taxonomy): Bacteria > Actinomycetota > Actinomycetes > Actinomycetales > Microbacteriaceae > Planctomonas > Planctomonas psychrotolerans. Next base: position 809,670 of record NZ_SJEV01000001.1, on the reverse strand, counting down.
TCGCGACGGCTCGCGCGGCACTCACCGGAGCGGGCACGGGGCGCCGTCGGTCACGGCGGTTCCGCCTGCTCCCGCGACCCCCGCGTCCAGTATGAAAAGTTGATGTGAACGCACGGATTGACCCTTGGTCGGGGCTGCCCCGGGGGGTACACTTTCATACGTCAGCCGAAAGGCCGACTGCAACGCATGTGATTCCCCCCAATCCGGCGTTGCGTGGCGGCACCTGTTCCCCCCAATAGGTGCCGCCCCTCTTTTTTCCCCGACCGAACGGCTTGGCGAGGCGGGTTTCTCCCGTCCTCCCGTTCTCCCGGGAGGCTCGGCCGTACGGGTTATCCCGGGTCGGGAAGTACCGCGGAGGCCGCGCCGCGGCCGTCGCTACGGTGCCCGCATGGGAACGTCGTCACCGGAGTCCCGGTCGCTACTGCGGCCGTCCGACAGCCCGCCGCCTGCGCCCGATCCGCGGCACCGGGCCGTGGAGCCGTTCGTCGCCCGACGGCGGAATGCGGCCGGGCTGCGCACCACGGTCCCCCTCCCGTCGCCCGGCCTCCCGTCCGGTGTCCGCCCCCGCGAGAGCACCGGGCACGCCAGTGCGCCAGGGACAGCGACAGCGGCGGGGACAGGGCCGGGGCTCGGGGCAGCGCCCGCCGCACGGCCGCGGAGGGCCGCCGCGGCATTCGGGCCGCTCGCCCACCTCGTCGCCGAACCCGACATCACCGACATCCTCCTGAACGGATCGGGGGAGACGTGGGTGGATCGGGGAGGCGGGCTCGTCCGCGAGTCCACCGTCGTGTGCCGGAACGAGGAGACCCTGCGAGCGTTCGCCACCCGGCTCGTCGCCACGGGTGGTCGCCATGTCGACGAGGCGAATCCGTGCGTCGACGTGCGCATCGGCGAGGGCATCCGGGTGCACGTGGTGCTCCCGCCCGTGTCACCGCGCGGAACGCTCGTCTCCATCCGCCTGCCGCGGGTGCACGCCCCGTCCCTGACCGAGCTGCACGCTGCCGGGATGTTCCCGGGCACCACCCTCACCGACCTGACGTCGGCGGTCACCGCCCGCACCAACCTGCTGATCACGGGTGCGGCGGGCAGCGGAAAGACCACACTGCTGTCCGCCCTGCTGGCGACCGCCCCTCCGATCGAGCGCATCGTCACGGTGGAGGACGTGGCCGAGCTCCGCGTGCGGCACCCGCACGTGGTGTCGCTGGAGGCACGCCAACCCAATCTGGAGGGCGCCGGCTCGGTCCCGCTCGACCGCCTCGTGCGGGAGGCGCTGCGCATGCGTCCCGATCGCCTCGTGGTGGGGGAGTGCCGGGGGCCGGAGGTTCGCGATCTCCTCGCCGCACTGAACACGGGGCACGACGGTGGTGCGGGCACCCTGCACGCCAACTCGGTCGACGACGTGCCCGCTCGCCTCGAAGCGCTCGGTGCTAGGGCGGGGCTCAGCCCCGAGGCCCTGGCCAGCCAGGCCGTGAGCGCGATCGGTCTCGTCGTGCATCTCTCGCGTTCCGGTCCAGCCCGTCGCGTGGCGGGGCTCGGCACGCTCAGGACGGACGCACGCGATCGCCTGCGCGTCGAGCGACTACGTCCTGCCCCGGTCGCCGACCGCGTCGACGTCGGAAAGCCCACGGGCCCGCGATGAGATCGCTCCGTCGGCGACCGTCCGCCGAGGAGCCCGCCTATCCCCTCGAGGAGGTGGCCGCGGTGGCGGACCGGCTCGCGGTGCTGCTCGGGGCGGGAGTGCCGCCCGCATCCGCGTGGCACCACCTCAGTGCGGCGGCCGTCCCGGTCCAGACGGATCCGGGTGTCGTCGTGCCTCCGTCAATCCCGTCCCGCATAGGAGCGGGCGGCGGCGATACGGGCGGTGGCGATACGGGCGGTGGGTGGTGGAGCACGCGCTCCGCTCGGCAGCGGACGGTGTCGACGGCGGAGGTGGTGCGCCGAGTGGCCGATGCGACCGCTGAGGGCGCATCGATCGCCGACGCCATGCACGACGCGGCACAGCACTGCCCTCCGCGGGTACGGAGCGCGTGGAGCGCGCTCGCCGTGGCGTGGGCCGTGGCGACGAAGTCGGGTGCGCCGCTGGCGCGCAGCCTCACCGCCCTCGCCGATTCATTCCGGTCGGTCGCGCAGATCGAGCGGGACCTCGCCGTGGCGCTCGCCGGCCCCGTCGCCACCGCCCGCATGGTGCTGGCGCTCCCGGCGGTGGGGATCCTGTTCGGTACGGTGCTCGGCTTCGACACCCTCCGCGTGCTCTTCGCCACGCCGCTCGGCTCCGGGTGCCTTCTGCTCGGCGCAGCACTGATGGTGGCCGCCGGCGCCTGGAACCGGCACCTCATCCGCGCGGCAACACCTCGCGAGGCGGCTCCCGGTCTCGGCCTCGACCTTCTCGCGATCGCGGTCTCGGGCGGACAGCCCCTCGCGGATGCGCGGCGGAGCGTCACCGCCGCCGGGGACCGGTTCCTGCCCGCGGTCGCCGACGACGCCGCGACCATCGACGAGGTGGCGGCACTCGCGGAACGGGCCGGCATTCCCGCAGCCGGGCTGCTGCGAGGTGAGGCGGACCAGGTGCGTCGCGCGGCTCGAACCGAGGGCAGGCAGCACGCGGAAACGGCCTCGGCCGCGCTCATGCTGCCCCTCGGGATCTGCGTACTTCCGGCATTCCTGGTGGTCGGTGTGGTGCCGCTCCTGATCAGCGTCATGTCGTCCACAGGTCTCGTTCCGTGAGGCCGGGGCACGGATGAGCTCCGGATGGTCCCGTCGATGACCGGCACCCGGAACACTGGCTGCACTCGCGCCGCAACACACTCTCGCGGATCCGCCGCGAACGACGAAAGGACGCCCATGAACGGCACCGCCCCCTGCACCGCCTCGCCGGCCCGACCGGTTCCGACGATTCCGACCCCCTCACCGAACCCGGCGCATCCGCGAAGAGGGTTCCGACGACGCGCTGCGGCGCGGGTGGGCATGGCACGACTCCGAGTCCGCGAACACGGCACGGATGAGATCGGCGCGGCGACGGCCGAGTACGCCATCGCCACGATGGCGGCGGTCGCCTTCGCCGGGGTTCTCGTAGCCATCATGCAGAGCGACGAGGTGCGGCAGATCCTCACCGACCTCGTGCGGCAGGCGTTGACCTACACGGGGTGATCGCGTGCGTCGGAAGGTCGGCGCAGCAGGGGACTGCGGCGATGCGGCACGGGGGGCCGGTGGCCCGGCGGAGGGCGGTGAAGCAGAGGCGCGGGCAATCGGAACCGCGCGCGGAATCCGACGGGTGCGGAGCTCCGTCGCCCACGGCAGCGCCACGGGGAGCGTGACGGCGGAGTTCGCCGCGGTACTGCCTGCGGCGATCGTGGTCGTCGTGCTCTGCCTGGCCGGGTTCTCGACGGTCGGCGCGCAGGTGCGTCTTCTCGACGCGGCCGCCGACGTGGCCCGTCTCGTGGCCCGCGGCGATTCGGCGCGCGCCACGGACTACCTCGCCCGAACGGGCGACCGTGTCGCGGTGCGAATCGATTCCCGGGACGACATCGTCTGCGTGCAGCTCTCGACGCGGGCGTGGCAGGGCCCGGCCGGCATCCTGCCGGTGGACCTGTCGGCGTCGAGCTGCGCAGTGGGATCGGGCCCGTGACCGGGCGGGGACTCCGTCGCGCCCCGGTACCGGGTTCCGGATCCGCGTCGGTGCTGATGCTCGGAATGGTGGGAGCCGTCGTCGCCCTGCTGATGGTGCTGCTACCTCTATATATAGGTCTGACGATGAAGCGCACTCTGGTGGGTGCCGCGGACGCTGCCGCGCTCGCCGCGGCGGACGCGGCCATCGGCCTGCGGCCGGGTGTGCCGTGCGATGCGGCACGGCGAGCCGCCGAGTCGAACGGAGCGTCGCTGGAACGCTGCACCGTCGACGGTGTGATCGCCACCGTGGAGGTGAGCGGTGCGGCCGGCGCGATCCCGCTGAGCGTGCAGGCCCGCGCGGGACCGCCACGGAGAGCCGCGCCGCACCGAGTCGCGCCGCGCCGCGCCGCACCGCGCCGGGTCGGCCGTTCCTCGTACCATCACCGCCATGGTCCACCGTCACCATCCCCGGTCGGTGACGGTCACCGGGGATTAGGTGTCCGGTCGGCCGCCGTGTGTATGGTGTGCGTGTTGAAGCAATCGGTAAGGAGCCATGTGCCCGGCAAGAAAAGACTGGTCATCGTCGAGTCACCCACCAAGGTGAAGTCGATCACCCAGTACCTGGGGGAGGGCTACGAGGTTCAGGCCTCCGTCGGTCACATCCGTGACCTCATCGAGCCGAAAAACCTGCCGGCCGAACTCAAGACCGGATCGCTCGGCAAGTTCTCGGTCGACGTCGAGAAGGGCTTCGAGCCCTACTACGTGGTGTCCGACCAGAAGAAGAAGACGGTCACGGAGCTGAAGCGGGCCCTCAAGGACGCCGACGAGCTCTACCTCGCCACTGATGGCGACCGCGAGGGCGAAGCCATCGCCTGGCACCTCCTCGAGGTGCTGAAGCCGAAGGTCCCGGTAAAACGGATGGTCTTCAACGAGATCACCAAAGAGGCGATCGAGCGCGCCCGCGACAACACCCGTGACATCGACAGCGCCCTCGTCGACGCCCAGGAGACCCGCCGCATCCTCGACCGTCTCTACGGGTACGAGGTGTCGCCGGTGCTGTGGCGGAAGATCGGCCCCGGGCTGTCCGCCGGTCGGGTGCAGTCCGCCGCCACCCGACTCGTGGTAGACCGCGAGCGCGAGCGGCTGGCGTTCGTACCCGCCGGATACTGGGACCTCGCGGCTCATCTCAGTCCAGCTGCCGACGCAGAGACCCGCACCCCGTTCGACGCCCGCCTCGCCCGCCTGAACGGTGAGCGCATCGCCACCGGACGCGACTTCGACGACAGGGGAGCGCTCAAGTCGAAGGCGCTCCCGCTCGACGGCGCCTCCGCGGAGGCGCTGGCCGCTGCCCTCCGGGCCCCCGGCGTTCCCGTCTCCGTCACCGCCGTCGACTCAAAGCCGTACACCCGTCGGCCCGCCGCACCGTTCACCACGTCGACCCTGCAGCAGGAAGCCGCCCGCAAGCTGCGCTTCTCCGCGCGCCAGACGATGAGCGTGGCGCAGTCGCTCTACGAGAACGGCTACATCACCTACATGCGCACCGACTCGCCGTCGCTGTCGCAGCAGGCGATCGCGGCCGCGCGGGCTCAGGCCAGCACGCTGTACGGTCCCGAGACCGTGCCCGACAAGCCGCGCCTCTATGCCGGGAAGAACAAGAACGCTCAGGAAGCGCACGAGGCGATCCGTCCGTCGGGCGACACCTTCCGCACCCCCTCCGAATTGTCGTCCGCGCTGCGGGGCAACGACCTCAAGCTCTACGACCTCATCTGGAAGCGCACCATCGCCTCCCAGATGGCCGACGCGAAGGGGTCGACGGCGTCGGTCACCATCACGGCCGGGCCGGTGGCGCGCGTCGACACCGCACCGGCGAAGGCGACGGACACCTCGGTCGACATCGACGGGGCGCTCGCCGAATTCGTGGCGTCGGGAACCGTCATCACCTTCCGGGGCTTCCTCAGCGCCTACGAGGAGGGCCGCGACGAGGACCGCCACGCCGGTCCCGAGGCGCAGGAGACGAAGGAGGCGAAACTTCCGCCGTTGACCGTGGGCCAGTCGCTCGACCTCGACGCCGTGGAAGCGAACGGTCACGAGACGAGCGCGCCGCCCCGGTACACCGAGGCGAGCCTGGTCAAGACCCTCGAAGAACTGGGTATCGGCCGGCCCTCGACCTACGCGGCGATCATCTCCACCATCGTCGACCGCGGCTATGTCACGCCGCGTGGCACGGCGTTGGTGCCCAACTGGATCGCCTTCTCGGTGGTGCGCCTGCTCGAGGAATACTTCGCCGATCTGGTGCAGTACGACTTCACGGCCGAGATGGAGGACGACCTCGACCGCATCGCGGGTGGCGACACCCAGCGCGTTGACTGGCTGAACGGGTTCTACTTCGGCAGCGACTCGCACCGCGGATTGCGCACGGTGATCGACAATCTGGGCGAGATCGACGCCCGCAGCATCAACTCGATCCGCATCTCCGACGACATCACCCTGCGGATCGGCAAGTACGGTCCGTACCTCGAGGTTCCGGACCCCGACGCCGCACCGGATGCTCCCCCGCGGCGCGTGAACATCCCCGAAGACCTCGCGCCCGATGAGCTCACGGAATCGAAGGCGCGCGAGCTCATCGACGCGCCCGTGCTGACCGACCGCGTCATAGGCGTGAACCCCGAGAACGGCAAGGAGATCGTCGCCAAGGATGGTCGGTTCGGTCCGTACATCACCGAGCTCGAGCCGGAGCCCGTGGCCGCCGACGGGGAGTCGATTGTCGCCGCCGCGACGGTCGACGCCGCCACCGGTGAGGTGCTCGACGAGAAACCGAAGCGCAAGCCCGCAGCGAAGAAGTCCGCGGCCGTGAAGCCGCGCACGGCGTCGCTGTTCAAGAGCATGGATCTCGGCAGCATCGACCTCGACACGGCGCTCCGCCTCCTGGCGCTGCCGCGCGAGGTGGGCGCCGACCCCGAATCCTCCGAGCCGATCCTCGCGCAGAACGGCAAGTACGGGCCCTACCTGAAGAAGGGGACGGACACCCGGTCCCTGCCGTCGGAGGACGCGATCTTCGAGATCGACCTCCCCGGAGCGATCGAGCTGTTCTCCCAGCCGAAGTACGGCGCGCGCAAGGCGTCCAGCGCCCTGAAGGAGTTCGAGGCGGATCCCGAGAGCGGCAAGCCGATCAAGGTGAAGGACGGCCGCTTCGGTCCGTACGTCACCGACGGCGTCACCAACGCGACCATCCCGCGCGGTGAGGACGTGGAAGAGGTCGACTTCGAGCGGGCCGTGCAGCTGTTGGCCGACAAGCGGGCCAAGGGTCCGGCGAAGCCGAAAGCGAAAAAGGCCCCGGCGCGCAAGGCACCCGCCCGGAAGCCGGCCGCGAAGAAGTGACCGCTCGGAACGGCCGGGGGATCTTCATCACGCTGGAGGGCGGCGACGGCGCGGGGAAGTCGACCCAGGCCGAGTTGCTGACCACCTGGCTCCGGGGTGCCGGTCGCACCGTGCTCCGCACCCGCGAGCCGGGCGGCACCGATCTCGGGCAGGAGCTGAGGGACATCGTGCTGCACCGGCGCGGCCACATCGCCCCCCGGGCGGAGGCGCTCCTCTACGCGGCCGATCGTGCGCATCACATCAGCACGCTCGTGCGTCCCGCGCTCGATCGTGGCGAGATCGTGCTGCAGGACCGCTACTTGGATTCGTCGGTCGCCTACCAGGGCGCCGGGCGCGTGCTCGACCCGACGGAGGTGCGGGACCTGTCCCTGTGGGCCGCCGAGGGACTGCTCCCCGACCTCACCGTGCTGCTCGACCTCGATGAGGGCGCCGCCCGCGACCGTCTCGACGCGTCACGAACGCAATACGACCGGCTCGAGGCCGAGGCGAACGAGTTCCACGCGCGGGTGCGCTCGGCCTTCCTCGGATTGGCGCGGGACGAGCCGGACCGCTTCCTGACACTGGATGCCGGACGACCGATCGACGACATCCAGCACGACATCCGTTCACGCGTCTCCGAGCTGATCGGCTGAGGCGATGAGCGCCAACCGATGAGCGTGAACCGATGAGTGTGTGGGACGAGCTGACAGGACAGTCAGAGGCCATCGAGATCTTCCGTGCCGCCGCGGCCACCACCGCATCGGCCGCGGGAACCGAGGACTCCACCTCGATGACCCACTCCTGGCTCATCACCGGGCCGCCCGGTTCGGGGCGCTCCAACCTCGCCTACGCGTTCGCGGCGGCCCTGCTCAGCCCGGGCACCCCGGAGGGCGACGAGCTCGCCGAACGGCAGGTGCGCGCACGCACCCACCCCGACCTCGGCGTGCTGAGCACCGAGCGGGTGATCATCTCCATCGATGAGGTGCGGAGTCTCGTGGCCACGTCGCAATTCTCCCCGTCCGTCGGCCGCTTCCGCGTGATGGTGATCGAAGACGCCGACCGCATGCCGGAACGCACCTCCAACGTGCTGCTGAAGGCGCTCGAGGAGCCGCCCGCTCGCACGGTGTGGATCCTGTGCGCACCGAGCGAGGCCGACCTCATTCCCACCATCCGGTCGCGCGTGCGCACGGTCCGGCTTCGGGTGCCGAACGTCGACGACGTGGCGGAACTGCTGATGCGTCGCGACGGCGTCGACCTCGAGGTCGCCAGGCGGGCCGCGCGGGAATCGCAGAGCCACATCGGCATGGCGCATCGCCTCGCGACGAATGAGGGAGCCCGGTCGCGCCGCGAGGAGACGCTGCGCATCGCCCTCGGGATCGAGTCGGTCGCGGACGCCGTGACGGCGGCGGGGCGGCTCCTCGCCATCGCCAGCGACGACGCGAAGGCCATCACCGTCGAGCGGGACTCGGCGGAGCGGGAGAATGCGCTCCGATCCCTCGGGATCGCGCCGGGCGGCACGATCCCCCCGGCCCTTCGGGCACAGCTCCGCGGCCTCGAGGAGGACCAGAAGCGTCGAGCCACCCGGAGTCTCCGGGACGGCATCGACCGCATCCTGGTCGACCTCTCCTCCCTCTTCCGCGATATCCTGCTGCTGCAACTGGGCGCCCCGATCGAGCCCGTCAACGAGGCCATCCGACCTGAACTCGACGCTGCGGCGCGGGATGCCGATCCGGCCGGCACGCTGCGGATTCTCGATGCGATCACCCTCGCCCGCACCCGCATCGACGCCAACGTGGCCCCCGCCCTCTCCCTCGAGGCGATGTTGATCTCGGCCGTACGGAAAGGATCGTCGTCGTGACCCCAGCCCCGCCCTCCCGCACGCGAGGACCGCGTTCTCTCCTCATCGCCGCGGCCCTCAGCGGGGCCATGGTGCTGTCCGGATGCGTGTCGATGTTCGTGCCCGACCGGCGAGCGCCCACGGCCACCTCCACACCGGTGAGTCAGTCCGTGGATCCGCAGCTGCGGTCCTACTACGAGCAGGTGCTCGTCTGGGAGGACTGCGGCGACGGAGCAACGTGCGCGACCGCGATCGCCCCGCTCGACTGGGAGAACCCCGATCCGGCGACCGACATCGAACTCGCCCTCGCCCGGCACGCGACGTCGTCGCCGCCCGAAGGATCGCTGTTCGTCAACCCTGGAGGCCCCGGTGCCTCGGGGTACGACTTCGTCAAGGACAGCGTCGACTTCGCCGTCTCCGAGCGCCTGCAGGAGTCCTTCGACGTGATCGGATGGGACCCCCGCGGTGTCGGCCGATCGTCGGCGGTGGACTGCACGGACGACGCCGGCCTCGACGACTACCTCTACTCGTACATCCCCGACCCGGTCGACAGCCCCGCGTACGTGGCCAAGGCCACGCAGACGGCGGAGGACTTCGCGCGGTCCTGCGCGGCGAACACGGGACCGCTGCTCGAGTTCGTCGACACCGCGAGCACCGTGCGGGACCTCGACATGCTCCGCGCGGTGGTCGGCGACGAACACCTCAACTACCTCGGCTTCTCCTACGGCAGCGACATCGGCGCGCAGTACGCCGACACCTTCCCGGACCGCGTCGGTCGCATGGTGCTCGACGGTGCGACGGACTCCAGCCTCTCCCGGTTCGACATGATCGTGCAGCAGACCGAGGGCTTCGACTCGGCGATACGCGCCTACCTCGCGGACTGCCTCACCGTGCCGGAGGAGTGCCCCTTCGACGGGACCGTCGACGAGGCGCTCGTCACGCTCGATGCGGTGCTCGATGGGTTGGGCACCAGCCCGGTGCGCGCCGCGGACGGACGGGAACTGAACCCCACGGTGATGAGCACGGCGATCAACGCGGCGATGTACACGGCGGAGTACTGGCCCTACCTCACGCAGGCGTTCACCGAGGTCATGCGCGGGGACCCCACCACCGCGTTCCTGCTCGCCGACTCGTATTTCCGTCGCGGCGAGGACGGGTCGTACGACGGCAACCTGTTCGAAGCCTTCATCGCGATCAACTGCCTCGACTACCCCGTCAACACCGATCCGGCGGCGATTGCGGAACTGAACGCGAAGCTCACCGAGACCGACCCGCTGAGCGAGTACGACACCCTCGGCGACGTGCAGTGCGCGACCTGGCCGCACGCGTACCGCGGGGCCGAGATCGAGCCGGTGACGGGCGAGGGTGCCGCTCCGATCGTGGTCATCGGCACCACGAACGACCCCGCCACGCCCTACCGCTGGGCCGAGGCGCTGTCCGACCGGGCCATGCACGTCGACACCCCTGACCTCGGCCTGCGCGAGCGCAAGCGGCTCGCAACGCGGCGGGCCATCCAGGTCGCGGCGCTCGGACTGGTAGCGGAGCGGGGTCTCGACCGGGTCACGGTCGATGACATCAGCGCGGCAGCCGACGTGTCACCCCGCACGTTCTTCAACTACTTCCCCTCCAAGGAGCAGGCGCTCATCGGGGACAGCCCGACACTGCCGCCACGGGAGAATCGCGAGCTCTTCCTCGCCGCGGAGCCCGACACCCCGATCCTCGACGACCTCTGCGAGCTTCTGGTGGCCGCCGCCGAACGCAGTGAGGCGGACCGCGAGTTGCAGCACCTCCGGCGAACGGTCCTCAAGGACTATCCGCAGATGTTCGGCGCGCGGATGGCATCGATGCGGCAGTTCGAGGACGCGATCACCGACCTCGTGGCCGAACGGATGCGACGGGATGCGGCGAGTGACGGCGTACCGGCCGCGGAGATCCGCGACCGTGCGCACCTCATCACCTTGGTCGCCGCCGCCGCCATGCGCCACGCCTGGTCGGGTTGGGCCGACGGCACGGCGTCCGGGTCGCTTCCCGACCGGCTTCGCTCCTCGTTCGCCGCGTTGCAGGCGATTCGATAGGCCGCCGCATCGGCTATAGTCTGATGCTGTGTCTGCGTGCTTCGGCCCGCGTCACGCCGCCTTAGCTCAGTCGGCAGAGCGTCTCACTCGTAATGAGAAGGTCGTGGGTTCGATTCCCACAGGCGGCCCCGTCCAATCCCACCCCCACTCCGCCAACACGGCCCGCAGCACACGGTCGGGTAGCGCGCGGTCCGGGTATGTTCCCCGCGGCGAGTGCCTATCATGATCGAGTGAATGAGTCGCCGCCGCCCGAACGCACGGGCGTCCGGGCTGGCATGCGGCGGCGAGCCGCAGCGGTCGCCGCCGGGCTGATCGCCTTCGCACTCCTCGGATCGGGAGCCGTCGCCGCCGGGGCGATGGTCGGCCGGGCGGCGGAGACCACGGCCGAGTCGAGGGTCGGGTCGGCCGCCGATCCGTCACCACCGCCATCCCCGCCACCGACCCCCGACGCGGTGCCGGTGACCGCCGCGCCCCCGCGGCCGGTGCCCGCCGTAGTGCTCCCCGCCCGTCCGCTCCGCACCTGCTCCATCGCATCGCTCAGCACCGATCCCCGGCTGGCGAAGTTCTCCGGCAGCGTGCTCAACGCCGACACCGGCGAGGTCCTGTTCGATCGCTCCGGCACCGTGCCCGAGCGCACCGCCAGCGTGATGAAGGTGATCACGAGCGCGGCCGCGCTCGCCGTGCTCGGTCCGGACCACCGCATCGCCACCCGGGTCGTCCGCGGTGCGGAGCCCGGCACCGTGGTGCTGGTCGGGGGAGGGGATCCGACCCTGTCCCGGCTCGCATCGGGCTCATCGGTGTATCCGGGAGCGCCGCGCCTCAGCGAGCTCGCCGCACAGGTGCGGGCGGCGTGGGCCGCCGACCCGGCGACGGCAGGAACGTCCCTCTCCCGGATCGTGCTGGACACGTCGCTGTTCAGCGGGATGACCTGGCATCCGTCGTGGGCGCGCACCGAGCTGCCGCTCGGGTACAGCAGTGAGATCACCGCGCTCCAGGTCGACGCCGATCGCGCCGACCCGGCCGCCATCGTGTCGCCGCGGAGCGAAGATCCGGTCGGCCGAGCGGGTGCGGCGTTCGCGTCGGCGCTCGGAGTGCGGGCGGACATCGTCGAGGGCGTCGCCCCGCCGGACGCGCCGGTGCTGGGTGAGGTGTTCTCCCAACCCGTGTCCTCGCTCGTGCAGACCTCCCTCACGATCTCCGACAACACGCTCGCCGAAGCCCTGGCGCGACTCACGACCATCGCGGTGGGTGCGGGCAACAGCCAGGACGCCCTCGCGATGGGAATCCCCCGTGCCCTCGAGTCGTACGGGGTGGACACCTCGAGCATGACGATCATCGACGGACAGGGCATGAGCCCCGACAACCGGGTCGCGCCGTCGTATCTCGCCGCGCTCATGCGCAAGGTCGCAGCCCGCGAGGGGGCGCTCGGAGCGGTGTACGACGGCCTCCCCGTCGCCGGACGCACGGGAACGCTCGCCGGCCGCTTCACCGGCCCGAACGCGGACGCCCGCGGGAGCGTCGTCGCCAAGACCGGGTGGATCGACACCGGCTACACGCTGTCCGGGGTCATCGCCGCGGCCGACGGGACCCGACTGACCTTCGCCTTCTACGCGATCGGCGACGTCCGCGACCATGCGAAGGCGGCACTCGATACGATCACTGCGGGGGCATACCGCTGCGGCGACACCCTGTCGAATCACTGACACACTCGGGAGGCACAGCATGACCAGGGCGCTCTTCATCATCGATGTGCAGAACGACTTCACGGAGGGTGGCGCCCTCGCCGTGACGGGGGGAGCCGCCGTGGCAGCGGGAATCACCTCGTTCCTCGCCGGTTCACCGGGCTATGACGTGGTGTTCGCCTCCCGCGACTGGCACGACCCCGACAACGACAACGGCGGGCACTTCGCCACCACGACGGACCCGGACTTCGAGATCACCTGGCCCCGGCACTGCGTGGCCGGCACGCCCGGAGCCGAGTACCACCCCGCACTCGACACCGGTGCCATCGACGTCCACGTGCGCAAAGGACAGGGTAAACCGGCCTACTCCATCTTCGAGGGGACGACCGACGACTCGCTCACCCTGCCGGAGGCGCTCGCCGAACGCGCGGTCACCGACGTCGATGTGGTGGGGATCGCCACGGACTACTGCGTCCTCGCCTCCGCCCTCGACGCCCTCGACGCTGGAGCGTCCGTCCGCGTGCTGCGGGACCTCGTGGCCGGCGTTGCCCCGGATTCGAGCGACGCGGCTTTCGCCCGGCTCGCGAACCGTGGGGCCGTGATCATCGAGTCGGGGTCCGTGTCCGCGTGACACCCGCTCGAGGCGAGCGATGACCGCGCGGTCGGATCGCGGACCGGAGTCCGCTCGTCCGGCAGCCGAGGCCGACCGGATCGTGCCGATCACCGACCTCACCGATCCGCGACTCGGGGACTACGCGCATCACACCGATGTGGCGCTGCGCAAGGCCCGGGGGTCCGAGCACGGTCTGTACATCGCCGAGTCGGCGTTGGTGCTGCGGCGCGCAGTCGACGCCGGGCACGTTCCGCGTTCGGTGCTGTGCCTCGGCGGTTCCGTCGATGAGGCGCTCGAGATCCTCACCGGTTTCCCCGAGGTGCCGGTGTTCGTGGGACCGGCCGAACTGCTCGCCGACCTCACGGGGTACCTGCTGCATCGTGGCCTGATCGCGGCCATGCACCGACCCGCATCACCGGATCCCCGCGAACTGCTTCGCGGGGCACGACGCGTGGTGGTCCTCGAGAACGTGGCCGATCCCACGAACGTCGGCGCGATCTTCCGCTCGGTGGGCGCGATCGGAGCGGATGCCGTGCTCATCACTCCTCGATGCTCCGACCCCTACTACCGCCGGGCCATCCGAGTGAGCATGGGCACCGTTCTCCAGGTGCCGTGGGCGAGAGTCGGGGACTGGGAAGCGACCGGCCCATTGCTGGAGCAGGCCGGCTTCTCCATTGCAGCTCTCGCCCTCAGCCCGACGGCGGTGCCCCTTCGCGAATATGCGGCTAACGCTCCCGAGCGGCTCGCCGTTGTGCTCGGCGCGGAGGGGGATGGCCTCACCCCCGCGGCCCTCGACGCGGCGCACACTCTCGTGCAGATCCCCATGCTGCACGGCATCGATTCGCTCAACGTGGCCGCAGCCAGTGCGGTCGCCATGTGGGCGCTTGCGCCCAACGCGAGGACAACGGAGGGTGAAAAGCCCGGAAACATGCGGGACACGCCCGGGATGCACGCGCAATTTGCGCCGCCCCGGATCCACCCGTAATGTTTCTACCTGTCACCCCAAAGGTGCGGGAAGCGGAAGAGCTTCCCGGCCTCAAGAGGGACCAAATCCTCCAGCGGACGGCGATCTTCTCATTGCGAGAGTCAGCCCGGCTGGTTTAGGATGGGATGTCCAATCCCAGTACGTTTCGAATCCTTCGGATCAGTGTCTCGAGAGAGACAAAGAGCCGGCCGATTTGACAGCGACTGAGAGCGTGACATACGATAGAGAAGTTGCCCTGAGGAAGTCCGGAAGGATGGAGTCAGGAGCGTCCGATCCTTGAGAACTCAACAGCGTGCACAATGTCAAATGCCAAAAACCTCGTCGGCTGACTTCGGTCAGTCAATGAGATTCCTTTGGAAAAACATTAAACAACAAAGCAAGTCAGTAATGATTTGTTCTGTCAGTTTCAAACTTGCACCTTGTCCGCCTATTCCGGTGGCTTGGTGCACTAGATGTGCCGATCGCTTAGGCGGTCGTGCAATCAAACATTTACGGAGAGTTTGATCCTGGCTCAGGACGAACGCTGGCGGCGTGCTTAACACATGCAAGTCGAACGATGAAAGAGGAGCTTGCTCTTCTGGATTAGTGGCGAACGGGTGAGTAACACGTGAGTAACCTGCCCTTGACTCTGGGATAACCTCGGGAAACCGAAGCTAATACCGGATACGACAACCGACGGCATCGTCTGGTTGTGGAAAGAACTTCGGTCAAGGATGGACTCGCGGCCTATCAGGTAGTTGGTGAGGTAACGGCCCACCAAGCCTACGACGGGTAGCCGGCCTGAGAGGGTGACCGGCCACACTGGGACTGAGACACGGCCCAGACTCCTACGGGAGGCAGCAGTGGGGAATATTGCACAATGGGCGCAAGCCTGATGCAGCAACGCCGCGTGAGGGACGACGGCCTTCGGGTTGTAAACCTCTTTTAGTAGGGAAGAAGCGAAAGTGACGGTACCTGCAGAAAAAGCACCGGCTAACTACGTGCCAGCAGCCGCGGTAATACGTAGGGTGCAAGCGTTGTCCGGAATTATTGGGCGTAAAGAGCTCGTAGGCGGTTTGTCGCGTCTGCTGTGAAAACCGGAGGCTCAACCTCCGGCCTGCAGTGGGTACGGGCAGACTAGAGTGCGGTAGGGGAGATTGGAATTCCTGGTGTAGCGGTGGAATGCGCAGATATCAGGAGGAACACCAATGGCGAAGGCAGATCTCTGGGCCGTAACTGACGCTGAGGAGCGAAAGCATGGGGAGCGAACAGGATTAGATACCCTGGTAGTCCATGCCGTAAACGTTGGGAACTAGATGTAGGGACCATTCCACGGTTTCTGTGTCGCAGCTAACGCATTAAGTTCCCCGCCTGGGGAGTACGGCCGCAAGGCTAAAACTCAAAGGAATTGACGGGGGCCCGCACAAGCGGCGGAGCATGCGGATTAATTCGATGCAACGCGAAGAACCTTACCAAGGCTTGACATATACCGGAAAAGTGCAGAAATGTACTCCCCGCAAGGTCGGTATACAGGTGGTGCATGGTTGTCGTCAGCTCGTGTCGTGAGATGTTGGGTTAAGTCCCGCAACGAGCGCAACCCTCGTTCTATGTTGCCAGCACGTAATGGTGGGAACTCATAGGAGACTGCCGGGGTCAACTCGGAGGAAGGTGGGGATGACGTCAAATCATCATGCCCCTTATGTCTTGGGCTTCACGCATGCTACAATGGCCGGTACAAAGGGCTGCAATACCGTAAGGTGGAGCGAATCCCAAAAAGCCGGTCTCAGTTCGGATTGAGGTCTGCAACTCGACCTCATGAAGTCGGAGTCGCTAGTAATCGCAGATCAGCAACGCTGCGGTGAATACGTTCCCGGGCCTTGTACACACCGCCCGTCAAGTCATGAAAGTCGGTAACACCCGAAGCCGGTGGCCTAACCGCAAGGAAGGAGCCGTCGAAGGTGGGATCGGTGATTAGGACTAAGTCGTAACAAGGTAGCCGTACCGGAAGGTGCGGCTGGATCACCTCCTTTCTAAGGAGCACGTGCACTGCGCCTCTGTATACAGGGCGAACAACGGTGCCAAGTCATTACGAAGCTGTTCGGCTTCGGTGACGCTCATGGGTGGAACATTGACATTGGTCCGGTGCAACGCCGGCTGCAGCAAGTACGCCCTTCGGGGAAGGAAAGCAGCAGTCGATCGAGCACCGGACATTGCACGCTGTTGGGTCCTGAGGGACCGGGCCTCATTCGGGCGCTCTTCGGAGCGCACGGATGCGGAACGAACCTCTGGACCCTTTCTTGTTTGGCAGTAGCGCCGCGTAACAGCGGCCGCCAGGCGGAAGGGGTACCGCCCGTACTTTGAGAACTACACAGTGGACGCGAGCATCTTAGATTCAGGTCTTTCGAGATCTGAATCACAAAGATCAATAGCACTTATTTATAAGTGCATGATCATTGGTCAATTTCTAACGAAATCGATTCAAACTCATGTATCAAGTTTTTAAGAGCAAACGGTGAATGCCTTGGCATCTGGAGCCGAAGAAGGACGTATAAATCTGCGATAAGCCTCGGGGAGCTGATAATAGAGCTTTGATCCGAGGATTTCCGAATGGGGAAACCCCGCTGGGCCCGCAAGGTGACCCAGTGACTCCCGCCTGAATATATAGGGCGGGTAGAGGGAACGTGGGGAAGTGAAACATCTCAGTACCCACAGGAAGAGAAAACAACAGTGATTCCGTCAGTAGTGGCGAGCGAACCCGGAAGAGGCCAAACCGATCATGTGTGATAGCCGGCAGGCGTTGCATGATCGGGGTTGTGGGACTTTTCAGCTGTCTCTGCCGAGCAGCAAGAGTTACAGCGCAACATAGACGAATGGTTTTGAAAAGCCAGTCACAGAGGGTGCCAACCCCGTAGTCGAAATGTTGTTATGGCTCGAGAAGTATCCCAAGTATCACGGGGCCCGAGAAATCCCGTGTGAATCTGTCAGGACCACCTGATAAGCCTAAATACTCCCAGATGACCGATAGTGAACAAGTACCGTGAGGGAAAGGTGAAAAGTACCCCGGGAGGGGAGTGAAATAGTACCTGAAACCGTTTGCTTACAAACCGTTGGAGCTCCCTTGTAGGAGTGACAGCGTGCCTTTTGAAGAATGAGCCTGCGAGTTAGTGATATGTGGCGAGGTTAACCCGAGTGGGGAAGCCGTAGCGAAAGCGAGTCTTAATAGGGCGAATGAGTCGCATGTTCTAGACCCGAAGCGAAGTGATCTATCCATGGCCAGGTTGAAGCGACGGTAAGACGTCGTGGAGGACCGAACCCACTTCAGTTGAAAATGGAGGGGATGAGCTGTGGATAGGGGTGAAAGGCCAATCAAACTTCGTGATAGCTGGTTCTCTCCGAAATGCATTTAGGTGCAGCGTTGCGTGTTTCTTGCCGGAGGTAGAGCTACTGGATGACTGATGGGCCCCAAAAGGTTACTGACGTCAGCCAAACTCCGAATGCCGGTAAGTGAGAGCGCAGCAGTGAGACGGTGGGGGATAAGCTTCATCGTCGAGAGGGAAACAACCCAGACCACCAACTAAGGTCCCAAAGCGCGTGCTAAGTGGGAAAGGATGTGGAGTTGCACAGACAACCAGGAGGTTGGCTTAGAAGCAGCCACCCTTGAAAGAGTGCGTAATAGCTCACTGGTCAAGTGATTCCGCGCCGACAATGTAACGGGGCTCAAGCACGCCACCGAAGTTGTGGCATTTATATATTTGGCAGGCCTTCGTGGTCCAGCCGTATGGATGGGTAGGAGAGCGTCGTGTGGCCAGCGAAGCGGCGGTGTAAACCAGCCGTGGAGGCCACACGAGTGAGAATGCAGGCATGAGTAGCGAAAGACGGGTGAGAAACCCGTCCTCCGAAAGACCAAGGGTTCCAGGGCCAGGCTAATCCGCCCTGGGTAAGTCGGGACCTAAGGCGAGGCCGACAGGCGTAGTCGATGGACAACGGGTTGATATTCCCGTACCGATGAAGAACCGCCCAAGCTAATCCAGTAATGCTAAGTGTCTGAATCCTTGGCTCGATCCCTTCGGGGTGACGGCCTTGGCCTAGCACACGACCCTACGCTGGTGCGGTTAGCGTATTAACAGGTGTGACGCAGGAAGGTAGCTGAGCCGGGCGATGGTAGTCCCGGTCCAAGAATGTAGGGCAAGAGGTAGGCAAATCCGCCTCTTACATAGCCTGAGACTTGATGGGTAGTCCTCACGGACGAATTCAGTGATCCTATGCTGCCAAGAAAAGCATCGACGCGAGGTTCCAATCGCCCGTACCCCAAACCGACTCAGGTGGTCAGGTAGAGAATACTAAGGAGATCGAGAGAATCGTGGTTAAGGAACTCGGCAAAATGCCCCCGTAACTTCGGGAGAAGGGGGGCCTGAGGCGTGATGGGATTTACTCCCTAAGCGTTTGAAGGCCGCAGAGACCAGTGGGAAGCGACTGTTTACTAAAAACACAGGTCCGTGCCAAGTCGCAAGACGATGTATACGGACTGACGCCTGCCCGGTGCTGGAAGGTTAAGAGGAAGGGTTAGCTTCGGCGAAGCTCAGAATTTAAGCCCCAGTAAACGGCGGTGGTAACTATAACCATCCTAAGGTAGCGAAATTCCTTGTCGGGTAAGTTCCGACCTGCACGAATGGCGTAACGACTTCCCAGCTGTCTCAACCGCGAACTCGGCGAAATTGCACTACGAGTAAAGATGCTCGTTACGCGCAGCAGGACGGAAAGACCCCGTGACCTTTACTACAGTTTGGTATTGGTGTTCGGTGTGGCTTGTGTAGGATAGGTGGGAGACTGTGAAGCCCGGACGCTAGTTCGGGTGGAGTCAATGTTGAAATACCACTCTGGTCACTCTGGATATCTAACTTCGATCCGTAATCCGGATCAGGGACAGTGCCTGATGGGTAGTTTAACTGGGGCGGTTGCCTCCTAAAGAGTAACGGAGGCGCCCAAAGGTTCCCTCAACCTGGTTGGCAATCAGGTGGCGAGTGTAAGTGCACAAGGGAGCTTGACTGTGAGACTGACAAGTCGAGCAGGGACGAAAGTCGGGACTAGTGATCCGGCAGTGGCTTGTGGAAGCGCTGTCGCTCAACGGATAAAAGGTACCTCGGGGATAACAGGCTGATCTTGCCCAAGAGTCCATATCGACGGCATGGTTTGGCACCTCGATGTCGGCTCGTCGCATCCTGGGGCTGGAGTAGGTCCCAAGGGTTGGGCTGTTCGCCCATTAAAGCGGTACGCGAGCTGGGTTTAGAACGTCGTGAGACAGTTCGGTCCCTATCCGCTGCGCGCGTAGGAAATTTGAGAAGATCTATCCCTAGTACGAGAGGACCGGGATGGACGAACCTCTGGTGTGTCAGTTGTTCCGCCAGGAGCACCGCTGATTAGCTACGTTCGGAACGGATAACCGCTGAAGGCATCTAAGCGGGAAGCCGGCTTCAAGATGAGATTTCCATACCTTCGGGTGAGAGGCTCCCAGCTAGACTACTGGGTTGATAGGCAGGACGTGGAAGCGAGGACTAAAGACTCGTGCAGCTGACCTGTACTAATAAGCCGATAACTTGATAACACCATAAGTTTGTTTCGACAGACAATGCTTGCGTCCACTATGTGGTTCCCGATGTACGGTCGGGAATTAGTTACACACGAATCGTGTGTGGCAATTCGAGACATATATCAATAGTGTTTCGGCGGCCATAGCGAGAGGGAAACGCCCGGTTACATTCCGAACCCGGAAGCTAAGACTCTCTGCGCCGATGGTACTGCAAGGGGGACCTTGTGGGAGAGTAGGACACCGCCGGACTTCTTTTACGAAATGGCCACCCTTCGGGGTGGCCATTTCTGTTTAACCGTCCTACCGATTCGGCCAGACAGGAGACGTTCGTGAGCGATTCAGGCGAGAACAGCGCGGCCGGCGATCGGCACGAGCGGCCGGAACCGCCGCGGGACGAGCGTCCGCCGCGGGAGCGTCCGCGTGAGCGCCCTGCAGAACGCCCCGATGGACCGGATCGAGAGCGTTCTGTGCCTCCGCGTTCCGTGCCTCCGCGTTCTGAGCGACCGCGTTCCGAGCGACCGAACTCCCCCCGATCGAACTCCGAGCGACGCCGCTCGTCGAGCGGCGGCCCTGGTGAGCGGAAGCCCTGGTCGAAGGACAAGCCGGGCGGCTCGGGTGAGCGGAAGCCCTGGTCTAAGGACAAGCCGGCCTCCGGGGGTAACGTGCGTCGACCCAACGGTGAGCGTGCGCCCCGGAACGGCGAGAAGCTGTGGACGCGAGAGGGAGCTCCCGCGCGAGGCGATCGCGACGCCTATCGGGCCGAGGAGCAGCTGACCGAGGCGGAGAGACTGCAGCGGGAGCTGCGCTCCGTTCGCCCGCGGCACGACGACCCGGAGATCCCCGACGACGTCAGGGCCGGCGACCTGGACCGGGTCGCACGGAACGAGCTGAAGACGCTGAGCAAGGACAACGCGGAGGGTGTCGCCCAGCACCTGGCCATGGCGGCGCGGCTGATCGATGACGATCCCGCTCTCGCTCACCGGCACGCGCTGTCGGCCGCCCGCCGGGCGAGACGCATCGCCGTGGTGCGGGAGACTCTCGCCATCACCGCCTATGCGACAGGCGACTTCGCCCTCGCGCTGCGCGAGTTGCGCACCCAGCGCCGCATCTCCGGTTCGAACGACCAGTTGGCCCTGATGGTGGACAGCGAGCGCGGCGTCGGCAGGCCCGACCGGGCGCTCGAACTGGGACGGTCAGTGCCGCGGGATTCGTTGCCCGTAGGCGTGCGCGTCTCGGTGGCCATCGCCATGTCGGGAGCGCGGCTCGACCTCGACCAGGCGGAGCTCGCTCTCGCCGAGCTCGAGATTCCGGAACTGGATCCGTCCACAGCGTTCTCCTACAGCCCGGCGCTGTTCGATGCCTACGCGGAGGTGCTCGAGGAGTTGGGACGTGAGCAGGACGCGGTCCTCTGGCGGGACCGTGCAGCCGCGGCGGCGGAAGCGCTCGACGCCCTCGACGATGTGGGGGGCGACGAACTCATCGAGATAGTCGAGGAGTTCGACACCGCGAACACGGATGATCGTGCGGGCGCGGACGATTCCGTCGACTCGGACGAGCCTGTCGATGCCACCGCACCGGAGGAGACGGAAGCCGATGATGTTCCGACGGAGGACTGACGTGACGCCCACCCCCCTCGATGGAGTCGACGCCATCTTCGCCGACCTCGACGGCGTGGTCTACAAGGGCGACTCGGCGATCCCGCACGCGGTCGAGAGCCTGAATGCGGCCGTCGACTCGGGCATCCGGGTCGGATACATCACCAACAACGCCTCGCGCACCGACGTGGTGGTCGCCGATCACCTGTCCGCGCTCGGGCTGAAGGTGCAGCCGGCCGACGTGGTCACGTCGCCGCAGGCGGCGGCCTCGGTGCTCGGCACCCTCATTCCGGCCGGATCGACGGTGCTCGTGGTCGGCGGTGCGGGCCTCGTGCACGAGGTCGAACGCGCCGGGTTCGTCGTCACGCGAAGCGCCGAGGACTCCCCGGCCGCCGTCGTGCAGGGCTTCGCGCCCGACGTGGGCTGGATGCACCTCGCCGAGGCCGCGTTCGCTCTGCACGACCCGTCGGTTCTCTGGGTCGCGACCAACACCGACTGGACCATTCCCGTCGGACGGGGCATCGCGCCGGGTAACGGCACGCTCGTCTCCGCCGTGCACACCGCGGTGGGGCGCCTCCCCACGGCGGTGGCCGGCAAGCCCGAGATCCCGATCTTCGAGGAGGCGAGCCGCCGCTTCGGAGCCGCGACCCCCCTGTTCCTCGGTGATCGGCTGGACACCGACATTCTGGGTGCGAACCGCGCCGGCATGGCCTCGGCGCTCGTGCTCACCGGCATCGACCAGGCCAAACAGGTGCTGGCGGCCGATGCATCGTCGAGGCCCACCTACATTCTCGAGGACCTGCGGTCCCTCCGCGAGCAGTATCCGGCCACGTCGTTCACCGACGACGGGGCGACGGCCACCGTGGGCAGGTCGGTGGTCAGCATCCGTGGCGACCGCGTGCACGTGGTGCAGCGCGGACGGAGCACGATCGACCTCATCCGAGCCGGATGCGCGGTCATCTGGAATTCCGGACGCGCCATCTACGGCCTCGAGGTTCCCGAGTCCCTCTACGCCCCGCGATAGCGTGGGTGCGTGAGCGACGATCGGACCGACATGACGGAGAGCGAGCTGCTGCGCGAGGTCAACGACATCGAGCAATTGCCACTCGAGGACCGACCGGCCGAGCTGATGCGCCTGCACGATCGGCTGCGGTCCCGCCTGGAGGGCGGGGACGCGCTCTCCCATGGCGGCTGACGGTCGGCTCGACGCGGTACTCGCGGCCCGCGGTCTCGCCCGATCCCGCACCGCCGCGGCCCACCTCATCACCGAGGGTCGGGTGAGCGTCGACGGCGCGTGGATCGTGAAGCCGTCGCACCGGGTCGAGGATGGCGCCGACATCCGGGTCGAGGCCCCCGACTCCTACGTGAGTCGCGGTGCGCACAAGCTCGTCGCCGCCCTCGACGCCTTCCCCGTACCCGTCGACGGGGCTCTCTGCCTCGACGTCGGAGCGAGCACCGGCGGATTCACCCAGGTGCTGCTCGAGCGCGGGGCGCGCCGGGTGATCGCCCTCGACGTCGGCCACGGCCAGCTCGCCCCGGAGATTCGTGCCCGCCGTGAGGTGGAGGTCGTGGAGGGCGTTAACGTGCGCGACCTCACTCCCGGGCTGCTCGAGCAGTTCACTCGGGAGAGCGCCACGCCCACCCTTGTGGTCGGCGACCTTTCCTTCATCTCCCTCACCCTCGTACTACCCCCGCTCGTGTCGACGGTGGGGCTCGAGGCCGACTACGTGCTTCTGATCAAGCCTCAGTTCGAGGTGGGACGGGGAGGCATCCGCGAGGGCATCGTCACCTCGGCGGCGCTGCGGAGCGATGCCGTCACCAGGGTGCTCTGGTCGGCGTGGGATCGGGGACTCGGTACGGCGGGCCTCGTGTCGTCCCCCATCCTCGGCGGGGCTGGGAATCCGGAGTACCTCGTTTGGTTGACCTCCACGGGCGGCAGCAATCCGACAGAATGGCTAGGACGCGTGAACGAACTGGTGGGAGTGTGACGACCGTGGCGGTAGCGGGCAGGCACATCCTGGTGGTGTCGCACACCGGACGCGTCGACTCGCGCGAGGCCGCCGTGAGCGTGCTGACCCAGCTCGCCGACGCCGGAGTCACCCCCGTGCTGCGCGAGGAGGAGAAGACGGACCTCGTCGCTCACGCCGCCAGTCTCGGCGACATCGCCGTCCTCGGCACGGACGTGCCGACGTCCGACCTGGAGCTCGTGGTGGTGCTGGGCGGCGACGGCACCATCCTGCGTGCCGCCGAGATCGTCCGCGGAACCTCCGTGCCGCTCCTCGGCGTGAATCTCGGCCACGTCGGCTTCCTCGCCGAGAGCGAGCGGGAGGATCTGACGTCGACGGTGCACCGCGCCCTGGACCGCGACTATGCCGTCGAAGAGCGCATGACGCTCGAGGTTCGTGTCGAGGTGGACGAGCAGATCGTCTTCACCACCTGGGCGCTCAACGAGGCGACGGTGGAGAAGGCGAGCCGGGAGCGCATGCTCGAGGTGATCATCGAGGTGGACGGACGCCCGCTGTCGTCGTTCGGCTGCGACGGTGTCGTCATGTCGACGCCGACCGGGTCGACCGCCTACTCCTTCTCGGCGGGGGGACCCATCGTCTGGCCGAGCCTCGAGGCTCTGCTCCTCGTGCCGATCAGCGCCCACTCCCTCTTCGCCCGCCCCATGGTGGTGGGACCGGACTCCGTACTCGCCGTCGAACTGCTCGAACGGAACCTCGGTGTTGGCGTGCTCTGGTGCGACGGTCGCCGGACGGTCGACCTGCCCCGCGGATCCCGCGTCGAGGCGCGACGCTCGACCGTTCCGGTGCGTCTGGCCCGCTTGCGCGAGGCGCCCTTCACCGACCGTCTCGTGCGCAAGTTCGCGCTGCCGGTCGAGGGGTGGCGTGGCCCGGTCGAGCCCAGGGAACCCCGGTGATCGAGGAGATCTCGATCCGGAACCTCGGCGTCATCGGGACGACCACCCTGCCGCTCGGGCCCGGCTTCACCGCTCTCACGGGGGAGACCGGCGCCGGGAAGACGATGGTCGTCACGGCGTTGGGGCTTCTCCTCGGTGAGCGGTCCGACGCGGGAGCCGTTCGGCAGGGGAGCGACCGGGCCGTGGTCGAGGGACGGTGGCTCGTCCCCGATGACGGTGCCGTGGCGGAGAGGGTGCGGGACGCCGGGGGAGACGTGGAGGCCGGCGAGCTGATCCTCGGCCGATCCGTGTCGCCGGAGGGCCGGAGTCGAGCGACCGTCGGGGGGCGAGGGGCGCCGGTCGGCGTGCTCGGCGAACTCGGCCAGCACCTCGTGGTGGTGCACGGCCAGTCCGACCAGATCCGCCTCCGCTCGTCGACCGCGCAGCGGGAGGCCCTCGACCGGTTCGCGGGCGCGGCGCTGACCGACGTGCTGGGTCCGTATCAGGACGCGTTCCGGGCGTGGCGGTCGCACGAGGAGGAACTGACGGACCTCGTGGCCGAGCAGCAGGCGCGTCGACGCGAGGCGGCGTTGCTCCGCGACGCGATGGCGGAGATCGAGGCGGTGAACCCGCAGCGCGGCGAAGACGTGGAGCTGACGGAACGAGCCGATCGGCTGTCGAACCTCGAAGACCTCCGGCTCGCCGGAGCGGAAGCCCACGAGGTGCTCTCCACGTCCGACGTCGGCGGAGCCGCCGACGCGATCGGACTCGTCGACACCGCGCGCCGGCGCCTCGACCGGGTGGCCGATCACGATCCGCTGCTCGCGCCGGTGACCGAGGCGCTCGCGAACGCATCCTTCCTCCTCTCCGACGTGGCCGGCCAGCTCGCCAGTTACCTGGCGGGCCTCGACGCCGACGGCGGGCGGGAGCTGGAGATCGTGCAGGAGCGCCGCTCCGAGCTGACCGCGCTGAGCCGCAAGTACGGTCCGACCCTCGACGAGGTCATCGACTACCTCGACGCCGGCAGCAGTCGGCTGCTCGAGCTGGAGAGCGACACCGACCGTATCGACTCTCTCACGGTGACCGTGGAGGAGGACGCTGCCGCCGTCCGTGCACTCGCAGAGCAACTGACGACCGTTCGCCGGGCGAAGGCGACGGAACTCGCCGAGGCGGTGACCGCCGAGCTCTCCGCGCTGGCCATGGCCGACGCCAGCCTCGTCGTCGAGCTCGAGGCGAAACCGGAGCTGTCGATGTCCGGTGCCGACCGCGTGTCGGTGCTGCTGCGCCCGCATGCCGGTGCCGAGGCGCGGCCGATCGGGCGCGGGGCATCCGGCGGTGAGCTGTCCCGGGTGATGCTCGCCATCGAGGTGGTGATCGCGGGAACGGATCCGGTGCCCACCTTCGTCTTCGACGAGGTGGATGCCGGAGTCGGTGGCGCGGCCGCCATCGAGATCGGTCGGCGCCTGGCCCGTCTTGCCGAGCAGGCGCAGGTGATCGTGGTGACGCACCTCGCGCAGGTCGCCGCGTTCGCGACCAATCACCTGCGCGTGGCGAAGGACAGCGACGGTGCGGTCACCGCGAGCAGCGTCTCGCGACTCACCGGCGACGACCGCATCGCCGAGATGGCGCGCCTGCTGTCGGGCCTCCCCGATTCCGAGAGCGGTCTCGCCCACGCCCGCGAACTGGTTTCGACCGCCGCCGCGCTGTCCGGCTCCTGACCGCCCGCTTCTACAGGGCCGACGCTCCGGCCGGAAGTCGTCCGGTCTCGATCAGCACGCCCCAGCCGCGTCGTCGGCGCGAACCCCGGCGGGCCATCGTCGCGGCGCCCCCGAACGTGGGGACGAGATCCCGCCGGGACTTCATTAGCGTCGATCGCGGGCGGCGGCAGATGTGCCGCGCCCGGACGGCGCCGAAACACCGGGGGGTGGGGTGCCGGCCATGCGAATCACCGGGGGGAACACACCCATGCTCAATCGAGATGTCCGAGCACGGGGCTCACGTCGAGCCGTCGTCTATGCGCTGGTGTCGGTTCTGGCGGCGGGGATGTTCCTGGCACCGGGAGGAACGAGTGCGGCGAACGCTGAGACCACCTCGCCTCCGGCGAATGCGGCGGGGACCTATGAGAACGGGTCGCCGGCCATCACCTGGGAGGGCGGCTGGTCCACGGTCGCGTCGGGCTACGACAGTGGCGGATCGCACGCGCGGATGGACAGCGTGGGCGGCGCCACGCTGCAGTTCACCGGCACGGGCGTGCAGTGGACCGCTCGGACCAACGGTTACGCCGGCATCGCCGACGTGTACCTCGACGACGTGAAGGTGAAGTCCGTCGACCTGTACAGCCCGTCCGCCGCGTATCGCGCGATCGTGTTCGACTCCGGTGACCTCAAGCCCGGCGACCACACCATCCGGATCGAGCGCACCGGCACGAAGAACGCGGCCTCGACCGGTACCAACATCTTCCTCGACAGCTTGGTGGTTTCCAACGCGCCGGTGCTCTCCGGAACCTACGAAAACGGGGCCGCGCCGATCGTGATGACGGGAGCGTGGCTCACGGTGACGTCGGGCTACGACAGCGGGGGATCGCACACGCGGATCGACGCGGCCGGATCCGCGGATCTTCGGTTCTCGGGAACGAGCGTGCGCTGGATCTCCCGCACCAACAGCTACGCGGGCATCGCCTCCGTCTACATCGACGGCACGCTGGCGCAGACGGTGGACCTGTACTCCGCCACGGCCGCCTACAAGGCCGTCGTCTTCGACTCCGGTCCGCTGACCCGCGGGGAGCACACGATCCGGATCGAGCGGAGCGGCACGAGGAATCCCTCCTCGACCGGTTCCAACCTGTTCCTGGACAGCATCGTCGTCGATGACGCCCCGGTCGACGTGGGCATCCACGAGGATGGCGACCCCGCCCTCACCATGACCGGTGCCTGGTCCACCGTCACCTCCGGGTACGACAGCGGCGGCACCTACGGGCGCCTCGGCGGCACCGGGTCGGCCCAGCTGAAGTTCATGGGCACCAGCATCCAGTGGCTCTCCCGCACCAACGACTACGCCGGCATCGCCGCCGTGTACCTCGACGGAGCCAAGGTCGCGACGGTGGATCTCTACTCGGCGGCCATGACCTACCGCACGGTGGTGTTCGACTCCGGGCCCCTGACGCCCGGAGTGCACACGTTCCGCGTGGAGCACACGGGCACCCGCAACAGCGCCTCCACCGGCGGGAGCATCTTCCTCGACAGCATGATCGTCGACAACATCGCCGTCGAGGCCGGGACCCACGAGAACGGGTCCGAGTCCATCGTGCTCGACGGCCCCTGGTACACCGTCACGTCCGGGTCGGACAGCGCGGGATCGCACGACCGCCTCGATGCGCTGGGAACCGCCGAGCTGCGCTTCCTCGGCACGACCGTGCGGTGGATGGCCCGCACCAACAGCTACGCGGGCATGGCCCACGTCTTCATCGACGGCGCCAAGGTGGCGACCGTCGACCTGTACTCCGCCTCGGCGCGCTACCGGACCGTGGTGTTCGATTCCGGCCCGCTGACCCGGGGCGAGCACACCATCCGGATCGAGCGCAGCGGCGGCAAGAACCCCGCGTCCACCGGATCGAACATCTATCTCGACAGTCTCGTCGTCGAGGACACGCCGGTGGAGGCCGGCATCCACGAGAACGGATCGCCCTCCATCGTCACGTCCGGCACGTGGTCCACCATCACCTCCGGCTACGACAGCGGCGGCTCGTACGGCCGACTCGGCGGCATCGGTGACGCCCAGCTGAAGTTCGTCGGCACCGGTGTGCAGTGGATCTCCCGCACCAACGACTACGCCGGCATCGCGACGGTGTATCTCGATGGCGTGAAGGTGGCGACCGTGGACCTGTACTCGGCGACCACCACCTACCGGACCGTGGTGTACGACTCCGGAGTGCTCACCCCCGGGGTGCACACGATCCGGGTGGAGCGCACGGGCACCCGGAACCCCGCCTCCACCGGGGGGAGCATCTTCCTCGACAGCCTGGTGGTCGCCAACACGCCCGTCGTGGAGGGGACGTACGAGGACGGCGCGGCCCCGATCATCCTGAACGGCCCGTGGTCGACGACCCTGTCCGACTCCGACGGTGGCGGCTCGCACGGGCGCCTCGACGCCTACGGGTCCGCCGAACTGAGGTTCGCGGGAACGGGCGTGCGCTGGGTCGCCCGCACGAACAGCTACGCCGGTATCGCCACCGTCTACGTCGACGACGTGAAGGTGGCCTCCGTCGACCTCTACTCCCCGTCGGCCACCTTCCAGACGGTGGTCTTCGACTCGGGTCCGCTGGAGAGGGGCGAGCACACCATCCGGATCGAGCGCGCGGGAACGCGGAACGCCGGCTCGACCGGGTCGAACATCTTCCTCGACAATCTGGTCGTGCTCGACGCCGCGGTCGGTTCGGGCACGCACGAGGACGGCTCCCCGGCCATCGCCCGATCGGGCACGTGGTCCACCGTCTCCTCCGGCAGCGACAGCGGCGGATCGCACGGCCGTCTGAACAGCGCCGGCTCCGCACAGCTCAAGTTCACCGGCACGAGCGTGAAGTGGGTGTCGCGGACGAACGACTACGCCGGGATCGGCACCGTGTACATCGACGGACTGAAGGTCGGCTCCGTCGACCTGTACTCGGCCTCCCCGGTGTACCAGGCGGTCGTCTTCGAGTCCGATGTCCTCGACGCGGGGGAGCACACCATCCGGATCGAACTGAGCGGAGAGCGGAACTCCGCCTCGAGCGGCAGCAGCGTCTTCCTCGACGCGTTCGTCGTCACCGATTTCGTCAGCGCCAGTTCGCTGACCACGGTGCCCGCCTCCGGCACGTACGACAGCGAGTCGGGTCTGCTGACCTACGACCGGTCCTGGCGCACCGTCGAGTCCACCGCGGACCTCGACGGCTCCTACCGGGTGTCCGCCGACGGTCTGTCGTCGGTGCGCTTCGACTTCGAGGGCACCGGCATCCGTTGGGTGACCCGCACCAACCATTACTCGGGCATCGGCAAGGTCTACATCGACGGGCATTCCGTCCGGCTGGTCGACCTGTACTCGTCGACTCGACGCGATCAGCAGGTGGTCTTCGAACTCACCGGCCTGACGCACGGCACGCACTCCATCGTCGTAGAACGGACTGGCACCAAGAATGTGAACTCCACCGGGTCGGAGATCTCGGTGGACGGCTTCATCGTCCTGGACAGCACAGCCCCGGATTCACCGGCAGCTCCCCGCATCGCTCCCGAGCGGAAAGGGCTCCTGGTGCGCTGGGACCCGGTGACCGCCCCGGACGTGACCGCGTACCGGCTGTACCGAGCCGACCCGGCCGGCGAGCACACGCTACTGCAGGAGTTCACCCCCGCGGACGTCTCCATGCTCGACGTGGGACTCGACCCGGACAGCACCCACTCCTATCGCGTCACGGCCGTCGACTCGAGCGGCAACGAGTCGGCCCCGTCCGCGGCGACGTCGGCCAGCACCGTTGCGGCCCCTGTCGTGTCGCAGGGCCGCTACGCCAACTGTCCCACCGCCACGGTCACGGTCACGTCGAACCGCGAGCTGGCCTCGGCCCTCGGCGCGGCCAAGGCCGGTGACGTGATCGCCGTCGCGCCCGGGAGCTACGGGGCGAACTTCGACATCTCGGCCGCGGGAACCGCGGACCAGCCGATCTGGATTTGCGGCAGCCGGGACGCGGTGTTCGACGCCGGAAGCTTCACCTCGGGATACGGCTTCCAGATGACCTCGTCCTCGCACGTCATCCTGACGGGCATGACAATACGCAATGTGAAGAAGGGGGTGATGGTGGTGAACAGTTCCGCCATCACGGTCTCGGACATCGCGCTGTCGGACATCGGCGAGGAGGCCGTCCACCTTCGGACGAACACCACGGACAGCTTCGTTCTCGCCAACACGATTCACCGGACGGGTCTGTACACGCCCGAGTACGGTGAGGGCATCTACATCGGCTCCGACCCTTCGAACTGGTGCACGTTCTCGGACTGCCTTCCCGACCGCAGCAACCGCAACTCGGTGCTGTCGAACGTCATCACCGCCACCACGGTGGAGGGGATCGAGGCGAAGTCCGGTACGGAACAGGGCTGGATCGCCAGCAACACGATCGACGGCGCGCTCCTCGACACCCGGTACGCGCTGTCCTGGATCTCTGTCAGCGGGAACGACTACATCGTCGAGGGCAACAGCGGCACGAACTCGCCGGAGGACGGCATCAAGTCCGTCGAGGTCGCCACGGTCGAGGGGTGGGGGAGGAACAACGTCTTCGTCGGGAACTCCGCCGCCGACGTGAACCCCGCCTTCTACGGCGTCCGGATCACCACCCCGGGCACCGGCGCGATCGTCGGCTGCGACAACACCCTCACCGGGACCGGATTCGGCGTCACCAACGTGAGCTGCCAGAAGTAGCCCGGCGCCGGCCGGGCGTCGGTGCTACACCAGCAGCTGGTGCTTCGCGAGATCGCGATAGAGCGGGGTGCTCGCGACGAGCTCGGAGTGGGTGCCGGTTCCGACGACCACACCGTGATCGAGCACCACGATGCGGTCGGAGTCGACGACGGTCGACAACCGGTGCGCGATCACGATGAGCGTGCGATTCTCGGCGACCGCGTCGATCGCCTCCCGCAGGCGCTGCTCGTTCAGGCCGTCGAGGCTCGAGGTCGACTCGTCGAGCAGCAAGATCGGCGGAGCGGCGAGGATGGTGCGTGCGATGGCGAGTCGCTGGCGTTCGCCACCGGAGAGCATCACGCCATCCTCGCCCACCGGCGCCGAGAGGCCGAGCGGGTTGCGTTCGAGCACCTCGGTCAGGTTCACGGAATGCAGCACCCGGATGCACTCCTCATCCGTGGCATCGGGAGCACCGAGCGTGAGATTGTCGCGGATGCTACCCGCCAGCACGGGCGCGTCCTGCTCCACGTAGCCGATCTGGGAGCGCAACTCCTCGCGGCCGAGGGAGCGCACGTCGAGACCACCCAGCAGCACGGCGCCGTCGGTCGGGTCGTAGAAGCGCTCGATCAGCGACAGGATGGTGCTCTTCCCGGCTCCGGAGGGCCCGACCAGGGCCGTGCGCGTACCGCGCTCGGCGCGGAAACTCACCCCGTTCAGCACGGGCGCCCGCACCGGCACCGCCTCGGTCTCGCCCCCGGTGTCGGCGGGCGCATCCGCAGTCCCGTCGGCCGGCTCGCCCTCGTACCGGAACCACACGTCATCGAACTCGATCGCGGGCGCAGCCGACGCCGCTCGGCCGGTGGCGGCGTCGACGGCGAGCGGGGCGATGGCACGGTCACCGTCGCTCTCGGCGGGGATCGCGATGATCTCCTGGATGCGGCCGAGCGCCCCGAGCGCCGAGTTCACCGAGGTGATGGCGCCGAACGCCTGCCCGAGCGGCAGGATCATGAGGAAGAGGAAGAGGATGAACGACACGAGGTTCGCGATGGTGATGTCGCCGTTCGCCACCCGGAATCCGCCGACGCCCAGCACCACGAGGAACGACACCTGCATGGCGATCCCGGCCACCGGCACGACGAGCGCGGAGATCCTGGCGACCTGGATGCCCATGCGCCACGCGGCCTCGGCGTCGCGCTCGATCGCGGCGACCTCCCGGTCGGTCGCGTTCGACGCGCGCACGGTGCGCACCGCGCTGATGGCCCGCTCGACGCTCGAGGCGAGGTCTCCCACGCGTTCCTGCGCGGCGAGGCTCGCGACCCGGATGCGCCCGGAGAGCACCGTGACCGTCACCACCGAAACCGCGACGACGAGCACGGTGAGGCCGAGCAGCACGGGGTCGATGATGAGCATCGCGATGAGAGCGCCGACGAAGGTGACGGAGCCACCGATCGCCTCCACGAGACCCTGCGTGAGCACGGCGCGGAGGAGCGTGGTGTCCGACCCGACACGGGAGACGAGGTCTCCGGTGCGGCGGGTGTCGAACTCGCGGATGGGCAACCGGAGCATCCGCCCGACGAGCGCTCGCCGCGACGACAGCACCACGCTCTCCCCGGTGCGCTGCAGGAGGTAGTGCTGATATCCCGAAATGAGCGCGCTGAGCACGACGAGCGTCACGAGGGTCCAGACCAGCGGTCCGAGCGGATCGTTCTGCTCCACGACGGTGATGACCTGGCTCACCAGCAGGGGCTGGGCGAGGCTCGCGGCGGCGCCGAGAAGGCTCAGCACCGTGACCACGGAGAGGATCTTCTTGTGCTCGAGCAGGTAGGGCAGGAGGTCGCCGAATCGCGCCCGCGGCCCTTCGGTCGTTCCTGCCGGCGCCCGTCGACCCAGGCGAAGGGCGGGACGGGCGGCCTTGGCAGGGCGCGACGACGTGGCGGTACTCATGCGTTGGTTCTCCTGATCGATCGGACGACTAGCGTCGCCCGTACTTCTTGTGAACGGCCTGACGGCTCACCCCGAGGCACATGGCGATGACCTGCCAGGAGAATCCGCTCGTCCGGGCGCGACGCACGGTCACCGCTTCGACGCGATCCAGTTCCCGCCGCAGCTGCGCGATGGCGCGAAGGGCGCGGATGGGATCATCGGAGCCGGCGTTCTCCGCCAGTGCGGAGATGTTTCCCGAGTCCATGCCGGCAACACTAATTGACAGGCGTGCGGGCGTCAATTTGGGTTGACGGACCGTGGGCCGAGCGGGCGGCCCCGCGTCGGGCGATGGATACGCCCCGGCCCCGCGTCGGGCGTTGGGTACGCCCCGGCCCCGCGTCGTCGGACGTGCGGACTAGAATCCCTCCGTGCCTGCGCCCGTCATCACCGCGACCGACCTGACCAAGACCTACGGGGACTTCGCCGCGGTGGACGGGATCTCCTTCGAGGTGGCCCCCGGCGAGTCCTTCGGCCTGCTCGGGCCGAACGGCGCGGGCAAGTCGACCACGATGCGGATGGTGGGCGCCGTCTCCACGCGCACCAGCGGGAGCCTGCGCATCCTCGACCTCGACCCGGACGACAGCGGACCGGAGATCCGTGCCCAGCTCGGTGTCGTGCCGCAGGCCGACAACCTGGACCTGGAGCTCCGCGCCCGGGACAATCTTCTGGTCTACGGCCGTTACTTCGGCATCCCCCGCAAGGTGGTGCACCGGCGCGCCGACGAGCTTCTGGCGTTCGCGCAGCTGGAGGACCGCGCCAAGGCGAAGGTGGACGATCTCTCGGGCGGCATGAAGCGCCGGCTCACCATCGCCCGGGCGCTCATCAACGACCCGCGCATCCTGCTGCTCGACGAGCCGACGACCGGACTGGACCCGCAGGCGCGGCACATCCTCTGGGACCGGCTGTTCCGCCTCAAGGAGCAGGGCACCACCCTCGTTCTCACCACCCACTACATGGACGAGGCGGAGCAGCTCTGCGACCGCCTCGTGGTCGTCGACAAGGGCGCCATCATGGCCGAGGGCTCGCCCGCCGACCTGATCCGACGGTACTCCAGCCGGGAGGTGCTCGAGGTGCGCTTCGGCTCCGACCGCAACGAGGCGGTGGCGGAGCGTCTCGCCGGCACCGGCGACCGCATCGAGGTGCTGCCCGACCGGGTGCTGATCTACAGTGCGAACGGCGAGGCGGTGCTGACGCGCATCACCGAGCAGGGACTGCACCCCCTCACCAGCCTCGTGCGCCGATCGAGCCTCGAGGACGTGTTCCTGCGCCTCACCGGACGAAGCCTGATCGAATGAGCGGACCCCTCCGCCGGGGAACCGGCACTCCATTCGCCACCGACCCGGCCGTCTCCGACGCGGCCGGCGGTTCGGCGCAGGCCCGGGCGGCGATCGCCGCGGGCTCGCGTCCCCGCCGCTTCGGCGCCTGGTACGTCACCGAGCACCGGCTGCGCGGAATGGCGAGCTACCGCGGCACGATCATCGCGACGGGGATCGGCAACCCGCTGGTCTACCTGTTCGCGCTGGGGGTGGGGCTCGCGACCCTGGTCGACCGGAACCTCGACGGATCCTCCGTCGGCGACGTCGGCTACCTCGCTTTCGTGGCGCCGGCACTGCTCGCGACCGCGGCCGTCACCATCGCGTCGGAGGAGTTCACCTATCCGATCTTCGGTGGCTTCAAGTGGAACCCCATCTTCTTCGCGATCAACGCCGCGCCCATCTCCCCCCGGCAGATCGTCGACGGCCAGCTGCTCGCCGTGCTGTTCCGGATGCTGCCGAGCTGCGTCGTCTACTACCTCGTCATGCTCGTGTTCGGTGCGGTGCCGTCGATGCTCGGCTGGCTCAGCATCCTCGCCGCGGTCGCCACCGGAATGGCGGTGGGCGCGGTGCTCATGTCCTACACCGCCACGCTGCAGACCGACACGGGCCAGATCGCCATGCTGATGCGGTTCGGCCTCACGCCCATGTTCCTCTTCTCCGGCACCTTCTTCCCGCTGTCGCAGCTCCCCGTCGGACTCCAGTGGATCGGCTGGATCTCTCCGCTCTGGCACGGCACCGAGCTCGGCCGGGTGTTCAGCTACGGGCATGCCGAACCGCTCTGGCTGACGGTGCTGCACGTGGCGTATCTGTCCGCCTGGCTGGTGGTCGGCTGGCTGGTGTCCCGCCGGGTCGCCACGCGGAGGCTGAACAAGTGAGCGTGCTGGAGCGTTCGGGCACCGGCCGGCAGCTGCCCGCGGGCATGCGGGCCCTCTACGCGGGCAACGCCCGCTCGGTCGTGGCGCGAGGGTTGCTCGCGACGAGGAGCACCAACTGGCTGGTGGTGCTCAGCGGCTTCTTCGAGCCTGTCTTCTATCTCCTCGCCATGGGATTCGGTCTCGGCGGGCTCGTCGGCGCGGTCAGTACCTCGACGGGCCAGGATGTGAGCTACGGCGCCTTCATTGCTCCGGCACTGCTCGCCGTGTCGGCGATGAACGGTGCGGTCTACGACTCCACCTGGAACGTGTTCTTCAAGATGAACTACTCGAAGCTCTACCAGGGGATGCTGTCCACGTCGCTGGGGCCGCTCGACGTGGCGTTCGGCGAGATCGGTCTCGCGCTCCTGCGCGGCGCCGTCTACGCGACCGGGTTCCTCATCGTCATGCAGGTGCTCGGGCTGAACCTCTCCTTCTTCGCCCTGCTGGCACTGCCCGCGGTGATGCTCGTCGCGTTCGCCTTCGCGAGCTTCGGCATGGTCATCACCTCATACATGAAGACGTTCCAGCAGATGGACTGGATCAACTTCGTGATGCTGCCGATGTTCCTGTTCTCCGCCACCTTCTACCCGCTGTCGGTGTACCCGGAGTGGATCCAGGTGGTGATCCAAGCCCTGCCGCTCTGGCACGCGGTCGAGTTGATGCGGGGGCTCACCACGGGCGCCGTCAGCGTGGCGATGGTGTGGCACGTGCTCTACTTCGTCGCCATGATCGCCGTCGGGCTCGTGTTCACGACGCGGCGGCTGCGCGTGCTCTTTCTCGACTGAGCCCCGGCACGGTCCGTTCGGAGCGGGAGCGGAGCACCGGCCGGTCGGCGCCGGTTGCCGGTGCGACGGCCTCGTCGATGCGGAGGGAGGCGCCGTCCCGGGTGAGGCGGAGGCTCGCCACGAAGTTGCCGAACATCGGACCGGTCGGAATGGTCCAGCGGAACGGCGCCCGCCGCACCCCGGCGCTCCGCGCCAGCAGCCGGGTGAGGATGCGCACCGGCCGCCAGCCCGCCAGGGCGAGCCCGCGCCGCACCACCAGGGGGAGCTGGTTGCGGAAGGGGGAGCAGACCATCTGCACGACCGGCGCCCGAGCGCCGACGGAGCGGGGGAAGGCGAGGTGGGCCACGTAGGCGTGGTGCACGTCGCCGGACAGCACGAGCACCGTGCGCGGCGCGGCGCCCCGGCGTCCCGCGGCCACGTCGCCCAGGATGCCGACGAGGCGGTTGAGCGACGACTGGAAGGCGCCCCACTGGTCGAGGTTCGCGTGCCGGCGGAGCGACTCGGCCCACCGGGCCGCGCGCTGCCCGAACACCCCGCGGCACACCGCCTCGTTCCAGGCCTCGGCGTCCTGCTGCGCGTGGTGCAGCAGGAGCGGCACCGACGTCGCCACCAGCAGGTGGTCGCAGTCCCCGCGGAGGAGGCTGTCGACCCGGTCCCACTCGCCGCCGGTGAACATGCTGCGGCGCGACTCGTCGAGCACGCGGGAGGAGCGGGTGTCGAGCACGACCAGGCGGCTGCTGGCCAACTGCCGGTCATAGCTCCACGGCGACGCTCGATTTTCCGCGGCGGCCTCGTCGGCCCGCGTGACGAAGCTCCACAGGGCCTCGTCGCAGTTTCCCGCGTCGGGGTCGGCGCGGGTGAGGGCCGGCCATACGCCCTCGTCGCGCAGCGCGTCGGGGGAGAGGTTGCCGGCGTGCTGGTACAGCCAGTACGCCGCGTAGGCGCTGCGGATCTGGTCGGCCCACCCCGGGGAGGTCAGCGCCTCCCGCTGCCAGCTCGCCGAGACGTTCCAGTTGTTGCGCACCTCGTGGTCGTCGAAGATCATCGCCGACGGCACGGTGGCGAGCAGCCACCGGATGTCCGGCTGCGCCCACGCGCTGCGGTACACCGCGGCGTACTCCTCGAACGTGATCGCCTCCCCGCCCGGCAGCAGCACGCCGGGCGCGGCCGGGACGAGCTCGCCGGGAGCGGATTCCGGTGACAGGCGGTAGTCGGCGTAGATCTGGTCGCCCAGGAGGACCAGCAGGTCGGGCAGCGGACGCTCCCCGGCTTGGATCGCCCGGGACAGGGTCGCCAGCGCGTCGATGCCTGCGGCGTGCAGGTGGGAGCCGTGCGCGAGCGACCACGGCTCGGCGTCCGGCCGGTCGATGCGGCAGGACCCGAACACCACGTCGACATCCCGCCCGGTGTCGTGCGGCCGGATCCGGGGTGCCGGGCGGTCGTCGCCGGCCGCCGGCCAGACGGGGGCGCCGTCGAGCTCGACGGAGTAGCTGAGCTCCGATCCGGGCGTCAGGCCGTCGAGTACCACGAGGGCGAAGTGGTGACCGCGCACCGCGAAGGTGCGCGCGGAGGAGACGAGCGCCGTGCCGGCCGACGACGCGGCCCGCACCCGCACGGTCGCCGGGGCGGATGCTTCCAGCCATACGGTGGCCGTGCGGTCGTCGACGTAGCGCAGCGCGGGGCCGGTGAGCACGGTCGCGGGAGCGGGAGTCATGACGTCAATCCTCACTCATCCGTGCGCTCAGCGTCGGTAGATGCGCGCCTCCCAGGGCCGGAGGGTCTCGGCCGGTCGGGGATCCTCGCCGTCGGTGTAGTTGCCCAGCACCAGGCCCGCTGCGGTCCAGCCGTCGGGAACCGCCCACTCGAGCGGGTAGTCCGACATGTTGCCCATCACGAGCAGCGCATCGTCGCCGAGGGTGCGCGTGAACGCGTAGAGGCGCGGATGCGCCGGTTCGAGCATCGTGAACCGGCCGAGCGACACGGTCTTCTCGGAGTGGCGCAACTCGACGAGACGCCGGAAGTGGTCGAAGATGCTGCGTTCGGCGGCCCGGTCGGCCGCCACGTTGATCTCGCGCCAGTTCGCGTTGACCTCGATCCACGGCTCGCCCTCGGTGAAGCCGGCGTTCTCGCCCGCCGTCCACTGCACCGGGGTGCGCGCGTTGTCGCGGCCCTTGGCCCGCAGGGAGGCGAGCATGATCTCCGGGTCCGTTCCGAAATGGGTCGAGTCCTGGGCGTAATGCCCGAGCGCCTCGATGTCGCGGAACTGATCGATCGAGGAGAACGACACGTTCGTCATGCCGATCTCCTCGCCCTGGTAGATGTAGGGCGTCCCGCGGTGCAGGTGCAGGATGGTCGCCCACGCGGTCGCGGACTCGTACCGGAACTCCCGGTCGTTCCCGTAGCGCGAGACGACCCGCGGGCGGTCGTGGTTGTCGAGGTAGAGGCTGTTCCAGCCCACCTCGGCGAGCTCCTCCTGCCAGCGCCCGAACGACCGCTTCAGCAGCACGAGGTCGAGCGGATGGGCGTGCCACTTCGGGTCGAACGGGAACGCGTCGCCGCCGTCGTCGAGCGGCGGAGCGAACACCGTGTCCATGTGCTCGAACTGGAACACCATGTCGAGCTCGTTCCGGGCGGGGTCCGTGAACAGGCGCGCATCCTCCACCGTCACGCCGGGCATCTCACCCACGGTGATGAGGTCGGCGGTGCGCCCGGCGAACACGGCGCGGTGCATCTCGTTCAGGAACTCGTGGATGCGGGGGCCGCTGATGTACGAGGCGCTCCCGTCTCCGTGAAGTGCGCCCTCGCGTCGCGGGCCGTCGGGCAGCGCCACGTCCTTCGAGATGAAGTTGATGACGTCCATGCGGAAGCCGTCGACCCCGCGGTCGAGCCACCAGTTCATCATCTCGTAGACGGCCTCGCGCACCTCCGGGTTCTCCCAGTTGAGGTCCGGTTGCTGCTCGGCGAAAAGGTGCAGGTAGTACTCGCCGGTGGCCTCGTCCAGGGTCCACGCCGAGCCCGCGAAGGCCGCGCCCCAGTTGGTCGGTTCGGCTCCCGGCTGCCCGGCCTCGAAGCCCTCGCGCGGCCGCCGCCACCAGTACCAGTCGCGCTTCGGGCTGTCGCGCGAGCTGCGCGACTCCTCGAACCAGGCGTGCTGGTGCGATGTGTGATTCACGACGAGGTCCATCACGAGCTTCATGCCGCGAGCGTGCACGTCGTCGAGCAGGAGGTCGAGCTCGTCGAGGGTGCCGAACTCCGGGGCGATGGCGCGGTAGTCGCTGATGTCGTAGCCGTTGTCGAACTGCGGCGACGAGTAGATCGGGGAGAGCCAGATCACGTCGACGCCCAGGTCGACGAGGTGGTCGAGCCGGGAGCGGATGCCGCCGATGTCGCCGATGCCGTCGCCGTTCGAATCCGCGAAGCTCCGCGGGTAGATCTGGTACACCACCGCGTCCGACCACCATGCCGGCGCCTCTGCCACGCGGGAATCGGACCGGTCGTGCTGCACGTCGCTCATGCCTCCAGCCTTCCACGATCGCGCGGCCCGGGTTCGGACCCCTGTCGCGGGCCCGGTCAGGCGAGGGAGCGGAGCACCGCCACCATGGCGAGCGCGGCCTCCGCCGCCTCGGCGCCCTTGTCCTCCTTCGAGCCCGGGAGGCCCGCCCGATCGATGCCCTGCTGCTCGTCGTCGAGGGTGAGCACGCCGAAGCCGATGGGCTTGCCCGTCTTCACCGTCACCGAGGTGAGGCCGGAGGTGGCGGCATCCGACACGTACTCGAAGTGCGGGGTACCGCCGCGGATGATGACACCGAGCGCGACCACCGCGTCCGCGCCGCCGTTCAACGCGGCGAGTGCGGCGACGGGCAGCTCGAAGCTGCCGGGCACGCGCACCTCGCGCACCTCGGCGCCCGACTCCTCGAGCACCCGCCGGGCGCCGGCGAGCAGTCCGTCGGAGATCTCGGTGTGCCAGCGGCCCGCCACGATCGTGATCGCCATGCCGCGTCCGTCGACGGAGATGTCGGGGGATCCTTCGCCGCTCATCGGGTGTCTTCCTTTCCGTTGGTGTCGCTCGATTCCTCGAGCCCGTGCAGCCCGTCGAGCAGGTGCGTGCTCATGCTGTGTCCCATCCTGTCGCGCTTGGTCTGCAGGTACCCGGTGTTTTCGGCGCCAATGCCGACCACGAGGGAGACCCGCTCGCTCACCTCGATGCCGCGGTCGCGCAGCTGGCGCACCTTCTCGGGGTTGTTGGTGAGGAGCCGCACCGACGTGATGCCCAGATCCTCGAGGATGGCGGTGGCTGCGCCGTAATCCCGTGCGTCGCCCGGAAGACCGAGCGCGAGGTTCGCGTCGAGCGTGTCGAGGCCGTCCTCCTGCAACCGGTAGGCCTTCAGCTTGTTGATGAGGCCGATGCCTCGACCCTCGTGGCCGCGCAGGTAGACCACCACGCCCCCCTCCTCGCGGATGGCGTCGAGAGCGGAGTCGAGCTGGGGTCCGCACTCGCACTTCAGCGAGCCGAACGCCTCGCCCGTGAGGCACTCGGAATGCACCCGCACGAGCGCGCCCTCCGCCGTCGGTTTCCCGGCGACGATGGCCACATGGTCCGCGCCCGTGGTGCGGTCGCGGTACGCCCGCACCCTGACCATCCCGTGCACGGTGGGGACCTCGGTCTCCACCTCGAAGATCACCCGGGATGTCTCGGGGAGCGGCGCCGCGCTCGCGAGCGGCGCGTGCGGGTGATGCAGGTCGAGCCAGTCGATGAGGGCCGCGATGGTGATGACCGGCACGGCTTCGCGCTCGCCGAGTTCGAGGAGACCGGGCAGGCGCATCATCTCGCCGTCCTCCGCGACGATCTCGGAGATGACGGCCACCGGCACCAGTCCGGCGAGCTTCATCAGGTCGACGCTCGCCTCGGTGTGTCCGTCGCGTTCCCTCACGCCGCCGTCGAGAGCGCGGAGCGGCAGCACGTGGCCGGGTCGGTGCAGCGACGCCGGGGTGGCGTTCGGGTCGGCGAGCACGCGCATCGTGTGCGCGCGGTCGGCGGCGCTGATGCCGGTGGTGATGCGGTCGGCCGCATCCACGGTGACCGTGTAGGCCGTGCCGCGCAGATCCTCGTTGTGCGCCACCATCAGCGGCAGTTCCAGGCGGTCGGCGATGTCGTTGGTCATGGGCGCGCACAGGAAGCCGGAGGAGTGCCGCACCGTCCAGGCGATCCACTCCTGGCTGGCGAGACCGGCGGCGAGCACCACGTCCCCCTCGTTCTCCCTGCCCTCGTCATCGACCACGATGATCGGTCGTCCGCTCCGCAGCGCGTCGAGCGCGACGGGGATGTCGGCGAGGCTCATCGCATATCCCCCATCTGCAGCATGCGCCGCACGTGCCGGGCGAGGATGTCGGTCTCGATGTTCACGACGTCGCCCGGGACGAGCCCCCCGAGGGTGGTGGCGGCGAGGGTCTCCGGGATGAGGGACACCTCGAACCAGGCTTCGGCCGACGGCGTTTCGGGCGCGCTCAGCGAGCTCACGGTGAGGCTGACACCGGAGACGGCGATGGATCCCTTGTCCACCACGAGCGGGGCGATCGCGTGCTCCAGGGTGAACCGGAGCACGCGCCACGCCTCGCCCTCGGTGATCGATACCAGCGTCGCCGTGCCGTCGATGTGACCCTGCACGATGTGGCCGCCCAACCGGTCCCCGACGAGCGCGGCCCGTTCGAGGTTGACCGGGGCGCCCTCCTCCAGGGTGCCGAGGGTGCTCATCGCGAGGGTCTGCGCCATGACGTCGACGGTGAAGGACTCGGCGTCACTCGCGACGACCGTGAGGCAGACGCCGCTCACGGAGATCGAGTCGCCGTGCCGCACTCCGGTCACCGCGAGCGGCCCGCGCACGGTCAGACGCCCGGAGTCCTGCCCCTTGTCCCAGCGCGTCACGCGCCCCAGTTCTTCGATGATTCCGGTGAACACGATCAGCGTCCCTTCGGTCGGGTGATGAACAGTACGTCGTCGCCGAGCCGCCGCACGTCGTGCACCGTGAGTCGAGGAGCGTCGGTCAGCGTGCCGACACCGATGTCGGTCACCGCGAGGCGCGGGCCGCCGATCAGCACGGGCGCCGTATAGGTGAGGATCTCGTCCCAGAGGCCGGCGGCGAGAAAGGCGCTCGCGAGAGTGGGCCCGCCCTCGACGAACACCGACCGGATGCCGCGCTCGAAGAGGTCGGTGAGCACGGTGGGGAGGTCGCGGTCCGGGTAGACGAGTGCGGGTACGGGTCCGCGGCGCACGGCCGCATCGTCGGGCACCGGGCGCTCGCCGATGATCACGGGTACGGGCTGGTGCTCGGCGAGGCTTCCGTCGGGACGCCTCGCGGTGAGGCTCGGGTCGTCGGCGAGCACGGTTCCCGTTCCGGCGACGATGGCGTCCACGGCGGCACGCCGCTCGTGCACGTCGTGGCGCGCGGGATCGCCGGTGATCCACCTGCTCGATCCGTCGGCGGCGGCGATCCGCCCGTCGAGGCTCGACGCCCACTTGATCGTGACGAACGGCCGGCGCAACCGTTCGGCCGTGAGCCAGGCGTGGATGCTCTCGGACACCTCGTCGGCGGAGACCCCGCCGATCACGTCCACGCCGGCGTTGGCGAGGCGTTCCGCCCCGCCCGACGACGCGGGTCCGGGGTCCCGCACGCCGTAGACGAGCCGGCCGATGCCGGCGCGGAGGAGCGCCTCGCTGCACGGGCCGGTGCGGCCGGTGTGATTGCACGGTTCGAGGGTGACGACGGCGGTCGCCCCCCGCGCGGCCGAGGGGGGCAGTTGGGAAAGGGCATCGACCTCGGCATGGGCGGTGCCGGCGCCGCGGTGCCAGCCCTCGGCGAGCACGGCACCGTTCACGTCGAGGAGCACGCAGCCGACCCGCGGGTTGATCCCCCAGGACGGACCGAGCGTCGACAGGGAGATGGCGCGGCGCATCGCGGTCGCGAACGCGCCTGGCGTGCTCGCGTGCGTCGTGCCTGTCATTCCTGTGTCCTATCCCGACCTCACGGTACCGGACGCAGCCGGAACCCTCGGACCGTACGGTAACGCTCGGCGGATGCACGCTATTCCGCGGCCGAGGCGTGCGGTCGCTACCGAAGCGGCGCGGGGGCTCGTCGACGCCGGATGCGGGCGGTCGCCGTCGCGGTGCGGTGGCGCAGGCCCCAGACGGTGACGCGCCACATCGCCTCCAGCACGATGCCGAGCGACATCTTGGAGGTACCGGTCGTGCGTTCGACGAAGGTGATCGGGCGTTCCGCCACCTCGCGCCCCGAGCGTTCGACCAGCCACGCCATCTCGATCTGGAAGCTGTATCCGTGGGAGTGCACCGTGCTGAGGTCGAGGGTGCGGAGGACATCCGCGCGATACCCGCGATACCCGGAGGTGATGTCGCGGAGTCGCGATCCGAGCATGATCCGGGCGAACCAGGTGCCGGTATGGGAGATGATCCGTCGGTGGCGCGGCCAGTTCACCACCCGACCTCCGGGCATCCACCGGCTTCCGATCACCAGGTCGGCGCCGTTCCGCAGGGCGGCGAGCAGGGTGGGAAGCTGTTCGGGCGAGTGCGATCCGTCGGCATCGATCTCGAACACCAGCTCGTAGCCCCGGTCGAGTGCCAGGTCGAAGCCCGCCATGTAGGCCGACCCGAGTCCGGACTTGCCTGCCCGGTGCAGCACCGTCATCCGCGGCCGTCCGGCCGCGAGGTCGTCGGCGAGCTGTCCTGTGCCGTCGGGGCTGTTGTCATCGACGACGAGCACATCCAGGTCGGGGTCGGCGGCGAGCACCCGATCGACGATGGATGTCAACCCGTCCCGTTCGCAGTACGTCGGGATGATCACCAAGGCGTTCTGCACCCTCACAGCGTATGCCGCCTCGCCTGGGCGGGCGGTGCGCACGGCGTCATGCCCTCGGCAGCAGTCCCATACGGTCGTACACGGTTCGCAGGGTGGCCGTCGCGATCTCGGCGGCCCGGTCGGCGTTACCGGCGAGCATCCTGTCCAACTCCGCCGGGTCGTCGAGGAGCTCGAGCGTGCGTGCGCGGATGGGTCCGAAGGTCTCGGTCACGGCCTCCGCGACAT
Source organism: Planctomonas psychrotolerans (assembly GCF_008642235.1). GTDB lineage: Bacteria > Actinomycetota > Actinomycetes > Actinomycetales > Microbacteriaceae > Planctomonas > Planctomonas psychrotolerans. The sequence continues at coordinate 765,947 of NZ_SJEV01000001.1, read as the reverse complement.
CCTTCTTGAGATCTCCGTACCCGCGCCCGGTGTAGCGCTGCTCGAGGTCGGCCACGGAGGTGCCGGTGAAGGCGCCGAGGATGGTGAGCAGATTGCTCACGCCGGGCTTCTCGCCGCGGTCGAACCGCACCTCGCGGTCGGCGTCGGTGACGGCGGACTTGATCTTCTTCGCCGTGACCGACGGCTCGTCGAGCAGCCACACCACGCCCGCATGGGACTCGGCGGACTTGCTCATCTTCGCCGTCGGATTCTGCAGGTCGTAGATGCGCGCCGACTCGGCGAGGGTCATGGCCTCGGGTACGACGAAGGTGTCGCCGAAGCGGGAGTTGAAGCGGCCCGCGAGGTCGCGGGTCAGCTCCACGTGCTGGCGCTGGTCGTCGCCGACCGGCACGACCTCGGTGCCGTAGAGCAGGATGTCCGCGGCCATCAGCACGGGGTAGGCGAACAGGCCGACCGACGCGGCGTCGGAGCCCTGACGCGCGGCCTTGTCCTTGAACTGCGTCATCCGGCTCGCCTCGCCGAACCCGGTGAGGGTGTTGAGGACCCAGGCCAGTTCGGCATGCGCCGGCACGTGCGATTGCACGAACAGTGTCGACGCCTCCGGGTCGATCCCCGCTGCGATGTACTGCGCCGCGGTGCGCCGGGTCTGCGCGCGGAGGGTCGCGGGGTCCTGCGGGACGGTCAGCGCGTGCAGGTCGACGACGCAGAAGACCGCGTCGTGGGTCCGCTGCAGCTCCTTCCACTGCAGGAGCGCGCCGATGTAGTTACCGATCTGCAGCGAGTCCGCGGAGGGCTGCATGCCGGAGAAGAGGCGGGGGGAGGTGGTCATGGCAGTGCTTTCGTGAGCGACGAGGTCGGGGGGAGGAATGAGGGGGAGAACGGTCAGAGTACGTAGTCGACGACCACGGGAGTGTGGTCCGACCATCGCTCGTCGTACGCCGCGGCGCGGTCCACCGAACACGCGGTGGCGGTGGCCGCGAGGGCGGGCGTCGCGAGGTGGTAGTCGATGCGCCACCCCGAGTCGTTGTCGAAGGCCTTCCCGCGCCAGCTCCACCAGGTGTACGGGCCGTCGACCTCGCCCGCGAATCGGCGGCCCACGTCCACCCAGCCGAGGCCCGGACCGGTGCTGCCGTCGGCGCCGGTCACGTCGGTCCCGCGTGCGCCGGTGAAACGATCGAAGTAGGCGCGCTCGCGTGGCAGGAAGCCCGCCTTCTTCACGTTGCCCTTCCAGTTGCGGATGTCGAGTTCGCGGTGCGCCACGTTGAGATCGCCGAGTACCACGGCGTGCCCGTCCTCACCGATCGCCGCCATCCTCTCGGCCATGCCGTCGAGGAACCGGTACTTCTCGTCCTGCTTCGGGGTGCCGGCCTCGCCCGAGTGCACGTACGCGCTCACCACGGTGATCCGGCTGTCGCCCACCTCGTAGTCGGCCTCCAGCCAGCGCCCCGCGGAGTCGAAGTCGTCGTCACCGATGGTCACGCGGTGGATCGTGGCGGTCCGTCGGCTGGCGATCGCCACCCCGGCGCGGCCTTTCGCACTCGAGGCGTCGTGCAGGATGCTCCACTCCGGCCCGAGCAGGCCCTCGACGTCCTCCGTGGTCGCGCGCACCTCCTGGATGGCGAGGATGTCGACGCCGCGCCCGTCGAGCCAGGCGCCCATGCCCTTGCGGAACGCCGCCCGGATGCCGTTCGTGTTGATGGTGGCGATGCGGAGCGGGGTGGGCATGCGCACGAGTTTAGTTGTCGTCGACCGCCGCTTTCGCCGCGTCGACTTCCTCGCGCTGGCGCTCGAGTCGCCGCCCGGCGAACCACCGGCCGAGTCCCCACGCGTGCGCGTAGTCCTGCTCCCGCTGCCGCAGGTCCGCCTCCGCAACGAGTACGCGGGCCTCCTTCTCGGCCTCCGCGCGTTCGCGGGCACGCTGCTCGGGCGACAGGTTGCGGGCGGGGACGTCATCGTCCTCCATGCCCACGGCGATCCACGACGCGCAGATGAGGATCACCCGGCTCATCAGGTTGAACCAGATGAGCAGACCGATGATCACGGCGAACGAGGCGAGGAGCGGGTTGCGGCTCGCCCCGCCGAGCAGGGTGCTCCCGAGCACCTTCAGCGTGCCCATGGCCACCGCGCCGATGAGCGCACCACCGAGCAGGCGGCGCAGCGGGATCCGGACGCCGGACAGCACGCGGTAGAGGGCGGAGAGCACGGCGGTGTCGAGCAGCAGCACCACGAGAAGACCGCTCGCCCGGGCCACGACCGTCGCGACCAGGGAGTTCTCGTCGATGCCGACGAGCCGGAAGACGAAGCCGAGGGCCTCCGTGCTCGCGACACTGAGCGCCGCCGAGAGGACGAGGGCGAGGCCGAAGCCGATCGCGATACCGAAGTCCTTCACCTTCAGCAGGAGGAAGAACGCACTGGGTGGCGGCAGTTCGAAGATCCGCCGGATCGCGTCGCGGGTGTAGGCCAGCCAGGCGAGAGCGGTGAACAGCACCACGGCGACCGCGATGGCGCTGGTCCACTCGAAGATGCCCGTGTCCAGCAGGCGCTGCACGTCGATGGCACCCTCGGACTCGTCATCCCTCGAGATGAGCCCGGGAACCGCCAGGCTGATCTGATCGAACAGGGCGTCCTGCAGTTGCCGGTTCGACTGGAGGAAGAGTCCGGCGACGGAGAACCCCACCCAGAGGGCGCCGAAGACGGCGAAGATCGCCTGATAGCTCATGCCCGCGGCCAGCACGTCGCCGCCGTTCTCCAGGTAATTGAAGAACACCCGCACGGGGCGGAGTGCGAACACCCGATCGACCAGCCCGGCGAACCCCGTCGGCCGGGCGGTGGCGTCGTCCTTTCCGCCCGTTTCGCCCGAGCCCGCGGACCGGTCCGTCGCGTTCGTCACCGTGGAGTGTCCCTGTCGTTCATCGCGCGCGTCGCCGTGCTCCCGAGCCGCTCTGCATCCTCTGCCACGCGTTCAGGATAAACGGGGGGCGACTCCACCCCGAGCGGCCTCACTCCGGGAGCAGGATCTCCCGCTGGATGATGGCGGCGATCTGCTCCGCATTCTCCGCGCTGCGCAGGGTGCGGCGGAACTGCTCGTTGATGAGCTTGCGCGCGAGGCGGGCGAGGATCACGAGGTGGAGCTGACCGGCACCGGGGGGAGCGGCGATGAGGAAGATGAGGTGGGCCGGACCGTCATCGGCCCCGAAGTCGATGCCCTGCTGACTGATCCCGATGGCGACACTGGGTGTTCCGACGGCGGCCGAGCGCGCGTGCGGGAATGCGATGCCACCGGGGAGACCCGTCGCCATCATCTCCTCGCGGGCCCGCACGTCGTCGAGGAACAGTTCGACGTCGGTGATGCGGCCGTCAGCCGCGAGGACCTCCGTGAGCCGACGGGTCGCATCCTGTCTCGTCGGTTCCTCGAGTCCGAAGAGCACGAGATCGGCGGTGGTCAGGGGCAGGGTGGTGTCCGTCATGGAAGCTCCTTTACTACCGTGTGCCGCGGATCGGGGGCGCCGCCGGTGCTGACAGGTTACGCCACGGCCGTCTACACATACGCCGAACGGCATTGCCGCCGAACGGCATTGCCGCCGAACGGCACGCACGTCGGTGCGGCCGCAGCCGCACCGACCCGCTACGGCTTGCCGCGCAGGATCGCCTGCTTGACCTCCGCGATCGCCTGCGTGACCTGGATGCCGCGGGGGCACGCCTCGGTGCAGTTGAAGGTCGTGCGGCAGCGCCACACCCCCTCCTTGTCGTCGAGGATGTCGAGCCGCACGTTCGACTCGTCGCGGGAGTCGAAGATGAACCGGTGCGCGTTCACGATGGCGGCCGGACCGAAGTACTGCCCATCGGTCCAGAAGATCGGGCAGCTCGACGTGCACGCCGCGCACAGGATGCACTTGGTCGTGTCGTCGAAGCGGGCGCGGTCCTCGGGGCTCTGCACGCGCTCCTTGCCCTCTTTGGGCTTGGAGTTCGCAATGAGGAAGGGCTGCACCTCGCGGAAGGAGTCGAAGAACGGTTCCATGTCGACGACGAGGTCCTTCTCGAGCGGAAGGCCCTTGATGGCCTCGATGTAGATCGGCTTCGAGATGTCGAGGTCCTTGATCAACGTCTTGCAGGCGAGCCGGTTGCGACCGTTGATGCGCATGGCGTCCGAGCCGCAGATGCCGTGCGCGCAGGAGCGGCGGAAGGTCAGGGAACCGTCCTGCTCCCACTTGATCTTGTGCAGGGCGTCGAGGACGCGGTCGGTGGGGAGCATCTCGACGTCGAAGTCCTCCCAGCGAGGCTCGAGGTCGATCCCGGGGAGGAACCGGCGGATGATGACGGTGACGGTGAATGTCTGGATGGATTCTGGACCGCTTGCCGGAGCGCGGTCCGCGATTGCTGTGCTCACGATGCCTCTTCTTGGTCGGACGGGAGTGCTAGTACTTGCGTTCCATGGGCTGGTAGTTGGTGATGACCACCGGCTTGGTGTCGAGCCGGATGTGGTCGCCGGCGTCGGCCGAGTGCGCGTCACCGGTGAGGTAGGCCATCGTGTGCACGAGGTAGTTCGCGTCGTCCCGTGTGGGGTAGTCCTCGCGGAAGTGCCCGCCGCGGCTCTCCTTGCGCGAGAGGGCGGAGTAGACAACCACCTCGGCCAGGTCGAGCAGGAAGCCGAGCTCGATCGCCTCGAGCAGGTCGGTGTTGAACCGCTTGCCCTTGTCCTGCACGCCGATGTTCTTGTACCGCTCGCGCAGGTTCTCGATGACGCGGGTGACCTCGTTGAGGGTCTCGTCGGTGCGGAACACCTGCGCGTTCCGGTCCATGGAGTCCTGCAGTTCCTTGCGGATGGCCGAGAGTCGCTCGGTGCCGTTCGACGCCCGGGCGCTCTCGACGAGGTTGATCACCCAGTCGGCCGCGTTCGGCGGCAGGGGCGGCATGTCCACGGTGAGCGCGTACGCGGCCGCGTTGTTCCCGGCGCGCTTGCCGAACACGTTGATGTCGAGGAGCGAGTTCGTGCCGAGTCGGTTCGAGCCGTGCACGGACACGCAGGCGCATTCGCCCGCGGCGTAGAGACCGGGTACCACCGTGGTGTTGTCGCTCAGCACCTCGGCGTTCACGTTGGTGGGGATGCCGCCCATCGCGTAGTGGGCGGTGGGCAGCACGGGCACCGGTTCGGTGTAGGGCTCGACGCCGAGGTAGGTGCGGGCGAACTCGGTGATGTCCGGCAGCTTCGCGTCGATCACCGCGGGGTCGAGGTGGGTGATGTCGAGGTAGACGTAGTCCTTGTTCGGACCGCCGCCCCTGCCCTCGCGGATCTCGGTGGCCATGCACCTCGCCACGATGTCGCGGGGTGCGAGGTCCTTGATGGTGGGCGCGTAGCGCTCCATGAACCGCTCACCCTCGCTGTTGCGGAGGATCGCGCCCTCGCCGCGCGCGGCTTCGGAGAGCAGGATGCCGAGTCCGGCGAGTCCGGTGGGATGGAACTGGAAGAACTCCATGTCCTCGAGCGGCAGGCCCTTGCGCCAGATGATGCCGACGCCGTCGCCCGTGAGCGTGTGCGCGTTCGACGTGGTCTTGTAGATCTTCCCGAAGCCGCCGGTCGCGAAGATCACGGCTTTCGCCTGGAAGACGTGGATCTCGCCGGTGGCGAGGTCGTAGGCGACCACGCCGGACGGCTTGTCACTGGTCGTCCCGTCGCTGGCCGTCACCGGGGTCATCACGAGGTCCAGCACGTAGTACTCATTGAAGAAGTTGATGCCGAACTTGACGCAGTTCTGGTACAGCGTCTGCAGGATCATGTGGCCGGTGCGGTCGGCGGCGTAGCAGGCGCGGCGCACCGGGCTCTTGCCGTGCTCGGCGGTGTGCCCGCCGAAGCGGCGCTGGTCGATCTTGCCGTCGGGCGTGCGGTTGAACGGCAGCCCCATGTTCTCGAGGTCGATGACCGCCTCGATCGCCTCCTTGGCGAGAATCTCGGCGGCGTCCTGGTCGACGAGGTAGTCGCCGCCCTTCACCGTGTCGAAGGTGTGCCACTCCCAGCTGTCCTCCTCCACGTTGGCGAGGGCCGCGGCCATGCCGCCCTGGGCAGCGCCCGTGTGGGAGCGAGTGGGGTAGAGCTTGGAGATCACCGCGGTCTTCACCTTCGGTCCCGCCTCGATGGCGGCACGCATCCCTGCTCCGCCGGCCCCGACGATCACGACGTCGAACTGGTGGTAGTGGACGCCGTCGACGACGGTGCTGTCAGATTCCGTTGGCACGTAGATTTCTTCCTTGGCCGCAGCCGATTAGGAGCAGAACGAGGGCAGTAGGTCGGCGGGGGAGTTGGCGGGGCACGGGTCGAACGTGAAGATCACGAGGCTGCCGAGCACCAGGAGCACCGCGGTGGAGCCCCCGAGTGCGAGAAGCAGGAGCTTCCGCAGCTTCTCGTTCGCCGCATAGTCGTTCACGAGGTGGCGCATCCCGTTGGCTCCGTGGATCAGCGCGAGCCACAGCATCGCGAAGTCCCAGATCCGCCAGAACGGATTGGCGTACTTGCCGCCGACGAACGCGAAGTCGATGGCCTTGACGCCCTCGCCCACGATGAGGTTCACGAACAGGTGACCGAAGATCAGCACGACCAGGATGACGCCGGAGACGCGCATGTACACCCAGCCCCACTTCTCCCAGTTGACGCCGCCGGGGGAGCGGCGGGTGCGCGGGGCGCGGGGGTTTTCGATGGTTAACGACATGGCTCAGCCCACCCAGTATTCGCCGAAGACATTCATGAGGTGGCGCGGCACGAAGCCCGCCATGAGTACCAGCCAGAGCGCCAGCACCGTATAGAACATGAGGCGGTGGTACTTGGTGCCCACCTGCCAGAAGTCGATGAGCACGATGCGGATCCCGTTCAGCGCGTGGAACCCGATGGCGCCCACGAGACCGACCTCCCCGACGCCCATGACCGGGTTCTGGTAGGTGGAGATGACCGCGTTGTACGCCTCCGGGCTGACGCGGATGAGCGCCGTGTCGAGGATGTGCACGAGGAGAAAGAAGAATATGGCCACACCGGTGATCCTGTGCAGCACCCACGACCACATGCCCTCGCGACCGCGGTACAGGGTTCCCTCGGGAACCTTGGTGCGGGACCGGTGTGGTGCGAGCGTCCCTGCCGTTTTATCAGACACGAACTTGCCCTCCTGAGCTGTGCGATGGCCGCGCTTTCGTCGGCCGTGCAAATGAACAGATCTGTTCGGAATCCAGTCTACGTCGCCATTCTGAGCGCTGCCGGTTAGGCCATCCTTACCGGTCGCGCCCCGATTCCGGGCGCGTGTCGACGGGCGGCCGATCGGACCTCCCGAGACGCGTTCCCACGTGCCGCTATCGTGGGACGATGCCCGCCACGCGCCGTCCGATCGACCGTTTCTACAGCGTCATTCCCGCCGGCGGCGTGGGGTCGCGACTGTGGCCGCTGTCACGCGCCGATGCTCCGAAGTTCCTGCACGATCTGACGGGGTCGGGGCAGACCCTGTTGCGCGACACCTGGGACCGACTGGTCCCGGTCTCCGGGGAGCAGCGGATCATGGTGGTCACCGGGCGGGCCCACCGCGCGGCGGTGGAGAAGCAACTGCCCGAACTCGCCGACCGCAACGTCGTGCTCGAGAGCGAGGGGCGGGACTCGACCGCCGCCATCTGCCTCGCCGCGGCCATTCTCGAGCGGCGGGAGCCGGGCGTGATCATCGGCTCGTTCGCGGCCGATCACGTCATCCCCGACACCGAACTCTTCGCCGAGGCCGTGTCCGAGGCGGCGCTCGCGGCGGACGCCGGCTACATCGTCACCATCGGCATCCGACCCACCGAGCCCGCCATCGGATTCGGGTACATCCAGGCCAGCGCGGCACTCGCGATCGAGGGAGCCCCGAGCGCCCTCACCGTGGAGAAGTTCGTGGAGAAGCCCACGCTCGTCGTCGCGAAGAAGTACCTCGAGAGCGGCGAGTTCCTCTGGAACGCCGGCATGTTCATCGCTCGGGCCGATCGGCTGCTCGAGGAGCTCGGCCGTTCCGAGCCCGCCCTGCTCGCCGGCATCCAGGAGCTCGCCGCGGCGTGGGACACCCCGGAGCGGGGGGCGGTCGTCGACCGCGTCTGGCCCAACCTCAAGAAGATCGCCATCGACTACTCCGTCGCCGAGCCCGCCGCCCGTGCCGGGGCGCTCGCGGTGATTCCGGGTCGGTTCCGCTGGGACGACATCGGCGACTTCGCCTCTGTGCGGAAGATGCAGTCGGGAGGCCGGGCGTCGGATCTCGTGATCCTCGGTGAGGACGCCCGCATCCTGTCCGACGCGTCGAGCGGCATCGTCGTCAGCCAGTCGAAGCGGGTGATCAGCCTGATCGGGGTGAAGAACATCGTCGTCGTCGATACGCCGGACGCCCTGCTCGTCACCACCACAGCCAATGCGCAGCGGGTGAAGTCCGTCGTGGATGCGTTGAAGCTCTCCGGCGGCGACGACGTGCTCTGACGAACGTCGACCGTGCGAAAGGTAACCGTTTGGTAACGAATGGCGGCCGGACGCGTTTCGCCTCGCCCGTCGACTGCGGCGGCATCCCCGGCATGGCTAGTGTCCGACCCATGCCTCTCTCCGCCGCCGCCCGTCCGTTCCTCCTTCTGAGCACGTCCGTGCTCCTCCTCGCCGGGTGCGCCGCCGCCCCGGAGGCGTCTCCCGAGGTCGAGTCCGGCGCATCCGCGGACTACTGCGCGCGGATGGTCACGAACTCGGGCGGCCTGCAGGATCGGTCGTTCAACCAGTCGAGCTGGGCGGGCCTCGAGCGGGCGGGGGAGGAACTCGGCATCGACGCCGACGTGATCGTCTCCACGACCGAGACCGACCTCGCCCCCAACGTGGCGCAGGCGGTGGAGAGCGGCTGCTCCTTCGTTCTCACGGTCGGATACGAGCTCGCCGCGGCAACGCTGGAGGAGGCCGAGCAGAATCCCGACGTGCACTTCTCGATCGTCGACGAGGTCGTCGAGGCCGAGAACGTGAAGCCGATCATCTTCGACACGGCGCAGGCGGCGTTCCTCGCCGGTTACCTCGCCGCCGGGGTCACCGAGACGGGCACCGTGGCCACCTTCGGCGGCGGCAACCAGCCGCCGGTGACCCTGTTCATGGACGGCTTCGTCGACGGTGTGGCGCACTACAACGAGGTGAAGGGCACGGACGTGCGGGTGCTCGGGTGGAACAAGCAGGCGCAGGACGGCGTCTTCACCGGCGACTTCGAGGACGTGAACAAGGGCAACACCACGACGAAGAACTTCCTCGATCAGGGCGCCGACGTCATCCTGCCGGTCGCCGGGCAGGTGGGCGAGGGAGCGGCGGCCGCGGCCCTCGAAGCGGGCAACGGACTCATCATCTGGGTGGACAACGACGGGTACGAGACACTGCCCGCCGAGTACCGTCCGCTCGTGCTCACCAGCGTGCTGAAGAACACGGCCGACGCGGTGGTGGACATCGTCGGCGCCGACGTGAACGGCACCTTCGACAACGCGCCCTTCGTGGGAACGCTGAAGAACGGCGGGGTCGACATCGCGCCCTACCACGACCTCGAGGAGCGGGTGGGGGCCGATCTGGCCGCCGAGATCGACGCCCTGCGCGAGGACATCGTCGCGGGCACCATCGAGATCACCTCGCCCAGCACCCCGTAGCGCGCCTCGGGGACCGTATCGGAACCCGCGCGCATTTCGTGCGGGTACCGGCTGGGTAACGCTTTTCCCCCGTCCCCGACGGGCGGCCGGACGCCGGGAGGCCGCTATGTAACATGGGGGAACATTGCCCGGAAAACAGCTGGGCGCACCTGGAGGAACCTTGAAAATCACAAAGCGCAAGGCCGGTTACAGCGGCTTCACCATGGTCGGAATCGCCGCGCTTCTCGCCGGCTGCGCCGCAGCTCCCGAGGAGACCGACACGGGCGCCGGTGCTGGCGCCGGAACCGGCGGAGACCTGGACTTCACGCCCTGCATCGTCTCCGACTTCGGGGGCTTCGAAGATCAGTCCTTCAACCAGTCCAGCTACGCGGGCATGGAGGCGGCGGCCGACGAACTCGGCGTCGACTTCCAGGAGGCCGAATCCACCTCCGAGGACCAGTACGCCGGCAACGTGAGCGGCATGGTCGATCAGGGCTGCAACTTCATCCTCACGGTCGGGTTCGCGCTCGCCAACGCGACGCGCGATGCTGCGCAGGCGAACGAGGACGTGCAGTTCGCCATCATCGACTCGGCGCTGTCCAACGACGACTTCTCGCCGCTCGAACTCGACAACGTAAAGCCGATCCTCTACGACACGGCCCAGGCCGCGTTCCTCGCGGGCTACCTCGCCGCGGGCCACTCCGAGAGCGGCATCGTCGGCACCTTCGGCGGTCAGCAGTTCCCCTCCGTGACGATCTTCATGGACGGCTTCGCCGACGGCGTGGACTACTACAACGAGCAGAAGGGCGCCGACGTCCAGGTCGTGGGCTGGAACAAGGAGACGCAGACCGGATCCTTCACCGGTGGCTTCGAGGCCAACCAGACCGCCAAGACCACGGCGGAGGGCCTGCTCGACCAGGGCGCCGACGTGCTGCTTCCGGTCGGTGGACCGATCTTCCAGAGTGCGGGCGAGGCCATCCGCGACCGCAACGACTCCGCGGCACTGATCGGTGTCGACAGCGACCTGTACCTCACGGCGCCCGACTTCGCGGACCTGTACCTCACGTCGATCCTCAAGCAGATGACCGACGCCGTTCAGGAGGTCACCGTGAACGCCGCGAACGGCGAGTTCGACGCCGAGCCGTACGTCGGCACCCTCGAGAACGACGGTGTGGACATCGCCCCGCTGCACGACTTCGAGACCGAGGTCGACCCGGCACTCGTCGAGGAGGTCGAGGCCATCAAGGAGCAGATCATCAGCGGTGAGCTGACGGTCGAGTCCGAGGCGACGCCTCAGTAACATCGCAGCACCGCTCGCGGGGAGGACGACCCACCGGTCGGACTCCCCGCGAGTCTCGTTTCGCGGGCGGCGCCCGCGCGGATACCGGCAATGCCGCCGGATAGATTGGGACTCATGACGCTAGAGCTGCGGGGCATCACCAAAAGATTCGGTGCCCTGGTCGCGAACGACCACATCGATCTCGCGGTCGAACCCGGCGAGATCCACTGCCTCCTCGGCGAGAACGGCGCCGGCAAGTCCACCCTGATGAACGTGCTGTACGGCCTGTACCAGGCCGACGAGGGACAGATCCTGCTCGACGGCCAGGTGCAGAAGTTCGCCGGCCCCGGGGATGCGATGGCCGCCGGGATCGGCATGGTGCACCAGCACTTCATGCTCATCCCGGTGTTCACGGTCGCCGAGAACGTGATGCTCGGGCACGAGGAGGTCGGCTTCGGTGGTCGGCTCGACCTCACCGCCGCCCGCGCGAAGGTGCGCGAGATCTCCGCCCGCTTCGGATTCGACGTCGACCCGGACGCCCTCGTCGACGACCTCCCCGTGGGCGTGCAGCAGCGGGTCGAGATCATCAAGGCGCTGTCGCGCGACGCCAAGGTGCTCGTCTTCGACGAGCCGACCGCGGTGCTCACTCCGCAGGAGACCGACGAGCTCATGGCGATCATGCGCCAGCTCAAGGCCGCCGGAACGGCGATCGTCTTCATCACCCACAAGCTGCGGGAGGTGCGCGAGGTCGCCGATCGCATCACCGTCATCCGCCTCGGCAAGGTGGTGGGCGAGGCCCAGCCGACGGCGACGAACGCCGAGCTCGCCTCGCTCATGGTCGGTCGTTCGGTCGAGCTCACCGTGCACAAGGAACCGGCGACGCCCGGAGCCGCGGCCCTCCAGGTGCGCGACCTCACCGTCTTCGACGCGCGCGACCAGATGGTCGTCAACTCGGTCAGTTTCGAGGTGCGGGCGGGGGAGATCCTCGCCGTGGCCGGCGTGCAGGGCAACGGTCAGACCGAACTGACCGAGGCCATCCTCGGCCTCCAGCCCCGGGTCACCGGTGAGATCCTGCTCGACGGCAGCTCGCTGCGGGCGCTCAGCGTGCGGCGCGTGCTGAACGCGGGCGTGGGCTTCGTGCCCGAGGACCGCAAGGAGGACGGACTGGTGGCGGAGTTCACCATCGCCGAGAACCTCATGCTGGATCGGGCCGACCGGGAGCCCTTCGTGCGCCGCGGCACCCTTCAACTGGCGTACCTCGAAGAGTTCGCCGAGCAGAAGATCACGCAGTTCGACATCCGCGCCCAGGGCATCGACACCCATGTGGGCCGGCTCTCCGGCGGCAACCAGCAGAAGGTGGTGCTCGCGCGGGAACTCAGCCGCGAACTCCGCCTGCTCGTCGCGGCGCAGCCCACCCGGGGTCTCGACGTGGGATCCATCGAGTTCGTGCACGAGCAGATCATCGCCACCCGGGATGCGGGCATCCCGGTCATCGTGGTGTCCACCGAGCTCGACGAGGTGGTGGCACTGGCCGACCGCATCGCGGTCATGTACCGCGGCGGCATCGTGGGGATCGTGCCCGGTGACACCCCGCGCGACGTGCTCGGGCTCATGATGGCCGGCGAACCGGCCCCGGAACGAGGAGTCGCAGCGTGACCGACGAGCAGCTTCCCCGCGCGAGCACCACGCCGGCTCCCGCCGAACCGAGTCGGCCGCCGACCGACGCGCGCGCATCCGCGCCCGACGAGTCGCGGTGGCCGTCCGTGCTCCGCGACATCGCCTCGGGCTCCGCGCTCCTGTCGGTGCTCGCCGTGCTGCTCTCGCTCGTCGTCGGCGCGTTCCTCATCGCCGCCACCAACGACGACGTGCAGGCCGCGGCGGGATACTTCTTCTCCCGCCCCACCGACACCTTCTCGGCGATCTTCGACTCGGTGGGGGGCGCCTACTCGGCCCTGTTCCAGGGATCGATCTACAACTTCCGTCGCCCCGAATTCGCGGACGCCATCCGTCCGCTCACCGACACCCTCACCTACGCGACGCCGCTCATCGCCGGCGGCCTCGGTGTCGCCCTCGCATTCCGCGTCGGCCTGTTCAACATCGGTGGACGCGGCCAGATGCTGATCGCGGCGGGCGCCGCCGGGTACGTGTCCTTCGCCTGGGACCTGCCCTTCGGTGTGCACATGATCGTCGCCCTGCTGGCGGGCCTCGTCGGCGGTGCGGTGTGGGGCGGCATCGTGGGTCTGCTCAAGGCCCGCACCGGCGCGCACGAGGTGATCGTCACGATCATGCTCAACTACGTGGCGCTCTACCTCATCAGCTACCTGCTGCGGGAGGGACCGCTCAAGGCCCCCGGCTCCAACAACCCGCAGAGCGCGCCGGCGAAGGAGACCGCCGTCTTCTTCGACCTTCTGGGCCCGAGGTACAACCTGCACTTCGGATTCATCCTGGTGATCGCCGCGACGGTCTTCACCTGGTGGCTGCTCAACCGGTCGAACCTGGGCTTCCAGTTCCGTGCCGTGGGAGAGAACCCCAACGCCGCCCGGGTGGCAGGCATCAACGTGAACAACACCTACATCGTCGCCATGCTCATCTCCGGGGCGCTCGTCGGCCTCGCCGGGGTGAACCAGGTGCTCGGCACCACGACCAGCGGCTTCGGCGCGGGCGTCGACGCGGGCATCGGGTTCGACGCCATCACCGTCGCCCTCCTCGGCCGCTCGAAGCCGTGGGGCGTATTCGTCGCCGGCATCCTGTTCGGCGCGTTCAAAGCCGGCAGCTTCTCCATGCAGGCCGCCGAAGGAGTCCCCGTGGACATCGTGGTCGTCGTGCAGTCGCTGATCGTGCTGTTCATCGCCGCGCCGCCACTGGTGCGCGCGATCTTCCGCCTGCCGGCACCGACGCAGCGCACCCCCCGCACCCGTAGCGCCCGAAAGGCGGCGGCATCCGCATGAGCACCGCAACCCACGACCCGGGCACCTCCGTCGCGGTCCCGGTGACGCGCACCGACCGCAGGCACGTCAAGGCGCCGATCGCGCTCGGCGTGTTCGCCCTGCTCGCCGTACTGTTGTTCGTGTTCGGCCGACGGGACGGTGTCGCCACCTTCCAGCTGTCGCGCGCGGCGGACGTGGTGCAGGTGCCCAACATCCCGGTGCCCTCCGCCCCGACCGGAATCGTGCTGGCCTTCGTGCTGGTGGCGCTCAGCATCCTGAGCGGCTGGTGGGCCCGTTCCGGGCGCCGCACGCCCACCTGGCTCGTCGCCCTGTTCGCCGCGCTGTTCCTTCTCGGCTTCCTCGCCTGGGCGGCAGCCGGGGCCACCCTCCCCATCGCGGGACTCCTGGCCGGGTCGCTCGCCCTCGCCGTGCCGCTCATCTTCGGATCGATGGGCGGCGTGATCTCCGAGCGGGTCGGTGTGGTGAACGTGGCGATCGAGGGCCAGTTGCTCGCCGGCGCCTTCACCTCCGCGCTCGTGGCGTCCATCACCGGGTCGTCGCTCGCCGGCCTCGCCGCCGCCATGGTGGCCGGTGTGCTCGTCTCCTTCGTGCTCGCCGCGTTCTCCATCAAGTACTTCGTCGATCAGGTGATCGTCGGTGTGGTGCTCAACGTGCTCGTGTCCGGCCTCACCGGATTCCTGTTCGCGCAGCTGCTGAGCCCCAACGCCGCCGCGCTCAACTCGCCGCCGCGCTTCGCCCGGATCAACATCCCGCTGCTCAGCGAGATCCCGATCCTCGGCCCGGTGCTGTTCCGTCAGACGCTCATCGTCTACCTCATGTACATCGCGGTGGCCGCCGTGTACTTCGGTCTTTTCCACACCCGATGGGGCCTCCGGCTCCGCGCCGTGGGCGAGCACCCGCAGGCCGCCGACACGGTCGGCATCAACGTGGCCGCCACGCGGTTCTGGAACGTCTCCCTCGCCGGCGCGATCGCCGGGGCCGGTGGGGCCTTCTTCACCCTGGGCTCGGTGGGCGCGTTCGGCAAGGACATGACGGCCGGTGCCGGCTTCATCGCGCTCGCCGCGGTGATCTTCGGGCGCTGGGACCCGATCCGGGCCACCCTCGCGGCGCTTCTCTTCGGCTTCGCGAGCAACCTGCAGAACGTGCTCGGCATCATCGGCTCGCCCGTGCCGAGCGAATTCATGCTGATGCTGCCGTACGTGGTCACCATCTTCGCCGTCGCCGGGCTGGTGGGTCGGGTGCGCGGACCCGCCGCCGCGGGCAAACCCTACGTGAAAGGCTGATCATGAACGAGGATTCCGCCCTCCCGAACTCCGGGGGCATCGACTGGGGGTCCCTCCGCGAAGCCGCGCAGGAGGCCATGACGAAGGCCTACGTGCCCTACTCGAACTTCCCCGTCGGGGTCGCGGCCATCGCGACCGACGGCCGCGTCATCAGCGGGTGCAACGTGGAGAACGCCTCCTACGGCCTCACCCTCTGCGCCGAGTGCGCGCTGGTCTCCACCCTGCACCTCACCGGCGGGGGCCAGCTCGTCGCCTTCACCTGCGTGGACGGCGACGGCAACATCCTCATGCCGTGCGGTCGGTGCCGACAGCTGCTCTACGAGCACGCCGTGCCGGGGATGCTGCTCGAGACGGTGTCGGGTATCCGCACCATCGACGAGGTGCTTCCCGACGCCTTCGGGCCGCGCACGCTGAACGCGTACGGGGAGCGCTGATGTCGGACGCCATCGAGGACTTCGACGCGGTCGACCTGATCCGCATCAAGCGGGACCGAGGCGAACTCACCACCCCGCAGATCCGCTGGCTGATCGACGCCTACACGCGGGGTTACGTGGGCGACGAGCAGATGGCCGCCATGGCCATGGCCATCCTGCTGAACGGCATGGAGCGCCGCGAGATCCGCGACCTCACGCTGGCGATGATCGCGAGCGGCGAGACCATGAGCTTCGAGGGGCTCGGCAAGCCGACGGTGGACAAGCACTCCACCGGAGGCGTGGGCGACAAGATCACGCTGCCGCTGATGCCCCTGGTCGCCTGCTTCGGCGTGGCGGTGCCGCAGTTGTCCGGGCGCGGACTCGGCCACACCGGTGGCACCCTCGACAAGCTGGAGAGCATCCCGGGCTGGCGGGCAGACCTCACGAACGAGGAGATGTTCGAGCAGATGCGTGCGCACGGCGGCGTGATCTGCGCGGCAGGAAGCGGACTCGCCCCCGCCGACAAGCGGCTCTACGCGCTGCGGGACACCACCGGGACTGTCGAGGCCATCCCGCTGATCGCCTCGTCGATCATGAGCAAGAAGATCGCGGAGGGAACCGGCGCGCTGGTGCTCGACGTGAAGTTCGGCTCCGGTGCCTTCATGCAGGACATCGACAGGTCGCGGGAACTCGCGCAGACCATGGTCGACCTCGGCACCGACGCCGGAGTGCGCACCACCGCCCTGCTCACCAACATGAACGTGCCCCTGGGCCACGCCATCGGCAACGCCAACGAGGTGCGGGAGTCTGTCGAGGTCCTGGCCGGCGGCGGACCGGCCGACGTGGTCGAACTCACCCTCGCCCTCGCGCGGGAGATGCTCGCCGCGGTCGGCCAACCCGACGCCGATGTGGAGGCCGCACTCGCCGATGGGCGCGCGATGGACTCGTGGCGGGCCGTCATCCGCGCGCAGGGCGGTGACCCCGATGCGGCGCTCCTCGTCGCGCGGGAGACGCACACCGTGGTGGCGGAGCGGGACGGGGTGCTCGTCGAGCAGCGGGCGTTGCCGTTCGGCATCGCCGCCTGGCGGCTCGGAGCAGGCCGGGCGCGCAAGCAGGACCCCGTGCTGCACGCGGCGGGCATCGACCTGCACGCCAAGCCGGGGGACGCCGTGACCGCCGGGTCGCCGCTGTTCACCCTCAGCACCGACGACGCCGGACGATTCGACCGCGCACTCGACGCTCTCGACGGCGCGTACCGCATCGGCGACTCGGGCGACCCGGTCCTCGACGGTGGTCCGCTTCTCGCCGGTCGCATCTCCTGATCCCGGGGACTAGTAAGTTTGAGGGCATGAACACTGCCTCCGAAGACTTCCTGCTCGCGGGTGGGCGGGCGAACATCACCACCCTGCCGAAGGTGTCGCTGCACGACCACCTCGACGGCGGGCTCCGGCCGCAGACGATCCTCGAACTCGCCGATGAGATCGGCCTCGAACTGCCGAGCGATGACGCCGAAGGTCTCGCCACGTGGTTCGCCGACCAGTCGGACTCCGGCTCCCTGGTCGAGTACCTCAAGACCTTCGACGTGACGATCGCCGTCATGCAGACCGAGGACGGTCTCGCCCGGGTGGCGCGAGAGTTCGTGCAGGATCTCGCGAAGGACGGCGTGATCTACGGCGAGGTGCGCTGGGCCCCCGAGCAGCACCTCGGCGGCGGCCTCACCCTCGACCAGGTGGTGGAGGCGGTGCAGGACGGCATCGACGCCGGCATCGAGGACGTGCGCCACGCCGGTGGCCGCATTCGCATCGGCCAACTGGTGAGCGCCATGCGTCACCTCGACCGGGGACTCGAGATTGCCCACCTCGCGGTGCGGCACCGGGACAACGGCGTGGTCGGGTTCGACATCGCCGGTCCCGAGGCGGGCTTCGCACCGTCGCGCATGCGCGATGCCTTCGACTACCTCGCCGCCGAGTTCTTCCCCCGCACGGTGCACGCCGGTGAGGCCGACGGGCTCGACAGCATCCGGAGCGCCCTCATCGACGGCCGCGCCCAGCGACTCGGGCACGGCGTGCGGGTGGCGCAGGACATCTTCATCGAGCGCGAGGACGACGAGAGCACCTTCGTGACCCTCGGTCCGCTCGCCCAGTGGGTGAAGGACCGCGAGATCCCCCTGGAACTCGCACCCACCTCCAACCTGCAGACCGGCGCCGTCGAGGCGTGGGGCGACGAGCTCGCCGACCACCCGTTCGACGTGCTCTATCAGCTCGGCTTCCGGGTGACGGTGAACACCGACAACCGCCTGATGAGCGACACGTCGCTCAGCCAGGAGCTCGCGTTGCTGAGCGACGCGTTCGGATACGACCTGGCCGACCTGGAGACCTTCCAACTGAATGCCGCCGACGCCGTGTTCCTGCCCGCCGAGGACCGCGAGGAGCTCGCCGACATGATCTCGGACGGCTTCGCCGAGGCCTGACAGCCGTCCTCCCAGACAAGTGCTGAAAGACTCGAGCGTGCTTCCTCCTCTTCCCGAGTCAGCGGTCACCATCGGCGCATCGGCCGCGACCTGGCGAGACGCGGTACGCCTCGCGGGTGACGCGCTGGCGCGGTCGGGTGCGGCGACGCCCGCCTTCGCCGATGAAATGATCCGTGTGATCGAGGAGTTCGGTCCCTACGTGGTGATCGCCCCCGGTCTCGCGCTCGCGCACGCCCGCCCCGGCCCGGAGACGCTCCGGAACGGACTCGCCGTGGTGACCCTGGTCGAGCCCGTGGCCTTCGGTCACGCCCACAACGATCCCGTGCGGGTGGTGCTCGGCCTGTCGGTGACGCACGCCAATTCGCACATCGAGGCGATAGCCGACCTCGCCAACATCTTCAACGATGCGAGTGCCATTCCTCGGCTCGCAGAAGCACGGACGATCGACGAGGTGCTCGCGGTCATGAACTGGGATGGGGACACGGCATGAAGATCGTCGCAATCTGCGGAGCCGGAATCGGGACGTCGGCAATCCTCAAGGTCAACGCCGAGCGGGCGCTCAAGCGGCTCGGCATCGAGGCCGACGTGACGGCCGCGGATGCCGCGAGCGTGCGCGACGTGGCGGAGGACGCCCAGGTCATCCTCACCTCGCCCGAACTCGTCGACATCATCGGCAAGACCTACGCGGATGTCGTGGTGATCCAGAACTACTTCGACCTCGAAGAGATCGCGGCGAAGCTGCTCACCGCCCTCGGCTGAGCGACCGAAGGGCCTAGACTTCGATCAACCGGTGAACATTCACGCTGAGCTCGGTGACCACGGCCTTCGCCGCATTCTTCCGCTGCTCGGCGGTCCCGTCGGTGCTCTGCGCGTCGATGTACACCTTGACCTTGGGCTCCGTGCCGCTCGGCCGGATGATCACCCGGGCATCCCCGGCCAGCCAGAAGCGCAGCACGTCGCTCGGCGGCAGATCCCCGAAGCCGTGCAGCAGGTCGTCCACCCGCTCGACGGGGATGCTGCCGATGCGCTTCGGCGGCGCAGCGCGCAGCCGTTCCATCACCCGAGGGATGTCGGCCAGATCGGTCATGCGCACCGAGATCTGATCGGACGCGAAGTAGCCGAACCGCTCGGCGAACTCCCGGTCGTAGGAGTCGATCGAGCGCCCCTGCGCCTTCAGCAGCAGTGCGCCTTCGAGCGCGGCGAGCGCGGCCGAGATGCCGTCCTTGTCGCTCACCTTCCAGGGGTCGACGAGGTAGCCGAGGGCCTCCTCGAAACCGAAGATGAGATCGGGAACGCGGGAGATCCACTTGAAGCCGGTGAGGGTCTCCTGGAATCCGAACCCGTACGCCCGGGCGATGGCCGCCAGGGCGGGCGAGGAGACGATCGACGAGGCGAACGTGCCGGTACGGCCCTCGCTCGCGTACCGGTCCGCGATGCCGAGGCCGAGCAACGCGCCCACCTCGTTACCGCTCAACCGACGCCAGGCGCCGTGGTCGTCGACGATCGCCGCGGCGAGCCGGTCGGCGTCGGGGTCGTTGGCGAGGATCAGTTCGGCACCCACCTCGATGGCCTTGGCGAAGGCGAGGTCGAGCGCGCCAGGCTCCTCCGGGTTCGGGAACTCCACGGTGGGGAACGTCGCGTCCGGCTCCACCTGCTCGTCGACGAGCACCGGCGGGTTGATGCCCGCCTCGGCGAAGACGCGCTCGGCGACCTCCCACCCCACGCCGTGCATCGGCGTGTACACGAAGGTGATCGGGGCCACAGGGGCGCGCAGGATGGACGCCGTGAGGGTGACGTACTCGTCGAGCACGCTCTCGTCGGCGATCGTGTACTCGGCTGACCGGTGGATGTCCCGCACCGCGCGGTCCTTCGCGGCCCGCGCGATGAACGCCGCGATGTCGCGGTCGGCGGGGGAGACGATCTGGGTGCCGTGATCCGCGCCGCCGAGGTACACCTTGTACCCGTTGTCCTGCGCGGGATTGTGCGATGCGGTCACCATCACGCCGGCGTCGACACCGAGGTGGCGCACGGCGAAAGCGAGCACCGGCGTCGGCAGCTTCCGCGGCAGCAGGATGGCGCGCACCCCCGCACCGGCCATGATCTCCGCGGTGTCCCGGGCGAACACGTCGGAGTTCTTGCGGCCGTCATAGCCGATCACGATCGACGGTCGGGAGCTCCGGCCGCGGAGGTAGTCGGCGAACCCGGACGCGGTCTGCGCCACGAGCACCCGGTTCATCCGGTTGGGGCCGGCCCCGATGGCGCCCCGGAGCCCCGCGGTGCCGAACTGGAGTCGGGTGTCGAAGCGCGCGTGCAGTCCGGCGAGGGCACGGTCACGGGCCTCGCCCGCACCGCCGGCGGCCGCATCGAGCAGGTCCTGGATCTCGGCGCGCGTCTCGTCGTCGGGGTCCTGGGCGAGCCACGCCCGAGCATCGGCGATGACGGCCCGGTCGGCGGGGTTCGGCTGCGCGCTCACAGCGCGCTCACGATGCGTGCCAGCAGGTCGCCGAGCCGCGCTTCCGCGGCCTTGCCCGCGTCGAGCACCTCTTCGTGGCTCAGTGGCGTGGTCTGGATGCCGGCGGCGAGGTTGGTGATGAGCGACATGCCGAGGAGCTCCATGCCGGCCTCGCGCGCGGCGATGGCCTCCAGGGCCGTCGACATGCCGACGATGTGGCCGCCGATAGCCTTGGCGTACTGCACCTCGGCCGGGGTCTCGTAGTGCGGTCCGCGGAACTGGCAGTACACGCCCTCGTCGAGCGACGGGTCGACCGTGCGGGCGATGTCGCGCAACCGGCGCGTGTAGAGGTCGGTGAGGTCGACGAAGGTCGCCCCCTCGAGCGGCGAGTCGGCGGTGAGGTTGATGTGATCGCTGATCAGCACCGGGGTGCCCGGCGTCCACGTGTCGCGGATGCCGCCGGCGCCGTTGGTGAGGATCATGGTGCGGGCACCCGCCGCGGCCGCCGTGCGCACGGAGTGCACCACGCGGCGCACGCCGTGCCCCTCGTAGTAGTGCGTGCGTGCGCCGATGATCAGGGCGCGGGCGCCGTTCGGCAGCAGGACCGAGCGGAGGGTGCCCGCGTGACCGGCGAGGGCGGGCGCGGAGAACCCCACGATGTCCACCGCCGGGATCGAGGCGGTGGTCTCGCCGAGCAGATCGGCGGCTCTGCCCCATCCGCTTCCCAGAGTGAGGGCGATGTCGTGACGGTCCACTCCGGTGCGTTCCGCGAGCTGTTCGGCCGCCTTCTGCGCGATTCCGAAGGGGCTCGCGCCGGGGTCGTCGAGGGGGTGCGGCGCGGTGGAGTGCATGCCCCGATTGTAGGTCCCGGACCCGGGTGACCCGGAGCCGGGTTGTAGGGGTCGGCACGCTGCTTTGGCGGGCGCCGACAATCAAGAGACAATGTTCCCTATGTCATACGAGTTCGAGAGCGCACAGAAGATCGCCATCCTCGGGGGCGGGCCCGGCGGCTACGAAGCGGCGATCGCGGGTGCGCAGCTCGGGGCGGAGGTGACGCTCATCGAGCGCGTCGGAGTGGGCGGCTCCGCGGTGCTCACCGACGTGGTGCCGTCGAAGACGCTCATCGCCACCGCGGAGGCCACCAACTCGATCGGAGAGGCCGCCGATCTCGGCGTTCAGTTCTTCTCCCGCTCCGAGACGTCGCACCGTCCCGTCCGGCCGGAGGTCGCCGTGAACCTCAGCGCCGTGAACCTCCGACTGCAGCGACTGGCCCGCCAGCAGTCCGAAGACATGAAGTCCACCCTGATCCGTGCGGGGGTGCGCATCGTGCAGGGGGAGGGTCGCCTCGACGGACCCCACCGCATCGTGGTGTCCACCGCGAAGGGGCCGAAGGGCAAGGACTTCGACGAGATCGACGCCGACACCGTCGTGATCTCCGTGGGCGCGAGCCCCCGGGTGCTCGACTCCGCGAAGCCGGACGGCGAACGCATCCTCACCTGGACCCAGCTCTACTCGATGGACACGACCCCGGACCACCTGATCGTCGTCGGATCGGGTGTCACCGGCGCCGAGTTCGCGTCGGCCTACACCGCTCTCGGATCGAAAGTCACCCTGATCTCGAGCCGCGACCAGGTGCTGCCGGGAGAGGACGCCGACGCCGCACAGGTGATCGAGGACGTCTTCAAGCGCAACGGCATGACCGTGCTCTCCAAGACGCGGGCCGAGAGCGTGGTGCGCACCGACGACGGCGTGGTCGCCACCCTCACCGACGGCCGCACCGTGGAGGGCAGCCACTGCCTCATGGCCGTCGGGGCGGTGCCCAACACCGCGGGCATCGGTCTTGAAGAGGCGGGCGTGCAGCTCACCGACTCCGGGCACATCCGCGTGAACCGCGTCGCCCGCACATCCGTATCGAGCATCTACGCGGCGGGCGACTGCACCAACTTCCTGCCGCTCGCCTCGGTCGCCGCCATGCAGGGGCGCACCGCGGTGTACCACGCCATGGGCGACGCCGTGAATCCGACCGAGCTGCGCAACGTGACCTCGAACATCTTCACCCAGCCCGAGATCGCCACCGTCGGCTGGTCGCAGCACCAGATCGAGGAGGGGCTCGCCCAGGGCGAGATCTACAAGCTGCCGCTGTCGTCGAACCCCCGCGCCAAGATGCAGAACGTGCGCGACGGCTTCGTCAAGCTGTTCGCCCGCACCGGGTCGGGGACGGTGATCGGCGGCGTCATCGTGGGACCGCGCGCGTCGGAACTCATCTTCTCGCTCGCGCTCGCCGTGGAGCACCGGCTCACCGTCGACGACGTCGCCCGCGCGTTCACGGTGTACCCGTCGCTGTCCGGCTCCATCTCGGATGCCGCACGCGCGATGCACATCGTCCACTAGCCGCGGCCGCGACGGTCACTGACCTCTCACCGGTTCGTGCGCCCATCGAAGGGACGCCGGTCGTCGTCCCTTCGACGGGCTCAGGGACCGTGACGCAGTCGGCTCAGCCCGTGATGTCGAGGAGCACGTGCCCCGACGGAACGGTGCTCCCGACCTCGGCCGACAGGTTGGCCACGGTGCCGTCCCGGTGCGCGGTGAGCGGTTGCTCCATCTTCATGGCCTCCAGCACCAGGATGAGGTCTCCCTTCACCACGGCGTCGCCCTCGGCCACGGCCACCTTCACGATCGTCGCCTGCATGGGCGCCTTCACCGAGTGGCCGGATGCCGCGGTGACGCCGGCCGTCGCGGCTCCGCGTCGCCGGGGCGCGGTCGGGGCGCCGGCGTCGGCACTCCCGGAGCCGCGCAGCAGCTTCCTCGGCAGCGTCACCTCGACGCGCTTGCCGCCGACCTCCACGACCACGCTCTGCCGCTCATCGCCCGTGGCCGCGGGCAGGTCGCCCTGCTCGCCCGTCCACGGCTCGATGTCGTTCTGGAACTCGTTCTCGATCCACAGCGTGTAGATGCTGAACGGGTCGCCGTTCGCCGGGGCGAACGCCGGGTCGCGCACGACGGCACGGTGGAACGGCAGCACGGTGGGCAGCCCGGTCACCTCGAACTCGTCGAGGGCGCGGCGTGCGCGTTCGAGGGCGTCCTCGCGGGTGGCGCCGGTCACGATCAGCTTCGCGAGGAGCGAGTCGAACGCTCCGGAGATCACGTCGCCGGACTGCACGCCGGAGTCGACGCGCACCCCGGGGCCGCCCGGGGCGGTGAACACGTGCACGGGACCGGGCGAGGGGAAGAAGCCGCGGCCGGCATCCTCGCCGTTGATGCGGAACTCGAGGGAGTGGCCGCGCGGCTCGGGATCGGCATAGTCCAGCACGCCTCCCTCGGCGAGGCGGAACTGCTCGCGCACGAGGTCGATGCCGGTCACCTCCTCGGTCACCGGGTGCTCCACCTGCAGGCGGGTGTTCACCTCGAGGAACGAGATGGTGCCGTCCTTGCCGACCAGGAACTCGCAGGTGCCCGCCCCGACATAGCCCACCTCGCGCAGGATGGCCTTCGACGAGCGGTAGAGCAGCGCGTTCTGCTCGTCGCTCAGGAACGGCGCGGGAGCCTCCTCGACGAGCTTCTGGTGGCGGCGCTGCAGGGAGCAGTCCCGGGTGGAGACGACGACCACGGTGCCGTGCGCGTCGGCCAGGCACTGGGTCTCCACGTGGCGCGGTTCGTCGAGGTACTTCTCCACGAAGCACTCCCCGCGTCCGAACGCGGCGATCGCTTCGCGCGTCGCCGAGTCGAAGAGTTCGGCGACCTCGTCGCGGCTGCGAGCCACCTTGAGGCCCCGGCCGCCACCGCCGAACGCGGCCTTGATGGCCACGGGAAGGCCGTGCTGGTCGACGAAGTCGAGCACCTCGTCGGCGCCCGAGACGGGGTTGAGCGTTCCGGGGGCCAGCGGTGCACCCACCCGCTCGGCCACGTGCCGCGCGGTCACCTTGTCGCCGAGCTGTTCGATGGCATCGGGCGAGGGGCCGATCCAGATGAGACCCGCGTCGATCACGGCCCGCGCGAACGCGGCGTTCTCGGCGAGGAACCCGTACCCCGGGTGCACCGCATCGGCACCGGAGCGGCGGGCGACCGAGAGGATCTTCTCGATCACGAGATACGTCTCGGCGCTGGTACTGCCGCCGAGGGCGTAGGCCTCGTCCGCGAGGCGGGTGTGCAGGGCATCGCGATCCTGGTCGGCGTACACGGCGACACTGCCGATTCCGCTGTCTCGCGCCGCTCGGATGACCCGTACTGCTATTTCGCCCCGGTTGGCGATGAGGACCTTGGTGATGCGCGACATAAATCCCTAGCCTATTGGGGGAGGGGGGCTAGGCTTTGGACGACTCTCACAAACGTGTCGCGGTTGCGCGGGAGGGTGCCCACAACGGCTCTCAGGATGCGGGGGAGCGGTTCCAGAGGGAGGTCCACTCGACGTCGAGTGAGCGCACCAGCCGGCGGAGCACGCTCACGGAGAGCCCCACGACGGTGTGCGGGTCTCCGTCGATCGTCGTGATGAAGGCCGCGCCCAGACTGTCGATCGTGAATGCGCCGGCGACCGCGAGCGGTTCGCCCGTGGCCACATAGGCGTCGATCTCCGCGTCGGTGATGTCGTCGGCGAACTCGACCGTGGCCACCGACGTGCACCCGACGGAGCGCCCCGGGACGCCGGCGCGCACCGCGATGAGGTGATGCCCGCTGTGCAGCAGTCCGCTTCTTCCGCGCTGCGCGTGCCAGCGCTCCCGCGCTCTCTCGGCGGTGTGCGGCTTGCCGTGGATCATCCCGTCGATCTCGAAGGCGGAGTCGCCACCCAGCACGAGGCCGTCGATGTGCTCGGTGGCCGCGGCGAGGGCCACGGCCGCCTCGGCCTTCGTCCGGGCGAGCAACTGCACCATCTCGTCGGCGGGCAGGGGGCCGCGTTCGGCTTCCGCCGCGCGCACCACGGCGTCCTCGTCGACGAGGGACGGGAGCAGCACCGGCTCGATGCCCGCCGCGCGCAGAGTGGCCAGTCGCGCGGGCGACGTGGAGGCGAGGTACAGGCGCATGTCGTTTCCCGGGGTGTGCGATGCTCGGTGAATGGCTAAAACCCGCGAACCATCCTCGGCCGACTCGGCTGCAATCGGCACCGAGGTGGAACTGGACGTCACCAACGTAGCCCACGGCGGCGTCTTCGTGGCCCGGCACGAGGGCCGGGTGATCTTCGTCGCCGACGCCATCCCCGGTGAGCGGGTGCGCGCGCGCATCACCGACACCGGACACGCGAGTTTCTGGCGGGCGGACACGCTGGACGTGCTGTCGGCGTCGCCGCACCGGCAGGAGCACATCTGGCCCGCCGCGGCCGTGGACCGTTCGCCGGAGGACCGTGCGGGAGGCGCCGAGTTCGGCCACATCGCTCTCGCTCACCAGCGCGAGCTGAAGCGGCAGGTGGTGGTCGATTCCCTGTCCCGCATGGCGCGGCTCGACCGGGACGTCTCGGTGGAGGCGCTCCCGGGTGACGACGAGTCGGGCGGCACCGGCTGGCGCACCCGGGTGAGCCTGCACGTGGCCGAGGACGGCACCATCGGCCCCTACGCCGCCCGGTCGCACCGCGTCATCCCGGTGGACCACCTGCCGCTCGCCACGCGGAGGGTCAACGAGACCGCCCCGTTCGCGCAGAAGTTCCCGAACGTGGAATCGGTGGACATCGTCGAACCGTCCGAGGGGCCGCTGCGCCTCCTGCTCATGGACGGCCGCGCGCAGAAACGCGACACCATCACCGAGCGCGTGCACGACCGGAGCTTCGCCCTCGAGGCGGGCGGCTTCTGGCAGGTTCACCGGGCGGCGGCCGAGACGCTGTACGACGCCGTGCAGGGAGCGGTCGACGAAGCCTCCTTCGATCCTCGCGCCGCGAACCTCGACCTCTATGGCGGGGTGGGGCTGATGGCGGCGGCGCTCGGCGACCGGTTCGGCAGCACCACGCGCATCACCAGCGTGGAGAGCGACGAGGTGGCCACCGACTACGCCGGCGACAACCTCGCCGAATGGCTCGGTGCCGCGGCGGTCACGGCCCGGGTCGACCGCTATCTGCAGGAGATGGCGCGCAACGCGTCCGCGGCCGAGAAGCGCCGTTACGCCGCCGCCACCGTGGTGCTCGATCCGCCGCGGTCGGGTGCCAAGAAGCCCGTGGTGAACGCTTTGACGGCGCTGTCGCCCGCCCAGATCGTGTACGTCGCGTGCGATCCCGTGGCGTTCGCGCGGGACGTGTCGCTCTTCGCCGAGCGAGGATACGCACTGCGCTCGTTGCGCGCATTCGACCTCTTTCCGAACACTCATCACGTGGAGGCCGTCGGGCTACTGATGCGGGAGTAGTCCTGCCGATACCATGGGGGCACACACTCGGGGCAGTGTGGGTGACGCCAGGCGGGATTATTCGTGATTAACACATCAGATCAGCAGCAATCAACCGGCAGGGGGCCGGCCGGTTCGACCGTTCGAGTGGCCGTCGTCGACGATCACGAGTCGGTTCGGCTCGGACTGAAGGCCGCGTGCCTGGATGCCGGCTACGACTTCGTGCTGGCCGCGGCGAGTGCGACGGAGCTCGTCGCCGGACTCACCGGCAAGGAATGCGACGTGGTCGTGCTCGACCTCTCCCTCGGCGACGGGTCGACCGTCACCGACAACGTGAAGCTCGCGCAGGCGACGGGCGCCGCCGTGCTGATCCATAGCATCGCCGACCGCGTGGCCAGTGTGCGAGAGGCGCTCGCCGCCGGTGCCGCCGGTGTCATCCCCAAGTCCTCCGCCACGCAGACCGTGATCGCCGCCATCGCAACCGTCGCGCGGGGCGAGGTGCTCAACAACCTCGAGTGGGCCACCGCGATCGACGCGGACAGCGACTTCGCGAAGGCGCAGCTCGGCCGCCGGGAACGCGACGTGCTGCACCTGTACGCGTCCGGACTGCCGCTGAAGAGGGTCGCCGAGCAGCTCGGCATCGCCAATTCCACCGCTCGGGAGTACCTCGACCGCATCCGCGTGAAGTACATCGAGATCGGGCGTCCCGCGCCGACGAAGGTCGACCTGCTGCGTCGAGCCGTGGAGGACGGCATCCTCCCCGGCTTGGATCCCGACGGCAGCGATGGCCACTGAGCGCTTAGCGATTCCGGCCGCGCCGGAGACCCGGAGTCCGAGCAACCCCATCAGCCGCGCTCGCATCGAGACGGTGCTCGCCCGCGCGGTCGGCGCCTTCGGGCTGGTGTTCAGCCTGCAGTCCCTCCCGGCGCTCATCACGCAGACCTCGGGCGTCATGCTGGTGTGGAACGTCGTCATCGCCGCGTCCTTCTTCGGCGGGCTTCTCGTCGTCATCGCCGCCGCGCTCGCACGGCGATTCGTCGCCGCCGCGAACGGCTACGTGGCCTTCGCCTACCTGGCCGGGCTGATCACCTGGCCTTTCGCCGCTGATGCGTCGGTCCTGACCGATGACGCAGCGCCCTGGTTGTGGTTCGTCCTCACCGTCGCTACGGCATGTGCAGCCATCGCGTTCAGCGTCTGGCTCGCCGCCGCCTACACGGTCATCGTTCCTGTCGTCTACGGCGTCGTCCGCTTGACCCCGGCAGGCGGCTCGGCCGAACCGATCGCTGCGCTGCTCAACGTGGTCTACGCCATCATCCTGGGCGGTGCGCTGCTCGTGCTCGTCACCGTTCTACGGCAGGCTGCATCGTCCGTCGATGCCGCGCAGAGCACCGCGCTGGAGCGCTACGCCCATGCCGTGCGCCAGCACGCCACGGAGGTGGAGCGGGTGCAGGTCGACGCCATCGTGCACGACAGCGTGCTCACCACCTTCCTCTCGGCGGCGCGGGCGTACACCCCCGACGCCCGGGAGCTCGCCGCGACGATGGCGGGCAACGCGATCGATCACCTCGCCGACGCCGGGCTCGGCACCACGCAGGACGGGTCCACCGTCGCTCTGCGCAAGCTGACCCAGCGCATCATCGATGCCGCCTCCACGATGTCCGCCCCGATCGCCGTGCGAACCGACGAGATCGGGGCCTGCGTCGTACCGGTCAACGCGGCCGAGGCGTTGTACTCGGCGGCCGTTCAGGCGATGGTCAACAGCCTGCAGCACGCCGGTTCCGACGGTCGGGACGTCGAACGCGTGCTGTCACTCCGGGGCATCGGCGCGAGCGGGGTGAGCATCGAGGTGCGGGACAACGGCATCGGGTTCGACGTGCATCAGGTGCCGAGCGAGCGCCTCGGGCTGCGTGTGTCCATCCGGGAGCGGGTCTCCAACGTGGGCGGCGTGGTCGCGGTCGATTCCGCGAAGGGCGAAGGCACCACGGTACGGATCACCTGGCCGAACCCCGAACAGGTGCGCGAGGACCAGAACGAGATCAGCGGGGCGGCATCGTGATCAGCGTTCCGCGGTACATCATCGTCGGCATCGCCGGCCTGTTCTCCGGCTATCACATCCTTCTCGGGCTGGTATCCCTTCCCGGCACGGCCAGCCCAGTGCCTGCGCTCGTGGCGATGGGACTGTATGCGGTCGCCACCGTCCTCAGCCTATGGCCGAAGAGCCCCACCCTCATGCCGCGGTGGCTGGCGGCCTTCAACCTCGCCGTATGCGTGGCGGTCACCCTGCTCGTGACCAGTCAGCTCGACCCGGACCGGTCGATCGGGAACATGACCTGGCATGTGGCGGCGGTCGGAACGCTGATGACCATCACGTCCACGAGGCGTCAGCAGGCGTTCGCCTGGGCCGGCGTGTTCTTCCTCGTCGCGCAGTCGGTGCTCTGGACCGACCTCGGCAACGTGCCGAAGCTCGGCGTGATCGGCAGCGTGCTCTGGGTGGCCGTCTCGCACATGCTCGCCCGGGCGCTCGCGAAAGCCGGCCGGGACGCGCGGCAGTTCGCCCTCGCCGAGCGGGAGGCGACCGACTGGCAGGCGGCGCAGGAGGCCCACCTCTTCGAGCGTCAGTTCCGCCTCCGCCAGACCAGCACCATGGCGCTTCCGATGCTTCGCCGCATCGTCGAGCGCAACGGCGACCTGAACGAGCAGGAGCGCCAGGAGTGCCTCTACCTCGAGGGCGGCATCCGCGACGAGATCCGCGGGCGCAAACTGCTGAACGATGCCGTGCGGCGGGAGGTCATGGAGGCGCGGCGCCGGGGGACCGTCGTGACCCTCCTCGATGAGGGGGGCATCGACGACCTCGACGAGACGGAGATGGAGCGGGTGCTCAATCGCCTCGCCAGCGCCATCCGGTCCACCCGCACCGACAAGCTCATCGCGCGCACCGTGCCCGAGGGGTCGGCGACGGCGGTGACCGTGGTGGGCGTCAGCATGTCGGGCGATGGCAGCGCGAGCATGCTCGCCCAGGACGACCAGGACGACGAGGTCGACCTGTGGCTGGAGATCCCGCGCACCGCTGGGTGACCTTGCACCCTGGACCGACTGCGCCACGGTTGACCGCGCACCGCCGGTTAACGAGGAGAAGGGCCGATCTATGGACCAGCCCTTCTCGATTCCGAGTCAGGGCGACAACCCGAATGTCGCCCTGACTCGCCCCCAGGACATTCGCCCGCTTACCCTAGTCGGCGAATGCCAGGTGGTGTGACTCTTGGAGTAACACCTAGCGATATCTATCTTGGTCGTCGTTCCCCGGCCGCACAGTCGTCATTTATGAGGACACTTGGGGGACATTTTCCGGCGCCCCAGTCCGTGTGCCCCCGAATTGCCGCGGAACTGCCCCGAGAGCCGTCCCGCGAATGGGGTACAGCGCGGGGCCTGAGACCGCTTCAGCCCGAGAACCCCCGCCAGCGGCCGGGCCCCGGAACGATCGTGCCGCGGATCGCCCGTTGGCTGCGCTGCCACGTCGAGGGGCTCGGTTCGATCGGCTCGGCCCGGGCGCCCGCCCGTTCCGCGACGAGCGCGGCGAGCACGGCGGAGGCGGCGGCGATCTCCTCGGCGGTGGGGTTGCCGGAGACCACCCGCACATCGTCGGCGCCGAGAACGCCCTGCTCGTCCGGGTCGCTCACAGCGGGATGTTCCCGTGCTTCTTGGGCGGCAGGCTCGCGCGCTTGGTGCGAAGGGCCCGCAGCGCCTTCGTGATGGCCACCCGAGTGGCGGCGGGTTCGATCACGCCGTCCAGCTCGCCCCGTTCGGCGGCGAGGAACGGGCTCGCCACGTTGTACGTGTACTCGTTCGCGAGCCGGGTGCGCACGGCGGCGACATCCTCGCCCGCCTCACCGGCCTTCCGGATCTCGTTGCGGTACAGGATGTTCACCGCACCCTGTCCGCCCATCACCGCGATCTCGGCCGTCGGCCAGGCGAGGTTGATGTCGGCGCCCAACTGCTTCGAGCCCATCACGATGTACGCGCCGCCGTACGCCTTGCGGGTGATGATCGTGACGAGCGGAACGGTGGCCTCGGCGTAGGCGTAGAGCAGCTTCGCGCCGCGACGGATCACGCCCGTCCATTCCTGGTCGGTGCCGGGCAGGTATCCCGGCACGTCCACCAGGGTGATGATCGGAATGGAGAACGCGTCGCAGAACCGCACGAACCGCGAGGCCTTCTCGCCCGCCTCGATGTTGAGGGTGCCGGCCATCGCGCCCGGCTGGTTCGCCACGATGCCGACCGACCTGCCCTCCACCCGCGCGAAGCCCACGACGATGTTCGGCGCGAACAGCGGCTGCGTCTCCAGGAACTCGCCGTGATCGACCACGCGTTCGATGAGCGCGTGCACGTCGTAGGGCTGGTTCGGGGAATCGGGGATGAGCGTGTTGAGCTTGCGGTCGGAGTCGGTGATCTCGAGTTCCGGCTCGTTCGCGTAGACGGGCAGCTCGGCGAGGTTGTTGTCGGGGAGGAAACCGAGCAGCGTGCGCGCGTAGTCGAGTGCATCGTCCTCGTCGCTCGCCAGATAGTGCGAGACACCCGAGATGCTGTTGTGCGTATAGGCGCCACCGAGCTCTTCGAAGCCGACGTCCTCACCGGTCACGGTCTTGATCACATCGGGCCCCGTGACGAACATGTGGCTCGTCTTGTCGACCATGATCACGAAGTCGGTCAGGGCGGGGGAGTACACGGCCCCGCCCGCCGCCGGACCCATGATGATCGAGATCTGCGGGATCACCCCGGACGCCGCGGTGTTCAACCGGAAGATCTCGCCGTACTTGCCGAGGGCGACCACGCCCTCCTGGATGCGGGCGCCGCCGGAGTCGAGCATGCCGATGATGGGCACACCGGTCTTGATGGCGAGCTCCATCACCTTGATGATCTTCTCGCCGGCGACCTCGCCGAGGGATCCGCCGAAGATCGTGAAGTCCTGCGAGTAGACGGCGACCTGACGACCGTGGATGGTGCCCGTGCCGGTGACGACGGCGTCACCGTAGGGTCGCTTCTTCTCCATGCCGAACGCGTGGGTGCGGTGCCGCACGAACTCGTCGAGCTCCACGAACGAGCCGTGGTCGAGAAGCACGTCGATGCGCTCCCGCGCGGTCATCTTCCCGCGCGCGTGCTGCTTCTCGATCGCGGCCTCGCCGCTCGCGGTGACCGCCTCGTGATACCGATTCTTCAGGTCCGCCAGCTTGCCGGCGGTCGTGTACATATCGGGAGGCGTTTCGCTGCTGGTCACGCGGTTCACTTTACCGGTCGCCCTCTTCGCCGCCCGGCTGCCCGTCGCGCCCTTCCGTGCCGCCCTTCCGTGCCGCTCCTCGTGCCGTTCGGGCCGCCCGGACCGCGGTCGTACGCTGAGCGCATGGAGTTTCCCCGTTCGTCGGCCGTGAGCGCCCGGCTCGAGCACGTGCCCTTCACTGGCTCCACCAACGACGATCTCGTGCGCCGGGTCTCCGGCGCGGATGCCTCGACCTGGCCGCACCTGTCGGTGGTCGTGACCCGCGACCAGCGGGCCGGACGGGGTAGGGCGGGACGCGTATGGACGGCCCCCGCCGGCTCGTCGCTCGCGGCATCGGTGCTCCTCCGGATCGACGGTATCCCGCAGGGCAGCTGGGGATGGTTCCCGCTCCTCGCCGGCACCGCCATGGCCCGGGCGGTGCGCGCCGCGCTGCCGGCTGGCGTTGCCGGGTCCGACGTGACGCTCAAGTGGCCGAACGACGTGCTGATCGACGGCAGAAAGGTCTGCGGCATCCTCTGCGAGCTCCTCGCCTCCCCGTCGGCCGTGGTCGTGGGCTCCGGGGTGAACGTGACCCTGACCGCCGACGACCTGCCCACCGACACATCGACCTCCCTGCTCCTCGCCGGCGCCGAGGCCCCGGATGCCGACGCCCTGCTCGCGGACTACCTCGCCGAGCTCGACACCCTGGCCACCGCGTTCGCGTCCGCGCGGGGCGACGCGGTCGTCTCCGGCGTGCGGGATGCGGTCGTCGCCGAGTGCGGCACCCTGGGCCGTCGGGTTCGGGTGGAACTGCCGGGCGGGAACGAACTGCGCGGCACCGCGGTGGACATCGATGAGGTGGGAC
The DNA here is from genome assembly GCF_008642235.1 of Planctomonas psychrotolerans. Taxonomy (GTDB): domain Bacteria; phylum Actinomycetota; class Actinomycetes; order Actinomycetales; family Microbacteriaceae; genus Planctomonas; species Planctomonas psychrotolerans. Next base: position 733,065 of record NZ_SJEV01000001.1, on the reverse strand, counting down.
GCGTGCGCATCCGATCCGGGCCGGATGGCCGGACCACGGCTGTCGCCGCCGGAGATGTCACCCATCTGCGGTATTAATGGGGGATGGCCCGGAAGGATCGCTCCACGCTCCGCCGCGCTGACGCGACCCGCCACATCCCCGACGACGATGGGGAGACGACCGTGCTGCAGGACACCCAGCCGGCCCCGCACCGCCGGCAGGCCGACTACCGGCAGCACGAGTATCAGCAGCACCCGTCGGTTCCTCCCGAGGTGCCGGAACGGGTGGTCGCCACGCTCCGTCCGCACGCCCGGGTGCTGTTCTTCCCCTGCCTCACCCTCATCCTGCTCGCCGGTGCCGCCGGGTACTTCGGTGAGTCCTTCCCCGAGGGCTGGCAGCGTACGGCCTTCTACGGTGCGGTGGCCCTCGGGGTGCTCCTCTTCTGGCTCCTGCCACTGCTCATCTGGCTGAGCCGCCGCTGCACCATCACCACCCGCCGACTCATCGTGAGGCGCGGCTTCTTCGTGCGCGTCCGGCAGGAACTGCTGCACAGCCGCGGGTACGACATCAGCCTGTCCCGCGGCCCGGTGCAGAGCGTGTTCCGGAGCGGTGACATCCGCATCAACACCGGGCTCGAGGCGCCGGTGCTGCTGCGGGACGTGCCCTCTGCGACCCTCGTGACGCGGGCTCTGCAGGACCTCATGGAGGCCGGCGCGGATCCGATGACCGCTCGCCGCCAGCAGGAGGATTCCATCGGCACCCGGGGAACGCATCCGAGCGCACAGGGCTGGCGGTAGCGCCCCGGTCATCGGCGCCGTCGCCATTCCCTAGGCTATGGCCATGAGAATTTCTGTCGTTGGCTGTGGTTACCTGGGCGCCGTTCACGCGGTGGGAATGGCCGAACTCGGTCATGAGGTCGTAGGCGTGGATGTGGACGAGTCCAAGATCGCGCTGCTCAACTCGGGAGAGGCTCCGTTTTACGAGCCCGGTCTCCCCGAACTGCTGAAGGACGCCCTCGCCACGGGACGGCTGTCATTCACCACGGACATCTCGGCCGTGAAGGGCGCGGCCGTGCACTTCGTGGCAGTCGGCACCCCGCAGCGCAAGGGCAGCAACGCCGCCGACCTCACCTACGTGGATGCGGCGGTCGACGCGCTCGCCCCGCACCTGTCGGCCGGTGACATCGTGGTGGGCAAGTCCACCGTTCCGGTGGGAACGGCCGCTCGCCTGGCCGAGCGTGTCACCGCGTCGGCGCCCGGTGCGGTACTCGCGTGGAACCCGGAGTTCCTCCGCGAGGGCCTGGCCGTGCAGGACACGCTGTCTCCCGACCGGCTCGTCTACGGCGTTCCGTCGGGCGAGACCGGGGTCGCCGCGGCCTCCGCTCTCGACAAGATCTACGCCGTCGCCCTCGCGAAGAAGACCCCGCGCATCATCACCGACTACGCCACCGCAGAGCTCGTGAAGGTCAGCGCCAATGCGTTCCTCGCCACGAAGATCTCCTTCATCAACGCCATGGCCGAGGTGTGCGAGGCCACGGGTGCCGACGTCACCCAGCTGGCCGACGCCATCGGACACGACGCACGCATCGGTCGCCGCTTCCTGAACGCCGGCCTCGGCTTCGGCGGTGGCTGCCTGCCGAAGGACATCCGCGCCTTCATGGCCCGTGCCGACGAACTCGGCGTGGATCAGGCGCTGTCGTTCCTCAGCGACGTGGATGACATCAACTTGCGCCGCCGCACCCGCATGGTCGAACTGGCCCGGGAGGTCTGCGGCGGCGAGCTGGCGGGCAAGCGCATCGCGGTACTGGGCCTCGCCTTCAAGCCGAACTCCGACGACGTTCGCGATTCTCCGGCACTCGACGTGGCGACCCAGCTGATGCGGGAGGGCGCGGTCGTCGTCGCCACCGACCCGGAGGCGATCGAGACGTCCCGTCGGCTCGTCCCCGATCTCACGCTCGTCCCCACGCCCGAGGAAGCCGCGAAGGGAGCGGACGCCGTGCTGCTGCTCACGGAGTGGCAGCAGTACCGCGAGCTCGACCCGCGAGCACTCGGCTACATCGTGAGCACGAAGGCGATCCTCGACGGGCGCAACTGCCTCGCTCCCGCCGAGTGGCGCTCCGCGGGCTGGACCTACCGCGCGCTCGGTCGCCCGTAGCGCGCGGATCCGCTACTCGGAGGCGAGGGCGCGCCTCTTCGCTCGTCGATGGGCGCGCCTCGGCGAGTACACCCAGTGCCGGTACAGCGTGAAGCGGAACACCGAGCCGAGCAGCAGGCCGATGACGTTCGACGAGATGTTGTCGGCCAGCACCGAGGTGAACCCGAGCACGTAGTGGGAGATCCACAGGCAGAGCAGGCCGATGCCCATGCCCAGCAGGCTGACGACGAGGAACTCCACCGCCTCCAGCGTGGTGCGTGCGCTGCGGTGCGGGCCGAAGGTCCAGTAGCGGTTACCGACCCAGTTGGCGCCGATGGCGAGCGAGGTCGAGACGACCTTCGCGAGGATCGGACCCTCGTGCAGCACGTCGGGACTCAGCACGCTGATCCGCAGCAGAGTGAAGACGCCCACGTCGATCACGAAGCCGACCCCGCCGACCAGTCCGAACTTCATCAGCTGCGAGAGGAGCGTGGAGTGCGCGCGCGTCGTGGATGAAGCGTCGATCACGTCGGCTGCATCCGTTCGGTCGGTCGATGGGCGAAGATAGGTCGTACCGTCGGGAGTCTAAGCCCCCGACATTTCGCAACGCTCACAGAGCAACGCTCATCGCGCCACGCGTACGAAGCCACGCTCACGGAGCTACACGCCCGCAGTGCGGAGACGGAGGGCAACCATGACTCGAACCATCGGTGTGATCGGCGGCGGACAACTCGCCCGCATGATGGTCCCCGCGGCGATCAACCTCGGTGTGGACATCCGGGTACTCGCCGAAGCGGACGGCATGGCGGCCGCGCTCGCCGCCAGCAGCGTGGGGGACTACCGCGACGTCGACACCGTCCTGGCCTTCGCCCGGGGTGTGGATGCGGTGACGTTCGATCATGAGCACGTGCCGCAGGCCGTGCTGCGGGCGCTCGTGGACGCGGGTGTGGCCGTGCATCCCGGTCCGGACGCGCTTCGCTACGCCCAGGACAAAGTGCTCATGCGGGAGCGGCTGACCGAGCTGGGGCTTCCCGTGCCGATCTGGGCGCGGGTGACGTCGCCGGCGGAGCTCGGCGACTTCCTCCGCGCCAACGGCGGGGTGGCGGTCGTGAAGACGCCGCGCGGCGGGTACGACGGCAAGGGAGTCCGCGTCGTGCGGGATGCCGCCGATGCCGACGACTGGTTCGCCGCGCTCGCCGATGCGTCGCCGAATGATGACTCCGACGCTGCGCCCGCACTGCTCGTGGAGGAGCTCGTCGACTTCCGCCGGGAGCTGGCGCAGTCGGTGGCCCGTCGACCGAGCGGCGACATCGTCGCCTGGCCGGTGGTGGAGTCGGTGCAGCGCGACGGCGTCTGCGCCGAGGTGATCGCGCCGGCACCGCAGGCGGCTCTGCGTGCGTCCACCGTCGCATCCGACATCGCCTACGCGGTGGCGGAGGGCGTGGGCGTGACCGGGGTGCTCGCCGTGGAACTGTTCGAGACCACCGACGACCGGTTGCTCGTGAACGAGCTCGCCATGCGCCCGCACAACTCCGGCCACTGGTCGATCGACGGGTCGACCACCAGTCAGTTCGAGCAGCACCTGCGCGCAGTGCTCGACCTTCCGCTCGGCGCCACCGGGTGCCGCGACGCGTGGTCGGTGATGGTCAACGTCTTCGGCGGACCGGAGGCCGGCGGTCTGGCCGGCCGCTACCCCCGGATGTTCGCCGACCACCCCACGGTGAAGGTGCACAATTACGGCAAGGAGTCGCGTCCCGGCCGCAAAGTGGGACACGTGACCGCGGGAGGGGACGAGCTCGAGGAGGTCGTCTTCCAGGCGCGCGCCGCGGCGGCGCTGCTCGCGACCTGACGTTTAGCATTGTCCCCATGCCCAATCCCGAGCTCCCGTCCGCCCACCCGTCCGGTACCGCCGAAGGAGGGACGCCGGTCGTCGGGCTGGTCATGGGATCGGATTCCGACTGGAGCGTGATGGCGGATGCCGCCGAGATCCTCGCCGAACTCGGCATTCCGCACGAGGTCGAGGTGGTGTCGGCGCACCGCACTCCGCAGCGCATGATCGCCTACGGCACCGAGGCGCGTGCGCGCGGTCTCCGGGTGATCATCGCGGGTGCGGGCGGCGCGGCTCACCTGCCGGGCATGCTCGCCTCCGTCACCACACTGCCGGTGATCGGGGTGCCGGTGCCGCTCTCCCGCCTCGACGGCCTCGACTCGTTGCTCTCGATCGTCCAGATGCCCGCGGGTGTGCCCGTGGCGACCGTGTCCATCGGCGGCGCGAAGAACGCCGGCCTGCTTGCGGCGCGCATGCTCGCCACCGCCGACGATGCGCTGGCGCAGAGACTGACGAACTACGCTGACACTCTTGCCGAACTGGTCGAGCAGAAGAACGCCGCCCTGAAGAAGAGGTTGTAGCCCCGAACCCATGAGTCTTACCGCTCCTTTACGCAACCCGGATACCCGATCCGAGTCCTTCATGACCAAGCGCGGTTGGTGGCTCGTCGGAATGAACTTCCTCATTCCCGGCTCCGCGCAGGTGCTCGCGGGGAACCGCAAGCTCGGCCGCTTCGGCCTCGCCGCCACCCTTCTGCTCTGGACCCTCGCACTCGTCGCGCTCGTGCTGTACTTCGTGGCGCGTGGAGTCCTGTTCTCCGCGGTCACCATGCCCGCCCCGCTCCTCGTGCTGCAGGTGCTGCTCGCCGCCTACGCCGTGCTGTGGCTCGTGCTCACCCTCGACACCATCCGGCTGGCCCGGTTGGCGAAGGCATATCCGGCCGCGCGACTGCTGGTCGCCGGTCTCGCCGTCGTCTCGCTGGTCGCCACGGCGGGCCCCGCCAGTTACGGCGCGTACCTCTTCGGGGTGCAACGCGGGTTCGTGAGCACGCTGTTCGGCACCGGACCGACGGCCGACCCGGTGGACGGCCAGTACAACATCCTGCTGCTCGGCGCAGATGCCGGACCCGATCGGCAGGGACTCCGCCCCGACAGCATCACGGTGGTCAGCATCGACGCCGAGACCGGCGAGACGACGATGATTGGGTTGCCTCGCAACCTGGTTCGTGCGCCGTTCTCGGCCGGTTCGCCCATGCAGTCGCTGTACCCGGATGGCTACAAGCGGTGCAACGTGGACGTGTGCATGCTCAACTCGATCTACACCGAGGTGCAGCTGTACAGCCCGGAGCTCTATCCCAACGCCGAGGCCATCGGCAGCCAGCCGGGGATCGAGGCGATGCGCGATGCGGCGGAGGGCGTCACCGGCTTGGAGATCCAGTACTTCGGGCTGATCGACATGCAGGGATTCGCCGACCTGATCGACGCTCTCGGAGGCGTGACGATCGACGTGAAGACCCGTGTGGCCATGGGGGCCGGGCACGACGAGAACAACAACCCGGTACCGATCGACGCATGGATCGAGCCGGGTGTGCAGAACCTCGACGGGTTCCACGCCCTCTGGTACGCCCGGTCGCGATACCTCACCTCCGACTACGACCGAATGGCCCGTCAGCGCGAGTTGCAGCAGGCGATCATCCAGCAGTTCGACCCGCTGAACGTGCTGACCAAGTTCGAGGGCATCGCGGATGCCGGGGCGCAGGTCGTGAAGACGGACATCCCGCAGAGCATGCTCGGCTACTTCACCCAGCTCGCCATGAAGGCGCGGGACCAGCCCGTGACCGAGCTGGCGGTGACGATGCCGCTCACCGACCCGGAGAACCCGGACTACGACGTGGTGCACGCGGCCATCGCGGCGGCGACGGCGCCCTAGTCGCGATCCTTCCGCGCGTCCGGCTCGGTCCCCCAGCCTGTCGGTCCCTGAGCTACGGTCCCTGAGCTTGTCGAAGGGACGCAGCCCTACGGTCCCTGAGCTTGTCGAAGGGACGCAGCCCTACGGTCCCTGAGCTTGTCGAAGGGACGCACCCCACGGTCCCTGAGCCTGTCGAAGGGACGTGACTCGTTGCGGTCGTGTGGGGGTGCGGAGGTGGCGTGCTGGGGCTCCGCCCATAGATGCCCACCGACCCCGGAGCCCCACCGCGCCACCTCCGCCCCCGACTGTTCGGGCGACGGCCGTTCCCGGGGTGGTCGAGGCGGCCTATGCGGATACGGTCCCTGAGCTCGTCGAAGGGGCCAAAACCGCGCTGCGTCCCGTCGCTTCGACAGGCTCAGCGACCGTAACTCGCGATCGCCACGCCCGCTGAGTCGTCGAGGAGCACGCAACCTCACACGGTCCCTGAGCCTGTCTAAGGGACACAACCGCAAGGGACGCACGCATACGGTCCCTGAGCTTGTCGAAGGGACGCTTGCTGCGCGGTCCCGTCGCTTCGACAGGCTCAGCGACCGTGACTCGGGATCGCGACGCCCGATGCGTAACCTGACGGGAACGCAACCTCACACGGTCCCTGAGCCCGTCGAAGGGACGCATGCGTACCGGTCCAGTCGACGCGACTCCCCCGGCGCGGGACTAGTCGGGTGGGGTGTCGAGTCGGTCGAGGAGTCAGGTTCGGGATTTGGTCGCGGGTCGCCACTTCCCGAAGTACTCGATCCAGGGTGGCGGCTTCACTTCCGGTACCCCGTGTCGCATCCGGATGCCCCACTGGGAGGTGTCGATGGTGCGGTGATGGAACCAGCACAACAGCACACCATTGTCCGTGTGGGTCGGCCCACCGTCCCGGTCCGGGACCACGTGGTGGATCTCGCACCACCCGACGGGGATGGTGCAGCCGGGAATGACGCACCCGCCGTCACGGAGGGAGATCGCGCGTCGTTGCTGTGGGGTGAAGCACCGCTCCGGTGAACCCAGGCGCACGATCCGCCCCTCAGTCGTGAGGACGACTTTCTGGATGCCGCCGGTGCACACCATCTGCCGTACCGTCCGCATCGACACCGGGCCCTCGACCCGGTCCGACCAGCCGGCACCTCGGTTCGCTTCGAGGTCCTCTGCGCGGACCGACACCAGGACGGTGGGTGCGGCACCACCGATGGTGGGTGCCTGGCCGCTGCGGGCCATGGCGTCGATGATCGCGACGAAGATGTCATGCCGCTGCTGCGCCGGCGTCCGCGAATCCTTGCCGCCTTCCGTTTCCGCGGCTGCGCGTTCTTCTTCGGTCATGAACGCGGGCGCGGTGGTCGGGGTCAGGTACGCATCGAACAGGGTCTTTGCCCGAGCCCCGGCTTCCGCCATGAGCTGGAAGCTGCCGTGCAGCAGCCCGTTGCGTTCCGGACCGAAGCGGAACCCCCGCACCCCCATGGCGCGGTCCTCGGCCGGGTCGAGTCCGTCGGGGTCGATCTTCGCCTGCCACACGCACACCATCACCCGCACCGAGTCCGCCGAGGCGGGCACCGTGCTGTCGGGGCCGGTGCCGGTGGCAGCGGCGACCAACTCGGTCTCCGCCTTTCCCAGCTCGTCCAAGGACCCGTGGGCGAGGAGCGGGGTGAGGCCCTTGGTGATCACCGTGGCGGCGTCGATACCCATGGTGCCGTCCTCGACGGCCTGAGCCACCAGATCGAATCGTGCTCTCGTGCGGTCGCCGCCCAGGAACGGGTCGCGACGAACGTCGCCGGCCAGTATTACCCGGCGGCGGGCGGTGGTGCCGGACACCTGGGTCAACTGCTCAATGAGATCCGCGGGAGTGCGGCAGCCGCGGGACACTGCGAGCCCGCGCGCGCCGCGGGACGGGCGGGAACGGTCCGCAACCTCACCGGCGAGAGCGACGCGCAAGGCGTCGACGCGACGGCCGAGGCGTTCGACCTCGGTAACCAGCGCGAGAGTGTCTGCGTCGGTGAGGTCCGGAATGGTGGCGCACGGGAGAGCATCGGCGCACTCGGTGGCGAGTGCGTGGATGCGGGCGATCGGATCGCCGATGAGAGACGGTCCGTGCGGTGCCGGGGCTTCCGCGGCCGAGGGGTTCATACAGGCACTATCGCACGCACCTACGACATTCTCACCTAGAGGTTTGAGCCGGTCAGTGGCCGTTTTTCGGTCGAGCTTGCGGAGGAGAAGAGGGGGCGGTCGACGGCGCCCTATGTCCCTTCGACAGGCTCAGGGACCGTGTTGGGCTCAGGGACCGTGTGGGTGCGTCCCTTCGACAGGCTCAGGGACCGTGTTGGGCTCGGTGACCGTGTGGGTGCGTCCCTTCGACAGGCTCAGGGACCGCGTGGGTGCGTCCCTTCGACAGGCTCAGGGACCGCGCGGGACCGCGAAAGGGCGGCGTCACCCCGGGGGCGGCCATACCTAGAGGTCGGCGTGCAGCTGCCAGACGCGCTCGGCCGAGTCACGCCAGCTGAACGCCCGCGACCGGTCGGAGCCGAAGACGCCGAGGCGCTCACGGAGCGCCCTGTCCGTCAGCAGGCTCCCGATGGCGACGGCGAGGCGCTCCGGATACCCGGCGGCATCCTCACGGGCAACCGCAACGCCCGCATTGTCCGCCACCTCCACGAGCGCCGGCGCGTCGGAGTGCACCACGGGAACGCCGAACGAGAACGCCTCGATCACGGGCAACCCGAACCCCTCGGCGAGACTGGGGTAGACGAAGACGGTGGCGCGCTCCATCACCACCGCCAGGTCGGTGTCGGAGAGGAAACCCATGCTGCGCACGCGTTCGGGCGCCACTCCCGCTTCCTGCGCCACCTGCGTGAGGTCGAGGTCCCCCCAACCCTGCGGTCCCACGACGAGCAGGGGGAGGTCGTGCGTCTCGGGACGCGCGAGCGCCTGGATGAGCGGCACGAGCCCCTTTCGCGGCTCGAGGGTTCCCACCGTGAGCAGGTAATTCGTCGGCAGACCGAGCTCGTCGGCGCGGGCATCCGGATCGGGCGGCAGCACGATCTGTGAACTGACGGCACCGCCGATCACCCGCACGCGATCCCCGAAGTCGAGATACTCGGCGAGCTGGGCTGCCACGGCATGCGTGGGGACGACGATGGCGTCGGCGTGCTTGCGCGCACGCTTCGCCATGGCCTTGTGCCAGCTGACCCCGTGCTTCGTGAGGGTCTCGGGGTGGGTCCACGGCACCACGTCGTGAATGGTCGCCACCACCTGAGTCCCGTCGTTCACCCGATCGTGCGATCGGAGCGGCGCGAGCAGGCTCGGCGCGTGGATCATGCCGCCCCCGGGCGACGTGGTGAGCCCCAGCTGCCACGCGCGCGCCAGCTCACGACGGGAGAGCGTGGTCTTGTAGAGGCCCGCGAGGCCGGGAAGACGATCGAGCAGGTCCTGGTAGACGTCGGGCGACGATGACGACACGATGCCCTCGATCTCGCAGTCCCGAGGTGCCGTGGCGATGAGTTGCCTCGTCAGGTCCTCGGTGTACCGGCCGATGCCGCCGGGTACGGGGGCGATCATCTGGTCAACGATCACGCGCAGGGTCGGCACGAAGTGGCTCCTCTAATCCCGTCCCGCAACGGGACGGACGACAGCGGATGTGCGAGCGCGGAGGGTCACCCCGACATGCTCCGGACGCATCAAGGGTAACAAGCCGGTCAGGAGGGCTGGCTGAGTACTCCGGCGTGCTCGGCCGCCGTGAGGGCGTCCTTCCAGTCCCGCATGGGCGCGAGACCGGCGCGTGCCCAGCCGTCGTGGCCGAGCACGGAGAACGACGGACGCGGCGCGGGGCGCACGAAGGTGCTGCTGTCGGTGGGCTTCACCCGGTTGGGATCCAGGCCCGCCACGACGAAGACGGCCTGCGCGAAGTCGAACCAGCTCGCCCGGCCGGCGTTGGTGCCGTGGTAGATGCCCGCCGGTGCTTCGGCGTCGACGAGTCGCACCAGCTGTTCGGCGAGATCGAGGGTCCAGGTGGGTTGTCCGAACTGGTCGTTGACCACGCTCACGGTTTCCCGTGCCGCGGCCAGCTTCAGCATCGTGGTGGCGAAGTTGGGGCCATGCGCGCCGTACAACCACGCGGTGCGCACCACGTAGCTGCGGTCCGGGTTGTTCCGCAGCACCAGTTCCTCACCGGCCGCCTTGGTACGCCCGTAGGCGGAGATGGGGTCGTGCGGGGTCGACTCGTCGTACGGCGAGGATGCGGACCCGTTGAAGACATAGTCGGTCGACACCTGCACCAGCGTCGCACCCGCCTCGGCCGCGGCAGTGGCGAGGTTGCCCGCACCGACGGCGTTGACCGCGTACGCCTCCTCCTCGTGAGCCTCGGCGTCATCCACCTTCGTGTACGCGGCGAGGTTGAACACCACGTCGTGGCCCTGTACGGCCTGCCGTGCCGCGCCTGCGTCGGTCACGTCGAGATCCGCGCGACCGAGCGCGGTGACGTCCCGGCCCGACAGTGCGGAAGAGAGGTCCCGGCCCAGCATGCCCGATGCTCCGGTGATCAAGTACTTCGTCATCGTGCGCTCCTTATGTCTGTACGGTGCGGAACGTTGCGGCAAGGGGTCCAGACAGTGCACTCACCGAGCGACCCCCTCGCTCCCCACGGAACTCGTGCACCGCGACGCTGGCGGACCAGGCCGTCGGAAGCCGGGATCCCGGGTCAGTTGGCCAGTGCAGCACGCTCCTTGAGCGGCTTCCACCACTCCGTGTTGTCGCGGTACCACTGCACCACGTCGGCGAGCCCCTGCTCGAACGGCACCTGCGGCTCGTACCCCAGCTCGGCGCGGATCTTCGCGATGTCCACGCTGTACCGCAGGTCGTGGCCCTTGCGGTCCTCCACCCGGTCGACCACGGACCAGTCGCTGCCGAACGCATCGAGCAGCAGCTGGGTGATCTCCACGTTGGTGAGTTCGGTGCCGCCGCCGATGTTGTAGATCTCGCCCGACCGGCCCTTCTCGAGCACGAGCGCGATTCCGCGGCAGTGGTCGTCCACGTGCAGCCAGTCGCGCACGTTCTCGCCCTTGCCGTAGAGCGGCACGTGCTTGCCCTCGAGCAGGTTCGTGACGAACAGCGGGATCAGCTTCTCGGGGAAGTGGTAGGGACCGTAGTTGTTCGAGCAGCGCGTGATCGACACGTTGAGGCCGTGCGTGCGGTGGTAGCTGCGGGCGAGCAGGTCGCTCGACGCCTTCGAGGCGGAGTAGGGGGAGTTCGGTTCGAGGATGTGCTCCTCGGTCCACGATCCCTCGGTGATCGAGCCGTAGACCTCGTCGGTCGACACGTGCACGAAGCGCTGCAGGTTGTGGCGAAGGGCGGCATCGAGCAGCTTCTGCGTGCCGAGCACGTTCGTCTCGACGAAGATGCTCGCGTCGCGCACCGAGCGGTCCACGTGGCTCTCGGCGGCGAAGTGCACGACCGCGTCCACGGTGGGCATCAGCTGGTCGAGTACGCCGTCGTGACGGATGTCACCGTGCACGAAGGTGAAACGGGAAGAGTCCGACACCGTGCTGAGGTTCGCCACGTTGCCCGAGTAGGTGAGGGCATCGAGCACGACGACCTCGGCACCCGCCAGGCCCGGGTAATCGTCGTTCAGGGTGTGGCGAACGAAGTTGGAGCCGATGAAGCCGGCGCCGCCGGTGACGAGAATCTTCACTTTTCTGGTGTTCCTCACGTTGCTTGGCACAGAAGCATCCATGCTACCGTGCGGCCGGGTTCCCCCGAAGGCGACACGGAACGGTACTCACTCATCACTCTTGAGACCGCATGGCCTCGCCTCGACGGGGATCCACGGTCCCCGTGCGGCGCCGGACCGCCGGGATGCCCGATTGGTAGACTTCCCGGCGTGCAGATCCGCGAATTGACGATCCCCGACAGCTACGAGATCACCCCCGTGCAGCGGGGTGATGACCGGGGCGTCTTCCTCGAGTGGTACCGATTCGATCACCTCGAGGAGGCGATCGGTCACCCCCTCACGCTGCGACAGGCCAACACGTCGGTGTCGAAGCGCGGCGTCGTCCGTGGCATTCACTTCGCGGATGTTCCGCTCGGGCAGGCGAAGTACGTCACCGTCACCCACGGCGCGGTCATCGACTACGTGATCGACATTCGCGTGGGTTCCCCGACTTTCGGGAAGTGGGACCAGGTGCGACTCGACACCGTCGACCGCAAGGCCATCTATCTCTCCGAGGGCCTCGGCCACGCCTTCGTGGCGCTCACCGACGACGCGACGGTCAGCTACCTCGTCAGCGACGTCTACACCGCTTCACGGGAGCACGGCATCAACCCCCTCGACCCCGAGGTGGGCCTCGTCTTCCCCGACGAGGCCGGGGAGCCCCTGTTGTCCCCGAAGGATCTGGATGCTCCGTCGCTGACGGATGCCGCCGCTTCCGGACTGCTGCCGAACTACGACGACGTGCGGGCGTTCTACGCTTCGCTGGCCGGGGGGAAGAAGTAATGAAGGGCATCATCCTCGCCGGGGGCTCCGGCACCCGGCTCTGGCCGATCACCAAGGGCATCTCCAAGCAGCTCATGCCCATCTACGACAAGCCGATGATCTACTACCCCCTGTCCACGCTGATGATGGCCGGGATCAACGAGATCCTCATTATCACGACGCCGGAATACAACTCGCAGTTCCGGGCGCTCTTCGGGGACGGTTCCGAGCTCGGCATCAGGATCGAGTACGCCGTGCAGCCCTCACCGGACGGACTCGCCCAGGCGTTCCTCATCGGCGAAGAGTTCATCGGTGATGACAGTGTGGCTCTCGTGCTCGGGGACAACATCTTCCACGGCGCGGGCCTCGGGTCGTCCCTGCGCGACAACTCAGACCTCGAGGGTGCGCGGATCTTCGCGTACCACGTTGCCGATCCCACCGCGTACGGCGTGGTCGAATTCGACGACGACTTCAAGGCGCTGTCGATCGAGGAGAAGCCGACCGCCCCGAAGAGCAATTACGCCGTTCCCGGCCTGTACTTCTACGACAACAGCATCGTCGAGATCGCCAAGTCGATCACGCCGAGCGCGCGAGGCGAGCTCGAGATCTCCACCGTGAACGAACGCTACCTCGAGCAGGGCCTCCTGCACGTGCAGGTTTTGGATCGGGGAACCGCCTGGCTCGACACCGGCACCTTCGAGTCGATGATGCAGGCGTCCGAATACGTGCGCGTGATCGAGGATCGCCAGGGCTTCAAGATCGGATGCATCGAGGAGATCGCCTGGCGTGCCGGCTGGATCGATGACGAGCAGTTGGCCAAGCTTGCGGCTCCGTTGGTGAAGAGCGGGTACGGCAGGTACCTGCAGACGCTCGCGGGCTGAGCGCGTCCGCGGGCTGATCCCTCCCGCAACCGCTCGCCGGAAATAGAAGGAGCCCCGCGGCCTCGATGCGATTGCATCGGGCCGCGGGGCTCCTTCCGTGGGTTGACCGCCGTGGTCATTCGGAGGGGCGCCATGGGTGTTCGGCGTCCCGTGGTGGGTTTCGGTGTTTAGAAGCTTTTCCCGTCGGTGTAGACGTTTCCGGTCTTCGCAAGGCCCGCGGGGGCCTTGGGCCAGATGGGCATGTTCTGCAGCGAGTTCCTCTCGAAGACGTTGTTGCTGATCGAGGAGGTGCCGAGCAGGTGGTCGGATCCGTTGATGGTGACTTCACCGCCGCCGAGCCAGTTCCGATCGATCTGCACGTTCGCGATGCTCCACCCCGCGGTGGGGCTGACCATGATCGAGGAAGTCGTCACGGCGTACGCCATGCCCCCGGTCGCCACGGGAATGAAGGGCTGCGTGGTGGTGGTGCGCAGCACGGTGGATGTGCCGTCGGTGGAGTGCAGTCCGCTGGAGTAGTTCCCGATGATGCGGATGTTGGTGCCGCCTTCGAGTTGGACGAGCGAGTCGGAGTGCGTCTTGTTGTCCTTGCGGTACATCGCGGGGTCCGGGTTCCACATGATGGTGTTGTGGACGTAGTTGCCCTCGATCACCGCGAGGGTCTGGTCGGGTGCGGCGGATCCGGAGAGGTTCACCCGGTGCGCGTCGGATAGGTGGTGCAGGTTGTTGCGGTGCGAGGTGTAGTTGCCGGTTCCGATGCCCATGGCGGGGTAGCCGATCGAGGAATAGATCTCGCTGAAGCGCACGGTGGTGCGGTTCGACTTGCCGGTCTTCACGAGGAACGGCGTTCCCGTGTTGAGGCCCTGGCCCTTGACGATGACGTTCTCGATGAGGATGTCGTCGTAACCGGCGGTGTCGATCATGCCGTTGACGATGATGTCCTTGATGACCTGGCCGTTCGAGGTGGCGACGAAGTTCGTCGAGGAGTGCACTTTCGTCGGCGCGGCGCGGACGATTCCCACACCGGTGTTCGATGCGTTCGGCTGCGTGACCCCGAGAGTGAACGGAGCCGGAGCCGGAGCCGGTGCCGGTGCCGGTGCCGGAGCGGGTGCCGGAGCGGGTGCCGGCGCGGGTGCCGGTGCCGGTTCGGGCGCGGGCGCGGGTACAGGCGCGGGCGTGGGTGCGGGTGCCGGGGCCGGCTCCGGTACGAGCACCTGTGCGGCGACCGGCATTGCGGGATCGAGCGTGACCACCGAGATGTCATCCACGGCGACCGCGAGAGCCGGCGTCGAGGTGGATACGTACGCCGACACGGCGACCGCGCCTGCTGCGGTGAGTCGCTCGGCGCTGGCATCGCCCTTGACGATCTGCCAGGCGGGAACAGGAGTGTTGTTCACCCATGCCCGTGCGCGCAGCATGACCGTGGTGCTGCCGGTCGCCTGAAACTCGAGGCGGATGGCCTGGCCTGCCGCGACCTTGTCGACGACGACCTTGTCGCCCTGTATGGCGGTCTTCGTCGACGTCGCGCCGTTGACGCGATCCACCGACAGGCGGGTTGCGCCGTTGGCGTCGAAGCGCACGGTGGCCTGGTAGAACGAGCCGTCCGTTGCCCGGAGTCGGCTACTGGCGTAGAGCCCGCCGCCGGTGGTGGGAAGTACCGGCAGCGAGAACGTCTGGCCGACGCGCACGTCGGCCGCCGATACCTTCGTGAGCGTGGCGGTGCGGCCACTGCCTGGAGTCGGGATCGAGATGAGTCCGGTGCGGCCGTTTGTGGAGAACGCGCTCGCCCCGGCGAACGAGTATGCACCGCCGAGCGACGGCGAGCCCCAGGTTCCGGTCAGCGTGCGTCCGAATGTGTCGGATGCCACCTCACGAACCTGAGCGGCCTGCGACGCGATCGGGTCGGCGACGGCCGGCGTCGCGCCGAGCGTGAACGTGAGTGCGAACAGAGTGATCGCCGGCGTGATCGCCAATGCGAGTTTGTTTTTCATGGATGTACCCCCCGGTTGTCCTGAACCGAGAGTATGGTGCGATCCTCCGCACGTTCTACGCCCTTTTGGGGTGCCGCTCCTAGGGGTGCCGCCCGTAAAGGGGGCACCTGCCGACTGTCGCTACCCCTGCGGTGCGTCCCGTCGACGGGCGGCAACGTCACTGCCTGCGGGCCCGCGACACGAACGAAGGCCCCCGCCCCTTCGACATGATCATGTCGAGGGGACGGGGGCCTTCGGCCGCGGAGTGAGGGCTAGAGGGAACCGCCGTCGGCGTACGTGTTGCCGGTGTAGGTGAGACCTGACGGGTTCTTCGGCCAGACGGGCATGTTCTGCAGGGAGTTCCTGTCGAACACGTTGTTCGTGATGGCGGATGACCCGAGGAGCTCGTCCGAACCGTTGATGGTGACTTCACCACCGCCGAGCCAGTTCCGGTCGATCCGCACGTTCCTCACCGTCCAGCCTCCGTTGGGGCTGACCATGATCGACGAGGTGGAGACGTCGTACGGCATCCCTCCGCTTCGAACCGGGATGAAGGGCTGCGTGGTGGTGGTGCGCAGCACGGTCGAGGTGCCATCGGTGGAGTGCAAACCGGTCGAGCGATTACCGACGATGCGGATATTCGTGCCGCCCTCCAGTTGCACGAGCGAGTCGGAGTGCGTCTTGTTGTCCTTGCGGTCCATGGCCGGGTCCGGGTCCTGCATGATCGTGTTGTGGACGTAGTTACCCTCGATGACCGCGAACGTGGTGTCCGACGACGCTGATCCGGAGAGGTTCACCCGGTGCGCGTCGGACAGGTGGTGCAGGTTGTTGCGGTGCGAGGTGTAGTTGCCGGTTCCGATGCCCATGGCGGGGTAGCCGATCGAGGAGTAGATCTCGCTAAAGCGCACGGTGGTGCGGTTCGACTTGCCGGTCTTGACGAGGAACGGCGTTCCCGTGTTCTGTCCCTGGCCCTTGACGATGACGTTCTCGATCAGCACGTCGTCGTAACCGGCAGTGTCGACGATGCCGTTGACGATGATGTCCTTGATGACCTGACCGTGGGAGGTCGCGACGAAGTCGGTCGACGAGTGCACGACGGTCGGCTTGGCGCGGACGATTCCCACGCCGGTGTTCGACGCGTTCGGCTCGGTCTCGCCCACCGTGAAGGTACCCGCTTCAGGAGCGGGAGCAGGCGCAGGAGCGGGAGCGGGCGCAGGAGCCGGGACAGGAGCGGGCGCCGGGGCGGGAGCTGGCGCCGGCGCCGGCGCCAGTCCGACCTGTGCTGCAGCGTCGATCGCGGAGACGGAAATGTCGTCCACGGCAAGGGCGAGAGCGGGGGTGGTCCGGGATACGTAACCGGACACAGCGACCGCACCGGCGCCCGTGAGGCGCTTGCTGCTGGTGTCGTTCGTGACGACCTGCCAGTCCGGCACGGATTCGCCATCGACCCAGGCACGGGCGCTCAGCGCGACCGGTGACGTGCCGGTCGCCTGGAACTCGAGACGAATCGTCTGTCCGGCGGAGAGGTCTCGCGTGATGGCTACATCGTCGTGCAGAACGTTCCTGTTCTCGGGATCGCCGTCGATGCGGCTGACCGACAGGTGCGCGGCCCGATCGATGTCGTAGCGCAGGGTGGCCTGGTAGTACGAACCATCCGCGGCGCGCAGACGGCTGCTCGCGTACAGTCCGCCACCGGTCGTCGGCAAGACCGGGAGAGAGAAGGACTGAAGGACCCGGGCATCGAGTGCGGCGACGTCGGCGAGGGTGGCAGTGCGGCCCTTGCCAGCCCCCGGGATCGAGATGATGCCCGCGTGCCCGTTGGTCGAGAAGGCACTCGATCCGGCCAGCGAATACTCTCCGCCGGTGGTCGGAGTGCCCCAGCCGCTTCCTGCGGAGCGGTCGAAGGTGTCGGTCGCCAGAAGGCGGGACCCATCGATCTGCACCTCGATGGGAGCGGCTGCGGCCGGCGTGGCGCCGAGCGTGACGGTGAGTGCGACGAGAGCGACGGCAGGCGCGATCGACGCGGTGAATGATGGCTTCAAATGAGTTCCCCCGATTTTTCCTGGACTCACCCTAAGCAGCGGCGGGACCGTCCCTTTTCACTCGGCGGGGTAGCGGTTCTCGTCAATGGGATTGGTGAAGAGGGAAGGTGAACCTCGTTGACACAGTGTGGGATGCACTCGAGGGCTGTGAAAAATCATCCGATGACCGGCAGTTTCAGCGAAACCGCCGCGATCGTCCGAACGCACTTTCGGATGATGGTGAAATCGTTACGGAACTGTGCTCTGCGGCCACCCAAAAATATTTGACTTCTCAGGAAAAGCCGGGCGTGTCGCGAGCAATATCGGTCTATCTTTTCTTCCGGGTTGTGCCGGGACGCGTCACGGGGGCGTCGGAGGGCCCCCGGGGTGGGGCGTCTCCGGGAACAGCATCGGCCGATCTCCCGGCCCCGGGAGGTGTGCAGGTGCCGACCCTGCATCGCCCGTTCGGGACCCAGCGGAACACGCCTAGAAGCTTTTCCCGTCGGTGTAGACGTTTCCGGTCTTCGCAAGGCCCGCGGGGGCCTTGGGCCAGATGGGCATGTTCTGCAGCGAGTTCCTCTCGAAGACGTTGTTGCTGATCGAGGAGGTGCCGAGCAGGTGGTCGGATCCGTTGATGGTGACTTCACCGCCGCCGAGCCAGTTCCGATCGATCTGCACGTTCGCGATGCTCCACCCCGCGGTGGGGCTGACCATGATCGAGGAAGTCGTCACGGCGTACGCCATGCCCCCGGTCGCCACGGGAATGAAGGGCTGCGTGGTGGTGGTGCGCAGCACGGTGGATGTGCCGTCGGTGGAGTGCAGTCCGCTGGAGTAGTTCCCGATGATGCGGATGTTGGTGCCGCCTTCGAGTTGGACGAGCGAGTCGGAGTGCGTCTTGTTGTCCTTGCGGTACATCGCGGGGTCCGGGTTCCACATGATGGTGTTGTGGACGTAGTTGCCCTCGATCACCGCGAGGGTCTGGTCGGGTGCGGCGGATCCGGAGAGGTTCACCCGGTGCGCGTCGGATAGGTGGTGCAGGTTGTTGCGGTGCGAGGTGTAGTTGCCGGTTCCGATGCCCATGGCGGGGTAGCCGATCGAGGAATAGATCTCGCTGAAGCGCACGGTGGTGCGGTTCGACTTGCCGGTCTTCACGAGGAACGGCGTTCCCGTGTTGAGGCCCTGGCCCTTGACGATGACGTTCTCGATGAGGATGTCGTCGTAACCGGCGGTGTCGATCATGCCGTTGACGATGATGTCCTTGATGACCTGGCCGTTCGAGGTGGCGACGAAGTTCGTCGAGGAGTGCACTTTCGTCGGCGCGGCGCGGACGATTCCCACACCGGTGTTCGATGCGTTCGGCTGCGTGACCCCGAGAGTGAACGGAGCCGGAGCCGGAGCCGGAGCCGGAGCCGGTGCCGGTGCCGGAGCGGGTGCCGGAGCCGGAGCGGGTGCGGGTGCCGGAGCCGGTGCGGGTGCCGGGGCCGGAACGGGCGCGGGAGCGGGTGCGGGTGCCGGAGCGGGAACAGGAACGGGCAGTGCGCCGCACGGGGTGAGGGACTCGACCGCCGCGCTGAGGGCCGTCAGTCCACCGAGCAGGACGACTCGCGTCGCCGCGATGTCCGCACCCGTGGCCCGGGGTACGCAGGTGCCGGGCACGACGTACAGCGGGGAGTCCTGGCGACCGGCGAGGACTGCACCGGCGAGCGCGTCGGGGAAGTTCGCCCCCGTGGCGAGGTAGCTCGTGACGGGGGACCGAAATCCCTCGGCGTTGATCTTCCTCGAGGTGTCGTAGCGGTCGACACCGCCGAGTCGCTTCGTGCCGTTGGGCAGGCCGAGTCCCTTCAGGGCGTACTCGATGCCACCGGACACCGATGAGTTGCCTCCGGCGATGACGGCGTCGCGGGGTGCCACCTTGCGGATGAGCTCCTTGCGGCCGGCGTCGAGGCCCGTTGCCGATCCGTTCACGAGCAGCACTGCGCCGCCCCGGGCACCCGCCGCTGCGCTGGCGGAGAGGGCGTCGGGGAAGTTCGATCCCGTCGCGACGTAGACGCGGGTGGTACCCGACCGGCCGAAGGCGTAGTCCACGACGGCGGCGGAGACCGCGTACCGGTCCGGACCACCGATTCGGACGACGGTGTCGCTCACCGAGCGCAGGTCGTCGACGACGTCCTCGGACACGGAGACGGGGCCGCCCACCACGACGATCTTCTGCGGACGGAGTCGGCGGAGTTCCGCTGCGACGACCGCAGGCAGCTCACCCGACAGCGTGAGCAGCAGGGGTCCGCCACCGGCGGCGGCCGCTGGGGCCGCGCTCAGAGCGTCGGGATAATCGGTGCCCTTCGCGATATACACGACGGGAACGCCCGGCGAGAACTCCTTCGAGATCGCGACCGCCACCTCGAACCGGTTCGCCCCCGCGAACCGATCAGGCGTCGACGACGCGGCGATGGGCGACGAGGGCACCGTTGCCGGCGCGGCGGCGAGCGGAGCCGCCGCAGCCGGCGTCATGCCGCTCAGAAGAGCGAATACGGTGATCGCAGGCGCGACCGATAGAGCAAAAAAGTTCTTCATGAGATTCCCCCCGGTATCTGCGACTGAGCATAGGTGCGGGAGAAATCGCACCCTACGCCCCAGTTCCGGTGGCACCTCTTCCGGGGGTGCTGTCCCCCGGACGCGTGGGCACGCGGCAGGGCGCGGGATCGACCTCTCATCGGCGATTCGTTCCGGGGGCGCCCGGTCCCGTGGTGTCATGCCCCACGAAGCGCCGGTGCCGACGGGCGGAGAACGCGCCTCGGCGGCTCGGGTCGGAGCGTTCCGGCGGGTGACGGAGCGAGCTCCGTCCGTGCGCCTGATTCGCCCTACGCCCTCTTCGACCCCGGCTGGACGCTGCCCGTCGCTGTGCCGCGGAGGCGTCCGCGACGCCACGCCGGGTGCCGGCTCGACCGCCTCATCACCCTCGCGCCGCGATCGCGCGCGAAGAAGTAGAACTCGTCTTTGAGCGGCAGCAGCCCGTGGTACTGGTTGGTCTCTTCGAGCACGAGTTCGATGGACGTGCGGGCCTTCACCACGCGCCAGCCCTTGTAGTGGGCGACGAAGGTCATCCACTGGTCCTCCACGAACGCGAACTTGCGAGGCAGACGCGAGAAGAACCGGTCGTCACGCACCAGCGCAACATCGAGGATGGTTCCCCCGGTTCCGGCGTGATCGGCCGGTGACCCCGGTTCGATCTCGGCGCGGCGCCAGTAGGAGCCATGCAGGCTGAACCCCCACCACGCCACGACCGAGCGTTCGGCGTAGTCGCGCAGCAGGTCGGTGAGGAACGTGGGGCTCACATTCTGATCGTCGTCCAGGAAAACGACGGGCCCGTCGTAGCCCGCGTTCGCGAGCAACCGACTGGCGAGGAAGCGGCCGAGTCCGCCGACGTTGCGCGGGCTGTGAAACAGGTCGATGCTGGCGATGCTGCCCCGTGCCGCACCGCGGATCGCGCGATCGTAGACGGCCGCGTCGGCGCGGTTGTTGTTCCAGAGCAGAAGCCGGATGCGCGTCCCGCCTTCGAGCGACGCGAGCATGTCGAGTACGTCGTCGATGCGTTGCGGACGGTTCCACAGACACATCACCATCGGCACGGTGGCGGTGTCGTCCGTGCCCCAGACACCCGAGGTGGACACGGGAACACCGTCCCGCAGGATGGTGCCGATCGAACGCCGCCAGCGCAGGTCGGCCGGGGTGTGCTTCACCCGTCTGGCGGTGGCGATGGCGGTGTTGTAGAGCGGCTCGAGCCGCGCCCGTCGGATGGCGTGCCGGACGCGGTGCCGGAGGTCGGGCTGCACGGCTAACCGCCCTGGCCGCGCCGGAGGCCGCGCATCCGCTCTCCGACACCGTCGGCGAGGCGCACGACCCGGCGGTTCCGGAACTCCTCCAGTTCGCGCTCCACCCGGGCGAGTTCACCCTCGAGCACGCTCACGCGCCGCTCGAGCTCGCTCGCGCGCCGGTCCAGCCGATCGGAGTGCTCTCGCGCGGCGACGAGGTCCGCGGTGGTCCGCGTCGCGTCGGCCTCGCGGGCGCGCAGGGTGCGGCCCAACCGGGCGAGCTCCCCCGCCACGGCGTCATCCATGCGCTCGTCGGCGGGGTATTCCGCATCCCCCAGGGTGGCGAAGAACTCCCGCAGCGAGGGGTCGCGGCGGAAGGCACCCCGACCGGCGTCGTCCTCGGGAACGTGTCTCAGCGCGTAGTACGGAAGGAGAGTGCCCGCGAGGTGGCGTCCGTAGTCGAGCATGCCGTGGTGATTCGGGCTCGGCCGGAGCTCCGGATTCGCCTCGTACGCGCGACCGGAGATGTCGACCTTGTGGGAGAACTGCGCCCAGGAGCGCCAGGGCAGATGCAGCACCTCGAGCGCGAGCTCCGGCGGGGGAGATCCTTCGCTCCCGATGCTGACCAGGTGATTGCCCTGCGCCACGACCACGTCGGCCGACCCGACGTGCACGGCGTTGTGGGTGGGCTGCGCGAGCACCCCGATTCCTTGCAATTCCTCATTGCTGCGCTCGTCGCGCCAGGTGAGGCGGTCGAGGCCCGCGCCGTACCAGGCGATGGGGCCGACCAGATTCACCACCGGCACGCTGAACGAGCGCATCGCCGGATCCAGACGGGCGAACACCTCCGCGAGGCGTAGCGACCTGTCGAGAGGGGAGAGGAACTCGTCGGCGTCGGCGTTGACGACCCAGTCGGCGCCGTGCTGGGTGTACGCGTCCCGCGCCATCGCCGTGACGACGCTGCCCTGCTGCTTCCGCTGCACGGGGTCGTGACGCAGGTCGACAACGCCGCGATCCGCGTACTGCTGCAGGATCTCGGTGGTGCCGTCGGTGGAGCCGTTGTCGGTGACGATGAGAACGTCGACGCCCTGCGCAACGTGGTAGTCGAGCCACTGCCGAATGATGTCCGCCTCGTCGCGGACCATAGCGGTTACGGCAAGTTTCATGGATGCCTGTTCGGTGAGAGTGCGGTCAGGGGGTGCGTCGGGGCAGTCTGGAGCGCACGCCGAGACCGATTCCGAGCACCCAGCGTAGCGGCGCCAGGTACCACCCCGAATACTTCAGGGCGAGGAACCGGTACGCGCTGCGGTGATGGGCGCGGCGCATCTGATCCGATGATTCGCGGGTCGCGTGCGCGCCCACATGCATCACGCGGGCGGCGGGCTGGTAGAGGTTCCGGTAGCCCGCGCGGGTGATGCGGAAGCCCAGGTCCACGTCCTCGAAGTACATGAAGTACTCCTCGTCGAATCCGCCCAGTGCGTCGAAAAGGCTGCGCCGTACGAGCACGCAGGCGCCGGAGAGCCAACCGGTGGACCGCACGGCGTCGTGCTGGCCCTCGCGTCGATAGCGGCGCGTCCAGGGGTTCGACGGCCAGATGTTGGCGAACAGCGCATGACCGAGCCCGTTGCGGAGCGACGGGAGCTGACGGGCCGAGGGGTAGTACTCGCCGTCGGGTTCCTGGATGGCCGGTCCCACGGCGCCCACGGTCGGTTCAGCCGCGCCCACCCGCAGAAGTTCGTCGACCGAGCCCGGCTCGAGCACCACGTCGGGATTCGAGATGAGGACCCATTCGACAGCGGGGGGAAGCGTCTCGACCGCGCGATTGACCGCGTAGCCGTACCCGCGGTTCGACCCCATGGGGAGGAAGATCGCCCCGGCCGCCTCCGTGATCCGACGTGCTTCCGCCTCGTCGCGAGAGGCGTTGTCGGCGACGACCACGCGAGTGGATCCGGTCGACGCCGCGTACGTCGATGCGAGGAATTCGGCGAGGTAACGGCCCGAGTTGTAGCTCACGGTGACGATGGCCACGGCGGCATTCGGTGGGCGGGGAGGCGTGTCGGTCGTCATCGTTGTGTGTAGGCCTCGACGTGCACGGTGGCGCAGGCTGCCCAGGTGAACAGTGTGGCACGTTCCTCGCCGAGGGCCGCGAGTTGCGCGCGCCGGTCGGGAGACGCGAGGAGATCCGCGAGCTCCACGTGGATTCCGTCCTCGGTCGGCTCAGCGTATGCCACGGCGTCGCCACCGACCTCGGGCAGAGCGAGACGCGGCGAGGTGAGCACCGTCGCTCCGGCGGCCATGGCCTCCAGTACCGGCAGACCGAACCCTTCGGCGCTACTGGGGTAGATCACCGCCGTCGAACCGCCGAGGAACGCGCCAAGGGAGGCGAGCGGCAGATAGCCCAGATAGCGGAGGTCGGCACCGGGCGTGTTCCCTGCCGCTTCGAGCAGGGTGCGCGCTTCCTGATCCCAGCCCAGCCCGCCGGCGACGAGGAGCGGTGGCGTGCTCCCGGGCCGTTCGGTGCGGAGTCGCCGGTGCGCGCGGAAGAGCGCTGGGAGGTTCTTGCGCGGCTCCACGGTGCCGAGGAACGCGAGCCAACCGCGACTCGGATCGAGCCCGTGCTGCAGCGCGAAGGCGGCGACATCGCCGGGCGCGGGCGGTGCGAACAGCATGCGGTCGACCCCGTGGTGCGCCACGCGCACGGGATGGTGGGTGCGCCCGGCGTGCACCTCCAGTTCGGCGGCCGTGGCGCGGCTCGGCACGACCGTGGATCGTGCGAGCGTGCGGGCCAGTCGAGTCCACAGCCGGAAGAACGCTCCCTTGAGGCGGCCGTGATCCTCGGGCGCACTGAAGAAGGTGGCATCGTGCAGCGTCACCACGGTGCGCGAGGCCAGTACGAGCGGGAACGTGTAGTGCGGTGAGTGCAGGAGTTCTGAACGCGTGCGCAGCAGGAGGAGAGGCAGCCCGACCTGCTCCCAGAGCAGACGCACCGGTCGTCGACTGACCGCGGACGGCACGCGCACGAAGCGATGTCCGGGAGCCTGCTCGCGCAGCCAGGCGACATCCTCCGCCTTGACCGCCACCCGCACGCGCACACCCGCGTCGCTCAGTCCGGAGAGGAGGCCGGCGAGGTAGCGGGCGACACCGCCTCGGGTGGGCGGGAGGGAGGTGGCGTCAACGAGGACCCGCATGTCGACGACCACGGATCAGGCGGCGATCTCTCGCACCGTGGTCGACACCCGCACGGTGCCGGCGCTCGTCGGGTCGTCCGCCATGACGAAGCGGGCGGCTTGCCGCTCGATCGCGATGTGCTCCCCGCCCGGCTTCGCGAAGAAGGAGTGGATGAAGTACGCGCCGCCACCGAATTGCACGTTCTCCAGCCGGTACTCCACCGAGGCGGAGCCACGCATGGGCGCGTGCACGAGATTCATCATCCGGCTGTCGGTGCCGTAGACCTGCTGGCCGAGGTTGCTCTCGATCTTGAATCCCGAATGCCAGGAGTCCAGCGGCTCGTTGTACTCGTAGTGCATGCGCACGATGAGGGTGTCACCCGGGTGGATCTCGTCGCCCGGGGCCCTGCCCTCGGCGAACAGCTCGGTGCCGGTGACCTTGCCGGGATTGGGGTCTTCCTCGGGAGCCGCTGCCACGGCTTCCTCGAGGCGCCGACCCTCCAGCACGTCGCGGAAGTTCTTCACGGCGTCGCGCGCGGTGCCCACGAACTGCACCTCGCCCTTCGAGAGCACCACGGCGCGGTCGCACAGCTCGGTGACCTGCCCCAGGGAGTGGCTGACGAGGATGATCGTGCGGCCCTGCTGCTGGAACTCGCGGATCTTGTCGAGGCACTTCCGCTGGAACGCCTCGTCGCCGACGGCGAGCACCTCGTCCACCAGCAGCACATCCGGATCGGTGTGGATGGCCACCGAGAAGGCGAGCCGCACGTACATCCCCGACGAGTAGAACTTGACCTGGGTGTCGATGAAGTCGCCGATGCCGGAGAACTGCAGGATGTCGTCGAACTTCTCCTCCGTCTCGGCGTGCGAGAGTCCGAGGATCGACGCGTTGAGGAACACGTTCTCGCGACCCGTGAGGTCGGGGTGGAATCCCGCGCCCAGTTCGAGCAGTGCGGCGAGCCTCCCGCGGCGTTTGATCGTGCCGGTGGTCGGCTCGATGATGCCACCGATCGCCTTCAGCAGTGTGCTCTTGCCGGAGCCGTTAGGCCCGAGCAGGCCGATCGTCGATCCGGCCGGGATGCTGAGGCTCACGTTGCGGAGAGCCCAGAACTCCTCGCTGTGCCGGCGTCCGGCGCGGCCGAGCGTCACCAGCCGCTCCTTCAGCGAATTGTCCCGGCGCAGCACGAACCGCTTCGAGACGTTCTCGATGGTGACGACGGTCGGGGCGTCCGGCAGGCTCTGCGGTTCGCCGGAGTCGGTGCCGCCTGAAGGGGGAGTCATGGGGGAGTGGTCGTCCATTCGGCCTAGAGCTCCTGCGCGAAGTTGCCCTGCAACTTCGTGAAGACGCGGTGGAACACGTAGATCAGCACGATGCCGACGACGCCGGCGATCGTCATCCGCAGCAGCAGTTCGGCGGGGTATTCGGCGCCGGATCCCGCCGTCCAGAACGTGCGGTGGAACCCGAGCACGGCGAGCGTGATGGGATTGTTCGTGTAGAGGGCCATCAGCCACGGCATGGACTCGCCGATGCGGTCATTGACCATGCTCCAGGCGTAGACGATCGGCGACGCCCACATCAGCAGCATGACCATGACCTCGACGAGGTACTGCACGTCGCGCAGGTACACGTTGAGCGCAGAGAGCAGCAGCCCGAACGCGGTTCCGTAGATGAGGATGAGCAGCACCGACGGGAAGAAGAACAGCAGTTCGACGCGCCAGGGGAACGAGTTGGTGACGATCGTGGCACCGATCAGCACTACGAGCTGGATGCTGAAGTTGAACACCGCCGACCCGACGCTCGCGAGCGGGTAGATCTCCCGCGGCACGTAGACCTTCTTGATGAGTCCCGCATTGCTCACCACCGACGCGGTCGCACCGGTGACGATCTCGCTGAACAGGCCGTAGATCGTCAATCCGGCGAAGATGTAGACGGCGAAGTTGTCGATCGCGCGGGCCGCACCGAGGATCTGGCCGAGCACCAGGTAGTAGATCATCAGCTGCGTGATGGGCCGGATCAGGGTCCAGACGAAGCCGAGGGCGCTGTCCTTGTACCGGGACTTGAGGTCGCGTCGGATCAGCAGGTCGAGCAGTTGCCGGTGTGCGTAGATCTCGCGGATCGCACCGAATGACCCGGCGAACACCCGGGAGGGTTGGCCGGCCACCACCATCGGCTCTGTATTCAGTCTCGCGAATCTCTCGGACGCGGTGGTGCTCATGGCGAAACCTTCTTAGTCGGAAACTGAAAAACTATAGCCGGTGCGCGGAGCCCGCCCGGTCGGCGGCTCGCGCATCGGTCACTTGCCGTGCTTGCTGGCGCGCGTCGTGGCGAGGCGCGTGCGCACCTTCTCGCGAAGCATGCTCACGCCGCCGTCCGTGACGTAGTGACGTGCCAGCTTGAGGTCGCGCACGATGCCGTGGCGCTGAACACTGATCTGGTGGAAGCGCTCCTCGCGGGTCTGAGCCCGCGGCGCTACCCGCTTCGGCTGGATGCGCGACGGCAGCTCCTCGTCCATCGACCGGTCGGGTGCGACGTGCGGGTCGCGGCAGAACTCGACGAGCGGAGCGAGCGCCTTCTCCCAGGTGAAGTCCTCGCGCACGCGGGAGACGGCATCCCGGGTGGCCGCGGTCACCTCGGCGTCGTACAGCACCGCCTCGAGCGCGTCAGCGAGTGCGTCCACATCGCGCTCGGGCACGGAGATACCCATGCCTTCGGCCGCCACCAGGTCGCCGAAGCTGTCTCCGGCAGTGGTGACGATGGGGAGGTTCGCCCACATGTAGTCGAGGATGCGGGTGCGGAAGGAGAACGTGGTCTCGATGTGCTCGTAGTGGGTGCTCACGCCCGCGTCGGCTTCCAGGAGGTAGTTCTGCCGGTCGTCGAGGGCGACCCACTGCTCGTTGAAAAAGACGTTCTTCCCGGAAACACCGAGGCGCGAGGCGAGCTCGCGGGTCCGCGACACGATCGCCATCTCGGGCACGTCGGGGTTGGGGTGGGCCACGCCGAGGAAGAACAGGCGCACGGTGGGCCGCCGTTCGGCGAGCTTCGCGATGGCGCGGACGAGCGTGAGCGTGTCGAACCAGTTGTAGATGCCGCCGCCCCAGATGACGACCTTGTCGTCCTGACCGATGCCGGGGACGACGCCGCGGATCGCGGATCGCGTGTGCTGCGGCGGCTTGGTGTCCATGCCGAATGGGGCGATCGCAATGAGCTTGTCGAGGTTCTCGTCGGCGGAGTAATTGTCGGGGTTCACCCGACCTACCGAGGCCAGTGCGCCGAGCCAGAACAGGCGCTGACGCTCGGACGCGCAGAGGAAGAAGTCGCCGCGCAGCAGTTGGGCGTTCAGCACCTCGGTCGCCGACGCCACCTGCTGCTTCCACTGGGCGGTGCCCCATTCGCGGCCCTGCTCGAGCTGCTCGAGGTGCATGGGGTCGTAGAGGTCGACCACCATGATCTTCTTCGACTGCTGCAGCGTGGTGAAGTGGTGCAGGGCGTAGCCCTGGAACACGATCACGTCGGCCCACTCCTCGTGCACCTTCATCTGGCGCTCGTTCTGCAGGCGGACCCGCTCCACCTCGAACTGGTCGGATGCGCGGTTGGCCACGTTCCAGGTCACGAGGCGCACGTCGTTGTGCTCGGAGAGCGCCTCGCTGATCTTCCACGCGCGCATGCCGGGGCCGGCCATCTTGGCGCCGAGCGCGTCGCCGGTGATCACGAGCACCTTGTTGCGCTCGGTGTGCTCGCGGATCTCGAACGCGTCGACGATGGAACGGAAGCCCTCGAGGTAGTACGCGTCGGCGAAGAGGGGCCGGAAGATGTCTCCGAACAGGCGGAAGAGCTCGGCATCCGTCTTCTGCCGGCGTCCCTGCACCTCGGCCCGGGCCTGCTGCAGCTCGGGCAGGTCGGCGACGAACTGGTCGAGCGCGAACAGCCCGGCCACCGTGTCCTTCGACACCGGGGTGTCGGGCTCGAACTCGTCGGTCGCGCCGACGAATCGGCGGATGTCGAAGGACTCGGAATCGAGTCCGCTCTTCGCGACCGCGCGGCGGGCAAGGAGGGCCAGCGCTGCGGGCAGGAACTTGCCGAGGCTCTCGTCGGAGAGGTTCTTGTACAGGAGGTGGAGTGCGTTGCGCTCCAGCAGGTACATCTCGCGGTAGTTCCCGAAGCTCTTCATCGAGCCGTGGTGCTTGTGGTACACCACCGACGCCGGGGCGAAGCGCACCCGGTAGCCGTAGAGGTTGAGGCGCCAGCCCAGGTCCACGTCGTCGTAGAACATGAACAGGCGCTCGTCGAAGCCGCCCACCTCGGTGAAGATGTCCTTGCGCACGAACAGCGCCGATCCGGTGCCGAAGAGCAGGTCCTTGGGGGTGTTGAACTCCCCGGTGTCGAGCTCGGTGACCCGGTCCTTGTAGCCCATGCCGAACCAGGTCAGGCTGCCCTGCACGAAGTCGATGGCCTTGCCGTCCCAGTCGAGCACCTTGCTGCCGACCGCCGCGACGCGGGGGCTCACGCCGAACTCGCGCACCGCCTCAGCGATCCAGGCCGGGCCGGGTTTGGCGTCGTTGTTGAGGAAGGCCACGAACTCGCCGCGCGCCTTCGATGCGCCGAGGTTGCTGCCGCCGGTGAAGCCGAGGTTCTCGGCCGACACGACGATCTGCACGTTGTCCTGCGCGCCGAACGCCTCGGTCAGTCGTGCGGCGCTGTCGTCGCCCGAGCCGTTCTCGACCACCACGATCTCGAGCTTGCTGGCCGGCCAGTCCACCTCGTTGAGTCGGGATACGCACTCGATCGTGTCGTCCGCCCCGCGGAAGTTGACGATGATGACGGATACGACACCGGGTGTGGTTACGGTCAAAACGGGGACTCCAACACTTCGGGAAAAGAAGGCATGCGGCGGCCAGACAGGCGCTCCCACTATAACGAGTCGCCCCTGTGCCGCCCACGACGGGTGCTGCGCCCGACCGGGCCGAGCGCGACTGGCAGACTGACCGGATGGATGCCTCCGTCATCGTCGTCAACTGGCGGAAGCCGGAGCTGACCCTGCGCTGCCTCGCGTCGCTCGCCGCCCAGCGCACCGAGCGTTCGTTCGAGGTGGTGCTGGTCGAGAACGAGGCGTCGCCCGGATCGACAGATCCCTTTCGGGAGAAGTATCCCGACGTGGCGTTCGTGGAGAACGAGCGCAACCTCGGCTTCGCGGCGGGCGTGGCGAGCGGGGTGCGGGTATCGACGGGGGATGTGCTCATCCTCCTCAACAACGATGCCGTCGCCGATGAGGCCTTCGTCGATGCGCTCCTCGCCCGGCTCCGCGCCGAGCCCGCCGAGGTGGCCGCGGTTGCGGCCGCCGTCGAACTGCAGGGCCGTTACCGGCCGGCGGACGACGGCCGACCGGCGGATCTGACCTCCCACGTCGGCGCCGTGTGGCGCCGGGTGACGGAGTCGGACCCCGGTGCGGTCGCGCTGATGAACAGCACCGGCATCACCGTGCTCCACGGCGGGAACGGCGCGGACCGGGACTGGCTGGTGCCGACGGATCGGCTGCGGCGGAGCGGTGACGACGAACCGTTCGGGTTCTCCGGGGGCGCGGCGGCGCTGCGTCGAACGGTGTGGGACGCGGTGGGCGGCTTCGACGACTCCTTCTTCATGTATTACGAGGACTTCGACCTGTCCTGGCGCATGCGCCTGTCCGGCTTCCGGATCGTGTTCGAGCCGACCGCCCGGGTGACGCACGAGCACGCCGGCAGTTCGGGGCACTCGTCGGCGCTGCTGCGCTTTCACAGCCTGCGGAATCGTCTTCTCACCACGCTGCGGAACGGCACCGTCCGCCTTCTCCTGCTCGTGTCGGCCCGCACCGCCGGTCGTGCCCTGCGTGATGCGCTCGCGGTCATCCGGTCACGGCCGGCCGACGCGTATCTCGGGGGAGCGGAGTGGTGGCGATTGGTCCGTGACGTCGTGGCGCTCGCCCCGCGGGTGGTCCGTACGCGCGGCGCGGCATCCCCCGCCATGCGGTCGCGCCGCCGACCGGTGCAGCGGCGGTTCTGGCCGTCCTGATCGGATCCGAGGCTTCCGGAGGCAACTTCCCGTTCCGCGGTTTGTGACGTACCCTGTCAACGTCGGAAGCCGGGGGGCGGGTCGAAGCAGGCCGTCTGGGGAGCGCTTCCGTCGGAGCCTAGGGGGGCGCTCGAAAATGAGAAAACTGCTGTCGTTTTTCCTTGCCATGTTGGTGGTCACCGGGGGGTTGGTGGCCTGGGATGCGTCACCACAGCCCGCGCAGGCGCTGGCGGTGAACGGGGCGGACTTCGACCCCGGCTTCATCATCAGCGATGAGGTCTTCTTCAACTCGAACGCCATGTCCGAGGCGCAGATCCAGGCGTTCCTCACGTCGACCATCGGTCCGTGCAGCAACACCAACTGCCTGAGCGTGAAGAAGCTCGACACGTCGTCGCGGTCCGCTGACGCGCTGTGCCGCGGCGCCTACGTCGGTGCCGCTCAGGAGAGCGTCGCGCGCATTCTCTACAAGGTCGGCCAGGCCTGCGGAATCAACCCGCAGGTGCTCATCGCCACCCTGCAGAAGGAGCAGTCGCTCATCTCCGGGCCGATCGCCCGCGCTCCATCCAACTCGCGTCTCGACCGTGCGATGGGGTATGCGTGCCCCGACAACACCGTCATCCCCGGGTACTGCGACCCGGCCTTCGGCGGTGTCTACAACCAGCTCTACAAGGCGGCCTGGCAGTTCAAGCGGTACGCCAATCCGCCCGGAACGAGCGCCTTCTTCACGAAGTTCCGCCCGGGCACCACGGCCAACGTGCAGTACAACGTGCCCGTGTCGTGCGGCACGAAGCCGGTGTACATCCGTAATCAGGCCACGGCCAACCTCTACTACTACACGCCCTACACGCCGAACCAGGCCGCGCTGAACAACCTGTACGGCACGGGGAACGGCTGCTCGGCCTACGGCAACCGCAACTTCTGGGTGTACTTCAACAACTGGTTCGGTTCGTCCACTGGTCGCGTCGACCCGGTGGGTGCATTCGACTCCGTCGCCTCGGAGCGGGGCGGGGTCCGAGTGCAGGGGTGGACCCTCGACCCCAGCACGCAGAACTCGATCACCGTCGAGATCCACGTGAACGGGGTCGTCACCCGCGCCAGCGCGAACCAGTCCCGCCCCGACGTGGCGCGGGCGTACTCCCGCTCTGATGACGGGTTCGGCTTCAGCGTGTTCGTATCGACCGGTTCGGGCACGCACACGGTGTGTGCCTACGGGGTCAACGAGGGATCCGGCTCGAACGCCCTGTTGGGCTGCAAGACGGGGGTGGTCGTGTCCGGTGACCCCTTCGGCAACCTCGAGCCGCCGACCGTTGTAGGCAAGTCCGTCACCTTCACCGGCTGGACGATCGATCCGGACACGGTGAACCCGATCGAGGCTCACATCTACATCGATGGAAGCGGCATCCCGCTCCTGGCCTCGTTGCCCCGGGCCGATGTCGCCCGAGCGTTCCCGCAGTTCGGCAACGCTCACGGCTTCCGTGCCGTGAAGGACCTGAGTGTGGGCAGGCACGAGGTATGCGGCTACGGGATCAATGTCGGGGGCGGTTCGAACACCGCGATCGGTTGCCGATCATTCGAGGTGAAGACCGACGGATCGGATCAGGGTCGCGTGCCCATGGGCAACTTCGAGGCGCTCACCGCGTCGCCCGGAACGGTGGATGCCCGTGGGTGGGCCATCGACCCCGACACCGCCAAGCCCATCGACGTGGACGTCTACGTCAATGGTGCCAAGACCACCGTGACGGCAGATCAGACCCGGGACGACGTCGCGCGCAACGCCCCGGGGTGGGGCAGCCAGCACGGGTTCGCGCGATCCATCGCGTCCGCGCCGGGAACGTCCAGGGTGTGCGTCACCGCGGTCAACTCCGGCCGCGGAGCCTATACGGAACTCGGTTGCAAGACGGTGTCGGTTCCTGCCCTCCCCGCGATCGGGGCCCTGGACGGCGTCCGGCCGACGCCGGGTGGGCTTGCGATCCACGGGTGGGCGGCCACGCCCATGCTGAAGGACCCCATCGCCGTGCACGTGTACGTCAACGGGGTCGGTCACGTGATCCCGTCGGCTTCGGGTGACCGACCGGACGTCGCGGCCGTGTACCCGCAGCTCGGATCCCGTCACGGTTACACCGCCACGATCCCCGTCGGGTCGGGGACGCACACGGTGTGCGCCTACGGTGTGCAGCCTCTGGCGGCGTCGAACCCGTTGCTCGGCTGCAAGACGGTGCGCATCTGAATCGGTGCGGACACTGCTCCGCCCGGGTCGGTCGCGCTAGCGGCCCGCCCGGGCGGATCGCAGTTCTCGCCCGCCGTCTCATAGGGTGGGTGGCGATATGTGCGAGGGTCTGACTCCCGCATCGACTGGAGCGACGAATTGAGTACCCGGGTATCTTCCCCCGCCTCGCGGCGCCGGCCATGGCACACCCTGATCGGACTGTGGGCCCTCCTCACCGTGATGTGCGGGGCATGGGCGGTGGCGACGCCGGTTTCGGCGAGCCCCGATGAACCCGCGCACATGATGAAGGCGGCATCCGTCGTGCGAGGGGAGTTCATCGGCGAGGAGACCGATAAGGCGCAGGTTCGTCTGGTGGACATCCCCGCATACTTCGCCTACACGGACGAGGCGACGTGCTACGCCTTCCAGGCGAACGTGACCGCGGCGTGCATCGAGCCCTTCACCGCCGACGAGGGCGAGATCGTCGAGGATGCGACGACCGCCGGTCTGTACAACCCGGTGTACTACCTGCTCGTGGGCTGGCCGTCGCTGTTCCTCGAGGGGCCGCCCGCGATGTACCTGATGCGACTCGTCAGCGCGATCGTCAGCACCTTCTTCGTCGCTGCGAGCCTCACGCTGCTGTCGACCAGGCGCAACGCCGTCGTGCCGCTGCTCGCCGGCGCTGTGGTGGCCACCCCCATGGTGCTGTTTCTCGCGGCATCGGTCAACCCGAACGCTCTCGAGGCGACCACGGCGCTGGGGTTCCTGGTGGGACTGTACTTCGCCGTCGATGCATCCATGCGCACGGGGCGCGTTCCGTGGCAGTACACGCTGTTCACCGCACTGTCCGTGATCCTTCTCCTCAACACGCGAGGTCTGAGTCCGCTGTGGGCGCTCATCGTCTTGATCGCGGTGGTGATCCTCTTCGGCGTCAAGCCGATCCTCACGCTCCTCCGCGACCGCGGGGTCCTCGTGGCCTCCGCGTTCATCGCCCTCGCGAGTGTGTTCGCTGTCGGATGGTCGTTGCGGACGAGTTCCGTCTCCGCCGTGGGGGTGCACGCCGGTGCGGGAACCTCGCCCCTGAACGGCTTCATCACGATGATGGAGCGCACCTTCGATTTCGCACCGCAGATGATCGGCTTGTTCGGCTGGATGGACACACCGGCGCCCAGCTACATCGTGATCGTCTGGGCGATCACCGCCGGTGGGCTGGTGCTCTCGGCGTTGACGCTGTGCCGCGGTCGGCGCCTCGCCGCCGTTGGATTCGTTCTCGCGTGCTTCCTGATCGCGCCGGCGCTCATCCAGGCGTCGACCGTCGAGCAGAGCGGGTACATCTGGCAGGGGCGCTACTCGCTGCCGGTGTTCCTGGTGCTGCTCGCGCTCGCGGGACTCGCGGTGGGGGAGCAGGTGACGCTCCGCCCCGGGCACGCCTCCGTCCGACGGCTCACGATCGGAGTGCTGCTTCTCATCGGGTTCGGGCATGTCGCCTCGTTCGCTTTCGCGCTGAGGAGATACTCGGTAGGCAGCTCGAGTTCGTGGGGGCAGTTCGTCCTCGATCCGGGCTGGCAGCCGCCCGGTGGCAACGCGTTCTGGCTGGGAGTCCTCGTCGTCTCCTTCGGTCTCTTCGCCGCACTCATCGCAGCCGTGGCGCTGTCCCGGCCGGCCGTCGCCGCGTCCGAGGAGAACACGGCTTCACCCGTCGGGGTCGCCGGGTGAAAAAACTTGTACGAGGCGCCTGGCGATCGTCCGTCGTTCGCTTCCTCCTCGTCGGAGGAGCGGCATTCGTCCTCGACCTCGGGCTGCTCATCGTGGGCCGCGACGTGCTCGGCTGGGAACTGTGGGCCGCGACCGCGGTGGCCTTCTGGGTCAGTCTGGTGTTCAGCTTCCTGCTGCAGAAGTACTTCACCTTCGGAGCGGGGCAGTCCATCTGGGGCAGCGCGTGGAAGTACGCCGCTCTGCTCGGTGTGAACTTCGGCGCGACGCTCGTCATCGTCGCCGCTTTCGATGCAGCGGGTCCGGGTTACGTGGTGGGGAAGTTCGTGGCCACGGCCCTCATCACCCTGTGGAACTACTTCGCCTACAAGCACTGGGTGTTTCGGGCGACCCCTCCGGAGCAGGTCGATTCGGGCTCGGCATCGGAATCGCACGCCCGCTGACACGGCAGCGATGTGAGCGCGGTGTCAGGCTGCGGGGCGCTTAGTCCGCGCTCCTCGGGGAGGCTCCGGGCGCCGTGCCTCGTTCTCGCTCCAGAAGAGCCAGCCTCCGATCCATCAGCGCCGCCTCCTCCGCGAGGATGCGCGTCTTCTCGTCGAGCGCGGTCAGTTCGGCACTGAACTGCACGCACACCAGGAACAGGATGATGAGGCTGAAGAAGAAGACCAGGTTGACCGGTTCTTCGATGCCGATGACCGCTGCCAGTCCGTCGACGATTCCCGGGAAGAGGGAGAGGACGAGCGCGCCGATGCCGCCCACGAGCCACCAGATCGCGTGCCGTTCGCGAAGCCTGCGTCGCCGCAACAGCTCGATGACGATGACGAGGGTCAGGCTGGCGGCGAGGATGCTGAGCAGGTAGGTGCCGATGTTCACGCGGCGGACCCTCTCGGGAGATCGTAGGGCGGCCGGGCGAGGGCGATGGTACTGAGCGGGTGGGTGGCGATGGTCACGCGGCGGACCCTCTCGGGAGATCGTAGGGCGGCCGGGCGAGAGCGATGATGAGAGCGATGACCGCGCGCCCGAGGTACACGGCCGCCTTCGCGGGATTGTGCGACGGGACGCCACCCGCACGCGGACGCATCGCGACCGGGATCTGCTCGATCCGGCACTTCGCCTTGGCGGCCATCACGAGCGACTCCACCGTGTCGCCGAGATATTCGGCGGGGTAGTACTCGGCGAAGAGGCCGATCGCCCTGGGGCCCGCACCCCGGTACCCGGAGGTCGTGTCGGTGAGTCGGGCCTTGGCGATCCGGCTGACGGTCACGGCCAGCACCTTCATCGCCCACTTGCGGGGCCCGCGCACGATGTAGTCGCCCTCGCCGGCGAAACGGGCTCCGATCACGACGTCGGCGCGCTCGAGGGCGTCGAGGATGGCCGGCACGCTTTTCGGATCGTGCTGGCCGTCCGAGTCGATCTGCACCACGAAGGTGTATCCGTGGCGGAGGGCGAACTTGAAGCCGGCGCGCATCGCACCACCGACGCCGAGATTGAACGGCAGATCCAGCACCATCGCTCCGGCGGCGGATGCGATGGCGGCCGTACGGTCACGGGAACCGTCGCTCACCACCAGGCAGTGCACTCCGGGAAGAGCCGCGAAAACCTCGGCGACTACCGACCCGACCGCCTCCTCCTCGTTGTACGCAGGCATGACGATGAGCGTTTGCTCGAGGGCGGTAGGCACAGGACGATCCTACCGACCGCCTGGTTTTCGCCCGGCCGAGGCACGCCCGGCGGAGGCACGCCCGGCGCCGGTTCCGGTTCCGATGCCGCCTCCGGCCGATCCGTCAGGCGAGGATGCCGCGCCAACTCTTGTCCTGCGCCGCCTTCACGGCGCAGATCACGAGGAGCAGCCAGCCCCACTCGACGAGGGTGTAGCTCTGCGCGAGCGACACGATGGCGAGCACGATGAGCACGAGCGGCGTCCACAGGTAGCTGACGCTGCGCTTGTCGGAGGCGAGTTGCCACGAGCGGAGGAAGGCGAGGCCGCCGAAGCTCATGAAGACGAGCATCCCTACGAGGCCGGTCTGGAAATAGGCGTCGACGAACGAGTTCATCGCCGATGTGGCTATTCCGGTCGGGGTGTCGCCGAGGATCGCGAACGGGATGAGCTCCGGCCGCCAGTACCCCACCCATCCCCAGCCCTCGAGCTGGTTGAGATCGGCGAGCCGAAGCAGGTCGCGCCAGAGCGACGCGCGGATGGCGAACTCCCGTTCCGCGCTCAGGCTCCGGATGAGTTGGCCGCGCAGGAGAACCACGAATACGGTGCCGAGCAGGGCCCCGGACAGAAGGCCGACCTGCCACAGGCCCCGACGGTCGCGCGGGATGCGGCGAAGCCAGAGGAGGGCCGCCGCCCCGAGGAGGAGCACGGCCACCACGCCGCCGATCACGGGGGCGCGGGTGAACAGCACCACGAGGCACGCGGCCACGAAGGAGCCGATCGCCACGCCCTTGCGCACGGACCGTGTGAAGTACTCGATCGCGAAGGTGATCGCCGCGATGAGCGCGACCGTGCCCATGGCGTTCCGCCCGCCCATCACCCCCTGGATCGGGCCACCGACATCCAGATTGCCCTGAATTCCGAGGAACCGGATCGGAAGGTCGATCAGGAGCCCCGACAGCACCTCGAGGGTGATCGACACCAGCAGGAGCGCGCGCATCACGTCGCCGACCGCACGCACGATCTGGATGAGGTCGCGCGCGATGGCGATGTAGATGGCGAGGAAGGCGATCGTCACCTGGAACAGCACGCCGCTGACCGTGGCCCACTGATAGCGGCTCCACAGAACGGTCAGGCCGCACCACGCGACGAAGACGAGCAGGGAGATCGGTAGAAGCCCGCGCCACTCGTAGTCGCCGCGCTTGGCGACGAGGGAGAGCGCGGCGAGCGGCACCAGGGTGGCGAGGATGGCGAGGTACCCCGGCCACCCGATCATCGACCGCAGCGCATGGGCGAGCAGCACCGTGGACAGGATCGTGGTGGTGAGCGCGGCGGAGAACCGAGCGGACCCGAGGAAGTCGGACACCTGCTCGGGTAGCGGTTTGCTCGGGTGCGGGCTCATGGTCTCCGGTCCAAATTACAGCCCCGCGCGCGCGAACCGCCCACGTCGGTCAGCGACGGATTCCGCGGATCGACCGAGGGGTGCGCTTCGGCGGGTCGTACTCGGAGCGGGCCGTGCCGAGTTTGGTCGCGACCGCGAGCACGCAGAGCAGCACCCACCCTCCCTCGAGCAGGATGCGGCTCTCGGCGAGGCTCTGCGTGAGCAGGGCGGCGAGGAGCAGCACGGGCAGCAGATCCATCGCGGAGAAGGGGAGCGGGGCATCCGCACTGCGTTGAGGTCGGTCGATCGCGATCCACCAGGCACGGGCGGCCGTGGAGAGCACGAGGCAGAGGAAGACGGCGAGCCCGATGGCGCCGAGTTGGAACCAGACATCGAGGTAGGCGTTGTGGGCCTGCAGGTATCGCACCCCGTTTCTCAGGGCGAGGTCGTCGAACGGTTCGACCCAGGGCGCCCAGTAACTGGTCCAGCCCCATCCGGCCACCGGCCGCGTGACGGCCAGGTCGCGGACGGCCGCCCAGATGTCGAGGCGTCCGGTGAGGTCGGGGCTCCGGCCGAGGATGCCGAGGATGCGAGCCGACCAGGCCGACACGGCGACGGCGCCGACGGCACCGGCGGCAACCACCCCCGCCGCGAGGGCGAGTCGTCCCCGGGCGGTCAGACGCCTCGCGATCAGGGCGACAGCGAGCACGCCGAGCGTCACGAGCAGCGCGGCGAACGCCGTCGCGGACCTGGCCAGAGCGAAGGTGGTGACCGCCACGACGAGCCAGGAGTAGCCCGTCCGGCGGCGCACCGTCCCGCACGCGAGCTGCACACCGATCACGATCAGCGCGAGCAGCGCGATCATCCCGAGCAGGTTCGAGTTGCCCACGATGCCCTGGATGCGTCCGCCCTCGAACAGCTCGGCGCGGGTCCAGTAGTACGCGTCGGGCACGTCGCGGCCACCGTAGTCGGTGAAGAAGGGGAACAACGGACGTCGCAGCACGGCGGCCGCGATGAGTTCGAACGCGAGGGATGCCGCGAGGATGAAGCGCACCGTCGTGCCGAGCGCGGCCAC
This sequence comes from Planctomonas psychrotolerans, assembly GCF_008642235.1. Classification (GTDB taxonomy): domain Bacteria; phylum Actinomycetota; class Actinomycetes; order Actinomycetales; family Microbacteriaceae; genus Planctomonas; species Planctomonas psychrotolerans. The sequence continues at coordinate 694,798 of NZ_SJEV01000001.1, read as the reverse complement.
GTTGTCGGTCCACCGCAACGACAGGGTGAGGAAGAGTGCGGCGATCGTCGTGGCCCACTGAATGGCCACGCCGGCGGCGCTGACCGCGGGGTAGAACGACCAGGCGATCGAGGCGGTGGCGAGGGCCAGGAACGCCATCAGCGGAACCGGCAGCGTGCGCCACCGGATGTCCGGCACGCGGGACAGGTGCACGAGCGTGCAGAGCAACAGGAGGAACACGACCGCGCCGTAGCCGTACCAGCTCAGGCTGTTGCGCCAGGCATCACCCGCCAGTACCGAGAACCAGACGAGCACCGCGAGCCCGGTTCCCGCGGTGCGTTCCCGGTTCGCTGTCATGCCCCCAAGAGTATGTGCCAGCCCGCCGGTGCCCGACCGGCACCTTCATCGTCTCCACGGTCCCTGAGCCTGTCGAAGGGGCCCTCCGTATCGTCGCTCCACGGTCGCTGAGCCTGCCGAAGGGGCGATGCGTAGTGTCGCCTCACGGTCCTTACCTGTCGAAGGGGCGCTGCGTATCGTCGCTCCACGGTCCCTGAGCCTGTCGAAGGGACGTTAGGAACTGGCAGGCTCACGGTCCCTGAGCCTGTCGAAGGGACCTCACGTCGCTTCGACAAGCTCAGCGACCGCCGCACCGAGCGACCGCCGCACCTACTCCAGGCTCGCGCACCCCCCGCGTCACACGAAGGCTGCGTGCCCCGTGATGCTCCGACCCACGATGAGCGTGTTCATCTCGCGGGTGCCCTCGTACGAGTACATCGCCTCACCGTCGGCAAAGAAGCGGGCGACGTCGTAGTCCGTCACGATGCCGTTGCCGCCGAGGATCTCCCGGGCGTAGGCGACCGTCTCGCGCATCCGCGCCGTGGTGTACGCCTTGGCGAGCGACGCGTGCTCGTCGCGCTGGATGCCCTCGTCGAGCATCTGCGACACCCGCACCACCATGCCGATGGATGCCGTGATGTTGCCGATGCACTTCACGAGCAGGTCCTGCACCAGCTGGTGGCTCGCGATCGGCTTGCCGAACTGCACCCGCTCCTTGGCGTAGGCGAGTGCGGCCTCGTACGCGCCGATCGAGTTGCCGACCGCGGCCCACGCCACCTCGGCGCGGGTGAGGCGCAGCACCGCAGCCGTCTCGCGGAATGAGTTCACCTTCTGGAGCCGGAGGGAATCCGGCACCACCACGTTGTCGAGCGTGATGTCGGCGTTCTGCACGGTGCGCAGGCTCGTCTTGTTCTCGATGCGAGTGGCCGAGTAGCCAGGGGTGGACGTGGGCACGATGAAGCCCTTGACCTGACCGTCCTCCACGCTCTTCGCCCAGACGATGGTGATGTCGCTGAACGTCGCGTTGCCGATCCAGCGCTTCGCACCATTCAGCACCCAATTGTCGCCGTCGCGCGTTGCGAGTGTGCGAAGCCCCTGGGCGGAGTCGGAGCCCGACAGCGGCTCGGTGAGCGCGAAGGCGCCGATGGTCTCGCCGGAGGCGAGTTTCGGCAACCACTCGGCGCGCTGCTCGGTGGATCCGCCGACGCCGATGGATCCCATGACGAGGCCGTTCTGCACGCCTACGAAAGTGGCGACCGACGCGTCGACTCGCGCCAGTTCGAGAGCGACCCAGCCGCGGAACACCGCGGAGTTCTCGAATGGGCGCGTCTCGTCCCAGGGCATCCCGAACAGCTTGAGGTCGGCGAGCGGGGTGATGATCTGGGTGGGGAACTCGGCGCGGTTCCAGCAGTCGTTCACGATCGGCCTCACCTCGGCCTCGAGATAGGCGCGCAAATCGGTCAGCACGCCCTTCTCGCGGTCGGTGAGCAGATTCTCGTATCCGTAGAAGTCGCTCGTGATGGGCTCGAATGACATGGGATGCTCCATTGCGTTCATGAGGACGATGCCCGGCTTCGCGGGATCCCCGGACGCCGATTACTCATCAGGCTAAATCCGCGAAAGACCGGCGCCAATCCGGTTGGTACTTTGTTCTAGGAGCGCGCTGCTGTGCGCTGAGCTGTTTGTAGACAGCAACCAACCGCCGCCATTTTGGTAGCTCTTCTCTAGGGACTCGACCAGTTGTTTGTAGGCATCACTAATACGCCCCGGGACTACGCCTGGGGATCGCGCACAGCCATTGCGGAGGTGCTCGGTACCGAGCCGAGCGGCGCGCCGGAGGCCGAGCTGTGGTTGGGCGCCCACCCGGGCTCACCGAGTCGCATCACCGATCCCGAGAGCGTCGGCGGCGCGACGACGGTTCCCGAGTGGATCTCGGCCGATCCGCAGACCACGCTCGGGCCGGTGTCGACCGGCCTCCGCGAGGGCGATCCGGTGCACCTGCCGTTCCTGCTCAAACTGCTCGCCGCCGATGGGCCGCTGTCGCTGCAGGCGCATCCGACGCTCGAACGGGCGCGCCGCGGTTTCAGCGCGGAGAACGAGGCCGGCGTGGAGTCGGATGCTCCGCATCGCAACTACAAGGACGCCCTGCACAAGCCGGAGTTGATCTACGCCCTCAGTGAGCGCTTCGATGCGCTGTGCGGCTTCCGTGCCGTGGAGGAAGCGCGTGCGGTCTTCGCCGCGCTCGCCGACCGGGATGCGAGTGACGCCGCCGGATCGTCGCCGTTCTCATTCGTGCTCGATCGGCTGGGCGACCCGGGCGGGCTCCGCAGCGCGTTCGAGGCGATCATGGCCGGCGGGACCGAGGTCGACGCGGTGGTCGAACGCACCGTCGCCATCGCCGCGGCGAGCGAAGCCGCCGATTCCCCGTGCGGGGCTGCCGCCGACGGAGACCCGTTGCGCCGGGACCTGGCGCTGGTGCGTCGCCTCGCCGCCGCGTACCCGGGTGACCCGGGCATCGTCACGGCACTGCTCCTGAACTACGTGTCCCTTTCTCGTGGAGAGGCGCTGTACCTGCCGGCGGGCAACATCCACGCCTACCTGTCGGGGCTCGGCGTGGAACTGATGGCAGCATCGGACAACGTGCTGCGTGGTGGCCTCACTCCGAAGCACGTCGACGTTGCGGAACTGCTCGACGTGCTCGACTTTCGGGCCGTGCCCGTGCCCTACCTCCACCCGCATCGACCGGAGGAGGGTGTGGAGGTCTTCCGCCCCGAGGTGCCCGACTTCCAGCTCGTGCGGGTGGCCCTGGACGCCACGACGCTGCAGGCGGGGTACCGCATCGCCGGTCCCGCCATCGCCATCTGCGTATCGGGTCAGGTGACGATCGCGGGGAGCCGCACCGAGGCATCCGTCGCACGCGGACAGGCGGTGTACATCACGCCCGACGAGGCCGAGCTGCAGTTCATCGGCGAGGGCGAGCTCTTCCTCGCCACCACGAACGCCTAGCGTCCGCCATGCGGTCCCTGAGCTTGTCGAAGGGACGGGACTTGCCCACGGTCCCTGGGCTTGTCGAAGGGACGGGACTTGCCCACACGGTCCCTGAGCTTGTCGAACGGACAGGACTTGCCCATACGGTCCCTGAGCCTGTCGAAGGGACGGGATTCGCCCACGGTCCCTGAGCTTGTCGAAGGGACGGGACTCGATATCCCTTCGACAGGCTCGGGGAGCGCAGGGCCGCCCCGCGTCAGCCCGCCGCGCGAGCGCCGAACGTGCGGCGATAGGTGGCCGGCGTCGTCTGCAGCACCTTGAGGAAGTGGTGCCGCATGACCGCGGCCGTGCCGAAGCCCGCCTTCGCAGCCACGGTTTCCAGCCCCTCGTCGGAGCGTTCCAGAAGGTATTGCGCGCGGATGATGCGCTGGCGGTTCAACCAGGCGGCGGGGGTGGTGCCCATGTCGGCGCGGAACCGGCGGGCGAAGGTGCGCGACGACATGAGCGCCTTGCGGGCGAGCTGGTCGACGGTAAGGTCCTGGTCGAGGTTCTCCAGCATCCAATCGGTGACGCGCGCGAACGAGTCGCTGCGCGCCGCCGGGATCGGGTACTCGATGTACTGCGACTGACCGCCGTCGCGCTGCGGCGGCACCACCATGCGCCGAGCGATCACGTTGGTCGCGGCGGCGCCGAGCTCCTTCCGCACGATGTGCAGTGCCGCATCGATGCCCGCCGCCGTGCCCGCGCCCGTCACGACCTTGCGGTCCTCGACGAAGAGCACGTCCGGGTCGACCTCGGTGAGCGGGTAATCGCTCGCCAGTTTGTCGGTGTACATCCAGTGCGTAGTGCTCTTCCTGCCGTTCAGCACGCCCGCCTCCGCGAGCACGAAGGCGCCGCTGCACACGCTGAGGATCCATGCCCCCCGGGCCTCGGCCTCGCGCACCACCCGGAGAATTTCCGGGTGGATCGCGGAGTCGAGGTACGCGGGCACGGCGATGAGGTCGGCGTCGTCGGCCGCGGCAAGGCCCTCGTGCACGAGGATGTCGAATCCGAGTTTCATCGGGATGGGGCCGGGCTCCGCGGCAACGATGTGGAAGTCGAAGGTCGGTCCGCCCTGATCGCTGCGGTCGATGCCGAACACCTCGCAGATGACGCCGAACTCGAACGGGGCCATGCCGGGGAGCGTGAGGCAGACGACCTTGCGAAGCATGAAGCGACCTTTCGAAGCGGGAAACAGACTCTGGCAGAATTGTGCCTCTTGCCGGCGATTCTGCCACTGGTGGCAGGTATCCGCAATTCATAGCGTTACTGCCATGACCATTTTCCTTCTCCTCCTCGCCGCATTGGTAGTGGTGAGCGTCGCTCGAACGGTCGTGCTGATGGCGCACGACGGCTACGGGAACCCGAGCACGGTTCCTACTTCTCGTCACCTCGAGAACGGACTGCCGGACATGACCACGCGTTAGCCTTGCGTCATGGCTTGGTTGGTTACCGGCGGCGCCGGCTACATCGGTTCACACGTTGTCGCAGCCTTTCGCGAGGCAGGCATGGACGCGGTCGTGCTCGATGACCTCTCGAGCGGCAAGAGTTCATTCGTGCCCGACGGTGTCCCGTTCGTGCGCGGCACCCTGCTCGACCGCGACGTCGTGCGATCCGCTTTCGAGCAGCACGACATCACCGGGGTCGTGCACGTCGCGGGATTCAAGTACGCCGGCGTCTCGGTCACCAAACCGCTCCACACCTATCAGCAGAACGTGACCGCGACGGTGCTGCTTCTCGAGGAGATGGAGCGCGCCGGTGTGGACGCGATCGTCTTTTCATCGAGCGCGGCGGTCTACGGCACGCCGGACACGGACCTGGTGACCGAGGACACCCCGAAGAGCCCCGAATCCCCCTATGGCGAATCGAAGCTCATCGGTGAGTGGTTGCTGCGGGACCAGGGAATCGCGGCGGGCCTTCGACACACCAGCCTGCGCTACTTCAATGTGGTCGGGTCGGGGGCGTCGAACCTGTATGACGCGAGCCCGCACAACCTGTTCCCGCTCGTGTTCGAGGCGCTGATCGACGGTCGGGTCCCGAGCATCAACGGAACCGACTATCCGACGCCCGACGGCACCTGCGTGCGCGACTACATCCACGTGTCGGACCTCGCGATCTCGCACGTCGCCGCCGCCCGGCGGTTGGACGCGCGGGAGGCGATCGAGCCCGTGTACAACCTCGGCAGTGGCGAGGGTGTATCCGTGGGAGAGATCATGTCGACGGTCGCGCAGGTGACAGGCATCGACTTCGAGCCCAGGATCGCCGCGCGACGGGCGGGGGATCCGGCGCGGATCGTCGCCTCGGGTGACCTTGCGGCCCGCGATCTCGACTGGAAGATGCGCCACACCCTCGCGGAGATGGTGGAGAGTGCCTGGGGTGCGCGCCGAGCCGCGCCCCCCGCCTGACCCCTGCGGGCCCCGAGCCTGTCGGAGGGGCGCTGCCTGGATGCGGTCCCTGAGCCTGTCGAGGGGGCGTACACCCACGGTCCCTGAGCCTGTCGGAGGGGCGCTGCCGGGATACGGTCCCTGAGCTTGTCGAAGGGACGCACGCATACGGTCCCTGAGCTTGTCGAAGGGATGCACCTATACGGTCCCTGAGTTCGTCGAAGTGACGCACGCATACGCTCCCTGAGCCTGTCGAAGGGACGCAACCCCACGGTCCCTGAGCCTGTCGAAGGGACGCAACCCCACGGTCCCTGAGCCTGTCGAAGGGGCGCAACCGACGCATCACCCTTCGCGACTCGATCTATGGCGCGAGAGCCCGGGTAAATCCGCGAATCGGCCTTCGATGAGCGCACGCTTCTTCACTCGGCTCCAACCCTGTATCTGCTTCTCCCACGCGAACGCCGTTGCGACCGAGTCGACCTCCTTGCAGAAGACGAGCGTGAATGGCAGGTACTTCCGCGTGAAGTTCGCTCCCTCTCCCGCCGCGTGCTGGGCGAGGCGAACGTCGAGGTCGATTGTGCTGCCGGTGTAGTAGACGCCGTTGAAAAGCTCGAGGATGTAGACGTGAGGCATCCGTGACGGTGGCACGCTTTCTCCCGTGTGCCGTCGCGCCGATGGGAGCGGTGGAGTGAGGGCAGGACGGAGAGGCAGTAGAGGAGGGGTACTGTCCCTTCGACAAGCTCAGGGACCGTATGGGCACCGTCCCTTCGACAAGCTCAGGGACCGTATGGGCACCGTCCCTTCGACAAGCTCAGGGACCGTATGGGCACCGTCCCTTCGACAAGCTCAGGGTCCGTATGGGCACCGTCCTCAAGAGGTCGCGGAGACCGCGGCGACGGTGGAGGAGGGGGCGCAGCGGCGCGACACGCCCAAGCGCAATTCAACCCTCTAGCGGCACCTTAAGGTTTACCATTCGCGACTTGACGTGACGGAGTTACACCGGTGTAATTATGGGTGTGCGCGGGCAAGTCGCTAGCCCGTGTCGTGAGGAATTGTGATATGGCCGTACCAGACTACCTTTCCGGTGTCCCCGACGACTGGTTCGTCGACCCGGTCCGCCTGGGTGTACCGGGTGTCCGAACCTCCGTCGACGACGACAACCCCCTCGCTTGGCAGGCGGATTCGCTCTGTGCGCAGACGGATCCCGAGGCGTTCTTCCCGGAAAAGGGCGGGTCCACCCGCGACGCCAAGAAGATCTGCTCCGCCTGCGAGGTCAAGTCCCAGTGCCTCGAATACGCCCTCGGGAACGACGAGCGTTTCGGCATCTGGGGCGGCCTGTCGGAGCGCGAGCGCCGCAAGCTTCGTAAGCGGGCCAGCTAGGCGCGTCGCGCCACCGACAGTTCGAACCCGCCGCACCTCGTGGCGTTCGTAACCCGGATCCGCGTCTAGAGTCGAGTGCGATGCGTCCGAAAGTCACTGCAATACTCGTCGCCCACAACGCGGCGGAGTACCTGTCGGCGACTCTTGGAGCGCTGAGTGCCCAGACCCGGCCTCCGGATGCGGTCATCGCGGTGGATCTGGGATCCACCGACACCAGCGCCGACCTCCTCGCCGCCTACGATCCCACCCATCTCGTTGCGGTGCCGGCCAGCTCCACCTTCGGGTCCGCCGTGGCCGCCGCCGTCCGGGTGGCGACACCGCCTGCCTCGCCGAACGAGTGGCTCTGGCTGCTCTCCGCCGATAATGCGCCGGAAGCCGACGCCCTCGCCGAGTTGCTCGGGGCGGTCGAGATCGCCCCGAGCGTCGCGGTGGCCGGTCCGAAGCTCATGGAGCACCGCAACGTGGCGAGAATCCACGAGTTCGGTGAGACCATGACCACCCTCGGTGCGTCGGTTCCCATCGTGGAGGGCGAACTCGACCAAGCGCAGCACGACGGTCTCAGCGATGTGCTCGCCGTCGCGGCCGGCGGCATGCTCGTGCGGCACTCGCTGTGGTTGGAACTGGGCGGATTCGACGATGGCCTGAATGCGGTCGACGACGCACTCGACTTCTGCGTCCGGGCGCGCCTCGCCGGCCACCGGGTGCAGCTGGTCCCCTCGGCGCGACTGCTCTCCGCGGGTGAGCGTGCGCCCGGCACCGACCACCTGGGGGCTGCGACCACACGGCGCAAGCGCAGGCGTCTCGCCCGCACCGCGCAGCTCTACCGACGACTCGTCTACGCGCCGGCGCTGGCCGTGCCGCTGCACTGGTTGTCGTTGCTGCCCCTCGCGATCCTGCGGTCGTTCATGCAGCTCGTCCGCAAACAGCCCACGGCGGTGCCGGGCGAGATCACGGCCGCGCTCTCGGTGGCCGTCGCCGGTCGCCAGATCGTCGCCGCACGCCGGCGACTTGCGCGCACCCGTTCCGCCGGCTGGGCCTCCATCGCGCCGCTCCGCCAACCCCTCGACGAGGGCAGACGGCGCCGGATGCTGGCTCGCGACCAGTACCGCGCCCTCCACCAGGTGCACGCCGAGGGGATCCAGTTCCTCTCCACCGGGGGAGCGTGGACGGTGCTCGCCGCGATCGTGCTCGCCGCGGTGCTGTTCGCCCCACTTCTCGGCGCCGTGTCGCTGGCCGGCGGCCCCCTCCTCCCGCTCAGCCCCACCGTCGGCGACCTGTGGTCGAACGTCGGTTACGGCTACATCGAGAGCGGCCTCGGAATCGTCGGTCCGGCCGACCCCTTCACGTACGTGCTCGCCGTGCTCGGCACCATCACGTTCTGGGCACCGTCGACCAGCATCGTCTACGTTTTCGTCGGGGCTCTACCGCTCGCCGCCCTCGGATCGTGGTTGTGCGCCTCCCGCATCACACCGCACGGCTGGCTGCGGGCCGTAGCCGCGGTGCTCTGGACGCTCTCGCCGCCGTTCCTCGCCGCACTGGAGTCCGGTCGGCTCGCGGCGGTGCTCGTGCACCTGCTGCTGCCGTGGTTGTTCTTCGCGGGCGTCGCCGCATCCCGGTCGTGGAGCGCCTCGGCGGCGACCGCTATTCTGCTCGCGGCCACCGGAGCGAGCGCTCCCTTCCTGATCCCCGCCCTGCTGCTTCTCTGGCTCGCCGCACTGATCTCGAGCGGTCGACGCCTCGTTCGGCACATCGCGGTACCGCTTCCCCTCGTCGTCCTCTTCGCCCCGCTCGCCTGGTATCACGGAGAGCGCGGTAACTGGCTCGCGGTGTTCGCCGATCCGGGAGTGCCGACCGCCTTCCGGCCACCGGCGGATTGGACGCTCGGGTTGGGGTTCCCGACCAGCGACCTCGGTCACTGGCCGCGCCTCGTCGGCGCCGACGGCCTGTTCGGCGTGCCGCCCGCGGTGGTGGTCACCGTTCTGGTGGCTCCGCTCATCCTCATCGCCCTGTCCGCGCTCTTCCTGCCGCATCCTCGCCGCGGCGTCTGGGCCATCGCGGTGGCCGTACTGGGATTTGCCACAGCGACGTTCGCTCTGCGGTTCACCGCCACGTCCGTCGGACCCGACGTCATCCCGGTGTGGCCGGGGGCCGGGCTGAGTCTGCTGTGGCTCGGCCTCATCGGGGCCGCTGTGTTCGCGATGACCGCTCTCGGACGGTTCGCGCTCGGGCCCGCCCTCATCGCCACCGGCACGCTCACCATCGTGGCCGTGCCGCTGCTTCTCGCCCCGGCCGTCGGCACGTCCGTCGTCCGCGCCGGCGAGGGTCGCACCCTGCCCGCCTATGTCACGGCGGAGGCCGTCACCCGACCCGACATCGCCACTCTGGTGCTCCAGCCGGAACGCGACGGCGGCGTCCGAGCCGATCTCGTGCGCGGCGTCGGACCGGTGCTCGACAACCAGACCACCCTGGCGACGACCGCCACGGACCCCACCGTACGGGACCGGCGTCTGGCCACCCTCGCCGCAAATCTGGCGTCCCGCAGCGGATTCGACGCGAGCGAGGAACTGACCGCGCTGCAGATCGGGTTCGTCCTGCTGGAGGAGGGGTCCGTCGGTGAGGGCGTCGACCCGGCCGAGCTCGACTCCACGGAGGCTCGCGCGGCGTCGGCCCTCGACGAGAACGCCCTGCTCACCCGCGTGGGCGACACCTCGGCGGGTGTGCTCTGGCGGTACCCCGTCGTGAACGACGCGTCACCCGTCGCTATCGAGACCGAGCCCGACAACCTCGACACTCCGACCGGCGTCGGCATCCTGGCCGCTCAGGCGCTGGTCTTCGGGCTCACCCTGCTCATCGCCATCCCCACCGGGGGTCTCGCTGCCAGCAGCCGCCCCCTTCCCGAGGTGCGACGCAGACGGGTCGACACGGATATCGGTGAGTCGCCCGATGCGCCGCGTCCCGAGGACGCCGACATCACGCTCGACTCCTATGTCGACGAGCCGACCGGCCAGACCGTCGAGGTGGAGGAGATCGGCGACATCCCGCAGATCGACGACGACGTGCCCTCCGCCGCCGACGCGGACATGAGGAGGAACGATGTCTAGGCGATCGACGCTCCTTCGGGGCGCACGCGTGGCCGGCGGTCTCGCGGGGGTCGCCGTCGTCGCGGGCGTCGTGGTGGTCACGTCGGCGGTGCCCATGCCCGCCTACGAGGTGAACCCGCCGTCGGCGCTCATCACGCCCGAGCCGACGGAGCAGCAACGCGTGTGCGCCGGTGGTGTCGTGCGACTCGGCGCCGATGGCGGCATGGACGCGACCGTGGCCGACTTCGTGAACGCACCCGACGTGATCAGCGATGCCACGTCGAGCGAGGACCCTTCCACGCGCGGACTCGATGCGATCGACGTGCGACCGGGTCCGGTCCCCGGAAGCCCCGCCGTGATCACCGCGCCGGGAGCGGTGGAGGGCGTGCCGACACTCCTCGGTGGCTCCGAGTCGCAGGACGTGAACAACGGGGACCTGATCGGCTTCACGGCCACCGCCTGCGCCGAGGCCGGGAGTGACAGCTGGCTCGCGGCGGGATCCACGGAGGTCGGCCGCACCTCGGTCGTGCTCCTCAGTAATCCGTCCGACGTCACGGCGACTGTCGACCTCTCCGTGTACGGAAAAGAAGGTGTGGTGGCTGCGCCCGGCGCCGACGGCATCCCGATTCCGGCGGGAGCCCAGCGCATCATCCCCCTCGCGGGGCTGGCGCCCAACCTCGAAGCGCCGGTCGTGCGGGTCGAGAGCCGGGGCGGGCCGGTGTCCGCCGTGCTGCAGCAGAGCATCGTCCGCGGCCTTCAGCCCGGCGGGGTCGAACTCACGGGACCCACGGCCGCTCCCAGTCTCACCCAGATCATCCCCGGGTTGCGGGTCGCTCCCGCGGCACCCGCGCCCGCCGACCCGGCTGCGCCCGCCGACCCGGCTGCGCCCGCCGACCCGGCCGCGCCCGCGGACCCGGCTGCCCCCGCAGACCCGGTTGCACCCGCCGACCCGGCTGCGCCCGCGGCACCCGAGCCCGCCGACCCAGCTGCGCCCGCGGAGCCCGGCGTACCGATCCCCGGTGAGGATGAGAGCGCCGGATCGGACACGGAAACCGTGCTCCGCGTGCTCGTACCCGGGACCGAAGACGCGACCATCACCGTAGGGGTGGCCACGGAGGACGGCAGCCCCGGCGGAACCTCCTTCGAATTGGATGTCGTCGCCGGCCAGGTGACGGACGTGCCGTTCGAGGAACTCGGGGAGGGCATCTACACGGTGACGGTCGAGTCCACCGAGCCGATCGTTGCGAGTGCCCGGTCCAGCACGGGCGGCGGAGCCAATGGCGGAGGAATCGACTTCGGGTGGTTGGTCGCTCCCGTCGGTCCGGTGGACCGGGAGACCATGCTCGCCGTGCCCAACGGTCCGGGCGCCATGCTGCACGTGGTCAACCCGGGGAATGACGTGAGCACGGTCGTCCTCACCCCGACGTCGGGTGACGCCATCCAGATCGAGGTCGCCCCGGCGTCGGCGACCAGCGTGCCGATCACCGCGGGCGTCGTCTACCGGTTGGACCCGTCGCAGCCGGTGTTCGCGCAGGTCACCTTCCTCGGCGAGGGCAAGTTCTCCGCATTCGCGGTCAACCCCGCGAACCCCTCCGCATCAGCACTGCGGATCTACCCCTGAGGACACGCGCGCTGCGTGGGCTGGCCGGGAGTCGACCGGTCAGCGCTGCCCGTCGATGTCTCGTTCCCTGACCACCCGATACGTCGCGACGACGGTTCCGGTGGGGGAGATCGTGCTGGACACCACCTCCATGGGAGCGAAGGTGTCGCCGAACAGTCGGGTGCCCGTTCCGAGCACGACCGGCAGGATCGAGAGGAGGTAGCGGTCGACCAGACCGGCGGCCGCGAGGTCGCGCACGAGCATCCCGCTGCCGAGCAGAACGACGTCCCCCGCGCTCTCCTTCGTCAAAGACGCGACGGACTCGAGCGTGTTCTCCCCGAGCAGGAACGAGTGAGGATGCGTGAGCGGTGCCCGAGTGCGGGAGGCCACGTACTTCGGCGTCTTCCGCAGCACATCGGCGAACGGGTTGGGTTGGGGGGCGTTCAGCCAGTGACCGACCAGTTGGTCGTACGTCCGACGCCCGAACAGCAGGGCGGCTGTGTCGGAGTGTCCCTCCATGGACGCCTGCATGGCCACCGGGTCGGCGGCGAACCGGGTCGTGGCCCATCCGCCGTGCTCGAACCCCCCGCGGGGATCCTCGTCGGGTGCGCCCGGGGCCTGCATCACCCCATCCAGTGAGACGTACTCCACCGCCACCAGGTCGCCCATGCCGCATGCCTCCGTTCGTGCGACTCACGATACCGCGGCATGTGTACGGTGTCCACAATGTCGTGCGCGGTAGCCCGGAGTCGCTCGCGCGCAATCAGAAGTGCCGGAAGCGGTCGGGCGCCAGGTCCCAGGGATCCTTGCCGAGCAGCTCAGCCACCGCGCGGAACACACAACTCTCGATCAGCATGCGCGCGTGCAGTTCATCGTTCCGATGCAGACGCGTGAGTCGCTCGATGGGCAGTCGGAACAGGATGACGCGACGTTCCTCATGGAGAACACGCCAGCGGTCGACCCCGTGGGAACCCGTGATGGCCGCGGGGATGCCAGCGATCTCGAATCGCACGTCGGCCAGTTCGTCGGGCCACACGCTCCGCAGGTACTCGGCGGTGGATGCAACGGTCATCTCGAACAGGTCGACCCGCCCGCGCAACATCGGCAGGTGCGGGCCCGCTACGGACGACCGCATTCCCCGACCGTGCCGGTCGCGCCATCGCCCCCGTGGAGAGGGTGATGCGGCGATGCTGCGTCGGGGGCGAGCCATTTCTCCATCGTACCGAGCCGCGCGAGTCAGTCCCCCAAGCGGATCCGGACGTTCAGCCCGCGTCCCGCACGCGTGCGGCGCGCGTCCGCGTGCGGGAGAAGGGATTGGCTAGTGTGGACCCGATGATCAACAGGCCATGTTCCCGAGTCGCCTGCCTTCACTACGCGACCACCACCCTCACCTACGTGTACTCCGATTCCACGGTGGTCCTGGGCCCGCTCGCGTCGAAGGCGGAGCCGCACAGCTACGACCTGTGCGACCGGCACGCCGAGCGGCTGTCGGCGCCGCAGGGCTGGCAGATCTTGCGGTACGCCGTGATGGGTGAAGTAGGTTCGGAGGCATGAGCGCCGACGTCGTCACCCGCCTGAACTCCATCGTCAAGACCTACGACGTGCGGGGCCTCGTGGGCGACACCCTCACCGAGGAGATCGTCGAGGCGCTCGGTGCGGGGTTCGCCGACGAGCTCGGGGCGGACGGCTCGGAGATCGTCGTGGGCCACGACATGCGCGACTCGTCGCCGCTTTTCGCCGCCGCCTTCGCCCGAGGACTCCGCGCACAGGGCGCGTCTGTGGTGGCGATCGGCCTCTGCTCCACCGACGAGACCTACTACGCGTCCGGCGCGTTGAACGCCCCCGCCGCGATGTTCACGGCCAGTCACAATCCCGCCACCTACAACGGCATCAAGTTCTCGCGCGCCGGAGCTCAGGGCATCAGCCTCGAGACCGGTCTTGCCGGAATCCGCGATCGCGCGGCCGTATATCTGCGCGACGGCATCCCCGTCGTGGATTCGCAGGGTGGCTACAGCGAACGGAACGTGCTCGCCGATTACGCCGGGTACCTGCGTTCGCTCGTCGACCTGTCGGGCATCCGCCCGATCCGCATCGTGGTGGACGCAGGCAACGGCATGGGCGGCCTCACCGTTCCGGCGGTACTGGAGCAGGCGGCCGGCCTGCCCGCCCTGCCCATCACGGTGATCCCGCTCTACTTCGAGCTCGACGGGACCTTCCCCAACCACGAGGCCAACCCCCTCGAGGCCAAGAACATCGTCGACCTGCAGAAGGCGGTGGTGCAGCACGGCGCCGACCTCGGCCTGGCCTTCGACGGTGACGCCGACCGCTGCTTCGTCGTCGACGAGAAGGGCGACGCCGTCACGCCCTCCGCGGTGGCCGCGATCGTGGCGCTGCGCGAGATCGAGCGCGTGCGGGCCGGGGATCCGGACGGGACGATCAAGGTGCTGCACAACCTGATCACCTCCCGCGTGGTGCCCGAGACCATCGAGGCCGCGGGAGCGGTGGCCATCCGCACGCGGGTCGGGCACTCGCTGATCAAGGACGCCATGGCCGCCACCGGCGCCATCTTCGGTGGCGAGCACTCCGCGCACTACTACTTCCGCGACTTCTGGGGCGCGGACAACGGCATGCTCGCGGCGATGCACGTGCTGGCCGAGTTCGGCTCCTCCGACGGGCTGCTGTCCGACCTGTCGCGCCGATACACCCCGTACGCCATGTCGGGCGAGATCAACTCCACCGTCGGTGACGTGCCGCAGGCGTATGCCCGCATCGTGGAGACCTTCACCGGCGTCGCGGACTTCGATGAGCTCGACGGCCTGACGGTGACCGGCATCGTGCACCAGGACGATCCGTTCTGGTGGTTCAGCGTGCGCCCGTCGAACACCGAGCCGCTGCTGCGCCTGAACGTCGAGGCGGGAACGGCGGCGCAGATGGAACTCATCCGCGATCGCGTGCTCGCCCTCATCCGCGCCTGACTCGCGCCGCGCGTCGAACACTCGTCGCCCTGGTTCGCTGCCGTCGCCCGCGGTCTACACCGTGCGAGGGCACGGAACACGGGCAACGAGGGCGGGTAGGGGAGGCGTACGTACCCCCACGGGGTATGGGTATACTATCGGCATGGTCGGATACACGGACTCCAAGGGCGACATCTTGAAGCGCCTCCGCCGCGCGGAGGGACAGGTGCGCGGCATCGAGCGCATGGTGGAGAACGACACCTACTGCATCGATGTGCTCACCCAGGTGTCCGCGGTGACGAAGGCGATGGAGAACGTGGCGCTCCTGCTGCTCGAAGACCACCTCGCGCACTGCGTGGCGGAAGCCACCCGCGAGGGTGGCTCGGTCGCCGACGACAAGGTGCGCGAGGCGTCCGCTGCCATCGCCCGTCTCGTCCGATCCTGACGTCCCCGCCTCCCCCTCACCTCGATCGGAGAATCATGACCACCACGGACTATGCCGTGACCGGAATGACCTGTGCGCACTGCGTGGCCGCCGTCGCCGAAGAGGTGAGCGCCGTACCGGGCGTCGAGGCGGTCGACATCGACCTCGTGATCGGCGGCGAATCGCGGGTCACCGTGACGAGCAGCACGGAACCCGACCGCGAGTCGATCGCCGCGGCCGTCGACGAGGCCGGATACGCCCTGGTGTCGTCGTGACCACCGCCCACTCGGGCGGGTCCGCGGCGAACGCCGTGGACCTCTTCATCGGCGGGATGACCTGCGCCTCCTGCGCTGCCCGGGTGGAGAAGAAGCTCAATCGGATGCCCGGGGTCGAGGCCTCGGTGAACTACGCCACCGAGAAGGCCAGGGTGCTGCTTCCGGCAGGGGTGACCGTCGACGACGCGATCGCGACGGTGTCCGCCACCGGGTACACCGCGGCGCTGCCCGCGGTGGCTGCTCCCGCCTCGGCACCGGTGCCGGATCGCGCACGCGAGCCCGGCACGGTCCCCGCATCCTCGGTCCCGGCACCGGTGCCTCCCCTTCCGTCCGCCAGTCCGCACGAGCGGTCGCTGCGCGAGCGCCTGACGGTGTCGGCGATCCTCACCCTTCCCGTGTTCCTGCTGTCGATGATTCCCGCGCTGCAGTTCGACAACTGGCAGTGGCTCGTACTCACGCTGGCCGCTCCCGTGGCGGTGTGGGGGGCCTGGCCCTTCCACCGTGCCGCCGCATTGAATGCGCGGCACGGCAGCGTGGGCATGGACACCTTGATCAGCATCGGGGTGTCGGCCGCGTTCGGCTGGTCGCTGTACGCGCTGTTCTTCGGTGACGCGGGCGCGACCGGGATGCGCATGACCACCCAGCTCTTCGGTTCGCCCGGATCCGGTTCTCATGAGATCTACCTCGAGGTCGCCGCCGCCGTCACCGTGTTCCTGCTCGCCGGCCGCTATGTGGAGGCGCGTGCCAAGTCGACGTCGGGCGCGGCGCTCCGGGCACTGCTCTCGCTCGGTGCGAAAGATGTCGTGCTGATGCGCGACGGGCGCGAGGAGCGGGTGCCGGTGGAAGCGGTTGCCGTCGGAAGCGAGTTCGTCGTGCGGTCCGGCGAGACGATCGCGACCGACGGCGTGGTGGTGCACGGCGCATCGGCCGTCGACGAGAGCATGCTCACGGGCGAGCCCGTTCCGGTGGAGGTGGGTCCGGGGGACGCCGTCACCGGCGGGACGATCCTGTCGGGTGGCCGGCTCCTGGTCCGCGCCACCCGGGTGGGCGGAGACACCCGGCTGGCCCAGATGGGACGCCTCGTGGAGGAGGCGCAGTCCGGCAAGGCGGAGGTGCAGCGTCTTGCCGATCGGGTATCGGCGGTCTTCGTGCCGATCGTGCTGCTGCTGGCCGCGGGCACTCTCGCCGGCTGGATGCTGGGGGGCGCCGGCGCGGAGTTCGCGTTCACCGCCGCCGTGGCGACCCTCATCATCGCCTGCCCCTGCGCGCTCGGGCTCGCCACCCCCACCGCCCTGCTCGTGGGCACCGGCCGCGGCGCGCAACTCGGCATCCTGATCCGCGGCCCGCAGGTGCTCGAGTCCACCCGGCGCATCGACACGGTCGTGCTCGACAAGACCGGCACGGTCACCACGGGCCGGATGACGCTCGACGCGGTGGAGGTCGCGGACGGGGAGGATGCGGACCTGTTCCTGCGCGTCGCGGCATCGCTCGAGGGGTATTCCGAGCATCCGATCGCCGCGGCCATCGCGCAGGCGGGGCGGGATCGGGTCGGGTCGCTCGACGCCGTGCAGGACTTCGCGTCGAGCCGAGGGCTCGGTGTGCGCGGCGTGGTGGACGGTCGGGTCGCGTCCGTCGGACGCCCCGGCTGGATGGCCGACAACGGATTCGTCCTCCCCGCGACCCTCGAGGCCGCGCGGGATCGACACGAGGCTGAGGGTCGCACCGTCGTGGCCGCGGGCTGGGAGGGCTCGGTGCGCGGCATCCTCGTGCTCTCCGACGCCGTGAAGCCCACGAGCGCGCAGGCGGTGGCGGAGCTGCACCGCATGGGGCTTCGCACGCTGCTGCTCACGGGCGACAACGAGCGCGCCGCCTCGGCGGTCGCCGCACGGGTGGGGATCGCGGACGTGATCGCCGGCGTGCTGCCCGAGGGCAAGCTCGACGCGGTGCGCCGGTTGCAGTCGTCCGGCGCCGTGGTGGCGATGGTGGGCGACGGGGTCAACGACGCAGCGGCCCTCGCCGCAGCCGATCTCGGCATCGCGATGGGGTCCGGCACGGATGCGGCGATCGAGGCGAGCGACCTCACCCTCGTCCGCGGCGACCTCACCTCCGTGCCGGAGTCGATCCGCCTGGCCCGGCGCACGCTCGGCACGATCAAAGGCAACCTGTTTTGGGCTTTCGCCTACAACGTGGCCGCGCTGCCCCTCGCCATGCTCGGCCTCCTCAATCCGCTCATCGCGGGCCTCGCCATGGCACTGTCGTCCGTTCTGGTGGTGCTCAACAGCCTCCGGCTGCGCCGCTTCCGCTGAGCCCCCGCAGGGTCGGCGAACGCGGGCCCGGACGGGGAACACGGGACCGGGTGGGACAATGGAGTATGACCCTCGCGCCCTCGTCCCCGCAGACCACTCTGTCGCACCGCGTCGCCGATCTCTCGCTCGCCGAGGCCGGCCGGCACCAGATCCGCCTCGCGGAGAACGAGATGCCCGGGCTGATGGCGTTGCGCGCGGAGTTCGCCGACGCGCAGCCGCTGGCCGGAGCCCGCATCGCCGGGTCGATCCACATGACCGTGCAGACGGCTGTGCTCATCGAGACGCTCGTGGCGCTCGGTGCCTCGGTCCGGTGGGCCAGCTGCAACATCTTCTCCACCCAGGACGAGGCGGCTGCCGCGGTCGTCGTCGGTACCGGCACGGTCGCGGAACCCGCAGGCGCCCCCGTCTTCGCGTGGAAAGGCGAGACGCTCGAGGAGTACTGGGAGTGCACCGAGCGGATCTTCGACTGGCGCGAGGAGGCCGCCGCGGCCGATGCCGACTGGTCCGGCCCGAACATGATCCTGGACGACGGCGGAGACGCCACGCTGCTCGTGCACAAGGGCCGGGAGTACGAACTCGCGGGTGCCGTGCCCGAGACCCCCGAGGATGCGAGCGAGGAGCTCGGAGTCATCCTCGGCACGCTGCGGCGGTCGCTCGCCGCGAGCGGGGACCGGTGGACGCGCATCGCGGCGGAGCTCCGCGGGGTGACCGAGGAGACCACCACGGGCGTGCACCGGCTCTACGAACTCGCCTCCGCGGGCACCCTGCTCTTCCCGGCCATCAACGTGAACGACTCGGTCACCAAGTCGAAGTTCGACAACCGGTACGGCATCCGCCATTCGCTGCCCGATGGCCTCAACCGCGCGACGGACATCCTCATCGGCGGGAAGGTCGCCTTCGTGGTCGGCTACGGCGACGTGGGCAAGGGTGCCGCGGAGGCGCTGCGGGGCCAGGGCGCCCGCGTGATCGTGAGCGAGATCGACCCGATCAACGCGCTGCAGGCGGCGATGGACGGCTACCAGGTCGCTCGCCTCGAGTCGGTGGTCGAGACGGTCGACATCTTCGTCACGGGAACCGGGAACTTCCAGGTCATCACCGTCGATCACATCCAGGCGATGAAGCACCTCGCCGTGATCGCCAACGTGGGCCACTTCGACAACGAGATCGACATGGCCGGGCTCGAGCGACTTCCGGGGGCGGAGAAGGTCGAGATCAAGCCGCAGGTGCACGAGTGGCGACTGCCCACCGGCCGATCCGTGCTCGTGCTGTCGGAGGGTCGACTGATGAACCTCGGCAACGCCACCGGTCACCCGAGCTTCGTCATGAGCGCGTCGTTCACCAATCAGGTG
Organism: Planctomonas psychrotolerans; assembly: GCF_008642235.1. Lineage (GTDB taxonomy): Bacteria > Actinomycetota > Actinomycetes > Actinomycetales > Microbacteriaceae > Planctomonas > Planctomonas psychrotolerans. The sequence continues at coordinate 675,704 of NZ_SJEV01000001.1, read as the reverse complement.
CTCGCGCAGATCGAACTGTGGGGCTCGCCGGAGAAGTACCCGACAGGTGTGTACGTGCTCCCGAAGTCGCTGGACGAGAAGGTGGCACGCCTGCATCTCGACGCTCTCGGCGTCGAGCTCACGAGCCTCACCCAACAGCAAGCCGAGTACATCGGTGTGAACGTCGATGGCCCGTACAAGGTCGAGCACTACCGCTACTGACGCTGCTCCACGGCCCCGCGCCGCGTGGCACGGGGCCGCGAGCTACGCGACGATCCTACGGACTTCGACGGTTCCGTAGCGCGCCTCCACGAATCGGGCGGCGATGGCGACCGCGCGGTCCTCGTCGCGGGCGTCGATCAGGTAGTACCCCCCGACCCATTCGGTCGTTTCGGCGTACGGTCCGTCGGTCACCGACAGGCCGCCGGCCGTCCGCACGACCTTGGCGTCCGGAACGGCGAGCTCATGGCTGCCGATCAGTTCGCCCGACGCGGTCAGCTCGCCGATCACCGTGCCGTGGGTGGCGTCGAGCTCGTCGAGGACTCCGTCGGCGATGATCGCGCGCTCGATCGCGTCGCTCATATAGATCAGGATCATGTACTTCATGGTCGACTCCTTGGGGTTGTCCGTCTCCCGGGCGACGCATGCCGACAGACCGGCAGGACATGTCGCATCTTTTTTGCCAGCAGGTGTCCTGATGTCAGGATCGTCCTCGTCGGTGTGATGCGCGACCCCGCGCACCACCGAAGAGAAGGAGCTCTCCGATGCAATACATGATGTTCGTCTGCACCGATTCCACCGCACCGGCGTACGACCCTGCCCAGGACAACATCGAGGAGTGGGCGAAGGAGGTCTACGACGGAGGCGTCGGAGTGCACGGCGACCGTCTGCGTCCGGCCGAGGACGCCACCACCGTGAAGGTGCGGGACGGCGAGCTCAGGGTCAGCGCCGGCCCGTTCGCCGAGACGACCGAGTGGATCGCCGGATACGACGTGATCGAGTGCGCCGACCTCGACGAGGCGATCGAGATCGCGTCGCGGCACCCGATGGCCAAGTTCGGGCAGATCGAGATCCGTCCGGCGTGGCCACTCGGGTAGCCGACGCGCTGGCACGGGCCTCGGCCGAGGAGACGGCCCGCATCGTCTCCACGGTGATCCGCATGACCGGGGACTTCGCGCTCGCCGAGGATTGCGTGCAGGACGCCTTCGCGAAAGCGCTCGTCGACTGGCCCGTGAACGGCATACCTGTGAACCCCGGGGCCTGGCTGACCACCGTGGCCAAGAATCGGGCGATCGACGTTCTGCGCCGGGCGGCGACGGAGTCCCGCGCGCTGCGGAGAGTGGCGGCCGAACCCGACGAGCCGGAACCGGACGGTCGCGAGGACGCCGGTCTCGACCCCGACGACCGGCTGCGCCTCATCTTCACGTGCTGCCACCCGGCGCTGCCGATGGACGCCCGGGTGGCCCTGACGCTCCGCACGGTCGCGGGTCTGTCGCCGGCTCAGATCGGCCGAGCCTTCCTGGTGACCGAGTCCACCATGGAGAAGCGCCTCGTTCGGGCGCGGGCGCGGATCCGGAACGCGGGCATTCCTTACCGGGTGCCACCGGCTCACCGGCTGCCGGAGCGCCGGGACGGTGTGCTGGCCGTGCTCTACCTTCTGTTCACCGAGGGGTACTCGGCGACGGGTGGGGACTCACTGGTGCGCCTGCCGTTGATCCGCGAGTCGATCCGGCTGGCGCGATTGCTCGTCGAATTGCTCCCCGCGGATGCCGAGGCGCGAGGTCTGCTCGCGCTTCTCCTGCTGCAGCACGCGCGAACCGCCGCGCGCACCGACGCGAATGGAGACGTGGTCACCCTGGAGCACCAGGACCGGTCGCTCTGGGATCGCGACGCGATCGGCGAGGCTCTGGACATCCTGCGCACGGCGCCACCGGATGCCGGGCGGTACGAGCTGCAAGCCCGCATCGCCGCCTGCCACGCCACCGCGCCGGATGCCGCGCACACCGACTTCGCGCGCATCGCGAGCCTGTACGGGCGGCTCGCGGTGATCACCGCATCACCGGTGGTGGAGCTCAACCGGGCCGTCGCGGTGGCGATGTTCCAGGGGCCGGATGCGGGGCTCGACCTCGTCGATGCCGTCGCCGCCGGTGGGGCACTCGACGGGTTCTACCTGCTGCCCGCCACCCGTGCCGATCTCCTGCGGAGAGTCGGTCGTCGTCGTGAGGCGTCGATCGAGTACGAGCGCGCCTGGGCGCTGGCCCCGTCCGAAGCCGAGAAGCGCTATCTGCGCAAGCGGATGGACGAGATGGAGCGCTGACGGTCGCCGGGCGCCTCGGAGGGTGTTGCGTGCTCCGGCATGCCGGGCCGCCGGGGGAGGGACCGACGTCATCGGTCGGGGAATGCGTGCGGGAGGCCGGTGAGCACCGGAGACAGCCGCGAGAGCCGCTCGCGTTCGAGCAGCAGCGCGGTGTAGTCGCGGTCGCGCCGGATGGCCGCTATCGCGGTGAGGAACGACTCGGCGTCGGTGTCGGGCAGGGGCGACACCCACGGCGACGCCTCGTGCGCGAGTTCGCGGGACAGGCGGGCCCGCGTGTCCGGCGTCATCCGGTCGGCCTGGCGAAGGAACGTCGAGATGCGACGGGACAGCCCGTCCGGCATGCGCGCCACGTCGGCGGTCCCGGCCCACTTCTGGAGCGGCTGCGGCACGACGAGCACGTGCTCCGGCACGCGCGGCACGCGCTCGTGCTGGCTGTAGGTTCCGGCCAGTAGATCGCCGAGCCGCTTCGCCCGCCCGCTCAGCAGTCCCACGACCGCGGCGAGCCCACCGAAGGTGAGGAACACCTCCAGCACACCCGTCAACGCACGGATGAACGCGTGCCGCAGGGTGATCGCCCCGCCGTCGTCGCGCACGATGCGCGCACCGATCGCCAGCTTGCCGAGGGAGCGGCCCGCCGACATGGTCTCGACCACCATCGGCACGATCACGACGGCGGTCACCAGGGCGGCGATGCTGAGCGTCGCGCCGATCGCATCGTCGAACGGCGCCCACTCGAAGAGCGCCCCGATGCCCAGCAGCAGAAGAAGCAGGAAGGCGACGTAGGCGAGCACATCGATGATCGCGCCGGCGGCGCGGAGCACGAAGCTCGCCGCCCGGACGTCGAGCGCGACCGCCTCCCCGATGACCAGTTCGTCGACGAGCTCGTCCGCGTGCTCGCCCGACGGGGTGGCCGGCGAGTCGTGGCGGGGCGACATGAATAGTATTCAAGCAGATGGATCTCGACGCCTATTCCGCCGCTCACCGCGATGAGTGGGACCGGCTTGCCGAGCTCGGCCGTGCCCGGCACTTCTCCGGTCGCGAGGCCGACGAGTTGATCGAGCGGTACCAGGCCGGCGCGACCCAGCTGTCCGCGATCAAGACCTCGGCCGGGTCGACGGCGCAGGGCGACCGGTTGTCCATTGCGCTCTCCCGCGCGCGCATGCGCTTCACCGGGGCGGGCGCGAACCTGTTCAGCCAGATTCCCCGCTTCTTCGGCGCCCAGCTTCCCGCGGCGCTCTACCAACTCCGTTGGCTCACGCTCGCGGTGGCGTTCGCGACCATCGTCATCTCGGCGATGTACGCGATCTGGGTGCTCGGCGACCCCCGCGTGCTCGCGAACCTCGGGTCCGAGGCGGATCTCGAACAGTACGCGAACGAGGAGTTCGTCAACTACTACAGCGAGAACCCGGCAGCGTCCTTCGCCGGGCAGGTGTGGACGAACAACGCCTGGATCGCCGCCCAGTGCATCGCATTCGGCGTGACCGGCGTCTGGGTGCCCTACATCATCTTCCAGAACGCGCAGGGGCTCGGCATCGCCATCGCCGTGCTCTTCTCCTACGGCGAGGGCGACACGTTCTTCCTCTACATCCTCCCGCACGGCCTCCTCGAACTCACGTCGGTGTTCGTCGCGGCCGCGGGTGGGCTGCGCATCTTCTGGGCCTGGGTGGCTCCGGGGGCCCGGACCCGCGGACAGGCCCTGGCGGAAGACGCACGCGCGCTGTTCACCGTCGCGATCGGGCTGGTGTTCGCCCTGCTCGTCTCCGGGTTGATCGAGGGGTTCATCACGCGGCAGCCCTGGCCGTGGCCGATCAAGATCGGCATCGGCGCCCTGGCGCTCGCGGCCTTCCTCGCCTACATGCTCATCCTTGGTCGGCGAGCGGCGCGGGCGGGCGAGACGGGGGACCTCCTCGAGTTCGAGGCCGGGTCGCGACGCCTCATCGCCGGCTGAGGTCGACGCCTGCCGCGGGTCGACGCGTGTCGCGCGTCATAGCCGACCGGCGGCCTTCAACGCGAGATACCTGTCGGCGAGCGCGGGAGGCAGGTCGGCGGGCGACGCGGTCACGACGTCAGCGCCGAGGTGACGGATGGCGGCCGCGACCCGCGCGGTGTCGAGGAGGGCCCGTTCCGCGGCGGCGGCGCGGTAGACGGTCTCCCGGTCGTTCCGTACCCGGGTACTCGCCAACACATCCGGATCGGTGACGGAGGCCACCACGACCATGTGCCGACGGGTCAACTGGGGGAGCACCGACAGCAGAGCACGCGAACTTCCCGCGGCGTCGATCGAGGTGAGCAGCACCACGAGCGATCTCTGGCTGGTGACTGATCGAACGAGCGCGGGAGCGGCGGTCCAGTCCATCTCGAGCAGCTCCGGATCGATCGGTGCCAAAGCATCCACCATTCGCGAGAGCAGCTCGGCTCCGGTAGCGCCCTGCACCCGGGCCCGCACGCGCCGATCGTAGGCGAGCAGGTCCACGCGGTCCCCGGCGCGGGTGGCCAGCGCGGCGAGCAGCAGCGACGCCTCGAACGCCGTGTCGATGCGGGGTTCATCGCCCACCCGGGCGGCGGAGGTGCGACCGGTGTCGATGAGCACGACCACCCGCCGGTCGCGTTCCGGCCGCCACGTGCGCACCATGACGTCGTTGCGCCGAGCCGTGGCCCGCCAGTCGATCGAGCGCACGTCATCGCCGCGCACGTACTCCCGCAGGCTGTCGAATTCGGTGCCCTGACCCCGGATCTGCACGCTGGTGCGGCCGTCGAGCTCGCGCAGCCGCGCAATCCGGGACGGCAGGTGCTTGCGGGAGGTGAACGGCGGCAGCACGCGCAGCACGCCCGGTGCCAGCAGGGTGGCCTGCCGCGCCCACAGGCCGAGTGGTCCGATCGAGCGCACCGTCGCGGATGTGACCCGGCGCTCACCACGGCGGAACGGGGTGAGCTGAAGCTCGACCCGTCGACGCTCGCCCGGCGGTATGCGGACCGGGATACGACTCGACGACGCGCCGGCCGAGGGTGCCCAGCCGTCGCGGACCCGACCCCGCAAAACGCGGGCCCCGTGGTTCGTGACGTAGAGCTCCGACGTCGCGGTCTCTCCGAGGCGCACCCGTGCGGGCAGGTTCCGTTCGAGTGCCACCGCTCGCGGGGACGCCGCGAGTCCGAGATCCACCAGTCCGAGTGCCACGGAGAGCACCAGCCAGCCGAGCAGCACCGCAACGGCGACACCGTCATCGTTCCCGAGCAGCACCAGGGGCACGGCACCGAGCGCGAGGAGCACCACGAAGCGTCCGGTGACGGTCATCGCGGGCTCCTCTCGGGTCGGACGGAATGCGGGCGGTGCGGCGAGGTGTGCGTCCCTTCGACAGGCTCAGGGACCGTAACGTGCTCAGGGACCGTAATGTGCTCAGGGACCGTAACGGGCTCAGGGAGCGTGACGGGCGTCCCTTCGACAGGCTCAGGGAGCGTGTCGGGCTCAGGGACCGTAACGGGCCCAGGCGCCGGGACGGGTGCGTGGACCGGAGGGACGGGGATCAGATCGGCACCTGCACCTGCGACAGGATCGACCGCAGGATCGCGTCGACCGACACGCCCTCCAGCTCCGCCTCCGGGCGCAGCTGAATGCGGTGCCGCAGCACGGGCAACGCCATCTCCTGGATGTGATCCGGGGTGATCGCGTCGAAACCGCTGAGCCACGCCCACGCCTTGGCCGCGGCCAGCAGGGCCGTCGACCCGCGAGGCGATACCCCGAGCTTCACCGATGGGGATGCCCGGGTGGCCCGCGCGAGGTCGACGGCGTAGGCGATCACATCCGGGCTCGCCCCCACGAGCGCCACCGAGTGCTGGGCGCGGGCGAGGTCATCGGCTGTGAGCACCGGCGTGACGCCCGCAGCACCGAGGTCACGCGGGCTGAAGCCCGACGCGTGGCGACGCAGCACCTCGATTTCGGCATCCCGCGGCGGCAGGTCGAGCACCAGCTTCAGCAGGAATCGGTCGAGTTGCGCCTCGGGCAGCGTGTACGTGCCCTCGTACTCGATCGGGTTCTGCGTCGCCGCCACGAGGAAGGGCTCGGGCAGGCGGAGGGACTCGCCGTCCACCGACACCTGTCGTTCCTCCATGGCCTCCAGCAATGCGGACTGGGTCTTCGGTGGGGTGCGGTTGATCTCATCGGCGAGCAGCACGTTGGTGAACACGGGGCCGCGCCGGAAGGAGAAGTCCCCGCTCTTCGCGTCGTAGACCAGGGAACCCGTGACGTCTCCCGGCATGAGGTCGGGCGTGAACTGCACGCGTTTGGTGTCGAGGCTCAGGGCGGCGCTCAGTGACCGCACCAGGAGCGTCTTCGCCACACCGGGCACGCCCTCGAGCAGCACGTGGCCGCGGGCCAACAGGGCGATGATGAGGCCGGTCACGGCCCCGTCCTGACCCACCACGGCTTTCCCCACTTCGGATCGCAGGTCGGCGAGCTTCTGGCGGAGTTCGTTCGTCATGTCGGTCTACTTCCTGTCGGATCGACGGCGCTCTTCACGGCCGCCTCCAGTGTGCTGAGTCGGTCGGAAAGGGAGACGAGGTCGCGGTCGGTGCGGGGCAGCTCGCCGATCAGAACCGCGTGCACGTCTGCGGGCTGCATCCCGGTGGCGGCGGCGCACGCCGCGACCACCTCATCGACGGATGCCGTGCGGGCGAGACGCAGTGCCGTGGCGATGCGCGAGATGGTACCGATGCGAAGGGCGTCGAGGGCGCGGCCCCGCGCCGACACTCTGCCGTAGAGCCGGGCGCGACCCTCCACCGTCTCGCTCGCACGCACGATCACAGGCAGGTTCTCGATCACCAGAGGACCGAAACGGCGACCGCGCCAGATCGCGGCGGCGAGGGTGACAACCAGGGCGAGCAGGATGAGGGGCGTGACCCACCCGGGCGTCAGTTCCCCGAGCGGGGGCGGCCCGGTGATCTCCACATCGCCCAGGGTGGGGATGTACCAGACGAGGGTGTTCGAGGAACCGAGCAGTCCGAGCGCCAGGGCCGCGCTGCCGCGTTCGATCACCCCGTCGTTCGTGAGCAGCGGATCACCATCGACCACCGTGACGCTCCGGCCGCCCGATTCCACCCGCACCAGTGCGAAGGCCTCGTCGGCCACTCCGAAGCAGGTGTCGACCCGAGCGTCGTCACCGAGCGTCGCGTCGTCGACCCGATAGGTTCCCGTGTCCTCGGCCGGAAGAGTGCGCGCGGCGCTCGCCACGGGGAGCGCGCACCCGGCGGCGATGGCGGTGTCGGTTCCCGCCCCGCCCGCGAGCAGCACCCCCGGTGCGAGCTCGGCGAGTGCCGTGAAATCCGGGTCCACCAGCACCAGGTCGTCGGCGAGGTCGCCGACCTGGTCGAGTCGGTCGTCGGCGAGCAGGCCGTCCGCGTCGTAGAACAGCACGGTGGTGTCGGCGGCGTCCGCCACGGCATCCCGCGCCTCCTCGAGCGTGCCCGCGGTCCGCACGTCGATGCCCCGCGACTCGAGCACCTCCGCCACCGCCATGCCGCCTCGCGGCGCCGGATTGTCCGCCTCGAGCACGCCGCCGATCGCCCCGCCCGCGCCCCGGAGCAGCACCCCGAGCACTACGACGAGGAGCAGCAGGAACGCGAAGACGGTCCAGAAGCTGCCCCGCCGGAGCACCCCCCGCACGGTCGGTGTCGTCGCCCGCGCCGTGGTCGGTTCCGGGTCTGCGTCCACCGTGCTCGATCCCCCGCTCGGTCCCGTGATCGGCGGCATCCGCGTCGCATCGCTCACGCGGAAGCGCCGGCCGGCTCGAGGGTGGAGGGCCGCGCGGCGCGCAGACCGCGTTCCAGATCGACCAATTCGTCGTACTGCTCGCGCGTTCCGTCCCGGTCGAGGTAGCGAACCCCGTCGAAGACCGTGGCCGCCTCCGCGAGACGGGTGGATTCGGTCGGGAATGCGAGCCCCGCGCGCCGGGCGAAGTCGCGGGCGGTGGTTCCGGGGGTCACACTCACCACCGTGCGCTCCGCCATGCTACGCGCGAGGGCGCGGAAGAGGTCCTCGATGGCGGCGGTGTAGTCCCCCGCCGCTGCAGCGCCGGACGCGGACTGCCGCAGTCGGGCGGCGGAGCGGTCGTCGTCGGCGCCGAAGAGGGACCCGGTCGCGGTGCTCCGCCGGTTGAGGCGCGGACGGCCGAAGATGAGAAACGCGGCCACGATGATCCCGATGGCGGCGATCACGATGAGGGCGGGCACGATGTTCGGCACGGAACCGTCCCCGCCCTCGAAGAGGCTGACGAACCAGTCCCCGACGGCCTGGGCCACTGTGTCGAACAGGGTCGGCCGGGCTGCGGCGTAGGACGGCTTCGACAGCTCGTCGAGCAGCCAGTCGCGTGCCTCCTCGGCATCCGGCTCCAACGGAGCCGCACGAAGCGCCCCGGCTAGGCCCACGGCGATCCGCTCGGATTCTCGGCGGCGGCCTGGGCGGTGCTCCCGTACGGGTCATCGAGATCAGCGGCCGCCCCCCTGGCGGCGCGGTGCTCGACGAAGCGCACGAGTGCGAGATCGAGCCCCTCCTTGCGCATGCGCAGGTCGATGTAGACGAGCGCCGCGCACGCGGACTGCGCCACCGCGGCGATCGCGCCGAACACGACCGTGACGAGGAGGAGCACCCCGTTCAGGGCGAGGTACGGTCCGAGATCCGCCGCCTCGGGCTCGGCGACCTCGGTGGGGAACAACAGCGATGAACCGACGCCGAAGATGAGCGTGATCGGCGTCGCCACGATCTGCGTCGCCACCTGCATGATGACGCTCACGAGCAGCTGCACACCGAGCGTGCGCCAGAAGTACCCGTTGGTCAGCCGCCAGGAGCGTCGCATGGCGGTGAACACCCGCGCGCGCTCGAGCACGATGATGCTCGGCACCAGGGACAGCTTGGTGAACAGCCAGAAGAACAGCACGACGAGACCCAGGCTGCCCAGCACACCCAGGATGATCCCGACGGCGATGAGGGCATCGCCCTGCAGGATCAGCAGCGCGACGGCGACCCCGACGACACCCACCGCGACCACCACCGCGGTTGCGTAGAGCAGGGTCCACAGGATGAGGGGGCCGAGTCGACGCCAGGCTCGCCGCCACAGAGCGCCGAGCGTGAGCTTCTCGCCCAGAGTTCCGCGGGCGACCTCCAGCACGATGATGCCCTGCAGCAGTGCGGTGGCGGCGAAGGAGAGCACGACGGCCACGAGGCCGGAGAGGATGATCGCGGCGATCCCGCCGGCCACGACGGCACCTTCCTCCTCCGGCGTGGCGCTCGTCATGCGGCTGACGGCGAAGAACGTGACGACGCCCACCACGAGGATGGTGACGAGCACCACCAGGGCCTGAATCAGCAGGGCGCTGCCGAACGATGCCTTGGGATTGCGGCGAAGCACCTGAAAAGAGGAACCGAGCAGCGTGCCGAAGCCGAGCGGCCGAAGGGGAACGAGTCCCGGCTTCGGCGGCGGAGTCCACGCTGTGCCGGGTCCGGACGACGGGCCCTGCATCCCGGGCATCGGTGCGGGCGCGGGCGCGGGTGCGGACTGCGGTGCGGCGTGGTCGGCGGGCCGGGAGCCGTCAAGAGGGGAGAAGGATGGTCGCCCGGGATCGTCGCCCGCGGATCCGGGAGCCTGCCAGGAGGAGTTGTCCGTCACGCTCCACAGCTTTTCACAGCGTGAGGAGAAAAACCTCCCGTGGGCCCGGTGTCCGCCGGATGGGGGCGCCGGGCGAATCGGCGCGGGGGTGCTTGTCGCTACGGTCGCGACTGCCCCGCGTCGGCTAGCCTTCATACAGGTACGCAACGGAGACAACGGAGCCATGACGACTCGCATTCTGGTAGTGGACGACGACACCGCGCTCGCCGAGATGATCGGTATCGTGCTCCGCACCGAGGGTTTCGACCCCAGCTTCTGCGCCGATGGGTCCGAGGCGAGGGACGTCTTCCGTGCCACGAAGCCCGATCTGGTGCTTCTCGACCTCATGCTGCCCGGGCTCGACGGCATCCAGGTGTGCAGCCAGATCCGGGCGGAGTCCGGCACGCCCATCATCATGCTCACGGCCAAGTCCGACACGGCGGACGTGGTGAAGGGTCTCGAGTCCGGTGCCGACGACTACATCGTCAAACCCTTCAACCCCAAGGAACTCGTCGCCCGCATCCGCACCCGGCTCCGTCCGACACCGGCCGGCAGCTCGGACGTGCTGCAGGTGGGCGACCTAGAGATGGACGTCTCCGGGCACGAGGTGCGCCGCGGCACCGACAAGATCAACCTCACCCCGCTCGAATTCGACCTGCTGCTGGCGCTCGCCTCGAAGCCGCAGCAGGTGTTCACCCGCGAGATGCTGCTCGAACAGGTGTGGGGCTACCACTACAAGGCAGACACCCGACTCGTGAATGTGCACGTGCAACGGCTCCGCGCCAAGGTCGAGCACGACCCCGACAACCCGAAGATCGTGATGACCGTGCGTGGCGTGGGATATCGAGCGGGAGCGGCCGCGTAGGCATGGCATGAACGAGCCCTGGCGGTGACCCCGCAACGGTGGCAATCCCAGCTCGAGTCGACCGGGCTGGTCGACTGGCGAAGCTGGCCGAGGCGTGTTCTGCGGCTCTGGCGGGTGTCGCTGCAATTCCGCACCGTCGTGCTCACGGTAACCCTCTCCAGCTTCACCATCCTCCTCACCGGGGGCTACATGTCGTCCAGCATCGCGAACGACCTGTTCCAGTCCCGACTCGACACGGTGCTCGCCCTCTCCGAGCGAGCCACCGCGCAGGCGCAGACCCAGTTCGACTCGGCCGCGTCCTCCGACGAGGCGATCCTCAACCAGGTGCGCGGACAGGCCCTCAGCGGCATCAGCCAGATCACCACCGGCCAGGCGGACTTCGCGCTGCTCGGCTATCCGGGCGGCAGCGGCCTGCTGCAGAACACCACGAGCCGGGACTTCGTCGGTGACGTGATCAGCCCCCAGTTGCGCGAACAGGTGCGCGATGAGAGCGAGCGGTTGCACTATCAGTCCGTGTCGCTGCAGCGGGAGGAGGGCGGGTCCGACCCGGGCGTGGTGGTCGGATCGACCGTGAGCGTGCCCACCGCCGGCAACTACGAGCTGTACCTCATCTACAACCTCCGCGACGTGCAGCAGACCCTGAGCTTCGTGCAGGGCACCATCGCGGTGGGCGGCATCGCGTTGCTCGCGCTCATCGTGGTGATCACCTGGCTCGTGGTGCGCCTGGTGGTGGCGCCGATCCGCATCGCGGCCGAGACGAGCCAAAAGCTCGCCGCCGGTCAACTGGAGGAACGCATCCCCGAGCACGGTGAAGACGTGATCACGACCCTCGCCCGCTCCTTCAACGGCATGGCCGACAGCATGCAGAAGCAGATCACCCAGCTCGCCGACCTGTCGCGGTTGCAGCAGCGCTTCGTCTCCGACGTGTCGCACGAGCTGCGGACGCCTCTCACCACCATCCGGCTCGCGAGCGGGATGCTCTACGACCAGCGCCACTCGTTCGAGCCGTCGACGGCTCGCAGCGCCGAGCTTCTGCACACCCAGACGGAGCGCTTCGAGATCCTGCTGGCCGACCTGCTCGAGATCAGCCGGTTCGACGCGGGTGCCGTGCAGATCGTGACCGAGCCGACGAACCTCGTGCGGCTGGCCGAGGACGCGGTGGACGAGTTGGCGACGCTCGCTGCTCAGAAGGGCTCCGAGCTGCGCATCGTGGCGCCCGGGGGGTACTTCGACGCCGAGATCGACGGGCGCCGCATCCGTCGCATCATCATCAATCTGCTGGGCAATGCCATCGACCACGGCGAGGGTCGACCCATCATCGTGACCGTCGACAGCAACGAGACCGCCGTCGCGCTTTCCGTGCGCGATTACGGGGTGGGGATGACCCAGGACCAGGTGGACCGGGTGTTCGACAGGTTCTGGCGGGCCGACTCCTCTCGGCAGCGCACGACCGGCGGAACCGGCCTCGGCCTCGCCATCGCGAGCGAGGACGCCATCCTGCACGGGGGCTGGCTGGAAGCATGGTCGCGTCCCGGCCAGGGATCATGCTTCCGACTTACACTGCCGAGGGTGCACGGGCGACCGCTGACCGTGTCCCCTCTGCCGCTGACCCCGGAGGATGCGGAGGAGCCGCTGTCCGTGGACGCCGGGATCCCGCTCGACCCCGCATCGGAGGTGCCCCGTGCCGACGACTGACCGAATCCGCCGCGCCCGCGCGAAGGCTCGCGCCAGAGCCGCGGGCATGGCCGCGCTCGTGCTGCTGGCCGTCTCGGGCTGCGTGGCCATCCCCACGTCGGGCAGCGTGACCGTGGGACGGGAGCCCGCCGACGACGTGGAACCCGAGCTCGTGTTCCAGCCGAGCGGTCCGGGTCCGGACGCCACGCCCGAGGACATCATCCGCGGCTTCGTGCAGGCGGCGATCGGTCCGCAGAACTCCTACGAGGTGGCCCGGAAGTTCCTCGTCCCGGGCCTCGCCGAGGACTGGGACCCGAACGAGCGGGCACTCATCCGGGCGGGACAGCAATCCGTGGTCGTGGTGGGCGAGAACTCCTACGAACTGGCGTTCACCGCGATCGCGACCGTGGACGAGACGGGTCTTTACACCCCGCTGCAGGAGCCCACCCCCACCCGCGTCGGCTTCACCCTGGTGGAGAACGACGGCCAGTGGCGCATTGCGGACACCGGGGACGGCATTGTGCTCACCGAGCAGTACTTCAACGACATCTTCGAGCCCTACCCGCTGTACTTCTTCACACCGGGCTACTCCCACCTCGTGCCGGATCTGCGGTGGTTCCCGAGCATCGCGACCACGAGCACGCGGCTCGTGCGCGAACTCCTCGCCGGGCCGAGCGAGTGGATGCAGCCGCCCGCCGTGGTGACGGCCTTCCCCGAGGGCACCGAGGTTTCGCTCGTCGAGGTGGAATCCGGTCGCGCGCTCGTCGATCTGTCGAGTGAGGCGCGGGCAGAGCGGATCAGCATGCAGCGGATGAAACTGCAGCTGTCGTCGTCGCTGGCCAGTGTGCCGAGCATCCAGAGCGTGAGCGTGAGTATCGACCGCACGCCGACCACGATCGAGGACCTCGGCAGCGCCGGGCCGGTCGTCGATCCTCAGGTGAACGGTTCGCCCCTCGTGGTGGCGGACGGCGTGTTCGGGTTCGCGAGCAATGGAGCGGTCGAACCGCTTCCCGGGCTGGGTCAGCACGTCGCCGATCTCGCGCCGACCGCGATCACCCTGAGCAGCAACGAGTCGCTCGCCGCCGTGCTCAACCCCGCGGGGGTGTGGGCGGTTCGCGACGCCGAGGAGCCGGTACTGCTCGACGCCCGCGTCGGACTCGTACCACCGTCGATCGACACCGCCAACTACGTGTGGTCGATCCCGCGCGAGTCATCATCGGAGATCTATGTCTTCAGCCCGGGCGGGGAGTCCAGCCCGGTCGCAGCCACGTGGGGCGAGGGCGGAACGGTCGTGTCCATGGACGTGTCGCGAGACGGCGCCCGGCTCCTGGTGCTGCTGGATTCCGGCCAGGGTCCGCGCATGATCGCCGCGTCCATCGTGCGCGACGACGCTGGCACCCCGGTGCGGCTCACGTCGCCCGTGCTCGAGCTCGCGGTCGTACCCGGTGAGCCCGTCGACGCCACCTGGGTCGACGACATCACCGTCGCGTCGCTCACGCGGCCCGTCGGGGGCGGGGATGCGGTGGTCGTGCTACAGCGTGTCGGTGGCCAGAGCGAGGAGCTCGGCGCCGTTGCCGGTGGCGTGCGGATCGTCGGCGGCAACGGGCGGTCGAACCTTCGCGTACTCACCGCGACCGGAGAGGTGCAGGTGCCGCGGGGGAGCGGCTGGCAGCGCACCGGTATCAACGTCTCGGTCCTGGCGACCCAGCGCTGACCGGCCGCCGGGCGCTGCCCTGGCCGCCGGGCGCTGCCCTGGCCGGCGGGTACTCGCTAGGACTCGCGGTGACGGGATCCGAGTCCTCCCCAGACGGCGGGCGCGTCCGGTCACCACCCGTTTTCGCCGTCGCGTGCCCCAGAAGGCGCGTCGACGGGGACGATGGCCGCATGTTCCCCGCCCTGACCGAGGCCTGGTCGCTCGCCCTGGCGGTGCTGCTCCCCACCGAGTGCGCCGCCTGCGGCGAGCCGGACCGCGCCGTGTGCGCCGGATGCGCCGCGACCCTTCGCGGTGTGCCGCGGCTTCACCGCATCGCACCCGACGGCGACCCCGACCGCGATGGCGACCGCGATGACGACCGCGATGGCGACGGCGACGGCGACCGCGATGGTGATGCGCTGACGGTGTGGTCATCGCTCGACTACGCCGGCGTGGTGCGGGACCTGCTGGTCGCCCTCAAGGAACGCAACCGCACCGATGTCGCACCGGCCCTCGCACCCGCGCTCGCCGATTCCCTCGCGTCGGCGTGCGCGGGCCTGCCCGCCCCGGACGGCCGTGTCGAACTGTTGTCGATGCCGGTGTCCCGGGCGTCGGCACGGGCCCGTGGTTACGATCCCGTCCGGCTCCTCCTCGCGCGCATACCCGGTGCACCGCCTGCGGCGCGGCCGCTGCGCTTGGTGCGTCAACCGCGCGATCAGGCGGGCCTCGGCGCCGGTGCCCGCGCGGCGAACCTCCGCGGCGTCATGCGGTCGCGACGCGATTTGACCGGTCGTCGGTTCCTGCTCGTGGACGACGTGCTCACCACCGGCGCGACGCTCCGCGAGGCGCATCGGGCGGTGCGCGAGGCCGGCGGAGAGGTCGTTTCCGCCGCCACTCTGGCGTTCACACCGCGCCGCCGGCCGTGACATCGACCACGACACGCCCCGGTCAATGTCGACAGTGACACAGGCGAGGCGCGGGGTTACGGTGGGACGAAAGGCGTCGACGATCGCCCTCTCGAGATCTTCTGGGCGATCCGCCTTCGAACTGAGAGGTCGATATGGAAATCAACATCACCGGACGCAACGCGGAGATCACCGATCGATTCCGCGTCTATGCAACGGAGAAGGCCGAGAAGATCGCCCAGTTGGCCGACAAGGCCATTTCCCTCGAGATCCGGGTCTCCCGGCACAACGAGAAGTCGGGCGGCACGAGCGGCGACGACCGCGTCGAACTCACCCTGGTGGGCCCCGGGCCCGTCGTCCGAGCCGAATCGAGCGCGTCCGACAAGTTCGCGGCTTTCGATCTCGCCATCGGCCGCATGCTCGAGCGCGTGCGCCGGGCCAAGGACCGCAAGAAGATCCACCGTGGGCAGCACCGCCCGCAGTCGCTGCAGGAAGCCGCCACCGATGGCTTCCGCGGCATCGACCTGAACCCCGCCGACGCGGAACTCATCGAGCGGGTCAACGGGGCGAGCGTCGCCCCCTCCGAGCAGCAGACGGACGAGGAGGAGAGCTACTCTCCCGTGGTCGTGCGCACCAAGGTGTTCCCGTCGCAGTCGATGACCACCTCGGAAGCCGTCGACCACATGGAGCTCGTCGGGCACGCGTTCTTCCTCTTCATCGACGCAGAGACCGATCGTCCGAGCGTCGTGTACCGCCGACAGGGCTGGGACTACGGCGTGATCGGCCTCGACGACACCGTCGGAGCCGCCGCCCGCTAACGGGGTCGCCGCTCGCTGCCCCCGCCGCGCCACCGGCGCACGCCGACGGATTCCGACCGGGCGTCGGACGGCAACGCGGAAGCAGCAGCGTTTGACGAAAGGGGGTCGCTCCGGCGGCCCCCTTTCGTCGCGCATGCCCCCACTCGGGGGAGGGCCGCGCAAAGGTAACGGCAAGGTCACACCCGCTAGCATGGTTACGCTTGTCGGCCGAGTGGTCGGCTTCGCACCGTGCCCCAACGGCACCGGAAATGCGGGTGCCGCGGGCGCCCCAACTGGCATTGGAGATCATCGGTGGCCTCAGTACTCGAACGAGTTCTTCGAGTGGGCGAGGGACGTGTCCTTCGCCGCCTCGAGAACTACGCCAAAGCAGTCAATCAGCTCGAAGAAGACTTCACGCACCTCACCGACGAGGAACTGAAGAACGAGACGGTCGAGCTGCGCGAGCGCTTCGCCAACGGGGAGGCGCTCGACGATCTCCTCCCCGAGGCCTTCGCTGCCGTGCGGGAGGCGTCGCGTCGCACCCTGGGGCTCCGTCACTTCGACGTGCAGATCATGGGCGGCGCCGCCCTGCACCTCGGTAACATCGCGGAGATGAAGACGGGTGAGGGCAAGACGCTCGTCGCCACGCTCCCCGCCTACCTGAATGCCATCGCCTCCCGTGGCGTGCACGTGATCACGGTGAACGACTACCTCGCGAGCTACCAGTCGGAACTCATGGGCCGCGTGTTCCGTGCGCTCGGCATGACCACCGGCGTGATCCTTGCCGGCCAGACACCGCAGCAGCGCCGCGAGCAGTACGCCGCCGACATCACCTACGGCACCAACAACGAGTTCGGGTTCGACTACCTGCGCGACAACATGGCCTGGCAGTCGAGCGACATGGTGCAGCGCGGCCACTACTTCGCCGTCGTCGACGAGGTCGACTCCATCCTCATCGACGAGGCACGCACGCCGCTCATCATCTCCGGCCCGTCGGCCGGTGATGCCAATCGGTGGTTCACCGAGTTCGCGACCATCGCGAAGCGACTCGTGCTCGGCGTGGACTACGAGGTCGACGAGAAGAAGCGCACCGTCGGCGTGCTGGAGGCCGGGATCGAAAAGGTCGAGGACCACCTGGGTATCGACAACCTGTACGAGTCCGCGAACACCCCCTTGATCTCGTTCCTCAACAACTCGATCAAGGCCAACGCCCTGTTCAAGAAGGACAAGGACTACGTGGTCATGAACGGTGAGGTGCTCATCGTCGACGAGCACACCGGCCGCATCCTCATGGGTCGCCGTTACAACGAGGGCATCCACCAGGCGATCGAGGCCAAGGAGGGCGTGACGGTCAAGGCCGAGAACCAGACGCTCGCCACCGTGACCCTGCAGAACTACTTCCGCCTGTACGAGAAGCTCTCCGGTATGACCGGTACGGCCGAGACCGAGGCCGCCGAGTTCATGAGCACGTACAAGCTCGGCGTGGTGGCCATTCCCACCAACAAGCCGATGCAGCGCAAGGACCAGTCCGACCTCATCTACAAGAACGAAAAGGCTAAGTTCGAGCAGGTGGTCGAGGACATCGTCGAGCGTCACGCCTCCGGCCAGCCGGTGCTCGTCGGAACCACCAGCGTCGAGAAGAGCGAGTACCTGTCCAAGCTGCTCGCCAAGAAGGGCGTGCGGCACGAGGTGCTGAACGCGAAGAACCACGCACGTGAGGCCGCGATCGTGGCGCAGGCCGGTCGAGTCGGCTCGGTCACCGTGGCCACCAACATGGCCGGTCGAGGCACCGACGTGATGCTCGGCGGCAACGCCGAGTTCCTCGCCGTGGCTGAGATGAACTCGCGCGGACTCAGCCCGGTGGACACCCCGGAGGAGTACGAGGCCGAGTGGGACGCCGTGTTCGAGCGGGTGAAGGCCGCCGTCGACGAGGAGGCGAAGAAGGTCGTCGAGGCGGGCGGCCTGTACGTTCTCGGCACCGAGCGGCACGAGTCCCGGCGCATCGACAACCAGCTCCGCGGTCGAAGCGGCCGTCAGGGCGACCCCGGGGAGAGCCGGTTCTACCTGTCGCTCACCGACGACCTGATGCGCCTGTTCAACAACGGCGCCGCCGCAAGCCTGATGGGGCGCGAGGGTGTGCCCGACGACGTGGCCATCGAGTCCAAGGTCGTGAGCCGCGCCATCCGCAGTGCGCAGGGGCAGGTCGAGGCGCGCAACGCCGAGATCCGCAAGAACGTGCTCAAGTACGACGACGTGCTGAACCGTCAGCGCGAGGCCATCTATGGCGACCGTCGTCACATCCTCGAGGGCGACGACCTGCACGAACGCACGCAGAAGTTCCTCACTGACGTCATCAACGACGTGCTCGACTCGCACGTGGGCGAGGGCAACGGCGACGACTGGGACCTCGATGCGCTGTGGACCGAGCTGAAGACGCTCTACCCGATCTCGATCACGATCGACGAGGTCATCGCTGAGGCGGGCAGCACGAGCCGCATCAACCGCGATTTCATCGGTCGCGAGGTGCTCTCCGACGCCAAGCTGGCCTACGCCAAGCGCGAGGAGCAGTTGGGTGCGCCCGCGATGCGCGAGCTCGAGCGTCGTGTGGTGCTGTCGGTGATCGACCGTCGCTGGCGCGAGCACCTCTACGAGATGGACTACCTGAAGGACGGCATCGGCCTTCGGGCCATGGCGCAGCGCGACCCGCTGGTGGAGTATCAGCGCGAGGGCTTCGCGATGTTCCAGCAGATGATGGGGGCGATCCGCGAGGAGACCGTCGGGTTCCTGTTCAACCTCGACGTCGAGGTGTCGCAGCCCGCGGAGCCCGGTGCGGTCGCACCGCGGATCGCGGCGAAGGGTCTGGGTGCCACCACGGCCGGAACCGACAAGCTGCGGTACACCGCACCGAGCGACGACGGCGGCGTGGAGGTGCGCAACCAGCGTGGCCAGGTCGAACGTGCCGCAACGGCGCGAGCCCAGCAGCAGCAGGATGCCGACAGTGGTCGGCTCACGCCGGCGACCGCGGGTGCCGAGGGTGCGTCCGGTGGAGCCGCCGCAGGCGGGGGAGCGATGGGTGGTGCCCGGGGATCGTTCGGGCAGAACAGCGATGCCGCCGATAATGCGGCACCGGTCAATCGTGCCCAGCGCCGGGCTCAGGGCAAGCGAAGCTAGCGCCATCGATTAGCGCCATCTGGTAGTAGTCGCGGCGGTCCCTCCTCGGAGGACCGCCGCGATTGCTGTCGGTACCGCGATTGCTGTCGGTACCGCGATTGCTGTCGGTACCGCGATTGCTGTCGGTACCGCGATTGCCGCTGGTGCCGCCGGTGCCGTGCCGCCGGTGCCGGGGTGTCGGTCCTTCCCGTCAGCGTGCACCCCGCAGTGCACCGGTGCACTCCATCCCGGTACTACAGCACGTGGATAGCGGTCGCTCGCCAGCGTCGATCGAGCCCCTCGAGACGGATGGCAACGGCTCGCGACCGCGCTCTGCTGTGCACCAGCACCACTGCTTCCACCACACCGTCGCGCGGTCGGCACATGCGCGTGCGACCGAGGGTGAAGGCGGGCCGAGTCGCGCGCAGGCCCTTCACCTGTCGCGCCCGGGCCGAAAGGACGACGCGCTTGAGGAGGTGGCGATACACGTCGTCGCTCACCCAGCGCGATATCTGGTCCAGTTCGCGTGCCCCGGCGAGCACCTCGATCACGCAGCGGGTGAGATTCTCGAGAAGCGGTTCCGGTCCCGGCAACTCCGCTGTCGATGCGGGTTGGTGTCCGAAGTAGTCGTCCGCGGAGAATCCACCGGACACCGCGGGAGTTCGTACTCCGGGTTGCGGCTCGGATCCCTCGTCGCGGGGCAGAGGTTGCGTCATCGGAATCCGACCCCCTCGGTCGTCTCATGCCCCCGAACGAGGGCGTCAGGGCACTCACATTGGCACTCGGTCGCGTGCCTGTACAGCCCCAATATTTCCTCTGTGGATAACGGCGACGGGACGCCCGCCCTGCCGTTACCGTTCGTGCATGCGCTGGGATGACCTCTTCGATGACCTCGAGGGCCAGCTCGAACAGGGTCGCTCTATGGAAGAGGGAGACCTCCTCGCCGAGGAGGAACGCCTGCGCCTCGGTCGTTTGACGTTGCGGGACCGGATGGCGGCTATTGCGAGTTTCCCTCCCGGTGTGGAGGACGGTGTCGTGCGGGTTGTGCTGCACACCGGGTCGATCGTCTCGGTGCGCCCCCGTACCTTCGGTCGGGATTGGCTGGCCGGTGACGTCGTCGATGATTCCCGCAGTCCGGCCCAGTGCATTCTGCCGGTGACCGGGCTCGCGTCCCTCCTTCTCACTCGGCGGCAGGTGAGGCAGAGCCTGACACCACCGGCGAGCATCGCCTCCGGTCGGGGCATCACCGACCGTCTGAGTCTGGCTTTCGTGCTGCGAGACCTGTGTCGGCGACGTGCCTCGCTGGAGCTGAGCCTGCCGGGTGCGACGTTGCACGGCACTCTCGATCTCGTGGGTCGGGATCATTGCGACCTCGCCCTCCACGAGTGCGGAACGCCACGTCGGGAGAGTGAGGTCTCGTCGTATCGGATCGTGCCCATCACTCAGATCGTCTTCGTGCGCCTCTGATCTGCCGGTACTCACCCCCGCGGGAACGGAAACCGGCACAGCACTGCCACGTCGCTCTTCGTCTGCTTTCGGCTGAGCGGGCGCATTCATGTGCGTTGTCGTTGCGTTCGGATGGTGTGGATGTCGGGGTTTCGGCTGGGCATCGGGATGAGTGCCTGTGTCGGGTCTACTGTCCGGGGTGGTCTGAGCCAGTAGTCGCCGTCCTGCCGGAGGACCTTCCAGTGGTTGTCGTGCACCAGGAGGTGGTGTCTTCGGCAGAGGAGCACGCCGTCGGCGATGTCGGTTCTGCCGTGTTCTTTCTTCCACGGGTTGATGTGGTGGGCTTCGCCCCAGGATGGTGGCCGGTCGCAGGACGGGAACCGGCACCCGCCGTCGCGAACGGCCATTCCGACGCGTTGTCTTGGGGTGAAGAACCGGCGGGCCCGTCCGACGTTCACGCACTGCCCGTGATCGTCAAACCCGACCGCTACCGCTCCGGTGTCGCAGAGGTGCCGTTCCACCGTGCGGAACGACACCGGGTCGGGGTGTCCTTCGATCCGCCCGTGACCTGCACGGTTGTGAAGGTGCGCGTCGGTGATGATGATGCGGACGGCGGGGCGGTGGGTGCCGAAGATGGTGCCGGGGTCCGCGTCGATGGCGAGGTGGATCATGTCGACCAACGCATCGGCGGCGATCTGCTCGGTGGTGCGTTCATCGTTCAGGAGCGCGTCGGCGGCGGCCTTTTCTTCCGGGTCGACCATTCGCGGGCCACCTCGGCGGGGGGAGAGGATTTGGTCGATGGCGCCGGCGACGATGGTGCCTTCTTCGGGTGCGAGGCGGAACTTTCCGCAGTACATGCCGGCACTGTCCCACCAGGTGCGGAGGGTCCGGTCGTCCCGGCGCTGTTTCTCGCGCCGGTCGATGCCGTCACTGTCGAGCTCGTCGCGGAGGTGGCGTGCTCTCCGGAACAACTGGTCCGGACTCAACCCCGCCGCGGCCTCGAGGAGTTGCTCGCACGCGGCGGTGAGCGCCGCAGCCGAGACACCGGGGCCGACGTCGCCGAGCGCCCGCTGGATCGCGTGGAAGCAATCCGACGACAGCGTCCCGTCCGCGAGTGCGGCGACGAGTGGCGCCTGCCACGGCGGCGCCAACGCAGAAGGGGTCCGAGGTTCGGTCGCGGCGTCATCCACGTCTTCACCGCCAGCATCGGTCTGCACCAATCCTCCGGTGATGGTCGCTGCGGCTTCTGTTTCGGCGATGATAGTGCCCAACTGCACGAGCTTGACGGCTTCGGGACGGGACACCTTGCCGATCGACTGGATCATCGCCTCCGGCGACACGAACCCGGCGCTCTGCGCCATCCCGCCATGCCCCGCCTCCGGCCGGGACCGGTGCGCGATCTCTCCCGCGATCAGGGCCGAGTACCGGTCCACGCACTGGCGGAGGACCGTCACCCGGTCCTGCGCACCCCGCAACTCCCCGTCCTGCAGCACCGCGACGTCGGCCGCACAGTCACCGAGAACGGCGACCGCGTCCGCTGCGGTGCGGAGTCGGGTGGAGAGGAGTTCCATACCACCTATTGTCTCACTATCGAACACGTGTCTTAAAAGGTGGGCGAGAATGGGGATAGATTCTTGTCCACAGGTGGGTCGCGTACGGGGTGCGTCCCTTCGACAGGCTCAGGGACCGTGACGCGGTTGCGTCCCTTGGACAGGCTGGGTCCCTTCGACAGGCTCAGGGACCGCATGGTGCGTCTTTTCGAAAGGCTCAGGGACCGTGTCGGGGTGCGTCCCTTCGACAGGCTCAAGGCCCGCAAAGTGGGCGTCCCTTCGACAGGTTCAGGGACCGTGCGGGGTCGTGACCCTTCGACAGGCTCCGGGACCGTGACGGGTGCGTCCCTTCGACATGCTCAGGGACCGTGCGGGGTCGTGACCCTTCGACAGGCTCAGAGCCCGTAAAGTGCGCGTCCTTCCGTCAGGCTCAGGGACCGTATGCTGCGTCCCTTCGACGGGCTTAGGGACCGGACGGTGTGTCCCTTCGACAAGCTCAGGGACCGTAAATTGGGCGTCCCTTCGACGGGCTCGGGGACCATGGTCGTGCGCCGCAGCACCGGCACCGGCGCGCACGGGGTGTCCTCACAGGTCGCACCGGAGGGACAGTGGCGTCCGTCATTCGAGGATGCGACCGTCGGCGATCTCCGGGAGGGTATCGAACTCGGACTGCTTCCAGAGGTTGATCCGGCGACTCTCCTCGTACTTCGCCTCGATGTACGACTCCAGCACCGTGCGCTCGATCCGCCACGAACCATTACCACCCACCCTGATGGCGGGTAGCTCACCGGATCGCACGAGCGCGTACGCCTGTCGGACGGACACGTTGAGCACCTCCGCAGTGTCGGCGATCGTGAGGAATCGACCGACCGAACCGGGAGGGGGCGCGTCGCTCATGGGATCGATTATGGAGCGCACGCACGGGCGAGAACCGGACTGTGGATAACTTCTGCGCAGGCGAGCCGGACCTCCCACGATGGTCCCATGTCACGGTTCGCGAAGGTCCCCGATCCGGCGCGACGGCGTCGATTCTGGTTCGACCCTCGCTTCGCCGTGGGCCTCGCGCTGGTGCTGGCCTCCGTGCTCGGGGTGACGCTCCTCGTCGCTACCGCGGACCGCACGGAGGCCGTGTACGCGGCGAACTCACCCCTTGCGGTGGGGGATCGCGTGTATCCGGCTGATCTCGCGATTTCTCACGTGCGGTTGGGGGCCTCCGAGAAGTCGTACGTGCGCCGGGGCGCGGTGCCCAAGGCCGGCTTCATCGTCACGAGAACCGTCTCCGAGGGTGAACTCCTCCCCGCCGCGGCCGTGGGCAGCATCGACGGCGTGACCGTCTCCTCGGTCGTCGTCGATACCCGAGGACGCCTCCCACGCGCGGTGGCTGCCGGAGAGGTGGTGGATGTCTGGTCGGCACGGGAGGTGGAGAACGGCCTGTACGGACCGCCCGGCGTGCTCGTGCCCTCGGCGACGGTCGTCCGCGTGCTCGAACCGGAGGGCCTGCTCGCGCAGGACGTGGCGGCGTCGGTGGAACTCCTGGTGCCGAAGGATCGGGTGGCGCGGGTACTCGAGTCCCTCGCCAATTCCGACGCCATCTCCCTCGTGCCGGTGAATCGTCCGCTGGGCGGGTGAGTCGTGTCCCGCGTGCTTCTCGCACTCGATGTGCCGACCGAGGACCGGCTCCTCGGCGACGTGCTCGCGGCCGGCCACACCATTGTTGCTCGCGTAACCGGATCCGCCGAGATTCTCGCCGCCCTGGAGCCGAAGCGGGTGGAACTCGCGATCGTGTCGGCGGCGAACCGGTGCCTCACCCGCGCGGTGCTCGACGAGTGCGATCGCTGCGGTGCTCGCATGGTGGCCCTGGCCGCGGATGACGTCGATCGGCGGAACGCCGTAGCGGTTGGTCTGCACGAGGTGCTGGATGCGGCGGTGCACTGGACCGACATCGAGCGGGTGGTGAGCGCCTACGGGGACGGGTCGCTGACGGGCGGGGTCGGTCCCGGCGCAGCCGAAACGGCGGGCGGGAACGGCGGTCGCAGTAACGGCCACGATCTCGGCACCGTTGACGGTGGCGCCGCTCACCGGCAGCGGGGGAGCGGCGCCCACGCCGCCGAACCGCTCACGAGCGACTCCCCATCTACAGGCGATCACGCGTCCGGAATGATGGAGCCCGCTCCCCGTGCGCCCGGGGTCGCGATCTCTTCGCCCGGTGCCCCTTCCGATGCGAGCTCCGCCGCCTCGCTGGTCGACCCCCACCCCTCCGACGCGCTACCGCCCCCACGATCACCGCGCATGCGCTCGGACAGGATGGGGCTCATCGGGCGGTGGTTCTGCGCGCTCCATCGCTCCGAGCTCGACGTCGGCGACACCGCCCGAGACGTCGGCGACATGACGAGGGATGCGGATGCGACCGTCGGGCGCGACGGCGTCACCCGTTCCGGAGCCGCGACCGGTCGGCGAGAAGATCATTCGACGACCGAGGCGGAGTCGGACGGCATGCTGGAACCGGCCACCACGTCGAAGACGAGCGCCCAGAAAGAGTCGGTGGCGGGACACACTCGGGGAACGGTGATCGCCGTCTGGGGGCCGACCGGCGCACCCGGACGCACGACGATCGCCATTACCATCGCCGCCGAGATCGCGGCCACCGGCGCCACCGTCGTGCTCGCCGACGCCGACACGTACGGCGGCGCGGTCGCCCCCGCGCTCGGGCTGCGCGACGAGGCCCCCGGGTTCGCGGCGGCCTGCCGCCTCGCGGGTGCGGGGAGACTGACCCGCGCGGAACTGATGCGCATCGGCCAGCGCTACTCCTCCACCACGTGCGCCTTCTGGGTGCTCACCGGCATCGGGCGGCCCGGCCGCTGGCCCGAACTGTCCGCCGACCGCGTGACGAAATCCATCGAGGCATGCCGCGAGTGGGCGGAATATGTGGTCATCGACACGGGGTTCAGTCTGGAGAGCGATGAGGAGATCTCGAGCGACCTCTTCGCACCGCGGCGCAATGCCGCCACGAACGCCGCACTGCGCGCGGCCGATCGCATCGTGGCCGTCGGCGCGGCCGATCCCATCGGTCTCGCCCGCTTCCTGCGCGCTCACGTCGACCTGCTCGAACTGCTCGACGGTCAGAGGGTGTCCGTGCTCATCAATCGAGTACGCGCCGGCGTGATCGGACTGAACCCCGGCGGTCAGGTGACGCAGACGCTCTCGAGGTTCGGCGGCATCCACGATCCGGTGCTCGTGCCCGACGACCCGGCTGCCACGGACGCCGCGCTGCTGTCGGGGTCGATCCTCCGCGACGTGGCGCCGCGCTCGCCCGCCCTGGGCAGCGTCTCCGCATTTGTCCGGGCGGACGTGCTGCCACCGGCCACGCTGCGCACCCGTCGCCGCGCACGCCATCAACGGATGCCGTTCGCCCGCCGTCGAACCGCACCGGGGTGACGGCAGCGCTGCCCAACGCGGCGAACCGCGACTCGAGCGCGGTGGACCGCGACTCCGGTGCGGCGAACCGCGACTCGACTGCGGGGCACGTCATCGACCCGTTGCCTCGCCGACCGCAGAACGAGCACACCCGCGCCCCGACCGACCGACCGCACAGCGCCCGCCGTTTAGGCTAGGGGTCGTGTCGACGCTCAGTGACCTCATCTCCGCCCAGGGTCGTTCGTCCGAGGCGGATGTGCAGTGGTTGCACCTCCTCGTCGGTGACTGGCAACTCTTGGCCGACCTCGCCTTCGCCGATATCGTGCTGTGGGTGCCGACCCCCGGCGGTAGTTTCGTCGCCGTCGCCCATGCGCGCCCGTCGAGCTCCGCAACGCTCTTCTACCGCGACTTCGTGGGCCAGGAGATCAAGGCCGAATGGAAGAACCAGGTCACCGACGCGTTCGAGGTCGGCGAGATCATCGATTCCTCCGCTCCCGCCTGGTACGAGGAAACGCCCACCAGGGTGCGCGCCGTCCCGGTGCTCCGCCGGTTGAACCCGGGCAGTGCCGCGGTCACGCCCACGCCGATCGCGGTCATCACCCGGCACACGAACCTCAGCGAGACGCGCTCGCCGAGCCGTCAGGAACTCACCTTCAACGAGTGCGCCAACGACCTGTTCCAGATGATCGCCGAGGGCGACTTCCCCGATCTCGGCGCCGGCACCGGCCCGCGCCGCGGCGCGCCGCGCGCATCCGACGGGCTCCTGCGCCTCGACGTCGACGGCATCACCACGTTCGCCAGCCCGAACGCGCTGAGCGCCTTCAACCGTATGGGGTTCACCGAGGAACTCGAGGGGGAGTCCCTCGCCGAGGTCACCTCGGGCCTCCTCAACAACAAGCTGACCATCGACGAGTCGCTGCCCCTCGTGGTCACCGGCCGGGCGCCATGGCGCACGGATGTGGAGGCGCGCGGCGTCACCATCTCGCTGCGGGCGATCCCCATCCGCAGTCGCGGCGAGCGGGTGGGAGCCATCGTGCTCTGCCGCGACGTGACCGAGTTGCGGCATCAGGAACGCGAGCTCATCACGAAGGATGCCACGATCCGCGAGATTCACCACCGCGTGAAGAACAACCTGCAGACCGTGGCCTCGCTGCTGCGCATTCAGGCCCGGCGCTCGCACAGCGATGAAGCACGCGAGTCGCTCAAGCAAGCGCAGCGACGGGTGGCGGCCATCGCCGTGGTGCACGACACCCTGAGCGAGGGACTCAACCAGAACGTGGACTTCGACGCGGTGTTCGACCGCGTGCTGCTGCTCATCGCCGAGGTCGCGTCGACCCACAACACGAAGGTGCACCCCAAGTCGTCGGGCAGTTTCGGGGTGCTCCCGAGCGAGTACGCGACCCCGCTCGCGCTCGCTCTCACGGAGCTCGTCACCAACGCGGTCGAGCACGGACTCGCGGGACGCGAGGGCGAGGTCTCGATCGAGGCGCGGCGCTCGGACGAGGAGCTGACGGTGCGCGTTCGGGACAACGGAACGGGCATGCCGGAGGGCGTGGTCGGCACCGGACTCGGGACGCAGATCGTGCGCACCCTCATCCAGGGAGAGCTGGGTGGCACCATCGACTGGCACACGCTCATGGGCAGCGGCACCGAGGTCACCATCGCCGTGCCGTTCCGCTGGCTCAAGAAGCCGTAGTCCACCCGTCGACGGATGCGCTCTCCGGACGAATCCAGAAAGTCCGACCGGACCGGTTCGTGGCCGATCCCCACGCGCCTTCGAGACAGGACCACCGGTGTGCGTGCCGGTTAACGACGATCGGGGAACCGGCGTAGGCCGGCTCCCCGATGCGAAGAAGAGAACGTGTCAGCTGGCGCGACGGGCGCGAGCGGCGCGACGCTTGAGCGCGCGGCGCTCGTCCTCGCTCAGTCCGCCCCACACGCCGTAGTCCTGGCCGGTTTCGAGCGCGTACTGGAGGCACATCTCGGTGACCGAGCACCGTCCGCACACGGTCTTCGCCTTGTCGATCTGGTCGACGGCGGGACCGGTGTTCCCCACGGGGAAAAATAGCTCCGGGTCGACTGTCAGGCAGGCTGCTTTGTCGCGCCAATCCATAGAGGGACTCCTTTAGTTGCTGCATACATGGGCTGAATAGCCTGGGTGGTGGTCGGTCACACGTTGTCTGGAATGCCGGATAGGCTGATAAACCAGACGTGCCCACGACCCTGTAAGCAT
This sequence comes from Planctomonas psychrotolerans, assembly GCF_008642235.1. Classification (GTDB taxonomy): domain Bacteria; phylum Actinomycetota; class Actinomycetes; order Actinomycetales; family Microbacteriaceae; genus Planctomonas; species Planctomonas psychrotolerans. The sequence continues at coordinate 648,047 of NZ_SJEV01000001.1, read as the reverse complement.
CAACTCGACCTCAAATATGGTCGCATAGACATAACGATTGATCAATAGTTTTGTATGGGATATTCCTGTGAGCGAAATCTGGCGTTCATCCGGCGGTAACGCGGAGGGCGATTCGGGGCGCTACTCTGGTCGGTCGGGTGCGCTCCGCGCGCTGGTTGCTCTGCTCCTCGTCGAGGCCGCGGCCATGGTCGCCATTGCGGGTTGGCTCGTCTTCGAGCTGCTCACCGAGACACCGCGATCCGTGGCGAGCGCGGTGGGCCTGATCATCCTCGCCGTCATCGCCGCGGTGTTCCTCGTCGCCGTCGCCCGCGGAGCGCTTCGTCGTCAGTCGTGGATCCGCGGCGCCGCTCTCACCTGGCAGATCATGCAGATCGCGGTGGCCGTCGGTTCGTTCCAGGGCGCGGAGTCACATCCAGACATCGGCTGGGCTCTGCTCCTCCCGTCCCTGCTCGGGATCGGGCTTCTGCTCTCGCCGAGCGTGCAGCGAGAACTGCGCAACGGCTGACGCGGAACTAGGCGTCGACACCCAGCTTCTTGCGCAGTGACGCGACGTGGCCGGTGGCCTTCACGTTGTACAGCGCCAGTGTCACGCTGCCGGAGCCGTCGACCACGAAAGTCGAGCGTAGAACGCCCGTGACCTTCTTGCCGTAGAGCGACTTCTCGCCGTAGGCGCCGTACGCCCGATGCACATCGAGGTTCAGGTCGGAGAGGAGCGGGAAGGTGAGCCCCTGCTCATCTCGGAACTTCGCCAGGTCGTCGATGCTGTCCTTCGAGATCCCGAGCACCGCATATCCCGCGGACTGCAGGGAGTTCAGGTTGTCGCGGAAGTCGCAGGCCTGCGTAGTGCAGCCCGGGGTGCCCGCGGCGGGATAGAAGTACAGCACCACGTTCGAGCCGGCGAAGTCCGACAGACTCACCGACGCGCCGGAAGAGTCGCTGAGGGTGAAGTCGGGTGCGGCGGTGCCGGGCTCGAGGCGGACGGAGTCGGTCATGGCGGTCCTTCCGGGCGGGAAACGGGGTCGATCCCCAGTGTCACATGGTCGCGCGACTTTCCCGCCCGTGCCCCGCTCCGCGGTGCGCCGCCTCGATTGGCGGCGAGCGCTTCACGGGTGCTAATGTTGTGCCTCGGTTCACGTGCAGTCGCGCGGGCCGCGCGCACCTCTAGCTCAATTGGCAGAGCAACTGACTCTTAATCAGTGGGTTCCCGGTTCAAGTCCGGGGGGGTGCACCCTTCTTCCCTCTTCTCGCAGCCGACGCGGCGACGTTCGGCGCCGCCGAGCATGCGTGTCCCGTGTCGGCGACGCGCCGGGCGTCCGTGACAGCACCGGATTCGTCGCGCACCGGCCGAAGCGGTGAGCCGATGCACCGGTCGATGCGGTAACCCGGCGACACGGCGAATCGTGGATCGGCCGATGCGGCGTGCCCAAGGGCGGTCGACGCCGCGCGCTGAGGGGCCCGTCGAAGCGCACCCAGTCGCACCGGAGACTTTGTTAGTACATGTGTGTACGATGATGCGCAGGTGCCGCCGACGTCGTCTCGCAGAAAGGTGCATTCCGCCGCATGACCGCTGCCTCCTACGCCCTCGATGTGCTGACGATGGGACGCGTCGGCGTCGACCTCTATCCCCTGCAGGACGGTGTGCGGCTGGAAGACGTCGAGACCTTCGGCAAGTATCTGGGCGGCAGTGCCACGAACGTGGCCGTCGCCGCAGCCCGCCACGGCAGGGCCTCCGCCGTGATCACGCGCACCGGGAATGATCCGTTCGGCCGATTCGTGCGCATGGAGCTGACCCGGCTCGGCGTGAGTGCGGACTTCGTCGGAACCGACCCCGAACTCCTCACCCCGATCACCTTCTGCGAGATCTTCCCGCCCGACGACTTCCCGTTGTACTTCTACCGCAAGCCGCAGGCACCCGACCTCGCGATCCCGCCGGAGTCGCTCGACCTCGACGCCATCGCGGCCGCCCGCATCTTCTGGGCGACGGTCACCGGACTCTCCGAGGAGCCGAGCCGTTCCGCCCATGCCCGAGCCTGGCAGGCACGGCAGCGTCGCGAGTTCACAGTGCTCGACCTCGACTACCGGCCCATGTTCTGGGAGTCCCCCGAGCTCGCCAGCCGGGAGGTCGAGACGGCACTCGAGAACGTGACGGTGGCCGTCGGCAACCGCGAGGAGTGCGAAGTGGCGGTGGGGGAGACGGACCCGCTCCGCGCAGCCGACGCCCTTCTGGAGCGAGGGGTGGAGCTCGCCATCGTCAAGCAGGGACCGAAGGGGGTGCTCGCCAGAACCCGCGACGAGACGGTCGAGGTGCCGCCGTTCCCCGTGAACGTCGTGAACGGCCTGGGCGCGGGGGACGGCTTCGGCGGGGCCCTCTGTCACGGGCTCCTCGAGGGCTGGGGGCTCGAGCGGATGCTGCGCTTCGCCAACGTGGCCGGTGCGATCGTCGCCTCCCGCCGCGAGTGCTCCACCGCCATGCCCACCACGGACGAGGTCGAGGCCGTGCTCTCGGCGACTGCCCATGGCCGCTGAGAGGCACGGCAGCATGCTGCCGGAAGCCGCCTTCGACCGCATCCGCTCGGTGCGCGCGGGCGAGCCCACGGCGGTCGCCGACGCGTTCGCCGGTCGCACCCGGCGTCCTCTGCTCCGCGGCGACGGGCGCCTGTTCATCGTCGCGGCCGACCATCCGGCCCGGGGAGCGCTCGGCGCGGGCGGCGATCCGATGGCGATGGCCGACCGGTACGACCTCCTCTCCCGGCTCGCCCTCGCCCTGTCGCGCCCCGGGGTGGACGGCGTGCTCGGCACTCCCGACGTCATCGACGACCTCGCCACCCTCGGCCTGCTCGACGACAAGGTGGTGGTCGGGTCGCTGAACCGTGGCGGCCTGCACGGCTCGGTCTTCGAGATGGATGACCGCTTCACCGCCTACGACATCGAGGGGATCGTGCGTGATCGCCTCGATGTCGCCAAGACGCTGCTCCGGATCAACCGCGCCGATTCCGCCACCGTCGGCACCCTCGAGGCCACGGCGCGCGCGGTGAGTGCCGCGGCAGCGGCCCGCGTGCCGATCATGCTCGAGCCCTTCCTCAGCGAGTGGCGCGACGGTGCCGTGGTCAACGAGCTGAGCACGGAGGCCGTGATCACCGCCGTCGCCATCGCCTCCGGCGTCGGCTCCAGCTCGGCGTACACCTGGCTCAAGGTCCCCGTCGTGGCGGAGATGGAGCGCGTGCTGGCCGCCACCACTCTGCCCACGCTGCTGCTCGGCGGCGACCCGCAGCGCGCCCCGGACGAAACCTACGGCAGGTGGCAGCGAGCCCTGGCCCTCCCCGGTGTACGCGGCCTGGTGGTGGGACGGACGCTCCTCTACCCGCCCGACGGGAACGTGGCGGCCGCCGTCGACATCGCCGCCGGGCTGGTGCACGATCCCGTCGCCGGATCGCCATCCGGCGCCGAGCCGTCACCCCGCACCGAGCCGCCATCCGATGCCGTGTCGCCATCCCGCATCGAATCGCCATCCCGTATCGAATCGAAGGACCTGTCATGAGCGCCCCCACCCTGCCGGTCGTGCCGCACTGGATCGACGGAGCGGAGGTTCCGTCCGCGAGCGGCCGCACCGCGCCGGTCTACGATCCGGCCCTGGGCATCGCCACCAAGGAGGTCGGTCTCGCCGACGCCGCCGAGCTCGAGCGGGCCATCGCCTCGGCGAACGCGGCGTTCCCCGCTTGGCGGGACCTCTCGCTCGCGAAGCGCCAGTCGGTGCTCTTCGCGTTCCGTGAGCTCCTCAACGCCCGCAAGGGCGAACTCGCCGAGATCATCACCGAGGAGCACGGCAAGGTTCTCTCCGACGCCCTCGGCGAGATCACCCGTGGCCAGGAGGTGGTCGAGTTCGCCACCGGACTCGCACACCACCTCAAGGGCGAGTACTCCGAGCAGGTCTCCACGGGCATCGACGTCTACTCGGCCCGACAGCCGCTCGGCGCGGTGGCGATCATCAGCCCGTTCAACTTCCCGGCGATGGTGCCTGCGTGGTTCTTCCCCATCGCGATCGCCGCAGGCAACACCGTCATCCTCAAGCCGAGTGAGAAGGATCCGTCCGCAGCGATCTGGCTCGCGAAGCTGTGGAGGGAAGCGGGGCTCCCCGACGGGGTGTTCACGGTGCTGCAGGGCGACAGGGAGGCGGTCGACGGTCTCCTCACCTCACCCGACGTGCGGGCGATCTCCTTCGTGGGGTCGACGCCGGTCGCGCGTCACGTGTACGAGACCGGCACGGCGCACGGCAAGCGCGTGCAGGCCCTCGGCGGGGCCAAAAATCACATGCTCGTCCTGCCCGACGCCGACCTCGACCTGGTGGCCGACAGCGCCGTCAATGCGGGATTCGGCTCGGCGGGGGAGCGGTGCATGGCCATCAGCGTGATCGTCGCGGTCGAGCCCGTGGCCGACGCCCTGGTCGCGAAGATCAGCGACCGGATGCGCGGCCTCCGCGTGGGCGACGGTCGCCGATCGTGCGACATGGGCCCCCTCGTCACCGAGCAGCACCGGGACCGCGTCGCCGGATACATCGACATCGCCGAGCGGGACGGCGCGACCATCGCGGTCGACGGGCGAGGCATCCAGGTCGACGGGGACCCTCGCGGCTTCTGGCTCGGACCGACCCTGCTCGACAACGTGCCCACCACCTCGCGCGCCTACACCGAGGAGATCTTCGGCCCGGTCCTGTCGATCGTGCGGGTACCGAGCTACGACGCCGGCGTCGCCGTGATCAATGCGGTGCCGTTCGGCAACGGCACCGCCATCTTCACGAACGACGGCGGTGCCGCCCGGCGCTTCCAGAACGAGATCCAGGTGGGCATGATCGGCGTCAACGTGCCGATCCCCGTGCCCACCGCCACCTTCTCCTTCGGCGGCTGGAAGGACTCGCTGTTCGGCGACTCGCGCGCGCACGGCGCGGAGGGGGTGCGCTTCTTCACCCAGGAGAAGGTGATCACGTCGAGGTGGCTCGACCCGAGCCACGGCGGAATCAACCTCGGTTTCCCCGAGAACGACTGAGGGGGCGCCGTGCAGCACAGCGGGACCTGGTTCCATCCTCGAGGGGCCCTCGCTCGGGACGGGTGGGAATCCGTGGTGGACGACGCCCTCCCGGGCTGGGCGCACACGGGTCTCCGGGTCGGGGAACTCGGGGGAGCCGCGATCGAGCTTCCCGCGGGGGATGTCGAGCGCGTGGTGGTGCCGCTCACGGGATCGATCGACGTCGACTGGGTGGCTCCCGGAACGCCCGGGTCCTCCGTATCGGTGACCACAACGCGCCTGCACGGCCGCGTCTCCGTCTTCGACGGCCCGACCGACGTGCTCTATCTGGGCGCCGGTACGTCCGCGACGCTGAAGAGGAGCGCCGACGGCGCAGCGCGCGTCGCCGTGGCGGAGGCAGTCACGGCGACACGGCATCCCGACCGCTACATCGCCCGGAACGAGGTGCCGGTCGAACTTCGCGGCGCCGGTCGTTCCAGCCGGCAGGTGCACAACTTCGGCACGCCGGACACGCTCGACGCGGCGACGATTCTCGTCTGCGAGGTTCTCACCCCGGCCGGCAACTGGTCGTCCTATCCGGCGCACAAGCACGACGAGCACGTGCCCGGGCGCGAGTCCCGCCTCGAGGAGATCTACTACTTCGAGTCGGACACCGCCCGGGGCTCGACCGCACCGGGGGACGCCGATCCGTTCGGCATGTTCAGCACCTACTCCTCGCCCGCGGGCGTCATCGACATCGACGCGAGGGTGCGGACGGGCGACATCGCCCTCGTGCCCTACGGATATCACGGACCTGCCGCAGCGGCACCCGACTACGACCTGTACTACCTGAACGTGATGGCGGGACCGGACCCGGAACGGACCTGGCTCATCCAGGACGATCCGGCGCACGCCTGGGTGCGCGCCGGCTGGGAGCACCAGGCCATGGATCCCCGCCTCCCGTACACCGCGACCCCGAAGGAACGATAGCCATGGCAACGAAGCGGATGACGGTGAGCCAGGCGCTCGTCGAGTTTCTCGGCCACCAGTGGACTGTGGACGGCGACATCCGTCAGCGCACCATTCCCGGAATGTTCGGCATCTTCGGCCACGGCAACGTCGCCGGCATCGGTCAGGCCCTCAAGCAGGCCAACGTGCTCGAACCGGGCCTCATGCCGTACTACCAGGCCCGCAACGAACAGGCCATGGTGCACCAGGCCGTCGGCTACGCGCGCATGCACCGCCGCCGCGCCACTTATGCCAGCGCCGCATCCGTCGGCCCCGGGGCGGCCAACATGCTCACCGGAGCCGCGCTCGCGACCGCCAACCGCCTCCCCGCACTCCTCCTGCCGAGCGACACCTTCGCCACGCGCGTGGCGGACCCGGTGCTGCAGCAGCTCGAACTCCCGCACGATATCGGCATCACCGTCAACGACGCGTTCCGTCCTCTTTCGCGCTTCTTCGACCGCGTGCAGCGACCCGAGCAGCTCTACTCGATCGCGCTGTCCGCACTGCGGGTGTTGACCGATCCGGTGGAGACGGGCGCGGTGACGATCGCCCTCCCCGAAGACGTGCAGGCCGAAGTGCTCGACGTGCCCCTCGCGTTCCTGCAGGACCGGGAATGGCATCTGCGACGGCCGCTACCGGAGGGGGCGGCCCTGGCGCGTGCCGTGTCCGCCATCCGCACCGCCAAGGCCCCGTTGATCGTGGCGGGTGGCGGCGTGCTCTACTCGGCGGCCGAGGACTCGCTGCGCGCGTTCGCGGAGGCGACCGGTATCCCCGTGGCCACCTCGCAGGCCGGCGGCGGGTCGATGACCTGGGATGCGCCGCAGTACCTCGGCGGGGTCGGCGCCACCGGTACGACCGCCGCCAACCGCCTCGCGCGCGAGGCCGACGTCGTGATCGGCATCGGCACCCGCTACAGCGACTTCACCACCGCGAGCCGCACCGCGTTCCAGAACCCCGACGTGGTGTTCGTGAACATCAACGTCGCGGCCTTCGACGCCTACAAGCACGGTACGCAGCTGCCGGTGATCGCCGACGCCCGAGAAGCGCTCGACGCGCTCACCGTCGACCTCGCCCGCTTCCGGGTGAGCAGCAACTACACCGCGCGCATCCGCAGGGAGAAGGCGGAGTGGGATGCGGTGGTGGATGCGGCCTTCGTGCCGACCGGTCACAACCTTCCGGGGCAGGCCGAGATCATCGGCGCGGTGCAGGGGGCCAGCTCGCCGCGGGATGTGGTGGTGCAGGCCGCCGGATCGTTGCCGGGTGATCTGCACAAGCTCTGGCGCGTGCGCGACAGTCTCGGCTATCACGTCGAGTACGCCTTCTCCTGCATGGGGTACGAGATCGCCGGAGGGCTCGGGGTGCGCCGGGCCGCTCCGGACAGGGATGTGATCGTGATGGTGGGCGACGGCTCCTACCTCATGCTGCACACCGAACTCGTCACCGCGGTCGCGGAGAACCTGAAGATCATCGTCGTGCTCATTCAGAACCACGGGTTCGCGTCGATCGGCCACCTCTCCGAGACGGTGGGCACCGATCGATACGGAACGCGCTATCGATTCCTCGACGAGGGGAGCGGCACATTCGACAACGACCGGGTGCTGCCCGTGGACCTTGCTGCCAATGCGCGCAGCTACGGCATCGACGTGATCGAGATCGCCCCGGGTCCGGTCGCCATCGACGATCTGCGCGCGGCGATGGCGGTTGCGAAGGACGCCCAGCACAGCACGCTCATCCACATCACCAGCGACCCACTGGTGTACTCGCCCGACGGCGAGGGCTGGTGGGACGTGCCCGTCGCGCCGGAGTCCCAGCTCGACAGCACACGCGCGGCGTACGACGACTACACCACCGCCAAGGCCGCGCAGAAGCCCCTGCTCGGATCACCGGCCCCGGACCGGGGAAGAGGCGACGCGTGACCGGCAGGGCGATCCGCATCGGCACCGCCCCCGACTCCTGGGGCGTGTGGTTCCCCGACGATCCCGCGCAGATCGCGTGGGACCGCTTCCTCGACGAGGTGGTGGCCGCCGGGTACACCTGGATCGAGCTCGGCCCCTACGGCTACCTCCCCACCGATCCGAACCGGCTCGCCGACGAACTCGGGAGCCGGGGCCTCCGGTTGTCGGCCGGCACGGTGTTCACCGGCTTCCACAAGGGCGAGGACCAGTGGGCTCGGGCATGGGATCAGGCGCTCGCGGTGGCCGGTCTGGCCGCCGCCCTGGGCGCCGAGCATCTCGTCGTCATCCCCGACCTGTGGCGCAGTGACGCGACCAACGAGGTTCTCGAGTCGCGCACGCTCGACGCCGCGGGATGGACAACACTCGCCGCCGGTCACGACCGGCTCGGCAAGGCGCTGCTCGACGAGTTCGGCATGAAGCAGCAGTTCCACCCGCACGCCGACAGTCACATCGGTACCTACCGCGAGGTGGAGCGCTTCCTCGAGGAGACCGACGAGGCGTACACCAACCTGTGCCTCGACACGGGGCATTTCGCATACTACGGAGGCGACAGCCTGCGGTTGATCGACGCCCACCCCACCCGCATCGGCTATCTGCACCTCAAGCAGGTGGATCCCGACCTGCTCTTCGACGTGCTGAAGAACGACGTACCGTTCGCCGAGGCCGTGGCGCAGGAGATCATGATCGAGCCGCCGCTCGGGATCCCCGAATTCGCTCCGATCATCGAGCGCGTGGCATCGCTCGACCCCGACATCTTCGGGATCATCGAGCAGGACATGTACGGCTGCGCCATCGACCGGCCACTGCCGATCGCCACCCGCACCAGGGAGCACATCTTCACCACCACCGCGGCAGCGCGCATCTCCTGATGGTGCTGAGCGACCTGCGGATAGCCGTCGTCGGAGCCGGCCGGATGGGTGCCGACCACATTCGGCGCATCACCGAGCGGGTGAGCGGCGCGGTCGTCTCGGCGATCGTGGAACCCGAAGAGGGCCGTGCGGCCGCGGCACAGCAGCTCGCCCCCGGGGCCGTGTCCTATCCGACGATCGAGCATGCCCTTTCCGCCGACGTCGCCGACGCCATGCTCATCGCCACTCCCGGTCAATTCCACGAACGCGTGCTCGTGCCGGCTCTGCGTGCGGGGGTGCCGATCCTGTGCGAGAAACCCCTCACGCCCGATCCGGAGTCGGCGCGACGCATCCTCGACCTCGAACAGACCCTCGACCGTCCGCGTATCCAGGTGGGGTTCATGCGCCGCTTCGACGCGGAGTACCAGGAGCTGCGGGCCCTCATCCGGTCGCGGGACCTGGGCGATCTGCTCATGCTGCGCTGCGCGCACCGCAACCCGGGCGTGCCCGACGGCTACACGCAGGAGATGCTCATCACCGACTCCGTGGTGCACGAGTTCGACGTGGTGCCGTGGCTCGCCGGAGCCGACATCCGCTCGGTGCAGGTGCGATACGGGCGGCGCAACTCGTTCGCGCCCGAGCGTCTCCGTGAGCCGATCCTCGTGCTGATGGATCTGGCGAACGGCGTGCTCGTGGATGTGGAGATGAACGCGAGCGCCCAGTTCGGTTACCAGGTCGCCACGGAGGCGGTGTTCGAGAAGGGTCTCGCCCGGATCGGACAGCCGTCGGGAATGCAGCGGTGGAGCGAGGGTCGCGTCAGCCGGCCGCAGTTCGGCGACTTCACCACGCGGTTCGCGGATGCCTACGACGAGCAAGTGCAACGCTGGGTCGACGCCGCACGCGACGGCCGATTCGTCGACGGCCCGAACGCGTGGGACGGGTACCGCGTGGCGGAGGCGTGCGCCGCCGGGGTGGCCGCGCTCCGCACCGAGGGCAGGGTGGCACTGGACATCGGCACCCGGCCCGACTTCTACGGCTGAGGTCCGCCACGCGCGACCGAACGGTTGCTCCGGCGGTCACCGGTCACCGTGCACCGTGCACCGGTCACCGGTCACCGGTCGACGACTGTCACCTCGAACGAATAGAGGTCGGGTCGGTAGCAGTGCTGGCCGAACTCGATCGCTCGCCCTGAGTCGTCGAAGGCGGTGCGCGCCAACGTGAGCAGGGCGGCACCCGGCGGGAGGTCGAGCAACTCGCTCTCCCTCGGTGTCGCGGCACGAGCGCCGATGCGCTGCTTCGCGACGCGCATGGTCACGCCGCGGGCGCGGAGGAGCGAGTACAGGCCGTCGGTGGCGAGTTCCGCGCGGTCCAGGTCGAGGAACGGCTCGGGCAGGAGATTGTCGAGCACCGCGAGCGGCACCCCGTCGGCGAAACGGAGCCGGCGTAGGTGCAGCACGGGGCTCCCGACCGTCACACCGAGTGCGTCCGCCTCGGCGTCGTCCGCCGGTCTCACATCGGCGTCGAGGATCGTCGTTCGTGGCGTTCGGCCTGAGCTCGCCAGGTCCTCGAACAGGCTGGTCAGCTCGACGCCCCGGGTGACGGGACCGTGCACCACCTGCGTGCCGACGCCGCGTCGGCGCACCAGGAGTCCTTTGTCGACGAGTTCTTGGATAGCGCGCCGGATGGTGGGCCGGGAGAGTCCGAGCTGATCGCCGAGAGCGATCTCGTTCTCGAGGCGGGAACCGGCGGGCAGGGTGCCGTCGGCGATGGCCTGCTCCAATCGCTGCGCGACCTGCGAGTACAGCGGCACCGAACCGGACCGATCGATTCCGCTGAACAGCTCCCGGGGGAGGTCCTGCACGTTCTGCGCCATGGACCCCTCCGGATCGATGCGAGGCACGACCTCGCGGGATGTGAGGACAATACTAGGACGCTTCCGTACGGGCCCTGGGGAGCGGTGCGGTTCCGCCCGAAGCGCGGGGAAGGAGCGCGCCGGGAAAGGAGCGCGACGGGGAGGTGCGCAACGTCGACAGGTGACCCAGCGCACGAAGAAAGACCCAGCGCCTTCAGGGGGGTGGCGACGCTGGGTCTTTCGAGTCGCGGACGGTCATTCGGGTCGACCGGGCGCTGGTGTTATTCCGTTGTACTATTCGGTTGTCAGTGGGATTCAGGGGGGATGGTTCCCACTCGGGCGGAGGTCCTAGGGAACCTTTCGCCTGATACAACGATAGCGGATGTCCGCCATTTGGGGGACCCGGAACTGCCCCCCAGAATGAGGGACAGCCCCGACGCTATTCCTTGGACCGTCCGCGGGTGAGGCGAAGCTTCCGGCCCATGAGCACGTCCTCCGCCTTCTTCTCCGCGAGCTTGTCGCTCTTCGCGGTGTCGCGCGGCGGCAGCTGGATGGTCTCCTCAGCCGCGATGCCGGCCTGCAGCTCGCGTCCGCGCTCCAACTCGGCGTCGAACTCCGCACCGAACAGCAGCGCGATGTTGGTGAGCCACACCCAGAGCAGGAAGACGATCACCGTGCCGAGCGAACCGTACGTCGCGTTGTAGCTCGAGAAGTTCGCCACGTAGAACGCGAAGGCGAACGAGACGATCAGCCACAGCACGAGTGCGAGCGCGGCACCGATACTCATCCACTTGAACTTCGGTTGCTTGATGTTCGGAGTGAAGTAGTACAGGATCGCGATCAGCAGGACCATGATCAGGCCCACCACCGGCCACTTCGCGATGTTCCACACGGTCAGTGCGGTGTCGCCCAGTCCGATCTGCGCACCGATCGACTCGGCGATCGGTCCGCTCAGCACGACGAGCAGCGCGGCGATCACGATGAGGACGACGGTCACGATGGTGATGGCGAACATCACCGGGCGCAGCTTCCACGCCGGTCGACCCTCGTCGATCGAGTACATGCGGTTCATGGCCCGGGAGAACGCCGTCACGTATCCCGATGCGGACCAGAGCGCACCGATGATACCGGTGGCGAAAGCGAAACCGGCTGCCGGGGTCTGCACCAGATTCTGCAGCGGCTCCCGGATGCCCTCGAGCGATTCCTGGGAGATGAAGCCGCCCAGGATGTCGAGCACCAGGTCAGTGGTCTGACCGGCCTGGCCGAACAGGCCGAGCAGGGAGACGATGGCGAGAAGGGCGGGGAACAGCGCGAGTACCGCGTAATAGGTGAGCGCTGCAGCGAGGTCCGTGCACTGATCGGTGCCGAACTCGCGAGCGGTCTTCCGCAGCACGTACTTCCACGACGGCTTGGTGACGTCGTCGGGGGAGTCGGGCTTCCGACTGTCGTCGGGGTGCGGAGCCGTTGCCTCCCGTGTCGATGCCCGCTCAGCCACGTCGTATCCTCACGAGGAATGCCACCGCACTGACGAGCGCGGCGGCCGTGACACCCGCGGTTGCGAGCACGGGGCCGGGGTCCTCCCGGTACTGGTGCTTCACACCCCGCCACACCTGCTTGGCCTTCGCGGGAACGTTGAGCTTGTCTTCGATCGCATCGAGAGTCTGCGCGAGCTCTTCCCGGGCGACGGAAGCCTCGAGCTTCAGTCGGCTCATGCCCAGTTCCGCATCCGGCTTTCCGGTGTCGGGCTGTGATGAGTCGTGAGACGCCATTGCTAGTCCTTTCCTGTAACGGCGCGTACGTCGGCCTTCATGCTGTCGAGCGAGTCCTCGGGCACGGGCGGGATGCCCTTCTTCAGCTTCTTCACGCCGAGCAGTGCGAGCACGACGGCGAGCAGAAGGAACACGACGGCGACGATGATCGCCGCCAGCCAGTCCGGCACCACGTTGGCGAGGCCCATGATCGCCGCAGCCACGAGCACGGCGAACGCGACGAGCGCGAAGAACGCGGCGGCCGCGAGCATGCCCGCGCCCACCCCGGCTGCCTTCATCTTGGTGACGACTTCGAGCTTCGCGAGCTGGATCTCGCTGCGAACGAGCCGGCTGATGCGGTCGGGAAGCTCCTTCAGGAGCCCGCCGAGCGACTGCCGAGCGCTCTTCTCCGGAATCTTCGCATCAATCATTTCCGACTCCTATCGACGACTGACTCCGCTTAAAGGTTGTCGTCAGAGACGGACGAGGAGGCGGAGTAGCTCGACGTGTCGGTGCTGGAGGAGCTCTTGCCGGTGACCTTGCCGACCGCGCCCTTGGTGCTGTCGCTGATCTTCTGCTGCACGACGGGCGCCTTGTCCTTCACGAACGACTCGACGTCGCTCACCGTCTTCTGCACCTTCTCGTCGTTCCACAGCGCGCTCGCCTTGGCCGCGATCTGGTCGTAGCTTTTACGGCCGGCACGCGCACCGAGCACGTAACCGACGCCTGCGCCGACAACGAAAATAAGCTTGTTCTTCATGACTTCTCCTTGGTGTTGATGGGGGGATCCCTTGCTGGGCAATCGGGGGGAACCGCTCTTCAACGTACCCCGTTCATGGGACACGGGTGGCGTTCCGTGGCTGCGAACCCTGCCATGACGCCAACCCGGTGTCAACCACGTAGGCGAGCGGGCAGCGGAGTGGTTGCGTTGTATCTGAAATACGCACCACCCACCCCCCAACAACGTGACCGGAGAATAACGATGGCTATCACGCAAAACAACTTGAACGACATCCTCAACAACAAGGGAAACGTTGTCAGCTCTTCCGGCGACAAGATCGGCTCCGCGGAGCAGTTCTACGTCGATGACGCCAGCGGCGCGATCTCGTGGGTTTCCGTTACGACCGGCCTGTTCGGGACCTCCGAGTCCTTCGTGCCGCTCGACAACGCCACCGTGCAGGGCAACGACGTCGTCGTCCCCTACACCAAGGACCAGGTCAAGGACGCCCCCCGCGTCAACACCGGCGGCGGCGCGCTCGACGAGAACGAGCAGGACGAGCTGTACCGCCACTACGGCATCACCACCGGCGGTAGCTACGACACCACCACCACGGGCGGCAACTTCGACACCACCGACGTGGACACGAGCCGCGGCGCCGGGCACGACACCTCGGGCCCGAACACGGACTCCGCCATGACCCGCTCCGAGGAGCGCGTGAACGTCGGAACCCGCAGCACCGAGACCGGCCGTGCGCGCCTCCGCAAGTACATCGTCACCGAGAACGTGACGGAGACCGTGCCCGTCAGCCACGAAGAGGTCCACCTCGAGCGTGAGCCGATCACCGACGCCAACGTGGGCGACGCCCTCCGCGGCGGCGACCTGACGGAAGAGGAGCACGAGGTCACGCTGCACGCCGAGCGTCCCGTCGTCGAGAAGGAGACCGTGCCGGTCGAGCGCGTGCGCCTCGACAAGGACACCGTCACCGAGAACGAGACCGTCTCGACCGACGTCCGCAAGGAAGAGATCGAGCTCGACACCGATGGCGACATCAACCGCACCCGCGGCAACGGAGCGCTCTAAGCAGTTCGCTCGACGGTGACCGGAGGGCTACGCATGCGCCCTGCACGGAGAGGCAAGACGGCGGTTCTGCTGCTCGTCGCGCTTCTCTCGTATGTGGTCGGGGTGGTGATCGGACGCGAGTCCGACACCGTCCCCGACGCCCGCGGGAGCGCACCCGCAACCTCTTCCGCTCGGGCGCGCGAGGCAGTAGCCCCAAGCGCCGCACGCCAGCGGAAGGCGCGGGAGAAGGAACGCGCGAGAGGGCTCAAGAACGTGACGAAGCAGAGCCGCAAGGTGGCCAAGTACGCGAAGAAGAGCCGGAAGAAGAGTCTCCGGAAGTAGTTCGGTGATCCTCCGACCATACGAAGCAGCGCCTCGCCATACCGGCGGGGCGTTGTTTCGTTGTCGGACCGCCCGCCGACAGGATGCGGTATTGCCGATTCGACCGGCGACAGTGGTGTCTCGCTAACGTGGGATGAGGCGTTCCACGCCATCCCCCCTCACCGCTCGGGCGATCGCCCACATGACAGGAGCAGCCATGGAGTCCAGGACCCTGGGTCGAACGAACCTCTCGGTGTCACCCGTCTGCGTCGGCACGAGTGCCCTCGGCGGTTTCGCCGAACTCTTCGGGTACGACGTGAGTGAGGACACGGCGGTCGCCACGATCCGTCGGGTGTTCGACGGACCGTTCACCTTCATCGATACGGCGAACGAGTACGGCCACGGAGGCGACAGCGAACGGCGCATCGGCCGGGCGATCGCCGAGCACGGCGGACTGCCGGAGGGCGTGCTCGTCGCGACCAAGGTGGATCCGAAGCCGGGCAGCGACGACTTCTCGGGCGACCGGGTGCGCGCGTCGGTGGAGGAGAGCCTCGAACGCCTGGGCCTCGACGTCCTGCCGCTGGTCCACCTGCACGATCCTCAGAAGATCACCTTCGAGGAGGCCGTCGGACCCGGGGGTGCCTGGGAAGCGCTGCTCGCACTCCGGGATGAGGGGGTCATCGGCTCGCTCGGAGTCGCTGGAGGATCGCCCGATCTGCAGCGCCGATACCTCGCCACCGGTGCCGTCGACGTCGTGCTCAGTCACAACCGGTACACCCTCGTCGACTCGTCCGCGGAGACGTTGATCGACGACGTCGTTGCGACGGGTGCGGCCTTCGTCAATGCCGCACCGTTCGGGGGCGGCATGCTGGTGAAGGGTCCAGACGTGGTCAGCAGCTACGCGTACACCCCCGCCAGCGATGACACGCTCGCCCGGGTACGGGGAATGCAGGACGCCTGCCGCGAGTACGACGTGCCTCTGGCCGCCGCCGCTCTCCAGTTCTCCCTCCGCGACAGGCGAATCGCGTCGACGGTCGTGGGCATGTCCGAGCCGTCCCGCATCGACGCGACGGTGGCGCTCGCCGACCACCCGATCCCCGATGAACTGTGGGATCGGATTCTGCCGCTCGCCGCCCTCGGCCGCTCGGGCGTCTAGCGTTCCGCAGCGAACGGCTCCGACGTGACGGCTCCGCGGATGATCAGGTCCTGCGGGTGACGTTCTCGGCGTCCCGGAGTTCGTCGGCGGCCTTCTGAGCCGCCGCACGGCGACCGGCCGCATCCCCGTCGTGCGCGAACGCCAGTCTCGGTCGGTGCCGACGCGGAACCACCACGCGCACCCGGAGGTGCTGGTAGCGGATCATCCACAGCAGCGAGAGCACGGCGGCGAGGATGCCCGACGCCGCACCGACGCCGAGCGCCCAGCGGGGTCCGAAGGCGTTGGCCACCCAGCCGACGATCGGCGCGCCGAGCGGGGTGCCGCCGACGAAGATCGCCATGTAGAGGGCCATGACCCTGCCCCGCATGACCGGATCCGTGGTGAGCTGCACCATGCTGTTCGCCGCGGTCATCAGAACCTGCGACATCACCCCGATCACGGTCAGCGCAGCGGCGAACAGCCAGTAGGAGGGCGCGAACGCGGCGAGCAACGTGGCCAGGCCGAAGAATCCCGCTCCGAGGAAGACCGTGCGCATGCGGGGGCGGTCGCGCCGTGCCGACAGCAGTGCGCCCGTCACGGATCCGAAGGCGAGGAAGGTCGAGAGCAGGCCGAAGGCCTCCGCGCCCGCGCCGAACTCCACGGTGGCCATGGTCGACGTGAAGATGGGGAAGTTGTAGCCGAAGGTGCCCACGAGGAACACGATCACCAGGATGATCACGATGTCGGGCCGACCGGCCACGTAGCGGAAGCCCTCCCTCAACTGTCCGCGACTCCGCGAGGCCGGGGTCACGGGTCGGAGTGTTTCCGTCCGCATGCGCTGCAGGGAGATGAGGACGGCGAGGAAGCTGAGCGCGTTCAGGAGGAACACCCACCCCGAACCGATCAGGGCGATCAGCACGCCGGCGACGGCGGGGCCGATCATCCGCGCCGCGCTGAACGAGGCCGAGTTCAGGGCAACCGCGTTGGAGAGGTTGTCGTCGGAGACCAGCTCCGAGACGAACGACTGCCGCGCCGGGGCGTCGAGCGCCGACGCGATGCCCAGCAGGAGCGCGAAGACGTACACGTGCCACAGCTGCGCCATGCCCGTCAGCACGATGAGACCGAGCGCCAGGCCGAGCACGCCCATCACGCCCTGCGTGAGCATGAGGATTCTCCGCTTGTCGAAGCGATCGGCGAGCAGGCCGGCATGCGGGGAGAGAACGAGCATCGGGCCGAACTGCAGCGCCATGACGATGCCGACCGCCGCGGCATCGGAGTTCGTCAGTTCCGTCAGCACGATCCAGTCCTGCGCCGTGCGCTGCATCCAGGTGCCGACGTTGGATACGAGCGCGCCGATGAACCACAGACGGTAGTTCGCCGTGCCGAGGCTCCGGAACATCGTGCTCACGAGTCCGCGATCCCCTGCAGCAGCACCGCGGCATCCGTCAGCACCGAGCGGTCCGCCGGCGACAACTCGGCGAGACGCGCGTAGAGCCAGGCGCTCCGTCGGCGCCGCGTCTCGAGGACGGTGTTCCGACCCGCCTCGGTGAGCGTCACCAGCACCTTGCGACCATCGGACGGTGCGGCTTCGCGGGTCACGAGACCCGCATCCGCGAGGCAGTTCACCGTGCGGTTCATGGAGGGGGGCGACACCCGCTCGAGTTCGCTGAGTGCGCCGGGGGTCAGGGGTCCGTCTCGGAAGAGGAAGCCCAGCACGGCGAATTGGGCGTCGCTGACCTCGTCGTTCGCGCGCTCGGCTCGAAGACGCCGCGACACGCGCATCACGGCCACCCGCAGCTCCCGGCTCAGCGCCGACGCGTCGTCGTGGTCGGCCGACGCGCTGTCGGGATCGGGGGTCGCGGTCACGACCGTTAGGCTACCTCATTAGTTCTGCTAATGATTCGCCCGGGGTGTCTTCCGCGGCCACTCGGGCGAGCGCGTCCGCCGCCCGCACGAGGGCGAGGTGCGACAGGGCCTGCGGCGTGTTCCCGGCCTGACGCCCGAGCCCCGAGTCGTACTCCTCGGACAGGAGTCCCACCTCGCTCGCGAAGGAGCAGAGCCGGTCCATGAGCGCGTTCGCCTCGTCCACCCGGCCCGTGTGCGCGTACTGCTCCACCAGCCAGAACGAGCAGGCGAGGAACGGGTGCTCACCCGGCGGCAGACCGTCGACCCCGTCGGTGGTGTCGTAGCGGAGCAGGAGACCATCGCGCATCAGCGTGCGCTCGAGGTAGGCGACGGTGGCGAGCATGCGCGGATCGTCGTACGCGCAGAATCCCACCTGGGGAAGCGTGAGCAACGACGCGTCCGTGCCGGTGGCCCCGTAGTACTGCACGAAGCCTCCGTGCTCGGGGTCGATGCCGTGCGCGTCGATCTCGTCGCGGAGCGTGTCGCGCAGCGCGATCCACTCGTCGACCGGTCCGTTCGCGCCGTGGTGCTGCACGGCGCGGATTCCGCTGTCGAGTGCCGCCCAGATCATCGCCCGGGAGTGGGTGAAGTGGCGTTCGGGTCCCCGGATCTCCCAGATGCCCTGGTCCTTGCGCTCCCAGTTCTGCTGGATGAAGGTGAGCAGTGACCGTTGCAGGCCCCAGCTGTACTCGTCCTCGGTGACTCCCATGTCGCGCGCCTTCTGCAGGGCCACCATCACCTCGCCGATGACGTCGGCCTGATACTGGCTGACCGCCGCATTGCCCACCCGCACCGGAAGCGAGTTCTCGTAGCCCGGGAGGGTGGTGATCTCGCGCTCGGGGAGGTAGCGCTCGCCGCTCAGCCCGTACATGATCTGCACGTCACCGGGGTCGCCCGCGATCGCGCGCAGCAGCCAGTCCCGCCAATTGAGAGCCTCGTCGGCGAATCCGTGATCGAGCAGCACCTCGAGCGTGAGCGAGGCGTCTCGAAGCCACACGAAGCGATAGTCCCAGTTGCGGGTTCCGCCGAACTCCTCCGGCAGCGACGTGGTCGCGGCCGCCACGATGCCGCCGGTATCCTCGTGCGTCAACGCGCGGAGAATCAGCAGCGAGCGCAGCACCCGGTCGTAGTGCGGACCCGAGTAGTCGACCGTCGACGCCCAGTTCTCCCACCACGCGGTGGTCGACTCCAGTGCGGCATCCACGTCCATGGGCTCGGGTGCGTCCCGGTGGGACGGGTACCAGGTCAAGACGATGTCCACCGTCTCTCCCGCCGACACGGTGAACTCCCCGGTGTGCGCATGGTCGGACGCCGTGAGCCGGGGGCCGCGCAGCACGATCGAATCGGGGCCGGCCACGGCGATGAGGCGGGGATCGTCGCCCTCGCGCACCTGGCGGATCCACGGCAACGCGCTCGCGTAGCCGAAGCGCACACGCAGTTCCTGTCCCATCGTGACGGTGCCGCGGATGCCGCGCACCCGGCGCACCACGTCGGCCCGGCGGTTGCCCTGACCCATGAACTCGGTCACCTCGACCTCGCCGGTGGGGGTCGTCCAGGTCGACCACAGCACGAAGGTATGACCGAGGTAGGACCGTCGGGTGAGCGTCGCCTCGCCGACCGGGGCGAGCAGCCAGCGTCCGGAATCGCTGGTGCCGAGGAGCGCGCCGAAGGTGGACGAGGAGTCGTAACGGGGGAGGCAGAGCCAGTCGATGCTGCCGTTCCTGCCGACGAGGGCCGCCGTGTGACAGTCGCTGAGCAGGGCGTAGTCCTCGATGCGCATGGCCATGCCAGCCATACTTCCACGGTCTACCGTGGGGAGCATGACTACACGCTCCGCGACCCTTCTCATCCTCGGCGCGAGCGGCGACCTCGCGTCGCGGCTGCTGATCCCCGGCCTGGGTCAGGTGATCGCGGCCGATCCGGAGCTCGACCTGCAGCTGCTCGGAGCCGGTATCGAGGACCTCAGCGCCGAACAGTGGCGCACCACGGTGACCACCGCACTCACGGCGCATGGTGTCTCCGGCGAGCGGATCGACCGCGCGATCGCCGCGTCGAAGTACCTGCAGGCCGACGTGACGACACCGGAAGACATGTCGCGTTTGCTCGAGGCGTGCACCACCGCGCCGGCCATCTACTTCGCGCTCCCGCCCGCCATCAGCCTGAGCACGTGCCACGCGCTGACCCGCCTCGATCTGCCCGAGGGCACCTCCCTCGCCCTGGAGAAGCCCTTCGGCGAGGACGAGACGAGCGCACGGGCGCTGAACGAGCTGCTGTCGAAGATCGTGCCCGAGGAGCGGACCCACCGCGTGGATCACTTCCTCGGCCGATCGACCGTGCTGAACCTGCTCGGCGTGCGATTCGCCAACCGGATCTTCGAGCCGCTGCTGAACAACGAGCACGTGGAGAGCGTGGAGATCGTGTACGACGAGCAACTCGGGTTGGAGAATCGCGCGCGGTACTACGACCGCGCGGGCGCGCTCGCGGACATGATCCAGAGCCATCTCCTGCAGGTGCTCGCCGTGTTCGCGATGGAGGCGCCGTCGACGCTGTCGACCCGCGACCTGCGGGATGCGAAGGGCATCGTGATCCGCGCGACGCAACCCTGGGGCGGCGATCCGGTCGCGGCGAGCCGCCGTGCCCGTTACACGGCGGGTGAGGTGGACGGTCGAACACTGCCCGCCTACGCCGACGAGGACGGCGTCGACCCGTCGCGGGGAACCGAGACGCTCGCGGAACTGGTCGTGGAGATTCAGAACTGGCGCTGGTCGGGCGTTCCCTTCACCCTGCGATCGGGGAAGGCGCTCGCCGAGCGGCGACGCGAGATCATCGTGACGTTCAAGCCCGCGCAGCACATCCCGGAGGGGCTGGTCGGCACGGTGGCGCCGGACCGTCTGCGCATCCTGCTCGCGCCCGACGAGATGGCGCTCGAGATCAATGTGAACGGGCCGGGCGACCCCGACACCATCGATCGGGTGCAGCTCGACGTGGAGTTCCAGCCCGGCAACCTGTCGGCTTACGGCGAGGTCCTGCAGTCCATCGTCCTCGGTGACCCCACGCTGTCGGTGCGGGGCGACACCGCCGAGGCGTGCTGGCGCATCGTCGATCCGGTGCTCGAAGCCTGGCGTGCCGACCGCGTGCCGCTCGACACCTACCCGGCAGGGTCCGTCGGTCCGGACAGCTGGCCGAAGACCGGAGAGCGCTGAGGTCTGCGCGACTCCGACCTGGGCATGCGCGGAGGGCGCGCACCGGCGCAGAACCGGTAGCGCCCGTGCAGAACCGCTAGGACTGGCGCGGATCGACGGGGGACGCGGTGCTCGTCGTCGCGCCTTCGTGCGAGTCCGTACCCGCGGTCGAGCGCGGGTACGGTCGCGTCGGCGGCGCACCGGGCACCGTGGTCGACGGGCCAGCCGTGGACGCGGAAGCGCCCGGCGAACTGGGACGTGCGCCCGGCGCGGCCGAGTTCTGCCTCACGTAGATCTCGGCAGCCTTCGTCGCGACCAGCAGGAAGCGGACGAGGAGGCCGACGACGACGACGAGCGCGAGGAACGCGACCGCGCTGAAGCCGACGAAGAACAATCGCTCGACGAGTGCGGAAAACCCGGCGAAGCGGTCCTCCGGGTTCATCGCCGGTCGAGTTCCTTGGAGTCGTCGTGCACGGCGCCGATGGCGATGACCATGGTGATCGCCCAGCTGACCCACATGAGCACGAGACGCCAGTCGTGCGGTCCCTCGCGGGTGACCTTGATCGTGCTCCAGGCACCGAACAGTGCGCTCAGGATGCTGCCGTTCAGAATGTATTTGCGCATGAATCTCCCTCGAAAATGCAACGCTACCGGACGAGTCCGTCGAGTGCCGCTCGCCTCCGCATGAGCGGTCGTGTCCGGAATTGCGTGCATCCCTGACCGATCGTGCAGTTTCTGACCGATCGGTCAGGTATCCTCGACCAGTGCTTCCATCTCCCGTCCCCGTGGCGTCCCGCAGTTCGGCCCGCGATGAACTACTCGGTGTGGCGCTGGAGCAGTTCGCCTCGGTCGGGTACTCCGGCACCTCGCTGTCGCAGATCGCCGACATAGCCGGCTATTCGAAGTCGACCGTGCTGTACCACTTCGCGGCGAAGGAGACCCTGCTCGAGGCAGCGCTCAGCCCCGCGATCGAGACGCTGACCGGTATTTTGAACGACTTCGCGCGACGAGGGGCGACGCCCTCCTCGCAGGGCGAGTTCGTGGCGCAGTTCGTCGATTTCCTGCTGGAGAACCGGCTCTCCGTGCACATGTTCATCAATCAGGGTCAATCGTTGCAGGGCATCCCGGTGATCCACAGGGCGAATTCGCTCATCGTCGAGCTCGCCGAGTCCCTGAGCGGTGACATGGCCACCGCCGTCGACAAGGTGCGATTCGGCGTGGCGCTCGGAGGCGCCGCGTACATGCTCGTCGCGTCGGAAACCTGGTCGCGCGATCCGTTGCCGGTCGACGAGATCCGCTCGGCGCTCGTCGCCGTGGTGACCGAACTGCTCGCCCCCATCCACCTTCGGCCCACCGCGCTCTGACGAGCGAACCCGCCCCGACCCACCCCCAGGAGTTCCCGCAATGGCACATTCGCTGTTCCGCCTCGGCACGCTCGCCTACCGGCACTCGTGGCGCGTCCTCTCCGCATGGCTGCTGCTCCTCGCGCTCTTCATCGGAGGCGGCCTGGCGCTCGGCGGCGCAACGGAGGAGTCGTTCGCCATCCCCGGCACCGAGTCCCAGGAAGCGCTCGACCGACTCTCCGCCGTGTTCCCGCAGGCCGCCGGCGCGAGCGCGCAGATGGTGTTCATCGCGCCCGACGGCGAGTCGGTGCGGGACGAGGGCAACAGCGCGGCGATCGAGGAGTCCATCGCCGCCGCCGGCGAGGTCGGTGCCGTGGAGCAGGCGCTGTCGCCGTTCTCCGAATACGCCTCGGACGCCGTGTCCGACAACGACGCGGTGGCGATCGGTCAGGTACAGTTCGACGGCCAGGCCGACGACGTGTCGGAAGCCGACATCGAGGCGGTTCAGGACGCCGCCGAAGCCGCCGAGAGCGCGGGCATGACCGTGGAGTTCGGCGGCCAGGTGTTCCAGGACCTCGAGTACGGACTCACGGTGACCGAGCTCATCGGCGTCGCGTTCGCGGCGCTCGTGCTGGTGATCACCTTCGGTTCGCTCGTGAGTGCCGGGATGCCGCTGATCACCGCCATCGCCGGAATCGGCGTGGTGATGGGCGGCGTGCTCGCCGTGGCCGCCGTCATGCCGGTGTCGAGCGCGTCGCCGTTGCTCGCGGTGATGATCGGCCTGGCGGTCGGCATCGACTACGCCCTCTTCATCCTCGTGCGGCATCGCAACCAGTTGGCGCGCGGCATGGATCCCGCCGAGTCGGCCGCCACCGCCGTCGCCACGGCGGGGAGCGCCGTGGTGTTCGCCGGGGTGACGGTGATCATCGCGCTCCTCGGCCTGCTCGTCGTGGGCATCCCGTTCCTCAGCGTGATGGGAGTGGCGGCCGCCTTCGCCGTACTGTCCGCGATGCTGGCCGCGCTCACCCTGCTGCCCGCGATGCTCGGCCTGGCCGGAGCGCGGCTGGCGCCCAAGGTCGGATCCCGCGCCTACCGCCGTGCCCACCCCGCCGCGGGCAGCCGGTCGGCGGGTGAACGCTGGGTGCGGATCGTGCTGAAGGCCCCTATCGTGTTCGTGCTCGCCGTGGTCGCCATCGCCGGCGCGCTCGTCGTGCCCGCGTTCTCCCTGCAGCTGGCGCTGCCGAGCGGTGCCTCCGAGCCGGAGGGATCCACCGCCCGCGCCGCGTACGACACGATCTCCGAGAACTTCGGTCCCGGATACAACGGACCGCTCATCCTGCTGGTGGACATCACGCAGACCACCGACCCGATCGGTGACCTCGACGGCATCGCGGACGAGCTGCGCGACCTCGAGGACGTGGCCTTCGTCGGCACGCCGACGCCCAACCCGTCGGTCGACACCGCGATCATCCAGGTGCTGCCGGAGAGTGGTCCGGATGCGCCCGAGACCGCCGCGCTCGTCGAACGCATCCGCGACCTGGCGCCGGGCATCGAGGACGAGTACGACACCGCCATCGCGGTCACCGGTGCCACCGCCATCCAGACCGACATCTCCACCCGGTTGAACAACGCCCTCATCCCGTTCGGCGTCGTGGTGGTCGGCCTGTCGATCGTGCTGCTGATGATCGTGTTCCGCTCGGTGTTCGTGCCGATCAAAGCCGCGGTCGGCTTCCTGCTGTCGGTGGTCGTGTCGTTCGGCGTGGTGGTGACGATCTTCCAGGACGGCTTCCTCGCGGAGGCGCTGCACGTGACGCCCGGGCCGATCCTCAGCTTCATGCCCATCCTGCTGATGGCCATCCTGTTCGGACTCGCCATGGACTACGAGGTGTTCCTCGTCTCCGGCATGCGGGAGCACTTCGTGCACACCGGCGACGCGCGAGGCGCGATCGTGCAGGGCTTCGCCGGCGCGGCGCGCGTGGTGACGGCCGCGGCCCTCATCATGTTCTTCGTCTTCGCGGCCTTCGTGCCGGAGGGCGCGGGGGTGATCAAGACCATCGCGCTCGGCCTCGCCGTGGGCATCTTCTTCGACGCTTTCCTGGTGCGGATGACACTCGTGCCCGCCGCCATGGCCCTCGCCCGTCGAGGGGCGTGGTGGCTGCCGAAGTGGCTCGGCCGCATCCTGCCGAACACCGACATCGAGGGCGAGAACCTCGGAGTGCACCGCGAAGCCGCTCGCTGGGCCGAGACGCAGGGCGACTCCGTGGTCACCGCCGACGCCCTCGTCGTCGGCGCGGGTGGCTCCTCCGTCGGCCCCCTCACCCTCCGTGTGCCGCGGGGCTCCACCGTGCTCGTCTCGGGGCACTCCGCCGACCGTCGGGCACTGGCCGCGACCCTCGCGGGCCGACTGGATCCGGTGTCCGGGCGCCTGCAGGTGGCGGGGTATCCGTTGCCGTCCGAGGCGTCCGCGGCGATGCGCGCCGTGGCCATGGTGGATGCCGGTCGCCTGTCGAGCACCGACGCCTCCCTGTCGGTGGGAGCGATGCTCGGCGAGCGCCTCACGCTGGCCCGCGGGCTGCGCCGCCCCGCCGCCCGGTCGACCCTGCGCGACGAGGTCGCCCGCATCAATGCGGCATTGGCCATGGCCGGATCGCGAAACGTGGTCAGCGCACGGACCGGCGTAGCCGAGCTCGCGCCCCTGCCACGCGCGGTGGTGCTCGCCGCGGTGGCGGCGGTCGAGGGCACCCCGGTGCTGCTGATCGACTCCGCCGACGCGTTCCCCGCGCCCGGCGAGAGCGACGGCTTCCTCACCGCCGTGCGGGCCCTCGTGGACGACGGCACCACGATCATCCTCGGACGGGCGACGCCGCCCGGCGCGGGGACGGCATCCGATGCTCTCCATGTCGACCTCACCACACTCGCCCCTGCGTCGGAGCCCGACGCCGCCGTTGTCCTGGAAGGCACCCGATGAGAACCCGCAGAAACCTTGCCGTCGCGTTCCTCGCCGCGGTTCCCCTCGTCGTCGCCGGCGTGTTCGTCGGGGCGCTCGCCGAGGCGGACTCCGCGATCGATCGGATCCCGGCGGCGATCGTGAACGACGACGAGATGGTGCAGCAGGTGCTGCCCGACGGCACGGAGCAACCGGTGCTCGCCGGACGCCTGCTCGTGACCGAGCTCACCGGCGACGAGTCGCAGGCGTTCGACTGGACCATCACCAACGGCGACGAGGCCGCGGACATGCTGGGGAGCGGCGAGGTCTACGCCGTGCTCACCGTGCCCGAGGACTTCTCGGCCTCGATCACCTCCCTCTCGACGAACGACCCGAAGCGGGCTCAGCTCACGATCGAGACCGACGACGCGCACAGCTACCTCACCGGGGTGATCACCCAGGCGGTCGCCGAGGGCATGGTCAGCATCTTCGGCAACGACATCACCGCCCAGTACATCGGCGGGATCTACTCGAGCATCGGTGACCTCGGCGGTTCCCTGCAGCAGGCCGCCGACGGTGCCACCGCGCTCTCGGGCGGCGCGGCGTCGCTCGCCGACGGCATCGGTTCGCTCGCGAACGGTGCGGGAGCCTCCCAGGAGGGAGCGGGCAGCCTCGCCAACGGGATCGACGCCTACACGCGCGGTGCCGACCGGTTGAGCGGCGGTCTCTCATCCCTCGACGAGGGAGCGGAGGGTCTGACGCAATTGAGCGACGGCGTGACGCAGTACACGGCCGGGGTCGGTTCGGCGCGCGAGGGCTTCACCGCCCTCAAGGAGGGGCTGCTGCAGAACCCGACCAACGAGCCGCTCCGCGCGGCCCTCGACGAGTACGAGGCGGGGCTCGCCGCGCTCGACACCGCGGGCACCGAGCTCAGCGGCCAGACCTCCGGCGCCGTCGACGGCATCCAGGACGGCATCTCGGCGAGTGCGTCGGGGGCGGCCCAGCTCTCGGCCGGGTCGTCGCAGCTGCGGAACGGTTCGGTCGCGTTGCGCGACGGCCTGGGCGAGCTCGCCACGGGCGCGGCCGGTGCACGCGAAGGCGCGGTCAGCCTCGAAACGGGTGCGGCGGAGCTCGCCACCGGGTTGCAAGCCGGCGCGGGTCAGGTGCCCTCCGCCGATCCCGACCAGAACGAGGCGGCCGCCGAGATCGCCGCCGATCCGATCGGCCTCACCGTCACCCGAGACAACGAGGTGGACGATGTGGCCCTGAGCGTGAGCACGGTCGTCGTGCCGATCGGCCTCTGGGTGGGAGCCCTGGCCATCTTCCTCGCGGCACGGCCGGTTCCGCGCCGCCTGCTCGCATCCGCCGTGCCGACCGGGCGCCTCTTCGGCCGGTCCTTCGGACGGTCGGCGGCGATCGCGGCGGTGCAGGCGGTGCTGCTCGTGGCGCTGCTGCACATCGGCGTGGGGGTGGACTGGCTGCTGCTGCCCGCGACGCTGGCCTTCTCCCTGCTGGTGGCGATCGTGTTCACCGCGATCCACTCGCTGCTCAGCCAGGCGTTCGGCCGGATCGGGCTCGTGCTGTCGTTGCTCGCACTCACCGTGCAACTCTCGGCGACGGGCGGGCTCTACCCGATCGAGCTCGTCGCGCGTCCGTTCCAGGCGATCAGCCCGTACCTCCCGCTCACGCACGCGGTGGCGGGGATGCAGAGCATCCTCACCGGCGGGTCGGCGGGCACCGTCTTCGCCGCGGCCGTCGTGCTCGTGCTCTTCGGTGGGGTCAGCCTCGTGCTGGCCCGCCTGGCGGTCGGCAGGTCGCGCCGGGCCGAGGCGCTCGGTCTGGTCCCGCGCGTCGCGTAGGCGCGCGTCCGGGGGTGGCGGCGCCCTGCGCCGTTGCGCTGCCGCCCTGCCGATCCGCGCCCGTTTCGCTCAATCGCCCGCGGTGATTCGCGGGCGATCGACGAAGGCGGCGGCGTGAAGTGTGGTTTGGGCGGCGGGTGAGCGGAACGGGCGCGCGAGGTGCGGTTCCCGTGGGGGTGTCCCATCGACAGGCTCGGGGACCGTGGGGTGTAGCCGCTAGCTTCCGGATGCGCCTCTGGTGCGACACCGCCCGCAGGGGCGCGGGGCGGCGGGGGATGGGGCAGGGTGGAGGCATGGTTTCCGCAGGGTCGACGATCGTCAAGACGCGGGAGGGTGCGCCCGAGGGGTTCTTCGAGGCGGAGGCCGCGGGTCTCGCCTGGCTCGACGCCGCGGGCGGCACGGCCGTCGTGCCCGTCGTGTCGGTGGCATCCGGCCGGATCGAACTCGAGCGGGTGATGGAGACGCGGCCCACGCGCCACGCGGCCACCGCCTTCGGGGCGTCGCTGGCACGCACGCACGCCGCCGGTGCCGCCGCTTTCGGTGCGCCACCCGACGGCTGGGCTGGTCCGTGCTTCATCGGCCGGCGGCCCCAGCGGTGCGAGCCCACGGAGTCGTGGGGCGCGTTCTACGCACAGCACCGCGTGCTGCCGTTCCTCGCGATCGCCCGCGAGGTCGGCAACGTCGACGCCGGCGAGGCCGGACTCGTCGAGCGGGCGTGCGACCGGTTGCTCGCCGGGGACTTCGACGACGACAGTGCTCCGGCCCGCCTCCACGGCGATCTGTGGAGCGGCAACGTGCTGTGGGGCACCGGCGGCGTCGTGCTCATCGACCCGGCCGCCCACGGCGGCCATCCCGAGACCGACCTGGCCATGCTCGCCCTCTTCGGCGCGCCGCACCTCGACGCCGTGCTCGGCGCATACGACGCCGCTGCACCGCTCGCGAGCGGATGGGAGGAGCGGGTGCCGCTCCATCAACTGCATCCGCTCGCCGTGCACGCGGCAGGCCACGGACGCTCCTACGGGCGCGCCCTCGCGGCGGCCGCCGAGGCCACGCTCGCGCTACCCGCACGTTCCCGTCCGTAGCGCTTCGAGCGTCACCACCCACGCCCACCCACGACCACCCGCGACTCCCACGTCACGACACCGCACCCGGGCGCACGCCGCGCTCGGCTGATAGCCTGCACAGGCCACAATGGTCCGCCAGCCGCTGG
The DNA here is from genome assembly GCF_008642235.1 of Planctomonas psychrotolerans. Lineage (GTDB taxonomy): Bacteria > Actinomycetota > Actinomycetes > Actinomycetales > Microbacteriaceae > Planctomonas > Planctomonas psychrotolerans. Next base: position 619,977 of record NZ_SJEV01000001.1, on the reverse strand, counting down.
CGATGCCGGAACGGAAATCGACATCACTTCTCCCTCCATCACCGAGTCGACGAACGCCACCGCTGGCGATTTCTCGCTCGTCGTGCTCTCCAATCGCCTCCCCGTAGACCGTGTCATCGCCGATGACGGCACCGCGTCCTGGACCCACTCTCCCGGCGGGCTCGTCACCGCCCTCGAACCGATCATGCGATCCAACGGCGGCGCCTGGATCGGCTGGCCGGGCGTGGCAGACCACCCGCTCGAGCCGTTCGACAGCGACGGCATCTGGATCATCCCGGTCGACCTCACCGCTCGCGAACTCGAGTACTACTACGAGGGCTTCTCCAACGACACCCTCTGGCCGCTGTACCACGACGTGATCGCCCAGCCCACCTATCACCGGGACTGGTGGGACTCGTATGTCGAGGTGAACCAGCGCTTCGCGGATGCGGCCGCCGCCACCGCAGCCGAGGGCGCCACCGTCTGGGTGCAGGACTACCAGCTGCAGCTCGTGCCGAAGATGCTGCGCGAGCAGCGCCCGGACCTCACCATCGGCTTCTTCAACCACATCCCCTTCCCGCCCTACGGCATCTTCGCGCAGCTCCCGTGGCGCACCCAGATCGTGGAGGGCCTGCTCGGCGCCGACGTGATCGGCTTCCAGCGAGCGGCCGACGCCGGGAACTTCACCCGTGCGGTGCGCCGGCTGTTCGGCTACATCACCCGCGGCGCCGTCGTCGACGTGCCGGTGGAGCAGGCGGGACCGCTCCGCGTCCCGGGCACCAAGCGCGCCCGCAACTCGCTGCCCGCCACCCGGCCCGTGCTCGCGAAGCACTTCCCGATCTCCATCGACTCGCGCAGCTACGAGGAGCTGGCGCGGGATCCGGAGATCCTCGAGCGTGCGCAGCAGATCCGCCGTGATCTCGGCAACCCGAAGGTGGTCATGCTGGGCGTCGACCGCCTCGACTACACCAAGGGCATCGGCCACCGCCTGAAGGCCTTCGGTGAGCTGCTCGCCGACGGTCGGCTCCGCGTCGAGGACGTGACCCTCGTGCAGGTCGCCAGCCCCAGTCGCGAGCGGGTCGAGACCTACAGGCACCTGCGTGACGAGATCGAGCTGACGGTCGGCCGCATCAACGGCGACTTCGGATCGATCAGCCACTCCGCGATCAACTACCTGCACCACGGCTACCCCCGCGAGGAGATGGTGGCGCTGTGCCTGGCGGCCGACGTCATGCTCGTCACCGCGCTCCGCGACGGCATGAACCTCGTCGCCAAGGAGTACGTGGCCACCCGGAACACCGACGACGGCGTGCTGGTGCTCAGCGAGTTCGCCGGAGCCGCCGACGAACTGAAGACCGCTCTCCTCGTGAACCCGCACGACATCGACGGGTTGAAGGATGCGATGGTGCGCGCCGTCGAGATGCCTCGCCGGGAGCAGCAGAAGCGCATGCGCGCCATGCGCAAGCGCGTCTTCGAGTACGACGTGGCGCGCTGGTCCGACTCGTTCCTCAGCGAACTCGGCACCATCCGGTCGCACACCGGCGCGGCGATCCCCGCAGCGGAGCCGGTCGTCGACCTGGAGGACGTGCTCGAGCAGGATGCCGGAACAACACCCGTCGAGGCGCTCGGGGACGCCCGTGGCTGAGTCCGTGGCGACGACCGACCTGCCCGACTCGCTCCTCCAGGCCCTCGAGGACCTCGCCTCCGTGCCGCGCCTCCTCGTCGCTCTCGATTTCGACGGCACGCTCGCACCCGAGGTCGATGACCCCGAGCTCGCGCGTGCCGTGCCCGAGGCGCGCACCGCCGTGCTGCGGCTGCTGGGCCTCGCCGACACCCGCGTGGCGCTGGTCTCCGGGCGGGCGCTGCGCAGCCTCGAACACGTCTCGGGCCTTCCCGACGAGGTTCTTCTCGTCGGTTCCCACGGTGTCGAACTGCTGCTCGACTCGCCCGACATCGAGGTGGCGTTGGAACCGCACGAGCAGGAACAGCGCGAGGTGCTCTCCGACGTGCTCGACCAGGTCGCCGACGCCGTGAACGAGGTCTGGATCGAGGAGAAGCCCGCGGGCTTCGCCCTGCACACCCGGCTCGCCACCGAGAAGAACAGCCGCATCGCGCACCTCGTCGCCCTGCAGGAGGTGCAGGCCGAGGTGGAGAACGTGAAGGTGCGCTCCGGCAAGGACGTGCTCGAGTTCTCGGTGCGCTCCACCACCAAGGGCGAGGCCGTCGAGCACCTGCGGCAGTACACCCACTCGTCCGCCGTCTTCTACGCGGGTGACGATGTGACCGACGAGGACGTGTTCGTCACCCTGCGACCGGGTGACTTCGGGCTGAAGAGCGGTTCGGGAGAGACCGGGGCGGAGCACCGGGTCGCCGATCCCATGCAGGTGGCTCACGTGCTGGCGAAGCTCGCCGACCTCCGCGAGCACCGAGCGCAGTCCTGAGCCGGCCGGCCCGGACCCGACGCGTGCGGTCGGATCCGGGCCGGCGGCTTCCTGCCGCGCGGGTGGTCAGCCCTTCGCGACCGCCTCGGTGACCTCGGTAGGGCCGTCGTAGGTGCGGTCGGGAAGCGCGCGCAGGGCGTCCACCACGTCCTTATCGGCGTTCTGCCCTTCGGCCGTGCTCACGATGTCGTCCTTGCTCGCGGGGTATTCGATTCCGCTCAGGTACTTCTGAACCTGAATCGGATTGGGTGCGTCTGCCATCTCGGTGCGTCCTTCCGGGAATCGGCGCCCGGGTGGACGCCGTACGCACAAGGCAACGCTTCACCGTGGGGAACGGCAACCCGACGCTGAGAATCAGCCCCCAGATGCCCGTGGGGCGTCCGGTAGAATCGGACGAACGCAAACGGGAGGACGACATGCTGGCCGTCCTCGGCGCCTTTCTCGTGGTATCCCTCGCCATCCCGGTGCTCTCCCGCCGGGTGCGGCTTCCCCTCTTCCTCATCGCGGCGCTGATTCCCGCCGCCGCGTTCGTGCATGCTCTGACAGTCGCGCCGCGTGTCCTCGCCGGCGAGGAGATCATCGAGTCGGTGCCCTGGATATCGGCCCTCGACATCACGCTCACCATGCGGATGGACACGCTGGCCTGGCTTCTCGTCCTGGTCGTGTCGGGCGTCGGTGCCCTCGTGCTTCTCTATTGCGCCCGGTATTTCGCGGCCAGCGAGGATGGGCTGGGACGATTCGCAGCGATCCTGCTGGCGTTCGCCGGGGTGATGTACGGGCTCGTGCTCTCCGACGACGTGTTCGTGCTCTACGTCTTCTGGGAGGCGACGAGCGTCTTCTCGTACCTGCTCATCGGTCACTACACCGGCAAGTCGGCCAGCCGGGGTGCCGCCTTGCAGGCCCTCCTCGTGACGACGGCCGGCGGGCTCGTCATGCTCATCGGCATCGTGATCCTCGCCCAACTGGCCGGGACGACGAGCCTCGCGGCGATCGTGGAGCAGCCGCCCGCGGGACCGCTCGCCACCGTCGGCGTGATGCTCCTGCTCATCGGCGCACTCTCCAAGTCGGCGCTCGTTCCGTTCCACTTCTGGCTGCCCGCCGCCATGGCCGCACCGACCCCCGTCAGCGCATACCTGCACGCCGCGGCGATGGTGAAGGCGGGCATCTACCTCGTCGCCCGTCTCGCCCCCGGCTTCGCCGAGTATCCGGGCTGGCGCGTCCTGCTCGTGAGTATCGGCGTCGTGACCATGCTGGTCGGCGGCTGGCGGGCGCTCAAGCAGTTCGACCTCAAGCTCGTGCTCGCGTACGGCACCGTGAGCCAGCTGGGCTTCCTCACCGTGGTCGTCGGCTACGGCACCCGCGATGCCGCGCTCGCCGGGGTCGCGTTGCTCCTCGCCCACGCCCTGTTCAAGGCGACGCTCTTCCTCGCGGTCGGCATCATCGACTCCCGCGCGGGAACCCGGGACCTGCGCAAGCTCAGCGGACTGGGCCGCGCCGCGCCGGTGCTCGCCGTCGTCTCCGCGCTCGCCGTGTCATCGATGGTCGGCCTGCCGCCCCTCCTCGGCTTCGTCGCGAAGGAAGCCGTCTTCACCGCCTTCCTCACCGACGCCCTCGCGGGATCCGCGACCGGCTGGGTGGCGCTCGGCGGAGTCGCCCTCGGATCGGTGCTCACGGTCGCGTACAGTGCTCGCTTCCTGTGGGGCGCGTTCGCGAACAAGCAGGGTGTCGAACAGACCCGTCCGGCCCGGAAGCCCGCCGACTTCGCCACCGCACCGGTGATCCTCGCCGTCGTCAGCCTCGCCGGCGGACTGCTCTCCGATCCGCTCGGGACGTGGCTCGAGGGGTACGCCGACACGCTGCCGGCGTGGAGCTCCGGGGCCCTCGCGTCCGGGTCCGTTCCGGATGAGGTCGAGCCGTACCACCTCGCGCTCTGGCACGGTCTCGAGCCGGCTCTCGGGATCTCCGCGCTCACCCTCCTCCTCGGCTGCCTTCTCTTCTGGAAGCGGGACGCCGTCTTCGCCGCGCAGTCCCGGGTGCCCGCGCGGATCGACGCGGCCAAGTCGTACTGGGCCGCCATGCGGGCGATCGACCGCACGGCCGCGCGCACCACGGCGGCGACCCAGCGCGGCTCGCTACCGGTGTACCTCGGCGTCATCCTGCTCGTGCTCGTCGTCGCGGTCGGTTCAGCGCTGACGCTCAACCGCTCATGGCCGCAGGCGCCCGTGCTGTGGGATCACCCCGGTCAGCTCGCCGTCGCCGTGCTCATGGCCGTGGGCGCCATCGCCGCCGCCCGGGCCACCAAGCGCTTCGAGGCCGTGGTGCTGGTGGGGGTCACGGGATACGGCATGGCCGCCCTCTTCGCGATCCAGGGTGCGCCCGACCTCGCGATCACCCAGGTGCTCATCGAGACGGTGACCCTCGTGGCGTTCGTGCTCGTGCTGCGTCGACTCCCGGTGCGTCTGGGGGAGAAGCACGAGTCGGTGCACCGCGGAGCTCGGGCGGCGATCGGCATCGCCGTCGGCCTGCTCATGGCCACCGTCGCCATGGTGGCGCTCGGCAGCCGCGTCGCCGATCCCATCTCCCTCGAGCTGCCGAGGATGGCCTCCGAGGGTGGGCACGGGGACAACGTGGTGAACGTGCTCCTCGTCGACGTCCGAGCGTGGGACACCCTCGGCGAGGTGGCGGTGCTCATCGTCGCCGCCACCGGCGTGGCCAGCCTGATCTTCCTCGACCGCCGCACCGACAACCTCCCGCGTCTGGTCGATGGCCCTCGCCGACGCGGGCTGTTCGGCGCTCTCGTGCAGGGCAGCACCGAGCCGCGGGTGCGCGCAGGCAGTGACGGCCCCTCGATGCCCCTGCGGAACGCGATCCGCGACGACGAGGACTCCAGCCGACTGCCGTGGCTGCTCGCCGGGCGGACGCTCGCCCCGGAGAACCGCTCCATCCTGCTCGAGGTGGTGGTGCGCCTGCTGTTCCACTCCCTCATCGTGGTGTCGGTGTACCTGCTCTTCGCCGGTCACAATCTGCCCGGCGGTGGATTCGCCGGAGGACTCGTGGCCGGGCTCGCCCTGGTGGCCCGCTACCTCGCCGGTGGCCGTTACGAGCTGGCGATCGCGGCACCGATCGACGCCGGTCGCGTGCTCGGTCTCGGGCTGGTCTTCGCCGTCGGAACCGCGACCGTCCCGCTCATCTTCGGCGCCGACGCGCTCACCTCGACCTGGTTCGACGACGCGGTGCCCTTCTTCGGGCAGGTCGAGTTCGTCACCTCCACGTTCTTCGACGTGGGCGTCTACCTCATCGTGGTCGGACTCGTGCTGGACGTGCTCCGGAGCCTCGGCGCCGAGGTGGACCGCCAGCAGGAGGAGGAGAACGACTCCTCGGGCGCGCAGCCCACGGCGGCCGAAGAGAGCGGGTCTCGGGTATGAGTGCGAGTCTCGTCCTCGTCGCCATCATGGCGATCATGTACGCCAGCGGCGTCTACCTGATGCTGGAACGCAGCATGACCCGGGTGCTGGTCGGTTTCATGCTGGTCGGCAACGCCACGAACGTGCTCATCCTCATCATGGCGGGGCGCAGGGGCCTTGCACCGTTCTACGACGAGAGCATCTCTCCGGACGAGTACTCCGACCCATTGCCGCAGGCGCTGCTGCTCACCGCCATCGTGATCACCTTCGGGGCGTCGGCGTTCCTCATGGCGCTCATCTACCGGTCCTGGAAGCTCGCCAACGTGGATGCCGTGCAGGACGACGCGGAGGACCTCGCCCTCCGCGGCGGTCGCGGGGTGCAGGGCGAGGAACCGTTGGTGCCCGACGACGACACCGAGTTCGGCCCGTACTCGTCATCCGAGCTCGCGGCGGCGCGTCAGCATCGCGACACCCAGACCGACCTCGAAGACGCCCAGGATGCGTCCGCCGATGACGACGACGACCGCGACTTCCGCACCCGATCTCCGCGGAGGCCCCGACCATGAACACCCTCGTCCCGCTCGTCGTGCTCGTGCCGCTCCTCGGTGCGGCAATCGCTCTCATCGCGGCTCGTCTTCCGCGCCTCCAGGTCGCCGTCACCATCCTCGCGCTCACCGCAGTGCTCGCCATCAGCGTCGTCCTTCTCGTGCTCGTCGACCGGAACGGCGGCCATGCCGTCGAAGTCGGCGGCTGGCCCGCGCCCTACGGCATCGTGCTGGTGGTCGACCGGCTCGCCGCACTCATGCTGCTCGTTTCGTCGATCGTGCTGCTCGCGGTGCTCATCTTCTCGGTCGGCCAGGGCATGGCCGACGGCGACGACGAGACCCCGGTGTCGATCTACCACCCGACCTACCTGATCCTCGCGGCCGGTGTGTTCAACGCCTTCATCGCGGGCGACCTCTTCAACCTGTACGTCGGTTTCGAGATCCTGCTCGTGGCGAGCTACGTACTGCTCACCCTCGGCGGCACGGCGGAGCGGATCCGCGCCGGCGTGACCTACATCGTGGTGAGCCTCGTCTCCTCGCTGCTCTTCCTCGCGGCCATTGGGATGATCTATGGTGCGCTCGGCACCGTGAACATCGCGCAGATCTCGGAGCGGCTCATCGAGATCCCGCCCGACGTGCAGCTGATTCTGCACATCATGCTGCTCGTCGCCTTCGGGATCAAGGCCGCGATCTTCCCGCTCTCGTTCTGGCTTCCCGACTCGTACCCGACGGCTCCCGCACCCGTGACCGCGGTGTTCGCCGGACTCCTCACCAAGGTGGGCGTATACGCCATCCTGCGCACCGAGACGGTGATGTTCCCCACCGACCAACTGTCCACACCGCTGATGATCGTCGCGGCGCTCACCATGATCATCGGCATCCTCGGCGCGGTCGCCCAAGCCGACATCAAGCGGCTGCTGTCGTTCACCCTGGTCAGCCACATCGGATACATGATCTTCGGCATCGCCCTCAACACCGTGATCGGCATGACCGCCACGATCTACTACGTGGTGCACCACATCGTGGTGCAGACCACCCTGTTCCTCGCCAGCGGCCTCATCGAGCGCCGGGGCGGCAGCACGTCGATCAACCAGCTGGGCGGGCTGCTCAAGGCATCGCCGTTCATCGGCGTGCTCTTCTTCATCCCCGCGATGAACCTCGGCGGCATCCCGCCCTTCTCGGGCTTCATCGGCAAGGTGGCCCTCTTCGTGTCGGGCGCCGAACAGGGCACCCCGCTGATCTATGCGCTGCTCGCCGCGGGCGCCGCAACCTCGCTGCTCACCCTCTACGCGCTCGCCCGGGTGTGGAACATGGCGTTCTGGCGGTCGAAGGACGAGGTGGAGGACTACAAGTCGCCCCTCCTCGACCAGCTCAGCGAGCGACCGGGCGGCACCGACACGGTGCAGCGCACCCGCGCGACGCCGCTCCTCATGTCGGGGGCCACCACGGCCATGGTGGGCGTGAGCCTCGCCCTGACCGTGTTCGCCGGACCGATCTACGCCTTCGCCGACCGCGCGGGCGAGAGCCTTGCCGGCACGAACGGCTACGTCGACACTGTGTACCCGAACGGCATCCCGGACGGTGCTCCGTGACCGCGGAACGGGTGCGCTCCGAGCGCAGCACTCTGCTGCTCCAGTTGCCGCTGCTCATCTGGCTCGTGGTGCTGTGGATTCTGCTGTGGGGACACATCACCGTGGTCAGCGTGCTCAGCGGAATCGTGCTCGCGCTCGGGATCACCCGGGTCTTCTACCTCCCGCCGGTGGAGCTGTCCGGGCGGTTCAACGTCTACTGGGCGGCGGTGTTCGTGGTCCGGTTCCTGCTCGACCTGGTGCGCGCGTCGTTCCTCGTGGCCTGGCAGGCGATCGACCCGCGCGGGATCCCGACGAGCGCCGTGCTGCTGGTTCAGCTGCACACCCGGAGCGACTTCATCATGACCCTGACGGCCGAGGCGATCTCGCTGGTGCCCGGGTCCATCGTGGTCGAGGTCGACCGGGAGCACTCGCGGCTCTACGTGCACTCGCTCGGGGTGAAGGACGACGCCGAGGTCGAACAGGCGCGGCGCATCATCCTCGCCGCGGAGGAACGCCTCGTCCGTGCCCTCGGCACGCTCGACGACGTGTGGCACATCAATCAGGAGCGGCGGATGAACGGACGCCCTGAGATTCGACTGTCGGCGAAGCAGAAGCGATACGAGGACGAGCGGGAGCGGCACGGCGAGAGAACGGGGGACACACCATGACGATTCTGCAGGCCTCGTTCATCGCCGTCGGAGTGGTGTTCTTCGTCGCGGCCGCTCTCGCCGTGTTCCGCATCGTGCGCGGTCCCTCGATCCTCGATCGGATGATCGCGACGGACATGCTGGTCGCCACCCTGATCTGCACGTTCGCGGCGGAGATGGTCTACTCGGGTCACACCCGATCCCTGACGATCATGCTGATTCTCGCGATGGTCGCCTTCATCGCCACCGTCGCCGTCACCCGCTACGTGAGCAAGCAGGACCCGTCATGAGTCTCGCCGACGCGCTCGATGTGGCCAGCCTGGTCTTCCTCGCCCTCGGTGCGCTGCTCTCGCTCGCGGCCGGCGTGGGACTCGCGCGCTTCCCCGATCCGCTCTCCCGCATGCACGCGGCGACGAAGCCGCAGATCGCCGGCCTCCTGTTCGTGCTGATCGCGGTGGGGCTGCAGTCGGAGCAGTGGGGGACCGTCGCGATGCTGTTCCCCATCCTGCTCTTCCAGATGCTCACGGCCCCGGTCTCGGCGCACATGGTGGGCCGCGCCGCCTACCGCACGAAGCACCTCCGTCGAGACCTCCTGGTGATCGACGAACTGTCCGACGCCGTCGATCGCGCCCAGCGCGAACGCGCGTCGGGCGAGAAGCGGACCTGACCGACCCGTCGACGCCGCGGCGGACGCGGAGGACCGGTGCCGAGCCGACCCGGGAAGGCAGTGACTCCGGACGGATCACCCGTCGGCCAGCACCTCGTCCCAGCGCCGGAGGAAGGCCGCGAGGCTGTAGCGCTCGAGGGCGACCTCGCGGGCCACACGCCCGCGGCGCCGCGCCTCGTCCGGATCGGCCAGAAGTCGGCGGGACTCGCGAACGAGAGCGTCGACGTCGGCGGAGATGGCCCCGGCCTCGGGCGGCACGGCGCGGGGCGCCTCCGTGCTGGCGAGCACCACCACGGGCATGGCCAGGTGCATGGCCTCGAGCAGGGAGAGTCCGAGGGACGTCCACCGCACCGGATGCAAATAGGCACGGCATCGGGCGAGCGAGGCGTGCAGCTCGGCGGGCGGCAGATCCCCACCGAAGGACAGGTATGCGTCGTCGAGGCCGACGGCCGCGGGTAGGAGGTCACCGGCGATGCCGAACGCCACGATCGGGCCCGCCGCCGCGAAGCGGGGAAGCAGGTCGGTGCCGGTGACGCGCCAGCGACGCACCGGCTCGTTGATCACCACGCCGAGCGCGGCCCGTTCGCCGGTGTACAGGGCACCCGGGTCGGGCACCCCGTGCTCGACGACCACCGCGGGGGCCGAACCCGAGTCCCAGATCAGATTGTTGAAGTGCGTCACGTGCACGATCGGGATGTCGCTCCGGTCGGCGAGCGGGTGCACCGCGTTCGGCACGCCGCCCCGCGGGGTGTTGTGCTCCACGTAGACGGCGCGCACGTCGCGACCGGGGCGGCGCCCGAGAAGGCGTTCCGCCTCCTTGAGATGTGCCATGTCCTGCGCCACCACCACGTCGACCTGCTCGTCGCGCAGGGCGGCCGGATCGACCTCGCGCACGTTCGCGCCCCAGCCGCGCCCGGCAGCACCCGACGCCTCACCGGGCGGCAGGGGAATCAGGTAGTCGTGCGTGCCGCGGACGAACGAGTCCATCCACCCGCCGTGCACGTGCCACACCAGCACTCTCACGCGGGACCCGCCGAGTCGCCCCCGTGGTCGAGTGATTCGCGGGGGATGCTGGGGTCGACGGGCGACGAGGCGGATGCGGCATCCCTCACCGCCGCCGCGAGCGCGGCGGCACCGTCGAGGCCCCGGTCGCCGTCGGCGATCGCGACCGCATACTCGTACCGCAGCGAACCCCCGGGAGCCAGCACGGTTTCGGTGGAGCAGAACGGCGACGCGCTGACCCCCGCGTACTGCTCGGTGCGCACGAACCACTCGGTGGAATCCGCCATCGCGCCCTCCGGCGACGACGGCGCGTCGACGAAGACGAGTGTGGATGCGCCGTCGTCGATGTCGTGGAGCCCGCAGAACGCGATCCACGGCGAGCGGATGCCGTTGAGGTCGTCACCGCCCGTGCGTCCGGGCGCATGCACCGTTCCGTCGGTGAACGACCGGGGCCCCCGCCAGAACAGGCCGCCGTAGCCCACGTCCTCGCGACCCTCGGTGGCCGGGCTCCCGAACACGAGGTCGCTTCCCGACACGTTGCGGAACGAGGTGGCGAAGGTGAGCAGCCACGACCGCTCGTCGGACGGCATGGCGGTGACAGCGAACGTGCGCCGTTCGGTGACGCAGGGCGACCCGGATGCCCTGACCCACCGGAGGTCCTCCTCGACCAGCACCCGGTCGGCCGTGGCCTCGAGGGTGGGAAATGCGACGTGCCGCATCGATCCGTTGTTGTCCCGCTGCACGTAGCCGCGGCCGCGCGTGTACGTGGGACCGCCCCAGAAGTTCTCGCCACCCACCTGTGGCAACGACCAGGCGAGACCCTTGTGCCACACGTGGTCGTGCGGGCGGAACAGGGTCACGTCGTGGCCGGCCATGGTGCGGAGCGGCGCGAAGTAGGGCCGCGGAGATTCGAGCTGCGGATCGTCCGGCTCGTACACGTAGCGCAGCACCTCCGTGTCGCCGCATCGCACCCGCACCTCCCGCCCGAGCTCGTGGACGACGGAAAGGGCGGGCGCCGCGGTGCGCGGACTGAGGCCCGGGGCCGTGGAATCCGCGGCCGTGGAATCCGCGGCCGTGGAATCCGGGGCCGTGGAACGCGGGGACGGGGGAGGAGAGGACGACACGGGGACGGCGGTTCCTTCCGCTCGGGAGCCGGCGGTGCGGCACACCCCGTCGGGCCGCCGGGTCCGTGCCGTGCGGCGCGCACGAGTCTACGGCTCGGCACGCTCGTGGGCGGGAGGAGACGGCTGCGGTGAACCGCCGCGGATGCCGCGGCGTAAGACTCCGCGCTCCTCGCCGCCTCGAGCTCCCACCCAATCCGCCGCCCTTCACCGCGTTCACCCGGCGCCCCGATCCGGGCCCCCGATCCGCCGCGCCGATCCGCGCATCCACGGGCGTTTCAGCGCAGCCCCGCCGACCGGGCCGATGCGCCGGAACGCCTAGACTTGAGCGCATGCCGGACAGTGATATGCCCCAGATCGATGTCAAGCCGCGGAGCCGCGACGTCACCGACGGAATCGAAGCCACCACCTCCCGCGGAATGCTCCGAGCGGTGGGCATGGGCGACGCGGACTGGGACAAGCCGCAGATCGGCATCGCGAGCTCGTGGAACGAGATCACGCCGTGCAACCTCTCGCTCGACCGCCTCGCGCAGGCATCGAAGGAGGGTGTGCACTCCGGTGGCGGCTACCCGCTCCAGTTCGGCACCATCTCCGTCTCCGACGGCATCTCGATGGGCCACGAGGGCATGCACTTCTCCCTCGTCAGCCGTGAGGTGATCGCCGACTCCGTCGAGGTGGTCATGCAGGCCGAGCGTCTCGACGGCTCCGTGCTGCTCGCGGGCTGCGACAAGTCGCTGCCCGGCATGCTGATGGCGGCCGCTCGCCTCAACCTGGCGTCCGTGTTCCTCTACGCCGGATCGATCGCGCCCGGCTGGGTGCGCCTCTCCGACGGCACCGAGAAGGACATCACCATCATCGATGGATTCGAGGCGGTGGGCGCGGTGAAGGCCGGGCGCATGAGCGCCGAGGACGCGAAGCGCATCGAGTGCGCGTTCGCTCCCGGCGAGGGCGCGTGCGGCGGCATGTACACCGCCAACACCATGGCGTCGGTGGCCGAGGCCCTCGGCATGAGCCTGCCCGGTTCGGCGTCGCCGGCATCCGCCGACCGTCGTCGCGACTACTACGCGCACCGCAGCGGCGAGGCCGTGGTCAATCTGCTCCGACTCGGCATCACCAGCCGCGACATCCTCACCAAGAAGGCATTCGAGAACGCCATCGCCGTGGCCATGGCCTTCGGCGGCTCCACCAACGTGGTGCTCCACCTCCTGGCCATCGCGAACGAGGCAGAGGTCGAGCTCACCCTCGACGACTTCAATCGCATCGGCGACACGGTGCCGCACATCGGCAACCTGAAGCCCTTCGGCAAGTACGTGATGAACGACGTGGACCGCCGCGGCGGCGTCCCCGTGGTCATGAAGGCGCTCCTCGACGCGGGCCTGCTGCACGGCGACGCGCTCACCGTGACCGGCAAGACCGTGGCCGAGAACCTGGCCGAGCTCGACGTTCCGCCGCTCGACGGCGACGTGCTGCACACCCTCGACAACCCCCTGCACGCGACCGGTGGCATCACCGTGCTGCACGGATCGCTGGCACCCGAGGGTGCCGTCGTGAAGACCGCGGGCTTCGACGCCGAGGTGTTCGAGGGTCCGGCACGCGTGTTCGAGCGCGAGCGTGAGGCGATGGACGCGCTCACCGAGGGGCGGATCGGGGCGGGCGACGTGGTCGTCATCCGGTACGAGGGGCCCAAGGGCGGCCCGGGGATGCGCGAGATGCTCGCCATCACGGGCGCCATCAAGGGCGCTGGCCTCGGAAAAGATGTACTACTCTTGACGGACGGACGATTCTCAGGCGGCACAACCGGCCTGTGCGTCGGCCACATAGCACCCGAAGCAGTGGACGCAGGTCCGATTGCCTTCGTGCGCGATGGGGATCTAATACGGGTCGATATCGCTGCCCGCTCCCTCGACCTACGAGTCGAACCGAGTGAGCTCGCTGCCCGCCGTGACGGCTGGGCCCCGCTTCCCCCGCGCTACACCCGCGGTGTTCTCGCGAAGTACTCCAAACTCGTGCAGTCCGCCGCCACCGGAGCGATCACGGGCTAGAGCCCGGCCGAGCATTTCCCCCTTCGACGACTAAGGACACATTCCCGATGCCAACGGAATCGATCCCGGTGCCTACCGCTCCGGGCACATCCACCGCGCCTGACGTCCTCACCGGATCGGGTGCGATCCTCCGATCGCTCGAACTGCTCGGAGTGACCGACGTGTTCGGGCTCCCGGGCGGCGCGATCATGCCGTTCTACGACGAGCTGATGACGCAGGACGCCATCCGCCACATCCTCGTGCGGCACGAGCAGGGCGCCGGACACGCCGCCGAGGGCTACGCCTCGTCGTCGGGTCGGGTCGGCGTCGCCATCGCGACCTCGGGCCCCGGCGCCACCAACCTGGTGACCGCCATCGCCGACGCCTACATGGACTCCGTGCCGCTGCTCTGCATCACGGGCCAGGTCTTCTCCACCTCGATGGGAACCGACGCGTTCCAGGAGGTCGACATCGTCGGCATCACCATGCCGATCACCAAGCACTCCTTCCTCATCACCAAGCCCGAGGACGTGCCCGAGGTCATGGCCGCGGCGTACCACATCGCCTCGACCGGCCGCCCCGGCCCGGTGCTGGTCGACGTGACGAAGGACGCGCAGCAGAACTCGGCGCCCTTCGTGTGGCCGACCCGCGTGGAGCTGCCCGGTTACCGTCCCATCACCAAGGCGCACGGCAAGCAGGTGCAGGCTGCGGCGCAGATGCTCGCCGAGGCCAAGCGCCCCGTGCTCTACGTGGGCGGGGGAGTGGTCCGTGCCCGCGCCTCGGAGGTGCTGCTTCCGCTCGTCGAGGCCACCGGCGCACCCGTGGTCACCACGCTGATGGCGCGCGGCGCCGTTCCGGACTCGCACCCGCAGCACCTCGGCATGCCCGGCATGCACGGCACGGTGCCCGCGGTGCTGTCGCTGCAGGAGAGCGACCTCATCGTGTCCCTCGGAGCCCGGTTCGACGACCGCGTCACCGGCAAGCCGAGCGAGTTCGCGCCCGACGCCAAGATCGTGCACGTGGACATCGATCCGGCGGAGATCTCCAAGATCCGCGTCGCCGACGTGCCCATCGTGGGCGACGCGAAGGACGTGATCATCGATCTCACCGCCGCCTACGCGGATGCGGTGACCCGCACCACCCCCGACCTCACCGAATGGTGGGAGCGTCTCGACTCTCTCCGCACGGAGTTCCCCCTCGGCTACACCGAGCCCGACGACGGCCTGCTGTCTCCGCAGTGGGTGATCGAGCGCATCGGCGAGCTGACCGGACCCGAGGGCGTCTTCGCCTCCGGCGTGGGCCAGCATCAGATGTGGTCGGCCCAGTTCATCAAGTACGAGCGGCCGAACTCGTGGCTCAACTCCGGCGGCGCCGGCACGATGGGCTACGCCGTCCCGGCCGCCATGGGCGCCAAAGTCGCGCAGCCCGACCGTGCGGTCTGGGCCATCGACGGCGACGGCTGCTTCCAGATGACCAATCAGGAACTCGCCACCTGCACGATCAACGACATCCCGATCAAGGTCGCGATCATCAACAACTCGTCGCTCGGCATGGTGCGCCAGTGGCAGACCCTGTTCTTCGAGGGCCGGCACTCCTTCACCGACCTGAACACCGGGCACGACACGCGCATGGTGCCCGACTTCGTGAAGATGGCGGACGCCTATGGCGCCCTCGGAATACGGGTCACCCGCAAGGAGGACGTGGACGCCGCCATCCAGCTCGCGCTCGACACCAACGACCGGCCCGTGGTCATCGACTTCGTGGTCAGCCGCGACGCGATGGTGTGGCCCATGGTCCCGCAGGGTCTCAGCAACAGCGCCGTGCAGTACGCGAGGGCGCACGCCCCCGAGTGGGAAGAGGAGTAGAGCATGAGTCACGTCCTCTCCCTGCTCGTCGAAGACAAGCCGGGTCTTCTGACCCGCGTCGCCGGACTGTTCGCCCGTCGTGGCTTCAACATCGAGAGCCTCGCCGTGGGCAAGAGCGAGATCGCCGGGCTCTCCCGCATCACCGTCGTGGTGGATGTGGAGGAGTTGCCGCTCGAGCAGGTGACCAAGCAGCTCAACAAGCTGGTCAACGTGCTCAAGATCGTGGAGCTCGAACCGACGCAGTCCGTTCAGCGCGAGCACCTGCTCATCAAGGTGCGCGTCGACAACACCACCCGGTCACAGGTGCTCGAGGCCGTCACCCTCTTCCGCGCCCGCGTGGTCGACGTGGCCACCGACGCGCTCGTGATCGAGGTGACCGGCGACTCGGGGAAGACCACCGCGTTCCTCCGGGTGCTCGAGCCCTACGGCATCAAGGAGATCGCGCAGTCCGGCCTTCTCGCCATCGGGCGCGGCGGCAAGTCCATCACCGACCGCGTCTACCGGTCGTAGCCCCGATCGGGCCTCGGGCTCGCCGAACGGGCACATGGTCCCTGAGCGTGTCGAACGGCCCATCCTGATCCACCGGACCCTGAGCTCGTCGAAGGGCCCATACCCATCCACCGGTCCCTGAGCTCGTCGAAGGGCCCATACCCATCCACCGGTCCCTGAGCTCGTCGAAGGGCCCATACCCATCCACATCGAACAAGGAGAACCACACGTGACCGAAATCTTCTACGACAAAGACGCCGACCTGTCGATCATCCAGGGCAAGAAGGTCGCCGTGATCGGCTACGGCTCGCAGGGCCACGCCCACGCGCTTAACCTGCGCGACTCGGGCGTCGAGGTCGTCGTCGGCCTCAAGGAGGGCTCGAAGAGCCGCGCCAAGGCCGAGGAGCAGGGTTTCACCGTGCACACCCCGTCCGACGCCGCCGCCTGGGCCGACGTCATCGTGATCCTCGCGCCCGACCAGGTGCAGCGCCACGTTTACGCCGATGACATCAAGGACAACCTGAGCGAGGGCAAGGCGCTCGTCTTCGGTCACGGCTTCAACATCCGCTTCGGCTACATCGAGGCGCCGGAGGGCGTCGACGTGCTGCTCGTCGCCCCCAAGGGTCCCGGACACACCGTGCGTCGTGAGTTCGAGGCAGGACGCGGCGTCCCCGTGATCGTCGCCGTGGAGAAGGACGCCTCGGGCAGTGCCTGGGACCTCGCCTGGTCGTACTCGCGCGGCATCGGCGGCCTGCGTGCCGGTGGCATCAAGACCACCTTCACCGAGGAGACCGAGACCGACCTGTTCGGTGAGCAGGCCGTGCTCTGCGGCGGTACCTCGCAGCTGGTGCAGTACGGCTTCGAGACGCTGATCGAGGCGGGCTACCAGCCCCAGATCGCCTACTTCGAGGTGCTGCACGAGCTGAAGCTCATCGTCGACCTCATGTGGGAGGGCGGCATCGCCAAGCAGCGCTGGAGCATCTCCGACACCGCCGAGTACGGCGACTACGTCTCCGGCCCGCGCGTCATCTCGCCCGAGGTCAAGGAGAACATGAAGGCCGTGCTGGGCGACATCCAGTCGGGGGCCTTCGCCGAGCGCTTCATCAAGGATCAGGACGCCGGCGCGCCCGAGTTCCTCGAGCTGCGCAAGAAGGGCGAGGACCACCCGATCGAGTCCACCGGTCGCGAGCTGCGCAAGCTCTTCGCGTGGAACACGCAGGACGACGACTACACCGACGGCCAGACCGCCCGCTAGTCGGGTTGTGGCTCGGGGACCGTCCGGAGGGCGGTCCCCGAGCGCATGCGCGTCCGGTCCCCGGAATCGCCCATGCGGTCCCTGAGCCTGTCGAAGGGACACTGCGCAAAGCCCCTTCGACAGGCTCAGGGACCGTGAGGTGCCGCCGGGACCGCGGAGCGGTTCAGGAGTCGCGGGGGAGTGTCCCTTCGACGAGCTCCGGGACCGTGGGAGCGGCTCAGGGACCGTGGGGTGCTGCCGGGCCGTGGAGCGGCTCCGGAGCCGCAGAGCCGGGAGTCAGCGCCCGGACAGGGGCAGCGCCGCGAACAGCACCAGGCCGATGAGCAGCAACTGGCCGAAGAGCCGCGGCAGGAACGGCACCGCGACCACGCCGAACTCCTCCGGATGCTGCGATGCGTACGCGTTCGCCGGGAACACCGCGAGCAGGAAGAACACCAGCGCGATCCCGGCCGCGAGTTGCGTCTGCGGGATGAGCAGGCCGATGCCGCCCAGGATCTCGCACACTCCGGTGAACAGCACGAGGTTGCGCGGATTCAGCAGCCCCTCGGTTCGGAGTGCCGGCGGGATGAGCTTCGCCATCACCCGTGACGGCCCCGGCAGGAAGTGCGTCACCCCCATCGCCACGAACACCGCGGCCAGCAGCACGCGCACCACCAGCTGTATTACTTCGAGAGTCGACGCATCCACCCGCTCATTCATAGCGGACTAACATGTGATTGTTCGCCCGCACACCCGCCGTTAGGAATACTTCCCCGTGACAAAGCCGGTCGTGCTGATCGCCGAAGAACTGTCCCCCGCAACCGTGGATGCGCTCGGTCCCGACTTCGACGTGCGTAACGTCGACGGCACCGACCGCCCCGCGCTGCTCGCCGCTCTGGCCGACGCCTCCGCCATCCTGGTGCGGAGCGCGACGCAGGTCGACGCCGAGGCGATCGCCGCGGCGCCGCTGCTCAAGGTGGTCGCCCGCGCCGGAGTCGGCCTCGACAATGTGGACATCAAGGCGGCCACGACCGCCGGTGTCATGGTCGTGAACGCGCCCACGTCGAACGTGGTCTCGGCGGCCGAGCTCGCGGTCGGACACCTGCTGTCACTGGCCCGGTTCATCCCCGACGCCAACGCGTCGCTCAAGGACGGCAAGTGGCAGCGGTCGAAGTTCACCGGCGTCGAGCTGTACGAGAAGACGATCGGCATCGTGGGCCTCGGCCGCATCGGCACCCTCGTGGCGCAGCGCCTCGCCGGTTTCGGCGCAACGCTCGTGGCCTACGACCCCTACGTCACACCGGCCCGCGCGCAGCAGCTCGGCGTGCAGCTGCTGTCGCTCGACGACCTCGTGGAGCAGTCCGACTTCATCACCATCCACATCCCGAAGACGCCGGAGACCACGGGTCTCATCGGTGCCGACCAGTTCGCGCGCGCCAAGCCGACCCTGCGCATCGTGAACGCGAGCCGCGGCGGCATCGTCGACGAGGATGCGCTGTACGCCGCCCTCCGCTCGAACCGCATCGCGGGCGCGGGCCTCGACGTGTTCGTATCGGAACCGCCCACGGGGTCGCCGCTGCTCGGACTCGACAACATCATCGTCACCCCGCACCTCGGCGCATCCACCGACGAGGCGCAGGAGAAGGCCGGGGTCTCGGTCGCCCGTTCGGTGCGGCTCGCGCTCGACGGCGAACTCGTACCCGATGCGGTGAACGTGGCCGGCGGCATCATCGACCCGAGCGTGCGCCCCGGCATCCCGCTGATCGAGAAGCTCGGCCAGGTGTTCTCCGGCCTGGCCCACGGCTCACTCACCAGCGTGGACGTGGAGGTGCGCGGCGAGATCGTCGAGCACGACGTGAGCGTGCTCAAGCTCGCGGCCCTCAAGGGCATCTTCACGAACGTGGTGAGCGAGAACGTCTCCTACGTCAATGCACCGTTGCTCGCCGAGCAGCGAGGCGTGACCGTGCGGCTCATCACCGACCCGGTGTCCGAGGACTACCGCAACATGCTCACCATCAGCGGGGCGCTGAGCGATGGATCGCAGGTGTCGGTGTCCGGCACGCTGACCGGTCCGAAGCAGATCGAGAAGATCGTCGGCGTGAACGGCTACGACGTCGAGGTGCCGTTCGCCAAGCACCTCATCGTCATGAGCTACGAGGACCGCCCCGGCATCGTCGCCGTCTACGGCAAGGAGTTCGGCGACGCCGACGTGAACATCGCGGGCATGCAGATCGCGCGCCACGTGGCCGGCGGCAAGGCGCTCAGCGTGCTGAGCGTGGACTCACCGGTGCCGGACGGCGTGCTCGAGACCGTGCGCACCGCGATCAACGCCGACATGCTCCGCGAGATCGACCTCACCGACTAGCGTCCGTCGAGCCGTCGTCCGCGGACCCGTCATCCGCTGCTCCCGTTTCCCGCCGCTCGCGCTTCCCGTCCTCGCTCCCGCTTCCCGTCCTCGCTCCCGTTTCCCGTCCCCGCCAGCCCCAGGGGGGTAGCGGCGGCGGGAAGCGGGAGCGGCGAGGACGAGGGATGCGACGTGACGACCGGGGTCAGGCGTTCGGCACGATCACCGCGCGACCCCGGATCGATCCCTCGTGCAGCCGCTCGTAGGCGCGGGGCGCCTCGTCGAGACTGAAGGTCTCCACCTCCACGCTCAGGTGACCGCTCCGGGCGAGGTCGAGCACCTCGATGAGTTCGCCGCGCGATCCCCAGTACGGCGTTCGCACAGCGGCGTCGTACGCGATGACACCGAAGCCGACGGGCAGCGTGCCCCCGCCGATGCCCACGATGCTCACGTCGCCCTCCGTGGCGACCATCTTGCCGGCCAGGTCTACCGTGGGCTGCGCGCCCACGAAGTCGAAGACGGCATTGGCACCGCGACCGCCGGTCAGCTCGCGGACAGTGTCGACTGCTGCCTCGTTGCTGAGGATGGCGGTGTGCGCCCCCACGTGGCGGGCGAGCTCGAGCTTCTCCTCGTTCACATCGAGCGCGATCACGGTCGCGCCGCTGAGGGCGCGCAGGATCTGGATGCCCACATGGCCGAGGCCGCCGGTGCCGATGACCACGGCGGTCGTGCCGGCGCCGAGCTTCGCGAGCGACAGCTTGATGGCGTGGTACGGCGTGAGGCCGGCGTCGGTGAGCGACACGTTCTGCACCGGATCGAGGTCGCCGAGCGGCACGAGGTGGCGGGGGTCGTCGATGAGCATGTACTCGGCCATGGATCCGGGCGAGCCGAGTCCGGGCGGCTGGATGCCCTCCGCGGCAGCGTTCGTGCAGTAATTCTCCTTGCCCTCGGCGCAGTTGTGGCAGCGCCCGCAGCCCCAGGGGCCGTAGACGGCGACGGCGTCGCCGACGGCGAGGTGCTGCACGCCGTCGCCGAGCGCGTGCACGATGCCGGTTCCCTCATGGCCGAGCGTGAGCGGGAGTCCGTAAATGTACTGGTCCTCGGGCAGGCCCATGATGAACTCATCGGAATGGCAGACCCCGGCGGCGGTCACTTTGAGCACCACCTGGCCCGGGCCCGGCTCCGGCTGGGGGATCTCGACGACCTCGGGTGCGGATCCGATGGTGCGGTATTGCAGTGCTTTCACGTGTTTCGTCCTTTCGTTCGGTCGTTGTCGACTCGTTCGTTCGGTCGGTCCCCCGACGCTACGCGCCTGTCCCGGTCCCTGAGCGGTCGACGGAACGCCCGATACGGTCCCTCAGCTTGTCGAAGGGACGCTCCCTACGGTCCCTGACCCTGTTGATGGGACGCGCCATACGGTCCCTGAGCTGTCGAAGGGACGCGCCATACGGTCCCTGAGCCTGTCGAAGGGACGCGCCCTACGGTCCCTGAGCGGTCGGCGGGACTCCTTATACGGTCCCTGAGCCTGTCGATGGGACGCGCCCTACGGTCCCTCGAGCCTGTTGATGGGACGCGCCCTACGGTCCCTGAGCCTGTCGAAGGGACGCTCCCCACGGTCCCTGAGCCTGTCGAAGGGACGCTCCCGGTACGTTTCGTCGCTTCGACAGGCTCAGCGACCGTGACTCAGCGACCGTGGCTCAGCGACCGTGACTCAGCGACCGTGACGCAGCGACCGTGAATGAGCGACCGTGGCTCAGCGACTGGAACTCGGGGATCCCGCCGGGAGTAGAACAGACGCATGAGCAACGAGAGCGTGCTGCGGAACTGGATCGAGGCCTACGAACGGGCGTGGGCGTCGAACGACGAGAACCACATCCGTGCGCTGTTCACCGAGGACGCCGACTACTTCACCGAGCCGCACGCGTCGCCGTGGCATGGGCACGACGCCATCGTCTGGGGGTGGCTCGAGGCGCGGGACGAACCGGGGGAGACGACGTTCGAGTGGACTCCGCTCGTCGTCACCGACGAGATCGCAATCGCTCAGGCCACCACCGTGTACGCCGGCGGAGCCACGTACAGCAATCTGTGGGTGCTGCGCTTCGCTCCGGACGGGCGTGCGCGCGAGTTCACCGAGTGGTGGATGGAACAGCCGCCCGACGCAGCCTGACCGAGAGCGCGGCCTGACCGAGAGCGCGGCCTGACCGCTGGGCCGGGCGGCCCGCACACGAAAAACCGCCCGGTGCGACCCGAAGGTCGCGCCGGGCGGAACGTTGTGCGGGGTGTCAGATCAGCGGGTCGGTCTCGTTGCGCGAGGTGCGGCTGACGCTCTGGCCGCTCGCGGGGTCGACGGACGTGCGCGTCTCGGCGACCGTCGAACGGCCACGGATGATGAGGGCGATTCCCACGACGATCACGATCGCGCCCGCTCCCATGAGGATGTAGCCGATCATGTCGAGGTTGACGCCGCTGACCTGGAAGTCGAGTGCGAAAGCGAGGATCGCGCCAACGACGAACAAAAAGATGCCGAGTCCAAGACTCATGATTGCCTGCTTTCGGAGAGGAACACTGTGGCATAACCATACCGATGGAGCACGCGAATGCGGCGGTAGTGTGAGTGCACGCCACCAAATTTCGCAGGAGTTTCATGTCGCGCTCGCTCAATCTCGCCGTCATCCCGGGTGATGGGATCGGCCCAGAGGTCACCACCGAGGCGCTCCGCGTGCTGAAGGCGGCCGTGGCCGACGACGCGAGCGTCACGGCCACCACCTATCCGTTCGGCGCCGGGCACTATCTGGAGACCGGTCGCATCCTCGATGACAACGATCTCGAGGCGCTGCGGGGCCACGACGCGATCCTGCTCGGCGCGGTGGGCGGCAACCCGAGCGACCCCCGGCTCGCCGGTGGCATCGTGGAGCGTGGTTTGCTGCTGAAGCTCCGCTTCGCCCTCGACCACTACGCCAACCTGCGCCCCACCGTCGTCTTCCCCGGGGTCACCAGCCCGCTCGCCGACCCCGGTGAGGTGGACTTCGTGGTGGTGCGGGAGGGCACCGAGGGCCCCTACGTCGGCAACGGCGGTTCGATCCGGGTGGGCACCCCGAACGAGATCGCGAACGAGGTGTCTGTGAACACGGCCTTCGGCGTGGAGCGGATAGTGCGCTTCGGCTTCGAGCGCGCTGAGGCGCGCGCGCGAAAGCACCTCACCCTCGTGCACAAGACCAACGTGCTCACCCACGCCGGTGGTCTGTGGCAGCGCACGGTCAATCGCGTCGCCTCCGAGTACCCCGAGGTGACCGTCGACTACCTGCACGTGGATGCGGCGACCATCTTCCTGGTCACCCAGCCGAGCCGATTCGACGTTATCCTTACCGACAACCTCTTCGGTGACATCCTCACCGACCTCGCCGCCGCCATCAGCGGAGGCATCGGGCTGGCGGCCTCGGCGAACATCAATCCGACGGGCCAATTCCCCAGCATGTTCGAGCCCGTGCACGGCTCGGCACCCGACATCGCCGGCACCGCGAAGGCCGACCCCACCGCGGCGATCCTCTCGGTCGCGCTCCTCCTCGAGCACCTCGGCCTCACCGACGCGGCCGCGCGGGTGAACGCCGCTGTGACGGCCGACCTCGCCGATCGCATCACCTCGGAGGGGAGCGCCGCGGCCTCGCGCAGTACCGGCGAGGTGGGCGACGCCATCCTGGCGAAGCTCTCGTCGACTCCGTCACCTTCCTCCCCATCGCAGCCCGTCGCATCCGCGGCGCAGTGACCTCACGTTCAGGACTCCGAATGACCACCACCGATTTCTCCCTCCGATTCGCGACCACGCCCTCGCAGAGCGCGCGCGCCGACGCCGAACGCGAGGCCATCCTCGCCGATCCCGGCTTCGGCAGGCACTTCACCGACCACATGGTCGCCATCGACTGGACGATCGACGGCGGCTGGCAGGACGCACGCGTGCAGCCTTACGGGCCGCTGCATCTCGACCCCTCCGCCGCGGTCCTGCACTACGGGCAGGAGATCTTCGAGGGACTGAAGGCGTACCGGCACGACGACGGCTCGATCTGGGCGTTCCGGCCCGAGCGCAACGCCGCGCGACTGCGCAAGTCGGCCCAGCGGCTGGCGCTGCCGGAGCTCCCCGAGGAGGACTTCGTGGAGTCCATCCGCCAGCTCGTCGCCGTCGACGCGCGGTGGGTGCCGGATGCCCCGGAGACGAGCCTCTACCTCCGACCGTTCATGATCGCGAACGAAAGCTTCCTCGGTGTGCGTTCCGCGCAGCGGGTCGGGTACTACGTGATCGCCAGTCCGGCCGGGGCCTACTTCGCCCAGGGGGTCGCGCCGGTGTCGATCTGGCTCACCACCGAATACTCGCGGGCCGGCAAGGGCGGCACGGGCGCCGCCAAGTGCGGCGGAAACTACGCGGCCTCCCTGCTCCCGCAGGCGGAGGCGTACGAGAACGACTGCGCCCAGGTGCTGTTCCTCGACGCCGAGGAGGGGATCTACCTCGAGGAGCTCGGCGGCATGAACATCGTGCTCGTGTACCGCGACGGCAGGATCGTCACGCCCGCCTCCGAGAGCATCCTCGAGGGCATCACCCGCGACAGCGTGCTGCAGCTCGCCCGCGACCGCGGGCACACCGTGGAGGAGCGGCGGGTGACGCTCGACGAATGGCGCACTGGTGTGGAGTCGGGTGAGATCACCGAGGTGTTCGCGTGCGGCACCGCCGCGGTGATCACTCCCATCGCCCAGCTCAAGGGCGCCGACTTCGCCGTGGGGAACGCGGATGCCCCGGCCGGGCCGCTCACCATGTCGCTGCGGGAGGAACTCACGGGAATCCAGTACGGCCGGGTGCCCGACCGTCACGGCTGGCTGACGCGGCTCGTCGACTAGAGGCGGCGACGCTGGGCTAGGGCTTTGCGTCGACCAGCGCCTGGTACTCCTCCGCGGACAGCGTGGGAGCGGGCTCGCTCACCTCGAGCACGTACAGCCAGCCCGAGCCGTACGGGTCGTCGTTGACGATGCTCGGGTCGGCCACGGCGGCCTCGTTGATCTCCGTCACGACACCGGTGGCCGGGGCGTAGAGGTCGCTGACCGACTTCGTCGACTCGATCTCGCCGAAGGCGCTCCCGGCGGTCACTGTGGTGCCCACCGCGGGCGGATCGATGTACACGACGTCACCGAGGGCGTCGGCGGCATACCGCGTGATGCCCACGCGGAACGGCGGCTCCGCGGCGATCCACTCGTGCTCGGCGGCGTAGCGCAGGGTGTCGGGGTAGTCGGTCATGGTGCTCCCTCGGGTGTCGGCGGGCGAATGGCTTCGTTTCGGGCGTCAGGACAGCTCGCGGCGCGGTCGCACCGCCACCTCGGTGATCTGCGTGTCGTCACCGGCGTCGACCACGAGTCGCACGGCGGCGGCAACCGACGCGGGCCGGATCAGCCGGGACGGCTCGTACGGCCTGCCCGACGCCGACCCGAGCGAGCGCGCCATCTCGGTGTCGGTGGGTCCGGGTGCGACGGTGGAGACCCGCACTCCCGCGTCGGCCTCCTCGGCACGCAGCGAGTCGGCGACGGCGCGCAACGCGAACTTGGTCGCCGAATAGACCACGCTCCCCGGCACGGCGCGGGTCCCGGCGCCGGAGTTGATGAAGATCACGCGGCCGGACGACGCACGCAGCAGTGGCAGGGTGAGCCGGGTGAGGAGGGCGGGCGCGACGACATTGACGTCGTACTGACGCCGCCATTCCCCAGCATCCGCATCGGCGACCGAGAATTGGGTGGCGACCGCGGCCGCGTGCACCAGCACGTCGAGCCGATCGAGGGTCTCGGCGAATGCGATCAGCGCCGCGTCGTCGGTGAGGTCGAGCGGAACCGCTCGCACACCCGGGAGGGCATCGAGGTCCGCGATCGCCTCGGCGTTCCGCCCCACGGCGAGCACCTCGTGGTCGGCGGCGAGGTCGTCCACGACGGCGCGGCCGATCCCGCCGGTGGCTCCGGTGACGAGTGCGACGGGCCGTGCGGACCCGGGTCGTTCAGACATGAGCAGCCTCCGGGGCGATCGATGAACCGGTTCTCTCCGCAGCCGACGCCAGCACGTCGCGCACGATCGCGTCCGTTTCGCGCAGCATCGGCGAGTTCGTGTTCGGCATGGGGGAGATGACGGTGAAGCCGCGCACATCCTCGGTGGGGATGCCGGCTAGGTAGAGCGACGCCTGCGGCTCCCCGGTGGCGTCGACGAGTCGGCTGGTGGCGCGGTCGATCTCGACGCCCTCGGTCGTGCTGTGCGAACCGTCGGCGTTCGGCACGCGGAACGCGCGCGCCCGACCGTCCCGAAGCAGCCCCGCGAGCAACGGATCGACCGTGCGCTGCACGGTGGGGGAGTACATCCACGCATCCAGCAGCGCCGGGGCCACCACCCGCGAGTCGTGCACCAACGGCGACTCGGCCACGAACGATGCACCGTCCGGTGCGCGGTTCACGCGCACGTGCGGGCCGAGGAACGACACGATCCCCGCGCGGCAGAGCGCGAGCAACTGCTCGAGGCGGAAGGCAGGCGGCCCGCTGCCCATCATGCCGCCGAACGCGAGGAACTCCTTGTAGCCACCCGTGAACGACGTACCCTCCAGGCCACCGAATCCCGCGTAGCCGGCGACCGCGCCACGTGCGGCGCTGATCGACCAGGCCGCGGCTTTGAGCGGGCTCTCCGTGCCGAGACGTCCCTCGCGGAGGTCGTGACGGATGTAGTCGAGCACCCATTCGGTGTACTCCTCCGGCGACGAGAACACGCGATTCACCGGGACCTCGAGGGCCTGCAGGTCCAGCCGATCGGCCGGATCCGGTATCGCGTGCGCCACCGCGGTCGCCAGCTCGGCCGAGTCGGCGGGATGGCGGGCGATGGCCTCGAGCAGCGTGTCGACCGGAGCGACGAGCGCATCCGGGGTGGCGCGGGCGAGCGTGAGGTAGTAGTCGCGCAGCGCATCCTTGAGGATGAGCGGGCGGATCTCGGAATCGAAGTCGATCTGGTCGGTGCGCTCGGCGAACCGCGCTTCGCGCAGGTGCACCTGGGCGGGCGCCGGCGGCAGCGACCCGTACAGCGTCTTGGAGCGGAACGGAACACCGCGTCGGGACGACACGAGGAGGCGCGGTTCCTGCCCGCTCGGGCGATACTCCAGGCCGTCGACGTCGTCGCTGACGCGCACGAACGTCCCGCCCCGGCCGAGTGTGAGGAGTGCCATCGCGTCGAAGAAGTTCATGCCGAGGCCTCGCACGATCACGTCGCCGCCCGCGGGCAGGGCGTCGAGGTCCTGCTCGACGGGGCTGGCCGGGCCCACCCAGGTCGTGGAGGCGGCATCCGGCGCCTCGGCGAGCTGGGTATCGGCGGCCGACGGCGCGGCGTCGAGCCAGCCCAGTGCCATGATGACCGCGTCGCAGTCGAGCTCGCGGCCGCCGGCGAGGGTGATGCGCTCGCGTGGAACGTTCCCACCGACGCCGGGCAGGGCGGTGACGGAGGCCGCCAGTTCGCTGTGCAGCACCACGCGCACGCGGTCGGGCAGCATCGCGAGGGCCCGCTCGAAGCACCACGTCAGGTAGTGGCCGTAGAGGGCACGGCTCGGATGCGACCACGGTTCGGTGCGCCGCACCTCGGCCACGAGGTCCGCGTCGGCGAGCACCTCCGACGCGGGCGGAGCGGCCGCGAAGGTCGCCCGCACGCCGTCGGCGACTTCCGGCGTTGCGGCGCTGGCCGCCTCCGGATCACCGGCGCGGAGCAGCACGCACCACTCGTACATGGTGGGGCCGTCGACGATCGGGCCGGCGCAGGTCACGCTCGCGTCGGGGAAGTTCGTCACCGCCCCGGCGAGGGTGTTCATCACGAGCTCGAGGGACTGGTCCCGTCGCCACACCCGGCCCGCGCCGGGAAGGTGCGGGTCGATCAGGTGCAGGTCGATGTCCCCCTCGGGCAGCAGCTCGTCCAGATTCGCGCCGAGCCGCTCCAGGATGCTGGTGCCCCGGGGACCCAGGCCGATGACGCCGATGGTTGCCGAGCGGAAAGAAGACATGACCTCACTTATACGTGCTCGAGGGCGAATCCGACAGTTTCGTCGGGAGAGCATAAGCCACGCTTATGGAGCCCGCTGAGAACAGTGTTGCGTGTTTTCGCGCCGGTAACGAACGGCGCTCCTCCGCGTAACGAGCGGCGCGACATCCTAGGAAACAATGTGGTTACCGGGAGTGGATCCTGCCTACAGTGATCCATCACCGCGGGTGGTCGACACCGAAGGAATACTTTTTCTCAAAAGTTTCTTTACAGGGGAGTCGCACCAGCACCGAGTCGGACGACGTGGACCGAAACCGGGGGACCAGTCGAGGCAGATCGACGTCTGGTCGCGGTGAGCGACATACAGCCAGCGAATGGTGCGCCCCGTGCGCACCGTCGATGAAGTGAGGAACAGCAATGGCATTCAGGCACAAGATGATCCCGGCGACGGTGGCGCTGACCGCGGCCACCCTGCTCGCGGGATGCGCGTCGGGTGGCACCGCCCCGGAGGCCGGGGGAACGTCGGGTGAGCCGGTCACCGGCGGCACGCTGACCTACCTCGAGTACCAGGCGCCCACCTGCCTGTACCTGCCGGCCGCGGGCTTCTACCCCAACGGCGGATTGCTCAACCAGATCACCGACAAGCTGACCTACCAGAACCCCGAGACGCTCGAGATCGAGCCGTGGATCGCCGAATCCTGGGAGGTGAACGACGACGCGACTGAGTACACCTTCACCCTCCGCGACGGCGTGACCTTCTCCGACGGCACGCCCCTCGATGCGGCGGCCGTAGCGAAGAACTTCGACACCTACGGACTCGGCAACTCCGAGCTGAGCCTTCCCGTGGCGGAGCAGGTCAACAACTACGAGGCCAGCGAGGTCATCGACGAGACGACGGTGCGGTTCACGTTCACGCAGCCGTCGCCCGGATTCCTGCAGGGCACCTCCGTGATCGGATCGGGGCTGGTATCGCCGGAAACGCTCGCGCTGCCCTACGAGGAGCAGTGCCAGCTGAAGAACATCGTCGGCTCGGGCCCCTTCACCGTCGAGAATCAGGTCGTCGACCAGCAGGTCGACCTCGTGGCGCGGGAGGACTACGACTGGGCGCCCGCCTCGTTCGAGCACCAGGGGCGCGCCTACCTCGACGAGATCAAGATGATCGTCACTCCCGAAGACAGCGTGCGCATCGGCGCTCTCACCTCCGGGCAAGCCGACTTCGTGCGCTACGTGCAGGCCTTCGACGAGGCCGCGGTCGAGTCCGCCGGATTCGAGCTGTACGCGCCGCAGACCCGCGGGGTGAACAACGGCCTGTACCTGCGTCCGACCAACCCGGTGCTCAGCGACATCGCCGTGCGTCAGGCTCTGCTCGCCGGTACCGACGCGCAGGAGGTCGTCGACACGATCTTCACCGAGAACTACCCCAAGGCCACGTCGCCCCTGTCGTCCACGGCCCTCGGTTACGTGGACCTCAGTGAGAAGCTCGCCTACGACCCGGACCGCGCCAACCAGCTGCTGGACGAGGCGGGCTGGGAGCCCGGCCCCGACGGCATTCGGCAGAAGGACGGCGTGCCCCTCGAGGTGAGCGCGTTCGTCGCCCTGCCCCAGCCGCTCTCGAAGGAGACGCTCGAGCTGATCGCGCAGCAGTGGACGGAGATCGGCGCCAAGCTGACCGTCCGCCCCGGTGACGCCGGCAGCTACGCGGTCGACATCAAGGACGCCTCGAAGACCGGAGCGTTCCACACCATGGTGGGCCGTGCCGATCAGGATGTGATCAAGAGCCAGTTCCACACCGAGAACCGCAACGCGATCCTGTCCAACGACCCGAAGCTCGACGCGCTGCTCGAGGAGGAGGCCTCGGAGCCCGACCCCGATGCCCGCAACGCGAAGGTCGCCGAGATCCAGGAGTACATCGTCGACCAGGCCTACATGATCCCGCTGTTCGAGGAACCGCAGGTCTACGGTGCCGCGCCGTACGTGGAGGGCGTGGAGTTCGAGGCGGTCGGTCGCCCGTCGTTCTACAACGTCTGGCTGAACAAGTAACGACCGCTGCGGCCGGTCGCCCTCGGGGGCGGCCGGCCGCAGCAGCACCACCGGGAATCACGGAGAGAAGGGGCGCATCGTGAACAGGTACCTCGCGGGCCGCATCGGCCAGGCGGTGCTCGTGCTGTGGGCGGCGTTCACCCTGTCGTTCGTGCTGCTCCAGGCGCTCCCCGGTGACGCCATCATGATCAAGTTCGAGAACCCCGAGCTCGGACTCTCGCCCGACCAGATCGCCGAACTGCGGCTGTACTACGGAGCCGACCAGCCGTTGATCCTGCAGTACTTCCAAACGCTCGTGGGCTTTCTCAGCGGGGACTTCGGTTACTCGGTCGAAACCGGCACCCCGGTGATCGAGCGGATCGCCGAAGGACTCCCCGCCACCGCCCAGCTCGCGACCGCAGCGTTCCTGCTCGCGGTGGTACTGGCCGTCACCATCGCGTTCGTCTCCAGCTACACCCGGTTCGCCTGGCTGCGGACCGTGCTCCTCGGCGTCCCGTCCCTGTTCGTGTCGATCCCCACCTTCTGGCTGGGTATCCTCCTCATCCAGGTCTTCTCCTTCCAGCTGGGACTCGTGCCCACCATCGGCGGCACGGATGCGCAGCTGCTCATCCTTCCGGTGATCACCCTCGCGGTGCCCATCTCCGCACCGCTCGCTCAGGTGCTCTGCCGCAGCCTCGACGAGGTCTACACGCGCCCCTTCGTGTCGGTCGCGGTGGCTAAGGGTGCATCCCGCCAGTGGGTGCTGTGGCGGCACGTGGCGCGCAACGCCCTGCTGCCCACGCTCACCATCGCCGGTCTGACGATCGGTGAACTCATCGCCGGATCGGTCATCACCGAGACGGTGTTCGGCCGGAACGGCATCGGTCGGCTGACCGAGCAGGCCGTGACCGCGCAGGACATCCCCGTGCTGCAGGCGATCGTGATCCTCGCCGCATTCGTCTTCGTGACCGTCAACCTCCTCGTCGATCTGCTGTTCCCGATCCTCGATCCGCGACTCAAAGGAAGAGTGGGTGTGAGCGCATGAACCCTCCCGTGGCGACCCCCGCCGACCTCGCGGCGACCAGCCGCCGTCCCGTGGACCCCGACGTTCCTTCCGCAGGAGAGCCGGACGCGCCGGGGTCGGCGCGCACGTCGCGCCGATGGTTCCGTCGTCGGCCGATCACGGTGAGTCTCGTGCTCGCCTGGCTCGTCGTGCTGGTCGCCCTGCTGTTCGCCCTGGTGCCCGGCCTGTTCACCGACTACGACCCCGTGCGGGGCATCGCGGCGGAGAAGCTGCAGGCGCCGAGCGCCGCGCATCCGTTCGGCACCGACCAGATCGGCCGCGACCTCTTCGCCCGGGTGGTCTACGGAGCCGTGCACTCGCTGTCCGGCGCCTTCGTGGCCGTACTGGTCGGCCTCGTGGTGGGCACCGCGATCGGTGTGCTCGCCGGTTCCCTCGGCGGTGTCGTCGACGGCGTCCTCATGCGCATCGTCGACGTGCTGCTCTCGATCCCCGGGCTGCTGCTCGCCCTCGCCGTCATCATCCTGCTCGGGTTCGGCACCATCAACGCCGCAATCGCGGTGGGCATCGGATCCATCGCCGCGTTCGCCCGACTGTCGCGGTCGGAGGTGGTGAGCGTGCGCCGCTCCGACTACGTGGAGGCCGCATTCGGATCGGGTGGTCGCTTCTTCAGTGTGCTGTGGCGGCACGTGCTGCCAAACTCGGTGAGTCCCGTGCTCTCCCTCGCCGCGCTGCAACTCGGGGTGGCCATCCTCGCCATCTCGACCCTCGGCTTCCTCGGCTACGGCGCACCGCCACCCACACCGGAATGGGGTCTGCTCATCGCCGAGGGCCGCAACTACGTCGCGACGTCGTGGTGGCTCACCACGTTCCCCGGCCTGATCGTGGTCGCCGTGGTGCTGTCCGCCAACCGCATCAGCCAGTCGATCGGGCGGAGCTCCTGATGCCCGCCGAGCCGATCGTCCCGTCGGGCGTCGCCTTGGGGACGGACGCCGCGGCGCCGGATGCTCCCGCCGTGCCCGTGCCCGTGCTCGAGATCCGCGACCTCTCGGTGAGCTACCGCACCGGCCACGTCGACACGGAGGTGGTGCACGGCATCTCGCTGCGCGTCGATCCGGGCGAGGTCGTCGCCGTGGTGGGAGAGTCGGGCTCCGGCAAGACCACCACCGCCCACGCCGCCATCGGGCTGCTGCCCTCGAACGGTCACGTGTCGGGCGGGCAGATCCTGCTTAACGGCGCGGACATCTCCGGGTGGTCGGACAAGCAGCTGGAGGCCGTGCGCGGGGTGCGCATCGGGCTCGTGCCGCAGGACCCGTCGAGCTCCCTGAATCCGGTGAAGACCATCGGGGCGCAGATCGGCGAGGTGCTGCAGATCCACCGACGCGGCAACCGCTCCTACACTCGCGCGTTCATCCGCACCCGGGTGCTCGAACTCCTGGCCCGGGTCGGTATCCCGGAACCGGAGCGGCGCAGCGCCCAGTACCCGCACCAGCTGTCGGGCGGCATGCGGCAGCGCGTGCTCATCGCGATCGCCATCGCGCTCGAACCGCAACTGATCATCGCCGACGAACCCACGAGCGCACTCGATGTGACCGTGCAGAAGCGTGTACTCGACCTGCTCGACGACCTCCGCGCCGAGTTCGGCACGGCCATCCTCTTCGTGACGCACGATCTCGGCGTCGCCGCCGAGCGGTCGAGTCGCATGGTCGTGATGCGCTCGGGTCGCGTGGAGGAAGAGGGCGGCACCGCGGACATCCTCGCCACCCCGCGGAGCGACTACACCCGCCGGCTGCTCGCCGATGCGCCGGGGCTGACCGTGACCGAGTTCCGTCGGCCCGCGGATCCCTCCGCGGTCGTTCCCGACGAGATCGTCGCCCGCAACCTGGTCCGCGAGTACCCGGCGGGCAAGGGCGGCAAGACCGTGTTCCGCGCCGTGGACGACGTGTCGTTCACCGTGCCGCGCGGCACGACCCACGCCATCGTCGGGGAGTCCGGATCAGGAAAGACCACCACCGTGCGGATGACCCTCGGTCTGGTGCAGCCCTCGAGCGGGTCGGTGGAGGTGGCGGGGCTCGACCCGCAAACGTTGCGCGGCGAGGCGCTTCGACAGTTCCGCCGTCGCATTCAACTCGTCTACCAGAACCCGTTCGGATCGCTCGATCCCCGCCAGACGGTGGAGGCGATCGTGCAGGAGCCGCTGCGGAACTTCCGGCTCGTGGACCCGTCGGCGCGAGCGACCCGTGCGGCGGGGCTGATCGACCGGGTGGCGCTGCCCGCGTCGGTGCTGTCGCGCAGGCCCCGGGAGTTGTCCGGTGGGCAGCGGCAGCGGGTCGCGATCGCCCGTGCGCTCGCCGCCGACCCCGAGGTGCTCGTGCTCGACGAGGCGGTGTCCGCCCTCGACGTGACGGTGCAGGCGCAGATCCTCGGGCTGCTCGACGAGTTGCAGCGCGAGCTCGGCCTCACCTACCTGTTCGTCTCCCACGACCTCGCGGTGGTGCGGGCGATCTCCGACACCGTCTCGGTGATGAGCCTCGGGCGGGTGGTCGAGTCGGGTCCGACCCGGACGCTGTTCCAGTCGCCGCAGCACGAGTACACCCGAGAACTCCTCGCCGCCGTACCGTCCGCACACGCGGGCGCCTGACGTCCCGAAAGGAATCATGACCACTGTTACTGAACCCGACCAGACCGAGCCCGGCCGTGCCGCCTCCGACCGCGACGCCGATGTGATCGACCGTCTCGTCGGGCTCGAGCCCGGTCATCCGCTGTTCGAGGCCCGCGAGATCCGACCCGAAGCCCTCGCTCACGCGCAGGGCAGCTTCGAGGCGCTGTTTCGCCCCGACGATGCGGGCACGGTCACGCCCGTCGAGCGGTGGGCGCTCGCCGCCTTCGTCGCCGCGCTGCACGAGAGCCAGCCCGTCGTCGACTTCTATGCCGACGGGCTTCGCGCCGCCGGTGGTACTCCCGAGCTCGTGGCAGCGGTCGCCGACGAGGCACTCCGCGGACGCGCCGAGGGGCCGTACGGCGCGTACCCGGACGGTCCCCTGGCCGGCGAGTCGGTCGACGGACCGGAGTTCTCCGCCGCGGAGGCGGACGCGCTCTCCGCGGTGAGCGGGCGGTTGCCTGCGGCGCTCGACCACGCGCACTTCCTCGTGTTCCATCCGCGGGATGCGGCACCGGCGCGGCTCCGCCGATTGGCCGATGCCGGATGGTCCGCTGACGCGATCGTGACGATCTCCCAGCTCGTCGCGTTCCTCACCTACCAGATCCGCGTGGTCCACGGCCTCGCGACGCTCAAGGAAGCGGGACTCCGATGACCCACGTGCACACCGACACCCCCTCCAGCACCCCGACGAACGCGAGCGCGCCCGATGCGGAGCACACGCACGTGCACACCGACGTGGGAGCCGCGGAGCCGCCCCGCTTCACGCGGGACATGCTGGACTGGCTGCCGTGGCTGGACCCGGTGGCCGAGGCCGACCTCACTCCGGCGCAGCTCGACGGGCTGGTCGACAAGGCACGAGCCAAGAACGCCTACTTCCGGCTGCTGGCGCGGGATCCGCAGATCCTGCGCGAGCGCACCAAGACCGACATCGACATCTTCTACAACGCGAAGAGCGGACTGCCGCGCGCCGAGCGGGAGCTGGCCGCGACGGCCACGTCGCGCTTCAACGGCTGCATCTACTGCGCGTCGGTGCACGCGCGTTTCGCGGCGCACTTCTCGAAGCGGGTGGACGATGTGGATCGTTTGCTCGACGAGGGTGTGGATGCGGCGCAGGACGAGCGCTGGGCGGCGATCGTGGAGGCGTCCGTCGCTCTGGCTCGCACGCCGAGCCGTTTCGGCGTGGAGCATGTGACGCGGCTGAGGAGCTCGGGGCTCGACGACCTCGAGATCCAGGACGTCATCCAGGGCGCGTCCTTCTTCAACTGGGCGAACCGCTTGATGCTCTCACTGGGGGAGCCGAGCGAGCAGGAGCAGTAGCGGGACGGGCGTCGGCGGCTGCAGCGTCCCACGCCAACTGGACGGTGCGGTGCGGTGCGCGTTTTGCGGTCCGATGCCGTGCACGGCCGGCGTGAGGACGGGTCGTCGGTCCGGTCAGGCGCGTCCGAGGCGCCAGGCCGACCCGTCGATGCGTGCCGCAGCCGAGGCGATGGCGAACAGGGCCGGGGTGGGCGGCGAGTCGGCGAGCGTGAGCATGTGGATGGTCCGGTCGCTGTGCGGCGTCGCACGCCGCACCACCGCGCCGCTCGGCACGGCCGCCGTGCCGAGCGCCAGTCGTGGGAGGAGCGCCACGCCCAAACCGCTGGCCACCATGCCGAGCACCGCCACGAAGTTGTCCGTCTCGTAGGAGATGGTGGGTGCGAAGCCGACGTTCTCGCACAGGCTGAGCAGGTGCCCGCGGCAGCGGGGGCAGCCGGCGATCCAGGTGTCGTCCTCCAGGTCGCTGAGGTCCACGACCTCCTCGTCGGCCAGGGGGTGATCGCTCGGCAGGATGAGCATCATCGGGTCGGTGAACAGGTTCGTGATGCCGAGCCCCGCGGCGCTGTCGCCGTGCGGATCGTCGGGATCGCCGGGGTAGCTGAAGGTGAAGGCGAGGTCGCAGTCGCCGCGGCGCAGCATCGCCAGAGCCTCGGGCGGTTCCGCCTCGAGGTACTGCACCGACAGCCCCGGGCGGGTCTCCCGCAGCGTGCTCAACAGCCGGGGCACGAGGGTCGACGACGCGGAGGGGAATGCCACGAGTCGCACCCGTCCCGCGCGGAGGTCGGCGAGTCCGTCGATCTCCTTCGCGGCGTCCTGCAGCGCTGCGAGCACCGTGGTGGAGTGCCGACTCAGAATCTGGCCGGCCTCGGTCAGCTTCACGGTGCGGCCGAGTCGCATGATGAGCGGCATCCCCAGCCGGGATTCCGCCCGTTGCAGGTGCTGGCTGATCGCCGGCTGGCTGTAGCCGAGGAGTCGGGATGCGCCGGTGATCGAACCCGTCTCCGCGATGGCCCGGACGATTCGGAGCGACTGCAGATCGATGTCGGGCGTGCTGTCGCCACGGGGTCGTCCGGTGCTCGTCATCCGCACAGCATAGTGAGCGGGCCGGGGTGCATAAGCGGTGCTTATGGAGGCGATAGCCGTCCTGCCGTAGTGCTTCCGGAACGGGTCGCGGAGAGTGGGAGTATGACGAGCACCACTGTCGATCTCCTTGACT
Organism: Planctomonas psychrotolerans; assembly: GCF_008642235.1. Taxonomy (GTDB): domain Bacteria; phylum Actinomycetota; class Actinomycetes; order Actinomycetales; family Microbacteriaceae; genus Planctomonas; species Planctomonas psychrotolerans. The sequence continues at coordinate 584,386 of NZ_SJEV01000001.1, read as the reverse complement.
CACCCGCATCCGCATCCGCATCCGCACCTGCACCCGCATCCGCACGTGTTTCTGCAACCGCATCCGCCATCGAGCGGGCGAAGCTGCGCTTCGCACCGGTGCGCGGCTACCTCAACGCGTGCGCCCTCGGCCTGCCGCCTCTCGATGTGATCGACGTCATGCGCCAGGACGCGCTCGACTGGTCGCTCGGGTTGTGTTCGCCCGCGACCTACGGTGTCGTGGTGGAAGACGCCCGACGGCTCTTCGCCTCCATCGTCTCGGCGCCGGTGGACACCGTCTCGATCGGATCGCAGACCTCGGTCATGGCCGGCACGGTTGCCGGTTCCGTTCCCCCGGGAGCGGAGGTGCTATGCGTGCGCGGTGACTTCAGTTCGATGGTGTACCCCTTCCTGGTGCAGCAGTCCCGCGGTGTGCGCGTGCGCCAGGTCGACCTGGCGGAGCTCGCCGACGCGATCGGGCCGGAAACGTATCTCGTGGCGTTCTCGATGGTGCAGTCGGCCGACGGCGCGGTCGCGGACGTGGACGCCATCACCGAGTCGGCACGTCGCTACGGCGCGTTCACCTTCTGCGATCTCACCCAGGCGGCGGGCGCGATGCCGGTGGATGCGGCTCGCTTCGACGCCACCACCACCAACGCCTACAAGTGGTTGCTGTGCCCCCGCGGTGTGGCGTTCATGACCGTGACGTCGGAGTTCGCCCGCACCCTCACGGCGAACAACGCCGGGTGGTACGCGGGCGAGGACGTCTGGTCGTCGCTGTACGGCCCGGACATGCACCTCGCCGCGTCGGCCCGGGCGTTCGACGTGTCGCCCGCCTGGCCCAGCTGGGTGGGCGCGCGCGCCGCCCTCGCGGTCCTTGCGGCTCTCGATCCGGCCGAGGTGCATCGGCACAACCTGCGGCTCGCCAATGCGTTCTGCGATGCGACCGGTCGCCCCCGACAGAATCAGGCGATCGTCTCCTGGAAGGATCCCGATGGGTGGGCGCTCGCGGCTCTCTCGTCGGCCGGCATCACCGCCTCGGGGCGGGGCGGACGCGTGCGAGTCGCCTTCCACCTGTGGAACGACGACGCCGACGTGGCCTCGGCGGCCGCGGCGCTCACCGCCTGACCGCACCGGAGGGCCTTCCACCGGGATCGCTACCGGGGCTGAGGCCGGGGTCGCCACCGGGGCTGAAGCCGGGGTCGCCGCTGGGGCTGGGCTCACGGCCAGAGCTGGCGTGGCCGGAGGTGAGGTGGTCGGGATTGCGGCTCCGCATCGGGATGAGCGCCTGATCGGGGTCGACGCTTCGCGGCGGTCTAAGCCAGTAGGTGGCCCGGTCGCGCAGCACCTGCCAGGAGTTGTCGTGCAGAAGAAGATGGTGTCTCCTGCAGAGGAGCACCCCGTCGGCGATGTCGGTTTCGCCCCTGTCTCTCTCCCATTGGTTGATGTGATGTGCCTCGCACCAGGACGGGGGCCGATCGCAGGAGGGGAAGAGGCATCCTCCGTCGCGCACAGCCATACCGATGCGTTGTCGGGGAGTGAAGAATCGCTTCTGACGTCCGACGTTGACGCATTGCCCGTCGTCATCGAAACCGACCGCGACGGCCCCGGTGTCGCACAGCTGCCGTTCCACGGTGCCGAAAGAGACAGGGTCATGCTGGCCCTCGATTCGGCCGTGACCGGCGCGTGCCCGGAGGTGCACGTTGGAGACAACAACTCGCACGGCCGGGCGTCGGTGACCGAACAGCGTGCCGGGATCGGCGTCGACTGCTAACCGAATCATCGCCACGAAGCAGTCCGCGGCGATCTGGTCGTTTGTGCGCTCATCATGGAGCAGGTCCTCGGCTGCAGCTTTCGCTTCCGGATCCACCATGCGCGGACCGCCCCGTCGAGGCGAGAGGATCTCGTCGAACGCGGCGTTGACGAGAGCGCCGTCTTCGGGCGGGAGACACCATCGGCCGCAGTGCATCCCGTTGTCGTCCTTCCACCGACGCACTAGGCGCGAATCCCATCGTGTTCGTTCGCGCCGTTCGATGCCCTCCCCGTCGAGGCCATCACGGAGGTGCTTCGCCTTTCGGAACAGTTGGTCGGGACTCGAGCCCGACGCCTGCTCGATCAACTGCGTGCACGCCTCGGTGAGCGCGTCGGCCGAGACGCCGGGACCGGTGTCGCCGAGCGCCCGCCGGATCGCGTCCGTGGATTCCATCGACAGCACGCCGGCAGTGAGAGCGGCCACCAGAGGTGCCTGCCACGGGGGCGGCACGGATGGCGAGGGAATGGGGCCGGCCGGGATGTCCTCCCCACCGGGTCCGCCGGTACTCGTCCTCACCGGGGAAGTCGTGAGTGCCTCGACGGCCTCGGTTTCAGCGATGATGGTGCCGAGCTTCACCAGTTTCACCGCCTCGGGGCGGGACAGTCCGCTGATCGACTGCAGCATCGCCTCGGGTGAGATGAACCCGGCGCTCTGCGCCATGCCACCGTTGCCGACCTCGGGACGGGAACGGTGGGCGATCTCGGCTGCAGCGAGTGCGGCGTATCGATCGACGTGGCGGCGGAGTGCCGTTATGCGGTCTTGCGCCGCTCGAAGATCCGCCGGGACAAGCGCGGCGAAGTGCGCCGCGCAGTCCCCGATGAGGGCAACAGAGTCCGCTGCATTGCGGAGCATCTGCGAGAGAAGTTCCATACCAAAATTATCTCACTATCGAACATAGATCTGAAGATTCACCTCCGAATCTGGGGACAACTCCTCCGCGGGGATAGGCTCGACGCGTGAAAATCGTGCGCTTCAGCCAGGGCCTTGACCCCATGTACGGCATCCTCGATGAGGAGGAGAACGAGTACGTCGTGCTCGCCGGCGACCCGATGTTCGCCGGTTTCGAGACGACGGGCAAGCGCGTTCCCGCCGCGGAAGCGCGCATCCTCGCGCCGGTGATTCCGCGCTCCAAGGTGGTGGCCGTCGGCAAGAACTACGCCGAGCACGCGGCGGAGATGGGCGGCGAGGCGCCCACCACCCCGCTGATCTTCCTCAAGCCGAACACGTCGGTCATCGGCCCGGGCGACGCGATCGTGCTGCCGCCGGAGAGCAACCGCGTGGAGCACGAGGGCGAGCTCGCCATCGTGATCGGCAGCATCGCGAAGCACGTCCGGGCCGAGGACGCCGAGAGCGTGATCTTCGGGTACACCATCGCCAACGACGTGACCGCCCGCGACCTGCAGCGCTCCGACGGACAATGGGCCCGCGCGAAGGGCTACGACACGTTCTGCCCGCTCGGCCCGTACATCGAGACGGAACTCGACTGGCACGACACCGCCATCGAGACCCGGGTGGACGGCGTGACGACGCAGAGCGGCAACACCCGCGACATGATTCACAAGATTCCCGACATCGTCGCCTTCGCCTCCAGCGTGTGGACGTTGCTGCCCGGCGACGTCATCCTCACCGGAACCCCGGCCGGAGTCGGTCCCTTCACCCACGGCCAGACCGTCGAGGTCGCGATCGCCGGCATCGGCACGCTGAGCAACCCCGCTCGCAACCGTTAGGACGCGGGCGGGCGGGATCGGATGCCGTGATGCCGGTCGGACGCCACCGTCGGCGAGGATCTCCGATTCGGAGGGTTCGCTCCCGCGCGCTCGTCGTCGCATGGCACAAGGCGACCGCCGCCTCCCGCACGCTCGCCGCCGCGTTCACAGTGGTGGGGACGCTCGCGCTCTCCGGCTGCCTCTACGGGGAGGACGACTACAACCTTCCCGACGCGTCCGCCACACCCGACGTCGAGTCGACGGATGCGGCCACCCCGGACAGCGGCGGGGATTCGGCCGCGGATCTCAAACCGCAGTTGCGCCTCCCGGGTGGCTGCTCGATCGACGACGTGCGCATAGACGCAGATCCGCCCCTACCCGGTGCGCAAGCACGCCTCGTGGCCGTGCGGACCCAAACGGTCCGCGTGCCCGAACCCGCGTCCGACGCCGAACCAAACCCCGACGCGGCGGTGCGGGGCCACGCCGAGAGTCGTCTCGTGATCAAGGACGTCGACCTCGCCAACGGTCCGCGCATCACCGGGAACGTGCAGCGCCTGGTGGAGCCCGACGCGTGGATCGACCAGCTGATCAGCCAGTTCCGCACGTCGGGGATCGTGTCGCCCACGTTCGGCGGGCGCGTCGTGGTGAGTTCGTTCCGACCGGCGCTCGATGAGAACGCGCAGTTCGTCATCGGCTACATCGGCGACGAATTGCGGGTGCCGTTCACGGTCACGGCCTGCGACGGCAGCCGCCTCGGCGGGGGAGAGCTGATCGGCGTGGATCCTGCGGCGACGGGCGGTAGCGCCGTGCTGCGCTGCGGCACCGATCGCTCGAGCGAACCGACGCTCACCCCGCTGCTCGCCGCCTACTGCGACAACTAGAATCGTCGTCAGTATGTCTGACATCTCCTCGCATCCCGTGTCCACCGCCACCGGAGCCGACGTACGGGTGCGTTTCTGCCCGTCACCCACCGGCACTCCGCACGTGGGCCTCATCCGCACCGCGCTGTTCAACTGGGCGTACGCCAGGCACACCGGCGGCAAGCTCGTCTTCCGCATCGAGGACACGGATGCCGCGCGCGACAGCGAGGACAGCTACACCCAGCTGCTCGACGGGCTCCGCTGGCTGCGACTCGACTGGGACGAGGGCGAGGGTGTCGGCGGGCCGCACGCCCCCTACCGCCAGTCGCAGCGCTACGACATCTACTCCGACGTGATCGCCCGGCTCACGGAGTCCGGGGCGCTGTACGAGAGCTTCGCGACCGGCGAGGAGATCGAGGCGCGGAACGTGTCGCTGGGCCGCGATCCGAAGCTCGGCTACGACAACTTCGAGCGCGACCTCACCGAGGAGCAGCGGAACGCGTACCGGGACGAGGGACGCGTGCCCGCCCTCCGCCTCCGTGTGCCCGACACCGACCTCTCCTTCGACGACCTCGTGCGCGGCCCCATCACGTTCCCGGCGGGCTCCTTCAGCGACTTCGTGGTCGTGCGCCCGAACGGACATCCGCTCTACACGCTGGTCAACCCCGTCGACGACGCGCTCATGGGCATCACGCACGTGCTGCGCGGCGAGGACCTGCTGTCGTCCACCCCCCGCCAGATCGCGCTGTACCACGCGCTCATCGACATCGGCGTGGCGGATGCGATCCCGCGCTTCGGCCACCTGCCCTACGTGATGGGGGAGGGCAACAAGAAGCTCTCCAAGCGCGACCCCGAGTCGAACCTGTTCCACCACCGCGACCGCGGCTTCATCCCCGAGGGTCTCGTCAACTATCTGGCGCTGCTCGGCTGGTCGCTCACTCACGACCGCGACGTGTTCTCCCTCGACGAGATGGTCGCCGCCTTCGACGTGACCGACGTGAACCCGAACCCCGCACGGTTCGACCTCAAGAAAGCGGAGTCGCTGAACGGCGACCAGATCCGGATGCTCGACCCGCACGTCTTCGCGGCCCGACTCGTGCCGTATCTGGCATCGGCGGGCGTCGTTCCCGATCCGCCCACCGAGGAGCAGTCCGCGATTTTGGCGCAGGCGGCCCCCCTCGTGCAGGAGCGCATGCAGCTGCTCGGCGAGGCGCCGGCGCTGCTCGCCTTCCTCTTCGTGGGCGCTGATGCTCTCGAGTACGACGACGCCGCGGTGTCGGGCCTGCCCGCGAACGCATCCGACGTACTCGCCGCCGCGGACGCCGCCCTGCAGGAGGTGCCCGAGGCGGGCTGGGAGCACGACCTCATCCAGGCCGCGCTCCAGAACGCGCTCGTCACCGGACTCGCGCTCAAGCCGCGCGTCGCCTTCGGACCGCTGCGGGTGGGCATCTCCGGTCGGAAGATCTCGCCGCCGCTGTTCGAGTCCATGCAGATCCTCGGCAAGGACGAGACGATGACCCGGCTGCGCGCCCTCGCCTCGAAGGTCGCGGATGCCTGACCCCTCCGCCGGCGCCGAGCCCGCCACGGTCGCCGGGTCCGCCGCGGCCGCTGAACCGAACACTGTCGCTGAGCCTGTCGAAGTGACGCAGCCGGAATCGAACGCCGGTGACGCGAACCCCGACGCCCCGTACGACACCGTCGTGATCGGCGCGGGCCCCGGAGGCCTCTCCGTCGCCCTGAACCTCGTGCGCGCGCGACGACGGACGCTCGTGCTCGACAGCAACCGCCCGCGCAACGCGGCCACCCTGCACTCCCACGGATACCTCACCCGCGACGGGATCTCCCCGCTCGAGCTCCGCAAGCTCGGCCAAGCCGAGATCGAGGGCTACCCCGACGGCGAGTTCCAGCTGGCGCTCGCGCAGACCATCACCGCGACCGACGGCGGCTACACCGTCGAGGCGCGCGGGGTGCGCGGAGCGCCGAACCGCACCGTGCGCACCCGCACGGTGATCATCAGCACCGGGGTGGTCGAGGTGATGCCGGCGCTGCCCAGCCTCCGCGCCTTCTACGGCACCTCCCTGCACAGCTGCATCGAGTGCGACGGGTACGAGAGCCGTGATCAGCCGCTCGCCCTCATCGGCGAGACCGCCGACCTCGCCGACCGCGCCATTCTGCTGTCGCAGTGGTCGGCCGACGTGATCGTCTTCACCAACGGCGTCGGCGTGGTGACGCCCGACGACGAGGCGCTCCTCGCATCCCGGGGCATTCCGGTCGACCGGCGACCGATCGCCGACGTCGACGGCGACCGCACCGGGCTCACCGGCATCCGCTTGCAAGACGGCACCGTCGTGCCGCGCACGGCCGGGTTCCTGCGCCCGGTGTACGAACCATCGCTCGCCTTCGCGGCGGACCTCGACCTCGACACCAACGATGAGGGCTTCGTCACCACGGATGCGCACGGTCGCACGTCCCGCAACGGGATCTACGCCGCCGGCGACTCGACGCAGCCCGGTCCGCAGCAGCTCATCATCGCGGCGGGCGCGGGGGCACGCGTGGCGGCCACGGTCAACCGCGATCTCGCCTTCGCCGGCTGACCGGCACGCCGACCGGCTGAGCACCGACAGGACTGACTGGCGCGGCGCGGCCTGCGCCGGCCCGGTGCGGCCTGCGCCGGCCCGGTGCGGCCTGCGCCGGCCCGGTGCGGCCTGCGCCGGCCCGGTCCGGCCTGCACCGGCTCGACCGTCAGTCCGCCTGGTCGGCGCGCGCGAACCTCTTCTCATTCTCCGCCGCGTCCTCGGCGTCGACGGCGTCGGCCACGGCCGTCGTGCGGCCGTAGTACACGTCGCGATCGATCTCGTCGGTCGGCTTCGCCACCAGCATGGCGACCATCGTGTCGCCGTTCACGTTGAGGAAGGTGCGCAGGATCCCGGTGAACCAGTCGACGGCGATGAGCAGGCCCACGGCCTCGAGGGGAAGCCCCAGCGTGGTGCCGAGGAACATCGCCACCACCGGGAACCCGCCGGGCACCGTGATGGTGCCCATGTTGAGCAGGATGGCCAGAGCCATCCCCAGCAAAATCTGGCCCGGGGTCAGCGCCATCCCGCCCGACTGGGCCAGGAACATGATGACGATCATGTAGTTGAGCACGGCGCCGTACGACCCCATGGTCAGCCCCACGGACAGGGTGAAGTTGGCCACCCGCTGGCTCACGCCCACCTTCTCCACGGTGTTGCGCAGCACGGTCGGGAACGTCACGGCCGAGCTGGTCGTGGTCACGGCGATCGCCGTCTGCTCGGCGAGCTTGCCGGGCAGACGCGCCGGGTTCAGTCCCGTGCGTGCTGCGACGACCACCACGAACAGGGCGGTGAGGAGAGCCACGCCGAGCGCGGTGGTGCCGAGGTAGGCGAGCGCTGTCGTGACCACGGCGAAGCCCACGTCGCCGGCGAGAGCGGCGAGCAGGGCGAAGACGCCGATCGGCGCGATGTACATCACGAAGCGGATCATGGTGAGCACGATCTGCTGCAACTGCTCGAAGAACTGCAGGACGAGCGTGTTACCGGTCGCGCCCGCGTAGCTGTTGAGGGCCGCGCCGAAGATCAGCGAGAAGATGATGATCGGCACCATCGTGGCGGTGGACATCGACGCGAAAATGTTCGTCGATACGAAGCCGAGCACCGTGTCCTGCCACCCGGCCGCGTCACCGGAGGCATCCGCCAACGCCGGGTCGGTCTCGCCGCTGAAATCCATGCCGACCCCGGGCCGGAGAAGCACGCTGAGGCCCCAAGCGAGCACGGCGGCGATGATCGAGAACCCGATCATCCAGCCGAACGTGCGCACGGCGAGCCTGCCCGTGCCCTTGCCGGACATCGCACCGGTCGCCACGATGACCGACGACATCACGAGCGGCACGATCGCCATTTGGATGAGCCGGATGAAGATGTCGCCGACGAACTTGATGTTCGCCGCCCATTCGCCCACGATCAGGCCGAACAGGATGCCGGCGACCGCCGCGATCCCGATCTGGGCTGCTGGATTCTTCAGTGCCGTCATGCGCGTCCCCATCCGCTGTCGTACACGTTCGCGAGGAACGGATACCGGTGCGGTGTCCCACGCACGAGCGCGTGCGACTACCGCGGTTCCATGAGATCGGTCGCACGTTACGGTCGCCCGTTCGTCGTGTTTCCCCGGCGTAAATTCAGCAGGGGGCTGCGGGTGCGGAAAATCAGTGACCGGGGCTGCGCGCTGGAGAGGACCGCGACTTCGGCACTGCGGCCGGAATGCGAAAAAGCCCCCGGCTCCCGAAGGAACTGAGGGCTGTTGCTGGGGTACCTGGACTCGAACCAAGAATAAGAGAATCAGAATCTCTCGTGTTGCCAATTACACCATACCCCAAGAGGCTCAGCCGGAACCGGGCCGTGGACGAGTTTAGCCTACCCGCGCGGCGCGGACCAACCCGACGCCCCGCACTCGGCCGAGCGCTCGAGCACAACCGGCCTCACAGCGCGGCGAGGAGCCGTATCTCGCGGATGCGGGCGGAAGGCCGACCGCGGAGCGCTCGCACCTCGACCGTCAGCGTGTCGCGCTCGGCCGGCGGAATGTCGACCTCGCGGGAGTGGGAACCGCGAGGTGCGGCGTCGCCGTCCGTGTCCGTATCGACGTTCGGCGCGGCGGTCGACTCGTCTTCGGCGGAATCGAACGCGAACACGTCCTCGCCGTCGACGGAAACGGTGAACGCCGCCGGAGCGTCGGTCGCCAGCCAGACCACCCGCAGCGATCGGGCTGCACCGTCGTGGGTGCGGATCCGGACCGCGAACCGGTCGGTGGTCTCGCGCCAGTGCACGCCGTCCGTCGATCCCACTCGGGTGTCGGAGCCGGTGAAGGCGTGATCCGATTCGGGTTGCTGCTCGCCGAACCCCACCGAGTCGAGCGTGCGCACGTCGAGCGCGAGCGACTCGTCCAGTTCGGCGAGCAGGCTGCGCATGCCGGACACCGCCCCGCCGTCCGCGTCCGATGGCACCAGCGGCCAGTACATCGTGTATCGCGCGTCGTGCAGACCGAAGAACGGTTCGAGTTCGACGCGGGTGCCGTCGACGGCGCGGATCGCAAACCGCAGCGCACCTCGATCCACGACCTCGAGGTCGACGGGCGTCTCCAACGCGCCTGCGCCGGCCGACGCATTCGCATCGGCACCGGCAACGGCGAGCCCCGGCACGGCGAGGATCGGCGTGCCGGCGAACGGAACGAGTGGTCCGCTCGCCACATGACCCATGCGGCTGTCGTCGGCGATCAGCCCGTCCAGCGCGTCGGTACCCGTGCGCGCCGCCAGCACGATCGGGCCGAAGCACACGGCTCCCCACGGGGACCCGTCGGGCAGCGGTTCCACCCGCGCTGCCATCGGCGTCGTCACCTCGATCACGTCCCCGGAGTGCCAGGCGCGCTCCACCCGGATGCGTCCGGCCGGGCTTCCCGCACCGGCCGCCGCATCCACCGCCTCGCCGTTCACGAGCACGGTGATGGGCGCCGACGCCCACGACGGAACGCGGATGCTGACGCCGAACGTTCGCGGTTCCGCCACGTCCACGGTGAGGCGGCTGATGTCCTCGAACGGGAAGCGCGTCTCCTGCCGCAGGGTGAGCCCGAGCTCGGCATCCTCGAAGGTGGAGGCGACGAACAGGTTCACCTCGACGTCGCCACCGGTGCGGGTGTAGACCAGCTCGCCGAGCTTCGCATGGCTCTCGAGCCCCGTGCCTACGCAGCACCAGAAGCCGTCCTCCGGTGCGGAGTACACGCGGTAATGGCCCGGACGCACGGGCGTGAAGTACACGAAGCCGCCGTGCTCCGGATGCTGCGCCGACAGGATGTGGTTGAACAGCGTGCGCTCGTAGTAGTCGAGGTACTTCGGGTCGGCGCTCGCCGAGTACAGCGACTCGCTCAGGCGGAGCATGTTGTGGCTGTTGCAGGTCTCCGGGCCCTGGCGCTCGATCAGCATCGGCGTGAAGTCGGCGGAGTCGTGGAAGTGTTCCCGGGCGCTGTTGCCCCCGAACGCCACGCTGCGGTTCGCCACCACGATGCGCCAGAACTCGCGGGCGGCGGTGGCCAGCCGTTCATCGCCGGAGAGCGCCGCCACCCGGGCGTAGCCCACCACCTTCGGTATCTGCGTGTTCGCGTGCAGTCCGGTGAGCGCGTCGCGTCCTTCGACCAGCGGGTCGGCGATGGTGGCGTGGGTGAACCGCTTCGCCATCGCGAGGTAGTCGTCGCTGCCCGTGCGGGCGGCGAGCTCGGCGAAGACCTCGTTCATGCCGCCGAACTCGGTGTCGAGCATCCGCTCGAAGCGCTCGTCGTCGATGTCCGCGGCGATGCCCAGCCACCAGTCGGCCAGGCGGATCACGACGTCCCGAGCGCGGTGCGAGCCGGCGTACCGTTCGGCGTCGAGCAACCCGGCGAACAGCTTGTGCAGGTTGTACCAGGGAACCCAGCGGCCGCCGAGCGAGAAGGAGTCCGACCCCACACGCCCGGCCCGCACGTCGGCCCAGAAGTCGAGGCCGTCGGGGATGCCGCCCACGTAGCCCGATCCGACCTCGCGCTGGCACGTCTCGAGCACGTCGACCATGTGATCGAGGCGGTCGAGCACCACCCGGTCGCCCGTTGCCGCGTAGAGCATCGCGGCGGCGGACAAATAGTGCCCGGCGGTGTGCCCGTCGAGACCCTCGTTCTCCCAGTTACCGTAGCTCGGCTTCACGCGCGGCAGCCCCGCCTCGCGGAGGAACGGCGCGAGCAGACGGTCGGGGTCGAGCCGGAGCAGATACTCCGCGTTGACGCGCTGCGACTCGGCGAGCGGACCGTCGAGCAGCCGGACGCGAGCCAGTGCCGGTGGGTCGAGGGGTGCCGTGGGCATGATTCTCCTTGGGTGCTGTGATTGCGGAGCGCGGTCCCTGAGCCCGTCGAAGGGCGGTCTTTGAGCCTGTCACATACGGTCCCTGAGCCTGTCGAAGGGCGATCCCTGAGCCTGTCGAAGGGACGTCACCCGATGTCCCTTCGACAAGCTCAGGGACCGTGGGAGTGGCTCAGGGACCGTGGGGCTCAGAGGTCGGACCGGACGTGGGGCTCACGGACGCACGCGGTCGCGGCGCGACTACAGGGCGGTGATGGTCCAGCCGGCCGAAGCGGATGCGCCGGGCTCGAGCCAGAGAACGTCGGTGCCGGAGTTGAACGCATCCGGCGGGCAGGTCATCGGCTCGACCGCGAGGCCGAGCCGGCTGATGGACGGCTCCGGCTGATCGGCGGTGTGGATCTGCACCCATCCGCACTCGGTGCCCCAGCGCATGGCCACTCCCGTGCCCGACGGCGCGGTCAGCCGCACCTCCGCGATGCCGGAGGCGTCCCGTGAGACGTCCGTGAAGGCGTGATCGATGAAGGTGTCGCCGATGGCGCGCGCGGCGCGGAAGTCGAACTCGCCGCCGTTCTCCTCCGCCACGTCGGCGAGGGCGACGGGGATGAGCCGGTCCTCGGTCACGGTGAGCACCTGGCCGGCGGGCAGGGTGAGGGTCCAGTCGTCCACGAGGCCGTCCCCGGCCACGAGGTACGGATGCGGCGCCGTGCCGAACGGGGCCGTCTCCGACCCGCTGTTGGTGCCGGTCACCGTGGTGTGCAGGCCGCCGTCATCGAGGGTGAACGAGACCGACAGGTCGATGCGGAACGGGTAGCCCGTCTGCGCGACCACGGTGGCGGACAGCCGCACGCTGCTCTCCGTCTGCTCCTCCACGGCGAAGTCGAGCCACACGGCGAGGCCGTGCAGCGCGTGCGCGCGCTCCGGCTCGGTGTGCGCGAGCTTCTGCGTCTTCCCGCGTGCCTCCCACAGACCGTCGACGATCCGGTTCGGCCAGGGCGCCAGCGTGGCGCCGCGGAAGAAGGGGCGTACCGAGTCGGCGTCGAACGGGACCACGAGGTCCCGCCCGTCGTGCTGCAACCGGCGCACGGTGGCGCCGATGCTCGCGATGGATGCGGTGTAGGCGCCGGAGCGCAGGTCGATGGCGGTGCCGGAGAGAGGGGTCATGACTCGATTGTCCCGCGGATGATGCCGGCGATCGTCTCGACCGGCAGTTTCGGCTTCCGGTTCTCGTCGCAGAGACCATTGGTCTCCTGCCGGGTGTCGGTGATCTGGGTGTAGCAGAAGCCCTGCAGGATCGGCGAGGCGTTCACCGCGTCGAGGATGTCGGCCAGCCGTCGACGGAAATCGTCCGCATCCTGCGCCGTGGAGTATCCCCAGTTGTCCTCCACCGTCTGCCCGGTGGTGTAGCTGACGCCGCCGAACTCGGTGAGCATCACGGGCTGGTCGCGGTCGACCCGACCGCCGGGCTGCACGCTCATCCGACGGCCGGCCGGCCCCATGCCGTCGAGCACTGCGTCGATCGACTCGCGGCTGCCGTACCGGGCCGACAGCACGCTGCCGGACGGCTCGTAGTCGTGGATCGACCAGATGTCGCTGTCGGTGTGCTCCCAGCCGTCGTTCGAGATCACCGGACGGGTGGCGTCGAGCGCCCGGGTGAGATTCACGAGCGCGAGACCGTAGGCCCGCTGCGCCGGGTCGGACGCGCCGTGCTGCACGCCCCACGACTCGTTGATCGGCACCCAGGTGATGATCGACGGATGCGAGCGGTCGCGCCGCACGATGTCGATCCACTCCGTGGTCAGGCGCTGCACCGCGGTGGCGGTGAAGGAGTAGGCACCGGCCGTTTCGCCCCAGATCATGAGGCCGAGGCGGTCGGCCCAGTACAGGAACCGCGGGTCTTCGACCTTCTGATGGATGCGGGCGGCGTTGAAGCCGAGCGACAGGATCAGCTCGACCTCCTCGCGCAGCGCCTCCACGGACGGCGGCGTGAGGTGCGATTCGGGCCAGTAGCCCTGCTCGAGAACCGAGCGCACGTAGATGGGCCGGTCGTTGAGCAGGAAGCGGCCGTGCTCCACCGCGGTGGTGCGGAGCCCGAAGTAGCTGGAGACCTCGTCGGTGGTGGAGTCGGGCGCCGCTTCACCGGACTCGTTCAGCTCGGTCAACCGCACGGTGGCGTCGATGAGACGCGGATGCTCGGGCGACCACAGTGCCCGCTCGTAGTGCTGCCCGTTGCGCAGTTCGCCGAGCGCGATGTCCACCGTCACCTGGTCATCGGTGGTCGTGACGCTCTGGTGCGCCAGCACGCGACCGTCGAGGGAGACCTCCACGTCGATGCGGGCGGCGGGGAAGGGGCGTGAGCTGAGCTCGATCTCGGCGCGCACCGTGGCGCGGGGCACGTCCGGCGTCCAGGCGAGGTCGGTGATGTGCACGCGCGGCACCGCCTCGAGCCACACGGTGCGCCAGATGCCCGTGGTGCGGTGGTACCAGATGTCGTGGGGCTCGGGCAGCCAGTCCTGCTTGCCGCGGGGCATGGTCACGTCGAGCGGGTCGTCCTTCGCGCGCACCACGATCGAATGTTCGGTGGTCACCGGGTCGAGGGCTGCGGTGATGTCGGCACTGAACGGCGTCTGACCGCCGACGTGGGAAGCGACGTGCATCCCGTCGACCCAGACGTCGGCTTCGTAGTCCACGGCACCGAAGTGCAGCAGCATCCGGCTGCCGCGGTCGTCGCCGCCCGCCTCGGCGAGCATGTCGTCGGTCACCGGGATGCGGTACCAGACCACCGGGTGGAACGACGTGTCACCGATGCCGGATGCCGGAGACTCGGGCGGGAAGGGCAGTTGGATCTGGTGCGCGAAGGCCTGGGTGTCGTTCTCCCAGTGCCGGTCGCGGCCCACGTCGGCGTCGTCGTAGCGGAAGCCGGCGAGCACGTCGAGCGCGAGATGCTTTCCCCGGATCAGCTGCGGACGTGGATACGTGCCGTCTTGACGGCTCGCGACAGTGGGCATCTGATGTCTCCTCGGTGAGTCGCCATTGCAACGGTGAAGCGGACGGCGGGAGGTGGAACTTCCCGTTCCCGCGTACCCTCGACGATACCGTCCGACGCGCGACCGTGTGCTCGGAACCGCGGCCGTGCGACCCGGCCCGCTCGACCCTCGGAGGCCCTCGACATGGCGAAGACCCGCTCGCGCTGGAACGCGATCGTGATCTCCGGCGGGCGCGCATCGAGACTCGGCGGCATCAACAAAACCGCGCTCCGGTACCGGGGCCGAAGCCTCCTCGACCTCGCTCTCGACGCGGTCGAAGGTGCGGAGTCCGTGGCGTTGGTCGGTGATGTGAACGGCGTGACCGGTCGCCCGAATGTGGCCGCCACCATCTGGGAGGACCCGCGCTTCGGCGGACCCGTACCGGCGATCGACACCGGACTTCTGGTGCTGGGGGAGGAGTTCCCGCCGGAGTGGACCGTGGTGCTGGCAGCGGATCTGGTGCGGGCACCCGAGGCGCTGACCCTCGTCCTCGCTGCCCGGTCGGCGGCGGATCGCGCGGTCGCCCGGTCGACGTCCGTTTCACCACCCGGCACGGACGGAGTCATCGCCGTGGACGACGACGGTCGACGCCAGCCGTTGCTGGCCGCTTACCGCACCCGCTCGCTGGAGCGAGCCGTCGCGCGACTGAGACGGGACGGGCGACTCCCGGGGCGGTCACTGCGGGAACTGCTCGCGGAGATGTCGCTCCGCGACGTGGCGGTTCCGAGCGAGCTGTGCCGCGACGTCGACACCCCGGACGACGCCGCTGAGCTCGGCATCCGCCTCGATTCCACACCTCAGCACGACACCGACGGATCGCAGGGAGAGAACTCATGACCTCGGAACCACCCCTCCTCGACGCGTGGGCCGCGGAACTCGCGCGTGCCCTCGACCTTCCGCAGGACTTCGCCACCGACGTGCCGCTGGTGCTCGACCTCGCCCGCGATGCCGCGCACAGTGTCGCCAGGCCCGCCGCTCCGGTGACCACGTTCCTGGTGGGGTATGCCGCGGCGCTCCGCGGCGGCTCGGTCGAGGACGTGGAGCGAGCCACGGAGATTGCTACCCGGCTGGCGCTCGCCCACGCCGATCCGGAAGAGCCCTCGGGGTCGTGAGCCGTACGGCGATCCCCTGGGACGCGGCGCGTGACATCACCCGCCGAGCGGGTGATGACCGGCGCACGGAGTCCGAGGACGTACCGCTCGACGCTGCGGGCGGCCGCACCCTCGCCGAGGACGTGCGCGCACTGCTCCTTCTCCCCGGCGCATCGACATCGGCCATGGATGGTTGGGTCGTCGCGGGAGATCCGCCGTGGCGGCTGGGCGCTTCGATCACCGCGGGACCGCTCGGCGCATCCGCGCCGCTCGAGGCCGGTGAGGCGCGGCCGATCACGACCGGTGGCCCCATCCCCGCCGCCGACACCGCTGTCGGAAGTGCTGTCGCCGGGAACGCCGCCGCAGCTGAGGACTCTGCGGGAAACGTCGCGGTGGGAGTGCTGCGCTCCGAGCACGGCACTGTCGCCGACGGTTCGCTGACCCGCACGGTCACTGCCCGCGCCGATGAACCACGGCCCGGTGAGCATGTGCGCTTCGCCGGTGAGGAAGCGATGACGGGGGAGGTGCTCGTCGCCGGTGGTGCGGTGCTCACACCGCCGCGCATCGCCCTCGCCGCGATCGCGGGCCACGACACCGTGGCGGTGCGCATGCGGCCCGAGGTCGCCTTCGTCTTCCTCGGCTCCGAGGTCGTGTCGAGCGGGGTCCCCGCGCCGGGATTGGTCCGCGACGCCTACGGTCCCCAGCTGCCCGACCTGCTGCGCTCCCTCGGTGCTGCGGTCTCGTCGGTGCAGCGCGTGCCCGACGATCTCGACGAGACCATCCGTGCCATCGGCGGGACGTCGACCGCCGACATCGTGATCACCACCGGCGGCAGTGCGGGTGGTGCCACCGATCACCTCCGTGCCGCGCTCGCGAGCCTCGGGGCCACGCTGCTGCTCGACGGTGTGGCGATGCGGCCCGGGCACCCGGCGATGCTCGCCGAACTGCCCGACGGGCGGTTGCTGCTCGGTCTGCCCGGCAATCCGCTCGCCGCCATGATGACGCTGCTCAGTCTCGGCGCGCCGCTTCTGGATGGGCTGCTCGGCCGCGGAGTGCATCCGCTCGGCCGCGTCCGCCTCGCCGTCACCGTGCCGAACGACCGTCCGGTCACCCTCGTGCTCGCCTACCGGGAGCGGAACGGCGAAGCCGAGCCGATGCCCCATCAGGGTTCCGCGATGCTGCGGGGCCTCGCCGACGCCGACGGCGTCTTCGTCGTCCCGCCCGGCGGTGCTCCCGCAGGCTCCTGGGTCGTCCGCCTCCCTGTCCCCTGGCTGTGACGCCCCGGTGCCTGAGCCCGTCGAAGGGACGCTGCCGCGGTGGGCCTGTCGGAGTGACGCAATGTACGGTCCCTGAGCCTGTCGAAGGGACGCTGCCTGAATGCCCCTTCGACAGGCTCAGGGACCGTGTGGTTCGGTCGAAGGGACGCAGCCGGGAGCCCCTTCGACAGGCTCAGGGACCGTGTGGTTCGGTCGAAGGGGCGCTACCGAAAGGCCCCTTCGACAGGCTCAGGGACCGTATTGCGCCGCGCGTCAGAAGAGGCGCACGTCACCCGCGTCGAGCGGTGCCGCCGACCGCAACACGGCCGGCCCGAGCGCGAGGGTGCCGTCGCTGAGCGGCTCGCACCGGATCCCGCCGCGGCCGCGCAGCGCGCGGTGGGCGCCCTCGGCGAGCACCCCGTTCATCCACGCGCACGGATTGGCCGGTCGGTGTCCGCGGAACATCACCGCTCCGGCCCCCGAGTCGAGGGAGAAGTCCACCCCGCGCAGACGATCCACGTCGGCACCTCGCAGCAGGATGTTGCGCCGCGTCGCGAGCGGGTCCAGCGCCACCTCCAGTGTGAGCTCGCGCTCGACGTGCTCCACCGACTCGATCGCCATGACGGTGACGGCGGCGTTGCGGTGAGCGCGATGCCCGAAGTACCGGTCGCCCACGATCCCGAGCCCGGCACGCACATCGATGGATGCCCGCCCCTCCTTCTGCCCGGTCGGAGCCGGCCGTGGTCCGTCGGCGGGACGACCCTCGTACCGATGCAGCGACGACGCCAGCAGGTGCGTGATCTCCACCTCGTACACGTGCGGGAGCGCGGTGACGGCGACCGGAGCGGAGGACATGAGTGGGGAGCGGCTCAGGCGAACAGCAGCGCGAGGCCGACGATCGCCGCCAGGATGCCGAGACCCAGCAGCACCCAGCCGGTCGCGAGGATCGCGCGCCCGTCGTGATCGGGTGAATCGGTGCGGCTCACCTGCGGCCGACGTCGACGGAAGTACACGGTCACGTCGCTGCCGGGCTCGAGGCCCTCGCACTCGTGACTCGTCGCATCCGTCTGGTGCACGTCACCGTCGGTGTCGAACCAGCGCAGCACGTTGCCGCCACCGCCGGTGCCGATCACCCCGGTGGTTTTCTCCCAGGTACCCGACGTCGCGCGAATGAGGAACCCGATCGCGAGCAGCACGGGGCCACCGAGCAGGCCGATCCAGGTGAAGAGCTCGCTGATGACGGCGAGGGTGTCGATGGCATCCAAATGTTCTGAGGATATCGCCTACCGCGACTCGCTCAGATGTCGAGCGAGTCCAGCGGCTCCAGCGCGAAGAACTCGCCGCCGTTCATCTCGGTCACGGCCTGGATGCGTCCGTTCGACATTCCCTTGCCGGCGACCGAGAGCACCATTTCGTGCACCGGGAAGCTGCGGCGCGGCTTCACCGCGTCCACGTAATCCATGACCTCGCCGATCTTCAGCCACGGGGCGCCCGCGGGAACCGCGAGCACGTCGACAGCCACGCCCTCCGGCACCGTGAACGCGTCACCGGCGTAGTACAGGGAGTCGTTCACGAGCACGCCGACGTTGTCGATGGTCGGGATGCTGGGGTGGATGACCGCGTGCTGACCGCCGAAGAACCGCAGGGTGAACGGGTCGGCGTCGATGGTGTCGCCGGGGGCGACCACCGTGATGGCGAAGTCCTCCGCTGCCGCTGCCACGCCCGCCGGTGCGAAGATCGGGATGTCGGGGTTCATATCGAGGATGCGCGTGAGCTGCTCCGGCGTCCAGTGGTCGGGATGCTCGTGCGTGATCACCACCGCGACCGTGTTGGCCGTCTCCGTGAGCGGGGTGGTGAAGGATCCGGGGTCGACGAACAGCTTCTTGCCGCCGCTCTCGAGCAGCAGACAGGAGTGTTCGAACTTCGTGAGGCGCATGTTCCGACTCAATACCCCCGCGGGGTGCCGTGCAAGGGCGGCTCGTCGGCGGGCCATAATCGGGGCATGCAGCCCGCCCCGCCCGTGATCGTGGTGGCGGTGAACCCCGAGGCGGCGTTCGGCCGGCATCGGGGCGTGGGCGACGAGGTGGCCGCCGCGCTCACGGCGGCGGGATGGCGCGTGACGCTGGTGCGGGAATCGAGCGCCGAGCGGCTGCGAGTGGCCGTCGCGGCGGAGCTGGGTGTCGGGGATGCGGGTAGGGCGATCGGAATCGTGAGCATTGGCACGGACGGTGGCGTGGCGCCCGGCAATCACCCGCACGCCTTGGTCGTGGTGGGCGGCGACGGCATGGTGAGCCTGGCGGCCAACCTCGTCGCGCGTACGGGCATCCCCTTCGGGATCGTGCCCACGGGAACCGGCAACGACATGGCCCGCTCGTTGGGCGTGCCGGTGGGTGACCCTCCGGCGGCGATCCGACATCTCGTCGGCGCTCTCCGCCGCCCATCGCGCGCCATCGATGCCGGGCTCGTGCACTCGTCCGCCGGATCCACGTGGTTCGCCTGCGTGCTCTCCGCCGGTTTCGACGCGGTGGTCAACGAACGCGCCAACCGGATGCGTCGGCCGCGCGGCGCTTCCCGGTACGTGCTGGCGCTGCTCCGCGAGATCACCACATTCTGTCCGCTTCGCTACTCCCTGACCCTCGACGGCGTGCGCACCGATACCCGCGCCATGCTCGTGTCCGTCGGGAACGGCGCATCCATCGGCGGCGGCATGCGCGTGACACCGGATGCCATGGTCGACGACGAACTACTCGACGTGCTCGTGGTCGCCCCGCTCGGTCGCCTCGCCTTCCTTCGCGTCTTCCCGAGGGTGTTCGCCGGCACCCACACGGCCCTGCCGCAGGTGACCGTGACCCGTGCGATATCCGTTCGCATCTCCGGCCCCGACGTCGTCGCCTACGCCGACGGTGAGCGCATCGGCCCGCTTCCGCTCGATATCAGAGTGGTGCCGTCCGCCCTTCGCGTCTTCGCCTGACGCGGCCCACCCGCGTGACGCCGCCAACCGCTTCGCGTTGGGGCATCTGCTGGCTCAATTTCGTTCGGCCGTCATGGGTGTGGCATACTCGTTGAGTTGCAAACGGCCCCATCGTTTAGCGGCCTAGGACGTCGCCCTCTCACGGCGGTAACACGGGTTCAAATCCCGTTGGGGTCACAACACCGAGAAGGCCCCCGGCATAGCGCCGGGGGCCTTCTTCCGTTCCTGCGTCTCGAGTCGTCCTGCGCCTCGTCGCTGAAACGGGTCGCGGCCTTACTTCAGGATGCTCTGCGGTCGACCAGGTCCCGGTCCGCTCAATTCTGGTGAGGAGCGATCGAGGCCTCGTCGGCGGGCGCCGCCTCGATCGGATTCCGCCGGATGCCGATCCACGACACGACGCCACCAACGAACAACGATGCGGCGGTGACCCGAGCGGCATTGTGGAAACCATCGAGGTCGAGTGTGCCACCGACGATCGTGGACAGCATGGCGACGACAAGGAGCCCGGCAATGCGGGCTACTGCGTTGTTCACGGCGGAGGCGATGCCCGAGTGGTCTTCGTCGATGGCCCCGAGGATGGCGGCGGTCAGCGGTGCCACGGTGACGGAAAGACCGAGACCCAGAACGATCATCGCCGGGAGCACTTGCCACCAGTAGTCGAAGTCAGCAGCGACGGAGAGGAGCATCAAGGAGCCTCCCGCCATCACGAGCGGCCCGACTGTCATGAAGATGCGCGGGCCCCACCGTCCGGCCCAGGCTCCGGCGCGCGAGCTGAGCAGGATCATGAGGATGGTGATGGGCAGGCTCGCGAGCCCGGCGGCGGTGGCGCTGAGACCCGCGCCTTGCTGCAGGTAGACGCCGATGACGAATCCGTTGAGCGAGAGAGCGGCGTAGACGAAGAGCGTGGCGAGGTTGCCCCAGCCGAAGTCGCGCACGCGGAATAGCCACAGCGGCATGAGCGGTGAGACGGCCTGCCGCTGCCGGAGCAGGAAGAGGGTGAACAGCACGACGCCGGCGACCGCGGGGATCACGATCGCTGGCGATTGCCAGCCGAGGTTGGGCTGCTCGATGAGGGCGAATACCACGGCGCCGAGCCCCAGAGCGCAGAGGATGCCACTCCACCAGTCGATAGCGACGCGCCGTTGCTGTTCGGGTAGGTGGAGGCGGCTGAGGAGGATGAGGGTGATACCGATGGGGATGACGTTGATGAGGAAGACGAATCGCCAGGAGAGGAAGTCGACGAACACTCCCCCCAGCAGCGGACCAACGAGCATGGCGGCGGTCGTGAACGCCGTCCATATGCCAATGGCTCTGGACTGCACGTCGCTGCGCATCGTCGCGGTGATCAATGCCAGCGAGCTCGGCACCAGCAGTGCTCCCGCCGCTCCCTGCGCGGCGCGGGAGATGATCAGCATGGGCGGGTCGATCGACACCGCGACCGCGACCGAGGAGATGGCGAACGCGATGAGCCCGATCCGCATCACCAGGACGCGGCCGTAGGCGTCGGCGACGGAACCGGCGAGCAGGATGAGCGCGCTGAGGGTGATCAGGTAGGCGTCGATCACCCACTGCTGGGTCGTGATGCCGCCACCTAGTTCTTCGCTGATCGCGGGGAGCGCGACGTTCACGACTGTGCCGTCGAGGAACGTGACGAACGACGCCAGCACCGCGATCGTGATCACCAGTCGCTGAACGGAGGCGAAGTTGGCCACGGGCCTGACAGTACTCCGGGGGAGAAAGCGACGACGCGTTTCCCGGTCGGCAGGTGCGGTAACGCCCCTAGAACGGCAGCGGCTCCGCCAGGTAGCGCTGCACGGCGGGACCGTGCGATGCGAGGATCTGCTCGCGCGACAGGCTGGCCAGCGGCTCGAACTTCCACACGTAGCGGGCGATGCCAAGGCCGACCGTGACGGAGTTGATGAGTCCCGTGCGCATCGCCAGTTCGTCGGCGGAGACGGAGTCGGGCAGTGCCAGGCGGATGCCCTCGGTCATCATGCCGATCAAGTGCCGGTACGCCACGCTGTCGCGTTCCGACGCGAAGGTGAGCCAGTGCATGATCGTGATGCCCATGGGGTGCTCCCACAGGTCGAGGCACGCGCTGAGGAACGCGGCGCCGCGCTCCTCGATCGGCACGTCCCCGATACCGTTGAAGGCAGCGCTCAGATCCTCCGGAATCTTCAGCGCCTCCTCGAGCAACGCCTCGGTGGAGTTGAAGTAGTAGCGCACGAGACTCGGGTCGACATCGGCGGTGCTGGCGATGCGGCGGGCGCTCACCCGCTCCACTCCGTACTCCATGAACAGGGCTCGGGCGGCGATCACGATCGACTCGCGTGCATCACCGGTGGTGCGTGGTCCGCGCTTGCGCGGCGTGGGATTGGTCATGTGGGACTCCTCGGGTGGTTCCACGGGCGGATCCCGGACTGCTCCGGGATTGAGAGAACGGTAGTGGGTGGCGGTGTGCGTCTGTCCATTCGGAGCGACGACGCCAGCGGGTCGAGCGCAGCAATCGGGGGAAGGGGTGGCTGCAGAAACGAAGGCAGGGATGCTGGGGCTCGGATCGAACGAGCGCTGTTCGATCGGTCGGGCCGCTAGGGGATCATGACGCGCCTTTCGTCGCCCCCGTCCTTCCCAACGTAGTGCCCGGGACGCCCGCGCGGTCGATCAGGACGCGCCCCAATTCCTCGCCCCCGTTCGGAAGAACCCGTGGTCGCACCGACGGCTCGCCCTGAGACGCCCCTCCCAAGGGTTATGGGGGAGGAGGCGGCCGTTTCTTCCGCGAGTACGCGCGCGCCGACGACATCAGGTGCACCGGCGCCGGTCGGCGCATCTCGGAGTACCATGGGCGAAGCGAAGGGGAGTATCCCACCACGCCGTGTTCGTCAGTACGGGTTCCTATGGTGCAACCCCGGAGCGGTGGCACCCCTTGGGGTGTGGGAGAGACTTTCGAGCGTCAGCGTGTCCGCGGGCGTCAGCGTCACCTCACATCCGTTCCCCTTCTCAGAGGATTCTTCCGTGGAACTTGCCCTGCCCGTATGGTTCGAAATCGGCTCGCTCATCGTGCTGGTGCTGATCCTCGCCGCCGACCTGCTCATCGTGTACCGCCGTCCGCACGTTCCTTCGGTGCGGGAGTCGAGCCTGTGGGTCGGCTTCTACGTGGGACTGGCGCTGATCTTCGCGCTCCTCATGCTCATCCTCGGTGACGCCGAACACGCCGGGCAATTCCTCGCCGGTTGGCTCACCGAGTACAGCCTCAGCATCGACAATCTGTTCGTGTTCGTGATCATCATGGCGCGCTTCTCGGTACCCCGTAAGTACCAGCAGGAGGTGCTGATGGTGGGCATCGTCATCGCCCTCATCTTCCGCGGTGTCTTCATCCTCCTCGGCGCGCAGCTCATCGCGAACTTCAGCTGGATCTTCTACATCTTCGGCGCGTTCCTGCTTTACACGGCGATCCACCAGGCACTCGCGAAGGAGGGAGACGACGAGGAGGCCGAGAGTAAGATCATCGTCTTCCTGCGCCGGCACATCGCCATCTCGAACGAGTACGACGGGTCCAAAGTGCGCACCGTCGTCGACGGCAAGAAGCTCTTCACCCCGATGATCATCGTGTTCATCGCCATCGGCACCACCGACCTGATCTTCGCGCTCGACTCGATCCCGGCGATCTTCGGCATCACGCAGAGCCCGTTCATCGTGTTCACGGCGAACATCTTCGCCCTGATGGGTCTCCGCCAGCTCTACTTCCTGCTCGGTGGCCTGCTCGACCGCCTGCACTACCTCAAGTACGGCATCGCGTTCATCCTCTTCTTCATCGGTGTGAAGCTCGTGTTCCACGCGATGCACGAGAACGAGCTGCCCTTCATCAACGGCGGCCAGCACATCGAATGGGCGCCGGAGATCGACACCTGGACCTCTCTCTACGTCATCATCGGCACCATGGTGGTGGCCACGGTCGCGAGTCTCATCAAGATGCGGATCGACGGTCGCAAGGTCGTCACCGACGAGGCCAAGGGCGAGGTCACGAGCGAGCCGGTCGACCGGTGATGTGCAGCGCGGCGACGCGGACTCCCTGAGCGCGGTACGGTGTTGAGCCGATCCGCGGGGAGGAACACATGACGGTAGACGCGTCTCGCGTGATCGCGCTGCCCACCGGCACGCTCACCGTGAATGCCTGTGCGGCATCCGACCGTGGGCTCGTGCGCAAGGTGAACGAGGACAGCTTCCTCGCCAAGGCGCCGATCTACCTCGTCGCCGATGGCATGGGCGGGCACTCGTTCGGCGACCTCGCCAGTCAGACGCTCGTCGCCACGTTCGACGCGCTGTTCGCGGAGGACAGCGTGGCCCGCGTGGACGACATCGTGTCGGCCATCGGCGCCGCCAACACCAACATCATGGGGCTGATCGACGAGACCCAGCCCGCCGGATCGGTCGCGGGCACCACCCTCACCGGCGTCGCGCTGGTCGAGCGCGACAGCGCCGGCACACTCGACGGCGGTGAACCCGGGACCGGGAGCGGCGTCGGCGAGACGGCGTGGATGGCGTTCAACGTGGGCGATTCGCGCGTCTACGGCTGGAACGGGGCCACCCTCGCTCAACTGACGGTCGACCACTCCGCCGTGCAGGAGATGGTGAACCGCGGATTGATCACCGAGGCGCAGGCCGCCGTGCATCCGGAGCGCAACATCATCACCCGGGCCGTGGGATCGCATCCGCGGGTGCAGACGGATGTCTGGCTGCTCCCCGTGCGCGGCCACCAGTTCTTCCTCGCCTGCTCCGACGGGCTCACCAAGGAACTGAACGACGACGACATCGCCGCCGTTCTGACGGAGCATGGGACGTCGACCGACCCGGTGTCCGACATCGCGCAGGCCCTCGTCGACGCGGCCGTCACCGCGGGGGGCCGCGACAACATCACCGTCGTGGTCGTCGAGTCGCATTTCGCACCCATGGCCGGCGGGGCGAGCGGCGTCGGGGCGGGCGATGCGCACAGCGGTGCGTCCGACGTGGACGCACGGCGGCGACGTGGCGTGAGCCTCGAAGACACAGCTCCGCGCTCGTAGGGAACGACGCCGTGACCCTGCACTATCGCCCGGCCTCGGTCGATGCGTGGGTCGCCCTGGCAGATGGTGCACGGCTGCTCCTCGTGGGAACGGCCGGGAACGCTCCGAGCGTCGAGCGGCTGTGGGCGGGGATCTCCTCCCTGGCCGGGTTCCAGGAGGTTCTCGATGAGTTGACGGGCCACGGGCTCTCGAACACGCCGCCCTTCGCGCTGCTCGAGTGGAGCGACCCGGCCGCGGAGCACTACAGCGTGCGCGTCATCGTGCGCGGCGGTGTCACCGTGCGTATCGCGCCCGCGACGGGCGCGGCGCAGGCGCTCTCGGGCATGGACGTGTCGACGTGGCTCGAACGCAGTTACTCGAACGCGGTCGGCTTCGAGGTGCTGGTGGATGACGACCCCTCCGCCGACGTGCAGGATGCGGACGTGCAGGATGCGGACGCACTGATCCCGCTTCCCCTTGCCTCGGGGGCCGCGTGGACCCGCGCGGTGTGGTCGAGCGGCGGTGGTTGTTCGCACGCCACCTCGACGGTGCCGCTCGAGGAGTCGTCCGTCGAGGATGCTGTTCTCGGCGACGCGCTCGGTGCCGAGGCACCGCGGAGCGTGGATGCCGCGCCCGCGCGTGGCGGTTCCGGTGCGCAGCCGGGGTCCGGATCGCTCGAGGGCGTTCCTGTCGAGGAGCCCCCCGCGGACGAGCGAACCGTCGTGTCGGCACCTGTGTCAGTTCCCGACGGCGGCGGTGTCGGCGGCGGCAGTGAGGACGGCGAGGAGCCCGCGGAGCCCGCTCGAGGCGGGCAAGAGGGTGCGGAGAGCAGTCAGCACCGCTCTCGGCCCTCGGGGTACCAGTTGCGGTTGTCCACGGGAAGCAGCCACGACCTCGATCGACCGGTCATCGTGGGCAGATCTCCCACCGCCGCATCCGGCGGACTCGCACCGGAACTCGTGTCGGTACCGGGCGACCGGCACATCTCCCGCAATCACGTGCGGTTCGCCCTCCAGGGCCACCATGTGGTCATCACCGATCTGCACTCGCGCAACGGCACGCTGGTGATCCTGCCCGGGCAGTCCGCCCAGCGGCTCCGTCCGGGCGAGCCCATGGCGGTGGTGGCGGGCACCGTGGTCGACCTCGGCAGCGGTGTCACCATCGACGTCCGCCGCGCCGGCTGACCGCCGCCCTCACGGTCCACCCTCGGTCCCTGAGCCTGTCGAAGGGGCGTATCCCGTTTCCTGCGTCCCTTCGACGAGCTCAGGCACCGTGTGGCTACGTCACCCCGCGAGCTCAGGGACCTCATGCACGGTTCCCTCCCGGTCCCTGAGCCTGTCGAAGGGGCGTTTCCCGTGTCCTGCGTCCCTTCGACGTGCTCAGGGACCGTATGGACGATCCCCCCCGAGGTCCCTGAGCCTGTCGAATAGACATTCCCGCGCGTGCCTCCCTTCGACGAGCTCAGGGATCGTATGGCTGCGTCACCCCGCGTGCTCCGGAGCGTGTGGCTGCGTGACGTGGAGGTGCCGCCGGACCGCGCCCGTTTCAGTCGTCCGCCGCCCTGTCGATCGCTGCCGCTGTCCCTTTCGTCAATCGCCGCCCCTCCTGCTGCCGCGATTGACGAAAAGGGCGGCGCGAGCACCGGCAACGCGACGGCCGACGGAATAGTGCGCAGGGCGTCGCGGTTGGCATTTCTCGACCGACGGTAGAATCGTGGGATTGGTTCCAACAGTTGAGGGTGATGATGGGTAAGACGCTTGCCGAGAAAGTGTGGGACGACCACCTGGTCGCCAAGGGTGAAGACGGTGCCCCGGACCTCCTCTACATCGACCTCCATCTCGTGCACGAGGTCACCAGCCCGCAGGCGTTCGATGGTCTCCGCATGGCAGGCCGCCCGGTGCGCCGCCCCGATCTCACCATCGCGACCGAGGACCACAACACCCCCACACTGGCCATCGACCGGCCCATCGCCGACCTGACCAGCCGCACCCAGATCGAGACCCTGCGCCGCAATGCGAAGGAGTTCGGCGTCCGCCTCCACTCCCTCGGCGACATCGAGCAGGGCATCGTGCACGTGGTCGGCCCGCAGCTCGGCCTCACGATGCCGGGCATCACGGTGGTCTGCGGCGACTCGCACACCTCCACCCACGGCGCGTTCGGGGCGATGGCGTTCGGGATCGGCACCAGCGAGGTCGAGCATGTGCTCGCCACGCAGACCCTGCCGCTCACGCCGTTCAAGACCATGGCCATCACGGTCGAGGGCGAACTGCGCCCCGGCGTGAGTGCGAAGGACATCATCCTCGCCGTGATCGCCAAGATCGGCACCGGCGGCGGTCAGGGCTACGTGCTCGAATACCGCGGCAGCGCTATCCGCTCGCTCTCCATGGAGGGCCGGATGACCATCTGCAACATGTCGATCGAGGCCGGCGCCCGCGCGGGCATGGTCGCGCCCGACGCGATCACCTACGACTACCTCCACGGCCGCCCGCACGCTCCTCAGGGCGAGGACTGGGATGCCGCCGTCGCCTACTGGGACACGCTCGCCACCGACGACGACGCCGTCTTCGACGCCGAGGTGTTCCTCGACGCTGACGAGCTCGAGCCGTTCGTCACCTGGGGCACGAACCCCGGGCAGGGCGTTTCGCTCAGCGAGTCGGTGCCGAACCCGGCCGAGATTACCGACCCCAACAGCCGTGCCGCGGCCGAGCGCGCGCTCGAGTACATGGACATCGCCGCAGGCACCCCGATGAAGGACATCGCGGTCGACGCGGTGTTCATGGGCTCCTGCACCAACAGCCGCATCGAAGACCTCCGCGCCTTCACCTCGATCATCGCTGGCCAGAAGAAGGCCGACGGCGTGCGCGTCATGGTCGTTCCGGGCTCGGCCCGCGTGCGCATCGAGGCCGAGGCCGAGGGCCTCGACAAGATCGTCACCGACTTCGGCGGGGAGTGGCGATTCGCCGGATGCTCGATGTGCCTCGGCATGAACCCCGACCAGCTCGCCCCGGGGGAGCGGTGCGCCTCCACCAGCAACCGCAACTTCGAGGGTCGGCAGGGCAAGGGCGGGCGCACCCACCTCGTCTCCCCGCTCGTCGCGGCGGCCACCGCCATCCGCGGCACCCTCTCTAGCCCCTGGGATCTCGTCAACGCGGATGCCGACACCTTCGTCGACCCGAACGCGATCGACGAGGCCGCGGCGCAGCAGGATGCCGCAGAGCAGAACGGGACGCTGCGGAACGCACGCCAGGGAGCGAACGTCTGATGGAAAAGTTCACCCGCTTCTCGGGCGTCGGCGCACCGCTCCGTCGCTCCGACGTCGACACCGACCAGATCATCCCCGCCGTGTTCCTGAAGCGCGTCACCAAGACCGGCTTCGAGGACGCACTGTTCTACTCGTGGCGGCAGGATCCCGACTTCGTGCTCAACCGACCTGCGTACTCGGGCGCGTCCGTGCTCGTCGCCGGCGCCGACTTCGGTACCGGCTCGTCCCGCGAGCACGCGGTGTGGGCGCTGCGCGACTTCGGCTTCCGGGCCGTGCTCAGCCCCCGCTTCGGCGACATCTTCCGCGGCAACTCCGGCAAGCAGGGCCTGCTCGCCGGTCAGATCTCCGAAGAGGACGCAGTACGCCTCTGGGACGAGCTCGAGGCCCATCCCGGAACCGAGATCACCATCGACCTCGTGGAGCGCGTCGCCACGATCGGCGCGCTGTCCGTGCCTTTCTCCATCGACGATTACACTCGGTGGCGACTGATCGAGGGCCTGGATGACATCGGCCTCACCCTGCGCGACGAAGAGCGCATCACAGAATTCGAATCCCGCCGGGAAAACTGGCGGCCCAAGACATTGCCGGTGAAATAGCGTGACTACTTCTCTACTGCAGGACGCGAACAGGGCGGGTGCCAGCGTGGGACTCCTCGGTGACAAGATCACCATCCATGGCGGTCAGCCTTTGATCGGCCGGATCGAGCTCAAGGGTGCGAAGAACCTCGTCACCAAGGCGATGGTCGCCGCCCTCCTCGGCGAGAGCCCCAGCATCCTGCGCGACGTGCCCGACATCAGCGACGTGCGCGTGGTCTCCAGCCTGCTCGAGATCCACGGAGTGAAGATCACCAACGGCACGGAGGAGGGCGAGCTCGTCCTCGACCCCAGCGCGGTCGAGAGCGCGCACTTCGCCGAGATCGACGCCCACGCCGGTTCCAGCCGCATTCCGATCCTCTTCTGCGGCCCGCTGCTGCACCGCCTCGGCGAAGCGTTCATCCCCGACCTCGGCGGCTGCCGCATCGGCGACCGCCCCATCGACTACCACCTCGAGGTGCTGCGCAACTTCGGCGCGGTCGTCGAGAAGCAGCCGAGCGGCATCCGGATGTCGGCACCCAACGGCCTCAAGGGCACCAAGGTCGAGCTGCCGTACCCGAGCGTCGGCGCCACCGAGCAGGTGCTCCTCACCGCGGTGCGGGCCGAGGGCATCACCGAACTCAAGGGTGCGGCCATCGAGCCGGAGATCATGGATCTCATCAACATCCTGCAGAAGATGGGCGCGATCATCTCGGTCGACACCGACCGGGTCATCCGCATCGAGGGCGTCGAGCGCCTCGAGGGCTACACGCACCGTGCGCTCTTCGACCGGAACGAGGCGGCCAGCTGGGCCTCCGCCGCGCTCGCGACCAACGGCGACGTGTTCGTCGGTGGCGCGCGTCAGCAGGAGATGACCACCTTCCTCAACGTGTTCCGCAAGGTCGGCGGCGCGTTCGACATCGAGGACGACGGCATCCGCTTCTACCACCCCGGTGGCGAGCTGAAGCCCGTGGTCATCGAGACGGACGTGCACCCCGGCTTCATGACCGACTGGCAGCAGCCCCTCGTGGTCGCCCTCACCCGCGCCAAGGGCGTATCGATCGTGCACGAGACCGTGTACGAGCAGCGATTCGGGTTCGTGGACGCGCTCGTGGAGATGGGCGCGACCATCCAGATCCACAAGGAGTGCCTGGGCGGTCAGCCGTGCCGCTTCGGCCAGCGCAACTTCAACCACTCCGCCGTGATCTCCGGGCCGTCGAAGCTGCACGGCGCCGACATCGTGGTTCCCGACCTCCGAGGCGGCTTCAGTCACCTCATCGCCGCGCTCTCCGCCGAGGGTACGTCGACCGTGAGCAACGTGGGCATCATCAGCCGCGGCTACGAGAACTTCATCCAGAAGCTGGAACAGCTCGGGGCCGACTTCGTTCTCGAGAGCTAAGCGGCACGTGGCCGAAGTCACACCACAGGGCTCACGACGTCGGCGCCCGACGAAGGATCGCGCGAAGGATAAGGTGCGGCGCCCGCGCTGGACCGACGAGAAGCGCAAGCCCTCGATTTTCTGGTTCCTCGCCGCGATCGCAGAACCGATTTTCGGCACGGCCACGCGCTACCGCGTGCACGACGCGCACCGGATGCCGCGGGAGGGTGCGTTCGTACTCGCGCCCAACCACTACAGCGAGATCGACCCCGTCGTGATGGGGCACGTGGTGTGGCGGCTCGGTCGCGCGCCGCGGTTCCTCGCGAAGGCCGATCTTTTCACGGTTCCCGTGCTGGGCGGACTCCTCCGCGCATCCGGCCAGATCCCGGTGGAGCGCGCGGGCACGGTGCGGGGGAGCGAGCCGCTCACGGCCGCGCGCCGGCTGGTCGAGGAGGGGCGCCTGCTCATCGTCTACCCCGAGGGATCGCTCACCCGTGATCCCGACCTGTGGCCGATGCGGGGCAAGACCGGTGCGGTGCGCATCGCGCTGGAGCAGAACATCCCCCTCGTGCCCGTCGCGCACTGGGGGACGCAGCAGTTGATGGGGCGCTACTCGAAGAAGCTGCACCTGCTGCCGCCGAAGACCATCGACGTGAAGTTCGGCGAGGCGGTGGACCTGTCCGCCTACCGCGATCGGCCGCTCGATTCCGCTACTCTCAACGCGGCGACAACCGTCGTCATGGATGCCATCACCGCGCTCCTCGAGGACTTGCGGGGCGAGAAGGCCCCGTCGGAGCGGTGGAATCCGAAGGCCAACAACCAGAAAGAGACCGGACGGTTTGAGTAACCTCCCGAGCGGGCGACCCGAGAAGATCGTTGTGCTTGGCGCGGGCAGCTGGGGCACGACCTTCGCGAAGGTGCTCGCCGACGGTGGACGCCCGGTCACGCTGTGGGCCCGTCGACCGGAACTCGCGCACGAGATCACCATCAGCAAGCGCAACAGCGACTACCTCCCGGGCATCAACCTGCCCCGCAACCTGCGGTCCAGCCCGTTCCTCGACGAGGTGCTCCGCGACGCCACCCAGGTGTACGTGTCGGTGCCGAGTCAGGTGCTCCGCGCCAACCTCGAGGACGCGGCATCCCACATCCCCGACGACGCCATCGTCGTCAGCCTCATGAAGGGCGTGGAACGCGGCACCCTGCTGCGGATGAGCCAGGTCATCGAGCAGACGCTGTCCATCGATCCCGCGCGCATCGCGGTGGCATCCGGCCCGAACCTCGCCCTCGAGATCGCGAAGCAGCAGCCGACCGCCGCGGTGGTGTCGTCGAGCAGCATGGTCACGGCCCACGCGGTGGCGGTCGTCGCGTCGAACCCGTACTTCCGGTCGTTCGTGAACACCGACGTGATCGGCACCGAATTCGGTGGTGTGCTGAAGAACCTCGTCGCCGTGGCCATCGGCATCGTCGACGGCGTGGGCTACGGCGAGAACACGAAGGCGTCGATCATCACGCGCGGGCTGGCGGAGATGACCGAGTTCGCCGTCGCCTACGGCGCCCGTCCCGAGACGCTCGCCGGCCTCGCCGGCCTCGGCGACCTCATCGCCACCTGCGAGTCGTCGCTCTCCCGCAACAACACGGCCGGACGCCTGCTCGGTCAGGGTTACAGCTTCTCCGACGTCGTGAACACCATGCAGCAGACCGCCGAGGGGCTCGCCTCCGTCGCGCCCATCCTCGAGCTCGCCGCCGCGCGAGGGGTGTCCATGCCCATCGCCGAGCAGGTGCGCCAGGTGCTGGACGGCACCCTCGCACCGCGAGACCTCGCCCCGCACCTCACGACCGACTCCGACACG
Source organism: Planctomonas psychrotolerans (assembly GCF_008642235.1). Taxonomy (GTDB): domain Bacteria; phylum Actinomycetota; class Actinomycetes; order Actinomycetales; family Microbacteriaceae; genus Planctomonas; species Planctomonas psychrotolerans. The sequence continues at coordinate 552,695 of NZ_SJEV01000001.1, read as the reverse complement.
CCCCAGGGGGAATGAGACATGTCAGAAAAGATCACCGTTGCGCTGCTGTTCGGCGGACCGTCGAGCGAGCACTCGATCAGCTGCGCCACCGCGGGAGGGGTGCTGGGCGCCATCGACCGTGAGCGCTACTCGGTGATCCCGATCGGCATCACCCGCGACGGCGCATTCACCCTGCAGGAGGACGACCCGCAGCGCTTCGCTCTCGACGCCATCGACCTGCCCAACGTCGTCGACAACGGCACCCGCATCGTGTGGCCCGACAGCACGGCGACGCGCGAGCTCGCGGTGACGGATGCTGACGGCACCCGCCGCTCGCTCGGCGACATCGACGTGGTCTTCCCCATCCTGCACGGCCCCTTCGGCGAGGACGGCACGGTGCAGGGGAAGCTCGAGCTGCTGGGCCTGCCCTACGTGGGGTCGGGTGTGCTGGCTTCCGCCCTCGGCATGGACAAGCACTTCACCAAGACGGTACTGGCCGCCGCGGGTATCTCGGTCGCGCCGTGGACCACCGTGCTCGACCGCGAGTGGCAGGACGACCCGGAGGCGGTGCGCACCCGCGCGGCGGCCCTCGGCTCGCCGGTGTTCGTGAAGCCCGCCCGTGCCGGATCGAGCGTGGGCGTGAGCAAGGTCTCGCGCCCGGACGAGCTGGATGACGCCATGCGCATCGCGTTCGCCGAAGACGACAAGGTGCTCATCGAGGGCGCGATGGTCGGCCGCGAGGTGGAGTGCGCCGTGCTGGGCGGACGGCCCGGGGAGGCGCCACGCGCATCCGTCGCCGGCGAGATCGTGGTGTCGGGGCGCGAGTTCTACGACTTCGACGCGAAGTACCTGGATGCGCCCGGCATCGACCTCGTCTGTCCCGCGGATATCTCTGCGGCCGAGCTCGCCGAGATGCAGGAGCTCTCGGTGCGCGCGTTCGAAGCCATCGACGCGCAGGGTCTCGCCCGCGTGGATTTCTTCCTCACTGCCGACGGCTTCGTGATCAACGAGGTGAACACGATGCCGGGGTTCACGCCGATCTCGATGTTCCCCAAGTGCTGGGAAGCGTCGGGCCTCAGCTACCCGGCTTTGCTCGACGAGCTCATCGATGTGGCGCTGAAGCGGGCGAAGCCCCGCCGCGTCCCGGTCCCCGCCGCCTGACCCCGGTCCTTGAGCCTGTCGAAGGGCGGTCCCTGAGCCTGTCGAAGGGCGGTCCCTGAGCCTGTCGAAGGGCGGTCCCTGAGCCTGTCGAAGGGACGCTTCCCTCGCCTCGGGCGATGGTCTCGTCTCGTAGCCGTGTCCGCGGCGGGCGGCGCCGCAGGGCTCCGCCCATAGATGCCCACCGACCCCCGAGCCCTCCGGCGCCGCCCTCCGCTCGGTTCCGAGCGTTGGCACGCGTCGAGCGATCCACGGGTCTGTTCTCCATGGTCCCTGAGCCTGTCGAAGGGCGGTCCCTGAGCCTGTCGAAGGGACGGGAGGCGCGGGAACGTCGCTTCGACACGCTCAGCGACCGTATCCACCGACGCGTCCCCACGGTCCCTTTGCCTGTCGAAGGGACGCCGCCCACGGTCCCTGAGCCCGTCGAAGGGACGAGACGGACAAGCAGCGCCGACGCCGCAACCCCTAGGGTGCGGGAGTCTCCGACGGCGCGACGATCTCGGGGTCGGTGCAGCCGCCGGTGGGGTCGATCGTGCCCACCGCATCCGTCAACCCGATCAGCACCGAGGAGGCGGACACCCCGCTGCCCGGCGTCTCGTCGACGAACACCTCGACCGCCGGCACACGGCCGTAGGTGGTGTACGTGTTGAGCGGGGTGCGGGAGGCGTCCTGCACCCAGTCGATGCCGTCGATGCCGAAGCAGCGGTCGGTGGTGGGCCCCGGCGGCGTCACGCCGCACCGCAGCAGAGCCTTCGCGGGGTCGCCCCACGCTGCGGTCGCCTGCGCGTCGGTCTCCCGGATGGCGAGGTCGGCCACCTCAACGGGCAGACGCACGATCACCGCGGCGCAGTCCGGATCGGTGGCGTCCTCGGCGGCCTCCATCGGCACCGCGGAGGTGCACGCCGACAGCAGCGTGACGCCGCACAGTGCACCGAACAGCGGCAGGAGACGGGACTTTCCGGCCCGCGTTCGAGCGGAACGGCGGGGAGGCTTCATCCCTTTCAGGCTACCGTGGACGCGTGACCTCGAAGAACACGCTCGGCACGGTGGGCGAGCGTGCCGCCCTCGCGCGCATCTTCCCGCGACTGCCCGCCGCGACCACCACGCTGGTGGGCCCGGGCGACGACGCCGCCGTTCTCGCGGCCCCCGACGGACGCTTCGTGGTGACCACCGACATGATGATCCACGGGCCGGACTTCCGCCTCGCGTGGTCGACGGCACACGACCTCGGCGTGAAGGCGGCCGCGTCGAACCTGGCCGACGTCGCCGCGATGGGGGCGGTGCCCACATCGCTCGTGGTGGCGCTCGCCGTGCCGCGCAGCACGTCCGTCGAGTGGCTCGAGCAGTTCGCCGACGGCCTGCGCGACGGTGTGACCGCCCTCGCCGACGGATGCGGAGTGGTGGGCGGTGATCTGTCCGTGTCCGACACCCTCACCATCGTCGTCACCGCGTTCGGCGACCTGCAGGGCCGCGCGCCCGTGCTCCGATCCGGCGCGCGGACGGGCGACGTCGTCGCGGTGGCCGGGGCGCTCGGGATGGCCGGCGCGGGAATCCGCCTGCTGTTCACCGAGGCCGTGACGTCGGGAGACGGAAGCACGCCGCCCGAGCCGAGTGCCGACCTCGGCCGCGCGCTCCGACGCCGCTACCCGGCCGTGCTCGACGCGCAGCTGGCGCCGACGCCGCCCATTCACCGCGGACCCGAGGCGGCGGATGCGGGTGCGACCGCCATGCTCGACGTCTCCGACGGTCTCCTGCTCGATGCGTCCCGCATCGCCGAGGCGAGCGCAGTGGGCATCGACCTCTCGTCGGCGGCTCTGGACGATGACGTGCGCGCCGTGGCCGCCGCCCACCCGTCACTCGCCGACTTTGCGCGAGGACTGGTCTACGCCGGCGGCGAGGACCACGCTCTGCTCGCGACGTTCCCGGCTTCGGGGGCGCTGCCCGACGGGTTCCGCCGCATCGGCGTCGTCGTCCCCGCGGCCGCGGGCGGGCCCGCGGGTGCCGGAAGCGCGGTCACCGTCGATGGCGCACCGTACGACTCGCCGGGCGGGTGGGACCCCTACCGCGACTGGAACGGCTCCACCGGCTGACGCCCATCCCTCGCCGTCGACGTGACTGGTGTCAGGCGGGCGCGGGTCAGGCGGGCGGCGCGGGTCAGGAGGACGAGGCGTCGGGGGGTGATGCGGCGGAAGCCCACCAGAGCGAGGTGTCGCCGTAGTCCTTGCGACGATCGAGGGTGAGGGTGTCGGGCCACGACGGTTCCGGCGAGCGGACTCCGCGCTCCACCAGCACGATGCCGCCCGGAGACATCAGCCGGCCGAGCGCCTCGAGGTTGTGCAGGAGTTCCATCTCGCCGAGGTCGTAGGGCGGGTCGAGGAACACGACGTCGAAGCCGCCCACCGCGCCGCCGAGGAACGCCTGCACCGGTGCGGAGGTCACGGTCACCCGCGGTCGACGGGCGGCGGGGGCCGCCCGAGTCACCACGGCGGCGTTCGACCGGCATGCGGTCGCTGCGTGTGGAGAGCGGTCGACGAGCGTGACGGATGCCGCGCCGCGGCTCGCGGCCTCCAGGCCGAGCGCGCCGGACCCCGCGTACAGGTCGAGGACCTCCGCGCCGACCAGGGCATCCCGCGCCTCGAGCGCCGAGAAGATCGCTTCGCGCACGCGGTCGCTCGTGGGCCGTGTACCGGAGCGCGGCACCCGGAGCGGCAGAGAACCGGCGAAGCCGGCGATGATCCTTGTCACCATCCCGAGCTTAATCGCCCGCCGCCTGAGCGATTGATCCCCCACCGGGGCGCCGAGTGTGGGATTTAGCGCTCACTGCCGGGACCGAGTGTGGGATCAAGCGCTCACTGCCGGGACGACGGACGCACCCGTCGACGGGACCGGCCGCCCCCTGCGTCCGCAAACCCCCGCGCGCCGAAACCGACAGGCGGATTCGGTGCCCCCGACGGGCGGATCGGAGGATTCCTACAACGCATTGGGGACGGAACCGCAGTCCTCGAACAATGTTGAGCATGGCACGAGTCGATCGGGCGCAGCAGCCCTCCTTCACCAAGAATCTTTTCCTCGGATCCGTCTCATCCGACCTCGTCATGCCGTTCCGGCTCTTCGAGGGTGAGGAGAAGCGCAGAGTGGAGGCGCTCGCCTGCACGGCACGCGACTACCTCGAGAACGAGTACGACCCGGCACGTGCCGAGGCCGAACGCTGGGTCGGGGACGACACCATCCGCGATCTCGGCGAACGCGGACTCCTCGGCCTGTTCGTCGATACGAAGTACGGCGGCCAGGGCCTCAGCCAGAGCGGGTACTGCCGGGTCATGGAGGAGTTCGGCCGCGCGGACGGCGGGCTCGCCGTGGTGATGGGCGTGCACCAATCCATCGGCACCAAGCCGATCTACCTCTACGGCACCGACGAGCAGAAGGCGCGCTGGCTGCCCGATCTCGCCTCCGGGCGCAAGCTCGCCGCGTTCGTGCTCACCGAGCCGAACGTGGGATCCGATGCCTACAACCTGGAGACCTGGGCCGAGCGCCAGAGCGACGGCAGCTGGCTGCTCAATGGCGAGAAGCGCTGGATCGGCAACGGCGACAAGGACGTGCTCACGGTCTTCGCCCGCAGCGACCTCGGGCACGTGGCCCTCGTGGTCGAGAAGGGCGCCGACGGGCTCTCCACCGGCCCGCGGTTCGACACCCTCGGTCTCCGCGCCAACAGCCTGCAGCGAGTGCACTTCCGCAACGTGCGGGTGCCCGCGGAGAACCTCCTCGGCGAACCGGGGGACGGCTTCCGCATCGCCATGAACACGCTCAACAACGGGCGGATGTCGATGGGCACTTCGATCGCGGGCGGCATGAAGCGGTTCCTCGAGCTGGGCCTCGAGCATGCGACGAAGCGGCACCAGTTCGGACGGGCGCTCATCGACTTCGAGCTGGTCGAGGACAAGATGGCGTGGCTGCAGACCCAGATCTACGGACTCGAGTCGATGTCCTACCTCACCACCGGTCTCGTCGACCGCGGCGACAGCGACTTCTCGCTCGAGTCGGCGATGACGAAAATCGTCGCGAGCGACGTGGGCTGGTACGGACTCAACCGGTCGTTCCAGGTGCACGGCGGGGAGGCGTACATGTCCGATCATCCGCTCTCCAAGGCACTCCGCGACTTCCGCATCTTCCCGATCTTCGAGGGCTCGAACGACGTGATGCGGGCGTTCGTGGCGCTGAACGGTCTCAAAGGGCTCTCCGAGGACCTGCCCGACGTGAAGAGCCTCAGCATCAGCGACCCGGCGAAGTCGATCGGTGTCCTGGCGCCGTATCTCGCCGGACGGGTGAACCGGGCGATGCGGCCCGAGCGCCTCGTCGGAGCGCATCCCGCCCTCGTGCGGCAGAGCGCCGCTGTCGCGGACCAGACTGCACGACTGCGCGGCGCGGCCGAGACCGCACTGCGCAAGTACGGCAAGCGGGTGCAGGAGAAGCAGTTGCTGCAGAAGCGGCTCACCACCGTCGCGTCGGGCATTTACGCCCAGACCGCCGTCATCTCCCGCGCCTCGGCGGTGTTCACCCGCGACGGTGCCACCGCGTCGGCCGCGGAGCGCACCGTCGCCATCAACTTCTGCAAGAGTTCGGCACGGGAGGTGGGGCGCGCCCTCCGAGCACTCGAGATCAACGACGACGTGCACACCCGTTCGATCGGGGAGTCGGTGCGCCGGGCGGGCCGCTACGACTTCACCCTGTGAGCCCCGATATCCAGCCCGGGACAACGTCGGATGCGTGACGTAGGATCAGGGAACCCCACCCCCTGGAGACGCGCGTGAACAACTCATCGACCGAGGCTGAGACCGTTTCCGACGCGCGGGGCACGGGCGAGGCGGACATGTCGCTGGCGGACGTGCGGGTGCTCGCCGACCGCATCCTCGCCAATGTCGAGTCCGTCATCACCGGGAAGCACGACGCGGCCGCGATGGCGCTCACGGTGCTGCTCGCGGAGGGTCACCTGCTGATCGAGGACGTGCCCGGCGTCGGCAAGACGATGCTGGCGAAGGCCCTCGCGAAGTCGGTGCACTGCACGGTGAACCGCATCCAGTTCACGCCCGACCTGCTGCCGTCCGACGTGACCGGCGTGTCGATCTACAACCAGGTGGAGCGACGGTTCGAGTTCCAGCCCGGGGCCGTGTTCGCCAACATCGTCATCGGCGACGAGATCAACCGTGCCAGCCCGAAGACCCAGTCCGCGCTGCTCGAGTGCATGGAGGAGCACCAGGTCTCCGTCGACGGCGTGACGCATCTGCTCGCGTCACCTTTCACCGTCGTCGCCACGCAGAACCCGGTCGAGATGGAGGGCACCTACGCGCTGCCGGAGGCGCAGCGCGACCGCTTCATGGCGCGCATCTCCATGGGCTATCCCGATGCCGCATCCGAACTCGACATGCTGCACTCCCGCGACCTGTCGAGCCCGCTCGATGCGATCGACGCGGTGGCGACCGGTGCGGAGCTCGTGGCCATGATGGCCGCCGCGCGCACGGTGTTCGTCTCCTGGCCCGTCAAGCAGTACGCCGTGTCCATCGTGCAGGCCACCCGGCACCACCCCGAGCTCCGGCTCGGGGCCAGTCCCCGAGCCACCCTGCATCTCGTGCGCGCGGCGAAGGCCCGTGCCGCGCTCGAGGGGCGGGAGTTCGTGCTACCCGACGATATCGACGCCCTGGTGATCCCGGTGCTCGGACACCGTCTCGTGCCCACGAGCCGCGCGCTCGGATCCCGTGGCCAGGGTGCCGCCGCGGCGTCCGACATCCTCGAGCGCATCGTGCGCTCCACCCCCGTTCCACTCGGCGGAGCGACGACCGGTGCCGACCCGGCGGCGAACGGGAATGGTCGCCCGGCTCGCGCGAGATCCGCCACCGGCGCCGGCGTGACCGGCTGACCGAAGCCATGTCCTCCCGGGGGCGCCTGATCCGCACCGACGCGATTCCGAGGCTCACCCTGCGCGGCGCAGCCTTCACGGTGCTGGCGGTGCTCTCCATCACCTTCAGTTACGCCCTCGATCGCATCGAACTGCTCTACCTCGGTTGCTTCCTCGCCCTCTTCCCGGCCCTCAGTGCACTCCTGCTGCTCGTCACCCCGCCGAAGCTCAGCGTCGTCCGACGATTCGTGCCCGACCTGGTGGAGGTCGACGGCACCGTTCGCGTCACCCTCGCCCTGCACAACTCGGGCGCGCGGCTTCCCCCGGAGTCCACCTGGTCGGACGCGCTGCCGGATGCGGTCGGCACCGCCTCCACCGGGCACCTGTCCGCAGGAACCGTCGCGACCGGCGCCGCCGAGCGGACGACCGTGCACTATTCGCTGTGCCCGCCCCGCCGCGGCATCTTCGACATCGGCCCTCTCTCGGTGGTGAGTCGCGATCCATTCGGCCTCGTCGCCCGCACCGCGACGGCACCCGGCACGACCTCTCTCACCGTTACCCCGAGCGTCACGCGGCTGCCGGACATGCCGTTCGGCACCGCACTGAGCGACGGGTCGGCGACGCAGCTCCCGCGATCGGGCTCGCTCGGTGATGACGACCTGATCACCCGTGAATACCGCCCAGGTGACGCGAAACGGCGCGTGCACTGGCGAGCCACCGCCCGGCACGGGGAGCTGATGGTGCGGCAGGAGGAGCCGCGCAGCAACCCGGAGGCGGTGGTGCTGATCGACACCCGGCCGCGGAGCTACCCCGACGCCCGCGGCATCGCCCTGTTCGACGACGGACTCGCGCTCGCCGATGACTTCGAACGGGCGGTCGCTCTGGGCGCATCCGTCGCGCTGCACCTCCAGCGCACCGGGTACGGCGTCGATGTGCTGCACACGACCTCGGGTCGGCGATCCCGCCTGCGTCCGCACGATGCGGCCGGGGACGGCGGCGCCGGCGCATTCCTCACGCGTCTCGCCGCGCTCGACGCTTCCGCCCGCACCCGGGACATCGACTTCGCGGTGCGGCTGACGGGGGAGTTGCGCCGCTTCGGAACGACTCCGCTGTTCGCGGTGCTCGGTTCGGTGACGCCGGAGGATGCGGCCAGGCTCGCCGCCCTCCGCGCCCTCGCCGAACCGGCCGTCGCCTTCGTCGTCACGAACGACACGGGGGGCGATGACCTCGTCCCGTTGCGGGATGCGGGCTGGCTGTGCGTGCGGGTGGGCACGATGGACGACCTGAACCGGGCGTGGTCGACCATCGGCGAGAGGGTCGAGGCTTCCGAATGAGCGCGACCGTCCGGATGGCGTGGCCCGTGGCGCTCCGCGAGCGTCCGCGCGGAGCACCGGTGCCATGGCGCCTGTCCGGTGCGGTCGCGCTCTGCGTGCTGGCGTCACTGCTCGCCCTCGCGCCGGTGATACGTCCGGGCGCGTGGATGATCGTCAACGGCGCCGTCGTCGTCGCCGTGCTCGGAATCCTCGCCGTGCTGCGCCGGCGGGGCGTCGCCGGTCCGGTCGCCTTCGCCGGTGCGGGCTTCACGGGCGGTGCGGTGCTGGTGCTCGCCTACGCCGGGGACGGTATGGCCCTCGGCCTCATCCCCACCGGGGACACGGTCGCGCTCATCGACGCTCTCGTGACCGAGGGGATCGGTGCGATCCGCAGTGGATCCGCACCGGTCGACGCCCCGGCCGGACTGTCGCTTCTGCTCGGCGTGGGGGCGGTGCTGCTCGCGCTCCTCCTGCACGCCGTCGCCATCTCCGCCCGGATGCCCGCATTGGCCGGGATCCCGCTGCTGATCGTGATCGCGCTGCCGAGCGTGCTCGTGCCCGACGGCTTCTCCGTGCCCGCTTTCGCACTCGGTGCCGGGGTGTTCACGCTGCTGCTGCGGGTGGGCTCCCTCCCCGCAACCGCTGCACCGGCCCGCGTGCGGAGCGGCACACGCGCCCTCGCGGTCGGCGCGGCCACGGTCACCGGGGCCGTACTTCTCCCGCCCCTCCTGCCCCCGTCGTCCTTCGTGCTTGCCGGGCCCTATGGTTCGGGCGGCGTCGGCGCGGCGCCCGCGGGCACGATCGCCGCGAATCCCATCGTCGCTCTCGGTGACGACCTGCGGCAACCCGCGGCGCAACCGGCGCTCAGCTACACCACCACCGACACCGACCCGGGCTACCTGCGGATGGCGGTGCTCACCGACTTCGACCCGAGCACCTGGGTGCCGAGCGCGTTCCGGCTCAACCGGTCCCGCACCGTGGACGAGATCGCCAAGCCGCCGGGGCTCACGTCGGCGATCGACACCGCGCAAACCGTCACGGACATCGAGATCACCGGTGCATACAGTCGATGGTTGCCGGCACCGTACCCGGCCCGCTCGATCACCGGGCTACAGGGCGACTGGTTCTGGGAGCCCGACGCGCTCGCCGTCCGAGCCACCGACAGCACCACCCGCGGTCAGCGCTACCGGGTGGAGGGCATCGACGTGCGGCCCACACGGGAGGACCTCGTCTCGGCCGGACCGGTCGACGGCTCGGCCTTCCTGCCGGAGCTCCGCGTTCCCGAGGGCCAGGTCCCCGCCGTCGTCTCGGACACGGCCCGCGAGGTCACCGCGGGGCTCACCTCCGACTACGACCGTGCCGTCGCCCTGCAGAACTTCCTGCGCAGCGAGCGCTTCGTGTATTCGGAGTCGGCCCCCTTGGACGGCGGCTACGACGGCAGCGGGCCGGAGATCATCGCGCGCTTCCTCACCGAGCGGAGCGGATACTGCGTGCACTTCGCATCGGCGATGGCGCTGATGGCACGCGCGGTGGGCATCCCCGCCCGAATCGGAGTGGGATACACCGCCGGTGATCCGGTTCGCGGGGCCCTCGGCAGGGCCGCCGAGGAGGAGGGTGCATCGGCGTGGGAGGTCGACACCCGGGACGCGCATGCCTGGCCGGAGTTGTACTTCGACCGGGTCGGCTGGGTGCCGTTCGAGCCCACTCCCGGCCGGGGACGCCTGCCCGCTTACGCCGCCCCGGTCGTCACCGCCTCCCCGCAGAGACCCGCCGAGCCCGCCCCCGACGCGTCCGCCCCGGCCGCGGTGCCGCAGGAGTTGGCGGAGGAGGCCGCCGCCGTTCCCGGCACCGAGGGGGGCAACGCCCCGGGCGGTGCACCGATCGGCATCCTCGCCCTCATGGTGGTCGCGCTGGTGCTCGCACCGGCGATGGTCAGGATCGTTCGGCGCGGTTCGCGACTCGACCGGCTTCGCGCAGGGCGCGGCACGGCGACGGATGCCTGGCGCGAGTTGTCCGACGCGGCGCTCGACTACCGTGTCGCCGTGCCGGCCACGGACACCCCGCGCGAGTTCGGCGACCGGGTCGCCGCGGGGCTCGGGCCCGGCGGGAGCGACGCGGTCGCCCGCTTGCGAACCGCGTTCGAGCGGGAGAGCTTCGCCCGTCCGGTGGGGGACGAGCCGCTGCCCCTTCCGGCCGAGCAGGGAGCCGCGCTCGCCGACGCCTGTCGCACGGTACTCGCGAACCTCGATGCGGCCGCGCCCGCGGCGGACCGCGCTCGAGCGCGCCTCCTGCCGCTCTCGCTGCTGTCCTCCCGGAAGCGCTTCAGCCATGCGACCTAAACTCCTTCGCATGACCTGCATCCCGCGCGCCGCGAATCGCGGGGTGCCGTCATGAAACGACTCCTCCGTCGCGTGCGGAACGCCCGCGTTCCGCGGCCCACCCTGCGGGGGCTCGGGCTGGTCGCCGCGGCGATCGCCGCCCTCGCGGTCGCGTACGCGACGGGTCGGCGGGAACTCCTGTTCGTGTCGATGCTGCTTCTCGCCCTGCCGCTCCTCGCGGCCGCCTACGTGCTGGTGGGTCGCGCCCGACTCGGTGTCACCCGCATCTTCGACTCGGCGATCGTGGAGGCCGGACGGCCCGCCGCCGTGCGGGTGACGGTGCAGAACAGGGCGGCACTCGCCGCGACGCCCCTCGTCTGGCGCGATGTGCTCCCGAGCGGTGCCACCCCGGCCGGGCTTCTGCCCGCCCTCGAGGGGGGACTGTTCGCCCCCGACCGCGTCGGCGGCCAAAGGATGGTCCGGTACACCCTCACGCCAGGCCGGCGCGGCGTGTATCCGATCGGCCCGCTCCTGATCGACGAGCAGGATCCGCTCCGGCTGTGCTCGATGCGTCACGCGGTAGGGGGATCGGACGACCTCGTCGTGACCCCTCGGATCACCTCCCTTCCGCAGGGAAAGCTGCGGCACGCCCTCACCGACGGGACGTCGCATCGCGTGGATCACCGCTCGAGCGCCGGTGAGGACGACCTGATCACCCGCGAGTACCAGCTCGGCGATCCGCTCCGCCGGGTGCACTGGCGGGCGACCGCCCGCCACGGCGAGCTGATGGTGCGGCAGGAGGAGCAGCGCAGCAATCCTGAGGCGATGGTGCTGCTCGACTCCGACTCGCGCCACTACCCGGGCGCGGATGCCCGGAGCAGCGATGCGTTCGAGCGCGCGGTCGAACTGGCCGCGTCCGTGGCCCTCCACCTCCGAGCCGCCGGATGCGGGGTGCAGGTCATCGAGACGGCGCGCCCCACCGCGAGCTACCTGCACGCGCGGGACTCCGCGAGCGGAGACGGAGAGAGGGCGCTGCTGGTGCGACTGGCCGAGATCGACCTGCGAGACGCCCGGGGCGAGCGCGACTTCGCCACCCGAGCATCGGCCGAGCTTCACCGCAGCGGCTCTTCGGTTCCGCTGATCGCGGTGTTCGGTGCGCTCGACGCGGGTGAGACGGCCTCGGTCGCCGCGCTGCGACGCTGGTGCGAACCCGCCATCGCGTTCCTCGCCCACGATTCCGGCGGAACGGCGCGTGCCCTGACCGCGGCCGGCTGGTTGTGCGTCGACCTCGACCGCACCCCGGACCTCGCTGCGGCATGGGCCGCGATCGATGCATCGGCGGTGACCCATGACCGCGTATGAGTTCCCGGCGTTCGCGGCACCCCGGGTCGGTTCGCGCAGGCCCCGAGGCGTGCCGGGGTCGTGGCGCATCATTCTTCCCCTCCTGCTCGGGCTCGCCATCGGCAGTGCCACCCTGCACTCGGTGCTGCAACCGGGCGCCTGGTGGCCGCTGTCGTTGATCGTGGTCGCCCTCGTGCTCGGCGCCGCCGCCGCGACGCGCTGGTTCGGTGCACCCCGGATCGTCGGCACCGGCGTCGGCGCCGCCGCCGGTTTCGGGGCGATGACGCTGATCTTCGGCCAGTCCACCGCCTTTCTCGGCGTCGTCCCGACCCTCGAGACTTTGCGCCTGTTCGGACGCGTGGTGCAACAGGGTGCGCAGCAGGTGTACACGCAGGCGCCGCCCGCCGACCCGGTTCCCGAACTGGTCTTCCTCGTGGTGGGCGGGATGGCGGTCGTGGCGGTGCTGCAGGACTTCCTGGCCTTCGTGCTCCGCGTTCCCGCGCTCTGCGGAGTGGTGTTCCTCACTCTCCTGGCCATCCCGGGCGGGGTGGTCATCGGCGAGTTCAACGTCATCGCCTTCGTCCTGCTGGCTGCGGTGTACGTGTGGCTCCTGCGGGGCGACGTGCGGCTGCGGGAGCTCGCCGAGTCCGCTCCTCTCCCTGATGCCGGGGGAGCTGTCGGCGGCCCGGGATCCGGTCGGGTGTCGGCGGGACTCGGCCTCCGGGCGGCGTCGCTGGGCGCGGCCGCGATCGTCGTGTCGCTCGTGCTGCCGAACGTGGTGCCCGCGTTCACGGAGACGGGATTCACCAGTGCTGCCGGGGTCGGTGGCGGAGCCCTCAGCAGCGGCCGGGTCAATCCGATGTTGAGCCTCGGTGACGATCTGCGGCGGCCGGGCAACATCGACGCCCTGTCCTACACGACCGACGCCGAGGAGTCGCTCTACTTCAAGCTCACGACCCTGTCCCGCTTCACCGGGCGCACGTGGGCGCCATCACGACCGGATTACGACCCCGCCAACTCGATCGACGCCATCGGCCCCGCCCCGGGGGTGACCGATCCCGCCTCCGGCACGGAGGTCACGGTCGACGTGCAGGTGCAGGGGTCGAACACGCGGTGGTTGCCGGCGCCGTACCCGGCCGCATCCGTCTCGGGCCTCGCCGGGAATTGGTACTGGGAGCCCGACGGGCTCACCATCGCCACCACCAACTCGTCCACGCGGGGCCAGGACTACCAGATCGTCAGCAGGCTGCCCGCACCGTCCCGTGAGCAGCTCGCCGCCGCACCGCGAGCCCTCACCCCCTACCTCGAGGAGAATCTGGAACTGCCCGACCTCCTCCCCGAGGTGATCTCCGCCACCGCGCGGGAGGTCACCGCGGCGTCCGGCAACGATTACGAACGCGCCCTCGCCCTGCAGGACTTCCTGCGATCGAACGAGTTCCGCTACTCCGAGCAGGCGCCCGTGGATGACGGATACGACGGCAACGGCATGGGCGTGATCGCGCGCTTCCTCGACGAACGCGCGGGGTACTGTGTGCACTTCTCCTCCGCCATGGCGGTTATGGCTCGCACCCTGGGGATCCCCGCCCGCATCGCCGTCGGGTACCTGCCGGGGACCCGCACCGGCACCGAGGATGGCCGCACGGTGTATCAGGTGGGCACGCAGGATCTGCACTCCTGGCCGGAGCTCTACTTCGAGGGCGCCGGCTGGCTGAAGTTCGAGCCGACCCCCGGCCGGGGCAGCCTCGCGGAGTACGCCTCACCCGCACCCGTGGAGGAAACGCCGGACACTCCCGCGCCGGAGGCGTCCGCCGCGGAACCCGTCGCCCCCACCCCGGCCCCCGTCGCCGAGGCGCCCGAGGCGGGCGGCAGCGCCGGTGTCGAGGTGGAGGATGCTGCGGGCAAGTCGCTGGCCGTGGGGGTCGGCATTGCCGTCCTCGCCCTGCTCTTCCTGCCGGCACTGGCGCGGGCCGTCCGGCGGGCCGGGCGGCGTCGCGCGCTGCTCGGGGGACGCGGATCCGCCGCCCTGGCCTGGCGGGAGGTGCAGGACACCGCCCGCGACCTCGGGATTCCGGTGCGCTCCACCGACACCCCGCGCGCGTTCGCGGACCAAATCGGTACCCTGCCGGGCATCGGATCCGACACGCGTGCGTCGCTCGACGCGCTCCGATCCGCCTTCGAGCGGGAGAGCTTCGCTCCGTCGTTCGGGTCCGACCACGGGCCCGCGCTCGCGGGCTGGGTGGGTGACGTCACCACGGATCTCACCGCTGGTGCGTCGCCCGGAGCGCGGGTTCGCGCGACGCTCGCTCCCGCCTCCCTGCTCGCGGGAAGGCCGAGTCGTGGCCTCTCCCGTGTCGCTCGCGCCGCCTAAAATCGAGGGATGGCCGCATCCGGACTCGACGCGAAGCTGTCGTCGGTGCTCGGCGGGCGCACCGCGACCGTGCTCGAGAAGGCATTCGGTCTGCGCACCGTCGCCGATCTGCTGAGCCACTACCCGCGCCGATATGCGCGGCGCGGCGAGCTCACCGTGCTCAGCCAACTGCCCATCGACGAGAACGTGACCATCGTCGCCGAGGTGCGGGAGGTGCGGGAGCGGTCGATGAAGGCACGCAAGGGATCCATCGTCGAAGTGAAGATCTCCGATGGTCTCGGCTACCTCACGCTCACGTTCTTCAATCAGCGCTGGCGTGCCGATCAGCTCAAGCCCGGCATGCGCGGCATCTTCGCCGGCAAGGTCACCGACTACCGGGGTTCCCTGCAACTCGCGCACCCCGACTACACCCTGTTCGGAGACGATGAGGACGGTCCCGAACGGCCCGACCGGTCGGCCGAGGAGTGGGCGAAGAAGCCCATCCCGATCTACCCCGCCACCGCATCGATGGCGAGCTGGCAGATCCAGAAGTCCATCGAGATCGCCCTCGACGGTCTCGGCGCCGTCGACGACCCCGTGCCGGATGCGGTGCGCCGGGAACGCAGGGTCATCGGCTTCGCAGCGGCCCTCGACGGCATACACCGGCCCGAGCGCGACGCCGACTGGCGGAAGGCGCAGGACGCGCTCCGCTTCCAGGAGGCATTCGTGCTGCAAGCCGCCCTGCTGCAGCAGCGTGCCCAGAATCGAAGCGCCCCGGCGATTCCGCGGGTGCCCGCACCGGGTGGGTACCTCGAACGCTTCGAGAAGCACCTGCCGTTCACCCTCACTGCCGACCAGGAGCTCGTCGGGGACGAGATCGCGACGGACCTCGCCCGAACCGCGCCGATGAATCGGTTGGTGCAGGGCGAGGTCGGCTCCGGCAAGACCCTGGTGGCGCTGCGGGCGATGCTCGCGGTGGCGGACTCGGGCGGCCAGGCGGCGCTGCTCGCCCCCACCGAGGTGCTCGCCGCTCAACACCTCCGGTCCATCGCCCGTGTGCTCGGCCCCGACCTGTCGGCCCAGCTGATGCCGGTGCTCATCACCGGTCAGCTGCCCCTCGCCCAGCGGAAGCGCGCGCTGCTCCGAGCCGCCAGCGGGCAGGCGCGGATCGTGGTGGGCACGCACGCCCTGCTCAGCGACACGGTCGGGTTCTACGACCTCGGCCTCGTGGTGATCGACGAACAGCACCGGTTCGGCGTGGATCAGCGCGAGGCGCTGCGCCAGAAGGGCACTGCACCGCACCTCCTGGTGCTCACGGCCACCCCCATTCCCCGCACCGTCGCGATGACGGTGTTCGGCGACCTCGACATCTCCACCATCCGCGAGCTCCCCGCCGGGCGTCAGGGCATCGAGAGCTTCGTGGTGCCCCTCGTCGAGCACCCGTCCTGGGTGAA
Source organism: Planctomonas psychrotolerans (assembly GCF_008642235.1). GTDB lineage: Bacteria > Actinomycetota > Actinomycetes > Actinomycetales > Microbacteriaceae > Planctomonas > Planctomonas psychrotolerans. The sequence goes on along the minus strand of NZ_SJEV01000001.1, from coordinate 536,895 downwards.
CCGCGTGTGGGTGCGCATGTCGGAGGAGATCGCGAAGGGCAGACAGGCGTTCGTCGTGTGCCCGGCCATCGAGCCCGGCGCCACCGAGCCGGGCGCCTCGGAGTCGGGGGACGGGGATGCCGTGCCGGAAGCCTCCAGCGGGCCGCCCGCCCCACCCGCGAACGTGCTCGAGCTCACCGCCGAGCTGAGGCGTCATCCGTCACTCGCGTCGGCGCGCATCGAACCCCTCCACGGCCGCATGTCGAGCGATGAGAAGGATGCCGTGATGCGGGCGTTCGCCGCGGGCGACATCGACGTGATCGTGGCGACGACGGTCATCGAGGTGGGCGTGGACGTGCCCAACGCGTCGACCATGGTGGTGATGGATGCCGACCGGTTCGGCGTATCGCAGTTGCACCAGCTGCGGGGTCGGGTCGGGCGGGGGAACGTGCCCGGTCTCTGCCTGCTGGTGACGCGCTCCGAGGACGGCAGCCTCGCCCGTGAACGTGTGGACGCCGTGGCCGCCACGCTCGACGGGTTCGAGCTGGCGCAGGTCGATCTGGAGCTCCGCCGTGAGGGAGACGTGCTCGGCAGCTCGCAGGCCGGTGGGCGCTCGCAGCTGCGCCTCCTCCGGGTGATCAGGGACGGCGACGTGATCGAGGAGGCGCGCGGGCTCGCGTCGGAAGTCCTCGACGCCGATCCCGCCCTGACCGAGCACCCCGCCCTCGCCGAGGCGATCGCCCGGCGTCTCGACGAGTCCACCCGCACCTTCCTCGCCAAGGCCTGACCCGCGCCCACCCCTCACGACCCTCTCGTTCCGGAGACCCGCACGTCCGCTCCTCCCGGGCGCACCGACGGGCAAGGGTGGGAACCGATCGGCTACGCGGGCATCACGCAGAACTCGTTGCCCTCCAGATCCGCCATGATCACGTGGCCGTCGTCGAAGCGCTGCAGTTCCCGACCACCGAGGCTCACGATGCGCGCCAGCTCGCCTTCGACATCCGCCGTGTCCACATCCATGTGCACCCGATTCTTGACGACCTTCGACTCCGGCACGAGCGTGAAGAACAGGCGAGGGCCGACCCCGGAGCGGGGCTGGACCAGTACGGAGGGGTCGTCCTCCACGTCGAGGATGCCGAGGCCCCGCAGGCGCTCGACCTCGGCCGCGTCGTACGGCGCGACCTCGTAGCCGTCGAGCAGCTCCGCCCAGAATCGGGCAAGGGCAGACGGGCGGTGGCAATCCACCACGATGTCCCGCAACCGAGCCATGGTCGATGGTCGCACGGTCGGGACCTCGGCGCAGCCCGGAACCAGGTCGGGCTCACCCTGGGCTCCGGACGGGACCGGACCGTGTGCCTCGGAGCGGACCCAGGGGAAGGGAGGAGCACTCAGGTGAGGCGACGCCGCCCCGATACGCTGGAGCAATGAGCAGGATCGCCGTAGTCCCCGGGTCGTTCGATCCCATCACCCTCGGCCACCTGGACGTGATCGAGCGCAGCGCCGGCATCTTCGACGAGGTGCACGTGGTCGTGGTGCACAATCCGGCGAAAACGGCACTGCTGCCGATCGCCGAGCGCGTCTCCCTCATCGAACGGGCGCTCGTGGACGGGGCCTACCCGCGCAACATCCAGGTCACCTCGTGGAGCATGGGCCTGCTCGTCGACTACTGCACCGACGTCGGGGCGAGCGTGCTGGTGAAGGGCATCCGGTCGCAGGTCGACGTGGCCTACGAGACGCCCATGGCCATCGTGAACCGCAACCTCGCCAAGGTGGAGACCGTGTTCCTCCTGCCCGACCCCGCGCACGCGCACGTCTCCAGTTCGCTCGTGCGACAGGTCGCGTCTCTGGGCGGCGACGTCTCGCCGTACGTGCCCCGCGTGGTCGCCGAACTCCTTGGCGGGGAGAACGTGGCCTGACCGAGGTCCACCGCTCCGCCACGGACTCACGGATGCCCCGCCACTGCAGCGCACGACGGGAGTCACCAGCGGCGCGGAGTACACTCGTTGCCCGTGCCCAAGTTCAGGAAGACTCCCTACACGGTCAACGTCCGCGACCTCGTGAACCGGCCGGGCGAGATGCGCGAGCAGGACTTCACCATCCAGGCGCCCGAGCATCTCGGCGAAGGTCTGCTGCAGGTGCGGGAGGGTCGTGACATCCGCATCTCCGCCCGCTTCGAGTCGGTGCACGAGGGAATCTACGTCTCCGGCGAGGCCCGCACAGTGGCCGACGGACACTCCGCACGCACGCTCGCGGAGATGCAGCAGACCGTCCAGGTCGAATTTCAGGAGCTCTTCGCGTATTCTCTTGATGAAGCCTTCGACTATCAGGTTCTCGACGACCACGTCGACCTAGAACCTGTGATCCGGGATGCGGTGGTTTTATCACTCCCATTCCAGCCAGAACTCCCCAATGAGGAACTCGATTTCGAGTTGGGGGACGGCATCAATCTGGTCCTGTCGGATTCGCAGAACGACCAGCCCCTCGTCGACAGTCGATGGGCCGCGCTTGCGGAGTTCCAGGCTTCCACAGACAGCAGTGCGGGGGACGCCCCCGACACTGGCACGGCCGAGACCGGCCCGAATACAGAAAAGAGTTAGCCATGGCAGTTCCCAAGAGGAAGATGTCCCGCTCCAACACGCGCGCCCGTCGTTCGCAGTGGAAGGCCGAGGTTCCCAACCTGGTCAAGACGGTCGAGAACGGCCGCGTCACCTACAGCCTCCCGCACCGCGCGAAGGTCGTCGAGGACTCCGCCGGCACCCCGCTGTACATGGAGTACAAGGGCCGCAAGGTCGCCGACGTCTAGTCGACGACCTCTTCCACGTCGTATCCCGTGACCGGGGCAGCGCCCGACCGGGCACCTCTCCTCGAGGCGCTGTCGACGGATCTCGATCCCGATCTCCTCGAGCTCGCTCTCACGCACCGTTCTTTCGCGTACGAGAACGGCGGTATCCCGCATAACGAGCGCCTCGAGTTCCTCGGCGACTCCATTCTGGGGCAGGCCGTCACGGTGATGCTCTATCGCGAGAACCCGACGCTCGACGAGGGCGAGTTGGCCAAGCGGCGTGCGAGCCTCGTCAGCAGCGTCGCGTTGGCCGAGGTCGCTCGCTCGATCGATCTCGGACGCTTCCTCCGTCTCGGACGCGGCGAAGAGTTGACCGGCGGGCGGGAGAAGTCGTCGATCCTCGCGGACGCGGTCGAAGCGCTCATCGGGGCGGTGTACCTCGACGCGGGTGGCGACGTGGCCACCACGGTCGTGCTGCGTCTGCTCGCCCCGCTCCTGGCCGACCCGGAACGCTTCGGTGCGGCCATGGACCCCAAGACGAGCCTGCAGGAGATCTCCGCGCGGCGAGGCGTTGGGCTACCCGCCTATTCCGTGACGGACAGCGGTCCCGACCACAGCAAGCGATTCCACGCCACCGTGACGGTCGGCACGCTCATCACCGCCGAGGGCGACGGATCGAGCAAGAAGCAGGCCGAGATGGCCGCCGCCCTCGAAGCCTGGACTCGTCTGCAGCAGTCCGGCGCCCGGAAGTAGCGATGCCCGAGCTCCCCGAGGTGGAGGTCGTGCGTGCGGGACTCGAGCCCGCCGTGCGCGGTGCGCTGATCACCGGCGTCGAGGTGTTCGACACCCGATCCCTGAAGCGGCACGACGCCGTCCGCGGTCCGTTCGACGACCTGCTCGTCGGCAGACGCATCACCGCCGCCGTTCGGCGCGGCAAGTTCCTCTGGTTCCCCCTCGCGGTCCCCGACCCTGTCGAAGGGGCGCACCACCCGGTCCCCGACCCTATCGAAGGGCCGCACCACCCGGTCCCCGACCCTGTCGAAGGGCCGCACCACCCGGTCCCCGACCCTGTCGAAGGGGCGCAACCGACGCACGCCCTCGTCGCCCACCTCGGCATGAGCGGCCAGGTGCTCCTCCGCGCCGCCGGAGCGCCGGACGATGCGCTGCTCCGCATCCGGATGACCCTCGAGCATCCCGAACACGGCGAGATCCAGCTCGCCTTCGTGGACCAGCGCATCTTCGGCTCGATGGCCGTGGACGCGCTCGTCGACGGCGGCGACGACGTGCCCGCCGGCTACGGGTCGGACTCGCCGCTCATCCCCACGCAGGTGAGCCACATCGCCCGCGATCCCCTCGACCCGTCGTTCGACGAACGGGCGTTCTTCGCCGCTCTCGCCCGACGCAACACCGGGATCAAGCGCGCGCTGCTCGATCAGACCCTCGTGAGCGGCATCGGCAACATCTACGCCGATGAGGCGCTGTGGGCGGCGCGCATCCACTTCGACCAGCCGACCAACGCGTTGTCCCGTCCACGCGCGCGCACCCTCCTCACCGAGGTGCGCCTCGTGCTCGGTCGTGCTCTCGCCGAGGGCGGGACGAGCTTCGACGCGCAGTACGTCAACGTGAACGGTGCGTCCGGCTACTTCTCGCACAGCCTCAACGCGTACGGACAGCACGGCAAGGCCTGTCCGCGGTGCGGCTCCCCGATCGAACGCGTCGCATTCATGAATCGATCGAGCCACTTCTGCCCGCGCTGCCAGCGCATCCGCGCATCGCGCGCCGTGCCCGTCCGTCCGCGCTAGCGAGGGCGGCTCAGGGGGCGGCTTGCGTCCCTTCGACAGGCTCAGGGACCGGGTGGGACGTCCCTTCGCCGGGCTCAGTGACCGCCTAGCGGGTCACCTTCTTCCAGGCACCCTCGTGGCCGATCGGGATGAAACCCACGGCCTCGTTCACGCTCAGCATCGGCCGATTCTCCTCGGCGTTGAACGTGAACACCATCGGGGTCTCGGGCACCTCGGCCGCCAGGAACTCGAGGTTCGCGGCCTTCAGCAGCATCCCGAGCCGGTGCCCGCGGTGCTCCTCGAGCACGAGCGTGTCCTCCTGACTGGTCGGACGCGTCCGATCGGTCGGCACCGAGAGTTCCGTGTATCCGGCCAACCGGCCCGAGGCCACATGCACCGCCGCCGCGGTGAGGTAGAGCCGGCCCGAGGCGAGGAGCTTCGCCTCGTACTTCCGCAGCCGGTCCTCGTCCCACCGGTCCTCGGTGGTGTCGAGCCCCGCGTGCGGGTCGGCCGTACTCATCGCCGTGTAGAGAGCCGCCATGTCCGCCACCCACTCGTCGGGGGTGCCCCCGAGCCAGCGCACCACCCGGTAGTCCGCTCCGGAGTGCGCCTCGGCATCCGCCCGGAGTCCCGCGAGCGTCGCGGGATGCACGGGCAACGGGATGGAGCTCGCGCGTGCGACCTGCTCGAAGGAGTAGCCGTGGGCGAGGAGGAATCGTACGCCGGGGTCATCGGCCGGTACGCTCCCGAACCCGGTGGGCGGCACGAGGCGCTCGCCGCTGTCGGACATCGCGTGCGGAACGTACCCCTGGATGGAGGTGCGACCGGACTCGGCGTGCATCGCCTCGATGAGGTCGAGCAGCCCGGCGCCGACGCCGCGGCGACGATGGTCGGGCAGCACCTCCGCGACGGCCCACGTCGTGCGGTCGTCCTCCTCCGGCGACCACTCCACGACCGCGCGTCCGACGATGCGCCCATCCACTCGCGCCACGAAGACGCGCTTGGGCTCGTACTCCTGCAACTGGTAGGCGGGCAGCAGCTCGGCCGGAGAGTAGGCGAACGCGTCGGTGCCGTACGCGGCGGCCTCGATGGCGTTCCGCACGTGCACCATCTCGGCGAAGTCGCCGCTCCCGGGGGTGTCCATGCTGTCGGGGATGGCCAGTTCGTCGATGCGAAAGGCGGGCATGCCGCCGATGATAGCGAAGCCGAGTAGCGTTCTCGATACCGTTTCGGCATCCGCATCGCACCTTCCCGCGGAAGCACGCGACGGTCGGAACGCCGCACACCCCACCGCAGAGGAGTCGCCATGCTCGAACGTTTTCGTCTCGATGGTCGCGTGGCGGTGGTCACCGGATCCACCCGTGGACTCGGCCGAACCTTCGCTCTCGCCCTGGCCGAGGCGGGGGCCGACATCGTGGTCACCGGTCGGGACGGCGCGGCCGCTCAGCACGTCGTCAGCGAGATCGAGGCCCTCGGCAGCCGGGCGCACGTGGTGCTCGGCGATGTGACCGTGCGGGCGGATGTCGAGCGCCTGCTCGCCGAGACCCTCGCGCAGTTCGGCCGGGCCGACGTGCTCATCAACAACGCCGGTACCTGCATCCACAAGCCGGCACTCGACGTGACCGACGACGAGTGGCGACAGGTGATGAACGTGAACGTCGACGGGGTGTGGATCTGCTCGCAGGTCTTCGGAAGGCACTTCGTGGCTCAGGGCGAAGGCTCGATCGTCAACATCGGCTCGATGTCGGGCGAGATCGTCAACCGTCCGCAATTCCAGCCCGCCTACAACGCATCCAAGGCTGCGGTGCACCATCTCACCAAGAGCCTGGCGGCGGAGTGGGCCCCCCTCGGGGTGCGGGTGAATGCACTCGCTCCCGGGTACATGCGCACCGACATGGCGCCGGTCGATGAGCCGCGGTTCCGACGGCACTGGATCGAGGATGCACCGATGGAGCGCGTGGGTGAGCCGGACGAGCTGGGGCCCGCCATCGTGTTCCTCGCGAGTGACGCGTCGTCGTACATGACCGGGTCGGTGCTCACGATCGACGGCGGCTACACCGCATACTGACGCCGGTACGCAGCCGCCCGCGGCGTTCGGCCCACCGCGCGGCGGGCGGCGCCGCTTCGTGCGGCATCCACCGTGCGCCGCCCGATTCCGCTGTGCTCCGCTCGCCTGCCGGGCGAATCCGCGCCCGTCGGTTACCGTGGGGGCGGGATTCGAGCGCGCGCCCACGCGCACGGCGTCGGAAAGGGAACGGATCGTGCACCTGAAGAGCCTGACCCTCAAGGGGTTCAAGTCTTTCGCACAGTCCACCACCTTCGCCTTCGAGACCGGGGTCACCTGCGTCGTCGGACCGAACGGGTCGGGCAAGTCCAACGTGGTCGACGCGCTCGCCTGGGTGATGGGGGAGCAGGGCGCGAAGACCCTTCGCGGCGGCAAGATGGACGACGTCATCTTCGCCGGTACCTCCACGCGCGGCCCGCTCGGACGGGCCGAGGTCACCCTGACGATCGACAACTCCGACGGCGCGCTGCCCATCGACTACACCGAGGTCACGATCAGCCGCACGCTCTTCCGCAACGGTGGCAGCGAGTACGCCATCAACGGGTCGAACGTGCGCCTGCTCGACGTGCAGGAGCTCCTCAGCGATTCGGGACTCGGCCGCGAGATGCACGTGATCGTCGGACAGGGTCGCCTCGACAACGTGCTCCAGGCGACACCGGAGGACCGGCGCGGCTTCATCGAGGAGGCGGCCGGCATCCTCAAGCACCGGCGACGCAAGGAGAAGACGCTCCGCAAGCTCGACGCGATGCAGGCGAACCTCACGCGCCTCAGCGACCTCGCCGGCGAGGTGCGCCGCCAGCTCAAGCCGCTGGGCAAGCAGGCCGAGATCGCCCGGGAGGCGCAGACCGTGGCCTCGGTGGTGCGGGACGCCCGGGCCCGGCTCCTCGCCGACGACGTGGTGGGCCTCCGCAAGGCGCTCGACGACCACGCCCGCACCGAGAGCGAACGCACCACCGAGCGGATGGTGCTGCAGGAACGACTGGACGCGGTCACCCTCCGCACCGAGCGGATCACCGCGGCGCAGAGCGGAGACGCGGTGGATGCTGCACGGCGCACCGCGTTCGCGCTCGAGCAGGCGCAGGATCGGTTGCGCAACCTCTTCGCGCTCGCCAACTCGCGGCTCACGTTGCTCGAGGAGCAGACCGAGGTCTCCGACGGCGCTCAGGGTGTGACCCCGCACATGCTGTCGGATGCGGCCGCCGAAGTGGAGCGCCTCCGCGGGCTGGTGACGAGCGCGGAAGCGGCCTGGGCCGCCGCTCAGAGCGGTACGGGGAACGCCCGGCGAGCCCTCGACGCGGTGGACGAGGAGATCCAGGCCCAGGCGGAACTGGTGTCGCGGCACGACCTCGAGATCTCGAAGCTCACCGGCCAGGCCGACACGGCGCAGTCCCGTCTCGCCGCCGTTCGCGGCGAGGTGCTGCGCCAGCAGAACGCGCTGGACGCGGCGTCCACTCGCCGCGAGGCGGCCCGCGCGGCCTTCGCGTTGCACGAGGCGGAGGCAGCGACGGCGGATGCGGGGGAGACCGACCTCGATGAGGCCTACGAGACGGCGCAGAACGCCGTCGTCGAGGCCGAGGCGGGGATCGAGCGTCTCCGCGAGGCGCTGCACGTTCAGGAACGCGAGCGGGACGCGCTCGCCGCCCGCACATCGGCCCTTTCCCTCGCGCTCGATCAGAAGGACGGCTCGACGGAACTGGTCGCCGCCCGTCTGTCGGGGATCCGCGGCTTGGTGGCCGATTCCGTGCACGTGGAACCCGGCTTCGAGGCGGCGATCGCCGCAGCTCTCGGTTCCCTCGCCGACGCCGTGCTCGCCGAGACCCACGACGACGCGGCGGCGGCCATCGAGCACGCCGGCCAGGGGGAACTCGGACGCGTGGAGGTGGTGGTCGCGGCCGCCGACGCGCGGGCCGACGCGGGAGGCGACGGGCCGGTCGATGTGGCATCAGCGATTCCATCGACCATTCGCCGGGCCGCCGACGTGGTGCGCGCACCGGACGGGGTCCTGCGCATCCTCGGGCACACGCTCATCGCCGACGACCTCGACTCCGCCCGCACCGCGTGGCGCGCGCTCGACGACCCGACGGCCACCACCATCCTCACCCGCGAGGGCGACGTGCTCACTTCCTACGTGCTCCGCGGCGGATCCGGCGCCAAACGATCACGGCTCGAGCTCGTGGCCGACCGGGATGCCGCCACCGACCGCCTCGCCACCGTCGCCGCCGACATCGACCGCTCGACGTTCGCCCTCGCCGAGCAGCGCGGCATCCTGCAGAGCGCGAAGGACCGGTCGAAGCGCGCGCTGACCGCACTCCGCGAGTTCGACTCCGAGCTGGCCGCCCGAACTGAACGGTTGAACCGCGCCCGCGTGCAGGTCGAGGCGGCCGGAGCCGAGTTCGACCGGTTGAGCGCCTCCCTCGCCCTGGCCAGCGAGGCCGTGCCCGCCGCGGAGTCGGCGGCGGCGACGGCGCGTTCGGCGTTGGACACCGCGCGCTCGCGCCCGCGTCCGATCCTCGACGCCAGCGCGCGCGACGCGCTGTACGCCGAACTCGAGAAGGCGCGCGAGACCGAGGTGGAGACGCGCCTGCAGGTGGAGACGGCGAAGGAGCGGGTGCGTGCCGAACAGGTACGAGGCGAGCAGCTCGCCGAGCAGCTCGAACGCGAACGGGCGAAGGCGGAGGCCGCGGCACGTCGCGCCGTGCTGCGTCGTCGGCAGGCGGATGCCGCCACGGCGGTACTCACCGCGCTTCCCCCGGTGCTCGACCTGGCCGACCGTTCGGTCGCCGACGCGCGATCGGTGCTCGCGCGCGCGGAACAGCAGCGCGCCAGTCAGAACGAGGAACTCACCGGCCTCCGCCGCGAGGAGGGGACGCTGCGGGAACGCCTCGCCGCGATCACCGAGAACGTGCACGGGCTCGAGTTGCAGATCTACGAGAAGAAGCTGCACCTGACGTCGCTGCTCGAGCGCGCGGGCAGCGAACTCGGGCTGGTGGAGGACGTGCTGGTGGCGGAGTACGGCCCGCACGTGCTCGTCCCGGATGACGGCGCGTCGGACGGCGCTGACGGCGCCGCCCCTGAGCTCGTCGAAGGGGCGGCCCGTGCGCCTGTCGAAGGGGCGGAACGTGATGTCCCTTCGACAGGCTCAGCGGCCGTGGGAAGCTCAGGGACCGTCGCCGAGGCGACCGGGACGCCGTACAACCGGGAGCAGCAGCAGCGCAGACTCGCCCGCGCCGAGCGGAGTCTGGCTCAGCTCGGCCGTGTCAATCCGCTCGCGCTCGAGGAGTTCGCCGCGCTCGAGCAACGGCACAGGTTCCTCACGGAGCAACTGACCGACCTCACCGACACCCGCAAGGACCTCCTCACCATCATCGACGAGATCGACGAGAAGATGCAGGACATCTTCGCGTCGGCCTTCGACGACACCCGGCAGGCGTTCAACGAGGTCTTCCCGGTGCTCTTCCCCGGCGGCTCGGGCAGCATCCACCTCACCAATCCCGACGACCTGCTCAACACGGGCATCGAGGTCTCGGTGAAGCCGGCGGGCAAGAAGATCGAGCGGCTGTCGCTGCTGTCCGGCGGGGAGCGGTCGCTCGCGGCGGTCGCCCTCCTCATCGCCATCTTCAAGGCGCGCCCCAGCCCGTTCTACATCATGGACGAGGTCGAGGCCGCGCTCGACGACGCCAACCTCGGGCGTCTACTGACGATCTTCGAGGACCTGCGGCGAACATCCCAACTCATCGTGATCACGCACCAGAAACGCACCATGGAGATCGCGGACGCCCTCTACGGCGTGTCCATGCGCCAGGACGGCGTCTCGGCGGTCGTGGGACAGCGCGTCGCCACGGAGCGCGTCGCGAGTTAGCCGCGGCCCGACCCGGCCCGACCCGAACGGCACGGGTGAGCGCCGACCGCGGCGCGCTAGTACTGCGTGGTGTCGGGCTCGTGCACCACCCGCAGCCAGCGGTAGCCGTACCCGCCGAGCGTCACCGAGGCCGCGCCGTCCTCCACCGGAAGCGACTCGCCGGTCAGCAGATCGCTCAGTCGCGTGTGCGCGTCCGCCTCCGCGATCGGCAGCGGAACCTCGAAGGACTCGGTGCCGAAGTTGTGCAGGGCGATCACCTGATCCGACTCCCAGGTGAGCGTGTGCGCCAGCACGGAGGCGTGCGGCTGGTCGATCACCGCGAACTCGCCCCAGCCGAACTCGGGGGCGTTGCGGTAGTGCCGCACGAGGGTCTGGACGAAGCTGAGCAGCGAGTCCGGGTCGCGGCGCTGCTGCTCCACGTTCACGTGCTGCGGACCGTAGCCGCCCTCCACCACCGCACTGCAGAGGTCGTCGGCGCCCGCCGCGGAGAACCCGCCGTTGCGCCCGCCGTTCCACTGCATGGGGGTGCGCACCGCCATCCGGCCCTCCTGCTCGAGGTTCTCGCCCATGCCGATCTCCTCGCCGTAGAAGAGCACCGGGGTGCCGGGCAGCGAGAACAACAGGCTGTAGACCATCCGGATGCGGCGCGGGTCGCCCTGCAGCATCGGGGGAAGCCGCCGCACGAGACCGCGGCCGTACACCTGCATGCGTTCCTCCGGTCCGAAGGCCGCGAACACCTCGCCGCGTTCCTCGTCGGAGAGCTTGTCGAGGGTCAGCTCGTCGTGGTTGCGTACGAAGTTCGCCCATTGCGAATCCGATGATCCGCCGGTCCTCGACGTGAGGGCCTCCACGAGCGGTGCCGCATCCTGACGGGCGAGCCCCAGGTAGAGCTTCTGCATCGAGATGAAGTCGAACTGCATGGTCAGTTCGTTGCCCTCGGCGCCGCCGAAGTAGGTGGCCTGCTCGTCTCGTGGCAGATTCACCTCGCCGAGGAGCACCCCGTCGCCCGACCGCCGGCCGAGAAAGGCCCGGAGTGACCGCAGGTAGGAGTGCGGATCCGGTAGCGCGTCGTCCCCGCCGACCACCGCATCGGTTTCGAGGAGGAACGGCACGGCATCCACCCGGAAGCCGGAGAGCCCGAGTTCGAGCCAGAAGCCCATGATCTTGGCGATCTCATCGCGCACGACCGGGTTCGTCACGTTCAGGTCGGGCTGGTGCTTGTAGAAGATGTGCTGGTAGTACTGCTTCGTCTTCTTGTCGTACTCCCAGTTGCTGGTCTCCTGGTCGGGGAAGACCGGGGGGCCCTGCTGCTCGGGCGGCTCGTCCCGCCACACGTAGTAGTCGCGGTGGGGCGAATTGCGGTCCGACTTCGCGGACACGAACCACGGGTGCTGGTCCGACGTGTGGTTGATCACGAGATCGGCGATCACCCGCATCCCGCGGTCCTTCGCCGTGCGGATGACCTCCACCAGATCGCCGAGCGACCCGAGGCGGGAGTCCACCGAGTAGAAGTCGAGCACGTCGTAGCCGTCGTCGCGGTCGGGCGTCGGGTAGAACGGCATGAGCCACAGGCAGGTCACCCCGAGTTCGGCGAGGTAGTCGAGCCGGGAGGCGAGGCCCGGGAAGTCGCCGGTGCCGTCGTTGTTCCAGTCCATGAAGGTCTCGACGTCGAGGCAGTAGACCACGGCGGTCTTCCACCACAGGTCGCTGGTGTCGGTGATCCGCATGCTCAGAGTCCTCGGAGTCGCGGCAGCACGCGTTCGCCGAAGACGTCGATGAAGCGATCCTGCTCCTTGCCCACGTGGTGCAGGTAGATGCGGTCGAAGCCCAGCGACGCGAACTCCTCGAGACGCCGCACGTGCTCGTCCGGGTCGGCGGAGATGACGACGGAAGCGGCCATGTCCTCGGGCTTCACGTACGCCGCGGCCTCATCGAACCCTTCGACGGAGTCGATGTCCCAGGCCAGTGGCGGTCCGAAGACATTCGCCCGCCACTGGTCGTGCGCTATCGCGAGCGCCTCGGCATCCGTCTCCGCGTAGCTCAGGTGCACCTGCAGGGCCAGTTCCCCGCGCCCGCCGGCCGACCGGTAGGCGTCGACCCAGGCCCGCAGGTCGTCGATGGGCTGGTTGATGGTCGCCGCGCCGTCGGCCCACTCCGCGGCCCAGGCGACCGTCTCGGTGCTCACCGCGACCGCGATCAGGGGCGGTGGGGTTTCGGGCAGGGTCCACAGCCGGGCGCGATCCACTGTGACGAGGCCGTCGTGGCTGACCTCCTCGCCGCGGTGAAGCGCGCGGATGATGTCGACGCACTCGCGCAGTCGGGCGTTGCGGATGCTCTTCCGCGGCCAGCCGCCGCCCGTGATGTGCTCGTTGGCGGCCTCACCGCTGCCGAGGGCGACCCAGAAGCGCCCCGGGTACATCGACTCCAGGGTGGCCGCGGCCTGCGCGATGATGGCCGGGTGATAGCGCTGCCCGGGGGCGTTGACCACGCCGAACGACAGCGACGTGGCCTGCATCGCGGCGCCGAGCCACGACCAGGCGAATCCGGACTCGCCCTGCCGGGCGCTCCACGGCGCGATGTGGTCGGAGCACATCGCGGCGTCGAAGCCCACGCTCTCGGCCTTCTGCACGTTCCGGAGCAGAGTGCCCGGGTCGATCTGTTCGTGGGACGCGTGGAACCCGAAGGAAGTCATGCCCCATCTTTACGGGAACGGTGTTCCGCTGTCGATCGAACGCCGCCGGCGGGGGCGCGTGTCGTTCGCGCGCCTGCTCGCCTCTAGGCTGAATGCATGGCTGACCGTTCATCTCCGTGGTCGCTCGGTAGTGCATTGCGCGGCATGTTCGCCAAACCCACGATCGACGAGAATACCTGGGAGGATCTCGAGACCGCCCTCCTCACCGCGGACTTCGGTCCGGACATCTCCGAGGCGGTGATCGATGACCTCCGCTCGTCGGTGGAGCGATACCGCACCACCGATCCGCGCGACCTGCAGCGGATGCTGCGCGAGTCCATCGAGGAGCGCCTCGCGAAGTTCGATCCGACCCTGCACCTCAGCGAGCGACCCGCGATCATCCTCGTCGTCGGGGTGAACGGGGTGGGGAAGACCACGACGATCGGCAAGTTCGCGCGGTTCCTCGCCAACTACGGACGCTCCGTCGTCGTTGGCGCGGCGGACACGTTCCGCGCCGCCGCGGTGGAGCAGGTGGCGACCTGGGCCGAGCGCGCCGGCGCCGCCGTCGTGCGTCCCCAGCACCCCGGTCAGGACCCGGCGTCGGTGGCGTATCAGACCATCGAGTACGCCAAGCGAACGGGCACCGAGATGGTGCTCATCGACACGGCCGGACGCCTGCAGACCAAGGGCGGACTCATGGACGAGTTGACCAAGATCCGTCGGGTGATCGAGAAGCAGGCGCCGATCGCGGAGGTTCTTCTCGTGCTCGACGCCACGACCGGGCAGAACGGTCTCGCGCAGGCCCAGGCGTTCATCGAGCACGCGGGGGTCACCGGGCTCGTGCTCACCAAGCTCGACGGATCCGCCAAGGGCGGCTTCGTGCTCAACGTGCAGGAGAAGACCGGCATCCCGATCAAGCTGATCGGGCAGGGTGAGAAGATCGGCGACCTCACCGGCTTCACGCCCCACGTCTTCGCGCAGAAGCTCGTCGGCTGATCCCGTACGCTCCCTGAGCCTGCACGGTCCCTGAGCCTGTCGAAGGGTCGCACCGTCCCGAACGGTCCCTGAGCCTGTCGAAGGGCCGCACGGTCCCTGAGCCTGTTGAAGGGCCACACGGTCCCTGACCCTGTCGAAGGGACGCCCCCACTTCCCAGCGGCCGCGACGACGGGACGCACACCCCGGCACCGTCGACGACCGGCAGCGGTTAAACTGGCTGCACTATGGCCACTTTTGGAACCCTCTCCGACCGCCTCGCCGAAACGCTCAAGAATCTGCGCGGCAAGGGCAAATTGTCCGCGGCGGACGTCGACGGCACGGTCCGCGAGATCCGCCGCGCCCTGCTCGACGCCGACGTGGCGCTCGACGTGGTGCGGGCCTTCACCGCCAAGGTGCGGGAGCGTGCACTCGGCGACGAGGTGAACAAGGCGCTGAACCCCGCCCAGCAGGTGGTGCAGATCGTCAACGAGGAACTCGTCACCATCCTCGGCGGCCAGCAGCGTCGGCTCGAGTTTGCCAAGCGACCGCCGACCATCATCATGCTCGCGGGTCTCCAGGGCGCCGGTAAGACCACCCTTGCAGGCAAGCTCGCCAAGTGGCTCGCGAAGGATTCGCACACGCCGATCCTCGTGGCGGCCGACCTCCAGCGGCCGAACGCCGTGAATCAGCTGCAGGTGGTGGGCGAGCAGGCCGGCGTGCCGGTGTTCGCCCCCGAACCCGGCAACGGCGTCGGCAACCCCGTCCGGGTGGCGAAGGATGCGGTCAAGTACGCGGTCGATCGCCAGTACGACGTCGTCATCATCGACACGGCCGGTCGCCTCGGTGTGGACGCGGACCTGATGAAGCAGGCGTCGGACATCCGTCGTGCCACCCAGCCCGACGAGGTGCTCTTCGTCCTCGACGCGATGATCGGTCAGGACGCGGTCGCCACCGCGAAGGCCTTCCAGGAGGGCGTGGACTTCACCGGTGTGGTGCTCACCAAGCTCGACGGTGACGCGCGCGGTGGTGCGGCGTTGTCGGTGGCGTCGCTGACCGGGCGCCCGATCATGTTCGCCTCGACGGGTGAGACGCTCGACGACTTCGAGCCCTTCTACCCCGACCGCATGGCGAGCCGCATCCTCGACCTCGGTGACATCCTCAGCCTCATCGAGCAGGCGCAGGAGAACTTCGACGAGGCCGAAGCCCTCAAGATGGCCGAGAAGATCTCGACCGACACGTTCACCCTCGAAGACTTCCTGAAGCAGATGCAGCAGCTGCGCGGCGGGTCGATCAAGAAGATGATGAGCATGCTCCCCGGCATGGGCGGTATGAAGGAGCAGCTCGACAACTTCGACGAGCGGGAGATCGTGCGCACGGAGGCGATCATCCAGTCGATGACCCTCGCCGAGCGGCGCAACCACCGCCTGCTCAACGGCTCCCGTCGCCTGCGCATCGCGCGCGGGTCGGGTGTGACGGTCACCGAGGTGAACCAGCTCATTCAGCGCTTCGAGCAGGCCTCGAAGATGATGCGCACCGTGGCTCGCGGCGGGATGCCGCAGATCCCGGGCATGGGTCCCATGCCGGGGAGCCATGGCGGCGCCCGGAACAAGCAGAACACCAAGAAGAAGGGCTCGAAGTCGGGCAACCCGGCCAAGCGGGCGGCGGAGGATGCCGCACGTGCGGCGGGCAAGCAGGCCGCGCTGGCGGCCGGGGGAACCGGTTCCGGATTCGGGCTGGGTGCCGGGTCGAAGGATGGCCCCAGCGAGGAAGAGCTCGCGAGCCTGCAGAAGATGCTCGGCCGCTAACGTCCACGGTCCTGAGCTTGTCGAAGGGATGCCCATACGGTCCCCGAGCTTGTCGAAGGGACGCGATCGCGGTCTCACGCCGCGTCGAGGTGGTGCCCATGCGGTCCCTGAGCTTGTCGAAGGGACGCGAGGTGAGGAACGACCCTTCGACAGGCTCAGGGTCCGTGGGGAGACACGGAACGACCCTTCGACAGGCTCAGGGTCCGAGGGGAGACACGGAACGACCCTTCGACAGGCTCAGGGTCCGCGGGCCGTACGCCGAGCGCTACGCGGGGAGGCCGTCGCGGAGTTCGCGCACGAGCGACGCCACCACGGCCTTCAGGCTGCCGCCGTGCTCCCTGGCAACGGCCAGCTGGCGCTGGTAGCTCGCCCCGCGCTCGAGGATGCCCGCCACGTCGCGCAACTCGTCGAGGCAGCCGAGCCGCTCGGCGATCGGCTCGAGCCGGGCGAGCACGCGCCGGGTGTCATCGGACACCAGGCACTCATTGCCCGCGGCATCCTGGATGATGATCGCGTCCATCCCGTACCGGGCGGCTCGCCACTTGTTCTCGCGCACGAACCACGGCTGCATCTGCGGGATGTCCTTGCCGTCGTCGAGCGCGGTCGAGAACTCCTCGATCAGGCACTGCACGAGCGCGGCGAGCGCGGCGACCTCGCGCACCGACGAAACGCCGTCGAACACGCGCACCTCGATGGTGCCCCACTTGGGCGACGGCCGGATGTCCCACCGCAGCTCGCTGTAGTGGTCGATCACTCCGGTGTGCAGCATGTCGCCCACCATCTCCTCGTAGTTCGCCCACGCGCCGAACTGGGGAGGAAGGCCCGCGGTGGGCAACTGCTGGAACATGAGTGCGCGGTTCGACGCGTAGCCGGTCTCCTCGCCGACCCAGAACGGACTGGACGCCGACAGCGCCTGGAAGTGCGGGATGTAGGCGAGAAGGCCGTTGAGGATGGGCAGGACCTTGTCGCGGGACTCGATGCCGACGTGCACGTGCACGCCCCAGATCATCATCTGCCGGCCCCACCACTGGGTGCGGTCGATGAGCGTCGCGTAGCGCTCCTTGCCCGGCGTGACGTCCTGCGAGAACCACTGGCTGAACGGATGCGTGCCGGCGCAGAGAAGCTCCACGCCCATCGGGTCGACGACCTCGCGCACCGCATCGATGGTCACGGCGAGATCCCGCACCGCACCGGCCACGTCGTCGTGCACGTCGCTCACCACCTCGACGGTGTTGGTGAGCAGCTCGGCGGCGACGTGCGGGAACGTGTCTCCACCTCGACCGAGGGCGTCGAGCACCGCGGGTGCGGCGGGGGAGAGTTCGCCGCTGGAGTGGTCGACGCAGGCCAGCTCCCACTCGATGCCGATCGTCGATCGACGTGAGGGCGCGAACTCGATCTCCATGTGCCCACCCTTCGACATAGCCGCGCGGAGCGGATCGGGTCAATCCTGACACGCGAGCGGAGCTTCTGTAACGGGCGCGGATGCGCGGCGTAACAGCCCGCGCGGATGTTCGGCGATCGGCGCGACGGACCCCGGAAGCGGTCGAGGAACGTCGCTCGATTGCCATGTCCGATCAGCGCCGGAAGGATCGGTCTCCTCGGCGATACGGTGGGCCGATGACCACGACCACCCCGCTCACCGTCTCCCCGCCCGGGGAGTCGACACCGTCCCCGCGTGTGCTCGCCGCCATCGCGGTCACGATCGTGGCGTGGGCCAGCGCGTTCATCGTCATCCGGGGCGTGGGACACGACTTCTCACCCGGCTCACTCGCGCTCGGTCGCCTCCTCGTGGGCGCCGCCTGCCTCACCCTCGTGGTCGTGCGCCAACCCTGGGTGGCGCCGACCCGCCGCGAGTGGCTGCTCATCGTGCTGTTCGGCATCACCTGGTTCGGCGTCTACAACGTCGCCCTCAACACGGCGGAACTCACCCTCGACGCCGGTACCACCGCGATGATCGTGAACGTGGCGCCCATCCTCATCGCCTTCGGTGCGGGCCTGGTGCTGGGGGAGGGCCTGCCGAAGTGGCTTCTCATCGGCGCCGTCGTGGCGTTCGCCGGCGTACTGCTCATCGGCATCGCCACCGGCGGAGCGACGCTCGGGAACATCTCCGGCGTGCTGTGGTGCCTCGCCGCCGCGCTCAGCTACGCGGTCGGTGTGCTCGCGCAGAAGCCCACGCTGCGTCGGATGTCATCCGTGCAGGTGACCTGGCTCGGGTGCGTGATCGGGCTCGTCGCCTGCCTGCCCTTCGCGGGTGACCTCCTGCGCGACGTGCAGAGCTCGACGCCGCTCAGCATCCTCGGAGTCGTCTACCTCGGTGCGGTGCCCACCGCGCTGGCCTTCACCACGTGGGGATACGCGCTGTCCCGGATGCCCGCGGGGCGGCTCGGCGTGTCCACCTACATCGTTCCCCCGCTCGCGATCGGCATGGGCTTCCTGGCGTTCGGCGAGGTGCCGACGCTCGTCGCGGTGCTCGGCGGCGCGATCTGTCTCGTCGGCGTCGCCCTCTCGCGCCGCCGCGTCCGCGCCGGCGTCTGACACTCCGCGGAGAACGCCCTTTCCGGCCGATCGCGGAGGCGCGCGCCGCCCGACGGGAGGAGCTCGGCGGTCCGGGCGAGTCGGCGGTGCGTGTGCCGTACGGTGCGATTACCCGAACCCTGCGGAAATCTGTCACAATGGTCTGTCGAGTCTGACGGTGCCGACCCTCTACATCGTTCCGCAGATTCCCCTTCGAGCTCGTGCCGAGTGTGCCCCCACGCTCACGGCCATCAGTTCAACCACACACGAAAAAATTCAGGAGAATTGTGGCTGTAAAGATCCGTCTCAAGCGCATGGGCAAGATTCGCGCGCCCTACTACCGCATCGTCGTCGCCGACTCGCGCACCAAGCGCGATGGTCGCGTCATCGAGGAGATCGGCAAGTACCACCCCACCGAGGAGCCGTCGCTCATCACGGTCGACTCCGCTCGCGCGCAGTACTGGCTCGGCGTCGGCGCTCAGCCGACCGAGCAGGTCGCCGCGCTGCTCAAGCTCACCGGTGACTGGGGACAGTTCAAGGGTGACAAGGACGCCGTCAGCACCGTCAAGACGAAGGAGCCCAAGGAGGCGTTCGTCGCCGACGAGAAGAAGAAGCCGGTCCTGAAGCCCAAGACCGAGAAGCCCGCCGAGGCTCCCGCCGCCAAGACCGAGGCTCCCGCCGAGGACGAGGCTGCAGCTTCCGACAGCGAGCAGGCGTAACCCATGCTCGCTCCCGCGCTCGAACACCTCGTCAAGGGCATCGTCGAACAGCCGGATGAGGTCCGCGTCGTGTCGAAGTCGTCCCCTCGCGGGAACGTGCTCGAAGTGCGGGTGCACCCCGACGATCTCGGTCGGGTGATCGGTCGCGCCGGCCGCACCGCGAAGGCGCTCCGCACGCTCATCACCGCGCTGGCCGACGGCAAGCGCGTTCGCGTGGACGTGGTGGACACCGATTCCTAGCAAGCAGACCGAGCTCCGGGTCGGTCGCCTCACGAAGGCCCACGGCCTGAAGGGCGCCCTCAAGCTGGAGTTGTACACCGACGACCCGGCACGACGATTCGTGCCGGGCGCGGTGTTCACCCTGCAGGTTCCCACCGGATCCAGATGGCGGGGCAAGACTCTCGAGGTCGTCGAGCTGCGCTGGTACAACAGCCAGCCCGTCGTCTTCTTCAAGGGGATCACCGATCGCACCGAGGCGGAAACGCTCGTGAAGGCGATCCTCTGGATCAGCCAGGACGAGACCGAGCAGTCGGACGAGGAAGACGCCTGGTACGACCACCAGCTCGTGGGGCTCTCCGTCGTGCGCGACGGGATCGAGGTCGGAACGGTGACGCGGGTCGAACACTTCCCCGCTCAGGACATCCTTCTGGTCGCCACTCCGTCGGGCGAGGTCATGGTCCCGTTCGTGAAGGCGATCGTGCCCTCCGTCGACATGGCGCGCCGCACCGTGACGGTCACGCCGCCCGCCGGACTCTTCGAGGAGATCCCCGAGACCGAGGACGCCGCTCCCGAGGACGTTGATGCTTCGACTCCGGATGCCGACGTCTCGACGACGACGGACGCTGCTCCGGACGTCGAAGCCGATGACGCAGTTCTCGAGGCCGACGGGGATGAGGCAGCTCCCGACGCCGCTCCGGATTCGGCTCCGCGCACGCCCGGCGACTGACCACCCGTGCGCGTCGACATCGTTTCGATCTTCCCCGAGTACTTCGACGTGCTCGACATCTCCCTGCTCGGCAAGGCCCGCGCATCCGGTCTCCTCGAACTCGTCACGCACGACCTCCGCGACTTCACGCACGACCGCCATCGGACCGTGGACGACACGCCTTACGGTGGCGGCGCGGGCATGGTCATGAAGCCGGAGCCGTGGGGTGAGGCGCTCGACAGCATCATTCCCGCGATGGACGGGGACGCCGCTCCGGTGGTGATCTTCCCGTCACCGGCGGGCGAGCTGTTCACGCAGTCGATGGCCGAGGAGCTCGCTCGCGAGCCGCATCTCGTGTTCGGCTGCGGTCGCTACGAGGGCATCGACTCCCGCGTTTTCGACTCCACGGCCGAGCGCGCCCGCGTGCGGCTCGTGAGCCTCGGCGACTACGTGCTCAACGGTGGCGAGGTCGCGGTGCTCGCCATGATGGAGGCCATTGGCCGCCTGCTGCCCGGCGTGGTCGGCAACCCGCAGAGCCTCATCGAGGAGAGCCACTCGGATGGGTTGCTCGAGTACCCGAGCTACACCAAGCCGGCCAGTTGGCGCGGCCTCGATGTGCCGCCGGTGCTGCTGAGCGGCAATCACGGTGCCATCGCCGCGTGGCGTCGCGAGCAGCAGCTGGAGCGTACCCGGCGCGTACGCCCCGACCTCCTCCCGCCCCTCGACGCCTGACCCCGCGGCCTACTACGGTCCCTGCCGGTCATTACGGTCCCCGAGCTTGTCGAAGGGACGTCGCGTAGCGTCCCTTCGACGGGCTCAGGGACCGCCCTTCGACGAGCTCAGGGACCGCCCTTCGACGGGCTCAGGGACCGCCCTTCGACGGGCTCAGGACCGCCCTTCGACAGGCTCAGTCGCGGGCGGTGAGCACGACCGGACCGTCGGCCGTGATAGCGATGGTGTGCTCCATGTGCGCGCCGCGCGAGCCATCCTCGCTGCGGAGGGTCCATCCGTCGGGATCGGTGAAGATGCGATTCGTCGTCTGCAGGAACCACGGCTCGATCGCGATCACCAGGCCCGGGCGCAGGGGCACCCCGCGCCCGGCCCGCCCGCTGTTCGCGATGTGCGGGTCGCCGTGCATCGTGCGTCCCACCCCGTGTCCGCCGAAGTCGGTGTTGACGGTGTAGCCGGCATCCGCGGCCACCGCGCCGATCGCGGCGGAGATGTCGCCCACCCGGCCGCCCGGTTGCGCCGCGGCGATACCGGCCTCGAGCGCGGCGGTGGTCACCTGCACCAGGCGCGTGTCTTCGGGTCGGGGAGTGCCCACGATCACCGTGAGGGCCGAATCCGCCACCCAGCCGTCCACCGCCACGGCGAAGTCGAGGCTCACCACGTCGCCGTCGCGCAGCACGTAGTCGAAGGGGAGACCGTGCAGCACCGCGTCGTTCACCGAGGTGCAGAGCACCTTGCCGAAGGGGCTCGCGCCGAACGACGGGTGGTAGTCGATGTAGCAGGATTCCGCGCCGCGCTTGCGGATGAGGTCGTGCGCCATCGCATCCAGCTGCAGCAGGTTCACTCCCACGTCGGCCGCGTCGGCCAGACGGGTGAGTGTATCGGCGACGAACCGTCCAGCGGGTCGCATGGCGTCGAGTTCGGCCGGTGTCCTCAGTTCAATCACGGGAACACTTTAGTTGGCGCACCGGAACTCCGGTTGATCGGCGGTTCCGTACGCGGGCGGCCCGGTCACACGCGGACCGATGGAACGGTCAGTTCGGATGGACCTGCACGCCGTATCCTGAATGCCATGATCGCCCGTCGCGCCTTCTTCTACTGGCAGTTCGTCGCGGCACTCCTGCTTCCGCTGTGGGTGCTCGTGGGCCGGGGACTGTTCGGCGCGACCGTGGGCTGGCAGTTCGTGCTGCTGGTCATCCTGGCCCCGATCCTCGCCATCTCGATGCTCATGGTGGCCGGCATGATCTCGGCTCGCAAGGACGTGCGCAGTACCCGCGCGGTGAGTTGGCTCGACGTGGCCGCCGTGGGTGTGTGGCACCTCTGCATTCTCGCGCTGGGCTTCTTCGTGGTCGATGTCGGCGCATCCGGGGAGGGCGGCACGTCGGCGTTCACCCAGGTCGCGGGCAGCGACTCGGAGGGTCTTTCCACCGTGCTGGCGAACCTGTTCGGCGCACTCACGGTGATCGTGGGCGTGGCGGCGTTCTGGATCGCGGTGTGGCAATTCCTGCGGGAAACCCGCAAGCGCGTGCGCACGGTCATGGAGACGTTGGAGCGTGACGCCAGCGGGGCGGCACCCGGAAGCGGTCCCGCCCTGTGGAAGGGGCCGGACGGACGCGGCACCGCACGCGTCATCCGCCTCGACCCGACCGACTCGCCGAAGCGCGACGAACGCTGAGGCGCGACGAGCGCTGAACACCCGGGCCGCCACGCCCGGATCGAGCCGCACGCCTTTTGTCTTATCCTGCCGCACGTGTCAGAATGAATCTTTGTGCTCGCGGCTGACCCTGCCACAGGGGAGTCGGCGTATCGGCGGGCCGATTCCCATTCTTGTATTTCCTGATTCGCAGTCGACCTGTGGCGGTTGCAGAGAGCGAACACCATGCACATTCTTGACTCCGTCGACAAGGCATCGCTGCGGTCGGACATCCCCGAGTTCCGCGCCGGTGACACCGTCAAGGTCCACGTCAACATCGTCGAGGGCACGCGTTCGCGCATCCAGGTGTTCCAGGGCGTCGTCATCGGCCGTCAGGGCGAGGGCGTTCGCGAGACCTTCTGCGTTCGCAAGGTCTCCTTCCAGGTGGGCGTCGAGCGCACCTTCCCGGTGCACTCCCCGGTGATCGATCACATCGAGGTCGTCACCCGCGGTGACGTGCGTCGCGCCAAGCTCTACTTCCTCCGCGAACTCCGCGGCAAGAAGGCCAAGATCAAGGAGAAGCGCTTCAACTAGGCTTCCCGCGTGAAACCGCCGAGCTCCCCAGCGACTACTATTGCTGGGGAGCTCAGGCGGTTAAATGACGGATAGTACGGTGCCCACGGATATGAAGACAGTGGGCAAGAACGGCAAACCCCGACTGACGGGCTGGAAATTGTTCGTCCGCGACATCCTCGTGATTTTCGTGGTCGCCCTGCTCGTGTCGGTACTCATCAAGACGTTCCTCATCCGGTCGTTCTACATCCCCTCGGAGTCGATGTCCGACACGCTCGTCGAGAACGACCGCATCATCGTCAACCAGCTCGCGCCCGATCTGATGGCGCTCGAGCACGGCGACATCGTGGTCTTCCGCGATCCGGGCAACTGGCTCGCACCGGTCGCCGCGCCGCAGCAGAACCCGCTCGCCGCCGGTGTGGACTGGGTGCTGGCGCTCGTGGGCCTCTCGGCGCCGGACAGCAACGACCACCTCATCAAGCGCGTGATCGGCATGCCCGGCGACCACGTGGTGTGCTGCAACGAGTTCGGACAGCTCTCGGTGAACGACGTGCCGCTCAAGGAGCCGTACGTGGTGCTGCCGCCCGGGGAGACCGCGGTGTCGCAGGACAGCTTCGATGTCACCGTGCCCGCGGACTCGCTCTGGGTGATGGGTGACAACCGCTACAACTCCAAGGACTCGCGCTACCAGCGGGAGACGCCGAGCGAGGGGTTCGTGCCGCTCGACGATGTCGTCGGCCGGGCGCTGCTGATCAGCTGGCCGATCGCGCGCTGGGAGTGGCTCGACAACTACGAGATCACCTTCCGCGGCGTGGAGACCGAGGGACGCTAGATGACGCCGGTGGCCGACCCCACGATGCGGGTGGAGCGGAAGATGTTCGCATCCGGCGCCCGTTACGTGATCGGGCTCGACGAGGTCGGCAGGGGCGCCATCGCCGGACCCGTCGCCGTAGGTGCGGCACTCATCGCCCCCACCCGCCGTCGCATCCCCGCGGGGCTCCGCGACTCCAAGATGCTGAGCGAGAAACGACGCGAGGAACTCGCGCCCCTCGCCGCTTCCTGGTCGCTGCATTCCGCCGTGGGCCTCGCCACCTGCGACGAGGTGGATGCCATCGGCCTCACCGCGTGCCTCGGGCTCGCGGCTCGGCGCGCCCTCGAGGCGCTGGCCGAACTGGGTGCGCCGGTGAGCGAGGCCGTGGTGCTGCTCGACGGCAACTGGGACTACGTGAACCGGGCGCTGCCCGCGCCGGTGCCCGTGCAGACCCGCATCAAGGCCGACCGGGACTGCGCCTCCGTCGCCGCCGCCTCGGTGATCGCCAAGGTGCACCGCGACCGCCTCATGATCGACCGGCACGCGGTCGAACCGCGCTACGGCTGGGCCGGCAACAAGGGGTACGGGAGCACCGAGCACATGGCCGCGATCGCGGAGCACGGACCGTCGGACTTCCACCGTCGCACCTGGCTGCGCACCGCCGAGGGCGAACCGCTGCTGGCGAGGTCGTAGGATTGGCTCACCATGGATGACGACGAATTCGAGGACTACGACCGCGAAGTCGAACTGGCGCTGTACCGGGAATACCGTGACGTGGTGGGCCAATTCAAGTTCGTGGTCGAGACGGAGCGCAGGTTCTACCTGGCCAACGAGGTCGAACTCGTGCGTCGCGATACCGAGCACGACTTCTATTTCGAACTGACGATGACCGACGTCTGGGTGTGGGACGTCTACCGCTCCGACCGCTTCGTCAAGAGCGTGCGCGTGCTCACGTTCAAGGACGTGAACGTGGAGGAGCTGTCCTCCAAGGAGTTCGAGCTGCCCAAGGAACTCGCGCTCGACGAGTAGTTCGCCCGCTCGCCCTTTCCTCGGACTGAGACCCGCAACGTACCGACACTGCCTATTCGGACGTGCTCTCCTCGTCGACCGGGTCCGTTTCGCGCTGTCGCATCTGCTCATGCGCGATGCGGCTTGCACGGACGAGCACATCGAGCTGCGCGGGGTTGTAGAGGGCAGCGACCGACTGTGCAACCGTCTCCTGCGTCGCCTCGGGGCTCTTGGAGACGTGGCCGGTCTGATCACTCAGCCAGGGGTAGTCCGTCAAGGTTCTCGCGATGACGGGCGCGTACTGCTCGGCCACCTGCTGACGCGTGCGCTCATCCGCGTCGGGGGCCAGGGAGGCGAACGCCCCGCCGACATCGTCCGGCTCGGACTCGATCATCTCGCGGACATCAGCCATCGCCTCCTCGTCGTACAGCTGGGAGTAGATGAGAACGAGCGAGCGCTCGGGCGTAGACAGCTTCGACGCGACACCCTCGAAACCCGGGGGCAGGTCCGTTACGGACGAGCCGAGGAGGATCGCCTTGATCTCGGCGCGAGCACGCTGCAGCCGCTCAATGCTCTTCGCGAGATCCGCATCGATCGCCGTCAGCGCCGCCATGGGGGTTTGGCCGCTGAACCCCACCTGTTCGATCCGGTCGACGGGCACCCCCAGGTCGCGCAGTCGGCGGATCTGCAGAAGGCGGACCAGATGCCGAACCTCGTACTGCTTGTACCCGTTGGACATGCGATCGGGTTCCTCGAGCACGCCCACGCGGTGGTAGTGGCGCACGGCGTTCACGGTCGTCCCCGCGAGATCCGCGATCTCCCGTGTGCTCCACGCCATGTCTGTGGTCCCTCTCTCGTGCCCTTCATCTAAGACCCTGTTCCGAGCACATGGTCAAGCGGCTTCCCGCGGTCGTTTCGTCGTCGACGGCAGATGCGCCTGAGGCGCCCAGCAGCACCGTGCAGAACGGCTCGCGCGGAGCCTCCCGACCCCGAGCGGACGACGAGGTCGGGAACTACTTGACCCTGTTCCGAGAACACGGTTTCTACTGAGGTCGGAAGCGAAAACCCGCTCCCTTTTCGCCCGCACAATGAAGGATCTTCTAGAATCGTGAATCCTGTTCAGGACCTCATCCGCAACTTCCAAGACCTCGTGGACCATGTGCCCGAGATCCTCCAGCCCGTCATCGTGATGCTCGCTGGAACCGTCCCGTTCATCGAGGGCGAGCTCGCCTCGATGATCGGCATCGTCGGTGGCCTCAACCCCATCGCCGCCGCCCTCGCCGCCGCTGTCGGCAACTTCGCCTCCGTGATGCTGGTGGTATCCCTCACGTCCCGGGCTCGCACGGCTGCGGTGAACCGTCGCACGACCCGCGTCAGCGCTACGGCGGGCGCCGGAGGAACCCCGGAGTCCTGGGGGGACGAGCGGATCGCTGCGGACCAGGATGCGGTGCCGGCCGAGCCGGAGTCGAAGGGTCGGCGGCGCGTCAAGGGGTGGCTCGTTCGTTTCGGCGTCCCCGGCGCGAGCATCCTCGGTCCCCTTGCGATCCCGACGCAGATCACGTCGTCCATCCTGATCGCCAGCGGAACTCCCCGGGGATGGGTGCTGCTCTGGCAGGCCGTGGCGATCGTCCTCTGGACTACCGTGACCGCGGTCTCCGTCTGGGCCGCTCTCACCTACGTCGTCGGAGTCTGAGCGAGCGGGAGGAGTGCCCGAAGGCTCAGCAGCGCGAAAAAGGCACGAGTGGTGCGCAATGAGACCGTGAAGCCCGGTCGCCGACCGCCCCCGGGGACGCGCGTCGCCCCGGGGGCGGTGCTTCTCCCCACACCGTCCCGACGGGGCGGTGTGCACAGATCACACATCGCCGGTTCATTCGATCTCCCAGGCTTGCCACTCTGGTGCCGGAGGTCGACATGGCGGCGAAGGACGAACTCGGTAGGTGGGGTGAGCAGCTCGTCGCCGAGCGACTGACCGAGCAGGGCTATGCGGTGCTCGACCGCAATTGGCGGTGCGAGCAGGGCGAGATCGACCTCGTCGTGCAACGCGGTGATGACACGGTCTTCGTGGAGGTGAAGACCCGGTCGGGAACCGCGTTCGGGCACCCCTTCGAGGCGATCACGGTGGCGAAGCTGGCTCGCCTGCGCCGACTGGCGGGCGAGTGGTGCGAGCAGCACGGCGCCACCCGTCGCCGCATTCGCATCGACGCGGTCGCCGTTCTCGCCCCACCCGGGGCCGCTCCGACGATCGAGCACCTCGAGGGCGTGTTCTGATGGGCGTGGGGCGCACCCTGTCCGTGGCGCTCCTCGGACTGACGGGCGCAGTGGTGGAGGTGGAGAGCGACATCTCCGCCGGCCTGCCGGGCTTCGTGCTCATCGGGCTCCCCGACACCGCTCTGGGAGAGGCGAAAGACCGCGTGCGGTCGGCGGCATCGAACTCCGGTTGCGCCCTGCCGAGCCACAAGCTCACGGTGAATCTCTCGCCGGCGGCGCTGCCGAAGCACGGGTCGGGTTTCGACCTCGCGA
Source organism: Planctomonas psychrotolerans (assembly GCF_008642235.1). GTDB lineage: Bacteria > Actinomycetota > Actinomycetes > Actinomycetales > Microbacteriaceae > Planctomonas > Planctomonas psychrotolerans. Next base: position 509,545 of record NZ_SJEV01000001.1, on the reverse strand, counting down.
TCGCGGTCTCCATCCTCGCGGCGGCGGGCAGTGTGCATGCGGAATCGGTGGAGCGGGTCGTGCACGTGGGCGAGCTCGGACTGGATGGGCGACTCCGCCCGGTCAACGGGGTACTGCCCGCTGTGCTCGCGGCATCCCGCGCCGGCCACCGCGTGGTGATGGTGCCCACCGGCAATGCCGATGAGGCCTCCCTCGTGCCGGACGTGCGCGTGGTCCCGGTGGCGTCGCTGCGGGATGCCGCGATCTGGCACGGTGGCGAGTACCAACCGGTCCCGGTGGAGCCCATCGAACGGGTGGGCACACCGGAGGGGCATGAGGCAGCGGCCGAGCACCTCGACCTCACCGACATCGTCGGCAATGAGGAGGCGATCGGAGCACTGCTCGCCGCCGCTGCTGGCGCTCATCACGTGTTCCTCCTGGGGCCACCGGGCGCGGGGAAGACCATGCTCGCGAGCCGGTTGCCCGGGCTTCTTCCGGATCTGGAGCCCGCCGAGGCGTTAGAGGTGAGCTCCATCCGGTCCCTCGCGGGATTGGCCGTGGGCAGCAGCCTCGTGACCCGACCGCCGCTCGAGAGTCCGCACCACACCGCCACTGCGGCCGCGATGGTGGGTGGGGGAAGCGGGCAGATCAGGCCGGGCGCGGCGGTGCGTGCGACGCACGGCGTGCTCTTCCTCGACGAGGCGCCCGAGTTCTCGATGGCGGTGCTCGACTGCCTGCGGCAGCCCCTCGAGTCCGGCCGCATCAGCATCCATCGTGCGAGTGCGGTGGCGCACTTCCCTGGGCGGTTCCAACTCGTCATGGCCGCGAATCCCTGCCCCTGCGGGCAGTACGGAGCGCAGGATGCGTCGTGCATGTGCCCTCCGAACGCGAGGCGGCGGTACCTGGCGCGCATCTCCGGTCCGTTGCTCGATCGCATCGACATCCAGCTCGGGGTGCGCCAGGTCACCGCCGCACAACTCGCGCTGTCCACCGATGGACCGCGCATGTCGACGGCCGACGGGCGTGCCCGTGTCACCGCGGCCCGGGCGGCTGCGCGCGAGCGCCTTCGTGCGACACCGTGGACGCTCAACTCCCAGGTACCGGGCTCGTGGCTCCGCAATGGCACGGCGGCGCTCGGCGGGCGAGCGACAGCGGCGCTCGATCGCGCTCTCGAACGCGGCGGCATCACCATGCGGGGCTACGACCGGGTGCTCCGCCTCAGCTGGACCCTCGCCGACCTCGACGGCGAGGGTCGACCGTCGCCCGACCATGTGGGCAGGGCACTGTTCCTTCGACGGGCGATGTCGTGACCGGCGTCCTCTTCGGTCTCGACGCGTCGATGGTCGACGCACTGGTGGCGGCAGTGGCGCCCGGGGCGGCGGAGGCTCCCGGGCGTGGGGAGGCTGCCGGGCGTGGGGAGGCTGCCGGGCGTGGGGAGTCTTCTGGGCGTGGGGAGTCGGAGTCGAGCCGGCCGAGCGCGGCCGAGATCTTCGCCCGGTCCGCTCTCACGGGCATCGCCGAGCCGGGTGACCGTGCCGCCGGTGCACTGACCGCCGCGCTCGGCGCGCCCCTCCTGCTCGACGCGCTTCTGGAGCAGTGGCCGGTGGGACGCATCCTGTCCAGCGCGCGGACCGCCGGTGAAACGGCCGAGGCGATGCTCGGAGCCGGGGATGTCGGACAGGCCCTCGATCGGTGGCGGCCCCGCGTCGACATCGACACCGCCGTTCGAGCCCTCCGGCAGGCAGCTCGCATCGGCACGCGCATTCTGGTGCCGGGCGGGCCGCACTGGCCGGACGGCGTGGACGACCTCGGCGAGCACGCGCCGCTGGCGCTGTGGCTGCGCGGCCGGGAGGCGGTGCTGCCGGCACTCGGCCGTTCCGTCGCGTTGGTGGGCGCCCGCGCCGCCACCGGGTACGGCGAGCATGTGGCGATGGAGGCGTCGGCGGGACTCGTCGACCGCGGACTCGCCATCGTGTCGGGTGCCGCGTACGGGATCGACGGCATGGCCCATCGGGCGGCTCTCGCGAGCGGGGGAGTCACGGTGGCGTTCCTGGCCGGCGGGGTGGACCGCTTCTACCCCAGCGGCCACGATGCCCTACTCGGCCGGATGGTGGAGGAAGGAGCGGTGATCTCGGAGTTGCCCTGCGGATCAGCACCGACCAAATGGCGCTTCCTGCAGCGCAACCGACTCATCGCGGCGACCAGTCAGGCGACCGTGGTGCTCGAGGCGGGCTGGCGATCGGGATCGCTGAACACCGCCGGGCATGCCGCAGCGCTGGGGCGTCCGCTCGGCGCCGTGCCCGGACCGGTGACGTCTCCCGCATCCGCTGGGTGCCACCGCCTCATCCGGGACTACGACGCCGTGTGCGTCACCAATGCCGAGGAGATGGCGGAGCTGATGCCCGAGGCAGCATTCGTTCCGCCGTCACCGCATCCGTCATCGGAATGGGAGGGAGCAGGGGTTGGCCGCACCCGTGACGATGTGCGGGTGCTGGACGCGATGAGTGCCCGCTCTGCTCGTATCGTGCTCGACATCGCGCGGCGCTCCGGACTCTCGGTCGCCGCCGTGCAGGGCTGCCTCGGGCGGCTGGAACTGGAGGATGCGGTCGTGGAGAAGTCGACGGGATGGGTGAGGCGGCGTTGACCCGGTCGGTGATGGGGACGAGAACGTTCGCGTACTGGGTGCTCGTCACCTCGGCACGAGTCAGGCCGGAGCTGGGTGCTCGAGCGTGCTGAGGTAGTGCGGGCTGTACATCACGCCGAGGATGTTGCCGAATGGGTCGACCACCGACGCGGTGACGAAGCCCTCGCCCCGTTCCGTCGCGGGCTCGTGGACGGTCGCGCCCAGGCCGATCAAACCCTCCATCGTCGCTGCCACATCGTCGACGTGCCAGCGGACGATGGCACCGGTTGGTTCCGCGGTGCTCGCCGGTGGCAGGTATCTGCGGTCGATGATCCCCAACTCGTGCTGGTAGTCGCCCAGTCGGAACTCGACGTACGCGGGACTCTCGGCATCCGGCTGCTGGAAGTACGGCTGTACGCCGAGGAAGCGCGAGTACCAGTCGCGCGCTTCGGCCACGTTCTCCGCCGAGAGGTTGACCTGCGCGAGGCCGCGAAGCGGTGAGGTGTCGGACATGTCTTTCTCCTTTCGCATGCTGCTCGTCCCCGTTCGACGCGCCGATCACCCGAGCGGTCCCGCGAGCGCCGAACGGACGACTATCAGCGTGGCGGCGCTGCTCGACGGGAGTCAAGGCCTCCGCGGGCCATCCGTGCCGGGCCGACACGACGGAGGCGGGTTCGTCGAGCGTGGCCTCGGCTGCACTGGCGAAGAGACGTGGGATGACAGACGGCGCGGCCGTTCCTTACCGGACGTTCCCGCCGCGCGCCGTTCCGTCCCCGGCCCCGTATGCGGGACGCTAGAGACATGGAACTCGAGCGAGCGGTGGAGCGGTACGCGCAGTTCCTGTCGGCCGAGCGCGGGTACTCGGCCCACACCGTGCGGTCCTATCGATCGGATCTCGCCGACCTGCTGAAGTTCGCCGGCGAGCAGTCGGTGACCGACGCGGCCGAGCTCGATCTGGAGGTGCTGCGCGACTGGTTGTGGAACGGCTCGCAGGCGGGGCTCGCCAAGGCGACCCTCGCGCGCCGGGCGGCGGCGGCCAAGGGGCTCTCGGCCTGGTTGAAGCGGGAGGGCGCGACGACCGCCGACACGGCGACGCGCCTGCGCGCCCCGAAACCGGGCCGCACGTTGCCGCGAGTGCTCGGCACGGAGCAACTCGATTCCCTGCTGAGCGGCCTGCAGGCGAGAGCGGCCGACGGTGATCCGGTGGCGGTGCGGGATGTGGCGATCATCGAGGTGCTGTACGCGTCGGCGCTCCGCGTCTCCGAGCTCACCGGACTCGACCTCGCCGATCTCGACCACGAGCGGTTGACGCTCCGGGTGACGGGTAAGGGGTCGAAGGAACGCGTCGTGCCGTTCGGCGTCCCGGCGCAGCGAGCGGTGGTCGACTACCTGCACCGCGGAAGGCCCGAGCTGGCGGCGCCCACGTCGGGTGCTGCGCTCTTCCTGGGCAGCCGGGGCGGGCGACTCGGGCCCCGCACGGTGTACCGCCTCGTGGCGGAGCTGCTCGCCGACGTGCAGGGGAGCGGCCCGTCGGGTCCGCACGCCCTCCGTCACACGGCGGCAACCCACCTCCTCGACGGTGGCGCGGACCTGCGTGCGGTGCAGGAAATGCTCGGGCACGCGAGCCTCGGCACGACGCAGATCTACACGCACGTCTCCACCGACCGCTTGCGGCAGAGTTACCTCAACGCGCATCCCCGGGCGTAGCGTCCATACGGGCGCTGAGCTTGTCGAAGCGTCGTGGGTTGCGGGCATCCCGCTGACGGAACCATACGGACGCTGAGCTTGTCGAAGCGTCGTGGGTTGCCGTGCGTCCCTTCGACAGGCTCCGTGGGGTCGTCCCTTCGACAGGCTCAGGGACCGTGGAGGTGGGGACCATATGGACGCTGAGCTTGTCGAAGCGTCGTGGGTTGCCGTGCGTCCCTTCGACGGGCTCAGGGACCGTGGGGTCGTCCCTTCGACGGGCTCAGGGACCGTGGGGCGGGAGCATGCGGACGCTGTGCTTGTCGAAGCGTCGTGGGTTGCGTGATGTCCCTTCGACAGGCTCAGGGACCGTGGGCGACAGGCTCATGGACCGTGGAGGTGGGCGGGTCAGGCGACAGCCGGGGCCGGGGTCGAAACGGCCGCGAGGCGCTCGGCGGCGAGGTGCCGGGCCGCATCGGCGGGGGTGATGCCGCGCGCATCCGCCGCTTCGTACAGCGCGCGGAGGGTATCCCCGATGCGTTCGACGCGCTCCATCACCTCGCTGAGTCCCGCACCCGGCTCGTTCATGAAGTGCAGGTAGATCACTCCGCCCGCATTCACGACGAAGTCCGGCGCCCAGAGGATGCCGCGACCGGCAAGCCGGTCGGCGCCCGATTCTTCGGCCAGCTGGTTGTTGGCCGGGCCCACCACGGCGCGGCAGCGGAGCGAGTCGATGACCTCGGCGGTGAGGATGCCGCCCACGCCGGCGGGCACGAAGACGTCCGTCTCCACGAGGTGGGCGCTCTGCGGCTCCACCCAGTCCGCATGGAGCTCGTCGGCGAGCGCCCGCTTGCCCGGGTACACGTCGGTGACCGTCAGGCGCGCACCCTCGGAGGTCAGACGCCGGGCCAGCCGGGATCCCACCTGACCGAGACCCACGATCGTGAACCGCAGACCCGCCACGTTCCGGGACCCGGTGAGTCGCTCGACCGTGGCCGAGATGGCGGCGTAGACGCCGATCGCCGTGGGCTCCGACGGTTCGCCGACGCCGCCGGTCGCGGGCGGAAGGCCCACGACGTGGGCGGTGCGCTCACGCACGACGGCCATGTCTTCGGACGTGGTGCCCACGTCCTCGGCGGTGTTGTAACTTCCACCGAGGGACTCGATGGCATCGCCGAGGTCGAGGAGAGCGTCGCGTCGCTGCACCGCGTCGAGCGGCCGGTTGGCGGGAACGCGGATGACCGACTTGCCGCCGCCCGCGGGGAGTCCGGCCGTGGCGTTCTTCAGCGTCATCGCGGCGGACAGGCGGAGCGCATCCGCCAACGCCTCGTCACCCGACTCGTAGTGCCACATGCGGCACCCGCCGAGCGCCGGGCCGAGCCGGGTGGAGTGGACGGCGACGGTGATGTGAAGTCCGGAACGCGGTCCGCGGATCAGCAGGACCCGCTCGTGCTCGAGTTCGTCGAGGATGGTGAGAACGGGCATGATCGAGTCCTTCTGCGCATCGTGTGCGGGCCGGGCGCCGCGTGAGGATGGCGCAATGCCCGGGTTCTGCTACTCATCAAACACCGAATCCGTGCCGAGTGGCAGGAGCACGGAGTGCGGTATCTCGCCGAGGAAGAGCAGCGGGGACACGTACTCCCCGCTTACGCGGACGCCGAGGTGCAGGCACGGTCCGGCGCGGCAGTGCGCCCCTTCGTCGGTCAGCGTGCCGATCACCGCCCCCTCGGCCACGTCCTCCCCGCGGGCCACGAGCGCGGCGACGGGCTCGACGCTCGAGATCACGCCGTCCGGGTGAGTGATCGAGATCACCGGTCGATCCACGACCCGTCCGGCGAAGGAGACGACTCCCGCAGCGGGGGCCCGCACCTCCGAGCCGACGGACGCGCCCACATCAATGCCCCGATGCCCGGCGGCGTACCGGGTGGGAGGCGCCTCGTAGGGACGCAGGATCCCATGCGGCGGACCGACCGGCCACGACCACCGGGGCGGATCGAGCGCCGCGACCACCGACCCGCCCCCGAGCGGTACCGCACCGAGCGGCACGGCACCGAGCGGCGCGGCACCGAAAAGGACGCCGAAGAGCACGACGAGAACCGCGGACAGCGATCGCCAGCGGTGCCGAGGCACGCCCGACTCTCGACTGCGCCCCGGCCGGCCTGCCGCCCGCCGGCCACCCCGGCCACCCCGGCCGCCCTCTGGCCCTCGCCGACCGCCCGTCCGATCGCGCGGCTCCTCACCCTCCCCGCCGACCTCCCCGTGCTCCCGCATGGGGAGAGGATGCCGCATCGACGGGGACCGCCGGTCGACGCGGCCCGCATCGGGGGAAGGTTCGTGCCAGAGTTCCCTGTTGGGGATCGGAGACAGCTGCGTCCCCCCGGGGACAGGAGCTCGACATGGCCACAGCACGATCCGCACGCGACGCCGCAGACGCAGACGCAGACGCAGACGCACGCCCGGGCACCCACGACGACGCGCGCACCAGCGCCGCCGACCGCAAGCTGAACCGCAAGGTGATCGGCCTCGCCGTCTCGGCCGCCGTGGGCGGCTTCCTGTTCGGCTTCGACTCCTCGGTCGTCAACGGAGCGGTCGACGCCATCCAGGGCGACTTCGGGCTCTCGGCGTTCCTCACCGGCTTCGCCGTCGCCTCCGCCTTGCTGGGCTGCGCGGCGGGCGCCTACCTCGCCGGTCGCATCGCCGACCGGTACGGGCGCATCCCCACCATGCTCGTCGGCGCGGTGCTGTTCTTCGTCTCCGCCGTCGGCGCGGGCGCCGCCTTCGGCGTTGTGGACCTCATCATCTGGCGGGTGATCGGCGGACTCGGCATCGGCATCGCCTCGGTCGTCGCCCCGGCCTACATCGCCGAGATCTCGCCCAAGATGATCCGCGGCCGTCTCGCGTCCCTGCAGCAGCTCGCCATCACGCTCGGCATCTTCGCGGCGCTGCTCTCCGACGCCGTGCTCGCGAACTCCGCCGGTGGCGCATCCGAGCCCCTGTGGTTCGGGGTTGACGCGTGGCGCTGGATGTTCATCGCCTGCGCCGTTCCGGCCGTGGTCTACGGCGTACTCGCCCTCCGCCTCCCGGAGTCGCCCCGTTTCCTCGCCCAGAGGGGCGAGACCGACAAGGCACGGAGCATCCTCGCCACCGTCTGGAAGAGCGAGGACGTGGACAAGGCGATGCGGGACATCGCGTCGCAGATCCGCGAGGAGGACAAGGCCAAGAACGCCACCGTGCGGGGCAACCGCTTCGGCCTCATGCCGATCGTCTGGATCGGCATCCTGCTCTCGATGTTCCAGCAGTTCGTGGGCATCAACGTGATCTTCTACTACTCCACCACGTTGTGGCAGGCCGTCGGGTTCGAGGAATCGGACTCTCTCACCATCTCGGTCATCACCGCCGTCACCAACGTGGCCGTCACCTTCATCGCCATCGCCTTCGTCGACCGGATCGGGCGTCGACCGATCCTGCTCACCGGGTCCATCGGCATGGCCGCGTCGCTCGGCACCATGGCGCTCGCGTTCAGCCAGGCCGTCATGGTCGACGGCGAGCCGCAGCTGCAAGGAGCGTGGGGCCCTATCGCGCTCGTCGCCGCCAACGTGTTCGTCGTCGCGTTCGGCGCGTCCTGGGGGCCGCTCGTCTGGGTGCTGCTCGGCGAGATCTTCCCGAACCGCATCCGCGCGAAGGCCCTCGGCGTCGCCGCCATGGCGCAGTGGATCGCCAACTTCCTCATCACGGTGTCGTTCCCGTGGATGTCGGACCTCTCGCTACCCATCACCTACGGGATGTACGCGCTCTTCGCGGCGCTCTCCTTCGTCTTCGTGCTGGTGAAGATCCCCGAGACGAACGGGATCTCGCTCGAGGAGGCCGAGACGCTGTTCGTGACGAAGCCGAAGACGGCGAAGGGGAGCGCACGGCGCTGACCAGCGGCGAGGAGGTCCGCACGGCGCAGGCCCGGGGCATGGCTGGCGGTGACCCGCTCCCGGTGGGCGCCGAGACGCCTCCTCCGGGCCGGATGCCCGCTCGATGCTACAATTCTTGACAGCAGCGCGAATAGCGCTGACTACGCGTGCCCATTCGGCCACCGCATCCACTCGGTCTCCCTCACACTGCCGCCTCCTCGGAATCGGCACGGGAGCGGATGCGCGCCGGGCACCAGGATGAGCCGCCGCCCGGCGGCCCAGAACAACCGACATGCGCACACACCCCGCCGAGCGCGGACGTGCGCGAGAAAAGGAGCACGGCCATGGCCGTCGTCACCATTCGCCAGCTGCTCGACAGCGGCGTTCACTTCGGGCACCAGACCCGTCGCTGGAACCCCAAGATGAAGCGCTTCATCTTCACCGAGCGTTCCGGCATCTACATCATCGACCTGCAGCAGTCGCTCGGGTACATCGACAAGGCCTACGACTTCGTCAAGGAGACGGTCGCCCACGGCGGCACCATTCTCTTCGTCGGTACGAAGAAGCAGGCGCAGGAGGCCATCGCCGAGCAGGCGCAGCGCGTGGGCCAGCCCTACGTCAACCAGCGCTGGCTCGGTGGACTGCTCACCAACTTCCAGACCGTGCACAAGCGTCTGAACCGTCTCAAGGAGCTCGACCTCGTCGACTTCGACGACACCACGCGCGGCTACACCAAGAAGGAGCTCCTCATCCAGCGTCGCGAGCGCGACAAGCTGGAGAAGACCCTGGGTGGTATCCGCAACCTGTCGAAGACGCCGTCGGCTCTCTGGGTCGTCGACACCAAGAAGGAGCACCTCGCGATCGACGAGGCCAAGAAGCTGGGCATCCCGGTCATCGGCATCCTCGACACGAACTGCGACCCCGACGAGGTGCAGTACCCCATCCCGGGTAACGACGACGCGATCCGCTCCGTTGCACTGCTGACGCGCATCGTCGCCGACGCTGCAGCCGAGGGCCTCATCCAGCGCCACCAGAAGCCCGAGGAGGGCACCGACGCGCCCGAGCCCATGGCCGACTGGGAGCGCGAGCTCCTCGAGGCCGGCAACACGGCCGCTCCCGCAGCGGATGCCGCACCGGCCGCCAACGCCGCCCCCGCGACCGAGGCAGCGCCGCTGCCCGTCGAGGAGAACGACGTTGACGCCGACGTGTCCGCCAAGAACGAGGCGAAGTCGGACGACGAGCTCGTCCCCGCGCCCGTGGTCGAGGCTCCGGCCGAGGCCGAGGCGCGCATCGAGTCCGAGGCGACCGAGGCCGAGAAGTCGCCCGTCGCATCGACGACCGAAGACAACTAGCAACGACTACCGAAGACAAGGAGTTCGACGAATATGGCAAACTTCACTGCCGCTGATGTCAAGGTGCTCCGCGACCGATTGGGCGCGGGCATGATGGACAGCAAGAACGCCCTGGTCGAAGCAGACGGCGACCTCGAGAAGGCCGTCGAGATCCTGCGCCTCAAGGGAGCCAAGGGCAACGCGAAGCGCGCCGACCGCTCCACGAGCGAGGGCCTCGTCGCCGCAAAGGTGAACGAGGGCAACGCCACGCTCATCGAGCTGGCCTGCGAGACCGACTTCGTGGCCAAGGGCGACCGTTTCGTGTCGCTCTCCGAGCGCGTGCTCGACGCTGTCGCCGCCGCGGGCGTCGACTCGGCCGAGGCCGGCAACGCCGTCCCGGTCGGAGACTCCACGGTGGAGCAGATCATCGGCGACGAGGCTGCGGTCATCGGCGAGAAGATCGAGTTGCGCCGTGTCGCTCTCATCCCCGGGGACGAGTTCGCCGTGTACCTGCACAAGACGAGCAAGGACCTGCCTCCGCAGGTCGGTGTCGTCGTGGGCTACTCCGGAAACGACGCGGAGACGGCGCGCAGCATCGCGCAGCACATCGCCTTCGCCAACCCGGAGTACCTCACGCGTGAGGACGTTCCCGCCGACAAGGTCGACGCGGAGCGCAAGATCGTCGAAGAGATCTCGCGCGGCGAGGGCAAGCCCGAAGCCGCCCTGCCGAAGATCATCGAGGGTCGCCTCACCGCGTTCTTCAAGCAGGTCGCGCTCCTCGAGCAGGACTACGCGAAGGACAACAAGCTCACGGTGGCGAAGGTTGTCGCCGACGCGGGCCTGACCGTCTCGGGCTTCGCCCGGTACAAGGTCGGCGCGTAACACGATTGAACGAAAGGCCCGGATCGCATTCCCGCGATCCGGGCCTTTTCTCCGCCGGGCCGCCCCGGCGGAAACACAGCAAGTACATTGAAGCAGTCGCACAGTGAGGGACGGGGCACGCATGACAGAGCACGCAGGCAGACGACGGGTTCTTCTCAAGCTTTCCGGTGAGTCGTTCGGCGGCGGGTCGATGGGCGTCGATCCCGACGTCGTGGGCCAGCTCGCCCGGGAGATCGCGGAGGCGGCCCAGGAGGTCGAGGTCGCGATCGTCACCGGTGGAGGTAACTTCTTCCGGGGCGCGCAGCTGTCGCAGCGGGGAATGGACCGCGGCCGGGCCGACTACATGGGCATGCTCGGCACCGTGATGAACTCCCTCGCGTTGCAGGACTTCCTCGAGCAGGCGGGCGCGGAGACGCGCGTGCAGTCGGCTATCGCCATGACCCAGGTCGCCGAGCCGTACATCCCGCGCCGTGCCGAGCGTCACCTGGAAAAGGGACGCGTCGTCATCTTCGGCGCCGGTGCAGGCCTGCCCTACTTCTCCACCGACACGGTGGCGGCGCAGCGCGCGCTCGAGATCAAGGCGGATGTGGTGCTCGTCGCGAAGAACGGCGTGGACGGCGTGTACACGGCCGATCCCCGCACCGACCCGACGGCCACGAAGATCGACGAGCTCACCTACTCGGAGGCCCTCCGCACCGGACTGAAAGTGGTGGACTCCACCGCCTTCAGCCTGTGCATGGACAACGGGATGCCGATGGTCGTCTTCGGCATGAGCCCGGCCGGCAGCGTTGCCGCGGCCATCCGGGGAGACCGCATCGGTACCCGCGTCTCCAACTAGCGTCTACCGCTGCAACTAAGCTGGGTCGGGGGAAAGCCCGTCCCGACCAACCGAAGGAGTTCTCCGTGATCGCCGATGTTCTGTCCGAAACCAAAGACAAGATGAACAAGGCGGTCGACGCGGTCAAGGACGACTTCGGCACCGTTCGCACGGGGCGTGCCAACCCCGCGCTGTTCCAGAAGGTGCTGGTGGAGTACTACGGCAGCCCCACCCCTCTCGCCCAGCTCGCGTCGATGCAGAACCCCGAGGCGCGCACGCTGCTCGTCACGCCGTACGACAAGACGGCGCTCAAGGAGATCGAGCGCGCTCTGGTCAACATGCCGAACCTCGGCGCCAACGTGGGCAACGACGGTGAGATCGTGCGGGTCACCCTGCCGGAGCTCACCGAGGACCGTCGGCGCGAGTTCGTGAAGATCGTGCGCGGCAAGGCCGAGGAGGCACGCGTCTCGGTGCGCAACATCCGCCGCCGCGCGAAGGACGACCTCGACGCTCTGAAGAGCGAGGTCGGCGACGACGAGGTGGCCCGCGCCGAGAAGGAACTCGAACTGGTCACCAAGAGCCACGTCGAAGCGATCGACGACGCGCTGAAGCGCAAAGAGACCGAACTCCTCGAGGTCTAGGGCTTCCCCGTCATGGCGGACGATCGGTCGCGAGAGGCGACGAACGGAGCGCGGGAGCGCAACCGCATCGGTCGTCGGCACTCCGGGCGAGTCACCCGCGCCGACATCGAAGCGCAGATGCAGTCGGCGCGGGCCGACCTCACCGCACAGGTGCGTGCGACCCGCGCGACGATCGATGCGACCAACGAGCGCATCAACGCCCGCACCGGGCGCAACCTCGCTTTCGCGGTACTGATCGGGCTGATCCTCGGCGTCACGATGATCGTGAGCCTGGTGCTCGTGAAGGAACTCTTCCTGATCGTCGCCGGGCTCCTGATCGCCTTCACCTCGCTCGAGCTGGCCACGGCGATGCGCGCCGCCGGCCGCGACGTACCGCGCATCCCCACCGTGGCGGTAGCCGTCGCCGTCGTGCCCATCACCTACGTCTACGGGCCGCAGGGTCAGTGGTTCGCGATCCTCGGCGCCATCGCGGTGGTGACGCTGTGGCGGCTCGCCGAACTCCTCTCCTCTCGGCACCGCGCCCCGGCCGCGAGTGTTGCAGCCGACCTCGGGGCCGGCGCCTTCATCCAGGTCTACGTGTCACTTCTCGGCAGCTTCGCCGTGCTGCTCACGCAGCAGGAGAACGGCCAGTTCTGGACCATGGCCTTCCTTCTGCTCGTCGTGGTCTGCGACATCGGGGCGTACGCGAGCGGTCTCTCCTTCGGCAAGCATCCGATGGCGCCCACCATCAGCCCGAAGAAGACCTGGGAGGGCTTCGCGGGCGCGGTCGTCGCCGCGCTCGTCTCCGGAGTGCTGCTCGCCGTGCTGCTGCTCGACCAGTCCTGGTACTTCGGTCTCCTCTTCGGTGCGGTCATCGTCGTCACGGCCACGCTCGGCGATCTCGCCGAGTCGCTCCTGAAGCGCGACCTCGGGATCAAGGACATCAGTTCCTGGCTGCCCGGGCACGGCGGTCTCCTCGACCGGCTCGACTCGATCCTGCCGTCCGCCGTGGCCGCGTACGTGCTGTTCCTGATCTTCGCGTGACGCACATCCCTAGGATGGACGCCGTGACGAGACCGTTCCCCCTGAGCGAGGGGAGGGAACCCGGGTACGACCCGCGCGAGGTGGACGCCTACCTCGCCGAGGCGCGACGTCAGTACGCCGGGAACGGCGCGGCCGCACTACTCCTCTCCTCCACCGCGATCCGCCACGCGTCGTTCGCCATGCAGCGGCACGGCTACGCCCCGGGCCCGGTCGACGCCGCCCTGGAGCGCCTCGAGGATGCGTTCGCGCTCCGGGAACGTGAACGCGCCGTGGAGCAGCGGGGCGAGGATGCCTGGCGGGCGGAGGCTCTCGCGACGTCGGAGGTCATCCAGAACAGGCTGGGCCGGCCCGACGGTGAACGGTTCGAGCGCACCGGGCTGCTGACCCGCGGTTACTCGACGGATGAGGTCGACCGGTACGCCCGACGCCTCACCCGGTACCTCCGCGACGAGCGGTGCGGCGAGGTGAACGAGGTGCGATCGATCGCCTTCCGCACCCGTCGCAACGGCTATTCCGAGGCCCAGGTGGACATGCTTCTCGACGCCTCGATCGACGTCCTTCTCGCCCTTCGCTGACACATTTCTCCGGCGCACCGACGCCGGGGAATACGCGCAAGTACTCCGGGGTCGCGGTTTCATAACTTTTTGGTAAACTCGACGAGCTTATGAGAGAACACACGATCGACATCGCGCACACATCTCCCTCGCCGTCTACCCCGGGGGAGGCCCGCGAACCCGCGATGCGGAAGGGCGTGGCACGCCCGGTCCTCGCGTTCGCGGCCGCAGCCCTCTTCGTCGCCGTCTCGGTGGTCGACCCCATCTCGAACTCCGTGGCTCTGCCGCTCGATGACGCAAGCCTCGGTCAATTGACCCAGAGTCACGCGCAGACCCTGACGCTCGACGGACCGTCGGTGGCCACGACGGCCGTCGCCCACGCCACCTTCAGCGTGATCGCGCCTCCGCCTCCGCCCCCGCCGCCGCCCGCACCGGTGGCGGTGCCCGCCGCACCCGTGGCGAAGGCTGCCGCTGCTTCTCCCGCAGCATCCGCTCCCGCCGCCCCCGCTCCTCAAGCGGCTGCTCCCGCTCCTGCACCCGCCGCGCCCGCTGCCGCCGTACCCAATCCCGGATCCGCTCAGGCCATCGCTCACGACATGGTGCTGGCGCGCGGGTGGGGCGAGGACCAGTTCAACTGCCTCGTCTCCCTCTGGAAGAAGGAGTCGGGCTGGCGCGTCAACGCCATGAACCCGTCGAGCGGCGCATACGGCATCCCGCAGTCGCTCCCCGGAAGCAAGATGGCCTCGGCCGGCGCGGACTGGGCGACCAACCCCGCCACGCAGATCTCCTGGGGTCTCGGTTACATCACCTCGCGCTACGGCACGCCGTGCGGAGCCTGGTCGACGAGCCAGGCCAAGGGCTGGTACTGACCCTCGCCGCCCGGCTCCCGAGTCGCATCCTCATCCGCCGCTTCCGTCGACCCGAAAGGTCGGCGGGGGCGGCGGATTAGTATTGTCCCCATGCCCCGCAGCAACCGACCCCGCAGTCGCCGCGCGGCAGCGGAGGATCCGGGCGAGCAGGGCGACTTGTCCGCGCTCCTCGCGGGGTGGAAGCGCACGGAGAGCCGCAGGGGCGGCACGTGGAACGTGCAACCCGTCGCGGCCGCCCGGTCCGGCAAGGCCTACGTATGCCCGGGGTGCGGGGGCAGCATCGAGCCGCGCACGGCGCATCTCGTCACCTGGCGGGCCGACGGACTGATGGGTGACGCGAGCGACCTCGCCGCGCGGCGCCACTGGCACACGCACTGTTGGAGGGTGTCATGACCGCCGAGCCGATCCAGATCCGATCGAGCACCGAGCTGCCCGCCGTGCGGGAGCCGATCGAGCTCGTCACGTCCGACGGCCTGGCGCTCGTCGGGGAACTCGCCGTACCGGTGGATCGGGAGCCCGTCGCCACGCTGGTGACGCTGCACCCGCTGCCCACCGCCGGCGGATTCATGGACTCGCACGTGCTGCGCAAGGCCGCCGCCCGGCTCCCCGCTCAGGCCGATCTCGCCGTGCTGCGCTTCAATACCCGCGGCACCGAGTCACCCCACGGACGCAGCGAGGGAGAGTTCGACGGCGGGAATGACGAGCGCGCGGACCTCGCCGCGGCGATGCGCTTCGTCACCGAGCGCGGACTGCCGTCGCCGTGGCTGGTGGGCTGGTCGTTCGGCACCGAGCTGGCTTTGAAGTACGGCCGAGAGCATCCGATCGTCGGTGCGATCCTGCTGTCCCCGCCTCTGCACCGCACCTCGGCGGACGAGGTGGCGGCCTGGTCGGGGGATCCTCGGCGACTGGTCGCCCTGATCCCGGAGCTCGACGACTACCTGCGGCCCGCCGAGGCGGCGGACCGGTTCGCGGCCGTTCCCGACATCGAGCTCGTGACGGTGGAGGACGGCAAGCACCTGTGGGTGGGCGAGAAGCAGGTGCACCGGGTGCTGAGCGAGATCGTCGCGCGCGCCAATCCGGCCGCCCTGCCCCTCGAGGGCACGTTCACGCCCGCGGGCTGAGGATCCGCCCGCTCGACGCCCGGTGGCCCGCCCGGTCGACGGAAGGAATCCGGTCGACGCGGCAGTACCGGTCGATCGCCGTCCGGTATCCCGGTCAGAGCTCGTTCTGGCGGGGGATGACGACCTGCTTGATGATCAGCAGGATCGACGCGGCCACCGGAATCGCGATCAGTGCGCCGAGCACGCCGAGCAGGGTGCCGCCCACGAGAGCGGCGATGACGACCACGGCGCCCGGGATCTTCACCGCGCGGTTCATGATGTTGGGGCTCAGCAGGTAGGCCTCCACCTGCATGTAGATCAGGTAGTAGATCCCGGCGGCGAACCAGGTGGCCTGGGAGTCGGGCAGCAGCAGCACCTGAGCGAGCACGATGATGACCGACCCCGAGATCGTTCCGACCAGCGGCACGAGCGAGAACAGGAAGGCGATGAACGCGAAGACGGCCGGCAGTTCTGCGCCGATGATCGAGAGGTAGATGAAGCTCAGGATGCCGTTGCACAGGGCGAGGGTGACCTGACCCACCACGAAGCGACCGACCGACTGGCTGATCTGCTCGGTGAGGTCGGCGAACTTCGCGCGCTTCGACGCGGGAACGAGCTGGTACAGCCCGCGCTTCAGACTGTTCAGCGACGAGGTGAAGTACAGCGTGAGGATGAGCACGATGATCGCGCCGAAGATGCCGTTGCCGATCGCCACCGCCGCCTGCAGCACGCCACCCGTGATGGCCGTGATGTTGCCGGGATCGGTGATGAACGCGATGCCGTCATCCACCGCGACCTGCACGTCGAAGACGTCGACGGGAACCAGCGTCTGCACGTTGGCCACGAACTGTCCGAAACTCACGCTCTGCAGGTAGTCGGTGATCTGCGCGATCAACCGCGACGCTTGGGCCACGATGGTGGGTACCACGGCGAAGACGACCCCCACGAATGCGCCGATCACCACCACGAGCGTGGTGAGCAGTGCCGCCCAGCGGGGGAGCCCGCGCTTCTCCAGGTAGGTGACGAGCGGGTCGAGGCCGAGCGAGAGGAACAGCGCCGCGCCCACGTAGGTGATGATGGACGTGAGCGACGCCACCGCACCGCCCAGCAGCAGCGCGACGAGCACGCCGAGACCGGCCAGCAGGCCCAGTCGGAACGGGTTCTGGATCTTCATACTGCGTTCCTCTGCGGGCGGGCGGCGCGGTCACGAGGACGCGCTAGCCGGGAGCGTTCACCTTCTCGGCCTGCAGAAGCATTCCCCGGAGGTTCTCGAAGTAGTCGGCGACCTCTTCTCGCTCGATCCTAATCCTCGCCAGCCGGTCCTCCGCGTCGGATATCAGTGCGCGCGTGCGCTCCTCCGCCGTCGCGACGATGCCATCCGCCCGTTCGTGTGCGTCACGGACGATGTCCGCCGCACTGTCATTCGCCGCGTCGCGGAGCGACCGGGCTTCGGCGCGCACGGACAGTTCGATCGCGTCGAGTTCGGCTCGGCGCTCGACCACCCGTGCCGTCACCGCAGCCAGTTCGGTCCGTGCCTCCTCGATCGCGGCGGCCGTCGATGCGGTCGCTGTGCGATGTGCCGCCAGGTGCTCGCGCTCGGCGTCGTTCCGACGGCCCGCCAGTTCGACGGTGAGCTCGTTGCGAGCGCGCTCCGCTTCGGCCGTCACCTCGGCTCGCGTTGTGGCAGCTTCGGCGGCGAGTGCGGCACGCGCGAGTTCGGTGTCGCGGGCGAGCGCGTCGGCGTCCCGCTGTGCCCGGCTCACCGCGTCCTCGGCGGCACGCCGCCGCTCGGCGATGTCACGATCCGCTTCGGCGCGGGCGGCGGCGACTTCACGCTCGGCGGTGCTGCGCAGCTCGGTGATCTCCGCGGCGAGTGCTCCTCGGGCGGCGTCGGCGTCCCGGGTTGCGTCGGCGGAGATCGCCGCAGCCTCGGTGGAGGCGAGAGCGAGGAGATCCTCAGCGTCGGTCTTCGCGGCGGCGACGATCGAGCCGGCGCGCTCCCGAGCATCCGACAGCAGGCGCTTGGCATCGGCGATCGCGGAACTCCGCAGGGCGTCGACCTCGGTCTGAGCTCCGGTACGGAGCCGCTCGGCATCGATGTCGGCCTGCGCGATGAGACGATTCGACTGTTCCTCGGCCAGTACAAGGGTGGCTTCGAGCTTCGGTCCGAGACCCGCGAAGGTGGGGCGGGGGGTTCCGCTGGTATGGACGGCGGGGTGATCGAGCCGGGCGCTCAGGCGCGAGATCTCCTCCGTCTGCTCGGCGTTCCGCGCCTGCGAGGCCGCGAGGTCGTGGCGCAGGTCCTGCAGCGCTCGATCCACCTCGTCACGGTTGTAGCCCCGCATCGCGGGCGTGAATTGCGCTTCCTCTACTGCCACGATCAACCCCCCGGTCATTCCCTCGATCAGCTTCCGGTCGAGGTATTCCTGAACTGTACCGCGCCCCCGTCGAGGTGCCCCATCGTTCCATCCCCCCAGTCCGGGCGGCATTTCGGTTACTCCCTGAGAGAACGGGTTATGCGCCGCTCAGGCCATTCCGCTATCTTCTAATGTCTTTGTTTGTTGTCATCCGGGCCGAAACCGCGGCCTCGAATCGGTGCACCCGACACCGGAACGGGTGCCAGCCGTCGCTCGGCATTCGGCGTTCCGTTCCACGCCGCCCGAGGACAGCACGAGAGGAGAATGCCCGTGCGATTCGTTTTCGCGATCGTTGCCTTTGTGGTCGCGGCCCTCATGATCGGTCTGGGCATCGCTCAGAACACGATCTGGGCGCCACCCGACCGTCTCGAGGCCAACACCACCATCGAGGGCGAACCTCGATTCGCGATGATCGACGGGAAGGTCCTCAACAGCAACCCGGGCCTCCAGAGCCTGGAGGTGAGCGGTCCGGGCACCGTCTTCGTGGCGTACGGACGCACCGGAGACGTCACCGCGTGGCTCGGCGACGAGGAGTACGCCCGCGTGACGTTCTCCCGGGAGACCGGCGAACTCGAAAGCACGCTCGTCAGCGGTTCCGGCGACCAGCCGGCGGCAACCCCCACGCCTGCTCCCGCCGAGGGCGACGGCGGGGAAGAGCCGCAGCGTGCCCCCGACCCGTCGGGATCCGACCTGTGGCTGTCCGAGACCGCGGCGCAGGAGACGCTCAGCATGAATACGCGTCTCCCGGAGAACGTGTCCGTGCTCGTGGCATCCGACGGCACCGAGGCCGCGCCGAACGAGATCTCGATCACGTGGCCGGTGCAGGCGACGACGCCATGGGTGGGACCGCTCATCGTGGGCGGCAGCATCCTCGCCGCCGTGGGCGTGGCCCTCTACCTCGCAGCGCTCTCCCACATGCGGAAGACCCGCGGTCCGCGCCGCACGTCCGGCACGGCGTCCCCGGTCGGCGCCCGCCGCACCAGGGGCCGTGGAATCGAGTCCGGCGGACGACGGTCTGGCGGACGACGTAACCGCATGGCGGTCACGGTGCCCGTGCTGCTGGTCCCGGGCCTGATGCTCACCGGCTGTACGGCCGAGGCGTGGCCCGAGTTCCTCGGCGGTGCCAGCGCCCCCTCGCCCTCGGCGACTCCGGAGTCGACCCTCGAGGCGGCCATCGAGAACGAGGATGCCGCTCCTCCCGCTGTAGCGGAGACCCAGCTCGAGGCCATCGTCGCCGACATCGCCGAGACTGCGGCGCAGGCCGATTCGGCGATGGACGAGGAGCTGCTGCGCACCCGGTTCTCCGGTCCCGCCCTCGAGCAGCGCCTGGCGAACTATCAGATCCGCGCCAAGAAGACCGATGAGCCCGTCCCCGCCGCCATCCCGGGCGACAACATCATCCTCGCCCTGCCGCAGGCCACCGACACCTGGCCGCGCACGATCTACACGATCGTGCAGAACCCCGACGACGAGGCGGCGCCCACGCTCGCCCTGTTCCTGGTGCAGCAGACGCCCAGGGAGAACTACACCGCGCAGTACACCATGCGCATCGTGACGACGGAGCCGTTGCCCGAGGTCGCACCGGCCGGCATCGGAGCCACCCGCCTCGAGAACGACGTCAAGCTGCTCGCCATGCGCCCGGATGCCGTGGCCACGGCCTACGCCGACATCCTCAGCACGGGGGAGGCGAGCGAGTACTACGACCAGTTCCGCGTCGAGGGCGACACCGTACGCGAACTGTTCGGTCCGGCGGCGCAGGAGAAGGCGAAGGCGGACCTCGGTCCGACCGGGAGCATCGAGTTCCTGAAGGAGCCCGGGGGCACCGACCCCATCGCGCTCGCCACGATCGACTCGGGCGCGATCGTCGCCACGTCGATCCGCGAGGTGGAGACCACGAAGCCCGCCGATCCGCGTGCCACTCTCAAGGTCAATGGCGGCGCGACCGAGGCTCTGCTCGGTCTCAACGAAACGTCGAAGGGCGTGGAACTCGTCTACACCGACCAGCTGCTCTTCTACGTGCCTCCCGTGAACTCCGGCGAGGAAATCACCCTCCTCGGCTTCGATCAGCAACTCGTCTCGGCAAAGGAACTTCCATGAGCTCGATTCCCCCGTCCATCGCCAACCTCCGCGGCGCGGTGGACCTCTCCTCCCTCGTGAACCGCCCGGCGCCGTCCGCCGGTGCGCCCGCCGCCGGGGGAGCGCCCGGCCCGGGTAGTGCCGGTGGCGGCGTCGGAGGTGCCGGTGCGGCGATCGAGGTGCCGAGCCTCGTCCTCGACGGATCCGACGCCAACTTCAGCCAGGTTCTCGATCTCTCCTCCACGCTGCCGCTCATCGTGGTGCTGTGGTCCGACCGTGCTCCCGCGAGCACGCAGCTCTCCGCCGAGCTCGCGATGATCGTGATCGCCTATGCGGGACGACTCCTGCTCGTGCGGGTGAACGTCGACGACAGCCCGCAGCTGGCGGCGGCATTCCAGGCTCAGGCGGTGCCGACCGTCGCCGCGATCGTGGGTGGTCGTCCCGTGCCGCTGTTCACCGGAACCCTGCCGGAGGTCGAGGTGCGCGACGTGCTCGACCAGGTGCTCGAGCTCTCTGCGCAGAACGGCATCTCGGGGACCGCAGTCGTGACCGGTGCGCCGGAAGGTGCGGACGCCGAGCCCGTCGAGGAGCCGATGCCCCCGCTGCACGCCGAGGCCTACGACGCCATCGAGCGCGGCGACTTCGAGGCGGCCGCTCGGGCGTACCGCACGGCGATCGCGCAGGATCCTCGCGACAGCATGGCGGTCGCCGGGCTCGCGCAGGTCAGCCTGCTCTCGCGGCTCGACGGCGCGAGTGCCGACGACATCCGTGCCGCTGCCGCCGCGGATCCCACCGACGTGGACGCGCAGCTGCTCGTCGCCGATCTGGACGTCTCCGGCGGACACGTGGACGACGCGTTCGACCGTCTCCTCAGCCTGTTCGCCACGCTCGATGCGGCGGGCAAGAACACGGTGCGCACGCGCATCGTGGAGCTGTTCGAGGTGGTCGGGTCGACGGATGAGCGCGTGGTTGCCGCTCGCCGTCGCCTCGCCGCCCTCCTCTACTAGCCCGTACGGTTCCTGACCCCGTCGAGGGGACGTGGGGCGGCCTGCGTCGCCGACGCCGCGGAGAATGCGGTGGGTGACGCTGCTGATTCGGTCAGGCGCGATCCTCCCGAGCCGACGCGCCCGCGCTTTCGTCAATCGCCAGTGATGATACGCGGGCGATCGAGGGAAACGGCGGCGCGACCGTACCGCACCGGCCCGCCCGCCCTGCGCCCCACGGTCCCTGAGCTTGTCGAAGGGACGTGAGGCGACGTTCTGTCGCTTCGACAGGCTCAGCGACCGTACTCACGCGAGCGGAGTTCCGTGCGGTCCCTGAGCCCGTCACAGGGACGCGACGCGCCGGGCAGCCGGGACGGCGCGGGTGCTGTGGCTTCGCGCGGTCGGTGTTCCGTGCGCGCGTGTCCGTATCGCCCGCGCGTCCGGACAGGGACGGCGCGTCGAGCCGGGTTGCGCTGCCGTTTCGGTCGGGCGCTGCCGTTCCGGCACTCGGCGCCCACCTTTCCGTCAATCGCCGCTGCTGATTCGTGGGCGATGGACCGAAACGATGGCGCCAGGATGCGCACCGGCGTGAACTACGGTCCCTGAGCCTGTCGAAGGAACGTGAGGCGACGTTGCGTCGCTTCGACAGGCTCGGCGACCGTATTGGTGAAGGCGACCCGCCGTTGCGTCGCTTCGACAGGCTCAGCGACCGTGGCGAGGGACGCCAGGCGGCGGGCATCGCTCTTCGACAGGCTCAGCGACCGTGTGCGTCGCGGCGTCGCGACCGCAGCTCGGCGGACGCGAACGGCGCGCCCCCGAGGGACGCGCCGTTCCGTGAGAGCCGCGGCTCAGTCGCGCAGGCGCAGCCACAGCCCGGCGAGGGGCGGCAGCGTCAGCTCGGCGGATGCGGGGCGACCCCCGTACTCGCCGGCGACGGCCTCCACCGAACCGAGGTTGCCCACTCCGGAACCGCCGTAGGCACTGGCGTCGGTGTTCACGATCTCGTCCCACGTGCCGGCAGCCGGGAGACCCACGCGGTAGTTGTCGATCGGTCGGCCGCTGAAGTTCTGCAGCACGGCGACCGTCCCGCCGTTCTTGTCCTTGCGGAGGAACGACACGACGTTGTTGGTCGCGTCACCGCCGTCGATCCACTCGAAGCCCGCGCCGTCGTTGTCGAGCTCCCACAGTGCCGGAGTGTCGACGTACGTGCGGTTGAGGTGCGCGACGAGGTCGAACAGGCCGCGGTGCACGGGCTGGTCGAGGATCCACCAGTCGAGTCCGCGCTCCTCGCTCCACTCAGACGGCTGGGCGAACTCCTGACCCATGAAGAGCAGGTTCTTGCCCGGGTGCGCCCAGAGGAACGACAGGTACGCGCGCACATTGGCGAGCTTCTGCCAGTGGTCGCCCGGCATCTTGCCGAACAGCGATCCCTTACCGTGAACGACCTCGTCGTGGCTGATCGGCAGCAGGAAGTTCTCGCTGTTCGCGTATACGAAGCTGAACGTGATCTCGCCGTGGTGATGCGTGCGGTACATCGGGTCGGTCTGCATGTAGATGAGGCTGTCGTGCATCCAGCCCATGTTCCACTTCAGGCCGAAGCCGAGACCGCCCGCACTGGTGGGCCTGGTCACGCCGGGCCAGCTGGTGGATTCCTCGGCGATCATGACCACACCGGGATGCGTCTTGTAGACGGTGGCGTTGACCTCCTGCAGCAGGCCGATCGCTTCGAGGTTCTCGCGACCACCCAGGTGGTTCGGGAGCCACTGGCCCTCTTCGCGCGAGTAGTCGAGGTAGAGCATCGAGGCCACGGCGTCGACGCGGAGACCGTCGACGTGGAACTCCTCCAGCCAGAAGAGCGCATTCGCCACCAGGAAGTTGCGCACCTGCGAGTGACCGAAGTCGAAGACCAGGGTTCCCCAGTCCATTTGCTCGCCGCGGCGCGGATCGGTGTGCTCGTACAGCGGCTGGCCGTCGAACTTGGCCAACGCCCACTCGTCCTTGGGGAAGTGGGCGGGAACCCAGTCCACCAGCACGCCGATGCCGGCTCGGTGCAGCTGGTCGATC
The DNA here is from genome assembly GCF_008642235.1 of Planctomonas psychrotolerans. Classification (GTDB taxonomy): domain Bacteria; phylum Actinomycetota; class Actinomycetes; order Actinomycetales; family Microbacteriaceae; genus Planctomonas; species Planctomonas psychrotolerans. The sequence goes on along the minus strand of NZ_SJEV01000001.1, from coordinate 486,604 downwards.
AGGTACTTGAGGTCGTCCGGATGTCCGAAGCGCGAGGTCGGGGCGAAGTACGAGGTGACCTGGTAGCCCCACGATCCGCCGAAGGGGTGCTCGGCGAGCGGGAGGAACTCCACGTGCGTGTAGTTCAGCTCCTGAAGGTACGGGACGAGCTGATCGGCGATCTCCCGGTAGCTCAGGCCCGGGCGCCAGGAACCGGCGTGCATCTCGTAGACGCTCATCGGGGAGTTGTGCGGGTCGCGCTCGGCGCGGGCGGTCATCCAGTCGCCGTCGGTCCACTCGTAGCCGGACTCGCCGATCACCGACGCGGTACGCGGCGGAATCTCGGTGAAGCGGGCCATCGGGTCGGCCTTGCGGATCCAGTCGCCGTTCTGGGTGAGGATGTCGAACTTGTACGCGCCGGAGTCGAGCCCGGGCAGGAACAACTCCCAGACGCCGTTGCCGTCGAGGCGACGCATGGCGTGCTGCGTTCCATCCCAGCCGTTGAAGTCACCGACCACCCGCACGGCGCGGGCGTGCGGTGCCCAGACGCCGAAGGCGGTGCCGCGGGTGGGGGAGTTGACGCCCCAGTGCTCGCGCACGTGGGCTCCGAGCACATCCCAGAGTCGCTCGTGGCGACCCTCGCCGAAGAGGTACAGGTCTAGCTCGCCGATGCTCGGGAGGTAGCGGTAGGGGTCGTCGGCGTTCCACGACGGTCCGTCGACGTACGACGCCTCGATCGTGTAATCCTGCAGACCGGCGAGGTGGGTGCCCTGCCAGACTCCGTGACCGATGTGCTCGAGGTCGACGCGCGCTCCGGTCTCGAGGACGGCCGCGACGCCGCTGGCGAGCGGGCGCAGGGCGCGCACGACCGTGGCTCCCTGCTCTCCGTCGAGTTCCAGCGGGTGCTGACCGAGTACGGAGTGCGGGCCGGTGTGAACGCCCGCGCCGATGGCCTGCAGCACGTCGTCGGAGATGTGCGGGAGGGCGTGGGCGATGTCCGTCGGTGCCCCGTTCGTCGGTGCACCGTCCGCCGGCACCGTGGAGGCCGGCACCGTGGAGGTCGGCGCGTCTGAGGTCGGCGCGTCTGACGTCGGCGCGTCGGGCGCGACTGCATCCGAGGCGGATGCTGGGGCGGCGGTCTTCGCCTTGGGCGCTGCCTTCGGTGCCCGGCGGGCACGTGGCGCCTTCGGCGCTGCGGGCGGGGTCGTTTCTGCGGCGGCAGCGGCCGACGCTTCGGCGGGAGCAGCGTCGACGACGGATTCCGGCGTCGATTCGGGTGCTGCTTTGGGCTTGCGGGTGCGAGGCGTCTTGGGCGCGGCTGACGCGCCCGTCGGGGTCTTGTCCGTCATATTCTCGGTCACTCCTTCGTCTCGTGCGTGGGGGGAAGCACCTTCAGGATGTGAACCGGCTCGGTGAAGGCGTCGAGCCTCACGAAGTTGGCCGTAGACCAGTTCCACACGTTGCCGGTGATCAGGTCTTCTACATCGAAAGTAGCACCGGCGTCCCGACCGAACCGGGTCGGGTCGAGGTACACCGTGGTCTGGCGCGTGGAATGCGGGTCCAAGTTCGCGATCACCAGGATCGCGTCGTCCGCGCCGTTCGGCGAGAACGCCGCCGGCAGGTACTTGCTGAAGACGAGGATCTCCTCGTCGTCGCTCCAGTGCACGTCGAGGTTGCGCAGCTGGCGCAGTGCGGGGTGTGCTGCACGGATCTCGTTGAGCCGCGTGATGTACGGGGCGAGAGACACCGACTCCTGAGCGTCCCAGTCCCGCGGACGGTACTCGTACTTCTCGTTGTCGATGTTCTCTTCGGCACCCGGCCGCGCCACGTTCTCGACCAGTTCGTAACCGGAGTAGATGCCCCAGCTCGGTGATCCGGTCGCCGCGATCGCCGCACGCACCTTGTAGGCGGCACGCCCGCCGAACTGCAGGTAGGGCGTGAGGATGTCGTGCGTGTTCGCGAAGAAGTTCGGGTGCAGGTAGTCGCTCGTCTCGTGCGACACCTCGGTGAGGTAGTCCTCCAGCTCCTGCTTCGTGTTGCGCCAGGTGTAGTAGGTGTACGACTGCTGGAATCCCACCTTGGCGAGCGTGCGCATCATCGCCGGGCGGGTGAACGCCTCGCTCAGGAAGATCACGTCGGGGTCGTCGGCGAGAATCTGGTGGATCAGACGCTCCCAGAACGACAGCGGCTTGGTGTGCGGGTTGTCCACCCGGAAGATCTTCACGCCGAGGCCGATCCAGTGCCGCATCACACGCAGCATCTCCCGGTAGCTGCCCTCCGGGTCGTTGTCGAAGTTCAGCGGGTAGATGTCCTGGTACTTCTTGGGCGGGTTCTCGGCGTAGGCGATCGACCCGTCGGGGAGCCGGGTGAAGAACTCCGGATGAGTGGTCACCCAGGGGTGGTCGGGCGACGCCTGTAAAGCGATGTCGAGCGCGAGCTCCATCCCGTGGTCCCGTACCGCGGCCACGAAATCGCGGAAGTCATCCTCGGTGCCGAGTTCCGGGTGGATCGCATCGTGGCCGCCGTCGGCGGATCCGATGCCGTAGGGCGATCCCGGGTCGTGCGGGCCGGCGGTGAGGGAGTTGTTGGGGCCCTTGCGGTTCGTGCTGCCGATGGGGTGGATCGGCGGGATGTACACGACGTCGAAGCCCATGTCTCTGATGGCGGGCAACCGGGATGCGGCGGTGCGGAAGGTGCCGCTGGTCCATGATCCGTCGGTGTTCTGCACGGCGCCCTCGGAACGCGGGAAGAACTCGTACCAGCTGCCCACGGCGCTGCGTTCCCGTTCGACCACGATGGTGCGTTCGGGGGACCGGGTGGTGAGGCTGCGGACCGGGTTCTTCAGCATCTCGTCGTGTACGCGGGAGTCGGTGGCGGCGGCGAGGCGCTCGTGGGCGTCCAGTGCCGTGTCGGTGATGCGCTGGCGTGCAGCAGTGAACAGCGTGATGGACGATTCGGAGCGATCGACCTCGCCGCTCGCGCGCTCGAGGAGCTCTGCGCCGAGGGCGAGCATGACCTCCACGTCGAGTCCTGCGGGAACCTTGATCTCCGCGTTGTGCAGCCAGGTCGCGTAGTCGTCCGACCAGGCCTCGACGCGGTAGGTCCACCGGCCCTGCAGGTTCAGCTGCACCCGGGCGGTGTAGCGGTCCTCGCCGGGCCGCGTCTCATCGACCCGCATCCGGTGCCGGGTGACGGCCCCGCTCGGGTCGGTGAGCGCAAGGTCGACCCCGATGAGGTCGTGTCCCTCACGGAACACGGTCGCACCGAACGGCACGACGTCGGAGACGAAGGAGGTGACCGGCCAGAGGTTGTCTTCGATCTGCGGGGAGAGCGAGAGGATCGGTATGCGACCGATCACGGGCTCGTATTCCTCGAACGAGGGGGTCTTCGGGGTTCCCGCCCGGGTCTTCTTTCGCGGTGCGACCGTGCGCTCGGGTGCCTGGTTCTTCGGTGTTTGTGCCACGGTTTGACCGTAGCGAGAAAAGCAGGGCTTGTCGCGTTGCTGCCGAGTCACCCGGGTCGTCTAGGCTGACCGAACCGTGCCCCCATGCCGATCGGGGCACCTGGCGAAGGAGACATCCGGTGAAGGCCATTCGCAGATTCACGGTTCGCTCGGTACTACCCGAGTCCCTGTCCGCGCTGGAAGAGCTCGCGGCGAATCTGCGGTGGTCGTGGCACGAGCCGACCCGCCAGTTGTTCTCCTCGGTGTCGCCCGAGATCTGGGCGGAGTCGGGGCAGGACCCGATCGCGCTGCTCGGCGCCGTCGACCCGGAACGCCTCGCCCAGTTGGCCACCGACGAGGACTTCGTGCGCCGTGCCAACGAGCAGCGCCAGGAACTGCGCCGGTACGTCAGCGAGCCGCGGTGGTACCAGGGGCTCTCCGCCGACGCGCCGGAGTCGATCGCCTACTTCTCGCCGGAGTTCGGCATCGCCGACGCCCTGCCGCAGTACTCGGGCGGACTCGGCATCCTCGCCGGTGATCACCTGAAGAGCGCCTCGGACCTCGGGGTGCCCCTCGTGGGCGTCGGCCTCTTCTACCGGTCGGGATACTTCACCCAGTCGATCTCGCCCGACGGCTGGCAGCAGGAGTCCTACCCCGTGTTCGATCCGGACGGACTGCCCCTCGCCGTGCTGCGCAACGAGAACGAGACGCCGGTGCTCATCCGCCTCGCCATCACCGGCGAGCGCGTTCTCAGCGCCCGGATCTGGCAGGCGCGGGTGGGTCGGATCCGTCTGCTGCTGCTCGACACCGACATCCCGGAGAACGACGAGACGCTCCGTTCGGTCACCGACCGGCTCTACGGCGGAGGCGGCGAGCACCGGCTGCTGCAGGAACTCCTTCTCGGAATCGGCGGTGTGCGCGCGATCAAGGAGTGGTCGCGGCTCACCGGCACGCCCCTGCCGCTCATCTATCACACCAACGAGGGCCACGCCGGGTTCCTCGGCCTCGAGCGCATCTCCGATCTGATCGCCACGGGACTCACGTTCGATGAGGCGCTGCAGGTGGTGCGGGCGGGAACGGTCTTCACCACGCACACGCCGGTGCCCGCGGGCATCGACCGCTTCGAACGCTCACTCGTGCGGCACTACCTGTACACCGACCTCCTCCCGGGCGTTCGCCCCGACGACGTGCTGGCCCTCGGTGCGGAGACCTACCCCGACGGGTCACCGGACGTGTTCAACATGGCCCTCATGGGCCTGCGTCTCAGCCAGCACGCGAACGGCGTCTCGAAGCTTCACGGCGAGGTGAGCCGCTCCATGTTCTCCGGCCTCTGGCCCGGATTCGACGCGGGGGACGTTCCGATCAGCTCGGTGACGAACGGCGTGCACGCTCCCACCTGGACCGACCCGATGCTCCTCGCGCTCGCCGAGGAGAAGCTCGGCACGTCGGATCCGGCCACCGCCGACTGGTCGTCGGAGCGGGTGACCGACGAGGACATCTGGGCGGTGCGGAATGCCATGCGCGAGCAGCTCGTGGGCGACGCCCGGCGTCGGGTGCGCGCCGCGTACAGCGCGCAGAACCCGGGCCTGTTGCCGCCCGCCTGGTTCGACTCCCTGCTCGACCCCGACGTGCTCACCATCGGCTTCGCGCGTCGCGTGCCCACCTACAAGCGGCTCACGCTCATGCTGCACGATCAGGACCGGCTGCGGGAGATTCTCACCAACCCGAAGCGACCGGTGCAGATCGTGATCGCCGGCAAGTCGCATCCCGCCGACGACGGCGGCAAGCGGCTCATCCAGCAGCTGGTGCAGTTCGCCCAGGAGCACGACGTGCGGGAGCGCATCGTGTTCCTGCCCGACTACGACATCGGGATGGCGCAGCTGCTCTACCCGGGCACGGACGTGTGGCTCAACAATCCGCTGCGTCCGCTCGAGGCGTGCGGCACGTCGGGCATGAAGGCGGCGCTGAACGGAGCCCTCAACCTGTCGATCCTCGACGGCTGGTGGAACGAGTACTACGACGGCGAGAACGGGTGGGCGATTCCGTCCGCGGACGCGGCGGGCGACGGCGCCGAGCGCGATGCCCTCGAGGCGGAGGCGCTGTACGACCTCATCGAGTACCAGGTCGCCCCGCGGTTCTACGAGCGGTCGAAGAGCGGGGTGCCCGCGCGATGGGTGCAGTCGATCCGGCACACCCTCGGGCTGTCACCGGAGCTGAGCGCCGACCGCATGGTCAAGGACTACGTGGAGCGCCGGTACATGCGGGCCGCCGCGTCGGAACGCGTGATGGTGGCGGACGACTTCGCCGCGGCGCGGGAGCTCGCGAGCTGGAAGAACACCGTGGCCGAGGCGTGGCCGAGCGTGGCGGTCACGCACGTGGAGACGGGCGGGCTGGACGACACCCCGGAGGTCGGCGACCGACTGAGCGTGCGGGCGTTCGTGCAGCTCGGTTCCCTCACACCCGAGGACGTGTCCGTCGAGGTCGTCTACGGGCGCAGCCACGAGGGCGACGAACTCAGCGACACCCGCGTGACCACCCTCGATTTCGAGGCGGATGCCTCGACCGCGGACGGTTCGTCCGAGCCGTTCTCCGGCACGGTTCACCTGGAGCGCGCCGGATCATTCGGGTACAACGTGCGGGTGGTTCCGCGGAACGCACTTCTCGCGAGTCCCGCCGAGCTCGGTCTGATCGCGGTCGCCTCGTAGGGCTGCGTTCCGCCGGCCCTGGTCGTACGCTCCCTGAGTTCGTCGAAGGGACGCGACGTCGGCTGTGCATCGCTTCGACAGGCTCAGCCATGCGGTCCCTGAGCTTGTCGAAGGGGCGTGACATCGGGTCGCTTCGACAGGCCCAGCGACCGTGGTCCGGCCGGCCATACGGTCCCTGAGCTTGTCGAAGGGGCGTGACATCGGCTGTGCGTCGCTTCGACGGGCTCAGCGACCGTGGTCCGGCCGGCCATGCGGTCCCTGAGCTTGTCGAAGGGACGTGACGAACGCAGCGGCCGCGACGATCAGTCGGCGCGGTAGAGGCGGAGCGACGGTCCCGTGATGGTCACGGTGTCGCCCGGAGCGACATCCTCGGGCCCCTGCAACGACATGCGCACTCCGCTGTCCCAGAGCAGCGTGTACGACACCACACCGGGATGCACCGGGAGGCGCACGTCCACGGTCGACTCAAGTCCGTGCACCATGAGCAGGATGCGATTGTAGGGCTCCCGTTCCGGCGTGGATGCGGCGAGGTACTGCAGCGTGCGGTGGTCGGGGGAGTTCCAGTACTCGGCGTGCATCTCGTCGCCCTGGGCGCTGAACCAGAGCATCTCGCTCGCGCCCGGCGTGCTGGCATCGGGGACGCCGAAACGGGTGGGACGGAGTGCGGGATTCTCCCGCCGCAGCTCGAGCAGTCGGCGCGTGGTGGCGAGAAGGTCCTTCTGCCAGCCCGCGAGGTCCCACGACATCCACGTCAGTTCGCTGTCGTGGCAGTACGGATTGTTGTTGCCGTGCTGGCTGCGGCCGAACTCGTCGCCCGCGGTGATCATCGGAACACCGGCTGAGAACAGCAGCGTGCCGAGCATGTTGCGCATGGATCGCAGCCGGTTGCGCAGCACGTCGCGGTCGGTCGACCAGCCCTCCACGCCGTGATTGAACGAGTGGTTGTTGTCCGTTCCGTCACGGTTCGATTCGCCGTTGCCCACATTGTGCTTGTGGTTGTGCACGGTGAGGTCGGCGAGGGTGAATCCGTCGTGCGCCGTCACGAAGTTCAGCGACGCGAGCGGGCCGTCCCGGTCACGGCCGAAGGTCTCGGCCGATCCCGCGAGACGCCCGGCGAACGAGCCGATGCCGTTCTGCGCCGACCCGTTCTCGCGCTTGCTGCGGATGTCGGAGAGCCAGAAGTCGCGCACGCGGTCGCGGTATCCGTCGTTCCACTCCAGGAAGCCGGGCGGGAAGTTGCCCGTCTGCCAGCCTCCGTAACCGATGTCCCACGGCTCCGCGATCATCTTCGCTCCCGACAGTGCGGGATCGGAGACGATGGCGGTGAGGAGAGGATGCCGCGGGTCGTACTCGCCGTTCCCGTTGCGTCCCAACGTGGCGGCGAGGTCGAAGCGGAACCCGTCGACCTGCATGTCGTTGGTCCAGTACGAGAGCGAGTCGAGAACGAGTTGCACAGCCTCGGGGGAGGAGAAGTCGATCGAGTTGCCGCACCCCGTCACGTCGATGTATCTGCCGTCGTCGTCGCTGCGGTAGTAGGTGGCGTTGTCGAGCCCGCGCAGGCTGAAGCGTGGTCCGTCCCTGCCCTCCTCCGCGGTGTGGTTGTACACCACGTCGAGGAGGACCTCGAGGCCGGCAGCGTGCAGGTTCTTGACCATGGTCTTGAACTCGCGGGCGATGGCATCCGGCCCTTCGGCGCGCGCCTCGGGCGAGGCGTACGCCGCGTGGGGGGCGAAGAAGTTCAGGGTGTTGTAGCCCCAGTAGTTGCGGAGTCCCTGACGGATGAGCCGCTGTTCGCTGACGAACTGCTGCACGGGCAGCAGCTCGACGGCCGTCACCCCGAGTTCGTTGAGGTAGTCGGTGGTGCTCTCCGCGCCGAGCCCGGCATAGGTGCCGCGGATGTTCTCCGGCAGGTTCGGGTTGAGGCGCGAGATGCCCTTGACGTGCGCCTCGTACACCACGGTCCGGTCGAGCGGGGTGGCGGGCTTCCGCACCGCTCCCCAGTCGAACCGGTCGGGTGTCGGGACGACCGCCCGCCACGAGTCGGCGCTCACCCGGCGCACGCCCCTGGCGTAAGGGTCGAGCAGATGCGCGGCAGGGTCGAACGCGTGCCGGGGACCGCGGGGGCCGTCAGCGCGCACCGTGTACGAGGTCCCCGGTCGAAGCGCAGGGCTGTGCACGGTCCACACGCCGGCGTCGTCCCGATCCATGGGCAGAGTGTCGACCACCCAGTGCGGGTCGGTGTCGTCGAAGATGCAGACCTGCATCGAACTGGCGTGCGCGGAGAAGACGCGGAGGGTGCCACCGGTGGGATCGGAGCGCACGCCCAAATCGGGCAGGCGGGCACTCGGTTCCATGAGACTTAGAGTAATGAGTATGGCGGTCTACCTTGACCACGCGGCGACCACGCCGATGCTCCCCGAAGCGATCTCGGCCTTCACGGAGGCGATGAGCGTGGTGGGAAATCCGTCGTCGATCCATTCGCAGGGCCAGCAGGCCCGCCGGATGCTGGAGGACGCGCGCGACGCGGTCGCCGAGGCGCTGGACTGCGAGCCCATCGAGGTCGTTTTCACGTCGGGGGGCACCGAGGCGGTGAACCTCGGCATCAAAGGGCTCTACTGGGAGCGCGGGCGGTCGAGCGAGCAGCGCCGGCGCATCCTGCTGCCCGGTGGCGAACACCATGCCACGGTGGATACGGCGGCCTGGCTCGAGGACCAGGGCGCCGAGCTCGACGTACTGCCCCTGGATTCGGACGGCGCGGTCATCGAGGATGCGGCGCGCGAGGCGCTCGCGCGGGACCCCGGGAACATCGCCCTCCTCACCATGCTGACCGCGAACAACGAGGTCGGCACCGTTCTCCCGGTGTCGCGGGTCGCGACGCTCGCCGCGGCGCGAGGCGTGCCCGTCCATGTTGACGCGATCGCCTCGTTCGGGCACCACCGACTCTCCTTCCGATCGCTTCGCGCCGACGGGGTGTCCGCCCTCAGCGTGTCGGCGCACAAGATCGGCGGGCCGGTGGGCATCGGCGCGCTCGTGCTGTCCCGGGCCACCAGCGTCACCCCGCTGCTGCACGGCGGTGGGCAGCAGCGGCAGGTGCGGTCGGGAACGCAGGACGTGGCGGCGGCCGTGGCGTTCGCCACGGCGGCGCGTGCCGTCACCGCGGACCTCGATCGGTCGCTCGAGCGGACCGCCGCCCTTCGCGACCGGCTCATCGCCGGCGTGCTCGACCGCGTTCCGCAGGCCCGCCTACGGGGGGCCGCCCCCGGACCCGGTCGGCTGCCGAACAACGCCCACTTCACCTTCCCGGGGTGCCAGGGCGACTCCCTCCTCTTCCTGCTCGATGTGGCCGGGGTGTCGGTATCCACCGGCTCCGCCTGCCAGGCCGGCATCCCCGAGGTGTCCCACGTGCTCCGCGCGATGGGCGTGCCCGATGACGAGGCGCGCGGCGCGCTGCGCTTCACGCTGGGACACGACTCGACGGTTGCCGACGTCGACGCCCTCCTCACCGCACTTCCCGAGGCGGTGGCGCGTGCCAGTCGCGCCGGTCTCTCCGCCCGCTCCGTCCTCGGCGCCTGAGCCCGTACCGGTCGCGGGCCGTGGCGCCCATACGGTCCCTGAGCCCATACGGTCCCTGAGCCCATACGGCCCCTGAGCCCATACGGCCCCTGAGCCTGTCGAAGGGTCGGAACGTTCCTGCTGGTTCGTGTCCCTTCGACGGGCTCAGGAACCGGGGAGCTGGGTGGTGTCCCTTCGACAGGCTCAGGGACCGTGGGGCTGGGTGGTGTCCCTTCGACGGGCTCAGGGACCGTGGAGCTGGGCCGTGTCCCTTCGACGGGCTCGGCACCGTGGGGCTGGCTGGTGTCCCTTCGACGGGCTCAGGGACCGTGGAGCTGGCTAGCGTCCCTTCGACGGGCTCATCAGGAAGCGGCACGTAGACTTTCCGGGTGAAAGTTCTGGCGGCGATGAGTGGTGGGGTCGACTCCGCGGTTGCCGCAGCGCGCGCCGTCGACGCCGGACACGATGTCGTGGGCGTGCATCTCGCACTCAGTCGGATGCCCGGGACCCTCCGTACCGGAAGCCGCGGCTGCTGCACCATCGAGGACTCGATGGACGCTCAGCGCGCGGCGAACATCCTCGGCATCCCGTATTACGTGTGGGACTTCTCCGAGCGGTTCAAGCTCGACGTGGTCGACGACTTCGTCGCGGAGTACACGGCGGGACGCACCCCGAACCCCTGCATGCGCTGCAACGAGCGGATCAAGTTCGCGGCGCTCCTCGAGAAGGCGCTCGACCTCGGATTCGACGCCGTGTGCACCGGTCACTACGCCATCCTCACCACCGACGCCGAGGGCAACCGCGAACTCCACCGCGCCTCCGCTGAAGCGAAGGACCAGTCCTACGTGCTGGGCGTGCTCACCGCGGAGCAGCTCGCGCATTCGATGTTCCCGCTCGGCGAGACTCCGTCGAAGGCCTTAGTGCGCCAGGAGGCCGCCGAGCGCGGATTCTCCGTGGCCAATAAGCCCGACTCGCATGACATCTGCTTCATCCCCGACGGGGACACCCGCGGCTGGCTCGCGGACCGGGTGGGCGCATCGCAGGGGGACATCCTCGATCGCGAGGGCAACAAGCTCGGTGAGCACGAGGGCGCGCACGCCTACACGGTCGGCCAGCGCCGGGGCCTCCAAATCGGAACCCCGGCTCCGGACGGCAAGCCGCGCTTCGTGCTCGAGGTGCGCCCGGTGGACAACACCGTGGTGGTGGGCCCGAAAGACGCCCTCGCCATCGCCGAAATCGCCGGCCGGAAGTTCACGTGGGCGGGCGTGGCACCCGTGGACCCGGAGACGCCGTTCGACTGTTTCGTGCAGATCCGTGCGCACTCCGACCTCGAACCGGCCACGGCACGCGTGTCGAAGGAATCCGGTACAACTGAACTCGTGATCACCCCGCGCGAACCCCTGACCGGCGTTGCCCCCGGGCAGACCGCCGTCGTGTACCTCGGCACCCGTGTGCTCGGCCAGACCACCATCGACAGGACGGTCAGCGCCTCACCGGTCGACGCATGAGCACCGACGGCGACCTCGCCCCGGCCGCAGAGCGCGTGCAGTACCTGCGCACGGAGATCGAACGGCTGAGAGACGAGTACTACGGACGCAACGCGTCGACCGTCTCCGACAGCGAATACGACGCCCTGGTGCGCGAGCTGGAGCGACTCGAACAGGAGCACCCCCAGCTGCGCAGCCAGGACAGCCCCACCCAGACGGTCGGCGGGCGCGCCGAGAGCACCCTCTTCGCACCGGTCGAGCACGCCGAGCGCATGCTGAGCCTCGACAACGTCTTCAGCGAGGACGAGCTCCGCGAGTGGGCGAGCAAGGTGGAACGCGACGCGGGCACCCGGGTGCGGTACCTCAGCGAGCTGAAGATCGACGGGCTCGCCATCAACCTGCGTTACGAGAACGGATCGCTCGTCACCGCGGCCACCCGCGGTGACGGGGTGGTCGGTGAGGACGTCACGAGGAACGTGCTCACCATGGGCTCCATCCCCGAGCGGCTCTCCGGATCCGGTCATCCGGCGATCGTGGAGGTGCGCGGCGAGATCTTCTTCCCCGTGACCGAGTTCGACGAACTGAACGCCGGGCAGCTGGCCGCAGGCGAGCGGGTCTTCGCGAATCCCCGGAACGCGGCCGCCGGATCCCTTCGGCAGAAGGAGGAGGGGAAGAGCGCGGATCGGCTCGAACTGATGCGTGCGCGCATCCGTCGGTTGCGCATGCTGGTGCACGGCATCGGCGCGTGGCCGGTGCGCGAGCTCGAACGGGACACCCGCATCACCGCCCAGTCGGAGGTGTACGGTCTGCTCGAAAGCTGGGGCCTGCCCATCTCGCGCCACTTCCGGGTCTTCGACGACCTCGATGACGTGGTCGAGTTCGTGCGCACGCACGGCTCCAACCGATCGGCGGTGGAGCACCAGATCGACGGCATCGTCGTGAAGGTCGACGACCTCGGACTGCACGAAGAGCTGGGCGCCACGAGCCGGGCCCCGCGCTGGGCCACCGCCTACAAGTACCCTCCCGAGGAGGTCAACACCACGCTCCTCGACATCGTCGTCAGCGTGGGCCGCACCGGGCGGGCCACCCCGTTCGCCGTGATGACCAAGGTCGAGGTCGCGGGATCGGAGGTGCGCCAAGCCACTCTGCACAATCAGCAGGTGGTGAAGGCGAAGGGCGTGCTGATCGGCGACACGGTCGTGCTCCGCAAGGCCGGAGACGTCATCCCCGAGGTGCTCGGACCGGTGGTCGAGTTGCGCGACGGCACGGAACGAGAGTTCGTGATGCCCACCGAGTGCCCGGAGTGCGGCACTGCCCTGCGCCCGGCCAAGGAGGGGGACATCGACCTGCGGTGCCCGAACGCCCGCAGTTGCCCCGCGCAGGTGCGCGGACGGGTGGAGCATGTCGGATCGCGCGGTGCCCTCGACGTCGAGGGGCTCGGTGAAGTCGCCGCCGCCGCACTCACCCAACCGGTCGAACCCGAAGAGCCGCCGCTGTCCACCGAAGCCGGCCTCTTCGAGTTGACGCTCGCCGACCTGTTCCCCATCACGGTGCTCGTGCGCGACTCGGAGACCGGGATGGTGAAGCTGACGGACGACGGGGAGCCGAAGCGGGTCACTCCGTTCCGGCGGCGCCGGGGCAAGGCGGACGGACCATTCGATCCCACCGCCGACGGCTTCGCGGGGAACGAGCACTTCGTGCCGTCCAAGTCCGCACTGGTGCTGCTCGAGAATCTCGAGGCGGCGAAGACCAAGCCGCTCTGGCGCATGCTCGTGGGGCTCAGCATCCGCCATGTCGGCCCGGTCGCGGCACGGGCGCTCGCCGACTACTTCGGCTCGCTCGACGCCATTCGCGCCGCATCGCGGGAGGAGCTCGCCGCCGTGGACGGTGTCGGTGGCATCATCGCCGACGCCCTGCTCGAGTGGTTCGAGGTCGACTGGCACCGGGAGATTCTCGATCGATGGGCGGCCGCCGGGGTGCGTTTCTCCACGCCGGGTCATCCAGGGCCGGGCGCTGCAGCGGCCGCGGGTGGTGTGCTCAGCGGAATCACGGTGGTCGCCACGGGATCCCTCGACGGCTACACCCGGGAGGGCGCGCTCGAAGCCATCGTCGCGGCCGGGGGCAAGGCGGGGTCGAGCGTGAGCAAGAAGACGGACTTCGTGGCGGCGGGCCCGGGAGCCGGATCGAAGCTCGCGAAAGCGGAGGCCCTCGGAGTGCGCATCCTCGATGCGGCGGAGTTCACGCGGTTGCTCGAAGGCGGACCAGACGCCCTAGCATGAGGCCAGCGAACGGTCGTGTCGGCGAGACGCCCCGCGCGCAGCACCCGCTGTGCTGTGGCCTTCCGAAAAATTTCGCCCTGAGCGGCCCTTCGATAACGCTAAAGTGGGGTCTCGCAGTTCGCACGACCCATACCCGGAGGTCGTGGTCTCGGGGGGGAACGTAACCGAATTGTTGTTATCCGTTATGGCGTGGATTTTCGCCTCGGCGACCGTGTCGGTCACCGAAATTTTCAGCGAACCGATGCGCGCGGTGTCGAGCGCGACGGTCCTCGTGTTCGAGCCCGCCGCGGTGCACGGGAGCGCTCTGATCACCGACGCGACCGCATCGCGCATCGCGCGCGGCGAGCTGATCGCCTTCGGAGCCGTCCCGGCCCGAACCATCCTTCCAGCGTCGGCCAACGCCTCCCCGTCGTCGTTGACACTGGCGCCGTCGATCGCCTCGGCGTCGGCGAACGCCGTGGGGAGTGCCTCTCCGACGTCGTACGTCCCGGCGCGCCCCGCCGATCCGGCCGCCGGTGTCCTCACCGATTCGGCGCAGCAACTGTGCTATCCCTCGGCATTCGTCTTCGACCCGGCGCGCGGCGCGGACGTGTTCCAGCCCGCCCTGCTGGCCGAGATGAGGGGGATGACCCTGCTGAGCAACGCGGCCGTTGTTCCCCCGGCGCAACTCCGGGAGTTCGTGGCGGAGAACCCGAAGGTCATCGCCGACCTGATCTACTCGCCGCCGTCGGCGGTGCGGGCGGGCTCGTGGTGGAGTTCGCTGTCCGAGGCGCAGCAGACCAGCCTCGTCTCCGCCGCCCCCGAGGTCATCGGCAACCTCGAGGGCGTCCCCATGTCGGTGCGGGACAGGGCGAACCGTACCTACCTCACCGAATCGATGGATGCACTCGTCGATCGGCTGGAGCGGGGAGTCGGGCGCGGCGTGCAGCGGGACCTGCTTCGCACCCTGCGCATGCTGCGCGCCGTGGAGGACGCGCTCGGTACGGAGAAGTCGGTGCCGGAACGCCACCTGCTCACTCTCGACACCGTCTACCCGGGCCGGGCGGCGATCGCTCTCGGTGACCTCTCGTCGGCGGACTACGTGAGCTACATCGTCCCGGGCATGTTCATCACCATCGACGAGCAGATCGGCGACTGGACCGACGCGGCGGCGCGACTCTACGCAGAACAGGCCAGCTTCGAGGCCGTGTTCGAGGAGGAGGCCACGGTCGCCACCGTTGCCTGGATCGGCTACCACACCCCGCACGTGATGAACGTGGGCGGTCGAGAACTCGCCGAGCAGGGAGCGAACTACCTCGCGAACTCGCTGGACGGCATCCGAGCAATCCGCGCCTCCGATGAACCGCATGTCTCGGTCATCGCCCATTCCTACGGTTCCACCGCCGCGCTGATGGCATTGACGGACGGCGCGAAGGCCGACGCGCTCGCGCTCGTCGGGTCGCCCGGGAGCGCGGCCCAGCACGTGTCCGAGCTGGCCGTGCCGGCGGACGACGTCTACGTCGGAGAGGCGGGCTGGGACCCGATCGTCGACAGCGCGTTCTTCGGGAGCGACCCTGGCGCCGCCTCCTTCGGAGCGAAGAAGCTCAGCGTGGCCGGATCGATCGACCGGCTCACCGGCAAGGCGCTCTCGGGGTCGACGGGGCACAACGAATACTTCTCGCCGGGCACCGAGGCGATGCGCAACATGGCGCTCATCGGCATCGACAAGGGGCAGTGGGTGACCGAGGGGACAGCCCTCGACGCGCAGAAGACACTGGCGCTCGCCGGATGATAGTTTGACGCATCCGACGTCGGGAAGTTGCGCATGACACATCGACGGCTTCTCCCCGCCGCACTCCTCATCACCCTGTGTTCCGTCACCGGTTGCGCCGGCGCGGGAGAGACGTCCGAGGAGTCCCGGACCCGTTTCTACACCGCGCTCGACACCACCCAGGAGGCGTTGGGCGGTCGGTGGGACAACCGTGACGACCCCACTCCGCGCGGGTGCCCGCTGCCCCTGTGGGTGCGGGGGGAGACTTACCCGGCACTCCGGGTGGGCCCCATCCCCGACGACGTGACCGTCACGCTCGACGCCGCCCACGCCGCCCTCGAGGAGCTCGGCTACGAGGTGGACGGCGGCGAGGTGGGCGACGTGCTGGAACTGCAGGGGAAACGCGGCAGCGAGATCGTCATCTTCCGCATCACGGACGACGGGATGACCCTGCAGGGCGAGAGTTCCTGCCGGCCGCGGTGATCCCGTCCCGAATCGGCGCCCTGGAAGGAGCGGGCGGTTCGCGCAGGGCGGCCCGCGTGAGTGGGGCAGGCTGCTCCGACAGGGCAGGCTGCTCCGACAGGGCAGAGTGCTCCGACAGGGCAGAATGGGGCGATGCCTGCAGACGCACCCACGATCCTTGCGACCTCCGGCGGCTACTTCGCCGGAGGACGCATCCGCCGCACGTTCGCGCCGCTCGTCACGGCGGCGATCGAACTCAGCGGGGTCAGTTCCCGCGCGCCGCGCATCACGCACCTCGGCACCGCGATGGGTGATCAGCGTCATCTGAACGCCGAACTGACGGAGGCCGCCGATGTCGCCGGCTTCGACCTCACCCACCTCAACCTCTATCCCATGCCGTCCGTCGACGACATGGAGGGGCTGCTGATGGCGAGCGACGTCGTCTGGGTGAACGGGGGCTCGGTGGCGAACCTCCTCGCCGTGTGGCGCGTGCACGGCCTCGACAGCATCTTCGAGCGGGTATGGCGTTCGGGCGTCGTGCTCGCCGGGGTCTCGGCCGGATCCATCTGCTGGCACATGGGGGGAACGACAGACTCCTTCCGCCCGGAGCTCGATCCCGTGACCAACGGTCTGGGGCTGCTCCCGTACGCCAACGGCGTGCACTACGACAACGAGGAACGCCGCCGCCCGCTCGTGCACGAGCTCGTGGCGAACGGCACTCTCCCCGACACCTACTGCACGGATGACGGTGTGGGTCTCGTCTACCGCGACACCCAGCTCGTGGAAGCGATCACCGAGATCCGCGGCAAGGGGGCCTACCTCGTCACGCGCGACGGCGATCGGGCGATCGAGGAGCGCATCGACCCTCGCGTGCTGCCGGGCGCCCGCGGCTGACCCGATCCGATCCTTCGGTCCCCGCCCTCCACCGTTACTGAGCCCCGCGGTCCCTGAGCCCCGCGGTTCCTGAGCCCCGCGGTCTCTGAGCCTGTCGAAGGGACGGATCGGTGCGATCTTCCCTGGCGTCCCTTCGACAGGCTCAGGGACCTGTGGTGGCGTCCCTTCGACAAACTCAGGGACCTGTGGTGGCGTCCCTTCGACAGGCTCAGGGTCCGTGTGGTGGCGTCCCTTCGACAGGCTCAGGGACCGCAAGTCCACACGCTCGAGGATCGGGACCGCGGCACGGCGACGGCACCTCTCGCCCCGCCCGTACAATTGACGGCAACCCCCAGAACCGACGTGGACGGAGTCGCATGTCCGAAATCAGTGCCGAGCAGGTGGCCCACCTGGCCATGCTCGCTCGCATCGAGCTCAGCCCGGAGGAGATCGCCAGCCTCACCGTCGAACTCGGATCCATCGTCGACAACGTGGCGAAGGTGAGCGCGGTCGCGACGCCCGACCTGCCCGCCACCAGTCACCCGATTCCGCTCGTCAACGTGTTCCGGCCCGACGTCGTGGGGGAGACCCTCACCCAGGAGCAGGCCCTCAGCGGTGCGCCCGAGGCGCACGACGGCCGATTCCGCGTGTCCGCGATCCTCGGCGAAGAGCAGTAGGGGCCGCGCGTGACCTCCACCGATCTCATCCGCCTGACCGCCGCCGAACTCGCCGATTCGCTGGCCGCCGGGGACGTCTCGTCCGTCGACGCGACCCGCGCGCACCTCGATCGCATCGACGGCGTCGACGGGGACATTCACGCCTTCCTGCACGTGGCCCGGGATGCCGCGCTCGCCCGCGCCGGGGAGATCGACCGGATCCGCGCATCGGAGGACGGCTCGTCGCTCGGCCCGCTCGCCGGAGTCCCGCTCGCGATCAAGGACGTGCTCTGCACGCTCGACATGCCCTCGACCGCCGGGTCCCGCATTCTCGAGGGCTGGATCCCGCCGTACGACGCGACCGTCGTACGGAAGATCCGCGACGCGCACCTCGTCCCCCTGGGCAAGACGAACATGGACGAGTTCGCCATGGGCTCGTCGACCGAGCACTCGGCGTACGGACCCACCCGCAACCCGTGGGACCTCGACCGCATCCCCGGCGGATCCGGTGGCGGTTCCGCCGCCGCCGTGAGCGCGTTCGAGGCGCCCCTGGCCCTCGGCTCCGACACCGGCGGATCGATCCGCCAGCCTGCGGCGGTCACCGGCAGCGTGGGCATGAAGCCCACCTACGGCGGCGTGAGCCGCTACGGCGCCATCGCGCTCGCCTCGTCGCTCGACCAGGTGGGCCCCGTGTCCCGCACGGTGCTCGACTCCGCACTGCTGCACGACGTGATCGGCGGCCACGACCCGCGCGACTCCACGAGCATCCCCGACACGTGGCCCTCGATGGCGGATGCCGCCCGCGCCGGCCAGCGGGAGGGCGCGTTGAAGGGCATGCGCGTCGGTGTGGTCAAACAGCTCACCGGCGACGGCTTCCAGTCGGGAGTCACGCAGCGGTTCACGGAGGCGCTCGCGGTGCTCGAGTCCGCCGGCGCCGAAGTAGTCGAGATCAGCGCTCCGAACTTCGAGTACGCGATCGCCGCCTACTACCTCATCCTCCCGGCGGAGGCCTCGAGCAACCTCGCGAAGTTCGACTCGGTGCGCTTCGGCCTCCGGGTCAACCCGCCCGGCGGTGGCACCGTCGAGCAGGTCATGTCGGCCACCCGCGACGCGGGTTTCGGTCCCGAGGTGAAGCGCCGCATCATCCTCGGCACCTACGCCCTCAGCGCGGGATACTACGACGCCTACTACGGCAGCGCCCAGAAGGTGCGCACACTCATCCAGCGGGACTTCGACAACGCCTTCGGCAGGGTCGACGTGCTGGCCACCCCGTCGGCGCCCACCACGGCGTTCCGCCTGGGCGAGAAGCTCGACGACCCGCTCGCCATGTACCTGAACGACCTCACCACCATCCCGGCCAACCTGGCGGGGGTGCCCGGGATCGGGCTGCCCATCGGACTCGCTCCCGAAGACGGACTGCCGGTCGGCATCCAGTTCATGGCCCCCGCCCGCTCCGACGCGCGCCTGTACACCGTGGGTGCCGCCCTCGAGCAGTTGCTCGAGGAGAGCTGGGGCGGCTCACTTCTCTCGCGGGCCCCCGAGCTCGCGACCGCGACTGTTGGAGGACGCTGATGGCAGCCCCGAAGCTCATGGATTTCGACCGCGCCCTCGAACTCTTCGAGCCCGTGCTCGGCTTCGAGGTGCACGTCGAGCTGAACACCAAGACCAAGATGTTCTCCGACGCGCCGAACTTCTTCGGCGGTGAGCCGAACACGAACGTGACTCCGGTGGACCTCGGCCTGCCGGGCTCCCTGCCCGTGGTGAACGAGCAGGCGGTGCGGTACTCGATCAGCCTCGGTCTGGCCCTCGGCTGCTCGATCGCCGAATCGAGTCGCTTCGCGCGGAAGAACTACTTCTACCCCGACCTGGCGAAGAACTACCAGATCAGCCAGCACGACGAGCCCATCGCCTATCGCGGTTCGGTCGACGTGGAGCTGCCCGACGGTCGCACGGTCACCGTGCCGATCGAGCGCGCGCACATGGAGGAGGACGCGGGCAAGCTGACCCACGTCGGTGGGTCCACCGGTCGCATCCAGGGTGCCGAGTACTCCCTCGTCGACTACAACCGCGCCGGCGTCCCGCTGGTCGAGATCGTCACCGACATCATCTACGGTGCCGAGAAGGATGCGCCGGAGCTGGCCAAGGCCTACGTCTCGACCATTCGCGACATCGTCATCGCCCTCGGCATCTCGGACGCGAAGATGGAGCGCGGCAACCTGCGCTGCGACGCCAACATCTCGCTCAGCCCGCGCGGGTCCGGCATCCTGGGCACGCGCACCGAGACCAAGAACGTGAACTCGCTGCGCTCGGTGGAACGGGCCATCCGGTACGAGATCCAGCGACAGGCCGCCATCCTCGACGCCGGCGGCACCATCACGCAGGAGACCCGGCACTGGCATGAGGACACCGGCCGCACCTCCGCCGGGCGACCGAAGAGCGACGCGGACGACTACCGATACTTCCCCGAGCCCGACCTGCTCCCCGTGCAGCCGAGCACGGAGCTGATCGAGGAGCTGCGCCAGGCCCTGCCCGAGGCGCCCGCCCTCCGTCGGCGACGCCTCCGCGAGGCGTGGGGCTTCACCGAACTGGAGTTCCGCGATGTGGTGAACTCGGGACTCCTCAACGAGCTGGATGCGACCGTTGCGGCGGGTGCCTCTCCGCAGGCCGCCCGCAAATGGTGGACCGGCGAGATCGCACGTCTGGCGAACGTGGCGGGCGTCGACTCCGCCTCGCTCGTGTCCGCCGAGCAGGTGGCCCAGCTCATCGAACTGATCGAAGCGGGCACGCTCACGGACCGCCTCGCCCGCCAGGTGCTCGAGGGCGTCATCGCCGGTGAAGGCTCTCCCGCCGAGGTGGTCGACTCCCGCGGGCTCGCCGTGGTCTCCGACGACGGGGCACTGATCGCCGCCATCGACGAGGCCCTGGCCGCGCAACCCGACGTGCTCGCGAAGATCCGCGACGGCAAGGTGCAGGCTGCCGGCGCCGTCATCGGAGCGGTGATGAAGGCCATGCGCGGGTCCGCCGACGCGGCCCGCGTGCGCGAGCTCGTGCTCGAGAGGGCGAATTCCGCGCCGGAGTAGTCGGGCCCTCCGCTCCTCACCGGCCAACGCGGGGTGACCAGCGGACGACGAGCGTGCGACGGTTCGTTCAGCCGTTGTTCGCCCGGAGTCCCTACAGTGTGCATGATCGAGGAGCGAGCATGACATTCTGGGACCGGCTCATAGGACGGGAAGAGACGCATCCCGGTAGGGCGCAGGGTGCGGACGTCCGCAGCGCGGATGAGATCGCGGTCGAGCGCTACCGCTATCTGCTCCGCACCGCTCCTCCCGAGACGATCGAACAGGTGCATTCCGAGGCGTTCGGGCGGCTGACACCGGAGCAGCGTTCGCTGCTGTTCGAGCAGCTGACGGCCGTCGCGAGGGAGGGCGACCGACCGTCGGGAGCGGAGCCGGCGATGCTCGCCCGCTCGGCGATCCGCTCGGAGCTCCGCTCGCCCGGCATCCTGGAGCGCTCCTTCGGCTCGCGCGGCAGCGGAGGCATCGGCGTGGGGAGCGTTGTCGCGGGATCGCTGTTCGGCACCATCGCCGGAGTGGTGGTCGGCTCCGCACTGGCACAGGCGTTCCTGCCCGACGTCGGCAGCGCGGACGCGGTGGCAGACCCGGGGGCATCGGACGCCGACCCCGGGGATACGGAGGGAGACGCCAGCGGGGGATTCGGCGACTTCGGCGGTGGCGACTTCGGCGGTGGCGACTTTGGCGGAGGCGACTTCGGCGGTGGCGACTTCGGGTTCTGACGCGACCGGTGGGCGGTGCTGCCCGCCCGCAACCGTTGCGATTCTGCCCGCACGCGGCCACCATCGAGCCATGACGAAATATCTCATCAGCTTCCCGAGCGATGCGATGGTGCTCACCGCCGAGGAGTTTCCCGCCGTGGTCGCCGAATCGCACGCCGTGATTGCGGAGGCGAAAGCCGCGGGTGTCTACGTGTTCGGCGGCGGGATCGACGAGGAGGTCCCTCCCGTGCTGGTAGCCGCCGACGGTTCGGTGAGCAGCGAGACCTATGCGGGGTCGGTTCTCACGGGCGGGTTCACCGTGCTGGAGCTTCCGACGCGCGAGGACGCCGTCGAGTGGGCGAGGAGGATTGCGGTGGCCTGCCGGTGCCCCCAGGAGCTCCGCGAGTTCGGGTACGATCCGGACAGCTAGCCGACGCTACGGACCGTCTCCGCGGACACCTCGGCCCCGCGCACAGAAAAGGCGCCCTCCCGGAGAAGAGGGCGCCTTCCCCGTCGGGGGGTGCGGGGGTCAGTTCTCGAGGAACTCGTGGGCTGCGACCTTGCGCAGATGCGCCATGGTCTTCAGCTCCACCTGGCGAATGCGTTCGCGGGTGACGCCGTGAAGCTGCCCGATCTGCTCGTAGGTCTTCGTCTGACCGTCGACGAGGCCGAAGCGCATCGAGATGATCTCGCGCTCGCGGGACGGCAGCGACTGCACGAGGGCCTTGACGTGCTCATTCATCATGGTGGTGCTCACCGCGTCGAGGGGCTGCTCGGTGTCGGTGTCCTCGATGATGTCCCCGAACTCTCCGTCGCCCTCGTCGCCGAGGGCGGAGTGCAGGGAGAGCGGATCGCGTCCGCGGTCACGGAGGTCGCGCACCTTCTCCACGGGAAGGTCCACCTCCTTGGCGACCTCTTCGATGGTGGCGTCGCGACCGAGTTCCATGCGCAGTTCACGCTCCATGCGGGCGATCTTGTTGATCAGCTCGACGGTGTGCACCGGGATGCGGATCGTGCGGGACTGGTCGGCGAGCGCACGGGCGATCGCCTGGCGGATCCACCATGATCCATAGGTCGAGAACTTGAAGCCGGTGGTGAAGTCGAACTTCTCGACAGCACGCACGAGGCCCATGTTGCCCTCCTGGATCAGATCCATGAAGAGCATCCCGCGACCGGTGTAGCGCTTGGCGATGCTGACCACCAGTCGCAGGTTCGCGCTGACGAGGTTCTCTTTGGCCGCTTCGCCATCGTGAGCGAGCCAGGTGAGTTCGCGCACGAGTTCCGGGTCGAGATCCGGCTGCGTGTCGAGCTTCTCGCGGGCGAACACGCCGACCTCGATGCGCTTGGCGAGCGAGACTTCCTCGTCCGCGGTAAGCAGGGCGACCTTGGACAGCTGGCGGAGGTAATCCTTCACCGGATCGGTGGAAGCCCCGAGGATGGCGGTTCCTCGCGCTTCGATCTCGTCGTCATCATTGACCGCCAGGGTGAGGACGGCCTCGTCTTCGGTGGACTTGGTAGTGGTTCGTTCTTCCATCATGGTCATGTTGTTGCTCATACTCCCCGCGCCGGGTGATGCGAGTGTGACCCGTTCACGCCCTCCCGAATGAGAACGTGCGTAAATCCCCTGAGGAGATTCCGGAGTCACCCGCAAGGGGCACAGCAGCAGCCTAGCGCCAGCCATAACGATCGTGATTATTATTCGAGGGGCTTGTGCAGACCCGGAGTGTGTGTTACTAGCTCTACCGGAAGGGAAAGACGACGACCTGAGCGGTGGTTTCCCTACGGGAGCTGAGTACTAGATCATCATACGAATCTGAACGAGGGGTGAACGAGTGCTTGCGCGTGAGCACGTTTCGTGCAATACGGGTCGGCGGGACGGCGTTCCGACGGCGCCGGATGGTGCCGCTGGCCTCACGTCGGCACCGTGCGTCCATGTCGTCGCTGCGGCGCTTACGTCGATGTCGCGTCGTCGGCGAGGATGCCGTCCCGCACCTGGCGGCGGAGCACCTTGCCGATGAGTGAGCGGGGCAGTTCGTCCACGAAAACGACGCGGCGCGGCACCTTGTACGGCGTCAGGTGGGCGCGGACGTGAGCACGGAGCGCCTCGGCGTTCCCCTCTGCGCCGGGCGACAGCACGACCGCCGCCACGACATCCTCGTCGCCGCCGTTTCGCGGGATGCCGACCACCGCGGCGTCCTCGACCCCGTCGTATCCCCGCAGCGCCTCCTCGACCTCCGAGGGGGACACATTGAAACCGCCCGTGATGATCAGCTCCTTGATGCGGTCGACCACACGCACGAAGCCGTCGTCATCGAGCGTGACGATGTCGCCCGTGCGGAACCAGTCGCCGTCCACGAAGACGGCAGCGGTCTCTTCCGGCTTCCCGTGGTAGCGCGAGAACACCTGCGGGCCGCGCACGATGAGCTCGCCCTCCTCCCCGGGGGCCCGGTCCTCGGTCGGATTCTCCGGGTCGACCACGCGCACCTCGGTGCTCGGGAGCGGTAGTCCCACCGTGCCCGCCCGACGTGTGGGTCCCACGGGGTTCGCCATCAGCACGGGGGAGCATTCGGAGAGGCCGTAGCCCTCCACCAGGTACCCGCCCGACTTCTCCTCCCACGGAATCACCACGCTCTCCGGCAGGGTCATCGCCCCGGAGATCGCGATGTCGATTCCGGCGAGCGACACGTTCCGCGCCGTCGCGGCCTCCTGCAGCTTCGCGTAGATCGGCGGCACAGCGGGGAGGAAGGTCGGCGGGTGCTGGGGGATCACCTTCAGCACGAGGTCGACATCGAACTTCGGGAAGAGCACGAGCCGCGACCCCATGCTCATGGCGAAGGTGAGGCAGAGCGTGAGGCCGTACGCGTGGAACATCGGCAGCACCGCGTACACCACCGACGTTCCGCGCTCGATCGTGGGCACCCAGGCGCGCGCCTGCGCGGCGTTGGCGCTCAGGTTGAGGTGACTCAGTTCGGCGCCCTTCGGGCTTCCGGTCGTGCCGCTGGTGTACTGGATCACCGCGAGATCGGTGCCGCCGGGCCGAGGATGCTCCGGGTCGAGCCGGCCGCTCCCGACGATTCCCCGCCAGTCGACGGTGCCTTTCGCCGGGCCCGTGAGGGCGGCACGCGATTCCCGTGCCTTGCGGATCGGGAGGCGGAGGGCCACGCGGGTACTCAATGGCATGGCGCGGGTGATGTTCACGGAGATTATCGTGTCGACGCGCACGTCGTCCGGGAAGTCGCGAATGGTGTCGCAGACCCGGTCCCAGGCGATGACCACGCGGGCCCCGTGATCCTCGAACTGATGGCGCAGCTCGCGCGGGGTGTACAGAGGGTTGTGCTCGACGACTACTGCTCCGAGGCGCAGCACCGCGTAGAACGCCACCACATGCTGCGGGCAGTTCGGCAGCACGATGGCGACCGGGTCTCCCGCCCGCACTCCGGCGGCGCGCAGGCCCTCCGCGGCGCGCGCGATCTGGTCGCGGAGCGACGAGTACGTCGTGGTCGAGCCGAAGAACTCCAGCGCGACGTCGGAGGGAAACCGCTCCGCCGACTCATCGACGATGTCGACGAGCGATCCCTCGGGGAGATCGATATGGGTGGGGACGTTGGGCGCGTAGCTGTTCAGCCAGGGCCGCGAAGTCGAAGGATTCACCCGATCACTCTATGGTTGCGCCTCGCCCTTCGTGGTCGATCCGCTGGCGGGTGGCAGGATGGGGTCATGCAGCCAGCGTCGCCATCCGGTCATGTGATCGCGGTTGCCCGCGACTCCGAGCACTCCTTCAGCAAGCCCGAGGTGGCGAGCATCGTTCTCGTCGAGGGTCGCGGTATCGAGGGCGACGCGCACTTCGGTGCGACGGTGCAGCACCGGTCCCATAAGTCTCGTACGCCGGATGCGCCGAACCTCCGCCAGGTCCACCTCATCCATACCGAACTGCTGCAGGAACTGCGGACGGGCGGCTTCGATGTGGTGCCCGGTGCGCTCGGTGAGAACGTGGTGACCGGCGGCATCGACCTGTTGGCCCTGCCGCGGGACACGGAGCTCGTCTTTCCCGACGGCGCCCGGCTGCGCGTCACCGGACTGCGGAATCCGTGCGTGCAACTGAACGGCCTCCAGCCCGGACTCATGAAGGCGGTGCTGGACCGCGACGCGGATGGCGCACTGGTGCGGAAGTCCGGAGTGATGGCCGTCGTGCTCGAGGGCGGCACGGTGCGCGCCGGAGACTCCATCGACGTCGTCCTCCCGGCGGGTCCGCCGGTCGCCCTCCAGCCGGTCTGATCCACGGTCCCCAAGCCCGAAGGGACCCGCCACGGTCCGGTCTGGTGTCCCTTCGACAGGCTCAGGGACCGTATGGCACCGACCGACGCGCCCCTGGGTCCCGGTCTGGTGTCCCTTCGACGGGCTTAGGGAGCGTATGGCACCGACCGACGCCACCCCACGGTCCCTGAGCCTGTCGAAGGGGCGCACCGTGCGCGAGCGCGCGGGCATCCTGATCGACGCCGCGATTTCGATCACCCGCGGCCGATTCGGTGGATGACGCCACCGTTTCCGTCGATCGCCGTAGTAGATACGGCGGCCATTGACGGAAGCGGGCGCGCGTCCGAAAACGCACCCCTCCGACGGGCCACGGACCGTACGGGAACCACCCCACGCGGATGACCCCATCGTCTAGCCTGAGATCACCCGACGAAAGGCAGACCCATGGCAGTTCTCAGCAGGCCCCGTTCCGGTCGCATCATCGCGGGGGTGTGCGCGGGCATCGCCCGACGCGTCGGCTGGAGCCCGTTCGTCGTGCGCCTA
This sequence comes from Planctomonas psychrotolerans, assembly GCF_008642235.1. Lineage (GTDB taxonomy): Bacteria > Actinomycetota > Actinomycetes > Actinomycetales > Microbacteriaceae > Planctomonas > Planctomonas psychrotolerans. Next base: position 460,850 of record NZ_SJEV01000001.1, on the reverse strand, counting down.
TTGTTCGTGCTCAGCTGCATCCTGCCCGGACCGCAGGTGCTGCTCTACATCGCGCTGTGGATCTTCGTGCCGGCCGACGAGCGGCCGCGCTACTAGCCCGCTCGACGCCGAGACCGGCGCCCCGGAACCCGGCGACGCCGTCCGTCGGTCAGGCCCCGGCGGACTCGGCGGACTCGGCGAGGAGCTGATCGCGCACCTCGCGGCGCAGCACCTTGCCGATGAGCGACGTGGGCAGGGCATCCAGCGTCGTGATGCGGCGCGGCACCTTGTATGCGGCAAGGATGCCGCGGCAGTGCGCGCGCACGGCGGCCTCATCGAGGGTCGTGCCGGGCTCCAGCACCACAGCGGCCACGACGTCCTCACCGCCGCCGGTGCGGGCGATGCCCACCACCGCGGCGTCGCGGATGCCGGGGAACTGGCGCAGCGCGTCCTCCACCTCCGAGGGGGCGACGTTGAAGCCACCCGTGATGATCAGTTCCTTGATGCGGTCCACGATGGTGACGAAGCCGCCCGCATCCATGCGCACGATGTCGCCCGTGCGGAACCAGCCGCCCGGGAGCAGCACGGCGGCGGTCTCGTCCGGCTTGCGCCAGTACCCGGAGAACACCTGCGGACCGCGGATGAGCAGTTCGCCCTCCTCGCCGACGGCACGTTCCGTCGACGGGTCCTCGGGATCGACGACCCGCACGTCGGTGCTCGGGAACGGAACGCCCACCGTGCCGGGCTTGCGGCTCGGTCCGATCGGGTTCCCCAGCGCGACCGGCGATGTCTCCGTGAGTCCGTAGCCCTCCACCAGATAGCCCCCGGTGGCCTTCTCCCACAGTTCGACGGTGGCGACGGGGAGGTTCATCGCTCCGGAGATGGCGAAGCGCACGCTCGACAGGTCGACGCCGCGTTCCGCTGCGGCGGAAGCGAGGCGCTCGTAGATCGGCGGTACGGCGGGGAGGAAGGTCGGCGGGTGGCGGCGCGCGGCGGTGAGGACGAGGTCGACGTCGAAGCGGGGGAAGAGCACGAGCCGTGCACCGATGCTCATGGCGAACGTGAGGCAGAGGGTGAGCCCGTAGGCGTGAAACATCGGCAGGACGCCGTAGACCACCTCGGACCCCTCCCGGAGGCCCTGCACCCAAGCCCGTCCCTGCAGCGCGTTGGCGTGCAGGTTCAGGTGAGTGAGCATGGCGCCCTTGGCGAGCCCCGTGGTGCCACTCGTGTACTGCAGCAGCGCGATGTCGTTCACCCCGGGGCGCGGCCAGGATGCCCGCAGCCTGCGGTTGCCCACGAGGGAGGCCCAGCTCGTGGCGCCGCTCACCTTCGCGGTGACGGCCTTCCGGGCGGCACGGGCCTTCGGGATCGGCAACCGCAACGCGAGGCGTTTGCCGAGAGGCATCGCGGCGACGAGGTTCACCGACACGATGGTGTCGAAAGCGATGTCCTCGGGCAGCTTCTGCAGCGAGTCCACCACCTTGTCCCACGCGATCACCACCCGGGCACCGTGATCCTCGAACTGGTGCCGCATCTCCCGCGGCGTGTACAGCGGGTTGTGCTCGATGACGATCGCTCCGAGGCGCAGCACCGCGTAGAACGCGATGACGTGCTGGGGGCAGTTGGGCAGCACGAGCGCCACCCGGTCGCCTTCCCCGACACCGGCGCGGCGAAGTCCCTCGGCCACCCGATCGATCGCGTCACCGAGCTGCGCGTAGGTCGTCTCGGCACCGAAGAACTCGAGCGCCACGTGCGAACCGAACCGGGAGACGGAGTCCTCGATCATGTCGACGAGCGAACCGGTCGGCAGGTCGATGTTCTCGGGCACTCCGGCCGCGTAGCTCGTGCGCCATGGCCGTGTGCCCTCAGTCGTCATGCCGCAAGCCTAGATCGAAGTGGCGGGACGAGCGGCTAGCTGAATTGCAGGCCGACGAGTCGCTCCGACTCCGACCAGAGCCGCTTGGCCACATCCTCGTTCCGGGAGAGGCGGCTCGACCTGGCCCGTCGCGGCGCCCCGGTCAGCTCGAAGGCGTTGCCGGGGCCGAAGTAGTCGCCCGGCTTCACGTCGGAGCCGGTGGCGGCGCGCAGCGTGGGCCGTGCACCCGCTGCGGCGTCCTGCAGCACCCGCGCAGTCATCAGGATGCGGTTGCGAACGCTCGGGCTCGTCGATCCGGACTTCGGAGCGTGCCCGCCGGATGGCGCCTGACCGTACTCCTTGCCCGCGCGTTGCAGGTTGGTGGAGCTCAGTCCGGGATGGGCCGCCGTGCTGAGGATGCCCCAGCCCGCGCACCGGCTGCGACGCGCCAGCTCGCGCGCGAAGACGAGGTTGGCGAGTTTCGAGGTGGCGTACGCCCCCCAGGGGCTGTACGTCCGTTCCGAGTGCAGGTCGTCGAAGTCGAACCGGCCACCGCGATGCGCAAGGCTCGACAGCGTGATCACCCGGGGCGCACGCGCGATGAGCAGGGCGGGCAGCAGTCGCGCCGTGAGAGCGAAGTGGCCGAGGTGATTGGTGCCGAACTGCACCTCGAAGCCGTCGACCGTGGTGTGCCGGTGCGGAACCGCCATGACGCCGGCGTTGTTGATGAGCAGGTCGAGGGGGGCGTTGTCGGCCGACGTCCGCGCGGAGAACTCGGCCACCGACTCAAGGTCGGCGAGCTCCAGGATGGAGTGCTCGACGCGGGCTCCCGGCGTGGTGGAGCGGATGTCGTCCACCGCCGTCCGCCCCTTCTCGTCCGTGCGTGCGGTGAGGACCACCTCAGCACCGGCGGCGGCGAGACGGCGCGCGGTTTCGAGTCCCAGCCCGCTCGTGCCTCCGGTGACCACGGCGCGCCGTCCGGTGAGGTCGGGCAGGGGGGTTGTCGAACGCGGTGACATGGGCACACTCCTTGGGGGTCACCCGCCACGCTAGCCGTCCCGCCTGCGAGGTGCGGCGGGCTCCGGTGGCAGGATCGGGGGATGACTCTCGACCCCGACGCACCCCCTCGCCCGGTCGCCCCGGCCACCGATCCGCTCGACGTCGTCGCGCTCGCGTCCCGCCTCATCGGAATCGATTCGGTCAATCCCGACCTGGTGCCGGGCGGCGCGGGCGAGGCGGCGATCGCCGATTTCTGCGCCGACTGGCTGAGCGCACGCGGGTTCGAGGTGACCCGGCTGGAGCGCCAGCCCGGCCGACCGTCGATCCTCGCCACGGTCCGCGGCACGGGTGGCGGGTCGTCGTTGATGCTCAACGGTCATCTCGACACGGTGGGGGTGGAGGGCTACGCGGGGGACCCGTTCGGCGGCTCCGTCGTGGACGACGAGTTGCAGGGTCGGGGCGCCTTCGATATGAAGGGCGGCCTCGCGGCGATGCTCGTGGCGGCCGCACGGGCGACGGCGGGCACGGCGTTGCGAGGGGACGTGCACCTCGCGCTGGTGGCCGACGAGGAGTTCGGCAGCGCCGGCACGGTGGAGGTGCTCGAGCGGGTGACGCCGGATGCGGCGGTGGTGTGCGAGCCCAGCGGGCTGGAGCTCACGCTCGCCCACCGGGGATTCGCCTGGTTCGACGTGGCATTCATCGGTCGTGCCGCGCACGGGTCGATGCCGGCCGACGGAGTGGATGCCATCGAGCACGCCGGTCGTCTCCTCGTCGCGCTCCGCGAACTGGCGGGGCGACTCGAGAGCGCCGAGCCGCACCCGATCCTCGGCCACGGCAGCGTGCGGGTGTCGAGCATCCACGGTGGAGCGGATGCTGCGACCGTCGCGGCGTCCTGCCGCCTCACCATCGAGCGGCGCATGCTCCCGGGCGAGACGCCGGACGACGTCGAGGCCGAACTCCGGGGAATGCTGACCACGCTCACCGAGGAGGACCCTCAGGTCGACGTACGACTGTCCCGCATGGTCGCGCGCGGAGCGTTCGAGACTCCGCCCGATGCGCCACTGGTGCGGACAATACTCGCGGCGACGGAGAGCGTGCTCGGTCAACCGGCGACGACGCGGGGCGAGCCGTTCTGGACCGACGCCGGGCTCTTCGCCGACGCGGGCATACCCTGCCTGCTTCTCGGTGTCGACGGCGGCGGTGCGCACGCCGCGACGGAATGGGCCACCGTGGCGTCGATCCGATCGCTCGCGGACATCCTCGAGGCGACCCTGGGGGAGTGGTGCGCCTGACCGCCGGGAACGGAATTCGCTGACGGGGCATGCGGACGGCACCCACCGAAAGCACCGTCGGAGTCAGCGTGCTCGGACGGGAGGCGGAAGCCGGTGCAGCGTGACGTCGGTCAGCTCGCCGTCCCGCGCGTCGGCGGTGAGGTAGGTGCAGTGCGGCTGGCGGCGACGGTCGGTGGGGGACCCGGGATTGAGCAGCCGCATGCCGCGCGGTGTGCGGGTGTCCCACGGGATATGGCTGTGTCCGAAGACCAGCACGTCCACATCGTCGAAGGCGTCATCCATCCGGCGCTCCCGGCCCGTCGCCGCTCCCGTCTCGTGCACCACCGCGAACCGGATCCCATCGATGTCGGCTCTCGCCACCTCGGGCAGGCGCCCGCGAAGGTCCGGTCCGTCGTTGTTGCCGTAACAAGCGATCAGACGCGCTGATCGCTGCTCGAGGAGGTCCAGCGTGGCGACGTCCACCCAGTCACCGGCATGCAGCACGACGTCGGCGGTGTCCAGCGCCGCCAGCACCTCGTCGGGGAGGCGCTTCGCCCGCCGCGGAAGGTGGGTGTCGGCGAGCATCAGCAGGGAGGTCACAGGCGCACCGTACTCCGCGGCTTCTCAGGAGCCGGAGTCGGGCGCCTCGTCGGACGACGTCGCGTCGGCGGGATTCGCGTCGGGGGATTCCTCGCCGCCGACCGGGGAGGTCTCGGGTCGGGGATGGTCACGGGTGTTGCGCTCATGCTCGACGCCGAAGCGGTCCTCACCGGTCGCGTGCACCGACCGGATCACGTCGCCGAGCGACGGGTCTTCGTTCTGGGTCATGGTCCTACCCTACGGTCGCGCGCCCGCTCCGGCTCGGGTCCACCTGCCCGGCGGCTCCCGGCACCCGACGCGTTCCGACGTGCTTTCGCTCTAGCCGCGCCCCGAGCGTTGCGGCACAATCGAATTCCGCCTGCTCGACGCGGGCGAGGATGCACCATGGGAGGCCACCGATGGCGAAGTACATAGCCCTGCTCCGCGGCATCAACGTCGGAAGCGCGAAAGGCATCGCCATGGCCGATCTCCGCAGCGCCTTCGAGGAACTGGGCTACACGAACGTCGAGACGGTGCTGCGCAGCGGCAATGTGGTGTTCGAGAGTGCGGGCACCCTCAAGGCCAGTGCCGGAACACTCATCGAGGACGCCGTGCTGATGAGAACGGGAGTGCAGTCGTCGGTGCTGATCTTCGACGCCGACACCTTTCGTCGCGTCGTCGCGGAAAATCCCCTCACCGAGTCGAGCGATGACGACTCGCGTCTGCTCGTCACGTTCCTCGACCGCGACCTCGACGACGACCAGGTCGACGCGGCGGGTGTGTCACGCCCGGGGGAATCGGTGCTCGCACCGGAGGAGCTCGCCATCGGCAGTCGAGCGGTGTACCAGTGGTGCCCCGACGGGGTGCTGCACTCGAAGGTCCCCCGCCGGTTCTGGAAGCAGTTCCCGCACAACGCCACCGCGCGCAACTGGCGCACCGTCACGAAACTGCTCGCCCGCCTCGATGCCTGACGCCTCCGCGCGCCGCCGCCCTGATGCGTAGGCGGTCCAAGACCTGGCGGGTGGCAGAGGATGCTCCGACCGACCTGCTGATCGCGCTGTACCTGCGCGACGCCGCCGGCCTCGCGCCCGCGGGATCCCTGCCGGCGATCGAGCCGTCCGTTGCGCCGCCGTTCAGCGACCGCTACGAGCCCGCACCGGGGCGGATCGACGCGTTGCATGCGGAGTGGACCGCCTGGTGGCAACGCCTCCTCGCCCCCGCGGACCGGCCGAAGTTCTGGAATCTCGAGCCGCCGACCTTCGACGAGTTCGAGCACGAACCGGAACTGCGGCAGCTCCTCATGGCACGGTTTCAGGTCGCCCGCCGGTGGGCGGGCACGCAGCACGAGGCTTTCGGGGACGCGTCGGTACTTCGGATCCAGCAGGGCGAGTATGACATCAACGGAGTGGTGGTGGCCTGCGAACGGTCGCTCGGACGGAAGGCCGAGGCGTTCGCGCTCGACCTGGCCGTGCTGCCGCTCGCCGAACGCGGCATCTGGATCGTCGGACCGAACCGGCTCGTCGTCACCACGAGCCTCCGTGCCGACTCCGGCGCGTTCCGCGAGGCGATGGCCCCGATCATCGCGGCGGTCGCCTGACCCCTCCGATACCCGAGTCGCCGCCCGTGTCGCCGGCGGAGCCGGAGCATCCGCTTCACAGATGGGACGAATAGATTCGACCGGTGAGTGGATTCGCCGACAGTTGGAGATCGCACCTCCTGCAGACCTTTTCCGGCAATCCCGACGGGCGGCCCGAGTGGGTCGGCGCGATCGAGCGGGGCACCGATGAGGGGTACTTCGGCCCCGGATCGGCGGCGTGGGCGGTGCACGGCGGGATGCCCACGCTCGTCGCCGGCATCCGCGCTCTGCTCATGCAGACTCTGCACCCGGGGGCCATGGCGGGAGTGCATGACTGGTCCCGTTATCGCGAGGACCCGCTCGGACGGCTCGCCGGCACCATTCAGTGGCTCATCACGGTGACCTTCGCCGACACCGCCACCGCCATCGAGCAGAGCGAGCGAGTGAAGAAGTACCACGGCAGGGTCACCGGAACCTACACCGACGCGCGCGGTGCGGAGCGGAACTACCGGGCCGACGACCCGGAGCTGCTGTCCTGGGTGCACATCGTCTTCACGGATGCGTTCCTCAGCAGCCACCTGCTGTGGGGACCGCCGATCCCCGGTGGCGCCGACCGGTACGTGAGCGAATGGGCGAAGGCCGGTGAGCTGATGGGGGTACCCCGCCCACCGACGTCAGCGGCGGAGTTGGCCGGCCAGCTCGACGCCTTCCGCACGGCCGGAACGCTGAAGAGCGACGAGCGGGTGGCCGAGACCCTGCGTTTCCTCCGCAACCCTCCGCTTCGGAGGGAGATGATGCCGGCCTACCGGGTGCTCTTCGCCGGTGCCGTGGCATCGCTGGAGCCGGAGTACCGCCGCATGCTGGGTCTGCACCGGTCCGCGATCGGACCGGTACCGCTCCCGGCGATCGGCGCGACCCGTGTGGCGCTCGCCACCGTCGGTCGCGTGCTCGGGCCGCGCTCCACGAGCGAGGATGCGGCGCTCGCTCGCATCGAACGGATCCGCCGCACCTGATCCGCCCTGCGGAGCACTCGTCGTCGGTGTCGGGGGTGTCGGTTATCGTGGCCGGGAGGTGAGCGGGCGAGCATGAGCAAGAACGACGGCAGTGGGCGGCAGGTGTCCGCGACCTCGGTCGACGACACGACCGCCACAATTCTGCACATCGACATGGACGCGTTCTTCGCGTCGGTGGAGCTGCTCGAGCACCCGGAGCTGCGTGGCACGCCGGTGATCGTCGGTGGCACAGCGGGCCGGGGGGTGGTGACCTCGGCCACCTACGAGGCCCGTCGATTCGGTGTGCGGTCGGCGATGCCGATGTCGCAGGCGCTTCGACTCTGCCCGAAGGCCACGGTGCTGCCCTCGCACTACGAGCGCTACTCGCACTTCTCCCGGCGGGTGATGGACATCTTCCGCGACATGACGCCCCTCGTGGAGCCGCTGAGCATCGACGAGGCGTTCCTCGACGTGGCCGGTGCGCGACGGTTGTTCGGCTCGCCGGCCACGATCGCGGAGACGATCCGGGCGCGCGTGCTGTCCGATACCGGGCTGACCTGTTCGGTGGGCGCCGCGTCGGCCAAGTTCGTCGCCAAGATGGCGTCGACCCGGGCGAAACCCGACGGCCTGCTCGTCGTTCCGGCCGAGGCCACATTGGACTTCCTGCACCCCCTCCCGGTCGGCGCGCTCTGGGGCGTCGGGCGCACGACGCAGGAGGCGCTCGAGCGGAGGGGCCTCCGTCTCATCGGCGACCTCGCCGCCACACCGCCCGAGGTTCTGAGCAAGGTGCTCGGCGACGCGGCCGGGGCGAAGCTGCATGCGCTCGCGTGGGGGATCGATGCGCGGCGGGTGTCGACGCATCGCCCCGAGAAGAGCATGGGGCACGAGAACACTTTCGGTGCGGACGTCACCGACCCGGAGCGGGTGCGTCGGGAACTGCTCGGGCAGGCCGATCGGGTGGCGGTGCGGCTCCGCAAGGCGGGCTACACCGCCCGCACGGTGTCCCTGAAGCTGCGTTACGCCGACTTCACCACCATCACGCGATCGCGCACCCTCGGCGAACCGACCGACCTGGCCCGACGCATCTACGAGGAGGTGCGGGACATCTACGACGGAGTGCGTCGGCCATCAGACCGTATCCGCCTCGTGGGCGTGCGCGCCGAGCACCTCGTCGACGCGTCGGGCAACCAGCTCAGCCTGTGGGACCCCGACGAGGACTGGCGCGAGGCCGAGCGGGCGGTGGACGCCGCATCGATGCGATTCGGGCGGGGAGTGGTCAAACCCGCCTCACTGATGTCCCGACCGAAGCCGGTCGGCACCGACGAGGTCGATACCGGCCCGCGCCGCTAGCCCGAGGAGCGTCGGACGGTCGGTGCTCAGTGCTCAGTGCTCAGTGCTCGGTGCTCGGTGCTCGGTGCTCGGTGCTCAGTGCTCCGCTCCGCCGCTCAGCACCAGGTCGGTATCGGTGTCGAGGCAGGTGCGGATGAGAATGTCGAGGGCCCGCGCCACGACGTCGGACGCGATCGTGGGCACCGGGGCGGAATCGCCCGGGGCGGCGCGCGCTGATTCCAGTGACGCCGGCACGTGCACGAATCCGCCGCGTGCCGCGCTGCCCGCGAGCGCGTGCTGCAGCCGGTAGAACACCGCGTTGCACACGAAGGTGCCCGCCGTCTGCGACACCGCCGCGGGCACACCCGCGGCATGCAGCGCGGCGACCGCGGCCTTGACCGGCAACGACGAGAAGTATGCGGCGGGCCCACCGGGCACGACGGGCGCGTCGATGGGACTCGCCCCGGCGTTGTCGGGAATGCGCGCGTCCGCGAGATTGATGGCCACGCGCTCCGGCGTGATGTCGCTCCTGCCCTCGGCGAGCCCGGTCGCGATCACCAGATCGGGCCGGAGTCGGTCGAGCAGGGCGTCGAGCTCGATACCCGCACGCTCGAACTCCACGGGCAGACGGGCCACCTCGAGGGTCTCCGGGTGCAGCCAGCCATCCCGGACGAGCCGGACCGCGTCCCACGACGGGTTCGAGTCCGCACCGGCGAAGGGGTCGAACCCGGTCAGAAGGACGACGGTCACGGCGTCAGGCTGCGTCCGGCCCGAGGATCGCGGCGGAGAAGCCGGGCAGGGACAACTCGTCAGCCGTCAGCGACACGGCATCCTGGGTCTTCAGCAGCACGAGCGGCGGCTCGCCCACGACCGGTAGCGTGGCGGACTGCTCGCCGAGGTTCAGCAGGATCGACACGTCCCCCCGGTTGAGCACGAACACGCGGGACTCCCCGTCGAACTCGATCGACACCTCGCCGAAGCGCGGGTCGGTCAGGGCCGAGTGCGTCCGCCGTAGCGCGAGCAGATCGCGATACAGGGCGAAGAGCCGAGCGTGCTGCGACGATGCACCGTCGCCGACCGCGCCATCCGGGCCGGCGTAGAGCTCGGACCAGTTCAGCTTGGAGTCGGTGAAGGTGGACAGGTCCTGCGGGTTCGGGACGACGGACTCGTCCCACCCCATTCGCGAGAACTCCGCGATCCGGCCCTTCGCCGTGGCCTCGCCGAGCTCCGGTTCCGGGTGCGACGTGAAGAACTGCCACGGGGTCGTGGCGCCCCACTCCTCGCCCATGAACAGCATCGGCGTGAACGGCGAGGTGAGCGTGAGCACCGCGGCGAGGGCGAGCTGATGCTCGTTCAGCGTCGCCGACAACCGGTCGCCGATCGCACGATTGCCGATCTGGTCGTGGTTCTGGTTGCACACGACGAGGCGCCAGGTCGGTGTCTTCGCGGTGTCGATCGGCCGACCGTGCACCCGCCCGCGGAAGCTGGAGTACGTCCCGTTGTGGAAGAAGCCCTCGGTGAGTACCTTGGCGAGGGCGTCGAGCGAATCGAAGTCCTCGTAGTACCCCGTGGTCTCGCCGGTAACCGCGACGTGCACGGCGTGGTGGAAGTCGTCGCTCCACTGACCGGTGAGCCCGTACCCGTTCGCCTCGCGGGAGGTGATCAGCGTGGGGTCGTTCATGTCCGCTTCGGCGATCAGGCTGAGCGGGCGTCCGACGTGCGCCGAGAGCACGTCGACCTCGGCAGCCATCTCCTCGAGCAGATGCACGGCCGTGGAATCCTCGAGGGCGTGCACGGCGTCGAGCCGGAGCGCGTCCACGTGGTACTCGCCGAGCCACATCAGCACGTTGTCGAGGATGTAGTCCCGCACGTGGCCGCTCTGGTCGCCGTCGATGTTGATCGATGAGCCCCACGTGTTCGAGCTGGCCTCGTGCAGGTACGGGCCGAACATGGGCAGGTAGTTGCCCGACGGGCCCAGGTGGTTGTAGACGACGTCCTGAATGACGGCCAATCCGCGCGCGTGGCAGGCATCCACGAAGCGCTGATACGCCTCGGGTCCGCCGTAGCCCTCGTGCACGGTGTACCACAGCACTCCGTCGTATCCCCAGTTGTGCGTACCGTTGAACCCGTTGACCGGGAGGATCTCGACGAAGTCGATACCCAGCTCGACGAGGTGATCGAGGCGCTCGATCGCCGAGTCGAGGGTGCCCTCCGGGGTGAACGTGCCGATGTGCAGTTCGTAGATCGATCCGCCCGCGAGCTGACGACCGGTCCAGGCCGAGTCGGTCCACGCGAAGGTGGCCGGATCGAAGGTCTGGGACAGGCCGTGGACGCCGTCGGGCTGGCGACGTGAGCGCGGGTCGGGCACGGGCGTTTCCGCACCGTCGATGAGGTAGCCGTAGCGGGCGACGGCGGGGGCGTCCACCGGGTCGGCCGGCGTCCACCAGCCCTCCGCGGCGGGGGTCATCGGCACGGTCGCGTCGTCGAGCACCAGGGAGAGGGTCTTGGCGTTGGGCGCCCACACATCGAAGCGGTCGTCGTCGAAGCGGTCGTCGGTCATGAGAAGGATCCTCCATCGTTTCGAGCAAGAAGGGCGACGGGATAGTGCGCGAGGAGTGCGCCGAGGCCGATTCGGCCGCCGTTCACGGTGCGCCCGCTGATGAAGTCCACATAGCTGCCGTCCGGCACGGTGATGGCGGTGTCGCCCCAGCCGCCGCCGTCCGCGAGACCTACCGGCAGTCGGGTCGCCACGGTGATCGCGCCGCCCCGGTCGAACGCGAGCACGTGCCCGGCCGCTGCGCCCGTGGCGATCACGGGCTCGTACCCGCTGAACAGGTCGTTACGGTCACGACGGAGCCGCAGCGCGCGGGCGGTGACGAGCAGCTTGGCGCCGCCCGTCTCGTCGATCGAGGGCTGCGCACCGGCGCGGATCGCGCTGAGGGCAGCGCGGCGGGCACCGAAGTCGACGGGCCTGCGGTTGTCGGGGTCGACGAGGCTCATCTCCCACAGCTCGCTGCCCTGGTAGACGTCCGGAACGCCGGGAGCCGTCAGCTGCACGAGCTTGGCCGACAGTGCGTTCGACCACCCGAACGGGCTAACCCGGTCGTAGACGACGTTCAGGATGCTGCTCACGCGCGGGTCGTCGAAGGCCGCGTCGACCAGCGCGTGCATGCGCTGCTCGAACTTCTCGTCGGGGGCCGTCCAGGTGGTGGAGTTGCCCGCCTCCCGAGCCGCCTTCTCGACGTAGGCGTGCAACCGGTCCCGCGACGCCGGCCAGGCGCCGACGATCGTCTGCCACATCAGGTTCTCGAACGGTCCATCACCGAGGGGGGCCGCGTCGCGCAGGGACTCGAGCCAACCGGCCCAGGAGTCCGGAAGCTCCGACAGCACGTTCACCCGCGCACGCACATCCTCGCCCCGCTTGGTGTCGTGGGTCGAGAGGGTGGTCATCGAATGCGGGTACTCGCGCTGGCGCAGGGCCTGACGCTCGTGGAACTCGGTGACGGGGATGGAGAACTCGGCGGGATCCGCCCCGACCTCGGTGAGCGAGACCAGACGGGTGTACCGGTAGAACGCCGTGTCCTCGACGCCCTTCGCCATCACCATGCCACTGGTCTGCTGGAACCTACGTGCCGCCAGATGCTCGGGGTCGGCCAGGAACGGTACTAGCGCGTCGATCGTGTCAACGAGATCCGGACGATGCGTGCGCGCGAGCTCGGCAGCCTCGTCGAGGTGCTCCCGACCGAAGGGCAGGTACGACCGGTAGACCGGGAAGCAGGTGAGCAGCTCGGCGACCGCATCCGCCACGTCGTCGAACCCCTTGCCGGTGCCCTCCGGAATGAGCCGGGCGATGCGCAGCACCTCGGAGCGGAGGATGCCGTCGGCGATCGCCCGCTTGGTTCCGTGCACCATCTCGGCGAACGAAACGGGGGAGGAGTCGTCGCGACCACGGAGTCGCGAATCGAGCACGTCGAGCACGTCCTGCCCGTCGGGGTCGATGAAGACCCGGTCGATGGCGGCGAGCGCGTCGTACCCGGTGGTTCCTGCCGTGGCCCACTCGGCCGGCATGCGTTCGGGGCCCTCGAGGATCTTCTCCACGAGCACGTATGCTCCGCCCGTCGCGCGGGCGAGGGCATCAAGGTATTCGCCCGGATCCTGCAACCCGTCCGGGTGGTCGACGCGGAGACCGTCGGCGATGCCGTCGGTGAACCAGCGCGCGATCTCCACGTGCGACTCGTCGAACACCCACGGCACCTCGACGCGGATGCCGGCGAGCGTGTTGACCGCGAAGAACCTGCGGTAGTTGAGCTCGGCGTCGGCGCGACGCCAGTTGATGAGCTCGTAGTTCTGGCGGGCGTGCACCGTCACCGGATCGGCGCCGTCGTCCGCGGTGCCGGGCGCGATGGGGAACCGGTTGTCGTAGTAGTGCAGCTCGGCATCCGAGCCGTCCTCCGCCGGGACGATGGTGAGGGCGCTCAGGTCCTCATCGCCATCACCGAGCACCGGCAGGCGCACCTTGCCGTTGCCGAACGGCCAGTCGATGTCGAACGCCTCCGCGTAGCGCGACTTCGTGCCGTGGGTGAGCAGATCCCACCACCACACGCTCTGCACCGGCGTCGCGACGCCGACGTGGTTCGGGACGATGTCGATGAGCACACCGAGCCCGAGCCTGTGCGCGGCGTCCGATGCGAGCCTGAGACTCTCGCTGCCGCCCCGGGCGGGGTCGACGAGCGAGTGGTCGGTCACGTCGTAGCCGTGATCCGACCCCTCCTCCGCCTTCAGCAGGGGTGAGAAGTACACCCAGTCGGCACCGAGTTCGTGCACGTACTCGAGTTCACCGGCCGCGGCGGCCAGATCGAAGGACTCGCGGATCTGGAAGCGGTAGGTGGAGATCGGTACACGCATCAGTTCTCGTCCTGCTCGCTCTCGTCCTGCTCGTTCTCGTTCGCCTCGGTTGCGGGCGTGCCGCCCGCTGCTGCGGCCCGCTCGACGATCAGGGCCTCGGCGGCGGCGGTGACCTCGGCCGCAGCCGTGGCCTCGTCCACTTCCGCCGCGGACGCGGCGGCGGACGCCTGCGTCGTGGCGTTCATCGCGAGCGAGGCCGCCACGGAGTGATCCGGCTCGACCTCGGGCGAGAGGTGCGCGCGGAGCACGATGAGCGACTTCGCCAGCACGTCGAGCTGGGTGCCCGCGGCGCGCGGAGCCGAGTTCGCTGCCTCTCCCGCCGTGTCGACGACGACCTCCCACGCCGCGGAGTACTCCTCGGTGGGCAGGGTGAACGGAATGGTCTCGTCGTGCGCGTTGAAGTAGAGCACGAAGTTGTCGTCGGTGATGCGCTCACCACGAGCGTCGCGCCCGCGGATGCCGTGGCCGTTGAGGAACACGCCGATCGCCCGGCCGATGCCGGTGTCCCAGTCCTCGGGCACCATCTCGGACCCGTCGGTGTTCAGCCACACGATGTCGGGCAGGGGCTCGCCCTCGCCGCGCCGCACGGGACGACCGTCGAAGAACCGCTTGCGCCGGAACGTCGGGTGCTGCTGACGCAGGTGGGACAGCGCGGCCGTGAACTCGATCAGCGGGTGATCGGCCATGTCCCAGTGCACCCAGCTGATCTCGGAGTCCTGGGCGTAGGTGTTGTTGTTGCCGAGCTGGGTGCGGCCGAGCTCGTCGCCGTGCAGCACCATCGGCACACCCTGGGACAGCATGAGGGTGGCGAGGAAGTTGCGCTGCTGACGGGCGCGGAGCGTGTTGATCGTCGCGTCGTCGGTCGGTCCTTCGGCACCCATGTTGTACGAGCGGTTGTGCGATTCCCCGTCGTTGTTGTTCTCGCCGTTGGCGTCGTTGTGCTTCTCGTTGTAGCTGACGAGGTCGCGGATGGTGAAACCGTCGTGTGCGGTCACGAAGTTGATCGACGCCACCGGACGGCGTCCGTCCTGTTCGTACAGGTCGGCGGAGCCGGTGAGGCGGGCGGCGAACTCACCGAGGGTGGACGGCTCTCCGCGCCAGAAGTCGCGGACGGTGTCGCGGTACTTGCCGTTCCACTCCGTCCACTGGGGCGGGAAGTTGCCGACCTGGTAGCCGCCCGGACCCACGTCCCAGGGCTCGGCGATCAGCTTGACCTGGGACACCACCGGGTCCTGCTGCACGAGCTCGAAGAACGTCGACAGCTTGTCCACGTCGTAGAACTCGCGGGCGAGGGTCGACGCGAGGTCGAAACGGAATCCGTCGACGTGCATCTCGGTGACCCAGTACCGCAGGCTGTCCATGATGAGCTGCAGGGAGTGCGGGTGGCGCACGTTCAGCGTGTTGCCGGTCCCCGTGTAGTCCATGTAGTGCTGTGCGTCGTCGTCCATCAGGCGGTAGTAGGCCTGGTTGTCGATGCCCTTGAACGAGAGCATGGGGCCGAGGTGGTTGCCCTCGGCGGTGTGGTTGTACACCACGTCGAGGATGACCTCGATGCCCGCCTCGTGCAGCGACTTGACCATGCCCTTGAACTCCTGGACCTGCTGTCCGAGCTCGCCGGTCGAGGAGTAGCTGTTGTGCGGGGCGAAGAACCCGATCGTGTTGTAGCCCCAGTAGTTGCGGAGCCCCTTCTCGAGCAGGGTATTGTCCTGCACGAATTGGTGGACGGGCATGAGCTCGATGGCAGTCGCGCCGATCTTGCGGAGGTGCTCGATCACCGACGGGTGCGCAATAGCGGAGTACGTGCCGCGCTGCTCCTCCGGCACGTCGGGGTGCAGCTGGGTGAGCCCCTTGACGTGGGCCTCGTAGATGACGGTCTCGTTGTAGGGGGTGCGCGGGTAGCGGTCACCGGTCCAGTCGAAGAACGGGTTGACGACCACGCCGAGCATCATGTGCGGGGCGGAGTCGTCGTCGTTGCGGGACGTGGGGTCGCCGAAGTTGTACGGGAAGAGCGCCTGCTCCCAGTCGATCTCGCCGCAGGTGGCCTTGGCGTAGGGGTCGAGCAGCAGCTTGTTCGGGTTGGCGCGCTGTCCGTTCGACGGGTCGTACGCGCCGTGCACGCGGTAGCCGTATCGCTGGCCCGGCTGCACGTGGGGCAGGTAGCAGTGCCAGACGAACGCGTCGACCTCTTTGAGTTCGACTCGCGTCTCGGTGCCGTCTTCGTCGAAGAGGCAAAGTTCGACTTTGTCGGCCGCCTCGCTGAACAGGGCGAAATTGGTGCCGCTACCGTCGAAGGTAGCGCCGAGGGGGTAAGCCGATCCGGGCCAGGTTTGCATTCATCCTCCAGATGAGTCGAGTCAACCGTACTCAACGGATGCCCCCCGTGCGGGCTACACGGACGGGGCCCGCGGCCGCGCGTGCGCCCTGCACGCGCCGCCGCACCGGGGAAGCGTTTGTTATCCCCGTGACACCATCATTCGGCGCCGGTGGGGTGCCTGCATCGGTACCTGAACATCAGGTGGAAAATCGCGTTCCACCCCGTCGCCCGGGAGAAGCCCGGCGTAGCGTTTCGTCGTCAGCCATTCGCTATACGAATAACCGCTACACGAATTCGAGGTACCCATGAGCTCTGTCAAGTCAGACGTCGACGTCAACGTCCCCATCAGCGTCGCCTACAACCAGTGGACGCAGTTCGAGTCGTTCCCGCAGTTCCTCAGCGGGATCGAATCGATCACGCAGATCGACGACACGCACCTGCACTGGAAGGTGTCGATCGCCGGCATCAAGCGCGAATTCGACGCGGTCGTCACCGAGCAGATCCCCGACGACCGGATCGCCTGGAACAGCACCTCCGGTGAAGACCACGCGGGAGTCGTGACGTTCCACCGCCTCTCCGACGACCAGACCCGCATCTCGGTGCAGCTCGATTGGAAGCCCGAGGGAATCGTGGAGAAGATCGGGTCGCTCCTGCAGGTCGACGACATCCAGATCGACCACGACCTCCGCAAGTTCAAGGACCTGATCGAGTCCAACGGTTTCGAGACCGGTGCATGGCGCGGAACCGTGGACCGCGAGCCCGACGCGACCGGACGCTGAGTCCCCGCGTTCGCTTGATGGCCCGGCCGATTGGCCGGGCCATCTCCCGTCAACGGGAGGGAGCCGGGGGATCAGGCTGTCGAGTACGGATCACCGATTCCCACGTAGACGGTCTCGAGGTACTCCTCAATGCCCTCGAAGCCGCCCTCGCGGCCGACGCCCGACTGCTTCACCCCGCCGAACGGTGCGGCCGGGTTCGAAACGAGACCCGTGTTGATGCCGAGCATGCCCACCTCCAGCTCTTCGCCCAGACGGAGTGCTCGGTTGAGGTCGCGCGTGAACGCGTAGGCGACGAGTCCGAACTCGGTGTCGTTGGCGAGGGCGACCGCCTCATCCTCGGACGCGAAGGTCACGATCGGTGCCACCGGCCCGAAGACCTCCTCGCGGAGAATGCGCGCGTCCGCTGTCACGCCGGTGAGCACCGTGGCCGGATAGAAGTAGCCGTCCCCGTCGATCGGCGCACCACCGAGGGCGAGTTCCGCTCCCCGGTCCACCGCGTCCCTCACCAGCTCGTGCACCTTGGTCCTCGTCGACTCGTCGATGAGGGGACCGAGGGTCGTGCTGTCGTCCGTTCCACGACCGGGAACCACCGACCGCATCCGCTCCACCAGGCGGGATCCGAACTCGTCGGCGACCGACTCGTGAACGAGCATGCGATTGGCGGCCGTGCACGCCTCGCCGCCGTTGCGCAGTTTCGCGGTCATCGCGCCGTCGACCGCGACGTCGAGGTCGGCATCATCGAATACGAGGAGGGGCGCGTTACCGCCGAGCTCCATGGACACCCGAAGCACCGTCTCGGCCGCGTCGGCGATGAGTCGCCGCCCGACACCGGTCGACCCGGTGAAGGAGAGCTTGCGGAGCCGCGGGTCGGTGATCAGCGGTCCGGTCACCTCGCCGGCGCGCGTGGTCGGCAGCACGTTGAGCACACCATCGGGCAGCCCCGCCTCGGTGAGCACCCGGGCGAACAGCATCGACGTCAGCGGGGTGAGCGCCGCCGGCTTCAGCACCATGGTGCAGCCGGCCGCGATCGCCGGGGCGATCTTGCGGGTGGCCATCGCGAGCGGGAAGTTCCACGGCGTGATGAAGAGGCACGGCCCCACGGGGCGTTTCAGCACGACCAGCCGATTCTTGCCGTCGGGTGCGGTCGCGAAGCGTCCACCGATGCGGGTCGTCTCCTCGGAGAACCAGCGCAGGAACTCGGCGCCATAGGCGACCTCCCCGCGGGCCTCGGCGAGGGGCTTGCCCATCTCCAGCGTCATGAGGAGGGCGAAGTCGTCGGCGCGGGCGGTCACGGCATCGAATGCGGATCGGAGGATGTCGGCGCGCACGCGCGGGGACGTGCGACCCCACGCGTGCTGTGCGGCGACCGCGGCATCCAGTGCCGCCGCCCCGTCCAGGGCCGTGGCGTCGGCGACGCGCAGCAGCGCCCTGCCGGTCGACGGATCGAGCACCTCGAACGTGCCGCCGTCGCTCGCGTCGCGCTCCTCGCCGCCGAGGAGCAGCCGGGTGGGGATGCGGTCCAGGAGGTCGCGTTCGTCCTGCGGTCGAATGGTCATGATCTGCTCCTCGGCGGGCGGTCGAATGCCCCGACGCTACTCGCTCGGCGCGGCGACCATCGGCAGAAGAGTCATTGCCGTTGCTCACCCCGCCGCGGCCGGGAGAGCAACGGCAGGATCAGCCAGGCGAGGACGATGACGATCAGGGTCACCACGGCGGCGACGATACCCGCCGTGCGACTCGTCACCACGTCGAAGACCAGCATCGCGACTCCCGAGATCACGAGCGCGACACCGACGAGACCCGAGCGGAGGAGGATGTTCGCGATGTCGACGATCTGCTTCTTGGCCCGCTTGCGGAACAGCATGCGGTGCAGGCTCACGGGGGCCAGGCCCACCGCGGTGGTGATCACCGCGAGGAGGACCAGCACGAGGTAGAGGTTCACCTGGAACTCGTTGAGGTCCTCGAAGCGCGCGGAGAACGCGACGGTGAGCAGGAAGCCGGTGAGGATCTGGGTGCCCGTCTGCAGCACCCTGAGCTCCTGCAGGATCTCGTCCCAGTTGCGATCGAGGCGCTGGGCCACGGTCTCGTGCCGACCGTCGTTCCGGCCGTCGGCGCCGTACGCGTCGGTGCTGTTCGGATCCGCGCCGTACGCGTCCGCGCTGTTCGCATCGGCGCCGTACGGATCTGCACCGCCCGAATTCGGGCCGTACGCGTCGTCGCGGGAGCTCACGTCCCCGATGCTACCCGCGCACCCGCGGTGATCGCCCGCCACAGGTGCAGCGTCGCATACGAGCGCCACGGAGCCCACGCTCCGGCGTGCGCCTCGAGAGCACGGATCCCGTCCGGCAGTCCGAGGCGTGCGGCGCCCTGCCGCACGATGAGGTCGGAACTGAGGAGCACATCCGGACTGCCGAGAATGCGCATGCTGGCGTAGCCGGCTGTCCACGGCCCGATGCCCGGAAGCGCCACCAGCGACCGGTGCAGTGCGTCGGCCGCGACGCCGGTGTCGACGCGGAGTGCGCCCGAGGCCAGCTGCTCGGCCAGGTGCAGCATCGTCTCGATGCGGCGCTTCGGTCCGCGCAGCACCTCATGACCGTGCTCGGCGATCCGCTCGGCGGTGGGGAAGACGTGCGTGACCGTGCCGGCCAGCCCTGGGGGCAGCGGGTCGCCCAACTCCTGGACGAGGCGCCCGTGCGTGGTGACCGCCGCGGCGACCGAGATCTGCTGTCCCACCACCGTGCGGAACAGCGTGGCGTGCGGATCGATGCTGCCCGGGATGCGGATGCCGGGGGTGCGTCGCACGGAGGCGGCGAGTGCCGGGTCGGCGGCGAGAACGGCGTCGATCGCCTCCGCGTCGGCATCCAGGTCGAACAACCGCCGCACCCGGGCCACCAGGGGAGCGAGGTCGTCGACGTGCTCGAGTCGGGCCTCGCATTCGATGGCCGGTTCGGTGCCCAGCCGCCGCAGGGTCGCGGTCGCGAAGCCGTGCGGGAGCCGGAGCGCCTGCGTGAATTCGTCGGCAGTGCCCGACTCCATGCCGAGCGCGGCGTGGGACGCGAGGAAGCCGAAGATGCCCTCCGCGTCGAAGGGCGCCCGCGCCGGGAGGCGCAGCGTGATGGTGGTCGGCGCGGATCCCGCCTCCACCGCCGCCGTCGCCGAGGGCGCACTGCCCCGCCCGCCCGTGGCGGCGGGCACGGGTCGGAGCGCCCGCAACTCCGAGGGGGAGCGCTCGTACACCGCGGAGATCGTCTCGTTGAAGGACCGGACGCTGGCGAACCCCGACGCGAAGGCCACTTCCGTGATCGGAAGCGCCGTGTTCAGCAGGAGGAGTCGCGCGGTGGACGCCCGGTGCGCTCGGGCGAGGGCCTGTGGTCCGGCGCCGAGTTCCGCCACCAGCACGCGGGTCAGGTGACGCGGCGTATACCCCAGTTGCCGGGCAAGACCCGGCACGCCCTCGCGCTCCACGGTGCCGTCGAGGATCAACCGCATCGCGCGACCTGCGAGGTCGTTCCGCATGTTCCACTCCGGTGACCCGGGTACGGCGTCCGGTAGGCAGCGCTTGCAGGCACGGAGACCCGCTCTCTGCGCGGCGGCAGCGGTCGAATAGAAGGACACGTTGCTGGCACGGGGCGTGGTGGCGGGGCAACTCGGCCGGCAATAGATGCCCGTCGAATGGACGCCGGTGATGAACTGGCCGTCGAACCGCGCGTCGCGCGAGGACATGGCCCGGTAACGTTCGGCGAAGAGCGACTCGCCCGTGCTGGTCATGCACCCACCGTGACACATCCGGCTGTGCGGGAGTAGCGGGAATCGGACACGGCAGCGGCGTCGCGGCCCGCCCCGCTCCCGCCCCGCTCCGCTCCCGCCGGTACCCTCGACGCATGACCCGCACATCTCCCGGACCGACCACCGCCGAACCGTCCGCCGCCGCGTCGTCCGCCGCGGTTCTCGCGGCGCTGCGCGAGGAGCTCGGCGCGGCCGTGAGCACGGATCCGGCGGACCTCGATGCCGCCCGCACCGACAAGTCCGGATGGCGGAGCGCGGGTGCGCCGCTCGCGCTGGTGAACGCGACGACCGTGTCGGAGGTGCAGACCACCCTGCGCATCGCCGCCCGAACGGGCACCCCGGTCATCCCGCGGGGCGCCGGCACCGGTCTCGCCGCCGGCGGCGTCGGGAGCACGGGGGAGATCGTGCTGTCGACGCTCGGGATGAATCGCATCCTCGAGGTGTCGGAGGCCGATGAGCTGGCGGTGGTGGAACCCGGCCTCATCAACGACGCGTTGAACGAGGCGCTCGCCCCGCGCGGTCTCTGGTACTCGCCCGATCCGGCCTCGAAAGCCATCTCGTCGATCGGCGGCAACATCGCGACGAACGCCGGCGGATTGCTCTGCGCGAAGTACGGCGTCACCCGCGAGTCCGTACTGGGACTCACGGTCGCGCTCGCCGACGGCACACTGCTGAAGACCGGGCACCGCACGGTGAAGGGGGTCACCGGCTACGACCTCACCGCGCTGATGATCGGATCGGAAGGCACGCTCGGTGTCATCGTGGAGGCGACGCTGCGGCTGCGCCCCCTCCCGACCGCCCCACCGGTCACGATCGGCGCGTTCTTCCCCGACGTGCGCAGGGCGGCGGCCGCATCCGCGGCGATCACCGCTGCCCGGTTGCGCCCGGCGGCCATGGAACTCATGGACGCGGTGTCGGTGCGGATGGTCGACTCCTACCTGGGTGCCGACATCGGTGGGGTCGGGCGCGCCTTCCTGCTCATCCGCTTCGACGACGGAGCCGCCGCCGATGACGCCCGCATCGCCGCCGACATCGTGCGCGCGCAGGGCGGGACCCCCGAGGTGTCGACCGACGTCGCGACCGGGGAGCGACTGCTCGACTACCGCCGCGCGTACCACCCCGCCCTCGCGGCGGTGGGGCGGGTGCTTATCGAGGACGTCGCGGTTCCCCGCTCCGCCCTCGCCGCCATGTTCGACGAGATCGCGCGCATCGAGCGGGAGCACGGGGTGCGCATCCCCACGGTCGCGCACGCGGGAGACGGCAATCTGCACCCGAACTTCCTCCTCGACCCCGGGATCGAGGAGGTGCCGGAGTCGATCTGGCGCGCCGCCGACGAGCTGTTCCGGTCCGCGATCGCGCTCGGGGGAACCCTCACCGGCGAGCACGGCGTCGGCCTGCTGAAGAGCCGGTGGTTGGAGGAGGAACTCGGTCCGCAGTCGGTGGGGCTGCAGCGGGCGATCAAGGCGGTCTTCGATCCGGCGGGCATCCTCAACCCCGGTCGCGTCTTCGATGCGGGTCTGGCGCTGCCGTAGCCGCCGGCCGGCAGCGCATCAGCACGTCGCGCGATCAGTAGGCTGACCCGCATCACCCGAGCCCAAGGAGGTCGCGCCCCATGGCCGGTCCGGACTACTCGCTGAACCAGTCGTCGGCGCACGTGCAGGCGCAGTTCGCGCGTCGGGCGGAGCCCCGCCGTGCGCCGCACCCCGCCGAGTCGGTGTGGAACGAACCGGTCCGCCGTTCCTCCGCGCTCGGAATCGCCCTCGGCATCGTGGGCATCGTGCTCGTCTCCCTCGTCGGTCTGCTGGTGCTCGGATATCTCACCCTCGGGCTCGGCGCGGGCGCCGTGATCCTGTGCGGTCTGCTCGCCCTCGTGCCGCTCGGGGGTGTGCTGCTCGCCGTGCGGTGGATCGACAAGTGGGAGCCGGAGCCCCGGGGAGCTCTCTGGTTCGCCTTCCTCTGGGGAGCGGCCGCGTCGGTCGCAATCGCTCTCCTCTTCGACCTGGCATTCCAGTTCACGCTGCAGGCGACAAACACGGCAGCTCCCTTCGGGGAATTCGGGTCCCTCGCCATCCAGGCGCCCATCATCGAGGAGGTCGCCAAGGGCTTCGGGCTGCTGCTCATCTTCTTCGCCGCGCGTCGCCACTTCGACGGACCGGTGGACGGAATCGTCTACGCCGCGACCATCGCCGCGGGCTTCGCCTTCACTGAGAACATCCTCTACTTCGGTCAGGCACTGACCGAGACCGGCCCGGCCGGCCTCGCGACCGTCTTCTTCCTCCGCGCCATCCTGTCGCCGTTCGCGCACGTGATGTTCACGTGCTGCACCGGTGTCGCGCTCGGCTGGGGCGCGCACCGGATGGGGGCGGGCGGCGCCGTCGGCGCCTGGTTCATCGGGCTCGCTCCGGCGATCTTCCTGCACGCCCTGTGGAACGGGGGCTCGTATCTCATCCCCGACTTCCTGGCCTTCTACGTGACCCTCCAGGTGCCCCTCTTCCTCGTCGCCATCGCCATCACGGTGCTGCTGCGACGTCGGGAGATGCAGATCACGAGGCAGCGCCTCACCGAATATGCCGAGGCGGGATGGTTCTCCGCCGCCGAGGTGGAGATGCTCGCCACACCCGCCGGTCGTCGGCGCGCCCGTGCCTGGGCCGCGACGCAGGGGGAGACGACGTCGCGGGCGATGCGGCGATTCACCGTGGACGCCACCCGGCTCGCGCACGCGCGTCAGCGCATCCTCACCGACCGGGACTCCATCGGTAAGCAACGGGACGAGCGCCAGCTGCTCGAGGCGGTGGCCGCCGATCGCTTCGCCCTGCTGCACCGGGGCGCCGTCCGGGGATCCTGAGCACCCGGCCGCGCCCGCGCCATGCACCCATCAAGGCGGCGGAACAGGCAGCGCTCGGGCACCCGCACGCGAGGCGCAACCGGAATACTCTGGCGGAGACCCCAGCGCACCCCGGTGGATCTCTTCCCCGGCGAGTCCGCCCACGTCCACTACCGGGAGAAGCAACCGTGACCCACGACGAGAACAGCCAGAACAGCGACGCCGACACCTCGACCGAGGCGTCGCAGGACTCCGCGTCCGGAGAGATGCTCGGCGCGTCGTCGCCCGAGCCGCTGGGCTCCGCAGAGAAGGACCCGAGCGACTGGGTGACCGGTGACGAGCCCATGACCGGAGCTCAGCGCAGCTACCTCGACTCGCTCGCTCGTTCCGCCGGAGAAGAGATTCCAGCCGACCTCAACAAGGCCGAGGCGTCGGAGCACATCGACCGTCTGCAGCAGGAAACGGGCAGGGGAACCGAAGCATCCTCCTGATCCGGGTCGCACGGCAACCCCTCCCGCGTTCGAGCGCGGAGTGCTTGACTCGTAGCACCTGCTAACACTTCGATGCGCACCGAATCGCGTATCGGAGACCCGAGGGAGGACATGTCATGGGCGCCATTGTCTGGAAAAGGACCGAACTCGATTCATGGAGCGGCGACGAGGGAAGCACGCACCTCGGAGTCATCGAGTCCTCGACCGATACCTACCACCTGACCAACGCGGTCGGCACCGAGCTGGGTGACTTCCCCACGATGGGAGAGGCGCAACGGCAACTCGTCGCCGACCGTCTCGTGCCGGATCGGGTTACCGAGGCCCCCGCCGCCACCCCGCTGCCGCCGGACGACGAGGTAGTGGACATCGACACCATCGCGCCCGACATGGCGCGCGTGCAGGCCGACCGGCAGACGGTGGGCTTCGTTCGACGGGTGGGCTCCATCTTCGTCGCGCTCGCGGGCCCGACCCTCCACCTCGCGGTGGAGGTGGGGCAGTTCCGCTCCATCGGCGACGCGGTGCGGTGCGTCCGCACGAGCTCTCGCGCCTGACGACACGCTTTGCGACCTCGCCTCGACACG
Source organism: Planctomonas psychrotolerans (assembly GCF_008642235.1). Taxonomy (GTDB): domain Bacteria; phylum Actinomycetota; class Actinomycetes; order Actinomycetales; family Microbacteriaceae; genus Planctomonas; species Planctomonas psychrotolerans. Next base: position 436,590 of record NZ_SJEV01000001.1, on the reverse strand, counting down.
CGCACGTGCGTGGGACTCGGGTGCGGGTTCGCCGAACAGACTCATCGCCCGGCTGCGGGGCGTTGCCTCCGACAGGTCCGGGCGATGAGTTCTGCTCCAAGGATGCACCGTGGTGCGCCCCGGTGCAAGGGTCGCGCGCGAATAGGTCGCGCTGTGCGCCGCCGGACCGAACCTGCGCCATAATTCGGGCATGATTTCACCCGACCCCGGACCCGCGGGCATGGCATCGGGCACCCCCGCCCGGCCGCGAAGCTTCGCGCAGGTCACGCGTCCTCCGGTCCGCGTCTACGTGCTCGGGGGAGCGCTTCTGGCACTGGCCGTCACGCTGCTCGCGCTGGCCGTCCCGATCACGACGCCGGCGTCCGCCGCATGGGTCGGTCTGGCATTGCTGTTTCTCGCGGCCGGTGGCGTGCTCGTGCTGTCCCGCATCCGGTTCGGATTCGATGACGCGGCGGTGCACATCGCCCTGGTGCCCGTGTATCGGACGAGCATCCCGCTCGATGCCGTGGCCGCCGTCGACGTGGTGGAGTATCTGACGGTGGGTGACGCCCGCGGCCGCGGCGTCCGCCGCCGCACCGATCGGGGCCGCACACTGCTGTACGACGCCGGTCCGGCGATCCGACTCACCACCACCGACGGTCGTCGGTTCGTCGTGCGGAGCCGCTACCCGGGTGAGGCCGCCCGCGCGCTGAGCGAGGCGCTGCGCTGATCCGTTCCGGGCGGGCCCGCCTCGATCGCGATGCGGCGGACCGCCGCGGCATCCAGAACGAAGAGTTCCTCGCCGTCGCGGGGCGAGCCCACCGCCAGTGCGACCGTGCGCACCGAGCCGTCGGTGCCCAGGTCGACCACGGCCGCTCCGGCGCCGAACACCGCGCGCTCCGTGCCCGCCTCGGCGAGCACGTCGGCGCGATTGGCCACGGCCGGGGCCACGAGCACGGGAATGCCCGAGACCGCGGTGGCGAGCGCGTGATGGTAGTGACCGGCCAGAATGGCGCGCACGTCGCTGCCGACCACTGCGGCCATCAAGTCCGACGGATTCTGCAGCGCCAAGGCCTGCAGCAGTTCGGTCGCCGCGGGCACGGGCGGATGGTGGAGCACCACGAGGGACCCTGACGGGGCAGGCGTCCGCAGTTCGTTCCGCACCCAGTCGAGTTGTTCGGGACGGAGCAGCCCGTATCCGGCACCCGGCACGGTCGAGTCGAGGACGAGCACGCGGGTGCCCGCGATGACGGTCGAGGAGTCGAGCGGGCTCTCCGGGTTTCCCCCGAGCACGGAGGCGAACGAGGCCCTCGTGTCGTGATTGCCCATCGCGTACACGACCGCTGCTCCGCGGTCCCGGGCCCACGGTTCGATCCGGTCCCGCAGCACCTCGTACGACTCGACGCTGCCGTCGTCCGAGAGGTCACCCGACGCGACCACGAGGTCGATCACCGTGTCGGGGGTCACCGACGCGAGGACGCGGTCGAGCGACTCCAGGGTGTCGACGATGCCGTGGTGCAGGGCGCCGCCGGCGGCGAGATGCGTGTCGGTGAGGTGCAGGATGCGCATGCCCGTCACCCTATTCCCCACCCCCGACGCCGCCCCCGGCGAGGCTGCGTCGCCGTCCGGTGCACGCGCCTCCGACGTCCGGGCGACGCGGCTCACAGAAGGCCCGCACCGGGGGCCGGGTAGACTAACTCGCCGGAATTTCGACGCCGGAACCGGAACAGAAGGAGTGCCATTCGTGGGAAACGCCGAGCTGGCCAGCGAGCGCGAGTACGTCGCCACGCTGTACGCACGCCTCGACGCCCTGCGGGCCGAAGCGCAACACCAGCTCGACCGGGTGCGTGCGAGCAATGCGGGGGGCACCCACCAGAACCGGTCGGAACGGGACGCCTTCGCCCGCATCTACGAGGACCGGATCCGCGCCCTGCACGAGGTCGACGAGCGACTGGCGTTCGGTCGCCTTGAATTCGCTCCCGGCCACTTTCCGGACGAGGACTCCGCCGGATCCACGCTCCGGTACATCGGCCGGATCGGGTTGCGCGACGAAGACCTGCAGCCCCTCCTGCTCGACTGGCGCGTGCCGCAGGCGAGCGCCTTCTACCAGGCGACGGCCGCCACGCCTCTCGGTGCCCGCGCCCGCCGGCACCTCACCAGCAAGGGCAGGCAGGTGGTGCGCATCGAGGACGAGATCTTCGACGCCACCCTGCTCGACTCGTCCGAATCGGCCCTGCAGGGCGAGGGGGCGCTCCTCGCGGCTCTCACAACCGAGCGCACCGGGCGCATGCACGACATCGTGGCCACCATCCAGGCCGAGCAGGACCGCATCATCCGTGCCGACCTCTCGGGCGTGCTCGTGGTGCAGGGCGGACCCGGCACCGGAAAGACCGCCGTGGCGTTGCACCGCGCCGCCTACCTGCTCTACTCGTACCGGGATCGGCTGCGCTCCTCCGGTGTTCTCGTCGTGGGCCCGAGTCGTTCCTTCCTGCAGTACATCGAGGCGGTCCTGCCGAGCCTCGGGGAGACCGGCGTCGTGCTGTCGAGCGTCGGGGGGCTGTTCCCCGGCGTCGATGCGACAGCGGATGACGAACAGCGCACCGCGGCGGTGAAGGGAGCGGCGCGGATGGCCGGGCTCATCGCCCGGGCGGTGAAGTCGCGTCAGCGCGTGCCCGCCGAGCCGCAGACTCTCGACATCAACGGCGAGCGCCTCGTCGTCGACCCGCAGCTCATCGCCACCGCCCTGTATCGGGCGAGGGACTCGCGCAAGCCGCACAACGAGGCCCGCGTCACGTTCGTGAAGAACGCCCTGAACGCACTCACCCGGCAGTTGGCCGCCCAGCTCCGGTCGAACGGCGCCACCATCGACGAGTCGGACACCGGGATGCTCCGGGAGGACCTGCGGAGCGCGTACGACGTGCGCGTCGCGCTGAACACGGCGTGGATGCCGCTCACCCCCGAGAAGCTCCTGCAGGATCTTTACGCCCGGCCGAGCTGGCTCGCGTCGCTCACGCCCGACTGGACCGGCGAGGAGCGCGCGCTCCTCGCCCGTGACCGGTCTGCCCCGTTCACGGTGTCCGACGTGCCGCTCCTCGACGAGGCGGCGGAACTGCTCGGGGAGTTCAGCGAGCGCAACGACGCGGAGCGACGGGAGCGCAAGCAGCAGCGCAAGCGAGACGTGGAGAACGCGGAGAACGCCATCCGGAACATGGGTGTCGAAGGGCTCGTGCACGCCGAAGACCTCGCCGCCGGATTCGCCGAGGTGGCTGAGCGCGGCACCACGGCGGAGCGCGCGGCGAACGACCGCACGTGGACGTACGGACACATCGTGGTGGACGAGGCGCAGGAGCTTTCTCCGATGCAGTGGCGCCTGCTGCTGCGTCGTTGCCCGCTCCGGTCGTTCACGATCGTCGGCGACGTCGCCCAGGCCAGCGCGGCGGCCGGTGCCACCAGCTGGGACGCCGCGCTCACGCCCGTCTTCCGGTCGGGCTGGCGTCTCGAGGAGCTCACGGTGAACTACCGCACTCCGGCCGAGATCGCCGGTGCCGCGGAGGACATGGCGCTGGCGCACGGTCTGCCCATCACCCGATCCCAGGCGGTGCGGTCGAGTGACTGGCCGCTCACCGCGGTGCGGGTGGATGCCGAGGACCTCCTCGCTGCCGTCGTCGACGTGGTGGACGAGGATCGCGAGACGTCGTCGTCCGGCACGCTCGCGGTGGTCGCGCCCGAGCGCCTCCTCGAGCCGCTGTTCGGAGAACTGTCCCGCGCGTTCGGGGGCGAGGTCGGCGCCGGAGCCGACGGCCTGTCCCGGACCGTCGCAGTGCTGAGCGCCCAGGACGCCAAGGGACTCGAGTTCGACGCGGTGGTCGTGGTAGAACCGGCGGGAATAGTCGACGAGTCGCCCCGAGGGGCCGGCGGTCTCTACGTGGCGATGACGCGTCCTACTCAGCGCCTCCACCTCGTCACCACCGCGGACCTCCCCGTGGGCCTCGCCGGATTCGAACCGGCCGGTGCGCACGCCACCGGAGGGGGCGACGTTCGCGCCGGGGAGTGACGGCGAAAAAGAAATCTCGTTTTTTTCATGCAGGTGCATCCAATTGGCCCCGAGCGGCAGAACTACTGGATAACGGCGGAGATCGCCGGCCCACCCGGGCACTTATCTAGGAGGTAGTTGTGCACTCTCGTATCCTCGCCGGCGTCACCGTCGGCGCGATCGCCCTTGTCGGCGCCGCACTTCCCGCGAACGCAGCGGAGGAATCGAGCGCGAAGCTCTCGGTTCTGCACGGTGTCCCGGACCTGCCCGTCGACGTCTACGTCAACAACGAACTGACACTCGACAACTTCGCCCCGAGCGACCTCGCCGGGCCGCTCGAGCTCCCGGCCGGTACCTACTCGGTGGCCATCACCGCTGCCGACGCCGCGGACGCGAGCGCGCCCGCCATCGGTCCGGTCGATCTGACGCTGGCCGCCGGTGGCAACTACACCGCCGTAGCGCACCTGAACGCCGCCGGAGAGCCCACCGCGACGCTGTTCCTCAACGACACGACCGCCACGGCGGCCGGTGAGGGCCGCTTGACGGTGCGTCACACCGCGGCCGCACCCGCCGTGGACGTGCTCGCCGGGGGATCCGCAGTGATCAGCGGCCTCACCAACCCGAACGAGCAGGTGCTGAACCTTCCGGCCGGCACCGTGTCCGCTTCGGTGGCCGCCGCGGGAACGACCGACCCGGTCATCGGCCCGGCGGACGTGACCATCGCCGACGGTGTCAACACGATCGTCTACGCCTGGGGCAGCCTCGAGGCCGGCAATCTCGCCCTCGCGGTGCAGACCATCGACGGTCTGTCGTCCGCCCCGCACGGTATTCCCGCCGGATCCGTCGGCCTCGCCGCCGACTCCGACACCGGGTCGCTCGTGTGGCTCGGTTCAGCAGCGCTGCTTATGCTGATCGCAGCCGCTGGCGTGACCGTGTCCACGCGTCGCCGCGAGGCCGCGCAGTCGAAGTGATCGAGCTCGGTCGGTCGCGCACCGCTTCCGGTCGATGAAAGGGAAGGGCCATGAGAGTTCGATTCGGTATCGGCCTCATGGCCCTTCTCGTTCTGTCCGGCTGCTCGGGCACACCGGCCGTGCCTCAGGGCGTGCCGAGTGCGCCCGCTCCACTGACGACCACCCCCGCACCGGGGGCCGGGCTCGGCGAGCAGCCGCCCGCCTCGCCCGCGCCGGAAACCGCGATCGTCGTGCCCGACGTTCCGAGACAGAACTCGAGCATCGACGCCCAGGTGACCCGGGAGGTGGTGCCCCCGGTCAACATCTCCGTCGCAGATCTCGAGCTCGACATGCCGGTGCTCGGAATGGGCGTCGACGGCGACGGGGCGATGGACCTGCCGCAGAACACGGGCGAGGCCGGATGGTACCGGTTCGGACCCGCGCCGGGCGACCCCGCCGGAACGACCGTCATCGCGGCGCACGTCGACTCGGCCATCTACGGCCTCGGGGCGTTCGCCCGGCTGCGGGAAGTGACCATCGGGGTACCGGTCACCGTGCGCACCGCCGACGGAGCCGAACACCGCTACACCGTTTCGGAGGTGGTGCGGACGCCCAAGTCCGACGTTCCATTGGGCGATCTGTTCGACCGCGAGGGGGCAGCTCGGCTCGTGCTGGTGACCTGCGGCGGCGAGTTCGACCGGAGTACCGGGCACTATCTCGACAACGTCATCGTCACCGCGGTGCCCGAATAGCCGCGCACAGGGACCGGCTACCATGGTGCGAACAGCCTCCCCTTACCGAGAGTCCCGCACCCCCGTGACCCCAGCTCCACTCGAAAGCGATGACGCTGCGCGCGAGCAGGATCTCGAGCGCGCACTGGAGGAGTCGTTCCTCGCCGGGGACGAGCGGGCTCTGGCCGAGGTCTACGGTCGGTGGTCCGCCCTCGTGCACACGCTCGCCGTCCGGGCCCTCGGAAACGTCGCGGAGGCGGAAGACGTCACGCAGCGCGTGTTCGTGTCGGCGTGGCAGGGACGGCACACGTTCGACCCGGGCCGGGCGCGGCTCCCTTCCTGGCTCGTCGGCATCACCCGCAACAAGATCTCCGACGCGCACACCACCCGAACCCGACAAATCGGTGTGGAAGAGCGACTGAGAGCAACCGCTCCCGACGTCCGCACCGAAGAACCTGAAGAACTGGCGACACGGCTTCTCGTCGCCGAGGAGATGAGCCGCCTGGACAGCGTGCCGCAGGAAATACTGCGACTCGCCTTCTTCGACGATCTGACCCACTCGCAGATCGCCGATCGGCTCCGCATGCCGCTCGGCACGGTGAAAAGCCACATTCGCCGAAGCCTCGACAGATTACGAACCCGATTGGAGGTGGACCTCGATGCACACGGATCCTGACCTGCTCGCCCTGCTCGCTCTCGGCGAGGACGTGGCGACCGCGGAGGAACTCGACCACCTCGCTGACTGTGCGGAGTGCGCCACCCGCCGGGCCTCGCTGACCGCAGCCGCCAATGCCGGCCGTTCCGCATCGGTCGCCCTCGTCCGGCCGAGCGACCGGGTATGGCAGAGCATCTCCGCGGAGCTCGGGCTGCGCCTGCCCGTCGCGGCTCCGTCGTCCGTCGCGTCGCCCGCCCCACCGGTGTCGGCCGCACCGATATCCGCGTCCGTGTCGGCCTCTGCGCTGCCGGCTTCCGGTGGCGACACCGCTCCGCCGGTCGACCTTGCGAGCCACCGATCGGACCGGCGCGACGTCCTCCGCGCGGGCTCCACCCCGGTGAGGCGCTGGATGCCGTGGCTCGCCGCCGCGGCGGTCGCCGTGGTCGGAGGAAGCCTCGTGGCGTCCATCGCGATCACGCTCCAGAGCACCGACCCCGCGCCGACCGCGCCCCCGGCAGAGCAACTCGCCGAAGCGGCCCTCGACCCTCTGCCGGACTGGCCGGGCGCCAGCGGGGGAGCCGTCGTGCGAGAGAGCGCGGGTATTCGTACCATCGACATCACCGTCAGTTCGGAGATCCCCGAGAACGCCATCCGCGAGGTGTGGTTGATCAGCTCCGACCTCACCAGGCTGGTGAGCATCGGGATGCTGTCGGGTGACGCGGGCAGCTTCGACATTCCCCCGGAGATCGACCTCGTGGAATACGCGGTCGTGGACGTGTCCGCCGAGCCGCTCGACGGCGACCCGGGCCACTCCTCCGACTCCATCGTCCGCGGCGTGCTCGGCTCGTGACCGGCGAGAAGATTCTGACCGTCGCGACGCGCGTGATGGTCGCGATATGCGGGTACGGCCGCACGGCGTACGCCGGTCGGAGCACGGCGGGCACCCGGGCGGCGCGTCGCCCCGGCCGGGCTGATTGACTGGGTCGGTGCCGCTACTTCCCCACAGCCGAGAGCTGCTCCCCGACCTCATCGATCTTCGTCGGCGGCTGCATCGCGTGCCCGAGCTCGGCCTGCACCTTCCCGAGACCCAGGCGCTGGTGCTCGAGGCGCTCGACGGGCTCGACCTCGAGATCACCCTCGGCACGGCCACCACGTCGGTCACCGCGGTGCTCCGCGGCGGCAAGCCCGGGCCCACCGTCCTCCTTCGCGGCGACATGGATGCGTTGCCGATCGTGGAGCAGACGGGCCTCGACTTCGCCGCCGACAACGGCAACATGCACTCCTGCGGACACGATCTGCATGTGGCCGGTCTCGTCGGTGCCGTCCGCCTGCTGCACGAGCGCCGCTCCGAACTCGCCGGCGATGTGGTCTTCCTGTTCCAGCCCGGCGAAGAGGGCTTCGCGGGGGCGCGCGTGATGATCGAGGAGGGCGCCCTGGAGGCCTCCGGGTCGCTGCCGATCGCGGCCTACGGGATCCACGTCACCACCGGGACGCGCGGAGTGTTCGCGACCCGCCCCGGCACGATCATGGCGGGCGCCAACCACGTGACGATCACGGTGAACGGGGCCGGCGGCCACGGTTCGTTGCCGAGTCGCGCCCATGACCCGGTTCCGGCCGTCGCCGAGATCGTGACCGCGTTGAACGTGATGGTCACCCGACGATTCAGCGTCTTCGACCCGGTGGTGGTCACCGTCACCAAGCTGTCCGCGGGTGCCGCGTTCAACGTGATCCCCGATTCGGCTTCGCTCGGCGCCACCGTGCGGAACCTGTCGCTCGAGTCGCTCGCCGTGCTGCAGGAGGAGATCGCGCGGCTGGCGAACTCCATCGCGGAGGCGCACGGGTGCACCGCCCACGTGGACTTCGAGGTGGTGTACCCCGTCACGGTGAACGACGCCGACCGCACCGCAACCACGGTCGACGTGCTGCGAACGCTGTTCGGCGACGACCGGGTGGAGCACATGGAGTTCCCGCTCATGGGATCGGAGGACTTCTCCTTCGTGCTGGAACGCGTGCCCGGAACCTTCGTCTTCCTGCATGCCAGCCCCGACGGCGTCGACGCCGAGACGGCGCCGGGCAACCACTCGCCCCGTGTGCTGTTCGACGACGACGTGCTCGCCGACGCGGCCGCCGCGCTCGCCTCCCTCGCGCTCGCCGCCCTCGGTACCGAGCCGGATGCGGGCGGCGCATCGGGGAGGAACGCGCAGGTCGCAAGCGATTCCGCGAGCGGCGACCGCCCGTGATCGACGGGGCGGCGGCGGCCTTCGCCGCGGTCGGTGCCGCGACCCTCGGCGCAGCGCTGCTGCCGCGTCTGCTGGGCCGAGTGCCGGTGTCGATACCGATGGTGTTCGTCGCGGCGGGCATGATCGCCTTTGCGCTGATCCCCGACCTGCCCAACCCGGATCCGCTGAAGTACGGCGAACTCACCCTGCACGTCACCGAGATCTGCGTGATCATCTCGCTGATGGGCGCGGGGCTCGCCCTCAATCGACGCATCGGATGGCGTCGCTGGTCGACCACCTGGCGCCTCCTCGCCATCACCATGCCGCTGTCCATGCTGGCGGTCGCGCTGATCGGCTGGAGCATGCTCGGGCTCGGGGTGGCGGCGGCGGTGCTCCTCGCGGCGGCGTTGGCCCCCACCGACCCCGTGCTCGCCACGGAGGTGCAGGTCGGCGAACCCACCGACGATGGCGAGGCCGACGATGACGAGGTGCGGTTCGCACTCACGTCGGAGGCGGGACTCAACGATGGTCTCGCCTTCCCCTTCGTCTACGCGGCCATCGCCATGAGCATGGTCGGCGTCGCGCCGGCCGCGTGGCTCACCGACTGGATCCTGCTCGACGTGCTCTGGCGCCTCACGGCGGGGGTTCTCGTCGGACTCGCCGCAGGATGGATGCTCGGCAAGCTGTTCTTCTCCGCCCCCTCCGAACGGTTCAGGCTCTCCGAGCACGCCGAGGGCTTCGTGGCACTGGCGGCGACGTTCCTCGCCTACGGGTTCGCCGAACTCGTGGAGGGGTACGGCTTCGTGGCCGTGTTCGTCTGCGCGTGGGCCATCCGCGCCTCCGAGCGCACGCACGGCTACCACCGCGTGCTCCACCAGTTCGTCGAACAGATCGAGCGCCTCATCACGGCACTCGTCCTCATCCTGCTGGGCGGGGCCGTCGTGCGCGGCCTGTTCGACGCGCTGGTGTGGACCGACGTCCTCCTCGTCGCCGCGATCCTGTTCGTCATCCGCCCGCTCACCGGTTGGCTGGGACTCCTCCGCGGCAAGACCGGCCCGCGGGAGCGATTCGTCATCGCGTTCTTCGGCGTGCGCGGCATCGGGTCGCTCTTCTACGTGGCGTACGCGCTCGCGAACGGCGACTTCGAGGGCGGGGAACGGCTGTGGGGCATCGTCGGTCTCACCGTGGTCGCGTCGATCGCCGTGCACGGGGTGACTGCGACCCCCGTGATGGCCGTGATCGACCGGATGCGCGCCCGCGAGGCGAAAGCGACCAAGGGAACCGAGAGCGCGGCTCCGTCGACTCCCGTCTGACCTCCGTACGATCCCTGTCCGACCCCTGAGGACGGCCCCACCGTCGCTCGATCGGCCTACGCTCGACACGACACCGTCACGACGACGAAGGAGAACCGGTACATGGCAACGACCGAACTGCTGCTCATCCGCCACGGGGAGAGCGAGGGCAACGTCGCGGCGACGACCGCCTCGCGCGACGGCCTCGAGGTCGTGCCGGTCACGGCACGCGACGCCGACGTTCCCCTCTCGGCGGCGGGTGTCGAACAGGCGGACGCGCTCGGCACCTGGCTCCGCGGGTCCGGCGTCGACGTGTGGCCCGACCAGGTCTGGTCGTCCCCGTACCTGCGCGCTCAGCAGACCGCGGAGTACGCGTTCGGCCTCGAGGAGAACAGCGTGCGCGCATCGTGGCGTCCACTCGTCGACGAGCGCCTGCGCGACCGTGAACTGGGCATCCTCGACGCCCTCACCGGCAGTGGAGTCGAAGCACGGTTCCCGGGTGAGGCGGCACGCCGACGCTGGCTCGGCAAGTTCTACTACCGGCCGCCGGGCGGCGAGTCGTGGGCCGACCTCGCGCTGCGCGTGCGGTTCTTCCTGACCGAGCTCGACCGGGCGGACAGCCCGCGCCGGGTGGCCGTGGTGTGCCACGACGCCGTCGTCCTGGTGTTCCGGTACGTGTGCGAGGGGCTGACCGAGGACGAGGTCCTCGGCATCGGGCGCAGCACTCCCGTGGTGAACACGGGCCTGTCCCTGCTCGCGCGGGACGCGGGAAGCAGGCGCTGGCAGCCGCGCCTGTTCAACTCGGTCGCCCACCTCGAGCAGCAGAACGCGCCGCTCACCGAGCACGGGGGAGACCGCGATGTCTTCGCCCGCTGAGATCATCACGCCCGCGTCGCTCCGACAGTGGCCGCTGCCCGCACCGGGCTCCTCGAAGTACGACAGGGGGGACGTCCTGGTGCTGGGCGGGGCTCGGAAGACCCCCGGTGCCGCCCTGCTCGCCGGCACCGCGGCGCTGCGCGTCGGCGCGGGTCGGCTCACCATCGCCGTCGCGGAGTCCGTGGCACCGGCGCTCGCCGTGGCCATGCCCGAGGCCGGCGTGGTCGGGCTCGCCGAATCGTCGGCGGGGTCGGTTCTCGGGTCGTCGGTGGAGGCCCTCGCCGACCAGCTGGACCCCGACGTGCTGCTCGTCGGCGCCGGCCTCGACGATCCCGATGAGGCGGAGGACCTGCTCCGGCGGCTCATCCCCCTGATCGGCGCCGACACGTCCGTGCACCTCGACGCCCTCGCCCTCGGCGTGCTGCCCCGGCTCGGCGATCAGCGGGACGCGTTCGCCGGCCGGCTGGTCCTCACTCCCAACGAGAACGAAGCCGGACGACTCCTCGAGCGCGACGTGGACGACCTCGACCGCGACGTCTCGGAGATCGCGGAGAAGTTCGGCGCGGTGGTCACCTGCATGAACTCCATCGCGCATCCGGATGGCCGGGTGTGGCAGTCGTCGAGCGGATTCGGCGGACTCGCCACGTCGGGCAGCGGAGACGTGCTCGCGGGTGCGATCGCCGGAGTGCGCGCCCGCGGCGCATCCCTCGAGCAGGCCGCGTGCTGGGGTACCTACCTGCACGCCGCGGCCGGCGACCGGCTTGCGGCCCGCGTGGGCCCGCTCGGATTCCTCGCCCGCGAGCTGGCGACCGAACTGCCCGCTCTTCTCGTCGAACTGAGCACATGACCGACGGTGCCGGGCGAGGGTTCGCCGACGGGCCGCGGGATCGCACGGATGCGCCGCGGCAACGCGCCGTCGACGTCCTCCTGCTCGGCGCCACGGGCATCACCGGACGCATCGCCCTCGCCTACCTCACCGAACGGACGCGCTCGACGGGGCAGTCGTTCGCCGTGGGCGCGCGCAATCGCGACCGCGTGACGCGGCTCTGCCGCGAGGCGGGCCTTCCCGTGCCCGACGTGGTCGAGGTGGACGTGAGCGACCCCGCATCGCTTGCTGCGTTCGCTCCGCGGGGCAGGGTTCTCGTGAACCTCGTCGGCCCGTACACGCCGCACGGCCCGACGGTCATCGCCGCCTGCGTCACCGCGGGCACGTCGTACGTCGATCTGACGGGCGAGACCCCGTTCATCCGGCGCACCGACGCGCGGTGGCACGAGGCCGCGATCGATGGCGGGGTGGCCATCGTGCAGACCGCCGGTTTCGAGTCGCTCCCGGTGGACCTCGCCGTCGATCTCGCGCGTGCCACCCTCCAGCGGAGCGGACACCGCCTCGCGGCCGCCGAGGTGTCGATAGCGGTGCACCCCGCCCCCGGCGCCGGGCCCTCCGACATGGTCTCGGGCGGAACCATGCAGAGCATCCTTCAGGTGCTCGCCGATTCCGATGCGCCTCGCCTGTCCGACGTCGCCTTCCGGGTGACCGAGGCCGGCGATGCCGCCACGGTGCGATCCTCGTCGCCCCTTCGACTGTGGCCGCGGGTGGCTCGCGGAACCGTGCTCGCGCCGATGTCGCCCGCCGCATTCATCAACCCGCCCGTGCTGCACCGCACGGCTTGGCTCGCCGCCGCGGGGGAGGCCCGACCGTTCCGGCCGCTCCACTACCGGGAGGGCATCCCGCTCGGTCCCTTTCGGGGCGCTCGGGGTGCCGCAGCCCTCGCCGGCGCGTATGCCGCCGCCCTGTCCCAGGGGGCGATGCTCGTCGCCGCTCGGTGTCCCCGCCGTGTGCGCGGTGCGCTTGCCGCACTCCTCGGCCGGATGCTGCCCGCCGGAGGCACCGGGCCGCAGGGCCCCGCCCTCGACGACTGGCGGTGGGAGCTCACGGCACGCGGCGTCTCGGACGCGCGCACCGCGGTCGAGGTGCATCTCGAGGCGGACGGTCACCCCGGATACTCCACCACCGCCCGCATGATCTCGGAGCTGGCTCTGCTGATCGCCGACGGCAGCGGCACCGGGCGGACCGGCTGCATCACCCCGGCGCTCGCGGTCGGCGCCGACGCCATCCCGCGCTTCGCCGCGGCAGGCATGCGCTTCTCGGTCGGCCCGCGGGCATAGCCCCGCACGCGAACCCGGACTCGGGACGGGCGGCGAGGCTAGGGTCGGACCATGCGCACACTCGTCATCGGAGCCACCGGCCACATCGGCAGTTACCTCGTCCCCCGCCTCGTGGCCGCCGGCCACGACGTGATCGCGGTGAGTCGCGGAACCCGGGAGCCCTACGTCCCGTCGACGGCGTGGGAGAGCGTGGAACGGGTGGTCGCCGATCGCGATGCCGAGGACGCCGCCGGCACCTTCGCGGCCCGCATGGCTGACCTGAACGCGGATGCCGTGATCGACCTCGTGTGCTTCACCCCCGCATCCGCGGAACAGCTCGTCGAGGCGCTCCGCGGCCGCACCGCGCACCACCTGCACTGCGGCACCATCTGGACCCACGGGCTGAGCGCCATCTCGCCGCTTCTCGAGGACGACGAGAAGAAGCCGTTCGGGGAGTACGGCACGCAGAAGGCCGAGATCGAACGCATGCTGCTCGATGAGACGCGGGCCGGCGGTCTCGCGTCCACCGTGATCCACCCCGGACACATCAGCGGACCCGGCTGGCACGTCATCAACCCGCAGGGCAACCTCGATCCGACCGTGTGGCACGCGCTCGCCACCGGGGGAGAGGTGCTCATCCCGGGCCTCGGTGCCGAGACCATGCACCACGTGCACGCCGACGACGTAGCGCAGGTGTTCGAGCGGGCGCTCGAGCGCCCGGACGCGTCGATAGGTGCGAGCTTCCACGCCGTGTCGGATCGCGCGCTCACGGTGCGGGGTTTCGCGGATGCCGCCGCGGCCTGGTTCGGCCGGGAGGCGAATCTGCGCCACGTGTCCTGGGACGAGTTCCGCGTGTCGGTGCCGGAGGAGCACGCGGGGGCGAGCTGGGAGCACATCTGCCGCAGCCACTCCGCCTCGATCGATGCCGCTCGGAGCGCCCTGGGATACGAGCCGACCTTCACCTCCCTCGACGCCACCCGCGAGGCCCTCGCCTGGCTCGGTGCCGCGGGCGAGGTCGACCTCGCCGGTCAGACCCCGGCCGCCTGACCGCCCGCGCCCGCAGTTCCCCTGAAGGTCGTGACGAGCACGGTCCCTGAGCTCGTCGAAGGGGTGTCCCTTCGACAGGCTCAGGGACCGGGGGGGGTTGCGTCCCGTAGGCACGCTCTAGGGACCGTGGCGTTGCGCCCTGCGGGCACGTTCCGGCGCAGCAACCGCGGACGGCAGGGATCGGAGCCGCCGCGTAGGTTTTCCCTGCCGCGCACGAACACGACGAAGGAGTCCCTGTGGAGTATCGGATGATCGGACCATTCGAGGTCAGCGCTCTCGGGCTCGGTGGCATACCCATGTCGGTCGAGGGGCGAAAAGACCGCGAGACGTCGATGGCGACCATTCATGCGGCGCTCGACCTGGGCCTGACGCTCATCGACACCGCCAATGCGTATCACCTCGACGCCGACGGCATCGGCCACAACGAGATCCTCATCGCCGAGGCTCTCGCCGCCTACGGCGGAAGCACCTCGGATGTCGTAATCGCGACCAAGGGCGGCAGCATCCACTCGGATGACGGCAACTGGGGCGTCGACGGATCACCCGCCGCGCTGCACGCCGCCGCCCGTGACTCCGCGAAGCGCCTCCGGGTCGAGACGATCGACCTCTACCAGCACCACCGTCCGGACCCGAGCGTGTCCTACGAGGACACGATGGGCGCGCTCGTCGAACTCGTCGAACAGGGCGTCATCCGCTTCGCCGGGATCTCGAATGCCGATCCGGTGCAGATCCGCACCGCCCACCGCATCCTGGGGGACAAGCTCATCTCGGTGCAGAACCAGTTCTCGCCGAAGTTCCGGTCGAGCCTTCCGGAACTCGCGCTCTGCGAGGAACTTGGTCTTGCCTTCATCCCGTGGAGTCCGCTCGGCGGCCTCGACGACGCGCCACGGCTCGGCGACGACCATCCCGAGTTCCAGGCGGTCGCCGACGCGCATGGCGTCAGCCCGCAAAGGGTCGCTCTCGCCTGGGAGCTCGCGCTCTCCGACCGCATGATCCCCATCCCCGGGGCGAGCAGACCGGAGACCATCTCCGACTCGGCCGGGGCGATCTCCCTGCGCCTCACCGACGACGAGATCAGCCGCCTCAGCACGCACTGACCCCTGCACGGGCCAGGACCGCCGCGTAGGGTCTTCCCAACCGTGCACGAAACGACGAAGGAGTCCCCTGTGAAGTATCGGTCGATCGGTTCGCTCGAGGTCAGCGCTCTCGGACTCGGCGGCATGCCGATGTCCGTGCAGGGCCGGAAGGATCGCGAGACCTCGTTCGCCACCATCCACGCGGCCCTCGACCTCGGCATCACCCTCATCGACACGGCGAATTCCTATCACCTCGACGCGGACGGCATCGGTCACAACGAGACCCTGATCGCCGAGGCGATCGCCGCGTACGGCGGCGACTCGTCGAACGTGGTCATCGCGACCAAGGGCGGCACCATCCACGCCGACGAGGGACCGTGGGGTCTCGAGGGATCGCCCGCCGCCCTGCACTCCGCCGCGCGCGACTCCGCGAAGCGTCTCGGCGTGGAGGCGATCGACCTGTACCAGCACCACCGCCCCGACCCTGAGGTGCCCTACGAGGAGACGATGGGCGGCCTCCTGGAACTCGTCGAGCAGGGAATCATCCGGTTCGCCGGAATCTCGAACGCCGACCCGGAGCAGATCCGGATCGCGCACCGCGTGCTCGGGAGCAACCTCGTCTCGGTGCAGAACCAGTTCTCGCCGAAGTTCCGGTCGAGCCTCCCCGAACTCGAGTTGTGCGATGAACTCGGGATCGCCTTCCTGCCGTGGAGCCCGCTCGGCGGCATCACCGGCGCGGCCGACCTCGGGAATGCGCACTCCGAGTTCCAGACCATCGCCGAAGCGCACGGCGTGAGCCCGCAGAAGATCGCCCTCGCCTGGGAGCTGGCGCTGTCCGACCGCGTGATCCCCATCCCGGGCGCGAGCCGGCCCGAAAGCATCACCGACTCCGCCGACGCGGTGTCCGTCACGCTGACCGAGGACGAGGTCCGCCGCCTCAGCGGCAACTGACCGAGACTCGCTTTCCGCTTTCCGCTTTCCGCTTCGTCAAGGAGAATCATGTCCGCACTCACCGCGCTCTTCATCGGCGGCACCGGAATCATCAGTTCGGCCTGCGGCGCCCTCGCCGTGGAGCGGGGCGTCGAACTGACCGTGCTCAACCGGGGAAAGACCGGCACCCGACCGTCACCGACCGGCGCCGAGGTGCTCACCGCCGACGTCTCCGACCCGGAGGCGGTGCGCGAGGCGATCGGCGACCGCGAGTTCGACGTGGTGGTCGACTTCGTCTCCTTCCTCCCCGACCACGCCCGGCGCGACATCGACCTGTTCGCCGGCCGCACCGGGCAGTACGTGTACATCAGTTCCGCATCCGCGTACCAGAAGCCGCCGGCCCGACTCCCCATCCTCGAGTCGACGCCGTTGCGCAATCCGTTCTGGCAGTACTCCCGCGACAAGATCGCCAGCGAGGACGTGCTCGTCGCGGCCTACCGCGACAACGACTTCCCGGTGACGATCGTGCGGCCGTCGCACACCTACGACCGCACCGCGATACCGCTGAGCGGGGGCTGGACGCTGATCGACCGGATGCGCCGCGGCAAGCCCGTCGTGCTGCACGGCGACGGAAGCTCGCTGTGGACGCTCACCCACAACACCGACTTCGCGAAGGCGTTCGTCGGGCTGCTCGGCAACCCTCAGGCGGTGGGCGACAGCTTCACCATCACGTCGGACGAGGTGCTCACCTGGAACCAGATCGCCCGGATGCTCGGCACGGCGGCGGGCGCGGACCCGACCCTGGTGCACGTGCCCTCCTCCGCGCTGGCCCGGGCGATCCCCGAGATCGGCGACGGCATCCTCGGCGACAAGGCGCACTCGGTCATCTTCGACAACACCAAGGTGAAGACGCTCGTGCCCGATTTCGTGGCAACGGTGCCTTTATCGACCGGTGCGCGCGAGATCGTGGAGTGGCACGACGCCGACGCCTCCCGGAGGACCGTCGACCCCGACCTCGACGCTGCGTTCGACGCGCTCGCCGAACGCTACGGCTAGGCCCGCAGCACGGCGGTACGTCCACCGGTGGCGGGCGAGCGGGGACGCATCGCCCGCTCTGCTAAACTCATTCGGTTGCCGTCCAACGGCCGCGGATAAAGAGAGCTCGCACGTCGTGTGCCGGGCGCCGCGCAACGAGAGAAGAGGGGTCCATCTATGCCACTTGCACCCGATGCCAAGAAAGCGATCATCGACGAGTACGCCACCCACCCGGGCGACACCGGATCCCCTGAAGTGCAGGTCGCAATGCTGACCCAGCGCATCAAGGACCTCACGGAGCACCTGAAGGAGCACAAGCACGACCACCACTCGCGTCGTGGACTGCTTCTGCTGGTGGGTCAGCGCCGCCGCCTGCTCGGCTACCTGTCGGACATCGACATCGACCGGTACCGCGCCCTGATCGGACGCCTCGGCCTCCGTCGCTAAGACCGCATTTCTTGTGCCGATGTGGCCGCTTCCCGCGAGGGAGGCGGCCACATCCGCGTTAACGGCCGCGCACCGGTCGGGGTGGCGGTTTCCCAAACGCCATGCCGCGCTCGATCATGGGTACATGAGAATTCCCTTCGGCAAGAGCGCGGAGAACCCCGACGTCCCCCGCACGGATGCGGGCAGCGGGTCGCTTCGCGACTACACCTACACGCTCGTTCCCAAGCGGGAGAAGACCGTGATCCGTCTCGCCCAGAGCGACCCCGCGCAGGAGGAGTTGGCGGGCATCCTCGACAGGGGCGTGGAGGAGCCCGAGGCCTTCATCGCCCGTCGCACGCAGGAGGACGAACGCACTGACGCGCCCATGCCCGTGCGACTGTTCGTCGACGGTCGCCCGTCCGGAGTCGTCGGCTGGATCCCGCGGGGACTCGAGGGAGCCGTCGAGGGAGCGCTCGCGCGGTGGTTCGAACGGGAGGGGAAGGTGCGGCTGCCCTCCCGCATCGTGAAGACCCGGCACGGTCTGCGCGTCGAACTGCAGATCGGCCTCACCCGCTAGGGCACGCCGGCCCGGCCGACACCCCGGCGCACTCGGGCAGGAACCCTCCGCGGAGCATGGTCCGGTCGAAACGCGATGCTCGCGCTCCGACCGGGTTCGCGCAAGGATGAACCATGCAGAAGACGTCGCTCACCGCCCTCGCCCGTCACGAACTGGAGCATGCGGTGGCGGCGTCCAGCGGACGCAGCGCGAAGACCGTCTACGGGGGCCACGAACACCGGCTTCGGCAGACCGTGATCGCCATGCGTGCCGGTGAGTCGACGGGAGATCACGAGAGCCCCGGTGAGGCGACGGTGCACGTGCTCGCCGGCCGGGTTCGGCTCACCTGCGGTGCCGACGAGTGGTCCGCCTGGGTCGGCGACCTCGTCATCGTGCCCGACGCGCGGCACAGCGTCGAGGCCCTCGAGGATGCGGTCATCCTGCTCACCGTGGTCAAGCACCGCTGACGCGGCGCCCCCGCGCGCCGTCCGGTGCCCGGAAAAGGCGGGGTGATAGGATCTTCACCGTTGCCTGAACGGCAGCAGCAACGGAGCAGGCTGGCAGGAAGCTGGTCGTTGGTGGTGGTTTTCCGAAACGGTTCGGAGGATTTCTACTGATGGCCAGACATGCGCCACCGTGCGGGACCCCCGCACGCACAGCCGCACGTACGCGACCACCTCGCACCTGCGAGCAATTCTCGTGTCGCCTTGTCCGCTCCTGCTCCTTGAGGAAGGTCGTCGCCCACACGGGGCTGCGACACTAAACAAAGGAGAATGCCCCCATATGGAGGGTCCAGAAATCAAGTTCGCCGAAGCCGTCATCGACAACGGCAAGTTCGGCACGCGCACCGTTCGATTCGAAGCGGGTCGCCTCGCGCAGCAGGCACAGGGTGCCGTTGCCGCCTACCTCGACGAAGAGACCATGCTGCTCAGCGCCACCAGCGCCAGCAAGCACCCGAAGGACAACTTCGACTTCTTCCCGCTCACGATCGACGTGGAAGAGCGCATGTACGCCGCGGGTCGCATCCCCGGCAGCTTCTTCCGTCGCGAGGGTCGACCGTCCACCGACGCGATCCTCACCTGCCGCCTGATCGACCGGCCGCTGCGCCCGTCGTTCGTCGAGGGACTCCGCAACGAGGTGCAGGTCGTCATCACCGTGCTCTCGATCGAGCCGGATGAGCTGTACGACGTGCTCGCGATCAACGCGGCGTCGGCATCCACCCAGATCTCGGGTCTGCCGTTCTCGGGTCCCGTGGCCGGCGTGCGCGTCGCGCTCATCGGTGACCAGTGGGTCGCGTTCCCCAAGCACAGCCAGCTCGAGGACGCCGTCTTCAACATGGTCGTCGCCGGTCGAGTCGTCACCGACGCCGAGGGCAACGAGGACGTCGCGATCATGATGGTCGAGGCCGAGGCCACCGACGGCGCCTGGGCGCTCATCCAGGGCGGTGCGACCAAGCCGAACGAGGCTATCGTCGCGCAGGGCCTCGAAGCGGCCAAGCCGTTCCTCAAGGCGCTCGTCGCGGCTCAGAGCGACCTCGCCCGCCAGGCCGCGAAGCCCACCGCCGACTACCCGGTGTTCCCGCCCTACAGTCAGGCCGCCTACGACGCCGTCGCCGAGCTCGCCTACGACGAACTGGTGAACATCTACCAGATCGCCGACAAGCTCGAGCGCCAGAACGCCGACGACGCCCTCAAGGAGCGCGTCAAGGCCGCGATCCAGGAGAAGGTCACCAACGGCGAGCTCGACGGCACCGTTCCGCCGCAGGTCTCCGGTGCGTACAAGTCGGTCACGAAGACCGTCGTCCGCGGACGCATCCTCTCCGAGGGCGTGCGCATCGACGGTCGTGGCCTCGCCGACATCCGTCCGCTCGACGCCGAGGTCGCGGTCATCCCCCGCGTGCACGGCTCGGCGATCTTCCAACGCGGCGAGACCCAGATCCTGGGCGTCACCACGCTGAACATGCTGAAGCTCGAGCAGTCGATCGACTCGCTGAGCCCGGTGACGAAGAAGCGCTACATGCACAACTACAACTTCCCGCCCTACTCCACCGGTGAGACCGGTCGGGTCGGAACGCCGAAGCGCCGCGAGATCGGGCACGGCGCACTCGCCGAGCGCGCCCTCGTGCCGGTGCTGCCGTCGCGCGAGGAGTTCCCCTACGCGATCCGCCAGGTGTCCGAGGCCCTCGGCTCCAACGGGTCCACCTCCATGGGTTCCGTGTGCGCGTCGACCCTGTCGCTGCTGAACGCCGGTGTGCCGCTGCGCGCCCCGGTCGCCGGCATCGCCATGGGCCTCGTCTCCGACACCGTCGACGGCCAGACGCGCTACGCCGCGCTGACCGACATCCTCGGTGCCGAAGACGCGCTCGGCGACATGGACTTCAAGGTCGCCGGCACGAGCGAGTTCATCACCGCGATCCAGCTCGACACCAAGCTCGACGGCCTGCCGTCGCAGGTGCTGGATGGCGCGCTCAAGCAGGCGAAGGAGGCTCGCACCGCGATCCTCAACGTCATCAACGCCGCGATCGACGCGCCCGACGAGATGGCCCCGACCGCGCCCCGCGTGATCTCGGTGCAGATCCCCGTCGACAAGATCGGCGAGCTGATCGGCCCGAAGGGCAAGACGATCAACTCCATTCAGGACGAGACCGGCGCCGACATCTCGATCGAGGAAGACGGCACCGTGTACATCGGCGCCGTCGACGGGCCGTCGGCCGAGGCGGCTCGCGCCCAGGTCAACGCGATCGCGAACCCGCTGAATCCCGAGGTCGGTGAGCGGTTCCTCGGAACCGTCGTCAAGCTCGCGTCGTTCGGTGCGTTCATCTCGCTCACCCCCGGCAAGGACGGACTGCTGCACATCAGCGAGGTCCGCAAGCTGGCCGGCGGCAAGCGCGTCGAGAACGTCGAAGACGTGCTCGCGGTGGGCCAGAAGATCCAGGTCGAGATCACCAAGACCGACGACCGCGGAAAGCTGTCGCTCGCCCCGGTGATCGACGAGGCCGCGGCCGAGTCGACCCCGGTCGAGGAGCCCGTCGAGGCCTGATCCTCGGCTCTCCAGCCTGTTCGAACAGCGGATGCCCGCCCCCACTTCGGTGGAGGCGGGCATCCGTCGTTCGGGCCTGATGCGTCAGCGCGCCAGGAACTCCAGCACGTGCCGGTTCCACTCGTCGCGGTGGGTGACCGTGAGGCCGTGCGGCGCCTTCTCGATCAGCACGAGCTCGCTCGACGGCACGGCCTCGTGCGTGCGCTTGCCGCTCACCTCGAACGGCACGATGCCGTCGGAGTCGCCATGGATGACGAGGGTCGGCACATCGATCTTCGCCAGGTCGGCCCGGAAGTCGGTCGTCGCGAACGCGACCGTGCAGTCGAGGGTCGCCTTCGGCGACGCACCGACCGCGAGCAGCCAGTTGTAGTCGAGCTGCGCGTCGCTCACGAGATTCGTCTTCCGCCCGACTCCGAAGAACCCCTTCAGGAACTCCCGCAGAAACGCCGGTCGGTCCCCGGTGACGCCCTCCGCGAACCACGACGCGAGCTCGTCGTCCACCCCGCCGTCCGGATTGTTCTCGGACTTCCACAGGTACGGAGTGACCGCGCTCGCGAACACCAGCTTCGCGATGCGGGCCGTGCCGTAGGTGCCGACGTACCGGGCCAGCTCGCCGCCACCCATCGAGAACCCGACCAGCGTCACGTCGGCGAGATCGAGGGTCTCGATCAGCGTGTGCAGGTCGGCGGCGAAGGTGTCGTAGTCGTACCCGCCCCACGGCTGGCTCGACTTCCCGAAGCCGCGGCGGTCGTAGGTGATCACACGGTGCCCGGCCGCGACGAACGCCGACACCTGACCCTCCCATGAGCGCCCGCTGAGCGGCCAGCCGTGCACGAGCACCACCGGGCTGCCCGATCCCTGATCCTCGTAGTAGAGGTGGATGTCCGAGCCGTTCTCGGAGCCAACGTTAAGAAATGCCATCGCAGAGTTCTCCTTCTCGTGTTGCGGCGTCCGGTGTCGGAAACGACACGCAGGAAGCCCGACTGCCAGTCCACACCGCGCTCGTCGGCGTGTCCACAGCGGGTACAGGAACGGATTCGGTGCCGGAGCCGAATCGGATGGCTGGCGCTCAGTCCCGGGGAGGGGCCGGGTGCGGAACGATGCTGGGTTCGCGGTCGTTGCCGGGAATGAGATCCGTCGGCAGCGGGGTCGGCGTGGGGGCCGGGGGTTCGGGCGTCCCGGTTCCGGGTGCCTGCGGCGCCGTCGGCTCCGGTGTCGGCGCCCCGGACGTCGGCGTTCCCGTCGGCGTCGGCGATGCGGCCGGGGCGCTCGCCGGGGGAGTGGGCGCCCCGGTCTCGGTGCCTGCGCCATCACCTCCGCGGCCGGCGTTCACCGCCGCCAGAACGAGCACGACCACGAGCGCAGCCGTGGCGGCGATCACGAGGGCGAGGAGCCACGGTCGTCCATGCGGCGTCGTCGTCTCCGTCATTCAGGCCCCCTCGGTCGTCGTCGTCGTCGTCGCGGGTCGGTGAACGATGCCACCGTCTCACGCTTCCGTGCGTTCATGCTCTCCGGCTTCTACAGTCTCATGGACTCGCGTTCTCACGCACCCGGGGAAACTGTTTGACTTGACGCGGCCGCCCGGTCGGCGGCATTCCCACCATCCAGGAGCACAGATGTTCACTGACATGTCCGAAACAGACCTTTGGAACTACCGCAGTTCGGTGCCGAATCCCGACGACTTCGACACATTCTGGGATTCCACCCTCGCCGAGGCCGCCGAGCACGACCTCGACGTGCAGGTGGAGCCGTACGAGTCGGGTCTCGCGACGGTGACCGTCTGGGACGTGACCTTCTCCGGTTTCGGTGGCGACCGCATCAAGGCGTGGCTGCTCCTGCCCGCCGCCGCCAGCGGTCCGTTGCCGGTCGTGGTCGAATACGTGGGCTACGGCGGTGGCCGCGGCAACCCGCTCGAGAGCCTGCTCTGGTCGTCCGCCGGATACGCGCACCTCTTGATGGACTCCCGGGGGCAGGGAGCGGCGCACCACCGCGGTTCCACCCCGGACACCGGTGCAACGGGACCCGCCTTTCCCGGCGTGATGACCCGCGGGATCGAGCGCCCCGAGGACTACTACTACCGCCGGCTGTTCACCGACGCGGTTCGCGCGGTCGATGCCGCCAAGGCCCTGCCGCAGGTCGATCCCGAGCGCGTGGCCATCGTGGGAGGAAGCCAGGGGGGAGCGATGGTGCTCGCCGTTGCCGGTCTCCGTTCCGATCTCTCGGCCGCCGTCGCGTACGTGCCGTTCCTCAGCGACATCCGACGGGCGACCGAGATCACCGACAACATGCCGTACCGCGAGATCGCGTCCTACCTCGCCGTGCAGCGCGACCGGGTGGAGCAGGTATTCACCACCCTCGCCTACTTCGACGGCGTCAACTTCGCCCGCCGTGCCACCGTGCCGGTCTGGTACTCCGCCGCCCTCATGGACCCCGTGTGCCCGCCCTCGACCGTGTTCGCGTCGTTCTCGGAGTACGCCGGACCGAAGCAGATCACAGTGTGGCCGTACAACGCCCACGAGGGGGGAGCGATCGAGGATGCGGTCATCGCCATGGAGGCCATCGGTGGAGTGTTCGCCTCCTCCGGTGAAGACACGAAAGTTTCCTAGCACGAGCACGCGACTTGCCCCCGAAGAGGGGTCTATGGCGAATCTCGTCCGTTCGTTAGGTTTCTATCAGAAGGAGATCACGGGGGTGATCTTCGAGAGAAAGACCACGGGGGTGGTCTTTGGGACGTGGTCACGGGGGTGACCACATCCAGGGACGATCGATTTCGGGGGGAATCGATCACGGAGTACGCCGCGGGCCGGGGGGCCCGCGGCGCTCCTGGTTAAGCCGCCTTCCGCGCCGGCCGGTCGCCGAGAAGACCATGCTCCGCTTCCTCTCCGAGCCACCGAATCGCCGCTTCCTGATTCATGCCCCCGAACGAGGGCGCGACGCGCGCCCGTCGACGGGGTGACGAGTGTTTGAGCCGATCGATGGCGCATTCTTTGTACCCCGCACTGGGGGCGACGGGGGGACACACCGATCTGTCTGTCCCCCCTAGAGTGGACCTACGAGCATGGCGCTCCCGACAGGCCAGGGGGCCTGGCGCCCGCTCGTCGCAGTCCGGCTCTTCCGGACGGGGGACTTCCTCTGACGCGGCTTCGTCGCGCCACTCGCCAGTCCGATCCATTCGGCGCGCCCATTTCGACGCGCATTACCCGACGTCCCGCCACCGGGATGCGAAAGGAACGACTCATGAACAAGCTTCTCAAGGGCGCGATCGCCGGCACCGCCGGTGTGGTGCTCCTCCTCGGCGGAGGCGGCACCTTCGCGCTGTGGAACGCCGAGCAATCCGTGAACCTCGGCACCATCGAATCCGGCATGCTCTCCCTCGACGCCGTACCCACCGGCACCTGGAAGGACATCTCCTCCGATGCCGCCGCCGGCGGAGAACCGATCGCCGACATCACCGCGTTCCGCATGGTGCCGGGCGACACGTTGGAGTTGACCCAGGTGGTGCACATCACCGCGGTGGGTGACAATCTCCGGGCGACGCTGCAACTGGATCCGGCGCAACTGATGACGGGACAGAGCCCCGAGGACTGGGATCTCATGTCCCGCCTCGTCTACTCCAGCCGCGTCGACACGGTCGTGGGCGGAACGGTGACCAAGCTGTCCGACTTCTCGTACGCCGTGCTGCCCTCGACGACGGCGGATGGTGCGACCACCCTCACGATCAAGGCGACAGTCGCCCTGCCCGCGAACGCCGTCTCGGGAAGCCAGGGCTCGAACGGCACGGTCGACCTGTCGAAGCTCGCCATCACTGTGACGCAGGACCCGCGCTAACGGCATCACTGGCACGGACGAGAGAACGGGGGCACGGGGGTGCGGGGAGCAATGCAGGGTGACGAGCGCGGCGCCGTCATGAAGCCGCTCCGCCGACCCCGCGCCCTCCCTGGCACCGCGACTCCGCGTCCGCGGCACCGTGCCGATCGACGGCCGCGATCGACGCTCCGCACCATCCTCGCGCTCGCGGCGGGCGGCGTGGTCGCAACGGGGGTGGCGCTCCTCGCTTCAGGCGGGACCTACGCCCTGTGGAGCGACACCGCCGATCTCGCCCCTGCCACGATCACGGCAGGATCCTCCACCCTCACCGTCGCGGGCGTCGCGGAACATGCCGTCGAGGAGCTCGACCTCACGCTGCTCGCCCCCGGCCGGTCGGTGACCACGCCCCGGCCCGTGGCCGTGGCGAACACCGGCACGACGCCGCTCGCGGTCACCGTGTCGACCATCGCGATCCCGGACGGGAACGCGCAGCTGGCGGAATTTCTCCGCTTCGAGACGGCGGTCGACACCGGTGGTGGGGAAACCTGCGACCTCGCCCCGTTCGCGGTCGCTGCCCTCACCGGCGAGTCCGCGTCTCAGCCCCCGGTGACCATACTTCCCGGTGAAGAGGCGCAGCTCTGTCTGCGCATCGGACTGACCGCGGACGCTCCGGCATCCGTGCAGGCCACGTCCGCCGTGTTCTCGATGATCGTGACGGGTGACCAGGTGAGAGTGCCATGATCAAACGGATGTCGGGAACGCTGGCCCTCGTGCTGGTGCTGGTGCTCTCCGGAGCGGGAATCGGCCACGCCTACTGGAGCGCGCACGGCGAGCTCACGGGCAGGGTGGCCGTGGGAACCCTCTCGATGACGCAGACGGGGGTCGACGGGCTGGCCGCAGCGTTCACGACCGACGTCACCGAAGTGACGGCACCGGTCGTCGTCACGAACGACGGCACCGTATCGGCGCCGTTCGCTCTGTCCTTCACCGGGGCACCTGCCGCGGCCGAGGGAACCGGTCAGAGCTCCGGTGACCTCGGTGCGGCGACGCTCGTATCGGTCTGGCCCGCGGCCGACGCCGCTTCGTGCGCTTCCGTCCCCGCCGGAGACGCCCCGGACGGGAGCACGTCGTCGACCGGCTGGAACGCGATCCCCCCGCTGCTCGGCACGCTCGAACCGGGCGGCTCGGCGGTGCACTGCGTGCGTGCGGTCATCGATCCGGCACGCGCCGCCCCGGGCGACACCGTCGTCGTGACCTCGTCGCTGACCTCGGGCATCGGTTCCTGGTCGAGCACCTCAACCGCGGACTTCGGGCAGTCGTTCTCCGACGACGCCATCGTTTCCCCGCACAGCTTCTGAAAGGGAGGGACCACCATGACCCGTCTCGTCGAGACACCCCGGGCCGACTCCGCGCCGAACACGGACGCGACCGCGGATGCGGCACCGTTCCCCCGCACCGGTGCGAGGATGCGCGACATCCGGCACTCCATCGCGCTGGGGCTGAGCGGGGCGGTACTCCTCGTCGTGATCGCCCTGGCCGCGTTCGTCATCGTGCTGCCCAAGGCGGCAGGCGCCACACCCCTCACGGTGCTGAGCGGATCGATGGCGCCGGCGCTCCCCATCGGGAGCTTGATCATCGTGCGCCCCGTGCCCCTCGACGAGCTCGCCGTCGGCGACGTGATCACCTATCAGCTCCGCTCGGGCGAACCCGAGGTGGTGACGCACCGCATCATCGCCGTCAGCATGGCATCCGACGGCACGCGCGCGTTCTCGCTGCAGGGGGACAACAACCCGGCACCCGACCCCGATCCGGTCGTGGCGGACCAGGTGCGCGGACGCGTGTGGTACTCGGTGCCCTACCTCGGGTACGTCAGCAATGCCGTCACCGGGGAGAGCCGTGCGTGGATCGTGCCCGCGGTCGCCGTGGCGCTCCTCGGGTACGCAGCCTACGCGCTGACCGGGGGAGTGACCGCCGCGGTGGCCGCGGGAGCGAAGCGCGGGCGGCACGCGGCGCCACGTGCGCGGCGCCACGTGCGCGGCGCCACGGGCGCTGATCCGCTGAGCCGCTGAGCCGCTGAGCCGCTGAGCCGCGGAGCGCGAGGGCTCGCGGCGAGCGCGCGACGGGACTCAGGCGCGGGGCGTGGCCTCGGCCAGCACGCGCTCGACGGCGCGGAGGAACCCGGTGTAGGCGGCGATCGAATCACCGGCATACGCGCCGGTCATCACGCCGTCCATCAACAGGAGAAGCTCGTCGGCGCCGTCACCGGCGCGGCGGTGGCCCAACCGCTTCAACTGGTCGGTGAGGAACTCCTGGAACCACTCGCGGTGCTCGAAGATCACCACGCGCACCGGGTGCGCGGAGTCGGGGAACTCGGCGGCGGCGTGGATGAATGCCGAGCCGCGGAATCCCGTCCGGCTCGTCTCGTCGACGATTCCCGTCACGATGGTACGGAGGACGTCGTCCGCGGATCGACCATCCGACGCGAGCTCGGTCACCCGCTGCTGCATGTCCACCGTGCGCGCCACGATGTAATCGAGGATCAGGCCGTCCTTCGAACCGAACTGCTTGTAGAAGGTCGCCTTCGTGACGCCGGCCGCCGCGATGATCCGGTCGATGCCCACGGTGTGAATGCCCTCGCGGTAGAACAGGTCGTCGGCCACCTCGAGGAGTCGCGCCTTGGCCGGAGACGCCGGCCGTTCGGTCGTCGGGGTTGCGGGAAGCACGGGATGATCTCCTTCGGGTTGTCCGCACCTGGGCGGGCGCGGGCACGGATCTCCCGGGGGAGATCGCCGTGGAGAGCCCCCGGAGGAACGCACCGGAAGGCGGAGGACGGGCCGGGTGTGCCCTCCATCCCCACCCGCAAAACGGTAGCAGGAGGACAGACAGACTGGTCGGTTCCGGGGCAGGCCACCCACCCCCAGAGCGGGTGCCACGCCGACCCTCCCACGTCCGGTGCCGTAGTCTGACGAGGATGAACGGCGCAGTGAACCTTCCCCTGGACGAGTCCGAGCTCAGTTTCACCGCATCGGGGAACTCGCTCGTGCGCCGGAGCATCCTGCCGAGCGGCGTGCGCATCCTCACCGAAAGCGTGCCGGGCAGTCGCAGCGCGACCGTCGGCTACTGGGTGGCGGTCGGGTCGCGGGACGAGTTGCCGGCGAACTACGGTTCCACCCACTTCCTCGAGCACCTGCTCTTCAAGGGAACGGCAACACGCACGGCGCTCGACATCGCGGTGTCCTTCGACTCGGTCGGCGGCGAGCACAACGCGATGACCGCGAAGGAATACACCTGCTACTACGCCAAGGTGCAGGACCGCGACGTGCCCATGGCGGTGGACGTGCTCACCGACATGCTGACATCGTCGCTGCTCGACCCGGACGAGTTCGAGACCGAGCGCGGCGTCATCCTCGAAGAGCTCGCCATGGCCGACGACGACCCCGCGGACGTGGCGGGGGAGCGGTTCTTCGAGGCCGTGCTGGGCGACCATCCGCTCGGCCGACCGATCGGCGGTAGCCCGGACACCATTCTCAGCGCGACGCGGGATGCCGTGATCGCGCATTACCGGCTCAACTACCGCCCGCAAGACCTGGTGATCACCGTGGCGGGCGCCATCGACCACGACGCACTCGTTCGCCGGGTCACCGCCGCGCTCGAGGGCGCCGGGTGGGACCTCGAACGCCCGGGAACGCCGGTGGACCGTCGGTCCGGTTCGGGCGCCGAGATCGTGCGCGGAAGCGCGCTCCGCACCGTGTCCCGCCCGATCGAGCAGGCCAACATCATGCTGGGCGTGCCCGGAATCGTCGCCACCGATGACCGGCGCTCCCACCTCAGCGTGCTGAACTCCATCCTCGGAGGCGGGATGTCGTCCCGGCTCTTCCAGGAGGTGCGGGAGCGGCGCGGCCTCGCCTACTCGGTCTACTCCTTCGGGTCGTCCTACTCCGACGCCGGGCTCTTCGGCCTCTACGCCGGATGCTCGCCCGCCAAGTCGGCTCAGGTCGCCGAACTGATGCATGCGGAGTTCCACCGGCTCGCGAACGGTGGCGTCAGCGATGACGAGGTGCGACGTGCCGTCGGCCAACTGTCGGGCGCGTCCGCCCTCGCCCTCGAGGACTCCGACACCCGCATGTCCCGGCTCGGGAAGTCCGAGATCACCATGGGCGAGTTCGTCGACCTCGACGAGACGCTCCGTCGCCTCGCCCGGGTGACGCCCGACCACGTTCGCAGCCTCGCCGCGGACCTCGTCGCGCGCCCGCTGTCGATCGCCGCAGTGGGTACCGTGGACGAGTCGGCGTTCGCTTCGATCGTCTAGGAGGGTCGATCCTTGTCCCATTACCTGTACATGGTCCGGCACGGCGAGCAGCAGGACGCCGAGCACGGCCTGCCCGACGGTCCGCTATCGGCTCGTGGCAAGCGCCAGGCGAAGCTTCTCTCCGACCGGCTGAGTGGCGTGCCATTCGCCGGCGCCTGGCACTCGCCGCTCAAGCGGGCCAGCGAGACGGCCGACATCATCTCGGAGCGCATGCCGTCGCTGCAATCGGTGCCGTCGTCACTGCTGATCGACTGCATCCCCTCCGGGCCGTCGCCGGACATGCCCTCGGCGTTCGAGTCGTTCTTCGGCGGCATCCGCCCCGAGGAGATCGACGCGGGTGCGGCGCAGATGGCCGACGCCGTGAGCGAGTTCATGTCGCCCAGCAGGGAGGATCGGCACGACCTGCTGATCACCCACAACTTCGTCATCGCCTGGTTCGTGCGGCACGTGTTCAACGCCCCGGACTGGCGGTGGATGGGGCTGAACCAGGCGAACTGCGGTCTCACGATCATCCGCGTCCGCTCGGCCAAGCCGCCGGTGCTGGTGGTGCACAACGACCTCGGTCACCTCCCGGTCGAGCTCCGCACCGGCCTGCCCGACCCCCAGACCGTCTAGCCCCTTCCCGACGCGCCTGCGCAACGTCCCTTCGACAAGCTCAGGGACCGTGCCTTCGGTCCCGAAGGGACGCGACCGCTTGCGGTTCACCCCTTCGACTGACCCCCGGTCCCTGAGCCGCACCCCACGGTCCCTGAGCCTGTCGAAGGGACGCAACCGTCTGCGCAACCGTCCCTTCGACGAGCTCAGGGACCGTATGGGACGAGCTCGGGGACCGCACTGGCGACGTCCACGGTCCCTGAGCCTGTCGAAGGGACGCAACCCTCCGCACACCGTCCCTTCGACGAGCTCGAGGACCGTATGGGATGACCTCGGGGACCGCGCGCCTACGGCGCCAACCGCTTGGCGTACCAGTTCGTCGCGTTCGGGTTGTCGTTGAACGGCGGAACGTCGACATAGCCGCTCGACCGGTAGAGCCCGCCCGCCGCCTCAAGGCTCGCGTTGGTGTCGAGCACGACGACGGATGCGCCGAAGTCGGCGGCCCGGCGTTCGAGTTCGGCGAGGAGGAGCCGGCCGATGCCACGCCCGCGGGCGGCGGGACGGAGATACAGGTGCTTCACCTCGAACCGCACGCTCCCGTCCTCGTCGTCGGCGATGCGACGGATGCCGCCGCAGCCGATCGCCACCGACGGATCGGGCGCGTTCACATCGCCCGCGTCACCATCATCCGCGACCACCAGGAACACACCCGCGGGTGGCACGAACTGCGCCGGGTCGGGGAACGTGGTGCGGTAGGTGCCCTGCGCCGACGGGAACGATCGTTCCCTGCCCTCGAAGTACTCGGTGAGCAGGGTCCGGGCGGGCTCCGAAGCAACAGGGGAGGGGACGAATCGCACCCGGCCAGCATAGGCGCGCGTCGGGGACGAGCCGTCCGACCGTCGGCGCCATCGTGTTCGGGGAACCTGCCGGGGCGCCTCGCTAGCATGGGCGGATGACAACTAAGGTCGCCGTGATCGGCGCGACGGGCAAGATGGGTCAGCTCGTGAGCCAGATCGTGCGGGCGAGCGATGAGTTCGAGCTGGTCGCCGAGGTCGATTCCAAGGGCGAGCTGAGCGAGATGCTCGGCGCGGACATCGCGGTCGACGTCACCCTCCCCGCAGTGAGCCAGGGGGTCGTGGAGTTCGCCGTGGCGCACGGCATCAACGTGCTCGTCGGCACGAGCGGATGGTCGGGCGAGCGCATCACGGAGCTGGAACGCCGCATCACCGGCACCCTCGCCGTGGGCGTGATCATCGTCCCCAATTTCTCCGTGGGGTCGGTGCTCGCCACCTCCTTCGCCACCATGGCGGCGCGCTTCTTCGACTCGATCGAGATCGTCGAGGCGCACTCCGCCTCGAAGGTGGATTCCCCGTCGGGCACGGCGGTGCGCACCGCGGAGCTCATCGGCTCGGCGCGGTCCTCCCTCGGACCCGTCACGGCCCCGCACGTCGATCAGCGCGCGCGAGGGCAGCAGGTTGCCAGCGTGCCGATCCACAGCCTCCGGATGCAGGGCGTCGTGGCGAAACAGGACGTGGTCTTCGGCGGCAACGGCGAGGTGCTCACCGTCAGCCACGAGACCCTCGCACCGAGCGCGTACGAGGCCGGGATCCTGATCGCCCTTCGCGCGGTGCGGACGGCGCGGGGCGTGCTGGTCGGGCTCGACAAGCTGATCGATCTCACACCCGACGCGTCGCCCGTTCCCCCCGTGCGCCCGGGGTCGTCGGCACCCCCGGCGCCCGCGTCGTGACCACTCGCCTCGGAGTCGCCTTCATGGCGATGCTCCTCGGGCTCTACCTGCTGCTGCTCGGCCAGCGCGCGGTGATCCTTCTCCTGTCCGGCGAACCCGTGGGGGTCTCGATGGGAGTCGCGCTTCTCGTCCTGCCGCTCATCGGGGTGTGGGCGCTGGTGCGCGAGCTGCTGTTCGGCATCCGTACCGAGCGCATGGCGGGGATCCTGTCGGCGGAGGGTGGGCTCCCGGTCGACGATCTGCCCAAGCTCGCGAGCGGCCGACCCGTCCGAGCGGCCGCCGACGCGATCTTCCCGCGCTATCGGGCCGAGGTCGACGCCGCACCCGACGACTGGCGGGCCTGGTTCCGCCTCGGTCTGGCGTACGACGCCAGCGGCGACCGCCGGCGCGCGCGGGCGACGCTGCGCCGGTCCATCAGCCTCTGGCGCGGCTCGCGGTCCTAGCTTCCGTTGGCGCGGGCAAGTGCCTCGTCCACGGCCCCGGTCATGTCGGGGTGGGCGAACGAGAAACCATCGTCGAGCAGCACCGTCGGCGATATGCGCCGGTCGGCCAGCAGCAGGTCCTGCGCGGCGTCGCCCAGGGCGAGGCGGAGCGCGAAGGCGGGAGCAGGAACGAGGTAGGGGCGGTGCATCTCCGCCGCCAGGCGCCGCATGATGTCATCGGCCGTCGCGGGCTCGGGTCCCACCAGATTGACGGGGCCGCTCACTGACGAGGTGAGCAGGTGGACGATGGCCCCGACCTCGTCCCGCATGCTGATCCAGGGCCAGTGCTGGGTGCCGCCGCCGAGCGGTCCGGACACGCCCAGCGTGGTGAGCAGTCGGATGGGACCCAGAGCGCCTCCCGCGTCGAGCACGATGCCCGTGCGGAGCAGCACCACACGGGTGGCCGACGGGGCCCGCAGCGCCTCGGATTCCCACTGCTGCACGAGACCGGACAGGAACCCGGTTCCCGCCGCGGACTCCTCGGTGAGGAGCTCGTCGGGTCGGTCGCCGTAGAACCCCTCGGCCGAACCGCTCAGGAAGACGGCGGGCGGAGTCTTCGCCCGACGCATCCCCTCCACCAGCGTGCGGGTCGCGCTGATCCGCGACGCGAGGAGTTCCCGCTTGTACGCCGGGGTCCACGGCAGTCGGCTGATGGATGCGCCCGACAGGTTGATCACCGCATCCACGCGGTCGAAGAGGCCGGTGTCCACGAAACCGTCCTCGGGAGTCCACCCGAACTGGTTCTCCTCGCGGGGAACATGGCGCACGAGCTGCAGCACCGTGTGCCCGCCATCCGTGAGCGCCCGCATCACCTCGGAGCCGATCATGCCGGATGCGCCGGCCATCAGCACGCGCATCAGGCGGTCCCGTCCGTGGTGTTCTCGGGTCGTGCGCTTCGCCGTGCAGTCATCGGTCGCCCCTTCGTCGGGGCCAGCCTATGCTTCTGCGCCGGGCGAAGCCGAGTGGGTCGGCATGGCGGCGGCGTGCGCCGACGGTGGCGGCCTCGCGTATCGTGAACGCGTGCCGAACACAATTGAATTCCGTTCCGATGTGACCGTGGAACTCGTGCGGTCGAGCGCCCATGACTCCGACGTGCTCTTCGCCGCCCGCGTGTCCACGCAGGGCGAGCAGACCCTCGATGCCGCGCAGCACGAGGACGTCGACGTGCAGACGAAGCGTGATCGTGGGCTGATCAACTACCTGATGCGGGATCGTCACGGGTCGCCCTTCGAGCACAACTCGATGACCTTCTACGTGCAGGCGCCCATTTTCGTCTTCCGTGAGTTCATGCGGCACCGCATCGCCTCCTACAACGAGGAGTCGGGTCGGTACCGCGAGCTCAACCCCGTCTTCTACGTGCCCGGCCCCGATCGCAACCTGATCCAGGTGGGCAAGCCCGGGGCGTACGAGTTCCTGCCCGGCACCGACGAGCAGACGGCGCTCGTCGGAGAGCTGACGAGAGCATCCGCCGAGCAGGCGTTCCAGTCCTATCAGGCGATGCTCGACGCCGGGGTGGCGCGCGAGGTGGCGCGCATCGTCCTGCCGCTCAACATCTACTCGTCGATGTACGTCACCCTCAACGCCCGGTCGCTGATGAA
The DNA here is from genome assembly GCF_008642235.1 of Planctomonas psychrotolerans. Lineage (GTDB taxonomy): Bacteria > Actinomycetota > Actinomycetes > Actinomycetales > Microbacteriaceae > Planctomonas > Planctomonas psychrotolerans. The sequence continues at coordinate 403,064 of NZ_SJEV01000001.1, read as the reverse complement.
CTTCCTCTCCCTGCGCACCAAGCGCGAGGGCACCCAGTTCCCGTCGTTCCCGCAGCGCGAGATAGAGATGTGCGCCGAGAAGATGGAAGAGTTCTTCGCGGAGCTCATGCCCCTCACGTACGCCGCCTTCAACGGCAACGGACGCGTCGCGCCCTGATCCGCTCCGGCTTCGGCTGCCGCGTGGGGGAGGTCAGTAGCGGTCGGGCTCCGGGAGCCGTTCGAAGCGCCGACCGGTGATGGAGGCGGGCGAGATCCGCACGAACTCGTACTTCAGCGTCGGGATCCAGGGCGTGAGCGGGTGGCGTTCCGCTTCGTCGATGTCCGCGGCGGAGTCGAGGTGCTCGGCCGTGCCCTTCACTACGACACTCCAGGCGTGCATGTCATCGAATCCATCCGCCTCGAAGGCGACCCGGGAGTTGACGGTGAGTTCGAGGAGCTTCGTGCCGGGTGCCGTGCGGAACAGCACCGACGTTCCGTCGCAGTGGTAGTTGACCGGGAAGATGTCGATCTCGCTCCCCACCGCGAGGGCGATCCGCCCGAGGTTCTTGCCCCGGAGCAACCGCCAGCAGTCGTCCTCGGCGAGACGTTCGACGATCCCCTCGTCCTGCCACATGCGTGCCTCCTTCGTGTCGTGTTCCCACCGAACGCCGGATCGGCGTCGTGGTCAAGGTCGATGGTCCTGCGGTGCGATGACGACGGTCGTCAGGGCGCGGCTTCGGGAGCCGGTCGGTCGGCGTGCACCACAGCCACCGGTCCGGCGAGGTTGAGCAGCACATCGTGCGTGACGGAGCCGAGGGTCGTGGGGCTGGCGTCCCGCCGGGAACTCCCGAGCACGAGGAGTTCCGCCGTCGCGGTCACATCGATCAGTACCTCCGAGGTGTCCCGACGCACCCGACGGGTGCGCACGGGTGTCCCCGCCCGGTGCTGCTCCACGATGGCCGCGGCCTCCGAGAAGACGGCATCGAGTTCCGGTTGCACGAGTTCGTTCTCGAGTTCGTCGCTGTCGTACTCCGTGCGGAGGAACGACCGGGTCGACCACGCCCGTACGAGAGTGAGCTCGGACCCGGCGCGGGCCGCCTCGTCGGCGGCGAACCGGAGGGCGGCGCGTCCGGCGCTCGACCGGTCAACGCCCACCACGATGCCCGAGCGTGCTCGGTTCCACGACTCCGGCACGACGACGACGGGCACCGGAGAGGCACCGGCCAGGGCGAGGCTTCGTGAGCCGATCACCCGCCCGCGCACGAAACCGGTCTTGTGCGTGCCGACCGCGACGAGGGACGCCTCAGCGGACTCCTCCACCAGCCGCCACATCGGGCTGCCCTCGAGCAGCACCGTGTGCGCGGACACGACGGGATTCAGCGTGCGCACGTAGGTGAGTTCGCGGGCGAGCAGTGCCTGAGCATCGGCGCGCAACTCCTGCAGCAGTCGCGCACTCACCATTCCCCACTCATCATCGAGCACGTGGGCGAGGGTGAGCTCCTCGCGCGTCCGGGCTGCCCGGTCCACGCTCCACCGCAACGCCACCCGCCCCGGCGCCGATCCGTCCACACCGACCAGGATCATCGGGGCCGCCCGTATCCCGCTCGGTCGACAGTGCGCGCTCCGGGCGCCGACCGTCCGGCCGGGCGAATCTCGGCAAGGACGCAGGCCCGCAGTGGCATCTCGACTCCCGTGCTCGAACGGCGGCAATGCGACTCGGCGACGCCCGCCCTGGCCTCCGATGCTCGTCCCGGCGTCCGCGCGACGGCAGGGGCTTTGGTCCCATCGCGATGCATCCGCCTCGCTAGGCTGAAGTCAGGTCGGCCTCCGGAGCACTGCCGGGGTCCGGACACGTCGGAGGCAATGATGCGTCGGAACGCCCAAGCGGAGTCATGGTCGTTGCGCACGCCCGCCGACCGCGGGGGAGCGCGGGCATGAGTCCCGACGACCACCTCACCTTCCCCGACGTGCCGAGGGTGGAACTCGATCGCCTGCTCACCGAACTGGTGCACCGGGCGGAAGAGGTGCAGACGACTCAGGGCCGACTGCGGGCTCTCCTCCGGGCGAACCATGCCGTCGTCGAGCGCCTCGAACTGCCCGTCGTGCTGCGCCGGATCGTCGAGGTCGCGGTGGATCTCGTCGGTGCCGAGTACGGAGCACTCGGCGTGATCTCGCCGGCGGGCGGGCTCGAGGAATTCGTGCACGTGGGCATGACTCCGGAGCAGGTGGCCGCGATCGGGCATCTCCCCGAGGGCCACGGGTTACTCGGTGCCCTCATAGACGACCCCAGGCCGATCCGCCTGCCGACCATCGCCGTCGACCCGCGATCCACCGGACTACCGCCCGGTCACCCGCCCATGCGCAGCTTCCTCGGCGTTCCGGTGCGGGTGCGCAGCGAGGTGTTCGGCAACCTCTATCTTGCGAACGCCCGCTCCGGCGAATTCGGCGCCGACGACGAGCAGCTCGTGACCTCGCTCGCCGCCTCGGCAGGTTTCGCGATCGACAATGCACGACTCTTCCGGGATGCCCGGCGCCGACAGGCGTGGTCGGACGCCTCCGCCGAGATCACGGCCACGCTCCTGGGGGACGAGGGGGTCGATGCCATCCCGGTACTCCTCGACCGGGTGCTGCAGTTGGCCGACGCCGACACGGCGTGCCTGGTGCAGCAGACCGAAGACGCGGGCGTCCTGCGGGTCGAGGCTGCGCGCGGCGCGTCGGAAACGGAACTGCTCGGGCGCACGCTGTCCGCCGAGAGTTCGATTGCCGGGCGGGTGCTCAGCAGCGGGCAGCCGCTCCTCACGGGGCCGACGGAGCAGGGGAGCGAGGTGCAGCGCGCCCTGGGGATCGGTGCCGTCATGGCGGTGCCGATGGTGTCGGGCAGTCGGTCGAACGGGGTGCTGGTCGTCGCTCGCTCGCTCGGTCGCCCGCGGTTCACCGCGGCCGATCTCGACATGGCGGCCGACTTCGCCGGTCAGGCCAGCGTGGTGCTCGAACTCGCGCGGGGGCGCATGGACCGGCAGCGGATGATGCTGCTCGAGGAGCGGGGCCGCATCGCTCGAGACCTGCACGATCACGTCATCCAGCAACTGTTCGCGACCGGGCTGTCGCTGCAGAGCGTCGCTGGGTCGCTTCCGGCCGGGCCGGCAGCCGAACGGGTCGCCCGCGGTGTCGCCGACCTCGACACGGCGATCGCTCAGATCCGCACTGCCATCTTCGCGCTGTCGTCGCCGGCGGAGGGCGCACAGACCCTGCGTCACCGCGTCATCGACGTGGTCAACGAGTTGTCCGGAGCTTTCGCCCGCACGCCCACCCTCACGTTCTCCGGGGCGGTGGACCTCCGGGTGGGCGGTGCGCTCGCCGATGACGTCGTGGCCGTGGTGCGCGAACTGCTCACCAATGTGGTGAAGCACGCGATGGCGCGTTCGACGTCGGTGGTCATCGCCGCGGACGACTCGGGGGTCGCGGTGACGGTGTGCGATGACGGATGCGGTGCCGTCGTCGCGTCCACTGCAGACGGGTCGCGGAGGGAACGGGGGTCAGCCGGGTCTGTCGGGGCGTCCCCGTCGCCGGGGTCGCCGGGATCGCACGGCTCGATCGGCTCCATCGGCTCGATCGGCTCGATCGGCTCGATCGGCTCCCCAGGGTCCCACGCGTCGCCGGGGGCGCACGCGTCGCCGGGGTCCGACGGCTCGAGCGCTTCGCCGGGGTCGCGCGCGTCGCACGAGGGCAGCGGACTTCGGAACCTCGAGGGGCGCGCTCTCCGACGCGGCGGCACCTTCCACTTCGCTTCGGCGCCCGGCCGCACCCGTGCCGAGTGGCGGGTGCCTTTCGCCAGCGGGAAAGGACAGGGGTGACCGGATGACCACCGTGTTCCTGGTCGACGACCACGAGATCGTGCGCAGGGGGGTGGCCGATCTTCTCGACGCCGAGCACGACCTGCGGGTGGTGGGCGAGGCCGGATCGGTGGGGGAGGCGCGAGCCCGCATCCCCGCCACCCTGCCCGACGTGGCGCTGCTCGACGTGCGCCTGCCCGACGGGAGCGGCATCGACCTGTGCCGGCACCTGCGCGCGGCCGTGCCGTCGGTGGCGTGCCTCATCCTGACCGGCTACGACGACGATCAGGCTGTGCTGTCGTCGGTGATCGCCGGCGCCGCCGGGTACGTGTTGAAGGACATCCGGGGATCGTCGCTGGTCGATTCCGTGCGCGCGGTCGCGGCCGGCCGGTCGCTCCTGCATCCCGATGTCGTCCGGCGGGTCACCGAGCGCATGCGGGAGACCACGCAGGAGGACCCGGCACTGGCCTCCCTCACCCTGCGCGAGCGGCAGATCCTGTCTCTCATCGCCGATGGGCTCACCAACCGGCAGATCGGCGAACGGCTCGCGCTCGCCGAGAAGACGGTGAAGAACTACGTCTCCGGTCTCCTGGCGAAGCTCGGCCTCGAGCGGCGAACGCAGGCGGCTGCGTACCAGCTGGGCGTGCGCGCCGAGCGACGGTAACCGTCCGGTCCGGTTCTTCGCCCCGCGTGCAGTATGGTCTGCTCGCCGATCCGCTTCGTCCGTGCGCTCGCCGGTCGGCTCCGCCCGTACGCTCGCCGGTCGGCTCCGCCCGTACGCTCGCCGGTCCCGTTCACCCGTCCACTCGCTGGTCCGCTTCGCCCGTCCACTCGTCGGTCCGCTTCGCTTGTCTGCTCGCCGATCCGCTTCGCCCGTGTGCTCGCCGGTCGGATCCGCCCATACGCTCGCCGGTCGGCTCCGCCCGTACGCTTCGCCCGTCCACTCGCCGGTCCGCTTCGCCCGTACGCTCGTCGATCCGCTTCGCTTGTCCGCTCGCCCATCCGCTTCGGCCCGTCCGCTCGCCCGTGCTGGCCAGCGTGCCGACCCATGTGTTGGCCCGCCCGGGACCTTCGGCCCTTCCCGCGCCGATTCGCGACCGGGAGACTGATGCCCGATTCGGATTTTCGACCGGGATCGACCGTCGACCGGGAGACCGAGGTCGCCGCCAAGCCGAGGGGAGGCCGCATGGCCGACAACGCCGTCAGTGCCGAGAGAGTCGTCGTCGCCGTCAATGGCGGACCGGAGAGCGACGCAGCGCTGGAGTGGGTGATCGACCGGGCCCGCACGCGCTCGCTCGAGGTCGACGTGACCACCGTCGTGGAACTGGGCTGGTCGCCCGCGGCAGGGACGGTGCAGGAGATGCTGCCCGCCTACGAGAGCGTGCTGACGAAGGCGGTGAAACGGGTGCAGAAGGAGGCGCCGACCGCGGTGACTACCGGTTTCGTGCGCCGCGGTGTGCCGCGATTCGAGCTCCTCAACGCCGCGTCCCGTGCGGATCTCCTCGTCGTCGGCACGCACGAACCCACGGGGGTGTTCCACGGATTCCTCCCGCACCAACTGGCTTCCGCAGCCCGGTGCACGATCGTGGTCGTCGCCGCGAAGTGGACGCCTCCGAACGGTCCCGTCGTCGTCGGCGCTCACGACGACGAGACGTCGCAGGTCGCCCTGGACTTTGCCGCTCGAGAGGCGATGCACCGGGGAAGCGAGCTGGTCGTCATGCACGCGTGGCGAGTGCCCGCGGTACTGGCGCTCGGCCGGTTGGGCGGCCGCGACCCGCACGTCCGCGTGCAGACGGCGCACCAGGACATCCTCGATCGCTGTGTCACCAGGATCCAGACCGAGTATCCGGACCTCCGCATCCGTCCCGTGCTCGAGGAGGGGCCGCCGGCCCAGTGTCTCGTCGACATCGCCGAGCAGGCCGATCTCGTCGTGGTCGGCACGCACCGGCACGGTGCCGTTCCCGGTCTGCTGCTCGGGTCGGTCGCTCACGACGTTCTCGTCAACATGCCGTGCCCGGTGGCGGTCGTGCCGCATCCGGACGCTCCCGAGCACGACTGACCGGCCCGCGCCTCAGTCCGATTCCCGAGAGAGACGGGACACCCGCCCGCTCGACACGGGCCGTCGCCTGGCCGCGACACGGCGGGGAGCGCGGCGCACGGCGCGCGATACCCTGTTCTACGTGTCCACTCCAGAGAACCCCTTCGGCCAGGTACTGGTAGCGCTCGTCACGCCGCTCACCGCTGACGGCGAGGTGGATTGGGCCGGCGTCGAGAAGCACATGGACGACGTGATCCGTGCGGGCGCCGACGGCATCGTCGTCACCGGCACCACCGGCGAGACGAGCACCCTCACCGACCCCGAGAAGATCCGCCTGGTGGAGGTCGGCAAGGACGTCGCGGCCGGTCGCGCCAAGATCATCACCGGTGGCGGATCCAACGAAACCGCTCACGCCATGCAACTCGCCCGGCAGAGCGAGAAAGCCGGCGCCGACGGCAACATGATCGTCACCCCGTACTACAACAAGCCCACGCAGGCCGGTGTGCTCACCCACTTCCGCATGATTGCCGACGCCACCGACCTCCCCGTCATCCTGTACGACATCCCGGGCCGGACCGGCATCCCCATCCAGTACGAGACGATCCTCCGCGCGGCGAAGCACCCCAACATCCTGGCTGTGAAAGACGCCAAGGGTGACCTCAGCGAGGTGAGCCGTGTGCTCAACCGCACCGAACTGCTGTACTTCGCGGGCGACGACGCCAACGCGCTGCCCACGCTCGCGATCGGCGGAACCGGACTCATCGGCGTGACCGCGAACATCGCGGCCACGCCGTACCGCACCATGGTGAACGCGGTGAACTCCGGCGACCTGCACGCCGCCACGGCCGCGCACCAGCAGCTCGAACCCCTCGTCCGTGCCACGATGACCCACGTTCCGGGCACCGTCGCGGTGAAGTACATCCTGCACGGCCTCGGCCGCATCGGCAGCCCGCGGGTGCGCCTTCCCCTCGTGGGGCCGGAGGAGTGGGAAGCTGCCCAGATCGAAGACGAGATCGATCTCGTGAAGAACGTGCCCGGAGTCGACTTCCGCAACTTCCGGCCGGACCGGAATGCGGCGGCGGGCGGAGCTCTGCCGAAGGTGGCGGGCACCACCCGCTGACCTACTCCTCGCCCCCGTGACACATGCACTCCCCGCCGCAACGAGTGGCGGAACCCCAGACGATACGCACGACCCCGAAGGAACGAGAACCCAATGCCGAACGTCGTAGTAGATCCGCCCGCACTCACACCGGGCACCCTCCGTGTCGTGCCGATCGGCGGCCTCGGCGAGATCGGTCGCAACATGACCACCTTCGAGATCGACGGCAAGATCCTCATCGTCGACTGCGGAGTGCTCTTCCCCGAGGAGCACCAGCCCGGAGTCGACCTGATCCTCCCCGACTTCACGCCCATCCGTGATCGCCTGAAGGATGTCGTCGGTGTGGTGCTCACGCACGGCCACGAGGACCACATCGGTGCCGTGCCGTACCTCCTCCGACTGAAGCAGGACATCCCGCTGATCGGTTCGGGCCTCACGCTCGCGCTCATCGAGGCGAAGCTCAAGGAGCACCGCATCAAGCCGTACACGCTCGAGGTGAAGGAGGGCCAGCACGAGCAGCTCGGCCCGTTCTCCCTCGAGTTCGTGGCGGTCAACCACTCCATCCCCGATGCCCTCGCCGTGGCCATCAAGACCACCGCCGGGACCGTGCTGCACACGGGCGACTTCAAGATGGACCAGCTGCCGCTCGATGACCGGATCACCGATCTGCGCGCGTTCGCCCGTCTCGGCGAGGCGGGTGTCGACCTGTTCCTCGTCGACTCGACCAACGCCGATGTGCCCGGCTTCACGCCCACCGAGCGGTCCATCGGCCCGGTGCTCGATGCCGTCATCGCCAAGGCGCCGCGGCGGGTCATCGTCGCCAGCTTCTCCAGCCACGTGCATCGAGTGCAGCAGGTGCTGGATGCCGCGCACGAGCACGGCCGCCGTGTCGCGTTCATCGGTCGCTCGATGGTGCGCAACATGGGTATCGCCGCCGATCTGGGCTACCTGAAGGTACCCGAGGGCGTGCTGATCGACAGCAAGCAGGCGGCGAACCTGCCGGACAACCGCATCGTCTACATGAGCACCGGTTCGCAGGGCGAGCCCATGGCCGTGCTCAGTCGCATGGCCAACCTGGAGCACCAGATCGAGGTCGGCCAGGGCGACACTGTCATCCTCGCCTCCAGCCTCATCCCCGGTAATGAGAATGCCGTGTACCGGGTCATCAACGGTCTGACCAAGCTGGGCGCGAACGTCGTGCACAAGGGCAACGCCAAGGTGCACGTGTCCGGCCACGCCGCCGCCGGTGAGCTCATCTACTGCTACAACATCCTGCGGCCGAAGAATGTGCTGCCGGTGCACGGCGAGTACCGTCACCTTGTCGCGAACCAGCAGCTCGCCATCCAGACCGGCATACCGGAGCGCAACACCGTCATCGCCGAGGACGGCACCGTGCTCGACCTCGTCGACGGTCGCGTCTCGGTGGTCGGCCAGCTCGATCTCGGCTACGTCTACGTGGACGGTTCCACGGTGGGCGGCATCACGGATGCCGACCTCAAGGATCGCCGCATCCTCGCCGAGGAGGGCTTCATCTCGATCTTCGCGGTCGTTGACCCGCTCACCGGCAAGGTCATCGTCGGGCCGGAGATCCACGCCCGCGGTTTCGCGGAGGACGAGAAGGTCTTCGATGCCGTCAAGCCGCAGATCATCAAGGCTCTCATCGACGCGGCGGACAACGGCACCCGCGACACGCACACGTTCTCGCAGGTCATCCGGCGCACCGTCGGACGCTGGGTGAACTCGTCGCACCGCCGCCGCCCGATGATCATTCCGGTGGTCATCGAAGCCTGATCCACACACACCAGGGGGGACACGAACTATGGGGAAGCACACGCGGAATCGTTCCGGGGGCAGAAGAGCATCCCGGGCGAGCGCACTGATCGGATTCGTGGCCGCCGCCACGCTCGTGCTGGGGGGATGCGCCAGCGCCGAACCGGAGGGGGATCCGACGCCGACGCCGTCATCGACGCGCACGGCTCGCCCCACGCCTACTCCGACGCCGACACCGACGCCGGTGACCACGGAGGATCCCGTGCCGACCGCGGCACCCACCGTCGCTCCGACCGTGGCGCCGCCGCCGGCGCCGGAGGCCGCCCTGCCGCGGAAGCCCGCGCTCGACAGCCTCGTCGTGACAACGGCCGGTCTCGGGTCGCTGCGCGTCGGTCGACCCGTGACCGAGACGGACATGGTGGCGTACGATCCTGACTTCTGCGCCGAGGGCGGGTCGGCGCCCGCCGGAGATGCGCGCTTCGGTCGGTGGGCGCACACCTACACCGAGTTCACCGCCGGTCGCCCCTTCGGTGTGCGTGTCACGAACGACTCCGTGGAGCGCGTGGACATCCTCGAGGCGCCGTTGCTGACGTCGGCGGGTATCGGCCGAGGCTCGACCGTAGAGCAGCTCCAGGACGCGTATCCGGGTATCACCCGCGGAACGAGCACTCCGCTGGTCGACGTTTTCTTCGTTCGGGATGCGGCTGGATCCATCGTGTTCGAGGTGGCGAACGGCTCGACCACGGACTACTTCCTTCCGGACGAGATCGGCACCGTCATCTCCATGCGAGTGGTGGCTCCGAGCGTCAATCCCGACCAAAGCGTGGCCGGTGGTGGCGACATCGCGGGAGGGTGCTGAGTCGTAGCACCGCTGTCGAGGACCTCCTCGGTCGGGGCCACGGTGATCGTGCGCCCATCGGGGAGGTCGGTTCGATCCGCACCAACGTGTCGCCTGTGCTCCTCCCGTTGCGCCCGTGCCAAGGTGCCTCACGGACGTGGTGATGCGGTCATTCCCCGTCAGCACCCCGGTCGTCATGTGCGTTGCCGTGCTTGTTGATGTTGGGTTTGGATGGTGTGGATGTCGGGGTTTCGGCTGGGCATCGGGATGAGTGCCTGTGTCGGGTCGATGGTTCGGGGTGGTCTGAGCCAGTAGCCGCCGTCGTGGCGGAGGATCTTCCAGTGGTTGTCGTGGAGGAGGAGGTGGTGTCTTCGGCAGAGGAGGACCCCGTCGGCGATGTCGGTTCTGCCGTGTTCTTTCTTCCACGGGTTGATGTGGTGGGCTTCGCACCAGGATGGTGGCCGGTCGCAGGACGGGAACCGGCATCCGCCGTCCCGAACGGCCATTCCGACGCGTTGTCTCGGGGTGAAGAACCGGCGGGCCCGTCCGACGTTGACGCACTGTCCGGTGTCGTCGAATCCGACGGCTATTGCTCCGGTGTCGCAGAGGTGCCGTTCCACCGTGCGGAACGACACGGGGTTGGGGTGACCTTCGATCCGCCCGTGACCTGCACGGTTGTGGAGGTGCGCGTCTGTGATGATGATGCGGACGGCGGGGCGGTGGGTTCCGAAGATGGTGCCGGGGTCTGCGTCGATGGCGAGGCGGATCATGTCGACCAACGCATCGGCCGCGATCTGCTCGGTGGACCGTTCGTCGTTCAGGAGCGCGTCAGCGGCGGCCTTTTCTTCCGGGTCGACCATCCTCGGGCCACCCCGGCGAGGCGAGAGGATGCGGTCGATGGCGCCGGCGACGATGGTGCCTTCTTCGGGTGCGAGCCGGAACTTCCCGCAATACATGCCTGCACCGTCCCACCAGGTGCGCAACGTCCGGTCGTCCCGGCGTTGCTTCTCCCGCCGTTCGATGCCGTCACTGTCGAGCTCATCGCGGAGATTCCGTGCCTTCCGGAACAACTGATCCGGACTCAACCCCGCCGCGGACTCGAGGAGTTGCTCGCACTCGGCGGTGAGTCCCGCAGCCGAGACTCCGGGGCCGACGTCGCCGAGCGCCCGCTGGATTGCGTGGAAGCAGTCCGACGACAGTGTCCCGTCCGCGAGTGCGGCGACGAGGGGTGCCCGCCACGGCGGTGGCATCTGGGCGTTGGAGGTGCCGGCTTCAGCCGATGTGTCGTCCCCACCGGCACAACCCGGATCCACCTCCACTGATCTCGCGGTGAGGCTCTCGGCTGCTTCGGTTTCGGCGATGATCGTGCCTAACTGCACGAGTTTGACGGCTTCGGGACGGGACAGCTTGCCGATCGATTGGATCATCGCCTCCGGCGACACGAACCCGGCGCTTTGCGCCATCCCGCCATGTCCCGCTTCGGGCCGGGACCGGTGCGCGATCTCGCCGGCGATGAGGGCCGCGTACCGGTCCACGCACTGGCGCAACACGGTCACCCGGTCCTGCGCACCCCGCAACTCACCATCCAGTAGCACCGCGACATCGGCCGCGCAGTCACCGAGAACGGCGACCGCGTCCGCTGCGTTGCGGAGTCGGGTGGAGAGGAGTTCCATACCATCTATTGTCCCACTATCGAACGTGTGTTTCAAGAGCGAGGCGCGAATGGGGATAAGTTCTTGTCCACAGGTTGGTCCCGAACGGGGTGCGTCCCTTCGACGGGCTCAGGGACCGTGCGGGGTGCGTCCCTTCGACGGGCTCAGGGACCGTGAGGGGTGCGTCCCTTCCGGCGGGCACAGCCACCGTAGGCGTGCGTCGCCTCGACCGGCGCAGAACCGCCGGGAGCGTCGCGACGCGGCACGGGGCAGTCACAGCGGAGCTAGGCCGGGTCCGCGGGCAACTCGGTGTGGCGGGCCGCCGCGATCTGCCGGATGATCGACACGTGACCTCCATCACGTTACGACCGGCCCGGCAGGACGACATGCGCGTCCTAACCGACATGCTGGTGGAGGCCGCGAACTGGAACCCCGACCGCATCCGCCCCCGCGTAACCCTTCTCGCGGAGCCGGCCGTGGCGCACTACGTACGCGACTGGCAGCGACCCGGTGACTTCGGAACCGTAGCCGAGGACGACACGGGCACCCCGGTCGGGGCGTGCTGGTTCCGATTGTTCACCGTCACGGATCCCGGCTACGGCTTCATCGCGCCGGGAGTGCCGGAACTGACCCTCGGGGTGGCGGCGCAGTGGCGCGGCCAGGGGATCGGCCGCGCACTCCTGCGCGCCGCGGTCGGCCAGGCACGGCAGGCCGGGTATGCCCGCGTCAGTCTCAGCTGTGAACGGGCGAATTTCGCCACCCACCTGTACCGCAGCGAGGGATTCGTGCCGGTCGAGTCAGGCCCCGATTCTGACACCATGGTGCGCATCCTCAACTGACCGCCCAGCGACGTACCGCGCACGGGAACTCGTTGGGATGCCCGCGACGCACCACACTCGATGAAGTACTCAGCCCGCTGACGCGCTGCGATACCGCGCCACGCACCGTCGCCCGTCCACTCGCCCGTCCACTCGACCGTGCGCCGACTGCACCGCTTCCACCCCGCACACCCTCGGAGCCCCGCACCGCGACCGCACCGACGCACCCAGCAACCACCGGCACCTTCCAAACGCCCCAACCCCGGCCGAAATCATCCTTTCGGCCTATGCGGATTTCACCGACCGCTGGATATGGTGATCGCAGAAGTCGCTCCGAGCGGGACGACCAGAAAGGGCGGCTCGGTCGTGGGCGTAACGCGCAAGTGGGTTTTTCCGATCCTGAGGCTGGTGATCTTCGCGGCGATCGCCGCGTCACTCGTCAAGCTGGCGTTCTTCGGGGCGGTGAATGACACCACCGACCCCACGATGCCGACAGGGGCGGTCACCGAGTCGCACGTGGACGCCACCCTCGGCACGGTCGTCAACGACATCGTGGTCGCGGGCACCATCGAGGCGGATGCGACGGTTCCGGTCCGCGCCACGCTCGCCGGTGCCGTGTCAGAGCTCCTGGTCGCCCAGGGATCGGCAGTGGACGCCGGCGCCCCGATCCTGCGGATCCGCTCGGAGACCCCGGTCGATCCGGTCATCGCCGCCGACGGCACGGTCACCCAGCCGAAGCCGAAGGTGCGGGTGGAGACCGTGACCGCCCCGATCACCGGCGTCCTCGGCGGTCTCGCCGTCCTGAAGGACCAGCTCGTGTCGGTGGGCGACACCGTCGGATCCGTGTCCCCGTCCACCTTCTCCGCGACCGGCACGCTCAGCGCCGAGCAGCAGTTCCGCCTGGTCAGCCAGCCGGAAGATGCCACCGTCACGATCTCCGGCGGCCCCGCACCCTTCACCTGCCCCGGACTCCGCGTGTCGACGGGCCCGGCGTCCGGAGCGGGCACCGGTGGAGACGCGGGCGCAGGAGCGGACCCGGGCGGTGACCCGCTGGCGCCGGCCCCGGGCGGGGGAACCGCCGTCTCCTGCTCCATCCCCGCCGAGGTGCGCGTATTCAACGGGCTCGCCGCCGAGATCACCATCGCCGCGGGCACGGCGGAGAACGTCCTGCTCCTGCCGACCACGGCCGTCGAGGGGCTGTCGGACAACGGAAACGTCTGGCTGGTGTCCGACGACGGCGCGGAACCCACGAAGCACCCGGTGCGCATCGGGCTGAACGACGGCGTCATGGTGCAGATCGTCGACGGGCTGGCCGAGGGCGAAACCGTGCTGGAGTTCGTCCCGGGTGCTCCTGCACCCGTTGAGGAACCGGGCATGATGTTCGGCTCCGGCGGATGAGTCTCATCCGACTCGAGGGCGTGACCCGATCGGTGCCACTCCCGGATGCTCCCGCCCTCACCATCCTGAACGGTGTCGACCTCACCGTCGACGTCGGCGACCACGTGTCCATCGTGGGCCGGTCCGGATCGGGCAAGTCGACGCTTCTCAACATGCTCGGCCTGCTGGACTCGCCGACCACCGGCGAGATGTACTTCGACGATGCTCCGGTGGCGAGCCTGTCCTCCGCCGTGCGCGACCGCACCCGGGGACGGGACGTCGGCTTCATCTTCCAGCAGTTCAATCTGCTCGCCGGGCGAACGGCGCTCGAGAACGTGACCACCCCGCTGCTGTACTCGACGGGACGCGAGTTCTGGAAGCGGAGCACGATCGCGGCCGAGATGCTCGACCGGGTCGGCCTCGGATCCCGGATGACCACCATGCCGGAGAAGCTGTCCGGCGGCGAACAGCAGCGCGTCGCCATCGCCCGGGCGCTCGTGCGCCGGCCCCGCCTCATCCTCGCCGACGAGCCGACGGGCGCACTCGACGTGGAGACGGGGGAGACGGTCATGGCCCTGCTCGACGACGTCGCGCGCAACTCCGGCGCCGCCCTCGTCACCATCACGCACGATCCGAACGTGGCGGCGCTCGCCGATCGGCACTACCGCCTGGAGCGCGGCACTCTCACGCTGGTGACCGAGGAGCTGGTTCGATGAACCGCGTGCTGCCGGCCCTGGTCGGCGCCATCGCCGAGGCGTGGGCGGAACTCCGCATCCACAGGACCCGGGTGCTGCTCTCGCTCATCGGTGTGGCCGTGGCGGTCTGCGCCCTGACCACTGTCGTCGGGCTCGGCGCGGTGGCCGAGCAGTCGCAGCGGGAGACCACCGAGCGGAACAGTGGTCGCCCCGCCACGCTCTCCCTGAACGCCTACGACCCCGTCTCCGGTGCGACCCCCACGGTCGCGCAACTGCGGGACGCCTACTCGACCGCCCTCGAGCGATACGACATCCAGTACTCGTCCTTCACCGCGTACACGAACCTGAGGGTGCAGTTCGCCGGCGGGGTGCGCGACGTGCAGAGCATCGCCACCGACGTCGACTACGGCACGATGCGCCGCGTGCAGATGCTCGAGGGGCGCTGGTTCGGCGAGGACGACCGGAACCGGCTGGCACCGGCGATGATCGTCAACTCGTCCTTCCTCCGCGAACTGGGACTGCCGGGACTCACCGGCAACCCCACGGTGCTGCTGCCCGCGGCCCAGGACACGACCGCCGTGCTCATCGGGGTCACCCCCGACCAGTACGACGGCGAGCCGCCCGCCGCCTACATCCTGATCGATGCCTACGAGAGGGTGCTCGGCCCGGGCTCGTTGGATCAGTCGTTCCCGTCGTTCGAGACGTGGGTGCCGCCGGAGATCGCCGATCAGCTCACCGAACGCCTGCGCGGGGACCTCGCGGCCGCCCTGCCCGGCGACATGCAGGTCGACGTCAATCGGCAGGACTACGCCCAGTTCGGTGAGGATCCGTTCCTGCCGCTCAAGCTTCTCGTCGGCGGAGTCGCGGCGCTCGTGCTGCTGCTGGGAGCGCTGGGGCTCGTCAACATTTCACTCGTGACCGTGCGCCAGCGCATCCGCGAGATCGGGGTGCGACGGAGTTTCGGAGCGACCGCGGGCCGCGTGTTCTTCGCGGTGATGATGGAGAGCATCGTCGCCACTTTCGCCGCGGGAGTCATCGGGGTGCTCGCGGCAGTGGCCATCGTGAAGAGCCCGTGGGTCACCGACTTCCTCGGACAGGGTGTCACCGAGTTGCCGCCTTTCCCCGTGAGCGCGGCCATCCTCGGCCTCGGGGCCTCCCTCGCCGTCGGTGCGCTCGCCGGGCTGCTGCCCGCCCTCGTGGCGGTGCGGGTGAAGGTTATCGATGCCATCCGGTACTGATCGGATGCGCGACCTTCCGCCACTCGGGCAAGCGCCCGGCCCCTCGGCGTTCCCCCACGCGAATGACCGACCCCGCCCTGTTCGGGGGAGCGGGAGGGAACACCCGACCCCCGGCTACCCGGTAACGCCGGTTCCGCCGGGTACCGTGGAGTAATGGCCACCCGCACCAAGTCGACCGACCGAGCCCGCACGCCCGCCTCGGGCCGTGGGGGCTCGCAGTCGTCCTCCGGCGGCAAGGCGCCCGCTCGCAAGGCGTCGGCATCTCCGGTGCGGAAGTCGGCACCGAAGTCGGACGCGAAGACGGTGGCGTACCCCGTCGCCCGCGACGAGGACGAGCCCGGCCTGCTCGCCGCCGGCTGGATGGGCGCCGCCCACCTCGTCGGCGGGGCCGCCCGTGCACTCGGCCCGGAGAAGGTCAGCAAGGAGGACCGCCGCGACGGCATCCCGTTCCTGCTGGTCCTGCTCGCGATCGCGGGTGCCGTGGTGGAGTGGTTCAACCCCACCGACCCCGTCGCACTCGCGTTCGACGCCTACACCTTCGGCGGGCTCTTCGGACGCGTGGCCTTCGCGCTGCCGGTCATCATGCTCCTGTTCGCGCTCTGGCTCTTCCGGCACCCGTCGTCCACCGACGACAACGGGCGCATCGGCATCGGGCTCGGCCTGTCGCTCGTGAGCATCTCGGGGCTCTGCCACCTGTTCACCGGGCAGCCGAACCCGAGCGACGGCGTGATGGCGCTCGCCGCGGCCGGCGGTGTGCTGGGCTGGATCCTCGCGGCGCCGCTCACCGCCGTGATCACCCAGTGGGGCGCCGGGGCGATCCTCGTCATCCTGCTCGTTCTCTCCCTCTTCATCCTCACCAAGACGCCGCCGAACCGCGTCGGCCCGCGCCTGCGTCAGCTCTACTCCTACCTGTTCGGCGAGACGCTCGACGACTCCGACGAGAAGTCCGGCTCCGCCGAGGATTCGTCGTCCGGCTCCGGATCGGATGACGACGGAAACGGCGATGCGCTGCCGTGGTGGCGTCGCAACAAGGGCCAGCGCGAGGAGGATCCGGCTTACGACAGCCCCGTCCTGTCGCCGGCCCGTCCGGTGGGCGCATCGGACACCGAGATCCTCGACCGCACGCCCGACCCCGAGCGCTCGGCGAAGCCGATGCCCGGCCAGTTCGACACCGAGGTGCTCAGCGCGGTCCCGACGGGTGACACCGCTCCGGATGCTGCGCGCACTGCGCCGCAGAAGACCCGTCCGCTCAGCCCCACGGGAATCCGCGATGACGACGGCGGCCCCACGACCACCGAGCAGCTGCCCGGATTCGTGGGCGACGCCGACGACTTCGACGAGGACGACATCCCGCCGATCAGCGGCGCGGAGCCCGCCGCTCCCTACCACCTGCCGTCGGCCGCGTCGCTGTCCGAGGGGTCGCCGGCCAAGGCCCGATCCGCGGTCAACGACGAGGTCGTGCGCGCCATCACGGAGGTGCTCACCAACTTCTCGGTCGATGCCACCGTGACCGGCTTCTCCCGCGGCCCCACCGTCACCCGGTACGAGCTCGAGGTGGGGCCGGGCACCAAGGTCGAGCGGGTCACCGCGCTCGCCAAGAACATCAGCTACGCCGTGGCGAGCAACGAGGTGCGCATCCTCTCGCCCATCCCCGGGCGCAGCGCCATCGGCATCGAGATCCCCAACACCGACCGGGAGATCGTCTCGCTCGGTGACGTGCTGCGGTCGTCCGTCGCGATGAAGAGCGCGCACCCGATGACCATCGGCGTGGGCAAGGACGTCGAGGGCGGCTTCGTGGTCGCGAACCTTGCGAAGATGCCCCACCTCCTCGTGGCCGGGTCCACCGGGTCGGGCAAGTCGAGCTTCGTGAACTCCATGATCACCAGCCTGCTGATGCGCGCCAAGCCGTCCGAGGTGCGCATGGTGCTGATCGACCCCAAGCGGGTGGAGCTCACCATCTACGCCGGCGTTCCGCACCTCATCACGCCGATCATCACCAACCCGAAGAAGGCGGCGGAAGCGTTGCAGTGGGTGGTGAAGGAGATGGACATGAGGTACGACGACCTCGCCAGCTTCGGGTTCCGCCACATCGACGACTTCAACAAGGCCGTCATCAACGACGAGATCACGCTGCCCTCCGGAAGCCAGCGCACGCTGAAGCCGTACCCGTACCTGCTCGTGGTGGTCGACGAGCTCGCCGACCTCATGATGGTCGCCCCGCGCGACGTGGAGGACTCCATCGTCCGCATCACCCAGCTCGCGCGGGCATCCGGCATCCACCTCGTGCTGGCGACCCAGCGACCGAGCGTCGACGTCGTCACCGGACTGATCAAGGCGAACGTGCCGAGCCGGCTCGCCTTCGCGGTGAGCAGCATGACGGACTCCCGGGTGATCCTCGACCAGCCCGGCGCCGACAAGCTCATCGGCCAGGGCGACGCGCTCTTCCTCCCCATGGGCGCCTCGAAGGCCATCCGCGTGCAAGGCGCCTGGGTGAACGAGGCCGAGGTCGTGAAGGTCGTCGAGCACGTCACGAACCAGGCCCGGCCGGAGTACCGCAGCGATGTCGCGGTCACGGCCGAGCGCAAGGAGATCGACGCCGACATCGGCGACGATCTCGACGTGCTGCTCGCCGCGGCGGAGCTCGTGGTGAGCACCCAGTTCGGCTCGACATCCATGCTGCAGCGCAAGCTCCGGGTCGGCTTCGCCAAGGCAGGACGCCTGATGGACCTGCTCGAGTCGCGGGAGATCGTCGGCCCGTCCGAGGGGTCCAAGGCCCGCGACGTGCTCGTCACCACCGAGCAGCTGCCCGGCGTCCTCGCCCGCCTGCGCGGCGAGGAACCCGCCGATCGTGGCGGCGCATCGGGTGGCTCGGCGGACGCTGCACCGGGCGGCGTGGCGGTCGCCACGGCCTCGCCGATCGACGCCTCCGACGGCGACGATCGCTATAGCTCCGACCCTCTCGAGAAGGACTACTCCGGTTACGATGAAGTCGAGGCGTCGTCGGATGAAGACGCCTGGGGGTTGACCGACAGGGAGTGACCGCGTGTCGAAGAGCACCTTTCCCGGCGGCGTGACAGCACCGCCCCCGCGGGGGTACTCGCTGCGGGGCAGGGTCATCAGCAAGGGGGACACCCCGGCCAGCGACGGCAACATCGCCAACCTCATCACCGTCGCCCGCATCCTGCTCGCCCCGGTCTTCATCGCTCTGCTCCTGGCCGACGACGGCGCGAACGGACCGCTCCGTTACGTCGCCGCCGCGCTCTTCATCGTCGCCATCGCGACGGACGGTGTGGACGGGATGATTGCGCGACGTCAGAACCTCGTCACCGACTCCGGCAAGCTCCTCGACCCGATCGCCGACAAGGTGCTCACCGGCAGCGCCCTGATCCTCCTGTCGGTGCTCGGTGAACTGCCATGGTGGGTGACGGCGCTCATCCTGGTGCGCGAGCTCGGCATCACGGTGTACCGCTTCGTCGTGCTAAGCGATCGCGTCGTCCCCGCATCCCGCGGCGGCAAGCTGAAGACGATCGCGCAGTCCGTCGCGATCTCGGTCGCGCTCGTGCCGCTCTGGGAGGTGTTCGGCGACGGGATCCACATCGTCAACACGGTCCTCATGTCGATCGCCGTCGTGCTCACCGTCGCGACCGGCATCGATTACCTGGTCCAGGCCGCGCGGCACAACCGGGGATCGAAGTGACCGGCGAGGAGAACGTCGTCGACTCACCCGACGAGGATGCGGGCTCCGCGACCATCGACGGCCTCGCCATCGAGCTGATCCTCGAGCTCCGTTTCCGCGGCCTGACCGTTGCGGTCGCGGAGTCGCTGACCGGCGGCCTGCTCGCCGCCAAGCTGATCGATCCTCCCGGAGCATCCGCCGTCGTAATGGGGGGAGTCGTCGCGTACAACAGCGCTCTGAAGCACAGCCTCCTCGGCGTCGAGAGTTCCGTCCTCGCGATCCACGGCGCGGTGTCGCCCGACGTCGCCTCCCGGATGGCGCTGGGCGTCCGGGAGCGTTGCGCCGTCGACGGGCGTCCGACCGACATCGGCATCGCCACCACCGGAGCAGCCGGCCCCGACCCCCAGGACGGTCAGCCGCCCGGCACGGTCTACCTCGGAATCTCGACCAGCCGGGGCACCCGGGTGGTGCCTCTCGTGCTCGACGGCGACCGCCCCACCATCCGCAACACCACGGTCTACCAGGCCCTTCTGCTGATGAAGCGGACGATGGCGGAGTTCGGGAACAAATGACATTCCGGTCGCGTTACATCTGATGTGTTCACAAGGAAAGCCCAGTGTGAATGGTTAGATTGGCGGCAGTTGTTGGATGTAGTGTTGTCCATCCGTAAGACACCCGATTCGTTCGAAACAACAGGCATAAGGAGGGTCCAGTGGTACTAGTACGTCAGGAAATTGGCGATGTTCTCCGGGACTTCCGCCTGCAGAAGGGCCGCACGCTTCGCCAGGTGGCGAGCAAGGCGAGCGTCGCGCTCGGATATCTCAGCGAGGTCGAGCGGGGCCAGAAAGAGGCCTCTTCCGAGATCCTCGCGTCGGTCGCGGAAGCGCTCGACACCCCCATCTCGGTCATCATGCGCGAGGTCGGCGACCGCCTCGCAGTCATCGAAGGACTGAACCCGATCCCCGACACCGTCCCCGACGAGTTCGTCACCGGACTCGACGCCGACCTGGTGGCTCGGTAGCACTTCCCCAGGATCGCCCCGTTTCGACGGGGCGTTCCTTCGTTAAGGGAGGGGTTAGCGTTGAGGCATGCGTCTCAGTGAGTTCCGGAATGCCGTCGCCGACGAGTTCGGTCCGGCATACGGTCGTGTGCTGTTGCAGGACCTCGTGCTCACCGATCTCGGCAGCCGCACTGCGGAGGTCGCTCTGGCCGAAGGCGTGCGGGTGAACGAGGTGTGGATGGCGCTCTGCCGTGCCACCGACGTGCCCGAGTCGCGCCGGCACGGCGTCGGGCGTCCCGAGCCCCGGCACTAGACGTCCCGCTCCCGACACGCCCGCAACTCCCGAATAGCCCGCGACACGCCCCTGGCCTCTCGAAGATGAGTTCGAGCGTTGGTACGCTTTCCTCACGGTTCAGTCGAAGACGAGTTGTGCACAGGTACGGTCGCGGTCCGAGAAATGTCGGACGTTCCGCCTAGCGTTTCTCCTACCAGGCGTTGAGCCAGCAACAGCCTTGTCGAACGGTTCGTCTCCGCCCCGCGATGCATTCGTGCGAAGCGGTGCGGGACGGATTTTGAGGGTCGACAGCCTATAGGCGCATCACAGAACCACCGAAGGAGAATCGCATGCCATCACCAGCTGACCGCGAGAAGTCACTCGAGACCGCTCTCGCCCAAATCGATCGACAGTTCGGCAAGGGCTCGGTGATGCGACTGGGCAGCGACGAGCGCGCACCCGTCGCCGTCATCCCCACGGGGTCCGTCGCTCTCGACGTCGCTCTCGGCATCGGGGGCCTGCCCCGCGGCCGCATCGTGGAGATCTACGGACCGGAATCCTCCGGTAAGACCACGCTCACCCTGCACGCCATCGCGAACGCGCAGCGCGCCGGCGGCATCGCGGCCTTCATCGACGCAGAGCATGCGCTCGACCCCGAGTACGCCAAGAAGTTGGGCGTCGACATCGACGCGCTCCTCGTATCGCAGCCCGACACGGGCGAGCAGGCGCTCGAGATCGCGGACATGCTGGTCCGGTCCGGGTCCATCGACCTGATCGTGATCGACTCGGTCGCCGCACTCGTGCCGCGCGCCGAGATCGAGGGCGAGATGGG
Organism: Planctomonas psychrotolerans; assembly: GCF_008642235.1. GTDB lineage: Bacteria > Actinomycetota > Actinomycetes > Actinomycetales > Microbacteriaceae > Planctomonas > Planctomonas psychrotolerans. Next base: position 381,945 of record NZ_SJEV01000001.1, on the reverse strand, counting down.
TGACTCGCACGTCGGTCTGCAGGCTCGGCTCATGTCGCAGGCCCTCCGCAAGCTCACCGGTGGTCTCAACCAGACGCAGACGACGATGATCTTCATCAACCAGCTGCGCGAGAAGATCGGTGTCTTCTTCGGCAGCCCCGAGACGACCGCCGGAGGTAAGGCTCTCAAGTTCTACGCGTCCGTTCGCCTCGACATCCGTCGCATCGAGACGCTGAAGGATGGCACCGACGCGGTGGGCAACCGCACACGCGTCAAGGTCGTGAAGAACAAGATGGCTCCGCCGTTCAAGCAGGCCGAGTTCGACATCCTCTACGGCATCGGCATCTCCCGCGAGGGAAGCCTGATCGACTTCGGTGTCGAGCACGAGATCGTGCGCAAGTCGGGCGCCTGGTACACCTACGACGGTGACCAGCTGGGTCAGGGCAAGGAGAACTCGCGCAACTTCCTGATCCGCAACCCCGACATCGCCGCCGAGATCGAGCAGAAGATCAAGATCAAGCTCGGCCTGATCGTCGATCCGAACGCACCGGCGGAGGTGGCTGCTCCCGCGGACACCAACGTCGATTCCATCCAGAAGAAGCTGGCCGCCCGCAAGGGCGCCTAGCTCCGAGAGTCAGATAGGTCACGGGACGATGGTGAGTTTTCCGCCCGAAAGCGACCGGAACGAGGACTCCCTCGCTCCCGTGACCTATCTCCCCGGCGTGTTCCACGAGTCCGGCGCCGGTTCGGCAGCCGAGGACGTGGAATCGCCCGAGGAGCGCGCCCATGCCGCGTCGGCAGCGGCGACGCGTGCGTTGGCGCGGCGCGGCATGTCCCGCTCGGAGGTGCACAGCTTCCTCGCGGAGCGGGACTTCGAGGACGACGAGATCGAGGCCGAGCTCGACCGGCTCGAGCGTGCGGGCTTCCTCGACGACGCGGACCTCGCCGAAGCGCTCGTGCGAACGCATCACGAGCGCAAAGGACTGGGGCGCAACGCGGTGTCCCAGGAGCTCGCGCGTCGGAAGATCGATCCCCGCATCATCGCCGAGGCCGTGTCGGGGATCGATGACGACGACGAACTCGCCCGTGCCACCGAAGTGGCTATCAAGCGCGCCGGGCAGCTGACCGGGCTCGACGCGGCCACTGCCGAGCGCAGGCTGAACGCCTACATGATGCGCCGCGGCTACTCGTCCTCGATCGTGCGCGAGGTCACCAAGGCGGCGTTGGCCGATCTTCCGGGCAAAACCGGTCGATCGGGTCGACCGTCCGGTTCCTCGTCGGTCCGCTTCCGCTGACCCGAGCGCCGTGCCGACCGGGACCCACCGGAGCGCGACCTACACTGGATCCACCATGAGCACGCTCACTCCGTCGTCCGCTTCCCCGCTGCCGGTCTCCGCGGCCCCGTCGTCCACGGCGTCGCTGCACACGCCTCCGCTATCCGCTCCCGCCGTATCCGCATCGGTCGCCGCAATCGACCCGGATGGACGGCAGCGCACGTACGAGGTACGCACCTTCGGCTGCCAGATGAACGTGCACGACTCGGAGCGACTGAGCGGCTCCCTCGAGGCGGCGGGATACGTGCCCGCCGACGGCGCCGAGGCGGACGTCGTGGTCATCAACACGTGCGCCGTGCGCGAGAACGCGGACAACAAGCTGTACGGCAATCTCGGACACCTCGCGTCGGTCAAGAAGCGGCATGACGGCATGCAGATCGCCGTCGGCGGCTGCCTCGCGCAGAAGGACAAGAACGTCATCCTCGACCGGGCGCCGTGGGTCGACGTGGTCTTCGGCACGCACAACATGGGATCGCTGCCGAGCCTCCTCGAGCGAGCGCGGCACAACGACGAGGCGCAGCTCGAGATTCTGGAATCGCTCGACGTCTTCCCGTCCACGCTGCCCACCAAGCGGGACTCCACCTACAGCGGCTGGGTGTCCATCTCCGTCGGCTGCAACAACACCTGCACCTTCTGCATCGTGCCCGCGCTGCGGGGCAAGGAGAAGGACCGGCGCCCGGGGGAGATCCTCGCGGAGGTCCAGGCGCTCGTCGACGACGGGGCTCTCGAGGTCACCCTGCTGGGCCAGAACGTCAACTCCTACGGTGTCGAATTCGGTGACCGGCAGGCGTTCGGCAAGCTGCTCCGTGCCGCGGGCACCATCGACGGACTCGAACGCATCCGTTTCACCAGCCCCCATCCCGCCGCGTTCACCGACGACGTGATCGACGCCATGGCGGAGACGCCCTCGGTGATGCCGCAACTGCACATGCCGTTGCAGTCCGGCTCGGACCGCATCCTCAAGTCGATGCGCCGGTCCTATCGGTCGGAGAAGTTCCTCGGAATTCTCGACCGGGTGCGGGCGCGCATCCCCGACGCCGCCATCAGCACGGACATCATCGTCGGATTCCCGGGGGAGACCGAGGAGGACTTCGAGGACACGCTCCGCGTGGTCGAACTGGCCCGCTTCGCGTCGGCGTTCACGTTCCAGTACTCCATCCGGCCCGGGACGCCCGCGGCGACCATGGCCGACCAGGTCCCGAAGGCGGTCGTGCAGGAGCGCTACGAGCGACTCGTCGCCGTGCAGGACCGCATCTCCGGAGAGGGGAACGCCAAGCTCGTGGGCCGCAGGGTGAACGTGCTCGTCACCACGGAGGGTCGGAAGGATTCCGAGACCCACCGCCTCACCGGTCGCGCGGAGGACTCCCGGCTCGTGCACTTCGACGTGCCGCCCGGATCTGCCGAGCCCCGCCCCGGGGACGTGGTCACGGTCGACATCACCCGAGCGGCACCCTTCCACCTCCTGGCCGACTCCGCCGACGGCGCCCCGCTCCGCGTGCGCCGCACCCGCGCCGGGGATGCGTGGGATCGCGCGCAGGCGGAGTCCTGCGGAGTTCCGTCCCCGGGCGCCGGCTCGGCGTCGGCAGGCGACGGCACCGGTGGACCGGTCCGGGTGAGTCTCGGGCTGCCCACCCTCCGCGTCGGCGGCCCGTCGTCGAACGGTTCGACGCCCGGCGCATCGACATCCGTCGCCACCGTGCCGATCTACGACTCGCAGGACGGTCAGCGCTGAGTTCCGGCACCACCCCCATCCTCGCGATCGTCGGGGCGACCGGCACCGGCAAGAGCGGACTTTCGCTCGACCTCGCCGAGCGGCTGGCGCACCGGGGACGGGCGGTGGAGATCGTCAATGCCGATGCCATGCAGCAGTACCGCGGCATGGATATTGGAACGGCGAAGCTGCCCGTCGGCGAGCGGCGCGGCGTGCCGCACCATCTTCTCGACGTGCTCGACGTCACCGACGAGGCCACCGTGGCTCGGTACCAGGTGGACGCGAGAGCCGTGATCGACGACATCCAGCGGCGCGGTGCCGTGCCGATCCTCGTCGGCGGCTCCGGTCTGTACGTCTCGTCGGTCATCTTCGACTTCCAGTTCCCCGGCACCGACCCGGACGTGCGCCGTGCGCTCGAAGAGCGGTTGGAGCGGGAGGGTCCCGGGATGCTGCACCGCACCCTGCGCTCCCTCGATCCCGCCGCGGCCGCGGCCATCGGTCCGTCGAACGCGAGGCGGTTGGTGCGTGCGCTCGAGGTTATCGAGCTCACCGGACAGCCGTACGGCGCGGCGCTCCCGGAGGCGCCCGTGTACTGGCGGGCCACCCGCATCGTCGCGCTGCGCACGCCGCGCGACGAGCTGGTGGTCCGGCTCGACGCCCGCGTGACCGACATGTGGCGGAACGGAATCGTCGCGGAAGCGCAGTCCCTCCTGCCCCTCGGACTCGACCGCGGCGTGACGGCCAGTCGCGCCATCGGCTACTCCCAGGCCGTGCGCCAGTTGCGCGGGGAGGTGACCGAGGCGGAGGCCATAGCGGAGAGCGCCGCACTCACCCGCCGGTACGCCAGACGTCAGGTCAGCTGGTTCCGGCGCTATGCCGACGCCGACTGGCTCGACAGCAGCGACCCCGACCTCGTCGACCACGCGGAGGCCGTCGCCGCTCCCTGACCCGGCCTCCGCGTTCGGTCTAGCATGGGCGGATGGCCATCGACCTCCAGTTCACCAAGGGACAGGGCACGGGCAACGACTTCGTGCTGTTCGCCGATCCCGCCGGGGAGATCGACCTCTCGCCGTCGCAGATCGCCGCGATCTGCGACCGGCACTTCGGGGTGGGCGCCAATGGCACCATCCGAGCGGTCCGGTCCGAGCACGTCCCCGAGGGGCGAGCGGCACTCCGCGGGGAGCCGTCGGCGGAGTGGTTCATGGACTACTGGAACGCCGACGGCTCACCGGCCGAGATGTGCGGCAATGGCATCCGCGTGTTCACCCGGTTCCTGCTGGAGAACGACCTCGTCTCCCTCCGCAGCGGCGACTCGCTCCCCATCGGCACGCGCGCGGGCGTGCGCGACGTGCAGCTCAGCGGATCGGGGTTCTCCGTCGACCTCGGACGCTGGCGTCTGGATGGCGGCGAACCGCTCGTCCGCGCCAAGAACCTCCAGGTCGCCCGCCCAGGACTCGGCATCGACGTGGGCAACCCCCACGTGGTCGTCGCCCTGTCGAGCGATGAGGAACTCGAGAGTGCAGATCTCAGCTTCATCCCGGTGCTCGAGCCGGAGGTGGTGGGCGGAGTCAATGTGGAGTTCGTCGTGCCGGCCGATCCGCTGGTGACGGACGGCGTCGGCTCGATCGCGATGCGCGTGCACGAGCGCGGCAGCGGCGAGACTCTGTCCTGCGGCACGGGAGCAGCGGCTGCGGCCCTGGCCACGCGGCACTGGGCCGGAGCCGGTGCGCCGAACTCGTGGCGGGTCCAGGTCCCCGGGGGAGTGCTCGGGGTGCGAATGTTCGCCGCGGAGGACGGCGAGCACGTCGCGCTGTCCGGGCCAGCAGAGCTCGTCTACGACGGAGTCCTCGCCCTCCCCTGACGCTGCACCGCCTCGTCCCCCTCCCGCCCGCCGCCCGCCTACCTACCGCGTGACGCCACCCGCCCGCCCACTCTTTTGGTCGCGGCACGCATCCGGCACCCGCGGCAAGCGCCATCGCGGGTGCCGCGAGTGAGTAAGGCGTGCCGCGAGCATTAAGGACGCGCGGGGGCAGGGCAGGCAGGCAGGCGTAGGGAGGTGCGGGCGTCAGACGGCGGGGGTACGAGGGGTGCGGCGGGCGCGCAGCACCCGGTAGCCCTTGCTCGTGGCGGCGCGCTCCACCGTGAGCACCTCCCCGTGGGTTTCGGACAGCCAGCGATGCAGTGAATCGGACCCGAGGTTCCGCTGCACCACGAGCCAGGCGTCGGCGTCGTCCTCGAGCCGCGGCAGCCACCGCTCGAGCATCGAGTGCAGCTCGGCCTTGCCCACGCGGATCGGGGGATTCGACCAGATCGTCGCGAACCGCACCTCGGCGGGAACATTATCCGGCGTCACGGCGTTGACATTGCGAAGGCCCAACTTCTGCGCGTTGAGCCGCACGAGCTGGAGCGCCCGCTCGTTGACATCCACCGCCCAGACGGTGGCCCCCGGAGATTCGAGGGCGAGCGTCAGGCTGATGGGTCCCCATCCGCAACCCAGATCGAGAAGGTGACCGCCCGAGGGCGGGGCAGGAGTCGAGTGTAGGAGCACAGCGGTCCCCGCATCGATGCGTTCGGGACTGAACACGCCATTCGCGGTGGTGAGCTCGTACGTCGATCCGGAGAGCCGCACCGTGACGGAACGGAGCTTCGACTCGCTTTCCGGCGCAGCCGTGAAGTAATGGTCGGCTCCCATAGACCGAAGATACCGAAAGACGAAGGGCTAGAGTTAACCCACATGACTGATCAGACACCGAACCACGTCGAAGATGATGTGATCGAGCGCGTGCTTGCTCGCGCGCAGACCAGATCGTCTGGCTATGCACTATTCGGACCCGGCACCGCCCAGGCGCTGCAGGCCGACACCGACGAGCGCTTCGGCGAGGGCACCGACGGCGACCAGTTCGACCGGGAGGATCGCCAGGCCCTGCGCCGCGTCGGCGGACTCTCCACCGAACTGGAAGACGTCACCGAGGTCGAGTACCGACAGCTCCGGCTGGAGAACGTGGTGCTCATCGGCATCTACGCGCAGCACACCCTCGTCGACGCCGAGAACTCGCTGCGGGAGCTCGCGGCACTGGCCGAGACGGCGGGGGCGAAGGTCCTCGACGGGCTCTTGCAGAAGCGCGCGAACCCCGACCCGAGCACCTTCCTCGGGAGCGGCAAGGCGCAGGAGTTGCGCGACCTCGTATCGGCGCTCGGCGCCGACACGGTGATCGCCGACACCGAGCTCGCCCCGAGCCAGCGGCGCGCCCTGGAGGATGTGGTGAAGGTGAAGGTCATCGACCGCACCGCCGTCATCCTCGACATCTTCAGCCAGCACGCGAAGAGCCGGGAGGGTAAGGCGCAGGTCGAACTCGCCCAGCTCGAGTACCTCCTCCCGCGCCTGCGCGGGTGGGGTGAGTCGATGTCCCGCCAGGCCGGTGGCCAGGTCGGTGGGGCCGGCGCCGGAATGGGATCGCGCGGACCGGGTGAGACGAAGATCGAGCTCGACCGTCGCCGCATCCACACCCGCATGGCGAAGCTGCGCAAGCAGATCAAGGGGATGAAGCCGGCCCGGGAGGCGAAGCGCGCCAACCGCGACCGCAACTCCGTGCCCTCCGTCGCCATCGCCGGGTACACCAACGCCGGCAAGTCCTCGCTGCTCAACCGCATCACCCGGGCGGGCGTGCTCGTGGAGAACTCGCTTTTCGCCACACTGGACGCGACGGTGCGCAAGACCGAGACCACAGAGGGGCAGCTGTACACGCTCGCCGACACGGTGGGCTTCGTCCGCAATCTCCCGCACCAGTTGGTGGAGGCGTTCCGGTCCACGCTCGAGGAGGTCGCGGACGCCGACCTCATCCTGCACGTGGTCGACGCGTCGCACCCCGACCCGGCGAGCCAGCTCGCCACGGTGCGCGACGTGATCGGCGAGGTGAACGCCCGGCACATCCCGGAGATCGTCGTCTTCAACAAGAGCGACCTCGCCACCGGGGACGATCTCGTGGCGTTGCGCGGGCTCGAGCCGACCGCGGTCTTCGTGTCGGCACGGACCGGTGCGGGCATCGATGAGCTGCTGGCCCACATCGCGGAGCAGCTGCCGAAGCCGTCGATCGAGGTGGAAGTGCTGCTTCCCTTCGACCGCGGCGACCTGGTGACGCTGTTGCACGACCGCAATCGCGTGCTCCGCACCGACTACGAGGAGAACGGCACCCGCATCCACGCCCTCGTGACCGAGGAGTTCGCGGCGCAACTGGACGAGTACCGGGCCTCCGTGGCCTGACCACCCCACCGTTCGCTCTCCTCGCCTCCGGGCGCGGCAGAAGGTGGGGATGACCGAAGGGCCGCCCGCGCTACTCGCGTGGGCGGCCCTTCGTCGTGGGAGTGTGCGGTCGAGCGTCCTCAGACCGAGCGCATCACGGCGACGACCTTGCCGAGCACCTCGGCGTAGTCGCCGAGGATGGGCTCGAAGGTCGAGTTGCGGGGCAGGAGCCAGGTGTGACCATCCCGCTGCCGGAACACCTTCACCGTCGCCTCGTTGTCGAGCATGGCCGCGACGATGTCGCCGTTCTCCGCCGTCTTCTGCTGGCGGACGACCACCCAGTCCCCGTCGCAGATGGCCGCGTCGATCATCGAGTCTCCCGACACGCGCAGGATGAAGAGATCGCCCTTGCCCACGAGCTGGCGGGGGAGCGGGAATACCTCCTCGACCTGCTGGTCGGCGGTGATGGGGATGCCCGCGGCGATGCGGCCGACCAGCGGCACCATCGCGGCATCTCCGACGGGCGTGACGTTGTCGACGTCCACATCGGGGCCGGTCGCCGGCAGATCGATGAGGATCTCGAGGGCACGAGGACGCTTGGGGTCGCGCCGCAGGTAGCCGCTCAGCTCGAGCTGGTTGAGCTGGTGCGTCACGCTCGAGAGCGACGCGAGACCGACCGCGTCGCCGATCTCCCGCATGCTCGGCGGATAACCGCGGGACCGCACGGACTTGGAGATGACCTCCATGATGGCGACCTGCTTGTCGCTGAGGCTCTTCCGTCGGCGCGTCCCACGTTCGCCGGTCGATTTCTCCGTGGTCACGAAGTCCCCTGTCTAGTGTCCGTCCGTGCCGATCCGGCAGGAATGTCGGTGGTCGCTGATTGAGTACCAATCAGACACTCGAACTGTATCCGCAGGGGTACATGCTCACAAACATCTATTCGAGTGTTTCGCGATTTAGATCCACGAATTAGTGCTCGAGGTTGAACCTACGTTCGATCGAAGGTATGTTCGGAACATATCTTCGCATCCGGCACTCCCGGCCGAGTGCCGGATGCGTGGATTACCTTTCACAGGAAGGCACGACACATGAGCGCAGTACTCGTTCCCGACGTTTTCGGCTCGTCACGCTTCACCCCCCGCACGCGCATCGCCGCGTCCGCACGACCGGTTCCCCGCGCCGCACGCACGTCCGCATCCCCGCGCCCGGTTCGGAGCGCCACCTCAACCGCGGCGACGTCCCGGTCCGTCTCGACGATCGCCCGCGCCTCTATCGCCGCGCCCGCCGACGTCGTCGCGCAGCCCCGGTTGCGGATCACCCGCCGTGGCCGTGCGCTGCTCACCACCCTGGCCAGTGTCCCGCTCGTCGCCAGTGGCCTGGTGATCGCCCTCAATGGCGGTCCCGCCGTTGCCACGGGGGAGTCGGTCACCATTCCGCTGCAGACCGTCACCGTCGAGTCGGGCCAGATGCTGTGGGGAATCGCCGAAGCGGTCGCGCCGACCGCCGATCCCCGAGACGTCATCGCCTCGATCATGGAACTGAACCGGCTGTCGTCCGCGAACGTGTTCCCGGGTCAGGAGCTGTCGCTGCCGCGCAGCCTCGGCTGAGCCGGCCGGCCCTAAACTCACTGGGTGACCTCACTCGACGACCTCCCCATTCGCGCCGATCTGCGCGGCCGCACACCCTACGGCGCGCCGCAGGCCCACGTGCGGGTGGCTCTGAACGTCAACGAGAATACGCACCCGGTTCCGGAGAGCGTGGCCCACGACATCGTGGCGTCGCTCGCCGCGGCGATCCTCACGATCAATCGGTATCCGGACCGCGAGTTCGGCGAGCTGCGCGACGGTCTCGCCACCTACCTCGGTCACGGGCTCACCCGGGACAACGTGTGGGCGGCGAACGGTTCGAACGAGGTGCTTCAGCAGATCCTGCAGGCATTCGGCGGGCCGGGTCGCTCGGTTCTGGGCTTCCCGCCCACCTATTCGATGCACTCCATCATCGCCTCGGCGACGGGCACGCAGTGGGTGGAGGGCGCACGCGACGAGGGGTACGAGATCTCCCCGGAAACCGCGGTTCGCGAGATCGACCGCACCGCGCCCGATGTGGTCTTCTTCTGCTCGCCGAACAATCCGACCGGCACCCCCGTGAGTCTTTCGACCATCGAGGCTGCCTATGACGCCACGGACGGCATCGTGGTGGTGGACGAGGCGTACGCCGAATTCCTGCCGCAGGGCAACGCCACGGCGCTGACCCTCCTCGAGGGCCGGGACCGACTCCTCGTCTCCCGCACCATGAGCAAGGCCTTCGCCTTCGCCGGTGCGCGCGTGGGCTATCTCGCCGCCGCACCCGTGATCACCGATGCGCTCCGACTGGTGCGGCTGCCATACCACCTGTCCGCGTTGACCCAGGCCGCGGCGACCGCGGCCTTGCGGCACTCCGACCAGATGCTCGCCATGGTCGACGACATCAAGGCGCAGCGGGACCGCATCCTCACGGAGTTGCCCGCGCTCGGCTACGCACCACTGCCGAGCTGGTCGAACTTCGTGCTGTTCGGCGGGGTCGCCGACCCTGCCGCGACGTTCGAGGCGCTGCTCGCCCGTGGCGTGCTCATCCGCGATGTCGGCATCCCGAACACCCTCCGGGTGAGCGCGGGAACGGAGGCCGAGACCACCGCATTCCTCGAGGCGCTCGCCGCTCTCGGCGATCCGACGTCGGGCCCCTCGACTAAACTGGACCGATGACCACGGCCGAGCGCACCGCGCGCGTGCAGCGCGAGACGAGCGAATCGAGCATCGATCTGTCGCTCGATCTGAACGGCACCGGCGCAGCCGACATCTCCACCTCCGTTCCGTTCTTCGACCACCTGCTCACCGCCTTCGCCAAGCACTCGCTCACCGACCTTCGCGTACGCGCCACGGGTGACATCGAGATCGACGTGCATCACACGGTCGAGGACGTGGGCATCGTCCTCGGCACGGCGATCCGTCAGGCCCTCGGCGACAAGTCGGGTATCGCCCGCTTCGGCGACGCGCTCGTCCCGCTCGACGAGGCCCTCGTGCAGTCCGTGGTCGACATCTCCGGTCGGCCGTACCTCGTGCACTCCGGTGAACCGGCCGGGTTCGAGTTCCACCTGATCGGCGGTCACTTCACGGGGTCGATGCTGCGGCACGTCTTCGAGGCGATCACCTTCGCGGCAGGGCTCACCGTTCATATCACCGTGCTCGGCGGTCGGGATCCGCACCACATCGCCGAAGCCGAGTTCAAGTCGTTCGCGCGCGCCTTCCGTGCGGCCAAGGCCCTCGACCCCCTCGTCTCCGGTATCCCCTCGACGAAGGGCGCGCTGTGAGCGCTCCCTCCGTCGTGGTGCTGGACTACGGCAGCGGCAACGTGCACTCCGCGGTCAAGGCTCTCGAACTCGCCGGGGCGAACGTCTCCCTCACCCGCAACGCGGGCGAGGCGCAGGAGGCCGATGGGTTGCTGCTCCCCGGCGTCGGCTCCTTCGCGGCGGTCATGGCCGCACTCGTCGAATCCCGAGGCAACCAGATCGTCGACCGTCGACTCGCCGGCGGACGTCCGGTGCTCGGCATCTGCGTCGGCATGCAGGTGCTGTTCGAGCGCGGGGTCGAACGCGGCGTCGACACGGAGGGCATGGGGGAATGGCCCGGCACGGTCGACCGCCTGCGGTCGCCGATCCTGCCGCACATGGGCTGGAACACGGTGACCGCCCCCGAGGGAACCGCCCTGTTCAACGGTATCGAGGACGAGCGCTTCTACTTCGTGCACTCCTACGGCGCCCAGGACTGGTCCCTCACCGGCACCGCGCCGATCGCCGAACCGCTCGTGACCTGGGCCGACCACGGCGGCCGCTTCGTCGCCGCGGTGGAGAACGGACCCCTCACCGCCACGCAGTTCCACCCGGAGAAATCGGGCGAGGCGGGCATCCGGCTTCTCGCCAATTGGCTCCGCACGCTGCGCTAGGGCTAATATCGCACGCGGCCGTCCCCACCGAACAAAGGCGATCATGAGCGAGTTCAACAAGACCCCGTCACTCACGCTGCTTCCCGCAGTGGATGTGGCGGGCGGCAGGGCTGTTCGCCTCACCCAGGGCGCGGCGGGAACCGAGACGAACTACGGCGACCCGGTCGACGCCGCGAGCGACTGGGCCCGCCAGGGCGCCGAGTGGATCCACCTCGTCGACCTCGACGCGGCGTTCGGCCGCGGCAACAACCTGGGCGTGATCAAGAAAGTGATCCGCGCGACGCGGGGGATCAACATCGAGCTCTCCGGCGGTATCCGCGACGACCGCTCCCTCGATACCGCGCTCGAGTCGGGCGCCAAGCGCATCAACCTCGGCACCGCGGCGCTCGAGAACCCCGAGTGGGCCGCGAACGTGATCGCCCAGTACGGCGAGGCGATCGCCGTCGGACTCGACGTTCGCGGCACCACGCTGGCCGCTCGCGGCTGGACGCAGGAGGGCGGTGACCTCTGGCAGGTCATGGACCGCCTCGAAGAGGCCGGTTGCGCCCGCTACGTGGTCACCGACGTGACGAAGGACGGCACTCTGCAGGGCCCGAACGTCGAGCTTCTGCGGCAGGTGCTCGACCGCACTCGCCGACCGGTGATCGCGTCCGGTGGTGTCTCGAGCCTCGACGACCTCGTGACCCTTCGTGATCTGGTTCCGCTCGGACTGGAAGGCGCCATCGTGGGCAAGGCGCTCTACGCCGGCGCGTTCACTCTCGCCGAGGCCCTCGACATCGCGTCGGACTGATGGAGGTCGCCGCCGACTCCGCGGGCCGGCCGTGGGCGGGACGATCGTTCGAGCCCACCGCCCATGCGGATGACGACGGGTCCGCGCCGCCTCTCCTGATCCGCGCGCTCGAGTCCTTCCGTGCCGGGAACGGCAGTGAGAGCGACGTCGTCGACGTGCTCCGCTCTACGCGGTTGCTCATCCCGTTGGTCGCCGCGCTCGGCGACGGGGGCGTGGGGGAGACCGGGCTCCGGGTGGACAAGAGCGCCGACCTGTCCATCGTCACGGTCTCCGGCCCCGACGGCCGCACCGTTCTCCCGGTGTTCAGTTCGGTCGACGCCATGCGCGCGTGGAACCCGCGAGCACGGCCGATCCCGGCGGACGGGATCCGCGTGGCGCTCGCCGCCGCCAGCGAGGGGACGGATCTCGTGGTGCTCGACGCCACCTCTCCCGGCGAGTTCGTGCTGCGCCGTCCCGCACTGTGGGCGATCGCCCAGAGCGAGGTGTGGACTCCGAGCTATCAGGATCCCGCGGTGGAGCAGGAGTTCCTCGCGGCGTGCGCGGACGAGCCGGCCGTGCGCGGGGTGGCGCTCGCCGCCGGAGACCCCGATGCTCGACTCGCCGGTCCCGAGGTCGTGGTGACCCTCCAACTCGAACCCGGCCTCGACCGAGACGCTCTCGCCGCGCTTCTCGGGCGACTTCAGCAGCGCTGGTCGGAGAGCGAGCTCATCGCGGCGCGGGTCGATTCCCTGCGGGTGACCCTCGCCGCCGCCGACGACACCCGGATCAGCTGACCGGTCCGGTCCACTTCTCGCCCGGGCCCTGCCCGAGCGGGTCGGGGATGACCGACGCCTCGCGGAACGCGAGCTGCAACGAGCGGAGGCCGTCGCGCAGGCTCCGCGCGTGCTGGTCACCGATCTCGGCCGACGCGGCGGTCACCAGCCCGGCGAGAGCGGTGATCAGCTTGCGCGCCTCGTCGAGGTCGGTCTGGTTCTCGGGGTCGTCCGCCAACCCGCACTTGACCGCGCTCGCGCTCATCAGGTGCACGGCGGTCGTGGTGATGACCTCGACGGCCGACACGTCGGCGATGTCCCGCGCGTAGTCGTCGCTCGGGTCGTGGCTGTGCGCACTGTCGTGGTCGCTCATGGGATCCTTTTCTGCGGGAGTCGACCGTCGCATGCCGACGAAGGCGAGGTCTGGTATGCTCGTCGTGGCTTCCGGAGCATGTGCTCCGGTACGAAAGTGGAAATTTTCCCACCCGCGCTTGACCGCTACACAAGGTTACCGGGTAGATGCCGCTCCCTTCGCGGGAGGAAAACACGGGCTCGACCGAGCGTGTGCCGTACCCGCGCGAAGAGACAGGGCGGCGAGCCGGTGATGGCGCTCGTGCGCAGCCGGTGTGAATTTTCTCTCTCGGCCCCGAGTCGACATCCGTCGGCGGGGGAGCTGCACAGTGCAGACATAGAGGAGTCATTCATCAGCGATCCCCGTACCAACGATCGAATCCGAGTTCCCGAGGTTCGCCTCGTTGGCCCAGCAGGCGAGCAGGTCGGTGTCGTTTCCATCGACGTCGCCCTTCGACTCGCGCAGGAAGCAGACCTCGACCTCGTCGAGGTCGCCCCCAATTCCAAGCCACCCGTGGCGAAGATCATGGACTACGGCAAGTTCAAGTACGAGGCCGCGCAGAAGGCCAAGGAAGCGCGCCGCAACCAGGCGAACACCATCCTCAAGGAGGTGCGGTTCCGCCTGAAGATCGACACCCACGACTACGAGACCAAGCGCAAGCGTGCAGAGGGCTTCCTGCAGGACGGCGACAAGGTCAAGGCCATGATCCTGTTCCGAGGCCGCGAGCAGTCGCGCCCCGACCAGGGTGTTCGTCTGCTGCAGCGGTTCGCCGAGGACGTCGCCGAGTACGGGTCCGTTGAATCCACGCCGACCATCGACGGTCGCAACATGGTCATGATCATCGGCCCGCTGAAGAACAAGGCGGAGGCGAAAGCCGAAGCCAACGCCAAACGCGACGCCACCAAGGCGAGTGCACGAGAAGCGAAAGAAGAAAACAATGCCTAAGCAGAAGACCCACTCCGGAACCAAGAAGCGATTCAAGGTCACCGGCTCCGGCAAGATCATGAAGCAGCAGGCCGGCATGCGCCACAACCTGGAGGTCAAGTCGGGTCAGCGCAAGCGCCGCCTGAACGAGGACCAGGTCCTCGCCCCCGCCGACGCCAAGGTCATCAAGAAGTTGCTCGGCAAGTAGCCCGCTCGGGGCTCGTCCCCGACCGAGCCCGCATGCGTCCACGAACTGACCGGAATACGAGGAAGAAAAGAAAATGGCAAGAGTAAAGAGGGCCGTCAACGCCCACAAGAAGCGTCGCATCATTCTCGAGCGCGCGGCCGGTTACCGCGGCCAGCGCTCGCGTCTCTACCGCAAGGCCAAGGAGCAGGTCACCCACTCCCTCGTCTACTCCTACCGCGACCGCCGCGCCCGCAAGGGTGACTTCCGTCGCCTGTGGATTCAGCGCATCAACGCCGCATCGCGCGCGAACGGCCTCACCTACAACCGCCTCATCCAGGGTCTGAACCTGGCCGGCGTGCAGGTGGACCGTCGCATGCTCGCCGACCTCGCGGTCACCGAGCCGACCACGTTCGCCGCGCTGGTCGAGACCGCCCGCCAGGCCCTCCCCGCCGACACGTCGGCTCCGAAGGCGCCCGCCGCGGCCTGATCCACCCCGCACCACCGAAGAGCGCGTCGCACGAGCGGCGCGCTCTTCGTCGTATCCGGACCCGCCGTTATGCCGCGGACCGCTGCCGCACCCGCCCATGGTCCGCGTACCGGGGCCGGACTTCCCCCGCCGATAGGATGGGCGCATGCTCGACAACCCGCGCTCACCCCGCGTGCGCGCGGTCGCCAAACTCGCTCGGAAGGACGCCCGATCGGAGACCGGGCTGTTCCTGCTCGAGGGACCGCAGGCCGTGACCGAGGCGCTCTCGTTCCGCCCCGAGGTGCTCGACGACCTCTTCGCCACCCCCACCGCGCTCGACCGGTATCCCGAGATCGCGCGGGCCGCGGAGGACGCGGACCTCGACGTCGAGTTCGTGACCGAACAGGTGCTCGACGCCATGGCCGACACCGTCACGCCCCAGGGCATCCTCGCCGTCTGCCGCCAGTTCCCCACCTCCATCCGGTCGATCTTCGCCAGTCGGCCATCCCTCGTGGTGGTTCTCGAGGAGGTGCGCGACCCCGGTAACGCGGGGACCATCATCCGCGCCGCCGACGCCGCCGGTGCGGATGCCGTCATCCTCACCGGACGCTCCGTGGACCTGTACAACCCGAAGGTCGTGCGCGCCACGACCGGGTCGCTGTTCCACGTGCCCGTCGCGCTGGCGACGGAGCTCGGCCCGGCCCTCGACCGCGCTCGCGAAGCAGGCCTCACGGTGCTGGCGGCCGACGTGAAGGGGGACGACCTGCCGGGCGTACGCCGGTCGGGTGCGCTCGACGGTCCCACGGCCTGGCTGTTCGGCAACGAGGCGCGCGGCCTCACGGACGCCGACCTTGCGCTCGCCGACCGCGCCGTGCGGGTGCCGATCTACGGTCGCGCGGAATCGATGAATCTCGCGACCGCCGCTTCGGTGTGCCTCTACGAGAGCGCGTTCGCGCAGCGATCCACCGCATCCTGATCCCGTTCCGCACGGCATCCGGTGTCGGATTCCCCGCCCCGACGAGCGATACATTCCTGTAACACACCGTGCAATAGGGTGAAGCCATGAGTCCTAGCCACATGGCGGACCGAGCCCCCGGCACCGGAGTCGCTGTCGGAGAGCCGCTGGTCGTCGTCTCGAACGTGAACAAGCACTACGGGGAACTCCACGTCCTCAAGAACATCACCACGACCATCAACCGCGGCGAGGTCGTCGTGGTGATCGGGCCGAGCGGTTCGGGCAAGTCCACGTTCTGTCGGGCCCTCAACCGGCTGGAGACGATCGACGACGGCACCATCGTGATCGACGGCAAGGAACTGCCCAAGGAGGGCAAGGGGCTCGCCAAGCTGCGCGCCGATGTCGGCATGGTGTTCCAGTCGTTCAACCTCTTCGCGCACAAGTCGATCCTCGAGAACGTCACCCTCGGGCCGATGAAGGTGCGCAAGGTCCCCGCAGCGGAGGCGAAGAAGCGTGCCATGGAGCTCCTCGACCGCGTGGGCGTGGGCAATCAGGCCAGCAAGTCACCTGCGCAGCTCTCCGGCGGTCAGCAGCAGCGAGTCGCGATCGCCCGCGCGCTCGCCATGGACCCGAAGGTCATGCTGCTCGACGAGCCCACCTCGGCGCTCGACCCCGAGATGATCAACGAGGTTCTCGACGTCATGATCCAGCTCGCCAAGGACGGCATGACCATGGTGGTCGTCACGCACGAGATGGGCTTCGCCCGCAAGGCGGCCGACCGGGTGCTCTTCATGTCCGACGGGGAGATCCTCGAGGACACCACGCCCGCCGAGTTCTTCGACAACCCGCGAAGCGAGCGCGCGAAGGACTTCCTTTCGAAGATCCTGTCCCACTAGCTCCCGCAGCCGTTCCCCGCAGTACCGTCACAGCAGCAGCACCCCAGAGATAAGGAAGCACCATGAAGAAGAGATTCCTCACCGTGGGCGCGGCGGCACTCGCCGTCACCTTCGGCCTCACCGGATGCGGTGCCCCCGGCAGCGCAACGAACCCCGACGCGGCGGAGGAGGAGGTCCCCGCCGAGGGCGAGGGTCCCTACTCGCTCGTCGTCGAGGAGAACCCCGAGTTCGAGGAGGGCACCACGATGGCCGAGCTCTCCGAGGCGGGCAGCATGACCATCGGCACCAAGTTCGACCAGCCGCTGTTCGGACTGCGCGCACCCGACGGCGTGCCCGAGGGCTTCGACGTCGCCATCGGGGCGCTCATCGCGGCGAAGATGGGCATCCCCTTCGACGGCATCGAGTGGACCGAGACGGTCTCCGCGAACCGCGAGCCGTTCATCCAGAACGGCTCCGTCGACGCCGTGGTCGCGACCTACACGATCAACGACAAGCGCAAAGAGGTCGTCGACTTCGCCGGCCCGTACTACGTGGCCGGGCAGGCGCTGATGGTGCTCGAGGGCGATGACACGATCACCGGACCCGAGGACGTGGAGGGCCAGCAGGTCTGCTCCGTGGCCGGCTCGACCCCCGCCGCGACCATCGAGCAGGAGTACGGCGCCGTGGTCGTCCCGACCGACGTCTACAGCAAGTGCCTCGACCCGCTGCGCAACGGTCAGGTGGTGGCGGTGACCACGGACAACGTGATCCTCGCCGGCTTCGTCGACCAGAACGAGGGCGAGTTCAAGCTCGTCGACGGCGGCGCGACCTTCACCGAGGAGCCCTACGGCATCGGCATCGAGAAGGGCGACCAGGCGTTCCGCGACTTCATCAACGACACGCTCGAGGAAGCGTACGACGACGGCACCTGGCAGCGTCTGTTCGAGGCCACGGCCGGTCAGGTGATCGAGAACACGCCGGAGCCCCCGGCGGTCGACCGCTACTAGCAGCACACCCGGAAGAGGTGCGGATCCGCACGGCGGGTCCGCACCTCTCCTTCGAACCGGCCGGATCCAGCCCTGGGTACGCCCGTCCCACGGGCTTCGCCCACTCCCGGGGACCGCTCGGTCCCTGTGTCCCCTGACTTCCCGAAGGAGGTGCCATGAACGTCATCTTCGACAACCTCGATATCTTCCTCCGCGGATTCGGCGGGACCCTCACGCTTCTCGGCCTCACGACCCTCTTCGCGCTGCCGTTCGGGCTCCTGCTCGCAGCGATGCGCGTCTCGCCCGTCGCGAGCCTGCGCGCGACGTCGACCGTGTACGTCGAGGTGCTGCGGAACACCCCGCTGCTGCTCGTCTTCACGTTCTTCAGCGTGATCATCACGTACATCTCCGGTGCCCTGCCGTTCCAGGTGGCCGCCGTGCTGGCGCTGACGATCTATACGGCGCCGTTCTTCGCCGAGGCCATCCGATCCGGCATCAACGGCGTACCGGTCGGTCAGGCCGAGGCGGCCCGCAGCATCGGTATGACGTTCGGTCAGACGCTCGGGCTCGTGATCCTGCCGCAGGCCGTGCGCAGCGTCGTGCCGCCCCTGATCAACGTGATCATCGCGCTCACGAAGAACACGTCCGTCGCCGGAGCCTTCTTCATCTTCGAGCTCTTCAACGTCGGTCGCGAGGTCGCGAACGCGAACGGCAATGCTGTGATCGCCGTCTTCCTCGGCGTCGCATTCTTCTACCTGATCATCACCGTGCCCCTCGGCCAGCTGGCCGATCACATCGAGCGACGAGTGGTGGTGCGCCGATGACGAGCGTCCTCTACGACGTCCCGGGCCCCCGCGCCCGGCGGCGTTCGCGCATCCTCTCCGTGGTCACCGGACTCGTGGTCGCCGGCGTGCTGGTGTTCGCGATTCTGCAGCTCGCCCAGGCGGGCCAGCTCGAGGCGGAGCGCTGGCTCATCTTCAACGACCCGCTCATCTGGCAGGCGCTGCTGCGCGGGCTGTGGATCGTCGTGCAGTCGGCCATCACCGCCGCGGTGCTGGCCATCCTGCTCGGCGTCGTGTTCGCGCTGCTGCGGCAGTCGGAGCTGCGCGTCGTACGGATCCCGACGACCATCGTGCTCGAGTTCTTCCGCGGCATGCCCGTGCTGCTCATGATGCTATTCATCTACTTGATCTTCCCGATCGGGGCGTACTGGTCCGTCGTCGCGGCGCTCACCGTCTACAACGGCGCGATCATCGGCGAGGCCCTGCGGTCCGGCATGCTCGCGCTGCCGAAGGGCCAGCGCGAGGCGGGGCTCGCGATCGGCCTCCGCCCGTTGCAGAACCGGCTCCTCATCGAATTCCCGCAGGCGTTCCGCAACATGCTGCCGATCATCGTCGCCCAGCTCGTGGTGCTGATCAAGGACACGGCGCTCGGCACCGTCGTCGGTCAGGTCGGTCTCGTGAAGGAGGGCGAGCTCCTCGCCGAGTACCTGGGCCGCTCGCAGCACTACTTCCCGCTGTTCGTGGTCATGGTCGCGATGTACCTGTTGCTGAACTTCGCCGTTTCGGCGCTCGCTCGGTTCCTGGCCAGGCGGCGCAATCAGCCCGCCCCCGCCCTCGCCATGGCGAAGGACGCCGGGATGGGCGGCGGCGCAGCGTAACCCGCGACGCGGCGCGTGACCGAAAGACATCGGGTTCGACGGGCGCCAGGTTCGACGGGTGCCGTTTTCCTGTGTGCCGGTTCCCGTCGGCGTTCCGCGGCACGGCGCCCGCACCGGCCGAAGGCGGCCGGTAAACTCCCTAGTTGTGTCTGATACCACTGTGATCTCCGGATCCGATGTCGCATCGGCGGTGGATGCCGCACTCACGGCGATCTCGTCGGTCACCGATTCCACCGCCCTCCGCGCCGCACGAGCCGCGCACGTCGGGGAGGGCTCGGCCCTCGCCCGGCTGAACGCCGGCCTCCGCGACCTGCCGAAGGACCAGAAGGCCGCCGCGGGCAAGCTCGTCGGCCAGGCTCGCGCGCGCGTCGCCCAGGCTCTCGCGGCCCGGGAGACCGACATCGCCGAGGCCGAGGCCACGGCGCAGCTCGCCGCCGAGACCGTGGACGTGACGGCGCTGCCCTCCCGCTGGACACCGGGCGCGCGCCATCCGCTGCTGATGCTCGAGGAGCGCATCGTCGACATCTTCGTCGGCATGGGCTGGGAGCAGGGCGAAGGGCCCGAGCTCGAGAGCGAGTGGTTCAACTTCGACGCTCTCAACTTCGACGCGGACCACCCCGCGCGGGCCATGCAGGACACCTTCTTCGTCGAGCCGCCGGAGAGCCATCTCGTGCTGCGCACGCACACCTCCCCGGTGCAGATCCGGTCGCTGCTCGACAGCGACCTGCCCGTGTACCGCATCTCGCCCGGCCGGGTGTACCGCACCGACGAGCTCGACGCCACCCACACGCCCGTGTTCCGCCAGGTGGAGGGCATCGCCGTCGACCGAGGCCTCACCATGGCGCACCTCCGCGGCACCCTCGAGCACTTCGCCCGCGCCATGTTCGGCGCCGACGCGCGAATCCGCCTGCGTCCCAACTACTTCCCATTCACGGAGCCGAGCGCCGAGATGGACGTGTGGCACCCCGCGGCCAAGGGCGGCCCGCGCTGGATCGAGTGGGGCGGGTGCGGCATGGTCAACCCGAACGTGCTCCGATCGGCCGGCATCGACCCCGACGAGTACACCGGCTTCGCCTTCGGTATGGGCACGGAACGCACGCTCATGTTCCGCAACGACCTGAGTGACATGCGCGACATGGTCGAGGGCGACATCCGCTTCTCGCAGCAGTTCGGAATGGTGGTCTAAGCATGCGTATTCCGATCAGCTGGCTCGGCGAGTTCGTCGACCTCCCCGAGAACGCCTCCGTCGAGCACATCCACGCCGCACTCGTGCGAGTGGGCCTCGAGGAGGAGGGTTCGCACGCGTTCGAGGTGACCGGACCCGTCGTCGTCGGTCAGGTGCTCGAGGCGGTGGCCGAGCCGCAGAGCAACGGCAAGACGATCAACTGGTGCCAGGTCCGAGTGGCGCCCGAGGGACACGAGGCCGCCGATGGCGGCGCAGACGTGCGCGGAATCGTCTGCGGCGCGCACAACTTCGAGGTGGGGGACAAGGTGGTTGTGAGCCTGCCCGGCTCCGTGCTGCCCGGTCCCTTCGCGATCTCCGCGCGGAAGACCTACGGTCACGTGTCCGACGGCATGGTCGCGTCCGTCCGCGAGCTCGGCCTCGGCGAGGAGCATGCCGGCATCCTCGTGCTCTCGACCCTCGGGCTCGACCCCGAGGTGGGCACGGATGCGATCGCCCTGCTGCATCTCGACGACCAGGCGGTCGAGGTCAACGTGACGCCCGACCGCGGGTACGCGTTCTCGCTCCGCGGCATCGCCCGCGAATACTCGCACTCCACCGGAGCGGCGTTCACCGACCCCGTGAACCGCGTCGCCGACGACCTGGCGGGAACCAGCCCCGCGGGCTTCCCGGTGACGGTCGCCGACGACGCGCCGATCCGGAGTCGCTCGGGGTGCAGCGTGTTCATCACCCGCACCGTCCGCGGCGTGGATGCGACGCGCGCGACCCCACCCTGGATGGTCGCCCGCCTCAAGCTCGCCGGCGTGCGCTCGATCTCCCTGCTCGTCGACATCACGAACTACGTGATGTTCGAACTGGGCCAGCCGATCCACGGCTACGACCTCGACCGACTCACCGGGGGCATCACCGTACGGCGCGCTCGCGCCGGCGAGACTCTCGTGACGCTCGACGACGCGACCCGCACCCTAGACCCCGAGGACCTGCTCATCACCGACGAGTCCGGACCGATCGGCCTCGCCGGTGTCATGGGCGGCGCGGCTACCGAGATCACGTCGACCACCACCGCCGTGCTCATCGAGGCGGCGAACTTCGATCCCGTGTCGATCGCCCGCACCGCGCGCCGGCACAAGCTGCCGAGCGAGGCGTCCAAGCGGTTCGAGCGCGGCGTCGATCCGGCCGTCGCCCGAGCAGCTGCGGCTCGCGTCGTGCACCTCCTGGTCGACCTCGCCGGGGGTACACCCGACCCCCTCGGTTCCGAGTTCGACGAGTCGTCGGACCCCGCCCCCGTCGAGCTGCCCGTCGACTACGTGACCCGGCTGATCGGGGTGGAGTTCTCCGCCGACGAGGTGCGCTCGACACTCGAGGCGATCGGCGCCCGCGTCGACGGCTCCGACGGTGCGTTCCGGGTCGCACCGCCCACCTGGCGACCCGACCTCACCACCGCCGCCGACCTGGCGGAAGAGGTCGCCCGCATCGTCGGCTACGACCGCATCCCGTCCGTGCTGCCGGTCGCGCCGCCCGGACGCGGGCTCAGCCGCGAGCAGCGCCTGCGCCGCGCGGCGGCCGACGCGCTTGCCGCCGCGGGATCCACCGAGGTGCTGAGCTACCCCTTCGTCTCGGCCGAGGCCAATGACACCTTCGGCGCGGCCTCCCGCGACGACCTGGCGAATGTGAGTGCCGTTGCACTTGCGAACCCGCTCGACGTCGCCGCACGATACCTCCGCACCTCCATGCTGCCCGGACTGCTCGACGTGGCCCGACGCAACATCTCCCGCGGCCTCACCGACCTGTCGATCTTCGAGGTGGGACTCGTCTTCCGTGCCGGTCCCGCTTCATCGTCCGGGTCGATCGAGCTCCCGCCCGGTGGATCGCTGCCGAGCGATGCGGAGCTGGCCGCGCTGAACGCCGGCATCCCCGCCCAGCCGCGCCACGTGGGCGTCGTCGTCACCGGGAACGCCGTCGGAAAGCAGCCCGGCCAGCCCGCCGAACCCGCCGGGCTCGCGGATGCGGTGACCGCCGTGCGACAGCTGGCCGCGGCGCTCGCCGTCGACCTGCGTGTCGCTCAGGGCGAGCACCAGGCTCTGCACCCTGGGCGCACCGCCGAACTCTTCATCGACACTCCCGCGGGACGCATCCCCGTCGGATTCGCCGGGGAGCTCCTGCCGACGCTGGCCCAGGACCTCGACCTCCCGCGGGGGGTGGCGGTCGCCGAGGTGGACCTCGACGCCCTCCTCGAGCACGGTCGACGCGATGTCGTCGTGACACCGATCGTCTCGATGCCCGCCGCGACGCAGGACCTGAGTCTCGTGGTGCCCATCGTCATCGCCGCCGGGGACGTGCTCGACACGATCGTGGAGGGAGCCGGAGAGCTCCTCGAGCACGCCAGGCTCGTCGACGACTACCGCGGCGCGGGAGTGGAGGAGGGCGAGAAGTCCCTCACCTTCGCCCTGCGCTTCCGGGCGCCCGACCGCACCCTGACCGCCGCCGAGGCCACCGCGTCGAAGTCCGCCGCGGTGGCGCTCGCGGCGGAACGCTTCGAAGCCGAGCTGCGCGAGTAACGCCGAGGACGCCCGCCGGGGACTCCGGACGGACGCTCCGGCGCGCGCTCCGGACGGGCGCTCCGGGGCGGACATCCGCGCCGGAGCGCCCGATCGTCGCTCCCGCCGCGTCAGTCAGGCGGGCGGCGGGCCGAAGACGTGCAGACCGAGGTCGTCGGAGAGACGTTCGCACACCAGCACGCCGCGCACGCTGTTGCCCACCTCGTCGAGGGGCGGACTGTAGACACCGAGGCCGAGCTGCCACGGCACCGACGCGACCAGACCTCCCGCGACGCCCGACTTCGCGGGCAGGCCCACGCGGCGCATCCACCCGCCCGACCCGTCGTACATGCCGCAGGTGGCCATCACACTCAGCACGGTCGTCACCACGGAGCCCGGAACCACCTGCTCACCGGTGACGGGATTCCGGCCCCCGAACGCGAGAGTCGCGCCCATCACCGCGAGCACCTCGGCGCTGACGACGAGCGAGCAGGCGCGGGCGTACACGGAGATCGCGTCGTCCACCGGCACACCCAGCGTGCCGCGCGACCGCATGAGATAACCCAGTGCGCGATTGCGGTCGCCCAGCAGCTGCTCCGACTCGCTCACGTCCGCATCCACGCGGAGCTCGTGGCCGGCGAACGCCGAGATGCCGGCGAGGATGCGCTCGAACCGCTCGTCGGGCGTGCTGCCGGAAACCAGGTTGGCCGTGAGCAGAGCGCCGGCGTTGACCATGGGGTTCGGCGGCCGACCGGTCTCGCTCTCGAGAATCACCGCGTCGAACGCCTCACCGGTCGGCTCCGTGCCGACCGCCTCGAGCACCGCTTGCCCGTCGTCGCCCGCATCCGCGAGGGCGAGCGCGTAGACGAAGGGCTTCACCGCGGACTGGATGGAGAACTCCCGGTCGGCGTCCTCGGTGTCGCGCACGTCGCCGTCGCGGTCGACGATCGCGATGCCGCACACATCGGGATCCGCCGCGGCCAGCTCGGGGATGCTGTCGTCGACCTCCCCACCTCGTTCCGAGAGCATCGCGCTCCGCAGGGCATCGAGGTCGTAGCGGTCGGAGGTGTGCTGCGCATCGCGGGTCATGGATCAAGTGAACCCGGGATGGCGCCGTGCTGCCGCGTCCATGCCGGCACTGGGAGGCGCGAGCGGCAGAGGGCGTGCACGGCAGTAGGTTTGATGCATGTCTTTTTCGGTTGCCGTCGCGGGCGCGAGCGGCTATGCGGGCGGGGAGCTGCTCCGGTTGCTCGCCGACCACCCGCTCTTCGACGTCCGAACGGTCACCGGGCACTCCTCGACCGGTGAGCCGCTCCTCAGCGTGCACCCGCACCTTCGCAGCTACGGCGACCTCGCGTTCGCGCCGACCACGGCGGAAGCGCTCGCCGGTCACGACATCGTCTTCCTCGCCCTGCCGCACGGCAAGTCGGGTGCGTTGACCGCCGAGCTCGACGCCGACACCCTCGTCGTGGACTGCGGGGCGGATCACCGGCTCACCAGCGAGGAGGATTGGGCCGAGTTCTACGGCGGCGAATTCTTCGGCGCGTGGACGTACGGACTGCCCGAACTCGTGCACCGGGACGACCCGCACGGCCAGCGCAACTCGCTCGCCGGAGTGAAGCGCATCGCCGTGCCCGGATGCAACGTCACGGCCATCACCCTCGGCCTCGCACCGGGGCTGAAAGCGGGCGTCATCCGCGGAGACGACCTCGTGGCGGTCCTCGCCGTCGGGCCGTCGGGGGCCGGCCGTGCTCTCCGCACGAACCTGCTCGCCAGCGAGATCCTCGGATCTGCCAGCGCCTACGGGGTCGGCGGTGTGCACCGGCACACCCCGGAGATTCGCCAGAACCTCGAGCTCGCCGGTGGTGCGCCGGTGAGCGTGTCGTTCACCCCGGTGCTGGTGCCGATGGCGCGCGGCATCCTCGCCACCTCCACGGCGCGCCTCGAACCCGGGTTCGGAGCGGCCGACGTGCGTGCCGCGTGGGAATTCGCGTATCGCGACGAACCCTTCGTGCACCTCACCCCGGAGGGCGTCTTCCCGAGCACCTCCGACGTCGTGGGCGCGAACACGGCGCTCGTCGGACTCGCCGTCGATGAGGCCGCGCAGCGCGTGGTCACCGTCACGGTGCTCGACAACCTCGTCAAGGGCACCGCGGGTGCCGCCATCCAGTCGGCGAACATCGCGCTCGGCCTACCCGAGACCACCGGTCTCCCCGTGAATGGAGTAGCGCCGTGAGCGTGACAGCAGCGCAGGGGTTCGTCGCCGCGGGAACCGTGGCCGGACTCAAGTCCACCGGCGCGAAGGACCTCGCCCTCGTGCAGAACCTGGGACCCGCCTCGGCCGCCACCGCGGTCTTCACCAGCAACCGGTGCAAGGCGAACCCCATCCTCTGGTCGCAGCAGGTGATCGCCGACGGTCGCGTCTCGGCCATCGTGCTCAACTCGGGCGGCGCCAACTGCTACACCGGCTCGCAGGGCTTTCAGGTGACTCACGCCACCGCGGAGGCCGTGGCCGACCGTCTCGGCGTCTCCGCCGGAGACGTGCTCGTCTGCTCGACCGGCCTCATCGGCGAACAGCTCCCGCTCGACCGCCTGCTCGCCGGTGTGGAGTCGGCCGCCGGAGCGCTCGACCCGACCGGAGGACACGACTCCGCGGAGGCCATCATGACCACCGACTCGCGGCCGAAGGAGGCCGTGGTCACCTCGGACGACGGGTGGACGATCGGCGGCATGGCGAAGGGTGCGGGCATGCTCGCGCCCGGTCTCGCCACGATGCTCGTCGTTCTCACCACCGACGCGGACCTGCCCGCCGACATCCTCGACGCCGCACTCCGCGCCGCCACCCGGGTGTCGTTCGACCGCCTCGACAGCGACGGGTGCATGTCGACGAACGATCAGGTCACCCTGCTGGCGTCCGGCGCATCCGGCGTTTCCCCCGCCATCGACGACTTCACCGTCGCCCTGACCGGGCTGTGCCGCGACCTCGCCCTGCAACTGCAGGCGGACGCGGAGGGGTCGAGCCACGACATCGCCATCGAGGTCGTGAACGCCGCGTCGGAGCGCGACGCCGAGGTGGCCGGGCGATCGGTCGCCCGCAGCAACCTGTTCAAGGCGGCCGTATTCGGCAACGATCCCAACTGGGGCCGCGTTCTCGCCGCCGTCGGCACGACCGACGCCGTGTTCGACCCCTACGCCATCGACGTGTCCATCAACGGCGTGCAGGTGTGCCGCGCGGGCGAGCCGCACGAGAGCAGGGACCTCGTCGACCTCACTCCCCGGGCCGTGCACGTGCTCATCGACCTGCATGCGGGCGACACCACGGCGACGATCCTCACCAATGACCTCACGCACGACTACGTGCATGAGAACAGCGCCTACGCGAGCTGACCGTGACGACGCAGCAGGACGACGACGGCGCCGAGAACCGCGCCGAGGCGGGGGAGAAGGCCGCAACGCTCATCGAGGCGCTGCCCTGGCTCAAGCGGTTCCACGACGAGATCATCGTGGTCAAGTTCGGTGGGAACGCCATGGTGAGCGAGGAACTCACCCGCGCCTTCGCCGAGGACATCGTCTACCTGCGTTACGCGGGCATCCGTCCCGTCGTCGTGCACGGCGGTGGGCCGCAGATCTCGGCCATGCTCGATCGCCTCGCCATCCCGAGCGAGTTCCGCGGCGGTTACCGCGTCACCACGCCCGAAGCCATGGACGTGGTGCGGATGGTGCTCACCGGCCAGGTGAGCCGAACGATCGTCAGCCGGATCAACGAGCACGGTCCGCTCGCGGCGGGCATCTCGGGCGAAGACGCGGGCCTGTTCCGCGGGCGGCGCCGCGGCACCGTCGTGGACGGTGAGCAGGTCGACCTCGGGCTCGTCGGCGACGTGGTCGAGGTGGATCCCGCCTCGGTGCTCGCCCAACTCGCGGCGGGACGCATCCCCGTCGTCTCCTCGATCGCTCCCGACATCGACGACCCGGCGGTGTCCCTGAACGTCAACGCCGACTCGGCCGCGGCGTCGCTCGCCGTCGCCCTCGGCGCGGCCAAGCTCGTGATCCTCACCGACGTGGCCGGCCTCTACCGGAACTGGCCCGACCGCGGCTCGCTCGTGTCCGAGATCGACGCCACGGAACTACGGGCACTGCTGCCCCGGCTCGAGTCGGGCATGATCCCCAAGATGACCGCGTGCCTCGAGGCCGTGGACGGCGGGGTGCCGAAGGCGGCCATCATCGACGGTCGGGTGCCGCACTCGATCCTGCTCGAGATCTTCACCGGCAGCGGCATAGGAACGGAGGTCGTATCCGGTGACTGACACCACGGTTCACGAACAGGTCGAGGCGCACGCCGAGGTCACCCCCTGGCCGGACCGCTTCAGCGCCGCCATGATGCGCTCGGCCCCGCCGCCCCTCGCGATGCTGGTGCGCGGAAATGGATGCTGGGTGGAGGACAGCACGGGCAAGCGATACCTCGACTTCCTCGCGGGCATCGCCGTCAACTCGCTCGGGCACGCGCACCCGGCCCTCGTGGCCGCGGTGAGCCGGCAGATCGCCACGCTCGCGCACGTGTCGAACTACTTCGCCACCCCGCACCAGATCGAGTTGGCGGAACGGCTCCGTCGGCTCACCGGGGCGGGGGAGAAAGGCCGGGTGTACTTCGGCAACTCCGGCGCCGAGGCGAACGAGGCGGCTTTCAAACTCGCCCGGCGCAACAACGCGTCGGGGAAGCGCACCCGCATCCTCACCCTCTCCGGGTCGTTCCACGGCCGCACCATGGCCGCGATGGCATTGACCGGCCAGCCCGAGATGAAGGCGCCGTTCGAGCCGGTGCCGTCGGGCGTCGAACACCTCGAGAGCACCATCGAGGCGCTCGAGGAGGCGATGGACGACACCGTCGCCGCCGTGCTGCTCGAACCGATCAAGGGCGAGGCCGGTGTGGTCGAGCTGCCCGAGGGATACCTCGCCCGCGCCCGCGAGCTGACCGAGCGGTTCGGCGCTCTGCTCATCCTCGACGAGATCCAGACCGGCATCGGCCGCACCGGCCGGTGGTTCGCCTACGAGCACTACGGCATCGTGCCCGACGCCATCACCATCGCCAAGGGCCTGGCCGGCGGTGTGCCCATCGGTGCCCTCGTGACCTTCGAGGCCGCGTCCGACCTGCTCCAGAAGGGCCAGCACGGCAGCACCTTCGGCGGCAACCCGCTCGCGACCGCCTCCGCGAACGCCGTGCTCGACGAAATCGAGACCGCCGGGCTGGTCGCGAACGCCGAGCGCCGCGGGGCGGAGCTGCGCGGCATCCTCAGCGCCTTCGATTCGCCGCTGATCCGCGAGGTGCGCGGTCGTGGTCTCCTCATCGGGGTCGGCCTCGCCGAGCCCGCAGCGGCACGGATCGCCGCGGCGGCCATGCACGAGGGGCTCATTCTCAACGCCCCCAACGCTACGAGCCTCCGCATCGCGCCACCGCTGATCGTGGGCGACGCCGAGCTGTCGGAGTTCCGGGAGCGATTCGGACGCGCCCTCGAGCACCTGCACTGACGGCCGCGGTGGGCAGTGCCGGCGATCAGTCGCCGTGCGCGGCGTCGGGATCCGCGGGCGACTTCCGACGCCGATCCTCGACCAGCTCCTTGGTGCGCACCAGACGCAGTGTGGTGACCAGCAGGATGCCGCCGAGCATGTTGAACAGCAGGGTGTAACCGAACCAGCCAAGCCATTCGCCGTACGTGATCGTCGCACCGGCATGGATCGCGCCGAAGATGAGCAGCGAGTCGAGCACGGAGTGGAACAGCTGCAACCCGGCCAGCAGGAAACCGCCGGCCACCGCGGCGACGATCTTGGCCACGTCGGATTCGGTGCCCTGCTGCATCCGCGTCATCAGCGTGATGGTGCTGCCGCCGAGCACCGCCAGCACCACGCTCTGCAGCGAGAAGGGCGCGTCCACGAAGTGTTCGGCGGCCTCGGTGATGGTGGCCGTCCACTCGGGGAAGGCGGTCATCACCAGCCACATGAAGACCCAACCGCCGATGAGGTTCGCCAACAGGGTGCCACCCCACAGCTTGACCAGCTGCAGCACGCTCGCCTCGCGCGACACGACCGCGGCGATGGGCATGAGGAAGTCCTCGGTGAACAGCTCGCTGTGGGCGAGGTACAGGGCGATGAAGCCGATGCTGAAGGCGAGGCCGGCGAGCAGGTGATTGTCGGTGGCGTCGAGCACGGCGAGGAACGCCATGACGCCCACGCCCACCTCGAAGCCGCCGAACAGTCCGGTGATGAGCATCGCGCGGAAGGTGCGGTGCAGGCGTTCCGCGCCTTCGGTGACGGTGTTGTCGAACGACTTCTCGAGCGCCTCCTCGACCGGCGCGTCGTTGTCCCCGAGTTCCTTGCGGCGTTCCTCGCTCACGAGCGGCCTCCGTGTCGGTGTTCCTTCTGGGCTCTGCGCCTCTGTCGGCTGTGCACACTGTACTGACGCGGCCCCCGCGCTGCGGCGGCCTTCGGCTCGTGAGGGCCGACCGTGGTAAGCCTGAAGGGTGCCGGAATCGGGCACGCCCCCATCGAACCCGGGAGAAGTATGACTAGAGAACAGAATGTGAAGGCCCAGGAGCGGCTCGGCGAGCTGCTCACCAACCGTGACATCGAACACCTCGACGAGGTGTTCGACACCAACGTCGTCGACCACGACCCGGCGCCCGGGCAGGCCGCGGGAGTCGAGGGCATCAAGCAGTTCTGGACCGAGTTCCTCACGGCATTCCCGGATGCGGCGCTGTCGCCCGAGACCCTCGTGGCGGACGACGACAACGTGGTGGTGGCCCTCACCATCACCGGCACCCACGACGGCCCGTTGATGGGCATCGAGCCCACCGGCAAGTCGATCTCGGTGCGCGGCATCCAGATCGGCCGCTTCGAGAACGGCAAGCTCGTCGAGCGCTGGGGCGCTACCGACCAGCTCGGCATCCTGCAGCAGATCGGAGCCGTGCAGGTCTAGCACCTGCCGTCACCCGGATCATCGAAGGCCGTCGCACCCGTCGGGGCGGCGGCCTTCGCCGCGCGCGCTCGCTGCTACGCCGGCACGCCCTCGCGCACCTCGGCGGGTTCGATGCGCACCAGGATCGACTTCGACACCGGGGTGTTGCTGTGCTCAGATGCGCTGTCGAGCGGCACGAGCACGTTCGCCTCGGGGAAGTATGCGGCGGCGCATCCTCGGGCGGTGGGGTACGACACCGCCCGGAACTTGCGCAGCACCCGGTCGGGTTGGCCCGGCCACTCACTGAAGATGTCCACCGACTGCCCGTCCGACAGTCCGAGTTCCGCCAGGTCGTCGGGCGAGATGAACACCACGTTGCGGCCCTGCTTGATTCCCCGATACCGGTCGTTCTGGCTGTAGATCGTGGTGTTGAACTGGTCGTGCGCGCGGAGGGTCTGCAGCAGCAGCCGGCCCTTCGGCCGCTCGATGTGCTCCAGTTCGTTGACCGTGAGGCGAGCCTTGCCGGTCGCCGTGTCGAAGCGACGCGAATCGCGTGGGCCGTTCGGCAGCGTGAACCCGCCGGGCCGACGGACGCGCTCGTTGTAGTCCGCGCACCCCGGCACCACGCGGGAGATGTGATCGCGGATGGTGTCGTAGTTCCGCTCGAAGCCCGCCCAGTCCACGGGTACCCGGTCACCGAGCACGGCGCGCGCGAGACGGGTGACGATCGAGATCTCCGACAGCAGACCCGGTGCCACAGGGTCGATCTTGCCGTGCGACGCGTGCACGTCGCACACCGTGTCCTCCACCGAGACGAACTGCGGGCCGGATGCCTGCACGTCGATCTCGGTGCGGCCCATGGTCGGCAGGATGAGGGCCTCGGTTCCGATGACCGCGTGCGACCGATTCAGCTTGGTCGACACCTGCACCGTCATCTCCGTACCGCGCATGGCCGCCTCGGCGGCGCCGGTGTCGGAGATCGCCGCGACGAGGTTGCCTCCGAGGGCGAACCAGACCTTGATCTCGCCGCGCTGCATCGCGCGAATGCCCTGGATGCTGTCCACGCCGTCCTTGGCGGGCACATCGAACCCGAACTCGTTCTGCAGGGCCTCCATGAACGAGCGGGGCATCTTCTCCCAGATGCCCATCGTTCGGTCGCCCTGCACGTTGCTGTGTCCGCGCATGGGCGACGCTCCGGCGCCCGGCTTGCCGATGTTGCCGCGGAGGAGCAGCAGATTGACGACCTCCTTGATGGTCGCGACGGCTTTTTTGTGTTGCGTGAGACCCATGGCCCAGCTGATGATCACCCGGTCCGCCGCGAGGTAGCGCTCGGCCAGCTCGTCGATCTCGGCGACGGTCAGTCCGGTCGCGTCGAGCACGGCCTGCTCGTCGAGCGACGAGAGGTGCTCCCGCAGGTCGTCGAGACCCTCGCAGTACCGGTCGAGGAATTCGGCGTCGAGCACGGTGCCCGGTGCCGCGTCCTCCGCGTCGAGCACCCGCTTCGACACCGCCTGCATCAGCGCCATGTCACCGCCCAGCCGGATCTGGAGGTACTGGTCGGCCAGCTCGGTTCCCCGGCCGAGGATGCCCCGCACCGTCTGCGGATTCTTGTACCGCTTGAGGCCCGCCTCCGGCATCGGGTTGACGGAGACGATGCTGGCACCGTTGCGCTTGGCCTCCTCGAGCGCGGTGAGCATGCGCGGGTGATTCGTGCCGGGGTTCTGACCCATGATGATGATGAGATCGGACTTCTCGAAGTCGTCGTAGGAGATCGTCGACTTGCCGACACCCAGCGTCTCGCCCATGGCAGCACCCGTGGACTCGTGGCACATGTTCGAGCAATCCGGCAGGTTGTTGGTGCCGAACGCCCGCACGAACAGCTGGTAGGCGAACGCCGTCTCGTTGGCGGTGCGTCCGCTGGTGTAGAACGCGGCCTGGTCGGGGGAATCGAGGCCGTTGAGCTTGCCGGCGAGAATCTCGAAGGCGCGTTCCCAGCTGATCGGCTCGTAGTGGTTCGTGTCCGCCGGCTTGTAAACGGGCTCCACGAGCCGGCCCTGCATGCCGAGCCAGTACTCCGACTTCTCGAGCAGGTCATCGATCGAGTGCTCCGACCAGAAGCTCGTGGGCACCGTGAGCTGCGTCGCCTCCCAGGCCACGGCTTTCGCGCCGTTCTCGCAGAACTCGGCGACCTTGCGGTGGTCCGGATCGGGCCAGGCGCAGCTCATGCAGTCGAAGCCGTCCTTCTGGTTGAGCGAGGTGAGCAGCGTGAGCGACCGCGGCACGCCCATCGAGCTGAACGCGTACTCGAGCGACTTGGCCACCCCGGGCACCCCCGCGGCCCAGTCCTTCGGCTTGCCGACCGTGATGTTGTCGTCGGTCACGTCGCCGATCGGGGCCTTCTCCGTCATGCTGTTCCTCTTCCTCGTCCCGCACCTGCGGACAGCGCGTCCCGCTCTTCGTCGTGCTTCTCCGTGATCCGATCGGCCCGCGTGTAGATCACCATCGAGTCCCCGCGGAGGAACCCGACGATCGTCATCCCGATCTCGTCCGCCAGTTCCACCGCGAGGGACGAGGGCGCCGAGACGGCGGCGAGGAGGGGGATGCCCGCCATCGACGCCTTCTGCGTCAGCTCGAAGCTCGCGCGTCCCGACACCATCAGCACGGTGCCCCGTAGCGGCAACCGGTCCTCCTTCACGGCCCAGCCGATCACCTTGTCCACCGCGTTATGCCGACCCACGTCCTCGCGCAGCACGAGCAGTTCGCCCGTTCCCCCGTCGAACAGCGCGGCGGCGTGCAGTCCGCCGGTCTTCTCGAACACGTCCTGACCGGCCCGCAGCCGGCCGGGGAGGGTCGCGAGGAGCGCGGCATCCACGTCGAGGGCGTCCGTCGCAACCTCGTACGCGGTGGTGGTGCGTACGGCGTCGATGCTCGCCTTGCCGCACAGGCCGCAGGAGCTCGTCGTGAAGAAGGCGCGTTCGAGGCTGGGATCGGGCGGCGCTACCCCCGGGGCGAGCGTGACATCGAGAACGTTGTAGGTGTTGAGACCCTCGTCGGTCGCCCCCGCGCAGTACCGTGCCGCTGCGAATTGATGCCCCGAGCGGATGACCCCCTCGGAGACGAGGAATCCCGCCGCGAGGTCGAAGTCGTGACCCGGCGTGCGCATCGTGATCGCCAGCGAGGTTCCGCCGACCCGGATCTCGAGCGGTTCCTCCACGGCGAGCACATCGTCCCGCACGCTCGGCCGTGAGCCCACCGTCAGGCGGGTGACCCGACGTCGAACGGTGATTCTGCCCATCCTGTATGACTAACACCTCAGCCGAAGGCGGGCAAGGAGGGCGCGCTGCGCCCGACGAGGCGGCCGGGCAGACTGGAGCCACGCGACCGAACGACGACGACCGGGGAACACGATGACCACCGATTCCGCACGCTCCACCGAATTCGCGAGCTGGTTCTCCGAGGCTCGACTCGGGCTGTTCCTGCACTGGGGCCTGTACGCGCTTCCGGCGCGGCACGAGTGGGTGGCCAGTTTCGAGCGCATCGACGGCGAGACCTACGCCAGGTACACGGACTACTTCGACCCCGACCTGTACGACCCCGTGGCGTGGGCGCGCGCCGCGAAGGATGCCGGCATGAAGTACGTGGTGATCACGACGAAGCACCACGAGGGATTCTGCCTGTGGGACTCCGCACTCACCGACTACACGGCGCGCAACACCCCGTACGGCCGCGACCTGATCGCGCCGTTCGTGGAGGCGGTGCGAGCCGCGGGGCTGAAGGTGGGGTTCTACCACTCGCTGCTCGACTGGCACCACCCGGACTTCCCGATCGACGGCCACCATCCCGAGCGGGACGCGCCCGACGTGGCCGAGCGCAACGCGGGGCGGGACATCGCCCGCTATCGCGAGTACCTGCACGGTCAGGTACGGGAGCTGCTCACGAACTACGGCCGCATCGACTACTTCTTCTACGACTTCTCCTACGCCGATGACCCGCACTCGTCGATCGAGGGCGGCAAGGGGCCCGACGACTGGGGGTCGTCCGACCTGCTCGCGCTCACCCGGGAGCTGCAGCCCGGAATCCTGGTGAACGACCGGCTCGGCATCCCCGGAGACTTCGTCACCCCGGAGCAGTACCAGCCGTCCGGCCCGATGACGGTCGACGGCTCGGAGGTGCTGTGGGAGGCATGCCAGACGCTCAATGGCAGCTGGGGCTACTTCCGTGACAATGCGAACATCAAGTCTCCCGACCTCCTGGTGCGGATGCTCGTCGACGGCGTGTCGAAGAACGGCAACCTGCTGCTCAACGTGGGGCCGACGGCCCGCGGCACGTTCGACCCCGTGGCGACCGCGTCCCTCGCCGCCATCGGGGAGTGGATGCGCCTGCACTCCCGTTCCATCTACGGTGCCGGTGCCGCCGCGTTCGCACCGCCGCCGGACGCCAGGTACACGCAACGCGGGGATCGGCTCTACCTGCACCTCTTCGCGTGGCCGTTCGAGCACGTGCACCTGCCCGGACTCGCCGGGCGCGTGGCGTACGCACAACTGCTGGGCGATGCGTCGGAGATCGGCATGCGGGAGATCGATCCGTCGACACCGGCGCAGAATACGGGCATGGGCGGACAGCCCGAGGGCACCCTCACACTCACCCTGCCCGTGCGTCGCCCGGACGTCGCCGTGCCCGTCATCGAGCTGTTCCTCCGCTGATCGGGTCCGGCGCACCGGCACGGAGCGGACGCGCGCGTGCGGTGCCGACGCGGTCGGGTTCTCCGTGCACCGGCCGGGGCAGAGAGCCGTGAATTGATCTAACCTTTTCGAGCGGCGGTGTCGTTTTCCGGTGTCGGCGCGCAACGAAGGGACGTCATGCACACTCGCACAACGGCACGCGGCGTGGAGGTGACCGAGCTCGGGCTCGGAACCGCCCAGCTCGGCAACCTGTTCCGCAGCATCACCGACGAGGAGGCCACCGCGGTCGTCGATGCGGCCTGGGACGGCGGCATCCGCTACTTCGACACCGCGCCGCACTACGGCGTCGGGCTCTCCGAGCGGCGACTCGGCGACGCGCTGCGCGACAGGCCCCGCGACGAGTACGTGCTGTCCACGAAGGTGGGGCGGCTGCTGGTGCCGTCCCCCGAAACCGCGTCGCAGACCGACCCTGAGAACTTCGCGGTACCGGCCGACCCCCGCCGGGAGTGGGACCTCACGGCCGACGGCGTGCGCCGATCGATCGAGGAGAGCCTCGAGCGGCTCGACCTCGACCGCATCGATATCGCCTACCTGCACGATCCCGACGACTTCGGCGACCAGGCGGTGGCGGAGGCGCTGCCGGCACTCATCGCCCTGCGGGACGAGGGCGTGGTGCGGGCGGTCGGCGCGGGCATGAACCAGACCGCGATGCTGGCACGATTCATCCGCGAGGTCGACATCGACGTCGTGCTGTGCGCGGGTCGCCTCACCCTCGTGAACTCCGAGGCGCTGGACGAGCTGCTGCCCCTCGCCACCGAGCGGGGCGTGCGCATCGTGGCCGGCGGTGCGTACAACAGCGGCCTGCTCGGCTCGGAGCGGCCCTCCGCCGAGGCCAGGTACAACTACGCACCCGCGCCCGCCGAGCTCCTCGAGCGAGCCAACCAGATCGCGGACATCTGCGAGATCCACGGCGCGACGCTGCCCGAGGCGGCTCTCGATTACCCGCTGAACTCGCCGACCGTCATCTCCGTGCTGGTCGGCGCGCACTCGGCTGCCGAAGTGGAGAGCAATCTGGCCCGCTTCGGCGCACGCGTGCCCGTCGGGGTGTGGACGGACCTCGCCGCGGCGGGCCTGATCCCCGAGGGCTTCCCGCGCATCGACGACGGCGACGGGCAGGTGGCGCGATGACCGTCATCACCGCCGTCACGGTCAGCGATGTGCGCTTTCCCACGTCGCTGACGATGGACGGCTCCGACGCGATGAACGCGGACGCCGACTACTCGGCCGCCTACGTCCGGATCACGACCGACGACCCGGAGCTGTCGGGTTACGGCTTCACCTTCACGATCGGGCGCGGCAACGACCTGTGCGCCGAGGCTGCACGGCTGCGGGCGCTTCCGCTGGTCGGGCGCGACGTCGAGACCCTGGTGAGCGACCTCGGCGGCATCTACCGCGAACTCCAGAGCGACTCGCAGCTGCGCTGGGTGGGTCCCGACAAAGGGGTGATCCACCTCGCCCTCGCGGCCGTGATGAACGCGGTGTGGGACCTCGCGGCACGGCGCGCCGGAGTGCCGCTCTGGCGTTTGCTCACCGACATGACCCCCGAGCAGCTGGCGGATGCCGCCGACCTGCGTTACCTCTCCGATGCGCTCACCCGGGAGGAGGCCGTCGACCTCCTCACCGAGCTCGAGCCGACCCGCGCGGACCGGATCGCGGAGCTGGAGTCGAGCGGGTACCCCTGTTACACCACGAGTGCTGGTTGGCTCGGCTACTCCGACGACAAGCTGCGCCGCCTCTGCCAGGAGGCGGTCGACGCGGGATACAGCCACATCAAGCTCAAAGTCGGCGCGGACCTCGAGAGCGACATCCGCCGGCTGACCATCGCCCGCGAGGTCATCGGGGACGATCTGAAGCTCATGATCGACGCCAATCAGGTGTGGGACGTGCCCGAGGCCATCGAATGGGTGAGTGAGCTCGCGCGCTTCGAACCGCTGTGGATCGAGGAGCCGACGAGCCCCGACGACGTGCTCGGTCACGCCGCCATTCGTCGGGCCGTCGCGCCGATCGGTGTCGCATCCGGCGAGCACGGCATGAACCGGGTGCTGTTCAAGCAGATGTTCCAGGCCGAGGCGCTCGACTTCTGCCAACTGGACGCGGCCCGGCTCGGCAGCGTGAACGAGGTGCTCTCCGTGTATCTGCTGGCGAAGAAGTTCGGCGTGCCGGTCTGCCCGCACGCCGGCGGTGTGGGGCTCTGCGAGCTGGTGCAGCACCTGTCGGTGTTCGACTACGTGGCGGTGTCGGGGACGCTCGAGAATCGCGTCACCGAGTACGTCGACCACCTGCACGAGCACTTCGTCGACCCGGTGGTCGTGCGGAACGGCGCCTATGTGCTGCCGACGGCACCCGGCTACAGCGCGGAGATGTTCGAGTCGTCGATCGACACATACGCGTTCCCCGAGGGGTCCTACTGGTCGGGATCGAGGCCGATCTCCGGCGCGTGATGCACGGAATCCTCGATGGCGAGGAGGTGTGCGCCCATCAGCAGGCGGGCGCGGTCGGGGTCCCGCGCCTGCAGCGCGCGGAGGATGGTCACGTGCTCGCGATACGCCGTGCGCACCTGCGCTTCGCGCTGCATTGCGAGCCACATGCGGGCGCGCACGGTGCGGCTCCCGAGCGCGTCGATGAGGGCGGCGAGGGCGGAGTTGCCCGAGGCGTGACCGATGATGCGGTGGAACGCCAGGTCGGCGTCCATCACCGCCTCGTGATCGATGGTGCCCTCCGTGAGCACGAGCGGTTCGACCCGGTCGAGGATGCGGGCGGCCTCGTCGAGGTCCTCCTCGCTGATCGTGAGCGCAGCGCGTGCCGCAGCCTCCGACTCGAGAACACGGCGCACCGCGTGCAGGTGGTGCTGCTCGCCGGGCGCCTGCAGGTCGACCATGAAACTCATCGGCGCGAGGAGGAGGTCGGAGTCGAGCGAGGTGACGTACGTGCCGTCGCCCTGGCGCGTCTCCAGAACGCCCATGATGCAGAGCGCCCGGACGCCCTCGCGGAGCGATCCGCGGGACACGCCGAACTCGATCGCGAGGTCCTTCTCGATGGGGAGACGGGCGCCCGGCCCGAGCTGTCCACCGGTAATCATCCGCTTGATACCGCGCAGCACCACGTCGGTTTGCGACCCGCCGCCGGCTGTGCTGGAACGGGACATCGTGCGCGGCGTCTGCGTCGACGCCGGTTCCGGTGCGTCGGGGTTCGACCGAGGGGTTGGGGGGTCGCGCCGGTCGGTCATGCAGCAAGTGTACGGACGGGGGTCGATGCATGTGCCGGTCATCGGATCATTGCATTGACACGCCCGGGGGATGCCAGCACAGTAGAAGCCGTGCCGACGCGCACTCGGAGGTACCGCGTGCGCCCGAGCGGATCGCGCCGCGCCTCGAGCCGTTCCGCAGGGTAGATGCGGCCGTCCCGTCCCACCGATCCACCCCACCTCTAAGGAGACCCATGACGTTCACGTTCGTTCGACTCGGAAGCATCGGCGAAGAGATCCCCTGTGTGGAGGTGGACGGGCGCACCTACGACCTCCGGTCGGTAACATCCGACATCTCCGGGGAGTTCTTCGCCGGCGGGGGAGTTACGGCGGCGCGATCGGCGGTGGACAACGGCACCCTGCCCGACCTGGACACGTCCGGTGTGCGCGTCGGACCGCCGATCGCACGCCCGGGCAAGGTGGTCTGCATCGGTCTGAACTATCGGGACCACGCCGAGGAGACCGGCGCGGAGCCGCCCTCGGAGCCCGTGATCTTCATGAAGGACCCGTCCACCATCGTCGGCGCGAACGACCGGGTGCTCATCCCGCGCCAGTCCACGAAGACCGACTGGGAGGTGGAGCTCGGTGTCGTGATCGGCGAGACCGCCCGTTACCTCGAGTCGCCCGAGGACGCCGACGCCTGCATCGCGGGCTACGTGCTGTCGCATGACGTATCGGAGCGCGAGTTCCAGCTCGAGCGTGGCGGCACCTGGGACAAGGGCAAGAGCTGCGAGACGTTCAACCCGCTCGGACCGGTGTTCGTGCCCGCGTCCGAGGTCGCCGATCCGCAGGCGCTGGGTCTTCGGCTGTGGGTGAACGGCACGCTGCGCCAGGACGGCACCACCGCGAACATGATCTTCGGGATCCGCCATGTGGTCTGGTACCTCAGCCAGTTCATGGTGCTGAACCCCGGCGACCTCATCAACACGGGAACTCCCGCGGGAGTCGCGATGGGTCTGCCTGACAAGCCCTACCTCCGGGCTGGTGACGTGGTCGAGCTCGAGATCGACGGTCTCGGCCGCGCGCGTCAGGAGTTCGAGCAGGCCTAGCGGCACTGACCTGGTCGCCCCGGGCGCGCCCGGATCTTGTACGTCAATGAGCCGATGAACACACGATTCGTGCGCCTCACCGAAACTCCGTTGGTGGGGCCGGGATGTCGGTGGTACGTGGTGTACTGACGGCATGAACAGCTCGGCGATGAGCGTGATCCGTCCGACGACAGTAGGCGCGGAAGCCGTCGGCGCGCCGATGCAGACGGCGACGGTGACGGCCCTCGAGGCGCTCGGTGCGATCGTCGACGGAGTGGTCGAGTTCGACCGGCTCATCGCCTGGGCGACCGCATGCAGGGCCGACCTGATCGACGCCGCCGTGCAGTGGAGCGAGGCGACCCGGCTCGCGCCCGAGGCGCATCCGTCGGGGCCTCGGTGGGACCCGAGCGTCGTGGCGTTCCGCACGGTGGTGAGCGAGCTCGCCGTAGCGCTGCGGCTTCCCGATCGAACGGCCGAGAACCTGGTGGGTGAGAGCACCACCCTGGTGCGGCACCTCCCCGGCACGCGGACCGCCCTGCGCGAGGGGCGCATCACCTACCGGCACGCGCAGGCGATGATCGACCACGCGCTGTCGATGCCCGGGGAGGCGCGGGCTGACTTCGAGGCGGCGGTGCTCCCGTCGGCGGAGGTGTCCACCGTGGCCGCGTTCGACCGCCGGGCACGGCGGGTGCGCGAGCGCGCTCACCCCGAGTCCATTCGCGAGCGACACCGCGCATCGGTGGCCGATCGGCGCATCGAGGTCACTCCCGAACGCGATGGCATGGCCTGGTTGGGTGCACGGCTGCCGGCGCCGGACGCGCTGGGCATTCACGAGCGCGTCACCGATATCGCGCTTGGTCTGCAGGGCCCCGACGAGGTGCGGACTCTCGCTCAGCTTCGTGCCGACGTCTTCACCGACCTTCTGCTCGACGGCACGACTCGCGATTGCGATCCCGCCTCGCTCGACGCCGATGTGCCCCCTGCGTGCTCCGATCAGGACGTCGCGGGTGCGGGTGCGGGTGTAGGTGCGGGTCTCCATGATGGCTCCGGCGCCGCTACCGACGGAGATCGCGGCGTGCGGGTGCACTCTCGCCGCATCTCCACCGGTGTGGGGAGCGGCGTGCGGGCGCGGGTCTTCGTCACGGTTCCGGTGCTCACACTTCTCGGCTCCTCCGATGAACCCGGGGATCTCGAGGGCTATGGACCCATCGACGCCGACACGGCGAGGCGACTGGCGGCGGGTGCTCCCGGTTTCACCCGGCTGCTCACCCACCCCGAAACCGGAGTGGTGCTGTCGGTGGGGCGCGACCGGTACGCCGTTCCGAACGAACTGCGCACCTGGCTTCGGCTTCGCGACGAGACGTGCCGATTCCCCGGATGCGGTCGCAGCGCGAGGCGCAGCGACATCGATCACACGCTCGACTGGCAACTGTCGGGGCACACCACCCATGACAATCTCGCCCATCTCTGTCGGGCCCACCATTCGCTCAAGCACCAGACGGCGTGGACGCTCCGGCACACTGGTGGTGGCGCGCTGCAGTGGACATCGCCGACCCGGCGCTCGTACTCCACCGCGCCCGCAACGGGGATGCGTGTGCCGGACCCAAAAGCCCCGGCGCATCCCGATGTCGGATCATCTCCCGCGGCCTCGCTCGGTACCGCGGTCGTCGGCGAAGATCCACCCCCGTTCTAGGTGTGCTGCCCGGGCAGGCACTGCTGGCAGTTCGCCTTCGCCCCCGTTATCGCCACCCCACCACGATCTCGTGAGGGCCGTTGCGCCCGTCCAAGGTCACCCTCGCCCGAGTACGAACAGCACCGAGCTCCGGGCTCGCACCGGGCGGCTACCTCGTCGAGGCCGTCACCGTGAACTTGGCGTTCCGACCGACCTGCCGGGTGGGGCCGACGGAGCGGGTGAGCGCGGCCCGGTACGACAGGTGCGAGTTGAAGACGGTCCACAACTCACCGCCGGGCTTCAGCACGCGCGCCGCCTCGTCGAACAGCTTGAGCGCGATGCCCGGCTCCACGGCGGACCCGATATGGAACGGGGGATTGAGCAGCACGAGATCGGCGCACGCAGCGGGTTGTGCCGATAGGCCATCGTCCCGCAGTACGGTGATGGCGACATCGTTGGCGTCGGCGGTGGCGCGGGCGGATGCGACGGCGGCGGCCGACTCGTCCGTGGCGAGGATGGCGAGCCCGGGACGCGCCCGCGCGAGAGCGGTGGCCAGGATGCCGGTACCGCAGCCGAGATCCACCGCCGTCACGGCATCCGGCTTCATCTGCGGCAGGAAACCGAGCAGGTATCGCGTGCCGATGTCCACCTTGGTGCCCGCGAACGCCGCGCCGTAGGCGCAGACCCATAGCCCCAGATCGCGGTGGTACTCGCGCCGAGCCGAACCGGCATCCGCGGGGTGCGGGATGCGCGACACGATCACCCGCGACTTCTGGCGCCCGAGCGTGGCACGCACATCGGTGAAGTGCCGACCGAGCACCTCGTTCATGGCGACGGACATGTGCTTCTGGCGACCGCCCGCCACCACGGTGACATCGGGTGCGGCGTACCGCGCGATCGCGGCGGAGATGTCGTCGAGAGCGGCGAGGCTTCGCGGGAGCTGCATGAGCACCACCCGCGCACCGGTGAGCAGTGACTCGTCGAGGTCGTGATTCGTGTGCGAGCCGTCGAGTCCCGTGGCCGTGGCATTGTGCGCGAGCGCGAGTTCGCCCGACAGCGGATCCTGATGGACTCGCACGTCGGTGGCGCCGTGCAGCGCGATGGCACCGAGGGTGAGTGCGCCGTAGTGGTCGCCGATCACCACGACTTCGCCGGTGCCCGCGGACGCCAGGTCATCGGCCGCCTCGTCGAGGATCAGGCGGTCGCTTGCATCCACCGCGTAGAGGTTGTCGGCCTCCACATCGGGATAGCGCCGGAGGGCGTCGAAGGGAAACTCGGGCACCCTCCCACCCTAGGGTCCCGGCGCTGAGCCGCCCTCCGCTCGAATCGCGATTCGCCCCGGGACGCCGACCACGGATTGTGCGCCCACGATCTGCGGCCCGCCACCGATCGCTCGCTCGGGCCACAATGGTTGGATGACTTACCTTCCCGCAGAATCGCGCTACGAGTCCATCCCCTACCGACGAACCGGCCGCAGCGGTCTGCAGCTCCCCGCGATCTCGCTCGGACTGTGGCAGAACTTCGGTGAGGACAAGCCGCTCGACACCCAGCGCGCCATCCTCCGCCGGGCATTCGACCTTGGCATCACGCACTTCGACCTCGCCAACAACTACGGACCGCCGGCCGGCAGCGCCGAGACCAACTTCGGCCGACTGCTGCACGAAGACTTCTCCGCGCACCGCGACGAGCTCGTCATCTCGTCGAAGGCCGGATACGGCATGTGGCCGGGACCCTACGGCGACTTCGGATCGCGGAAGTACCTGCTGTCGAGCCTCGACCAGTCCCTCGACCGCATGGGCCTCGACTACGTCGACATCTTCTACTCGCACCGCGCCGACCCGGATACGCCCCTCGAGGAGACCATGGGGGCCCTGCACACCGCCGTGACCAGCGGACGCGCTCTGTACGCCGGCATCTCGTCGTACTCGCCGGAGCGCACCCGCGAGGCGGCCGCGATCCTCGCCGACCTGGGAACCCCTCTGCTCATCCATCAGCCCTCTTACTCGATGTTCAACCGGTGGATCGAGGACGACCTGCTCGGCACGCTGGAGGAGATCGGCGTGGGGTGCATCGCCTTCTCGCCCCTTGCTCAGGGTCTGCTCACCGACCGCTACGTCGGCGGTATCCCCGCCGATTCGCGAGTGGCCCGCGAGGGGTCGGCGCGCAAGGAGATGGTGAACGACGAGACGCTGG
Organism: Planctomonas psychrotolerans; assembly: GCF_008642235.1. Taxonomy (GTDB): domain Bacteria; phylum Actinomycetota; class Actinomycetes; order Actinomycetales; family Microbacteriaceae; genus Planctomonas; species Planctomonas psychrotolerans. The sequence continues at coordinate 339,211 of NZ_SJEV01000001.1, read as the reverse complement.
CCGGTATCCGTGCCCTGACGGCAATCGCGGAGTCGCGAGGTCAGTCGTTGGCTCAGCTCGCTCTCGCCTGGGTGCTGCGCACGACCTCGGTGACGTCGGCTCTCATCGGCGCATCGTCAGTGCAGCAGCTCGAGACGAACGTCGCCGCGCTCGACAACCTCGCGTTCACCGACGACGAGCTCACCGCGATCGACGAGCACGCCACGGATAAGGACATCAACATCTGGGCCGCGTCGAGCGCCGTCGGGGCCACGAGCCGCTGAGAACCTGAGCCGGTCCGGTCGGACCGAGTAGAACAGAGCCGCCTCCCAGTCCGAAGGGCCTGGGGGGCGGCTCTACTCGAATCGCGTCAGCATCGCTACCTCTTGCCGTCGACCGCTCCGGAGAGAAACGTAGGACGGAGCCGCGCCCGCGGTCCCGTTTCGAGGAGGTCGCCATGTCGAAGAAGCCCGTAGTCGTCATCACCGGTGCATCGAGTGGTATCGGGCGGGCGACCGCGTATCGATTCGCCAAGAAGGGCGCCACACTGGTGCTCGCGAGCCGTTCCGATGGGGCGCTCGCCGACGTGGCGGCGGAATGCGAGCGGCTCGGTGCTTCCGGCGTGCTGGACGTGCCTACCGATGTGACCGACGCCAGTGCCGTGCACGCTCTCGCCGACGCCACCGTGCTCGAATTCGGCCGCATCGACGTGTGGGTGAACGATGCCGCCGTGTCGGTGTTCGCGCCGTTCCTCGCGACTCCGCTCGAGGACTTCCGCCGCGTTCTCGACGTCAACATCATGGGCTACGTGCACGGTGCCCGCGCGGCGCTCGAGGTCATGACCCGGCAACGCCAGGGCGTGCTCATCAACGTGGCCTCCATCGTCGGTGAGGTTCCGCAGCCGTACACCGCCGCCTACGGGATGTCGAAGGCCGCCGTGCGTGCCCTCGGGGTGAGTCTGCGGTCCGAGCTGATGCTGGCGAAGCTGAAAAAGGTCCACGTGGCCACGGTCCTCCCCGCCGCCATCGACACGCCGTTCTTCCGCCACTCCGCGAACTACACCGGGCGTCAGGTGGTGGCGATGCCGCCCGTCTACAGCCCTGACCGGGTCGCAAAGGCGATCGTCGGACTCGCCGAGGCTCCGCGACCCGAGCTGGTGGTGGGCGCGATCGGCAAGGCGCTGGTCAAGCAGCACCGCCGCACACCCGTTCCGGTCGAGGCACAGATGGCGCTGCAGACCGATAAGACCCATCTGTCCCGGGACACCGGCGCCGAACCGACCCAGGGCATCCTGTATGCGCCGGCCACCTCGAACGAGGCGTCCGTCACCGGCGGGTGGGCGGACAAGAAGCGCACGGCGGGTCGTGAGGTCATCGGGTGGGCGGTACTCACCGGCGGAGCATTCGCGTTGAAGAGCGCGCTCGGCGCACCCGACGGTCGGAAGCGTTCGGGAGCACGGAAGAAGAAGCGCAAGCACTAGGGGCTAGCTCCGCCGCAGGATACGTCGCGGCGGAGCGGTGATGCGTTCCGCGGTGGCTATTCGGCGGGAGCGGCGAACCAGGGCGGATGAACCGCCACCCGCGGCGAGAACTCCGACGACGCGAGGATGGTCTTCACGGTGTCGCGCGTGCGCTCATTGATCACACCGATGAGCGAGATAGCGGAAAACGGGACCGTGTCCTTGACGAGTAGTTCAGCGTGCCGCACCGCGTCGACGTCCTCGTTGGTGATGAGCTGACGGAGCATCCGCTCGTAGGCGTCGCGGGCGGTGGTGCAGCGGGTGCCCGAGTCGGCGGCGTCACCATCGGCGACCACGATCGGCACCGAACCGGGTCCGGCATCCGTGGAGCGCGCTCCGGCGACCGACGTGACCGTGGTCACGAGCACCACGAACTCCGACGCGGCGATGCCACGGATGTCGGGGGAGAGCCGGTGATCGTCGTCTCCCGCGCGGATGGTCGACCACAGGCTGGCGTCGGGAGACAGGAAGAAGGGCACGTAGTCGGCCACACGCACGCCGCTGGATCCGTCGATCACGGTGGCGCGACGGGCGGCCCGGTTGTGCTCGGAGGAGATGTCGACGGCGGGCCGGGAGTCCCACGCATCGCTCGCGTCGGCGTGCAGTGCTCCCGAGGCCAGAATCGCTGCGAGATTGCTCGAATGGGTGACGTGGTAGATGCGCTGCTCACCCACGTTGATGGAGGGTTTCTTCGCCAGCGGCACCGAACGGAGGGGCGCACTGCGGGCCGAGCTGCGCGGGCTGCGCGGGGGACGGGTGGACCCTGACTTCAGTGGCGCGGATGCGTCGGGCTTGGGGGAAACCTTGGGGCTGCACACATCACAGCGCGCGAGATCAAGGCCATGAATGCATTCGTCGGTCACAGTTGAACCCTACGCGCGGAAGCCCGCGTGCCTCTACCGCGGCCTCCTCCCTCGCGGTGCAGGAGGTCTTCGGCGATGTCGACGAGCGGGGTCATTCCATGAGTCCGGACCGGAAGGTCTGCTCAGCGTCGCTGGCCAATGACTCGACCGACGACAGGAGCTGCTCCATCGAGACGGACCCGAGAAGCGAGAGCTGGTCGAGCTCGTTGAGGGGCGTGATGGCCGCGAGTTGCCATGCCGCGGCGACCGGCTCGTCGGAGAGCTCCACCACCGCCGACCACACCTGATCGGTGTACTCGCTGGCCACCGCGAGGGTGCGGCGCACTGCGAGTTCCGCCCGCCGGCGCAGGGGCTCGAGGTCGTCGTCCCACTCGAGATCGGGCAGCTCCCGCACCTTCGCGCGCGGATACGGCTGATCGTCGAGCCACTCCGTGACCTCGAATCGACGATCGCCCTGCACGGTCATGCCGACGAACCCCTCGAGCCCCTCCAGCTCCACGATCTGCGCGACGGTGCCGTGACCGAAGGTGTGCTCACCGCCACCCACCTCGGATCCGCGTTCGATGAGAGGGATGCCGAACTCCGAGGGCTCATCGGACAGGATGTCGGCGAGGAGCATGAGATACCGCGGCTCGAACACCCGGAGCTGCATCGGCATGTACGGGAACAGTACGGCGCCCAGCGGGAACATCGGCAAAGTGGTCATGCTCGAGGCAATCACATCGGTGTGGGAGAGCGGTGGGGATGCGCCGGGCGACCCGCCTCACCGTGTCGACTCGGCTCACCGTGCCGACCCGCCTCACCGTGTCGACTCATCGACCCGCCCGCGCGCCCTCCATGATCGTGTCCTGATGGGCGGATGCGGACGGTTCTGCCTCAGCGCCGCCGCGCTTCCAGCCGATCGCCGGTGCGACGTGCAGGGCGATCGACTCCAGCAGGTGGGCGTTGTACTCGACGCCGAGCTGGTTGGGCACGGTGATCAGCAGGGTGTCCGCCTCCTGCACCGCCGCATCCGCCGCGAGTTCGGCGGCGATCACGTCGGGCTCGCCGATGTAGCTGCGCCCGAAACGGGCGAGTCCACCGTCGAGGTGTCCCACCTGGTCCTTGGAGTCGGCCTGGGCGCGGACACCGAAGTAGTACCGGTCGGTGTCATTCACCAGCGGCATAATGCTCCGGCTGACCGAGACCCGCGGCGAACCGGAGTGGCCGGTGGACGTCCACGCGTCGCGGTAGATCGCGATCTGCTCGGCCTGCAGCTCGTCGAACGGCACACCGGTGTCTTCGGTCAGCAGCGTGGAACTCATGAGGTTCATGCCCTGCTCGCCCGTCCACCGTGCGGTCGCCCGAGTTCCCGAGCCCCACCAGATGCGCTCGCCGAGTCCGGGCGACTGCGGCTGGATCGCGAGGAGGCCGGTCTGCCCGGTGGTCTGCGGATTCGCGGATGCGATGCCGGCTCCGGTGATCGCGGCACGGAACACGGCGGTGCGCTGGCGCGCGTCATCCGCGTCGGTGCTGCCCTCGGCCGGCACGTATCCGAATGCCTCGGACCCGCGGAGCGCCGTCTCGGGCGATCCCCGGCTGATACCGAGCTGCAACCTGCCGTTGCTGATGAGGTCGACGGCCGCCGCCTCCTCCGCCATGTACAGCGGGTTCTCGTAACGCATGTCGAGCACACCGGTGCCGATCTCGACGCGGCTGGTGCGCGCGGCCATCGCGGCGAGCAGCGGGAACGGTGAGGCGAGCTGGGGGGCGAAATGGTGCACCCGCACGTAGGCGCCGTCGATGCCGATCTCTTCCGCGGCCACCGCCAGCTCGATGCTCTGCACCAGCGCGTCCTTCGCCGTGCGCACGAGCGACCCGGGTACGGGCTGATAGTGACCGAAGGAGAGGAATCCGATGCGCTTCATGCTGTGTTCAGCTATCGGTACCGTCGCAGTATTCCCCGCGCCATCCAGCGTCACTCCCGAGGCTGCTCCTCCACCGGTCGTTGCCGCGTTACCGCAGCCTCCACGAGCGCCCGGTACTTCGCGGTCTCCGCCTCCGCGCGCGCCCGACGAGCGGCTCGCCGCTTGTCCCGCGCCGCCCGGTTCAGCTCCCACAGCACATCATCGAGGGCGTCGCGGATGTCTCGCAGAACGTCGGATCGACCGTCGGCAGACACAAGTCGGTCCCCCACGAGCACCCCGACCAGCGTGTCGACGCACTGCGCCAGCATCCGTCGGAGTAGCGGGTCGACGAGGGGCGCCCGCTGCCGCACGAAGAAGGGCAGTGCGACGAAAAGTTCATCGGCGCCCATGATGCGGCAGAACGCACCGTCGGGTTCCCACTGGCGTTCGCCGGAGAGAAGCGTTCGGTTGCACGGGCAGAGCGTTGCCTCGCCCACGGTGTCGAGATACTCGCGGAGGAGTCGTTCCACCTGCTGGATGCGCCGGAACTTCACGCCTCGCGCGGGTTCCAGAAGGGCGTCGAAGACGGAACGAAGAATGGTGTCGATGGTGGACTCGAGGTCGTTCATGCGCACAGGATGGTGCACACCACCGACATTCGCGCCGGGGGCGATCACACTGGGGGAACGCCGCCCGCGGTCATCGGGACGCGTCGTTCTCGATCTCCTCGGCGAGGTCGTCGATCTCCTCAGGGCGCATGTCGATTCCCGCCTTCTTCAGGCGTTCCTCGAGCACGTCCACGACATCCGCATCCACGTGACCCATCTGAATGTCGATCCGCAACTGCTCGACCACATCGTCCGTGGTGACGTCGGATGCTCCACCGGACGTATCGCCCGCGAGGGCCTCCACCAGCTCGGGTCCGACTCCTGCTTCGTCGGCGTTCGTCATGTGTCATGCATACAAGACTCGGATCGACGCGGGGGAGGGGTGGCCTGCCGGGCGAAGGTGTGCAGTGCGAGCGCAGTGCTGCCGGAAAGCGCGCGCTGAGTGCTCAGGTGAGGGCGAGCACCGCGCTGACGGCGAGTCCGACGGTGGCGAGAATGCCGACTCCGAGGGTTGCCAGTGTCCGCCACCGGAAACGCAGCACGATGGGAGCAGGGCCATGCGGGGTGGAAGGGACGGAACCCGATGAGTGCGCTTCATAGGCGAGGAACGCATCGAGCAAAGTCGTGGCGGTCGGATCGGCGCTTGGCCCCTCACCCCAGGTTTCCTGGACCACCGCGGCGGCGGCGATGCGGAACACCTGCTCGGAGCTGAAAACGGGCCGACCCGTGAGCAGTGCGAGAAGGGAGTCCTCACGCACGACCTGTACCGCGGTGTCGTCGAAGACGGGCGGTGCAGCGACGGTCAGATCCCGAACGCCGACGAGAGCGACCACCGGCGTGACGGGGATGGTGAGGCCGGTCCGCGTCGAGAGCTCGTGCTCTGCGCGTCGGGCTTCGTGCACCGCGTTCCGCAGATGGGACACCTTGGCGCCGCCGATCATCATTCCGTGGCCGGCAACCCACACGGGCTGTCCCGGGTGATTCTTCGTGGTGATGGTGAACACGCCGGCCGGACTGATGACGATGTGGTCGATGTCGCTCGACTTCGAGCCGACCGGCACCGAGTGCAGCACCGTCGCATCCGTACCCAACCGCGCGAGGATGCGGGCGACTCGGCGCTCGCCGAGGAGGCCGGTGTACCAGGAGTGCGCCTCGGGACCCACGTGCACGAAGCCGTGTTCCAGATCGACCGCGAACTCGCCCTTCGCGTGCAGGCGAGCGAGTTCGCTGAACAGCGACTGCCCGGCGACGCGGTCCCGTAGATCGTCGTACTTCTGCGATGGCGCTGAGACGGCGCTGCGTTCGGCTAGTGACACTGAGACCCCCCGATCCGTGTTCATGCTCGCACCGTCGTGGTTCGTTCCACAGTTCCCACTTCGGGGGGAACCGCGCACATCCCACTTCGGGGGGAACCGCGCACAAAACGCAGTCGAGGACGTGGGTGCCGCCGCCCGAAGTGGGGCTGCCCACGCGGCCAACCCGTCGGTAAACAGAAGTCCCCGTGACGAGGAGCTCAGCTATGCCCACAGCACCGATGCGCAGCCGCGCTGCTGGCCAACTCGTGATCGAGAAATTGCTGGAGGTGCAGAACGGAGTACCGCCGCGTTCGTCACTGTCGCGGGTGTTCGGCCGGTCTCCCCTGTCGGATGAGAGTTGGCCTTGGTATCAGGGTGCTCTTGGCGAGATCGCGGTGGGACGCATCATGAGCAAGCTGCCTGAGGGGTGGGTGGTGTTCCACGCTGTTCCGGTCGGAGCGAAAGACGCGGATCTCGATCACCTGCTCGTGGGGCCGGGCGGGATATTCACCATCAACACGAAACATCACAGCGGCAAGCCGATTTGGGTTGCGGACCGCACGTTTCTCGTGGCTGGACAAAAGGGACCGCATCTGCGCAACGCGGAGCACGACGCCGATCGGGTGGCCCGGATGCTCGGCGACCACACGTCCGCAGTGGTCACCCCCATGCTTGTGCTCGTCGACCCGAAGTCCCTCACCGTGCGCAAGGCCCCCGCACGAGTCGTGGTACTCGATGCCCGCAGCCTCGTTCGCTGGTTGACGCGTCGTCCAACCGTTCTCGAGGTGAAGGACGTTCTCGCCATCGTGTCGGTCCTCGATGATCCATCCGAGTGGCGGAGCGTGCCGACGGCGACTACCGATCTCATGCCCCGTTTCGAGCGACTAGATCGTGACGTGCGGGTGGCGCGAGCTCGACGACGTCTGTGGTCGCTCGGAGCGGTGATCGCCGGAATGGCGACACTCGTCCCACTGATGCAGTGGGTACCGCAACTGCTGCTCGAATCGCTTACGCGCCTCGTGGCCTGACACGGCCAGACGTTACCGCGGACACAGCGCGGCTCCTATCTCCCCGCCGCACAGACCTTGCCCGAAGTGTATTCGGGCACGAGGGCGCCGAACCGCGGCTATGCGGCGCAGTCTCCCGCAGCGTCGTGCAGGCCGCGCCCGGCGTCCACCGCCTCGGCCTCGGCATCCTGGACCACCGACAGGTAGCGGTCGTTGCCGCCGAACACGACCGCCTCGCCCAGACCGGCACGGGCGATCTCGGCGTTGACGAGGGTGCCGTCGTCGAGGAACACCGCCGCGAGGATCCGTCCGTACCGGTCCTCGCGTTCGTCGTCGTACCCGAGCCGCACGGCGGTGCCGTCGGGCAGCAGCTCGGCCAGGAACGCCGACGCCTCGACGCCCAGGCACTCGACCGGCCGATGGGGGTCGACCGACTCCGGGGTGTCGATGTTGAGCAGCCGGATGCGGGTGCGCTCGCCGCCGAGGTCGACGATGACGGTGTCTCCATCGACGACCCGGTCGACGATCGCGGAGTCCGAGGCGTCGTCGGCGCCGGATGAGCCGTCACCGGAGGGGCCGACCCCGGAAGAACCCGCGAAACGATCGAGGAGCGATCCGCCCTCGACGGAGAGGATCACCGCGCCGACCAGCGCAGCGACGAGAACCAGCATCACGCCACGCATCCGTGCACTCGTGCGCCGTGGAGACGGTCGACGTCCGCTCGAGCGGGTCACGAACTCCCACGATCCTTCGGCATGAGCGGCCACTCTTCCTCTCGGGCGCCGAAAACCGAACACCTGTTAACACTCCGGAAACATTTCACGGGGATGCGTGGCGTAGAATCGCGAAAAGGGGTAACGACTGCCCGCACCGTCTTTACACCCTTTGGAGCGTAATCCTGCCCAGTTCCGCCGCCCGGCCTATCCCGAGCCTCGACGCGTACGAGGCCATTCTGTTCGATCTCGACGGTGTGCTCACACCGACCGCCGAGATCCACATGCATGCCTGGCGCACGATGTTCACCGAGGTGTTCGCGGAGAAGGGCGTCGTCGCGCCCTACACGGACGAGGACTACTACCTGCACCTGGACGGGAAGCAGCGCATGGAGGGTGTGGCGAGCATGCTCGCCTCTCGCGGCATCGAGCTTCCGTTCGGCACCGTCACCGACAGCCCCGACGCGGACACGGTGTGCGGCATCGGTAATCGCAAGAACGTGGTCTTCCAGCGGGTGCTCGAAGAGGAGGGCATCTCGCCCTACCCGGGCTCTCTCGCCCTGGTGCAGGAGCTGCACTCGATGGGTATGCCGATGAGTGTGGTTTCCAGCTCGAAGAATGCGGTGTGGGTGCTCAAAGCTGCGCACCTCACCGACTTCTTCCCTGTGGTCGTCGACGGCGTCGTCGCGGGCACGGAGGGGCTCGGCAGTAAGCCGGCGCCCGATATGTTCCTGCACGCCGCCCGCCTCATGGATGTCGATCCGGCTCGTTCGGTCGTGTTCGAGGACGCCATCTCGGGCGTCGCGGCGGCGCATGCAGGTGCTTTCGGGCTCGTCATAGGCGTGGATCGCGGCGTGGGGGAGCAAACGCTTCTCGACGCCGGTGCGAACCTCGTTACAGACGACCTCGCCGTCTTCCTGGGAGTCACCGAATGAACAACCGCACAGAACAAGAGCACGGCGCGATGCTCGACCGGGACCGCTTCCCCGTCGACCCATGGCGCCTCGTCGAGGCGCAGTACGACCCCGAAGACCTCGGCGTGGCCGAGACCGTCTTCGCCGTGGGCAACGGGTTCCTCGGGATGCGCGGGAACAACTCCGAGGGCCGCAAGGCGCACCAGCACGGCACCTTCATCAACGGGCTGCACGAGACGTGGAAGATCAACCACGCCGAGCAGGCTTACGGGTTCGCCGAGGTGGGCCAGACCATCGTCAACGCGCCCGACAGCAAGATCATGCGCCTGTACGTCGATGACGAGCCGCTGGCGCTCGACGAGGCCGACATGCTCGAGTACGAGCGCTCCCTCGACTTCCGCGACGGCGTGCTCCGCCGCGACGTGCTGTGGCTGACTCCGGCCGGCAAGCGCGTGCGCGTCACGTCCAGCCGCATGGTGTCGTTCCCCGAACGCCACCTCGCCGTCATGACCATGGACGTCACCATGATCGACGCGGATGCCCCGCTCACCATCTCCTGCCAGGTGCTCAACCGCCAGGACGGCCAGGACGAGTACGCGGGCACCGCCGGACCCGAGCAGGACAAGGGGAAGAACGACCCCCGCAAGGCTCAGCGCATCGCCGACCGGGTCTTCCTCCCGGGCGAGTACTGGCAGCAGGATGACCGCAGTGCTCTCAGCTACAAGGTCGCCAACTCGAACATGCGGGTCGCGGTGGTCGCCGATCACCACATCGAGACCGAGAACGAGTGGCGTTCCCGGAACTTCGTCGACGCGGATATCGCGAAGAACGTGTATTCGGTGGCCGCGAAACAGGGCGTGCCCGTGCGCATCACGAAGGTCGTGAGCTACCACAGCTCCCGCACCACCCCCACCCGTGAGCTCATCGACCGGTGCCAGCGCACGCTCGACCGCGTTCTCGACGACGGCGTCGAACTGCAGTACACCCGGCAGCGCGAGTGGCTCGACGAGTACTGGCGCCGGTCCGACGTGGAGGTCGAGGGCCACGACGATCTGCAGCAGGCGATCCGATGGAACATCTTCCAGCTCGCCCAGGCATCCGCTCGTGCCGATGGCCTCGGTATCGCCGCCAAGGGCGTGACCGGCAGCGGGTACGGCGGACACTACTTCTGGGACACCGAGATCTACCTCGTGCCGTTCCTCGCCTACACGAGCCCGCTGTGGGCGCGCAACGCGCTCCGCATGCGCCAGGAGATGCTGCCGTCGGCACGCAAGCGCGCGCGAAAGCTGAACGAGGCCGGTGCGCTCTTCCCGTGGCGCACGATCAACGGTGAAGAGGCGTCCGCGTACTACGCCGCCGGCACCGCGCAGTACCACATCAACGCCGACGTCACCTATGCGCTCGCGAAGTTCATGCACGCCACCGATGACGTCGACTTCCTCGCCAACGGTGCCGTCGACATCGCCGTGGAGACCGCGCGACTGTGGATCTCGCTGGGCTTCTGGCGCCGCAACGGCGTCGAGACGTTCGAGATCCACGGCGTCACCGGGCCCGACGAGTACACCACCGTGGTCAACAACAACCTGTTCACCAACGTGATGGCGCGCTTCAACCTCACCTACGCCGCCCGCACCGTTCGCGCTCTGGCCATCACCCGCCCCGAGGCGTACGAGCGCATGGTGAGCCGACTGGGCCTCACCATGGCGGAACTCGCCGAGTGGGATCGCGCGGCCGCGGCCATGCACATCCCGTTCTCCGAGGCGCTGCAGATCCACCCGCAGGACTCCCACTTCCTGGAGCGCGAGGTGTGGGACCTCGCGAACACGCCGCAGGAGCAGAAGCCGCTCATGCTGCACTTCCACCCGCTCGTGATCTACCGCTTCCAGGTGCTCAAGCAGGCGGACGTGGTGCTTGCGCTCTTCCTGCAGGGCGACCAGTTCACGCTGGAGGAGAAGCTCGCGGACTTCGACTACTACGACCCGCTGACCACCAGCGACTCGACGCTCTCCAACGTGGTGCAGTCGATCATCGCGGTGGAGATCGGGTACCAGGACCTTGCGCTCGAGTACTTCCACGACTCGCTGTTCGTCGACCTCGCCGACCTGCACAACAACACCTCGGACGGCGTGCACGTCGCGTCGGCTGGTGGCGTGTGGAGCGCGCTCGCGTCGGGCTTCGGCGGGATGCGCGACCACGACGGCGTGCTGACTTTCGACCCGCGACTGCCCGTGAGCTGGCCAGAACTGCGCTACCGCATGATCTGGCACGGCACGCGCGTTCTCGTCACCCTGACCGCCGACGCCATGCGCGTATCGGTGATCGAGGGGGAGAACCCCGTCTCCTTCGAGGTGCGCGGGGAGGCGTTCGAGGTATCGCCCGGTCACGACGTGGTGGTGAAGCTCGACGGTCAGGGCCCGGTGCGCCTCGGCGCGCCGACGCAGCGGAGCGACGGGGGCATCCGACGCGACGACGGAACGTTCATGCGTCCCGCCGTGCCCACGGTGACCGACACGATCCCCACCATTCCCTACGAGGGGTCGCGCCAGGCCAGCTAGCGCGCTACGGTCCCTGAGCTTGCCGAAGGGACGCACCCGTACGGTCCCTGAGCCCGTCGAAGGGACGCATCCGTACGGTCCCTGAGCCCGTACGGTCCCTGAGCCTGTCGAAGGGACGCACCGTGTTGCCCGGCGCGAGCCTCAGGCGTCGAGCAGGCCGCGGATGTCGTCGGCGGTGAGCGCCGAGCTGAAGACGGCATCGTCATCCATCATCGAGCTGAACAGGCGCGCCTTCTTCTCCTTGAGCGCCATCACCTTCTCCTCGATCGTGCCGGTCGCGACCATCCGGTAGACCATGACGTTCTTCGTCTGGCCGATGCGGTGGGTGCGGTCCACGGCCTGCTCCTCGGTGGCCGGGTTCCACCACGGGTCGAGCAGGAAGACGTAGTCCGCCTCGGTGAGATTGAGGCCGAAGCCTCCGGCCTTCAGGCTGATCAGGAACACGGGCGCCGTGCCGCCCTTGAACGCATCGATCACCTCGGCCCGACGCGTGGTCGACCCGTCCAGATAGCTGTACGGGATGCCGCGACGCTCGAGACCCGCGGCGGCCCTGCCGAGGAACGTCGTGAACTGACTGAAGATCAGCGCGCGGTGGCCCTCCGCCACCACGTCGTCGAGCTGCTCGAACAACGCGTCGAGCTTGGTCGACGGCACCGCGGAGTACTTCTCGTCCACCAGTGACGCGTCGAGGCTCAGCATCCGCAGCAGGGTGAGCGACCGGAACACGATGAACCGGTTGCGGTCCATGTCCTCCAGCAGCCCGAGCAGCTTCTGCCGCTCGCGCTGCAGGAACGTGTCGTAGAGCTTCCGGTGCGCGGGCGCCAGGTCGATGCGCAGCACCTGTTCCTGCTTCGCGGGCAGGTCCTTCGCCACGAGCTCCTTGGTACGTCGCAGCATGAGCGGTCGGATGCGTCGGCGCAGGCGGGCGAGCATTTTCGCGCCGTGCTCCGCCGCCTCCCGATCGGTGACGCCGCGACCCGGCGGCGCCACCGTGGCCTCTGCGGATCCCTGTGCGGGACTCGCCGCACCGCGCTCAATCGGCCGCGAGTAGTCCTCCGTGAACTTCCGGGCCGACGGGAAGAGGCCGGGAGCGACGACGGCGAAGAGCGCCCACAGCTCCATCAGGTTGTTCTCCATTGGAGTTCCGGTCACCGCCAGCTTGAACGGCGCAGCCAGGTCGCGCGCGCAGGCGTGCACCGCCGATGCCCGGTTCTTCACGAACTGCGCCTCATCGAGGATGAGACCGCCCCAGTCGACTGCGCGGTAGGCCTCGAAGTCGAGCCGGAAGAGGGCGTAGGACGTGACGACGACGTCCGCGCCGGCCACAGCATCCGCCAGGGGCGTCCCGCTCTTCTTCTGCGTGCTGGACACGCCGACCACGTTCAGCGTCGGAGCGAAACGCTCCGCCTCGGAGAGCCAGTTCGGCGCCACCGAGGTCGGCGCGACGATGAGGAACGGGCGTCGGGGCGCGGCTGACTCCGGGAACTGCTCCTTCACGTGCAGGAGAAGCGCGAGCGCCTGCACCGTCTTGCCGAGTCCCATGTCGTCGCCGAGGATGCCGCCCAGACCGTGCTGCCAGAGGAAGGCCAGCCACCGGAATCCGTCCAGTTGGTACGGCCGCAGTGTGGCCTGCAGGCTCGTGGGCGCCGGGATCTCGGCCACGGTGCTGCTGTCGAGCAGCCCCGCCGCGGCGACACGCCACGCCTCGGCCTGTTCGGTGTCTTCGGCGAGGTCCTCGAATTCCGACCACAGGCTGGCCTGGTAGCGGCTGATGCGCAGTCCGGTCTCCCACTCGGTCAGCGCCTGCGCCTCCCGGATGAGGTCGTGCAGCTGCTCGAACGCCGGTTGGTCCAGGGAGAGATAGGTTCCGTCCTGCATCAGAAGTCGGGTCTTGCCGCGGGACAGCGCGGTGAAGATCGGTCCGAACGGCACCTCCCGACCCTCCACGTGCACGAGTACGCCCAGGTCGAACCAGTCGCGGCGATCGGTCTCCGCCGTCGTGAAGGTGAAGACGGGCGGCTCGGTCAGTTCTCTGTAGTCGGGTTGCGTGCCCACCACGTCGACCCGCACACCGTCGAGCTCCGCCAGGACGGGCAGCACCTTTTCGGTGAACTCGGCGGCGTCGATGTCCCGCAGCGTCGCGCCAGCCGCGAGGTGGGCCGTCCCAGAGTCCCAGCCCGACACCACCTCGCGCGCCCGGTCGAGCACGGCGTGTTCCGCACGGGCGTCCCGATGGGCGACCGGTGGTACGGACGGCCGCGCTTCGCCATGGCGAGCGCCCGCGTCGGTGGGTGCATCAGTGGCGGCATGAGCATCAGCGGCAACTTCCCCAGCGGCATCGGCGTCCGCACCCGCATCCGCATCCGCCGTCGGGCGTGACACCGGAATGCGGGCGACGGCGGCGCCGCGCCGGTACTCCCAGTCCCAGTCGAGCCGGAGCGCGTGCTTCGCTCCGAACGTCGCGGTCAACACCAGGATCGGCGGCGCGATCTCCGGCAGCCGCACCGACCCATCCGAACTGCCGACCTCGATGTTCTGCCGCAGCGCCGGATAGAAGTCGGTGAGGAACTCGTCGGCGTCCGTGGCGGGAATGACGGTCTCGGCAGCCCGCCCCAGCAGGGCCGCCTGCTCGTCGGACAGCGGACCGGTCGTGGGCGCGAGCACGACGGATGCCGGCGCGGGCAGGGAGTGGCTGTACACGCCGTGGGTGCCGATGCGTCCGGCGGTGGCGGCGCCGTGCGGTTGGCCGTCGACCGACAGCACGGGCGTCAGGTGGAGGTCGCCCTCCGCATCCCGGGTCGCATCGAGGGTGACCTCGGCGGCGCGCCCGAGAACGACCGTGTCCTCCTTGCGCACGCCGACGAGCGGGATACCGAGTCGCTGCGCATCCGTCAGCAGGTGCCAGAGAAGGGGACTGGCGAAGTCGTCGAGGTACAGCCAGTCCGGGTCCTGGCCGTAGTACACCTGCGCACCGGCCCGGTGCAGTGCCGGGAATTGCGAGAACCATCGGTGCTGGTCCGGGTCGAGATTCAGCCGATTCGCCGAGTAGGCGATGGTGTTCCAGGTCACCGTGGTGCGCACCCAGTTGCCGCTGCGGCTGCGCACCACCGGGCGGACGCCGAGCCGATAGTCCGGCGCTTCCGCCTGATCACGGCCGGAGTTTCGCTCGTGAGCGGCGGTCCTCGCCGCGGACCCTCGCCAGCGCTGCGGCGTGCGCGGGGTCTGTTCCCGCAGCTCGAACAGCAGCCCGAGCGGGGTGTGCGCCGGCGTTCCTGCCCACCCGGTCCCGTTCTGTCTCCGGTCGACGCCGGTGCCGGGGGTGACCGTGCCGCTCGGCAGCAGGGCGCCCACGGCGGACTTCCATGCAGCGACCGCCGGCTCCGCCGTCGATGCCGCGTCAATGGCGTTCGTTCCGCCGAGGGAACGCACGTGGGCGGCGTTGCCCGCCAGCAGCGCTGCCGCCACGTGCTTGCAGTCGAAGCTCATCGGGCACGAGCAGGAACTGTAGGTCGGTCGGCTGCCGCCGTGCCCGTCCGGAACGAGGTCGACGGTGCATCGGTAGGGCTGCGGGGTCGTCCCGCGCACGATGCCGGTGAGCAGTCGAGCATCGGCGTCCCACTCCACGTGCTCGACCGCCCCCGTCTTGGCGTACGCCTGACCACGAGAGAATGACGACCGGCCGACCAGGTGCACGATGTGGCTCACATCGACCAGCGGGGGAGCGACCGACGACATCCGTAAATCGTACGTCCGCCCCGCCTTTCCTCCGCGCCCATCTCCCTCGCACATCGGGAGCCGCCGATAGCCTGAAGAGATGACTCGTGACAACCAGCACCTGCCCATCGACGCGGACTCCGCGAAGCGCCTCGGAACCGAGGGCCTGCGCCTCGGGCTCGTCGACACGGCGGATGCCGACGCCTTCACCGCCTGGCTCCGGGCGGTCGCGCGAGGATTCCACGGCGCGAGCCCGTCGACCGAGCACCTGAAGTCCCAGCTCGACGGGATCGCCTTCCGGCGCACGACCGGCGTCTGGGATCCCACCGCCGCCGATCCCGTATCCCCGGTAGCGACCCTCGCCTCCACGACCTCGCAGCTGACCGTGCCCGGGAACACGAGCGTCACGGGGTGGGCGATCTGCGACGTCACCGTGGCTCCCACTCACCGCCGCAAGGGGATCGCCCGCGCGCTGCTCGAGGGGGAGTTGCGCACCGCGCACTCGGCCGGCACGCCGCTCGCGATGCTCACCGTGTCGGAAGCCACCATTTACGCCCGGTTCGGTTTCGCGCCCGCGGCGATGGCGTCGACCTGGAGCATCAACACCCGGCGTGCCAGGTGGACGGGGCCCACGGCATCCGGTCGGATCCACACCGTGTCGTTGGAGGACCTCCGCGACGTCGGCGCCGACCTCATCGAGCGCGTGCGGCTGAACACCCCGGGTCAGATCCAGCCGTGGACCGACCTGTGGGAGAACATCGCGTGTCTCACCGGCGAGAGCACGCAGCACGCGAAGCACATGACCGCGGTCCGCTACGACGACGAGTCGGGCACGCCTCAGGGTTTCGCCATCTACCGCTTCGTGAACCAGGACAAGGACTTCGCGGCGCACACTCTCGATCTGCGTTACGCCGTGGCGGCGACCGACGACGCCTACGCGGGCATCTGGCGCTACCTGCTCGAGATGGACCTCATCACCGAGGTCACGGCGTCGCTGCGGTCGGTCGAGGAACCGGTCTACTGGCAGATCGCCGATCAGCGCGCCGCTCGCAAGTCGCAGGAGGGCGACCACCTCTGGGTGCGGATTCTCGACCCGAAGGCGTCGCTCGAGGCGCGCCGGTACTCCGCCGTGAACCGCATCGCGCTCGACGTGACCGACCCCCTCGGCTTCGCTTCCGGCGTCGTGCTCATGGACATCGCCGACGACGGCACCGCGTCGGTCACGCGACTCGGGGAGGGCGACAGCGTGCCCGACGGCGTCGCGTCCCTCGCCCTCACCGTGAACGAGCTCGGCGCGCTGTATCTCGGAGGAGTGTCGGCCCGAACGCTCGTCCGTGCGGGGCGCATCACCGAACTGCGCTCCGGTTCGGCGGATGCGGTGGACGCGTCGTTCCGCTCGCCGGTCGCTCCGTGGCTGAGCCTCTGGTTCTGAGTCCTCGGTTGTGAGTCGGCGCGAACACTGAGCCCTCCCCAGGGCGGCGGTGCGGCCCGGCCTGCACAAGCCGGGTACGCCGACCCCACCGCGGATCGGCGTACCCGACGCTGGGCGGATGAAACCGCTCCGATACGACGAATCCTTGCTTCCCCTCACCACCGATGCGCGTGTGGAAGACCGCGTCGGGGCACTGATCGGGCGGGCCTCCCGTCGGCAGATCTGGTACCTCTTCGTGGCCGAATCCGGTGTGCAACTGCCGCTGCTGATGCCGATCCGGGATCATCCCGCATCCCCTTCGCCGGACGACCCGGCCCGGTTCGCCGCGGTACTCGCCCACGTCGCCGAGGCCACGGACGCCCGGCAGGTGATCGTGGTGCTGGAACGGTACGGCGGACGCGATCTCACGCCGTCCGATCTCGCCTGGGCGAGTACCCTGCACCGGGCTGCTGATCTGTCGCCGCTGTCCCTCCGGGCAGTTCTGCTCAGCCATGCGCACGGGGTGCGCTGGGTAGCACAGGACGACTACGGCTTTCCCGCGGGGTCCTGAGCCGCACCGGCCGTGGTCCCTGCGCCTGTTGAGGGACGCACCGGCGCGCCCGCCGGGCCTGTCGAAGGGATGGTCCGCCTCGGTCTCTGAGCTTGTCGAAGGGATGGTTCGCCTCGGTCCCTGAGCCTGTCGAAGGGAGGGTCCGCCTCGGTCCCTGAGCTTGTCGAAGGGACGCACCGGCACGCCCGCCGGGCCTGTCGAAGGGAGGGTCCGCCTCGGTCCCTGAGCCTGTTGAAAGAATGGTCCGCCTCTGTCCCTGAGCTTGTCGAAGGGACGCGCCTGCTGGCGGTGCCCGAAAGCGACTCAGCGGGACGACTGAACGGTTGTGTCGGGGGTCGCGGCTAACGTAATCGCATGAGGATCCTGCACACCTCCGACTGGCACATCGGGCGCACCTTCCACGGGCACTCGACGCTGGTGCACCTCCGCCGTGTGCTCGATGCCCTTGTCGACCAGGTGCGGAGTCGCGGCATCGATGTGGTCGTCGTGGCGGGGGACATCTTCGATTCCGCTACGCCGTCGGCCGAGTGCTACTCGGTGCTCAGCTCCGCGCTTCGCGGCCTCCGCGACGCCGGAGTGGTCGTCATCCTCACGAGCGGCAATCACGACTCCGCGACCCGCCTGGGTTTCCAGGCGGAGTTCGCCGGCCTCGCCGGAATTCACGTGCTCACCCGACCCGATCAGCATGATCAGCCCGTTGTGCTGACCGACGAGCACGGACCCGTCGCCTTCTACGGCATCGCCTACCTCGAACCGGCACTCGTTCGGCACCTGTACCCCGAGGCCGAGCTTCGCAGCCACGCCAGGGTGATCGACTTCGCCATGGACCGTGTCCGCGCGGACATCCGCGTGCGCGGTGCCCGGTCGGTGGTGCTGTCGCACTGCTTCGCCGCCAACATTCCCGCATCCGACCCCACCGTCGACGCCGATGCGGGAGCGTCCGGCCGAGTGCCGGCCGACGACGTCGCCGTTATGGCGGCGAGCGATGTCGAGCGGGACATCACGTCGGGCGGGCTCGACCTCGTGCCGGTGGGCGCGTTCGACGGTCCCGACTACGTCGCACTCGGTCACATCCACGGCCGCGCCACGCTGTCCGACCGGGTGCGGTACTCCGGTGCCCCGCTGCATTACTCCTTCGGTGAGGCGAACAAGCCCAGGGGCAGCTGGATCGTCGACCTCGACGCCAGCGGACTCGCCGCCGTCGAGTGGCTGGACCTCCCCGTCCCGCGCCGGCTCAGCGTCCTGACCGGCACGCTCGACGAGTTGCTCATGGACCCCGCGCACGACGACCGTCGGGACGATTGGGTGTTCGCCGTACTGACCGATCGGGTGCGCCCCCTCGATGGCATGCGCCGGCTTCAGGAGCGATTCCCGTGGTGCGCCGCGCTCGAACATCGGCCGAGTGTCACCGCCGAGTCGAACGACACCACCTATCGTGAGCGCGTTCGGGCCAAGAGCGACACAGAGATCGTCGCCGGGTTCCTCGAGCACGTGCGCAACGGCGTCGGTCCGTCCGAGTACGAGCGCGACCTCATCGCCGACGTGCTGGCCGAGCAGGTCGCGAAGGAGAACGCCGCATGAAGATCCTCCGCCTCGATCTCGCGGGCTTCGGGCCCTACAAGAACGAACAGCACGTCGACTTCGAGCGATTCGATGAGGACGGAATCTTCCTCATCATGGGCAGGACCGGCGCCGGCAAATCGAGCATCCTCGACGCCATCTGTTACGCGCTCTACGGTCGGGTTCCGCGATACGACGGCACGGCGCAGTCGCTCCGCAGCGACCACTGCGCCCTCGACGACCCCACGTTCGTGCAGCTCGAGTTCCGGGTGAACGGAACGGACTACCGTGTGCGCCGCTCACCCGAGTACGACCGCCCCAAGCGTCGCGGGTCGGGCACCACCAAGGAAGCCGCCACCGTCGAGTTGTTCGTGCTAGAGGGCGCCGGATGGCGCGGGGTCGCCGCCCGTGAGGTTGATGTCGCCCATCACCTGGACGACATCGTGGGACTGACGAAAGACCAGTTCCTGCAGGTCATCCTGCTCGCCCAGAACCGATTCCAGAAATTCCTGCGGTCGAACAACGACGAGCGGCAAGCGGTGCTGCGCACCCTGTTCGGCACCCGCCGCTTCGAACAGGTCGAGACGGCTCTGGCGGACCGCCGCAAGACGCTCGAGGCGGAGCTCGCCGAGTCCCGCGCGCAGGCGACATCCCTCGCCAGTCGAGCGGCGGAGATCCTGCGACTCGAGACCGAACCGCCCTCCGCCGATGTCGAGTGGTTCGAGACCGCCCTCTCCGACCTGGATGACGCGCTGGCCGACGCCACGCGGAAGACGGCGGGCGCCGAAGAGCGCGTGGCCACCGCCGACGCGGCTCACCGTGCGCGAAGTGATGCCCGCACGCTGCAGGTCCGTCGAGACGCCGCCGTGCAGCGGCTGTCGGCGCTCGAGGAGGAGCGCCCGAGCATCGAGCGCGACCGGGTGACCGTCGCGGAGGCCTCCCGCGCGGCGTCGGTGTGGCCCCACGTCGTTCGGGCCCGCATCGCGGCCGAGGCGGTCGAGCATGCGCTCCACGCCGAAACGCGGGCACGGGAGGCATACAGCGCGTTCGATGAAGCCACCGCACCGGCCGACACGCTCGGGGACACCGTCGACCGTCTCACCCGGGAACTCGGCGGTCTCGAGTCCGCCATCGAGGACGAGAGGCAGCTGTCGCTCCTGGAGCACGACATCGCGGAGGCGAAGACCGCGCTCGCCGAGGCGACATCGACGCTGGACGACGCCTCCTCGCGGGTCGACGACCTCCCGCGACGGATCGACGCCGAGACCACCGCCTTCCTCGACGCTCAGCTTCGGGCGTCGGCCGAGACGTCGTCGGCCGAACGGGTCGAGCGCGTCGCCGCCGCCCTGTCGGCAGCAACCAAGGCTGTCACGGTCGACCGGGCGCACAACGACGCACTCCTCGCCGAGAAGCGGGCGAGCACCGCACTCAGCGCTGCCGCGACCCGGCTCGACGGGCTTCTGGAGAGGCGCCTGGGCGGATACGCCGCCGAGCTCGCGCAGCAACTGGTGGACGGCGAGCCCTGCGCGGTCTGCGGGTCGGTCGCTCACCCGAGCCCATCGGCGCACGACGGCGCTCCCGTCACCGAAGCGGACATCGACGACGCCCGCGACGCCGCCACCGACCGCAGGTCCGACATGGACGCCGCTCACGATGCCGCTCGACGACTCGCGACCGAGCTCGCCGACCTCCGGGCGAGATCCGGTGGTAAGACCGTCGCACAGCTCGAGAGCGACCTGATGGCCGCCCAGTCGGCTCTCGCGAACGCCGAGTCCGCTCGCACCGAGGTCGCGGCCCGAAACGCCGAACTCGTCCGACTGAAGCGGAACCTCGAGCGGGCGATCGCCGAGCTCGACCGCCAGCGGGAGGAGAAGGAAGCCGCAGCGCGACGAGTGGCGGAGCGAAAGAGCGCCCGTAAAGCGGTGCGAGCGCGGCTCGCGAGGGCGCGCGGAACGTTCGAGAGCGTGAGCGCTCGAATCGACTTCCTGACCGGTCACCTGAGCGCGGCCGTCGCGGTGGTGGAGGCGAGCACCGAGGTCAGAACCCGCCGACTCGCCGCGTCCGAGGCGGATGCGGCGCTCACGGAGCACAGGACCGAGCATCAGTTCGCCGATAACGACTCGGTCGCATCCGCCCGCCGCGACAAGAGTGGGATCGCCTCGCTCGAAGTCCGCATCCGCGACCATGACCGGGCCGTGTCTACGGCATCGGCCACGCTTGTCGAGGAAGGCATGGCAGAGCTGCCCTCCGAGCCGATCGACACCCACGCGACGCTCGCCGCCCTGCACGCGGCTCGAAGAGATCGCGACGCCGCTCGCGACACGCGCACCGCGCTAGCCGAGCGCGCCACCTCGTTCCGCGCACTCGTCGACTCCGTCCGTGCTCTGCACGCCCGATCGGCCGGACGCCACCAGGAGTACACGCAGCTGCGCGAGCTCGCGGCCGCGGTGCAGGGACTCGAGCCGAACACGAAGCGGATGCGGCTCGAGACCTACGTGCTCGCCGCGCAACTCGAGGAGATCGTCGCTGCGGCGAATGCCCGACTGGGCACGATGACGCACGGACGCTTCGCGCTGGAGCATGACGACGGGGTGCAGTACCGCAACTCCCGCTCCGGACTCGGCCTCAGCATCCTCGACCAGCACACGGGGCGGTCCCGCGCGACCCATTCGCTGTCCGGCGGGGAGACCTTTCTGGCGTCGCTCGCCCTCGCCCTGGGCCTCGCCGAGGTGGTGCAGAATCAGGCGGGCGGCATCACGCTCGACACCCTGTTCATCGACGAGGGATTCGGCTCGCTCGACAGCGAGACGCTCGAAACGGCGATGAGCACGCTCGACGGGCTCCGCACGGGCGGTCGCACCATCGGGCTGATCAGTCACGTGGACACGATGAAGGAACAGATCGCGGCGAAGCTGCGGGTCACGGTGAGCGACGCCGGACACAGCGAGATCTCGACCACCTACGACCTCCCCGAGGTCGGCTATGTGTCGGGGTCCGGTGGTCGAGCGTCCCACGGGTCACTCGACCGCCCGGCCGCGAGCGGAACCGACAGCGTCGACGACGACGCAGAACGCCTCGTGGGCGCCCGGTCGGGCTCGTAACCTTTCGGCCGTAACGGCCATAGCGCGCTCGGTCGTTCCGGCCGTCGCGCTGACGTGTACCCGACCCCCGACTGTTACACCGGTCGCCCTCGCCCTCGCATTCGCATTCGCATTCGCATTCGCATTCGCATTCGCATTCGCATTCGCATTCGCACTCCTCCTCCACACCCGCGGCCGCATCGCCCCAGCAGCGGCACACGGGCCGGCGTCGGGGGTGCGCGCTAGCCTCAGTTCCGACCACCTCCCCGAAAGGCGCCCGTGTTTCTGCTCTCCGACGACGTCATCTACAGCGCCACCGACCTCACCGCCGCGGCGAAGTGCGAGTGGGCCCTCATGCGCAAGCTGGACTCCAAGCTCGGTCGAGTTGAGGCGGCGGAGGAAGAGGCCGACCCCATGCTGGAGCGTGCCGCCGAACTGGGTGACCTGCACGAGCGGCGCACGCTCGAGGAACTACGGCGCACCCGAGCGGTCGTGGAGTTCGAGCGTCCCGAGATCACCGGTCTCGTCGAGGCCGCGCGGGAGAGTGAGCGTGCGCTGCGGAACGGGGCGGACGCGCTGTTCCAGGCCACATTCTTCGACGGCCGATTCCTCGGCTACGCCGACTTCATCCTGCGCGATGATGCGGGTCGGTACGAGGTGTACGACACGAAGCTCGCCCGCAGCGCCAAGGTCACCGCGCTCCTCCAACTCGCGGCCTACAGCGACCAACTCGACGGGTTGCACATCCCTATGGGCGACGCTGTGCACCTGCTGCTCGGAGACGGGCGCACGAGCACCCATCGCATCCGGGACATCCTCCCGGTGTACCGCAAGCGCCGAGCACGGCTCCAGCAGCAGCTCGACGAACGACTCACCGAGACGGAAGCGACCGCGTGGGGCGACCCCCGCTACTCGGTGTGCGGGCGGTGCGCGGAGTGCAAGCAGCAGGTGGAACTGCACCGCGACCTGCTGATGGTGGCCGGGATGCGCCTCACGCAGCGCAAGCGGCTGAACGACGCGGGCATCGTCACCATCGACGACCTTGCGGGGAGCTCCGGGCCCGTGCCGGGCATCGCCGACACCACACTCGCCGGGCATCGCGCTCAGGCACGACTCCAGAGGATCGACGGAGTGCCCTTCGAGGTCTTCCACCCGCGCGCCCTCGGCGCGCTACCGGAGCCCGACGAGGGAGACATCTTCTTCGACTTCGAGGGCGATCCGCTCTACAGCGAACAGGCCGGTCCGGAGTGGGGCATCGACTACCTGTGGGGCCTCGTCGAGTCCGATGGCACCTTCCGCGCCTTCTGGGCGCACGACTACGCGGAGGAGCGTCAGGCGCTCCTGGACTTCCTCGCCTACGTGACGGAGCGTCGCCGCCGGTATCCGCGCATGCACATCTACCACTACGCCGCCTACGAGCGCGTACACCTTCTCGCTATCTCCGCACGGCATGGCGTGGCGGAGGAGCAGGTGGACGAGCTGCTGCGCGCCCACGTGCTCGTGGACCTGTACCCCATGGTCAAGAAGAGCGTCCGGGTCGGATCGCACAGCTACTCGCTCAAGAAGCTCGAGCCGCTCTACATGGGCGACGAGCACCGGGAGGGCGTCGACAACGCCGCCGACTCGATCACCGAATACGCGGAGTCCCGGCGAATGTTCCGCAACGGCGACACGGCGGCGGCACAGGCGAAGCTCGATGACATCGAGGACTACAACCGCTACGACTGCGTGTCCACCCTGCGACTCCGCGACTGGCTGCTCGCCCGTGCGGCCGAGAACGGGGTGGCGCCGGCATCCGTGCCGGACCTCGACGTCGACATGCCGGCGTTGCGGGAACCCAGCCCGGTGTACCTCGCGTTGGCGGGCAGGGTCGCGGGAGTGCCGCATCGGGACCGGACCACCGACGACACCGCCGTCGCACTGGCGTCCGCGGCCATCGATTATCACCGCCGCGAGGGCAAGAAGTTCTGGCAGGAGCACTTCGATCGGCTCCGCGCCCCGGTGGACGAATGGGCGGACACCCGGGACGTGCTCGTCATCGAGGAGGTGACGGTCGAACGCGACTGGTCGCAGGATGGCGCCGACCGCAACGCCTCCCGCACTCTGCGCGTTGCAGGCACCGTCGCCCCGGGCAGCTCGCTCAAAGTCGACGGCGAACCGTATCTCCTGTACGACGAGCCGTACCCCCCGGGCGATGAGGATCGGGAGCCGGGAACGCGATACGCGCACTCCCGCACTCGGATCGTCGACGTGGGGATCGGGGATTACCTGATCAAGGAGAAGCTGCCGAACAAGGGTGAACCGTACGACTCCCTCCCGATGGCGCTGGCTCCGGCGTCGCCGCCGTCGCCCGGCACCCAGGTCGACGCCATCGCCGAATGGGGACAGCGGGTGCACGACGCCCTTCCCGACATGCTGCCCGACCCCGCACTCGACATCCTGCGTCGCGTGCCACCGCGCGGGTCGGCCGGTGCCGTGCTGCCCCTTCCCGTGGGGAGCGGTGACCACCGAGCGGCATCCGGTCAGGAGATCGTCGAGGCGATCCGCGACACCCTTCTCGCCACCGACCGCTCGTACCTGGCCGTGCAGGGGCCTCCCGGAACGGGCAAGACCTACACCGGATCACGGGTGATCGCCGATCTGGTCGCCAACCACGGGTGGCGGGTGGGCGTCGTGGCCCAGTCTCACGAGACGGTGAAGAACATGCTGAAAGCGATCGTGGCCGCCGGGCTTGATCCCGCACGAATCGGCAAGCGCCCCAAGTCGGGTGATGACGAGCAGGTCGCATGGATGACGCTCGATCCCGGTTCGGTGACCACCTTCCTCGCGGAACCGGGAGGCCGCGTCCTCGGCGGAACCGCGTGGAACTTCAGCAACGCCAACCAGGTGCCCCGAGGCGCACTCGATCTGCTCGTCATCGATGAAGCAGGGCAGTTCTCCCTCGCCAGTACGATCGCCGCCGCCGCGGGCGCGCAACGACTGCTCCTCCTGGGCGATCCGCAGCAGCTCCCTCAGGTCAGCCAGGCCACGCACCCGGAACCGGTGGACGAGTCGGCGCTCGGCTGGTTGAGCGACGGGCACGACGTGCTGCCGCCGGAGTTCGGGTACTTCCTGGCCAAGAGCTGGCGCATGCATCCGGCGGTGTGCGCTCCCGTGTCCCGGTTGTCCTACGAGGGCAAGCTCGAATCCGCGGCGGGGGAGCGCCACCTCGACGGAGTCGAACCTGGACTCCACGCCGTGCCCGTGGAGCACACGCTCAACGCCACGTCGTCGGAGGAGGAGGCCGACCGTGTGCTCGACATCGTGCGCAACCACCTCGGTCGGCCGTGGACGATCGATGGTCGAACGGCGCCACTCGACCAGGACGACATCATCGTGGTGGCGCCGTACAACGCTCAGGTCGACCTGATCTCGTCCACGCTTCGCGCCGCGGGCCTCGGCGATGTGGCCGTGGGCACGGTGGATCGCTTCCAGGGGCGGGAGGCCGCCGTCGCGATCGTCTCGCTGTCGGCATCGTCCGCTGCGGAGGTGCCACGCGGGCTCGAGTTCCTGCTGATGGCGAACCGCCTGAATGTCGCCATCTCCCGTGCGCAGTGGGCGGCGTACCTCCTCTACTCCCCGGCGCTCACGGAGTACCTGCCGACGAACGCGATGGCACTTGCACAGCTCAGTGCCTTCATCGAACTGGTCGAGGGAAGGGACGGGGCGTAGCGGCGCTCGCTTCTTGCGCTTTCCTCCACGCGCGGAGGTGGCGGCGACCAGTCCACGATCGTCCTTCTCACCGGCCAACGGTGGTGTGGGTCGGATTAGTTTCCGGACATGACCCCTCAACCCCACCCCCTCGTCGAGGGCGAGCCGGCCGAGCTGATCTTCGAAGCCATACGCGGCATCGACTTCTCGGGGGAACCGGTCGACGGTCTGCTGCGCATCCGCGTCTTCTTTCGTGGCGAGTCCGGGGCCGCACTTCTTCGAGCGCTGCACCGGATCGACGAGGAGTTCCTCGCCCATGACATTCAGGCCGGCCATGGTCGACCGCGCTCGATCCGCACCGATGGTCAACGGCGACACGACGCGTTCGTCGAACTCGCGGAGCGCACATTGCAGGCGCTCGGGATAGCTCCGTGATGCCGACTTACTGCGTGCCGGCCTCCCGCGATCTGGCCCGCCGGGTGAGCCCGAGCGCCTCGCCCGCGGCTGACGACCGTGAGTGGACCGACCGTCAGCCGATCGCGCTCGCCACCGCCCGGGCGAGGCGCTTCCGCACGAGATGGTCGCTCGCCTCCACTCGACGCACGTTCACGTGGCGCATCTGCTCGACGATGCGCATCCCGCCGGGGGCGACGAAGGGATCTAGCGCCCCGTAGACGACCTCCACAGGCACCTTTACCGACGCGATGTCGCTGATCGCGGTCTGCGACTCGATGAGGTTCTCGAGCGAGAGCACGAAGGCGTTCCAGTTGCGCTCGCTGACCTCGAGCACGTTCTTGATCGGGGAAATGCGCGCCAGCATCGCCGCATTGCGCATGGTGAACACCTTGTTCGTGCGCAGGAACTCGTACGCCCTCAGATACAGCCCCATGGCTTTTCGTTCGCGCGGATCACCGAGCGCGCTGGGGGAGAGGTAGACGGGAGGGCTCACCAGCACGAGCTTCGACACCCGGTCGGGGAGCGTGGCGGCCAGCCTGCTGACGATGAGGCTGCCCATCGAATGGCCGACCAGCACTACCGGATCCCGCAAGCGGAAGGTGTCGAGAGTCTCGCGGAGGGCATCCACGTGCTCCTCGATCGTGAAACGCGCATCCGGCGGCGCATCGGACTGTCCGAACCCCATCAGGTCGATCGCGATCACCCGGTGCCGTTCGACGAGCAGCGGAACGAGATTGTCGAAGGTGACGTAGGACGAGGCGATCCCGTGCACGAGCACGACGACCGGACCGGTGCCCTCATCGATCGCCACGTGCAGCGGGGGAGTCCGCGCGCGCCGCCAGCGATCGAACCAACCCATGCATCGAGTATGCCGGTGCTCCCTCCCAGCCGGGTTGGAGCGTGCTGCAGGGGAAGGCCCCGGGAAAGGAGCCGCACGCGCGAGGCACTCTCCTCTGTCAAGACCCGCCCTTCACAATCGGTAACACCGATTCGACCGCGTCCTCCCGCCCTGCTTGACTTGATCCACCGTGATCACGATCTCCTCCCTCACCAAGTCCTTCGGCAGCGGCGGCCCCGCCGTGCGCGCGCTCGATGACGTGAGCCTCGAAGTCGCGGATGGCACGATCTTCGGCGTAATCGGCCAGAGCGGCGCGGGCAAGAGCACGCTCATCCGCATGGTGAACCAGCTGGAGCGTCCCGACTCCGGCAGCGTGACCGTGGCCGGACGCAACATCACCGAGCTGAGCGGACGCGAGTTGCGCCTCGCGCGCCAGCAGATCGGCATGATCTTCCAGCACTTCAACCTGCTCAATCACCGCACCGTGCAGGGCAACGTGGAACTCGGTCTCGAGATCATCGGCACCGACCCCGCCGAGCGCCGCCGTCGTACCGCCGACATCCTCGAGCTCGTCGGACTGGGCGCCAAGGCCCGCTCCTATCCCGCGGAACTGTCGGGCGGCCAGAAGCAACGCGTCGGCATCGCCCGCGCGCTCGCCGGCAACCCGCGGGTGCTGCTCTCCGACGAGGCCACGAGCGCCCTCGATCCCGAAACCACCCGGTCGATCCTCGACCTGATCAAGACGATCAACCGCGAACTGAACCTGACGGTTCTGCTGATCACGCACGAGATGGAGGTCGTCAAGCGCATCTGCGATTCGGCGGCACTCCTCGAGCGCGGGCGCGTGGTGGAGCAGGGATCGATCGTCGAACTGATCTCCCGGCCCGGATCCCGGCTCGCCGGCGAACTGTTCCCTCTCGGCCCGGTCCCGGACTCGAACGCGAACACGATCGTCGACATCACCTTCAGTGGCGGCACCGCCGATTCGCCGGTCATCTCCCAACTCGCCCGCCGACACGGAATCGACGTCAGCATCCTCGGTGCGGTGATCGAACACATCGGCGGCAATCAGGCGGGTCGCACGCGACTCGAACTGCCCGGGCCGGCCCATTTGCACGCGCTGCCCATCGCCGAACTGCGCGCACAGGGACTCCTCGTCGAAGTCATGCGGGGGCAGGCCGCATGATCGACGTCAACGCGCCCACCTTCTGGAGCGACCTCGTCGACGTGCTCCTCGTGGCCACCGGCCAGACGCTGTACATGGTCACGCTCTCGCTGCTCATCACCATCGTCGTCGGGCTCCCGCTCGGCGTGGTGCTCGTCGGAACCGAACCCGGCGGGCTATTCGAGCGTCCGTTCGGCAGCCGTGCGCTCGGCATTGCGCTGAATCGCACGCTCGAGTTCATCGTCAACCTCGGCCGCGCCGTGCCGTTCATCATCCTGATGATCGCGCTGATCCCCGTCACCCGACTCATCCTCGGCACGTTCATCGGTACGGGAGCCGCGGTCGTTCCCCTGTCGGCGGTGGCCATCCCGTTCTTCGCGCGCATGGTGGAGATCGCCCTCAAGGAGGTCGACCACGGTCTCGTCGAGGCCGCCGACTCGCTCGGCGCATCCTCGTGGCAGATCGTCGCGAAGGTGCTGGTGCCGGAAGCCCTGCCGAGCATCGTGCTCGGCGTGTCGACCACGATCACCTCGATCATCAACTACTCCGCAATGGCCGGCGTGATCGCGGCGGGTGGCCTCGGCGACGTTGCCATCCGCTACGGCTACCAGCGATACAGCGGCATCCACATGGTCGCGGTCATCATCATCCTGTTCGTGCTGGTGATGATCCTGCAGGGGGTGGGTTCCGCCGTCGCCCGCAAGCTGTCGCACCGCAGTTCCACCCCCGCCGAGAGTCCGGTGTTCCGGCGGCTCCTGGCGCGTGAACCGCGGGGCGGCTGACACTTCGTCCGTCCCGCCCGTCGTTCTCCCACGGTCGCCGCACCCCCACCGGCGCCTGCCCGTTCTCGAATCAGCCTCAACCGAAGGAAACCCATGCTCCCCTCACGCACCACGCGCATCGCGGCCCTCTCCGCTGCCGCCGCCCTGACCCTCGGACTCACCGCCTGCGCGTCGGAGGCCGAGCCCGACGAGGCCGCCGCCCCGGCCGCCGAAGGCGAAACGTCGGAGATCACCGTGGGCGCCCTCGCGACGCCGGCGGGCGACATCCTGAAGTTCGTGCAGGACAACCTCGCCGAGGAGGCGGGCCTCGAGATCGACTTCCAGGAGTTCACCGACTACAACACCCCGAACACCGCCCTCACCGATGGTGTGGTCGACGCGAACCTGTTCCAGAACTCCACGTTCCTCGAGACCTACAACGAGCAGGGCGGGGGAGACCTGATCAGCGTCGGCGAGATCTACCTGCCGAGCGCCGCGTTCTACAGCGACACCGTCGACAGCCTCGAGGACCTCGAGGACGGCGCATCCATCGCCATCCCGAACGACCCGACGAACGAGGGCCGCGCCCTCAAGCTCCTTGCCGCCGAGGGTCTCATCGAGACCACCGACGAGCCCACGACTCTCGCCGACGTGACCGACAACCCGAGCGACTTCGAGTTCATCGAGATCGAGAATGCGAGCCTGCCGCAGGCCGTGGCCGACACGGATGCCGCGTTCGTCACGATCTCGTTCGCGCTGCCGGCCGGCCTGAGCGCCGACCAGGCCATCCTGCTCGAAGGCGAGGACAGCGAGTACTACAACGTTCTTGCCACCCGTCCCGAGCTGGAAGACGACCCGCGCATCGCGACGCTGAAGGAACTCCTCCTGTCGGAGGAGACCAAGCAGTACATGCAGGACACCTGGGGCGGCCTCGTCGTTCCCGCCGCCGAGTAGCACCGCAGCAGCACCGGGATGCCCCGCGACGCGACCGTCGCGGGGCCCACCCCCTAGGCTGGTTTCTTCCTTCCTCCCAGCCCACGAAAGCGATGCGATGACTCGGCACCTCCTGCGCGACGATGACCTGTCTCCGGCCGAACAGGCCGAGATCCTCGATCTTGCGGTGGAGCTGAAGCGCGACCGATACGCCGAGCGGCCGCTCGCCGGTCCGCAGACCGTCGCCGTGATCTTCGACAAGTCGTCCACCCGCACCCGGGTGTCGTTCGCCGTGGGCATCGCCGACCTGGGCGGCAATCCGCTCATCATCTCCACGGCGAGCAGCCAGCTCGGCGGCAAGGAGACCGCCGCCGACACCGCCCGCGTGCTCGAGCGCCAGGTCGCCGCCATCGTGTGGCGCACCTACGCGCAGGCGGGCCTCGACGAGATGGCCGCGGGTACCACCGTTCCCGTGGTCAACGCGCTGTCCGACGACTTCCACCCCTGCCAGCTGCTCGCCGACCTGCTCACGATCCGCGAACACCGCGGCGCGCTCGCCGGTCAGACGGTCACGTTCCTCGGTGATGGGGCGAGCAACATGGCGCAGTCCTACCTGCTCGCCGGCGCGACCGCCGGCATGCACGTGCGCATCGCCGCTCCCACCGGGTACACGCCGGCCGACCATGTCGTGGCGGATGCGGAGCGCATCGCCGCCAGCACCGGCGGCTCGGTGCGCGTGCTCGACGACCCCGACGAGGCGGTGCGCGGCGCCGACGTGGTCGTCACCGACACGTGGGTGTCCATGGGCCGTGAGGAGGAGAAGGCGCAGCGCCTCTCCGAGCTGAGCGCCTACCAGGTCACACCCGCCACGATGGCGACCGCCAACGCCGACGCCATCTTCCTGCACTGCCTCCCCGCCGACCGCGAGTACGAGGTGTCGACCGAGGTGATCGACGGGCCGCAGTCCGTGATCTGGGACGAGGCCGAGAACCGGCTGCACGCGCAGAAGGCGCTGCTCGTCTGGCTCCTGCGCCAGTCCGCCCCAGGCGAAGGCAGTCAGGCATGACCACGGAACAACCGCACGACGACGATCGGGGAGACGACATGCGTGCAGCCGAGGATCTTTCCGGTGGCGACGCTCCGACCGGTGACGGCAACCGGGCCGGTGCTGCCGGTGCCCTGTGGGGCGGCCGGTTCGCCGGTGGTCCAGCCCCGGAACTCGTCGAACTGAGCCGATCCACACACTTCGACTGGCAACTCGCGCCCTACGACATCGCCGGATCGAAGGCGCACGCCCGGGCCCTCGCCGGTGCCGGATACCTGACGCCCGACGAACTCGACCGCATGCTCGGTGCACTCGACGCGCTGCGCGCGGCGGTCGAGCAAGGAACGGTCGTCGCCGAGCCCGACGACGAGGACGTGCACTCCGCGCTGGAGCGCGGGCTGATGACGTTCGCCGGCCCGGAGCTCGGCGGCAAGCTCCGCGCCGGCCGCAGCCGCAACGACCAGATCGCCACGCTCGTGCGTCTCTACCTGCGCGATCACGCCGCGGTCATCGCGGGCCACGTGCTGCAGCTCATCGACGCCATCGCGTCGCAGGCCGACGCGAACGAGGGCGCCATCCTGCCCGGACGAACGCATTTGCAGCACGCGCAGCCCGTGCTGCTCGCCCACCACCTGCTCGCGCACTGCTGGCCGTTGGTGCGCGACCTCGAACGCCTGGCCGACTGGGACGCCCGGGCCAACGTGTCGCCCTACGGATCCGGCGCGCTCGCCGGGTCCACGCTCGGTCTCGACGCGACCGCCGTGGCCACCGACCTCGGCTTCGCGCGCAGCGTGGAGAACTCGATCGACGGCACCGCGAGCCGCGATGTGGTAGCGGAGTTCGCGTTCATCGCCGCGCAGCTCGGTATCGACCTGTCCCGCTTCGCCGAGGAGATCATCCTCTGGAACACCCGCGAGTTCGGCTTCGTGCGATTGAGCGACTCGTACTCGACGGGGTCGTCGATCATGCCGCAGAAGAAGAATCCCGACATCGCGGAACTGGCCCGTGGAAAGTCCGGCCGCCTGATCGGTAACCTGGCGGGGCTGCTCGCGACCCTCAAGGGTCTGCCGCTCGCGTACAACCGCGACCTGCAGGAGGACAAGGAGCCGGTCTTCGACTCGGTCACCACACTCGAGGTGCTCCTGCCCGCCTTCACCGGCATGGTCGCCACGCTGGAGTTCAATCGCGAGCGGATGGCGGAACTCGCGCCGCAGGGCTTCTCCCTCGCCACCGATGTGGCCGAGTGGCTGGTGAAGCAGCACGTGCCTTTCCGCGACGCGCACGAGATCACCGGCGCGCTGGTGTCATTCGCCGAGGAGCGGGGGATCGGCCTCGACGAGGTGGGCGACAACGACCTCTCGGCCATTTCTCCGCACCTCGTGCCGGAGGTGCGGAGCGTGCTCACCGTCGAGGGTTCCGTGAACAGCCGCGACGGCGTCGGGGGCACCGCAGCCGTGCGCGTGACCGAACAGCTGGCGGAACTCACCGAGCGGGTGCGTGCGCTGACGTCCCGGCTCGCGTTCGGCGTCGGCTCGATCGAGCTCCGCGGATGAGCGGCACGGTCGGTCGCGGACCGGTCGGTGGCGGGCCAGGTGGCGCCGGTTCCGGAGGCGGCGGTCCCCAGCGCAACTGGCTGGTGATCGGCGCGGTCGTCGTCGCCGTCGCCGTGCTGCTCTACGTCGTGGTGGTCGCCACCGGTAACGGCCAGTTCTTCTAGACCGACGTGAACCCCGCCGCCGATCTTCCCGTCCTGCTCGAGCGCCCCGCCGTCGATGTCGCGCCGCTGGTGCTGGGTGGCATCCTCACCCATGACACCCCGGACGGGTCGGTGTCGCTGCGGATCACCGAGCTCGAGGCGTACCTCGGTGCTCACGACCCCGGCTCTCACGCGTTCCGGGGCAAGGGCAAGCGCAACGCGGTGATGTTCGGGCCGCCCGCGCATCTGTACACCTACTTCACCTACGGGATGCACGTGTGCGCGAACATCGTGTGCTCGCCGGAGGGCACCGCGTCGGGTCTGCTGGTGCGTGCCGGAGAGGTGGTGGAGGGCGTGGAGCTGGCGCGACAGCGCCGGGGCGCGCACGTTCCCGATCGCGATCTCGCCCGCGGGCCCGCTCGTCTGACGGTCGCGCTCGGGATCGCCCTCGCCGACGGCGGCAGTTCCCTCACCGTGCCGCCCTACACGCTGACGTTGCCCGAGCATCCGGTGCCGCACGAGACCGGTCCGCGTGTGGGCGTATCGGGCGCGGGCGGATCGACCGAGTACTCGTGGCGCTTCTGGGTGCCGGGCGATCGCACGGTGTCGCCCTACCGCCGCCACAAGCTCGCCGCCCCCTGACCCCGGTCCGTGAACCCGCGCCCCGGCTCCGCCCACCCGCACTGCACGCGCTCGTCACCCCGGTGCCCGAAACGAAGGACCCAGCCATGATGGATCGACTTCCTCCCCTCGACGCGTCGAGCCTTCCCGACCGCGTCGACGTGTCCGACAACACTGCGGCGCTCGCCCGCGTCCGCGCCGTCATCGACGATGGCCCGTTCTCCGACGACTGGGATTCCCTGCAGTCGTACGAGCCGCCCCGCTGGTACGAAGATGCCAAGTTCGGCATCTTTCTGCACTGGGGCGTCTACTCGGTGCCCGCATTCAACAACGAGTGGTACTCGCGCAACATGTACCTCGAGGGCAGCCCGGAGTTCGACCACCATGTCGCCACCCACGGGTCGCAGTCGGAGTTCGGCTACAAGGACTTCATCCCGTCCTTCACCATGGACCGTTTCGATGCCGACGAGTGGGCGGCACTGTTCCGCCGCGCCGGCGCGCAGTTCGTCGTGCCGGTCGCGGAGCACCACGACGGCTTCGCGATGTACGACACCCAGCGCTCCCGCTGGAGCGCCGCCAGGATGGGCCCACGACGCGATGTGTTCGGTGAACTCTCGGCCGCAACGGACCGGGCCTGGATGGTTCGGGGCGCGTCATCCCACCGGGCTGAACACTGGTTCTTCATGAACGGCGGAGCCCGATTCGCTTCGGACGTGCTGGATCCCGAATTCGTGGACTTCTATGGGCCGGCCCAGCGGGAAGAAACGGCCCCGAACGAGCGATTCCTCGAGGACTGGCTCCTCCGGACGGTCGAGATCATCGACACCTATCGCCCCCAGGTGCTCTGGTTCGACTGGTGGATCGAGCAGCCGGCCTTCGCGCCCTATGTGCTGCAGCTCGCGGCGTACTACTACAACCGAGCGCAGCAATGGGGCCGAGGGGTCGTCATCAACTACAAGTGGGATGCGTTCGCCGACGGATCGGCCGTCTACGACGTCGAGCGCGGCACGTTGGGCGGCATCCGGCCGACCGTCTGGCAGAACGACACCTCGGTGTCGAAGACCGCCTGGTGTTGGGTCGACAATCACGATTACAAGACGGTCGACGAATTGATCGCTGAATTGGCCGACGTGGTGTCGAAGAACGGCGTGCTGCTGCTCAACGTCGGACCCCGGCCCGACGGCACCATCCCGGCCGCGGAGCAGGCCATTCTGGAGGGCATCGGCCACTGGCTGACGACGAACGGAGAGTCGATCTACGGAACCCGGCCCTGGCTGATCGCCTCGGAGGGACCGACGGAGATCGCGGTCGGTTCCTTCGTCGACGGCGACGCCCCCGCGTACACCGCCGCAGATTTTCGTTTCACCTCCCGCGCCGACGTCACGGGCGACTACGTGTACGCGATTCCGCTCGCCGCACCCACCGAGCCCAGCGTTACCATTCGTGCATTCGGTCGAGGGTCCGGCCTTCTGCACCGCAAGATCAAGGACGTCACGATCCTCGGTGCGGCCGGGCCCGTGCCCTGGACGCAGACGTCAGAAGCCCTCCACGTCGATCCGCCGACTGTGCCCGCAGGGAACCCGAGCCCGGTCGTGAGAGTTCTCCTCGAGCCGGAGAGCACCCCACCCCGCACCGACTTCCTGCACGGCTAGTCGTGCGCGTCGCCGTCCCCGTCGCCGTCGCCGTGCCCGTCGTCGTCGCCGTCAGCGCAGCAGCAGCACCACGCCGGCGCAGCTCGCGGCCCACAGCCAACTGGTGAGCGTGCCGATGATGAAGCGCTCGCGGGCCTCCGCTGCCTCCCCGAGTTCGGTGAACCGGCCGACGCCCTTGATGGCGATGATCACGGCGAGACCCTCCGGATAGCCGGCGAGGATCACCGCCGCCACCGACAGGCGCTCGAGTACTCCGATGGTGGCGCCACCCCGCATGATCTCCCGACGTTGCGGTGCCGCGGTGGGGGAGTCGCCGGGATGCCCGCGCGCCGCCACGAGGATGCCGCCGTGGAACCCTCGCGTCACACTTCCGCCGGTGGCGATGTCGAGCACCGTGCTGGCCATCGTGCCGCCACCGATCACCGCGAGGGTCACCATGATGAGCGTGACCACCGTCTCGATCGGGCCCGGCGTGGGAACGGTGAGGAGCGCGGCGCAGACCAGTGCGGTGACGAGCGTTCCGGCGGCGGCGTAGACGATGGGGCGGCGAGGGCGACGGATCGCGACCGACGCGAGGGTCAGCGACGCCACGGCCAGCAGCAGGATGGCCGCCCACAGCACCACGTCGAGCACGGTGATCGGCACGGTGGGAAGGATCATG
Source organism: Planctomonas psychrotolerans (assembly GCF_008642235.1). Taxonomy (GTDB): domain Bacteria; phylum Actinomycetota; class Actinomycetes; order Actinomycetales; family Microbacteriaceae; genus Planctomonas; species Planctomonas psychrotolerans. Next base: position 304,018 of record NZ_SJEV01000001.1, on the reverse strand, counting down.
CGGTTGTTCCTCTCACGACGGTGCCGGCTCTGCCGATGCTGCTGTGGCCGAGTCGAGGCTCGCGAGCAGCTTCACGAGGCCGGGCAGTGCGGCCTTCTCGGTGCGCCATCCGCTCGTGCGCACGCGGGTGCTCACCGCCTGAGGACTCACGCCGAGCGCCGTGGCGACGTGCTTCTGCGAGTCGATGGTCTGCAGGAGGTCGGCGACCTCCCACCCCTGCGGCGTGCGCCGGTCCCGTGCGGCGAGCAACAGCGTGACGAGCGCCTCCACCTCTTCGCCGGTGACGGCTGTCAGTGCTGCAGACGACCGGGCTCCCAACTCGGAATCGGATCCGGACTCCTCGGATGCGCCATCGCCGTCGCCGTAGCCGTCGCCGTCATCGGCTGAGGGCGGCGCCACCACCAGCGCGAAGCGGGTGGGCGACCTCTTCGCCGCCTCCACGGCATCCCGCGCGGCGATGAAAGCAGACCCGGTCGCCTCCCGCGTCGCGGAGGGCAGGGGAGTCCGCACGTCACCGATCCCGAGTCCGACGCTCCAGCGCTCCCGCCGGGTGAGGTCGAGCACCAGGGTGAGCGCGTCGGCCGCGTCGGAGACGAGCGCCTGGATCTCGTCTCCGGCGGTGCGATCCACGGGAAGCGCGAGTGCATTCGCGAAATCCCGATTCAGATCATCGAGCACCGTTCCGGCGCGGTCGACGTCGCTCCGACTGTCTTTCTGGTCTGCCGTGATGACGAACAACGCGCCTCCGATCAATTCGATACGGTCAAGTCCGCAGACTTGAGTTCACGAAGTCAAGCCTAGAGCATTGACCGACTGTGATCAATTATGCAGAGTTGATCGGGACGCACGCTGGCGTGGACATCCGCTCACAGCGATCCCGGTATCGCTGCAACGACCTGCGTGAACACGACAGCCGCGGCGAACAGAGCGGCGAGGGCGAACACCACCGCGGTGATCCGAAGTCCTGGCGATGTCGCGGTCGGTGCCGCAGTGGACGACGCAGCCAGGCGACGGAGGCGGAGAGCAACCACCGCGGCGAAGACGAAGAAGGCGATGAACAGCATCCCGAGCGACGCGGTGAGGTACGTGTGCGGACCAACTTCGGCTCGGTCGGCACCGAGATACCCGGCGATCAGGCGACCACCCAGATAGCCGAGGACCACGACGGCCAGGCAGACGACGATGCCCGTGACGATGTTCCGCTGACTGATGGTGCCGGTGGACCGGATCTGGCTGCTCATGGCGCCAGCGTATAACCCACCACCGTCACCGCATCCGGCCCCGTGGAGGAGGTGCGAGGACGTGGGCAGCACGACAGCGGGAGAGGGGGGCGGTCGGGACCCGCTGGTAGTCTCGACTCTCGTGTCAGCTCCCGCATCCGATGCCCTCCGCACGCAGCAGAACGACGACTCGTTCGCCGATATCTGGGACGAGATCGTGTGGCGCGGGTATGTGCACGTCTCGACCGATGCGGATGCCCTGCGCGCGCTGCTCGCCGGCCCGCCGATCACCTACTACTGCGGGTTCGACCCGACAGCGCCGAGCCTCCACCTCGGCAATCTCGTGCAGCTGCTCCTCTTGCGCCGCCTCCAGCTCGCCGGTCACCGGCCGCTCGGTCTCGTCGGCGGTTCGACGGGTCTCATCGGCGACCCCAAGCCCACCGCTGAGCGCACGCTGAACACCCCGGAGATCGTGGCCGAGTGGGTGAGCTACCTGCAGGGCCAGGTGTCCAAGTTCCTGAGCTTCGAGGGCGACAATGCGGCCCGGCTCGTGAACAACCTGGACTGGACCGCGCCGATGTCGGCCATCGACTTCCTGCGCGACATCGGCAAGCACTACCGCGTGGGCACCATGCTCAAGAAGGACGCCGTGAGCGCGCGCCTCAACTCCGACGCGGGCATCAGCTACACCGAGTTCAGCTACCAGATCCTGCAGGGCATGGACTACCTCGAACTGTTCCGCCACTACGACTGCGTGCTGCAGACTGGTGGCAGCGACCAGTGGGGCAACCTCACGAGCGGCACCGACCTCATCCACCGGGCCGAGGGCACGAGTGTGCACGCCATCGGCACCCCGCTCATCACCAACTCCGACGGCACCAAGTTCGGCAAGAGCGAGGGCAACGCCGTGTGGCTCGACCCCGCCATGACGAGCCCCTACGCCATGTACCAGTTCTGGCTGAACACCGACGACGCCGACGTGATTGACCGGCTCAAGGTCTTCACCTTCGTGCCGCGCGCCGAGATCGAGCGTCTCGCGGGTGTGGTGGAGAGCGAGCCGTTCCGTCGAGAGGCGCAGCGCACGCTCGCCTGGGAGGTCACGTCGCTCGTCCACGGTGCGGAGGCCACCGAGTCCGCCATCGCCGCGTCGTCCGCGCTGTTCGGCCAGGGCGAGCTCGCCGCGCTCGACGTGGCGACGCTCGAGGCGGCGCTCCGCGAGCTTCCGCACGTGACGGCGCCCGCCGCATCCGCGGTGCTCGACCTGCTGGTGTCGACGGGCCTCACCCCGAGCCTGAGCGCAGCACGCCGGGCCGTCGCCGAGGGCGGCGTCTACCTCAACAACGCCAAGGTGGCGTCGGCCGAGGCCACGCTCGACGGTGCACTGCTCGGCGGACGCTTCGCCGTGCTGCGTCGCGGCAAGAAGACGCTCGCCGGCGTCTTCGTCGAGTAGCCGTCCCGACGGACAGGACGGCCATGCGCGCGCTCTTCCTCAACGGCACGGTGGGCGTCGGCAAGACGAGCGTCGCGGATGCGGTGGGGGACCTGCTCAGCGACCGGAGCGTGCCGAATGCGGTCATCGACCTCGACTGGCTGCGCAACACGTGGCCGGCCCCGGACGACGACCCGTTCAACAACCGGGTCGAGCTCGCCAACCTGCGGCTGATGCTCGGGACCTACCGTGATGCGGGCGTCACGCACGTGGTGCTCGCGGGTGTGATGGAGACGGCCGAGGGTCGCGCCCAGTACGAGCAGGCGACAGGCGACCTCACCGTGTGCCGCATCGATGTGGATCTCGACGTGGTGCGGGAGCGCCTCGGCGGGCGGCACGCCGCCCACGACGCGCACCTCGCGTGGCACCTGGAGCGTGCGGGGGAACTGCAGGGCGTCCTCGATGAGGCGTCGCTCGAGGACGCCGTGGTGGATGCCACGCACCTCACCGTCGCCGAGGCGGCCGCCGCCGTGCTCGAGGCGGCGCACTGGCCGTAGCGGTCACCCGTGGCGTCGTATCGGCGCGCCTACGCGTCGAGGAAGAGGCAGAACGGATGCCCCGCGGGGTCGAGGTGCACGCGCACGTCATCCTGGGGCTGGAACTCGGCCACCGTGGCGCCGGCTGTGACCGCGTGGGCGCTCGCCGCATCCAGGTCGTCCACGGCGATGTCGAGGTGCATCGACATCTGCGGGTCACCCGGTCCCGCCGGCCAGACCGGCCGCACGTAGGCGTCCTCGGTCTGGAACGAGAGTCCGGCACCTCCACCGGGTGCGGCCAGCGTGACCCAGCCGGGCTCGTCCGTGCGCGTCTCCCAGCCGAGCAGTCGGCGGTAGAAGGCGGCGAGCTCGTTGGCGTCCGGTGCGTCGAGCACGGTGGAGTGGAAGCGGAGGGCGGGCCTCTGCCCGGTGTCGTCATTGCTCACCCGTCCACTCTGCACCGCCCGCTGCACCGCCGCTCGCATCCGGCTGCGCCGCCGCTCGGCTCGCCGGTCCCGCGTCCTGTGAAGCTGGGATAGGATCGAAGCCCGTGGCGGATACTCAGAGCGCGGACAGGTCGAGCAAGACGACGAAGCACATTTTTGTTACAGGTGGTGTCGTCTCCTCCCTGGGCAAGGGTCTCACCGCGGCCAGCCTCGGCAACCTCCTCACCGCGCGCGGCCTCCGCGTGGTGATGCAGAAGCTCGATCCGTACCTCAACGTCGATCCGGGCACCATGAACCCGTTCCAGCACGGCGAGGTCTTCGTGACGGACGACGGCGCTGAGACCGACCTCGACATCGGACACTACGAGCGGTTCCTCGACATCAACCTGAACCAGGCCGCCAACGTGACCACCGGCCAGATCTACTCGACGGTCATCGCGCAGGAGCGTCGCGGCGAATACCTGGGCGACACCGTTCAGGTCATCCCGCACATCACCGACGAGATCAAGCGCCGCATGCGCCTGCAGGCCACCGACGACCCGCAGCCCGACGTGATCATCACCGAGGTCGGCGGCACGGTCGGCGACATCGAGAGCCAGCCGTTCATCGAGGCCGCCCGCCAGGTGCGCCACGAGCTCGGCCGCGGCAACGCCTTCTTCGTGCACGTGTCGCTCGTGCCGTTCATGAACGCGTCGGGCGAGCAGAAGACCAAGCCCACCCAGCACTCCGTCGCAGCCCTGCGCTCGATCGGCATTCAGCCGGATGCGCTGGTGCTGCGCAGCGACAGGCCCGTCTCCGAGTCCAACAAGCGCAAGATCGCGCTCATGTGCGACGTGGACGAGGCCGCCGTCGTCAACGCGGTCGACGTGCCGAGCATCTACGACATCCCCACGATGCTGCACGACCAGGGCCTCGACGCCTACATCATGGACCAGCTGCACCTCACCGCCGACAACGTGAACTGGGCAGGCTGGAGCGACCTCCTCGACGCGGTCCACGAGCCGAAGCACGAGGTGACGATCGGCCTCGTCGGCAAGTACATCGACCTTCCTGACGCCTACCTCTCCGTCACCGAGGCGCTCCGCGCCGGCGGATTCGCCCACTCCGCGAAGGTCAACCTGCGCTGGGTCGCCTCCGACGAGTGCGAGACTCCGGAGGGCGCCATCAAGCAGCTCGCCGACCTCGACGCGATCTGCGTTCCCGGCGGATTCGGCGTGCGCGGCATCGAGGGCAAGCTCGGCGCGCTGCGCCTGGCCCGCGAGAACGGCATCCCCGCGCTCGGCCTGTGCCTGGGACTGCAGTGCATGGTGGTCGAGTACGCCCGCAACGTGGTCGGGCTGGAGGGCGCGTCGTCGTCGGAGTTCGACCCTGCCACCCCGTACCCGGTGATCGCCACCATGGCGGAGCAGGTCGACATCCTCGCCGGGGGAGACCTCGGCGGCACCATGCGTCTCGGGCTCTACACGGCGGATCTCGCGGACGGTTCGCTCGCCGCCGAGCTGTACGGCGCGCCCACCTCGGCGGAGCGTCACCGCCACCGCTACGAGGTCAACAACCACTTCCGCGACCAGATCGCGGATGCCGGACTCTGGTTCTCGGGCCTCTCGCCCGACGGTCGCCTGGTGGAGTACGTGGAACTGCCGAAGGACAAGCACCCCTTCTACATCGGCACGCAGGCGCACCCCGAGCTGCGGTCGCGGCCGAACCGCGCGCATCCGCTCTTCAGCGGCCTCGTGGAGGCTGCGCTGGAGCGCCAGAACGCCAGCCGCCTCTTCGAGGAGTAGCGCCGCCGACGGCGCGGTCCCTGAGCCTGTCATCACGGTCCCTGAGCCTGTCGAAGGGGCTTCAGGCAGCGTCCCTTCGACAAGCTCAGGGACCGTGTGGTCGCCGAGCCCGGTAACGCTAACCGCGGTCCCTGAGCCTGTCGAAGGGGCTTGAGGTAACGTCCCTTCGACAAGCTCCCGCGCCGTGTGGTCACCGTCATCGAGAACGCTCACCACGGTCCCTGAGCCTGTCGAAGGGACTTGAGGTAACGTCCCTTCGACAAGCTTCCGCGCCGTGTGGTCACCGTCATCGAGAACGCTCACCACGGTCCCTGAGCCTGTCGAAGGGACGCGAGGTGATGCCCCGCGCAAGCTCCTGGGAACGGTGCGCCGCGACCACAGCGGCAGCGCGCGGCACCGGCGTGACTAGGCTCGGGAACCGCAGGGAAACGACCGAACGGAGACGACCGTGATCCAGGACGAGGCATCGACGCCGAAGGTGGTGTCCAGCGAGCTCGTCTACGAGGGCGTCGTCTGGAACATCCGCCGCGACGTGTTCGAGTACAACGACGCCGAGATCACCCGCGAGTATGTGGACCACACTGGTGCCGTGGCGATCCTCGCCATGGACGACGAGGGTCGCGTCCTGCTCATCCAGCAGTACCGGCACCCGGTGCGCCACCGCGAGTGGGAGATCCCAGCGGGGCTGCTCGATGAAGCCGGCGAGAACCCGCTCGACGCCGCGAAGCGCGAGCTGGCCGAGGAGGCCGATCTCGAGGCCGCCGACTGGAGCCTGTTGAGCGAGTTCTACACGTCGCCCGGCGGAAGCGACGAGGTCATCCGCATCTACCTGGCGCGGGGCCTCACCGCCACCGCCGAGGCGTTCGACCGCACGGAGGAGGAGGCGGACATCGAGACGCGGTGGGTGTCGCTCGATGAGGCGCTGGATGCCGTGCTCGCCCGACGCCTGCACAACCCGTCCACCACCATCGCGGTGCTGGCCGCCACCGCTGCCCGCTCCCGCAACTGGGAGTCCCTCGGCGAGGCGGATTCCCCGTGGCCGCGCCACCCGAAGCTCGGCATCCAGGGCCGGTGACTTCGCCGCCCGACGCGGCGGACGCGGGCCCCGGGGCGCCCGCCGATAAGCAGTCCGCGCCCGTGCGCACGCCGCTCACGATCGCCATAGAGCGGTACCTGCGGCATGTGACCGTGGAGCGCGGTCTCTCCGCGAACACGGTGGCGGCGTACCGACGCGACCTCGACCGGTATGCGAGCTTCCTGGCGACCGAGGGCGTCGACGCGCCTTCCGCGATCACCACACAGCACGTGTCGGGGTTCGCCGCGCACCTGCGCTCAGCCGGGGATGCGCCACTCACCGCATCCTCGACCGCGCGCATGCTGTCGTCGGTGCGCACGTTCTCCCGATACCTGCAGGAGGAGGGTGTGGTGACCGAGGACGTCTCCGCGGATGTGCGACCGCCCAAGCTGCCGAGCCGTCTCCCGAAGGCCATCACGATCGAGCAGATGGAGCGCGTGCTGTCGGCCACCGCGGGAGACGAGCCGCTCGCCCTCCGGGATCGCGCGCTGCTCGAACTGCTCTACGCCACCGGGGCGCGCATCTCCGAGGTCGTCGGACTCAACGTGGACGACGTGCTTACCGGGGGAGAGGCGCATGCGGTCCCTGAGCGTGTCGAAGGGACGTTCCGCAACGTCCCTTCGACAGGCTCAGGGACCGTGGGGTCGACAGCATCGGGGACCGTCCCTTCGACAGGCTCAGGGACCGTGGGGTCGACAGGATCGGGGACCGTCCCTTCGACAGGCTCAGGGACCGTGGGGTCGACAGGATCGGGGACCGTCCCTTCGACGGGCTCAGGGACCGTGGGGTCGACAGGCTCAGCGTCCGTCGTGGGGGACATGATCCGCGTCGTCGGGAAGGGCGACAAGCAACGGATCGTGCCGGTGGGGAGCTTCGCCCGCGAGGCGCTCGACGCCTACCTCGTGCGCGTGCGACCGACACTGTCGGCGAAGGGCCGCGCCACGCCCGCGCTGTTCCTCGGTCAGCGCGGGCAGCGGATGTCGCGACAGAACGCCTGGCTCATCATCCGGGCGGCGGCGGAACGCGCCCACCTCGGCATCGAGATCTCGCCGCACACCTTCCGGCACTCGTTCGCGACGCACCTGCTCGCCGGCGGTGCCGATGTACGCGTCGTGCAGGAACTGCTCGGGCACTCCTCGGTCGCGACAACGCAGATCTACACCCTCGTCACCGCGGACACCCTGCGCGACATGTACACCACGGCGCATCCGCGCGCCCGCTGAACGCACGCATGCGCACCGCGCACCACACGCACGTACAGTGCCCATGCGCAGGCACACCTACAGCGCTCATGTGCACGCACTCCGGCATGGCAGAGGGGCGCACGCATACGAGCGCACATGCTCGGCGTGCACCTGCCCATACGGTCCGGATGTAGGCAAAGCATCTGGCATTCACACCCCGCCATTCGTGACCGAAACGGCCAGACGTTCGAGAGAGGCCTAGGTTTAGGTTAGCCTTACCTTATGTTCTCCGAGGCGCCACCCCGACGCGAGCCGCAGGGCTTGTCCGCCACCGCGCTCACCCTGTCCTACGACTCGGTCGACGTCGTGCACGGGGCCGATCTCCTGCTGGAGCCGCATCGCGTCACCGCACTCATCGGCCCCAACGGTAGCGGCAAATCCACGCTCCTCCGTTCGCTCGCGCGACTCCACCCGCCGAAGTCCGGCGCGGTCACGCTCGACGACGGCACGGATGCGCTGTTGCTGGCCCGGTGCGACTTCGCCCGCCGCGTGACGATGCTCGCGCAGAGCCGGCCGGTGCCGAGCGGCGTGTGCGTGCGGGACGTCGTCGAGTTCGGTCGGCACCCGCACCGCGGCCGCTGGCGCCGCGGAGACGAGGGCGGCGCCGCCGTCGTGGCGCACGCGATGAGCGTCACCGGGGTCGACGACCTCGCCGACCGCAGCGTCGACCAGCTCTCCGGGGGCCAGCTTCAGAGAGTCTGGCTCGCGAGCTGCCTCGCCCAAGACACGGGCGTGCTCCTGCTCGACGAGCCGACCACCTACCTGGACCTCCGCTACCAGGTCGAGATCCTCGACCTCATCCGCGACCTCGTCGACGAGCACGGGATCACCGTGGGTGTCGTGCTGCACGATCTCGATCAGGCGGCCGCGGTCGCCGACTCCGTGGTCCTTCTGGGCGAGGGGCGCGTCATCGCCTCCGGAACCGCGAGCGAGGTCTTCACCAGCGAGCGGCTCAGCGCCACGTACGGCATCCGCGTGGATGTCGACACCGACTTCTCCACCGGCCAGTTGCGCACCCGCGCCGTCGGCCGTCACTCCACACGATCCGAAAGGCTGCTCCAGTCTCGATGAACGCTCGACTTCTCCCTCTCACCGCCCTCGCCTCGGCGGCCCTGCTCGCCCTCACCGGGTGCGGCACCACCGAACCCGCCTCGGGCACCGCGGCATCCGCGTCAGGCGACGCGATCACCCTCACCGACGCCCGCGGCACCGAGGTCGAGCTCGACGGTCCCGCCACGCGAGTGGTCGGGACCGAGTGGAACGTGGTCGAGCATCTCGTCTCGCTCGGCGTCATGCCGGTGGGAGCCGCCGACACGGAGGGCTACTCGGCCTGGGTGGCAGCGGAACCGCTGTCCGACGACGTGACCGACATCGGCACGCGCGGCGAGCCGAGCATCGACGCCGTGGCGGCCCTGGAGCCCGACCTGGTGGTCGCGACCACCGACCTCCCCGAGGCAGCCATCGCGCAACTCGAGGAGTTCGTGCCCGTGCTCGTCGTGCGCTCCGCGGATGCGGACGGCCAGATCGAGCAGATGTACGAGAACCTGGAGCTGATCGCCGAGGCGACGGCCACCGAGGATGCCGCCGACGAGGTGCTCGCCGGCTACGAGACGGCGGTCGCCGACGGGAAGGCCGCCCTCGCCGACGCCGGGCTCGAGGGGGCACCCGTCGCGTTCGCCGATGGGTGGATCGCGTCGAACCAGGTCTCCATCCGTCCGTTCGTGAGCGGATCCCTGCTCGCCTCGGTGAACGAGCAGCTCGGTGTCGTCACGCCCTGGGAGCTCGAGGGCGACCCCGACTACGGCCTCGCGAGTGCCGATGTGGAGGGCCTGACGGCGCTCGGCGACGTGCACTTCGTCTACATTACTAACGGCGCCGAGGCCGACGATCCCTTCGCCACCGGTCTAGCCGGGAACGCGATTTGGGAATCGCTGCCGTTCGTCACCGGAGACAAGGTGCATCGCCTGCCCGACGGCATCTGGATGTTCGGCGGACCGAGCTCCATGGAGCTGTACATCGACGGTCTCGTCTCCACGCTCACGGCGTAGCGGTGGTGGTGCCGACGCCGCCCGCCACCCGGAAACCGGTGTCGGCACACCCTGCAGTGGCACCTCCGACGCCGACGCCGTCCGCACCGGTGGGGTCCGCCCCGGCGGGGCGCGCATCCGTCGGGCTCGCGACCCTCGTGATCGGCATCCTTGCGGCCATCGTCGCGCTGTCGGCGGTGCATCTCACCCAGGGCACGGCCGCGGTCGGCGTGGGCGACCTGCTCGCCCTGCTCCTCGGACGGGGCACCGACGACGCGGCGGCCGTCGTCGTCGCGTCGAGGATCCCGCGGCTCGCGGCGGGACTCCTCGTCGGTGTGGCCCTCGGGGCGGCCGGTGCCGCGCTTCAGTCGGTGTCGCGCAACATCCTCGCGTCCCCCGACACGCTCGCGGTGAACGCGGGCGCGCACCTGGCGATCGTGGCCTCGGCCGCGTTCGGGCTAGCGCTCCCCGTGGTGCCCGCCGGTCTCGTCGCCTTCCTCGGTGGTCTCGCGGCGGCGGCCGTGGTGCTCGGCCTGTCCTCGGGCGGGGGCGGCACGTCGATTCGCCTGGTGCTCGCCGGGTCGGCCATCGCGCTCGGCCTGTCGTCGGTCACCAGCATGCTGCTCATCCTCTTCGCCGAGGAGACGACCGGCCTCTTCGCGTGGGGGAGCGGCAGCCTCGCCCAGATCGGCATTTCCGCCGCTGCACAGATGGCACCGGTCGTGCTGCTGGCCCTCGCGGGGCTGATGCTGCTCGGGCGCCGGCTCGACATCACGGCGCTGGGCGACGACACGGCGCGCGTGCTCGGCGTGAACCCACGTGCCACCCGTTCCGTCGCGGTGGTGCTCGCGGTGCTGCTCTCGGCGGCCACCGTCACGGTCGCCGGACCGATCGGGTTCGTCGGCCTCTGCGCCCCGGCCATCGTCCGTCTGCTCGTGCCGCACATCCGCGGCCTGCACCGGCACCGCATCCTCCTCCCGCTCAGCGGACTCGTCGGGGTGGTCGTCGTGGTGGGCGCCGACGTGCTGCTGCGCACGATCCTCGGTGCTCAGGCCGGCGTCGAGGTGCCCACCGGGGTGGTGACGACCGTGCTCGGGGCGATCTTCCTCGTGGCGCTCGCCTACCGGGTGACAGACTCGAGCGGCACCACCGGCGGTGCTGCCCTCGCCCGGGTGCGGTCGCACCGTCGGTTCGTGCTCACCATGCTCCTCCTCTCGGTCACGACGGTGGGCATCGTCATCGCCGCCGTCCTCCTCGGCGATGCCAAGCTCCTCCTCGGCGACGTGGCGAACTGGGTCAGCGGGCAGGCCGGCAGCACGGTCACCTACATCCTCAACGCGCGCATCCCGCGGGTGCTCGCCGCGCTGCTCGCCGGGGCCGCGCTCGCGCTGGCCGGCCTCGTGGTGCAGACCGTGTCGCGCAACGCCCTGGCCGAGCCGGGCATCCTCGGCGTCTCCGGCGGGGCCGGGCTGGCCGCGATCGCCGTGATCACCGCGGTCCCGCTCGCGAGCGCCTGGCTGGTGACCGGATCGGCGCTCGTCGGTGCCACGCTGGCCGCGCTGCTCGTCTTCGGGCTCGCCGCGCGCGGGGGACTCGCGCAGAACCGGCTCGTGCTGATCGGCGTGGGGGTGTCGGCCGGAACGCTCGCGATCATCACGCTGCTCATCGTGCTCACCGACCCCTACAACCAGACGAAGGCCCTCACCTGGCTGTCCGGATCGACGTACGGGCGGTCGATGGATTCGATCCTGCCCGTGCTCCTCGCGGTGGCGATCGCGGTGCCGCTTCTCGTCTGGCAGCGCCGTCCGCTCGACCTGCTGGCACTGGATGACGACACACCCCGGCTGCTGGGACTCGATCTCGGGCGCACCCGGCTGGGACTCCTGGCCATCGCCGTCGCGCTCACGGCGACGGCCGTGGCATCCGTCGGCGTGATCGCCTTCGTGGGTCTGATCGCACCGCACGCGGCCCGCGCGCTCGTGGGCAGTCGCCACTCCCGCGTGATCCCCGTGGCGGTGCTGCTCGGAGCGGCCCTCGTGTGCGCCGCGGATGCCATCGGCCGCACGGCGATCGCACCCGGGCAACTCCCCGCCGGACTCGTCACCGCCCTCATCGGTGCGCCCTACTTCGTCTGGCTGCTCTGGCGATCCCGCGGCGCCCGCGTCTGACGCGCCACTTCCGTCCCGCATCGCCGGACTCGTTCCGCGTCGCCGCTCCCGTTGCCCGTCGCCACACACCTCTCGCCGCTTCCATTGCGCGTCCCAGCTCCCGATTCATCTCGCCGCTAGCCCAATATGTGTGGCGGGGAGGGCGGTCGGGAGCGGCGAGCACCCCAAACCGGAAGAGCCCGTCCGACCAGGCATGCCCGCGACCGTCCACCATTCCGCTCCCGTCGCCGCGCACCTCTCGCCGCTTCCGGTCTGCGTCGCCGCTCCGGATGCATCTCGCCTCTAGCCCGATAGGTGTGGCGGGGAGGTTCATCGGGTGCGAGGACGGCTGGCGCGGCACGTACGTGGAGCGGGGGAGTGCCCGACGCGTGTTACGTTTCCCTGTCCCAGAAACGAGAATCCCATGACAGTGATCCTGCTCGCCGGGGCGACCGGTGACTTCGGTCACCGCATCGCCCGTGAACTCCTCGCCCGCAATGCCACCGTGCGCGCTTTGACACGACCCGGCACCGACTCGCACGCGGTCGAGCGCCTGCGGGCATTCGGCGTCGCCGTGGTGGAGACGGACTACGCCGACGGAAACGGTCTGCGTGAGGCGATGCGCGACGTCGACTGCGTGGTCTCCGCCGTGAACGGCCTCGAGCCGGTGATCCTCACGGCCCAGACGCAGCTGCTCGACGCCGCCGTGGCCGCCGGCGTGCCGCGTTTCATCCCGTCCGACTACTCGATCGACTACACGACGATCCAGGACGGCTCGAACCGCAACCTGCAGCTCCGGCGCGACTTCCGCATCCGGCTCGACGCCGCCCCGATCCGCGCGACGTCGGTGCTCATCGGCGCATTCGCGGACATGCTGACCGGTGTCGCTCCCATCATCCTCTTCGGCCGTCGCCGGGTGCTCTACTGGCGGAGCGCGACGCAGGGCATGGACTTCACCACGAAGGACGACGCCGCCTCGTTCATCGCCGAGGCCGCCCTCGACGTCGAGGCTCCCCGCTTCCTCCGCATCGCCGGGGACACCGTCTCGGCGCGGGACCTCACCGCCCTCATGACCGATGTATCCGGCACGCGCTTCCGCGCCACCTTCGCGGGCGGCATCCGGCTCCTGCGGCTGATGGCTCGCATCGGCAGGGGGCTGTCGAAGGAGAAGGGCGACGCGTTCCCCGCGTGGCAGGGCATGCAGTACCTGGCGAACATGTACAGCGGGGACGGCAAGTTCCACGCCCTCGACAACGACAGGTACGGCATCCGGCGCTGGGCCTCGGCTCGGGACGTGCTCACCGCCCGGTGATCCTCGCGGCGTCCCTGCCGCTCGGTTCCGAAGGCGGAGGCGTTCCGACGCCCGTCCCTGCGTCCCGTCCCTCTCCCATCCCGCCCCTGCGCGGCCGGACCCGATCGTGACGGCCCCGGCGAGGCAGTTCGGGCCCGCGTCGTGCCCGTTCTACACTGGAACGACCGGCCTACTCGAGAGCCGGGCGAGGTAGTGAAGGCGTCGGTGTGACTCGGAACGGTATGTCTCGAAACGGAAAAGGTGTGGCCGAACTCCCCGGACTGGAGGCCCCCGTACTCGGCCCGACCGGTAGACCCCGCAGAGAGTTCCCGCAGCCGCCCCCGCTGAACTCCCACGGACCCGCGCGCATCATCTCCCTCTGCAACCAGAAGGGCGGCGTGGGCAAGACCACGACCACCATCAACCTCGGCGCATCGTTCGCCGAGGTGGGCCGCAAGGTGCTCGTGGTCGACTTCGATCCGCAGGGCGCGCTCTCCGCCGGCCTCGCGATGCAGACCCACGATGCGCCCACGGTGTACGACCTGCTGCTCGGCTCCATTAAGGACCCGCGCGACGTCATCCAGCGCACCGACATCGAGAACCTCGACATCATCCCGGCCAACATCGACCTGTCGGCCGCCGAGGTGCACCTCGTCAACGAGGTCGCCCGCGAGCAGATCCTCGCCAGCGTGCTCCGCAAGGTGAGCAACGACTACGACGTGATCCTCATCGACTGCCAGCCGTCGCTCGGTCTGCTCACCGTGAACGCGCTCACCGCCAGCCACGGCGTGCTCATCCCGCTCGAGTGCGAGTTCTTCGCGCTGCGCGGCGTCGCCCTGCTCGTCGAGACCATCGACAAGGTGCGCGACCGGCTCAACCCGGCGCTCGAGCTCGACGCGATCCTCGCCACCATGTACGACTCTCGCACACTGCACTCCCGCGAGGTGCTGCAGCGCGTCGTCGAGGCGTTCGGCGACCGCGTGCTCGAGACCGTGATCGGCCGCACCGTCAAGTTCCCCGACGCAAGCGTGGCGGGCAAGCCGATCGGCGAGTTCGCCCCCGAGCACCCCGCGGCGCACGCCTACCGTGGTGTTGCCCGCGAACTGATTTCGCGTGGCGCCGTCGCCTGATCCGGGAGGCGAGGATGCGGCGGGCCGGCTCCCCGGAGCGCCCGCGCGTCGACTGACCGCGGTGGAGACCGTGCCGGACGCGGGCGCCGAGGCGCCTGCCGCTCCGGGCGCGGTGCGCGCGCCGTTCTCGGTGTCGCTCGGCAACTTCGAGGGCCCGTTCGACCTCCTGCTCTCGCTCATCGCCAAGCACGAACTCGACATCACCGAGGTGAGCCTCAGCCTCGTCACGAACGAGTTCATCTCCTTCATCCGCGGCATCGACACCGAGAAGGAACTCGACCAGGCCAGCGAGTTCCTCGTCGTGGCGGCCACCCTGCTCGACCTCAAGGTGGTCGGGCTGCTGCCGCAGGGCGAGCTCGTCGACGCCGAGGACGTGGCGCTGCTCGAGGCACGCGACCTGCTCTTCGCGCGCCTGCTGCAGTACCGCGCCTTCAAGAAGGCGGCCGAGTGGTTCTCCGCGCGTCTCGACGAGGAGGGCGGTCGGCACGCCCGAAACGTGCGGATGGAGGAGAAGTACCGCCGGTCGGTGCCCGAGCTGGTCTGGACCGTCACGCTCGACGACTTCGCCGCGATCGCCACCCTTGCGTTCACGCCCAAGGAGATCCCGACGGTGGGGCTCGACCACCTGCACGCGCCGCTCGTGAGCATCCGCGAACAGGCCGCGTTCGTGGTGTCGCGGCTGCGGGCGGGGGAGCAGCTGACGTTCCGCGAGCTCATCGCGGGCGCCGAGCAGAAGGGCGTGATCGTGGCGCGATTCCTCGCCGTGCTCGAGCTCTACCGCGCGGCGGCGCTCTCCTTCGAGCAGCTCGAGCCGCTCGGCGAGCTCACCCTGCGCTGGACGGCGGCGGTCTGGTCCGACGAGAGTCTCGCTAATCTGGGAGCGGACTATGACAACTGACACCGACACGAACGCGTCGGCCGCGGGCACTCCCGCGCCGGCCGAGTCGGCGACCTCGGTGACGGATGCGCGCCCGCCGCACGCGGCCGCTCACCTCGATGTCGATCGCGCCCTCGAGGCCGTGCTGATGGTGGCCGACGAGCCCCAGAGCCTCGTGCACCTCGCCACCGCCGTAGACCGCCCCGTATCCGTGGTGCGCCAGGCCATCGAGCGGCTCGTCGCCGACTACGACGGTGTCGCGCCGTATGGCGGGGGTGCGGGCGCGGGTGACGGAGCCGGCGCTGGGGTCGGCGACGCTGCCGGGGACGCGGTCGCGCCCGGCAGCACCACCGCATCCGCCCCCGCCAGCGGTAGGAGGGTGCGTCGCGGCTTCGAGTTGCGCGAGGTGGGCGGCGGCTGGCGCATCTACGTGCGCGGCGAGTACGACGACGTCGTGCGCGACTACGTGCTCACCCAGAACCCCACCAAGCTGTCGCAGGCGGCACTCGAAACGCTCGCGGTCATCGCCTACAAGCAGCCGATCAGCCGCGGCGCCGTCGCCGCAATCCGGGCCGTGAACGTCGACTCGGTCGTGCGCACGCTGCTCGCCCGTGGCCTCATCTCCGAGGTGTACACCGACAGCGAGACCGGCGCCATCCACTACGGGACGAGCGACCTGCTCCTCTCCCAGCTCGGGATCAATTCGATCGACGAGCTACCACCCATATCGCCACTTTTGGCCGACGGAGCGGAGGGCTTCCATGACGGCCCCTGAACACGATCACGATTTTCCCCACGACACCGCGGATGCGGAGGAGCACGGCTCCCCCGAGGGAGGGCGCGACGCGGAGACGCCGACCGAGTCCGTCGACCCCGTCGTCCCAGGAGTCGACGAGCACGAAGGTGACCCGCGCGACGTCGTTGAAATCGGTAACGATTCGCACGGTGACGCTTCTGATGACTCCGTCGACACCAACACCGACGAGACCGAAAGCGACGCCGACGAATCCGATGATTCCGAAGATGACGCCGACGATTCCGACGACGGCTTCGACGAGTCTGCGGACTTCGACGAGGAGGATGCCGACACCGAGGACGCCGCTGCCGCAACCGCCGAATCCCGTGCTGACGGCGACGTCAGCGAGTCCGATGACGACGACACCGACGACCTCGGGGACACCGAGCCGGCGACCGACGAGACCCTCGGCTTCGGGGACGCCCTCACCGAGGAGGAGCACCCCGACGGCGTGCGCCTGCAGAAGGTGATGGCCGCGGCCGGTGTCGGCTCGCGCCGCGTCTCGGAAGACCTGATCGCCGCCGGACGCGTGCGCGTGAACGGCGTCGTGGTCACCGAGGCCGGCCGCCGCGTCGACCCGGTGAACGACAAGATCTCCGTCGACAACACCGCCGTGCAACTCGACACCACCAAGCGCTACGTGATGCTGAACAAGCCGGTCGGCGTCGTCAGTTCGATGCGGGACGGCCGCGGCCGCCCCGACCTCACCCAGTTCACCGACGCGTACGAGGAGCGGCTCTTCAACGTGGGGCGTCTCGACGCCGAGACGTCGGGGCTCCTCATCCTCACCAACGACGGCGACCTCGCGCACGTGCTCGCGCATCCGTCGTTCGGCGTGGACAAGACCTACATCGCCAAGGTCACCGGCCGGGTCACCCCGCAGACCATCGCCACGCTCACCCGCGGCATCGAGCTCGACGACGGCCCCATCGCCGCAGACAAGGCCCGACTGCTCGCCGGGCTGCCGGATGGCGGCGACGCGTCGCTCGTGGAGATCACGCTGCACTCCGGTCGCAACCGCATCGTGCGGCGCATGCTCGAGGCCGTCGGCCACCCGGTCGTGGAGCTGGTGCGTCGCCAGTTCGGACCCCTGCACCTGGGCTCGCTGCCCGTCGGGCGCTCCCGGCACCTCACCCGCGAGGAGCTCGGCTCGCTGCTCACGCTGTCGCGCGCCGCCCAGGCGCCGGATGCCGCCGCGAAGGCCGGCGCGCCGGACCGCGCGTCGACATCGCGCGAGGAGCGTGCGCCGCGGGGCGAGCAGTCGTCCTCCCCGCGGGAGGATGCCGACGAGTTGCCGAGCGCGCAGCTACGCGACCGCAGCCGCCCGCAGGACTACAAGCCGTCGCAGGGGCGTGAGCGGTCTCGCGATTCGCGACCGCCGCGCGCCGGTGCACCGGGCACCGATCGCGGTGGTTCGCGGGATGCGCGTCCGCCGCAGTCCGGTGATCGCTACGACCGCGGCGCCTCGCGCGACGCGCGTCCGCCACGCGACGACGACCGTCCGCGCGGCTCGTGGCGCGATCGCGATGCGTCGAAAGACGGCGGCCACTACGACCGCGGAACTCCGCGACCGGATCGCACGGGCGACCGGAACGACCGAGCTGGCTCGCGCGACGCGCGTCCGGCGCAATCCGGCGACCGGTACGACCGTGGCGCTTCGCGGGATGCGCGTCCGCCGCAGTCCGGTGACCGCTACGACCGTGGTGCCTCCCGAGATGCGCGACCGCCGCAGGGCGGTGACCGTTACGACCGGGGCGGCTCGCGCGACGCGCGTCCGCCGCGCGACGGCGATCGCCCGCGGGGCTCGTGGCGCGACCGCGACTCGTCGCAGGGTCAGGATCGCACTCGGGGTGAGCGACCCCCGCAGGGCGGTGACCGGTACGACCGGGGCGGCTCGCGTGACACGCGTTCGCCGCAGTCCGGCGACCGGTACGACCGCAGCAACTCTCGTGATGCGCGTCCGCCGCGGGAGGGCGATCGCCCGCGTGGGCAGTGGCGTGACCGTGACGAGCCGCGCGGTGGCGGTCACTACGACCGCGGAACGCCGCGTCCGGATCGCACGGGCGACCGGAGTGACCGGGGCGGCTCGCGTGATGCGCGTCCGCCGCGCGAGGGCGATCGCCCGCGTGGGCAGTGGCGTGACCGTGACGAGCCGCGGAGTGGGGGTCACTACGACCGCGGAACGCCGCGTCCGGATCGAACGGGTGACCGGAACGACCGGGGTGGATCCCGCGATTCCCGTCCGCCGCGCGAGGGCGACCGCCCGCGTGGGCAGTGGCGCGACCGTGACCAGCCGCAGCACCGGGACCAGGAACGGAACCGTGCGCACGACTCGCGTCCGGCACAGGACCGCGGTGACCGCTACGACCCGAACCGCTCATCCGATGCGCGACCGCCCCGCGACGACCGTCCCCGTGGGTCGTGGCGCGATCGCCAGCAGCCGCAGACCGACCGCGAAGACGCGCCGCGATCCAGAGACGAGCGCCCGCGCACGGAGAACCGTCGCGACTCACGCGACGCGTTCCCCTCGCGCACCGACCGCACGGACCGGCCCGACCGCACGGACCGGCCCGACCGCACGGACCGGCCCGACCGCGGCGGCCGCCCCGATCGCACGGACCGCTCCGATCACGCTGACCGCACCGACCGTGGCCGCCGCGAGTACCCGCTGCGCAACCGCTCCGACGATGCGCGCCGCCCCCGCGATGACGAGCAGCGTCCCTCCCGTCCGCGGAACGACGAGCAGCGTCCGTACCGGTCGCGCGACTCCCGGCCGCCGCACGACGGTCCCCGGAACAACCCACGTCGCGATCGGGACGGGTCGTGACCGATAGTCGCCTCGCCGGCGTGACCGTGCGCGTGGTCGGCACCGGCCTCCTCGGCACCAGCGTCGGCCTCGGGCTCCGCGCCCGCGGGGTCGACGTGGTGCTCGACGACGCCTCGCCTGCGCAGCTGCGGCTCGCCATCGACTACGGCGCCGGTCGGGCGACCGCGCCCGACGACGCGCCCGCCCTCGTGGTCGTGTGCGTGCCACCCGACGTGACAGCTCGCACCGTGGCCGCGGAGCTCTCCGCGTACCCGGACGCCATCGTCACCGACGTCGCGAGCGTGAAGGT
This sequence comes from Planctomonas psychrotolerans, assembly GCF_008642235.1. Taxonomy (GTDB): domain Bacteria; phylum Actinomycetota; class Actinomycetes; order Actinomycetales; family Microbacteriaceae; genus Planctomonas; species Planctomonas psychrotolerans. Next base: position 284,900 of record NZ_SJEV01000001.1, on the reverse strand, counting down.
CGCCCCGCTCGAGGAACTCGCCGCCGCGGGCGCGGACCTGTCCCGCTACCTGGGTTCGCATCCGCTCGCCGGCCGCGAGCGAGGGGGAGCGGTCTCCGGGCGCGCCGACCTGTTTCTCGGCCGCCCGTGGGTCGTCGCCGGTCACGACGCGATCCCGTATCGCGGTGGTGCGCTCGTGGAGGACATGATCCTCGATCTCGGCGCTGTGCCGCTCGAGATGACCGCCGAAGAGCACGACCGCAGCGTGGCGCTCACCTCGCACGTGCCGCAGCTCGTCGCCACGCTGATGGCGTCCCGGTTGGTCGACGCCCCGGAAGCGGCGCTCGGCCTCGTCGGCCAGGGCATCCGCGACGTGACGCGCGTGGCCGCAAGCGCCCCCGAGCTCTGGCTGCAGATCCTGGGCGCGAACTCGGCGTTCGTCGCCGAGATCTTGCGCGACCTCGCCGCCGACGCCACCGAAGTGGTGCGCTCGCTCGACGACCTCGACGCGCCGGGCGCCCGACGTGCCCTCGCCGAGCAGCTGGCCGCCGGCAACACCGGCGTCGCCCGCCTCCCCGGCAAGCACGGCCAGGACCGCCGCTTCAGTCAGGTGATCGTGATGGTCAACGACACCCCCGGACAGCTCGCGCGTCTGCTCACCCACATCGGCGAGATCGGCGTGAACCTCGAAGACCTGCGCATCGAGCACTCGCCGGGCGCCCAGATCGGGCTCGCCGAGATCGGCGTGCTCCCCGAGGTGGAGCTCCGCCTCACCGAGGAACTGGCCAGCAGAGGATGGAGAATCGCCGGATGAGCGACCCCGCTACGGTCCCCACTACGGTCCCTGAGCCTGTCGAAGGGATGCGCCGCAACACGCCCCACCCCGCCGTCGTCGCCATTGACGGCCCCGCGGGCAGCGGCAAGTCGAGCGTGAGCAAGGCATCCGCCCGGCGACTGCACTTCGACTTCCTCGACACCGGTGCCGCCTATCGCGCGCTCGCCTGGTTCGCGCTGGAGAGCGGCGTCGACCCCGAGGATTCCGCGATGGTCACCGCCCTACTCGAGGGCTTTCCCTACGCAATCGGCACGCAGCCCGATGACTACTTCGTGGCGGTCGGCGGCACCGACGTCACCGACGCCATCCGTGAGCCCCGCGTGACCGCCGCAGTGAGCGCCATCGCCCGCGTGCCCGAGGTGCGCCACCACATGGTCGCGCTGTTCCGCAGCATCATCCGCGGCACCGCCCGCGCCGGGATCGTGGTGGAGGGGCGCGACATCACCACGGTGGTCGCACCCGACGCGGATGCCCGCATTCTGCTCACCGCATCCGAAGAAGCTAGAATGGCGAGGCGTTCAGCGGAATTGAGCGGGCAGTCCGCAGCTTCGGTGGGCGACGCGCTCGCCTCCCGCGACCGGCAGGACTCGCGGGTCGTCGACTTTCTGAACGCCGCCGATGGTGTGACCACCATCGACTCCACTTATCTCGACTTCGACCAGACCGTGCAGGCGGTGGTCGATCTCGTCCAGCTACGAACGGCGTGACCATGTCTGACAGCCCGAAGAACGACTCTTTCGAGAACGACTTCGCCGACGGCGAGGATGTCGAGGCCGCCAATATCGAGAAGGACTTCCCGGAGTTCGAACCGACCGCGGTCGTCCGTCCGGGCGACGACGCCTTCGTCGACGACGAGGATGCCGCCCAGCGCGCCGCGACGCTCCGCCGCGGACTCGCCGACTACGACCTCCGCGACGAGGACCTCGACCTGCTCGAGGCCTCCGCCGAGGGACCCGAGGCGATCACCTACCTCCCGGCGCTGCCCGTGCTCGCGATCGTGGGCCGGCCGAACGTGGGCAAGTCCGCCCTCGTGAACCGCATCCTCGGCCGCCGCGAGGCCGTGGTGGAGGACGTGCCCGGTGTCACCCGCGACCGCGTGTCGTACAAGGCGGAGTGGAACAACCGCCGCTTCACCGTCGTCGACACCGGCGGCTGGGAGCCCGACGCGAAGGGCATCAACGCCTCCGTCGCCCAGCAGGCCGAGATCGCGATCGAGCTCGCCGACGCCGTGCTCTTCGTGGTCGACGCTAACGTGGGCGCCACCTCCACCGACGAGCACGTCGTGCGGATGCTGCGCAAGACCAAGAAGCCCGTGCTGCTCGCCGCCAACAAGGTGGACGACGCGCGCCAGGAGCCGAACGCCGCCGGCCTCTGGTCGCTCGGGCTCGGTGAGCCGCGCCCCGTCTCGGCCCTGCACGGCCGCGGCGTCGCCGACCTGCTCGACGAGGTGCTCCGCGTGCTGCCCGAGGTCTCCGCCGTAGCGAAGGACGAGGTGGGTGGACCCCGCCGCGTCGCCATCCTCGGCCGCCCCAACGTGGGCAAGTCATCGCTGCTCAACAAGGCCGCGGGCGAGGAGCGCGTGGTCGTCAACGAGCTCGCGGGCACCACCCGCGACCCGGTCGACGAGCAGGTGGAGATCGCCGGCAAGGTGTGGCGCTTCGTCGACACCGCCGGCATCCGTCGCCGCGTGCGCCAGTCCCAGGGCGCCGAGTTCTACTCCTCTCTGCGCACCAGCGCCGCGCTCGAGAAGGCCGAAGTCGCCGTGGTGATGCTCGACGTCTCCGATGTGATCAGCGAGCAGGACGTGCGCATCATCGACCTCGTGCTCGAGTCGGGCCGCGCTCTCGTGCTCGCGTTCAACAAGTGGGACCTGCTCGACGACGACCGCCGCCGCTACCTGGAGCGCGAGATCGAACAGGATCTCGCCCACGTGGCGTGGGCGCCGCGCGTGAACATCTCCGCCCGCACCGGCCGCCACCTGGAGAAGCTGGTTCCGGCCCTCGAGGTCGCGCTCGAGTCATGGGACACCCGCATCCCCACCGGCAAGTTCAACGCGTTCCTCGCCGAACTCACGGCCGAGCACCCGCACCCCGTGCGCGGCGGAAAGCAGCCGCGCATCCTGTTCGGCACGCAGGCCGCGTCGCGTCCGCCGACATTCGTGCTGTTCACCACGGAGTTCCTCGACCCGCAGTACCGTCGCTTCATCACGCGGCGCCTGCGCGAGAACTACAGCTTCGAGGGCAGCCCCATCCAGGTGAACATGCGGGTCCGCGAGAAGCGCAAGCGCTAGGCGCGGTGCCGGCTGCCGCGGCGCTCTGCCCACGGTCCCTGAGCACATCACGGTCCCTGAGCTTGTCGAAGGGACGCAACGCAACGCAGGTCCGCGGCGGGCGGCGCCAGATGGCTACGCCCATAGATGCCCACCGAACCCCGAGCCATCCGACACCGCCCGCCGCTCAGTCCGTTGACTCACCCCACGGTCCCTGAGCTTGTCGAAGGGACGCGACGTCGGTCCCTAAGCCTGTCGAAGTAATGCGGCGCTGGGGGATATCGCTTCGACAGGCTCAGCGACCGCGTTGCCCCATTCGGTCCCTGAGCCTGTCGAAGGGACGCAGCTTCCACGGTCCCTGAGCTCGTCGCAGGGACGCAAGGCAACGCGTCAGGCCCCGCCCGCGTCCTCCAGGTACACGAGCCCGTTCCCATCCGGATCCTCGAAGTGGAACATGTCGGGCACACCCTCCATTCGCACGAGGTCGTCGTTGTGCAGCGTCACCCCCGCGGCGCGGATGGCGTCGTGCGCCTCCTGTGCGTTGGGCGTACCCAACCGCACGGCGACCGGGATCTCGCTGTCGGGAGGCAGCAGCACCAGCCCCACGCTCGACCCGGGCGGCACGACCTCCACGTAGCGGGCGCCCGGCCACACCTCCACATCGGTGACCAGCTCGCAACCGAGCACCTCCGTGTAGAAGCGGAGGGCGGCATCCTGATCCGCGACGGGAATCGTCACGCTGAGAACCTTTGTTGTTCTGGCCATGCTTCATTGGATCGGCCGTTCCGGTTCCCGTCAAGAGGCCCGTACCGCACGCTCAGCGACGGCACCATACGCTGAATCCATGACTCCGACTCGCGATCCCGGTGACGCCTGGGTCGAGGGGCCGAACGGGTCGCGTTTCTGGGGTCGCTTCGGCGCCGCCGGGCTGCTGCTGCACGATCCGGCCCGCGGCATCCTGCTGCAGCACCGCGTGGAGTGGAGCCACTTCGGCGGTACCTGGGGCATTCCGGGCGGGGCGATCCAGGCGGGGGAGCGGCCCGTCGACGGCGCCATGCGCGAGGCGGCCGAAGAGGCCGGCGTGCCGCTCGACTCGATCGAGCCGCGCTTCACGCACGTGCTCGACCTCGGCTTCTGGTCGTACACCACCCTCATCGCGTCGATTCGGCGCTCCTTCGAGCCGGTCATCTCCGACCCCGAGAGCCTCGAACTCCGCTGGGTGCCCGTCGACGAGGTGGATGCCCTGCCACTCCACCCCGGCTTCGGTGCGGCGTGGCCGACCCTCCGCCGAGACCTCGACCGTCACATCCATGTCGTGGTCGATGCCGCGAACGTGGTCGGTTCCCGTCCCGACGGCTGGTGGCGCGACCGCCGCGGTGCCGCCGAGCGCCTCCTCGCGGAGGTGGTGGCCCTCGCCTCCGCGGGTCTCCCCGCCTACGAGCTGGAACTGCCGCATGCAACGTGGTGGCCGTCATTCACGGTGGTGGTCGAGGGTCAGGCCGGCGGTGCCGCCCTCCCCGGCGATGCTGCGCGCACCATCCGCGTCGTCAGCGCTCCGGCCAGCGGAGACGATGCGATTGTCGCCGAGGTCGAGACCCTCCTGTCATCGGCGGATGCCGCAGACATTCACGTGGTCACCTCGGACCGGGGTCTCCGGGATCGAGTCACCGCGTTCGGTGCCCAGGTCCACAGCACCACCTGGCTCCGCAACCACCTCGACCGTCCGGGCTCCGAGCCCGGTGACGGTGTCTAGAGACCTGAGCGGCTAACTCAGAGCGTCCCGTCAGCGGCGACGCATTCGGCCGCCAGCCTGCACCGGCGCCGGTCGTCAGCGACTGCGGCGACCCGCAAACAGCGCGTGCAGCAGAGGAACGACCGACACCGCCATCAGCACCGTGCCGAGCACCGCATCATCGGCACGGAGCACGACGCCGGCGACGAGCAGTGCGCCGAATACGAGCGCCGACACCGCTTGCCGCGCTGCCGACTCCAACCGGGCGACCCGCCGTTCGAGATCCGGGTTTGACAGCGCTACCGAGCCGTCCTCGATCCGGGTGGCGAGGTCATCCAGCCGCCTCGGTAACCGCCACGCGATACGGGCGATCTCCACTGCATCCCGAGCGAAGTCTCTCGCGACGTTGCCCCCTTCGTCCCGCACCAGCTGCGCGCCGTACGGCTCGATCGAGTCCCAGATGTTGAAGGCCGGATACAGCGCGCTGGCCACTCCCGAGGTGAGCGACATCGAGCGGATGACTAGGAGGAAGTTCTCCGGCAGCTGGAAGGGCAGCGACCGCACCACCTCGCCGAATTGCAAGGCGAAGTCGCGGAACTCCCGCGGGTCGATCTCGCGCAGCTCGGCGAAACCCACGCCGCCGAACCGGGCGAAGAGCTCGGTCATCGCCCTCTCGAGCTCCACCGTGTCGGCGGAGGGCACCAGCACACCCACGTCCCGGAACGCATTGACGAGCCCCTTGCCGTCGCGTGTTGCGGCGGCGATCAGCACCTTCCGCAGGCTGCCGCGCATGCTCGCCGGCACCTCGCCCATCATGCCGAAGTCGATGAAGGTCAACTTCCACGTGCGCCCATTCGGCCCGGGAGGGGCAGGGGTGACGAAGATGTTTCCGGGATGCGGGTCCGCGTGGAAGAAGGCGTTCAGGAACAGCTGATCGAACATCACCGCCGCGAACACGGGAGCGACGTCGGCAGGGTCGATGCCCGCCGCGAGAAGCGCCTCCGTGTCCGTGACCTTGATGGCCGTCACATCCTCGAGGGTGAGCACGCGGCGGGTCGTCCGCTCCCAGACGACGGCGGGCACGCCTACCCGGTCGTCATCGGCAAAGTCGGCCGCGAACCGCTCGGAGTTCGCGGCCTCGTTCAGGTAGTCGATCTCTTCGAGACTCGTAATCGCGAACTCCTCCACGAGCGCGGGCATGTCCGCCCGGTCGGAGACGAGCCGCACGTGGGTGAGCCATCCACCGATCTTCCGAAGGGCCGCAAGGTCGACGTCGACGATCGCGCCGATGCCGGGCCGTTGCACTTTGAGCACCACGTTCGTCAGCCCGGTCTCCGCCGCATCCGTCGGGGAGAGCCGCGCCCGGTGCACCTGACCCAGCGAGGCGGCGGCGATCGGCGTCTCGTCGACCGCCACGAACGCCCGCTCCAGCGGCACTCCGAGCTCCGCCTCGGCGAGCGCGCGGATCTGCGCGAACGGCACCGGCGGCACCTCGTCCTGCAGTCCCTCGAGCTCGGAGGTGAGCTCGGGCGGCAGCACGTCGAGTCTCGACGACATGTACTGCCCGACCTTGATCATCAGTCCGCCGAGATCCACGGCGAGCACGTGGAAGCGCCGAGCGAAGCGCTTCATCCGCCGCGGTCGGGTGCGCTTGGCGATCGACGCGAGCCCGATGCGCGGCAGGAACAGCTCGTACCACCACGTCACCGCGAGGTGCCATGCGGCGAACCGCAGGATGCGGCGGTATCGGGCGCGGGTGTTACCAGCGCCGGGATGCCTGTCGTCCCGCTCCCGACGAACCGACGTCACCCGCGTCAGACCTGAGCGAGGATCGAATAGAGCCGACGGCGTGCCTCATCGAGCACCGTCACCGCCTCCTGCACCTGCTCGGGGGAGCCGGTGCGGCCGACCTGAGCCGCCGCCTGTGCGAGTTCGACGCCAGCCCGGGGGAGAGCGGTGAACCTTGCTCCGGCGGTCGCGGCAGAGGACTCCCACGGGGCGGACATGTCCGAGCCGGCAACAACCTCGCGGCCGGCCTCGGTGAGGGAGTAGATCTTGCGGCCGTTGGACTCCTCCACGCTGATGAGGCCCTCGTCGGCAAGCAACTGGAGAGTCGGGTAGACCGAACCCGCGCTGGGCTTCCAGGCTCCACCGCTGCGCTCCTCGATCTCGTGGATGATCTGGTAGCCGTGCATCGGCTTCTCGGCGAGCAGCGCGAGCACGGCGGCTCGCACGTCACCACGGCCGACGCGCGAGCCCGCGCGCTTCTCGAACCCCGACCGCATCTCCTCCATGGCCTCCCACATGCCCTCGATGTTGTGGCCTGCGCCGAATCCGCCTACGGGGAACGAACCCTTCATGATGACTCCTCGATGTGTCGGTGAACGATACTCAACGATACATCCGAGAACCTGCGAACGATATAGGGGCGCGTACCCGTCGATGCGTTCCCCGGCATCGGCACCGCAGAGGCATCCCGACCTCTACCTCACGCTTCGTGTCCCCTTTTTTGGGGACCCGGAACATCTGCCTTCTACCCCACAGCGGTCGCGGGAATCAATAGGGTCGGAAAGTCGGCACACCCGAACCGCCCGTCGACCACGTTCTCCGTAACCTGAAATTGCGCAGCGCGTGAATTCCCCCACCCACCGACGCGTTCTTACCCGAATTCCGGAACGCGGCGGTTACACCCGACAGGATGAGCCATGCCCCCGAAGGCCCTTACTTCGCACGCCCGAAAACGACAAAGGGGAGCAGAGCGTGACGCCCCGACCCTCGCTTCCGTCCACTCGATCCCCAGCGATTCCGCGATAACCCGTGGACGGTTGGCGATCCTCGCCACCGTTCTCGCGTGGTTCGTCTACGTCGTCTACACGATCGTTCGTCAGTTCCTCAACAACGGCACGGAGAGCTTCCGCTTCACCTCGGAGGCGTTGTCCTATGTCGTCGTCGTCACCTTCCTCACCTTCTCCGCGCTGATGTACCTCGTGGCGAGACAGGGGGCTCTGCAGCGATTCCGCGACCACGTGCGCGTGCCACGAGCCGAGCTCGACAGTCACTTCTCCACCCACCAGGGAACGATGACCGTGCTCGTGCCGTCGTACGCCGAGGAGGCCGCCGTCGTGCGTGCCACCCTCTGGTCCGCGGCACTTCAGGAGTACCCCGCAATCCGCGTGGTCCTGCTGCTCGACGACCCGCCCTACCCCACCGATCCGGCAGTGGCAGAGCGGCTCGAGGGCTCCCGCAGAATCGCCGAGGAGATCTCCGACGCCCTGTCGGTTCCCCGGACGCGATTCGCCGACGAACTCCGCCTGTGCGAGATGAGCCTCGCCGAGGATCCGTCGGTCAGCGTTCGCGCGGTGCGAGAACTTGCTGAGAGTTACCGCTTCGCCGCCAGCTGGCTCACCCGCATGGGCGAAGCGGAGACGGTGAGCGATCACGTCGACACCTTCTTAGTCGAGCAGGTGCTCGGCGGGCTGGCGGACGAACTGACGGGCATCGCCGTCGCACTCGATGCCGCCGCGGGCGAGGGCTCGACCTTGGCACCCGAGCGGATGCTCGAACTGCACCGTCGTCTCGCGTGGACGTTCTCGTGCGAGCTCGACACCTTCGAGCGCAAGCGGTTCTCCTCGCTCTCGCACGAGGCGAACAAGGCGATGAACCTCAACGCATACATCGGTCTCATGGGTGGCCGCTACTCCCGTGAGGAGGGGCCGGATGGTGCCATCCTGCGGCCGGTCGCATCCGACGCTTCCGCAGACCTGGTCGTGCCCGACTCGGATTACCTGCTCACTCTGGATGCGGATTCACTCCTGCTGCGGGACTACTGCCTGCGCCTGGTGTACTTCCTCGAGCAGCCCGACAACGCGCGGGTCGCCGTCACCCAGACCCCCTACTCGTCGTTCCGCAACGCACCGACACGGATCGAGCGCCTCGCCGGCGCGACGACAGACCTGCAGCACATCCTGCACCAGGGCATGTCGTACTACGGCGCCACCTTCTGGGTGGGCGCGAACGCGGTGATCCGCAAGCGCGCCCTCGAAGACATCGTGGAGGTCGAGACCGTCGGCGGATTCGAGGTGAAGCGCTTCGTGCAGGACCGCACGGTCATCGAGGACACCGAGTCGAGCATCGACCTCGGCACCCACGGGTGGACGCTCGTGAACTACCCGGAGCGGCTCAGCTACAGCGCCACTCCTCCCGACTTCGGATCCCTCGTCGTGCAACGCCGGCGCTGGGCGAACGGCGGGCTGCTCATCCTTCCGAAGCTGCTGCGTCAGGTGCGGGCGCGCAGGAACAGCGGCAACGCCATGAGCCTGCTGGAGTTCTGCCTGCGGGTGAACTACATCACCTCGATCGCGTGGGCGAGCTTCGGTCTGGTGTTCCTCCTGGTGTACCCGTATGACAGCCGGCTGCTCAGCCCGGTGGTCGTGCTCGCTGCGCTGCCCTACTTCCTCGCGATGGCCAGCGACCTGCGCTATTGCGGCTATCGATCCAGTGACGTGTTTCGCATCTACGGGTTCAACCTCGTGCTGCTCCCCGTGAACCTGGCCGGCGTGCTCAAGTCGCTGGAACAGGCGCTCACGAGCAAGAAGATCCCGTTCGTGCGCACGCCGAAAGTGCGCGACCGCACCGCCGCGCCGCTCCTGTACGTCGTGGCCCCGTACCTCATCGTCGCGTTCTCCGGACTGACCCTCTGGCGCGATGTTCTCGCCCAGAACTGGGGCAACGCGGTCTTCGCCGGATTCAACGCCCTGCTGGCGACGGTCGCGATCCTCGCGAACATCGGCGTCTGGAACTCCATCGTCGACACCTGGCTGGGGCTCACCCAGTGGCTCTACGTCGAGAAGAAGCCGCGTGCAACCCGGATGCCGCAGCCGGCGGTGGTGTCGCCGGCCGAGGTGGACTGGCGGGCGGTGCTCTACCACGGCCATGCGCCAGCGGATGCGCAAAGCCCGCCGATCGTCGTCGCCGCGTCGACCGTTCCCGACCAGCGCCCCTTCGCACACGGGAACGCAGCATGAGCAGCGCGCGGAAGAACGCCCGGCCGGCTACGCCCGCCGCACCCCAGCCCGGACGCCGCCTCTCGGCGCTGCGAGTGCTGCTCTCCCTCGTGCTCGTGAGCGCGCTCACGGCGGGAGGGTTCGTCGGCTGGAACTGGTGGAGCACCGCCCAGGCGGCTGAGCCGCACGAGCCGTGGTTCGCGGCGTATGTCGACGTTACCGCGACGCCGACCTTCCCCTTCGAGACACCGGATTCTGACGCAGCACGGGACGTCGTACTGTCATTCATCGTCGCCAGCAAGGACGACCCGTGCGAGCCCACCTGGGGCACTGCCTTCACCCTCGACGAGGCTGCGCAGGCGCTCGATCTCGACCGGCGCCTCGAGCGACTGGAGCGATCCGGTGGTCAGGTCATCGTCTCGTTCGGCGGACTTCTGAACGACGAGCTCGCGACCGGATGCACGAACCAGGACGAACTCGTGGACGCGTACGCCACCGTGCTCGACCGCTACGACGTCACCACCATCGACCTCGACATCGAGGCGGGCAACCTCACCGATGGTGAGGCGGGGGACCGGCGAGCGGCGGCGATTTCCGAGTTGCAGGCCGATCGCCGGGCCGACGGAGACGACCTCGCCGTGTGGCTCACCTTGCCGGTCGCGCCGTCCGGGATGACGGAGGACGGCACCACCGCCGTCCGCCAGATGCTGGACGCCGGTGTCGATCTCGCGGGCGTGAACGTCATGACCATGGACTACGGCAGCAGCCTCCCCACGGGCGACACGATGGCCGAAGGATCCGCCAAGGCTCTCGAGTCCACGCACCGGCAGCTCAGCGCGCTGTACTCCCGGGCCGACATCCCGCTCAGCTCCGCCAGCATCTGGTCGAAGATCGGGGCCACGCCGATGATCGGGCAGAACGATGTGCGCGACGAGGTCTTCGGCATCGCCGATGCCAAGGAGTTCGCCGCCTTCGCCCTCGAAAAGCGCATCGGGCGCATGTCGATGTGGTCTCTCAACCGCGACAGGACCTGCGGTGACAACTACGCCGACCTGAAGCGCGTCTCCGACAGTTGCAGCGGCATCACGCAGGGCGACGTGAGATTCGTTGACCTGCTCGGCAGCGGATTCGAGGGTCGCCCCGAGCTGTCCGCATCCGCCGTCACCACGGAGGATGTGCTGGAGGAAGTGGTCGACGATCCGGCGACCAGCCCGTACCCCATCTGGGCCGCGAAGGCGTCGTACCTGAAGGGCACGAAGATCGTGTGGCACCGCAACGTCTACAAGGCGAAGTGGTGGACGCGTGGCGAGCTTCCCGACAACCCCGTTCTCAACGAGTGGGAGACGGCGTGGACCCTCATCGGTCCGGTGCTGCCGGGGGAGAAGCCCTTCGAGTTGCCGACCGTGCCGGCGGGCACCTACCCCGAATGGGACGGCCCCGCCGTCTACCAGAAGGGCAACCGCGTCCTGTTCGAGGGCACGCCGTATGAATCGAAGTGGTGGAACCAGGGCGAGAGCCCTGAGGCCGCATCATCGAATCCGGATGGATCGCCGTGGGCGCCCCTCACCGCGGCCGACGTCGGCGCGCTGACGGAGGCACTCGAGGAGTCAGCCGGCTGATCGCCACCGGTCGTGCGCATCCGTGTGCACGACCGGTGCGCACGGGCGCGGTCGTGTGCCCACCACACCGGACTCGCATCGACCTCGTTCACGGGACGATTCCCGCGAACGAGGTCGGTGCTTCGTCCCGGCGGTGATTAGCTGGACCAATGACTCCCTCGCACCCTCCCGCCTCTTCGGCTCTCCTCGAGACGGTCCCGCTCCGCGCGGGGGCCTCCATCTCGACGGACCGCGTGATCTATGCTCACGACGGCGTCAGCCTCGATGGCTATCTCGCCCTCGACGAATCGATCGACGGACCCCGCCCCGGCATCCTCGTGCTGCACGACTGGACCGGCGAGGGCGACTACACCCAGGTGCGCGCGCAGATGCTCGCCCGCCTCGGCTACGTCGCCCTGGTCGCGGACCTCTACGGCGCGGGTGTGCGCCCCACCGGCGACGGAGCCGCCGCGGAGGCCGGCAAGTACTACGGCGACCTGCCGCTGTTGCGCGCACGAGTGCAGGCGGGCTTCGACCAACTCGCCGCGCATCCCGCCGTCGACGCGGCGAACATCGTCGTCATCGGCTACTGCTTCGGCGGATCCGCGGCCCTCGAGTTTGCCCGCACCGGCGCCGACGTGCGCGGCGTCGTCTCCTTCCACGGCGGGCTCATCGCCCACAACCCCGCCGACGTCGACGCCATCCGCGCGTCGCTCCTCATCCTCACCGGCGGGAACGACCCGGTCGTGCCCGACAGCGACGTGCAGGCGTTCCAGGACGAGTTGCGCACCGTGCCGGATCTCGACTGGGAGGTCGTCACCTACAGCGGCGCCCCGCACGCGTTCACGCTGCCCGAGACCGACATGTACCGACCGGTGGCGGATGCGCGCAGCTGGCAGCGCTTCCTCGCCTTCCTCGACGAGGTGCTCGCGCCCGTCCCCGCCGCCGCGTAGGCCTGGGACGCGGGTCGCGGACGGTCGCGTTTCGTCACCGTCCGCGACCCGCTAAGATAATCAAGTTGTCTTCGCCGCGTGCGGCGAAGCCTTCGGGCTGTGGCGCAGCTTGGTAGCGCACTTGACTGGGGGTCAAGGGGTCGCAGGTTCAAATCCTGTCAGCCCGACAAAAAGTCTCGGAAACTCAAGGGTTTCCGAGACTTTTCTGGTTAGGGATTTGATGTTCCCATCACAAACCCATCATTTACTCCTCCGCACACGCCCTCAGACGCCTCCGTCAAGCGCGCTGACGGCGTCCGTTTCGGTCCATCCCGGTCGTCCGAAGAACTCGAGACTCACCGACACTGAGGTGTCTGATGTGATCCACTCCGATGCTTTCGGCCCGCTGACCGCGGAGCTCCGCCGCGCCGAAGCCGAGCACCACAACGTGAACCGGCTCTTCCCCGCCCTCGTACGCGCACGCGGTATGGACGGCGCCGACGATGCCGCCGCGGTACTCCTCTCACGCCTCGGAAAGGCCACGGCCCGGGAGTCATCGCGAGGATTCGGGCACAAGGCGCCGCGCCTCATCGTCGGACTCATCCCTGAAGCGCTCGGCCCGACGACGCCGGAGATGCGCCGCGCCCTGGATGAACGACGAACCCTGATCGAGCAACGAGCCCGACACCTCACCGAGCGAGCCCTCACAAGACACGAGGCCTGGACCGAGGGACTGGGGACCGAGCCCGAAGGCACCGCCGGGGCAGTATGGCGACGCCAGATCCGAATCGTCGCCGCCCACCGCGACCGGTACGGAATCACCGGGCCCCGCCCGCTGGGCACTGCGCCGGCATCGAGTGCAGAGGAGCGGGATGCTGCGGGCACGGATAGCGATCAGGAATGCCCGACGTCTAGGGCAAGACTTGCCTGATCCGCAGGCAGGAACGCGGTCTAGCCGTCGCAGGCTCGGCTCTTTCGTCCGGTGATGGTCTCATCGTGACACTGCCCGGTTCCACTTTGATCACAACGTAACCTCACAGGTACCTCCAAAAAGCGCGACGGTCTGACGGTCGAGCAGTGTGGTTGCGAACTCGCTCAGACGTCCATGCGGTCAGCGTTCAAGCCTTCCTCGCAGTGTCAGGATTCACGGGTGCCTGGACGACTGAGCAGATACGGTCGGCCACCGATTGCGTGTCCTCGTGCTCCCAGAACCGCAGCACGCGCCAGCTCGCCAAACTCAGCAGGTCGTCTGTCTCAGCATCCCGCACCATATTTCGTCGAAGCTTGACGGCCCACCAGTCGGCGTTCGCGCGCGGCTGGGTGCCGTGCTCCGGGCAGCCGTGCCAGAAACACCCATCGATGAACACCGCGACCTTCGCCTTGGTGAAGGCGATATCGATGCTGCGCCGCGCCATCCCCGGCACCGGGTACGCGACGCGGTAGCGAAGGCCGCGAGCGTGCAGGACCCTACGAACGTCAACTTCCGGCTTGGTGTCCCGACGTCGTGCCGAGCTCATGCGCTGGCTTACTGCCAGGCTTGATGCCCCTGGATGGGGACCGATCATGGGCATCAAGCCACGCTAGCCCAAGTGCCGGATCCTGTAGCGGGTTCGCCGTCGCTGATCCCGCCAGAACGCTAATATTCTGTCGAATTGTTGCCGTCCGTCACTGAATGTCGCTGTTGTGTGGAGGCCTCGTTACCACCCGTCTTGAGTCTCCGTGACCATTGTCTGAGGTGTGAATCGCTGACGAGACTTGAGCGTTGCGCCCCTGCTCTCAGCCGAATGAGTAGTGGGCGGGCTGGCTAATATTGGCAAGTGACATCCGAGGGACACAGCCGCGCCCACATAACTGTTCTGGACCTTTTCGCCGGCTGTGGCGGCTTGACCGAAGGATTTCACCAGTACCGCCCCGATGGCGTTGCAGACCCGGTCTTCCGGACCGTCGGCGCGGTCGAGTGGGAGCCCGCGGCCGCCGCGTCGTACGCAGCGAACTTCGGCGCCGGATCGTCTCGACTTGGTGCTCATGAGGCACCGGAGATCGTCTGCCGCACCATCGTCGGCTGGGAGCCACGATGGAAGCCAGGTGAGATCGATGTTGTGGTCGGGGGCCCGCCGTGCCAGGGATTCTCGGGACTTAACCGCGAGAAGGTGCGTCCAGAGCGGAATATGCTTTGGGAGGAGTTCATCCGCGTTGTGGTTGCACTTCAACCGAAGGTGTTCGTGATCGAGAACGTTGATCGATTCCTACGGTCCCCGGAGTTCCAGGACCTGAAGTACCGGATTGGCGGAGCGAACCTCACCAATTACCGCCTTGTCGACCCTGGTTCGAAACCTAATGACACCGAGCTGGACCGTGACAAGCGCTACCTGCTGAACGCAGCAAATTACGGTGCTGCGCAAGCCCGTCGCCGCGCCATCGTGATCGGTGTTCGTACTGACGCCGGTCTGACTTCTGGCTCTCTGCGTTACCCCAAGCCGACGCACTCTCGGGGTTTCGCTGGAAAGAAGGCGCCGCTCAGGCATCTCGGCGAATCGTTCGGCGTGCCTGCCGAGCAGACCGCGTGGGCCACCGTAGACAAAGTGTTCGAGGAGAGTGCGCTCAAGGATATCGCCGCTGATCTGCCGGCCGCCTCTGCGCGACAGATCCCTGGAATGAGCGGCAGGTTCCTCGGCCCGTTCTTGACGACCGACCTTCATATTGGCCGCCGACCAGAGCCGATCTCGTTGTGGCGCTATCGCGCAATCCCGAGAGGTGGGAATCGAAAGGACCTCCGAGGTCGATATGTGTGCCGCTTCGATGACGGGAGCGAGGTCATCCTGCAGAAGGAAGGAGACCACAGGTGCGACGAAGGGGCGTTGAAGGTTAGTGGCGCGCACACCGTCGTGGTCGACGGCGCGGCCACAGAGCGCCGAGTTATCGTGCGGTCCGCCAGTCCCGTTACAGATTGCAGGAGCACGGGGAGCCGTCGCAGCAAGTCGGAAATGTTTCACGTTGTTCTCAATGAAGGTGAAGCTAATCGGACGGCTGTTCTCGAGTACCTCTCTACTGTGGCGTGGGACTTGCATGACTCCGGCTCGGGGGACGTCATGGGCCGGCTCCGAAGTGGTGCACCCTCTGTGACGATCCGGACGGAGTTCTTCAAGCCTGAGAAGGGTCGATACCTTCATCCGATTGAGGACCGCCCGATAACTCACTTCGAAGCGGCCAAGCTTCAGGGGTTCCCTGATGACTTCAGGTGGTACGGGTCCAAGCTTCAGATCGCGAAGCAGATCGGCAACGCCGTGCCCATCCCGCTTGGCCGCAAGATAGCCGAGTCGATCTACCTATACCTGCACGCAGCTGAGTGATTATTTGCTCGCCAACGTTTCAGTGTGGCGCAGCGAAACGGCTAACGATGCCTTACTGCCCTTTCGCGGCAGCGATAGTGCCACGACGCCTCCTCCGTTCACGTCTCCAGCGTGTAAATCGGGTTGCCCCGGGCGCTTCCGAGTGACTAGAGCCCGAACTGTGACCACGATCAGCCAGCAGACCGCCATCGTGGCCGTCCCAGCCGACTACGACGAGTTGGGTATCACGATGAGTGCTTTGGGTGCTGTTCTACAAAGCTTGCCTGAGGCAGAAGTGACTACGACGCGACGGACTTGAGGAGTTCCGGGTAGGGGCACAACCGAGAGCAGACGGAATTCGTTCAGCTATCACTCGGGGCTTAACCGCTGGACCGCCAGCAGTCCGGCGGCGGTACCGCCCCCGAATTGGGGGTGAGATGTCGTGGCCGTCGTCCGCCTTCTAGCGAATTACCAGCTGAGCGCCAGATACTCCGACGACTACGCTGGCAAGCACCCTTCGTCCCAATCAACGCCGATGACCCGAAATGTGAGCGCATGCCTTGCCGCGTATCTCCTTTAATCGCGACCTTCCACGAGTCGAGTTGCGTTCCCCTCTGTCTGGAGGCGCAGAGCTCCCTACGCCGTCATGGAACGAGCGCACTGCCATCGAGCACCGATCGATGACCGGCGGCTCACGAAAGTGCCCTGTTGTCCTGCGGACTGAGCGCTCGTGAAGCCATGGGGGCCTGCTCAGCGAGAACTAGTCGACGTCGTGTGGGATCAGACCGACATCTGCCTGAACGTCTATGCGAAGGATTCAAGCCGGGTCCTTCAGGACGCGAACAACGAGCGTCGCATCTCCGAAGGCGGGTATGCCACACGTCAGCTGGAGGAGCTCGTCCAGAACGCGGTCGATGCTGCTCGAAAAGGCGGCGGACGGATCGAAGTGCTTTTGACCCGCAACGCGCTCTACGTTGCGAATGATGGCGAGCCGTTCGACGAAGCAGGTGTGCGATCTCTGATGGCGTCCGACATCTCGACCAAGGACGACGAGCGTATCGGCAAGTTCGGCATCGGATTCAAGTCGATTCTCGCCATCTCGCAGAGCCCGAAAGTGCTTAGCAGGTCGGTATCGTTCGCCTTTGAAAAAGCGTGGTCCGGGGCCACGTTGAGGGACGCGGGCTACGCTTCCGGCGCGTACCCGACGATGCGACTCGCAAAGACGATCGACGCAGACCTCGAAGCGGCGAAGGACACGAACCTCGTCCCACTAATGACCTGGGCGAGCACTATCGTTGTGGCACCGCTCTCCGGCGACCATTTCGAGATATCGAACAAGCTTTTCGATTTCAGATCCGAGTTCGTCCTGTTCTCGCCGCACGTCACAAAGGCAACCCTGCGAAATGAGACGGGGGCCGACCCGGATGGGCGACCGGGGAAAGCCTCGCGGCCACAGCACCGTGTGATCACCCAGAGCGTGGACGACGACGGGCTGGTGACGCTGCGAGTCGAGAATCAGCCACCGACTCGCTGGAGCGTGGCGAGAGCTACCCAGGTGCCGACAATCGCGGATCTCGCCGATGGAGGCTACGTCGCCGCCCGTTCCCAGGTAGAGCTCCAGTATGCGACCCAGATCCCGCCGGCGAGTGCGGATCGCCTTGGTTCCTTCTGGGCATACTTCCCGACCCGATTCGTCACTACGCTTTCAGGTCTGCTCAATGCCCCGTGGAAGTTGAGCGACGATCGTACCGGCTTGCTCGAGGGTCGGTTCAATCGCGAGCTACTCAAGCAACTGCCTAAGTTGGTGGCGGAAGCGGTTCAGGCATTCAGCGGGACCGAGCACGCCAAGACCGTCCTCGACCTCTACCCGGCCCGTGGGGACGAACGGCGGAACTGGGCTGACGACTTCATCAACGATGAGGTATACGCCCGACTTCGCATGGTTCCGTCGCTGCCGAATGCAAGGAACGACCTCTGTCTTCCTAGTGCGCTGAATTGGGTGAATCTCAGTGCGCAGAATGAGATCGAGAACAGCTGGCTCGAGGCGTGGGCAGAGGTGCCGGAAGCACCTCTGCACGAATGGGTCCATCCACATGCATACCGGACGAATGAGCGCATTCAGAAGGTCGATCGCCTGAAGCGTCGGACTTGGCAGCGATCTGACAAGCCACATAGCGCAGCGGGAATCGACGTCTGGTTGACGAGTCTCATGCGTGACGGCAGCGTTCAGCAGTCGGCCAACGTGATCGCACTGGCTGCGCGGATCCTGACGGAGAATGAGCGCACGCGTGACGCGGACAGGCAAGCCCTCATTCGCCGCGAGGTCATGAAGGCACCGTTAGTGCGACTCGCGGACGGGTCCGCCGTGGCGCCCCTCCGCGGGAGAGTGTTCGTACGTGTCGACGGAGACGCGCGCGAAGGAGTCCAGTTCGTGGATCCCGAACTTGCAGCGGTCCCTGGAGTCCGGGAGGACCTCGCGAAGCTCGGCGTAGTGGTCATGGACCGGGCGGGCGAACTGCGAGCGCTGCTCGAGCGTGTCAAGTCATCCGCGTCAGGCGCCGCCTCCTCATG
This sequence comes from Planctomonas psychrotolerans, assembly GCF_008642235.1. Taxonomy (GTDB): domain Bacteria; phylum Actinomycetota; class Actinomycetes; order Actinomycetales; family Microbacteriaceae; genus Planctomonas; species Planctomonas psychrotolerans. The sequence continues at coordinate 266,652 of NZ_SJEV01000001.1, read as the reverse complement.
GTCGACGATCTGGTCGATCCTGCGTGAACTCCCGCGCGAGACATCACTTCGAATCCTTCAGGAAGACCTCGGCGAACCGCTCGCGTCCAAGGTTCACGTCCGGGTCGCCTCGGCGCAGTGGGCGACGATAGATCGAGCCTTCCTCGGCGGCGTCATCGTGCCAGCCGACGGGAGCCGCGACCGTGGGTTCCTCATCGATCCGATCACGCATCGTGAGGACGACGAGCTCCTCCGCGACCTCGGTGCGGTCGAAGCGCCGACGCTTCATCATGGCGCACTCAGGGAGTCATGGATGCACGATTACATCCAGATGGCCGCAGACGCATTCATCGATCAACAGAAGGGTGCAAGGCCGGACCAGGACAAACTGGTGTTCGACGGTCCGCCAGCCCCATGGCCGATGCAGCCCCTGACCTCGATGTCCGCCGAGTCCCGTGCGGCGATGACGCACTACCTAATCTCGAAAGGCCTGGATTCCGACTGGACCGTGAAGCACGCTACGAACCGCAGCTATGGCCGGTTCACGGTCATCGCACCATCGGCGTGGTTCCTCCGCAAGTACGGGATGCTTCGGACGACTTTCGGATTGATGAAGCCCAGTCGAGTCCTTCGTGCCAGTGAACTCGTCGATCCTCAAGTGCTACCTGCCCTGGAGCTTCCGGAGAAGATCGCTCGCGCACTCCAGCTCACCGAGGACCCAGCGGACTATACGAAGAACGACTGGAACACGCTCAAGGCGATCGCCGATTCGTGGACGTCTACAGACGATGACGACATCCGCCGCTCCGAGTTCTACTCATGGCTTCCTGGCCAGATCGATCCCGGCGAGATCGTCGTCCGTGTCGGGCGCGGTCGCCAGAGCGTAAGGGTCGGCAACGTCGGAGTGACGACCGACGCATCGGTGTACGAATCGATGCTCGAAGCGCAGATCCCCGTCCTGCTCGCGTGCTCCGCAGAAGACGAAGAGCGCTTTCTCGAACTTTGGGAGATGCCAAAGGCGACCGACCTCCTACAGGAGGAGACCGTCGTCGAACCACTGGGCGAGCCGAGCTACCTCACCGACGTGTTCCCGCCGCTCAAGCTTTTCATTGACTTCTCCGATGCCGACATCAAGCTCCAGTCTGCGGCGCGGATCGTCAAGATGGTCGCGACCCCCAACGGACAGATCCCGAGACCGATAGCGGCGCGCCGTGAAGGAGACACGGTCTATGTCACGGCCCACGATGAAGCGGCGCGGCTTCAACAGATCTCGACGGTCCTCGGGCTCGGCCTCGACCGCCTGCACATCAATAAGATCCTCGACGATATGGCCGCGATGGCCGCCGACCAGCGCAGAACGAAGATCAAGGCGGCCGCCGACGATGACCAGCGTCTGTTGGAAGCGGTAGGCGTCGACGCGCTACGACGGACGGTCCCTGCGCAGGCCCTGTCCATCCTCGAACAGCGCCCCGGAGGGATTGAGCCTACGGAGGTCGCAGCGCTCGCTCGTTCGGTGCACGGCGTCACCATCCTGAAGCATCTGCGAACCGCGCTTGACGAGCGCGGACTGCAGCCGCCGAAAGAATGGGCCGGTCGCCGCGTCACACGACATTGGGTCGATTCCCTCGGATTCCCTCCTGAGTGGGCGGGCTTCGCCAGCAGTTCCAGGCCAGCGGTGGAGATCATCGATGGGCCTGCCGTTCTCGGAGAGCTCCACGTCTATCAGGAGTTCGTGACCGAGCGGATCACCGCCCTGCTCCGGAATATCGGACCCGATCGCGGGATGGTCTCGCTCCCGACTGGTGCCGGAAAGACTCGAGTCACCGTGCAGGCACTTGTGGATGGAGTGCGGAACGGTGACATCTCCACGGACGTGCCGCTGCTGTGGATCGCGCAGACGGATGAGCTCTGCGAACAGGCCGCGGAGACATGGACGTACGTGTGGCGTGCCATCGGGCCGCAGGCACCCATGCGGCTCGGGCGCCTGTGGGCTAATAACGAAGTGCCTGAAGAGCCCGGCGCCTTCCAACTGATCATCGCGACGATTCAGAAGCTCGGCTCGATCGTGGATCGTGATGCTTCGGACTATGAGTGGCTTCGCGCACCGTCCGTGGTCGTGATCGACGAGGCCCACACCTCAATCGCGAGTTCCTACACGTCGGTTCTCGAATGGCTCGGGCGGCACACGCGTGGTCGTGTCAAGGATGAGCGGTTGCCGCTGATCGGGCTGACGGCGACGCCGTTCCGCGGCGTCGACTCAGACGAGGAAACCAAGCGACTGGTGGCCCGATACGACTCCAACCGACTCGACCGGGGAGCTTTCATCCGAGAGGACCCGTACGAAGAACTGCAGGAGATGGGGGTGCTCGCGAATGTCCGACAGCGGATTTTGGATGGCGTCGACGTCCAACTCTCGGCCGGGGACGTCGATGAAATCGAGCGACTCGGCCGCATTCCTGTAGGAGTCGCCGAGGAACTCGGAGCCAACGAGCTCCGCACACTTCGCGTCGTCGACACCATCGCCGACCTCCCAGATGATTGGAGCATCCTCGCTTTCGCCCCCTCGGTGGAGAACTCTCGCGTTCTTGCTGCCCTTCTCTCACACCGCGGTATCCCTGCGGTCTCGATTTCCTCGGATACGGACCCAGCAGCTCGCCGGCACTACATCGACGAGTTCAAGGCCGGCCGGATACGGGTGCTGACGAACTTCGGCGTCCTGAGCCAGGGATTCGACGCGCCGAAGGTACAGGCGGTCGTCCTGGCTCGACCGACCTTCAGCCCGAATGCGTACCAGCAGATGGTCGGGCGCGGGCTACGCGGTCCGAAGAACGGAGGATCGAACGAGGTCCTCATCGTCAACGTCCGTGACAACTTCTCCAAGTTCGGAGACAAGCTCGCGTTCAACCAGTTCGAATACCTGTGGAATCCACGTGAACCTCGACGATAGTCAGCGCAGAGTTGTCGAGATCACGGCGGATGAGCGGCAAGTCGTCGTCGCGGGGCCTGGAGCAGGCAAGACCGAGGTGGTCGCCGCGCTTGTTGAGCATCTCATCGACGAACAAGGCGTCGACGCCGACGGAGGGGTCCTCGTCGTCAGCTTTTCGAATGCGGCAGTATTCGCAGTGGAAGCACGACTCCGCAAATCGCAGATAGGTCCGGTCACCGTCCGAACCATGGACAGCCTCGCCGGCGAAGCACTGGGAGATCTCGCCGAAGACGAGACGGAAGGACTGAGCTTCGATGAGCGAATCGAAATGGCCACCCGAATCATCGCCGACGGATGGGAACGACTCGAGCGAATCGAACACCTGATCATCGATGAGGTTCAGGATGTCGTCGGTGTTCGCGCCGACTTTCTGATCCAGGTGGTTCAGGCGCTGCCCGAGGATTCAGGATTCACGGCCCTCGGCGACCCGGCTCAGGGAATTTACGACTTCCAGATCCGTCCCGACAACAATGGTCGACCCCCGAAGTCGACTACAACATCGCAACAGCTCATCACTGAACTCGTCGAATCCGGCGGGGCTGTCGAGCGCGTACTCGAAGGCCAGTACCGTGCACGCAGTCGGGACGCCGTCGCTGCGGCCGGCCTGAGGCGACTCGTGCTCATAGCCGACGGCAGCAGCGCGATAGAGGACTTCGTCGCCCGGACCCCGCGAGGAGGCACCGTCGCCGACGTGGTCAGGACGGCAGAACGTTGGCCCGGGCGGACAGCGTTCCTGACGGAAACCAATGGTCAAGCACTCCTCACCTCGGCGGAGATCGCTGCATCAGGCGCATCGGTCGAGCTCCGTCGGCGAGCGGATCAACGGGTGCTCGCATCCTGGATCGCGAAGCTGCTTGCCGACGCGCCGGCGAAAACCCTCTCGCGCGGAGCCTTCGACGACCTCCTGGATGAACATGACACGGCGCTGGACGGGCACCGATCCTGGCTTGGTATCCGAGGTCTCGTCGGGGGGCGCGGTTCGGAAATCGACATCCCCAGACTCGCTTCGAGATTGAAGTCGAGGCGAGCGCTTCCCCCGAACTTCCTTGATGCACCTGCAGCAGATTTCGTCGTGTCGACCGTGCATCGCGCAAAGGGCCTCGAGTTCGACAACGTCGTCCTCGTGGAATTCCAGGACAAACCATGGATAGCCGCTAACGAGCCCGCCGACGAGAGCCGGCGACGCTTCGTCGCGATCACGCGGGCGAAGAACGTCATTGTCAGGGCGAACGGGCCCGATGATCGCAACGTCGTGCGAGGACGGGCGTCACGATGGTTCGTCAAAGGGCGGATGCGCTGGCAGACGTTCGGCGTAGAGCTCACGGTCGGTGATCTCGATCAAACCAAGCCTGGCGGTGCCGACCAAGCAGTGGTTCAGGCCCGCCTGCAACACGACATGGGGATCGGAGATCCGCTCGCGTTCCGGCTCGACCCGATGCGTTCGACCCTTGAACTGCCGGTCTATGACGTGCTGCACCAAGATCTGGTCATTTCGCGGACATCGACCGAGTTCGGGGAGTCGCTCTCCAGCCGTCTGGGGCCGAGAAAAGGACGCGCGCCCTGGCCTGCGCTGTCCGGTGCCAGAGTCGAAAGCGTTGGCACCGTTGCGGGCCAACCGCAAACAGGGTCTGTCGGCCGCCACGGACTGTGGCTGGCACCGTTCGCAGTGGGGATGCTCAATGTGAGTTGGAAGGGAACGGACGATGTCAAAGCTTGACCCGTGGTACGAAGCGCGGGAACGAATGGTCGAAGCGGTCGTCTCGGACCTCTACGGCAGCTCGAACGATGAACAACTCACGGAGCCGCCGCTCGATCGATTCGTGATGGGCATCCTGCACCCGACAGTCAACGGGGGGCTCGGGACCGCCGAACTCGCGAACGAGCAGCCGGACGCGGAGGCCGGCACCGCGCCCGACGCTGACTTCGATCCCGGAGTGTCGCTGGCGCACATGCGGTATCCCTCTACGATCGGCATGACCTTCGGCCTTGCAGCAGGGACGAAGCGGCTCGAGATCGAGATCGAAGCAGACCGCTATGAGCTCGTCGAAGGTGAAGCCGCCGAGAGTGACGACGAAGTCGGAGCGCGGGTCACGCGCGGGCCGAAGGGCATGTGGCGGCGGGTTTCCCTCGAGCATCCGACGACGAAGATCGAGGTAATCGATGACGGTCATCTCGCCCGGGTCCCGGTTGCTGACGGCCTCGACTTGCGTGTCCTGCTCCGTCCGAACAAGGACGGCGTGATCAGCAGCACACTCGTGCTGCAGAACACGTTCCCGCGCCCCGAGAAGGGTGGCACGGATGCCGTTTGCTGGTTCCGTCCCGTGGTCCGTGTTCGGGCGTTCGATGGTGAGTTCGTCGATCGTCGGCGGAGCGACTACTTCACACATCTCGACAAGGACGAGCAAAGCGGAGAGCTCCTGTACCGCCAGCAGCGGCACCTCGCGATCGGTCATGGGGTGGCCGTGACCTGGGCCGAGGACGACATCGTCACGGAGGTGGCGACCACGTTCTTCCCGCAGCACGACCTGAAGCTGGCGAAGGCCGATCGGGATGACGTGCCGGCGCTCGGGATGGATGATCTTGCGAAACCAGGGCAATTCGCACCCTTACATGCACTTGTCGACTCGTATGAATCATGGATCGAGCTGAAGAGGGGTGAGACTTCGGCCCTAGGGTCGGACTTCGTCGGCACCGCGGAGTCCAACCTCGATGACGCCCGTATCGCGGCCGACCGCATGCGGCGAGGGATCGCATTGCTCGAGAACGACCCGCAGGCGGAGCGGGCGTTCCGAGTCATGAATTCGGTCATGCGGCAGCAGCGTCTTCGGCAAGAGATGATCCGCCGGGGGCTGGATGAGCCGCCCGAGGACGTCGCCGCCGAATGGCGGCCGTTCCAGCTCGCATTCGTGCTCATCAACATCCAAGGCCTCGTCGACCCGTCGAGCCCGGAGCGCGATTTGGCCGACCTGCTATGGTTCCCGACCGGTGGTGGGAAGACCGAGGCCTATCTGGGGCTCATCGCATTCACCCTGGTGCTCCGACGACTCCGAGAGGAACGCGGCGTCGAAAGCGGGGCCGGTGTCGGCGTCATCATGCGATACACGTTGCGGTTGCTCACCCTGCAGCAGTTCGAACGAGCGGCCGGCCTTATTTGCGCGCTCGAAAACTATCGCGAAAGCGCGGATGGCACGGATCTTGTCGCCAAGGCGCCCTTCTCCGTCGGCCTCTGGGTCGGCCAAGGTGCGACTCCGAACGACCTGGCGAAGGCCGCCGCAGCACTTCGGAAGCGTCGCGCAGGTGAGGACGCAGGTGAGAACGGCGACCCCGTGCAGCTGCTGAAATGCCCGTGGTGCGGTTCCGATCTGAACCCTGACGACTACCACATCGACAAGCCAGCGGATCGGATGCTCGTCAAGTGCCCGAACGGGGATTGCCGCTTTCGCAGTGGGCTCCCGGTGCATCTCATCGACTCCGACGTCTACGCCGAGCGTCCCTCACTGGTCATCGGCACAGTCGACAAGTTCGCGATGCTCGCGTGGAACGAGCGGAGCGGCCGGCTGTTCGGTGCGGCAGGCGATGCAACTCCAGATCTCATCGTGCAGGACGAACTGCACTTGATCAGCGGACCGCTCGGCACGTTGGTGGGATTGTACGAGACCGCGATCGATCGACTGTCGACGGATGACGAGAGTGGCGCGAGGCCCAAGCTCGTCGCGTCGACGGCGACCATCCGTCGGGCCGATGAACAAGTGAAGGCGGTATTCGCGCGTGAATCGAGGCAGTTCCCGCCACCGGGCCTCGATGCGACCGACTCCTTCTTCGCGGTCGATGCGCCCGCCGAGGAAAAGGGAACCCGACGGTACGTCGGGTTGTTGGCCCCGACGACGAGTCATGCGACGCTCCTGGTCCGGACGTATGCCGCGCTGCTCCAGGGCGCGAGCGACCTCGACGCCCCTGACGAGGTGAAGGATGCGTACTGGACGCTGCTCGGATACTTCAACAGCCTTCGGGTTCTGGGCGCCGCATACATCCAGTCAATCGACGACGTACGTGACCGCATCAAGGTCGTGGCGAAGCGCAACGGACGTCAGATGCGCGAGACCCGCGATCCCGGCGAGCTCACATCTCGCATCAAGTCGAGCGACATTCCGCGGGAGCTCGGCATTCTCCAGAAGTCGATCCCGGATCCTGAAAGCCCGGACATCGTGCTCGCCACGAACATGATCTCCGTCGGCGTCGACGTCGACCGGCTCGGGCTTATGGTGGTGATGGGGCAGCCGCAGACCACGGCGGAATACATCCAATCGACGAGCCGTGTCGGTCGTCGTCACCCCGGCCTCGTGTTCGCGCTGTTCAACGCACAGCGCTCGCGCGACCTCTCGCACTACGAGGGCTTCACGACGTACCACCGCGCACTGTACAAGCAGGTCGAGGCCACTGGGGCGACACCCTTTGCCGAGCGTGCCCTGGACCGCGGGCTGCACGGTGTGCTCATCATCCTGGCTCGACACCTGACCGCCGGAGCCGCGAGCGAGAAGTCGGTGGCGGTCCCGATCGAGATGGAGACTCTTCGAACGCTTGCACGGGTCATCTCTGAGCGTGCGGAGCAGGTGAGCCCGGAAGCGGTGGAGCAGGTCGAAGAGGCGCTCGAGGAGCTCGTGCTCACTTGGGGTCGCGCAGTCGAGGACAAGGATGTCGTGCAGTACGCGAACTGGAAGGGCGTCTCCGGCATCAAGTCGTTGATGGTTCCCGCAGGTGTCCTTTCGACGAAACCCGGCGGGGATGACGGCCTAGCCGCTGAGTTCCCGCCGACCGAAGTGTCGTGGGCGACCCTCACGAGTCTCCGAAACGTCGATCAGGAAAGCACACTGAAGATCATCAGCCCGAGCAAGAAAGCGGTGACGCAGCATGGCGACGAGTGAGCGCCCCAAGGCCCGGCAGAGCCAACTCGTGAGCACGTACGGGATCGGTTCGCTCTTCCCGGCCGGTGATCAAAGCTTCATGATCTGCGGACTCGATGACTGGTATACGAGCGACAGCCTGCGAGTCGAGGAACCGAGGCTCGCGAGGTCGCTGAGAGTGAGCGGGTTCTATGCGCCGTCGACCGGACGAAAGACCGGCGACGTCCCTGCGGTTCGCTTCCCCGCTTACCAGTACTGCCCGCAGTGTCGGACGCTCGCACCGTTCTGGAAGTTCGACTCGAAGCGAATGGTCTGCGCAGGGTGCGAGCGTGACATCACCCCGTCGCGTTTCGTCGCGTGCTGCGAGAACGGGCACATCGAGGAGTTCCCCTACTTCCAATGGGTCCACCGCGGGGAAGCGCCTGCGGGCGGTAGGCATTCGCTCACATTGAATTCGCGTGGAGCCTCGTCCTCTCTCTCGGACATCGTCATCAGCTGTTCGTGCGGCGTGAAGTCGTACTCGCTTGAGGGCTCCTTCGCGCGGAATGCGCTTCGGACGATCAGATCGTGCGGCGGCAAGCGTCCGTGGCTGCCTGACTCGGCCGACGAGACCTGTGACAAGCCGCTCCGAGCTCTCCAGCGCGGCTCGTCGAACGTTTGGTTCGCTGAGGTGCGGTCGACGATCTCGATCCCGCCGTGGTCCAGCCCGAACTCTCAATTCGTGACCAAGAACTGGACCGTGCTCGAGCACTTCCCCCTGGAGAATCTAAGCGCGGCGCTCCCGGCGATGATTTCTGGAAAGCCAGGGTTGGACGCGGCGGGGATCCTTGACACCGTGCGTCGGCGCAAGGCGCTCCAGTCCGACTCCGAGCCGACTGAAGCCGAGCTGCGCGAGGAGGAGTACCACGCCCTGATCGCCGGCCATGACGGTGGGCGTCTGGATACGTTTCGCTGTACCGAAGTCGACGTCGACGCGCGCCTCGACGGCGTTCTCGAACAAGTGTCGAAGGTCTCCCGCCTTCGCGAAGTCCGGGCCCTGCACGGCTTCACCCGAGTGACGTCGAGCCCGACGGCATCTGTCTCGCCGCGCAGCGCCAAGCTCAGCGAGCAGGCACCTTCGTGGCTCCCAGCAACCGAAGTGCTTGGCGAAGGTATCTTCGTTCGTCTCAGTGAGCAGTTCGTCGCTAAGTGGGAATCGACCGGACTCGCCGCCTCTCAGGTGGCGAAAATCACGGAATCGCTGTGCTTGCGCGCGGCGGAGTCCGACCTGCCAGCACCTGAAGGCCCAGCAGCCCGATTCGTCGCGATCCACTCGTTCGCGCACGCCTTGCTGCAGGAGCTCAGCCTCGACGCAGGATACCCGGTCGGCTCGCTCCGCGAGCGTGTGTATGCTGCCCCTGATCAGGCTGGGGTACTCATCTACACGGCGTCGTCCGATGCTGCCGGCAGCCTCGGCGGGCTGGCGGCGCTTTCGAAGGACGAAGTGCTGGCAGACACCATTATCCGTGCGCTATCGCGAGCGAGCTGGTGCACTAATGACCCGGTCTGCGCGGAGTCCGGCCCCTCCGGCAGCGACGGCCTCAACCTCGCCGCTTGCCATGCCTGCCTCCTGCTGCCTGAGACCAGCTGCGAGTACCGCAATCAGTACCTCGACAGAGTCACGATCATCGGCTCCATCAGCGGCGAGGAAGAGGGCCTGCTGAGTGAGATCCTCGTGTCGGCCGAAACCTGAGGGCGCGTGTAGGGCGAAACCCCACACGTCTCTCTCGAGCTTCGAAAACGCACGCGTACTCAGGATGACTTGAACGACGCCGCACAGGAAAGAACCTGATCGGATCCAGATCACTCGAGGTGGCAAGGCGTGGGTTGATGCCCACCGTCGCTCGCTGGAGCCGTCGGTCATGGGATCAAGTCCCCCTATTGAGAACGGCCGACTAGGGGCGAGTTCTTCGTCGTCGAAATCCTCGAGACTTGGCGCGCAAAGGCCGATTCGGCACTAAGTCGACACTCATAGCTGCGGGATCGCCAGGATGGGCACCTCCACGCGGGGAGGGGACCGGCGACCGCACTTCGCCGCCAATATAGGTGATCCGCACGGATGCGACTTCATGGGTGCGCCCATACAGCTTGAACCCGCTAAAACGGGCCAAGCTGAACCCAGAACCACGTCGGTCGTGGAAGTCGGGCAAGTCCAGATTCACCACTGCCGGTTCGGAGCCGTCGAGAATCCCATCTTTTACCCATCACAAACAACCGCGAGCGACCAGGAGAGACGGGGTAGAATTGGAGGCAGCGAACCGCCTGGTTCACATCAAACCTCAGGTAATCCGCGAGTTTCTGAGACGTCTGGCGAAAGCCGGAAAAGTGAGGAATCCTCCAAGGGGTCGCAGGTTCAAAATCTGTCATCCCGATAATTGTCATGTGTCGGGACATCGTTCACAGATGTCTCGAGACATGGTTCACATTTCGCTCTCCTTCGGGAGGGCGTTTTGTGGTTTTCGGGGTTGGTAGTCCTTGGTGGGGTCGAGGGTGAGCTCGCGAAGCAGCTGTCCGGTGTCGGTGTGGATGACGCGGATGTGCCGGCGTGGACGAGCAGCCGGACGCGCTGTCGTTTGTGCTCCCGGCCGATGCCGATGTGGTGGAATTTCGAGTTGTAGCGGATGGTGACGACGCCGGAGTCGTCGGTGCCGCGGGGCCAGCTCTACTTCGCGCGTCCTAAGCCTCTAGAACGTGCGGCGGTCCAGCGAGATCAGCGCATTGGCGACCATCAAAACAGTAGGAGAGAAGTAGAAGGTACGTTCATCCGACCCGGTGCTTCGCCGCCCGTGCAGCGGCGCCTTCCGACTCCTTCTGGTGCATAGGGAGGCCCACTTCCGCGGTGGGCGAATACGAACCAACTTCGAAGCGGGACCTTCGAGTCTGCCCTTCATGTGCATGCGATACGCTACTTATAGTCTGTCGACTTATAGTCAGCACTTCGATGGACTCTTCTTATGAGTTCGTCGCCCAAGCTTCAGCAGCGGTTGCAACTGTTCGGCGAGAACATTAGGCGCGTGCGTCTCGAGCGATCGTTGTCGCAGGAGCACTTGGCGCACGCTGCCGGAGTGCACCGTACGTACCTCGGTTCGGTCGAGCGCGGCGAGAGAAACGTCGCACTTGCCAACTGCTATGCGATCGCAGATGCTCTCGGGGTGCCGCTCGAGGATCTGCTGCGAGCGCCGCAATGAGGATGCCGTTTCGCGATCGTCCACCCTCGAACGATGAATTAACACGCCTGCGGTTGATATTGAGTTCATTTCGTGACGGAAGCGGAATGCAAACGGTAGGCGGACAGACGATGCCAGGTTGGCGAGACGCAGAGCGTGCTGTAGCGGCTGCGTTCAGCGGCCTAGCGCCTGAGGGTAAGGGTGTATTCGATGTTCTCATTCCATCAGGGGACTCGCCGTTGCCCTATGGATTGTCGATCAAGACCTCGAGAATCACCAGCGAAATCTATGTTCTGAGCGAGCTGCACAACAGTGCTAAGAAGGCGCACGATCGTTTGAATGCCCTGGGATTGGACTGGAATGAGCAAGCGAAGGAGGCTGGGGATGCGCTGATCCACCAAGTGATTGAATGGCATGAAGAAGAACGGCGGTTAGTAGATGTAGCCAGGAGTAGCTACCTGCACTTGGTACACGATTCGACCTGGACACAGTGGCGAATATTGTGGTTCCCTCTAACCTTGCTGGAGCCTAACAATCTTTTGTGGGAGCGCGCTGGTCAGCGAATCACCGGATATACGCCTGACGGCTACCGGTTGTGGGAGTGGTACGGCCAGAGCGGCGGACAACTCAAGTGGTATCCGAAAATACTCGACGCGACATGGGATAGCGGTTACTTCCTACTAGAGCCTGCGCCACCGTCGACGCTTGCCAGCAAGGCGCAAACTCTTTATGCCGACCTGTGGCCGGTCGACGAACAAGAGCGTTAGAACAGAACAGGAATCTCATCTGTAGTTTTGGACGCGGGATGTGATTCTGCGCGTCGATCAGTGAGCCCGGATCCGGAAACCAGCGACTTTAAGACCGCCTCCGCAAGTCGCGGCGGAACGGCATTGCCAACCTGTTCGAATTTGCGTTCCGTCGTCCCCGACGGAACGAAGTCAGCGGGGAACGTTTGGATTGCTGCCGCTTCGCGCCATGATAGACGACGAGGCTCCTCCAGGTGCATGCGATCCTCATGTCCAAGAAGATGTTCATATTCGCCGTGCTGGAAATCCCAACGCTGCTTGAAACCATCCGCAAGGTTCGACCAAGTCATTGTCATGATGGGAGACGCCGGGTGCAGCGTTGTATGCCTCCAATTGGCAACGACGGTGAATCCTGGGTCATCCCATCGAGCCTTGCGGTTGCGACTCATGTAGTACCAAGACCAGTGGCCCTCGGGATCATGAGGTCGCTCGTAGAATTCGCCGGACGGCCATTTCGGAAGATGCGCGATCGCGTCGCCATGAGAGGCGAACGGGAGTAGGCCCAATCGCGATGCGTCAGTCGCCTTTGCATGGGTTGGTCGCGGAAAGTCGTAGAAGGCGCCCTGATCCCTACGGACTCCCACTATGAAAAGTCGACGTCGCTTTTGTGGAACGCCATAATCCTCGGCCTTTAGGAGCGAGTAACTGAGGTTATAACCGCCGAGCTTCCCCAAACCGCTGAATAAATCGAGTTGTTCGCGAAGCCAGTGACCTCCCTGCACGCTCTTCAGCCCGCTTACGTTTTCCGCTACGAAGAATTTTGGGTTGACTGTGTCTACTGCCCGGGCGAAATCGTTGTAAAGCTGCGTCCGCCGATCGTCCTCCGGCTTGCGGCGTCCGCCCATTGAAAAGGACTGGCAGGGATAACCGCCGACGATCAGGTCGGCGGCAGGCCAGGAGTCGATTTTCTTTATGTCGCCATGCACAAAGTCGACTTCGGGAAACTGCTCTCGGTATGTTGCGGCAGCCTCGTTGAGGATGTCGGAGGCGTAAATCACTTCGGCACCAGCACTCGATGCGCCAATGTCCATCCCGCCGCATCCGCTGAACAATGAGACCGTTTTCATGTATCGATCTTATGCAGAGGCACTGACATTCCTGCCTCGCTTGAGGGTGACTCGCTAGAGCCTGTACAGGCACGAATTGAGTAGCGGTGGGCGCCCCTCCGGCGCCGAATCGCAATGATGATTGGGTCTACATCGTTCTGCGTCCGGCTGCGGCGTCGATCGAGGGTGTTCGGGGTGGTAGATCAGGTCAAGGAGTGGCTGGCCGGTGTTTTTTTGAACATCGCGGACAAGCGGTCGTAGGTAAGTGGTCCTGTGCCCTCCCGCCTGCGTTTCCGGCCGGATGCGGCGCGGTTTTGCTTCATAGCGGATGCTCTCCGCAGTTGGCGGTCCTGTGACCAATGAGCTCATGGACCTCCTTCGGAGAACTAGAGGTGACTTGAGCGCCACGCCCATGGCGTCGTGGACGGCTGATCTAGGAAACAGTTCTCGATTCCAACGCGATCGATTCATCAAGGATGGAAATGTGCACCATGATGGATGGGGCTGCTGTTTAGCTTCCATCGAAAGGGGACGACGTGGTCGATTTCGCCGCAATGCTCAAAGAATCCGAACAGGACGCTCCGGTTGAGCCTCGGGAGCTCTACGGTCAGCTGAAGAAATCTTCCGGGTACGGATACCTTCGCGATGTTCAGGCGCAGGTGCTCACGGCATGGCACAAGCGTCGCGATGAGAAAGACATTGTGATTAAGGTCAACACGGGCGGCGGTAAAACCATCGACGGTCTCGTTATCCTGCAGTCTTACCTCAATGCGGGCGAGGGCCCCTCTCTGTACGTAGCGCCCAGCAAGTATCTTCAGACGCAAGTCATCGCCGAAGCCGAGAGAATTGGGATCGCGACTACGACTAATGTTGACGGCGCGGCCTATCTGCGGAGCGAAGCAATCGGGGTGGTGAACGTCCATGAGCTCGTGAATGGACGCACTAAGTTCTCCGCGAAACGTTCAGCAAAGCGGGCTCCAATAGGCGCGGTTGTCATCGATGACGCGCACGCTGCACTCGCGACGACTCGAGAGAAGCTGACCATTCCTCGCGGGAACTCCGCATTCGACAAGCTACTCAGCCTGTTCGAGCCGGACCTTCGAACTCAATCCATCGAAGGCTTCCTCGATGTGAAGGATGACCGGCGTGGCGCGCCGGTGCGAGTTCCTTTTTGGGCATGGCGAATCAAGCTCGAAGAGGCTCGCGGAGTCCTCCGTGAGGAAGCAACTGATGGCAACGAATTGTTCTTCGATTGGCCTGGAGTCGCCGACGTCTTGGCGCTCGCCCGTCCAGTGTTCGCCAACGACAAGCTCACTATCACGCCTTACTGCCCGCCGACCACGTCAACTCATTCATGGAGGCACCCCACCGAGTGTTCCTCACAGCGACGCTCGCCGATGACAGCGTCCTGGTTACCGACTTCGGCGCGGACGCGGAAAGTGTGGTGGATCCGGTAACGCCTCTCTCCGCGGGCGACATCGGTGAACGTATGATCTTGGTGCCGCAGGAGATCAACGCGGATCTGACCGGCGAGCAGATCCGGAACGAGATTTTAGAACTCAGCAAGACGCATAACACGGTAGTTCTAGTTCCCAGTATCAGATGGGCTGAGAGGTGGCGTCCTCATGCGGAGGTTGTCGCCACGACAGATACGATCGAAGAAACGATCCAGCGACTGAAAACCGAGGAACATGTCGGCCTCGTGGTCCTTGTCAACCGATATGACGGTATTGACCTTCCCGACAACGCGTGCAGGGTACTCGTCATTGACGGACTCCCGGAAGCATTTTCTCCGGAGGAGCGGCTAGATGCCCTAGTAACGAATGAAGACTCGAGCATCGATACTAGGCAGGTGCAGCGAATCGAACAGGGCATGGGACGAGCTGTACGCAGCAACGAAGACCATTGCGTCGTATTCCTTCTCGGCCCGAGGCTTGCCCAACTGACCGTCGACCCGCGCACCGAACCGATGTTCAGTCCCGCAACGCGCTCGCAACTGAAACTCTCTCGGACGGTGGCTTCCGCTATCACGAACCGGCCAATCTCCAACATCATCGACACAGCCAACCAAGCGCTGAATCGCGACGAGAACTGGGTGCAGCTGGCGCTGACAGCACTGCGCAACATAGCGCCGGCGGCCGGGAAAGTCAGTGACGCCGCCGTCGCACGTCGGGAAGCATTCGTTTTCGCCACGAACGGTGACCCTGCCGGTGCCCGCACACGCATAGAATCGGCGATAGAAATTGAGTCGGACGAGCTCGTCGTCGGCAGTCTTCTAGAGATGCAGGCCATCTATGCTGACCTGGCTGACCCCGAGCTCGGTCAGCAGATCCTGTTGCTCGCTCGTGGGAAGAACACGAACGTCACCAAGCCCCAGGCCGGACTGGCATACAAGCCGCTAGATACGCACTCTCAACAAGTGGCGATGTGCGTACAACGAATCACCTCGCGATACTCCAGTGACGTGCAACTCCGCCTAGATTTCGAAAGCGTCGTAGAGGAGTTGATCTTCGACGATTTGCGTGTGGAGCAGTTCGAAGAGGCCATGCGAGAGGCGGGCTTCTTAATAGGGCTCGGGTCACAGCGCCCCGAGCACGACAATAACGGGGGGCCCGACAACCTCTGGGCGCTGGGCGACAACAAGTTCTGGGTCATCGAGGCGAAAACGGGCGCGCGTTCCGAAGCAATCGGCAAGCGGGACATGGGCCAGCTCGGCCAGTCGATGTTGTGGATCGGAGAACGTTACGACCCGGCCGCAACTCATGTGCCGGTCATGATCCACCGTGCGCAGAAGATCTATGGCGATGCAACATCGATTCCAGGAATGCGGATCATTCGCGAGAAAGGGCTGGGAGAGCTCGCTGCAGCCTTACGCGCGTTCTCTGTCGCATTGGCGAGCGACGAATGGAGGGATCCTGTTGTGGTTGAACGTCTGCTTAGAGGCCACGGGCTCCTTGCGGGACAGCTTGAAAACTTCACCGTTCCTCAAGTCGGTGTGAAGAGTTAACCATACGCACCGAGCAGATGAATGGGCGACTCTCGTTGTCGCACGAGCTGAGGAAGGCATCACCAATCCGCGCTTTCGCAGATACGGGTCACCTACGACGACGCGACAAAGAACGGAGTGTCTCCTCGAGGAGGTGTTGACGGAACGAATCCTCCTGTGCGGTGCTGGTGGTAGTCGCTATCTGGTTGTGGTTGGGGGCCCGCCGTGCCAGGGATTTTCGAGACTGAACCGCGAGAAGGTGGGCCCGGAGCGGAACATGCTTTGGGAGGAGTTCATCCGCGTTGTGGTCGCGCTCGACCGGAGGTTTTCGTGATCGAGAACGTCGCTAGATTCTTCCGATCCGCGGAGTTTGCGGACCTAAAGTACCGGATCGGCGGAGCGGACTTTGCGAACTATCGCCTTGTCGACCCTGGCTCGAAGCCCGGCGAGACCGAGCTGGACCGTGACAAGCGCTACTTGCGGACGCAGCAAACTACGGTGCTGCGCAAGCCCGTCGGCGCGCGATTGTGATCGGTGTTCGTACTGACGCCGGTCTGTCTTCTGATTTACTGCGTTACCCCAAACCGACGCACTCCCGGGGTCCCTCCGGGAAGAAGGTACCGCTCAAGGGTCTCGGCAAATCGATTGGCTTGATCGCCGAGCAGACCGCATGGGCCGGCCCCCTCCCCGCGACATGTCCCCGGACTCGAAGGCAGCTTCGTCGGCCCGTTCTTGACGACTGACCTTCACATTGGCCGCAGACCAGAGCTGATCTCGCTGTGGCGCTATCGCGCGATCTCGAAAGGTGGCAACCGGAAGGACCTCCGCGGTCGGTATGTGTGTCGCTTCGATGACGGCAGCGAGCTCGTCCTCCAAAAGGTGGGCGACCACCGACACAACGATGGGTCGTTGAACGTTCTTGGTGCGCACATCGTTGTGGTCGATGGTGCCGCCACAAAGCGTCGATTCACCGTGAGCACTGCCAATCCCGTCTCGGAGTGCACGAGGTCGAGGAGCCGTCGCAGCAAGTCGGAGATATTCCATGTTGTTCTCACTGAGGGCGACGCACATCGGACGGTTGTCCTCGAATACCTCTCTACCGTGGCGTGGGACTTGCGCGACGCCAGCTCCGGAGATGTCATGGGTCGGCTCCGGAGCGGGGCGCCCTCTGTGACGATCCGGACGGAGTTCTTCAAGCCTGAGAAGGGTCGGTACCTCCACCCGACTGACTTCGAAGCGGCCAAGCTTCTGGGGGTCCCTGATGACTTCGAGTGTTACGGGTCCAAACTGCAGTTCGGCAACGCGGTGCCCATCCCGCTCGGACGCAAGATAGCCGAGTCGATCTACCTATACATACACGGGGCTGAGTAAAGACGGGGCGTCCTGGACCGGCGCTTTGCAGTGCTTCCCAGCTCCGCACAGACTCCAACAAACGCCCATTTGCCGTTCGTGCCTGCCGGTCGACACCGAACGTTTTAGAGTATAGGACGCGCAGATAGAGGTTCTCGGCAATTTCAGCTCCCTCACAGGCGTCGTCTGCGGGGGCTGGTTGCGGTTGGCCGGAGTCGCTACGGGCTCGCGACCGATAGGCCAGAGAGCGGCGCACACCTGACGTCCACGTCCGGGGCGCAGCGGCAGACTCCCGATCGGAACGATGCCTATGCCGATCAGCGTCGAGCCACCGGGTTGCGATGTCGACCATGCCGTATCGCTGCTTGGCCCACCGATCAGGAATGTAGCCGCTTGAGAAGGCTGAGGTCGGCTGCGCTCGAGCGAGCGTCCGCGGTTTTGGCCTGGTGCCAGTACGGGTAGGGGAGCGGGTCGCACTCGCGTCATTGAGTCGCACAAGCTCCGTGTCGGTCAACTTCAGGTCGGCGGCGCCGAGGTTGTCCGTCAGCTGCTCGTCGTGCGAGCATCGACAATCGTGGACGTGACACCGATATTAGCCAGCATCCAAGCCGTGTATCGGGCAATTTTTCATTCGGGGAAAAGGATGGCACTTCACCGTCTAGCGGCACCCCTGCCCTACGCTGATGCAGTGTCTAGGAGAATCTCCAGCTGGAATTCGCACACGACTATTCACACCAACTACTGGCAAAGAAGGGACCCTGTGTCGATTGTCAAGCTGACAAACAATACCCACGAAACAGACATCGGCTCGCTCATCGGGCGAGACGCAATATTCGTGATTCCTTTCTTCCAGCGGCCATATAAGTGGATGCCCAAGCGCCTCGTACAGTTTGAGAAGGACCTTCTGGCGCTCGTTGACGGAACCAATGACGTGCACTTCCTTGGCGCTGTGATTCACCATGGCCTTTACACCGATCCGTCTGATCCCGACGCCTACCAAGTCATCGACGGTCAACAGCGACTCACGACCATCTACCTCTACCTGTGCGCGGTTGTGCAGATGTATATAGAGCTTGGTGAGACAGTCGAAGCTCAGAAGATATTCCGGAAGTACATAGCTAGCGGCGGGTATCACAACAAGTCGAATATCAAGCTTCAGTCGTCCAAGGAAGACCAAGGGGACATGAACGCGGTCATTCGAGAAGTACTGGCTACCAGAAACTTCGACAAGAGCCTTGAGGGATTCAAGCTCAGCCCACTACCGAGCAGTGTGGAAAGCAATCAACGGGTGGCGACCAACTATAAAGCTGCAAAATCGTTCTTACGCAAACAAGTCAGAGTCGAGGGTGCCGCTCGGCTTGGCCAAATATACGCGCGTCTAGTTCAGTCAATGACGATCGTGCAGATCGACATCAAAGACCCAACTAATGGGCCGAAAATCTTCGATAGTCTGAATTCCGGCCAGGAGCCGATGACGACTGGGGACCTCGTCCGTAACGATGTCTTCGCGAAGACCGCAGCGGACGATCCGGACGAAGCAGTCCGGGTGGACACCCATTACTGGGGCCCGTTCTATCAGAAGTTCAAGGTCGACAAGAAGGAATATTTTGACGACTACTTTTTTCCTTTCGGACTCATCTACGATTCCAACCTCAGGAAATCCGACGTCTACGCGGCCCTGAAGTCACATTGGGTGGGGAAGAAGCCGGAGGACGTGGTCGAAGAACTTTCGGTGTACCAGGCGCCGTTCCTCGATTTGAAATTCGGCACAAATTCTAGCAATCATCCCAAATCGATCAGGAAGGCATTTCGCCGGTTCTACGGTATGGGTGCGCCCAGTTCCATATATCCATTCCTGATGAACCTTTCCGTTGGTATATCGAGGGGTGACGTCAACGAATCGGATGCGTTGGAAACCATGAGAGTGCTCGATTCTTTCCTCGTTAGACGCGCGCTCTGCGGGCACGAGCCAACAGGTCTTCATGCCGTATTCAAGGGCCTGTGGGGAGAAGTTGACGGGAAACCGTCGGGTGCTAACGTTTCTGCGAGAATTGCCACCCGTAAGACAGTTCAGTGGCCATCGAGCTATGAGGTTAGGGAGTCAGTCAAAACTCTTCCCCTTTACGGTACTTCGATCGATCGCTATGTGCTCATGCAATATGAGGAGTCGCTGGGCGGGGACGATGTTTCCTCTCTCACGATGTGGATAGAGCACGTTCTACCACAAGCGTCATCGAAGAACTGGTCGAAGTTCTCGGCTTCTGAGCACGCCCGTCAGAAAGACCTTTTCGCCAACTTGATTCCGCTCAGTTCCCAAATGAATGGGCAGTTGCAAACAAGTGCCTACAGTGTCAAAGCGCCGAAGTTCGAGTCGATGTCTGCCTTCACCAGCGCACGCACATTCGCCAAGAAGTATCCAGATTGGACTCCGGCCGAGGTCGACTCTCGGAGTACTGAACTGGCAGATTGGTGCATTGAGCGATGGCCTCACGAAGCACCACAGAATGCCGTCTAGTTGTTCTCGGCCGTGACGTTGGTGACACTTTCGGGCTTGTGATGTAGCGAGACCCCTGGCTTGATGGAGCTGACTAGTTCAACCATCGCCAGGAGGTCCCCTGCTCCACGCTAATGCTCGTTTGACGACCCGCGGGAGGGCTTTGCTTGTTCACAGAGTGATCCGTGAGGGCCGGCACGTCGCTCACGTGACCAAAGAACTCGGTGTTTCGCGCCAATGCGCGCACCGGTGGGTGCACGCTTTCGGGCCGAAGGCGTTGCAGGGTTGGCCGACCGGTCCAGTCGGCCCCGCACCACGCCAACCCGGGCCACCCCGCAACGCGAGGCAGCCGTGCTCGAAGCGCGGACGCGCCTGCGGTTCGGGCCCCCCCGACTAGCGTCGGTGACCGGCGTCCCGGCCCGGACGATTTCCCGCATCCTGACCCGGCATTAGGTCCCGCCGCTGGCGTGGCTCGACCCTGTCACCGGGCCTCGATCAGGGCGTCCCGGTCGACGGCGAACCGGTACGAACGGGACAGACCAAGGTGAGCTGGTGCATGTCGACGTGAAGAGGCTTGACCGCATCCCGGACGGTGGCGGATGGTGAGTTCACGGCCGTGCCGCGGGCACGAACGACCGGAAGAACCGGATCGGGTTCGACTACGTCCACGCCGCGGTCAAAGACCCACCCGGCGCGCCCACGCCGAGATCCACCCCGATGAGAAGGCCATCACTGCAGCCGGGTTCCTCTCCAAAGCGGCGGCCTACTTCCAAAGACACGGCATCGAGAAGATCGAGCGCGTCATCACCGACAACGCTTTCGCTTACCGGAAGTCGGCCGCGTTCCCCGCCGTCGCCGTGCTCGGCGCCACTCAGAAGTTCATCAAGCCGCACTGCCCCTGGCAGAACGGAAAAGTTGAGCGCTCCGACCTGACCCTCGCAACCGAGTGGGCCTACCGGCAACCATTTACCTCGAACACCGCTCGGGCCGACGCCCTTTGCGCCCTGGATCGCGCACTACAACACTGGTCGAATCCACTCCAGCCACGGCCTCACACCCGCAGCCTGAGTGTCACCAACTCGATGGCTCAGTACAGCTAGGCGCTGGGCAAGTGCGGTCGCAGAGGAATTTCGTCGCATCCGAATGCAGTCGATGCTCAGGCGTCGAAGATTGCCCTCAGCGGCCCCGATGATGTGTGATGAAATGACCCGGCGCGCTTTTCGGTTGTCGCGCACCTCCTTCAATCGGTCGCAAGTTCGGTAGGTCAAGAATCTCTTTTCGGCTCGCCCTGCCGTGGGCAATGCGAACCGGTCAGACAGCAGCTATGCAACCTCGCCCAAGTCGCCTGGCGTCACCCAATAGAGCCGATCAAGTTCGCGCCGCACGCTAGTAGTTGAGCTGCAGCGCTTCACGGTGAACATGCGAGCCAACCTAGCGAACGAAGGAGGCCGCGCAGGCTGCGGTAATTGACGAAACCTGCTTGGTTGGTACGTGAGGGCTCGTCTGCAGGATCGTTGTTCGGCGGAGTATGGGCTCAGGTGTGCTGATACGGTCGCGAGTGTGACAAGTGAGCGTGTTCAGCGAGCCTTAGAGGCGTTCGTTCGTGAGCGTGACTGGGCCCAATTTCACACTCCGGCGAACCTCGCGAAAAGCATTTCGATCGAAGCGGGCGAGCTGTTGGAATGCTTCCAATGGAACGACGACGGCGACCAGTCGCGAGTATGCGAGGAGCTAGCCGATGTCGTGACGTACTGCACGTTGCTTGCAGCGCGATTGGGCGTCGATCTAGACGAGATTGTGCTGGAGAAGCTTGCCTCCACGGAGGAGAAGTACCCCGCAGAACGCGCGAAGGGACGGAGTACAAAGTATGACTCCCTTTGAGCTCGAGCAGTTCCACTTCACCGCGCCCGCGATCTCGAGTTGGGCGTCCGGCGATGAACGCCGCCGGAACTGGCCAGTCGTCTACGTACTCAATTGTGCGGACTCGCAGGGCGCCGCGACCGTATATGTCGGCGAGACGGTCAATGCTGCTTCTCGCATGCGCCAACATCTCGCGAACCCTGCCAAGAGCGGGTTCGAGAGCGTGCGTGTCGTCATCGACGAGACCTTCAACAAGTCCGTGTGCCTCGATCTGGAATCACATTTGATCCGGTGGCTCGCCGGTGATGGGCAGTTCCGGGTGATGAATGGCAATGAGGGCATCATCGATGCTCGTTACTACGGGCGCGACCTGTATCGGGAGAGCTTCCGCGATATCTTCGAGCAGCTACGGTCAGCGGGGATCTTCCAGCGAAGCATCCCTGAGATTGAGAACAGCGACCTGTTCAAGCTTTCGCCGTTCAAGGTGCTCACGCCTGAGCAGGCGATCGCCGTTGAAGACATCGTCGAAGGGCTGCTAGAAGACCTTCGCACGGGTGCTCAGTCGGCGAGCGTGATCGAGGGGTATCCAGGAACCGGCAAGACAATTGTTGCCATCTTTCTCATGAAACTCCTCGCAGACATCCGCGACTTCGAGGACGCAGATGAGATTGAGCCCGATTCGATATTCGCCGAGTTCTTCGTCCCAGAGAATCGTGCACTGCTCGCAGACATTCGGATCGGATTGGTCGTGCCGCAGCAATCCCTACGGGAGTCGATCAAGCGCGTGTTCAAGAAGACACCGAAGGTAAATGCGAGCCAGATAATCACGCCGTTCGACGTGGGGGTATCCGATCAGTACTGGGACGTTCTTATCGTGGATGAAACGCATCGCCTGAATCAACGCGCCAACCAGTCGTCCGCTGTCAACAACACAAGGTTCTCGGCGATCAACGAGAAACTGTTCGGCGCCGACGACCACTCGAAGACGCAACTAGATTGGATCCGTGCTCAAAGCGCGCACCAAATCTACCTGCTCGATGCCGAGCAGACGGTGCGGCCGGCTGACCTTCCGCAGAAGGTCCTCCGCTCGCTCGTCGATGAAGCCCACTCGGCACATCGCCGGTACCCGTTGTCCACTCAGATGCGGGTGCGCGCGGGGACAAACTACGTGAAATTTGTTCGGGCGCTGCTGCGCGGCGAAACCAACCAGTCGAGCCGCCCCGACTTCGGCGATTATGATCTCAGGATGTTCGATGATCTGGCAGCGATGCAACACGAGATCCTCGATAGGAACGCCGAGCACGGTCTTGCTCGCCTCGTAGCAGGGTATGCGTGGACGTGGAAAAGTAAGCGCGACAAGTCAGCGTTCGACATCGAACTGGATGGTGTGAGTTTGCGCTGGAATAGTCAAGAGAAGGACTGGATCAGCAGCCCGGCGTCAATCCACGAAGTTGGCTCTATCCACACTGTCCAGGGATACGACCTGAACTATGCAGGAGTCATCATCGGCGATGACCTCCGTTATGACGCCGAGTCACGTTCTTTCTACATCGACCGCGCCTCGTACCGCGATGCGAGAGGTAAACAGAACAACAAGCAGCGCGGGATCGTCTACTCCGATGAGGAATTACTTGAGTTCATCCGCAATATATATGGCGTACTGCTGACACGCGGGATGCGTGGCACCTACATGTACGTGTGCGACCCGTCCCTTCGGGAGTACATTGCCGACGCACTTGGTAGCCCCACTGGCGAAGCTTCTCCAGTAACCAAACCTCGCCGTCGAACAGGCTGATCAGGTCGCCAGCCGCTCCGGTAGAGCTGAGCCGTGGCTAGCTGTCGAGGGAGCCTGACTCTCAGGGAAGTGAGCAACCTTACGAGGGGGCGCAGGTTCAGTTCTCGTTGGATCGACAGCTGTTCGCGAAAGCACATCCGAACCGTCGCAATCCTGGCAGCAGATGCACTGAGGATCTTGATGAGCAGAATCACCGGCCGGTCGACCTACCAGATGATCCCGCCTCCGAGCGAGATGCCGCCCCACGTGAGCGAGATGAAGATCGCGGCGAATACGACAGGTGCGATCCCCTTGCCGCTGCGCGCGAGCCCCTTGAAGAGGGCGATCGCGGCGAGGATGGCAGCGACGATGGAGAGACCGCCGCCCAGGATCAGCCCGATGAACAGCGGGATGGGCATGAGCACGAGACCCGCCAACGCGAACCAGAATGCGGCCCAGGCGAGGGGATTGGAGCGGCGTTCGACGAAGGACATGCCTCATTATCCCGTGTGCGCAACCCGCGGCCCGCAAGTTCGCAGCCCGCGGCCCGAGGCCCGCAAGCCCGCAGCTCTGCCGGCCGACGGCTCGGCCCGTCAGCGCCGCACGAACTCGTCGGCACCGGTGCCGGAACAGGCGTCCGACGGGCTTCCGGGCACCCTCACGCCACGAGTACTGTGCTGACCACGCGGGGCTATCGCCTGCTTGCGGCACGCGACCCGGGAACACCTTGAAAGGAGTGCGCGTGAGCGAGACAACGAGCAGTGCCGAGTGGATCTCCCCGGCTGAGTTCCACCGGGCGCACGGGGTGGCCGACTGGCGAGTGACCGCAACCGGCCCGCAGGCCGTATTCGTCGCGCCATCCCTCGTCGACGCTGCGGCGATCGTGCCCGCGGTCGTCGACGCCGCAGCGCGGTTCGGCGTATTGCCCGACATCGACGTGCGACCCGAGGCGGTGGTCGTGCGCATACCCGACCGCACCTTCCAGGGCATACCCGCGGCGGCACCGGAGTTCGCGGCGGCCGTGTCCGCGGCGGCCAGGGAGCTGCGGCTGACCGCCGATCCGTCGCGCGTGCAGTCGATTGGCATCTACGTGGCGCAGCATTCCGAGGCCGACGTCCGGCCATTCTTCGCGGCGGCTCTGGGCTACGAGGACTTGGGCGACACGGATGCCGTCGACCCCCTGCGCTGCGGACCGCAGCTCGCGTTCAACCCGATCACCGGCGACGCCCCGGCGCGGGGCCGCACGCACTTCGACGTCTTCGTGCCGGACGACCAGGCCCGGGCACGGGTGGATGCCGCGATCGCCGCGGGCGGCAGGCTGGTCGACGACTCGAACGCCCCCGCCTGGTGGACGCTGGCATCGCCCGACAACCACGGCGTGGACATCGCGTCCTGGACCGACACGACGGACTGAGACCTCGGCGACCGCGCGCCGCCGAGCCGCATCGTCGCGATAGCCCGCATGCATACGAGCGGGTCCCGGTGAACGGTCGCGGTACGGCCCCGCGGCGTACCGCAGGGCCGTACGGGACTAGTTAATGTGTCGCGCGATGAGGCTGAGGTCGGCCGCGCTCGACCGTCCGTCGGCCGTGTTGGCCTGGTGCCAGTACGGGTAGGGGAGGGGGGTGGCGCTTGCCTCGTCGAGTCGCGCGATCTCGGCATCCGTCAGTTGTAGGTCGGCGGCACCGAGGCTGTCCGTCAGCTGCTCCTCGGTGCGAGCGCCGACGATCGTGGAGGTGACGCCGGGCTTGGCCAGGGTCCACGCCAATCCGACCTGAGTAGCGGACGCATTACGGTCGTTCGCGATCTCGACCAGCACCTCGATGGTGGTGTAGAGGCGGTCCTCGTCGTAGATGGGCGGTTCGGTCCAGCCCTCGAAGCGGCGCGAGCCCTCGGGCGCATCCTGGCCCTTGCGGTATTTGCCGGTGAGCAGTCCGCCGGCGAGCGGGCTCCAGACGAGGATGCCGAGGCCCTGGTCGAGGGTGATCGGCACGAGCTCGTTCTCCGCGTCCCGGGACTGCAGCGAGTAGTAGATCTGCTGGCTGGCGAAGCGCTCGCGACCGTGCTTGTCGGATGACCAGAGCGCCTTCATCAGGTGCCAACCGGAGAAGTTGGACGCACCGATGTAGCGGACCTTGCCCGAGCGCACGAGGTCGTCGAGGGCGGAGAGGGTCTCCTCGAGGGGAGTCTTGCCGTCCCAGCCGTGCAGCTGGTAGAGGTCGATGTAGTCGGTGCCGAGGCGGCGCAGGCTGTCCTCGGCGGCCCGGACGATGTGGTGGCGGGAGAGTCCGGCGTCGTTCGGTCCGTCGCCCATGCCGCCGCGCGCCTTGGTCGCGATGAGCATCTGGTCGCGCTTGGCACCGAGGGCCTGGCCGAGGATCTCCTCGGAGGCGCCCTCCGAGTAGACGTCGGCGGTGTCGATGAGGTTCACGCCGGCTTCCTGCGCGATGTCGATCTGCCGGCGGGCGCCATCCACGTCGATGTGGCCGACCGGGCTCGCCCAGCCGGTGCCCGCGAAGCCCATCGTGCCGAGGCTGATGGTGGAGACCTGAAGTCCTGTGTTGCCGAGATAGCGGTATTCCATGATTCGACCCTACTCAGGGCGGGAGAGCCTGCGGAGGTGGAAGGGGGAGGCGCGTCGCCCGTGCGTCGGGCACCACCCGAGTAAGAGTCGACCTCGACTCATTCATGCGCCGCGGGATGAGTCGCACAGCGGAGGCGCCCCGCATTCACCCCCGCGTCGGAGGAGGCGACCATAATGCAGTACGGAAACGACGTCGGTCGGGTGAGGAGTACGCGTTGAGCGATCTGCAGGTTGAGGGACTCCGGGACTACATCGAGCACCTTCGGCAGTCCGGCTACTCGGTTCAGGACGGGCACACGCCCGATCCCGACCTCATCGATCCGGAGGGCAACCCGGTCTACACATGGCAGGAGGGCTATCCCTATGCCGAGCGGATGGATCGCGACGAG
The DNA here is from genome assembly GCF_008642235.1 of Planctomonas psychrotolerans. Taxonomy (GTDB): domain Bacteria; phylum Actinomycetota; class Actinomycetes; order Actinomycetales; family Microbacteriaceae; genus Planctomonas; species Planctomonas psychrotolerans. The sequence continues at coordinate 240,291 of NZ_SJEV01000001.1, read as the reverse complement.
TACGAGCTGGAGAAGTACAAGCTGCAGGTCGAGCTGCTGAAGTTCCAGTACTGGCTCGAGGACAATGGCCGGCGCGCGATCATCCTCTTCGAGGGGCGCGACGCCGCGGGCAAGGGTGGCACGATCAAGCGGTTCACCGAACACCTCAACCCGCGCACCGCGCGTGTGGTAGCGCTCAGCAAGCCGACCGAGCGCGAAACGGGTCAGTGGTACTTCCAGCGCTACGTGCAGCATCTGCCGACCGCGGGGGAGATCGTGCTGTTCGACCGATCCTGGTACAACCGTGCGGGTGTGGAGCGGGTCATGGGGTTCTCCACAGACGCGCAGTACGAAGAGTTCATGGTGCAGGCGCCGCTGTTCGAGCGGATGCTCGTCGACTCGGGCATCCACGTGACCAAGCTGTGGTTCTCCGTCTCGCGAACGGAGCAGCGCACGCGCTTCGCGATCCGTCAGCTCGACCCCGTGCGTCGGTGGAAGCTCTCCCCGATGGATCTCGCCTCGCTCGATCGCTGGGAGGACTACACGGCCGCCAAGGAGGAGATGTTCCAGCGCACCGATAAGAAGCACGCGGCGTGGACGATCATCCGGTCGAACGACAAGAAACGCGCCCGCCTCAACGCGATGCGCTTCTTTCTCGGGCAGTTCGATTACGAGGGCCGGGACAACTCCGTCGTCCGCAAGCCCGACCCGCTGCTGGTGATGCGCGGTAAGCAGGAAACCGCCGACGAGTAGGCGGAGGGCAGCCGGGTAGCGGCAATCACATCGCGGAGCGGAGGACGTCGAACTCGGCACCCCGCGAGGACGGGTCGAAGCCATGCTCGATCAGCCAGCGCGCCGCCACAAGGCTCCGCCACGACCACCATCCGCGGATGACGTCGAGGTCGACGTCGGTGCCGTATCCGGCGACGACATCGGCGAGGTGCTCCTCGTGTCCCAGCGTCAGGGTGGCGAGGTCGTACAGTCCGTCGCCGGGCGCGGCCTCTGACCAGTCGAGCACCCCGGTCACCTCGTCGCCGTCGACGAACACATGCGTGAGCTGAAAGTCGCCGTGCGCAAAGACCGGCACCCACGGCCGGAGTGCGGCCTCGGCGAGCCGGCGGTTGCGCGCGACGAGGTCCGCGGGCAGGACCCCGTTCCGGACGAGCCAGTCGCATTCGTTCGCCAGTCGCGCTGCGAGCGAGTCGAGACTCTTCCCGGACCAGGCCGGCAGCGGCGCGTCGTGCAGCATCCGCGCGGCCGCACCCGCTGCCGACCATGCCGCGGGCGACACGGGAGACGGCTCGCCGAGCACGCCGAGCGCCTCGCCGGGGAGCGCGGCGAGCGCGAGCACGGGCGGCGTGCGCCACAGGATCTGCGGCGTCGGGATCGGCGCCAGAGCCACCGCGGCGACCTCGATGTCGGTCAGCGACGAATCGGAGTCGATCTTGAGGAACACGTCGCCGACGCGCAGCGTCGCGCGCTCACTGTGGGCGACGACCACCTCGACTTCCGCCATGCCGCCATTCTCGCGTGCCGGCCGGCGCCGTCGCCACAGCCGCACGATCCGCCCGGACCAGCCGGCGCTCTTTCGCGCGAGCGGGGTGCTGGGTCGCGGCAACGCGGCATCATGGGGAGACGAGTAGAAGAGGTGGGGGCGAGGATATGACGCTGGGAGCCGACAGCACCGAGCGACCCGCGCTCATCCTCTTCTGCGGCCTGCCCGGTTCCGGCAAGACAACCGTGGCGCGCGAGCGAGCACGAGAGGCGGGCGCCATCCGGTTCAGCACCGACGAATGGATGGCCGATCTCGGCGTCGACTACTTCGACGAGATTCGCGACCGGGTGCAGGCGCGGTTGGACGACCTGTGGAAGGAATTGCTCGAGCACGGACAGAGCGTCCTCCTCGAAGACGGGACGTGGAAGCGGGACGAACGGGATGCGCTTCGCCGGGTCGCGGCGCGGCTCGGCGCCAGCACGGAGCTGCACTACTTCGACATCCCGATCGACGACCTGTGGCGTCGGCTCGACCTCCGCAATGCCAATCCCACCTACGGGTCGGCACCGATCTCGCGGAACCTGCTCGACGAGTGCCTGACCCGGTTCGAACGCCCAGACGACGCGGAGCTGCTCCTCTTCGATCGCTGCGTCGTGCACCGCTCGTGAACCGGACCCGGGATGCGGTGGCACCCTCGGGTTCGGCGCTGCCGGGAGGGCAGTCGGTGGTGCACCCAGCACGGTAGAGAATGATGAATGCGGGTGCCGTCTGTCGTCCGGCATCCGATCGCCCGCTCCCACCCGAACGAGAATGAGGTCCCCGTGAGTAGTCCCATCCGCGTCTTCGGTGCCGACTGGTGCCGCGACTGCCGACGCACCAGCAAGCAGCTGAAAGACCTCGGTGTGCCCTTTGACTACGTTGACCTCGTCGCCGACGAGGCCGCCGCGGAAGTGGCCCGGCAGATTTCGGGGCGAACGAACATCCCCGTGGTCGTCTACCCGGACGGCACCCACCACGTCGAGCCGAGCAACGCCGACGTGGAGACGAAGCTGCGCGAGCTCTCCCTCATCTGACCCGGTCGATGAGCGCAGCTTCGCAGGGCTAAGCGAGCAGGCTGAGCAGGGCGAGCGTTGCCGCGGAGCCGCCCATCACGGCTCCCGCCGCGGCACCTCGGCTCATCCTCGAGCCTGTGTCGCGGCCAGCCCAGGCGACTCCGACCGCTGAGAAGCCGACCACCACCGCTGCGAGCTCCGCGAGCAGCCACGGTGACACCGGGTAGGCGATGTCCGGCATGGGAAAGACGGCGCCAATCAGCCATGAGTACGACAGAAGTCAGGCGGTCACGGCGACGACGCCGAGGGCGAGAGCGGTGCGCTCGGATCGACTGGACGTATCCATGCACGGACGGTACTGCTGCGGTTAGGGGAGTTCAACCACTGCGGCTGGCGGAAGGACGCAGATCTTGCGTGGGGAGGCAATCGGTGCGTCCGACTTCGGCGTTGCTCGCAACGGGGATGCGCCGCGCGCTGGGTCACGCTCGGCGCAATGGGACGATCGAATACGCTCTTCAGATACCGACCGAAGGATTCGACGTGTCCTCTACTCCCGAGCACTCCCCGCACGATCACGTACCCGGCCCCGACGAGTCGGCCGTGCCGGAGCTCGAGGACGACCAGACTGTCGCGCCGCGTCCGGAGGAGGAGATCGCCGACGTGCTGCGGGCCGAACCGGATGTCGAGGATCACAGCCAGCATTCGGAGTGACGGCGTCTCGGGCGGGCACTCCGCCACAACCCCGGAAGGACGAGTGCCGTGCGGCTCGCCGCTCTAGGCCTGCCGGAGCTCACCACCCGGGCTTCGGCATGTGCGACGGTGACGGTCACGTCAATCGCGTAGGCGGTATTGACCCGGAACTCTCACGCGACGGCCGTCGATTCATGGAGAGCCGTTGCTACTGGGTCGGTTTGAACACGTCATCGGCTGCACGCTGGAGGACCCGCTCGATGTCGGCGACCCGCATGTCCCGAACGTCGACGACCCGGATCTCGTCTGTCGCCTTCTCGTTGCGGGTCGTCAGGTGCTCGGGCTCATCCGCGGGCGCGTGCGTTCTGCGCGGCCAGAAACGCCAGATGATCGAGAAGACGATCAGCGACACCAACGTGGAAAGCAGAATGATCAGCTGCACTCCGAGGTCCACGTTCGCGAGAGTACTCGACCGCTCTGGTCCGATCAATCGTCCTGAGCAGGGCGGAGTGCCACACGGTCCTGCGCGGGCGGCTGCCACCCCGGCTCGACGATAACCGTATCGATCGCGGGTTTCCTCATCAGAGGCGGCGTGACCGTCGCACATTCACGCTGTGGTCGACTGCCAGAGCACGGATCAGTGGGATCCTGATGGCATGGATCTCGAGGTGTCGCCCAACCTCACGATTCCCGCATCCGAACTGCAGTGGAAGTTCTCGCGCGCCTCGGGGCCGGGCGGCCAGCACGTCAACACCTCGGACAGCAGGGTGCAGCTGACGTGGAGCGTGACCGAATCGGCCGCGCTCACCGATGACCAGCGGACGAGGCTCCTCACCGGGCTCGGGCGGCGACTCGTCGGGGGAGCGATCACCGTGACGGTGTCGGAGCGCCGCTCCCAGTTGCGCAATCGCGAGTCCGCGCTGGGCGGTCTCGCCGATCTCGTGCGTGGTGCTCTGGCGCCTCCCGCGCCCGTCCGCCGACCCACCCGGCCGACGCGCGGGTCGGCGCGGCGTCATTCTGCGGCGAAGAAGCTGCGCTCCGAGACGAAGCAGCGACGGCAGCGGCCGACCGGCGAGTAGTCCGACGCGACCGGCCCGCGCGAACGGCGGGCGCGGACGGCGAACGATTACGGCCTGAGCAGACCGCGACCGTCAGCCGTCTGCGCGATCAGCGATCAGTCATCGAGTACGAAGGTGACCTCGAGCACCACGTTGAAGCTCGTGATCGATCCGTCGGAACACTCGACCGTCTGCTCCTTGACCCACGCGCCGCTGATGTTCCGCAGCGTGGAGTGGGCCCGCTCGATGCCTTCGCGGACGGCCGAGTCGAAGCTCTCCGTCGAACGGGAGCTGATGGTGGTGATGCGAGCGACTGTGCTCATGACAACCTCCTTGTTGTGTGACCCGAGTCTTCACCCGCCCGGCGGGCTCGCACAAGGGTTCACCGATTCGACGAACGAGGATCCCTGCGTGCCGACGGTGGACCCGCGCACACGAGCGCATACGCGCAGACCAGCACACCCCAGCGCACTTGAGCGAGACCGGCGCACACGAGCCGCACGTCAGGTCCGAGAGGCGACCTCGGGCCCTTGGCCGACCGGCGGGTACGCGGTAGAACAGGGTCATGGCACGCTCGCTGCTGCTGGGACCGATGCTGCGGTACGTCAATGAGACGACCGCGAGCATCTGGGTGGAGACGCGGGCCGACGGCGTGGTCGGCGTGCACGCCGCGGGACGATCGTGGCAGTCGCGCACCTTCGCCGTGCACGGTCACCACTACGCCCTCGTCGAGGTCGACCAGCTCGCGCCAGGCAGCGTGTCGCCCTACACGGTGGAGGTCGACGGGGTGCAGGTGTGGCCGGAGCCGGACTCGGAGTATCCGGAATCCGTCATCGCCACCCGCACCCCCGGCCGACCGCCGCGGATCGCCTACGGATCGTGCCGCACCAGCGTTCCGCACGACCGTGCGGGCAACCTCACCCACGGTGTCGACGCGCTGCGCGCGTTCGCTCTCGCGGTGGCCGACGGCACTGAGGCCAGGCCCGACCTGCTGCTCTTCCTCGGCGACCAGGTGTACGCCGACTCCACGACCACGGAGATGCAGGAGTTCATCAAGGGCCGGCGGGACATCCACGAAGACCCGGGCACGGAGCTCAAGGACTTCGAGGAGTACGCCCACCTCTATCAGCTGGCGTGGTCGGACGAGGCCAATCGGTGGCTGCTGTCGACGGTGCCGACCGCGATGATCTTCGACGACCACGACATCCGTGACGACTGGAACGCGTCGCTCGACTGGAAGAAGAAGATGGAAGCCACCTCGTGGTGGCAGAAGCGCATCGTCGCAGGTCTCGCGTCGTACTGGGTCTACCAGCACCTCGGCAACCTGTCCCCCGAAGGACGTGCTCAGGACCCGCTGTGGCGCCGGATCCGCGCCCACGATGCTGCCGGCCCGCTGGATCTCAGCGAGACGCTCGACGCCTTCGCCGACCGCTGCGACAAGGTCCCGAACAGCTACCGCTGGAGTTACTGCCGGGACTTCGATGACGTGCGACTTCTCGTCGTCGACTCCCGCGTGGCGCGGGATCTCACGCCGTCCGCCCGGGGGGTGCTCAACGAGCGGGAGGCCGCCTGGTTCGACGAGCACATGCAGGGCGGATTCCGCCACTATCTCGTGGGAACGTCCCTGCCGTTCCTGCTGCCAGTGGGGCTGCATCACCTCGAGGCATGGGACGAAGCCATCTCCATGGGGGCCTGGGGGCGACCGGCCGCGTGGCTCGGGGAACGATTGCGGCAGGGCCTCGACCTCGAGCACTGGGCGGCGTTCCAGAACAGCTTTCAGTCGGTTGCCCGGATCGCGACGGAGGTGTCGGATGGTGCCCGCGGTCCGTCGCCCGCGACGGTGACCTTCCTGTCGGGCGACGTGCACTTCTCGTACCTGGCCGAGGTGGAGCGCGAGAGCGGTGGCCGCATCCTGCAGGCCGTGTGCTCACCCGTGCGGAACCCCCTGCCCCGGTTCCTGCGCTGGTTCTCGGGGGCGATGTCGTACGGTGCAGCGACTCCGCTGGGCGCGGCGTTCGCGCGTTCCGCGAAGGTTCCCGACCTACCCTTCCGATGGAAGACCGTGAAGGGTCCGTGGTTCGACAACAACTTGGCGCTGCTGCAGACCGGGCCGGACGGCCTCACGTTGACCTGGCACCGGGGCGTCGTCGAGAACGGGAACGAGCAGCGCCCCCGGTTGGAGAAGGTGGCATCCGTCACCGTTTCGGCGACGAGGGACTCCATTTCGCCGTCCTAACTGCCGCCGCCGCAGGCATCACGACCGCAGCGCCCGGCGACGCGGTCGTGATGTCGACGCAGCGCCTGTCGACGCGGTGCCCGTCGACGCAGCGCCCGTCGACGCAGCGCCCGTCATCAGAGCGACTCGAGCACCCGCAGCGCGGCGGCCAACCCGTCCTCCTTGCGCATCGCGTGACCCATCCGCTCCGCCCGGTCGCGCAGAGTGAGTGCCTCGGCGATCGCGGCGGACAGTGAGTCGGCCGTCAAGCGTGACGAGGGAATCGGCTGTGCCGCGACACCCCGCTGATGCAGCCGCGCACCCCAGAAGGGCTGGTCGGCGGAGAAGGGCACCACCACCGACGGGATGCCCGCTCGGGCGACCGCGTGGCTAGTGCCGGCGCCGCCGTGGTGCACGGCAAGCACTGCACCGGGCAGCACGGCATCGAACGGCGCCGCCCGCACGGCGAGCACGTCAGGCCCGCGGCATTCGTCAGGCACGGCCAGGCCGCCCCATCCGGTGAGGGCCAGAACTCCGAGCCCGTGCGCACGGGCGGCCTCCATCACCGCACGACCGCGGGCCCGCGCGTCCCCCGCCGCCATCGACCCGAAGGACGCGACGAGATACTCACGGTCCCGCACGAAGTCGGCGACGGCCGGGTCGACGGACGCCTCGGCCGCAGAGTCGTGCCAGGCGCCGGTGAGGTGCACCTGCTCCGGCCAATCGCGTGGCCGCGGCAGCAGCTCGGGGCTCACCGCCATGAGCGTCGCGCGAGACGGCGAGCGGTGGGCGGGAGCCTGCCCGCCCGGCACCTCGGCGGCCGCTCTCGCCACGTCGCGGTCGAAAAGCCGCGCGGCGGCCCGCGGCACGGCATAGGTCGCCCGGTTGTACCGACCGAGATCGCGGGTCGCGGTCGGCCCGCCGGGCGCGGTGAACTCGGCGCTCGGGGTGGCGACGGGGGAGAACTCGACGAGCACGCGGGGAACGCCCAGAGCGTCGGCGACCATCGGCGCGCTGAGGATGAGCGGGTGGTGCACCACCATGTCGGGTGCGAACGCCACCGTCTCGCGCACTGCGGCGGCGAACATGCGGCGCAGGGCGGGGCGAACCTGCCGCTGCACGTGTCGCAGGAGCGTCCACGGGAGCATGCCGGACTCGGGCAGCAGGGGACCGAACCGCAGATCGAGGCGAACGGCATCCACCCCGGTAAGGTCCACACCGCTGTCGTCTGGCACCGCCAACCGAACCTCGTGGCCTCGGGCCGAGGCGTATCGCGCGAGCGCCGCGAAGGGCTCCACATCACCCCGTGTTCCGGCTGTGAGCAGCATCAATCGCACCCGGATAGTCTGTGCCCTGGGATGGCGGTTTCCGAATCCATACCCACGGGCGACCGCTCCGTCGCCCCGGTCGAAGCACCACGCGAGGGGGTCCGCCGTTTCTGTTTCCCAGCCGTCGGCACCCGGCAATCCGATCGCCGTCGCCAGCGCCTCTCTTCGGCGTCTCGTGCACATCTCGCGTCCCGTGCTGTGGATCAACACCATTGGCACAGGGGTTGTCGGTGTCTGGCTGACCGGGTCGCTCTTCGACTGGCGCGCTCTGCCGGTGATCCTCTGGCTCACCCTGCCGTTCAACCTGCTGATCTACGGCGTCAACGACATCTACGACCAGGACACGGATGCGCTCAACGCGCGCAAGGGGTCGATCGAGGGAGCGAGGATCGAGCCGCGCGAGGTGCGATTCATCGCGTGGTCGGTCGCGGCGGTCAACGCGCCGTTCCTGCTCTACTTCGCGATCGCCCTTCCGATGCTGGCCGTCGCGGCGATCCTCCTCTACATCGGTGTGTTCGTCTTCTACTCGGCCCCGCCCCTGCGGTTCAAGGCTCGGCCCTTTCTCGACTCGCTGAGCAACGCCGCGTACGCGCTGCCGCTCGTGATCGTGCCCGCCGCCCTCGATGAACCGCCGCTCTGGGCCGCGGTTCTCGGGCTCATGGCGTGGAGCGTTGCCAAGCACGCGTTCGATGCCGTGCAGGACATCGTCGAGGATGGCGACGCGGGCATCACCACAACGGCCGTGCGCCTCGGGCCGGCCGGGGTGGCGATCTGGAGCGGAGTCTGGTGGATTATCTCGACGGTGCTCTTCGCCATGGTGAACCTGCCGGTGGCGGGAGTGAACGCGCTGATCGCGGGCATCCTCGTGGTGTCGCTGCTGCGCGATCCCACGCCGGAGACCGGTCATCGCCTGTACCGCCTGTCGGTCGCCTTCCCCTACATCGCCGGGTCGGCGGCCGGCGTGCAGCTGACGCTCGCGATCGCGACCGGGGTGTACCCGTGACCGCGCGGATCGTGAGGATCGCACGGGTCGTCCGGGTGGTCGGCGTCCGGGTATGCGGGGGAGCGTCGTGAGCCGCGTCGTCGTGGTCGGCGGCGGGATCGGCGGGCTCGCCGCATCCGCCCTGCTGGCGTCGGCCGGGCACACCGTCACGCTGCTCGAGAAGTCGACCGATCTCGGCGGCAAGAGCCGACGGGTGCGGGTGGGCGGTCAGCAAATCGACACGGGTCCATCGCTCGTGACGTTCCCCGCCGCGTGGCACGAGCTGCGGCGACGGCTCGGACACGGCGACGCCGCGGGTGAGGCGGCCGCAAGCGGGTCGTCAAGCTCGGCGGTCGGCGAGCTCGACCTCGTGCGCATGCCCGAGGTGGGGCGGTACTACTACCAGGGTGAGACCGTGACCCTCCCGGTGCCGCCGGGGCACCCGTGGTACCCGGCGTGGCGCCGGTTCAGCGACGAGCACGCGCCGCTCGCCGACGACGTCACCAAGCTTCTGCTCACCGACCCTCTCGATCGCGCCGCCCTGCCGGGCATCCGCCGATTGCTCGGCGTCTACGGCAGCCGGCTGACCACGCGGGCGTACCTCGACGGACTCGACTGGATGCCCGACGGCCTGCGCGAGATCCTCGCCATCCACACCCTCAACGCGGGCGTATCCCCGTCGAGAACCGCGGCGCTCTACGCGAGCATGCCCGCGATCATGGCGGAGACCGGCGTGTGGGTGCCGCGCGGCGGCGTGTACGAAGTCGTGGAGGCCCTGGCCACGCTGGCGGATGCGGCGGGCGTCGCGATCCGCACCGGGCAGACCGTCACTCGCATCGAGCGGGGCCGGGTGCGCACCGCCGACGCGGTGTACGAGAACGACCTCGTGGTCAGCGCGCTGGATGCCGAGCTGCTCGGGTCGCTCGTCGGGCCGCGCCTTCCCCTGCTGTCCCTGCTTCCCCGGCCGCACCGCACCCTCTCCTGCTCGGCGATCGCCGTGTACGGGGTGCTCCGCGAGGACCTCCCGGTCGGGATCGCCGCGCACAGCGTGGTGCTGCCGACCAAGCCGGCGGCCCTGCACCGAAGCCTCGAGGCGGCCGATGAACCGGCGGACACCATGGCGTTCGTCAACCTGTATCGCGCCGGAGGGGTGCATCCGAACGAGCGCAGCACTGTGGGGATCCTGCTGACGTCTCCGTCCGATGGGGCCGAGTACACGATCGAGCATCCGTTCGTGCGTCGCGAGATCGAGCGCATCTCGACGGCGATGGGACTCCTGGCTCCGCTCACCGACTACCTGGACGAGCACGTGGTGCTCGACCCGCGGTACTACGGCTCCTTCGGCGAGCCGCATGGCGCGCTGTACGGCACCGCGCGCCCCGCCTGGCTGAGCGGACCGTTGCACGTGCCGTCGTACGTCGACCCGTTCCGACCGTGGCTCTGGCGGGTGGGCGCGTCGGTGCACCCCGGTGGCGGCCTCCCCGCCGTGCTCGGCGGCGCGATGATCGCCGTGTCGCGGATGCTGAAGAAGTTCCCCGCCTAGGGGCCTTCGTTGCGGCGCCCACCGGCCGTGTCACCGGCCGCCACGGCCAGGCTAGCGGGCCGCGTTAGCGCGCGAAGGCGTCGAACGGATTGTCCTGCGTGAGCCGTCGCAGCGTTCCCTCCGGAATCCCGGCCGCCGTGAGGGCGGGGAGCAGCGACCCGACGAGGTGCGTGTAGGGGAGCGGTGAACCGCCGTCGGGCTGGGCGGGGTCGTACCAGCCCCGGTCCTGGCTGATGAGGAGCCGGCGTTCGAGTCCATGCTCGATCGCCCGGCCGATCATCCGCACCAGCTCGTCGTCCGGCACCCGGCCGACGTGGTCGTACTCGATCCAGGCGCCTCGCGCTGCGACGGTCTCGTGCAACGCGAAGTCCGGCTCCTCCTGGGTGTGGATCCAGACGAAGCGCCCCGGGTCGACGCCTTCCGCCGCGAGGATGTCGAGTTGCTCGAGCACCACGCGGCCGCGGATGGTGTGCGAGCCGATCGTGGCGCCGGTTCGCGCGGCCGCGCGCGCCGCCGCCCGCAGGATCGACGTCTCCAGCGGAGTGATCCCGTCATCCCCTGCACTCACCTTGATCCACGCGGCCTGCACCCCGGTGTCCTCGATTCCCTCGGTCAGCTCGGAGTGCATCCACGTCTCGAGCTCGGCCTCGGTCGCCTCCGCCACCCATCGCGGAATCCACGGTTCGCGGTAGTTCCCGGTCGCCACCACGATGGGCAACCCGGTGGCCTGCGAGACGGCGAGCGACACGTCGGCGCGCCTCCCGACGCCGCCGGTGGCGCAGTCGACGAGGGCGGTCACCCCCTGGGCCGCGATCGCCTCGATCTGCGGCGCCATGAGGCGTACGACAGATGCCGCATCGACGCTCCGATAGTCAGATGCCTCGGGGTGCCGGAGATCGACGAAGACGTGCTCGTGGGGGAGGATCAGCCCCAGCTCGGAGCGTTGTCGGGGGCCGAGGGTGGTGATCAGCTGCGTCATTGCGGTGCCTTTCCGTCGACGACGGCATCACGGCCGGAGGGCAACCGGCGGAAGCGTCTGCCGACCATTCTGTCGGAGCGGATCACTCGTGCCTCGCCGTCGCGCATCACGATGTCGCTTCCGTCCCGAAAACGTCTGCGCATGGAGCGCCCGCGGTCGTATCCTGATGGCACCACGAACCCAGTGCCACCGGGGGTGCGACATGCCCATCACGAAGTCGGCCAAGCCCGAGATGCCGGTCGTCGCCGGGGTGGACCACGCGTTCGTCGCTCTGCCCGACGGGCGCATGCACGTTGCCACCTCGGGCGAGGGCGAGCCGGTGCTGCTGCTGTCGGGATTCGCGCAGACCTGGTGGGAATGGCGTGACCTCATGCCCGCGCTCGCCACCGCCGGATACCGGGCGATCGCTCCGGATCTGCGGGGCGAGGGGTGGAGCGACCTGCCCGCCGACGCGATAACCCGGACGCGTCGAGCTGAGGACGTCCTCGCACTGCTCGACACGCTCGGGCTCGACCGGGTTCGGCTGGTGAGCCACGACATGGGCGCAATCAGTGCATTCCAGCTCGCGCTGGACTCCCCGGAGCGTTTCTCCGCCCAGGTGATGCTGTCGGTACCGCCCCCGCAGATGAGGTTCTCGTTCGACATGGTGCCCGGCATGCGGCACCTCTGGCATCAGGAGGTGCTCGCCATTCCCGGCCTCGGGCCCGCGCTCCTGCGTGCAGGACATCTGCCGCGCTTCCTGTTCTCGCACTTCTCCGCGCGACCGCTCGACTCGGGGGTCGTCGCGTTCTACGTCGCTCTCCTGCGGCATCCGGAGCTCGCTCGAGCAGCGGGACCACTCTGTCGGCGGATGGTGCTCCCCGAGCTCGGCCGGATCATGCGAGGGGTCTATCGGAACAGGCGGTTCGCGATGCCGACCCTCTTCGTCTTCGGCACCGAGGACGTCGGGTTCCCTCCGCACATCACCCGCAAGGTCTTCGCCGACGCCACGACCTTCGGGGACAATGTGCGGCTCGCGCTTGTCGAAGGCGCCGGCCACTTCGTCATCGACGAGGAGCCGGACGCCACCTCGACCCTTATCGTCGAGTTCTTCGCGTCGGTGTGATCGGCGGAGGACCCGGACATCCATGATCCCCGCCAACACGGCATGGCAGGATCAACGCGCACGCACGGCTGACAGCACGCGTTGATCCTCAGCGCCGCAGTTGCGCCTCCGCTGTCGCATCCCCTGCCGCAGCACCAGCGCCCGCACCAGCGCCCGCACCTGCGTCCTCCGCCGGAACCGACTCCGGCTGGTCCAGGTACTGCGCCGAGATGCGGCGGTACGACTTCGTGAAGAACGCTGCGAGAGCCGCGAGCACCATGATCAGCCCGGCGAACAGGAACACGAGCGCGATACCGCGCGCCTCGCCCGCCCCTAGGAGCCAGCCGAAGCCGCCGCGTCCCGCATCCGACTCCATGAACGGGATGATGAAGAACTCCGCGATCGGCGCGATGAGGAACGCCGTGATGGGGGCCGCCGCCGACTCGAACGCCGCGGCGAAGCCGAACACGCGCCCTTGCTCGCGGAACGGCACCACCTTTTGGATCACCGTCTGCTCCGACGCCTCGACCGCCGGGATCAGCGTCATGTACAGCCAGATGCCGCCGGCGTACAGCCACCACCAGTCGCGGATGGTGAACAGCGCCCCGAGCACACCCATCGCCATGACGAGCAGCAGCATGGTGCGGATCGGGTTACGGCCGAGCCCGAACTTCGCGACCAGCAGCCCGCCGATGATGAACCCGGTCGAGGTGACGCCGAGCACGATTCCCCACACCTCGACGGGGAAGAGCTCGAGGCCGTAGGGGTCCATGAGCGCGATGTAGACGCCGCCGATGAAGTTGTTGAACGTGGAGAAGATGATGAGCGCGAAGAGACCGGTGGCCGCCCGCACCGCGGTGATGCTGCCGCGCAAGTCGACGAACGGGCGTCGCTCGCCATCCTGGACCGGCTGATCCTCGGGAATGCGGAGGAAGAGCAGGTGCGCCAGCGCCGCCGCCGAGAGGGCGATGGCGATGACGAGCGTCCAACCCATGCCGAGCAGTCCGATCGCGAGCCCGCTGAAGACACTCGTCACCATGAACGCGAGTCCCTGCACCGTGCCGACGAGCCCGTTGGCGTTCGCGTGCCGCTCGACCGGGATCAGCAGTGTGACGGTCGTCGACAGTGCGATGTTCCGCATGTTCTCGATCACTGCCCCGAAGAGGATGATCCCGCTGAACAGCCAGAACATCGGCCCGCCGAGGTCGAGCAACGTGGACTCCGGGAACGCGACGTACAGCCCGCCGCTGACACTGAACGCGACCAGCGTCACCGCCCCCGCGAACACCATCACGCGGTGCTTGCGATGCCGGTCGACGAGAGTGCCGAACGCCATCGAGAACACGGCGACGAGCAGCATGTACGCGCCGCCGATGATGCCCGTCGCGAGCACCGAACGGGTCTCGAGGTAGACCCAGAACGTCAGGGCGAACCAGAGGAAGCTCGTCGTGACATTGGCGACCGCGGTATTCACCAGCACCTGGGCGAAGGTGCGCGCGCCATCGAGCGGAGTGACGACCCCCGACGCAGGTGAGGCCGTTGCTCCGTCGGGCGGGGGCTCGATCTCCGACGAGGATGCGGCCTGCGCGTCGTCCGCGTTGAGCATGCGTTCGTCCTCCCTGACTGCGCCCCAAACCGCCCTCCCGTGCTCGAACGACAGTCGCGGATTTCGACGGCCGCAGCCAGGCGGTGGACGCTGTCCACATTGTATTGAGGCGCCGCGATTTCGTCACTGACTATTTTTCCGCCGTCGCGTTCGCGTGTGGGAAGGGGAGGCCCCACGCGGACAGCTGCATCCCCTCCTCGGCGGCTTCCTTGCCGACCCCCTGGACGGTCCACCTCCCGGCCCGCCCGCGTTCACCCGAGCGCAAGCGCGCGGCCACCTCGACCGTGTTCCGTTGACCGGGTCGGAACCGGCCTTCGAAGGGGAAACAAAAAACATGCCGCAGCAGGAAACACGACTCAGCCTCCCAATGGCAGGCCACGTCAAGGGCAAGCGCAGCGCGGTGACGTGCCAGCTCAAGTGCGGCAACGCCTGCGCGATGGGCGTCTGCAACCAGTCGGACAACGCGTACTTCAAGGACATCGCCGGTGTCGCGCTAACCCGCCGCTCGATGCTGATGGGTGCGGGCGCCGGCGCGCTGGCGCTCACCTTCGCCGTGAATGACTCCCCGCTCGGTGCAGCCGGTGCGGCCGTCGCCGCCCCGCTGCCCGGGCTGCGGTTCTCGGCCATCCCGCCGGTCGACGCGATGGTCGACGACTTCGTCGTCCCGTCCGGCTTCCAGTGGACGCCGATCATCCGCTGGGGCGACCCGATCCTGCCGGGCGCGCCCGAGTTCGACATCCACAACCAGACGCCCGAGGCGCAGGCGCTGCAGTTCGGCTACAACAACGACTACCTGGACATCCTCGTCACCCGGGGCCACCGCGCTCGGCGCGGCCTGCTCGTGACGAACCACGAATACACGAACCCTGCGATCATGTTCCCGCCGGCCGCGGATGAAGAGGAGCGGTTGCAGCAGCTGCGGATCACCATGGCCGCGCACGGGATGGCCGTCGTCGGTCTCGAGCGCACCAGAAGAGGTCGCCCGTGGACGTATTCGCGGACATCCGAGTACAACCGTCGCATCACGGCTCACACGCCGTTCCGTCTGACCGGACCGGCCGCGGGACACGACCTGATGAAGACGCAGGACGATCCGACCGGCACCACGGTGCTCGGAACCATCGGCAACTGCGCCGGCGGCACCACCCCCTGGGGCACCGTGCTGTCGGGCGAGGAGAACTTCAACAACTACTTCCGTTCGCCGGGCGCCACGGTCGGGCAGATGCGCTACGGCCTGTCGAACCAGCCGTCCTCGTACGGCTGGGAGGCCATCGAGCCGCGCTTCGACGCCGTGGCGAACCCCGGCTTCGAGAACGAGCCGAACCGATTCGGCTACATCGTGGAGATCGATCCCCACGACCCCACGTCCACTCCGGTGAAGCACACCGCGATGGGCCGGATGAAGCACGAGGGCGCCAACGTGACCGTCGCCCCCGACGGGCGCGTCGTGGCCTACATGGGCGATGACGAGCGCTTCGACTACCTCTACAAGTTCGTCTCGCACAAGACGATCCACCCCGGCAAGGGCGACAAGGCCCGAGCGCACAACAAGACGATCCTCGAGACGGGCGACCTCTATGTCGCCCGCTTCAGCGGGGACTCGCCCGCCGCGGAGATCACCGGCGACGGCACCCTGCCGAGCGACGGCGCCTTCGACGGCAGCGGCCAGTGGATCCCGCTCACGCTGAACGGGGCGAGCGCCGTTCCCGGCTTCACCGTCGAAGAGGTGCTCGTGCACACCCGGCTCGCCGCGGATGCGATGGGCGCCACCAAGATGGACCGCCCGGAAGACGTGGAACCGCACCCCACGACCGGCAAGGTGTACGTCGCGTGCACGAACAACACGCAGCGCGGTACGCTCGGCAAGGCGGGGGTGGACGAGGTCAACCCGAGAACCATCAACCGTGACGGTCACGTGATCGAGATCACCGAGGCGCGGAACGACGCCACCTCGACGAGCTTCGCGTGGAACATCCTGCTGGTCTGCGGCGACCCCGCCGTCAACGGCTCGACCTACTTCTCGGGATTCCCGACCGATCAGGTCTCGCCGATCTCCTGCCCCGACAACCTGGCCTTCGACGGATCCGGAAATCTGTGGATCTCCACCGACGGTCAGCCGAACACGATCGGCTACAACGACGGGTTGTTCCGGGTCGGACTCGAGGGCGCCAACCGCGGCCGGGTCGACCAGTTCCTCGCCGTCCCTCGTGAAGCCGAGACCTGCGGCCCCGTGATCTGGGAGGACGAGCGCATGGTCTACGTGGCCGTGCAGCACCCGGGCGAAGACGGCACCTTCGCCGACCAGCACTCCCATTTCCCGGACTACACCACGAAGAACAGCACCGGGACATTCGCCGGGCCGCGTCCGTCGGTCGTGCAGGTCTGGAAGGGCTAACGACGGCCACAGTCAAGGGCACTGGAGCGGCCCCGCTCCAGTGCCCTTGACAATGCGTAGGCGTGGCTCCATATTCGGCTGGTATCCGTGACCGAGGAACGAGCAGGAAGTGACTCGCCGCAATGACGACGCAACGCCCCAGCCCGCGGGACGCCCTGGCGCAGCGGCTCCGAATCCTGCTGGAGTCGCAGCCGAACGTGCGCGAGGTTCGCATGTTCGGCGGCGTGTCGTTTCTGGTGGACGAACGGATGGCGGTCGCCGCCGGACGCGACGGCGACCTGCTCGTGCGCACGGATCCGGCCCGCTACGACCACCTGATCGCGCGCGGCGGTCAGCCGGCCTTCATGGGGAAGGATCGGCCGATGGGCAACGGGTGGCTCACCGTGCCGAGTGCACTGATCGAGGACGAGGCGGAACTCGGCTACTGGCTCGGGGTGGGTATTGACTCCCGAAACACGGTGCCCTGACGTCGCGAGCCGATGCCCGCCGAGCGAGGCCCCATCGCATCCGCCGGATGACACACGACGACACGATGCAGTCGTCGAATGAGACCGTGTATATCGTCGGACGGGTGAGCTCCTCCGACGAATGCAGAACCCCGTGACCGCGCCCCATGTCGGCATCTTCACTCGCGTGCTCGATGCTGGGAGCGCCGCCGATCGCTACCGGAAGGCGACGGAGCAGATCCTGCTCGCCGAGGAACTCGGCCTCGACACCGTGTGGGTGGCGCAGCATCACTTCCACGAGGCGGAGGGCGGGCTGCCGTCGCCGCTCGTCTTCCTCTCGCACATAGCCGCGCGCACGAGTCGCATCCACGTTGCCACCGGCATCGTCACGCTGCCGACCGAGGATCCGGTTCGCCTGGCCGAGGATGCGGTGGTGCTCGACGTGCTGTCGGGCGGCCGCTTGCAGCTCGGCGTGGGCAGCGGCGGCAACCCGACTGCCTTGTCGGCGTTCGGCAGGTCGGTCGAGGACCGCCGGGCGATCTACGACGCCGGCCTGGCCACCCTCGCCACCGCGCTCACCGGCGGCGAGCTCGCGGGCGGCAATCGCCTGTACCCCGCGCCCGGCACGCTGGGGGAGCGGATCTGGGAAGCCACGTTCTCTGCCGAGGGAGCCGAACGCATCGGCGGTCGCGGTAACGGGCTCCTCCTCTCCCGCACCCAGCCCCGTGCGCCGGGTGATGACCGCACGACCCCGCAGATTCAGCAGGAGGTCGTGGCGGCGTACCGCTCTGCGCTTCCGGAAGGCGTCCCGGAGCGGATCCTCGCCTCGCGGTCGCTCGCCGTCGGTGCCGACCGGGACCGACTGCGCACGCTAGCCCACGACAACCTTTCCCGGCTGCTGACCGCTACCGGACAGTCACTGACGTTCCCCACCGCCGATCCGGACCAGTTACTGGCCTGGCACGACGTGCACGTCGGCACCGTGGAGGAGGTGACGGCGAGCCTCACCGCCGACCCGATCCTCGCCGAGGTGACGGACATCGCCTTCCAGGTGCACCCGGTCGATCCGCCGCACGAGGACACCCTCGAGTCGATCCGCCTCATCGCCGGGGGAGTCGCTCCGGCGCTCGGCTGGGTGCGGAGCGCCGGATAGCCGGTCGCGACGTCCGACGCCGGCGGTTCGCCGGTCGCGTCGTTCAACTCCGGGGGCAGGTGGGTCCCGCCGTCCGCCTCCGGGGCGAACCGGGCTCGACCGACTTACCCCCGCGACACCGTCTCGTGCTCGCGGATATCGGCCGCCTCCGGTGAAGAAACAGGGCCGGCATCCGTAACGACCGCCGCTGAGACGGAGCGGCGGCGGCGTCGTCGTCGAGCGAGCATCCCCGCCACGAGAACTGCCGCGAGGAGCGCGAGAATGGCGAGTCCCGTCCAGGGGATCGAGACCGAAGACACCCGAACCTCCTGCACCGGCGGCACGGGCACGTCGTCCTCACCCACGGTCATGCCGGTGACGGTCGCATTCCCGCTGACGACGAACGCCGGCCACGCGGTGGCGTCGAGCACGACCGTTCCGGCATCGCCCGGAAGGAGCTCATCGAGAGTGCCGCTCGTTCTCGTGCTCCCGATCCCGAAGGGTCCGGCGAGCTCCGCCGTCACCCCGGCACCCAGGCGCACGTTCCCCTCATTGGTGACCGGCACCTCGACGCGGACCGTGCCGGGGGCGAACGGAACCCACGACGGTGTGAACGTGGTCGTCGCCTCGCCCACCGACAAAGCCGTCGTGATCTCCCCGGCGACCTGCAGGTGCACGCGCACGCCGATCCGGTTCGTCACGGTCACGCTGTCGTCCGTGCGCGAGAGGGCGACCACCACACCGGCGGGGTGATCGCCGGGCACCGCCTCGGCGGGGATGGCGATGGAGAGCGGGAGCACGCGGGTCTCACCGGCCGCCAGGGCGAGCTGTCCGTCGTCGAGACCGGCGATTCCGATCCACGAGCCGGAGTCCTCCGGTTCAGCGGCGGCGATGTCGAAGGCGCCGTTCGCGCCGAGGATGCCGTCGCCGGCGAGCACGCTGAAGGTGCCCGGTTCTGCGCCGAAATTGGTGACCGCGATGGCATCGTCGATCGTCTGTCCGGGGTCGCCCACGTGGCGCAGCGACACGCGGCCGTCGGGGCCGTCGGCATCGGCGGGCGCGACCGACCATTGAACGGGCGAGGCCGTGGCGGCGTGCGCCGGGTCGAGCACGATCGCGAGAGTGCCGCCCAACGCGAGGGCGAGGGCGAGCACGCCGGAGACGACGAAGCGTCCGCGGCCCTCGAGCCGGCGGACAGGGAAGGAGGGGGAAGTGGGCCGGGGATGCACCGGGATGTCCTTTCTCGCCGCCCTAGCGACGAATGACCCCGCGGACCGGAACCACGTTCCGATCCGCGGGGGAGGGCGGGGCAAGCGAGGCTGCCCCGCCCGGGTCGATCGATCAGTCCTTCGCGAACAGCGTCATCGTGATCTCGCTGCCGTAGCGTCCGCTCTCCGCCTCGGCGGGGATCGTCAGCGCGAGGTCGGCACCGGCGACGGTTTCTCCGACGCGCGTCTCGCGGTCGGCCTCGGCCAGGGTGGCCGGGGCCTCGAGGGTGTCGGTGCCACCGGCGGTCGCACCGGACTCCGAGCGGACGATGAACGGCGACCACGCGAGGTTGTCGGCGCCGAAGGTGCGGTTACCGGCGACGAACGTGCTCGCGGCGCCGGAGACGGTCCAGCCCTTGCCCTGCGCCTGGGCTTCATTGCGAGTGTCGTGCACGACCACCTCGGGCAGCTCGGCGTCGTGGGTCGCCCCGTTACCGGCACCGCTGAACATCACCGGTGTCGCGGACGGCACGGCGAGGCTGAGAGCGCCGCTCCGGGTCGGGAGCGGAATGGTCGCCTCGACCGGCACGGCGGAGTCCGATTTCGGGGCGGCGTGCCCCAGCAGGTCGAAGATCGTCTTGCCGATGTCGGTGTTGTCGAGGTAGGCGCCGCGCACGACGTCCCAACCGGTGGCGCGCGTCTCGAGGATCTCGGACCCGGCGCCCTTGGCGAAGACGGGAACGAGAGCGTTGGTGTGACCACCCGAGTGCCAGTCGACGTTCGGGAGCTGTTCGGCCTCACCCGTGAGCGGGGTCCAGCCGTCGTCGCCGCCCGAATCGGGGCCGGCGAGGTAACCGGTCTCGTGGTCGGCGGTGACGATGACGAGGGTCTCGTCCCAGTTGCTGTTCTCTTCGACCCAGTCGTTCACCGCGCCGACCGACTTGTTGAAGTCGAGCTGCTCTTCGATGACCCGCGTGGTCTGGTTGGCGTGACCCGCCCAGTCGACCGCGCCGGCCTCGACCATGAGGAAGAAGCCGTCCTCATCCTGTTCGAGCACGTTGAGGGCTGCCTCGGATGCCGTCTCGAGCGAGGGCACATCGGCGATCGCGGGGTCGGTGTAGGGGAGCACGTCGTTGTTGGCGATCCCGGGGCGGTTGTACTGGAAGGTCTCGGCGACCCGGGCCAGGCCGAAGAGCTTGTCCGGCACGTTCTCGCCCGCGGCGACCTGCTCGAACTGCGACTTCGTCTCGATGTAGGTGTAGTCGGTCTCGCCGGTGCTCACCCGGGCGAAGTCCTCCTGCGAGATCCAGGAGCCGTCACCGAAGTCGGATGCACGTGAGGTGCCCGCATCGGTGTAGTTGGGGTGGCCTCCGCCGATGATCACGTCGGCGCCGCTGTCGATCATCTCGGTCGCGAGGCCGTGGTAGTCGTTGCGGCTGGCGTTGTGGGCGATGAAGGATGCGGGGGTGGCGTGGTTGAACGGCACCGACGTGACGAGTCCCACCTTCTTGCCCACCTCCTGCGCCTGCTCACCGACGGTGAGCAGGCGGTTGCCCTCCGGGTCGAAGCCGATGACGCCGTTGTTCGTTTTAACACCCGTGCCGAGTGCCGTGCCTGCGGCACCGGAGTCGGTCGCACCCTCCTTGACCCAGTCGAACGAGCCCCATGCTTCCTCGGGCGTGTAGCGGCCGATGCCGTTCGCCGAGAAGTGCGCGAGCGCGAGCTGAGTGGGGTAGGAGTCGTACACCTCGGACGGCGTGCTCTCCGACGTCTTCACGGCGCCGGTGCCCGGGTCGACGGCGACCTGCTCGTAGCTCGTGCCGCTGGTGAACAGGCGGGCGGCGTCGAACTGGTTGTATCCACCGCCGTCGGAGATCAGAACGATGATGTTCTTCGGTGCCGTCACCGTCGTGTCGTCGGCGGTCGCTGCCCAGGCGGGAACCATCCCGATGGCCACACCTGCCACCGTTCCCATGACGATCAGGCGACGAACCGGCCTGCACGCACTCGTTGTCATTACTTCCTCTTTCGTTGTTGGTGCTTACCCCTGCCCGGGCGGATGCCCGCCCGGTGCCCCCGAAAGGGTGACAAGCCCGATCGAACGACGGGGTGCCCCTGAGCGACGGCAGTGTGAACAGCGAGGGTGGGTGAGTCGCTCCCGATCCGGTGGTGACGGGACGTTGACGGAGCGTCACTTTCTCTTCGTGGGGAATTCAGCCGCCGTGCATCAACTCGCGTTGAGCACGGCTGACGCGGGGATCGACGGATCGGGCGGGCCGGGTCGACGGCGTGCCGGCGCGGAACGTAACACGACGCGTATGCCCGTGTCACGCGACCGAAACAGGACGTTCCTAACGTTGAACTAATCGATTCACTCGGTCTGGAGCGGCAGGCTTGCCGCACGTCGACCAGGGGATCGTTCTCACGGAATGGAGTCTCCCGATGTCCACTATTGCCACACTTCCCGCCATCGCGGCAGACCCCACGGAACCGGCCACCCGGACGGCTGTGTCGGTGATCGGAGCCGACAAGATCTTCACCCTCGGGCGGGGCAAGAAGCTGCAGGCCTTGGCCGAGGTCGACCTGGAGATAGCCGAGGGCGAGTTCGTGGCGATCATCGGACCGTCGGGATGCGGCAAGTCAACCGTGCTGCGTCTCGCCGCCGGGCTCGACGAGCCGACCAACGGCCGCGTCGAGATCTTCGGTGCCGAACCGCGCCAGCTGGCGCGGCAGCACCGTCTCGGTGTGGCGTTCCAGGAGCACGCGCTCCTGCCGTGGGCATCCGTGCGCTCGAACATCGCGCTGCCATTCAAGGTCGCCGGTCGTCCGGTCGACGATGCCCGAGTGGACGGGCTCATCGACCTTGTCGGACTCACCGGATTCGAGAAGGCGCGCCCCAAGCAGCTCTCCGGCGGTATGCGCCAGCGGGTGTCGATCGCCCGGGCGCTCGCGCTGAGTCCCGACCTGCTGCTACTCGACGAGCCGTTCGGAGCGCTCGATGCGGTCACCCGGCGCCGGATGAACGCGGAACTCGCCCGCATCTGGGGTGAGGAGAAGATCACCACCATCCTCGTGACCCACGACGTGGACGAGGCGCTCATCCTCGCCGACCGCGTCATCGTGATGACCGGGCGACCCGGGCACGTGCGCACGGTGAAGACGGTCGACTTCCCGCGGCCGCGCGACGCCGAGATCACCCGGTCGAGCGAGTTCCACGCGCTCGTCGACGAGCTCACCTGCCTGCTCGACGCCTCCGACGGCGCGGCAGCATGAACACCGCCCCCCGCACCTCGGTGAAGGTCGCCTACGCGATCGCGGGCGGCGCGCTGCTCATCGTTCTCACGCAGCTCATCGGCACCTTCGAACTCGCAGGTCGCGCCTGGCCGCCCCTCGCCGACGTGCTGTCCTATGTCCTCACGCCCACCGGAGCCGGCCTGCTGGTCCGCAACTCACTGGTCACCTTCACCTCCGCAGCCCAGGGCTTCGCGCTCGGTTCTGCCGTAGCCGTGCTCGGAGCGGCGCTCGCGCTCGTGGTGCCGATGTTCCGCCCGGGTCTCGACCGCTTCGCCGCCATCCTGCACGCGGTGCCCACGATCGCGCTCGCGCCGCTCCTCATCACCACGGTGGGGCGTGAGGATGCACCGGCCGTCATCGCCGCGCTGAGCGTCGGTTTCGTCATGTTCGTGACGATGGCGTCAGGCTTCGCGAACACCGGTTCGGCCCAGCATGACCTCTTCACCGTGTTCGGCTCCAACCGGGCGCGACGCCTCGTGCGACTCGAGCTTCCCCGGGCCGTCCCCGCCTTCTTCGACGGGCTCGCCCTCGGCGCGCCCGCCGCGGTGCTGGGGGCGACGATCGGGGAGTGGTTCGGCGCCCCGATGGGCCTCGGCCTCGTCATCGTCAGCGCCATGCAGAACTACCAGATGTCCCTGCTGTGGGCCGCTGCGCTGGCGGCGACCGCCATGTCGCTCCTCGCCTACCTGATCTTCGTACAGCTGCAGCGGATCGCGATGAGGAGATTCACATGAGCCGCCTTCGCTCCGCGGGCGTGAACCTCGTGCACCTCTGGCCCGTCGCTTTCTTGCTCATCTGCTGGGACGTGTGGGTGCTGGTCAACGGCTACACCTCCACCGTCGCGCCGCGACCCTGGTTTGTCATCCAGGACGTGCTCGCCGGCTTCGCGGACTACGTCCCCTCGATCAGCTACACGCTGGGGATGGCTCTCGGCGGGCTCATCGGGGGCACTCTCATCGGCTTCGTCGGCGCCATCCTCGTCTGGTGGTCCGCCGCTCTCTCCGGGATCGTGACGCCCACCGCCCTCATCATCCGGTCCGTCCCGATCACGGCGCTGATCCCGATCATCGCCCGTATCGTCGGGTACGGCGACCCCGCGGTGCTGGCCTCGACGACGCTGATCTGCTTCTTCCCCGCCTTCGTCTTCACCCTCTCCGGGCTCGCGGCGATTCCGGAGGCCGGACGAGACCTCTTCAGCGTGCTCGGCGCGAACAAGGCGCAGGTTCTCGGGCGCCTCGGTGTGCTCTACGCCCTGCCGAATCTGATGGTGTCGGTGCGCATCACCGCGCCGAGCGCTGTGCTCGCCGCCATGCTTGCCGAGTTCCTGATGGGCACCAATGGCCTCGGTGCTCTGTTCTCGGAGTCGCGCAGCTACATGGACATGGAGCGCGCGTGGGGGACCGCTGTGGTGGCGACGGTCGTGTCGGTGCTGGTCTTCGTCGGCGCGCAGGTCGCCGAGCGCCGCGTCGACGCCCGTCTCACCTGACGTCTCCGGATCTTCATCCGACTCTCGTCCCTTCCGCGGTCCCGACTCGGCGGGACCGCTCCTGATCCCCTCGGCCGCGCTCCGATGTCCACCACCGCGCCCCGATCACCTACCCCGTAACCCGTCCCGACCACCTCTAGGAGAACCGTGTTTCCGAACCGTGCGAACCGCACCTCGCCCCACCGCCACCGCGCCGCCACAACCGCCGGGCTGGCCCTCGTCACCGCCCTTGCCCTATCCGGGTGCGCCGCCGGCGGTGCGACCGCCACGACCGAGGATGGGGAGGAGCTCACCACCATCCGGGTTTCGCTCGGCTGGATCAAGAACGTCGAGTGGGGAGGCTTCTGGATCGCCGATCAGAACGGCTACTACGAGGAGGAGGGGCTCGACATCGAGTGGATCGGTGGTGGGCCGAACGCGCCCAGCACCATGGCCACCGTGGCCGCGGGCGATGCCGACCTCGGTATCGTGCCGAGCACCCAGCAGTGGCTGCAGACCTTCGCCGCCGGTAACGACTGGACGGCCATCGGCGCGCTCTTCCAGGAGAGCCCAGGGGCGCTGGTCTCCCTCGCCGACGATCCCGTGCGCAGCGCCGAGGACCTCGTCGGGGCGACGGTGCTCGGGCAGGAGGGCACCCAGATCAATTACGACGCGGCGTTCACCATCGCCGGCCTCGAGCCGGACTACGAGTTCATCCCGGTCGGCTTCGACATCGCCCCGCTCGTCGAGGGCCAGGGCAAGGCCTACACCGCCTACGCCACCAACCAGCCGATCATGCTCGAGGAGCAGTACGGGCTGGCCCCCGACGACTACGTGGTGACCCTGTACGCCGACCTCGGCATGCCGCTCTACGGCAACATCGTCTACGGCGACTCGGCGTACATCAGCGACAACGGCGACGACATGGAAGCCTTCATGCGGGCCTCGATCCGCGGGTGGCAGGAGAACGGCGAGGACCCGTCGGTGGGCGCGGAACTCTCCGTCACTGAGTTCGGTGCCGACCTCGGCCTCGACCTCACGCAGCAGACCCGCGAGAACGAGCTGCAGCAGGAGCTCGTCGTCGGGGAGTACGGCGACCCGCTCTTCTGGATGGACCCCGAGACCATGCGCGACGTGATGTACCCCGGCCTCGAGGCTGCCGGTTACACCGACCTGCCCGCACCGGAGGACTTCATCGACATGAGCTACCTCGAAGCGGCCTACGCCAGCCTCGAGGAGTGACGCGGCGGGGACCGGCAGCGCTCGCTCCGGTCCCCACTGTCCCCGCCCGCTCGCAGCGACAAGTCCCGACACCCATCAAGGAGAACCCCATGACCCTCACCGACACCGAACCCACGCTCCGCAGCACCATGCCCGCCCGCGACCTTCAGGCCCTCCCGAAGGGTCACCTGCACCTGCACATGGAAGCCGCGATGCGCCCGGCGACCCTGATCTCGCTCTCGGACGTGCTGGGCATCGAGCCGGTGAAGACATCCGGCTTCAAGGGCTTCACCGCCTTCAGCGCCACCTACAAGACGCTGCTGGACGCGCTGCGCCACCCCGAACACCTCGGGATCCTGATGGATCAGATATTCGAGGACCAGGCCGCGGAGGGCGTCGCGTATCTCGAACTGAGTGTCAGCCCCCGCTTCTACGCGGAGCAGTACGGCTCCTTCGACGGCGCGATGCGGGAGCTCATCGACCTCGCCCGGTCGGCGTCGGTCACGCACGGGGTCGCGTTCGGCCTCATGCCGACCATCGACCGCACGGCCGGATTGGAAATCGCCGTGCAGATCGCCGAGGTCGCCGCGCGCTTCGCCGGTGACGGCGTCGTCTCTCTCGGCCTCGCGGCGGACGAGCGCGGCTACCCCTGCGCCGATTTCGCCGAACCCTTCGCGATCGCGAAGGCGGCGGGACTGCAGTCCACCCCGCACGCTGGTGAGCTGGTTGGCCCCGAGTCGGTGCGCGAGGCCATCGACGTGCTGAAGGCGGACCGCATCCTGCACGGCGTGCGTGCCATCGAGGACCCCGAGCTGGTGGCCGAGCTGGCCGAACGCGGCCTGCCCCTCGACGTGTGCCCGACCTCGAACGTGATGCTCGACGTCGTGGAGAAGATCGAGGAGCACCCAATGCCGCACCTGCTGGAGGCGGGCGTGCGCTGCTCGATCAACGCCGACGACCCGATCCTCTTCGGCCCGGACATCCTCGCCGAGTACGAGCTGTGCCGCACCAGCATCGGTCTCACCGACGAGCAGCTCGCCGCATGCGCCTGGACCTCGATCGAAACCACACTGGCCCCGGCCGAGGTGAAGGCCGACGTGAAGGCGCGCATCGACACCTGGCTGAGCGCGGACCCCGTGTCCGGTGTTGGCACCGCACCGGCGGGAGCGCACGCGTGAACCGGAGCGCAGACAAGGCGCTGCACTTCGGCGTGTTCGAGGTGATGGGGCCGCAGGTGGGGGGAACCTACAGCTGGGCGCACCCGCGGAGCGAGAGCGCCAACTACCTGAACACCGACTACTGGATCTCCATCGCGCAGACCCTGGAGCGGGCCGGCTTCGACTTCCTGTTCTTCGCGGGCGGCTACGGCTATCCGATCGTGGACGGGGACCTGTCGGAGGTGGCCGTCCGGCACGGCATCAACTTCTCCGGGCTCGATCCCGACTACCTCATCCCGGTGCTCGCGCAGCACACCGACACCCTCGGATTCGTGGTCACCCAGTCGACCGGACTCGACCATCCCGTGCAGTTGGCGCGTCGCTTCTCCACGCTCGATCACCTCACCGGCGGCAGAATCGGCTGGAACATCGTCACCGGGGCGTCGCAGAACGCCGTCGCCGAGGTGTTCGGCCACGAGCGGATGGTGCCGCACGACACGCGGTACGAGATGGCCGCCGAGTACGTGGAGCTGGCCGCCCGGTACTGGGAGACGGCGTGGGACGACGACGCGCTCGTCGTCGATCGCGCCAGCGGCGTGTTCGCCCGCCGTGACGGCATCCACCGCATCGTCTACGACGGCAAGCACTACCGGTCGCGCGGCTATTACGGCGCGCCCCCGTCTCCGCAGCGCACACCGGTGCTCTTTCAGGCCGGCACATCGCCCACGGGACGGGCCTTCGCTGCGGAGCATGCCGAATGCGTCTTCGTGCAGGCCACCACGCCCGCCCGAACGGCGGCGGCGGTCACCGACATCCGTCGTCTCGCCGCGGAGGCGGGACGGGACGCGGACTCGATCACGACGATGGCCGGGCTCACCGTGTTCCTCGCTGAGACGGAGCAGCGGGCGGTCGAGCTGGCGGCCGAGTTCGACGCCATGCAGACCGACGAGATCGTGGCATCCCTGTACGCCGGCAACACCGGCATCGACCTGCTGGCGCTCGACCCCGACCGCACGCTGCACCAGGTGCTCGACGCGGGCGGCCCGGTCGGGCAGATGGGAACAAGCAACATCGAGCGCTTCCTCGACGACGACGCGCCGACGGTGCGCGAGATCCTCGACCAGCTCCGCGGGCTGGGCACCCGGGGGTTCCGCATCGTCGGGGACCCGATCCAGATCGCCGACGCCATTGAACGGCTCGCGGCCGAGACGGACCTCGACGGCTTTCTCATCGAGCCCGTCTTCGAGCCGGTCGATCTCGAGGACTTCGGTCGGCTGGTGATGCCGATTCTCCGGGAACGCGGCCGGTTGCGTGACGGCGAGGCAGGTTGCAGCCTGCGCGCGCGGATCACCGAGCAGCCGGGTCACGACCGGCTCGGCGACGCCCACCCCGCGCTGCCGGCCCTCGTATCCATGCCGGTCTGAGGGAACCGCGGGGCATGCGCCGTCCCGCTGCCCTCGGGCTCATAGTATGGGCGTCGTGGATGGCACCTCGGAGCGCGAGCGTCTGCTCGGCCTCGTCGTCGACCTGATTCTCCGTGAGGGCGTCATCGACCTGAGTCTCAGCGCCGTCGCGCGCGGCATCGGCTCGAACAACCGGATGCTCCTCTACTACTTCGGGTCGAAGGAGGACCTCCTCGACGAGGCGTCGGTGCTGGCCTTCGAGCGGTTCCCCAAGCTGCGCGACATGTTCGCGAGACTCGAGCGTGCGGGGGACCTCGAGGAGGGCCTCCTCGAGGCGTGGGACGACCTGTCCGCCCCCGAGAACCATTCCTTCCTGCGGCTGTACTTCCAGCGCTTCGGCATCGCGATGCGCGACGCCGAGCAGTGGACGACCTTCATCGAGCGCGCCGGTCGCCAATGGGTCGGGCTCACCCGGGCCGTCTTCGTCCGCGCTGGATACAGCGACGCGGACAGTGTGATTGCGGCCACGCAGATCATCGCCCTGTGGCGCGGCCTGCAGTTCCTCCTGCTCACGGGAGTGGCGGCCGACCAGCTGGACGCGGCTCACGCGGCCGGCATCCGGGCGCTACTGGCTGAGCTGACCCCGCCGGACGCGGCGTCGCGCCGGAGCGCCGCCGAGCTCGCCCCGCGCTGACCCGCGCTGACCCGCGCTCCCGCAAACGTCTCGCCGCCGTAACACGGTCGAAATAGCGGACTCCTAGCCTGTGAACTGTTCGGTTCAATGCTGCGGAAAGTGGAGGTATGCGACGTGACAACGGCGTGGAAGATCGGAATGTTCCAGTGCGCAGGCCTCATGGGAACGTGGAAGCTGGCCGAGAACACGGCCACTGACTTCCTCGACCTCGGCCACTGGCTGACCATGGCGCGACGCTGCGAGGAGGCGGGGGTCGACTTCCTCTTCTTCGCCGACGACTACGGCTATCCGGTGGTCAACGGCGGCCTGCCAGCGACGGCGGTGCGCAGCGGGGTGCAGTTCCCGAAAGGCGACCCGATGGCGATCCTGCCGGCCCTCGCCGCCGTGACGGAGAAGCTCGGGCTCGTCACCACGCTGTCGACCACGGTGGAGAAGCCGCCGATGGTCGCCCGCAAGATGGCCACGCTCGACCACATGACCAACGGCCGGATCGGCTGGAACGTGGTGACCGGGGCGGGACAGAACGCCTCCGCCCGCCTGTTCGGCTCCGAGCTCACCGAGCACGACAAGCGCTACGAGATCGCCGCCGACCACGTGGACCTGTCCCTCAAGCTGTGGGAGGGATGCTGGGACGAGGGCGCCCTCGTCGTCGACCGTGAGGCCGGCATCTACGCCGACCCCGACAAGGTGCGCGAGATCGTGCACCGGGGCCCGCACTTCTCTTCGGACGGGGTGCTCACGGTGCCGCCCGGCCCGCAGCGCACGCCCGTGCTCTTCCAGGCCGGCGCGTCGGCCCCCGGCCGCGACCTCGCCGCGAAGTACGCCGAGGCCGTGTTCCTCGCCGCCGAGGTCCCCGCCCTCGCGGCGCAGATCGCAGACACGCGTCGGCGCGCCGAGCAGTACGGCCGGGACCCCGCATCCATCAAGTTCTTGATGGCGGGCACCTTCGTCGTGGCGGAGACCGAGGCCGAGGCCCGGGCCATCCGCGAGCGTGCGACGGCGACGAGGACGCTGGACGACGCGGCCGCCTCCTACGCCTTCTTCACCGGGTTGGACCTGTCGGTGATGGATCCCGACAAGCCGCTCGACCCGAGCGCGGCCCTGACCCAGACGGGGCGTACCAACGTGGAACGCTTCCTGGGGCCGAACGCCCCGACCGTGCGGCAGATCCTCGAGGAGTTCCAGCGCAACAGCGTCATGGGCGCGCCGTTCATCGGCACCGCCGAGCAGGTGGTCGATCAGGCCGAGGTGGCGATGGCCGCAACCGGTGCGGATGGCTTCCTCGTGCAGCCCGACCACACCGGTACGTTCGACAGCTTCATCGATCTGGTCATGCCCGAGCTGCGCGCCCGGGGGCTCGTGCAGACGGACCAACCCGCGATGACCCTGCGCGAACGCCTGCTGGGCACGGGCTCGCCGCACCTCGCCGCCGAGCACCCGGGCGCCGTCTACCGCAACAGCGCCGCCGCGCGCCAGTGACGAGGCGCAGCCGATCGGTGACCGTCGCCCCGCAACGGTCGGCCATCCCGAATCCCCGAAGGGAAGAGACGAAATGACTAAGCAACTGACCATCGGCATGTTCCAGTCGGGTGCCGTTCGCCGCACCTGGAACATGGCCGGTCGCGAGACCGACCGCAACTTCACCGACCTCGAGTACTGGACCGACCTCGCCCGCACGTGCGAGGCCGCCGGGGTCGACTTCCTGTTCCTGGCCGACTCCTACGGCTACCCCACCCTGAACAGCACGATCATCCCCACGGCCGTCGAACGCAATGTGCAGTTCTCGACGATCGACCCGCAGATGCTCATGTCCGCGCTCGCGTCGGTGACCCGCACGCTGGGGCTGGTCACTACGGTGTCGACCATGGTGGAGAAGCCGCCGACCGTGACCCGCCAGTACCGCACCCTGGATCACCTCTCCGGAGGACGGATGGGCTGGAACATCGTCACCGGTTCGGCGCAGGCCGCCTCGGCCCTGCTGTTCGGCGAGCCGCTCATGCCGCACGACGACCGCTACGCGAAGGCGGACGATCACGTCGAGCTCTCTCTGAAGTACTGGGAGGGGTGCTGGGAAGACGACGCTCTGAAGATGGACAGCGCCACGGGCACGTGGGCCGACCCCGCGAAGGTGCACGAGATCGTTCACGACGGACCCTTCTTCTCCGCCAAGGGTGTGCTCGTCACACCACCCAGTCCGCAGGTCACGCCGACGCTGTTCCAGGCGGGGGCGTCGTCCGCCGGTCGCGAACTCGCCGCGAAGTACGCGGAGGCGGTCTTCCTCGCGGCGGAGTCGAAGGCGCTCGCCGACCAGATCGCCGACATCCGCCGCCGTGCCGACGAGAACGGCCGCGGCCGCGACGCCGTGAAGTGCCTCATCGCCGGCACCTTCCGCGTGGCGGACTCGGCCGAGGACGCCCTCGCGCAGCACCAGGCGCAGATCGAGAGCATCTCGCTCGAGCATGCCGCCACCCTCTACGCCTACTACACCGGGGTCGACCTGCTGTCGCTCGACCTCGACCGGGCCATGCCTGCGAGCGCGGCGAACACCGACAGCGGCCGCACGAACGTGGAGCGCTTCCTCGGACCGGATGCGCCGACCGTGCGCGAGATCCTCGAGGAGTTCCGGGCGAACGGCGTCATGGGTAAGCCGTTCCTCGGCACGCCCGAGGAGGTGGTCGACCAGGCCGTCGCCATGATCGAGGCCACCAACGCCGACGGCTTCCTCGTGCAGCCCGACCCGGACAGCGGGCACGATCTCTTCCTCACGAGAGTCATGCCGGAGCTGCGTCGACGCGGTCTGATCAAGGACGAGCTGCCCGGCACCACGTTGCGCGAGCATCTCTTCGGCGAGGGCCGGACCCGCCTGCCGGACTCGCACCCCGGCGCCGCGTTCCGACCGGCGAACCTGCGCGTCCTCGCCTGATCGCCGGTGCGGGTCGGCTCGAGCGCACACGTGTGTCCGTGCGCGCTCGGGCCCGCGGGCGCACCTCGGCGTGCGCGTGCGCGTGCGCGCGTCAGCAACGCCGGTCGGCGCAAGCTGTCCGCTGCCCCGGATCGCGTTCGCGTCCGGGGCAGCGACTCAGAAGAGCGCCGTCACGCGCCGGGGTGCAGCCGGCGGAACGCCGAACCGTGGTACACCAACGGCTCGGTGTTCGACTCCACTCGGAGGCTCTTCACCTCGAGCAGCACGACGTGGTGATCACCGGCGGGGATCTCGGACATCACATGGCAGTCGAGCAGTAGCGTGGCGCCGCCGAGGAACAGCGATCCGCTCTCCGTCACCGAGATGTCGAGGTCCCGGAAGCGGTTGCCCTTGCGGGAGGCGAGCTGGCTCGCGACGGAGCTCTGGTCGGAGCCGAGCACCGAGATCCCGATCGACCGGGCGGTGCGCAGGAGCGGCCACGAGCTCGAACTGTTCTGCATGGAGAACATCACGATGGCGGGATCGAACGACACTCCTACCGAGAACGACGACACGACAACTCCGACGGGGACCCCGTCGATCTCGGCGCACACCGCGGCGATACCCGACGGGAACCGATTGAACGCCGCCCGGATCTCGGCCGCATCCTTGCTCGCGGTCTCGAAGCCGTGCGCGGGCACGTGCGCGGTGACGGGCGGATAGGTCGACGTGCGCTGGTCGATGACGCTCATGCGAACACCCCCGCTTTCTCGGGGTGACGGGCGAGCACGCCGTCGACGAGCGGCTGCAGCAGGTGCAGCACGCCCGCGTTGTCCTCGGCCCACCCCTCGATCAGCGCATCGAGCTGATCCATCTGGCTGGCGATGAAGTAGACGCCCCTGGTCGGCACGCTCGCGCCGAGCTCCACGAGCAGCGGGCGGAGATTCACGTCGACGCCCATCGAGTGGGTCGCATCCGCGCCGGTCATGACCGGGATGGCCGTGACTCCGCGGAGGCCGTTGTGCGGGTAGCGGTCGAGGAACGACTTCAGCAGTCCCGTGTAGGTGGCCTTGTAGGTCGGGGACGCGACGATGACGAGGTTGCTCGTCGCGACGAGCTCGTTCAACTCGTTCATGGTCTCCGACGGCCAGCGGAAGAGCTCGGCCGAGTGGTCGGCAAGGTCGATCACCGAGAGCTCGTAGGTGCCTTCGGCGAGGAGCTTCTCCACGACGGTCGTGGCGACCCTCAGGGTGCGGGATTTGGGCTTCGGATTACCCACGAGTACAGCTACTTTCAGCATGGTCCAGCTTTCCAACGTCGATTGCGATTGACAGAAGGTCAGGCGACGAGGGGGAACCACCGTGCGGGTGCGCAGAGCAAAGCCGGGGGTATCCACGTCGATGACATACCGGCGAGGTTGGTGTCCCGACGGATCCACAACGGCTTACGTTGTCCATCCAGTCTGCCGCTCGGCGTCTTACGTCGGAATAACGCCCTTGTTAAGGTTCTGTTTCGCCGCAGCGGGCGGCTCGTCCCTTGCCGCGGGCGCATCCGGTGCAGAGGATGGGCGTATGCCCGAGTGCCGGTGCCTCCCATGACCGCAGCGACCGAGAAGGTCGACCTCATGAAGAGCCTCGACAGCTACCGGGCCACGCCGGGCGAGTTTCGCATCGTCGAGGTCCCCGACCTGCGGTATCTGATGCTCGACGGGCACGGCGACCCGAACACCTCGCGCCTCTACGCCGAAACGCTCGGGACGCTGTACCCGCTGGCGTACGCGCTGAAGTTCGCCAGCAAGCGGGAGCTCGGCAGGGACTACGTCGTCCCGCCTCTGGAGGGTCTGTGGTGGGCCGACGACATGGACGCGTTCACCACGACGCGAGACAAGTCCCGGTGGAGCTGGACCATGATGATCCTGACCCCCGACTGGATCGACGACCGGATGGTGGCGGCCGCCGTTTCACACGTGGCTGCCCGGAGTCGACCGGTTCGACTCGATGACGTGCGCTGGGAACGGCTGTCGGAGGGGACCTGCGTGCAGACCGTTCACGTCGGCTCATTCGACGACGAGGCCCCGGTGCTCGCTCGCCTGCATTCCGAGTTCGTTCCGGAGAACGGTCTCTGCATGACCGGCAGGCACCACGAGATCTACCTCAGTGACGCGCGAAGGGTCGCCCCCGAGAGGATGCGCACCGTGCTGCGTCAGCCCGTCCGCAGGCGGTGAGTCGGCACCCGCTGTCGCGGCAGCGCTACGCCCGGGACGACCGCATCGCCGCCGTGTGCGCAAGGTCGGGAGAGCCCGAGAGGCGCTCGTACTCGGGAGTGCCGACGCCGTAGACGGCGACCCGGCCCTGCTCGTCGTGATGGGTGCCCCAGCCGTACCGCTTGCCGAGGGGCGACGCGCGCAGGCACGCCTGGCTCTTCGCCAGGAACCGGGTCCTCTCCTCGTTCAGCTCGGCGTCGGCGATGCCGGCGCGGATGGCGTGGACCGTGAAGAGCAACTCGTCCGAGGTCAGCTCGTACGGTCGCTCGGACAGCAGTTCGTACTGCATCGCCGCGACCGACGGTTTCGCGGCGCTCGCGGGCGGTATCGCGGGGGCGTCGACCGGGCAGTCGGGCGCGACGGTGATGAAGGTGTTGACGTAGTTCGTGGTCACGCCTCATCGTCCCGCACCGTGCTCGCGCTTGTCACCGGGAATCGTGAATCGCCTGCGCCATTCGGTACCGGGAACGTTTCCGGAGCGTGACCCTCGGAATCCGCGGTTCACAGTCCGGGAACGGTTCCGAGAAGGAGTGGAGCCGGAATCCGGTGAGGACTAGCGTGCGCGCCAACCCTAAGGAGGTTCCACCCATGAAAGCCACAACTCGAGGGCTCGCCGTAGCATCGGTGCTCAGCATCAGCCTCGTCGCCGCCACTCCGACGCAGGCGGCTCCATCCGTATCATCCGTAGCACCGGCACACGTCAGCGCCGACGTGCAGGCCGCCACCGCGATGCTCAGTACCTGGCCCGTGCTTCGGCAGGGCAGCAACAGCGTGTGGCCGCCGGTCACCGTGCGGTCCCTGCAATACCTGCTCAACGCGCATGGCGCGCGCCTGACGGTCGACGGGATCTTCGGGCCGGCGACGGATGCCGCAACCCGGGCGTTCCAACGCTCCAAGGGCCTGGCCGTGGATGGCGTTGTGGGTCCCGCAACCTGGTCGTCCGCGATCGTCACGGTTCGCCGGGGGAGCACCGGGCCGGCAGTGCGTGCAGTGCAGGACCAGATCAATCACCGCAACCTCCGAGGTTCGAACTACCTCGTGGTCGACGGGATCTTCGGGCCGAGAACGGAGGCGCCGATCATCGGCTTCCAGACCGCGATGGCGGCTCAGATGCCGTTCGCGGTCGATGGCATCGTCGGACCGAACACCTGGAAGGCGCTCGTCATCGGCTATCTGGCGGGCTGACCCGGGTACGACGGGCGCGCTGGCGTCGCGCCCGTCGGCCGCCGTCGGTTCCGGCGAGTTCCTCCTGCGTCGGTGGTGGGTGCAAGACTGGCCCCGTGCTGCTCGAGGACCTCGTCGGAACCGCCGAAACCGTGACCTCCACCCGCTCGCGGCTGGCGAAGGTGCAGGCGCTGGCCGACGTGCTACGACGCCTTGACGCGGCGGAGATCGCGCCGGCGGTCGGATTCCTGGTCGGCAAGCCGCGACAGGGCAGGGTCGGCGTGGGCTGGCGCTCCGTGTCGGGGGCACTGGGCGATCCTGCGGCCGACGCCACCCTCACCGTGGCGGAGTTCGACGCCCTCTTCGATCGCCTCGTTCGCGTGTCGGGCAGCGGATCGGATGCCGCCCGCGCGTCCGCATTGCGGGACGTGACATCGCGGGCGACGGCACGCGAGCAGGATTTCATCGCCCGGGTGCTGATGGGCGAAATCCGCACCGGGGCTCTCGAAGGCGTGCTCACCGATGCGATCGCGGCCGCGGCCGACCGGGGCGTCGACGCCGTGCGACGGGCCGCCATGCTCTCCGGCGACCTGGGCGAAACGGCACGGCTCGCCCTCACCGGCAGCGAACAGGATCTCGCCGACGTCGGACTCGTCGTCGGCCGACCCGTGCTGCCGATGCTCGCCGCCACGGCGTCGACTCCGACGGAGGCGCTGGCCGGCACGGGCGAGGCATCCGTGGAGTACAAGCTCGACGGCGCGCGCATCCAGGTGCACCGGTCGGGCGACGACGTGCGCATCTTCACCCGCACCCTCGCCGACGTGACGCACCGGCTGCCCGAGGTCGTGGAGATCGTGCGGCGGATGCCGGCGGACCGCGTGATCCTCGACGGCGAGACGCTGTCGCTCGACGAGGACGGTGCCCCGCGCCCGTTTCAGGAGACGATGTCGCGGTTCGGAGCGGATGCCGCCCGCGACACGATCCTGCACCCGTGGTTCTTCGATGTGCTGCACGTGGACGGTCGCGATCTGCTCGAGGAGCCTCTGTCCCTTCGCATTGCGGAGCTCGAGCGCATCGCCCCGGCGCACCGCATCCCGGGAGAGATCACCACCGACCCCGATGCGGCGGAGCGCGTGTCTCGGGATGCGCTCGCCGCCGGACACGAGGGCGTGGTGGTCAAGGCCATCGGCTCGCCGTACGCGGCCGGTCGTCGCGGCTCGAGCTGGGTGAAGGTGAAACCCGTGCACACCTTCGACCTGGTGGTGCTCGCCTGCGAGTGGGGATCGGGCCGGCGCAGCGGGATGCTGTCCAACCTGCACCTCGGCGCGCTCGATGCGACGGGGGAGTTCGGCGAGGCGGGCTCCTACGTCATGGTCGGGAAGACGTTCAAAGGGCTCACCGACGCGGTGCTCGCCTGGCAGACCGAGCGGTTCCAGGAGATCGAGCTCCGTCGCACGGCCAACACCGTGTGGGTCGACCCGGTCACCGTGGTGGAGATCGCCATCGACGGCGTGCAGCGGTCGTCGCGCTACCCGGGCGGGATCGCTTTGCGGTTCGCCCGGGTCAGGCACTACCGCGAGGACAAGCCGCCCGCCGAGGCGGACACCATCCAGACGCTCCGCGCCCTGCTGAGGGAATGAGCAACCCGTGCCGCTCACCTACGAGTTCACCGCGACCCTCTGGCCGTGGGAGTCGCGGCGGGATTTGTGGACGTTCGTCACCCTGCCGGACGACGCCGCCGACGAGATCGCCGCGCTCACCGACACCACGGCACGCGGATTCGGCGCGGTGCGCGTGCAGGCCCGCGTCGGGACGGTGGTGTGGCGCACGTCCGTGTTCCCGCAGAGCACGGGCGGATCCTACGTGCTGCCCGTGAAGCGTGCGGTCCGCGACGCCAACGTGCTGAAGGTCGGCGACCCGGTGTCCGTGTGGCTCGACGTGCTCGGCTGATTGCCGGAACGAAACTTTCCTGATCGGGGAACGAACTTTACATCGCCCCGTACCTGAGTGTTGGATGGCCGGAAGGCGCTTGCCACGGGCGTCGACGTTGCGGGTCACGAGGTCGTGCCGCACGGGATGCGGAGAACTCAATGGGTGAGGAACGATGCGCGCACTGACGATCGAGAGGCCGGGCGAGTACCGTCTCGCGAATCGCCCGAGGCCCGCGGTCGCGAGCGACGAGGTGCTGATGGCGCCCCTGGCGGTCGGGCTCTGCGGAACGGATCTCGAACTCCTCGACGGGACGATGGCCTACATCCGTTCCGGCCGCGCGACGCTTCCGATGGTGCCCGGCCACGAGTGGGTCGCGCGAGTCGTGGACATCGGGTCGGACGTCGTCGGCTTCGCTTCAGGTGACCTCGTCGTCGGTGAGTGCAGCATCGGCTGCGGGCACTGCGACCTCTGCCTCGCGGGCGACTACAACCAGTGCGGCGACCGGCGTGAGACCGGGGTGATGAACCTCGACGGCGCGTTCGCGGGCTATCTCGTGCTTCCGGCCAGCAGCGTGCATCCCGTTCCCGATGCGGTCGACGTGGAGGACGCAGTCTTCACCGAGCCGACCGCGATCGCCCTGCGGGCCGTGCTCCGCTCGTCGTGCGGCGAGGGGGAGCGGGTTATGGTCACCGGTGGTGGAGCCATCGGCTGGTTGATCGCGGCGATCCTCATCGAATTGTACGGGGCCGACGTCGCCGTAGCGGAGCCCGAGGCATCCCGGATGGCACGGCTGACCGAACTCGGCGCCAGGGCGGCGCGCCCCGGTGAGACGTTCCCCATCGTGTTCGAAGCCAGCGGATCCGCCTACGGCGTGGCCGACTCGTTCGGAAATCTGGCGAACGGCGGTCGACTCGTCGTGGTGGGCCTGAACGGCCTCGGCGCCCTCCCCATCGACCTGGATCGCGTGGTGATCAACGACCAGACGATCGTCGGCTCGCTGGGGAGCCCCGGCGTGTGGCCGCAGGCGCTCGAGCTGCTCAGCTCGGGTCGGGTGCACCCGGCACTCCTCGTGTCCGACCGGTTTCCGCTGTCGGAGTTCGACGACGCCATCGATCGGATGAGGGCGCATTCGTCGGGCAAGATCCTGATCCTCCCCGACGACTCGGATCGTGATCAACCCACAGATTTCCACCTTCACCGCACGATCAACGATGAGAAAGGCACGACGTGAAGAGCAGCGATGTGTACGGCTTCAACTACGACGGTTCCTGGGGGACGAGCGGCCTCGACGTCTGGCAGCACCACGACCACGGGACCATGGCGGTCGAGATCGCCCGCGGCAAGGCGGCGTTCCCGAAGTGGAACACCGCACGGTGGTGGCTCTCCCATGAGGCCTACCAGCGCAACCCCGAGCGGTTCCTCGCGAACTTCGAGGCCGGGCTGACCCTCTTCGCCTCGCATGACATCCTCGTGATGCCGGTCATCTTCAATCGCTGGCGCGACCCTGTGTGCGACTTCGGCGGGGTGGCGCTCGATCACATCGTGCCGGGCCTCAGCTCGTGGACCCGCGCCGAGGACCTCTTCGACCTGGATCGTGCCGAGGGAGCCCCGGTCGCGGTGGCCGAGAGACTGTTCACCGAGTACCTCGAGGGCTTGATCGGTGCCTACGCCGACGACCAACGCATCTATTCCTGGGACCTTTGCAACGAGCCGCTCATGGGCACGTACGGACTCGACCCCGAGAACCCCATCCGGATCGCAGAGCTCACGTGGCTCACCTGGGTGTACAAAACCTGCAAGAAGCTCGGCGCCACGCAGCCCCTCACCATCGGCAATTACCCCCACATCGAGGCGCTGAGGGCCACCGAGCACATCTCGGACATCCTGTCGATGCACCCGTACTGGATGTGGAATTCGGTGAGCGCGCACAACACCACGGCCACGAAGGAGGGCTTCGAGAAGTACCTCGACGAGTGCGTCGCGATCGCCGAGGCGTCGGGGAAAGGCCTCATCGGCAACGAGACGGTGTGGGGCGCGAACGACGACGAAAAGCACGTCGAGGTGATGCGGTACACGCTCGGTGAGCTGAAGAAGCGAGGGATCGGCTTCACGGCGCACGCGCTGCATCACAGCCTGATCGCCGACCTGCACCGAGCCGAGTACGGTCCGGTCGGCTGGCCGGAGACCCTTCACTTCATCGAAGCGGATGGCACCGTTCGCAAGGGTCACGAGGCGTTCAATGAGTTCGCGCCGACCGGCGAGTAGGGCCGGCGCGCGTGTTGTGACGGACCGGTGCTCGGTGCGCTAGTCGTGTCGGGGCTTGCGGCCCGGGCGCTCGGCGCCGTCGCGGCGGGCACCGGGTGCGCCGCGGTCCGGACGCAGCTCGATGAGCTTGCCGCTGATGCGGGTGCCGCTGAGGCGCTCGAAGACGTCGTTCGGCAGGTCGGCCGGCAGATCCACGAGGGAGAAGTCGGGACGGATGTCGATGGCCCCGAAATCACCGCGGGTGAGCCCGCCCTCGTTCGCGAGGGCGCCGACGATCTGCCGCGGCTCCACCCTGTGTCGCTTGCCCACCGCGATCCGGTAGGTGGTGAGCGACGAGTCGGACGCGCGGCCGCGGCGCTCCGGACGGTCACCCGAGGGACGGCGGTCGCCCGATCCGCGAGCATCCCGGCCGCTGGACCCGCCCGAGCCGCTCCGCTCCCGGTCGTCGCGCTCACGTTCGAAGCGCTGCGCGCGCTCGTCCTGCGGCGTGAGCAGCAGCGGGGTCTCGCCCTGCGCTACGACGGCGAGCGCTGCAGCGACGTCGGCCTCGGGTACGTCGTGATGGGACACGTAGTGTCCGATGATGTCGCGGAATCCTTCGATGCGATCCGTCTGCTCGAGGGCGGCCGTGATCTGGTCGTCGAAGCGCGTGAGCCGGGTGGCGTTCACGTCTTCGGCGGTCGGCAGTTGCATCTGGGTCAGCGGCTGACGCGTGGCGCGCTCGATGGCGGTGAGGAGGCGACGCTCGCGGGGCGTCACGAAGCTGATCGCGTCCCCCGACCGACCCGCGCGACCGGTGCGGCCGATGCGGTGCACGTAGGACTCGGTGTCGATGGGGATGTCGAAGTTGACCACGTGGCTGATGCGGTCGACGTCGAGGCCGCGCGCCGCGACATCCGTGGCGACGAGGATGTCGAGCTTGCCCGACTTGAGCTGGTTGACGGTACGCTCACGCTGAGCCTGCGCGACGTCGCCGCTGATGGCCGAAGCCGAGTACCCGCGGGCGCGCAGCTTTTCGGCCAGCGTCTCCGTCTCGTTCTTCGTGCGCACGAACACGATCATCGCCTCGAAGTTCTCCACCTCGAGGATGCGGGTGAGCGCGTCGACCTTCTGCGGGTACGACACCACGAGGTAACGCTGGGCGGTGTTCGCCGACGTGGTGGTCTTGTTCTTGACCGTGATCTCTTCGGGGTCGTGCAGGTACTTCGCCGAGATGCGGCGGATCTGCGCCGGCATCGTCGCGGAGAACAAGGCGACCTGCTTGGTGTCGGGGGTGTCGGCGAGGATCGTCTCCACGTCTTCCGCGAAGCCCATCTTCAGCATCTCGTCGGCCTCGTCGAGCACGAGGTACTTGAGCTGGGTGAGGTCGAGGGTGCCCTTGTCGAGGTGGTCCATGATGCGACCGGGCGTGCCGACGACGATGTGCACGCCACGGCGCAAGGCCGAGAGCTGTACCCCATAGGCCTGGCCGCCATAGACCGGGAGCACGTGTACGCCGCGCAGATGCGAGGCGTACGACTCGAACGCCTCGCAGACCTGCAACGCGAGCTCGCGCGTCGGCGCGAGTACGAGGGCCTGCGGAGTCTTCTGCGTCATGTCGAGGCGGGAAAGGATGGGGAGTGCGAAGGCGGCCGTCTTCCCGGTTCCGGTCTGCGCGAGTCCGACCACGTCGCGTCCGTCCAGAAGCAGCGGGATGGTGGCGGACTGGATGGCCGAGGGCGTCTCGTAGCCGACGTCCTTGAGTGCCTTCAGCACCCTCTCGTCGAGTCCGAGGTCGGAGAACGTCTGCGTGGCACCGCTCGCGTCGGATTCGGCGGGGGCGGTGGCGTCAGCGGAAGTCATGAGACAACGGTACCGGTCCGCATCGCGCCTGACGGCCTGAAGGTGGAGTCGCTGCGGGCGCCCCCGTTACTGGGGCGCCGGGCACCGTAGGTCGAAAAGTCGCCGGATTCTAGACTCGAGCCGGGTGCACTCACCCGAAAACAGTGCACTCAACCCACCCGAGAGAAATGGATCCACCCATGTCCACACACCGCGCCGCCACCGCATCCAAGACCAAGGGCATCCTGTCCCTCGTCTTCGGCATCATCAGCATCGTGTTCTGCCTGTTCCTGCCCATCCTCTGGATCTTCTTCGGCATTGCTGCCGTGATCCTCGGTGTTATCAGCCGGAAGAACGAGCCGGGTGCAGCCAAGATCGCGCTCGCCGGCATCATCACCGGCTCGATCGGCATCGTGCTGAACATCGCCTCGATGGTGCTCGGCGCCGTTCTCGTCGCCCAGTACATGCAGTAAGGCGCTTCGCCCGACGCGCCCCTTGGCACAGCACAGCGCCCCGGCGCGATGCCCTTCGGATTGGATCCGAGGTGGCACCGTGCCGGGGCGTTGCGCGTGCGGCTGGGAGAGTTCGCGCTACTTGGCGGTGGGGCCGTAGAACGACGAGATCTCGTCGAGTTCCATCTCCGCGGTCTGCTGGATGAGCGCCAGAAGATCCTTGTCGAGACCCGGGGAGAATTCCTCGAGGCGCTCGGGAGCGATGAACGACGGAGCACCGGCGGGGGCCTGCTCGGTCGCGCTCAGCACCGTGCCATCGTTCGACGGCGAAGCGCCGCGGAAGATCTTGCCCGCCTCGCTCTTGTCATCGAGATCGAAGCTGTACTGCTTGCTTTGCAGGCCCAGGTCGAGCAGCTTCTTCACCTCGGGGAACTGCTCCGCATTCGTCTTCGGGATCGGCAGCAGTGTGTTCCACGCGACACCGAGCGTCTCCAGCGCGCGAGCGAAGGCGTTCTCGTGCGCCTGATCGCGCACGATGAGGTAGGCGACGGTGCTGCGGGCCGTGGGGTTGTCGGTCATCTCGTAGATGCGGCACTTCTGCAGGCGTCCGGTCGACTCGAGCATGAGGTTGTACAACAGGTCGAGGGGAAGGTTGCCCGAGTTGTAGACGTAACTGCCGCTCCACGGGTTGCCGACGGAGTCGACGGGCAGCGCGCCCTGCGCTCCCACCAGGTAGTGGTGGATGTTGCCGGTGTCGAGCGCGATGTTGAGCGGGGTCGCGCCCTTCTTGCCGGGCTCGTCGAGCGGGTCGGTGAGTTTGCCCGAGTATCCGGGCGCACCGTCGAGCAGTCGGGAGATGGTGGTGCCGATCAGCTCGACGTGGCTGATCTCCTCGGTGCCGACGCCCTGGATGAGGTCGCGGTACGGCTTGGCCGACGTACCCCGGAAGTTCATCGCCTGGAAGAGGTACTGCATCATGGTGCGCATTTCGCCGAACTGGCCGCCGAGCCCCTCCTGCAGCGCGTTCGCGGCGGCCGGATCCGGCTCGCCGTCAGCGATCTCGTTGATCCAGGTTTGAGCGTGGAAGTACATGGGGGCTCCTCGCGGTAGGGACGACCACGTGCCGTCCCTTTCCACCCTTCTCCTCGGGAACCCGAGGAGTTCCTTCCTGTGGGAATTCTCAGGGAGTCGAAGTGACGACGAGGACGGAGCGGTGCTGCGTCGTCGTAGTCACCGACCTATGCGCCCTTTTCGCCGTGCTCCGGCTCAGTCGCTCAGGTCAGTGCGGAGCTCGTCCTCGTCCACCGAGTCTCCGGCTTGGGGCGTACGGAACGGCGGGTCCTCCCGCTCGTCCAGGTCGGGTTCCGGGGTGCTCGGCTCGTTCTCGCCACCCAGGAGGTCGGGTTCCTCCGCCGATTGCGACAGCGGCGCACCTTCACCCCCGGGCTCGGCCGCCGCGGTGCGGTCATCGTGCGAGGGGTGCGGAAGGAACGGCTCAGACATCGACATGGGCAGATCCTCCTCCATCGCCGGGGCGACTGCGTGAACATCGGGTGAAGTCGCGGGCTTTTGCGGGCGCTCGGATTGCGGGTCTCCCTCGAGGGATGAAGCCGTGACGTCGCCGCGACGCGACAGAGGGCCGGCCGCGTGTGCGGTCGGCCCTCATCCGTTTTCCTGTCGCCGTGCTCAGGCGATGCGGTGCAACGTCGCCAGTTCGTCCGCGGTCGGGGCCTGCTTGGCCGGATGCTCCACCAACGCGATGACGCGGTTCGCCATGAAACGGGCGGTGCGCACCGCGGTTCCGCCGCGGGTCACCTCGCTCACCTCGACCAGGCCGCGCCCGTGCGCGATCTCCAAGCGCCGACCGGCCCGCGTCGCTTCTATCTCGTATGTGCGGGTCGCGTCGCCTGCATCGACGACGATCTCCACTCGATCACCCTTCATGCCCTGTCTCCTCACGTGTGCCTACTGATACAACAACGCTGGTCACGTGCGCATTCCGCCTTCGCGGTGGGAGTTCGGAGGGTGGTCCGGGCAAGGGCGGGTTGCGTCCCTTCGACAGGCTCAGGGACCGTGCGGGCTCAGGGACCGTGGGGATGCGTTCTCGCGGTACGGTCGCTGAGCTTGTCGAAGCGACGTGAGCCGACGTTCTGTCGCGGGGGTGCGGTCGCTGAGCTTGTCGAAGCGACGTGAGGTGGTTGCGTCCCTTCGACGGGCTCAGGGACCGTGGGGGTACGGTCGCTGAGCTTCTCGAAGCGACGTGAGCCAACGTGCTGTCGCGGGGGTACGGTCGCTGAGCCTGTCGAAGCGACGTGAGCGGGGCCCACGGCCGCGTCAGGGGGTGAGGTCGGCGAGCATCGCGAAGCCGTGGCGATCGACGGACACCGACCGGGCGGCGAGCACGACGACCGCGGTCCCCGCCTCGCGGTCGAGCCCCATCCAGGAGCGGAATCCGCCGGTGCCACCGTTGTGCCACGTGATCTCGCGACTCCTCGCGCTGAGAGTCAGCCAGCCCGCACCGATCCGCACCGCCGGACCGGTGAAGGTCGTCACCGGGTCGAGCGCGGTGACGCCGGGCGCCGTACCGTCGAGGAGAGCGCGGGCAAGCCGCGCCATGTCGCCGATCGATGAGCGGATGCCGCCCGCCGGCGCGATGCCCGCGCCCGTCCATGGCTCCATCGTGCGACCGGAGCGGCTGACGCCGACCACGGACGAAGGGCGGAGCTCAGCGGCCGAGGACGGGGCGTGCATCGTCGAGAGTCCGAGCGGCTCCGTGATGCGCTGGCGCAGGATGTCGGGGTAGGTGGACCCGGCCGCGCTCGCCACCGCGTG
Organism: Planctomonas psychrotolerans; assembly: GCF_008642235.1. GTDB lineage: Bacteria > Actinomycetota > Actinomycetes > Actinomycetales > Microbacteriaceae > Planctomonas > Planctomonas psychrotolerans. The sequence continues at coordinate 196,234 of NZ_SJEV01000001.1, read as the reverse complement.
ACCGAGGAGCTGGAAACCCAGGTTCGAGTACCTCGGCCGGGGTGACCCGAGCGTCACGCTTCGCGCCTGTTCGAGCAGCTGGTCCACGGTTTCTCCGTAGGGGTTGGTGCCGCTCCGCCACAGGCGCAGGGTGCCCCTCAGGGGTTGAGCGGCGGGCGGCAGGCTGGGCAGTCCGGACGAGTGGACGGCGATCGACGCGAGCGTCACGGTCTTCAGGTCGGAGTCGCCGAGAGGCAGCAGGTCGCCCAGCGTGGTCTCCGACGACACCTCCCCGCGGGAGAGCGCATCCGTGTAGAGGAGGCCGGTGACCCCCTTCGAGATGGAGCCGATCTCGAAGTCCGCGTGCTCCGGTGCGCCGATCACCGCGGTGGTGATGCCGTCGGCGGTCACCGTCGTCGCCGCGGCCGTGCGAGTCCGCGCTCCGAGCCGTCGCCGCACCTGGCTTGCCAGCTCTTCCCTCGCGATGGGCGCGGTCATCGGTCACTTCCTTCCGCTATTCGGCCCGGCCACCGCTTGTGTCGTCCGCCCGTGGTCATGTGCTTCCCTTCGTGTTGCCCGTGTCCCGGCTCCGTGCAGCCGTGGCTCGGGAAGGGCCCGACCGTAGCGGATCCGGGTGAACGCACAGGCGCCGATGATGTTCCTGTGGCCCAGCACCCGCCCTCGACGGGCCCGCTTCGGTCCGCCCAGGCTCGCACCGCGGCGCGCACCCGGTCAGAATCGACACATGGCTTCTACTCCCGAACCCTCGACTCCCTCGTCCCCGCTGCATCGGCTCGCGGAGGCGTACGGCGTGTCCACGTCGTTCGAGAACTGGCAGGACGACGTGGTCGCCGTGCCCGACGATGCAATCGCCGAGGTGCTCGCGGCGATGGGGGTGGATGCATCCGACCCCGAGGCCGCTCTTCGGGCGCGGGACGAGGACGCGTGGCGCCGTATGCTGCCGCCGTCCCGTGTGATCCGGGAGGGTGACGATGCCCACCTCGTGACGCATGTTCCCGGTGGCGCCGCCGTCGAGGTGACCGTGACCCTCGAGTCCGGCCTCGAGCGAGCACTCGACGCCGCGACGACGCCGTCGGAGTCGCGCACGATCGACGGGTCGTCCGTCGACGCCATTCCCGTGGCCCTTCCCGCCGACCTTCCCCTCGGCTACCACACGGTGCGAGCCGCGGCCGGTGACAGCACCGCGGAGGCCGCGCTCATCGTGACGCCCCGCTGGCTCGGTCTGCCCGACACCCTCGGGGAGGGATCGTCGTGGGGCTTCGCCACCCAGCTGTACAGCGTGCGCTCCGCTCAGTCCTGGGGCGTGGGCGACCTCGCCGACCTGACGGACCTGGCGGTGTGGTCGGCGAACCTCGGTGCCGACTACGTGCTCGTCAATCCGCTGCACGCGGCGGAACCGGTCGCGCCGGTGCAGCCGTCGCCGTACCTCCCGTCGTCTCGCCGCTTCTTCAATCCGCTCTACCTGCGCATCGAGGACGTGCCGGAGTACGCGACCGCGGACGCCGACACCCGCACCCGCATCGACGCCCTCGCCGCCGACGTGCACGAGCGGCTCGACGGAACCGACGTCATCGACCGCGACACCGCCTGGACCGCGAAGCGCGAGGCACTCGGTCTGCTGCACGCCCTCCCGCGGCGTGCGGGCCGGGACCTCGACTACCGCGCGTACTGCGAGCGACAGGGCGCGGGGCTCCGGCAGTTCGCCCTGTGGTCGGTGCTGGCCATCCGCCACGGCAACGACGCACGAGAATGGCCCGAGTCGCTGCGGAACGTGGCGAACGCCGAGGCCGAGGTGGGCGCCTCCGTGTCGGAGGACGAGATCGACTTCGAGATGTGGCTCCAGTGGGTGCTCGACGAGCAGTTGCAGCGCGCACAGGGCAAGGCGGCGACCGCCGGCATGTCCCTCGGCATCATGCACGACCTCGCGGTGGGTGTGCATCCGGGCGGGGCGGATGCGTGGCGGCTCCGCGACGCCTATGCCACCGGCATCCGCGTCGGTGCGCCGCCGGACGCGTTCAACCAGCTCGGGCAGGACTGGCAGCAGCCGCCGTGGCGACCCGACCGACTGGCGGAGCTGGCGTATGCGCCGTTCCGTGACCTCATCGCCAACGTGCTGCGGCACGCGGGTGGCGTGCGCATCGACCACATCATCGGTCTCTTCCGGCTGTGGTGGGTGCCCGAGGGCCGCAGCCCGGCCGAGGGAACCTACGTGCGATACGACCACGAGGCGATGATCGGAGTGCTCGCCCTCGAAGCGCTGCGCGCGGGCGCCGTCGTGGTAGGCGAGGATCTCGGCGTGGTGGAGGAGTCCGCGCGCGAGTACCTGCTCGAACGGGGCATCCTCGGCACCTCGATCCTGTGGTTCGAACGGGACGAGGACGGCGACCCGCTGCCCGCCGAGAAGTGGCGGGAGTTGTGCCTCGCCTCGGTCACCACGCACGACCTCCCGCCGAGCGCCGGTTACCTCGTGGGCGAGCACGTGCGCCTGCGCGACCGGTTAGGGCTGCTGACCCGCTCGGCCGAGGAGGAGGCCGCGGCCGACGAGAAGGAGCGGGGGAGTTGGCTCGACGAGCTGCGCCGTCGGGACCTGATCGGCGCCGAGCCGTCGGTCGAGGACACCATCACCGCGTTGCACGAGTACCTCACGCTCGCGCCCTCGCGCCTGCTGAACGTGGCGCTGACCGATGCGGTCGGCGACCGGCGCACTCAGAACCAGCCGGGGACGCTCGACGAGTATCCGAACTGGCGCATCCCGCTGTCCGGGCCCGACGAGAAGCCGCTGCTGCTCGAGGACGTGCTGCGCTCGCCTCGCGCCGCCGCCCTCGTGGCGGCGATGCGCGACCGCACCGAGCGGTAGGCGGCGGAGGCGACGTCGACGGAACCGCACGATCATCGGGATCGGTGCCGTCGGCCGGGCTCATGATGCGGGACGAGGGGAGGACGGCGACACGCGCTGCATCAGCCGATCGACGTAGGTGCCGAACGAGCGCTCGAGGTCGAACGACGGGTTGATGAGGAACTGGATCTCGAGCCCGTCCATGGCGGCCAAGAGCCACTCGGCTTCCCGGGCGATCTCGGTGTCATCCATGGGCCGGAAGTGTCCGGATGCGGTGCCATCGACGAAGAGCTGCTTCATGTTCGTGAGGGTGGCGGCGTAGCGGTCGGTCATGAAGCGATGGGCCGGATGCTCGGCCGACGTGGCCTCCACCGCCATGGTCGTGTAGATCTGCAGGAGTCCGGTGTGGGCCACGTGATAGGCCATCAATCGTCGGAGACCCTCGAGGTGGGCGACGCCCCGGCTGTCCCGGCCCACCACGTCGCCGGTCACGGTGCCCCAGTGATCGAGCACCGCGATGAGGAGGTTCTCCTTGTTGCCGAACAGCTTGAGGATGGCGGCGGGCGTCCCGCCCACGCGTTCGGCCACCTGCTGCAGCGTTCCGCCCCGGAATCCGTTCGAACCGAAGACCTCCATCGCGGTCTCGACGACCTCGCGCCGGCGCTCGATGCCCCGCTTGTACGGCCCGCGCGGGCCGCGAGAGCTGGGGGAGTCGGGCACCGACGTAGCGTATCCCGCCAACGCACCGACGCCGGCATCCGCAGAAGCGGAGCCGGCGTCGGGAATCGAGCGGGTCACGGGTCACCGCCCGGCGAGCGAGCCTCCGATGCCACCCACGCTGAAGTGCTTGTTCAGGAAGATGAACAGGATGACCGGCGGCAGCATCATCAGAACGGCGACCGTCATGACGAGACCCCAGTTGGTGGCGTTCTGCTGGAAGAACGACTGCAGCCCGATCTGGAGGGTGAAGTTGTCGTTCGACCGCAGGAACACGACCGCCACCAGGTAGTCGTTCCACGCCAGCAGGAAGGAGAAGATGGCGGTGGACAGCACGCCCGGGAGGGAGTTGCGCAGCACGACCCGGGTGAAGCTGCCGAACACGGAGCAGCCGTCCATCCAGGCGGCCTCCTCGAGCGTGATCGGGATCGAGTCGTAGTAGGCCGCCATCATCCAGATCGCCACCGACATCGTCGAGCCGACGTAGATGATCGTGATGCCGACGAGGCTGTCGACCAGCTGCAGCTGGGCGAAGAGGATGAACAGCGGGATGATCGCGGTGACGATCGGCAGCGACTGCACGACGAACAGCACCAGCGAGTACCCCGACACCAGCTTGCTCCGGGACCGCGACAGCACGTAACCGGCGGGCGCCGCGACAATCACCGAGATCAGCACGGTGACGAGGGTGACGGAGAGGCTGTTGGCCATCCACCGCGCGACGTTGGTCCGCTCGAACACGGTCGCGTAGTTCTCGATCGTCCAGTCGGCGGTCGTCGTGCTGCCCAGTGAGGGTTGCAGCGACAGCAGCACGACCGAAGCGATCGGCACGAGCACGATGGCGGTGATGGTCAGGATGAGTCCGAACCGCCACCACTGACCACGTGAGGCGGGGTCGGGCTTGCGCGCCCGGTTCGTGGTGGACACGGTGGACAGCGAATGGCCCACGGTTACGCTGCTCATTCGACGTTAACCTTTCGGATCTGGCGGTACAGCACCACCGAGACGATGACCAGGACGAGCGTCATGATGAAGGCGATCGCGACGCCGGGGCCGGTCTGGAAGTTCTGGAACACGGTGCGGTAGGCGAGCACGACCAGGGACGTCGTCGCGTCCACCGGACCACCTCCGGTGAGGAGGAAGATCGTGGGGAAGTCGTTGACGCAGAAGATCGTCATGAGGATCCAGCTGATGTAGGTGGACCGGGAGATCAGCGGCATCGTGATGCCGGTGAACGCCTGCCAGTTCGTGGCGCCGTCCATCTTCGCCGCCTCGTACACGTTGATGTCGACCGACGCGAGTGCCGACGACATCATCATCATCATGAACGGGAAGCTCACCCACACCTTGAAGATGCACACGGTCACCTGCGCCAGCACCGGGTCCGCAAGGAACAGCACGTTGCCCATGCCGAGTGACTGCGCCAGCATCGGCAGCGGGCTCTGGGGTGTGGCGACCAGCCAGTTCCAGGAGGTTGCCGACACGACCACGGGTACCACCCAGGGGAGCAGGAGGAGGACCTTGAAGAATCCTCCTCCTGGCACCTTGGTGCGGAGGAGCAGGGCGAGACCCAGCCCGACCATCCAGCTGCCGAAAACACCGACGATGGTGAAGATCAGGGTGAACCGCGTGGCGTTCCAGAAACTCCTGGACGTGAGCACGTCCGTGTAGTTCTGCAACCCGACGAAGTTGCCCGGATTGATGAGGTCACCATCACGCACGGACTGGATGCCGGCGTAGATCACCGGATACAGGTTGAGCAGCACCAACAGGAAGAGCGACGGAGCGGCGAATGCCACCAGCGTCCACGTGCGTGGGCTGATCCGCTTCTTCTTGCGCGGATTGATGGACCCGCCGCCGGATACGCCCACGCCATTTCTGGCGCGCTCCATCCGGCTCGCGACGGTATTGGTCGACATTCGTACTCCTTCGTCTTCTGTCGATGCCTTCGAGCCGGGGTGGTTAGGCCAGCGCGTCCTCGATCGCGGTCTGGAGCCGCGTGAGCGCCGCGGTCGCGTCGGTGCTGCCGCCCAGAATGGACTGCGTGAAGGTGTCCATCGCCGGCGTTCCGTCGACGGTCGTCACACCGAAGAACAGAGCGTCTCCACCGGGTGCCGCCCACGTGCGGGCGATCGGCTGCCACTCCTCGATGATCTTCACGTTGTTGGCGTCGGCCTGGAACTCCGGCGTCTCGGTGATGGACTTCAGCGGCGGCAGGCCGATGCCTGTGCCTTCTGTCCACAGCGGCGCCATGTTCTCGTAGTAGTACGTGAGGAACGCCTCGGAGCTCGCCTGGTTGGGCGTGTTGGTGTACATCATGATGCTGTTCGGGAAGAACAGCGCACCCTTGTCGCCCGACGGCGCGACGAGGGGGCTGTTGACCCGCAGGACCGGGCCGACCTCCCCACCGATGTTGTTCGCGAGGCCACCGCCGTTGTACCCCATGCCAAAGGTGCGAGCCTCCCACTGACTTTCCACGTTCGCCGAGGTGTACGTGGCGCTGGCCGGGTCTACGTAGCCCTTGGCGACCATCTCGAGGACGAACTCCATCGCTTCGATGTTGGCGGGGGTGACGCAGTCCGGTTCCTGGTTCTCGTTGAAGAGACCACCGCCGTTGTTGATCATCCAGGAGACGAGCGCGTGCGTTCCGGTGAACGCACCCGCGCCGGCACCCGTGCCGTAGCCGTAGACGTTGATCGCCTTGAGCGCCTCGCACGCCTCGAGGTAGCTCGGCCAGTCGGTGGGCGGCGTTGCGCCGGCCTGCTCCATGAGCTCCTCGTTGTACCAGATGACGCGCATGTCGAGGTTGTAGGGAACGGCGGCGTAGCCGCCCTCCACCTTGAGGGTGTCGATGAGGCCCGGCAGGAAGTCGTCGTAGAGCCCGGTTCCCTTCCAGCTCTCCAGGAGGTCATCCGCGTACGCGATCTTGTCCTGAGCCTCGAACTGGAACGCCTGCGTGCCACCACCGGAACTGACGGCGGGGCCGGTGTTGGATGCGATGGCGGACGCGAAGGTCTGCGTGAAGTTGGCCCACTGGATGACCTGGTAGCTCGCGTCGCCGAGGCCCTCTTCGGGCTCGTAGTCCAGGGTGATCTGTTCGTCGAGTTCGTTGAACGCGGGGCTGCCCCACGGCATGTTCCAGAACTTGATCTCGCCGTCGCCACCGCCGCCGCCGCCCCCGCCGCCGCCGCTGGGTGCGCACGCCGCGAGCAGACCCGCTGCAGCAACGCCGCCCGCGACTCCGATGAATCCGCGCCTGGTGAATGCGGCGCCGTTGGACTGTGATGCCATGAGGGGCTTCCCTTCCGATGGCGGGGCCTCTGCCTGCACATCGTTTATTCGTCGTTGAACAAAAACTTTCGAAGGTGTCGAGCTCAATCGCGCGACGGTGTGGAGCGATACTAACAACGTTCTTCGCCTGCTCCGCCAGTCGTATAACGCAGTGAGGAGAGCAGGCTGGCTCAGAATAGCCGAGCGCGATACGAAAGTGTAAAACATCTTCGCGAAAATCTCCGCGAGAACTTCCTCCGACGTTACCGCCGAACGATCGCCCCGTCCAGCATGCGCGCGCTGGCCGCTCCTGCGGTCACGTCCGGGCGATGCTGATTCCCGATCGTTACCTGAGCACTGCCGTTGTGGAAAGGTGTACGCCGGTATACCTTTGAGGCTCGTCGTCCCCGGTGGTCGGGAATCGTCCGCCACCGGCGGGACGATGTTCCGTCCACTGGAGGAAGAGATGACCGAATCGACCCTCGGCGTGGGGATTCTGGGCGCCGGCCCCGTGACCCAAGCCATCCATCTACCCACGCTCGCACGGCTGCGGGAGGTCTTCCATGTCGCGCGCATCATGGACGTCGACCCCGCGATAGCCCAGTCGGTCGCCGGCCGTGTCGGGGCGGCGTGGACCACCGACGTCGACGAACTCCTCGCGGATGACGAGGTGCAGATCGTCGTCGTGTGCAGCCCGCACCAGTTCCACGCCGAGCAGGTCATCGCGGCCTGTCGGGCCGGAAAGCGTGCGGTGCTCTGCGAGAAGCCCTTCGCCATGACGCAGACCGAGGCGGAGCAGATCGCCGCGGTGTCCACGGAGACCCGCGTACCGATCATCGTCGGCGCCATGCACACCTTCGACCCCGGGTGGATCGCGGCGAAGGAGAACTGGGGCGACCTCGTGGAGACGGCGCATACCATCCGCTACACCATCGTGCTTCCCCCGAACGCCCGCTACGAGGACTTCGCCACGGAGGTCATCACCCGTCCCGTGTGGCCGCCGCGCGACCCCACCGACCCGGAGGTCGCCGCGGAAATGATCCGGGGCAACATCATGGGCCTCGCCATCCACGACCTACCGCTCGTGCGGGTCTTCTGCCCGGACTTCACCGACCTCGAGGTGCTGTCGTCTCAGGTACTGAGCCCGTCCGGATACCTCGTCAATCTACGGGTGGGGGATCGCAACGTGCAGGTGCACGGAGCGCATTCGAGCAGCTGGCGTCCGGAATGGACGTTCGAGGCGATCGCCGACGACGCCTCGCTGCGCGTCGACTTCGCGCCGTCGTACGTGCAGGCGGGATCCGCGATCGCCCAGTTGCGACGAGGAGACAGCACCGAGGTGTACGGCCCGTACCGTGCCAATGGTTACGAGGCCGAATGGCGTTACCTCGCCGCGTTGGCGCGAGGTGCCGCCGAACCGCTCGACGTCACCGTGCTCATCGATGACCTGACCTTCGCGCTCGACGTCGCCGACCAGGCTTCGGAGTACGTGCGCACCGCGCTGACGACCACGCAGGGAGCACACGCATGACCACTCGGCTCACTGTGACGGCCGCGCCCGCCGCGAAACTCATGGGAGACGTGGCGCAGGTCATCGCGTCGCTCCCGGTGTCCTTGCATCACGCCCCCGAGGCCCAGGGTGCCGACCTCGTCGGTATCGCAGGGAACGCCGGCTGGGCGGCCGAGGCGATCGCCGCGATCGGGGCGGGTGCCCGCGGTGTGATGATCATCGACCCGGTGGGTGAGGATGTCGGCGCGCTCATCGACGCGGCGGCTGCCGCCCGCGTGCCCGTGGTCATCGACTCGACCTGGTCGCACAACCCTGCTGTGGCGAGCGGTGCGGGCGCCTTCACCGAGCAGCACTCGGCGGACAGCTTCGTCGAGTCGCGGGTGAACGCCCCCGTTGGCTCCGACATCGACCGCGTGCTGCTGAACCAGCTGGCACTCGTCCGCGCGGCCGTCGGGCCCGTGCGCACGATTCGGTTCGCGCGCCGGAACGGCACCGGGTACGACGCGCTCGCCACCCTCGCCAGCGGCGCATCCGCCGGTCTCTCCGGCATCCTCAGCGACTCGGTTCCGGTCTCGGCCAGCCTCCGCATCCTGCGGTCGGAGACCGCGGCGGAACTCACGCTGCCCGGCCCCGAGACGGCGACGCCCGGGCAGGCCGTGGTGTCCGGTCCGGACGGGGCGACGCTGCTCCCGACGCTGTGGGAGACGGCTCACCGGGCGGCGTGGCGTCGCCTGCACTCCCTCGTCATCGACGGCGGGACATCCGACGATCTCGCCGGCTTCGCCGAGGACGTGGCGGCGACGCGGGCGGCGAGCTGAGCGTGCGGTACCTGCTCGCCACGGGCGCGCGCACGGTGTCGGTGGAGTCGGGCGTCGCGCCCGATCTGCCCGACGGTTCCGTGCGGGTGAGCGTGGCCCACGTGGGGATCTGCCATAGCGATACCGCTCTGGTCGCCGAGGGGTCGGCGGATTTCCCCCTGCGGCTCGGTCACGAGGTGTCCGGCGTGGTCACCGAGACGACGGTGCAGGCGGTTCCCGTGGGCGCCCGGGTCGCCGCCTACGTGACCGATGGGTACGCGACGGAAATCGTGCTGCCGGCGGACCAGGCTGTGCTCCTGCATCCCGACTGCTCGCTGCTCGACGGTGCGCTCGCCGAACCCCTCGCGTGCGTGATCGGAGGCATGGAGATGCTCGATCTCGCTCACGAGTCCGAACTCGTGCTGGTCGGTGCAGGCTTCATGGGTCTGATGGCCCTCCGCTACCTCGTGGCAGGTGGTCATCGCGTGACCGTTCTCGAACCGCGGGAACGCGCACGGGCCCTCGCCCGGGAGTGGGGCGCGGACCGGGTTCTCCCTCCCGATGAGGTGCCTCCGTCGATGTCGGCTGGCGCGTCGGTGGTGGTGGAGGCGACGGGGAGTGCGGCGGGACTCGCCCTCGCCAGCGACCTCGTGGCGACCGCCGGAACTCTGGGCATCCTGGGCTACCACCAGTCCGCCAGGGGAATGCGAACGGTCGACATGCGGAGCTGGAACTTCCGCGCTCTCCGTGTGCTCAGCCTCCACCATCGGAATCGGGCGGACGTGCTGCGCTGGATGGACCGGGCGCAGCGCATGAGCGCGCACCGCATCCTCACCCCCTCCACCCTCGTCGACGTGCGGGTGGGGTTGGACGACCTGCCCGCGCTTTTCTCGGCCGAGGGAACGCCCGATTCGATCAAGGCCGTGCTGGACCTGACCGACCCGTCGAGCTGACCGACCCCGTCGAGCTGACCGAACCCGTCGAGTTGACCGAACCCGTCGAGTTGACCGACTCGCCTTCCCCCGCGCACCCGAGCCTGCGAAGCGTGCGGGGAGGCGGGTGGCGTCAGCCGCTCCGGCGGGCGCTCACGTCGTCGAAGGTGACGCCGAGGGTGTTCGGCCTGCCGGCCGCGCTGAGGTAGGTGGTGAGCGCGATGGCCCCGGGGCCCTGCAGGGCCGCGGTCGAGTCGGTGGCGGTGAGCTGCCATCCCGCGGGCTCCGCCGTCCCGGCGCGCCAGACCTTGGCGCGCAGGGTGGTCGGAGACGTGCCGACGACCTGCAGTCTCAGCGTCAATCGGTCACCGGCGGCGTAGGTGATGTGCGGCACGGCGGCGGTGGCGAGGGTGGCGTCGGTTCGACGGAGCTGCAGCCGCATCGCACCGGTCGGATTCACGACCACCCGACCGGAGTAGTCGGATTCGCCGACCCGTCTGCCCTGCACGCCGACGTACGCGCTGCCGAGGGTCGGTCGGCCGAAGCTCACCGTCGCCCGCAGATCCGTGCGCACCGAGGAGACGCCCGACTGGAAGGCGTTGCGGGTGGTGCCCGCGGGTGTGCTGATCCGAGCCCGCCCGGCGTTCACCGCGTAGCTCGCCGGGTTGCTGGGCATCGTCCACACTCCGCCGGTGGCGGCGGTGCCGAGCCCGTTCGTGCCGGTGCGCGTGAACGCGTCACTGGCGAGCACGTCGCCGAGCTTCGCCATCTCGACGGCGGCGAGCGCGAACGCCCCCACACAGTAGGCGATCGAGGTGGTGGTGCTGGGGTTGCCCGGAGCCTCGGCGACGAGCTGGCAATTCGAGACGAATCCGGACTCGGTCAGCCCGACCTCGGTGAGACCGGCCCACGCCTTGGTCACCACCGGCAGGTAGGTGGCGCGGTCGAGCACCCCCGTGCGGATGCCGTGTGCCATGGCATAGGTGAAGAGGGCCGTGCCGCTCGTCTCCGGAGCCGGGTGCAGCGACGGGCTGAGCAGGTTGGTGCGCCACATCCCGTCCGGGCCCTGCAGCTCCGCCACCCGGGCGGACATCCGCTGCATCATCGACCGGTACTCGGCGTACTGCGGATCGGTCGGGGGCAGCACCATGAGCGTGCGCGCCAGCGCGGCGAGGGTCCACCCGTTCCCGCGCGACCAGAACACCTTGTTGCCGAGGGCATCGCGCTCGGGCACGTATTTGCAGTCCCGCCACCAGAGATCCTCGGTCTCGTCGAAGAGGCCGGTGTTCGGACATCCGGGACGCCAGGAGGTGGCACCCTGCGTCTTCAGGTAGGTGTAGAACTCGGCGTGCTTCGCCGCGTACGCGGGATCCCCGGTGCGCTCCTCCCACCTCGGCCAGAGGGGGAGCCCCATGAACAGCGCGTCGATCCACCAGTAGGTGGGGGCGGGAACGGCGAGATCGGCGGCCATGAGCTCGTCCGACGGCACGAGGTCGACGGTCACGCCGTCGGCGACCGCGTCGTACCAGACCTGCATCGCCGCACGGCTGTCGGGGTTCGACGTCGGGGTCGCCGGCGTCGACGCCAGCCACCGATTGCGGTCGCCCCAGGACTGGATCCACGAGCGGTATTTCGCGTTCCCGGTCTCACGGTAGAGCGCCTCCGCGCCCATGAAGAACGGCGTCCACCGCCAACCGTCATTCGCCGTCGCCCCGCCGTCGTTCGCGTAGAAATAGTCGAGCGCCGTGGCGGCCGCATCCAGCGCTTCGGTGCGCGTGGGGAGTGCGGCGGCGGCGACCGGCGCGACCTCACGCTCGAGGTCGGGTGCGGATGCGGCCACCGCGGGCGCGGCACCGAGTGCGGTCGTTGCGGCCAGGAGCGAGGCGAGCAACGCCGCGGAGAGTTTCATCATCGGAAAAGCAGTGCCGTTCGTGAGAGGCGGTCGCCGAAGCGCGATTTCCCCACCGTAGGCGTGACCACCCACCCTGGCAATGGCAGGCCGTGGTTTTGCCCTCACGACGATGGCGTTCGGCCCTCGAGGTTTCAGGTGACGGCGTTGTGCCGGAGCGCCGCGTGGCGTAGTTTCGGGGCCAGGTTCACCGCGAAGGAGCGGACCATGCGTGCGGAAACCGGGGCAACGTCGTCCGGTATGCCCCCCGGCCGGCGGATCGTCATCGTGTTCGGCTTCGCGCGCGCCGTCGGAGCGCTCGTCTACGTGATCGCGGTCACCGTGCAACTCGTGCACAGCATCGGATTCTGGTCGGCGCAGGACGGCGCCGACATCCCCTTCCTCGTGCTCGGCTTCTTCAGCTACTTCACCATGCAGACCGGTTCGGCCGCAGCGGTTCTCCTCGGGGTCGGCGCGTGGCTTCTGCTGTCCCGATCCCGTCCGCCTCGGTGGTTCGTCGCCGCCCGCGCGCTTCTCGTGACCTACGCCGTCACGACCGCCCTCGCCTACGCCGTGCTGCTGCGCCCGATCGAGGTGGACGACGGGTCCTCCGTGCCGTGGTCGAACGAGTGGCTGCACCTCATCGGACCGCTGTATCTCCTGCTCGATTGGGTGGTCGCGCCCGATCGACGTCCGCTGCGCTGGCGCACCGTCGGGATCGCGGCGATCTACCCCATCGCCTGGGCGGCGTACACCTTCGCGCGCGGCCCGGGCGCACTTGACACCCGCACCGACACGAACTGGTATCCGTACCCGTTCCTGAATCCCGAGACGTCACCGGGCGGGTACGCCTCGGCACTCGGCTACGTGGCGGTGCTGGCCACCGCGGTGCTCGCGGTGGCGGCGCTCGTAGTGCTGCTGTCCCGGTATGGGCGCCGCATCGGAAGCGACGAAGCGCCGGAACAGGCGTGATCCGGCCGGTCCCGTCCGGGGGACCGGGGGACCGGGCGGCGGGCGGCGACGGCGACCGGCGGGCGTCGATGGACGAGGATGCCTACCGCTCGCGCCCCGCGGGCTGCACCACGGCATCCGGCCCCGGGAACACCAGAGTCTCCCGCGTGTCACCCTGCCACCGCACGACGTACGGGGGACCGCCGTCGCTCCCGCGCACCTCCCGGATCTCGCCCTCCCGGGGGAGTGCGTCGTCATGGTGGGTCTTGATGATCAGGTGATCCCCGATGGCAGCGTGCATGTGTCCTCCATCGCTCGAGGTCGTCCACCGCAGCCTCTGCGGGTTCCGGCTGCGATGCCCTGATCCTTTCCGGCTGGGCCCTGCCCGAGTAGGGCCGAAGGTCCCTTGAACGCCCGTCACGAGTGCGCTCACTGGCCGAAACCACTCGAAATATTGCGATATCGAGTGGAAAGTTTCGAGAAACTCTGGCAGGCTGGCATCCCCGACGAGGAGGACTTCATGGCCGCAGCAGTACCCACGCCCGATCCCGCACTGCGTCACCGCATCGCCGACGCGACGTTGACCGTGCGGGGACCTGACGGTGCGCCGCTGCGCTCTGCCGACGTGATTGTCGAGCAGGTGCGTCACGCGTTCTCGTTCGGCAACATCGGGTTCGACTTCCTGCCGCTCGCCAACGGCGAGACCGAGCTGCACGCGTCGGCCACCTCCGTCGAAACATTCGGAAGCGCCTCCCTCGAGCGTCTTGACGAGTTGTCGAACCTCTGGCTCGACCTCTTCAACACGGTGACCCTCCCGTTCTACTGGGGGCGCTTCGAGTCGGAACGGGGCAAGCCCGACACGGAGCGGCTGCGCACCACCGCCCGCTGGTTCGCCGATCGCGGCGTCCTCGTGAAGGGTCACCCCCTCGTCTGGCACACCGTGACCGCCCCGTGGCTCCTCGACCTGCCGCTGGACGAGATCGAGAAGGTGCAGCGCAAGCGGATCCGACGCGACGTGGCCGACTTCGCCGGCGTGATCGACACCTGGGACGCCATCAACGAGACCGTCATCATGCCGGTCTTCACGAACGGCGACAACGGCATCACGAATCTGGCGTACGACCGCGGACGCATCGCCATGGTGCGCATGGCATTCGAGGAGGCCCGGGCGATGAACCCGAGCGCCACCCTGCTCATCAACGACTGGGACCTGTCATCTGCATACGAGTGCCTGATCGAGGGCGTGCTCGAGGCGGGCATTCACATCGATGCGATCGGCCTGCAGACCCACATGCACAAGGGCTATCGCGGGGAGGACGTCGTCCTCGGTGCTGTCGACCGTTTCGCGCGATTCGGGCTGCCCATTCACATGACGGAGAGCACCCTCGTCTCCGGCGACATCATGCCGTCGCACATCACCGACCTGAACGACTACCGGATCCCGAGCTGGCCCAGCACGCCGGAGGGCGAGGAGCGGCAGGCCGAGGAGATCGAGCGCCACTATCGGTCGCTCGTGTCCCACCCGTCGGTGCAGGCGATCAACTACTGGGGCATCACCGATGACGGTTCGTGGCTCGGTGCACCCGTCGGTCTCGTGCGCACCGACGGCACGCGCAAACCGTCGTACGACGTGCTGCACGGCCTCATCAAGGGCGAGTGGTGGTTGCAGCCGACGCGGCTGTCGACCGATGCCGACGGCCGGGTCGACGTGAGCGGGTTCCTCGGCGACTACCGCGTCACGTCCGACGCGCATTCGGGTGAGGTGACGCTGGCGACCGCCGGTGCGTCGGACCTCGAGGTCACGCTCCGCACGTGATCCGCAGCCGGTATCCCGTGCCGCAGGTTACGGCTCTGTGAACTGTCGCCGGTATCCCCGCGACGGATGACACCATCGGGGTATGAAACGTAGCGCTGCAGCCCACCTCGAGTTCGACGTCGCCGGCGCGGCGGAGATCGTGCTGTCCGTCGCGGTGGCGGGATCGCCGACGCGGGAGACGCTGCTCGCCACCCTCGACGGCACCCCGTTCGCGTTGCGGGAGGTCTTGGATGCGCACGGCACCCGGCTGCACGTGGCCGACTGCCCGCCGGGCCAGGTGGTCGTCGACTACACCGTCGAACAGGGGGGGCCGCTTCCGCCCGCCGAGGTGGCCGAAATCGACACCCTGCGCTACGTGCGTCCGAGTCGCTACTGCGAGTCGGACACCCTCGGTCCGACGGCCCGCTCGCAGTTCTCCGGTCTCGCCGGGCGCGCCCTGCTCGAGGCGGTGAGCTCCTGGGTGGGGCAGCAACTGGCGTACGTGCCGGGGTCGAGCGCGCCCACCGACGGGGCGGTGCAGACCCTGCTCTCCCGCCGAGGCGTGTGCCGCGACTTCGCGCACCTCGTCGTCACGCTGCTGCGCGCCCTCGACGTGCCGGCCCGTCTCGTGTCGGTGTACGCACCCGGCCTGTATCCCATGGACTTCCACGCCGTGGCCGAGGCCTACTTCGACGGCGAGTGGCACGTCATCGACGCGACCGCTCTCGCGCCCCGCCAGTCACTGATGCGCATCGCGACCGGTCGCGATGCCTCCGACACGGCATTCCTCTCCACGAGCGGCGGCTTCGTCTCGCTCGTCGGCATGGAGATCACCGCGGTGGTCGACGAGCTGCCGACGGACGACGTGCGGGACCTCGTGCGTCTCGGCTGAGCGTCGCCGCAGACGCCGTTCTCGCGGGAGGGCAGTTGCCCAATCCGCCGGACGCGCCGGACGCGCCTCGAGCGACGCGTCAGGCCGTGACGGGGCGGGCGCGCCGGGCGGAGGCGGCCCGGGCCACGTCCGCGGCGACACTGAGGGCGAGTCCCACTCCGACGAAGGCGATCGCCACCGGAGGGAGCGAGCGGATGCCCGCCTCGTCGAGGAGCACGCCGCCGAGGAGGGCGCCGCCGCCGATGCCCACGTTGAACGCGGTGGTCTGCAGCGCGGCCGCGAGGTCGCGCATACGGAACGAAGCAGTACGCAGCATCCGCGTCTGCAGCATGGCGGGCAGGCCGCCGAAGGACGCACCCCACACGACGAATGCGGCGACCACCACGACGGGGTTCTGCGAGGCCACCGCGAGCACCATGATCGCCACCATCACGCCGAGCACCGCGAAGCCGAACCCCCGCTTGGGGAAGCGGTCGGCGGCGAATCCGGCCAGCACGAGGCCGATCACGCCCGCCCCGCCGTAGAGGAAGAGGATGACGGCGATCGAGGTGGACGGGAACTGGGCCACGTCGATGAGCCAGGGCGCGATGTAGGTGTAGAAGACGTTCTGCCCGGTGACCATGATCAGGATGACCATGCAGACGATGATCACGCCGCGCAGGCTGCGGTCCTTGCGCAAGGGAAGCGGGATCTCACCGGTGCGCAGCGGCACGTGGTGATTGACCGCGGGCAGGAACTTCATCACGGCGAGCGTCAGCAGGACGACGACCATGGCGATGATGCCGAACGCCGCCCGCCAGCCGAGCGCGTGACCGAGCGCCGTGCCCACCGGCACGCCGAGCACGAACGCGGCGGACGCACCGCCGGAGGTGATGGCCACGGCGCGACCGAGTTGCTCGCGGGGAACGAGATGCGCGGAGTAGGCGGCGACGACCGCCCAGAACAGGCCGTGAGCCAAGCCGCCGAGAATGCGGGCGCCGACGAGGATCTCGTAGCTCGGCGCGATCGCGGCGAGCACATTCGCGAGCGCGATGACGAGCAGCACGATCACCACCAGGAACTTGCGCGAGTAGTTCCGGGTGAGCGCCGCGAGCGGAGTGGTGGCGATCACCACCGTGCCGGCGAAGATCGTGACGAGCAGCCCGGCCGTCGACAGGCTGACGTCGAGGTCGCGCGCCATGTCGGGGAGGAGCCCGGTGGGCAGGAATTCGCTCGTCACCGAGACGAAAATGGCGCCGGCGAGCGTGACCAGTCCGATCCAGGGGAAGGGCTGGGCAGTCGCGGTCGTGGGGGATTGCGCAGTCACGAGGGAACCGATCCGAAGGCGAGGAGGGCGGAGTCGCCCGGAAGTGCCGCTCGCGCGGCACGACCAGCCTAAGCGGTGGGCGCGGCCCCGGGGGCGAACGGCACCCCCGCACTGGGGGGATTTCCGCCGACGTGTGCAGCGCGCCGTTGTCGCCGGTGTGGTGCACAATGAGACACCCGGGGGCATCGGGCGACGTTAGGGGGAGCGTATGCACGTGCGCGCAGACGGTTTCCGAATCACCGGCAGGACGCTCGTTCGACGGACCGCGGTCCTGGCCCTCGCCGCCTCGCTGGTGGCCCCGATTTCGACCGGTGCCGTCCCCGCCTCCGCGACGGGATCCGATGCCGCCATGATCGGCACGGATGACAGCACCGGCACGGGCACTGAGCTCCGCATCGAGGGCATGCTGCTGCGTCTCTCCGGGCAGGATGCGCATGCGGGCGAGCACGAGGATGTGCACGCGGGTGAACATCACACCGACCTGCTGCCCGATCGCGTGCAGGTGCTCACGGCCGACGGTGCCGCCGTCGATGTGACCGGACCCCTCGTCGATGACGCGGAAACGGGGTCCACGTTCTCCGGTTCGGTGGGCATCCCGCAGGAAGCGGAGCCGGACATCGTCGCCGAACTCGACGTGCGACGGATGCCGTTGTCGTCGATCGACGGCGGGTCCGCGCTGGGGAAGGACATCCTTTCGGCATCGGCTGCGCTCGACGTTCCGCTCCCGGTCGTCTCGGGCACCGTCAGCCCCGGTGCCACCGGCCCGAGCCGTGCGGTGCCGAGCACTCCCGATGCGGGAACCGATCCCGATGCTGCGTTCGACGTCGACGCCGTGGTACCGGCCACCGCGCATTCGCTCGCCTTCGCCGTGGTGTCGCTCCCGTCGCGACCGACGGAGATCATCGTGTCCGACGCCGACCTCGCCGAGAAGGCCCGTCGCCTCAGCACCTACTGGACCGGTCAGTCCGGCGGACAGGTGGCGGGCATGAGCCAGGTCGGGCCCGTCGACCGGTTCACTTCCGCTTCGGCGTGCGACGCCGACACCGTGTGGAGCGAGGCCTCCGCCCGCATGGGCGTGTCCAAGGCGTCGTGGGTGCAGTCCCCGAGCAAGCACCTCGTGGTGATCGTTCCGTCGTCGTGCGGCGGCGGGTCGGGCTACGGCAGCGTCGGATCCACGCTCACGGGTGGACTCGTTTGGGTCTCGTTCAGCGCTCCCGTGGCCGAGCTCACCCTCGCCCACGAACTCGGGCACAACCTCAGCCTCCGGCATTCCAACTCGGTCGAATGCGGAGTGGGCATGACCGAGGGCGTGAGCTGCGCCGACAGCGAGTACCGCGACTTCTACGACGTGATGGGCGGCGGCCTCACCGTCAACGGTGACGGCAGTCCCAACCTGATGGCACTGAACGTCACCCACCGGAGCGCGATCGCTGCCCTCAACGCCTCCGATCTCGCGTCCGTGCGGCTGCCGGCGGGTGCGGGCACGGCGGCGACGAGTCACGTGCTGTCCCCGTCCTCCGCCCCGTCCGGCGTTCGGGGGCTGCGGATCAGCGACCCGTCCACGGGGGAGCAGTACTTCGTCGAGTACCGGTCGGGCACCGGCATCGACGCCGGGTCGATCTACGCCCGATCCGTCTTCCCGGGTCACGCGCCCGGTGTGCGGGTGCTCACCCTGCGATCCGACAAGAGCTCCGCCGTGTTCACAGTGCCGGCGGCGAACGGCACGACGCGCAACAGCTACCTCGCCGTCGGCCAGTCGTTCACGTCGAAGTCGGGTCGGGTGAGGATCGATGTGACCGCGGTGGGCAGCAGTGCCACCGTGGGCGTCACCCTCGGCGCGGCGGTGTCGGCCACCGACCCCGGACCCGCCGTCCTGCGCCTCGGCGGCACCGACCGCTTCGACACCGCGGTGCGCGTGTCGTCCCGTCACGCCCCGGGGGTGCCCGTCGCGTACGTGGCGAGCGGCGCCGCCTATCCCGACGCCCTCAGCGCCGCACCCGCGGCCGCAGCCGGGGGCGGTCCGCTCCTTCTCACCCTGCCCGGCGAGCTGCCCGCCTCGGTGCTCGCGGAGCTCCGACGCCTCCGTCCGGCGGCGATCGTCGTCGTCGGTGGCACCGCATCCGTGTCGGACGCCGTGTACAGCCAGCTGACGACCCTCGCCCCGACGACCACGCGGGTGTGGGGTGCCGACCGCTATGCCACTTCCCGCGCCGTGATCGAGCATGCATTCGGCGCGAGCCGCGTCGGCCGGGTGTACCTCGCCACGGGACGCAACTTCCCCGATGCGCTCTCGGCGAGCGCCGCCGCAGGCGCCCAGAGCGGCGCGGTGCTGCTTGTCGACGGTGCGGCCGACACCCTGGACGCCGAGTCCACCGCCCTGCTCCGGCGGGTCACCCCGGTGGACGTCGCGCTGGCCGGGGGTACCCACGTGCTGTCGGCGGGGATCGAGCGGGACGCCATGCGCCTCGGCTTCTCCGGAGGAGTTCGGCGCATGGCCGGCACCGACCGGTTCGGCACCACCCGGATGGTCAACGCGGACGTGGGATTCGCCTTCAGCTCGGCGGACTCCGTCTACCTCGCGAACGGCTACTCGTTCCCGGATGCGCTGGCCGGTGCCGCCCTCGCCGGGCAGCGGAAGGCGCCCCTGTTCATCGTCCCCGGCGCGTGCGTGCCCGCCGGCATCCGCGGAGACATCCTCGACTTCGACCCCGACACGCTGGTGCTCCTCGGCGGTCGGGTGTCGTTGACCACGGCGGTGGAGTCGCTGACCCCGTGCGCATAGCCCAGCCGCCTTCGCCCCTCTGATCGGCTGCAGGGACGTCGTCGACTCGTGCCTGTCCGCGGTCGGGCCGGCGACATCCGCCCATCGGCCGTGCACCGTTCGCTCGAACGCGGCAGTCTTGTGTCGTGACCACTCCTCCGAACACCCGCATCCTTCTCGACACCGACATGGCCATGGGCGTGCCCGGATCGGACATCGACGACGGCTTCGCCCTCGCTCTCGCGCTGGCGGACCCCTTGATCACCGTGGACCTCGTGACCACCGTCAACGGCAATGCCGATGTGGAGAGCGGATCCTTCCTCAGTGGGGAGCTGCTCGACCGTCTCGGGTTCCCCGACGTGCCGGTGGTGCAGGGGGCGGCGGCGCCGCTGTCCTTCCCCGATCGGAGACGCGGCGCCCCCGAGGAGATCCGGCAGCAGTTCGGCTTCCGTGCGCCGCACCCCGGGTACGCCGCGCACGAACTCGCCCTGAGAGCGGCGGCGGAGCCCGGACAGCTCACGGTGGTGGCCATCGGACCGTTGACCAACATCGCCACGGCGATCGCCCTCGATCCCGACTTCGCCACGAACGTGCGGGAGATCGTGATCATGGGCGGCGTGTACCGGGAGCACACCAACGACCGCGGTATGCCGGGGGAGTTCAACTTCTGGGTCGATCCGGAGGCCGCGGATGCGGTGCTGCGGTCCGGCGCCGCCATCCGGCTCGTGGGGCTCGATGTGACGCTCAAGGTGCAGTTGACCCGGGCGCACGCGGCACGGCTGAAGTCGAGCGACAGCCGCTTCGGGGCCTTCGCGGGCGAGTACACCCTCGGCTGGATCGACTACCTGGCGGCACGGAACCCCGGTGACCCCATCGCGGCGGAGTCCTGCGCCATGCACGATCCGCTCGCCGTCGCCGCGGTGGCGCGTCCCGATCTGATCACCTGGCGGGATGCGCACGTCGGCGTGGTGACCGGTCCGAGCATCGCGCGCGGTGCGGCAGTCGCCGACTTCCTCACCTCCGACGAGCCGCCCGTCCCCAACGCGAGCGTGGCGGTCGACGTGGATGTCGACGGGTTTCTCGAGTACTTCCTCGAACGGATCTCGTCGGTCTGAGCACGCCGCGCGCGCATCCGGCCCCGCGCATCGCCCGCGATTGCTCGGGAACCGCCGCTGGCTAGGCTGACCCCATGTCAGATGCGGTCGAAGCGGCGAAGAAGGCTCTCGAAGAAGCGCAGGTCGCGCTGAGGGCGGCGGAAGCAGAAGCGGCGGCGCACGCGGCGACAGCCGGCGAGGCGGTGCACGAGGCGGCGGCCACACCCGTACCAGCCGGGTCGACGCCGGCCGGCCCGCTGTCGGCGGAGCAGGTCGAGGCCGTCCGGGCGGGTTACGCGTTCGATGGGGCGGCGCTCGAGCTCGGTGCACTCGTGAACGGGTCCGCGCTCGTCGACGTGCCCGTGCGCATCCCGATCGCCATGACGAACCGGCACGGGCTCGTGGCCGGTGCCACGGGCACGGGCAAGACGAAGACCCTCCAGGTGCTGGCGGAACAGCTGAGCGCGAACGGGGTACCGGTGTTCGCGGCGGACATCAAGGGCGACCTGTCCGGGATCGCGAGCCCCGGCATCCCTTCCGACGCGGTGATCGAGCGCGCGGATAGCGTGGGCCAGCAGTGGACCCCCGCCGCCGCGCCGACCGAGTTCTACAGTCTGGGCGGCAGCGGCGCGGGCGTGCCGATTCGAGCCACGGTGTCGAGCTTCGGGCCGCTGCTGCTCAGCAAGGTGCTGGGCCTCAACGAGACGCAGGAGAGCTCGCTCGGTCTCGTGTTCCATCACGCGGACGGCGCCGGGCTGCCCCTGCTCGATCTGGAGGATCTCCGCAGCGTGCTCGTGCACCTCACCGGCGACGAGGGCAGAGCCGAACTGAAGGAACTCGGCGGGCTGTCGAAGGCCACGGCCGGGGTGATCCTGCGGGAACTCATCACGTTCGCGTCCACGGGAGCCGATCGGTTCTTCGGTGAACCGGAATTCGACACCGCGAACTTCCTGCGCACCGACCCCGCCGGCCGCGGCATCGTGAGCCTGCTCGAGGTGCCGAGCGTGCGCGAGCAACCGGCCCTTTTCACGACCTTCCTGATGTGGCTGCTGGCCGATCTTTTCAACGACCTGCCCGAGGTGGGCGACACCGACAAGCCGAAGCTCGTGTTCTTCTTCGACGAGGCGCACCTGCTCTTCCGCGACGCGTCGAAGGACTTCCTCGCCAGCATCGTGCAGACCGTGCGTCTCATCCGCTCGAAGGGAGTGGGGATCTTCTTCGTCACGCAGACGCCGAAGGACGTCCCGGACGATGTGCTCGCTCAACTCGGCAGCCGGATCCAGCACCAGCTGCGGGCGCACACGCCGAACGACGCCAAGACCCTGCGCGCCACCGTGTCCACCTATCCCGTGAGCGGATACGCGCTGGGCGACGTGCTGACCTCGCTCTCTACGGGGGAGGCCATCGTCACGGTGATGAACGAGAGCGGCGCGCCGACCCCCGTGGCGTGGACCCGCCTGCGGGCTCCGCAGGGATCCATGGCGCCCACCGACGCCGCCGAGGTGGAGCGCCTCGTCGCCGCCAGCCCGCTGTCGGCGGAGTACGGAACGCCGCTCGACCGCGAGTCCGCCCGGGAGATCCTCGCCGCCCGCATGACGGCCGCCGCCGAGGCGGATGCCGCGGAGGAAGCGCGGGAGGAGGCGGATCGCCTCGCCGCCACCCGGGCGAAGGAGCGCGCGAAAGCCGAGCAGGACTATGCGAGGGCGCAGCGCGAATGGGATGCTGCCGAGCGGCGCACGTCGACGCGTCGTTCGACGACCCGTCGCACGGCGTCCCGCGGCAGCCGGGCCGCCGACCCCGTGTCCGACATCCTCGGCTCCGCCCTCGGCACGACGGTGGTGCGCGAGGTGCTGCGCGGCGTGTTCGGCACCCTCAAGCGCCGCTGAGCGCGCGGGAGACGTTCCGTCGACGGAGCAGCGTCCGTCCCTTCGACGGCCTCAGGGACCGCCCTTCGACGGGCTCAGGGACCGCCCTTCGACAGGCTCTGGGACCGGGGCCCGAACGACGCGAGGGAGCCCGCGTGGTCCGCGGGCTCCCTCGTCGTCCGGCATCGACCGGGACCGTGCTCAGATCGAAGGCACTGACGCCGCGGATCGGGTGGCCCGGGTCGAGCGACGCACCAGCAGCAGTCCGCCGATCAGCAGCAGCCCGGCGAGGGCGGCGATGGGCGCCGCGTCGGATCCGGTGTAAGCGAGGTCGTCGCGGCCGCCGTTACCGGTCGTGACCCCACCGTCCTCGTCCTCACCGGAACCTGCGTCACCGCCGTTATCGGCGCCGCCGCCTCCCGGCGCGCCGGTGCCCGGAGTGCCCGTACCGGGCGTTCCCGGGGTGCCCGGAGTGCCCGGCTCGCCGTCCCCCGGAGTGATCGGCGTGCCCGGGTTGCCCGCGTCCGGCTCGGTGACCATCGCCCGGCCCAGGGGGGCGGGATCGACGATCTCGAACGCCTCGAAGTAGCTCACGGCGGCGACGAGGTCGATCTGACCGGAGTCCGCACGGTTCGTGCCCTCGGCGAACGTGACGAAGTTGTCGCCACCGGCGGCGAGGAACGAGTTGGCCGCGACGCGGAAGACGTCGTCCGCCCCGATGTCGGCACCGCGATAGCTCATCGACGTGATGCGCTCGCCACGGGCGGCGTCCGGGTCGTACTCGTAGCCGAATCCCTCGGAGACGCCGAGGTGCAGCTTGGGCCGCGACGCGCCGTCGGGCTGCCACTGCTCCTCGAGGATCTGCTCGAGCTGCGCACCGGTGAGGTCCATGGTCACGAGCGTGTTGCCGAAGGGCTGGACGCTCGCCACATCCCGGTAGGTGACGGACCCGTTGTCGCCGTAGAGCAGGTCGGCGCGGAGTCCGCCCGGGTTCATGAGGGCGATCTGCGCGGGTTGCCCACCGAAGGACTCGTTCGAGGTCGCCCAGAGGTGCATGTCGGCGACCAGGTTGCCGAGGGAGGACTCCGAGCCGCGGTCGGATCCGTCGGCACCGGCGCGCCGGATGTCGGCGCTGATCGAGCCGATCTCCTGGGATCCCACGACCTCCGCCTCGGCGGATGCGGCATCGACGATCGACGCCACCGCCGCGTCGGCGGGGTAGAGGCCGACGGTGCCGTCGGTGAGCGGCAGGATGTCTCCGCTCAACGAGACCACGGAGTTGTCCGCGCGGTCGACCTCGAGCACCAGGCGGTCGAGGTTCGCGCCGTACTGACCGGACTGCAGCACCGGGCGCTCGACGCCGGTCGCCCACCCCGGAACCGGGAAGGTGCAGTCGTAGATCGCGTGGGTGTGGCCGGAGAGCACGGCGTCGATGCGCGGGGAGGCTCCGGTGACCAGACCCGAGAAGGTGCTCGACCCGGCTGCGATGGTGGCGCAGTCCGTGGTCTCGGCACCGTCGTGGGTGAGGAGGATGAGAACATCGGCCTCGCCGTTGCTGTCATCGCCGTCCTGCAGCTGGTCGGCCACCCGGTTGGCGGCGGTGAGCTGATCGCCGAACTCGATGTCCGCGATGCCGTCAGGCGACACCATGGCGGCGGTCGTCTCGGTGACGGTGCCGATGAAACCGACGCGCACGCCGTCCACCTCGGTCATCCAGTACTCGTCGAGAGCGGGGGTGGTGGTCCCGGCCAGGTACACGTTGGCGCCGAGCCCGAACCGGGCGTCGCCGTAGCGGGGGAGCACCCGGTCGGTGAGATCGGCGAAGCCTCCGTCGAACTCGTGGTTGCCGACCACGGACGCGTCGAGGCCCGCGGCGACGAGCGCGTCGATCGTGGGGGTGTCCTGCTGCGAGAACGAGGTGAAGGTGGATGCCCCGATGTTGTCGCCCGCGGAGACGAAGAGGGTGTTCTCGTTGGCGGCACGGAGTTCGGCCACGGCACCGGCCAGCACGGCTGCACCGGCCTCGCCGTTGCCGGCGTTGTCCTCGATGCGTCCGTGGAAGTCGTTGATGCCGAGCACCTGGATGGTCGTGGTGTCGCCCGCGGGAGCATCCGCGGTGACGTCGATGTCGAACATCGTGGTCGTGCCCGACACCTCGTTGCCGACGACGAGCATCGGCCGCGACGTGGGCGACACGTCCGCGGCGACGAAGGTCAGACCCTCGGGGCCGAGGTCCCCGGCAGCCGAGAGCGCGGCGAGGGGGTCGGCGGCATCCTCGACCGACACCGAGAAGTCGCGGTTGTTGAGGTAGGTCACGAACTGGGCCGACGTCGGATCGGAGATGTCGAACACCCCGATCCCGCCGACGCGCTCGAAGCCGATGAAGGCGTAGGTGCGGCCGTCGATCTCCCCGATGGTGAGGTTCTCCGGCTCCGGGCCCTTGTCGTCGCTCCGGCCCTCGAGGTTCGACTCCGAGTGGTTCGAGTTGAAGAAGGCCGGGCTCGCGGCGGCGGTGATCTCCTCGAGCATCGAGCCCGAGTCGAAGACCTGCTCGCCGTCGGTGGACCAGATGGAGAACGAGCGGGCGCCGAAGGCGTACAGCTCGTCGTAGCAGCCGAGCGCGTCGTTGTAGCCGTTCTCCGTGGTGACGTTCAGACGCCCGAGCTCGTCGTCGCCGGTGCGGGCCGCGAGCGGGCTCGTTGCGCAGACGGGCAGGTCGGCGACCCGCGCCCCCTCTTCGTAGTCGCCCCATTCCCGGGCGTCGCCCTCGTTGGCGGTCACGAGGTACGTCTGGTCGCCCGCCGAGTAGGCGTTGATGCCGTCGGGCATGTACATGCCGTACAGACCGTCGAAGGTGCGGATGTCGATCGACGATCCGCCCTCTGTATCGCCGTCCGCCGGGTCCCGGTCGGAGGGGTCGATGCCGTTGCCCTCGACGCCGTGGTCCTTGAACCCGAGGGGCCAGATGTCGGTGACCGACGCCTGCTCGATGTCGACCACCGCGACCGCGTTGGCCTCCTGCAGTGCGACGTAGGCGGATCCGCCGTCGATGGCCACGTACTCGGGTTCGAGGCCGCGGGACACGGGGTTGTCGTCCTCCGCTATGCCCGCGAAAATGCGCACGTCCGGGTGCAGCGGCGTGTCGCCGTCGGCCTCGAAGGCCGAGAAGCCGGCGGTCCGCACGGCCGACTCCTCGGCGGCGGCCACAGTGTCGGGCAGCGTCACGATGCTGACCGAGCCCTCCGGGTCGACGGTGTAGTCGTCGTTCGGTTCGCCCTCGTTGGCGACCACGGCGTACTGGCCGTCGGCCGAGATGGCGACCATGTCGGGCTGCGCCCCCACGGTCACGGAGCCGAGGATGTCGCCCGCTCCACGAGCGTCGAAGAACACGAGGCGGCCGTCGTCGGTCTTGGTGGTCGCTTCCAGGGCGATGACGCCGAGTCCGTCGGCCCGGATGGCGAGCGAGTTGGCCACGCCGTCGCTCGACAGCGTGGTGAGCTTCCGGGGTGCGGCAGGGGTGCTCACGTCGAGAACGTCGACGGCGCCGGCCTGCGCGTTGACGACGAAGACGCGGTCGTCGTAGTACGCCACGATCTCGGCCGCGGACTCGTCGAACACGCCGGTCTCGTAGGTTCCGAGAGGCGAGAGTCGGAGTGCTGCGTCGGAGGCGGAGTAGCTCACCGGCTCGTCGACGATGGCCGCGTGGGCGGCCGGGACCGGGACGCCGGCCACGAGCGCGAGTGCCACGGCGGACACGGTGGTTGCGGCGGCGACGGTGCCGACCGGGCGGAGGGTGCGGCGCGTGCGCCGGAATGCAGACATGGAACTCCAGGGGAAATGTCGGGGGACGCGAACTGTCTACGGAGGAGACGTTGCCGGGAGGTGAACGCGAAGCATCCGCCCGGAATCCATTCCCGATCCGCGCCGTCCCGATCCGGCACGGCGGTCGAGCGGGCGACCGCGGTATCCGTACGGGGGAAAAGGTATAGACACGACTCATGACGATTCTCGCTATCACCGGCGCGACCGGCCGCATCGGCACTGCTCTCCGCTCGCTGCTCGCGGCGCCCGACCGCACACTGCGGCTCATCGACGTGGTGGAACCCGACGGGGTCGATCCCGAGCGCGAGGAGTTCGCGAGCGTGTCGATCGAAGACGAACGGTCGATGCACCGGGCGCTCCAGGGTGCGGATGCCCTCGTGCACCTCGCCGGGTTCCCGTCGGAACGCGAGTGGCAAGACATCCTCGAGACCAACATCTCCGGCACCTACGTGGCGCTCGAAGCCGCGCAGGAGGCGGGTGTGCGCAACGTGTTCCTCGCCAGCTCGATCCATGCCGTGGGCGCCGCCACCCTGGGCGATGTGGCGGGCGTGCGGGAGCCGAATCCGCGTCCGGACACCTTCTACGGGGTGAGCAAGGCCACGATGGAGGCTCTCGGTGCCGTCTTCGCCACGCGGCACGACATGTCCATCGTCTCTGCGCGCATCTGCCACTTCTCCGACGTACCCGACGGCAGCGGCCGCGACCTGCAGTTGTGGGTGTCGCCCGGCGACATCGCGCGACTCGTCGAGGCGACCGTGGCGCTCGACCGGCCCGGGCACACCGTCGTGTGGGCGGTGTCCCGCAACGGCGCGGCATGGCTCAGCCCGGAGGCGGGCGAGTCGATCGGCTTCGTGGCCGTCGACAGCTCCGTCGATCCCGGCCTCGGGCCGGATGAGGCGCTCGCGCACACCGGAATGACGCTCACCGACACGCTCGGTGGGGAGTTCCTCGATGACGAGGAGCACCCGCTCGGTGAGGCGCTGTGACCGAGCCCGCCCCTGTTGACCACCGCACCGATCGCGAGGATCCGATGACCGAACTCCGGGACGCCCCCGCAGACAACGGCCCCGACGCCGTCCCGGCGCCCGACGCCCGCGTGAAGACGCAGCGCCAGGTGCCGCGCATCTCCGAGGTGCGGGAGCTGCTGCAGTTCCGCGCCCCCGTGCTCGACCCCGTGGCCCGTCGGCTCGCGGGTGCGCTCACGATCGGCGACCTGCGCCGCATCGCCCGGCGCACCACACCGCGCTCCGTGTTCGACTACGTCGACGGGGCGGCCGACGAGGAACTGACGGTCCGCAAGAATCGCGCGGCCTTCCGCAACACCGTGTTCGTGCCGGAGTTCCTCAACCCGGTGGCCGACCCCGACCTCTCGACCGTCATCAGCGGCACGCGCATCGCGATGCCGCTCGTCTTCGCCCCTACCGGGTACACCCGCATGATGCACCACGCGGGGGAGACGGCGGTGGCGCGGGTCGCCGCCCGCAACAACCTGCCCTACGCGCTCTCCACGGTCGGCACCTCCACCGTCGAGGAGGTGCGGGATGCCGCGCCCACCGGGAACAACTGGTTCCAGCTCTACCTCACCAACAACCGGGCGCTGAACGACGAGCTCCTCGACCGGGCGCTCGCCGCGGGCTTCACGACCGTGGTGCTCACCATCGACACCGCGGTCGGCGGACGCCGGCTGAAGGATGTGCGCAACGGGCTGACCATTCCTCCGTCCCTCACGCTCAAGACGTTCCTCGACATGTCCCGGTTCCCGTCCTGGTGGATCAACAAGCTCACCACCCCGGCGATCGAGTTCGCGTCGGTGCGCGACTTCCCCGGCTCGTCGGCCGATGTGGCGGCGTTGCTCTTCGACCCCGGTCTCGCCTATGCCGACCTCGAGTGGTTGCGGGCCACATGGCCGCACACGCTGCTCGTGAAGGGCGTCCTCAGCCCCGCCGACGCGCGGCGCGTGATGGCGCTCGGAGCCGATGGTGTGGTGGTGTCGAACCACGGCGGGCGCCAGCTCGACCGCACCCCGGCCACGCTGGAGGCGTTGCCGGCGGTGCGCCAGGCGGTGGGCCCGGATGCGACGGTGCTGCTCGACAGCGGGGTGACTCACGGTCAGGACATCGTCGCGGCCATCGCGCTCGGAGCGGATGCCGTCATGGTCGGTCGCGCGTACCTCTACGGCCTCATGGCCGGCGGCGAGCGCGGAGTGGAACGCGCGCTCGAGATCCTCCGGTCGGAGTATCAGCGCGGCCTGCAGCTGCTCGGGCTGCGCTCGACCGACGAGATCGACGCGCGCCACGTGCGTCCGCCGTTCCCGTTGCCGGGCGGCCCCGCCGTCTGACCGCGTCGGCGGCGGCTCATCGGCGAGGGCCGATCAGCGGGATCCGGCGGTGCCCGACTCGTCGGTCGGGCCCACGGGGTCCGACGGGGCGACCGCCGCGACCGGCGTGCGTGGCATCGTCACGGCGGCGACGACGGTGAGAGCCGCCGCCACGGCGACGGCCGCGAACACCGCGGACGACGCCGACTCCACCGTCGCGGGATCCGATGCGGAGCCGCCCCCGGCGGCGAAGATCGCGTTCGCGACCGCGCCGAAGATCGCCACACCGACCGCGCTTCCGATGGACCGGGAGAACATGTTGGCCCCCGTCACCACGCCCCGCTCGTTCCAGTCCACGCTCGACTGGGCGGCGATCAGCGACGGCGTGGCCACGAGACCCAGACCGAGCCCGACGAGGAAACAGCACACCGCGACGACGAGCACGCTCGGCTCACCGGCCAGCACGGCGAGCGCCGCGGCGCCGGCGATCACGATGACCATGCCGATGAGCACCGTGTTGCGGAATCCGATCGTGAGGTAGAACCGCCCCGACAGCGTCGCCGAGATCGGCCAGCCGATGGTGAGGGCGGCCAGCGCGAGCCCTGCCGTGAGAGGCGACACACCGAGCGCCCCCTCCAGATAGGTCGGCACGTACGACGTCAGTCCGATGAGAATGGCCCCCACGCCGATGGAGACGAGCGCCGTCGTCAGCAGCAGACGCCGGGAGAACACCCAGAGCGGCAGCACCGGTTCTTCCGCTCGCCGCTCCACGAGGCCGAAGAGCGCCAGGAGCGCGCCTCCCACGGCGAACGCCCCGATGCTCTGCGGGGAGTCCCAGGCCCACGCCTGTCCGCCCTCGAGGATGGCGAGGATCAGCAGGGTGAGCGACGTCGTGAGGAGCACCGCGCCGAGATAGTCCACGCGATGCTTGCGGCGCACGATGTTCTCGGAGAACGTGCGCACGATCATCCACCCGGCGAGCACGCAGAGCGGGATGTTGATGAAGAAGATCCAGCGCCAGCTGAGGAACTCGGAGAACACCCCGCCCAGGGTGGGCCCGACCACGCTGGACACCGCCCACACGCTGGCGAGGTAGCCCTGCACCTTGGCCCGCTCGGCCACCGAGTAGATGTCGCCGGCGATGGTGATGGCCATCGGTTGCACCGCGCCCGCGCCGAGCCCCTGCACCGCGCGGAACGCGATCAGGGCGGGCATGCTCCACGCGAGTCCGCACAGGATGGAGCCGAGCAGGAACAGCGCGATGCCGATCAGGAGGATGGGCTTCCGGCCCACGATGTCGGAGAGCTTCGCGTACACCGGCACCGACACGGCCTGGGCCAGCAGGTACACCGAGAACAACCACGGGAACTGCGAGAAGCCGCCGAGGTCGCTCACGATCGACGGCACCGCGGTCGCCAAGATGGTGGCATCGATCGCCACGAGCCCGGTCGTCAGCATGAGGGCGATGAGGATCGGGCCACGCTCCGAGCGGAACCCCACGTCCGCTGTAGGTGTCACCATCCCATCTTTCCCCACCCGCGGAGCGGGTGCGGACCTTCCATCCCGGCGCGACCGCTCGCATCCCGCCACCGCGTCCGGATCCGCTCCCCGATAGTCTGGGCCGATGACCGATTCAGCACGGCACGAGAGCGACGAGTACACCGGCGATGCCACCGAGTCCGGCGAGGTCGACGCGACCCAGCCCGAGGGCGAGCGCAGCGACGGTGCCGGCGGTCCGGACGATCTCGACGAGCGCGCGGAGGCGCCGAATGACGCGGTGACCTTCGGATCCACCGCCGTGGGCAGCCCGAGCCCCGATCTCGAGCGGAGCGTCGACCGGGAGGCCAACCCGGTCGGCAGCAAGGCCGAGTCCCGCCCCGAGGCCCTCATCGAGGGCGGCCGGGTGGCGACCGCCGAAGACATGGAGTGACCCGCCGCCGGAAACACGGCGGCAACACGCCCTAGTTATGCTCGCCCCATGGGCGACCTCTTTTCCGGATACGGCTCCACCCTCGTGCCCGCACACAACGGTCTTCGTGCGTCGGCATGGGACGAGATGTTCTCCGATCCGGACACCGACGCGCGACTCGGTGTGCGCGATCCCTACCGGGAGATCTACGCGGCTCTGTCGCAGATGACGCAGGAGGAACTGCGCGACCGCACCGAGGCGCTCGCCAGTTCCTACCTCACCCAGGGCGTCACGTTCGACTTCGCGGGGGAGGAGCGGCCGTTCCCCATCGACGCGGTGCCCCGGGTCATCCCCGGCGACGATTGGCTGCGCGTCGAGGCGGGCGTGAAGCAACGGGTGCGTGCGCTCGAGGCCCTCCTCGCCGACGTCTACGGCCCGCGGAACGCCGTGCGCGACGGCGTGCTGCCGGCGTCGCTGATCACCTCCTCCTCCCACTTCCACCGCCAGGCGGCCGGAATCGAGAGCGCCAACGGCGTACGCATCCAGGTCTCCGGCATCGACCTCATCCGCGACGAGGTCGGGGCCTGGCGGGTGCTCGAGGACAACGTGCGCGTGCCGAGCGGCGTGAGCTACGTGATCTCCAACCGTCGGGTGATGGCGCAGACCCTGCCCGAACTGTTCGTGTCGCTGCGCGTGCGACCGGTGGGCGAATATCCGAACCGGTTGCTGCACGCTCTCCGCGCGAGCGCGCCGGAGGGCGTCGACGATCCCACGGTGGTGGTGCTCACCCCGGGCGTCTACAACTCGGCCTACTACGAGCACACGTTGCTCGCCCGCCTCATGGGCGTCGAACTCGTCGAGGGCCGGGACCTCTACTGCGCCAACGGTCGAGTATGGATGCGCACGACAGCCGGCCCCACGAGGGTCGACGTCATCTACCGCCGGGTCGACGACGAATTCCTCGATCCGCTGCAGTTCCGGGCCGACTCGGTGCTCGGCTCGCCCGGACTCATGCTCGCCGCCCGTCTCGGGAATGTGACCATCGCCAACGCCATCGGCAACGGGTTCGCCGACGACAAGCTCGTGTACACCTACATCCCCGAACTCATCCGCTACTACCTCGGCGAGGAACCGATCCTGCCGAACGTCGACACGTGGCGGCTGGAGGAGCCCGATGCGCTCGAAGAGGTGCTGGACCGCCTCGGTGAACTCGTCGTGAAGCCCGTCGACGGGTCGGGCGGCAAGGGACTCGTGATGGGCCCCGCCGCCTCGGCCAAGGAGTTGCGCGACCTGAAGGCGCGGCTGCTGCGCGATCCGCGCGGCTGGATCGCGCAACCGGTGGTGCAGCTGTCGACCATCCCCACCCTGGTGGAGGACGGGATGCGGCCCCGGCACGCCGACCTGCGCCCCTTCGCCGTCAACGACGGGTCCGACATCTGGGTGCTGCCCGGCGGTCTCACCCGCGTGGCGCTGCCGGAGGGCCAGCTGGTGGTGAACTCCAGCCAGGGCGGCGGCTCGAAGGACACCTGGGTGCTCGGCACCGAGCCCGGCAAGGCGCCCAGCACCGTCGACTCCCACGACGTGCTCGGCCTCGTCACCGAGCAGGCGACCACCCAGTCCATCCCGATCATCTACGACCGGCAGCACGTGCCCGACGACTCGCGCGAAGACAGCGCCCAGGCCGATCAGGGGCAACAGCAGCAGCAGGCGACCGAGGGAGGGGAGTCCTGATGCTGTCGCGAATCGCTGAATCGCTGTTCTGGATCGGACGCTACGTGGAGCGTTCCGACGGCACCGCCCGCATCCTCGACGTGCACCTGCAGCTGCTCCTCGAGGATCCGTGGATCGACGAGGACACCGCGTGCCGGTCGCTGCTGTCGGTGATGGGCAGCAGCGACCCCCATCCCGACGGGGAACGCACCGACCTCACCCGCGCCGACGTGCTGGGCATCCTCGCCGTCGACCGCGCGCATCCGGCGTCCATCGCCCACTCACTGCGGTCGGCGCGGGAGAACGCGCGCCGGGCCCGGGAGATCGTGCCCACCGAACTGTGGGAGTGCCTCAACGCCACGAGTTCGCGGATGCCGCGCCGCGTGGCCGCCGACAAGGTGCACGACTTCTTCCGCTGGGTGCGCGAGCGTTCCGCGCTGGCGATCGGCATCATCGAATCGGCCACGAGCCGCGACGAGGCCTGGCACTTCCTCACCCTCGGCCGCAGCATCGAGCGCGCCGACATGACAGCGCGGCTGCTCGCCACCCGGTCGCTCACCGAGGCGTCCGGACCGTCGTGGACCACGATCCTCCGGTCGTGCGGCGCGTACGAGGCGTACCTGCGCACGTACCGCGGCGTGCCGTCGGCGGTGAACGCCGCCGAGTTCCTGCTGCTCGACCGGCTGTTCCCCCGGTCGATCGTGTTCTCCGTGAACCGCGCCGAACAGTGCCTGCGCGACCTGCAGCCGGCCGTGGGGCGAGCCGGAATCGCCGACGACGCCCAGCGGATGCTCGGCCGGGTGCGCAACCAGCTCGAGTACCGCTCGATCACCGACACTCTCGAAGATCTGCCGCAGCACATGGAGGCCGTTCAGGTGGCCACGAGCGAGGCGAGCGAATCGATCCGGCAACGATACTTCCCCACGGATGCGGCCCCCATCTGGATCGGAGACCAGCTGTGAAGCGACTGCGGATCGAGCACCGGACCACCTTCAGCTACGCGGCCGACGTGGCGGCGTCGTACAACGAGGCACGGATGACGCCCGCGGTATCCGACGCCCAGCTCGTGATCCGCACGGGCATGAGCGTTTCCCCGGTGGGCTCGACCCACTCGTACACCGACTACTGGGGCACCGGCGTCACCGCGTTCGAGGTGCTGACCCCTCACCGGGAACTCTCCGTACTGTCCCGGAGCGTGGTCGAGGTGCGACCGGCGACCCACTCGGAGGATTCCCTGTCCTGGGAGGAACTCGAGGAGGCATCGCGGTCGACCCTCGAGCTGGTGGAGCAGTGCAACGCCACTCGCCTGACCGCACCGCCCGAGGAGGTCGCCCGACTCGCCACCGAGATCGCGTCGAGCGGGCTCGGGCCGGGTGACGCCGCGCTCGCCATCGCGCGGACCGTCGGCGATGCGGTGGACTACGTGCCCGGGGTCACCGGCGTGCACTCGACGGCGGCCGAAGCCTGGGTCGACCGCAAGGGCGTCTGCCAGGACATCGCGCACATCACCCTCGGCGCGCTCCGTTCCGTCGGGATTCCCGCGCGCTACGTCTCCGGCTACCTGCATCCGCAGCGCGACCCGGTGGTCGGAGAGACGATCCGCGGTGAATCGCACGCCTGGGTGGAGTGGTTCTGCGGTCAGTGGCGCGGCTACGACCCGACCAACTCGATCGAGATCGGCGATCGGCACGTGCTGGTGGGTCGTGGCCGCGACTACTCGGACGTGCCACCGCTGCGCGGGGTCTTCGCGGGCTCGCGATCCACGTCGCCCCGGGTGACGGTGGAGATCACGCGCGAGTCGTGACTCCGGCGTCGTGCGCGTGGATTCCGACGGGGTCGTAGCCTAGAGCGGTGCCCGCCCTCCGCCGCCTCGATCCGCGTCGGCGCACGGTACCCCGGGAGAAGCACCCCCGGGAGAAGCTGCCCCGCGACGTGCGGGTGCTCGGGGTGGTCGCCTTCTTCGTGATGGTCGGCTTCGGCGTTGTCGTTCCGGTACTGCCCGTGTACGTGCGGAGCTTCGGTGTGGGCTACGTGGAGGTGGGCGCCGTCGTCGCCGCCTTCGCGGTGATGCGACTGGTCGCGAGCCCGTTCGTGGGCAAGCTCGTCGACGTGCTGGGGGAGCGCACGGTGCTCGCCATCGGGATCGGCATCGTCGCGGTCTCGAGCGGGCTCGTCGGTCTCGCCGACACCTACCCGCAGGTGCTGCTGCTCCGCGGCGCGGGCGGCATCGGCTCGGCGATGTTCTCGGTGTCCGCGATGACGCTGCTGCTCGCGGCGTCGTCGCAGAAGACCCGGGGGCGAGCCGTCGGTTTCTACCAGGGCGGATTCCTCATCGGCGGGATGGCGGGCCCGGCCGTCGGCGGACTGCTGGCATCCATTTCGCTCACGGCGCCGTTCTTCTTCTACGCGGTCACCCTCGTGGCCGCCGGCACGGTCGGTCTCCTGATGCTCACCGGGCGCCGCCACGACGTGCCCGACGCGACCGCCTCGACCCTTCCGCTGCGCTCCGTGCTCGCCGATGCCCGCTTCCAGGCCGCGTGCCTGGCGAACCTCGCGCAGGGCTGGGCGGCGATGGGGGTGCGCGGCGCGCTCATCCCGGTGCTGGTGGTCGAGGTGCTGCACCGGGAACCGGCCTGGACGGGCATCGCGTTCGCGGCGGCGGCCGTGGTGCAGGCGCTCGCGCTCGGACCCGCCGGTCGCTTCGTCGACGGTGTCGGCCGCCGACCGGCGATCGTCTTCGCGTACGCCGTGGGCGCCGTGCTGATGCTCGCGATCCCGTTCGTGCCCGACATCTGGTGGCTCATGGCGCTGCTCTGCCTCTACGGGGTAGCGGCGGCGTTCATGGGCACGGCTCCTGCGGCATCCGTCGGCGACGCGGCTGGGGCTCGGGGCGGGCAGCCCGTCGCCGTGTTCTCGGCGTTCTCCGACCTCGGGGCCATCGTCGGCCCGATCGTCGCCGGCCTCCTGCTCGACGCGTTCTCCTATCCGGCCGCGTTCGCGTCGGCCTGCGTGCTCATGGTCGCCGCTTCGCTCTTCGCCCTCCGGATGCCCCGCGAGACGCGATCCGCCTGAGGGGCGATTCGACGCCCGCACCCCACACTCACCTTCCCGTCCCCGCTCCGCCTTCCCGTCGTCGCGACCGCAATAGGGGTGGCGGGGATGCGAAACGGAAGCGGGGATGGGGGATGTCCCGGGTCCTCGCCATGCGCCACCCGGGGCACGGACCGGAACGCACACCCGGGGCACCGCCGGTACGATCGCCTCCATGAGACAGACCGCGTGGCGCTCGGCGACCGAGTGGCCGCTGACGGCGGCGGCGGGTCTGTTCCTCCTCACCTACGGCTGGCAGGTGCTGGCCCAGCCGGAGGGTGCGCAGCTCCTCCTCACCGAGGTGATCCTCTGGGCCACCTGGGCGCTGTTTGCCGTGGACTACGTGGCGAATCTGGTACTGGCACCCGTGCCGCGACGCTGGTTCTGGCGGCACCTGCACGAGCTGCTCATCGTGGCGCTGCCCGTGCTCCGACCGTTGCGGTTGCTGCGCCTGATCTCGGTGCTGGCGCTGGTCAACCGCGTCGAGGAGGGGCTGTTCCGGGGCCGCATCGTGCTCTACGCCGTGGGGAGCTCGCTGCTGCTCATCGTGGTGGCGGGCCTCGCGATGCTCGACGTGGAGCGCGACGCTCCGGATGCCACGATCACCACGTTCGGCGACGCGCTGTGGTGGGCGGTCGTCACCATCACCACCGTCGGCTACGGCGACCTATCGCCAGTGACCCTGGCCGGCAGGTTCATCGCCGTCGCCGTGATGGTGGCCGGCATCGCCCTGCTCGGCACGATCACCGCCTCGCTCGCATCCTGGTTCCTCGACCGGGTGAGCTCGGCCGAGGCGAAGGACCGCGCCGACGCGAAGTCGGACATGGACCGCCTCACCCGGGAGGTCGCCGAGCTCCGTGCCGTGATCGTCGCGCAACGGCACGGCATCACCGCGCCGGCCCGACCGGTCGACCCCGGTGACATCCGCCCGGACCTCGTGCCCCCGACGACCGGACCCGTGCGGGCCGACTCGGCCGGTCGGAGCGCGGGCTGAGTAGATTTGCGCCATGGCAACCGAAGCGATCGTCCTCCCCGTCGACGGCCCGCACGGCACGCGCGACGTGCGGATCTCCAGCCCGAGCCGCGTGCTCTGGCCGGACCTCGGCATCACGAAGCTCGACCTCGCCACCTACCTGGCGACGGTGGGCACGGCGTTCCTCGCGGCGAACGGCGACCGACCGCTGGCGCTCCAGCGGTTCTCGAACGGCATCGACGGCGACCAGTTCTTCTCGAAGAACCCGCCGAAGGGAGCCCCCGAGTACGTGCGTTCGGTGACGGTGGTCTATCCCAGCGCCCGGTCGCATCCGCAGCTCGTGCTCGACGAGCCCGCCGCCGCGGTGTGGGCGGCGCAGATGAACACCGTCGTGTTCCATCCGTGGCCCTCTCGGGCGGGCAACTCCGACAATCCGGATCAGCTGCGCATCGATCTCGACCCGCAGCCGGGCACCGATTTCGACGACGCGATCCCCGCCGCGCTCGAGCTGCGCTCCGTGCTCGCCGAGGCGGGGCTCGACGCCTTTCTCAAGACCTCCGGCAACCGCGGCCTGCACGTCTTCGCGCCGATCGAGCCGCTGCGCGAGTTCCTCGACGTGCGGCATGCCGTGATCGCGGCCGCTCGGGAACTCGAACGCCGCATGCCCGACCGGGTCACCACGGCGTGGTGGAAGGAGGAGCGCGGCGAGAAGGTATTCGTCGACTTCAACCAGGCGAACCGGGACCGCACCATGGCCGGTGCGTACAGCCCACGGGCACTCGCTCACGCCCCCGTCTCCTGCCCGATCGAGTGGGACGAGCTGGAGAACGCCGACCCGCGCGCCTTCACCGTGCTCACCGTGCCCGAGCGGCTGGCCACCACGGGAGACCCGTGGGCGCGGATGCACGACAAGCCCGGCACGATCGACGTGCTGCTCGGCTGGTGGGAGCGCGACCTCGCCGCGGGCCTCGGCGAGCTGCCGTTCCCGCCGGACTACCCGAAGATGCCGGGCGAGCCGCCGCGCGTGCAACCGAGCCGGGCGAGGAAGACCGACTGAGCCGCCCGGCCGTGCCGCCGTCAGTGCCGGCTCAATCGCTCAGTGCGCGTCCCCATGCCGGCTCAATCGCTCAGCGCGCGTCCCCATGCCGGATTGAGCGCGTAACGCTCGCACCCATGCCGGATCAAGCGCACAACGCGGGAGGGTGGGGGGAGAGGGAGGGCCGGGTCAGGCGAGCACCCTCTGCAGGTCGTAGGCGATCGGCCGGTCGAGCTGGTCGAAGGTGCACGACCGCGCCTCCCGGTCGTCGCGCCACCGCGCGAACTGCACCGTGTGCCGGAAGCGTGCGCCCTCCATCTGGTCGTACTGCACCTCGATCACCCGCACCGGCTCCAGCCGCACGAACGACACGTCCTTCGACGACGAGAACCGGCTGCGGTCGGTCTCGCCGCGCACCGCATCGCCGGAATCATCACGCACCACGAGCTCGTCCAGTTCGTCCACCAGCTCCAGCCGGCGCGCGTCGCTGAAGGCGGATGCCCCGCCCACGTTACGCAGCGTGCCCTCGTCGTCGTACAGGCCGAGGAGCAGTGAGCCGACTCCGCGCCCGCTCTTGTGCACGCGGTATCCGACCAGCACCACGTCGGCCGTGCGGTGGTGCTTCGTCTTCAGCATGATCCGCTTGCCCGGGGCGTACGCAGCGGCAAGCGGCTTGGCCACCACGCCGTCGAGTCCGGCGCCCTCGAACTCCACCAACCAGCGGCGGGCCAGTTCGCCGTCCTCGGTCGTGCGGGTGAGGAAGATGGGCTCGCCCACCGTGCCGATCAGGTCCTCCAGTGCTGCGCGCCGCTCCGCGAATGGCGCGTCGAGCAGGCTCTCCTCCCCCTGGGCGAGCAGGTCGAAGCCAACGAACGCGGCGGGCGTGTCCCGCGCGAGCGTACGTACCCGGCTGTCCGCGGGGTGGATGCGCTGCGACAGTGCCTCCCAGTCGAGTCGCTCGCTGCCGGGTGCACCCGTGCGCACCACGATCTCCCCGTCGAGAACGCACGGCTCGGGCAGCAGGCGGGAGAAGGCCTCGACCAGTTCGGGGAAGTAGCGGGTGAGCATCTTCGACCCGCGGCTGCCGATCTCGACCGTGGAACCGTCGTAGTAGACGATCGCGCGGAACCCGTCCCATTTCGGTTCGTAGCTGAGCCCGCCGGGCACGCTGTCGGGCTCCGGCACGGTCTTCACGGCCTTGGCGAGCATGGGGGCGATCGGCGAAGCGGGACTCGGCTGCATGACTCGATCTTCCACCCTCGGCGTTGTCCCCGTCGGCGACCCGCTCACCCGGAGAGAGTCCTACCCTTGAGCCATGATGCTCCGTCGGCCGGTCGCCCCGCGCGTCGCCCTGCGCCGCCTCCGGCTGATGCCCCGTGCCGTGCGACGCGTGGATGCGGTGGTGGCGCGTCGCATCAACGGCCGCGCCGCGCATCCCGTACTCGACCGCGGCGCGGTGCACCTCTCCCGCGCGGCCGACCGCGGCGTGCTCTGGTTCTCGCTCGCCGGCATCCTGTCGCTCGCCGGTCACCGCCGCGCCGGCGTGCGCGGTGCCGCGTCGCTCACGCTCGCGAGCATCCTGGCGAACCTCGTCGGCAAGCGGATCTTCGGTGGCGACCGGCCGCTGCTGAAGGACGTGCCGGTGGGCAGGAGGCTCCGCAGGCAGCCCACGTCGCCGTCATTCCCGTCGGGGCACTCGGCGAGCGCTGCGGGATTCGCCGCGGGCGTCGCGCTCGAGTCGCCCCGGGTCGGCGCCGCGATCGGTCCCCTGGCCGGTGCGGTGGCGTACTCCCGCCTGCACACCGGAGCCCACTGGTTCTCCGACGTGGTGGGCGGCCTCGCGATCGGCGTGGCTATGGCAACGGTGGGCAAGGCCCTCGTGCCTGCCCGGGCGGATCGCCGGATGCGCGTCGGGCGGCGTTCGGGTGGCGCCGAGGTCGTCCTGCCCGCGTCGGCCGACGGGGAAGGGGTGCTCCTCCTGATCAATCCTTCTTCGGGGCGAAGCGTCTGGCGCCCCGACCCCACCGGGTTCGTCAGCGAGAATCTGCCCGCGGCCACGGTGCGGCGACTCGCGGACGGCGACGACCTCTCCGACATCGTTTCGAGCGCCTTCGGCTCGTCACGCCCGCCGACCGTGCTCGGGGCGTGCGGCGGTGACGGAACCGTGGCAACCGTCGCCCACCTGGCGCGGGCGTTCGACGTGCCACTGCTGGTGCTGCCGGGCGGCACCTTCAACCACTTCGCGCGCGCCGCGGGACTCGAATCGGTGGAGGATGCGGTGCGTGCGTTGCGCTCGGGCCACGGCGTGCGGGCCGATGTCGCCGAGCTGAGCGTCGACGGCGCGGAGCCGCTGACCGTGTTGAACGCGGTGTCGCTCGGCGTCTATCCCGCCTTCGTCGCCGAACGGGAGCGGCGGGAACGGTACCTCAGCAAGTGGCTGGGTGGCCTGGTCGCCGCGTCCCGCGTGCTCCGCCGA
This sequence comes from Planctomonas psychrotolerans, assembly GCF_008642235.1. GTDB lineage: Bacteria > Actinomycetota > Actinomycetes > Actinomycetales > Microbacteriaceae > Planctomonas > Planctomonas psychrotolerans. Next base: position 156,287 of record NZ_SJEV01000001.1, on the reverse strand, counting down.
GCCCGTCCCGTCGACATCGTGGTAGAGGGCCGCCGGGCACGGGTCTGGTCGGTGTTCGTGGGCGTCAACCGCAATCACGCGGCCACCGTCGCTCCCATGCAGCGCCTCCGCCTCGACGACGGCGTACTCGACGTGCGTGTGCTGCACGCCGGAGCGCGACCGCACGCGGTGGCCGCGCTCGCCTTCGGTCGGCGCACCAGCGCGGCGTTGCGCACTCTCCGGCTGCTGCCCGCGGCCGCCGCGGAATCACGGATCACCGACGAGGTGGTCATCGCGGTGCGGTCGCCGGATGGAGCACCCGCGCGACTCGCGCACGACGGCGAGGTGCTCGACGGCACGGGATCGGGGACGCGGCTGCGCGAAGCGACCGTGCGCATCCGGCCCGGTGCACTCCGGCTGTACAGTCCCCGCGCCTGACCATCGGCGCGGCGAGGATCAGACGGCCGCGGTACCCAGCCGGGTGGCGAGCGCTGCGGCGTCGGTGTGCGCCTGAGCGAGTTCGCGCTCGGCGCGGGGGATGTCGTCGACGCGCGCGGGGATGACCTCGGCGAGCGTGAGGCTCGTCGTGATCACCGAGACGTCCATGCCCAGTGCCTCGCCGAGGATGATGCGCAGCACGGGCACCGCGTGGTCCCAGCCCTCGGTGGGCGTGCCCTCGTCGTAGGATCCGCCGCGGCTCGACACGACCACGGCCGGCTTCCCCGCGAGCGGCTGCGACGGAACGTCGAACGGCGTGGTGATGCCGGGAACGTGGATGTAGTCGACCCACGCCTTCAGCGTGGACGGCAGGGAGTAGTTGTACAGCGGCGCGCCCACGAGCAGCACGTCGGCGCTCAGAAGTTCCTCGAGGATCTCGTTCTGCAGCGCCTCGTCCTCGGCGGACACGGTGCTGCCCTCGGCGCGCAGGCGCTCGGGCCAGTGCAGCGCGGCGTCGGAGAGGTGCGGAAGCGGGTTGGCGTGAAGGTCCCGGTACACGACGGTGTTATCCGGGCCGGCGGCGGCCCACGCGTCGGCGAAGGTGCGAGTGATGGCGCGCGACCGGGACGAGACCGAGTCGGCGGAGGAGTCGAGGTGCAGAAGTCGGGGCATCCGCCCATGCTAGCGACCGGAAGCGCCCGAGCGACCGCCGCGCGGTGGGGTGCACAGGCCGCCTGAGGCAGGATGGAAGCATAGGCTCGACCCGTTTCGTGAAAGGAACTCCATGACAGACGTTTCTGCGCAGCCGCCCGCCGAGGGCGACGACCGACCGGTACTCACCAACCGGCAGGGTCACCCCGTATACGACAATCAGAACTCCCGCACCGTGGGCGCGCGCGGCCCGGCCACGCTGGAGAACTACCAGTTCCTCGAGAAGATCAGCCACTTCGACCGGGAGCGCATCCCGGAGCGCGTCGTGCACGCCCGGGGCGCCGTCGCGTTCGGCCACTTCGAGGCCACCGGCACCTGGGGCGACGAGCCCATCGCGAAGTACACCCGCGCCAAGCTCTTCGCCGAGGCGGGCAAGCGCACCGACCTCGCCATCCGCTTCTCCACCGTGATCGGCGGCCGAGACTCCTCCGAGGCCGCCCGCGACCCGCGAGGCTTCGCCGTGAAGTTCTACACCGAAGACGGCAACTGGGACCTCGTCGGCAACAACCTCGGTGTCTTCTTCATCCGCGACGCCATCAAGTTCCCCGACGTCATCCACTCCCTGAAGCCCGACCCCGTCACATTCCGCCAGGAGCCGGGCCGCATCTTCGACTTCATGTCGCAGACTCCCGAGTCGATGCACATGCTCGTCAACCTGTTCAGCCCGCGCGGCATCCCCGCGAACTACCGCACGCAGCAGGGCTTCGGCGTGAACACGTACAAGTGGGTCAACGCCGAGGGTCTCACCCACCTCGTCAAGTACCACTGGATCCCGAAGGCCGGGGTGTCGAGCCTCACCGAGAAGGATGCGGCAGCGATCCAGGCGGGCGACCTCGGCCACGCCTCCAAGGACCTCTACGACGCCATCGAGCGCGGCGACTACCCCGAGTGGGAACTCCGCGTGCAGGTCATGAGCGACGACGACCACCCCGAGCTCGACTTCGACCCGCTGGACGACACCAAGGTGTGGCCGGAGAATCAGTTCCCGCCGAAGGCCGTCGGCACGATGGTGCTCACGAGCAACGTGCGCAACTTCTTCGCCGAGAACGAGCAGCTCTCGTTCGGCACCGGTGTGCTCGTCGACGGACTCGACTTCTCCGACGACAAGATGCTCGTGGGGCGCACCTTCTCCTACAGCGACGCGCAGCGCTACCGCGTGGGGCCGAACTACCTGCAGCTGCCGGTGAACTCGGCGAAGAACGCCCGCGTCTCCACCAACCAGCGTGACGGCCAGATGACCTACTCGGTGGACGGCGGCGGCGAGAACCCGCATGTCAACTACGAGCCGTCGATCACCGGTGGTCTCCGCGAGGGGACCTACCCGACCCACGACGAGCAAGGTCCGGAGATCACGGGGCGCCTCACCCGCAAGCGCATTCCCCGCACGAACGACTACATCCAGGCCGGACAGCGCTACCTGCTCATGGACACCTGGGAGCAGGACGACCTCGTGTCGAACCTGGTGACGCTGATCGGGCAGGCTTCGCGCGAGGTTCAGGAGCGCATGGTGTGGCACTTCTTCCTGTGCGAGGACGAGCTGGGCGCGCGCGTGGGCGAGGGACTCGGCATCACCGCCGACGACGTGCGGTCGCTTCCGCCGCTCGCCAGCCAGACGCTGTCGGAGGACGAGCTCGCCCGCCTCGCGAACCTCGGCTCGAACGGCACTCGCGACGTGGGCGACCTCGAGATGACCCACTGCGTTCCCAACGAGCGCATGGTGCTGGCCGGCGAATGACCGCCCCCGACTTCCGCGCCGCCCGGGACCTGCTCCTCTCCTCCCGGCAGGACATCGCCTCGGCGAGCGAGCAGTTCCGGTGGCCGGACGTCGGGGACTCCTTCAACTGGGCCACGGACTGGTTCGACGTCGTCGCTCGCGACAACGACCGCATCGCCCTCTGGCTCGTGGAGGAGGACGGCAGCGAGAGCCGGATCAGTTACGCCGACATGGCCGAGCGCTCGGACCGGGTCGCCACCTGGCTCGCTGAGCAGGGGGTGTCGCGGGGAGACCGCGTGCTGCTCATGCTCGGGAACCAGGTGGAGCTCTGGGAAGCGATGCTCGGCATCATGAAGCTCGGCGCGGTCATCCTGCCCACCTCCACGGTGCTGGGTGCCGCCGACCTCGCCGACCGGGTGCAGCGGGGCGGCGTGCACGCGGTCATCGCGAACGCGGCCGACACCGCCACGTTCGACGCGGTACCCGGCGACTACACCCGCATCTGCGTGGGGCACGAGGTCGCCGGGTGGGCGCGGTTCGCCGATGCTGCCACGGCGTCGCCCGACCGCCCGCGGGTGGACGTGCAGTCCGACGACCCGTCGCTGATCTACTTCACCTCGGGCACCACGAACAAGCCCAAGATGGTGGTGCACAGCCAGGTCTCGTACCCGGTCGGCCACCTGACCACCATGTACTGGCTCGGGGTGCGCCCGGGCGACGTGCACCTCGCGATCAGCTCGCCCGGCTGGGGCAAGCACGCGTGGAGCTGCTTCTTCGCGCCGTGGATCGCCGAGGCGACGGTCTTCGTGTACAACTACGCGCGCTTCGACGCCGGCGCACTGCTCGCGCAGCTGCGCCGGGCCGAGGTGACCACCTTCTGCGCGCCGCCGACGGTGTGGCGGATGCTGATCCAGTCGGAGCTCGGGGAGCGCCCGCCCGCGCTCCGGGAGATCCTCTCGGCGGGGGAGCCCCTCAATCCCGAGGTCATCAACCAGATCGACCAGGCGTGGGGACTCGGGATCCGCGACGGCTACGGCCAGACCGAGACCACGGCCATCATCGGCAACGCCCCGGGGTCGGCGATCAAGGCCGGCTCGATGGGGCATCCGCTTCCCGGGGTGGAGATCGCCCTCCTCGATCCGGCGACGGGGGAGCGCGCCGAGGAGGGCGAGGTCTGCCTCGACCTGTCCACGGCCACGGTGAACCTCATGTCCGGGTACTTCGGAGATGCGGAGCGCACCGAAGTCGCCATGCGGGATGGTTTCTTCCACACCGGCGACGTGGCGAGCCGCGATGCCGACGGGTTCATCACCTTCGTCGGTCGCACCGACGACATCTTCAAGTCGTCGGACTACAAGGTGTCGCCCTTCGAGGTGGAGAGCGTGCTGATCGAGCATCCGGCCGTCGCCGAAGCGGCGGTGGTGCCGGCGCCGCACGAGACTCGGCTCAGCGTCGTCAAGGCGTACGTGGCTCTGGCCGCCGGGTGGGACGCCTCGCCGGAGACGGCGCTCGAAGTTCTGCGACACGCGCGGTCGGGCCTCCCGCCCTACATGCGGGTGCGGCGGGTCGAGTTCTTCGAGTTGCCCAAGACGAGTTCGGGCAAGATCCGGCGGGTCGAGCTGCGGCAGCGCGAGCAGGAGGCCGCCGACCGAGGCGAGCGCCTCCCCGGCGAGTGGCGCGACGACGAGTTCCCCGGCTTGAAGCCCGGTCGCTGAGCCTGTCGAAGCGACGCGTACGGTCGCTGAGCCTGTCGAAGCGACGTGAGGTGCGCAGCGTCCCTTCGACGAGCTCAGGGACCGAATGGTGCCTGTCGAAGCGACGTGAGGTGCGCGACGTTGCTTCGACGAGCTTCAGGGACCGTGGGGTTCGGTCGAAGTGACGTGAGGTGCGCTGCGTCCCTGCGACGAGCTCAGGGACCGGTGCGACAGGCGTCGCAGCGGAGCCGACCACGGGGCGCGCGTCGCGGCCCGTAAGCTGGCTGCACGCCGTCGACCGGCGGATGCGCAGCGAACGGAGTGGTGGCGTGCGGAAGCAGGGGGCATCGTTCGCCGTTCTCGCGGGCGCCGGAGCCCTGCTGACCCTGGCCGTCGTCGGAGCCGCGCTGCGGGGCCCGTGGGTGATCGAGCCGCGCGACTACGACTTCGCGTTCCCGCCCCCACCGACGCCCACCGCGCAGCCCCAACCCGCTGAGGAGGGAGCCAACGGTCCACTCCTGCCGCCGGCATCCGAGGCCACGCCCCTCGACCTGAGCTGGGTTCTCGCCGTGCTCACCGTGGTGGCACTGAGCGCACTCGCGTTCCTGCTGTGGCGGTTCTGGTTGCGGTACCGGCAGCCTCTGCCCGAGGCGGACGCACCCCGGGGAGCCGGCATCGTGGACTCCGCCGACGTGCTCCCCGACATCCCGGTGCTGCTGCGCGGCGTGGAGGCGGCCCGGGTGTCGTTGCGGGACATCGCCGACCCGACCGACGCCGTCGTCTCCGCCTGGCTCTCCCTCGAGGAGGCGGCGGCCGAGTCGGGTGTGGCCCGGCATCCCGCGGCCACCCCCACCGAATTCACGGTCGCCATGCTCACCGCCACCCGGGCGGCGCCCGACGCGACGGCCGAACTGCTGTCGCTCTACGAGCTCGCCCGGTTCAGCACGCATCCGGTCACGGCGGTGGAGGTGGAACGCGCGTCCGACTGCCTGGGTCGGATCGCCGCGAGCTGGCACGCGCCCGCCGCGGCGCCCGCAGCCGCGCCCGCCGCCGTCGCGCACCCCGCCGCCCCCGCCCAGCCGTCCAATGGGGACCCGTCATGAACGGCGAAACGCTCACCCCGAAGACGATTGCGATCCGCACCGCTTTGCTCGCCGTCGGCGTCGGCGGTCTGGCCTACGCGCTCGGCCTCAGCCTGGTGCTCGCGCTGCTCATCGCCGCGACCATCGCCACCATCGGTGCGCTGATCCCCCTGTTCGACCCCATCCGGGATGCGGCCTGGTCGGTGAGCGCCGTCACGCTGCGCAAGGGCGCACGGCGGGAGATCTCCCGCCTCTCCTGGTCGATGTCCACCGGAACGCGGGGAGTGAGCGCCTCGGCGGGAAGCAGGCTGCACGACATCGCCGCGCACCGCCTCGCGCTTCGCGGCATCGATCTCGACGATCCGGCCGATCAGGACGCGGCCGAGGACGCCCTGGGTCGCGTCGCCTACCGCGTGCTCAGCACGCCATCGATCACCACGGCGGATGCTCTGCTCGCCGTCGTACGCGCGCTCGACCACCTCGACGCGACACCCGACCCCGGCAGGTCGCCGCGGGCCGCGCCTCTAGCCGAAAGGTCGTCATGACCCCTTCGCCCCTGCCCGTTTCGGAAGTCGCCCGCCTGAGCGACCTCGTGCTCGCCGAGGTCGGTACCGCCGTGGTCGGCATGCGGTCCGCGCTGCGGGTGGCCCTTGCCGCGGTGCTGGCGGGCGGCCACGTGCTTTTCGAGGACGTCCCGGGGCTCGGCAAGACCCTCGCGGCGCGGTCGCTCGCCACCGCGCTCGGCCTCGACTTCCGCCGCCTGCAGTGCACACCCGACCTGCTGCCCGCCGACATCACCGGCTCGTACGTGTACGACCCGCTCGAGTCGCGGTTCGTGTTCCGGCCCGGCCCGGTGTTCACCGGCATCCTGCTGGCCGATGAGATCAACCGCACCGCGCCGAAGACCCAGTCGGCGCTGCTGGAGGCCATGGCCGAGCGCCAGGTGACGGTGGAGGGCACCAGCTACCAGCTGGAGCGTCCCTTCCACGTGATGGCGACGTCGAATCCGGTCGAGTACGAGGGCACCTATCCGTTGCCCGAGGCGCAGCTCGACCGATTCATCGTTCGGCTCTCCGTCGGCTACCCGGATGCCGACGCCGAGACCGACGTGCTCGCACGCCGACTCGCGCGCCGCACCGAGGAGGCGAACGTGGCGGCGGTCGTCGACGCCGCCACGGTGCTCGCCATGCAGGCCGGGGTGGAGGCGGTCGACGTGGACCCGGACATCGTGCGGTACTGCGTCGACATCGCGGCCAGCACCCGCAGCCATCCCGCCGTCGAGGTGGGCGCGTCGCCCCGCGGCTCCCAGGCGCTGGTGCTCGTCGCCCGCGCGCTGGCCGTGCTGTCGGGCCGCGACTACGTGACTCCCGAGGACGTGAAGGGGATCGCCGTGAGCGCCCTCGCTCACCGCCTCACCCTCACCCCGCAGGCGTGGACGAGCGGTGTGCAACCGGCCGCCGTCGTGCAGGGACTGCTCAGCGAGGTGGCCGGACCCGCCGCCGTTGCCGCGACGGCGCGATGACCTGGCGCCTCACCGAGGCGGCGACCGTCGGTGCCGCGGCCGGCGGCGTGCTGGTCGTGTTCGGCACGCTCGTCGGGCGGCCGGATGTCGCCGTGCTCGGCGTGCCGCTCGTGCTCGGCGTGCTGTGGGGCTGGCTCCGCAGCCCGGCGGGATCGGTGACGGCCGAGCTGCACCGGCCCGAGCAGTCGGCGCGCGTGGGGGAGGTGGCGAGCATCCTCGAGCTCTCCCCGGCGCCGGGAGTGCCCACGATTCGGTTGCGCGTGCAGGCGCCGGGGCACCGACCCGCCGAAGCGCTGGTCGCCGTCGACCAGCCGCGCCGCATCCGGCTCGCCATCTCGACGGTGCGCACCGGTCGACTCACCGTGTTCCCCGTGGACTACGTTCCGTCCGGCCCCGACGAGGTCGCCCGAGGCGCGCTCCGGTCGGTGCCACCGGCCGCGGTGACGCTGCTGCCACGCCTGCGGCCGCTCAGCGAACTGCCGTTGCCCTTCCGCCTGCAGGGCCTCACCGGCGCGCACGGTTCGCGGCGCGCGGGCGATGGTGGCGACCTGCACGACGTGAACCTCTTCACCCCCGGCGACCGGCTGCGGCGCATCGACTGGCGGGTCACGGCCCGCCGCGCCGGGCAGGGCGTGGGCGGCATGCCCGGGCGGCTCACCAACCTCTACGTGCGTCGCACGTTTGCCACGGCGGACGCGACGGTGATGCTCGTCATCGACTCGCGCGACGAGGTGGGTCCGGCGGTGGCCAGTTGGGGTGACATGACGCCCGTGCGCCAGGACGAGGCGACGTCGCTCGACATCGCGCGCGAGGCCGCGGCATCGCTGGCCCGCCACTACCTCGATGCCGGCGACCGCGTGGGCATGGACGACCTCGGCCGCACCCGGGCGCCGGTCGCACCCGCCGCCGGACGGCGCCACCTGCACCGGCTCGTGCAACGCCTGGTGCTCTCGGCGCCGGACGACGGCAGCCCCGCGCGCCGGGTGCGGCCGCCGCACGTGCCGTCGGGGGCCCTCGTCGTGATCTTCTCCACGTTCCTCGACGATGAGGCGGCGCGGATGGCGGCGATCTGGCGGCACTCCGGGCATCGCGTCGTGGCGGTGGACGTGCTGCCGAGGGCCGACACCGTCGACCTCGAGCCGCACGAGCGCATCGCCTACGAGATCGTGCGGCTCGAACGGGTGGACCGGCTGCGCGAGTTGGAGCGCGGCGCCGTCGAGGTGGTGCGCTGGGAGCCGGATGCGCGTTCCGGCGGTGCGCGGCACGGTGTCGACCGGCCGCACGCGGCATCGGACGGCACGAGTGCGCACGGAGACGGACACCGCGGAGGGCGCGCCGACGCCGCGGTCACCCTCGCCGCCTTCGCCCGCTCGAGGGCGCGGCGATGAGCGCCATCACCGGCACCCGCACCCGTGCCGGTGCGGGTGTCGGTGCCGCGATGCACGCCCGGTGGGCGCGCCTGATGCGCGCGCTCCGGCTCGAGCGGCCCCGCCCGCGGGTGGAGGTGGGAATCGGCCGGGCGGTCCCCGCCTGGGTGCTCCGGGCGTTCCTCGTCGTGGTCGGCGTGGGCTGCACCGCGGTGGTCGCGTTGAACGCCACGCAGTGGACCCTCACCGCGGTCGTGCTCGCCGCGGTCCTGATCCGGCCCCTCCCCGTGCTGCAGGCCGTGCTGGTGCTCTCCTGGGGCGTCGGCCTCACCCTCGCGACGACCGATCCCGCCCAACCTTCGGCATTCGCCCTGCTGTTCGGTGTTCACCTCTTCGCGGTACTCGGACGCTTCGTGGGCGGGCTGAGCTGGTCGGCGCGGGTCGAGGTGCGCGCACTCCGTCGCCCGGCGCTGCGGTTCGGCGCGATCCAGGCCTTCGCGCAGGTGCTCGCCCTGGCCGGAGCCTGGCTCTCCGGTGCCGGGGTCGCCGCCGCGTGGGTGGCGGTGCTGGCCGGAGTCGCCCTCGCCGCGGCCGCTTGGTTCGTGCTGCGACGCATCGCCTTCCCCGGTCCGGCGTCCCCGCCGCCCTCCACCGCTCCGGTCGAGAGCAGCCGAGAGGACGGATGGTCGTACCGGCTCCACACCTGACCGATGCCGGAGGAGTCCGGTCGTGGCAGGGTGGTCGAATGCGATACGTGATCATCGGCTCCGGGGCGATCGGCGGAGCGCTTGGCGCGCGACTCGCCGGGGCCGGCGGGGCGCATCCGCCCGTACTCGTCGCCCGCGGGGATCACGGCCGCGCGCTCTCGACGTCCGGTCTGCGACTGCGGACCCCCGACGAGGACATCACCATTCCGGTGGTCGTGGCGCAGACGCCGCAGGAGGTGACGCTGCGGGACGACGACGTGTTGGTGCTCACCACCAAGACGCACCAGGCCGAGGCCGCACTGCGCGACTGGGTGGACCGGCCCGTGCTCGCGGGAGAATCCGCGGCCGACCCGGGAGCGACGGTTGTCGGCACCGCGGGCGAACGCCTGCCGATCCTGCTCGCGCTGAACGGGGTGGCGAGCGAGCGGATGGCCCTCCGATACTTCGAGCGCGTCTTCGGGGTGTGCGTGTGGTTGCCCGCCGTGCATCTCGAGCCGGGCGAGGTCATCCTGCGCATCGCTCCGACGAGCGGCATGTTCCTGATCGGGCGGTATGCGGGTCCGGGCGTGGCGTCGCCTGCGGATCGCGAGCTCCTCGCCACCGTGACCGCCGACTGGACCGCCGCGAGCTTCGTCGTGCACACCATGGACGATGTGATGCGGTGGAAGTACGCCAAGTTGCTCAGCAATCTGGGCAACGCCCTGCAGGCGCTCCTCGGCGCCCGGAGCCCGTCCCTGTCCACGATCGCGGACCGGCTGCGCACCGAGGCGGAAGAGGTGTACCGATCCGCCGGCATCGAGTGGGCGAGCCCCGACGAGGAGGCCGCCCTCCGCGGTGACGTGTTCGACAACCGCCCGGTCCCCGGTACGCCGACGGAGCTCGGCGGATCGTCGTGGCAGTCGATGGCGCGGGGGTCCGGCACGATCGAGACGGACTACCTCAACGGGGAGATCGCCTACCTCGCCCGGAGTAACGGTGGTCGGGCGCCGCTCAACGCGATGGTCGCCCGCCTCGCCCGGGAGGCCGCGGTCGCCGGCGCGGGCGCCGGGTCGATGACGGCCGACGAGCTGGAGCGCCGGCTCGATGAGGCGGAACGCGCGGCCGCACCATGAAACCTTTCCTCCTGCTCGCGACACGAGCCGAGGACGAGGCGGCGGACGGCGAGTACGCGGCGTTCCTCGAGGGAGCCGAGCTCGACACGAGCGACCTGGTTCGGGTGCGACTGGAGGCCGGGCCGCTGCCGGAGATCCGGCTCGACGACTTCTCCGGCGTGATCGTGGGCGGCAGTCCGTTCAACGCGAGCGACGACGACGCGGTGAAGAGCGACGTGCAGCGCCGCGTGGAGGGCGAACTCGCGGCACTGCTCGACCGGGTGATCGAGCACGACTACCCGTTCCTCGGGGCGTGCTACGGCATCGGACTACTCGGCACCCACCTGGGCGGTGTCGTCGACCGCACCTACACCGAACCGATCGGACCGGTGCGGGTGCGCCTCACGACCGGCGGCGCGGCCGATCCGCTGTTCGTCGGGATGGATCCCGAGTTCGACGCGTTCGTCGGACACAAGGAGGCGTGCTCGGTGCTACCTTCCGGTGCGGTGCTGCTCGCGTCGAGCGCGACCTGTCCGGTGCAGGCGTTCCGCGTCGGCGAGAACGTGTACGCGACCCAGTTCCATCCGGAGCTCACGGTCGACGGCATCCTCACCCGCATCCGGGTCTACCGCGGGTACGGCTACTTCGCCGAAGACGAGATGGACGCGCTCGTCGCATCGGTGCGGGCCGCACGGGTGACCCAGCCGGCGAGGCTCCTGCGGGCGTTCGTCGCACGATATGCGGCGGACGCCGACGGGAAGCCTCGCCGGCCGGAGGTCATGCCGCCGCGCTGAGTGCGGCGAACTCGTCGTCGGTGAGCTCGATCGATGCGGCGCGCACGTTGTCCTCGAGGTGCGCGACCGTCGACGTGCCCGGGATGGGCAGCATGACCGGCGAACGGCGCAGCAGCCAGGCCAGGGCGAGCTGCGATGGCGACGCGTCGTGCTCCACGGCGAGGGCGTCGAGCGGTCCGCCGGCGTTGGCGAGCTTGCCGGTGGCGAGCGGGAACCACGGGATGAAGGCGATGCCGTTCTCGGTGGCGTAGTCGAGGAGCGGCTCGGCGCTGCGGTCGGTGAGGTTGAAAAGGTTCTGCACCGACACGATGGTGGCGACCTTCGACGCGGCCTCGACCTCCGCGATATCGACCTCGCTCAGGCCGATGTGGCGGATCTTGCCCTCGTCCTGGAGCAGCTTGAGCTCGCCGACCTGATCCTCGAGGGGCACCTGCGCGTCGATCCGGTGCAGCTGGAAGAGGTCGATGCGCTCGAGACCCAGGTTGCGGAGGCTCATCTCGGCCTGCTGGCGCAGGTACTCGGGGCGGCCGACCGGTCGCCAGTCGCCGGGGCCCGACCGGGTGAGGCCGGCCTTCGTGGCGATCACGAGGTCGTCGGCGTAGGGGTGCAGCGCGGTGCGGAGGAGCTGCTCCGCGACGACGGGGCCGTAGGAGTCCGCGGTGTCGAAGAAGGTGACGCCCATCTCGACGGCTCGGCGGAGAACGCGAACGGCCTCCTCGGGGTCCTTCGGGTCGCCCCACACGCCCGGGCCGGTGAGCTGCATGGTGCCGTAACCGAGGCGGTGCACGGGGAGGTCCCCGCCGAGGTCGAAAGTGCCCGAGGCGTGGGCGATGGGGGTGGTGTCTGTGGCGTTGTCGGTCATGGCGATCCTCCGGAGGTTCGTGCCGGGCGTCCTGCCCGACGATCGTGAGTGGATGCGGTCGTTCTTGCCCCAAGCCGATCCGCCCGGTGTCTATTCCGCCCCCTGCTCGCTGAGCCTGTCGAAGCGACGTGGGGTGGGTTGCGTCCCTTCGACGGGCTCAGGGACCGTGTGGACGTAGCGGGCGCGGATCGTGGGGTTGCGGTCGCTGAGCCTGTCGAAGCGACGTAGGGTGCGGTGCGTCCCTTCGACGGGCTCAGGGACCGTATGGGCGCTTTGGCTGCGGTTGCGGCGGGTGGGGTTCCGGTCGCTGAGCCTGTCGAAGCGACGTGGGATCCGTTGCGTCCCTCCGGCGAGCTCAGGGACCGTGCGGGCGCGGTTCGCGTTTTTCGGTCGCTGAGCCTGTCGAAGCGACGTGGGGTGGGTTGCGTCCCTTCGACGGGCTCAGGGACCGTGTGGACGTAGCGGGCGCGGATCGTGGGGTTGCGGTCGCTGAGCCTGTCGAAGCGACGTGGGATCCGTTGCGTCCCTCCGACGGGCTCAGGGACCGTGCAGCGTGGGCGCGGGGGCGGCTAGTCGGGGAGGCGGACCAGCGGCTCCACCGCGGCGAGCTCCGGCCCCAGGCCGATGTCGACCAGCTGCACGTCTCCCGCGAGATGCGACGCGGGCGGCAGCAACAATCCCGCTTTGATGCCGCCGAAGGTCACGGTCAGGTCGGCGGGCAGCACCACGGGATCGGGCACGCGGCCGTCGTCGGGGTCGATGCCGCTCGGGATGTCCACCGCCACGACTCTCGGCCGAGGCTCGCGATCGAGCACCGGCAGGATCGCCGCGACGAGCTCCCGCGCGGTTCCCCGGAGCGCCGGATCCGCGCTCGTCCCGGTACCGAGGATGCCGTCGACGATCACGGCCGCACCCTCGGCGAGCGCCGCCACGCCGCCCGCATCCGGGTCGACCACTCGAGCACCCGCACGCAGCGCCGCCGCGAGGCCCTCCTCGTGCGCGCGGTTACCCATGAGGACGAGAGCGACATCGATGCCCTCGGCGGCGAGCTCCGCGCCCGCGAACAGGGCGTCACCGCCGTTGTTCCCCGTGCCGACGAGGAGGAGAACCCGAGGCCCGACAGTGTCCGCATTGCGTGCGACATCCCGAGCGGCCATCAGGGAACGCAGCTCGGCGGCGAGCGCCGCCGATGCCATTCGCATCAGCGGTTCACCGGCTGCGAGATGGGGCAGCTCGGCCTCGCGCACCGACCTCGCCGAATATCCCAGCCTCATCCCCCCACTATGCGCATCCCGCAACCGAGGAACAAGTCGAACTGCCGCACCCGCACCCGCCGCCGCACCCGCGACCGCGCGACGGCGCTGGGACGTCGGCGCCGGAACACGCCGCGCAACGCCGGGGTAGAACTGGGGGATGACGACGAACGAGAACTACGGTCAACCCGCTGTCGCGCTCGGTGCCGGATCCGCGCCCATGCCCCTCCTCGGATTCGGCACCTGGCAGATCTCCGACGCGGATGCGCCCGACGCGGTCGGGTTCTCCCTCGAGTCGGGCTACCGGCACATCGACACGGCCACCATGTACCGCAACGAGGCGGGCATCGGACGGGCGCTCGCCGACGCGGCGCTGCCCCGGGAGTCGGTGTTCGTCACCACCAAGCTGCCCGCGGAGAACGCGGGTCGGGAGCGGCGCACCATCGAGGAGAGTCTCACCAAGCTCGGGCTCGACTTCGTCGACCTCTGGCTCGTGCACTGGCCGCCGAACGGACAGGCGGCACCCGAGGTGTGGGAGCAGTTCATCGCGGCCCAGCGCGACGGACTCGCCACCGCCATCGGCGTGAGCAACTACTCGCTCTCCCAGATCGACGAGCTGACATCCGCCACCGGCGTGACTCCCGCAGTGAACCAGGTGCGCTGGGGACCGGCACTGCACGATCCTGCCTTCGCCGCCGGACTGGCCGAACGGGGTGTGGTGCTGGAAGGCTACAGCCCCTTCAAGGCGAGCAACCTCGCCGACCCCACGCTCGTCGGCATCGCTGAGGCGCACGACGCCACGCCCGCCCAGATCATCGTCGCGTGGCACGTGCACCACGGCTTCGTGGTCATCCCGAAGTCGGCGCAGCGGGACCGGATCGTCGCCAACGCCGCCGGTGCCCGCATCGACCTGAGCGACGCCGAGGTCGACTCCGTCGATAGGCTCGGCTCCGCATCCTGACCCCCACCCCCTTGGAGCACCATGCCCGACGCCGCCGCACCGCTCTTCCGCGACCCCATCTTCGACGGAGCCGCCGATCCCACGGTGATCTACAACCCGCACGAGGATGCGTGGTGGATGGTCTACACCAACCGGCCGACCACGAACACGATCGAGAAAGGAATCTACTGGCTCTTCGGCAGTGACCTCGGCGTGGCATCGTCCGACGACGGCGGCGCGACCTGGCAGTATCGCGGCATCCTCGAGAACCTCGCGTTCGAGTGGGGGCGCGGCACGTACTGGGCGCCGGAGATCTTCGAGCACGAGGGCGTCTTCCACATGTACGTGAGCTACATCCGTGGCATCCCGGTCGGCGGACCGCCCGCCGAGATGAAGATTCATCACTACACGAGTTCCGACCTACTCGACTGGACCCACGTCGGCCCCCTCGCGCTGCACTCCGACTTCGTCATCGACGCGTGCGTCATCCGCCGTCCCGACGGCGGATTCCGCATGTGGTACAAAGACCAGCTGAACGGCTCGATCACCTGGGCTGCCGACAGCGACGACCTCTACGAGTGGACCGACCGTGCGGAGGTGCTCCGCACCCCGGGCGGTCACGAGGGGCCGAACGTGTTCGAGCTCGGCGGCTTCTTCTGGCTCATCGTCGACACCTGGGCGGGGCAGCTCGTGACCAGGTCGACCGACCTCGAGAAGTGGACCGAACAGGGGCTCATCCTGGCCGGCGAGCACGGGGTGCCGAACACGCGTGCCGACGACGTGGGACCCGGTCTGCATGCCGACGTGGTCGTCTCGGGCGAACGCGCGTGGATCTTCTACTTCACCCACCCGGATCGCGTGGGCTCCGAGCACCCCACCGTCCGCAGCCGCCGATCCTCCATCCAGGTCGCCGAGCTCCGTGTGGAAGACGGCACGCTCGTGTGCGAGCGCGACCGGGTGGCGGCGCCCCAACTCTGATCGACCGACGCCCCCGTCGCGTCGACCCGATCCGCGGAATTCCGCAGGCCGCGCGCCGTGGGTGTCCGGATCGACGTCCTCCCCCTGCCCGGACGCACCCGCGGCACGCGAATCGAGGGATGACTCGGAGCGCCGCCGTCCGACATACTGTGTCGTGTTCCCCGGCTGCCGAATAGTGCTCCGGTGCCGCCCGTCATCCCGACCGGGCCAGGGACCCGTACGGAGGACACCTCATGCCCCCTCTCGAACCCGTCGGCGCCGCACTGCTCGGCCTCCTCGCCCTGATCGTCTTCATCGCCCTCATCGTGCTGCTCCGGGGGATCAAGGTCGCGAAGCCGGACGAGGCCATCATCGTCACCTCGCGGCAGAAGACGCTCCGGCCGGGCGACGTCGAGACCGAGAACGCGGGCCAGCGGGTCGTCTTCGGATCGCGGGTCTTCGTCAAGCCCGTAGTCGAGGCGCACTTCAAGCTGAGCCTGCGCAGCCGTCAGCTCAACGTGCAGGCGACGGCGCAGACGCGCGACGCCATCACCATCAAGGTCAACGCGGTGGCCGTGGTGAAGGTGGGCGGGTCGGAGTCGATGGTGCGAGCCGCCGCCCAGCGGTTCCTCAACCAGCAGGACCAGATCGAGTCCTCCACCGAGGAGGTGCTGAGCGGCTCGGTGCGCTCGATCGTGGGCCAGCTCACGGTCACCGAGATCATCACGAACCGTTCCGCACTGCAGGGCCAGGTGCTCGAGGCGGTGCGCGAATCGCTTGACGTGCAGGGCTTGCAGATCGACACGCTGCAGATCAAGGAGATCGACGACGACAACGGCTACATCCGCGACCTGGGCCGCGCGGAGGCGGCCCGCGTGAAGCAGGTGGCGGAGATCGCCGAGTCGGTGTCGCGGCAGGCGTCGGAGGAGGCGCGGATAGCGGCCGATCAGGCCGTCGCCGAGCAGCAGCGCAAGCTCGATCTGCGGAACGCCGAGATCCAGAAGGAGACCGACCGTGCGCGGGCGGAGGCCGCGGCATCCCGTCCGCTGGCCGAGGCGATCTCGCAGCAGGAGGTCATCTCGCAGCAGGAGGTGACCGCCGGGAAGCGCGTCGGTTTGCGCAAGCAGGAGCTCGACGCCGAGATCCGTGCCGTCGCCGACGCCGAGGCGTACGCACTCGAGAAGCGTGCGCAAGCGTCCGCCGCCGCCAACGTGGCATCCGCCAACTCCGACCGCGACCGGCGCAAGGCGGCCGCCGAGGCGCTCGAGGCCGAAGGTGTCGCCGAGAAGAACCGGCGCATCTCGGCCGCCGCAGCACTCCAGGCGGAGGGCGAGGCGGAGGCGAACTCGATCCGCGTGAAGGGCGCCGCCGCTGCCGAGTCCAGCCGCGCCCAGGCGGAGGCGCTCAACGAGCGGGCCGACGACCTGCTGCGCTCGCAGGTCATCGCCCAGCTGCCCGAGATCGTGCGAGCGGCCTCCGAGCCGCTGTCGGCGATCGCGAACATGACCGTGATCTCGAACGACGGGAACGGCGCCGACCGGGTGGGCCAGAGCGTCGCCGGTCAGCTGGCCACCTCCACGCAGATCGTGCGGGACCTCGTCGGCATCGACATCGCGGATGTGGTGAACGGCCGGGCCGTGGGGGAGGCCGCAGGACGTGCCCTCGCGCAGTCCGTTCCCTCCGCGCCCGAACCGCGCAATCCGGCGGCGCCGCAGGCCCAGCCTGAGCCGACCGACTGAACCGGTCCACCGCACCGCGCCGGTATCCTCGGGTGCACGCTCCATCGCCGTCCCGCCCGAGGAAGTAGAACGACCGGATGCCCGAGAGCCCGGCCTCAGCCACACCCTACGAGGTGCTCGGCGTCGCCCCGTCCGCGGAACCGGAGCAGCTGCGCCGCGCGTATCGGCGGCTGCTCCGCGACACCCATCCGGACACCGGAGGTTCCGCGGTTCGCTTCCATGCGGTGCAGGCCGCGTGGGAACTCGTCGGGGATCCTCTTTCGCGGGCCGCCTACGACCGGGGCCGACCCGGCGAGGACGTGCACCCCGCACGCGACCCGGCCCGCCGAAGCGGAACCCTCCGCGCACGATCCTTCGGCGCGCCGGGTGCCCGTACCCGGGCGCGGTACGTGGCGCTCGTGACGGCGGGTTCGTCCCCCGTCGCCGATCCGTATGCGGTCGCGGTGGTGCGCACCGCCTCGCGGGAGGCGCGGCTGGTGCTCGCGCACGCACTCGCCGAGGAGGCGACGGCCGACCTCGTCTCCGGCCTCGGCATGGCCTTCACCATCTGGAACGACGTTCTCGCCGGCCGCTCGGGCGGGACCCTCGACCACGTCGTACTGGGACCCGCGGGGCTGTTCGCCCTGCGCTCCGCCGACTGGGGATGCGCGGTGCGGCTGGTGCGCGGCGAGCTGGCGGGTGCAGACGACGACCTCGGCGAAACACCCCTGGCGGCGCTCATTGCGACGGCGCGGGCCTTCGAGCGGTCCCTGGGCGTCCGATTCGGCGCCGAGGTCGTGGTCGTGCCCGACTCCGCACTCGCCGAACCGCTCGTGGTCGTGCACTCCGGTACGCACGCCGGTGCCATGGTGGTGCGGCGCTCCCTTCTTCCGAGGCTCGTCCGGCACGGCCCGAACGGCCCGTCCGCCATGGGCTACTCCGGCGCCGTCGACCTTCGCGCCCGGCTCGCGGAACGGATCCGCTTCGCGCGGAATCCGCATCGCACGGAGTCCGGTTAACACGGCATCCGCATCGCACGGCATCCGCATCGCACGGCATCCGCATCGCACGGAATCCGCTCAGCACGGAATCCGCTCAGCACGGAATCCGCTCAGCACGGAATGAAACGGATGGCTTCGCCGTTCCCTCATCTGTATGCAATTGCATAGATAAGGAGAGGTACCATGCAGTTCGGAATCTTCACGGTCGGGGACGTCACCGTCGACCCCACCACCGGCGTCGCGCCCACGGAGCACGAGCGCATCATGGCGATGCTCACCATCGCTCAGAAGGCCGAGGAGGTCGGGCTCGACGTCTTCGCCACCGGTGAGCACCACAATCCGCCGTTCGTGCCCTCGTCGCCCACCACCCTGCTCGGCTACATCGCGGGCCGCACGGAGCGGATTATCCTCTCCACGTCCACCACGCTGATCACCACCAACGACCCGGTGAAGATCGCCGAGGACTACGCGATGCTGCAACACGTGGCCGAGGGGCGCGTCGACCTCATGATGGGGCGGGGCAACACCGGACCCGTCTACCCGTGGTTCGGCAAGGACATCCGCAACGGCATCGACCTCGCGATCGAGAACTACAACCTGCTGCACCGCTTGTGGCGGGAGGACTTCGTGGACTGGGAGGGACGCTTCCGTACCCCGCTGCAGGGCTTCCAATCGACCCCGCGACCGCTCGACGGCGTACCGCCGTTCGTCTGGCACGGCTCCATCCGCAGCCCGCAGATCGCCGAGCAGGCCGCGTTCTACGGCGACGGGTTCTTCGCGAACAACATCTTCTGGCCGAAGGAGCACTTCCGGCGGCTCGTCTCGCTCTACCGCGAGCGGTACGAGCATTACGGTCACGGTCGCGCCGATCAGGCCTACGTCGGACTCGGCGGCCAGGTGTTCATGCGCAAGAACTCGCAGGACGCCGTGCGGGAGTTCCGGCCCTACTTCGACAACGCGCCCGTTTACGGGCATGGCCCATCGCTCGAAGAGTTCACCGAGCAGACCCCGCTCACCGTGGGCAGCCCGCAGGAGGTCATCGACCGCACCCTGTCGTTCCGTGACACATTCGGCGACTATCAGCGCCAGCTGTTCCTGATGGACCACGCCGGCCTGCCGCTGAAGACGGTGCTCGAGCAGCTCGACATCCTCGGCACGGAGGTCGTGCCGGTGCTGCGTGCCGAGTTCGACCGGCTGCGCCCCGCCGAGGTTCCGGATGGCCCGACGCACGCCGACCGCGCGCGCGCCGCACGCGCCACCTCGCCGGAGCGCACGGTCGAGGGAGCGGAGAAGGCCCGTGCGTAGCCGCGCCATCGCCGTGGTCACCGCGGGTCTCGGAGCGCCGTCCTCGAGCCGCATGCTCGCGGACCGATTGACCGAGTCGACCGTGGAGCGCCTCCGCGCCGACGCGATCGACACCCGCATCACCGTGATCGAACTCCGCGATCTGGCTCACGACATCACCAACGCGATGCTGACCGGATTCCCGAACTCCGAGCTCGCCACGGCGATCGACGCGGTCACCGGTGCCGACGGCGTCATCGCGGTGACGCCCATCTTCACGGCCAGTTACAGCGGGTTGTTCAAGTCGTTCTTCGACGTTCTCGACCGGGATGCCCTCGATGGCATGCCCGTGCTGGTCGGCGCCACGGGCGGCACCGAGCGGCACTCCCTCGCCCTGGACCACGGGCTGCGGCCGCTGTTCGGCTATCTTCGCGCGGTGGTTCCGCCGACCACGGTGTTCGCCGCCTCCAGCGACTGGGGTGGAGCGTCGGCGACCGCGGCGCTCGGGGCCCGCATCCACCGCGCGGGTGCCGAGTTCGCGGACCTCGTCGCCCGGTCGGAGCGTTCGCTCTCCGTACGCGACCCCTTCGCCCTCGACGGGGACTTCGCCTCCCGCATCGGCGGCGGGGTGGCCTGAGCGGTGCTGCGGGAACCCGCCGTCGTTCTCCTCTCGCCCGCGCAGGGAGAACGCCTGCCAGACGCTGCACCCTCGCCGCAACCCCTCCCGGCGAGGGGAGACGCACGGTACGTTTTTCCTACCGTGGGGGAGAACAGGAGATCCCGTGCCCGCGTCCGAGGAAATGCCGGAAACCCTGCGCCGATCTCCCCGTCATGCCCAGGCCATCTGGTCCGAGACCCATGATTCGGCGGTCGAGTCCTACGGCGAGGGGGAGCGAGCCCATCGCACCGCCTTCGCTGCTCTCTAGCACTCGTACGAGAAGGTCGGGGACCACTGGGAGCAGAAGGAGCAGCGGGGTCCCTCCGATGATCGCGCGGCAGGGGAACCTAAGGCCGACACCGCCGGGGGAGTGGACGCCAACGCATCGAAGAAGCACCTGTACGAGCTGGCCCAGCGGCTCGACGTACCGGGCCGGTCGTCGATGACGAAGGACGAACTGGTCGACGCCATACAGAAAGCCAACGATCGAGAGAGTCGTCGCAGTAGAGCGTGACCCGCACCACCGTGCCTCGGCTGCCCGGGGCGTGACAACTGAACAGTCCTGACACAAACCCGAAGTGTGAGACGACCGTGGAAGCACGACAGCATCCAGCGCCGAGCCCGGATGACCTCGAATTGCGCCCCATCTCCTCGTCGCGCTGGCGCGTGGGCGATCGCCGGCTGAATGGTAGACCCGGCATCAGCCTGCTCGGGTTCATCGACCTCACCGATGGTGGATTCGAGGTCACCCGCTTCGATTCCTGCTCGGCCCGCGGCGCCTACCCCAGCCTCGACGATGCCGTCGCAGACTTCGCGCGACGCCCGGGTGGTCACGAGTTCCAGTGATGATCGGCCCGATGGGTGGCGTTGCGGGCTGTCCCCTCTAGTGGGGACCGCGGGTGTACCCCGGCGTGCCCCATACTGAATGCTGCGGGGCTTCCCCCCACTGGTGTTACCCGAACGCCTCTGGCCCCGCGAAGGACGCCCACCATGCCCGAAACCCGGTCCCTCAGCGTGCCCCGGCCCGTTCCCCACCCCGATCCGACCCGACGACTCCCCACCCTGCACCCCCGGCCGAGCACCCGAACGCTCGCTCTCGCCCGGATCGCCATCTTCGCCACGATTCTCATCTGGCTCGCCTACGCGGTCTTCACCGTGCTGAGCCTGATGGTCGAGCCGTGGGCGGGGGATTTCGGCTTCGCCCTCTCCTCCCTCGGCTATCTCGCCGTGGTGACGTTGCTCGCCGTTCCGGCCCTGCTCTACCTCGTCGTCCGGCTGGGGGCGCTCGAGCGGTTCCGCAATCACGTACGGGTGCCGCGTGCCGCACTCGACCGCTTCTACGCCACCCGCCGACCGTCGGTGACCGTGCTGATCTCCTCGTCCGACCAGGGCATGGCTGCGGTGCGGCGGTCACTGTGGTCGGCCGCACTCCAGGAGTATCCCGATCTCCGCGTGGTGCACCTCCTCGATGGGCCGGGTGGAGCGGGCAGCGACCGCGACGACCTCCGTGGTGTCGCCGCCGAGGTCGCCAGCGAACTCGTTCCGCTGCGATCGCGCTTCACCGAGGCTCGGGAGCGGTTCTCGATCGAGGGGGTCGAGGCCGGTTCGGACACGTCCGCGGCGTCGGTGCTCGCCGACCACTACGCCTGGGCCGCCGCCTGGCTGCATCGCAAGGCCAACTCCTCGGCCGGTCGGTTGCCGGCCGACCGCTTCTTCGCCGACGAGGTGCTCGCCGGGCTCGGTGACGAGCTCGAACTCACCGCGGTGGCGCTGTTCGCCGCGGTGAACCAGGGTGAGGCACCGGACGCGCAGCGCATGTCGGAACTGTACGACCGGCTCGTGTGGATCTTCAGTGCCGAGCTCGAGACGTTCGAGCGTCGGGCGTTCGCGTCCCTCCCGTCGGGGAACGGTCGCGCGGGAAACCTGAATGCCTATCTCGGGCTGATGGGGGGAAGCTACCGCCTCGAGGACTCGCCCGACGGCGGGATACTGCACCCGTGTGCTCCTGCGGACGCCGATACGGTCGTGCCGGATGCCGACTTCGTGATCACGCTCGACGCCTCGTCCGTGGTGCTGCGCGACTATGCCCTGCGCCTGGTGCACCACCTCGAGCTCCCCTCGAATGCCCGCGTCGCCGTGGTGCAGACGCCCTCCTCATCCGTCGCGCGCGCCACCACCGTGCTCGGACGCACCATCGAGGCCGCCACCGATCTGCAGCACCTGCAGCTCCAGGGCATGACCCGGTTCGGCGCCACGGTGCTCGCCGGATCCGCCGCTACGTTCCGCACGCGTGCGCTACGCGACATCGTCGACGTCGAGATCTCCGGGGGATTCGAGTTGCGTCGATTCTTCCGCGGGACTGCGGCCTGGCACGACTCGGCAACGAGCCTCGAATTCGAGCGCAACGGATGGTCGCTCGTCAACTATCCGGAGCGCCTCAGCGCCATCGATACGCCCCCCGACTTCGGCTCGCTCGTCGCACTGCCTCGCCGACGGGCCGGCAGCGGGATGATCGTGCTGCCGCGAATTCTCGGTTCGGCCGGCGACCGACGCGCCCGTGGCGACCGGGTGACCGGAAGCGAGCTGCTCGTTCGGGTGAACGCGGTAACGTCACCCGCGGTGGTCAGCATCGCCCTGCTGTTCGTGCTCGCGTTCCCGCACGACGGCGCGCTCCCCGGGATCGTGTTCTTCCTGCTCGCGCTGCCGTACTTCCTCTCCCGGGGCGCCGATCTGCGGCGATGCGGCCACCGCTACTCCACCGCGCTCTGGGTGTACGCCCTCCAGTTGGTGCTGCTGCCGATGAATCTCGCCGGTGCGTTCCGCTCGGTACGGCAGGCCATCACCAACACCCGCTCGTCCGCGCCCGTGGCGACGTCGGCGCAGGGGCGCACGGTCACCCCCATCGCCTACGTGCTCGTGCCGGTGGCACTGCTCGTGCTCCTCAGTGCGCGACTCCTCGTCGACGTCACGCGGGGCCACTGGGGCGACGCGGCCTTCGGTGCGTTCCACGTCGTGCTCCTCCTGGTCGCCGGTATCGCGTTTCTGGGGGTGCGGAACTCGATCGTCGACATCGGGGTCGGACTCCGCCGCCGGAGCAGGGCGGGGAACGTTGTCGCAGAGGCACCCGCCGGCCCGCTCGACTGGAGGGCCGTGCTGTATCACGGACACGTCGAGGGCGTCGTGCCGCGATCGCAGCTCAGGGCCCGGGCGCACCGCTCGGGGGGACGGCATCGCGTCGAGCGCACCCTCGGCAGCGATGCGGGGGAGCGCCGTACGGAGGATCAACCGCGGGGCTGATCGCCGTCGCGGGCCTCCTCCTGCCGTCGACCGTGAACCGGAGCCCGGTCCTCGGGAAGCTCGCGCTCAGCCCGTTCGACCACGGATGGATCGACCGCAGGCGAATCGGCCGCTGGCGAATCGACCGAAGGGCGATCGACCGCTGGCGGATCGAGCTCGGGCAGGTCGATGGGCCGAGTCGGCGGCACGGGATTCCCGGCGGAGCGCACCCGATCGACGAGCGTGCGCCACGGGCCCTCGACCTGCTGCTCGGGCAGGCGTGCCTCATGGGCGTTCGCCACGATGATGTAGAAGTACCGGTCGGGCTGGGGTGGGTCGTCGACCTGCTCGTCCCACGGGCATGCATCCACCAGCAGGTGCCAGTCGGACGATTCGGGCCCGTCGGTGTCGACGACCCAGCGACGGGTGAGCCCGGAGAACCCGCCGGAGCGGGAGACCACGATCCTCACGGCGTCACCTGCACCCCCACAGTCTTCCACGCACTCGCCACGGCCGCCCGCTCCCGCGACGCGGCACCGAAGCGCGCGTGCGCGGCCGTCACGGTGGCCGAGGCGAACGTGACGAAGTCGGTGGTGGGAGCGAGATCACCGCGCACGATGGTGTCGTACCAAATGCGGCCGGCGCCCTGCCAGGCGAACCCGCCGATCTCTTCGGCCGCGAGGCAGAAGGCTCGGTTCGGGATGCCGGAGTTGATGTGCACACCGCCGTAGTCCTCGGTGGTCACCACGAACGACGTCATGTGAGCGGGTTGCGGGTCGCGCCCCAGAAG
Organism: Planctomonas psychrotolerans; assembly: GCF_008642235.1. Taxonomy (GTDB): domain Bacteria; phylum Actinomycetota; class Actinomycetes; order Actinomycetales; family Microbacteriaceae; genus Planctomonas; species Planctomonas psychrotolerans. Next base: position 132,449 of record NZ_SJEV01000001.1, on the reverse strand, counting down.
GTCGTCGTCGTACGCGGTTCCCGGCGCCTTCATCGAGCGGAGTGCCACACCCTCGACCGAGTCGGTGAACAGCTCCGCGCCCACCAGCCAGGAGGCCGACGACGCCTCCTGTCTGTGCAGATGCTGTTCGACGAGCACGCCGAAGACGTCGGCGATCGACTCGTTGAGTGCACCGGACTCGCCCGAGTACGTCAGGTTCGTCGTGTGCTGGATGACGCCGTGGCTGAGCTCGTGGCCGAGAACGGTGATGGACTTCGTGAAGCCGTGGAAGATCTCACCGTCTCCATCGCCGAACACCATCCGCGACCCGTCCCAAAACGCGTTCTCGTAACGGTGCCCGTAGTGCACCGTCGCGTCGAGGGGCAGTTCCGCACCATCGATCGAAGCCCGGCCGAACGCATCGGCGAACATCGCATACGTCGCTCCGAGCCCGTCATAGGCCTCGGTCACGGCGGCATCGCCGTTCTCCGGTTCGCCCTCGCCCCGCACGCGGCGGCCCGGAAGTTCCTCGGCCTGCCCTGCGTCGAAGATCGTGCGCTGGGGGCCCCGCGGCGTGCGGGTGGCCATCCCGGGAGCCGCCCGTCCCGAGTCCTCGGCCTCCTGGCGCGCAGCTCGACCGGAGTGCACCGGTTCGTCATCGCGCAACGCCGCTCGCGCAGCCTCGGCGACCGCCGGCAACCGTGTGTCCGCTGCGGTTGCGAGGTGTTGCAGAAGGTACGGCGGCAGGATGTAGTGGCGCATGCTTGATCCTGACACGCCCCACCGACACTCCAGCGGCTCCCGCCGGGAAGACAGGCGGCTCGCGCTGGGATGCGGAATACGCGCGTCCCGCATGCGCCACCCGACAGGCCGGTAGCTCCCACCGGGACGCCCGGGGAGTCGCTCAGTACACTCGGACAATGGAGCGGGACGCGCTGATCGTCACCGATCGGGTCTGGACGATTCCGAACGTGCTGAGCTTCGTCCGGCTGGGCTTCGTGCCGCTCGTCCTGTACCTGATCCTCGCGGAGCGGGACGCGCTCGCGCTGATGGCGCTCATGGTGGCGACCCTGACCGACTTTCTGGACGGATTCCTCGCCCGGCGCCTCAATCAGGTCACGAGGCTCGGGCAGGTGCTCGACCCCGCCGCCGACCGCCTCTTCATCTTCGTCACCTTGATCGGCCTCACCTGGCGAGACGTCCTCCCGCTCTGGCTCGCCGTCGCCATCGTGCTGCGGGACGTAGTGCTGCTCGGCGTCTGGGCTCTTCTGGCCGCGAGACTGGGGGGACCGCTCCCGGTGAACCGGGTCGGCAAGCTGGCCACCTTCTGCCTGTTCTACGCCCTCCCCATGATCATGGTCGGACAGGCTTTCCCCGAGGTGGCGGATTACACGGATCCCGTCGCCTGGACATCCGCTTTCGCGGGTACATTCCTGTACTGGTGGGCGGGCGTACTGTACGCGCAGAGAACCGTCCGACTAATCCGGCGCGAGCGCAATGTGACCCACTCGTGATCAGATACGCTGGTGAAACTGAAGGAGGTGCGCGCATGGGAGATCGCGAAGGCGACCGTACGCCGCAGAACGATGGCGTGCCCCGAAACGGATCGGCACGGGCTCAACCGTTCACGAATACCGATACGACGGCCACTTTCAGTGATGAGCTCGGTGCCCACCTCGCCGGAATCGACTCGAGCGTCTCGCCCGAAGAGCGCGAGGCGGTGGGGTCGCTCCCGTCCGGATCCGCGCTCCTCGTCGTCCGTCGCGGGCCGAACGCCGGGGCCCGGTTCCTGCTCGACGCCGACGTCACGACGGTGGGTCGGCACCCCAACGCCGACATCTTCCTCGACGACGTCACCGTGTCTCGTCGTCACGCCCAGTTCCTGCGCTCGGGCACGTCGTTCCAGGTCAAGGATCTCGGCTCGCTGAACGGCACCTACTTCGACGGCGTCCGCATCGACACGGCGTTGCTCAGCGACGGCGCGGAGGTGCAGGTCGGCAAGTTCCGGCTCACCTTCTACGCATCCCGGCAGGACCTCGTCCCGTCCGCGGGCAAGTAGTAGTGCCGGCATCCTCCGCCGCGGCCAGTGCGCCGGGGCCGGCGCAGCGTCTGAGCATCGGCCAGGTGCTCGCCCGACTCACGCCGGAATTCCCGGATCTCACGCCCTCGAAGCTCCGCTTCCTCGAGGAGCAGCAGCTGGTGTCGCCGGCGCGCACGGAGTCGGGCTACCGCAAGTTCTCGCCGGGCGACGTGGAGCGCCTGCGGCTCATCCTGTCGATGCAGCGCGACTCCTACCTGCCGCTCAAGGTGATCCGCGAATATCTCGTCGACCTCGATGCCGGTCGATCGCCCGTGCCGCCCGGTGCGGCGTCGGGCCCCCGCCCCTCCATGCTGTCGCAGGAGCGCCGGTACAAGCGCGAGGAACTCGTGCGCGAGGCGGGCGCCACCATGATGCTGTTGAACGACGCCATCACCGCGTCGGTCATCGTGCCCGCGGAGGTGTACGGTGACGAGGCCGTAGCCGTTCTGAAGGCGCTCGTGGAACTCTCCCGCTGCGGAATCGAACCGCGTCACCTCCGGGGCTTCCGGGCGGCGGCGGAGCGGGAGCTCGGACTGATCGAGAGCGCCCTCGTACCCATCTCGCGCCGCAAGGACACCTCGAGTCGCGCGCATGCCGCGGAGCTCGCCCAGGAGATCGCCGCGCAGCTCGAAGTGGTACGGGGAAGTCTGATTCGCTCGGCCCTCGGGCGGCTCGCCCCGTAGACTGATCCTCGAGCACGGTCCTCCGATCCGACACGCCGAAACCTTCGGTCCAATGTCCCCGGTCGGGAGTGCGCGGTCGGTACGTTGGACCAAGGCGTTCTCGCGAGCCGAGGGGCGAAGAGGTGGAAGGCAGACCGATGAGTGAACTCAGCCGTAACGACGGAGCGCGTTACGACCTCGGCCTCCTGTTCACCGACGGACTGCCCGAGATGGATGCGAAGGCCGGTTACCGCGGAGCCGTCGCCGCTCGAGCGGCCGGAATCAGCTATCGGCAACTCGACTACTGGGCCCGCACGGGTCTCGTCGAACCGACGGTGCGCGGTGCGGCCGGTTCCGGATCGGCTCGCCTCTACGGCTTCCGCGACATCCTCGTGCTGAAGCTCGTCAAGCGCCTCCTCGACACCGGCATCTCCCTGCAGCAGATCCGTACCGCTGTCGAGCAGCTCCGCGAGGCCGGCGTGTACGACCTCGCCCAGACCACTCTGATGAGCGACGGCGCGAGCGTGTACCTCTGCACGTCGAACGACGAGGTCATCGACCTGGTCAGTCGCGGCCAGGGCGTCTTCGGCATCGCGGTCGGCAAGGTTCTGCGCGAGGTGGAGACCAGCCTCGTCGAACTCAACACCGAGACCGTCGACCCGATGGACGAGCTCGCCGCCCGCCGGGCCACCCGCGCCAGCTGACCCGTCCGATCCCCACGATTCCTGAGCCTGTCGAAGGGATGCAGGTCCCACGGCCCCTGAGCTCGTCGAAGGGATGAAGGTCCCACGGCCCCTGAGCCCGTCGAAGGGACGCACGTCTCACGGCCCCTGAGCCCGTAGAAGGGACGCGCCGCGACCTCCGCCGGCCTCCCTGACGGCGAACCGCTACGCGCGCGGAGCCTCGGCGAAGTCGCCGATCTTCGCCGCGCGCATCACGCGTTCGAGGAGTGCGTCGAAGTAGCCCGCCATCTCCTCGGCGCTCTCGCCCGGCCAGATGTGCAGCGGCCGCGCCGCTCCCTGCGCCTGCTGCAGCGACGTGCGCTCCGGCAGCTGAGGCGAGAGCAGGAGCGGACCGAACATGTCGCGCAGTTCCTTGATGCGGAACTGGTGCTCGAGCGACTGCATCCTCGCGCGATTGATGATGATGCCGAGGGGCTGCAGCCGGGGGCTGAGACCCCGACGGATCTCCTCGACCGCCCGGAGCGCCCGGTCGGCGGCCGCCACGGAGAAGAGGCCGGGTTCGGTCACCACGGTCACGCGGTCGCTCGCCGCCCAGGCCGTTCGGGTGAGGGCGTTCAGCGAGGGCGGGCAGTCGATGAGCACGAGGTCGTAGTCGGCCTCCACGTGCGCGAGCGCCTCCTCCAGCTTCCAGATGTCGCGGATGCTGGGGTGCGGGCCGTCGAAGTTGATGGCCGACGGGCTGCCGATCAGCACGTCCATCGTGCCGGCTCGGCCCTTGGTCCAGCCGCTCGGAGCGATGGCCGCGCGCACCACCTTCTCCTTGGGGGAGGCGAGCACGTCGGCGACGGTCGCGTGCCCGGCGGGAGTGATGTCCATACCGGTGGACACGTCCGCCTGGGGGTCGATGTCGACCACGAGAGTGCGGAGACCCTTCGCGAAGGCCGCTGATGCCAACCCCAGTGTCACCGTCGTTTTCCCGACGCCTCCCTTCAGGGAGCTGACGCTGAGTACATGCACGAGGCATACGTTACCTTCAGTAGTCTTGGGACACCTAAACGCTGACAGTGCGGCGGTACCCGTTCGAAAGGCACGCATGTTCTCGAAGATCCTGGTGGCAAACCGCGGCGAAATCGCCATTCGTGCGTTCCGAGCCGCGGTCGAACTGGGAGCGAGAACCGTCGCGGTTTTCCCGTACGAGGACCGCAACTCCATGCACCGTCTGAAGGCCGACGAGGCGTACCTCATCGGCGAGGCGGGTCACCCCGTGCGCGCGTACCTCGACGTCGCCGAGATCATCCGCGTCGCCCGCGAGAGCGGCGCCGACGCCATCTATCCGGGCTACGGATTCCTCTCCGAGAACCCCGACCTGGCCGAGGCGGCCCGCGCAGCCGGCATCGCCTTCATCGGCCCGGGGTCCGACGTGCTCAAGATGGCCGGCAACAAGGTCACGGCCAAGGAGCACGCGATCGCCGCCGGCGTCCCGGTACTCGCCTCCACCGAGCCGTCCACCGACATCGACGGACTTCTCGAACAGGCCGAGAGCATCGGGTTCCCCCTCTTCGCCAAGGCTGTGGCCGGTGGTGGCGGGCGTGGGATGCGCCGCGTCGAGACCCGCGAAGACCTGCTCGAGGCGCTCACCGCCGCGATGCGGGAAGCCGACAGTGCGTTCGGCGACCCCACGATGTTCCTCGAGCAGGCCGTGCTGCGACCCCGCCACATCGAGGTGCAAATCCTCGCCGACGCCACGGGCGAGACGGTGCACCTGTTCGAGCGCGACTGCTCCGTGCAGCGCCGCCACCAGAAGGTCGTGGAGATCGCGCCTGCGCCGAACCTCGACGAGGATGTGCGGCAGGCCATGTACCGCGACGCCGTCGCCTTCGCGAAGAGCATCGGCTACGTGAACGCGGGCACCGTCGAGTTTCTTCTCGACACCGCCGGCGAGCGCGCCGGACAGCACGTGTTCATCGAGATGAACCCGCGCATCCAGGTCGAGCACACCGTGACCGAGGAGGTCACCGACGTCGACCTGGTGCAGTCGCAAATGCGCATCGCCTCGGGGGAGACGCTCGAGCAGCTCGGACTGCAGCAGAAGGATCTCCGCCTGCGCGGTGCCGCGCTGCAGACCCGCATCACCACCGAGGATCCCGGCGCCGGGTTCCGGCCCGACACCGGCAAGATCACGACCTACCGTTCGCCCGGCGGCGCCGGCATCCGCATCGACGGCGGGACCGTGGCGACCGGCGCGCAGATCAGCCCGCACTTCGACTCCATGCTGGCCAAGCTCACCTGCCGCGGGCGCGACTTCCCGGGCGCCGTCGTGCGTGCGAAGCGCGCCCTCGCCGAGTTCCGCATCCGCGGTGTCTCCACCAACATCCCGTTCCTTCAGGCCGTGCTCGACGACCCCTCCTTCGCCGCGGGCGACCTCAGCACGTCGTTCATCGACGAGCGGCCGCAGCTCGTGCGCAGCAACATCTCGAAGGATCGCGGCACGAAGATCGTCAACTGGCTGGCCGACGTGACGGTCAATCAGCCGAACGGCGCCCGGGTGGGCACCTCGGTGCCGCGGGAGAAGCTGCCGGACACCGACCTGTCCGTGCCGCCGCCGCCCGGGTCGCGCCAGCGGCTTCTCGAGCTCGGCCCCGAGGGCTTCGCCCGAGCCCTGCGCGAGCAGGTTCCGCTCGCCGTCACGGAGACGACGATGCGCGACGCGCACCAGTCGCTCCTCGCCACGCGCGTGCGCACGACCGATCTCCTCGCCGTCGCCCCGCACGTCGCCCGCAATACCCCCGAGCTCTTGTCCGTCGAGGCCTGGGGCGGTGCCACCTACGATGTGGCGCTGCGATTCCTCGGTGAGGACCCCTGGGAGCGACTCGCCTCGCTGCGCGAGGCACTGCCGAACGTGGCGATCCAGATGCTGCTGCGCGGCCGCAACACCGTGGGGTACACCCCGTACCCGACGGAGGTGACCGACGCGTTCGTGCGCGAGGCCGCCGTCACGGGCGTCGACATCTTCCGCATCTTCGACGCCCTCAACGACGTCGAGCAGATGCGGCCGGCGATCGAGTCGGTGCTCGCCACCGGTACCGGTGTCGCCGAGGTCGCCGTCTGCTACACGGGCGACCTCATGAACCCGGGCGAGGACCTGTACACCCTCGACTACTACCTGCGGCTCGCCGACACGATCGTCGACGCGGGCGCGCACGTACTCGCGATCAAGGACATGGCCGGGCTCCTGCGTCCGTCGGCCGCGGAGAAGCTGGTAACCGCGTTCCGCGAGCGTTTCGACGTGCCCGTGCACGTGCACACCCACGACACCGCGGGCGGTCAGCTCGCCACGCTCCTCGCCGCGAGCCGCGCCGGGGCCGACGCGGTCGACGTCGCCAGCGCACCGATGGCCGGCACCACCAGCCAGCCCTCGTTCTCCGCGCTCGTCGCCGCGCTCGCGCACACCGAGCGGGACACCGGCATCTCGCTGCAGGCCGTCAGCGATCTCGAGCCGTACTGGGAGTCCGTGCGCCAGGTCTACGCCCCGTTCGAGTCCGGACTGCCGGGACCGACGGGACGCGTGTACAAGCACGAGATCCCGGGCGGGCAGCTTTCCAATCTGCGGCAGCAGGCCATCGCCCTCGGCCTTGCCGACGACTTCGAGCTGATCGAGGACATGTACGCCGCCGCGAACAACATCCTCGGCCGCATTCCGAAGGTGACCCCGTCGTCGAAGGTGGTGGGCGACCTCGCCCTGCAGCTCGCGGCAGCGAAGGCCGATCCGAAGGACTTCGCCGAGAACCCGCAGAACTACGACATCCCCGACTCGGTGATCGGGTTCATGGCCGGCGAACTCGGCGACCTGCCGGGTGGATGGCCGGAGCCGTTCCGCACCAAGGTGCTGGAGGGTCGCGACGTCAAGGTGCGCGAGCAGGAGATCTCCACCGAGGACCGCGAGGCGCTCGAGGGCGGCAGCAGCACCGTGCGCCGATCCACGCTCAACCGGTTGCTCTTCCCGCAACCCACCAAGCAGTTCCTCGAGATCCGCGAGCTCTTCGGCGACCTGTCCGTCGTGAACACCATCGACTACCTGTACGGGCTGCGACAGGGCGAGGAGCACGTCGTCCGCATTGCGAAGGGCGTCGAGATGTTCATCGGCCTCGAAGCGGTGGGTGACGCGGACAGTCGCGGGATGCGCACGGTCATGACGATCGTGAACGGTCAGCTCCGCCCGGTGTTCGTGCGGGACCGCAGCATCAAGGTGGAGTCGAAGAGCGCCGAGAAGGCGGATCTGGCGAACTCCGGACATGTTGCGGCCCCGTTCTCGGGCGTCGTGACCCTGAAGGTCGAGGTGGGTGCCGTGGTCACCGCGGGGCAGCCCGTCGCGTCGATCGAGGCCATGAAGATGGAGGCCGCGATCACGTCGTCCATCGCCGGTCGCGTCACCCGCCTCGCCGTGCCGGCCACCCAGCAGGTGGACGCCGGGGACCTGCTCGTGATCGTGGAGCCGTGATCGGACGCGCACCGTTCGGCACCGTCGACTCCCGCGGCACGCACGCCGTGTCCTTCCGAGGTGAATGAGGACGCCCTCGCCTTCGACCTGATCATCGTGGGCGCGGGGTCCGGCAACTCGATCCTCGATGACCGGTTCGACGGGCTCTCGGTGGCGTTGATCGACGACGGAGAGCACTTCGGGGGCACCTGCCTCAATGCCGGGTGCATCCCGACCAAGATGTTCGTGCACGTGGCCGACCTGGCGGTGGCCGGTGCGGACCGCGAGCGGTTCGGGCTCACCGACGTCACCCCGGGGGCGGAGTGGCTGCGCATCCGGGATCGGATATTCGGCCGCACGGACTCCATCAGCGAATCCGGGCTGGAGTACCGCCGTTTCGGCAGCGCGAACGTGACGCTGTTCCGCGAGACGTTCCGCTTCGTGGCGCCGACCGAGCTGGTCGGCGCGAGCGGCGTACGCATCCGCGGGTCCCGCATCGTCATCGCGGCCGGCTCCCGTCCGAGGCCGCTTCCCGTCGCCGTCGCCTCCGCAGCGGCGGGCGGCATCCACGACTCCGACTCGATCATGCGCATCGATCGTCTCCCGTCGTCCCTCCTCATCGTGGGCGGCGGGTACGTCGCGTGCGAGTTCGCGCACGTGTTCGACGCGCTGGGCGTCGCGGTGACCCAGGTCATCCGCGGATCGCGCCTCCTGGCCTCGGCCGACGACTCCGTCTCCGAGCGCTTCACCGGGCTCGCCGCCGAGTCCTGGGACCTGGTGACCGAGAGCTCCGTGCACGCGATCGACCGGACGGAGGACGGGGTGCGCGTCGCCCTCGACTCCGGTGCCGTCCTGTCCGTCGACGCGGTGCTCGTGGCGATCGGCCGGGTGCCCAACACGGACACACTCGGCGCGGCCGATGTGGGCTTCGATCTCGCCGACCACGGCCTGCTCGCCGTCGACGAGTACCAGCACGTTCTGAGTGGAGGACGCCCGCTGTCCTCGGTGTTCGCTCTCGGTGACGTCTGCTCGGCCGCGCAGCTGAAGCACGTCGCGAACGCGCAGGCAAGGGCGGTGCAGCACAATCTTCTGCACGCCGAATCGCCGGTGCGCGCGGATCCGGGGCCGATCCCCGCGGCAATCTTCTCCAGGCCCCAGGTCGCGTCCTTCGGGGTCACCGAGCGCGACGCTCGGGCGACCGGCAGGGATCCGGTCGTCGTCGTGCAGAACTACGGCGACACGGCGTGGGGGTGGGCGCTCGAGGACACCACGAGCTTCTGTAAGCTCGTGGTCGACGCACGCACCGGGCAGCTGCTCGGTGCACACATCCTCGGTCCGGACGCGAGCATCCTGCTGCAGCCGCTGATCCAGGCCGCCAGTTCCGGTACCTCGGTGCGCGGACTCGCGCGCGGGCAGTACTGGCCGCATCCCGCGGCCACCGAGATCGTCGAGAACGCACTGCTGAAGGCCGAGGCTGCGCTCGTCGAGCGTGGCGCGTCCGCGGCGAATGAAGGAGCACCCGAGTGACCGAACGACAGATCCGACTCTTCGGTGACCCCGTGCTGAAGACCCGATCGGCGGAGATCGTCGACATCGATGACGGAGTGCGCTCGCTCGTAGCGGATCTGCTCGACAGCGTGCGGCTGGAAGGGCGGGCCGGTGTCGCCGCGCCGCAGATCGGGGTGAACCTCCGCGCGTTCAGTTACAACGTGGGGGAGTCGTTCGGCTATTTGCTGAACCCCGAGATCGTGGAGTTGCGCGGTGAACCGGAACTCGTCGACGAGGGATGCCTGTCGGTGCCCACTCTGTGGTTCCCGACGATGCGGCATCCGGAGGCCACGATTCGCGGAATCGACCTCGACGGCACCACGGTCGAACTCAGCGGCACGGGTGTTCTCGCGCAGGCCTTCCAGCACGAGGTCGACCACCTCGACGGCCTTCTCTACCTCGACCGGCTCGACAAGCCGAGCCGTCGCGAGGCGATGAAGCAGGTGCGCGAAAGCGACTGGTTCTAGCCGCCCCGCGCACCCGCCTTCGGACGTTCCACCGCTCAGAAGTTCAGCGAGTGGCCCTCGGTGACGGGCGCCGATACGTACATCGAGTCGATCACGCTCGCGAAGTCGTTCACGATGATGGCGCGCTTGATCGACATCTTGGGCGTGAGGTGACCGCTCGCCTCGGTGAGCTCCGTGGGCAGCACCACGAACTTGCGGATGGACTCCGCCCGCGAGACATGCGCGTTCGCGAGGTCCACCGACCGCTGCACCTCGGCCAGCACGACCGGGTGCTTCGCCGCCTCGGTAATCGGCATGTGCTCGTCCTCGCCGTTGTTCTTCAGCCACACGGGCAGCATCTCGGGGTCGAGGGTGACGAGGGCACTGATGAACGGGCGGTTGTCGCCCACCACGATCACCTGTCCGATGATGGGGTTGGCGCGGATCGGGTCCTCGAGCGCCGCCGGGGCGACGTTCTTCCCGCCGGCGGTCACGAGCATCTCCTTCTTGCGCCCGGTGATGGAGAGGTAGCCCTCCTCGTCCACGGTGCCGATATCGCCCGTCTTGAACCACTCGCCGTCCATGACCTCCGCGGTCGCCGCCGGGTTGTTCCAGTAGCCGTCGAACACGTTGATGCCGCGCACCTGGATCTCGCCGTCATCCGCGATGCGGATGGACACCCCCGGCAGCGCCGGGCCGGTGGAGCCGATCTTGAAGGTGGACGGCCTTCCGACGGAGACCGGCGCCGTGGTCTCGGTGAGACCGTAGCCCTCGAGGATGGTGATGCCGAGGCTGCGGAAGAAGTGGCCGAGCCGGAGCCCGAGCGGGGCGGACCCCGATACGGCGTACTCCACGTTGCCGCCCATGGCCGCTCGCAGCTTGCTGTAGACGAGCTTGTCGAAGAGGGCGAACTGCGCCTTCAGCTTGAACGGCACGTGTCCGGCGTCGACGGCCTTGGAGTGCTCCACCGCGACATCCGCCGCGTGACGGAAGATCTTGCCCTTGCCGGCGGCCTCGGCCTTCTGCTCGGCCGAGTTGTACACCTTCTCGAACACCCGGGGGACCGCGAGCAGGAAGGTGGGCTTGAACGATCCCATCGAGGGCAGCAGCTGCTTCGTGTCGGGCTGGTGACCGACCTTCACTCCGCCGTGCACCGACAGGACGGCGATGAACCGAGCGAAGATGTGCGCGGTGGTGATGAACAGCAGGGTGGTGGACCCCGGACGGATGACCTCGGGGATGGCACGGGCGGCGTTGCGGCTCAGCTCCACGAAGTTCGAGTGCGTGAGCACGCACCCCTTCGGGCGACCGGTGCTGCCCGACGTGTAGATGAGGGTGGCGAGGTCGCTGCCCTTCGCGAGCGACCGGCGACGTTCCACCTCATCGTCGGACACGCCGGTGCCCGATGCGGCGAGCTTGTCGAGGTCGCCGAGGTCGACCTGCCAGACCTTGCTGACGAGCGGCGCATCCGCACGGATCTCGTCGAAGCGGAGGAAGTGGTCGGGGGTCTCCACGATCATGGCGACGGCACCCGAGTCGATCAGGTTCCACTGCACCTGGCTCGGCGAGGACGTCTCGTACACCGGGACGAGCACGGCGCCGGCGAACCAGGTCGCGAAGTCGATGAGCGTCCACTCGTACCGCGTCTTGCACATCAACCCGATCTTGTCGCCGGGTTCGATTCCCGCGGCGATCAACCCCTTCGCAAGAGCACGAACCTGGGCGAGGAACTCCGACGCCGTCACGTCCTTCCAGCCCCCGGATTCGGTGGGCAGGGCGAACAGGGCGAGGTCGGGCGTCTCCGCCACGCGCTGCAGGAGCAGGTCCGTCGCATTCGCGTCCGGGTCGGCCTCTACGAGGGCGGGCACGTCGTATTGCTTCACGGCAACTCCTTCGGTACCGGTCGGGTGATGTCCAATACTCTAGCCTGTAGGCGGGGTCTCGAATCGGTGTCGTCCCGGCACTTTCGTGCTGCGCACGCCCCAGTTCCATAACCCCCTTCCCGTCCCCTTCGCCCCCGGAGAGTAGTCCCGTGCATTCAGTAGGAATCGACATCGGCGGCACCAAGATCGCGGGCGCCCTGGTCGACGACCTCGGCACGATCCTCCGCGAGGACCGCCAGCCCACGCCGGCGGGATCCCCGGACTCGATCGTCGACACCGTGGTCGCGATGGTCGAGCGCCTGTCGGTGGGGGAGCCGGTCGCCGCGGTGGGTGTGGCCGCCGCGGGGTTCATCGATGCCGCCCAGTCGACCGTCTACTACGCGCCGAACATCAACTGGCGCAACGAGCCCTTCCGGGACAAGCTCGAGGCGCGCATCCCGCTGCCGATCATCGTCGAGAACGACGCGAACGCCGCGGGGTGGGCCGAGTTCCGCTACGGCGCCGGACGGCTCGTCAGCGACATGGTGATGCTCACCATAGGCACCGGCGTGGGCGGCGCGATCGTCGCCGGTGACCGTCTGTTCCGCGGCGGCTTCGGTGCCGGGGCCGAACTCGGACACATGCGGGTCGTGCCCGGCGGGCTGCCCTGCGGCTGCGGGGCGCACGGGTGCATCGAGCAGTACGGATCGGGCCGGGCACTCCTCCGCATCGCGAACGAGCTCGCCGACCTGGGCGGCCCGCACGGCGGCGCCCTCGCCGAGCGTCGCAGCGAAGCCGGAGTCCTCACCGGCGCCGACGTGAGCGCGCTGATCATCGCGGGCGACCCCGGCGCGATCGGAGCGCTCCGGCAACTCGGCACGTCGCTCGGCGAGGCGTGCGCGAGCCTCGGTGCGATCCTCGACCCGCAACTGTTCGTGTTCGGCGGTGGCGTGGCCCAGGCCGGCGACCTGCTGCTCGATCCCATCCGCGAGGCGTACGCCGCCCACCTCCCCGCACGGGGCTACCACCCCGAGCCCGACTTCCGGATCGCGGAACTGGTGAACGACGCGGGCGTCGTCGGAGCGGCCGACCTGGCGCGACTCCACGCCGACCTGCTGCCGACCCGCGTCCGGTAGCAGCGTGCGCCGGCCGCGTCCGGTGGCAGCGCCAGGCGTCCGGTGCACCGGATCGGCGCCGACGTCGGAATGCGCGATGGTGCCTCGGCTCGTCGGTAAGCTGTACCAGATCGGTCGGGAGGACCCATGTTCTATTGGTTCATGAAGAATCTGGTCGCCGGGCCACTGCTGAAGAGCACCTTCCGCCCCTGGGTGACCGGATCCGACAACATCCCGAAAAAGGGCGCGGTCATCCTGGCGAGCAACCACCTGTCGTTCATCGACTCGGTGTTCCTCCCTCTCGTCATCGACCGCAACGTGGCGTTCCTCGCCAAGAGCGACTACTTCACCGGCAAAGGCATCAAAGGCTGGGCCACGAAGATGTTCTTCAAGGCCACCGGCATGCTGCCCATCGACCGGTCGGGGGGAAAAGCCTCCGAGGCGTCCCTCAACACCGGCCTCCGCCGGCTCGCGGCCGGCCACGTGCTCGGCATCTACCCCGAGGGCACGCGCAGCCCCGACGGGAAGATGTACCGGGGCCGCACCGGCGTCGCACGCATGATCCTGGAGGGCCACGTGCCCGTGGTGCCGGTGGCGATGATCGACACCGAGAAGGTCATGCCGATCGGTTCCCGCATCCCGAAGGTGCGACGGATTGGTGTGGTCATCGGGGAGCCACTAGATTTCAGTAGGTTCGAAGGCCTCGAGGGTGACCGCTTCATCCTGCGCTCGATCACCGACGAGATCATGTACGAGCTCAACAAGCTGAGCGGTCAGGAATACGTGGACGTGTATGCGACTTCGGTGAAGGAGAAGCGCGCGAGCGTCTCTCGCTGAGTCGCCCGTCCGGCGAGGGCCGACAGTGGCCGGAACCCAAGCATTCGATAGGAAACGCAGGATACACACGTGGCAATCACCAGCGAACAGGTCGTTCTCCCGCAGCAGTCCGTGATCGAGGGACTCGATCACTGGCGCACACTCGAGATCAAGCAGCAGCCGCACTGGCCGGACGCGGATGCCGTGCGCGCCGCCTCGGCGGAGATCGCGACTCTGCCGCCGCTCGTCTTCGCGGGCGAGGTCGACATCCTCCGCGACCGCCTCGCGCGTGCCGCCTCGGGCGGCGCCTTCCTGCTGCAGGGCGGCGACTGCGCCGAGACCTTCGCGGGCGCGACGGCCGAGGCCATCCGCAACCGGGTGAAGACCATCCTGCAGATGGCCGTCGTGCTCACCTACGGCGCCTCGATGCCGGTCATCAAGATGGGTCGGATGGCCGGGCAGTTCGCCAAGCCGCGGTCCAGCGAGTCGGAGACCCGCGGTGGCGTCACGCTGCCGGCATACCGCGGTGACATCGTCAACGGTTACGACTTCACCCCGCAGTCCCGGACGGCCGACCCGGCCCGGTTGGTGAAGGGTTACCACACCGCCGCATCCACACTCAATCTCATCCGAGCGTTCACCCAGGGCGGCTTCGCCGACCTCCGCCAGGTGCACGACTGGAACAAGGGCTTCACGTCGAACCCGGCGAACCAGCGCTACGAGCAGCTCGCCCGCGAGATCGACCGCGCCATCAAGTTCATGGAGGCGGCCGGCGCCAACTTCGACGAGCTGAAGCGGGTGGAGTTCTACACGGCCCACGAGAGCCTGCTGATGGACTACGAGCGACCGATGACCCGGATCGACTCACGCACGGGCACGCCGTACAACACCAGCGCCCACTTCGTCTGGATCGGTGAGCGCACCCGCGAGCTCGACGGCGCCCACGTGGACTTCCTCTCCCGCGTACGCAATCCGATCGGCGTCAAACTCGGACCGGCGACCACGCCCGCGCAGGTTCACGAGCTCATCGAGAAGCTCGACCCGACGCGCGAGCCCGGGCGACTCACGTTCATCACGCGGATGGGTGCCGGGAAGATCCGCGACGCCCTGCCGCCCCTGCTCGAATCGGTGAAGTCGAGCGATGCCCTGCCGCTGTGGGTGTCCGACCCGATGCACGGCAACGGCCTCACCACGCCCACCGGATACAAGACCCGCCGCTTCGACGACGTGGTCGACGAGGTCAAGGGCTTCTTCGAGGCGCACCGCGATGCAGGCACCTTCCCCGGTGGCATCCACATCGAGTTGACCGGCGACGATGTGACCGAGTGCCTCGGCGGATCCGAGGACATCGACGAGGCCACCCTGGCCACGCGGTACGAGTCGCTCTGCGACCCCCGTCTCAACCACATGCAGTCGCTGGAACTCGCGTTCCTGGTGGCGGAGGAGTTGGGCGCCCGCTAGACCGGCTGCCCGCTAGTCGTGTGGGTGCGGGGGCGGGGATGCCTCGGGGCTCCGCCCGACGATGCCCACCGAACACCGAACACCGAACACCGAACCCCGAACCCCGAACCCCGCGACACCCCCGCCCCTTCACGTCGCTGAGGAAGCCGCGGTCGCGTGCGAGGTGCAGGGGTGGTTGGGTCAGCCGGAGGCGGTGATCGCCAGGTTGATCGTCGACCCGCGCCGCTGCATCGATCCGGGGTCGGGGCTCGCCGACACGACCTCGGTCAGCGGGTTCGGCAGTGCATCCCAGAACGCGGAGTACCGGACGACGAAACCGAACTCGGCGAGGGCGGCCTTCGCGTCGTCGCGGGTCAGGCCGATGACGGCGGGCACCTCCACGAGGTCGGGACCCTTCGACACGGTGAGGGTGACCGCGTCGCCCACCCGAACCGGGTCGGTCGTAGGTGTGACGGCGGTCACCGATCCGGCGGTGATCGTCTCGCTGAACTCCTCATCGCCGGGCTCGCCCACGAGCCCCACCGCGTCGAGGTTCGCGGTCGCTACGCCGACCGGCTGTCCCACCACGTCGGGGATCGGCCCAGCCGACACCACGAGCTGCACCGGGCGCCGTTCGGCATAGGTCTCGCCGAGCGCGGCACCCGCATCGTCGAGGGCGACGATCACATTGCCCTCCGCCACGTCGCTGAACTGTGCAACGGTGTCCCCGAGCACATCGAAGTCGGCGAACTGCTCCCGCACCTCGTCCTCGGGGCGGTCCTGGTAGTCACCGACGGGCACCATCCGCGGGCCGCTCGACACGATCAGATCGATGCCCTCACCGCTGTGCAGTCCGCTGCCCGCCGGAGGGTCGGTGCCGATGGCCGATCCGCTCGCCACGACGGGATCGGTGGTGTTCTCCACGGTGACCACGAAGCCGGTCTGTTCGAGTTGCGCCTGCGCCGTCGCGGCGTCGAGGTTCGCCACATCGGGCACGGCTATCGCGGCACCGGGACCGGAGCTGAAGTACCAGCCGGTGCCCGCAGCTGCTGCCGCGAGCATCACCACCATCGCGAAGAGCCAGAAGCCCCTGCGCCGTCGGGATCGCGTCTTGGTGGCGAGTGCGGACGCCCGTGCGGGAAGCTGCGGCTCATCGTCGCGGGCATCCCGTCCGTGCTCCTCGACCGCACCGGGCGGTGAATAGGGAACGGCGGATCCCGTCGCCCCGATCACCTGGGTCTCGGCGGTGGTGCCGACCTCCGGACCGAGGGCGGGCGGCAGCACCATGGTGCGCTGCGGACCCGCGGGTCGGAAGCCGTTCGACTCCATCAGCGTCTGCGCTTCGAAGAGCTGGTCGAGCATCGCGCCCGCGTCCCTCGGCCGCTGGTCCGGGTCCCGGGCCGTCGCCCACAGCACGAGGTCGTCGAGCTCCACCGGCACCGACGGATTCGCCGAGCTCGGCGGAGGCACCGTGTCGTTGGCGTGCTGGTAGGCGATCTGCATCGGCTGGTCGCCGGTGAACGGCTGGGCGCCGGCCAGCATCTCGTACATCATGATGCCGACCGCGTAGATGTCGCTCCGGGTGTCGGCGATGCCGCGGGTGACGAGTTCGGGGGAGAGGTAGGCGATGGTGCCGAGAAGCGCCTGTCCGGTGGCGGTGTTGGCGCTCACCGCCCGGGCGAGGCCGAAGTCGCCGATCTTGATGCGGCCGTCGTCGGCGAGCAGCACGTTCTCCGGCTTGAGGTCGCGATGCACGATGCCGGCCTTGTGCGCGGCGGCAAGACCGGAGAGCACGGCCTCCATGATGTCCATCGTCTGCTCGGGAGTGAGCGTCGTGTACTCCTGCAGAAGATCCCGCAGCGTCATGCCCTGCAGGTACTCCATCACCAGATAGGCGCTGTCGGCGTCCTGACCCTGGTCGAAGACGTTGACCACGTTCGGATGCGCGAGGCGTGCAGCGGACCGCGCCTCCTGAATGAACCGCTCGGTGAAGACCGTGTCATCGGCGAGGTGACCGTGCATCACCTTGATCGCCACGCGTCGCTCGAGACGCAGATCCGTGGCCACGTACACCGTCGCCATGCCGCCGCGCGCAATGCGGGAGCGCACCTGGTATCGGCCGTCGAGGAGACGGCCGATCATCGGGTCGGTCTGGCTGGTAGTCACTCGTCGATTCTAGGTTCGAGCCTCTTCACGATCCGGCCGAAACACCGCGGGGACCGATCCGTCGCCGACCCGACGACGGGTCATCCCAGCTGGTCGAGCCAGCCCCAGGCCGACGCCTCCCACTTGGCATACGCGGCGGGGTGCCCGGAGATCTGCACGGCCTGAGCGGCCTGCGACACGGTCATGGTCTGCCAGCCGCGGATGTCGAGGAGGCCGCGGGTAAGTCCCTTGTTGGGGTTGCTCGGGCCGCCGAAGAACGCACGGGTGCTGGCCGCGGGGTCGAGCAACCGCTCGCGCGGTCCCCAGCCCTGAGACGATCGCTGCTGGAACAGGCCGAGCGAGTCCCGGTCGCCCCAGGCGATGTTGCGCAGTGAGGACTCCTGCGCCGCGGTGGCCAGGGCGATCACGATGCCGTAGTCGCTGACGCCGAGGCTTCGTCCGACCGAGATGATGGTCGACGCGTGCCCGGCCATTTCCGCGGTCAGCGGCACGACGCCGTTGCGCACGGCCGGCGCGGCTGCGGGAGCGGCCGCCGGGGCAGCCGCGCTCGCACCCGGGATGACCAGGGTGCGGCCCGCGTAGATGATGCTCGACCAGTTGAGCCCATTGGCGTTCAGGATGTCCTGCACTGTGACGCCGTGTCGCCGGGCGATGCTCGTGAGCGTGTCACCGCTCTGGATGGTGTGGCTGCCTCCGACGGCCGCGACCGGAGCGCGAGCCGGAATCGGGGTGCTGACCACGGCCGCGGGAACGGTGCGCCCCGGAACGACGAGGGACAGACCGGGGTAGATGACGCTCCGCATGCCGAGGCCGTTGGCGGCGAGCATGGCCGCGGTGCCCACACCGTACTTCTGCGCGATCCTGCTCACCGTCTCGCCGGAGACGACGGTGTGCGTTCCGGAAGATGCGACGGGTGCCGCGACCGCCGCGGGGGTCGCAGCGGGTGCAGCCACGGCAGCGCCGGGGCCGAGGGTGAGCACCTGGCCGGGGAAGATCAGCGAACGCCAGCCGAGCCCGTTCTGGGCGAGCACCGACGCGGTCGACAGGCCGAAGCGGCCCGCGATGCTGCTGATGGTGTCACCGGAGACGACCCGGTACTGCTGCGGCGCGGCGGCCGGAGCGACCACGGTCGGCGCGGCGACCGGCGCAGCGGTGGGTTTCACCGGGGCGATCGCGGGGCCGCTCTTCGACTTCAGGGGCTTCTTCGGCGTCGAGGCCTCCGCGGGAGAGGCAATGCCGAGCGACAACGCCAGGGATCCCGCCAGCACGATCGGCATGGTGCCCAGCATGCTGCGGCCCAGTCGACCCTTGCCCTTCGGCGTGATCTTCCCCATGTCGGGCAGAGCGGAACTGCGCTCACCCTCGATGGTGCGTTTGGTGGTGTCGGTCATGGCGTCCCCGTCTACTCCGGCGATAGTTACGTTTCGTTAACACTTATACAGAAGGAGTGCTACGTACTCTACTGTTTCGGATGTTACTGGTGTGATTTGTACCCCGATCTGGGTAGCGCCCGGGATATTGGGCTCACCGGGACGTCCGTGGCACGCTTGGATCGTGACCGATATCTATTCCGACCGTTCGTGGCTCACCGTTCCCGACCTCGTGGACATGCTCGGCGTGAGTGCGGGCCGGGTCCGACGCCTCTTCGAGGACCGGCAGTTGCTCGCCGTGCGCATCGACGGGGTGCTCAAAGTCCCCGCCGACTTCCTGCGCGACGACGAACCGCTCCGCGAGCTGCGCGGCACCCTGGTGCTGCTCGCCGACGACGGGTTCAGCGATGACGAGGCGATGCGCTGGATGCTGACGCCGGAGGAGAGCCTCGGTGTGGCGCCGATCGACGCGCTGCGCTCCGGGCGCAAGACCGAGGTTCGCCGGGTCGCGCAGGCGCTCGCATTCTGAGCGCGTCCTCGCGATCGTTCTGAGCAGGCAGCCCCCGGCCGCTCCGGGCTATCGCTCGCGAACGCGGACGGTTCGGGGAGAACGGGTCGTCAGGACGTCCGACGGGTGACCGAGTCGGCGAGCCGCGTCAGCTCATCCACGGCCGGCGCCGACAGCGGTGCGCGGTTCAGCACGTCCAGTGCCTCGCTCACGTGCGCGTCGATCATGTCCTCGACCTCCGCCACGGCACCGCTTCGGACGATCCGGTCCTGCAGGCGGGAGATCGCCTCGATGTCGAGGGTGGGATCCCCGAGGAGCCGGTCGAGTTCCTCGCGATCATCCCGTGCGAGCCGGCCCCGGGCGGCAGCGATGAGCACGGTGCGCTTGCCCTCGCGGAGATCGTCCCCGCTCGGCTTACCGGTCACGGCCGCATCGCCGAACACTCCGAGGAGATCGTCGCGGAGCTGGTAGGCGATGCCGAGGGGGAGACCGAAGGCCCGGAGCGACTCCACCTGCTCCTCCCGTGCTCCTCCCAGCCGAGCGCCGATGACGAGCGGAGCCTCGACGCTGTATCTCGCCGACTTGTGCACGATCACTCGACGTGCCCGGGTCAGCGTGTCCGACTCCGGCACGGTGGGCCAGGCCCGCTCCTCCGCGACGTCGAGGTACTGGCCCAGGGTGACCTCGGTGCGCATGCGGTTGAACTCGTCCCGGGCGGCGGATGCGGCCTGGGCGTCGAGTCCGGCGAGGGCATCGCCGACGAGCTCGTCGCTCCAGGCCAGCAGCAGGTCGCCGAGCAGGATGGCGGCAGCCTCGCCGAACGCCTCGGCGTCGCCGACCCAGCCCGCCCCCCGGTGCTCGCTCTCGAATCGACGGTGTGCCGCGGGGGAGCCGCGGCGGGTGTCGGAGGAATCGATGATGTCGTCGTGCACGAGTGCCGCCGCGTGAAAGACCTCGAGTGCGCCCGCCATCCCGATCATCGACCCGGCCGAGGGCAGTGCCCGCCACGCGTCGGCGCCCGATCCCGGGGCGTCGACGACGGCCCGCCAGCCCCAGTGGCAGAACGACGCCCGGAACCTCTTGCCGCCTCTCAGGAAGTCCCTAGAAAACTGGAGGAAAGGGGCCAGATCAGGTCCGATGTGGCGCAGTGTCGCGTCGCGGGTGTCGAGGAAGTCATCCAACCGGCTCTGCACGAGGCTCACGAAGGGTCTACTTTCCAACACCCGCCTAGCCTAGCCACGGGCTGCACACTAGAATCGAAGCCTTACACATTCTTAGCGTCGAGCCCGAGCCTGAGGGGGACAAGATGCCGCTATCTGAGCAAGAGCAGCGCCTTCTCGAAGAGATGGAACGCAGTCTCTACCACAACGATGCCGACTTCGTCGCGACCGTCAGCGGTCGCCGGGGAAAGCCGAACTACACCTCCCTCGTGGTTGGCGTTCTGGTCTTCGTCCTGGGCATCGCCGCCCTGGCGACCGGCGTCATCGTGAAGATGCCGCTCATCGGCGTCCTCGGGTTCGCGATCATGCTCGCGGGCGTGCTGCTCGCGGTGTCGCCGGGCAAGGCGGGGCGTACCGGAGCGACTCCGTCGACACCGGGCCGAGCCTCGCCCATCCGTCCGCGCACCACCTCCTCCGGTGGTGACTTCATGACGAGACTCAACGACCGTTGGGAGAAGCGACAGGGCGGTCAGGACTAGCTCCTCCACTTCTCCCCACACCGCGATTCGCGCGAACTTTCGGGTCGACCTTCGGGTCGGCCCTTTTTCGTGCGCCCGTGCGTTCGCGGGCACCCGTACCGCGCATCCGCAGGTGCACCGCATAGCCGCACCCTCCCTTCGGCGTCTTTCCCTCCACCGTCCTCCACCCCTGCATCTTCTGGGGAAAGCGCCCCCAAAAGGTGGCGCAACGGACGCGATGTCGTAGGTGTGTGGGGCGTAGTGGAGTAAAGTGGAGGAACACACCATCCGCGGCCGGCATGAAGGGGGAGCGCCATGTTTCTCGGCACGTACGCCCCCAAGCTCGACGACAAAGGTCGCCTCATCCTCCCGGCCAAGTTCCGGGACGAGCTCGAGGGTGGTGTCGTCCTCACGCGCGGCCAGGACCGGTGCATCTACGTCTTCAGCACGCGCGAGTTCGAGGAACTGCACGAGCGGATGCGGCAGGCGCCGGTCACGAGCAAGCAGGCCCGCGACTACATGCGGGTGTTCCTCTCCGGCGCTCACGCCGAGACCCCGGACAAGCAGCACCGGGTCACCATTCCCGCGGCGCTCCGCTCCTACGCCGGTCTCGATCGCGAACTCACCGTCATCGGCGCCGGAAGTCGCGCCGAGATCTGGGACGCCGAAGCGTGGAACAGCTACCTGGCCGAGAACGAAGCCGCCTTCGCCGATACCGCCGAGGAGGTGATCCCGGGACTCTTCTAGCTCCTTGGGCCTGACTCCCAGCCGTTTCTCGCCCTGACGCACTTCCCCGGTGTCAGGTCGGAATGGATGGGGATCAGACCTCAGGATCACCGGTTCCTCCTCGTTATGGCACTCGATCGCATCCACACCCCGGTCCTGCTTCCCCGATGCATCGAACTGCTCGAACCCGCCCTCGCCCGCCCGGGCGCGGTGCTGGTCGACGCGACGCTCGGCATGGCGGGTCACGCGGAGGCGTTCCTGACCGCGCTGCCCGAACTCACCCTCGTGGGCATCGATCGTGACGAGGAGGCGCTCGCCATCGCGGGGGAGCGCCTCTCGTCGTTCCGCGATCGCGTTCGTCTCGTCCACGCCGTGTACGACGAGATCGGTGACGCTCTCGACGACCTCGGCATGCCGACCGTCGACGGCATCCTGTTCGACCTCGGGGTCTCGTCGCTGCAGCTCGATCGGGTGGAGCGCGGATTCTCCTACTCGAAGGACGCACCGCTCGACATGCGCATGGACGGCACCGCCGAGCTCACGGCGGAGCGCGTGCTCGCCGAGTACAGCGAGGCCGACCTCCGCCGTATCTTCTTCGCCTACGGCGAGGAGAAGCTCGCGAACCGCTACGCCAGGCGGATCGTCGAGGCGCGCACCCGGGAACCGCTCACCACCTCCGCGCAGCTCGTCGAGCTGCTGCAGGCCGCGACGCCCGCCGCGCTGTCGCGGGCCGGCCACCCGGCCAAGCGCGTGTTCCAGGCGCTGCGGATCGAGGTCAACGGCGAGCTCTCCGCTCTCGAGGGCGCGATCCCGACCGCGCTCGACCGACTCGCCGTGGGCGGCCGCATCGTCGTGCTGGCCTATCAGTCGCTCGAGGACCGGATCGTGAAGCGCGAACTCGCGACCCGATCGTCGTCGTCGGCCCCCGCCGGCCTCCCGGTCGAGCTCCCCGAGCACGCCCCCGAATTCCGCCTCCTCGTGCGCGGCGCCGAACTGGCGACCGACGAAGAGAAAGCCACCAATCCTCGCGCGACGCCGGTCCGGCTGCGCGCGGCAGAACGACTGAGAGGACGTGCCGCATGAGCGGAAACGTTGCACACGCGGTTCCCCGCACGGGGTGGATCGGTTCCCGTACCGATGCCGTCCGCGAGCAGGCCCGCAGGCACATCGAGATCGTGTCCACGCGCGATCAGCGGAAGGCCCGGCCGCGCACCGTCTACGCGTTGCTCATCGTCGGTGCACTCTTCGCCGTGCTGATGTCGCAGCTGCTCCTCAGCATCGGCCTCTCCGACGGTGCGTACGCCATCCAGGGCCTCCAGCAGCAGCAGCGCGAGCTGAGCCGCACGCAGCAGGTGCTCACCGAGGACCTCGAGCGACTGTCGTCGCCGCAGAACCTCGCCGCGAACGCCCAGGCTCTCGGCATGGTCAGCAACGCCGCCCCGGTGTACCTGCGGCTCTCCGACCGCGCCGTGCTCGGTGCGCCGGTCGCGGCGACCGCGGATGCGGGAGCCGCGCCCCTCGTCGGCAACGTGCTGCTCTCCGGTGTCGCCGTCGCCGCGGCGGGGTCCGCGGCGGAGCAGTCCGCGACGGACGACACGGCCGCGTCGACCCCCCCGGTGACCGGTGCCGACGGCATCCCGGTGACGGGAATGGGGTCCGGTGCCGCAGCGACGGACGCCGATGGCGTACCGGAATCGGGACTCCCCACGCCAATCACCCGCTGACGACCGATCGGCACGTACGATCCAGCAGTACCCAACGGAAGGCCAACGAGTGTCGACTCGATCCCACCGGCGGCGAATCGCCTTCGCCATGCTGACCATCGCCATAGTCCTCGGGATCTTCGTCGTGAAGCTCGTCGACATCCAGGTCGTGCAGGCCGATGAGATCAACGCGGATGCGCTCGACAAGCGGTCCATCCCGAACCTCACGTTCGGCGTGCGCGGCAACATCGTCGACTCGGACGGCGTGACGCTCGCCGACAGCGTGCTGCGCTACGACGTCACCGCATCGCCGAGGGATGTGCGGGACTTCACCCGCTACAGCACGACCGCGTCCGGCGTCGCGGTGGAGACCGACGTCACCTGGCCGGAGGCCGCCGCCGAGATCGCCGCGGAGACCGGGCAGACGGCCGGCGAGGTGCAGCGGATCATCGCCGACAAGCTCGCCGCCGACCCCGACTCCAATCACGCGTACCTGGCCCGTGGAATCGACACCGAGGCCTACCGGGCCCTCGTGCAACTGGGCATCCCGGGCATCTACTTCGAAGCGGTGCAGAGCCGCACCTACCCCAACGGTCAGGTGGCGGGCAACCTCGTGGGCTTCGTCGGTTCCGACGGCGCCCCGCAGGCCGGGCTCGAATACACCGAGAACGACTGCCTGCAGGCCACCAACGGCTCCGAGACGTACGAGAAGGGCGCGGACGGCGTCCGGATCCCGGGCAGCACCGTCACCGAGAAGCAGGCGGAGGACGGCAACGAACTCGTGCTCACCATCGACCGCGACCTGCAGTGGTTCACGCAGCAGGCGGTGGCCGAGCAGGCGCAGGCCGTGGGCGCGCCCTGGGGCGTCGCCACCGTGCAGGAGGTCAAGACCGGCAAGCTCCTGGCCGTGGCGGACTATCCCTCCGTCGACCCCAACGACGTCAACCTGACCGAGGAGCAGTACCGCGGTTCCCGGGTCTTCAACTCGCCGTACGAGCCGGGGTCGACCTTCAAGTCGGTCACCGCCGCGGCGCTCGTGGACGCCGGGCTCGCGAACGCGGGAACGCACGTGCTCGCGCCCTATCGCTTCACGAAGGACGGCGCGAGCCTGCGCGACAGCTTCGGCCACCCCGACCTGCCGCTCACCCTCGCCGGCGTGCTCGCCGAGTCCTCGAACACCGGCATCTCCATCCTCGGCGAGCGGATGCCCACCGCCGACCGGTTCGATCTCATCACCGATTTAGGTGTGGGGCAGCGTACCGAGGTCGGCTTCGCCGGCGAGGAACCCGGGATCGTCCCCGACCACACGTCGATGGACGTGCAGACGAAGTACGCGACCATGTTCGGTCAGGGTCTCGCCACCACGGCGGCCCAGGTGTCGAGCATCTACCAGACGCTCGGCAACGACGGCGTGCGCATGCCGGTGCAACTGGTGGAGGGGTGCCGCACCGCCGACGGCGAGTGGATCAGCCAGCCCACCGGAGAGCCCCGCCAGGTGATCTCCGCCCGTGCGGCCGACGAGACCGTGCACATGATGGAGACCGTGGTCACCGACGGTCACTTCGGCGACACCCTCGTCATCCCGGGCTACCGGGTCGCGGCCAAGTCGGGCACGGCCCAGGTGTCGGACGGCAGCGGCGCGTACGGCTCGAACTACCTCGTGTCGATGGCCGGCGTCGCTCCCGCGGAGGACCCGGAGTACGTCGTGACGATCAGTCTCGCCAACCCCACTACGATGAAATCGTCGGCTGCGGCAGCCCCGGTGTTTCAGAAGATCATGTCCCAGGTGCTGAAGACCTATCGAGTCCCGCCCTCCAGCGTGCCGTCACCCAACCTTCCGACGACCTACTGAGAGTGAGGCCATGAGCGCCCAGGCTCCCCAGGCTCTCCGGCCCGAGCATCCCATCGCGCGGTCGCTTTCCGGACTCGCATCCGACTTCGCACTGGACCACGTCGGCTCGATCGACGATGTCGAGGTGAGCGGTGTCTCGCTCTCGTCCACCGACATCGCGCCCGGCGACCTGTACGTCGGCGTGAAGGGCAGGTTCGCGCACGGCGCGAGCTTCGCGGACGCCGCCCGGGACTCGGGAGCCGTCGCGGTGCTCACCGACCCGGAGGGCGCCGAGCTCGCCGCCTCGAGCGGGCTCCCCGTGCTCCTCACCGCCGATCCCCGTGCCGCGCTCGGCGACGTGTCGGCGTGGATCTACCGCACGGGCGACCACGCGCCGACGATGTTCGCCGTCACCGGCACCAACGGCAAGACCAGCGTGGTGTACCTCCTCGACGGCATCCTGCGCCAGCTCGGCGTGGTGACCGGTCTCACCTCGACGGCGGAGCGCCGCATCGGGGCCGTCAGCATCGCCTCGCGGCTCACCACCCCGGAGGCCAGCGAACTGCACGGACTGCTCGCCCGCATGCGCGAGGCGGAGGTGCGCGCCGTGTCCATCGAGGTGTCCGCGCAGGCCCTCAGCCGCCACCGCGTCGACGGCCTCGTGTTCGACGTGGCCGGGTTCATCAACCTGAGCCACGACCACCTCGACGACTACGCCGACATGGAGGAGTACTTCCGGGCGAAGCTCGCCCTGTTCGATCCCGACCGGGCCCGCCGCGGCGTCGTATCGCTCGACTCCGAGTGGGGCGAGCGCATCGTCGCCGAGTCCCGCATCCCCGTGGTCACCGTTTCGGCGACGCCGGGAACGGCCGCCGACTGGACCGTGCGCGTGCTCGCAGAGGAGGCCGAGTACACCGAGTTCGAGCTGTCGGGCCCGGACGGGCGCAGCCTCGTCACCCGCGTGCCCGTGCTCGGCTGGTTCATGGCGGCGAACGCCGCGTTGGCCATCGTCATGCTCGTCGAGTCCGGGTTCGACATCGGCGCCATCGCCCACGTGCTCGATCGGGACGGCGGCATCGACGCCTTCATCCCGGGACGCGCGGAGCGCGTGTCCGGCTCGTCCGGGCCCACCTTCTACGTGGACTACGGTCACACGCCCGACGCGTTCCTGCAGACGCTCCTCGCCATCCGCAAGTTCACGCCCGGCCGCATCTTCATGGTGTTCGGCGCCGACGGCGACCGCGACACCACCAAGCGCGTGGACATGGGCGAGATCGCGGCGCACAACGCGGATGTGGTGATCGTGACCGACTACCACCCCCGATTCGAGGACCCGGCCGAGATCCGCGCGGTGCTGGTCGCCGCCGCACGAGCCGCGGTGCCCGACCGCGAGGTGCACGAGATCGCCGACCCGAGCCAGGCCGTGCGCACCGCGGTGTCGCTCGCGCGCGAGGGCGACACCATCCTGGTCGCGGGACCGGGGCACGAGGACTATCACGAGGTCGCGGGCGTGAAGATTCCGTACTCCGCGCGAAACGACGCGCGCGAGGCGCTGCGCGAAGCCGGCTGGGAGTAGAGGAATGCTCGAACTTCGACTGTCCGAGATCGAGGCCGCAGTTGGTGGTCGTCTCCTGCTGCATGCCGGAGCGACGCCCGACACCGTGGTCGGCGGTGCGGTGGAGACGGATTCCCGCGAGATCGCCGCGGGCGGCATCTTCGTGGCCAAGCCCGGCGAGACCACCGACGGACATCTCTTCGCCCCGGCGGCGGTTGCCAACGGTGCCGCCCTGCTCCTCGTCGAGCGCGAGCTCGAGCTGGACGTGCCGCAAATCGTGGTGCCCGACGTCGTCGACGCGCTCGGCGCGCTGGCCACCGAGGTCGTGTCGCGGGTGCGAGCGGGCGGCACGCTCACGATCGTCGCCGTGACCGGCTCGAACGGGAAGACCACCACCAAGAACCTGCTGCGCTCGATCTTCTCCCTCGTGGGCGAGACGGTCGCGCCGATCGCCTCCTTCAACAACGAGGTGGGCGCCCCGCTCACCATGCTCAAGCTGACGCCGGAGACCCGCTACCTCGTCGCGGAGATGGGCGCGAGCGCCCCCGGCGAGATCCGGCGGCTCGTGCGGATGGCCAAGCCGGACGTCGGCATCGTGCTGACCGTCGGCCTCGCGCACGCCGGCGAGTTCGGCGGCATCGAGACCACCCTCCGCACCAAGACGGAGATGGTCGCCGATCTGGAGCCGGCCGACACTGCCGTGCTGAACCTCGACGACCCCCGCGTCGCCTCGATGGCCGACAAGACCGACGCCCGGGTGGTGTTCTTCGGCACCGGGCCGGACTCCGCCGTGCGCGCCACCGACATCGACGCCTCCGCACGCGGCACGGCCTTCACGCTGCACCTCCCCGGCGACCGATCCGCCCGCGTCGCCTTCCGCGTGCTGGGGGAGCACCACGTGACCAACGCCCTCGCTGCCGCGGCCGCCGCGGATGCCCTCGACATCCCGCTCGACACGATCGTCGCCGCGCTCGAGTCCGTGGAGCGTGCCGAGCGCTGGCGGATGGAACTGCTCGGCGGCAACGGTGTCACGGTCATCAACGACGCCTACAACGCCAGCCCCGACTCCATGGCGGCGGCGCTCCGCACCCTCGCGCAGATCGCCACGCCCGACCAGCGCACCGTCGCGGTGCTCGGCGAGATGAGCGAGCTCGGCGAATTCGCCGGAGAGGAGCACGACCGCATCGGCGAACTCGCGGTCCGGCTCAACATCAACCAGCTCGTGGTCGTCGGGCGGCCCGCCCGTCGCCTGCACCTCCAGGCGATCGCCCAGGGATCGTGGGACGGCGAGTCCGTGTTCGTGGAGACCCCGGACGAGGCCTACGACACCCTCAAGGACTCCCTCCGACCCGGCGACCTCGTGCTCGTGAAGTCGTCGAACTCGGCGAGCCTGCGGTTCCTCGGCGACCGACTGGGAGAATTGTTCGCGTGGTAGCCCTCCTTTTCGCCGGCGCGTTCTCGATGGCGTTCACCCTGCTGATGACACCCCTGTTCATCCGGTTGTTCAAGCACCTGGAGTGGGGCCAGTTCATCCGCGACGACGGACCGCAGGCGCACCACACCAAGCGCGGAACGCCCACCATGGGCGGGCTCGTCATCATCCTCGGTGCCACTCTCGGCTACTTCCTCGGTCACCTGGTGAACGATCCGGACGAGATCACGCCGTCCGGGCTGCTCGTCATCCTGATGATGGTGGGCCTCGGGTCCGTCGGGTTCCTCGACGACTTCCTGAAGACGCGCAAGCAGCAGAGCCTCGGCCTCGGCGGCTGGCAGAAGATCGCCGGTCAGCTCCTCGTGGCGGTGGTGTTCGCGCTCCTCGCCATCTCGATCGTCGATCCGAGGACGGGGTTGAGTCCCGCCTCGACCTCGATCTCCTTCATCCGGGACCTCCCGCTCGACTTCCTCACCCTCGGGCCCATTCTCGGCATCGGTCTCTTCGTGATCTGGATCGCCCTCATCGTCGCCAGCGCGTCGAACGGCGTGAACGTGGCCGACGGCCTCGACGGCCTCGCCGCAGGATCGTCGATCCTGGCCATCGGCTCGTACGTGATCATCGGCTTCTGGCAGTTCAACCAGTCCTGCTCCTCGTCGCAGCTCTCCGCCGACGTGGCGTACAAGTGCTACGAGGTGAGCAACCCCCTCGACCTCGCCGTCATCTCCGCCGCCATCGTCGGATCGCTGATCGGCTTCCTCTGGTGGAACACCTCGCCCGCTCAGATCTTCATGGGCGACACCGGCTCGCTCGGCCTCGGCGGCGCCCTCGCCGCTCTCGCCGTGCTCAGCCGCACCGAACTGCTCCTCGTCTTCATCGGTGGCATCTTCGTGATCGTCGCCGGATCCGTGATCGTGCAGCGGATCTACTTCAAGCTCACGCGCGGCAAACGCATCTTCCTGATGAGCCCGCTGCACCACCACTTCGAACTCAAGGGGTGGGCGGAGATCACGGTGGTGGTGCGCTTCTGGATCATCGCCGGACTGCTCGTCGCCGCGGGCGTCGGCACCTTCTACCTCGAATGGATCTCACGCTGATTCCCCACGACGACCTGGCCGCCCTGACGAGCTGGCACGCGCGGTGGGCGGGACTCCGCGTCGCGGTGCTCGGACTCGGTCGCACCGGGTTCGCGGTCGCCGACACGCTGGTCGACCTCGGTGTGTCGGCGCTCGTCGTGACCGAGAGCGCGCCCGAGGCGCAGGCGTCGCTGCTGCGGGCGATCGGCGTGCCCTACGTCGCGGCCGACGAACTGCCCGCGGCGCCGGGCGTCCCGCGCCCGACACTCGCCGAAGCGGGCAGCGCCGCCCTGGCGGACTTCGGACCGGAGCTCGTCATCGTGTCGCCCGGCTTCGCGCCGACGCATCCGCTGCTCGGCTGGGTGGCGGACGCGGGCATTCCGATCTGGGGCGACATCGAGCTGGCGTGGCGCCTGCGCGACCGCCTGGGCACCCCCGCCGAGTGGCTCACGGTCACCGGTACGAACGGCAAGACCACCACCGTGCAGCTCACCGAGCACCTGCTCCGCTCGGCCGGTCTCCGCGCTGCCGCGGTGGGCAACATCGGTGTGCCGGTGCTCGACGCCATCGTCGCCCCCGAGCCGTTCGACGTGCTCGTGGTGGAGCTGTCGAGCCATCAGCTGCACTACCTCCCCGACACACTCACCCCGCATTCGAGCGTCTGCCTCAACATCGCCGAGGATCACCTGGAGTGGCACGGGTCCCTCGACGCCTACATCGCCGCCAAGGGCAAGGTCTACGCCAACACCCGGGTCGCCTGCGTGTACAACCGGGCCGATCCCGTGACGGAGCGACTCGTCGAGGACGCCGAGGTCACCGAGGGCGCCCGCGCGATCGGCTTCGGCCTCGACAGTCCGGGCCCGAGCGACTTCGGGATCGTGGACGGGATCCTCTGCGACCGTGCGTTCGGCGAGGACCGCCACACCACCGCCCTCGAGCTCAGCACCGTCGCCGAGCTCGCCGCAGTCGGCCTCGGGGCGCCGCACATCGTGGCGAACGTGCTCGCGGCCAGCGCCCTCGCCCGTGCCATCGGGGTGCCCGCGGCGAGCATCCATGCCGCCCTCGGCAGTTTCCGGCTCGACCGCCACCGCATCGAGCCCGTCGCCTCGCACGCCGACGTGCACTGGGTCGACGACTCGAAAGCGACCAACCCGCACGCGGCCGACGCGTCGCTGCGCGCGTACCCGTCCGTGGTCTGGGTCGTCGGCGGGCTGCTCAAGGGAGTGGAGCTCGACGAGCTCGTGCAGCGCCACGCGTCGCGGTTGCGCGCGGCGGTGGTCATCGGCGTGGAGCGGGCGGACGTGCTGCGGGCATTCGCGCGACACGCGCCGGAGCTGCCCGTCTTCGAAGTTCAGGCGGGTGACACTGGACAGGTCATGCCAGCCGTTGTGGAACGGGCCGCGGGGGTCGCGATTGCGGGGGACACCGTTCTGCTTGCGCCCGCGGCCGCATCCATGGACCAGTTCACGGACTACTCCGATCGCGGCAGGCGATTCCAGGCGGCGGTACACGAGTTCTACGGGAGGTAACCGAGTGGCACAGGCTCCGCGCACCCCGCCCCGGCCCACCGGATCGACGACCGCGCGACCCGCGGCCGCCCGACAGAATCCCGGACCGACCCCGACCTCCCGACCCTCGACCGCCCGGCCGGTGCTCGCGGTGAGCGGCAGGAGGCCCTTGACCGCTCGCCCCGTGGCGCATCCCGTCCCCGGCTCCGAGGAAAGCGACGGCCGCCCCGGCACCGACCGCGCACGGGCCACCAGGATCTCGCTCGGTTCGGCCTTCGCGGCCGAATCGGGCAACTACTTCCTCCTGCTCGGCACCGTGCTCTTCCTCGTGTCGTTCGGGCTCGTCATGGTGCTCTCGGCCTCCACCATCGACTCGTTCAACGACAACCAGGGCTTCTTCGGCGCCTTCCTGCGGCAGGCGCTGTACGTGTTCATCGGGGTCCCGCTGATGCTCGTGGTCTCGCGGATGTCGCCGCAGTTCTGGAAGCGCTGGGCGTGGGTGCTCATCGTCGGTGCGAGCGTGCTGCAGCTGCTGGTCTTCTCCCCGCTCGGATACTCCGTCGGTGAGAACCGCGGGTGGATCCGGATCGGCGGATTCACGGCCCAGCCGGCCGAGGCCGTCAAGGTCGCCCTCGTGGTGTGGCTCGCGTACATCCTCTCCCGCAAGCGGCATCTGCTGAACTCGTGGCCGCACGTCATCATCCCGGCCGGCCCGGTGGCCGGCGGCGCGATCCTCCTCGTCATGCTCGGACAGGACCTCGGTACCGTGCTCATCATGGCCGCCATCGTGATCGGCGCCATGTTCTTCGCCGGCGTCCCCCTGCGCATCCTCGGCACGCTCATCGCGTTGGGGGCCCTCGGCTCCGTCGTCATGACGATGACGAGCGCCAGCCGATCGTCTCGCGTGATGAACTTCATTCAGGGCACCTGCGACTACGCCTCGGACTGCTGGCAGCCCACCCACGGCATGTACGCCCTCGCCGCCGGCGGCGTGTTCGGCGTGGGACTCGGCAACTCCAAGGCGAAGTGGTCCTGGCTGCCGGCCGCCGACAACGACTACATCTTCGCGATCATCGGCGAGGAGCTCGGCATGATCGGCGCGATCGTCGTTCTCCTGCTCTTCGTCGTGATGGCCGTGGCGTTCATCCGCATCATCCGCTCCACCACCGACTCGTTCTCGCGCATCCTCACCGGTGCGGTGATGGTGTGGATCATCGCGCAGGCCTTCGTCAACATCGCCGTCGTGCTGCGGCTCCTGCCCGTGCTCGGCGTGCCCCTGCCGCTCATGTCCTCGGGCGGGTCCGCGCTCATCACCACGCTGGTCGCGCTCGGGATGGTGCTCGGCATCGCCCGTAAGCCCCCGACGGGGGAGCTCCCCGACGTGACGCCCATCGGCGCGGGCCTCGCCCGATGACGGTCTACCTCCTCGCGGGGGGCGGCACCGCCGGTCACGTCAATCCACTCCTCGCGGTGGCGGACTGCATCCGATCCCGGGAACCCGAGTCGACGGTGCTCGTCCTCGGCACGCGGGAAGGGCTCGAGGCCCGCCTCGTGCCCGACCGCGGCTACGAACTGCTGACCATTCCCCGACTCCCGTTCCCACGCCGGGCCAACCGGGCCGCAGCGCGATTCGCACCGGACTTCCGGCGCACCGTGGCCACCATCGCCGGCATCCTCCGCGACCGGAACGTCGACGCCGTAGTCGGCTTCGGCGGCTACGCCGCCGCGCCGGCCTATCTCGCCGCCCGATCCACGCGCACCCCGCTCATGCTGCACGAGGCGAACGCCAAGCCCGGCCTCGCGAACCGCCTCGGCGCCCGGATCACCCCGCACGTCGGCGTCGCGTTCCCGAACACGCCGTTGCGCCGCGCCACCGTCGTCGGCATGCCGCTCCGTTCCGAGATCACCCGGCTGGATCGGGAGGCCATGCGGGCGGAGGCCCTCGCGTTCTTCGGTCTGAGCCCTGAGCGCCGCACCCTGCTCGTGACCGGGGGGTCCACCGGCGCCCGTCGTCTCAACGGCACCGTCGGCACCAGCGCCGCCGCCGTGGTCGCAGCGGGATTCCAGGTACTGCACATCGTGGGCGGCAAGCAGGAGTTCGAGCCGCCGGTGCTCGAGCACTACGCGATGCTCCGCTACTGCGATCGCATGGACCTCGCCTTCGCGGCGGCCGACTTCGCCGTCTCCCGCGCCGGAGCCGCGACCCTCAGCGAGCTGACCGCTCTCGGCATCCCCGCGGCCTACGTGCCGTACCCGGTCGGCAACGGCGAGCAGCGGTACAACGCGGTGAGCGTGCTGGCGGCGGACGGCGGAATACTCGTCGAAGACGCGGCGTTCACCCCGAGCTGGGTCGAGCGGGAGCTGGTGCCGCTCCTCGGCGACGAGCAGAGGCTCGAGCGCATGGCCGCCGGTGCGGCATCCGTGGGAGTGCGTGACGGCGACGCCCGCATGACCGACCTGATCCAGCGCGGGTTGGCGGATCGCGCTCCGCGCTGATCCCCGACCCATCCGCCTGCCGTATCGTGAAGCGCGAGGCGCGCACCCACCACCGAAGAGGAAGCATCTCCCGTGATCAAGCCTGACCCGACGCTCGTACTGCCCGACGACCTGGGCGCCCTGCACTTCGTCGGGATCGGCGGCTCCGGCATGAGCGGAATCGCTCGACTGTTCCTCGCCGCCGGCCACACGGTCACCGGCTCGGATGCCCGCGAGAGCGCCAACATCGACGCGCTCCGGGAGCTCGGAGCCGTCGTGCACATCGGCCACGACGCCGCACACGTGGGGGCCGCCGACACGCTAGTGGTGACCAGCGCGCTGTGGCAGGAGAATCCCGAATACCAGCTCGCCCTGCAGCGCGGCATTCCGGTACTGCACCGATCGCAGGCGTTGGCCTGGCTGATCTCCGGCTCCCGGCTCGTCGCCGTCGCCGGCGCCCACGGCAAGACCACTTCCACCGGCATGATCGTGACCGCGCTGCTCGCGCTGGACGCGGATCCCAGCTTCGTGAACGGGGGAGTCATCGAGGGGCTCGGGGTGAGCTCCGCTTCCGGATCGGGAGAGTTGTTCGTCGTCGAGGCCGACGAGTCCGACGGCTCGTTCCTGCTCTACGACACATCGGTCGCCCTGATCACCAACGTGGACGCGGATCACCTCGACCACTACGGAACCCACGACGCCTTCGACGCCGCCTTCGTCACGTTCGCCGACCGCGCCCGTGAGCTCGTCGTCATCTCGAGCGACGACGCCGGAGCACGCCGGGTACGCTCCGGGCTGTCCCACCGCAGGGTGATCACGTTCGGGGAGGACGAGAGCGCCGACGTGCGCCTGCACTCCGTGGGCACGAGCGGCCCCGTGTCGCTCGCCCTCCGCCACGAGGGCGAGGACTACACCACCACCCTGCGGGTGCCGGGCCGCCACAATGCGCTCAACGCGGCGGGCGCCTTCGCCGTGCTCGTCGGGCTCGGCTTCGATCCCGCCCGGAGCCTCGACGCGATCGCCGGATTCGGTGGTACCGAGCGCCGGTTCGAGCTGCACGGAACCGTGCGCGGGGTCAGCGTCTACGACGACTACGCCCACCATCCCACCGAGGTGGCGGCAGCGCTCCGCGCCGCCCGCACGGTCGTCGGCGACGGGCGCATCATCGCCGTGCACCAGCCGCACCTCTACAGCCGCACGCAGCTCATGGCCGGTGACTTCGCCGCCACCTACGAGGAGCTGGCCGACGAGACGATCGTGCTCGACGTCTACGGCGCGCGCGAGGACCCGGTGCCCGGAGTGACCGGCGCCCTCGTCGCCGACCGCTTCACCGACCCCGACCGGGTGGCCTACCTGCCCGACTGGCAGGAGGCGGCCGATCGAGCCGCCGCGATCGCCCGGCCGGGCGACTTCGTCATCACCCTGAGCTGCGGCGACGTCTACCGGATCATCCCGCAGATCCTCGACTCGCTGAGTGCGTCCGGCCCGACCGAATGAAGCGGCCCCAGGGATTCAACCCGGAGGCTCCCGGCGGGCCCGGAAAGCCGACGCCTCCACCGGAGCCGGTCCGCGCCCCGGGGAAGCCCCGCCCTGTCGCCCGTGCCGTCCCCCGGGAATCGACGCGGTCCGCGGAGGCCGAGGCCCGCGGGTCCCTGCGCCGGGCGAAGCGTGAGCGCCGCAGATTCGAACGGGACGAGGTGCGCCGGTTCACCCGTCGGAGCAGGCGCCGCAGAATCGGCTGGCTCACCGCGGCCGGAGCGGTCGCAGTGCTCGCCGGACTGCTCCTCGTCGCCATCTACTCCCCGCTGCTCGCCCTGCGGAACATTCAGGTCGAGGGTGCGTCCCGCATCCCCGCGGGCGAACTCGTCTCGGCTCTCGACGACCAACTCGGCACACCCCTGCCCCTGCTCGATCTCGGCCGGGTGCGTGACGAGCTGCGCGCGTACCCCCTCATCGAGAGCTACTCCACCGAGAGTCGCCCACCCGACACCCTCGTCGTTCGCATCGTCGAACGGACGCCCATCGCGACGGTGCCCGCGGAGGACGGCTTCCGGCTCGTCGACCCGGCCGGTGTGGTGATCGAACTGCTCGCGGAGCGCCCGGCGGGGGTTCCGCTCCTCGACATCGGGGACGCCGACACATCGAGCGACCGATTCGACGCGGCCGCCGAGGTCCTGGTCGCCCTGCCGGCCGACTTCGTCGGATCGGTCGACACCGTGAGCGCCAGCACGCAGGACGACGTGAGCCTCGTCCTCACCGACGGCACCCGCGTGGTGTGGGGGAGTTCCGACGCATCCGCAGTGAAGGCCGCCCGGCTCCCGGCGCTCGTCGAAGCGAACGCCGGTCGCGAGGTGTCGGAGTACGACGTCTCCTCGCCCGACAACCTCGTCGTCCGCTAGCGCAGGTCATACCCGCGCTGTCGGCGGTCGCGCCCGTGGTTCCGGACGCGCGATCGACGAGGGAAGAACTTTCCGACACACCTTTTTGCGACACGCGGGTGTGTCCTCCCGGATCGGGCATAACGCGCCCGTACCTTCGGAATCAGGAAATACATACTGAGTAAAACTTTAAACCTCGACTACAGGTTTAGGGTTCCAGCGGAGGCCGGTCATCGTGTCAAGTAACCAGAACTATCTCGCCGTGATCAAAGTCGTGGGTATCGGCGGCGGCGGTGTCAATGCCGTCAACCGAATGATCGAACTCGGTCTGCGCGGCGTCGAATTCATTGCGATCAATACAGACGCTCAGGCGCTCCTCATGAGCGACGCCGACGTCAAGCTCGACGTCGGACGCGAGATCACTCGCGGCCTCGGCGCGGGCGCCGATCCGGAGGTCGGCCGTCGTGCCGCCGAGGATCATGCCGAGGAGATCGAGGAAGCGCTCGCCGGCGCCGACATGGTCTTCGTCACCGCGGGCGAGGGCGGCGGAACCGGCACCGGTGGTGCCCCCGTGGTCGCACGCATCGCGAAGTCGATCGGCGCCCTCACCATCGGTGTGGTCACCAAGCCGTTCGGGTTCGAGGGCAAGCGCCGCCAGGCGCAGGCCGACGTGGGTGTCGCGACCCTGAAGAACGAGGTCGACACCCTCATCGTGGTACCGAACGATCGGCTCCTCGAGATCAGCGACCGAGGCATCAGCATGCTCGAGGCGTTCTCGACCGCAGATCAGGTGCTGCTGGCCGGTGTGCAGGGCATCACCGACCTCATCACCACGCCCGGCCTCATCAACCTCGACTTCGCCGACGTCAAGTCGGTCATGCAGGGCGCCGGTTCGGCACTCATGGGCATCGGCTCGTCGCGGGGCGCGGACCGGTCGATCAAGGCCGCCGAGCTCGCCGTCGCCTCACCGCTGCTCGAAGCGAGCATCGAGGGTGCGCACGGTGTGCTGCTGTCCATCCAGGGTGGTTCGAACCTCGGTATCTTCGAGATCAACGACGCCGCCAAGCTCGTGCAGGAGGCCGTCCACCCCGAGGCCAACATCATCTTCGGTGCCGTCATCGACGACACCCTCGGAGACGAGGTGCGCGTCACCGTCATCGCCGCGGGCTTCGACGGCGGCGAGCCGAACCCGAAGGTCGTGGAGGGTCGACGGTCCAACTTCGTCCCCGCCGCCCAGCAGGTGCCCGTGCTGGCCGGTGCATCGGTCGGCGACAGCCGGTCCGGGAGCTCCGACACCGGAGCGCAGCGCTGGTCGCCCGCGGCCGAGGCGCCGAGCCTTCCCCCGCGGAACGAGAACCACCCGAAGTTCGAGGACGACAGCGACCTGGACATCCCCGACTTCCTGAAGTGACGAACGAACCCGACCTCGCGCACCGCCTCACCGCGGTGCGCGAGGGCGTGTCGGACGCCCTTGCGGCGGCCGATCGGATCGGCGAACCGATCGTGACGGTCGTCGTCACCAAGTTCCATCCCGCCGGGCTCGTGCGCGAGCTGCACTCGCTCGGCGTGCGGGACTTCGGGGAGAGCCGTCACCAGGACGCGCGGGAGAAGGCCGTCGAGTTGGCCGATCTCGATCTCACCTGGCACTTCGTCGGGCAGTTGCAGGGCAAGAAGGCGCGCCAGGTGCAGCGGTACGCCCGCGTGCTGCACTCCGTGGACCGGGTCTCTCTCGCCGAAACGCTCGGCGACGCCGACCCGAGAACGGATGTCTTCGTGCAGGTGAACCTGACGGAGGACCCGACTCGGGGAGGCGCCGTTCCCGCGGACCTCGAGGCCGTCGCCGAGCGCGTGCTCGCGAATCCGGCGCTCGTGCTCCGCGGCGTCATGGCCGTCGCACCCGTGGAGTCGGAACCCCGCCGGGCCTTCGCGCACCTGCGCGAACTGTCGGATCGCGTGCGCCTGCTCGACCCCACCGCCGACCGTATTTCGGCCGGTATGACCAACGATTTCCGCGATGCGATCCTCGAGGGTGCGACACACCTTCGCATTGGATCGGCAATCACGGGCAAACGCCCAGAGCGGCGTTAATGTCGAATCAGCGATCCACTCACGGAGGTAATAATGGCCAACCCGCTCCGCAAGACCATGGTGTATCTCGGTCTTGCCGATGAAGAGCTCGACTACGAGACTTCGCAGCAGCCGCAGAACACGCAGCAGCAGCAGCAAGCGTCTCCCGTAGCCGCCGTAGCTCACCCGGTGCAGGCGCAGCCCAAGCGCGCCTCGGTCACCCCTCTGCACAAGCCCTCGACCACCACAAGGAATGCGGCGCCGGCTGACATGAACGAAATCCTCACCGTCCACCCCAAGGCCTACAAGGACGCCCAGGTCATCGCGGAGAACTTCCGCGAGGGCATCCCGGTCATCATCAACCTCTCGCAGATGACGGAGCAGGACGCGCGCCGCCTCATCGACTTCGCCAGCGGCCTCTCGCAGGGCCTGTTCGGCAAGATCGAGCGCGTCACCAACAAGGTGTTCCTTCTCTCGCCCGCGCACGTCGTCGTCTCCGGCGATCAGTCCGCGGCCGAGGCGGACATCGAAGCGTCATTCTTCGCGCAGTAGGCGGTGGGGCGAGTGGCCCCCTCGACCCTTGTCATACTTGATCCGTGGGAAATATCGTTTCGCTGACCGCCTTCCTGTTGTGGTTCGCTCTGCTGCTCTTCATCCTGATGATGTGGGGACGGTTCGTGCTCGACCTCGTCCAGGCGTTCTCGCGCGAGTGGCGACCGCGGGGGGCGGTGCTCCTGCTCGCGGAAGCGTCGTACACGGTGACCGATCCACCCATCCGATTCGTGCGGAAGATCATTCCGCCGCTCCGGCTCGGGCCCGTCGCGCTCGACTTCGGGTGGATGCTCACCATGCTGGCCGCCATCATCCTGTTCAACATCGCCGGTAGCCTGCGCTGATCGCGGCGGCACCGCCCATCGGCGCGTTTCGCGCCGATGTATCCTGAGTCGGATGTCGCGCCGAACGTCTCCTCCCCGGGAGTCGCCCCTCCCGAGGGCGCACGGTTCGCGTCAGCGCGCGTTCCCCCTTCCGCACGATCGAATTCCCGAGGTGGCAGTCCATGGCTCTGACTCCTGAAGACGTTGTCAACAAGCGTTTCCAGCCGACCAAGTTCCGCGAGGGATACGACCAGGACGAGGTCGACGACTTCCTCGACGAGGTCGTCGTCGAACTGCGTCGACTGAACCAGGAGAATGCCGAGCTGCGCGCGCGCCTTGACGGCGGCACCCCGGCTCCCGTCGCGGCCGACATCGATCCCGCCGACGTCCCGCCCGCCACGGCGGCGCAGTTCGCGGAGGTCCCCGCGACCGACGCCGCGATCACGGCCGGCGAACCCGCCGTCGACGCCGGACCGGTAGCGGTCCCCGTCGACCTGGATGACGAGACGGCGAGCACCGCCAGTCTGCTGCAGCTCGCGCGACGCCTGCACGAGGAGCATGTGCAGGAAGGCCTCCAGCGCCGGAACGCCCTCATCGCGGAAGGCGAGGCCAATGCCGCGCGCATCACCGCAGACGCGGAAGCGGCGCAGGAGGCACGGCTCGTCGAGGCGGAGGCGGCTCAGCACGCCCGGCTCGCGGACATCGAGGCCGCGCAGCAGGTGCGGATCGTCGAGCTGGAGACCGAGCAGCAGGCGCGGCTCGCCGAACTCGAGGCCGAGCAGCAGGCGCGGCTCGCCGAACTCGAGGCCGAGCAGCGAGCCCGGCTCGCCGAGGCCGAGGCGGCCGAGCGGGCGAGGATCGACGCGCTCGACTCCGACCGTCAGCAGCTGGAGGCGCGGGTCGACGAGTTGCGGATCTTCGAGCGCGAATACCGCGAGAACCTGAAGGCGTACATCGAGAGCCAGCTCCGCGAGCTGGACGGTTCCGACGAGGTCCCGAGCGGGCGGGCCGCCACGGACGCGAATGAGGGGTCGTTGTCCGATCGCCAGGACAGTGCCGGAGGTTAGCCCCGTCGACGGCGGTCGTTCCGGTTCGCGCATGCGCACCGGGACGCTGGTGCTCCTGGTAGTGGTGGCCGCGGGGGTCTACGCGTTCGACCAGATCAGCAAGGCGCTGGTCGTCGAGAACCTCACCGAGTTCGAGCGCATTCCCGTGCTCGGGGACCTGCTCGCCTTCCAGTTCGTGCGCAACTCGGGCGCCGCTTTCTCGCTCGCGAGCGGCAGCACCTGGATCTTCACAGTCATCGCGAGTGCCGTCACGGTGTTCATCGTGATCTTCGCCCGCCGCATCCGATCCACCGGTTGGGCCGTGCTGTTCGGACTCCTCTTGGGCGGCACGGTGGGAAACCTGACCGATCGCTACTTCCGGGAGCCAGGGTTCCCCAGCGGCCACGTCATCGACTTCCTGCAGATCCCGCTGCTGCCCGCGATCTTCAACATCGCCGACGTGGCGATCGTGAGCAGCATGGCGG
Organism: Planctomonas psychrotolerans; assembly: GCF_008642235.1. Lineage (GTDB taxonomy): Bacteria > Actinomycetota > Actinomycetes > Actinomycetales > Microbacteriaceae > Planctomonas > Planctomonas psychrotolerans. Next base: position 92,462 of record NZ_SJEV01000001.1, on the reverse strand, counting down.
TGTTCCTCGTGCTCACCCTCCGGGGGATCGGGCTCGACGGCACGCGGGAGGTGCGAGGCGGCACGGCCGACCCCGCGGCCGTCCACCCCGAGGCCGTCGAGCCGGCGGCGGATGCGTCCCAGGCCCGGCCCGACGCACCGTCGATCGCCCCGCCACCCGCCAGCACCACCGACCCGGATCGCACCTGATGGAATCTCGTACCCTGCCCGTTCCCGACGGCCTCGAGGGCGTGCGGATGGATGCCGGCATCGCCAAGCTGCTCGGCTTCTCCCGGACCTTCGCCGCGGAGGTGGTCGACGCGGGCGGTGTGTCCGTCGACGGTTCGATAGCCGACAAGTCCGACCGGTTGCGGGCGGGGAGCTGGCTCGAGGTCACCTGGCAGCCCCGCGCCGAGGTCAGCATCGTTCCGATCGCCGTACCGGATCTCCGCATCGTGCACGATGACGACGATCTCGTCGTCATCGACAAGCCGGTCGGTGTCGCGGCGCACCCGTCCGTCGGCTGGACCGGTCCCACCGTGCTCGGGGCCCTCGCCGCAGCCGGCTTCCGCATCAGCACGTCGGGTGCGACCGAACGCGCGGGCATCGTGCACCGCCTCGATGCCGGAACCAGCGGCCTCATGGTGGTGGCCAAGAGCGAGAGCGCGTACAGCGCCCTGAAGCGGCTCTTCCGCGACCGGGAGGTCGAGAAGGTGTACCACGCGGTCGTGCAGGGCCACCCCGACCCGCTGTCGGGCACGATCGACGCGCCCGTCGGCAGGCACCCCTCCTCCTCGTGGAAGTTCGCCGTCACGTCGGCGGGCAAGCCGTCCGTCACGCACTACGAGACGATCGAGGCGTTCCCCAGCGCGTCCCTCCTCGAGGTGCACCTCGAGACGGGACGTACGCACCAGATCCGCGTGCACATGGCCGCGCAACGGCACCCGTGCGTCGGAGACGCGATGTACGGCGCGGATCCCACCATCTCCGCGCGACTGGGCCTCGATCGCCAGTGGTTGCACGCCAAGCAGCTCGGCTTCGTGCACCCCGCGACCGGCGAACCCGTCCTCTACACCACCGGGTATCCCGACGACCTGCAGCACGCTCTCGACGTGTTGCGGCAGGACTGACGCCCGTCCCGCTTAGGCTAGATCGACCCCCGCACAACCTCCGCTAGGAAAGGGAACCCGTGCCTTCCAGCGCCGATTCGTTCGTCCACCTGCACGTCCACAGCGAGTACTCCATGCTCGACGGTGCGGCCCGGGTGAAGCCCCTCATCGCCGCAGCGGTGGAGCAGGGGATGCCCGCCGTGGCGGTGACCGACCACGGCAACGTGTTCGGGGCGTACGACTTCTGGAAGACGGCGACGGCAGCGGGCATCAAGCCCATCATCGGCACCGAGGCCTACGTCACGCCCGGCACGCACCGCGGTGATCGCACCCGGGTGCGTTGGGGCAACGGCGGCTCCGATGACGTGTCCGGATCCGGCGCCTACACGCACATGACCCTGCTGTCCGAAACCACCGAGGGAATGCACAATCTGTTCCGGCTGTCGTCCAAGGCGTCGCTCGAGGGGTACTACTTCAAGCCGCGCATGGACCGCGAGCTGCTGAGCACCTACGCGAAGGGCCTGATCGCCACCACCGGATGCCCGAGCGGCGAGGTGCAGACCCGGCTCCGGCTGGGCCAGTACGACGAGGCGCGGCGCGCGGCCGCCGACTTCCGGGACATCTTCGGAGCGGAGAACTACTTCTGCGAGATCATGGACCACGGGCTCGGCATCGAACGCCGCATCATGTCGGATCTGCACCGGCTGGCCAAGGACCTCGGACTGCCCCTCGTGGCGACCAACGACCTGCACTACACGCACGCCCACGACGCGACCAGCCACGCGGCGCTGCTCTGCGTGCAGTCGGGCACCACGCTCGACGACCCCAACCGGTTCAAGTTCGACGCCGACGAGTTCTACCTGAAGTCCGCGCAGCAGATGCGCCACCTGTTCCGCGACCACCCCGACGCGTGCGACAACACGCTGCTCATCGCGGAGCGGTGCAACGTGGCGTTCAACGAGAGCGCGAATTACATGCCGCGCTTCCCGGTTCCCGAGGGAGAGACGGAGCAGACCTGGTTCGAGAAGGAGGTCGAGCGCGGACTGGCCGAACGCTACCCCGACGGCATCTCGGCGGAGGTGCGGGAGCGCGCCGACTACGAGGTGGGCGTCATCTCGCGGATGGGGTTCCCCGGGTATTTCCTGGTGGTCGCCGACTTCATCAACTGGTCGAAGCGCCACGGCATCCGCGTGGGCCCCGGCCGAGGCTCGGGCGCCGGCTCGATGGCCGCCTACGCGATGCGCATCACCGACCTCGATCCGCTCCGCCACGGGCTCCTGTTCGAGCGGTTCCTGAACCCCGACCGCGTCTCCATGCCCGACTTCGACATCGACTTCGACGAGCGTCGCCGCGGTGAGGTCATCCGCTACGTGACCGAGAAGTACGGCAGCGAGCGCGTGGCCCAGATCGTGACCTACGGCACGATCAAGGCGAAGCAGGCGCTCAAGGACTCCTCCCGGGTGCTCGGCTACCCGTTCTCGATGGGCGACAAGCTCACCAAGGTGATGCCGCCCACGATCATGGGCAAGGACATCCCGCTCTCCGGCATCCTCGACCCGGAGCACAAGCGGTACAGCGAGGCGGCGGACTTCCGCGAGGTGCTGAAGTCCGACCCCGAGGCGCAGAAGGTGTTCGAGACCGCGCAGGGGATCGAGAATCTGAAGCGGCAGTGGGGCGTGCACGCGGCCGGCGTCATCATGTCGTCCGAGCCGCTCATCGACATCATCCCGATCATGAAGCGGGAGCAGGACGGCCAGATCGTCACGCAGTTCGACTATCCGGCGTCCGAGGCCCTCGGTCTCATCAAGATGGACTTCCTCGGGCTCCGCAACCTCACCATCATCGACGACGCGCTCGACAACATCGAGCTGAACGGGGGAGTGCGACCGGAGCTGGAGCTCCTCCCGCTCGAGGACGAGCAGACCTACGCTCTGCTCGCCCGCGGTGACACGCTCGGGGTGTTCCAGTTCGACGGCGGACCCATGCGGTCGCTGCTCCGGCTGATGAAGCCGGACAACTTCGAGGACATCTCCGCCGTCGGCGCCCTCTATCGCCCGGGCCCGATGGGCGCGAACTCGCACACGAACTACGCCCTCCGCAAGAACGGCCTGCAGGAGATCGAGCCCATCCACCCCGAGCTCGCCGAGCCCCTGGCGGACGTGCTCGGCACCACGCACGGGCTCATCGTGTACCAGGAGCAGGTCATGTCGATCGCGCAGAAGCTCGCCGGCTTCACGCTCGGCCAGGCCGACCTGCTGCGCCGAGCCATGGGCAAGAAGAAGAAGGAGGAGCTCGACAAGCAGTTCGAGGGCTTCTCCGCCGGCATGCAGGCCAACGGCTACTCGATGGCCGCGGTGAAGGCGCTGTGGGACGTGCTGCTGCCCTTCTCCGACTACGCCTTCAACAAAGCCCACTCCGCCGCCTACGGCGTGCTCAGCTATTGGACCGCGTACCTCAAGGCCCACTTCCCGGCCGAGTACATGGCCGCCCTGCTCACCAGCGTCGGCGACTCCAAGGACAAGATGGCGATCTACCTGAACGAGTGCCGACGCATGGGCATCAAGGTGCTGCCGCCCGACGTGAACGAGTCCGTCGGGGGCTTCGCGGCCGTCGGGGCCGACATCCGGTTCGGCTTGAGCGCGGTGCGCAACGTGGGCAGCAACGTGGTCGAGGCCATCCGGGAGGCGAGGGAGAAGGAGGGGGCGTTCACCAGCTTCTCCGACTACCTCAAGAAGGTGTCGGTGGTGGCCGCCAACAAGCGGGCCATCGAGTCCCTCATCAAGGCCGGTGCCTTCGACTCGCTCGGCTCTACGCGTCGAGCGCTGCTCGAGGTGCACGAGGACTTCGTGGAGGAGGCCGTGAAGCTCAAGAAGAACGAGGAGTACGGCCTGGTGGCCTTCGACTTCGGCTTCGACCTCGAGGAGGAGCCCAACCCGGTGCCGGTGCGTCCCGAGTGGGCGAAGCGCGACAAGCTCGCCTTCGAGCGCGAGATGCTCGGCCTCTACGTGTCCGATCATCCGCTCGCCGGGCTCGAGCTGCAGCTCGCCAAGCTCGCGACGACCGGTATCGCCGAGCTGCTTGCGAGCGAGTCCCCCCGTGACGGCGAGACCGTGACCGTGGCCGGGCTCCTGACCAGCGTGCAGCACAAGACGGCGCGGAACTCCGGCAACCAGTACGGCATGGTGCAGGTGGAGGACTTCGGCGGGGAGATCACGGCCATGTTCATGGGCAAGGCGTACCAGGAGTTCGCTCCCGCGCTCGTCGCCGACACCATCGTGGTGGTGAAGGGCCGGGTGAGCGTGCGCGACGACGGCATGAACCTGCACGCCTTCAGCGTCTTCGCTCCGGAGCTCAGCCAGGCCGGCGGGTCGGGACCGCTCGTCATCAGCCTCGCCGAGAACCGGGCGACGACCGACACGGTGCAGAGCCTCAACGACGTGCTCATCCGTCACTCCGGTGACACCGAGGTGCGCCTGCAGCTCGTGAAGGGCGACAACGGGCGGATGTTCGAGATCCCGTTCCCGGTGTCCCTCACGGCGGACCTGTACGGGGAGCTGAAGAGCCTTCTCGGCCCCAACTGCCTCGGATAGCGGTCCCTGAGCCTGTCGAAGGGCGGTCCTTGAGCCTGTCGAAGGGCGGTCCCTGAGCCTGTCGAAGGGCGGTCCCTGAGCCTGTCGAAGGGGGGTCCCTGAGCCTATGGAAGGGCGGTCCCTGAGCCTGTCGAAGGGCGGTCCCTGAGCCTGTCGAAGGGGCGCTGCGTGCGGCGAACGTGACGTCTCTTCGACGAGCTCAGGGACCGTACTCCGGGACCGTAGGTGAGCGGTCCCCGAGGCGGTCCCGGCTAGGCGTGCAGTCCGGGCTGGAAGTACTGGCGCTCGTGGTACAGCAGGGGCCGGTCGGGCTCGCCCACACCGCCCTCCTCGATCTGCACGACGACCAGCACGCTGGTGTGCACGAGCACGCGCTCCTCGACCCGGCCGACCATCCATGCCGTGACGTCGTTCAGCACGGGGAGCCCGTGCGGGCCGCGGTACCAGTGATCGCCGCGGAAGCGGTCCGCGGACGGGCCGCTCAGCTTCTGCGCCACGGCGCGGTTGCGCACACCGAGCATGTGGATGACGACGCGGTCGGTTTCCGCGATCGCGGGCCAGGAGCTGGCCGACCGCGCCATGTTGAACGTGGCGAGTGGCGGCACGGCCGAGAGCGACGCGAGCGACGTCGCAGTGAACCCCACCGGCGAACCCTGCGCGTCGAGCGCCGTGATGACGGCGACGCCCGCGGCGTGCCGGCGGAAGGCCTGCTTGAACGCGGTCAGGTCGTCCGGCGTCGCACTGTCGAGCGGGCCCTTGGCGGGATCGATCGCCGCTACGGCCTCGGCCGCGGGCACGTCGGCGTCCGCCTGGCCGTTCCCGATGGGGTGGGTTCCCGCAGAGGGGAGCAGTGTGTTCCTCATAACGTCCTGTTCAATCCGTGCAAGGTCCGCGGTATTCCCCGCTCAGGCTAGCGCGGGCGGATCGCCCTCCCGCGATCGTTAGACTCGGGGGGTCATGATGCGAACCGTTGATCTCCGGGGCACTCCTTCCACCGCGACCCGGTTCGACGGACTCGTTCCGCGCGCCGCCTACGACGTGTCCTCGGCGACCGCCGCCGCGGCCGACCTCATCCGCGACGTGCGGGACCGGGGAACGGCCGCTCTGCTCGATCAGGCCGAGCGCTTCGACGGGTCCCGTCCGGCGCACCTCCGCGTGCCGCCCGCGGACATCGCCGTGGCCGTGGAGCTGCTCGACCCCGCGGTTCGCGCCGCGATCGACGAGATGATCGTGCGGGTGCGGGCGGGCAGCGCCGCGCAACTGCCGGCCGCGCGATCGACGAGCATCGCCGACGGCGCGACCGTCGATCAGCGCTGGGTCCCGGTCGCCCGCGCCGGCCTGTACGTCCCGGGTGGCAAGGCCGTGTACCCGTCGAGCGTCGTCATGAACGTCGTCCCGGCGCAGGTCGCCGGTGTGGCGTCGATCGCGATCGCGTCGCCACCGCAGCGGGCCTTCGGTGGTGCGGTGCACCCGACGATTCTCGGTGCGGCCGGTCTCCTCGGCATCGATGAGGTGTACGCGATGGGCGGCGCCGGAGCCATCGGGGCCCTCGCCTACGGCGTGCCCGACGCCGGGCTCCGCCCGGTGTCGGTGATCACGGGGCCGGGCAACGTGTACGTCGCCGCCGCGAAACGGCTGGTGCGCGGGGCGGTCGGCATCGACTCCGAGGCGGGGCCCACCGAGATCCTCGTGATCGCCGATTCCGCGGCCGATGTCGCCTTCGTCGCCGCCGACCTCGTGAGTCAGGCGGAGCACGACGAGATCGCCGCGGCCGTACTCGTCACCGACTCTCCCGAGTTCGCGAGCGCGGTGAGCGCCGAGGTGGACCGCGCCGCCGCGGCCACGCCCTCCGCCGAACGCGTCACCGAGGCCCTGACGGGGGTGCAGTCGGCCGTCGTGCTCGTCGACGACCTCATCGCGGCCGCCGAGTTCAGCAACGCCTACGCCCCCGAGCACCTGTCCATCCAGACGGTCGACTCGGATGCCGTGCTCGCGTCGATCACGAACGCCGGAGCGATCTTCCTCGGCCCGCATGCGCCGGTCAGCCTCGGCGACTACCTGGCCGGATCGAATCACGTGCTCCCGACCGGCGGCCAGGCGAAGTTCTCGTCCGGGCTCGGTGCGTACACCTTCCTGCGTCCGCAGCAGATCGTCCGGTACTCCGAGGCGGCGCTGTCCGAGGTCGCCGACCGGATCGTGCGGCTCGCGGGCGCGGAAGACCTCCCCGCGCACGGCGAGGCGATCACGGCGCGGTTCCCCGCGTCCTGATCCGGCGGGGGCTTATCCTTGAGCCACCATGTTCTGCCCGTTCTGCCGCCACCCCGACTCCCGCGTGGTCGACTCCCGCACGAGCGACGACGGCCTGTCGATCCGGCGCCGCCGGCAGTGCCCGGAGTGCGGCCGACGCTTCAGCACCACGGAGACCGCGAGCCTCAACGTGATCAAGCGGAGCGGGGTGATCGAGCCGTTCAGTCGCGAGAAGATCGTCACCGGCGTGCGGAAGGCCTGCCAGGGGCGTCCGGTCACCGACACCGACCTCGCGATGCTCGCCCAGCGGGTCGAGGAGTCGGTGCGGTCCACGGGCGCCTCCCAGATCGACGCGAACGACATCGGCCTGGCCATCCTGCCGCCGCTGCGCGAGCTCGACGAGGTCGCCTACCTGCGCTTCGCCAGCGTCTACCAGGGCTTCGACTCGCTCGACGACTTCGAAGCCGCCATCACGCTGCTCCGGGTGGAGCACGACTCCGCGAGTCCGACCGCCACGGACTAGGGACCCCGCCGATCCCGGCTCCGGGAGCGCACGGCGGAGGCATCGCCTCGCGGACGATAACGTTGAGGCGACATGTACCGTTTCTTCTTCGCCCTCGTGCTCCGCCGCCTCGACCCCGAGCTCGCCCACACCCTCGCCTTCGAGGTGATCCGCCTCCTGCCGACGCTCGGCATCGGCCGCGTGGTTCGGCGATTCACCCGCCCGGCCCCCGCTCTCCGCACCCGGGCGCTCGGGCTCGAGTTCGACTCGCCGTTCGGGCTCGCGGCCGGGTTCGACAAGGACGGAAAGGCGGTGCTCGGCCTCGGTCAACTGGGCTTCGGCCACGTGGAGGTGGGCACCCTCACCGCCGTGGCTCAACCCGGCAACGAGCGGCCGCGCCTGTTCCGCCTCGTGCCCGACCGCGCGGTGATCAACCGGATGGGCTTCAACAACGGGGGAGCGGAGGCCGCGGCGGCACGACTCGGCGCACTGGCCCGACGCGCCTCCCGCCCGGTGCTCGGCGTGAACATCGGCAAGAGCCGCGTCGTCGACGTGGCGGACGCGATCGACGATTACCTCGTGAGCGCGCGGGCGCTCGCCCCCATCGCCGACTACCTCGTGGTGAACGTCAGCTCGCCGAACACCCCCGGGCTGCGCGGTCTGCAGGAGCTCGACCGGCTTCGGCCGCTGCTCGGGGCGGTCAAGGGCGAGTGCGGATCCACGCCCCTGCTGGTGAAGATCGCGCCCGATCTCACCGATGACGAGGTGGAGCGCATCGCCGGGCTCGCGGTGGACCTCGGCCTCGACGGCATCATCGCCACCAACACGACGATCGCCAGGAACGGCCTCCGGTCCGACCCGGCCACGGTGACCGCGGCCGGCGCGGGCGGTCTGTCCGGCGCCCCGCTCCGGGCCCGCTCGCTCGAGGTGCTCCGGCTCCTGCGCGCGACCGTCCCGGCCGGGATGTGCGTCATCTCCGTGGGAGGAGTGGAGACGGCGGCCGACGTGGCCGAGCGGCTCGACGCCGGAGCCACGCTCGTGCAGGGCTACACCGGGTTCCTCTACCGCGGGCCGCTCTGGGCTCGATCGATCAACCGGGGTCTCGCGCGTCGAACTAGAAGGTGACCTTCGTGCCGCGCTTCACCTGCGGACGCGGCAGGCGCATCTTCCGCAACTGGAACGCGCGCATGGCCACGTACCACTTCACGCCGCGTTCGACCCGGTCGGCGCCGACCTTCTCGGCGATGCGTCGCTGGAGAATCCGGCCGTAGAGGTATGCGTCGATCGCCGCGGCGAAGAAGAACACGTAGATGAGCAGGAAGATGTAGGTCGCCACCACCGGGGGCAGGGCGAACGTGCCGATGATCACCGCGATCATGATGGGTACGAGCAGCTCGCCGATGCTGAACCGCGCATCCACGGCGTCACGCAGGTACTTCTTCTGCGGTCCGCGGTCGCGCATCGGCAGGTAGCGTTCCTCGCCGGCAGCCATACCGGCCTGCGCCTTCGCCCGCGCCGCCCGAGCCTTCTCCCGCTGCTGCCGAGCCGCTTCCTTGCGGTCGTTCGGCACCAGCGGCCGCTTGTTCGCCGCCTCGCGCTCTCGCCGCGTCGGCGTCGGCCGGCCCTTTCCGAGTCGCTCGGCGGTCTCCTCTGCCGTCTCGGAGGAGGGAATCGGTACGTCTTGCTTAGCCACGTGACAGGTCCTTTGAGAGGGTTCCTCTTAAGATTACCTCCATGAGCCTTGGCGACCCGCACGACGACTTCAGCACGAGACCCACCCCGAGCGGCACGGGGGACGCCGCCGGACGGATCCCCGAGATCGTCACCCTCGGTCTTCCCCGCACCATCGCGGACCTCTCCCGACTCGTGCGCATTCCGTCGGTGTCGTGGTCGGCCTTCGATCCGGCGCACGTCGCGGCGAGCGCGGACGAGGTCGCGGCGCTGTTCCGCGACCTCGGCATCTTCGACGACGTGGCTGTGCGTCGCTCCGCGATCGACGGAACCGGCGATCTCGGCCAACCCGCCGTGATCGCCACACGCGCGGCCCGGAACGGGCGCCCGACCATCCTGCTCTACGCGCATCACGACGTTCAGCCCCCGGGCGACGACGCGGACTGGCTCTCCCCGCCCTTCGAGCCGACGGTGCGCGGCGACCGCCTTTACGGGCGGGGCGCCAGCGACGACAAGGCGGGCGTGATGACGCACGTCGCCGCGCTCCGCGCCCTCGTCGAGGCCACCGATGGAGACCTCGACCTGGGGATCGCCGTGTTCATCGAGGGCGAGGAGGAGTTCGGGTCCAAGTCGTTCTCGACGTTCCTCGACGACAACCGCTCGTCCCTCGCCGCGGACGTGATCGTCGTCGCCGACTCCGATAACTGGGACATCGACACCCCGGCCGTCACGGTCGCGCTTCGCGGCAACGTCACGTTCCGGTTGACGGTGCGCACCCTCGATCATGCATCGCACTCCGGCATGTTCGGCGGCGCCGCGCCCGACGCCATGCTCGCCGCGATCCGACTCCTCAACACCTTCTGGGACGAGGACGGGTCGGTGGCCGTCGACGGGCTCGCCTCGCACGCGATGGAGACCCCGGATTACGACGAGGAGCGGCTGCGCGAGGAGGCGGGTCTGCTCGACGGCGTGACGCCGCTCGGCACCGGGCCCATCCTCGGTCGGCTCTGGGCTCAGCCGTCGATCACCGTCACCGGAATCGACGCGCCCACGGTGGACAACGCCTCCAACACCCTGCTTCCCGAGGTCACCGTGAAGGTCAGCGTGCGCATCGCACCCGGCACCACGTCGTCGGATGCGTTCGCCGCACTCGAGCGGCACATCGACGGAGCCCGCCCGTTCGGCGCGCACGTGGAGATCTCCGACGTCGATCTGGGGGACCCGTTCCTCGTCGACACGAGCGGCTGGGCCATGTCCGAAGTCAAGGCGGCCATGCGCGAGGCTTGGGGCCGCGACGCCGTCGAGACGGGAATCGGCGGATCCATCCCGTTCATCGCCGACCTCGTGCGAGTGTTCCCCCACGCCCAGATCCTGGTCACCGGAGTCGAGGACCCGGACACCCGGGCGCACAGTCCGAACGAGTCGCAGCACCTCGGCGTGCTGCGCCGCTCGATCGCCACCGAAGCGCTGCTGCTGCACGCCCTGAACTCCCGGCCCCGCTGACCGGGGGAGATTCGCCGACTACCGCGGCCGGATGGCGGAGATGAGGTTCGGGTCGAGGATCGCTTCAGTGACTTTTCCCCCGACATCCCGTCACCCGGGAATCGTCCGGGTGACGAAGGTACACTGAGGGCACGTTGTTGCGCTCGCGCGCGTCGTACAGGAACAGGAGCCATCATGAGCGACACCACCCTCACCCAGCCCGAGACGAAGGCACACGGCGTCGGTCTCTCGAGCGACGCGGCCGCCAAGGTCAAGAGCCTGCTCGCCCAGGAAGGTCGCGAAGACCTCCGCCTGCGAGTCGCCGTTCAGCCCGGTGGCTGCTCCGGCCTCATCTACCAGCTCTACTTCGACGAGCGACTGCTGGATGGCGATGCAACGGTGGACTTCGACGGTGTCGAGGTCGTCGTCGACAAGATGAGCGTGCCGTATCTCGACGGTGCGAGCATCGACTTCGAGGACACCATCCAGAAGCAGGGCTTCACCATCGACAACCCCAACGCGGGCGGGTCGTGCGCGTGCGGAGACTCCTTCCACTGACATCAGGCGGCACTCGCCGACGAAACGGTCACCTTCCGACGGGAGGTGACCGTTTTTTCGTGGGAGGGGCCTATCAGTCGCGGCCCGGGAGTCCCGGCGAAGGCGACGACACGCGCGCACGCCCCCCGGCGATGCCCCCGGCATCGTCGCCGTCGCCGGGGGAGTCGTCCGAGGCCCCGCCGAAATTCGCGTTAGACTCGGCCCATAACGTCCGCCACTTCGAAGGGTCAGTAGTGCGCTCTAGACGCCTATTCCGTTGGGCAGCAGTACCGATGGCAGCGACGCTCGTCGTTGCGCTTGCGGGGTGCACCCAGGCGCAACTGCAGGGCTGGTTGCCGGGTAACGCAGACACCACCAATCACACCGGTGACGTCATCGGACTGTGGGTCACGTCGTGGATCGTTCTGATGGTGGTGGGCATGATCACCTGGGCCCTCACCATCTGGGCCGCGGTGGTCTACCGCCGCCGCAAGGGCCAGACCGGCCTCCCGGTGCAGCTGCGCTACAACCTCCCCATCGAGGTCTTCTACACGATCGTGCCGCTGATCCTCGTGCTCGGGTTCTTCGCCTTCACGGCGCGTGACCAGGCCAAGATCGAGACGCGGGCCGAGGACCCCGACGTGACCGTCGAGGTCTACGGCAAGCAGTGGGCGTGGGACTTCAACTACGTGGACGAGAACGTCTACTCCGTCGGTGTGCAGGCCTCCACCGACCCCGAGGGTCCCGTCGGCAACGTCGACTACGACGCGCTTCCCACCCTGTACCTGCCGGTGGACCGCACGGTCGAGCTCGTGCTCGAGTCTCGCGACGTGCAGCACTCGTTCTGGGTCGTCAACTTCCTCTACAAGAAGGACCTCTATCCCGGCGTGACGAACTACATGTCGTTCGTGCCGCAGGAGGAGGGGACCTTCACCGGTAAGTGCGCCGAGCTGTGCGGCGAGTACCACTCGCAGATGCTCTTCCAGGTGAAGGTCGTCTCGCAGGGCGAATACGACGCATACATCGAATCGCTCCGCGACGCGGGCTTCGAGGGCGACTACGGCCAGGATTACGACCGCAACAGCAACCTGCCCGGCGTGAACGTGCCCGGCGAAGCAGAAGAATCAGAGTAGGACCCGTAATGACATCCACTCTCAATCGGCCCACCGGCATCCCCGAGGGCCAGGCCAAGGTGCTCGAGTCGAACAAGGCGGAGCGCAAGGGCAACCAGCTCGTCGGCTGGATCACGTCCACCGACCACAAGACGATCGGGTACCTGTACCTCGTCACCTCCTTCGTCTACTTCTGCCTCGGCGGCGTGATGGCGCTCGTCATCCGCGCCCAGCTCTACGCTCCCGGCCTGGAGATCGTGCAGACGAAGGAGCAGTACAACCAGCTCTTCACGATGCACGGCACGATCATGCTGCTGATGTTCGCGACACCGCTGTTCGCCGGCTTCGCCAACGTGCTCATGCCGCTGCAGATCGGTGCTCCCGACGTCGCGTTCCCGCGGCTCAACGCCTTCGCCTACTGGCTGTTCAACTTCGGCTCGCTCATCGCCGTCGCCGGGTTCCTCACCCCGCAGGGCGCCGCCTCGTTCGGCTGGTTCGCCTACACCCCGCTCTCGAGCACGACATTCAGTCCGGGTGTCGGCGGCAATCTCTGGGTGTTCGGTCTCGCCCTGTCGGGCTTCGGCACGATCCTCGGTGCGGTGAACTTCATCACCACCATCATCACGATGCGCGCTCCCGGCATGACCATGTTCCGGATGCCGATCTTCACCTGGAACATCCTGGTCACGTCGATCCTCGTGATCATGGCGTTCCCGGTGCTCGCGGCCGCCCTGTTCGCACTCGGCGCGGACCGTGTGTTCGACGCGCACATCTTCGACGCCGCGAATGGAGGACCGATCCTCTGGCAGCACCTCTTCTGGTTCTTCGGACACCCCGAGGTGTACATCATCGCGCTGCCGTTCTTCGGCATCGTGTCCGAGGTCTTCCCGGTCTTCAGCCGCAAGCCGATCTTCGGATACAAGACGCTCGTCTACGCGACCATCACCATCGCGGCTCTCTCGGTCACGGTGTGGGCGCACCACATGTACGTCACCGGCTCCGTGCTGCTGCCGTTCTTCGCGCTGACCACCATGCTCATCGCGGTGCCCACCGGTGTGAAGATCTTCAACTGGGTCGGCACCATGTGGCGCGGCTCGGTGACGTTCGAGACGCCGATGCTGTGGGCGATCGGCTTCCTCATCACCTTCACGTTCGGTGGCCTCACCGGTGTCATCCTCGCGTCGCCCCCGCTCGACTTCCACGTGTCCGACACCTACTTCGTCGTCGCTCACTTCCACTACGTGGTCTTCGGCACGGTCGTGTTCGCCATGTTCTCCGGCTTCTACTTCTGGTGGCCGAAGTGGACGGGCAAGATGCTCAACGAGCGTCTCGGCAAGATCCACTTCTGGCTGCTGTTCGTCGGCTTCCACACCACGTTCCTCATCCAGCACTGGCTGGGTGTCATGGGCATGCCCCGCCGGTACGCGACCTATCAGCCCGGTGAGAACCTGGAGTGGATGAACCAGCTCTCGTCGGTCGGTGCAGGCATCCTCGCCGTGTCGATGCTGCCGTTCTTCCTCAACGTGTTCCTCACGGCCCGGTCGGCTCCGAAGATCACGGTGAACGACCCCTGGGGCTACGGCCGTTCGCTCGAGTGGGCGACGTCCTGCCCGCCGCCCCGGCACAACTTCACCTCGATCCCGCGTATCCGCTCCGAGTCCCCGGCGTTCGACCTGAACCACCCCGAAGCCGGCGTGCCGGTGGGTATTGGTCCGGCCAAGGATGCTCCCGATGCTCCGACGTACGACGTCGCCGATGGAAAGGTGAAGTAGCGTGCGGGCTAACGCCGTCCTGTTCTGGATCCTCTCGCTGTTCTTCGGTGTCCTCGCGGTCATCTACCCGCTCTGGGGCATCCTCGAAGCCGACTACGTCGAGCCGGCGGGAACGGTCGCCCTGTCGCTCACGTCGATCCTCGGCGCGTTCGTCGGGTTCTACCTGCAGAAGAGCTACAACACCCAGGGAGCCGAGCTTCCCGAAGACCGCTCGGACGCGAACATCGACGACGGCGACCCGGAGCTGGGATTCTTCAGCCCGTGGAGCTGGTGGCCCATCGTCCTCGCCGCCGGTGGCGCGTCGGTCATGCTCGGCATCGCGGTCGGATTCTGGATCGCGATCATCGGGGTGTTCGTGACCGTGATCGCGCTCGTCGGTTGGACGTACGAGTACTACCGCGGCTACTTCGCCCGCTAGGGGGACCATGATCCGCTCGGCTACCGCCGCCGACAACGCGGCGGTATTCCGGTTGTGTCAGCAGCTCGACATGGTCAACCCGCCGGCGGACCGCGACGACTTCGACGTCACCTTCTACACCATCCTCGGGAGCCGGGGCGTCGGTCGCGACGTGCTGCTGGTCTCTGAAGACGACAGTGCTCGGGTGACGGGATACGCCTACCTCACGGTGTCCCGTCTCCTATACGCCGGTGGGCTGTCCGGTCACCTCGAAGAACTCGTCGTCGACTCGTCCGCGCGGGGAGCCGGAACCGGATCGGCTCTGGTACGGGCGTGCGAGCGCGTCTGCGCCGATCGCGGGGTGGGTCAACTCACCATGTCGACCCGTAGGGCGGGCGCGTTCTACAGCCGGTTGGGCTATGAGAGGACCGCGGAGTTCTACAAGAAGCGCTTCCGCTGAACGACCGTCGCTGACCAGCCGTCGCTGACCAGCCGTCGCTGACCAGCCATCGCTGATGCGGCGCGGAGGAGAATAATCGCGTCCGGGGACTCATTCCCGCTCCGGCGAATATAGAGTGAGCAGCAGACGCCCCCGGACCCGGTCGTCGATCACGCAACCTGCCGTCGGAATCGCCCGGTGCCGCCCCGCGCAGCATCAACTCGGCTCCGCCCTGGCAGGTCCAGGCCGCTCGACTCGATCGAGCGCTGATGTGCACTCCGGAACATCGGGGCGGAGGTCCGGGATGGACGGCAACGAGAAGATGGCGGCGTTGCTCGCCGAGTTCGCCCGCACCATGCTCACCGACTTCCCCATCGACGCCATCCTGGACCGGCTCGTCGAGAGGATCGTCGATGTGCTCCCGGTCACCGCAGCGGGGGTGACCCTGATGACCGACACCACCGAACCCCACTACATCGCGGCGTCGAACAACGCGGCGCTGCAGCTCGAGCGCCTCCAGTCCAGCCTCCGCCAGGGCCCGTGCGTGCTGGCGTACGAGTCGGGCGAAGCCGTCGTCTCGTCCGACATCGGAACCGATTCGCGCTTCGAGGACTTCGCGGCGAAGGCGGCGGAGGTCGGTATGGCCGCCGTTTTCGCCTTTCCCCTGCGGCACGACGCCGGTAACCTCGGCGCGCTCGACCTGTTCCGCGACGAGGCCGGCCCTCTCGACGCGTGGGCGATGGCGGCCGCACAGACGCTGGCGGATGTGACCTCCGCCTACCTCGTCAACGCCCAGGCGCGGGACGAGAGCAGGCACACCGCCGAGTTGTTCCGCACGAACGCCCTGCACGATGCGCTGACAGGATTGCCGAACCGGGTGCTCCTGCAGCAGCGACTGGAGCACGCCGCGCAGCGCGCGCGGCGCACGAACGCCCCGGCGACCGTGCTCTTCGCCGACCTCGACGGATTCAAGTCGGTCAACGACACGCACGGGCACTCGATCGGGGATGCCCTGCTCATCGCGGTCGCCTCGCGCTTGAAGACGCTGATCCGCCCGGGGGACACGCTCGCCCGCATCTCCGGCGACGAGTTCGTGATCCTGTGCGAAGATCTCGGGTCCACCGACGCGGTGGAGCAGATCGCCGCCCGCGTCACCGAGTCGTTCGTGGAGCCGTTTCTCCTTCGGAGCGATCCACGGTCCCCGGCCGTGGAGATCTCCATCACCGCGAGCGTCGGAATCGCATTCGCCGGCGAGGCGGACGGGATCAGTGAGCAGCTCATCGCGGATGCCGACATCGCGATGTACCAGGTCAAGCGCAAGGGCGGTGCCGCCCACCAGGTGCTCGACCTCCGCGAGGCCATCGCCGACGCGGATCGCGTCGAGCTCGAGCACGACCTGAGGGGGGCTCTCCGGGGCGACCAACTGGCCATCGCCTACCAACCCATCGTCCGGGTGAAGGACGGAGCGGTGATCGGCGCTGAGGCCTTGCTGCGCTGGACGCACCCGACGAGGGGGCCGGTGCCCGCCCTGCTCACAATCGCCCTCGCCGAGCGGAGCTCGTTCATCCAGGAGATCGGGGACTGGGTACTCCGGCGCGCGATCACCGATTGGTGCACCTGGCGCGCGCTGTTCCCCGGCCGGCCGCTCGAGCTCGCGGTGAATGTATCCGCCCGACAACTGATGTCCGCGGGATTCAGCAGGAACGTCGCCGACACGCTGGCCTCCGCCGAAGTCGATCCCGGCGTGGTCACCCTCGAGATGACCGAGAGCATGCTGCTCGAGGACGGACCCTATGCGATGACGGTTCTCACCGAACTGAAGGACATCGGCGTCAAGCTCGCGCTCGACGACTTCGGCACCGGATTCTCGTCCCTCAGTTATCTCCGGCAGTACCCGGTCGACATCGTGAAGATCGACAGGGCCTTCGTCGCCGACATCGGGGTGGCACCCGCGGGCGGTGCCATCATCGAAGCCGTGACGAACCTCGCCCACGTGCTCGGACTGTGCGTGACCGTGGAAGGCGTGGAGACCGTTCGACAGCGGGACGAGGTGGTCGCAATGGGCTGCGACTCGGCGCAGGGGTACCTGTATGCGAAGCCGATGAGCACCGGCGATTTCCAGGACCTTCTCCGGTCCCAGGCGGGCGGGGGAGTGCGTCTCCCAGCCGGTGAACCGCAGACCCTGGTTCGTCGCCGCTAGGCCGTCAGCGGCGACGGTAGAGGAGCACCCGCATCGCCGCGGTGACGGGCGGGGACTCCGTCGATGCATCGCCCGGCGGATCGTCGGCTGCCGCCGACGACGCATCGGTGCGGTGGTAGGCCGAGGGACCCATCCCGACGAGGGCTCCCACCGCCGACCGATCGAGGTGCATGGGGAAGCGGACGACCCGCTCCTCTTCGAGCGAGAAGAGATCGACGAGGCTCGCCTGGATCTTGGCGATCTTGTCGTCCTGCATCCCGAGCACGAGCCCCCGGGAACGCAACTCGGTCAGGTGGTCGGGCGCGGGCGCCACCACGAGCAGAACCCCGTTCCGCTCGAGCACCCGTGCGAACTCCGGAGGGTTTCGGGGGGCGAAGACGTTGAGCAGGATCGTCGCGGCCGCGTCCCGTAGGGGAAGCGGCGCCCACAGGTCCGCGACGAGCCCGTCCACCCGCACGCCGGGGCTCCGCACCGCGCGCGCCACGGCGGACGGGGAGAGGTCCGCGGCCAGGGCGTTCGCCGTGGGCCGCGTTCCGAGGAGACGCCGCAGGTAGTGGCCGGTGCCGCATCCGGCGTCGAGGATCCGCTCGTTCTCGCTGCGGGGGAGGACGCCGTCGAGAGCCGCCTCGAGCGGCGCGTAGTGGCCCGCGTCGAGGAATCCCTGCCGGGCGTCGAGCATCTCGGCCGAGTCGCCGTGCACCTTCGTGCGAGGCGGGAGGAGTGTCACGTAGCCGCGCTTGGCGACGTCGTAACTGTGTCCGTGAAGGCAGGCGAGGCTCAGGGCAGCGCTGGGGGACAGGTCCGCGAAGCAGATCGGGCAGCGAAGCCATCTCGACAGTGAGTCGAGGGTCATCGCTGCCCGATCCGGCGTCTAGTGCGTGTTGTCGTGCGAGACCTCGAGGTCCTTCGAGGCGACCGGAGCGATCCGATCCTCGAAGAACCAGCGGGACACGCCGGCCCGAGCGCGCTGGGCGACCGTGATCTTGCCACGGCTGTTCGGACGGATCATCAGCGGGGCGTAGTCGGTGTAGCTGACCAGCTTCCAGCGCTCGTACTCGTCGAGCTGCTCGTGCACCTCGATGAACTCGCCGCCCGGCAGCTTCACGATGCGACCGGACTCGAAGCCGTGCAGCGCGATCTCGCGGTCCTTCTTCTGGAGCGCGAGACAGATGCGCTTGGTGACGATGAAGGCGATGACCGGGGCGAGGAACACCAGGGCCTGCAGCGTGTGGATGACGTGCTCGACCGCGACGTGGAAGTGCGTCGCCATGAGGTCCGAGCTCGCCGCCGCCCACAGCACCCCGTAGAACGTGACGCCGGCGGCGCCGATCGCGGTGCGGACCGGAGCGTTGCGCGGGCGGTCGAGCAGGTGGTGCTCGCGCTTGTCACCGGTGATCCAGTATTCGATGAAGGGGTAGATCATCGCCAGCACGATGAACAGGCCGAGGGCCGCCATCGGGATGAGGATGTTGAAGGAGTAGGTGCGCTCCAGGAAGTCGAACTCGAGTCCCGGCGGGATCAGTCGGAGGGCGCCGTCGGCGAATCCGATGTACCAGTCGGGCTGCGTCCCCGCCGACACCGGTGACGGGTCGTAGGGGCCGTAGTTCCAGATCGGGTTGATGGTGAAGAAGGTGGCCATCAGTGCGATGACACCGAACACGATGAAGAAGAAGCCACCGGCCTTCGCGGCGAAGGTCGGGAGGATCGGCACGCCGACCACGTTCTGGTTCGTCTTGCCGGGACCGGCGAACTGGGTGTGCTTGTGCACGACCACGAACACGAGGTGCAGCGCGATGAGCGCCACGATCACCGCGGGCAGCAGCAGGATGTGCAGGGTGTACAGGCGGGGGATGATCACGGTGCCGGGGAACTCGCCGCCGAAGAGCAGGAACGAGATCCAGGTTCCGATCACCGGGATGCCCTTGACCATGCCGTCGATGATGCGGAGACCGTTGCCCGAGAGCAGGTCGTCGGGGAGCGAGTACCCGGTGAAGCCCTCGGCCATGGCCAGGATGAAGAGCACGAAGCCGATGACCCAGTTGAGCTCGCGCGGCTTGCGGAACGCACCGGTGAAGTAGATGCGCAGCATGTGCAGGCCGATGGACGCGATGAACAGCAGAGCCGCCCAGTGGTGCATCTGCCGCATCAGCAGGCCGCCCCGGATGTCGAACGAGATGTCGAGCGACGACGCCATGGCCGCCGACATCTCGACGCCCTTCAGCGGCACGAACGATCCCTCGTAGTCGACCTCCGTCATGGACGGGTCGAAGAAGAACGTCAGCCACGACCCGGTCAGGAGGATGACGACGAAGCTGTAGAGCGCCACTTCGCCGAGCATGAACGACCAGTGGTCCGGGAAGATCTTCCGCCCGAACTCCTTGACGACCGCCGAGATGCTCGTGCGGTCGTCGAGGTAGCTCGACGCTGCGGCGGTCATGCCACCGAGCCCACCCGCTGCCGGTGCGCCGGCGGGTGATGCCGGTGCGCCGACGGGCGACGCCGGTGCGGTGGCGGTTGGCTGCGGTTCAGTCGTTGTCGACACTTGCTCGCTCCCAGAAACTCGGTCCGACCGGCTCCGTGAAGTCACTTTGAGCGATCAGGTACCCTTCCGCGTCAACGGAGATGGGCAGTTGGGGTAGTGGCCGCGCTGCCGGACCGAAGATGACCTCGCAGTGATTGGTCACATCGAATTCGGACTGGTGGCAGGGGCAGAGCAGGTGATGAGTCACCTGCTCATACAGGGCGACCGGGCATCCCACGTGGGTGCAGATCTTCGAGTATGCGACGATCCCGTCATAGGACCAGCCTTGGCGTTCGGGGAGCTCGTTGAGGTCGGACGGGCGCAGGCGCATCAGGAGCACCGCCGCCTTCGCCTTCTCCTCGAGCTTGTGCTCGGCCTCCTCCAGCCCTTCCGGGATGACGTGGAAGACGGATCCGAGGGTCACATCAGCGGCGCGGATGGGGGTGCCCGAGGGGTCCCGCGCGAGGCGCATCCCCTCCTCCCACATCGTGTGACTGAGCTGACTGACGGGCTCGGGCGCGGTGCCGGGGTAGAGGTCGCGGAACAAGACGATCGCGGGCAGCGGGAAGACGACCAGGGCGCCGATGAGCGAGTTGCGGAGAACAGCTCGACGTCCGAGGCCCGACTCCTTGTTCGCCTCGTCGAAGATCTGCACGGCGCGCGCACGGGTCTCCGGGCTTCCGCTCGTCACGTGGCGCTGGTCGATCATCTCGTGATTGGACATCAGCGTCTTCGACCAGTGCACGACGGCGATACCGAGGGCCATGAGAGCGAGGGAGATTCCGATACCGAGCGCGAGGTTGTTGGCACGGGTCGACGCCGGGCTGTTCTCCTCGATCGGGAACGCGAAGTACGCGACGATCGTGAACAGGCTGCCGGCGAGCGACAGGTAGAACAGGCTGTAGACCCAGCGTTCCGCGGTGCGTTCCTTCTTCGGATCGACGTCCGTGACGCGGGGGCGGTGCGGCGGGAGTCCCGGGTTCTGCAGTGCATCGCGCGGTACGACGGCGGTCCCTGCGGAGACGGTGCTGCCGGAGTCGACGCGGGCGACCGCGTTCACCGGGTGGGCCGCACCCCTCGATTCGGGCGCGGCAGCCACGTCTCGTCCGCCGTTATCGTCTGCCATGGTCTTCCTTTTCCTGCCTGTTCGTAGAGCGCGAGCTAGTTCGACTTCGCCGTGAGCCACACGGTGACGGCGACAATCGCACCCATCCCGAACACCCACGCGAAGAGGCCTTCGGCAACCGGGCCCAGCGCACCGAGGGCGTACCCGCCCACGGACGGGGTGTCCTTGATGTATGCCAGTGCCGTGATGATGTCGCGCTTGTCCTCAGGTGAGAGGTTCGCGTCGTTGAACACCGGCATGTTCTGCGGGCCGGTGATCATCGCTTCATAAGTATGTGCTGGTGTGCTGTTAATTGCCGGTGCCCACTTGCCCTCGGTGAGAGCACCGCCGGAGCCCGCGACGTTGTGGCACATGGCGCAGTTGATGCGGAACAGCTCGGCGCCGTTCGCCGCGTCGCCCTGCTCGTCCAGGTAGCGGGGATCGGGGATGGGCGGGCCGACGGACAGGGACGCGACGTACGCGGCCATGGCCTTCACCTGCTGGTCGGTGAACTGCTCCGGCTTCTCCTGACCCTGGGGTCCGCTGGCGGCCAGCGGCATGCGCCCGGTGCCGACCTGGAAGTCCACCGAGGCGGCGCCCACGCCGATCAGCGTCGGGGCGATGTCCGAGCCCTCGAGGTTCACTCCGTGGCACGTCGCGCAGTTCGCGGCGAAGAGCTTCTCGCCCTCGTCGATCATCTCCTGCGAGTTGATGTCGGACTGCGCCTCGGCGGTGCCGTTCGAGATCAGCGCGTAGGCGCCGCCCGTGAAGAACAATCCGATGGCGAGAAGGGCAACAGTTGCCAGTGGACCACGGCGGCCGGCTCGGTTCTTGCGGTTCGTCGCTTTACTCATGCTGTGTACGTCTGCTCCCGCTCGCTCATTTAAGGACGTAGATGACCAGGAAGAGCCCGATCCAGACCACGTCGACGAAGTGCCAGTAGTAGGAGACGACGATGGCGCTCGTCGCCTCCCGGTGTCCGAAGTTGCGCACCGCGAAGCCGCGTCCGATCACGAGCAGGAAGGCGATGAGCCCACCCGTCACGTGCAGTCCGTGGAATCCGGTGGTCATGTAGAAGGCGGACCCGTAGGCGTTGGAGTCCAGTGCGATGCCCTCGTGGACGAGGGTGGCGTACTCCAGGATCTGGCCCGCGATGAAGATCGCGCCGAGCGCGTACGTGAGGAAGAACCACTCGACCATGCCCCACTGAGACGGCTTCCACCCGGTGGAGCGCGGCTGCAGGCGCTCGGCCGCGAACACGCCGAACTGGCAGGTGAACGACGACGACACCAGGATCAGGGTGTTGACGAGAGCGAACGGGACGTTCAGCCGGTTCGCCTCGAACGTGAACAGCTCCGGTGAGGTGCTGCGCAACGTGAAGTAGATGGCGAAGAGCCCCGCGAAGAACATGACCTCGCTGCCGAGCCACACGATCGTGCCAACGGCAACCGTGTTGGGCCGATTGACGACCGGCACGTGCGTTGCTGGGGATATTGAGGTGCTCGTCACAGATCCATTATGTCTCACTCGGCGCCCTCCTTCGGTCATTGCGGGGTCGCGTGCGCGTCGACCGGTTGCGCCGCCGGGGCGAGGACCTCGGAACTACGCTGGGGCCATGGGAAACACACCGACCTGGCCCTCGCTGCTCACCACTCTGCTGGGGTCCAGGGACCTCTCAGTGTCGGAATCGACCTGGGCCATGCGTCAGGTTATGCAGGGGAATGCCACGTCCGCGCAGCTGGCGGGATTGCTCGTCGCCCTCCGCTTCAAGGGGGAAACGGTGGACGAGATCGTCGGTTTCCGCGACGCCGTGCTGGAGAGCGCCGTGCCCCTGCCCATCGATCCGCACGCGCTGGACATCGTCGGCACGGGCGGTGACCCGTACGGCGCGGTTCTCAACATCTCGTCGGTGGCGTCGGTCATCGCGGCGGCGGCGGGCGTGCCGGTGGTGAAGCACGGCAACCGCGGGGCGAGCTCGGCATCCGGAGCGTCCGACGTGCTCTCGGAGCTGGGCGTCAACGTCGGAATTCCGGCCGAACGGGTGGCGGAGGTGTTCACGGAGACGGGGATCACCCTCGCGTTCGCGTCGCTGTTCCACCCCGGCTTCCGGCACGCGGCCGCGACCCGCAAGGAGCTCGGGGTGTCGACCCTCTTCAACATCCTCGGTCCGCTGTGCAACCCGGCGAGGCCCGAGGCGTCCGCGGTCGGCGTTGCCAACATCGACGCGGTGCCGCTCATGGCCGGCGTCTTCCAGGCGCGCGGGGCCACGGCCCTCGTCTACCGCGGTGACGACGGTATCGACAAGCTCACGACCACGGGACACAGCCGCATCTGGGAGGTGTCGAACGGGTCGGTCAAGCAGCACGATCTCGATCCGCTCGACCTGGGCATTCCGCGTGCCGAGATCGGGTCGCTGCTCGGCAAGGATGCCGCCTACAACGCCGACGTGGTGCGCCGGGTGCTCGCGGGGGAGCACGGACCGGCGCGCGACGTGGTGCTGCTCAACACCGCCGCAGGTTTGGTGGCCTACGAGCTCGCCGAAGATCCGAGCCGTTTCGGCGTGAGCATCCTCGACCGGCTGCAGGCGAAACTCGAGACGGCCGCCGAGTCGATCGACTCGGGTGCGGCCGCCGCCAAGCTGACGGAGTGGGTGGACGCCACCAACCGGTGAGACCGGCGGCTCAGATCACGTCCTCGTCGACCCAGTCGAAGGTCTTCGTGACCGCTTTCTTCCAGTTGCGGAGCTGACGGTCGCGCTCGGCCTCGTCCATGCGGGGCTCCCACCGGCTGTCCTCCTGCCAGTTGCTGCGGAGGGCGTCGAGGGATCCCCAGAAGCCGGTGGCGAGTCCGGCGGCGTAGGCGGCACCGAGCGCCGTGGTCTCGGCCACCACGGGCCGTACGACGGGGACGCCGAGGATGTCGGCCTGGAACTGCATCAGCAGAGTGTTCGCGATCATGCCCCCGTCGACCTTGAGCTCTGCCAGGTCGACCCCCGAGTCGGCGTTCACCGCGTCGAGCACCTCCCGCGTCTGGAATGCCGTCGCCTCCAGAGCTGCTCGAGCGATGTGACCCTTGTTCACGTAGCGGGTCAGGCCGACCAGCGCGCCGCGGGCATCCGACCGCCAGTAGGGCGCGAACAGTCCGGAGAAGGCCGGTACGAAGTACACGCCGCCGTTGTCGTCCACGGTCTTCGCCAGCGACTCGATCTCCTTGGCCGAGGAGATCAGGCCGAGGTTGTCGCGCAACCACTGCACGAGCGAACCGGTGACCGCGATGGATCCCTCGAGCGCATAGTGCGGCTTGGCGTCGCCCAGCTTGTACCCGAGCGTGGTGAGCAACCCGTTCTTCGAGTGCACGATCTCCTCGCCGGTGTTGAAGATGAGGAAGTTCCCGGTGCCGTAGGTGTTCTTCGATTCGCCGGCGTCGAACGCCGCCTGGCCGAAGGTCGCCGCTTGCTGGTCGCCGAGGATGCCGGCGATGGGCACCTCCCGCAGCAGGCTCGACGACTCGACGGTGCCGTAGACCTCGGACGAGCTCTTGATCTCCGGGAGCATCGACCGTGGAACGTCGAACACCGCGAGGATGTCGTCGTCCCAGTCGAGCGTCTCCAGGTCCATGAACAGGGTGCGGGATGCGTTCGTGACGTCGGTGACGTGAACCCCGCCATCTGTGCCGCCGGTGAGGTTCCAGATGATCCAGCTGTCCGTCGTGCCGAAGAGGAGGTCACCCGCCTCCGCCTTCTCGCGGGCACCCTCCACGTTCTCGAGGATCCAGACGATCTTCGTGCCGGAGAAGTAGGTGGCGAGCGGTAGTCCGACCGTGGACTTGAACCGCTCGATCCCGCCTTCCGCGGCCAGTCGATCGACGATCGACTGCGTGCGGGTGTCCTGCCAGACGATCGCGTTGTACACCGGCTCGCCCGTGGTGCGATCCCACACCACCGCCGTCTCGCGCTGATTGGTGATCCCCACCGCCGCCACGTCGTGCCGGGTGATGTCGGCCTTCGACAGGGCGAGCCCGATCACCTCACGGGTGTTCCGCCAGATCTCGATCGGGTCGTGCTCCACCCAGCCGGCCCGGGGGAAGATCTGCTCGTGCTCCCGCTGGCCCACGGAGACGACCGAACCGGAGGAGTCGAAGACGATGGCCCGGGTGCTGGTGGTGCCCTGGTCGATGGCGACGATGCATTCGGTCATGGGGCTGCTTTCCGATCGGGACGGGAACGACGTCGGGCACGACCGCGTCGTTGCGGTGGTCCCACGATAGACCGACCCGGATTCCGCCCTTCCCGACCCGATCGGCTGGCCTGTCGGGCCGCTGCCGCGCCGAGGGCGGATGGGCGTACATTGGGCACGCGGAGCCACGCCGATGCAGTTGTCCGGCTCAGTTCCCGGAGGAAGCGGACTGCCCTGCGGGAGCAGGAGCACGTCGAACCAGGAGCACGATGAAGAAACTTCTCAACGACCCGCGGTCAGTGGTGCAGGAGGCCGTGGCCGGTTTCGGCGCCGCCCACCCCGGGGTCGTGACCGTCTCGCAGGATCCCCTGTTCATCACGCGCGCTGAGCCCCCGCGGACGGGCAAGGTCGCCCTCGTCAGTGGAGGAGGCAGCGGGCATGAACCCCTGCACGGGGGATTCGTCGGGTACGGCATGCTGGACGCCGCGGTCCCCGGCCCGGTGTTCACGTCGCCCACACCCGATCCGATCGCCGCGGCGACCCAGGCCGTCGATCAGGGAGCCGGGGTGCTGCACATCGTGAAGAACTACACCGGAGACGTGCTGAACTTCGAGACGGCGGCGGATCTCGCCGACGCCGAAGGCATCGCCGTGCGGAGCGTGCTCGTCAGCGACGACGTCGCGGTGCGCGACTCGCTCTATACCGCCGGTCGCCGGGGAGTAGCGGGCACGGTGTTCGTGGAGAAGATCGCCGGGGCGGCGGCCGAGCGGGGCGATGACCTCGACGGAGTGGCCGCGATCGCCACCCGGGTCGCCGAACGGACGCGGTCGATGGGTGTCGCGCTTCGCCCCTGCATCGTGCCGCACTCGGGTGAACCCAGTTTCGAGCTCGACGACGACGAGGTGGAGATCGGTATCGGCATCCACGGCGAGCCCGGTCGGGAGCGGATCGGCATCGAGCCGGCCGACCGGATCATCGACCGCTTGCTCGGTCCGATCCTCGACGATCTGCCCTTCGAGAGCGGGGACCGGGTGGTGGCGCTCGTGAACGGCATGGGCGGGACTCCGTCGATGGAGCTGTACATCGCCTACCGGCGGGTCGCCGACGTGCTGGCCGGGCGCGGAATCGAGGTGGCACGGACGCTCGTCGGCGACTACGTGACCTCCCTCGAAATGCAGGGGCTCTCGCTCTCCCTGCTGCAGCTCGACGACGAGCTCCTCGAGTTGTGGGACGCGCCCGTGCAGACCGTCGCGCTGCGGTGGGGACGGTGAGCGGCGTGGTGCTCGACGCGGCATGGGTGCGCGAGTGGATCCGTCGGAGCGCGGAGGTCATCGCCTCGAACCGTGCTCAGCTCAGCACCCTCGATCGGGCCGTCGGCGACGGTGACCACGGCGAGAACATGGACCGCGGCTTCACCGCGGTGCTCGCCAAGGTGGAGGACGCGCCCCTTGACGCCACACCCGCCGACCTGCTGAAGCTCGTCGCGACCACCCTGATCTCCACGGTCGGTGGCGCGTCGGGGCCCCTGTTCGGCACCGCGTACCTCAAGGCGTCCGGCGCCGTCGCGGGCGCCGTGGAGCTCGACGGCGATGCGGTGCTCGCGATGCTGTCCGCGGCGCGGGACGGCATCGTGCTGCGGGGCAAGGCCGACGCGGGGGACAAGACGATGGTCGACGCATGGACGCCGGCCGTGGATGCGGCGGCGGCGCTTCCGTCGGGAAGAGACCCGATCGCGGTGCTCCGGGCCGCCGCCGACGCCGCGGAGGCCGGGGCGCGGGCGACCGAACCCCTCGTCGCCCGCAAGGGACGCGCGAGTTACCTGGGGGAGCGTGCGGTGGGGCACCGGGATCCCGGTGCCTCGTCGAGCGCGCTCCTCCTCCGCGCCGCTGTCGATGCGGCGGAAACGGGATGAGCGTCGGTATCGTCTTCGTCTCGCACAGCGAGAAGATCGCGCACGGCCTCGTCGACCTCGCCCGGCAGATGGCGCGCGGGGTGCGGCTGGAGGCGGCCGGCGGAACCGACGACGGGGGAGTGGGCACGAGCTTCGACCGGGTCACCGAGGCCATCACCGCGGCCTCCTCGGGATCCGGTGTGGTCGTGCTCTGCGACCTCGGGTCCGCCTACCTGACCGCGGAGACCGCAGTGGATTTTCTGGACGACGGTCTCCGCGCCGGAGTGCGCATCGTCGACGCGCCACTCGTGGAGGGCGGCGTGGCAGCGGCGGTGGCCGCCGAGAGCGGGGGCACCCTCGACGCCGTGGTGGCCGCCGCTCGGTCGGCTGCCGGTGAACCCGCCGCACCGGCCGACGGGTCGGGAGGCGAGGGCGCAGCACAGAGCGAGTCGCTCGACGGGGACGTCGTGAGCGCGACGGTCGCCATCGTGAACACGGACGGCCTGCACGCCCGACCCGCGGCCGAACTGGTGAAGCTCGCCAGCTCGTTCGACGCCAGAGTGACCGTCAACGGAGCGGATGCCCGGTCGCTCCTGCTCATCATGACCTTGGCGCTCGCACAGGGGACCGATGTGACGATCGCGGCGCGGGGTCCGCAGGCGCGGGACGCGGTCGAGCAGCTCACCGCCCTCATCCGATCGGGGTTCGGCGAGGTCTGACCCGCTCCTGCCAACGCCCGATTTGGGCCCCGAACGCGTGGAGGACTGTCACGGGGGATGCCCGGGGCACTCACAGGTTGCCCGCCGCGCCACCCCACCCGTGCTCGGCGTGGAATGAGGAATTCATCAGCCGGTTCGTTCCCGCGATCGGCATCGGGGCGACCCATTCGGGGCTCAGGGCGCGGGCGACTCGAATGTTTCAGTGTGGTCTCGAGCGGTAGCCGGTGCCGGCCCCGCTACCTAACGTGGCATCGCGGTTCACGCACAGCACCATCCGGTCGGTATCCCCGTTCC
Source organism: Planctomonas psychrotolerans (assembly GCF_008642235.1). Taxonomy (GTDB): domain Bacteria; phylum Actinomycetota; class Actinomycetes; order Actinomycetales; family Microbacteriaceae; genus Planctomonas; species Planctomonas psychrotolerans. Next base: position 64,721 of record NZ_SJEV01000001.1, on the reverse strand, counting down.
GACCGGTCACGCAGACAAGAGAATCGAGACAGTCATGAACGTCATCACGCACCCCACGAAGAAGAAGACCACCTGGATGACCCGCGCCGCCGTGCTCGGAGCCACCCCCGTCCTCGCTCTCGGCCTAGCCGGTTGCAGCACCGCCGGAGACGAGGAGGGTGCCAGCGTCGAGGACGTGCAGGAGATGGGCGAGGAGGCGGAGGAAGACCTGAACGACGGCGAGGCCGTCACACCCTACGAGGGTGCTTACGACCAGACCTTCTACGACGACGTCGAGGACGTCCACGCCGGTCAGTTCGTCACGGTGACCGCGCTCGTCAACCAGGTCGTCACTCCCGAAGCGTTCACCATCGCCGGAGGGGACAACACCACCGTCGACGAACTCCTCGTGCTGCACGAGGGAACCGTGGAGGGTCTCGAGCCGGAGCTCGACGTCTCGGTCAGCGGCACGGCGGAAGTCGCGTTCGTGCTCGTGGACGTGGAGGAGAGCATGGGCATCGATCTCGATGACGATGCGTTCGCCGAGTGGGAGGGCCTGCCCTACATCGACGCGACGACGGTCGACAGCACCGTCAATCTCGAGGAGTAATTCACCGACGAAGACGGCCCGCCGGGGGACATGTTCCCCTCGGCGGGCCTTTTTTCGTCACGGAGGCGTTCAGGCGGTGGACAGCACCGACAGCACGTTGCCGGCCGGATCGCGGAACCACGCGATGTCGGGCCCGTTGCCCCGCATGATGCCTTTGGCGTCGGTGGGCAGGTCCGGATCATCGCCGTAGATGGTCGTCGACACGCCCCTCGCGTTGAGGTCGTCGACTGCCGCGTCGATGTCGTCCACCGGGAAGTTCAGGATCGTGAACGACGCGGGCGTGTGCCCGTCCTTGCCGTAGACGAGCACGGTGGCGCCGCTGTCGAGGTGCAGGTCTAGGAAGCCCATCGAGTTCTCCGTGACGCGGATGCCGAGCGTCCCCTCGTAGAAGGAACGCGCCGTATCGATGTCATCGACGGAGAATCCGCTGAACGCCCGAGCCGTTGTGAACATGAGTTCCCCTCCCGGTATCCGAGAAACGGTGAAGTGTACGGTGTTCACAATGGCACTCCAGTGCGGCGGTGTCCAGCCCGCCCGGGATCGTCCGGTCGTCAGAGGATCGGCGGCAGGAACCTCGACAGCACGGTCGCGGCCGAGACGCGATAGTCGTCGAGGAGGTCGGGGCGCCACGCCATCGACCAGCGCACGAGATCGAGGGCTTCGAGCGCGAGCATCGCCTCGAGGTCGGGGAGGGTGCGCGTCCAGTCGAGGCCGCACTGCTCGGCGAAGATTCGAACTGAGTCGAGGTCAGGGCTTCCCTCGGTGACGTGCCAGCGGAACACGGAGAGCACATCGCCGAGGGGTGCCGGACCCGCGGACGCCGCTCCCCAGTCGAGCAGGACCGGCTCGCCGTCTCGCAGGATCACGTTGCGGGGGGCGAGGTCGCCGTGGCGAAGCCCGAAAGTGAACGGCGCGTCGCGCAGGCGCCCGAGCTCCTGCCGCAGGATCGGTGCGGCGGCGGCAGGGTAAACGCCCCAGTCGATCAGCGGATCGGTGGGGGACAGTTCCGCGAGGTTGTAGTCGACGTGGGACGCCCACGCCCGCGGCAGGTCGCGGCCGAACCGGGAGAACAGGGCGACCGGCGCATCCGCGGTGAGAGCCACGTCGCTCACCCGCGCGGCGAGAGCGCCGAGGCGATGCCAGGTGTCGTCCGTGTCCTTCGCGGAGTCCTGGACGGGGTGCCGACCGTCGACGAACTCCTGGACGAGGTACGGCACATCGTCCTCCTCGCCGCGGACGAGCAGCCGCGGAGACGCGATGCCGGCCGATGCCGCGGCACCGAGGCACCACGCCTCGATGTCGAAGTCATCCCGGCGGTGGGGATCGACGGCGAAGCGCAGGACGACGCGTGCGTCCGGCGGCCCGATCGCGAAGGAGTGATTGACGAAGCCTCCGGGCAGCGCGACGACGTCGATCGGCGGAATCCCGTGCCGATGGGCTATGGCCCGCGCCAGCTCGGCGTTACGTTCGCGCACCCCTCGACTCTAGAACGCGTCCTTCCTGAGTCGCGTCGCCGGAAGGACCGCCCCTGTACTGGGGGTCCGCCATTATGCGGACAAACCGATCTGTCTGTCCTCCGGTCCGCTATCGTCGATCTCGCACCGATTCCCCCGATCCGGTGCGATTCCGCGGATACCCGATCCGCTCGGGCAGCCCCTTCCCCCGTCAGGTTGCCAACCCGCACAGCACGTCCGGAGCGGTGTGCTCGACCGCATCGCGGTCGAACCCCCGACACCGCTCCGGGCTGCCGCACCCTGAGAGAAGGAGTAGAGCATTGATGAACACCGACCAGGCCTGGTTCGACTCGCTGGCGGCGCCGCTGCAGCAGCACCTGTGGGAGCACCGGGGCGAGCCCCTGTCTCCCGAGATCCTCGTCGATCTGTCGCGCCCGACACGTCCTCGGCCCCGAGTGCAGACGGAGTGGTCCGCGCGCGGGCCCGTTGTACGCCTGCCCTACGAGACGTGGGAGTACATCTGGAGCCGGATGAGCGCCCACGCGTCGGATCGCACCCTCGTTCCGGCCTGACCCTCGCGGTCCGCGCCCGTCACGGCTCTTCGCGAGTCCGGGTTAAGCGAGTCCGGTCCAGCGACCACCGGCTGTCGGCCGTTCCGACGCGACCCGGGAAGTAGGCTGGTGCGATGCCGTACTCCCTGGTTCAGGTGAACACCGCGATCGAGTCGCTGTGGCCCCTGTCCGGTGCGTCGGAATGGGATGCGCCCGGCCTCGTGTCGGGGGATCCCTCGGCGACGGTCGAACGGGTGCACCTCGCGGTGGACGCTGTCGCCGCAACCGTCGACGAGGCCATCGACCTTCGGGCCGACCTTCTTCTCGTCCATCATCCTCTGCTGCTCCGCGGGGTGACGTCGGTGGCCGAGGATCGCGTCAAGGGCGCCCTGCTCGCCCGGCTCATCCGCGCGGGATGCGGACTCGTCGCCGCCCACACCAACGCCGACGTCGTCGACGACGGCACCTCGGGGGTGCTCGCGGCCCGACTGGGTCTCCGGGACACCCGCCCTCTGGAGAACCAGGGCGAGAGCGGCGGCATCGGCCGCATCGGCACCCTTCCCGCTGCAGTGACGCTCGGTCGACTGGCAGGCATGCTCGCCGAGGTGCTGCCCGCCACGGCCACGGGCATCCGCGTCTCCGGGCCCTACGACGCCGCCGTCTCGACGGTGGCCCTCTGCGGCGGAGCGGGCGATTCTCTCCTCGGTTCGCCCGAGGTCGTGAGCGCCGATGTCTACATCACCTCGGACCTGCGGCATCATCCCGCATCGGAAGCCCGCGAATCCGCCACCCATGCGGGCGGCACGCCCTACCTCATCGACGTCTCCCACTGGGCGAGCGAGTGGTTGTGGCTCGACACCGCCGCCGAGGCGTTGCGCACGGCGCTGCCGCAGCTCAGTGTGACGGTGAGCGAGTTGCGCACCGACCCGTGGGATTTCGTCGTCACTCAGTGACGCACCGCATCGAAACGGTCAGGAGACCATGAAAGCCAGTCCCGAAGTTCAGAAGCAGCTGCTGACCCTGCAGAGCGTCGACAACCGCTTGCAGCAACTCGACCACGCCCAGCGCTCCCTCCCGGAGCACGCCACCATTCGCGACCTCCAGGGAACCATGAGCGGAATCCGCCGCGAGCTGGCGGTGCGGTCCGGTGCCGTGGAGGATGCGCGCACCGAACTCACCCGCACCGAGTCGGACGTCGCCGTGGTGGAAGCCCGCATTCAGCGCGATCAGCAGCGCCTGGCCGCCACAACCTCCGTGAAGGATGCCCAGGGACTCGAACACGAGCTCGCCTCGTTGCAGAGGCGACGGAACGACCTGGAAGAGATCCAGCTCACCGTGATGGAGCGACTCGAGGAACTGGAGGGCGCGCTCGCCGAGATCGTCGGCGAGCGCGATCGCGTGCAGGATGCGGTGTCGGCCGCCGAGGCGGCACGCGACGCGGCGGTGAACGACCTCCGCGCCGAGCGGAACCGGGTCGCCGACGATCGCGCGGCGCTCCTGCCGATGTTCCCGGACGAGCTGATCGACCTGTACGAGCGTCAACGGGCTCGCTACGGCATCGGTGCGGCACTGCTCCGAGGCGGCGTATCGCTCGGCAGCAACGTGCGGCTCACCGGATCCGATCTCGACATCGTGCGCCGTGCGGCACCCGACGACGTGGTCATCTGCCCGGACAGCAGCGCCATCCTCATCCGCACCGAGGAATCCGGCATCTGACGGTGCATCGAGGCAGCAGCGCCATCCTCATCCGCACCGAGGAATCCGGCATCTGACGGTGCATCGAGGCAGCAGCGCCATCCTCATCCGCACCGAGGAATCCGGTATCTGACGGCGCATCAAGGCAGCAGCGCCATCCTCATCCGCACCGAGGGATCGAGTGCCTGAGCGTGCACGAGGTAGCAGCGCGCTGCGCGATAGACTGCTCCCGCGAATGGGTCGACAAGACGGTCGCGTCGTTTCCCGGATCCGCGAGGAGTCGGGGAATGCCGAGGAACGTCCGGGCTCCGCAGAGCAGGGCGGTGGGTAACACCCACCCGGGGCAACCCGCGAGACAGTGCCACAGAAAACAGACCGCCGGCCTTGTGCCGGTAAGGGTGAAACGGTGGTGTAAGAGACCACCAGCGACCGGGGCGACCCGGTCGGCTCGGTAAACCTCGCCCGGAGCAAGGTCGAACAGAAGACGCATGGGGCTGCTCGCCTCGGTCTTCGGGTAGACCGCTAGAGGGTTGCGGCAACGCAACTCGTAGATAGATGGCCGTCCATGGCGCTTCGGCGCCGGGACAGAACCCGGCGTAGCAGTCGGCCCATTCGCCCCGGCCGCCTGCAGCGACCTCGGTGACCGTCGGCTCGCGCGGCCCGTTAGCTAGCCGGTCTTCTCGATCAGGTCCTTGCCCTCGGGAATGCGTCGCCGTGCCGCGGCGTCCGCGGCCAGCGCGGCGGCGCCGAGTATTCCGGCGTTGTTGCGCAGTACGGCGGGCACGATCGGGGTGCGCAGGCTGAGCAGCGGCAGGAACTGCTTGTGCTGCTTGGACACCCCGCCGCCGACGATGAACAGGTCGGGCCAGAGCAGCTTCTCGAGCTGCGAGTAGTACGTCTGCAGGCGAGCCGCCCACCGGTTCCAGGTGAGTCGACCGCGTTCCTTCGCGGCGAACGAGGCCCGCTTCTCGAAGTCCCGCCGTCCACCGATGTCGAGGTGACCGAGTTCCGCATTCGGGATGAGCACGCCGTTGTAGATCAGCGCGGAGCCGATGCCCGTACCGAGGGTGGTCATGATGACGAGGCCCTTCACGCCGCGGGCCGCACCGAAGTGGGCCTCGGCGACACCCGCCGCGTCCGCGTCGTTCACGAAGGTGATGTCGACGCCCAGGTTCTTCTCGAACAGTTCCTCGGCGGCGAGGCCGATCCACCTCGACGACACGTTGGCCGCGGACATCGTCGTGCCGTGCACGATGGCGGCGGGGAAGCACACGCCGATGGGGGTCCCGGCGGGCACGTCGCCCAGTTCCTCGACGATCTGCTTCACCGTGTCCACGATGGCCTGCGGCTCGCCGCCCTCGGGCGTCGGCTTCTTGACCCGGCCGCTCAGCAGCTCACCGGTGTCGATGTCGACGATCGCGCCCTTGATTCCGGTGCCGCCGATGTCGATGCCGATTGCTGTCGATGCGTCCTCTGCCATGCCTCACACCCTACTTCGTCGCCGTGCTCTCCCCGGCTCCGTCGTATACACCGGTGCGCACCGGTGCACGGAGTCCATCGGTGCACCTGGTCTTCCCGTGCGAGGGTCTGCCGGTGCGTGGCATCAGGGGCATACGCTGGGGTCATGGCACACGAGGCGGACACCCAGTTCTGGTTCAACTCCCGCACCGGTGAGGTGGAGCAGGGGGCGATATCCCCGGCTCCCGATCGGATCGGCCCGTTCGAGACGCGTCGCGAGGCTGAGCATGCCTGGGACAGGGTGCGCGAGAATTCGGCGCGCTGGGCGGCGGAGGACGCCGCCGAGAACCGCTGACCCGACCCGCTGGGGGTGCGTCGCATTCGCGCGGTGCGTCGCGTTCGCTAGGCGTCGTTCGCTACGCGTCGTAAGACTCGTCGGCGCTCGGATAGCTCCCGGATGCGACGTCGGCGCGGTACTCGGTCACCGCGGTCGTGAGCGTTTCGCGAAGATTGGCGTACTGTCGCACGAACTTCGGGACCCGCCCGCCGGTGAAGCCGGCGAAGTCGGTCCACACGAGCAGCTGCCCGTCGACGTGCGGGCCGGCGCCCACACCGATGGTCGGGATGCGCAACTCCTCGGTGACGCGCTTCGCGACGGCGCTCGGCACCATCTCCAGCACCACCGCGAACGCGCCCGCATCCTCCACGGCGTGGGCGTCGGCGAGCAGGCGCTCCGCAGCGTCGCCCCTGCCCTGGATGAGGTGGCCCCCGAGGCCGTGCTCGCTCTGCGGGGTGAAGCCGATGTGTCCCATGACCGGGATCCCGGCGTCGACGATGCGACGGATCTGCTCGGCGCTGCGCACCCCGCCCTCGAGCTTCACCGCGTGCGCCTCCGCCTCCTTCATGAAGCGGAAGGCGGTGTGCAGGGCCGCCTCCGGGCCGGACTCGTACGACCCGAACGGCATGTCCGCCACCACGAACGCCCGGCGCACGGATGCCGCGACGGCGCGGGTCAGCGGAAGCAACTCGTCGGTGGACACGGGAAGGGTGGTGTCGTACCCGAGCACGTTGTTGGCGGCGGAGTCGCCGACGAGGAGGAAGTCGATGCCCGCCGCGTCGAAGATGTCGGCCGTGAGCATGTCGTAGCTCGTGAGCCCGGTGATCTTCACGCCGGTGTCTTTCGCGTTCTGGAAGTGGCGGGTGCGCACCCGCTTGACGACCGGCTGTTCTGGCATCGCACCAGTCTATTGCCGGGCATCCCGTTCCGGCCGGTGTCAGCTTCGGCGAAGAAGCGGGGGAGCCACTAGCCTGTGGGAGGGGACAGGAAGGGTTGGAATGGACAAGCAGCGGGACTTCGTTCTTCGCACGATCGAGGAGCGCGGGATCAAGTTCATCCGCCTCTGGTTCACCGATGTGACCGGGACGCTCAAATCGGTGGCGATCGCCCCGGCGGAGGTCGAGGGAGCGTTCGGCGAGGGACTCGGATTCGACGGTTCCGCCATCGAAGGCCTCACCCGCTCGTTCGAGTCGGACATGCTCGCGCAGCCCGATCCGACGACCTTCCAGATCCTGCCGTGGCGGGGCGAGATCGACCCGACGGCCCGCATGTTCTGCGACATCACGACGCCCGACGGGCAGCCGGCCGTCGCAGATCCGCGCAACGTGCTGAAGCGCACGCTCGCGAAGGCCGCCGACCGCGGCTTCACCTTCTACACGCATCCCGAGATCGAGTTCTACCTGCTGAAGTCGTCGCACTACGGTCCGAACGGACCGGAGCCGGTCGACTCGGCCGGATACTTCGACAACGTGCCCGGCGGCACCGCGCACGACTTCCGCCGACGCTCCGTGCGGATGCTCGAGGACCTCGGCATCTCGGTGGAGTTCAGCCACCACGAGGCCGGTCCCGGACAGAACGAGATCGACCTGCGCTACGCGGATGCGCTCACCACGGCCGACAACATCATGACTTTCCGCACGGTGGTGAAGGAGGTGGCGATCGAGCAGGGCGTCTACGCGACGTTCATGCCGAAGCCGCTCTCCACCCAGCCCGGAAGCGGCATGCACACGCACATGTCGCTGTTCGAGGGCGACACCAACGCGTTCTACGAGGAGGGCGCGCAGTACCAGCTCTCCAAGATGGGACGCCAGTTCATCGCCGGCCTGCTGCACCACGCACCGGAGATCACCGCGGTGACCAACCAGTTCGTGAACTCCTACAAGCGCCTCTGGGGCGGGGGAGAGGCACCGAGCTTCGTCACCTGGGGGCACAACAACCGCTCCGCGCTGGTGCGCGTGCCGCTGTACAAGCCGCGCAAGGGCCAGAGCTCCCGCGTCGAGTACCGCGCCATCGACTCGGCCGCGAACCCGTACCTGTCGTTCTCGCTCATGCTCGCCGCCGGGCTCAAGGGCATCGAGGAGGGCTACGAGCTCCCCACCGAGGCCGAGGACAACGTCTGGATGCTGAGCGACTCGGAGCGCCGCGCCCTCGGCTACCGGTCGCTGCCGGCGAGCCTCGATCACGCCCTGCAGATCATGGAGGGGTCGGAGCTCGTGGCCGAGACCCTCGGCGAGCAGGTCTTCAACTACGTGCTCCTCAACAAGCGCCAGGAGTGGCGCGAGTACCGGGCTCAGGTGACGCCGTACGAGTTGCGGTCCAACCTCGAGCTGCTCTAGCGCCCGTCCGCGATGCGGCGTGACGCCCTCAGTCTCAGCGAACTCGCCAAGGCGGGGTTCGCTGAGCTGAGCGCCACCCGCCCGGCACTCGACGAGGCGGCGGTTCTGTCCGGTGAGGATCCGGCCCGTCTCCTCCGCCTGTTCTCCGCCGGAGCGGATGCCGACGGCGGCCTGCGCTCGCTGATCGCGCTGCTCGACCGTCATCCGGAGCCGGTCCGTCGACTGCTCGCCGACGACCCGGCCGCGGACCGTCTCGTCCGCGTGCTGTGCGCGTCATCCGGGCTCGCGGAGTTCTTCCTGCGCAACCCCGACGAGCTCGAGGCGCTCGTGTTCCCGCTGTCGCGACTGCCCGAGGCTGCGGAGCTCCGTGCGGACCTGCTCGACGCCGTGGGAGTGCCCGACGGGGATCCGGGCGGTTTCGCGCGACTGGTCGGCGACGAGGGCAGAATGGCGCTGCGCGTGCGTTACCGCCGGCACCTCGCTCGCATCGCGGCGTACGACCTCACGCATCCGAGCCCGCTCGGAGCCATCGCCGAGGTGACCGCGTACCTCGCCGATCTGGCCGGAGCCGCGCTCGACGCGTCGCTCGCGGTGGCGCGGGCGCAACTCGTCACCGGGGGCGGCCCCGGGCGCTTCGGCGCCGAGGAGATCGCCGACACGCGGCTCGCCATCATCGGAATGGGCAAGGCCGGGGCGCGCGAGTTGAACTACGTGAGCGACGTGGACGTGATCTTCGTGGGGGAGGCGGACGACACGGAGCTGACGACCTCGCGCGCGATCGACGTGGCGTCCCGGTTGGCGGTGCTCACCATGCGGGGCATCGACGAGTCGGCGATCGAGCCGGCGCTCTGGGAGGTGGACGCCAATCTCCGGCCCGAGGGCAAGGCGGGCGTGCTCGTGCGCACGCTCGACTCGCACCTCGCCTATTACGACCGGTGGGCGAAGGGTTGGGAGTTCCAGGCGCTGCTGAAGGCCCGCCCGCTCGCAGGCGATCCGGAGCTCGGCGCCCGGTATGTGGAGGGCGTCGCTCCCAAGGTGTGGATCAGCGCCGGCCGGGAGAACTTCGTGGAGTCGGTGCAGCGGATGCGCCAGCGCGTCGCGGAGAACATCCCGAGGGCCGACGTCGACCACCAGTTGAAGCTCGGGCCCGGGGGACTCCGTGACATCGAGTTCACGGTGCAGCTGCTGCAACTGGTGCACGGCCAGAACGACGATGCGGTGCGGCAGGGTGGGACGCTCCGCGCGCTGCATGCGCTCGCCTCCCGCGGCTACATCGGGCGTCGCGAGTCCGCGGAGTTCGCGGAGGAGTACCGGTTCCTGCGGCTCTTGGAGCACCGACTGCAACTGCAGCAGCTCCGCCGCACCCACCTCATGCCGCGCGCGGAGGACGACCTGCGGATCCTCGCCCGATCGACCGGGCTTGTCGGCAGCGCCGCAGCCCTCACCGAGCGGTGGAACGCGACGAAGGCGGCGGTGCGCACGCTGCACGAGCGGCTCTTCTACCGCCCGCTCCTCACCGCGGTCGCGGCGCTGCCCGAGGAGGATTTTCTGCTCACGAGCGAGCAGGCGACGGCCCGGCTCGCGGCAATCGGCTTCACCAACGCCAAGGGGGCGCTCGCGCACATCGGTGCGCTCACGCAGGGCGTGTCCCGGCGCGCCACCATCCAGCGGAACCTGCTCCCCGTCATGCTGCAGTGGTTGTCCGCGGGTACCGACCCCGACTACGGGCTGCTCGAGTTCCGCCGGTTGAGCGAGGCGCTCGGCGAGAGCAGCTGGTTCCTGCGCATGCTGCGGGACTCCTCCGGTGCCGCGCAGCGCCTCATGACCGTGCTCTCCGGTTCGCGTTTCGTCGGCGATCTGCTGGAGCGCATCCCCGAGGCCGCCGCCTGGTTCGACGACGACGACGAGCTCCGGCCCCGCACCTGGAAGGCGCTGAACGATGAGGCGGTCGCCACCGTCAACCGGCACGCGACGCTCGAGGGCGCGGCGGTGGCGCTGCGTACCGCGCGACGGCGGGAGGTGCTGCGCCTCGCGATCGGCGCCATCGTCGGTCTCATCTCGGTGGAGCAGCTGGGCAGGGGACTGTCGGACATCACGACCGCGCTGCTCCGTGGCCTCGTGCACGGCATCCGGCAGGGGACCGGGCCGTGGCCGGAGTTCGCGATCATCGCCATGGGGCGGTACGGCGGCGGCGAGCTGGGCTTCGGGTCGGACGCCGATGTCATGTACGTGTTCCGGCCGATCGCCGGCATGGACGGCGACCTCGCGCACCGGCGTGCGCAGTTCGTGGTCTCCGAACTCAACCGGTTGAGCGAGGATGCGCGACTGCCGCTCGACCTCGACATCGGTCTCCGACCCGAGGGCAAGAACGGCCCCGCGGTGCGGTCGCTCACGTCGTACCGGTCGTACTACGAGCGCTGGTCGCTCACCTGGGAGGCGCAGGCTCTGCTGCGAGCACGCGGCGTGGTCGGTGACCTAGGGCTGCTGCAGGACTTCTCCGAGCTGGCCGACCGGTTCCGCTACCCTGAGGCGATCGGCGACGCGGACGTGCGGGAGATCAAGCGCATCAAGGCGCGGGTGGAGAACGAGCGACTGCCGCAGGGCGCGGATCCGGCGCGGCACCTGAAGCTCGGACGCGGGTCGCTCAGCGATGTGGAGTGGTACGTGCAACTTCTCCAGCTGCGGGAGGCTCACCGGGTGCCCGGGCTCCGCACGCCGTCCACGCTCGAGGCGCTCGCCGCGGCCGCGGATGCCGGGCTGGTTCCGCGGACGGATGCCGAGCGGCTGCGGGACGCCTGGATCTTCGCGTCGCGGGCGCGCTCGGCGATGACGCTGTGGACGAGCCGCACCGCCGACGTGCTGCCCACCGACCGGCTGCAGCTGGAGGGCGTCGCACGACTCCTCGAGTATCCGCCGCACTCCGCCACGCGGCTGGAGGAGGACTACCTCGGCGTCACGCGTCGCGCCCGTGCCGTCTTCGAGCGCGGCTTCTACGGTGTCGACACTCAGCCGGCCCCGACCCCGATCTGAGCCCTCCCTCCTCCGGTCCCTGAGCCCGTCGAAGGGACGTTCCCACACGGTCTCTGAGCCTGTCGGAGGGATGCTCCCACACGGTCCCTGAGCCTGTCGAGGGGACGCGACCTCACGGTCCCTGAGTCTGTCGGAGGGGACGCTCCCACACGGTCCCTGAGCCTGTCGAAGGGACGCTCCCACACGGTCCCTGAGTCTGTCGAGGGGACGCACCCCACACGGTCCCTAATTCTGTCGAAGGGACGTACCCACACGGTCCCTAATTCTGTCGAAGGGACGTACCCACACGGTCCCTAATTCTGTCGAGGGGACGTACCCACACGGTCCCTAAGCTCGTCGAAGGGACGTGCCCCACATGGTCCCTGAGCTTGTCGAAGGGTCGTGAGACGCGGTCGACCGGCCCTCTACTCCTCCACAGCCTCCGCCAAGAAATGGCCGCTGACCGGGCCTAAAAGCCATCAGGAATGTCGTAGGTACCTGCGATAGTACCTGTATGAAAGCCTCGGTCGGCGAAGCCACAGCCCAGCAGAAACCCCAGGGCGCCAGCAATCCGGTCGCTCACATCCGGGCACTTGCGACTGAGTGCGCTGATGCGCTCCCGTACGCCACCATCCCGCACCTGACTGACGAGGACACGCTCGCGCTGGTGGCCGAGGTCGAGCGTCTCGGCCGTCGCGTCGACGCTCTGCGCGTCGTCCTGGCTGGTGAGGTTGCGGACCGGTCCCGGCCCAATCGCGGTGCGCGCGGGCTGGCTGTGTCCCGCGGTTGTCGGACTCCGGCAGACCTGATCGAGCGGCTGACGCAGGTGTCCGGCACGACAGCTCGCCGGCGGGTCATCCTGGCCGGTGATGTGCGTCGTGACCCGTTCCCGGGTGGCGACCGCACACACGCCCGGTTCGACCTCGTCGCGGGTGCGCTGGAAGACGGCACCCTCGGCATCGACGCCGCCACGGTCATCACGAAGGGCCTCACACCGCTCCTCGCCCACGGATCGCTCGACGACCTGAAGAGAGCGGAAGTCGAGTTGGTCGCCGCTGCCACCGGCACCGGTCCTGACAGCACGGTGCCGGTGTCGGCGGACTCGTTGCGGGTCATGGTGGGCGTGTGGCAGGCGAAGATCGACCCCGACGGTCTCGATCCGGCGGAAGACCGGGCGATGGCGGTCCGGGGGTTCCGGTTCGGTCCGGAACGCAACGGGCTGCTGCATGGCTCGTTCCGGCTCATGGCGGAAGCCGGAGGTCGGGTGAAGACTCTGTTCGACGCGTACCTGACCCCGACCACCGCACCCGCATTCATGACTGCGGAGGAGCGCGCGGCCGCGGAAGCGGAAGGCGGGAAGGATTCTCGGACGCCGGCTCAGCAGCGGCATGACATCTTCGTCGCGATCATCGACGCCATGGCGCGAAGCGGCCAGGCACCCACCATCGGTGGTGCCGCGCCCACCGTGCTCGTGTCGGTCCGGGCAGAGGACCTCGAAGCGAACCGAGGTGCCGGCTGGTCCGACCGCGTCGACGCGCCGATCTCGATGCGCACCGTGCGGCAAATGGTATGCACCGGCGGCATCCAAAAAGTCGTCCTCACCGGTGAGGGACGGATCGTGCAACTCGGTTCACCGGAGCGGTGCTTCACCCCTCAACAACGACGCGCGATCTCCCTCCGAGACGGCGGGTGCATCATTCCCGGCTGCACCATCCCCGCAGGCTGGTGCGAGATCCACCATGTGGTCCCTGACCGGGACGGCGGGCCCACGCATCCGGACAATGGTGTGCTGTTGTGCTGGTTCCATCACCGCACCATCGACAGTTCCGAGTGGCAGATCCGGATGCGACACGGGGTCCCCGAGGTGAAACCGCCGCCGTGGATCGAGTACTTCGGCACGTGGCGACCCGCGACCAAGTCCCGCACCCGACTCCTCGACCGACTCCACACCCCAAATCACGGTCGCTGAGCCAGTCGAAGCGACAGGACCAAAGCGGCTTACGCCCCTTCGACAAGCTCAGGGACCGTACGAGGTCGCGTTCCCGTCGGGATCCGCAGCAGGTGGCGCGATAGCTACGGTCGCTGAGCCTGTCGAAGCGACGGGATCCAGTGCGGCGAGCGTCCCTTCGACAGGCTCAGGGACCGTGGGGTGCGTCCCTTCGACAGGCTCAGGGACAAGGGACCTACGACAGCACCGCGCACGACGAAGGCCCCCGGGATGTCCCGAGGGCCTTCGTCGTGGCAGAGGTGCGACTAGACGCCGTAGTAGAGCTCGAACTCGAACGGGTGCGGACGCTGCGCGAGGGGCTTGATCTCCTTCTCGCGCTTGTACTCGATCCAGGTCTCGATCAGGTCCTTCGTGAACACGTTGCCCGCCATGAGGAACTCGTGGTCCTCCTCGAGAGCGGTCAGCGCCGCGTCGAGCGAGGCCGGAACCTGCGGGATGTTCTTCGCTTCCTCGGGCGGCAGCTCGTAGAGGTCCTTGTCCACCGGCTCGTGCGGCTCGATGCGGTTCTTGATTCCGTCGAGTCCGGCCATCAGCTGAGCGGCGAACGCGAGGTACGGGTTGCTGGACGCGTCGGGTGCGCGGAACTCGATGCGCTTCGCCTTCGGGTTGGTGCCGGTGATCGGGATGCGGATCGACGCCGACCGGTTACCCGCCGAGTAGACGAGGTTGACGGGAGCCTCGAAACCGGGCACGAGGCGGTGGTACGAGTTGACCGTCGGGTTGGTGAACGCCAGCACGGCGGGAGCGTGCTTCAGCAGACCACCGATGTACCAACGGGCCAGGTCGGACAGGCCACCGTAGCCGGCCTCGTCGTAGAACAGCGGCTTGCCGTCGTTCCAGAGCGACTGGTGGGTATGCATACCGGACCCGTTGTCGCCGAAAAGCGGCTTCGGCATGAAGGTCGCCGTCTTGTTCCACGTCTCCGCGGTGTTCTTGACGATGTACTTGAACTTCAGGATGTCGTCGGCCGCGTGCACCATGGTGTCGAAGCGGTAGTTGATCTCGGCCTGTCCGCCGGTGCCCACCTCGTGGTGCGCGCGCTCGAGGATGAGGCCGGCGTCGATCAGCTTGAGGCTGATGTCGTCGCGGAGGTCGGCCTGCTTGTCCACGGGGCTGACCGGGAAGTAGCCGCCCTTGTACGGAGTCTTGTTGCCGAGGTTGTGGCCGCCCTCGTCGCGTCCGGAGTTCCAGGCGCCTTCCTCGGAGTCGACCGAGTAGTAGCTCGTGTGCTGGTTGATCTCGTAGCGCACGTCGTCGAAGATGTAGAACTCGGCCTCGGGGGCGAAGAACGCGGTGTCGGCGATGCCGGTGGACGCGAGGTACTTCTCGGCCTTCTTCGCCACCTGGCGCGGGTCGCGGGCGTAGATCTCGCCGTTGCGGGGGTTGTAGATGTCGAACACCATGATCAGCGTCTTCTCGGCCCGGAACGGGTCGAGGTACGCCGTCGTGACGTCGGGAATCAACTGCATGTCGGATTCGTGGATGGAGGCGAAGCCCCGAATGGACGACCCGTCGAACAGCTGGCCGACGGAGAAGAACTCCTCGTCCACCGTCGAGGCGGGGATGTTGAAGTGCTGCTGCACACCGGGGAGGTCGGTGAACCGGATATCAAGGAACTTGACGTCGTTCTCCTTGATATAGGTGAGCACTTCAGACGAATCACTGAACATGTGGCGAACTCCAAAAGGGGGTCGTGATCTCGGGCGGCTGAAGAATACAACCGGCATCGAGCCTAGCGAACGGCCATTACCCGGTTCTTTCCCCCATGTTTCGGCGATGTTACGAACGGCGCGCCGAATTAGACTTGGCCGAGTGCCGAACGCTTCCCCGTCTCCCCCGCCGCACGGCGACCCTGCCGCCAATCTCTGGCCGGGGCATCGCCTGGGTCTGCCTCGGGAGGGGCCCGGATCGATCGCTCGGCCGGGCCGGCGAATCGCGGCGATCTCGATCGACTTCGCGCTGTGCGCGCTGATCACCTACGCCTTCTTCTTCGGTGCGGATTTCGCCTCGCTCGGCATCTTCGCGATCGAGCAGGTGGTCTTCCTCGCCACCCTCGGAGCGAGCATCGGACACCTGACGCTCGGGTTGCGCCTGATCACGATCACCGGTGAGCACTGCGGCCTCTGGCGCCCCATCCTCCGCACCGCGCTGCTGTGTCTGCTCCTCCCGGCGCTGGTCTGGAACGCCGATCAGCGCGGTCTGCACGACGTGTTCTCCGGCACCGTGCTCGTGCGTCGCTGACGGCCTCCTCGGGCGGGCGCTTCGCGCTTACTCGTCGCAGCCGAGGTAGATGAGCCGGGCCGAGGTTCCGGCGAACGCGACCTCCACAGGGCGGTCCGCCCTCAGGTCGATGAGTTCACGGGTCGCGGTGGATTCATCGGTGTCGGACGTCACCTCGAAGCGGGCGATCGCATCGGCGCAGTCCTCATCCGAGGTGAGTTCGACCAGCACGCAGGACCCCGCTGCCGGGCAGCCCAGGTCGGCGTCCGTGCCGTCCGAGAGTTCGGAGACTACGGTGGCATTCGCGGTGAGGTCGCGACCCACCACGCCGAATTGCGCGGCCCGCCAGCCGTCCTGCAGGGTGACGATGACGACCAGCACGACGGCCAGTGCGATCACGGAGGCGATTGACCCGCCCATTCCCCGGCTTTTGCCGCGGCGCCCTGCCGTATGCCAACCGACGTCGTCCGACCGCTGCGGCGGGTTGTCGAACTGCTCAGACCCGTGAGGCCCGAATCCGTTCGACCTGAACCCGTTCGACCCAGGCGCGCCAGACGCTGACGGATTCGGGAGCGGACTCCGGAGAAGGATGTCGCGGGCGAGCGTCAGCCGGATGAAACGCTCATTCGCCGAGCGCACGGCGTCGGGCGTCGGGTCCGGCAGCAGGTCCGGGTGGGTCAGGCGGGCCGACCGCGAGTAGGCGTGCAGGATGTCGGCGCGGGTGTACGCGCCCGCAAGCCCGAGCACACCGGCGGCCTCGTCGGGATTCATCCTTCACTCGCCGCCGGAACCCGCGTCAGCGGGGTCGCTGGGCGCGAACCTTGAAGGGGTCGACGCCCTTCGGGATCGGCATCGAGGACTGACCGAGACTGGCCAGTCGGTTGCTCACGGCGATGACCTCGGCCTTGGTGAGCGTCTTCTTGAAGCGCTTGAGGGAGCCCGCCAGCTTGTGCAGGGCCACGGAGTCCTGGTCGGGTCCGACCGACACGAAACCGATCGGCACGTTCGGCAGGACGCGCTGCACCTTGCGGCGTTCGTCCTCGAGCATGCGGGTGGTGCGGCTCTTCGGTCCCTCGCTGATCAGCACGATGCCACCGCGCCCCACAGCCCGGTACACCGCGTCCTGCGTTTTGGCGTTGACGGCCACCGGCATCTCGCTTCCGCGCCAGCCGCGCTTGAGCGAGCTCCGCAGCACCACGCCCACGGCGCCCGGCTGACCCTTGAGCTGCGAATACGCGGCCTTCTCGGCCTTGCGCCCCAGGATGATGAGGAACAGCAGCATCCCCGCGAGGACGCCGGAGATGATGTACAGGATGATGTTCAGCACGTTGCCGCCGGCCACCCAGATCGACAGTGCGACGGCGATCAGGATCGGGCCGAAGAACCCGAGAGCCATCCACCAGACGGAACTCTTGTCGTACCGCCGGGTCATCTTGAAGACCTGCCACATTTGCTTCATGCGGCCCGGCTCTTTCGCGGGTTTGGCGGGCTGGGCGGGAGAGGCTGGGGAGCGTGCCATGAGTCCAAGGATACCTGTCGCCATCACCGCTTCCGCACCGCCGATGGCACACCGGCGAGCGCTCGGTCCTCCCCAGCGAAGGTGGTGATCCGCACTCCACCGGTGCGGGATTCGCCGCCCCCCGTGGTCGGATCCTCGGAAACGATGGGGGCATGCGACGGGCAAGAGGGTGGCCGGGCCCCCGGCGGGCGGTGCGCGGGACATCCGAAGGAGGCGGCGTGGCGACGCGACCCGTCGTCGCGCCCCCGCCCCCGCCGTGGTTCGGGTCGGGTGACGACGATGAGGATGACGAGTCGGTCGCTCCTCCCGGCTACCGCATCCTCCGCACCCTCGGGACGGGCTCCCGCGCCGTCGTCTATCTCGGGCGGGGAGTGGAGCCCGGACCGGCCGACGCAGCGCTCAAGGTCTTCTCGTCGACCTGCGCCCCCGCGGACATCGACGCGGAGATCTCCGCACTCGATGCGGTGAACGCCGTGGACTCGCCGCATCTGGTCCGCCTGCTCGATGTCGGGGAGACCGGCCGTGGCACGCCGTTCCTCGTGCTGTCGCCCTGCACCTCCGGTACCCTCTCCGAGCTCCTCGTCCGCCGCTGGAGCATCGATGCGGGGGAGGCGGTGACCGTGCTCGCGCCGGTGATCGAGGCGCTCGGTGCCGTGCACGCGGCCGGTTGGTGCCACGGCGCTCTGCGCGGGTCGTCCATCTGCTTCGACGCGACGGGCGCGCCCGTCATCACGGGGTGGGGCCACGGCGCTCGCCTCCGCACCGCCCGGGCCGGACCGAAGGGAGACGACCAACGCGCGGCGAACGCGCGAGCCGTCGACGCGGATCTCAGCGGATTCCTCCAGCTCGCCTCCAGCGTGCTCGACGGCGTTACCGCGTCGGGCTCGACGGACGAGGTCGCCGCCCTCCGTACCCGGTTCGGTCGCCTGCGACGGGTCGGCGGGTCGGCGGCGACGAACGACATCGCCGACCTGCTGTACGAGTTCGCCGATCCGCTGCCGATTCGATTGGCGGACTCCCCGTCCTCGGGAGCGGGCGACGTCGCATCCGTCGACCCCGCACCGGTGGCGCCCGCACCGGTGGTGCCCGCACCGGACGCAGCCGCACCGGACGCGTCGGACGCCGCCCCGCCGGATCCGCCTCGGCAGATTCCGGCGCTCCGGCGGCCCTCCCTTCTCCGGCGGTGTCGGAGTGCGCTCCGCGCCGTGCGAGCCCGGGTCTGGGTCGGCGCGGCGCTCCCGACCGCGGCTCTTCTCGGCGTTCTGCTGCTGCCGTCCTTCCCTGCGCCGCGGGAATCGGCTGCGCTCCCGGAGGCTACTGCGCTTCCGGAGGCTACTGCGCTTCCGGAGTCCACTGCACTCCCGGGATCCCCGGGATCCACGGGGCCGCCGGACGCAGCCAGTGCGCAGGGCAGTGTGCCGGACACGGCGGCGAACCCACCGGTCGACCCGGCGGCGATCGCGGGGGATGACCCGGTGGCGGCGGCCGTGGCACTGCTCGCGGCGCGGGAGGAGTGCTTCCGCACCCTGTCCGTGCTCTGTCTCGACCGAGTGGCGGCCGTAGGGTCCGTCGCCCTCGAGGTGGACCGCACGGCCGTGCGCGGCCTTCAGGAGGGGCGGGAGGTCACCGTTCCCTCGTTCGAGGCGAGCACGCCGGTGCTCATCGAGCGGCTCGGGGATTCCGCTCTGCTCGACCTGAGGCCATCGCCCGGTGCTTCACCGGGGGATGCAGCCGGAACGACACCGGCCTCGCTCCTCCTGCAGAGGGGCGAGGCCGGGTGGCGCATCCGGAGCGTGCTCGCGGACTAGACGGGGTCGACTAGATGCCGAGGTTGCCCGCGAAGTCCCCGCCCTCGAGGCGGTTCTTGACCTGCACCAGGAATCGGGCGGCGTCGGCCCCATCCACGATGCGGTGGTCGTAGGAGAGCGCGAGGTACACCGTCGAGCGGATGGCGATCGCGTCGGCACCGTCGTGGTTCACCACGACGGCCTTCTTCGCGACGATGCCGGTGCCGAGGATCGCGACCTGCGGGAGGAACACGATCGGAGTGTCGAACAGCGCACCGCGCGAGCCCGTGTTGGTGAGGGTGAACGTGCCACCGGCCAGCTCGTCGGGCGTCAGCTTGTTGTCGCGCGTGCGGGCGGCGAGGTCCGCGATCTCCGTGGCGAACTGGGCGAGCGTCTTGTCGCCCGCGTTTTTCACCACGGGGGTGAGGAGACCGCGTTCGGTGTCGACCGCGACACTGATGTTCTCGTGGTCGGGGTAGACGATCGTGTCGCCGTCGATCGTCGCGTTGATGATCGGGTAGGACTTCAGCGCTTCCGTGGCGGCGAGGGCGAAGAACGGCAGGAACGACAGCTTCGCCCCGGCCTTCTCGGCGAACTCGGCCTTCACCTTGTCGCGGAACGCGGCCACCTTGGTCACGTCCACCTCGACCACGGAGGTGAGCTGCGCGGACGTCTGCATGGACTGCACTGCGCGCTCGGCGATGACCTTGCGGAGGCGGGACATCTTGACCGTGGTGCCGCGCAGCGGCGACACCTCGACAGCGGCGGGAGCGGCGGGGGCGCTGGCGCTCTCTCCCGCTCCGGCGCTCGCCTCGGCCGCGGCGAGCACGTCCTCCTTGCGGATGCGGCCCCCCACACCGGTCCCGGTGAGGGAAGAGAGGTCGACACCCTTCTCGTTGGCGAGTTTGCGCACGAGGGGCGTCACGTATCCGGCGTTCGTACCGGAGGCGGGCTGGTCCGTCTTCGGTGCTTCCGTCTTCGGCTGCTCGGCCTTGGGCTGCTCGGCCTTCGGCGCTTCAGCCTTGGGCGCTTCAGCCTTGGGCTGCTCGGCCGGCTTCTCCTCGGCGGGCGCAGGCTCGGGCTTCGCCGGCTCGGGTGCGTCCTCCTCGGAGGGGGCGTCGGTCGAGGGAACCTCGGCTCCGAGGTCCTCCTCGCTGTCGGCGGGCGCTTCTTCGGCCTGTGCCTCCTCAGCGGGCGCCTCTTCGGCGGGCGCTTCGTCGGCCGGTGCGGCGTCACCGCCTCCGGATCCGTCGCCGATGCGGACGAGTGCGGTACCAACCTCCACCGTCTCGTCCTCCTGCACGAGGATCTCCTCGATCACACCGGCGACCGGCGAGGGGATCTCGGTGTCGACCTTGTCGGTCGACACCTCGAGCAGCGGCTCGTCCACCTCTACGCTGTCGCCCACGTTCTTGAGCCAGCGGGTCACCGTGCCCTCGGTGACACTCTCGCCGAGTGCGGGAAGGTTGACGGATTCGCTCATCAGCTTGTCTCCTCTGGAACCGCTTGTCCGGTTCCGGTTGTTTGTCTTCTCTTGTCGAGACTAGGGATTGATCAGAGGGCGTGCAGAGGGTGACCGGCGAGTGCCAGGTGGGCCTCGCCGAGCGCCTCATTCTGCGTGGGGTGCGCGTGCACGAGTGCGGCGACGTCTTCGGGGTACGCCTCCCAGTTCACGATCAGCTGCGCCTCACCGATCTGCTCGCCCATGCGACCACCGATCATGTGAATGCCGACGACCGGACCGTCATTGACGCGCACGACCTTCACGAACCCGCCGGTGCCGATGATCGAGCTCCGACCGTTGCCGCCGAGGTTGTACTCGTAGCTCGACACCTTGTCGGCGCCGAACTTCTCGGCGGCCTTCGCCTCGGTGTAGCCGACGGAGGCGACCTCGGGGTCGCAGTAGGTGACCTTGGGGATGTTCACGTCTTCGACGATCTGCGGCTTCTGACCGGCGATCTCCTCGGCCACGAAGATGCCCTGCTGGAATCCGCGGTGCGCGAGCTGCAGGCCGGGAACGATGTCGCCGATGGCGAAGACGCCGGGAACGCTGGTGGCGAGGCGCTCGTTGGTGAGCACGAAGCCGCGATCCATCTTCACGCCCACCTCTTCGAACCCGAGGTTCGCGGTCGCCGGACCGCGACCCACGGCCACGAGGAGGAGGTCGGCCTCGAAGGTCTTGCCGTCTTCGAGCGTGATCACGACGCCGTCGTCGTTCTGCGTCACGCCGGAGAAGCGGGTGCCGAGCGTGAAGTTGATGCCGCGCTTGCGGAACGCTCGCTCGAGGGCCTTGCTGATGCCCTCCTCCTCGTTCGGGACGAGGTGGGGGAGAGCCTCGACGATCGTGACGTCCACGCCGAACGACTTCCAGACGCTGGCGAACTCGACGCCGATGACGCCGCCACCGAGAACCACGACCTTGGACGGCACGTGGTCGAGCTCGAGCGCCTGCTCGGAGGTGATGACGCGGCCACCGAGCTCCAGGCCCGGAAGGGTGCGGGAGAACGAGCCGGTCGCCAGCACAACGTTCTTGCCCACTACGGTGTCGTTCCCGACCTGCACGGTGTTCGGGGCGACGAGGCGTCCCTCGCCCTCGATGACGGTGATACCGCGAGCCTTGATGAGGCCGACGAGGCCCTTGAACTTGCTCGCGATGATGCCCTCGCGATAGGAGGTCAGGGCAGGCATGTCGATGCCGTCGAACGTGGCGGAGACGCCGAACTTCGAGGAGTCGCGGGCGCCGTCGGCGACCTCGGCCGCGTGCAGGAGCGCCTTGGTGGGGATGCACCCCCAGTGCAGGCAGGTTCCACCCAGCTTGTTCTTCTCGATCAGTCCGACCGTGAGGCCCAGCTGGCTCGCGCGGAGTGCCGCTGCATAGCCACCGCTTCCCCCGCCGAGAACCACGAGGTCAAAATTCTGTTCCGACACCCGGTTACTCCCTTGTCCGCATAGCGATACGCATGTGTGTTCCACCCGAATCCACGAGCGGTTCCGGCCGAGCTGATTCGGCCGTATCGAGCCTACTACGCACGTGAAATCTCCTCGGCCAGAGCGAGAAGCGTGCGGACGGTGACGCCCGTGGCTCCCTTGCCGGTGAAGCCGTAGGGCGACCCCTGGTTGTTCGACGGGCCGGCGATGTCGAGGTGCGCCCACGGGATGGGCGACGCGTCCGCGGAGTCGTCGACGGTCCCGACGAACTCGCGCAGGAACACGCCGGCGAGCAGCATCCCGGCAGCGGTCTGTCCGGGCTTCGCGTTGGCGAGGTCGGCCACGTCGGAGTTCAGCAGCGGGCGGAGCTCGCCCGGCAGTGGCATGGCCCAGATCGACTCGCCTGCGCCGGTGGCAGCTGCCACGACGCGGGACACGAATGCGTCGTCGCCCATGGCGCCGACGGTCCGGTTGCCGAGCGCTACCACCTGCGCCCCGGTGAGCGTGGCCACGTCGATGAGGTAGTCCGGGCGCTCCTCGCTCGCCGCGACGAGACCGTCGGCCATCACCAGCCGCCCCTCGGCGTCGGTGTTCAGCACCTCGACGGTCTTCCCACCACGGATGCGAAGCACGTCATCCACCCTCATCGCCGAACCCGACGGCATGTTCTCCGCGATGCAGAGCCATGCGGTGAGTCGGATGGGCAGGGCCAGCCGGGCGGCCGCGAGGACCACCTCCAGCACGGTCGCCGCTCCGGTCATGTCGAACTTCATGCCGATCATCGGGATGGCCGGCTTCAGCGAGAGTCCGCCGGAGTCGAACGTGATGCCCTTGCCGACGAGGGCGAGGTGCGCGCCCGCGTCCTCGGGGGAGTAGGCGACCTTCACCAGTCGCGGCGGGCGTGTCGATCCGGATCCGACGCCCAGGATGCCGCCGAAGCCCTCCTCCGCCAGCATCGTCTCGTCCCAGACGGTCACCTCGACGGGGAGGCCCTCGGCGTGGGCGATCGCCGCGTCGGCGAGGTCGGCGGGGGAGAGGTTCCCGGGCGGTGTGTTCTCGAGGTCGCGCACGGCGGCCATGGCGGTACCGAGCGACGTGGCTCGATCGAGGACGCCGTCGTCGGGCGAACGGTCGGTCAGAACGACGACCTCCGCTGCCGGGGTCTTGGTGGACGGGGAACCGGACCCTCGGAAGGCGGTGAAGGAGTACCCGCCGATCACGGCTCCCTCGAGTACCGCCGAGAGGTCGTCGTCGCTGTCGAGAGGAAGGGCCAGTGCCACGGAGGCGACACCGACGAGCTGCCGCACTGCGGAGCCGGCGGCGTAGCGCAGCGAGTCCGGCGTGATCGGGGCCGGGCCGAGTCCGATCAGCGCGATCGGCGTCGTGGATCCGGGCAGCACCACGCGCGTGAGTTCGTCCGGGCCGCCGGAGATGCGGAGGGGACCGACATTGTCGTTGAGCGCATCGAAGCCGTCGGGGGCGAGAATCCGTGCGCCGTCGCCCTCGGGGATCACGCCGATCACGAGCACCTCCGCGGGAGCCTCCGAAGGAGAGGCGGCGGACACGAGCAGATTCGGAATCGTCATGATTCGACCCTAGCCTCGCGTTTTCCGCGTCGGCGGAGCGGCCGGTTGGCGTGTTCGCTGACGGCTTCGCGGTGGAGGCCCGGCACGGAGGAGACACCGGAGAAGGGCCGTTAGAGTGAAGGCATGGGAGATCCCGCCGAGCTGTACGAGATCGATCCTTCCGCGTACGACGTGCCGAAGGGGCTTCACCTCGTGGCCGGTCTCACCGGGTTCGCCGACGCCGGATCGGCCGTGACGCAGTTCACGGAGTACCTCCTCGGGGCGCTCGAGTCCCGCATCATCGCGTCGTTCGACGCCGACGTGCTGCTCGACTACCGCGCCCGCAGGCCCACGATCTACTTCGATCAGGACCATCTCACCGACTACCGGCCGCCCGCGCTGAACCTCTATCTCGCCCGGGACGAACTGGGGCAGCAGTTCCTGCTCCTCGCCGGCTTCGAGCCCGACTTCCAGTGGGAGCGGTTCACCGCCGCGGTGCTCGGCCTGATCGAGCGCTTCTCGGTGTCCACCACGACGTGGGTGCATGCCATTCCGATGCCCGTGCCGCACACCCGTCCCATCAGCGTCACGGTGAGCGGCAACCGCAGCGAGCTCATCGATTCGCTGTCGGTGTGGAAGCCGCACACCCAGGTGCCCTCCAACGCCCTGCACCTCGTGGAGTACCGACTCCACCGGCTGGAGCATCCGGTCGCCGGCTTCGTGCTGCTCATCCCGCACTACCTCGCCGACACCGAGTACCCGTCCGCCGCCGTGGCCTCCCTCGAGAGCATCAGCTCGGCGACCGGCCTCATCTTCCCGACCGACCGGCTGCGGGAGGAGGGGCGCGACTTCGTCGCGAAGATCGACGAGCAGGTCGGTGCGAACACCGAACTCGCACGCCTCGTCGCCACCCTGGAGGAGCGTCACGACAGCTACATGGAGGACTCGCCCCTCAAGTCGCCGTTGACCGACGAGGACGGGCTGCTGCCGAGCGCGGACGAGATCGCCGCCGAGCTCGAGAAGTTCCTCGCCCACCGTCGGGGTGGCGACGACGAGCAGCCTCGCGCCTGATCCGCCGCACCGACGATCCGCCTATCGGCTGATCCGCTTCACCAGCTGACGCGCGTCAGCTGCCCGGAGATGCGCCAGAGCCGGTGCGCCACCGCCTCCTCGTTGCGGATCCGCGGATCGCGGAGCACCTCGGGTTCGCCGGCGATCTGGAACGGCCCCGCCGGCCCGACGAACGCGCCGCCGAGGACCGACGCATCCGTCGCGGCGTGCACCAGAACGGCGGCACCCTCCTCCGCGGGCGAGGCGAAGATCCACTCCACCCGGCGGAGGTACCGCGCGTTCGTCTCGCTCGCCGACAGGCCCGGGTGCACCGCCACCGACGTGAGGTCCCGGCCCTCGCGCACCGCCTTCCGCTGCAACTCCCGGGCGAACAGCAGGTTCGCGAGCTTGCTCGCCGCGTACGCCTTCGTCGGCGTATGCCCGTGATCCCAGCGCAGGTCGTGGAAGCGGATGCGGCCCAGCCGGTACGCGAGCGACGTCACCGTCACCACGCGGGCGGCGGGCGCGGCGAACGGCAGCAGCAGCCCGGTCAGGGCGAAATGGCCGAGGTGGTTCACGCCGAAGTACTGCTCGAAGCCGTCCGCCGTGAGGGTGCGGCCGGGTTCCACCTTGACCGCGGCGTTGTTCACCAGCACGTCCCATGTGCCGAACGTCTCGGCGGTGCGCGCGGCGAACTCCCGAACCGACGTCAGAGAGGCGAGATCGAGGGCCGACACGTGCACCGACGCGTCGGGCACCTCGTCGAGGATCCGGCGCCGGGCGCTCACGCCCCGTTCCAGGTTCCTCACCGCGAGGATCACCTCATGGCCCGCACCCGCGAGTCGTCGCGCGGCATGGAATCCGAGGCCCGAGTTCGAGCCCGTGAGGAGGATGCGCTGGGGGCGGCTCTCCGCTTCTCGACTCACTCTTCGAGCCTAACCGCCGCCGCCGGTGCTCCCGAGCCGGGCGGGCACCCCGTGCTGCGTGTGCGCAGCCGCACGCCGACCCGGCGGCGTCATCCCGACGATGAGGGAATACGGATGGGGCGACTCCGGGTTGCATTAGCCGAAGCGCGCGCCGGACGCAAGGGGTGACTGGCTCGGGTGAACGGCTTTCCGTGCAATAATTGACGCCAGAGACCCGTTCTTGCTCGTGCACGGTTCATCTCCTCCGGAGTGAACACGCACCGAACTTGACATGGGTCTTAGTAATGTCCAAATTCAACCTCGACCCGATGCCAGACGCGCTTCCCCGCGCGATTTCCACCAGCCCGGCACAAGGTTCGAAAGGTATACGAATGGCCTCTCGCACGTCACAGACCCCGACACTCGACACCGAGTCGACGCCCGAGGCGGAGCCGGAATCGGCCGCCCCCGCCGCTCCCAAGCGCGCGGCGAGGAAGGCGCCGGCCAAGACCGCCGCGAAGACCGCGGGGGCTCCGAAGGCCGCCGCGAAGAAGGCAGCACCCAAGGCGGCTGCCAAGTCCGCGAAGAAGTCCGACGAGAACGAGAACGACGACGACGTCGAACCCGATGTCGAGGACATCGCCGAGGACGTCGTCGACGTCGCCGACCCGAAGGCGGTCGTCGATGACGACGCTGCCGAGGTCGATGGCGCCACGACCGGGAAGGACGACTCGGACGACGACACCAAGAGCGCCGACACGGACGAGCCGCTCCCCACGGGCGCCCTCGTGCTGCGCGCCGTGGACGACGAGGATGACATTCCCGTCTACTCGACGGCCATCACCGGCGCCACCGCCGACCCGGTCAAGGACTACCTGAAGCAGATCGGCAAGGTCGCCCTGCTGAACGCGGCCGAAGAGGTCGAGCTCGCCATGCGCATCGAGGCCGGACTCTTCGCGGAGGACCGTCTCGCCAACTCGACGAACCTCTCCCGCGAGGTCGAGCGCGAACTGCGCTGGGTCGCCCGCGACGGGCAGCGCGCCAAGAGCCACCTGCTCGGAGCGAACCTGCGCCTCGTCGTCAGCCTGGCGAAGCGCTACACCGGTCGCGGTATGCAGTTCCTCGACCTGATCCAGGAGGGCAACCTCGGTCTCATCCGTGCGGTCGAGAAGTTCGACTACACCAAGGGCTTCAAGTTCTCCACCTACGCCACCTGGTGGATCCGCCAGGCGATCACCCGCGCCATGGCCGACCAGGCTCGCACCATCCGCATCCCCGTGCACATGGTGGAGGTCATCAACAAGCTGGCCCGCGTGCAGCGCCAGATGCTGCAGGACCTCGGCCGGGAGCCCACGCCCGAGGAACTGTCCCGCGAACTGGACATGACGCCCGAGAAGGTCGTCGAGGTGCAGAAGTACGGGCGCGAGCCGATCTCCCTGCACACCCCGCTCGGCGAGGACGGCGACAGCGAGTTCGGCGACCTCATCGAGGACACCGAGGCCGTGGTGCCCGCCGACGCCGTGGGCTTCACCATGCTGCAGAAGCAACTCGAGTCGTTGCTCGACTCGCTGTCCGAGCGCGAGGCCGGTGTCATCCGCATGCGCTTCGGTCTCGGCGACGGGATGCCGAAGACGCTCGACCAGATCGGTGACACGTTCGGTGTGACGCGCGAGCGCATCCGCCAGATCGAGTCGAAGACGATGGCGAAGCTCCGCCACCCGTCGCGTTCCCAGTCGCTGCGCGACTACCTCGAGTAACCGTGCGTCTTCGCCTGGCGGTCGCCGCCGGACGACTGGTGAGAGCTGTCGCGCGACGGCGCGGCGGCGGCTCGGCCATCCCGGGCTACGTCGCCCTGCGGATCGCTCCGAGGTTCCTCGAGCGCACTATCGCCGACCTGCCCCTCGGTGTCATCGCCGTCTCGGGGTCGAACGGCAAGTCCACGACCACCCACATGGTCGCGGCCATCCTGCGTGCGCACGACCTCCGGGTCTTCACGAACCCCTCCGGGGGTAACCTGCCGCAGGGGATCGCGTCGGCCGTGCTCGCCGACGCCGACGCCGCGGGTCGACTGAAGGCCGACATCGCGGTGCTCGAGGTCGACGAGGCCTACGGCGTCGAGCTGACGCGTCTGTTGACGCCCACCGTCGTGCTCCTGCTGAACGTGCAGATCGACCAGCTCAACCGGTTCTTCGAGCCCGACCGCGTGGCCGGCATGCTCGCGAAGATCGCCGCCACCGCCACGTCGGAGCTCGTGCTCAACCGCGACGACGAACACCTCGTCGGACTCGCCGATGAGCTGCCCGCGGGGTCGTCCGCCCGGGTGTCCTACTTCGGCACGGTGCCCGAACTGCTCGGCAGCGTCTCGCAGGGCATGCTGTCGGCGCCTCGGTTCGGCGGCGCCGCCACAGTCGCCCCGGCCTCGGCCGACGTCGTCGCCACCGCACTCCAGGGACGGGACGCCACCCTCGACATCGCCGGCGTGCCCACACGCATCCGGCTGCCCGCCCGCGGCGTTCACTACGCGGTGGATGCCGCCGGGGCGATCGCCGCCTCGCGGGCTGCGCTGGGCGATCGGTTCTCGGCCGATGCCGCGGTGCGGGCCCTCGACGAGCTCGGCACGGTCTACGGGCGCGGCGAGACCCTGGTCTCCGCTGGCGAGGAGATCGAGATCATCATGATGAAGAACCCCGCGAGCCTGCAGATGAACCTCGACTCCCTCGATGCCGTTCCCGAGCAGGTCTTCCTCGCGGTGGACGACGGCACGCCCGACCCGTCGTGGTTGTACGACATCGACCTGTCGAAGTTGGACCACGCCGACGTGCTCTCCGGCAGCAAGGGCTACCAGCTGGCCGTGCGCCTCGGCTACGAGGGGATCCGCGTCGGAGAGGTCGAACCCGACCTCCGCACGGCCGTCAAGCGGTTCCTCGCGCTCCCGCGCCCCACGGCGGGACGCAAGACCATGATCGTGAACTACGAGCAGATGATGCTGATCCGTCGCATGCTCGGCTACACCGACCTCGAGGGCGGACAGTCGTGACCGAGCTCCGCATCCTGCACCTGTATCCGCGGGAACTCGGCATCAACGGGGACCGCGGCAACGTGCTCGTCCTCCGCCAGCGCGCCGAGCGCCGGGGGATCGCGGTGACTGTGCTCCAGCACGACGTGGCACAGGGTCCGCTGCCGGACGCCGACCTCGTCTTCGTCGGTTCGGGTCCGCTGTCGGCGCAGCGAGCCGTGCACGCCGACCTGCTCGCGCACGCCGGGCGCCTCCGAGAACTCGCCGAAAGTGGGGCGCCGTTCCTCGCGGTCGCCGGCGGCATGCAGCTGCTCGGCGAGCGGATTACGCTGCTCGACGGATCGGTGCTCGACGGCGCAGGGGTGCTCCCCGTCCGCACGAGGCTCGTCGCCCAGCGCTCCGTCGGGGACATCGTCGTCGACACCCCGACCGGGGTGCTCGTCGGCTTCGAGAATCACGGATCGACTCTCGAGGTGACCGACGATGCCGTGCTCGGCCGCGTGCGCCGCGGTTTCGGCAACACCGGAGCGGGTGGCGGAGAGGGCGTGCGCATCGGCTCGCTCGTCGGCACCCACCTGAACGGTCCCGTGCTCGCGCTGAATCCGTCGCTCGCCGACGAACTGCTGGCGGCGGCGATCGCCCGCACCGGCACTGCGACGCTGGCGGACGAGCAGAGCCTCACCCAGCTCGACGAGTGGGCGAGCCGCGCCCGCGCCACCATCGACGCCTGACGTTCCGGCCCGATCGCCCTTCGACAGGCTCAGGGACCACGCAAAAAGGCGCATCCCAGAAGGGATGCGCCTTTTCCGTTCGCGACGAGTTACGCGCGCTGCTCGTCGAAGAGTCGGGCGGACTCGTCGTGCCAGCTGGTGGCGATCGACGAGAGCTTCTCCTGGTGCTTCTTGCCGTGGTGGGCGCAGAAGAGGAGCTCGCCGCTCGACACCACAACGCGGATGTACGCCTGGGCACCGCAGCTGTCGCAGCGGTCGGCCGCCGTCAGCTGGTGCGAGTGCATCTCGTCGACGGTGGTGGCCTCGGTGGCTGTCTGTGGCATGGAATGCTCCCCTCCGGTTCGGGTTCGTACGACTCGGATGATCCATACAAGCATGCTTGCGCGCGCGCGACGACACCGCGGGGGCGCATTTCGCTTTGCGCGTAGTGCATTCGCGGGCGGGGGTGTCCTGCGCGGGAAGCCCGGAGGCGACGATTACGCTGGTCCGGGCTCCCGAAACGAAGCGGGAGCGAAGCATCGTACGGAGGGAAGTCACGTGGCAGGTTCCGACTATCTGGCCCGTCACCTCTCCGTGCTCGAGGGTCTCGAGGCGGTGCGCAAGCGCCCCGGCATGTACGTCGGTTCCACCGACTCGCGGGGGCTCATGCACTGCCTGTGGGAGATCATCGACAACTCCGTCGACGAGGCCCTCGGGGGGCATGGCGCCGAGATCCGGGTGCTGCTGCACGCGGACGGCAGTGTGGAGGTGCGCGACCGCGCCCGCGGCATCCCGGTCGACGTGGAGCCGAAGACGGGACTGAGCGGCGTGGAGGTCGTCTTCACCAAGCTGCACGCCGGTGGCAAGTTCGGCAGCGGCTCCTACGCCGCGTCCGGTGGTCTGCACGGGGTCGGCGCGAGCGTGGTCAACGCCCTCTCGGAGCGACTCGACGTGGAGGTCGACCGCAACGGCAAGACGTGGGCGATGTCGTTCCACCGCGGCGAGCCCGGAACGTTCGCCGACGCCGGGGACCCGACGCCGGACGCGCCGTTCACCCCGTTCGTGTCGGGCAGCGAGTTGCGTGTGGTGGGCAAGGTGGCGAAGGGCGTCACGGGCACTCGCGTGCGGTACTGGGCCGACCGCCAGATCTTCACCCGCGGAGCCGAGTTCCAGACCGACGAGCTCGTGGATCGCGCGCGCCAGACGGCATTCCTCATCCCCGGGCTGCACATCGAGATCCAGGACGAGCGGGGGGACGAGCACCGGGTCGAGTCGTTCCGCTACGACGGCGGCATCGCCGAGTTCGTGGATCACCTCGCGGCCGACGCGCCGATCACGGAGACCTGGCGGCTGCAGGGCAGCGGAAGCTTCACCGAGACGGTTCCCGTGCTGTCGCCGGGCGGGGCGATGGTGCCCACCGAGCTCACCCGCGAGTGCGAGGTGGACATCGCACTCCGCTGGGGGATCGGCTACGAGACCGAGTTCAAGAGCTTCGTCAACATCATCGCCACCCCGAAGGGCGGCACGCACCAGGCGGGCTTCGAGGCGGGACTGCTCCGCTTCCTCCGTCAGCAGCTCGAACTGAACGCCCGCCGCCTCAAGGTCGGCAACGACAAACTGGAGAAGGACGACATCCTCGCGGGTCTCACGGCGGTGCTCACCGTCCGTCTTCCCGAACCGCAGTTCGAGGGGCAGACCAAGGAGATCCTCGGCACGCCGGCGGTGCGCAACATCGTCTCCAGCGTGGTCACGAAGCAGCTCGCGGAACGCTTCTCGTCGCCCAAGCGCGACGACAAGACGCAGTCGGCGCTGGTGCTCGACAAGATCGTCGCCGAGATGAAGTCGCGGATCTCCGCCCGGGCGCACAAGGAGACGCAGCGTCGCAAGAACGCGCTGGAGAGCTCGACGCTGCCCGCGAAGCTCGTGGACTGCCGCTCGAACGACGTGGCGAATAGCGAGTTGTTCCTCGTGGAGGGCGACTCGGCGCTCGGCACCGCGAAGCTCGCGCGCGACAGCGAGTACCAGGCGCTGCTGCCGCTCCGCGGCAAGATCCTCAACGTGCAGAAGGCCACCATCTCGGACATGCTGTCGAACGCAGAGTGCGCATCGATCATCCAGGTGATCGGAGCCGGCTCCGGTCGGTCGTTCGACCTGTCGGCGGCCCGCTACGGCAAGGTCATCGTGATGAGCGACGCCGACGTCGACGGCGCGCACATCCGTACCCTCCTGCTCACGCTGTTCTTCCGCTACATGCGCCCGATGATCGAGGACGGTCGCGTCTTCGCCGCCGTGCCGCCGCTGCACCGCGTGGTCGTGATGCACCCCGGCTCGAAGCCGAACGAGACCATCTACACCTACTCGGAGACGGAGTTGACCGCGTTGCTCGCGAGCCTCCGGCGCAGCAACAAGCGCTATCAGGATCCGATCCAGCGGTACAAGGGGCTCGGCGAGATGGACGCCGACCAGTTGGCCAACACCACGATGGACCGGCGGAACCGCAGCCTCCGCCGGGTGAACGTCGCCGATGCCTACGCCGCGGAGACGATGTTCGAGCTGCTCATGGGCAACGACGTCGCTCCCCGCAAGGAGTTCATCATCCAGGGATCGTCGGATCTGTCGCGCGAGCGCATCGACGTCTGACGCCGTCCCCGTGCCGAGCGGGCTCGAGTGGATCGGGGCGGTCGGAGCGGTCTAGCGGGAGAAGCCGACGAACGCCACCTCGGCGGCGAGCGGCGTGCCCGACGCGTCGCGCTTCGCCCCCGGCTCCGGCAGCTCGCGCACCGCACCGTCCGCTCCGCTCGCCAGAGCGGGCGCGGGGCCGGCCCATGCCAGGGCGAGGCTGTCCTCACCGCGGACGAACCGGTGCGCGCGCACTCCCGCGGTGGCCCTGCCCTTCCGCGGGAACTCGGACCAGTCGCTCACCTTGGCGGTGCTCGCATCCGTGCCGTCGAGCGTGGCGCTGTTCTTCGCGACGGTGACCACCACGGCGTGAGCATCGGGAGGAACCGCGCCGAACATCAGCGCGCGACTGCCCGACGCGAGAGTCATCCCCGCCATGCCGCCGGCGCCCCGACCCTGCGGGCGCACCGCCGCGGCGGCGAAGCGGAGCAGCTGCGCGTCACTCGCCACGAACACGAGGTCGTCAGTGTCGGGACCCTGGGTCGCCCCCACCACGGTGTCGCCCGGCTTCAGCGGCAGAATCTCGACGTCGGGCTTGTTCGCCAGTTCGGTCGCGGCGACGCGCTTCACTACGCCTAGCGCCGTGCCGAGGGCGATGGGGAAGGGGGAGGACAGGTCGACCAGGGCGAGCGCCCGCTCCGAACGGTCCGGAAGTGCCAGGTAGTCCCGGATGCGCACGCCGGCACCGAGCTGCACCGAGCTCGCCGGGACCACCGGGAGGTCGACCGGTGACATCCGCAGCAGTCGGCCGCGGGACGTGACGACGCCGATATCGGAGCGGCTGGTGGTGGCGACGCTGGAGAGCAAAGAGTCGTGCTTGCTGCGGCGCGCGGCGCGCGGGGTGGCCTCCGGGTCGGTGACGGCCGGGGCGTCCACACGGATGATGCGGCCCGTCGTGCTGAGATACACCCGCGTCGGGATGTCGGCGACCTCGAGCGACACCGGCGCCCGCTTCGAGCCGGCCGTGGCGATGCTGGGCGCCGCCTCGGTGAGCAGGGTGCGACGGGGAGTGCCGAACTGCTCGGCCACCTCCCCGAGCTCATCGCTGACCAGGCGGCGGAGGTTCGCCTCGTTCGCCAGCAGCTCCTCGAGCTGCTCGATCTCCCGGCGCAACTGGTCCTGCTCCGCCTCGAGCTCCACGCGCGAGAACTTCGTCAGTCGGCGGAGGCGCAGCTCGAGGATGTACTCGGCCTGCGTCTCGGTCAGCTCGAAGACCGTCATGAGGCGCCCGCGGGCCTCGCCCGCGTCGTCGCTCGTGCGGATCACCTGGATGACCTCGTCGATGTCGAGGATGGCGATGAGGAGCCCGTCGACGAGGTGCAGGCGCTCGCGCCTCCGGGCCAGGCGGAATCGCGTGCGGCGGGTGACCACGGAGATCCGGTGGTCGATGTAGACGCGCAGGAGATCGAGCAGCCCGAGCGTGCGGGGGCCGCCGTCGACCAGTGCCACGTTGTTGATGTTGAACGAGTCCTCGAGGGGGGTGTAGCGGTAGAGCTGCTCGAGCACGGCCTCGGCGCTGAACCCGGTCTTGATGCCGATGACGAGGCGCAGGCCCTTCGCCCGGTCGGTGAGGTCGGTCACGTCGGCGATGCCGCTGAGCTTCTTCGCGGTGACGCCGTCCTTGATCTTCTCGATCACCCGCTCCGGACCCACCAGATAGGGCAGTTCGGTCACCACGATGCCGGTCTTCCGCGCGGTGATGCTCTCGATCGACACGCGCGCCCGCGTCTTGAACGCGCCACGCCCGGTGGCATAGGCGTCGCGCACGCCGGCGAGGCCCATGATCGTGCCGCCCGACGGCAGGTCGGGTCCGGGGATGTACTCCATGATCTCGTCGAGCGTGGCGTCGGGATGCGCGATGAGGTGCTGCGCCCCGGCGATGACCTCGATCAGGTTGTGCGGCACCATGTTCGTCGCCATGCCGACCGCGATGCCGCTCGCGCCGTTGACCAGCAGGTTGGGGAAGGCCGACGGGAGCACCTCGGGCTGCATGTGCGAGTTGTCGTAGTTCGGCTGGAAGTCCACGACGTCCTCGTCGAGCCCCGCGGTCATGGCGAGGGCGGGCGGCGCCAGCCGAGCCTCCGTGTAGCGCGCCGCGGCGGGTCCGTCGTCGAGGGAGCCGAAGTTGCCGTGACCGTCGATGAGCGGCACCCGCAGCATGAACGGCTGCGTCAGCCGCACCATCGCGTCGTAGATGGAGGCGTCGCCGTGGGGATGCAGCTTCCCCATCACCTCGCCGGTCACCCGCGCGGACTTCACGTGCCCGCGCTCCGGGCGGAGGCCCATCTCGCTCATCATGTAGAGGATGCGGCGCTGGACGGGCTTCAGGCCGTCGCGCGCGTCGGGCAGGGCCCGGGAGTAGATGACCGAGTAGGCGTATTCGAGAAAGGACCCCTGCATCTCGGTCGAGACGTCGACGTCTTCGATGCGTTCGGGGGTAGCGGGGTCGGCGGATCCGGGAGACTTCGGTGGGCTGTTGCGTGGGGTCATTCTCGATCTCTGCACGTAGTATTTCGATCATGCTACCGGCCAGGCAATCGCACCGGGCGTGCCTTGCCGACGTTCTGCCGAGTTGCCTCGCGGCCCTCGACGGCGCGGCCAATCCGCTGGCGTTGGGACCCGTCGATGCGGCGGTCGTGGTTCTCGCCGACGGCCTCGGCAACGCCGCGTTGCGCGCGCGGGCGGGCCACGCGCGCACCCTCACCCGGGGCCTCGTCAAGGCCGACGTGCTGGTCAGCGGATTCCCGAGCACCACGGCCGCGGCCATCGCCTCGTTCGCCACCGGGGTGCTGCCCGGGGAGCACGGGCTGGTGGGGTACACGGTGCTCGACCCCGCGAACGACCGGGTGGTGAATCAGCTCTCCGGATGGGACGAGCATCTCGAACCGGACACCTGGCAGCGCAGCCGCACCCAGTTCGAGCGGGCGCGGGAGCACGGGATCGGCGCGTACTCGGTCGGCCCGACCCGGTACGCCTCGACGGGCTACACCCGGGCGGTGCTGCGCGGCAGCGAGTACGTTCCCGCGGGCGACATCGGCGACCGCTTCGCCGTCGCGAGCGCCGTGCTGGACCGGGATCCGCGATCGCTCGTGTACGTCTACGTGCCGGAGCTGGATGTGGCGGCGCACGCCTCCGGATGGGAATCGGACCGCTGGCTGGCCGCGCTCGAGGCGCTGGACGCCGCCGTCGCCGCGTTCTCGGCCTCGCGGGGAGCACGCCAGGGCCTGCTGGTGACTGCGGACCACGGCATGCTCGATGTGCCGCCCACCTCGCATGTGCTGTTCGACAGCGAGCCGGACCTGGTGGCGGGGGTGCGGCACGTGGCGGGTGATCCGCGCTGCCTGCAGCTGCATCTTGAGCCCGGTGCATCGCCCGGCGACGTGGAGCGCCTCGCCGGAGCGTGGCGGGATGCCGAGGGCGGCCGCTCGTTCATCGCCACCCGCGACGAGGCGATCGACTCCGGCTGGTTCGGCGACGTTGCCGCTGAGGTGCGTCCGCGGATGGGTGACGTGTTCGTCGCCGCGCGCGCGCGCATCGCGTACTACGACTCCCGCGAGACCAATCCCGGTCCGCGCCGGATGGTCGGTCAGCATGGCTCGTTGTCGCCGGAGGAACTGCAGGTGCCGCTCGTCCGGCTCGGCGCGTTCGCCCGCTGACCATCACCCCTCGGTGCTGGCCGCTCGAAGCGGTCGGTTGAGTCGGGCTAGGCGGGGTCTTCGTCGCTCCGCGCGCCGAAGACGATCTCGTCCCAGCTCGGCATGGCGGTGCGCCCGCGCTTGGCGGACTTCGCCCCGCTGGACCGGCCGAAGGATGGCACCGGCGATGCCGTCGACGGCGTCGGGTCGCCGGCATCCGCGGATTCCTCGGCGAAGTCGCCGAGCGGCACGTCGATCACGCGGATCCCGTTGCCGTTCGGAACCGACTCGGCCGGAGCCGGACGCTCGTCGCCCCACGCGGCGGCCTCGCGTTCGCCCCGACGGCGGCGCAGCGCGTCGAGGAGATCGGCCGTCTGGTTCAGCTGCGGCTTGGCCTCCGCCGCACGGGCGATGCCCGACACCGTCCCGGAGGTGCGACCGTCGGCGCGTGCCCCGGAGTCGGACTCCGGAGCTTCCTCGGGCGCACCCACATCCGTGATGCGGAAGGCGCCACTGTCGAACCGGCTCTCGGGCGCACTCTGACCCTCGCTCGGAACGGCACGGAGCCGCGGGATGAGGGCGCCCTTGATCTCGCCCTGCTGGGAGAGGGTGATCGCCTCGTTGTTCTGGGGCGCGAGTGCGCGCTTCTTGGGGTCGTAGCTCCAGCGCGCGTCGTGGTCGATCTGCTCGGCGGTGAACTCGAGGCGCACCACCCAGTGATCCTCGTCCTTCCAGCTCGTCCACTGCTCGCCCTCGGCGCCGAGCGCCACGAGGCGCTCCGAGATGACGTCGCCGAAGCGGGTACCGGGGCTCAGCGGGTCGACGTCGATGGCGGTGTGCACGGTCACCGACAGTGCGGAGGTGACGATGTGCTCGCGCTCCGCGAGCACTGGTCCCTCGTACCGCTGCACGTGCTCGATCGGCAGACCGGTGGCCGCGGCGACCTCGGCGGCCGACATGCCCGAGCGGATCTGCGCCTGGATCTCGCGCGGCGGCACCTTGCGTCCGCTGTGCTGCTCGGGGGTGTGCGGGCGGAGCCGCGACTGCAGCACCTCGTCGATGGGAATGCGGTAGCGGCCGCCCTGTTCGGAGGAGGCCAGCAGTGCGCCGTTCTCGACTCCGATGACTTTCAGATCCTGCATGGTGAAAGGCCTCTCGCGGTTCTCGGTTGCCCCAAGGATTACATGCGCCGAGCGCATTTACCGGGAATACCTCAGGCGTGCCGAAAGTTGCAGAAAACAGGCGGAAGGCAGACCGAATCCGACGGTTTGCTATTCGCATCAAACTGATGCAAACTGTCGCCGCCGATGACGCGTCGGCGGCGATTTTCTAAGACTGGATGGGCATGGCAACTGATTACGACGCTCCGCGCAAGACCGAGGACGACTCCGAGTCGATCGAGGCGCTGAAGGAGCGGGTCCCGGACCGCATGTCCGGGGTCGTGGACGTGGAAGATGCCGACAACCCCGGTGGCTTCGACCTCCCCGGTGCCGACCTCTCCGACCTCGACCTCGAGACCGTCGTACTCCCGCCCCAGGCCGACGAGTTCACCTGCGTGAGCTGCTTCCTCGTGAAGCACCGCTCGCAGATCGACCACGAGGAGAAGCTCGGCCCGATCTGCGCGGAGTGCGCCGCCTAGGCCCGACCGCTTCCCTTCTTCCTCATCGCCGTGATCCTTCGATCGCGGCGATGAGTCGTTCCGGGGTGCGGGTGGAGAGCACCCAGTACGGGACCGGATCCTCCGGATCGGTGATGGGCACCGTGACCACGGGATCGACCCAGCCCCGGATGCACAACCAGGCGCGGGCATCCAGCCGTTGCCCGCGCTCCAGCGTCGCCTCGGCCCCGCGGAACGCCCGCGGCGTCCCGACCAGCGCCAGCGGGACGTGCGCCCGTCCCGCGCGCAGCTCACCGTCCTCGACCGACAGCACCGGCGCGAGCAGGCTGAGCGCCGCGATCGATCCGCCGTAGAGCACCAGAGCGACCACGACGCCGGCGAGCACCGAGATCGGCAGGAAGACCAGGAGGCTCGCGGGAATGACGAGGGCCACGGCCAGATACATCCACGCGGCGGGCCACAGCCTCTCGCGATAGACGGCGTTGGTTCCAGGGGGCATGTCCCTATTGGATCAGAGTTCTGCACTACCCTCGTCACGTGACAGATAGCGTAGACGTCCTGATTCGGGCCGATTTCGTTCCCGGGTACGCGCACCCGGGCGACGCCGGAGCCGACCTCCGATCGGCCGAGGCGCTCACTCTCGCACCCGGCGAACGGGCCACCGTGGGCACCGGCGTATCCATCGCCCTGCCGAACGGGTACGTCGCCTTCGTCGTGCCGCGGAGCGGCCTCGCCGCCAAGCACGGCATCACCATCGTGAACAGCCCGGGCACCGTGGACGCGGGATACCGCGGCGAGATCCGGGTGACGCTGCTCAACACCGACGCGCGCGAGCCGTACGGCATCGCCGTCGGCGACCGCATCGCGCAACTCATCGTGATGCCGGTGAGCCGCGCCGAGTTCACGCAGGTCACCGAGCTGCCCGGGAGCCAGCGGGGGGAGTCCGGCTTCGGATCCACCGGCTACAACGCGCACACGTCAGGAGATTCCGTATGACCGATCCGCAGAGCGAGACACCGCAGCCGAACGGCGATCCGGCCGCGGAGGCCGAGAACGCCGACACGCGTCAACCGAAGTCCGCACCGGCCGATCGCGCCGAGTCCGGCCCGTTCGACGACGCCGAGGCCAACGCGGTACGCCCGTACGTGGACCTCGGCGGGGTGCGCATCCTGCCGCGGGAGGGACTGCACCTCAGACTCGAGGTGGCGGAGGGGACCCAGCGCGTCGTCGCCGTCGGACTCGAGTACGCCGGGTCCAGCCTGCAGGTCCAGCCGTTCGCCGCGCCGCGGTCGAGCGGTCTCTGGCACGAGATCCGCGGGCAGATCATCGAGCAGATCCAGAAGCAGGGCGGTACCACCGCGCTCACCGATGGACCGTTCGGTCCGGAACTGCTGGCCGAGATCCCCGCCGTCGTCACCGCCGGTGCGCCGCCCACCACCCGCATCGCCCGGTTCATCGGCGTCGACGGTCCCCGCTGGTTCCTCCGCGGCGTCATCACCGGCGCCGGTGCGACCCAGCAGGAGGCCGCGGAGCGCATCGAGGACCTGTTCCGCAGCGTGGTCGTGGTGCGCGGCACAGCACCGATGCCACCCCGTGACCTCATTCCGCTCAGCATGCCGCAGAACGCGACGCTGGGGCAGAATGCCGCGGCCGGCCAGACCGCCCCGGGTCAGACCCCGCCCGGCCAGGCCGCACCCGGTCAGACCCCGCCGACCGGCCGCAGCACGCGGCCGCCGGTCACGAACGTCTAGCCCGCCGTGTCGGGAAGCACCCCGCCGACAGGACGCGAACCCGACGCGGGCGGCGCCGCAGACCCGGACCGCGCGTCGAGGGACGCGCTCGCGAACGGGCTCGCCGACGCCGCCCGCCGTGCGGGATTCGGCACCGTGGCCGAGGGCGACCGGATCTCTCCCCGGGACGTGCTCGGCGCCATGGGCGGCGTGCGCGGCATCCTCGAGGCGGTGCTGCCCGGACTCGTCTTCATTCTCCTCTTCACCTTCACCCGGGACCTGCTCCCGTCGGTGATCGCGCCCGCCGTCGTCGGCGTCGTCTTCGTGGTGCTGCGGCTCGTTCAGCGATCACCGGCGACCCCGGCGATCGCCGGGCTGATCGGCATCGTGATCTCGGCGCTTCTCGCCCTCCGCACCGGCGAGGGCAAGGACTTCTTCGTTCTGGGTTTCTGGACCAACGGCGCCTACCTCACCGCCTTCCTCCTCTCGATTCTCGTGGGCTGGCCGCTCCTCGGCCTCGCGGTCGGTTTCCTGATGGGCGAGGGAACGGCATGGAAGCGCCACCGGCCCAAGTTCCGCGCCATGCGGATGCTGACCCTGATCTGGGCGGGGTTCTTCGGGCTCCGTCTCGCGGTGCAGATGCCCCTGTACTTCGCCGACAATGTGGAGGCCCTCGGCGTGACCCGGCTGGTGATGAGCACGCCGATGTACGGGGTGCTCCTCGTGCTCTCCTGGCTGTTCGTTCGCGCGGTGTACGCGAAGTATCCGGCCGACCGGACGGATTCCGCCGACGCGAGCTGATGCTAGAATTATCTCGATATCAAGATACTTAGGGATCGACGCCGACATGGGACGGTGCCGCGCTCGGGCGAAGCGTTAGCCTTGCTGGAGGGTGCATTCCCGGCGATCTCCCATCGACGGGCGAACTCACCCGCCGCATCCAACGAAGGAAGAGGGCATCGTGTCTGCAGTGAACAGTTTCGGCGCGAAGGACACCCTTCACGTCGGCTCGAACGACTACGAGATCTACCGTCTCGACGCCGTACCCGGGTATGAGGCGCTCCCGTTCAGCCTCAAGGTGCTGCTGGAGAACCTCCTGCGCACCGAGGACGGCGCGAACATCACCGAGTCGCACATCCGCGCCATCGGCAACTGGGTCCCCACGTCGGAGCCCGACACCGAGATCCAGTTCACCCCGGCCCGGGTGGTCATGCAGGACTTCACCGGAGTGCCCTGCATCGTCGACCTCGCCACCATGCGCGAGGCCGTCGCCGAGCTCGGCGGCGACCCCACCAGGATCAACCCGCTCGCCCCGGCCGAGCTCGTCATCGACCACTCCGTGATCGCCGACCTCTTCGGCTCCGAGAACGCGCTCGAGCGCAATGTGGAGATCGAGTACGAGCGCAACGGCGAGCGCTACCAGTTCCTCCGCTGGGGCCAGACGGCGTTCGAGGACTTCAAGGTCGTTCCGCCCGGAACCGGCATCGTGCACCAGGTGAACATCGAGTACCTCGCCCGGGTCACCATGACCCGCGAGGTGGACAGCGACGGCCAGCGCGTTCTGCAGGCCTACCCCGACACCTGCGTCGGCACCGACTCGCACACCACCATGGTGAACGGACTGGGTGTGCTCGGCTGGGGCGTCGGCGGCATCGAGGCCGAGGCCGCGATGCTCGGTCAGCCCGTCTCCATGCTCATCCCCAAGGTGGTCGGCTTCAAGCTCTCGGGCGAGATCCCCACCGGCGTCACCGCCACGGATGTGGTGCTCACCATCACGCAGATGCTCCGCCGGCACGGCGTGGTCGGCAAGTTCGTCGAGTTCTACGGATCCGGGGTCGCCTCGGTGCCGCTCGCGAACCGAGCCACCATCGGCAACATGAGCCCCGAGTTCGGTTCGACCGCCGCCATGTTCCCCATCGACGACGTGACGCTCGAGTACCTCCGGCTCACCGGTCGGAGCGCCGAGCAGGTCGCTCTGGTCGAGGCGTACGCCAAGACGCAGACGCTCTGGCACGACCCGGAGGCCGAGGCGAAGTACAGCGAATACCTCGAACTCGACCTCGGCACGGTCGTCCCGTCGATCGCCGGACCGAAGCGTCCGCAGGACCGCATCGAGCTCAGCGCCGCCAAGGTGCAGTTCGAGCAGGATCTGAACGACTACGCGGCCGCCGACCACGGCAAGCACAGCCGGGTGGACGAAGCGGTGGAGGGCACGTTCCCGGCATCGGACCCCATCGGGTTCACCGCGCAGGACGAGGACACCGCCCACGAGCAGACGCCGTCCGAGGCGAGCTTCTCGCACCAGTTCGCCGCCGACGAAGTGACACCGCATCCGCTGTCGAAGCCCACTTCGGTCACGCTCGACGACGGCCAGGAGTTCACCCTCGACCACGGCGCCGTGGCGATCGCCGCGATCACGTCGTGCACCAACACGTCGAACCCCTCGGTCATGCTCGC
Source organism: Planctomonas psychrotolerans (assembly GCF_008642235.1). GTDB lineage: Bacteria > Actinomycetota > Actinomycetes > Actinomycetales > Microbacteriaceae > Planctomonas > Planctomonas psychrotolerans. Next base: position 23,465 of record NZ_SJEV01000001.1, on the reverse strand, counting down.
CGCCGGACTCCTCGCCCGCAACGCGAGCCAGAAGGGACTGAAGGCGAAGCCGTGGGTGAAGACCACCCTCGCGCCCGGATCGAAGGTCGTCACCGACTACTACGAGAAGGCCGGCCTCACCGCCTACCTCGAGGACCTGGGCTTCTACACGGTGGGCTACGGCTGCACCACCTGCATCGGCAACTCCGGTCCGATCATCGACGAGGTCTCGGCCGCGGTGCAGCAGAACGATCTCGCCGTCACTGCCGTGCTCTCCGGCAACCGCAACTTCGAGGGGCGCATCAACCCCGACGTGAAGATGAACTACCTCGCGAGCCCGCCGCTCGTCATCGCGTACGCCCTCGCCGGGTCGATGAACTTCGACTTCGAGAAGGACGCGCTCGGCGTCGGTTCCGACGGAACCGACGTCTACCTGAAGGACATCTGGCCCGACGCGGCCGAGGTGCAGCACACGATCGACACGTCGATCGACACCGCGATGTTCACCCACGAGTACGCGGGCGTGTTCGACGGCGACGAGCGCTGGCGTTCGCTGCCCACGCCGACCGGTGCCACCTTCGAGTGGGATGCGGAGTCGACCTACGTGCGGAAGCCCCCGTACTTCGACGGCATGACGCGGGAGACCTCGCCGGTCACCGACATCGCCGACGCCCGCGTGCTCGCCAAGCTGGGGGACTCGGTCACCACCGACCACATCAGCCCCGCCGGATCGATCAAGGCCGACAGCCCTGCCGGTGCGTACCTCGAGGAGCACGGCGTCGGCCGCAAGGACTACAACTCCTACGGGTCGCGCCGGGGCAACCACGAGGTGATGATCCGCGGAACCTTCGCCAACATCCGGCTGCGCAACCAGCTGCTCGAGGGCGTCGAGGGCGGCTACACCCGCGACTTCACGAAGCCGGATGCGCCGCAGTCGTTCATCTACGACGCCGCGCAGAACTACGAGGCCGCGGGCGTGCCGCTCGTGATCCTCGCCGGGAAGGAGTACGGCTCAGGGTCGTCGCGCGACTGGGCGGCGAAGGGCACCAGCCTCCTCGGCGTCCGCGCGGTGATCACCGAGAGCTTCGAGCGCATCCACCGCTCGAACCTGATCGGCATGGGCGTCGTCCCGCTCCAGTTCCCGGCGGGCGAGACCTGGGAGTCCCTCGGCCTCGACGGCACGGAGAGCGTGAGCATCACGGGTCTCGAGCAGCTGAACGAGGGCACCACGCCGAAGACCGTTCGGGTGGTCGCGAACCCGACCGAGCACTCGCCGGAGGGCAAGCAGCCGATCGAGTTCGACGCGGTCGTGCGCATCGACACCCCGGGCGAGGCGGACTACTACCGCAACGGCGGCATCCTGCAGTACGTGCTGCGCAGCCTCGTGGCGTAACGCTGCGGGAGGAACTCACGGAGGCCGGGGCTCGTGTCCCGGCCTCCGGCAGTTCCAAGAGTCGGTGCGTAGACTCGGGAAGTCTGTACCGGCCGGTGCGGGCTCGTGCGTGAAAGGCAACCTGCATGGCTCTACTGGGAACGATCTCCGGGCCCCGGGATCTCGACCGGCTCTCGCGGAGCCAGCTGGTCGAGCTCGCCGCCGAAGTACGCGCATTCCTCGTCGCACAGGTGTCCCGCACGGGAGGCCACCTCGGCCCGAACCTCGGGGTCGTCGAGACGACCATCGCCATCCACCGCGTATTCGATTCGCCCCGGGACGCCATCGTCTTCGACACCGGACACCAGTCGTACGTGCACAAGCTCCTGACCGGGCGGCAGGACTTCACCACCCTGCGCCAGACCGGTGGACTCGCCGGGTATCCGCAGCGCGCCGAGTCGGAGCACGACATCGTCGAGAGCTCCCATGCATCGAGTTCGCTCAGCTGGGCCGACGGCATCTCCCGCGCGTTCCAGATGACCGGCCAGGACGACAGGCACGTCATCGCCGTCGTCGGTGACGGTGCGCTCACGGGCGGCATGACGTGGGAGGCGCTCAACAACATCTCCGACGACAACAGCCGGCGCCTGATCATCGTCGTGAACGACAACGGACGCTCCTACGCCGCCACCATCGGCGGCATGGCCCGCTTCCTCAACACCGTGCGCACCCGGCGCTCGTACCGCGACCTCTACCTCAGCAGCCGCCGCGTGTTCGACCGCCTCGGCAAGCCGGGACAGGCCGTGTACCGCGGACTCCGCGGGGGCATGCACGGGTTCCTCAGCCGGTTCTCGAACAACGAGGCGCTCTACTCGAACCTCGACATCAAGTACATCGGGCCCGTGCACGGCCACGACCTCCATGCGATGGAGGAGGCACTTCGTCAGGCGAAGAACTACGGCGCGCCGGTGATCGTGCACGCGATCACCCAGAAGGGCCACGGCTACGAACCGGCGCGGCAGGACGTCGCCGACCAGTTCCACGCGGTGGGCCAGATCGACCCGGAGACCGGGGAGCCCGTCGACACGTCGAGCGCCCCGTCCTGGACGAGCGTGTTCGCCGACGAGATCGTCTCCCTCGCCGACGAGAACCCGAGGCTGATGGGCATCACGGCGGCCATGCTCCGACCGGTCGGCCTGCACAAGTTCGCCGACAAGTATCCCGACCGCGTGCTCGACGTCGGCATCGCCGAGCAGCACGCCGTGACCTCGGCCGCGGGACTCGCCTTCGGCGGCATGCATCCCGTCGTCGCCGTGTACGCCACCTTCATCAACCGCGCGTTCGACCAGGTGCTCATGGACGTCGCGCTGCACCGCGCCGGTGTCACGTTCGTGCTCGACCGCGCAGGTGTCACCGGACCCGACGGTCCGAGCCACCACGGCATGTGGGACCTCGCCATCCTGCAGGTCGTGCCGAACATCCGGTTGAGCGCCCCGCGAGACGCCACGCGGCTCCGCGAGGAACTGGGCGAGGCGGTTCAGGTGGAGGACGCGCCCACCGTCGTGCGGTTCTCGAAGGGGAACGTGGGACTCGAGATCGAGGCGGTCCGCCGTCACGACGACGGGGTCGACGTTCTCGTCGAGGGGGATCGGCGCGACGTGCTGATCGTGACCGTCGGCCCGATGGCGACCACCGGGTTGCGGGTGGCCGAGGCCCTCGCGGCCCAGGGCATCGGTGCCACGGTCGTCGACCCGCGCTGGGTCGTCCCGGTTCCCGAGAGCGTCATCCGCGAGGCCGCCGAGCACCGTCTGGTCGTCACGATCGAGGACGGCATCCGGGTCGGCGGCATCGGCACGCGCATCCGTCAGGACCTGCGTCGCGCGGGCGTGGACACCGCCGTGACCGAACTGGGGCTGCCCGCCGAGTTCCTCGACCAGGGATCGCGCGACGACATCCTCGAGCAGGTGCGGTTGACGCCCCAGCACATCGCGCGCGACGTCGTGGCGCAGGTGCTGGGGAGCAAGATCCCCGTCGCCCGTCCTCGCGCCGCGTCGGAGAACGAGCGGGTTCTGAGCGCCTCGGGTGACGGGGCGGGCGACTAGCTCCCGAGGGCGTACCGCAGCTCAATGCACCCGCTGGGGAACGGAGTCGATCCCTCGAGGCGGGCCCGACGCGGGCCGGAGGTCACCGGGAGCAGCCGTTTCCCCTCACCGAGGAACACGGGCACGACCGTCACCAGGACCTCATCGAGCAGACCGGCGTCGGCGAACTGCGCCGCGACCGAGCCCCCGCCCACCACCCACACGTTCCGATCGCCCGCGGCGGCCGTGGCTCGCGCGTGCGCCTCGGCCACCGGCAGCGGTCCGATCTCGATGCGGGCGCCCTCGATGCCGGGAAGGTCGCGGGTCGTCAGCACCCAGGTCGGCACGGAGCCGTACGACCAGGAGGAGGGGCCCTCGCCGAGGATGTACTCGTAGGTGGCCGAGCCCATCACGATCGCGCCGACGCCGGCGAGGAACGCGTCGAAGTGAGCGGTGAACTCGTCGAAGCCGAAGTCGAGCAACCAGTCGATGCCGTCGTCGTTGTCGGCGATGAAGCCGTCGACGGTCGAGGCGACGTAGTACTGCGTGGACATGGCGACACGGTAGACCGCCTCCCCATGCCACGGCAAGCGGATCGTGATTCGCGGCACGTGATCCGGGAGCCCGGACACCCGGGGGTCGGCTCCGTCGGACGCGTCCGGGTCAGGAATACTCCGGCGGCGGGGTGCGATAGCGCCACGCCAGCTCGGAGTCGAGGACGAATCTCGACAGGGTGCTCTCGGCCGGTACCGGCCAGTCGCGGAAGCCCTCCAGCAGATCGAGCAGGGCCGCGCCCGACTCGATCGTCGGTCGTGACACCACGTCCCGAAGGGCGGCCTCCACTCCCGGCGGCTTCACCGGGAGCGAGGACACGGCCGCGTCCAGATACTTCGGCCCCTGGTACAGCACCCGGTTGTGGGCGAGGAGCGCGCGGCCGACCGCGAGCACGAGGTGCACGGCGGCGTTCGCCGTGAGGAGGACGTCACCGCGCTCGATGCCCTGCCGCAGGAAGTACCCGCCGTGCAGCCGGGCCTGCGCCACGAAGGAGCCCGCTCGGCGGTCCCAGATCTCGTCGGGAAGGCTCGCAATCAGGGCCAGGCGGGCGTCGAGGTCGTCGATCCTGCTGAAGGCGATGCGCGACGCGGCGAAGCTGTCGCGCACCGGGTCGTCGCCGCGCTCCGCGGCGTCGTCGAGATAGGACAGCGTCGCCAGCTTGATGTCGAAGTAGCCGTGCTCGTATCCGGCGCCCTCGCGCTCCACGTACATAAGTCGATGCGCCTCGAACGCGGAGTCCCAGCGCTCCTCGGTGACGACGAGGTACAGGTCGACGTCCGAGTCGGCGCGCTCCGTGCCGCGAGCCACCGAGCCGGTGATCACCACGGCGAGCACGTCGGGGTCCCGGGCGACGCGCTCGACGTAACGGGCTATCGCCTCCTCATGCTGCCGCATCCGCCGCTCGTTCCGCGTTGAGCCGCTCGAAGCGGGTCTCGATGAGATCGCGGGCGGTCCCCGAGGCGTGCCGGCCGAGCATCTCTCCGACGCTACGACCCGGCAGCCACACGGTGTGCGCGCGCACGTCCTTCACGATCGCCGGGGCGGCCTCGGTCAGCGATTCGATCACGATGGCGTAGGCCGCGGGGTCGTCGATGACCTGCGCGAGCGAGGAGTCGAGCCCGAGGGGCGCGTACGTCTCGTCTGCACGGGGTGCATCGACGGTGAAGGCGTGCTCGCCCGAGCCGACGGTGAGCTCCGTTCCGTCGGGCAGCGACACCTCCGCCGACGAGTTGGGCGGTACGGTCGCCGACACGACGATGCGGGATCCGTCCCGTCGCCACGCCACGCGAGCCGGGCCGTAGGGGGTCCGGTGCTCCGCACTGGCGGAGTCGAAGCCGGCGATCGGTGTGGGCGCAATGCGGATCACGCGGTACCCCGGTTCGGCCGGGGCGAGCCCCGCCACGACCCGGTGCAACCAGTCCGCGATCGCACCGAGGGCGTAGTGGTTGAAGGAGGTCATCTGGCCGGGGTTGATGGTGCCGTCGGGCAGCATCGAGTCCCAGCGCTCCCACACCGTGGTCGCGCCCATCGTCACCGGGTACAACCAGGACGGATTCTCCGTCTGCAGCAGCAGACGGGTGGCGGTGTCGAGGTGACCCGTCCGCGTGAGCGCGTCCTGGATGATGGGCGTGCCCACGAAGCCGGTGCGGATGCGGTAGCCGTGCTCGCGCACCAGATCGGCGAGCCGCCGACCGAGTGCCTCGTGCTGCTCCGTCGGGGCGATGTCGAACATGATGGCCATCGCATACCCGGTCTGCGCGTCGGACATCATCCGGCCCGCCGGCGTCACGTACTCCGCCAGGAAAGCGGCGCGCACCGTCTCCGCGATGTCGCGGTACGTCGTCTCCTCCTCCGTGCGGCCGAGGAGGGCCGCAATGCGCGCGGTGAGATCGGCCGAGCGGAAGAGGTACGCCGTGGCGACGATGTCGGCATGCGTCGCGGCTTCGGCGGGATGCTCGGGCGGCGCGGTCGGGTCGAGCCAGTCGCCGAACTGGAAGTCGCCCTCCCACAGCGAGTTGTCGCCGGCGAGCCGGACCAGGAGGTCGACCCACGCCCGCATGCTGTCGAACTGCTCGGTCAGCACCGCGCGATCGGCGAAGCGCTCGTGCAGGACCCATGGCACGACCGCGGCGGCGTCGCCCCAGGCCGCCGCGGGACGAGCCGGACCGAGCACGTTCGGCACGGTGAAGGGCACCACACCGTCGGAGTTCTTCTGATCGAGCCACAGGTCCCGCAGCCACGAGGCGAGGAATCCGCGGGTGTCGTAGAGGAACGCCGACGTCGGCGCGAACACCTGGATGTCACCGGTCCAGCCGAGACGTTCATCGCGCTGCGGGCAGTCGGTGGGCAGGGAGAGGAAGTTGCCCCGCAATCCCCAGACCACGTTCTCGTGCAGGCGGTTCACCAGTTCGTGGGAACTGTCGAACCACCCCGTCCGCTCCATGTCGCTGTGGACCACGACCGCGGTGATGTCGGCGGGATCGAGCTCGCCGGGCCATCCGTCGATCTCGGCGTAGCGGAAGCCGTGGAACGTGAATTCCGGTTCCCACACCTCCGGACCCGCGCCTTCCGCACCGGCGCCTTCCGCACCGGCGAGGGTGTAGCTGTCGGTCGCGGCGGCGCGGCGGAGCGGGCGCGTGCCGAGTTCCCCGTGCTCCAGCACCTCGGCGTGCCTCAGCGTGACGGTGCTGCCTGCCTCGCCGCGCACCCGGATGCGCAGCCAGCCCACCAGGTTCTGACCGAAGTCGAGCACCGTCGCCCCGGCGGGGGTGCGGATCACCTCCTGCACCGCCAGCTCCTCGATGCGACGCACCGCGGGGGAGCGGCGCGGCTCGGGCACGACCGCCGTCTCGGCTACGGCCGCGGCGGCCCACCCGCTGTCATCGAACCCGGCGCGGTCGAACCCGGCCTGCTCGAGGCGGGCGTCGTAGTGCTCGCCCTGGTAGATGCCGCTGGCGGTCACCGGTCCGGGGGCGGCGCGCCACCCGTCCCCGGTGACGACCTCCGCCACCCGCCCGTCGGCGTACTCGATGACCAGCTGCGCCGCCACGGTCGGCTGTTCGGCGTAGAAGGTGCGCTGGTGGCCGCGGAAGCCGTACACCTCGGTGGCCCACGCCCCGGCGAGCCGGATCGCCAGTGCGTTGGTGCCCTGGGTCAGGAGCGCGGTCACGTCGGTCGTCTCGTGCACGGTGCGGTACTGGTAGACGGTCCAGCCCGGCTTCAGCACCTGGTCGTCGACGTCGGACCCGTTGAGAGCAGCCTGGTACGAGCCGAGCGCGGTGGCGTACAGAGTGGCGCTCGCCACTGGGCCGTCGATCGTGAACTCGGACCGCAGCAGCGCCGGCTGCGCGTAGACCTCCGGCGAGGCGAGACCGATCGGCGCCGCGTGCCAGCCGTCGGCGGGGAGGAAACCACCGCGCACCTCGAGGGGAGCGCTCCAGTCGCCGACGCCCCCGTCGGCTCCGGTGACGCGCACCCGCACGCTCGCGCGCTCGCGCGGGGCGAGCGGCGCGAACGGCCAGTCCACCAGCACCGACTCGGCGCCGTCGAGGGTCACCGGTTCGCCGCCGTCGCGTTGCACCTCCGCGGAGGCCTGCAGCCAGTCCGGCGTATCGGTCTCGGTCGTCCAGCTGAGCGGTGGCGTGGCGGTGGGGACGAAGTCGTCCCCACTCGGGCGTTCGGCGGTGAGAATGGTCGTGATCATGTCGGCGGATGCTCGCTTTCTTCGATGCGGATCGGAACGGTCGTCGAGGAACTCAGGCTGCGGTCGACACGACCGCAGGCCGGGCGATCGAGATCGTGTGCCGGCCGTGGCCGAGTTCGGTCACCCCGCCGCTTCCGTTCACGCTGAGCTCCGAATCCTCGCCCACGGGCAGGTCGAGGGTCGCGGTCGCGCCGTACGGCACGTCGAGCTCGGCGGTGAAGTCGCCGTCGTCCCCGAGTCGCCAGTCGATCGACAGGGTGCCGAGCGCGGTGTCGATCGTGGCCGCCGCGGCGGTGAGCGAGTCCGCCGGGCGCGGGGCGACGAGGACCCGGCGGTAACCGGGTGCATCGGGATCGGGCGCGAGGCCCGCCACGGTGCGGTAGACCCAGTCGATCATGGCGCCGTAGGCGTAGTGATTGAACGACAGCATCCCGCCCCCGCCGCCCGTGTCCATCTCGCCGCCGTGGATCGACCCGTCCGTCTTGATCGCATCCCAGCGTTCCCACACGGTCGTCGCCCCGCGGTCCACCTGGTAGAGCCAACTCGGCGCCTCCCGGCGCAGCAGCATCAGGTACGCCTCGGCGAGGTGGCCGGACTCCGACAGGGCGAAGAGCACGAGCGGGGTGCCGAGGAAACCGGTGGCGATGCGGCCGCGCTCGCGGCGCACGTCGGCCGCCAGCCCGTCGGCGATCGCTGCGCGTCGGTCGGTCGGGGCGATGCCGAACTGCAGGGCCAGTGCGGCGCCGGTCTGCGTGGTCACGGCATCGGTTCCCCAGCGTTCCCAGGTCGCGGCCGCGACCCGGTCGGCGAGCGCGTCGTACTCGGCGGCGGCGTCCGCGTCGCCGACCAGCCGTTCGGCACGGGCGAGCAGACGGGTGGAGTGCACGTAGAACGCGTTCGCCACGTAGTCGGAATCGACCTTCGCCTCCCACGGCCGGTCGCCGGGGGCATCGGGGTCGAGCCAGTCGCCGTACTGGAACGGCTCGTGCGGCAGCACCACATCGCTCCCCGCGCGTCGGCGCAGGTGCTCGACCCACCGCCGCATGCTGCGGAGCTGCTGCACGAGCACCTCGTCGCTGCCGTAGGACTCGTACACGGCGAACGGGACGATGGTCGCCGCGTCGGCCCAGCCGGCACGGCCGAGGGGATCGGCGTCCGGGCTGCCCATGGTCAGGTCCTCGAAGCGGATGATGTCGGGCACGATCGACGCGACGCCGCCCTCGTCGGTCTGGTCGATCTCGAGGTCGAGCAGCCAGGAGCGCCAGAACGTGTGGGAGTCGAAGAGGGTGGATGCCGTCGCGGCGAACGCCTGAGCGTCACCGGTCCAGCCGAGCCGCTCGTCGCGCTGCGGACAGTCGGTGGGCAGCGACACGAAGTTGTCGCGCTGGGACCATTGCACGTTGCTGTGGAACCGGTCGAGGGCCTCGTGCGAACTGCGGAAGGTGGACCTCGGGGGAGTGTCGGAGCTGATGGCCACCGCCGTCGCCGACACCACCTCGGCGCCGGTCACCTCGGCGTAGCGGAAGCCGTGGAAGGTGAACCGCGGCTCGAGCGTCACCTCATCGTCGGAGGCGAGGATGTACGTGTCGGTGGCCTTCGCGGTACGCAGTGCCGCGGTGAAGAGGTCGCCCGCGCCGTCCAGGATCTCGGCGTGACGCACCGTGACGGTGTCGCCGGCCCGGCCGCGCACGGTCAGACGCACCCACCCCGACACGTTCTGGCCCGCGTCCAGCTGCGTCGCGGTCGGCCGAGCCGTCTCGGTCATCGGGAGTTCCGCCACGGTCCGCACGGGCGGCGCGAACCGGGGGGCGAGCCGGCCGAGGTCGAACTCGATGGTGCCGACGGGGGACCAGCCGGAGTCGTCGAAGCCGACGGTGCTGACCGTGCCGGCGTCGGGGAGGCGAAGGTCGGCCGCGGTGCCGTCGTAGATGCTCGCCGCCCGGACGACACCGGTCCCGCCGCGCCACCCGTCGTCGGTGACCGTCACCGGAGCGCCGTCGACCTCCACTTGCACGAGGGCGCCGAGACGATCGCCGTAGATGCCGGTGCGGCCCTTGAAACCGAACCGCCCGCGGTACCAGCCGTCCGCCACGACCGCGGCGACGGCGTTGTCACCGGCGACGAGCAGAGCCGTCACATCGAAGGTGGAGACGAGCACGCGCTCCTGGTACGAGGTCCAGCCTGGCGCGAGGTGCTCATCCCCGACGCGGGTTCCATTGATCCACAGCTCCCCGATGCCGAGGAAGGTCGCGTAGGCACGGGCCCGCTCCGGTGCGTCGTCGAGCGTGAACTCGTGACGGAGCAGCTGCGCCGGTCCCTCCGCGGGCGTGTCGATACCGACGACGGCGGCCGTCCAGTCGGACGGGGAGAGGCCCGCCTCCACGACCACGGGGTCGCTCCAGTTCGACCAGCCCGCCTCCGTGGCGACACGCACGGCGTAGGTGCGGGACTGCCGTGCGCCGAGGGGAGCGCCCGGCGCGGGAATCCCGATCGAGTCGGTGGACGACACAGCCGCCTCCACCCGGTCGTCGACGCGGAGCTGGTATCCGATCGAGGGCGCGGCACCCGCGTCCGCGTCGACCCGCCAGCTGAGCCGAACACCGTCGGCGGGCACGCCGAGCATCCCGGATTCGTACTGGGTGGACAGGCGCACTCGGCGGAGTCGCGTGTCGAAGGTGTCGTCCGCGGGCAGAAGGGTCACGTCGTTGTTCCTCACCGGCGGCGTCGGTGCCGCACCGTTCGATCATGAAACGATTCACCGCCGGTGTCAAACGACGTCCGGGTTCCGCGGGAACGGTGTCGATAACGAATGAAAACCGAGCGACTCGGATCGATTGACACACGAGCGAACCGGCGTATACGATAACCGCGATGTTGAATCGTTCCAATCGATTCGATTGAGCCCTTTACGAGGAGGTAAAGAATGCTTTTCCGCACCCGAGCCCTGCGCACAGCAACCGCTATCGCCGGCACAGCAATGATCGTCACCCTCACCGCGTGTTCCAGCGGGGGAGGAAGTGGTGGTGGTGGTGGTGGCGCCGACGGCGCCGTCGAGATCGAATGGCTCGTGCAGAACGGTGGATCGACGCCCGCCATGGCCGAGGCCATGATCGCGGCCTTCGAGGCCGAGAACGATGACATCACCGTCACGATGCAGACGCAGCCCGGAGGAACCGAGGGCGACAACCTCATGAAGACGAAGCTCGCCACCGGCGAGATGTCGGACCTCTTCCACTACAACTCGGGATCGCTGTTCCAGGCGTTGAACCCCAACACGACGCTCGTCGACCTCTCCGACCAGCCCTGGGTCGACGACCTGACGGAGGACTTCGTCACCGTCGTGAGTACCGATGAGGGCATCTACGGAGCCCCGATCGGTTCGTCGTTCGCCGGTGCCGTCATCTACAACAAGCCCATCTACGAGGAGCTCGGGCTCGAGGTCCCGACCACATGGGACGAGTTCATGGCCAACAACGAGGCCATCGCGGCCGCGGGTACGGCCGCCCCCATCATCCAGACTTACGGCGACACCTGGACGAGCCAGCTGTTCGTGCTGGGTGACTACGCCAACGTGAACACCGCCGACCCCGACTGGGCCGTGGAGTACACGGCGGGCAATCGCAAGTACGCCGAGGAGCCCGCCATCGCGGGATTCCAGCACCAGCAGGACGCCTTCGACGCCGGGTTCTTCAACGAGGACTACGCGTCGGCGCTGTACGACGACGGTATCCGGATGATCGCTACCGGAGAGGGTGCCCACTACCCGATCCTCACCAACGCGCTCGCCACCATCCAGCAGAACTACCCGGACAACGCCAACGACGTGGGCGTCTTCGCCCTCCCCGCCGACGATGCGGCGAACACCAGCATCACCATCTGGCAGCCGAACGCGGTCTACATCCCGCAGACGACCGAGGGCGAGAAGCTCGAGGCCGCCAAGGAGTTCGTCGCCTTCATGACCTCGCCCGCCGGGTGCGAGGTGCAGAACGAGACGCTCGTTCCCTCCGGTCCCTACGTCACCTCGGCGTGCAGCGTCCCGGACGACGTGCCCGACCTGATCGGCGAGCTGCAGACCTACTTCGACGAGGAGAAGACCGCTCCGGCGCTCGAGTTCCTCTCGCCGATCAAGGGACCCAACCTCGAGAACATCACCGTGCAGGTCGGCTCCGGCATCAGCACGGCCGAGGAGGGTGCGGCTCTGTACGACGAGGACGTGAAGAAGCAGGCGCAGCAGCTCGGGCTCGAAGGCTGGTGAGCCGAGGCGCCGACTGAGGTCGGATCCTCACCGGGCCGGCGGTGACCACCCACCGCCGGCCCCGTCCCGGTGCCGGAGCATGCCGGTTCCCGGGTGCCGAACCCGTTCCATCATCCCCGAGCTTGTCCATCCCGAGCCGTTCCATCCCCGAGCCCAGAGGAGTGACGATGACGTCAACCACGACCGCTGCGGTGCCCCCGGTCGCCGTGACCGGTGACCCGGCGCGCACGCCGAAGAAGCGGGGCAAAGGCGGAATCGCCAGCGCCTACCCCACCTGGTTCTACCTTCCCGCCGCCGCCCTGTACATCGTGTTCTTCGCGGTGCCGACGTTCGCGTCGTTCTACTTCTCCCTGACCCGGTGGTCGCTGTTCGACATCGAGTTCATCGGCTTCGCCAACTTCGTGCAGTTCTTCTCCGAGGCGCAGCTTCTGCAGGGGTTCCTGAACACGTTCGCCTACGGATTCATGACGAGCGCTCTGAAGGTGATCCTCGGCCTCGCGCTCGCGCTGCTGCTCACCTCGCAGATCATCGCGCGGGGATACCTGCGGTCGGTCGTGTTCTTCCCCGTGCTGGTCTCGACCATCGGCATCGGCATCACCTTCAAGGTGCTCCTCGACCCGTTCGGCGGCCTCGTGAACGAGTCGCTCGCGGCGATCGGCATCACCGGCCCCGGCTGGCTGACCGACCCCCAGTGGGCGCTGTTCTCGGTGGCGTTGATCGACGTCTGGAAGGGCGTCGGGATCGCGTGCCTCATCTACATCGCGGGCATCGTCGCCATCCCCACCGAGTACTTCGAGGCCGCCAAGGTGGACGGGGCGAGCGCCTGGAAGAGCTTCCGCAGCATCACGCTGCCCCTCGTGCGCCCGGCGACGGCCACCGTCGTCATCCTGTCGCTCATCGGCGGGTTGCGCTCGTTCGAATTGATCTGGGCCACGACCCGGGGCGGGCCCGGCTTCACCAGTGACGTGATCGCGTCGGTGATCTACAAGCAGTACCAGGCGGGCTTCTACGGCCTCTCCACCGCGGGCAACGTCGTGCTGTTCCTCGTCGTGACCGCCATCATGATCCCGATCTCTTTCCTCCTCAACCGGAAGCAGGTCGACGCATGAAAGCCACCCGGGTGCGCGCCACCGTCGTCGGCACGGTGGCGGTCCTGCTCTCCATCGTCGTCTTCCTCGTGCCGTTCGCGTTCATCTTCCTCACGGCGTCGAAGACCGCCGCGGAGTCGTCCTCCCTGGCCTTCAGCTGGCCGCAGGAGTGGGCGTTCTGGGACAACCTCGTCGCCGTGCTGAGCGTGCGCGACGGCATCGTGATCCGGGCGTTCGTCAACTCGACCATCCTCACCGTCGGCAGCATCGCCCTCATGGTCGTGTTCGCCGCGATGGTCGGGTACGTGCTCCAGCGCAAGACGACCAGGTGGAACCCCGTGGTCAACTTCTTCGTTCTGGCGGGTCTGATCGTGCCGCCGGCCGTGGTGCCCACCATCTGGGTGCTGCAGGGCCTCGAGCTGTTCAAGACGATCCCCGGAATGATCCTGATCAACGCGACGTTCGGTCTGTCGTTCTGCATCCTGCTGTTCCGGGCCTTCGTGTCCACCATTCCCCGCGAGCTCGACGAGGCGGCGATCATCGACGGCGCTGGGTCGCTCCGGTTGTTCTTCCGCGTCGTACTGCCGTTGCTGAAGCCCGTCGTGATCACGGTCATCGTCGTGCAGGCGGTGGCGGTGTTCAACGACTTCACCGGTCCGCTCTACTTCCTGCCCGGCGACGAGAACGCCACCGTGCAGCTCACGCTGTACAACTTCCAGAGTCAGACGCTGAGCCAGTGGAACCTCCTGTTCATGGACATCCTCCTGATCACGATCCCGCCGCTCGTGATGTACATCTTCTTCAACCGGCAGATCGTCGCCGGGATGACGAGCGGAGCGGTCAAGGGGTGACCCGGGGGGCGCACGAGAGCGCGCGCGTCGTCGACGTCCGGTTCGAGCACTCCCGGGCCGCGCTCGGCATCGGCCAGGCCCGTCCGCGGGTGTCCTGGCGGGTGACCGGTGCTGCCGCGGGCTGGGCTCCGGTCGCCTACGAGCTCTCCGCGACGAATCCGGTGACCGGTGCCGCCGAGTCCACCGGTCGCATCGAGTCACCGGACAGCGTGCTCGTTCCCTGGCCTTTCGCGCCGCTCGCGTCCCGGGAGCGGCGGAACGTGCGAGTGCGGGTGTGGGGACGGGCGGGCGGACCCCGTTCCGCACCCGCCTCGACGAACGACCCGACGCCGTGGAGCGACCCGGCGGCCGTCGAGACGGGCCTCCTCGACGCCTCCGACTGGAGCGCGCTTCCGATAGCACCGCTCGCCGACTCGGGTTCCGGAGGGCCGGCGGCCCTGGTGCGACGCGAGTTCCTCCTGGGCGCGCCCGTGCGTTCCGCTCGGCTGCACCTGACCGCGCAGGGGATGGTCGTGCTCACGATCAACGGCTCGAGGATCAGCGAGGAACGATTCGCTCCCGGCTGGACCAGCTACGCGCACCGGCTGCGGGTGCGCACCCACGACGTCACCGCGCTGGTCCGGGAGGGGCCGAACGCGGTGCAGGCCACCCTCGCGGACGGGTGGTTCCGCGGCCGGCTGGGGTGGGAGGGCGGCATCCGCAATGTGTACGGGAACCGGACCACGCTCCTCGCGCAGCTCGAGGTGGAACTCGTGGACGGGTCCACCGTCGTGATCGGCACCGACGGTACATGGCACAGCGCCCGGTCGGCGATCGTGTCGACAGGGATCTACGACGGCGAGCATCGCGACGAGCGCCTCGTGCTCGCAGGCTCGGAGCGGCCCGGCTTCGACGATTCCGTCTGGTCGGGCGTCGACCCGCGCGAGATCGACCCCGCGGTGCTCGTCGCCGCGGACGGACCGCCCGTCCTGCCGACCCGGGTGCTCGACCCGGCAGCCGAGGAGTGGCGCACTCCGACCCGCCTGCGGGTCGACCTGGGCCAGAACATCGTCGGGGTGCTGCGCGTCGCGGTGACCGGCCCGTCGGGCGCCACCGTCACCCTGCGGCACGCCGAAGTGCTCGAGTGCGACGAGCTCGGGGTGCGCCCGCTTCGGGACGCCGCAGCCACCGACTCGCTCACCCTCGCCGGGGGCGGTGCCGTCTGGCAGCCCGAGTTCACCTTCCACGGCTTCCGGTACGCGGAGCTGACCCTGTCGACCCCCGACATCACGATAGACCGGGTCGAGGGGGTCGTGCTGCACAGCGACATGGAACGCACCGGGGACTTCACCTGCTCGGATCCGGAGATCACCCGGCTGTTCGAGAACGTCGTCTGGGGCATGCGCGGGAACTTCGTCGACGTTCCCACCGACTGCCCCCAGCGCGATGAGCGGCTCGGGTGGACCGGTGACCTCACGGTGTTCGCGCCCGCCGCGACGGGCATCTACGACTGCGCCGGCGTGCTCATCTCCTGGCTCGCCGACCTCGCGGCCGAGCAGTTCGACGATCCCGACGGCATCCCCCCACTGGTGGTGCCCAACATCCTCGCGGACCGCATGGCCAACGCGGTCTGGGGCGACGCCACGGTGGCCGTGCCGTGGGCGCTCTACGAGCGCTACGGCGACCTCGCGGTGCTGGAGCGGGCGTGGCCGAGCATGTCGGCGTGGGTCGACGCCGTGCGCCGCCGGGTCGGTGACCGACTCGTCTGGGACGCCGAGTTCCAGCTGGGTGACTGGCTCGATCCCTCGGCTCCGCCGGACAACGCCGCCGCGGGGCGAACGGACGGCGGGCTCGTCGCGACGGCGTGGTTCGCGCACTCGAGTCGTCTGGTCGCCCGCACGGCCGACCTCCTCGGGCGGACCGACGACGCCCGGGACTACGAGGAGCTGTCGCGACGGGTCCGCGTGGCGTTCGCGGACGAGTACTGCGCGCCGTCCGGGCGTCTCTCGAGCGACTCCCAGACCGCGTACGCGCTCGCGATCGTATTCGACCTGTACCCGGATGCGCGGAGTCGCCAGCGGGGCGCCGACCGGCTCGCCGAACTCGTCCACCTGCAGCGCTACCGGATCGGCACCGGGTTCGCGGGCACCCCCGTGATCGCCGACGCCCTCACCCTCGGCGGGCATGCCGGCCTCGCTCATCGGATGCTCGCGGAACGCGAGTGCCCGTCATTCCTCTATCCCGTGACCATGGGCGCGACGACGGTGTGGGAGCGCTGGGACTCGATGCTTCCCGACGGCTCGATCAACCCGGGCGCCATGACCTCGTTCAATCACTACGCGCTCGGCGCCGTCTCCGACTGGATGCAGCGCACGGTCGCCGGTCTCGCCCCGGCGGCGCCCGGTTATCGCCGCCTGCGCATCGCCCCCGTACCCGGGGGAACCCTGGAGTGGGCGACGGCGCGCATCCGGACGCCGTACGGGCCGGCATCGTCGACGTGGCGTCGGACCGGGAATGCGTTCGTGCTGGAGACGGACGTGCCGCCCGGGGCGACCGCCGAGGTCCTGCTCCCGGACGGCTCCCGTCACGAGGCGGAATCCGGGCGTTCCACGTACCGCTGGACCTCAGACATCCCGTGGCCGCCGGTCGACCCCACCCCGGCGGCCATGGGCGCCCTCGGTCTGGCGATACAGGCGCCCCCGCAGCGCTAGCTCACGCCGCGGATGGGCGGAGTGTGGAAGGTGCCGCCGAACGCTCGCTCGCTCGCCCCCACGCGGTCGAGGTAGGGGGTGAGCCCACCCATCTGGAACGGATATCCGGCGCCGAGGACGAGGCAGAGGTCGATGTCCTCGGCGGCGTGCACCACGTCGTCCTCGAGCATCCGGTGCACTTCGTCGGCGAGACCCAGCTCGACCCGACGACGAAGCTGTTCACCCGTCATCGGGCTGGTGCCGCCCTGCACGATCCGGCGGGCGGCCGGGTCGAAGCCCTTCACCGCCCCCTTGGCGTTCCGCTCGTAGATGTGCCCGAGGTCCGCCAGCGCGTGCAGGTTCTCGCTCGCGAAGAACCGGTCGGGGAAGGCCGCGGAATGCGTGTCGAGTACGTGCGCCCCGACCTTGAGTCCAACCAGTTCGAGCAGTTCGAAGGGCGACATCGGCATGCCGAATGCGTCGAGCGCCGAGTCGACCACCTCGAACGGGGTTCCGGTGTCGACCGCGTGCATGGTCTCGCCGAGGATCTTCGCGAGGATGCGATTGACCACGAAGCCGGGGGTGTCCCGGGTGATCACCGCGGTCTTCTTCAGCTTCGCGGCCACGCTCATCGCGGTGCTGAGAGCCACGTCGGTGGTGGCGGGTGCCCGCACCACCTCGACCAGGGGCATCACGGCCACCGGGTTGAAGAAGTGGAAGCCCACCACGCGTTCGGGATGCTCCAGCTTCTCGGCGATCCGCTCCACCGACAGCGACGACGTGTTGGTGGCGAGGATAGCGGTGTCGGACACGTGGCGCTCGACCTCGGCGAACACGTCCTGCTTCACCCCGAGCTCCTCGAACACCGCCTCGATCACCCAGTCCGCGTCGGCGAAATCGGCCATGTCGGTGGTTCCGGTGACGAGGGCGGCGAGCCGGTTCGACTCGTCCGGAGAGATCCGGCCCTTCGTCGCCAGCGCGTCGATCTCGCCGCGGATGCGGGCGACACCGGCGTCGACGCGGGCCTGATCGAGGTCCGTGATCACCACGGGCACCTGCAACCGCCGGGCGAAGAGCAGGGCGAACTGGCTGGCCATGAGCCCGGCGCCGATCACGCCGACCTTCGTGATCGGTTGGGCGAGCGCCCGGTCGGGTGCCCCCGCCGGGCGCTTCGCCCGCTTCTGCACCAGGTTGAACGCGTAGATGGACGCCCGGAACTGATCGCCCGAGATGAGGTCGGCGAGGGCCTCGTCCTCGGCCGCGAACCCCTCGGCCCGTGTCGTGTTCTTCGCCGCCTTGATGAGGTCGAGCGCCCGATACGGGGCGTGGGCGACCGTGCCGATCTTCGATTCGAGGGAGCGCCGGGCGATGCCCACGGCGATGTCCCATTTGGCGATCCGTTCGAGCTTGCCCGGGGCATTCGGTCGCTTCACCTCGATGGCGCCGCTCAGCACCCGGTCGGCCCAGGCGATCGAGTGCTCGAGGAAGTTCGCCGGGCCGAACATGGCGTCGGCGATCCCCAGCTCGAGCACCTCCGGCGCCTTCAGGGTGCGGTTGTTCTTCAGCGGGTTCTCGATGATCACCTTGAGGGCGTTCTCGATGCCGATGAGGTTCGGCAGGAGCCAGGATCCGCCCCAGCCGGGGATGATGCCGAGGAACACCTCGGGCAGTCCGAGCGCCGGGATGCTGCTGTCGACCGTGCGATACGTGGAGTTGAGGGCGATCTCCGTGCCACCCCCGAGGGCCAGCCCGTTGATGAAGGTGAAGGACGGCACTCCGAGTTCCGCCAGTGCGCCGAGGGTGCGGTGCCCGAGCATGGCCATCTGCCGGCCGACCTCTCGACTCGGGATCTCGCTGACCTTGCTCAGGTCCGCGCCGGCGGCGAGGATGAACGGCTTACCC
This sequence comes from Planctomonas psychrotolerans, assembly GCF_008642235.1. Taxonomy (GTDB): domain Bacteria; phylum Actinomycetota; class Actinomycetes; order Actinomycetales; family Microbacteriaceae; genus Planctomonas; species Planctomonas psychrotolerans. The sequence continues at coordinate 5,010 of NZ_SJEV01000001.1, read as the reverse complement.
GTGATGGCGACTCCCGCGATCTCGCCGCGGCCGGCGCGGGAGGCGAGTCGATCGAGCACCGAACCGAGCTCCAGGAGGGTCGCCGGGCCGAGGGTGTTCGGCCGGGTGTGATCGCGACCGTTGTCGAGGGTGATCAGGGAGAGCACTCGGCCGCCCGACAGCGGGATGTCCCGTACGAAGGAGTGAGTGACGACCTCGTCCGGGTCGAGGGCGACGAGCTGCTCGAAGGTGGTCGTGGCGGTCATCGTCCGTTCCTCTTCCTCTTTTTGCCGTCGAAGTGCGGGTTCTCCCAGATCACGCTGCCGCCCTGACCGAGGCCGATGCACATGGCGGTGAGGCCGTACCGCACCTCGGGATGCTCCTCGAACTGGCGCGCCAGTTGGTTCATCAGTCGCACACCGGATGAGGCGAGGGGGTGCCCGAACGCGATCGCGCCGCCGTACTCGTTGACGCGGGGATCGTCGTCGTCGATGCCGAAGTGATCGAGGAGGGACAGGACCTGGACGGCGAACGCCTCGTTCAGTTCGAAGAGCCCGATGTCGTCGATCGACAGCCCGGCCTTGCGCAGGGCCTTCTCGGTCGACGGCACCGGGCCGATACCCATGATCTCCGGTTCGACGCCGGCGAAGGCGAAGCTCACCAGGGTCATCTTCGTGCGCAGCCCCAGCTCCTTGGCGGCGTCGGCACTGGCGAGAAGCGCGGCGGTCGCGCCGTCGTTAAGGCCGGACGAGTTGCCGGCGGTCACCCGGCCGTGCGGGCGGAACGGGGTGCGGAGGCCGGCGAGTCCCTCCATGGTGGTCTCGGGGCGGGGTCCCTCGTCGGTGGTGGCGAGGCCCCAGCCGGACTCGCTCCGAACGGCCACGGGGATGAGGTCCCGCTGGATCCTGCCCGTCGCGTATGCCGCGGCGACCTTCTGCTGGCTGCGCATGGCGAACCGGTCCGCGCGTTCCCGGGTGAGGGCGGGGAAGCGGTCGTGGATGCGCTCCGCGGTCTTGCCCATGTTGAGCGCGTCCTCACTGACGAGCCGTTCGGCGAGGAACCTCGGGTTCGGGTCGGCGCCGAAGCCCATCGGGTGCCGGCCCATGTGCTCGACACCGCCCGCGATGGCGACGTCGTACGCACCGAAAGCGATGCCCCCGGCGGTCGCCGTGACGCTCGTCATCGCCCCCGCGCACATGCGGTCGATGGCGAAGCCGGGCACCGACTGCGGGAGACCCGCGAGCATGGCCGCGGTTCGGCCGAGAGTAAGGCCCTGGTCGCCCTGCTGGGTGGTCGCCGCGATGGCGACCTCGTCGACCCGCTCCTTCGGGAGGGAGGGGTTGCGTTCCAGCAGTCCGATCATCGCCTTGACGACGAGGTCGTCCGCTCGGGTCTGCCAGTACATTCCCTTTTCGCCGGCACGTCCGAACGGGGTGCGAACCCCGTCGACGAACACGACTTCAGCTCTTTCGGCCACTGTGCCTCCTCGGTCAAGTCGACACCGATCCTAGGGAGAGCCCCGGAGCGTTCTGAATCCTTTGACTGTTCCTACGACGCCGGTTCCGGCGCCGGAACGGGTTCTTGGCGGGCTTCGACAAAGGCATCGGCGATCAGCTGTGCTGTTCGCTCAATTTGCCACGGTCGCGCCGACCATTCGGCCAATGCTGCGCCGATGGTGTCCGCCGAGATGTCGTCGGGCGGGGTCCACGCGATCCGACGGAGTGTGTCGGGGGTCAGCAGGTTCTCCAGGGGGATCTCGATCTCCTCGGACACCGTGGCAAGCGCCGTGCGCGCGCGCTTCAGTCTGCGGTCGGCCTCCGGGTTCTTGTCCGCCCACGCCTTCGGCGGGGGCATGGACTCGCCGGTGCCCCGGAACTGCGGAAGCTCGCTGGTGGTCAGCCCTCGCTCCACGGCACTCCACCAGCGATCGATCTCCGTGCGGCTCGCCCGCCCGGTGAACTCCCGCATGTTGGCGAGATCGCGCTTCGACGCGGGCAGCGCGCGCACGACGTGCAGCAGCGACGCGTCGGGCAATAGGCGACCCGGCGCCGTGTCGACCTCCTGCGCGAAGTCGTCCCGGGCCAGCCAGAGTTCGCGGGCGACGGCGAGGTTGCGGGCACCGCGCACGGAGTGGATGCCGGACAGCCGGCGCCATGGGTCGGCGCGCACGAGCTTGGCCTCCCGAGTGAGGGTGGCGTCGAACTCCTGCTGCGCGATCTCGGTCTTGCCCGACTCCTCGAGTCGGCGCACCATCACGTCGCGGAGATCCGGGAGCAACTCCACGTCGAGCGCCGCGTAGACGAGCCACGACTGGGGCAGCGGCCGCGTGGACCAGTCCGCCGCCGAGTGCTCCTTGGCCAGGTGGATGCCGAGGAGCTCCTCCACCACCGTGCCGAGCCCGGCGCGGGGGAGACCGAGCAACCGCGCGGCGAGTTCGGTGTCGAACAGCACCGCCGGGTCGAGTCCGACCTCGCGCAGGCAGGCGAGGTCCTGACTCGCGGCGTGCAGCACCCATTCCTCGGCGCCGATGGCGTCGTTGAGCTCGGTGAACGACCCGATCGCGGGCGGGTCGAACAGGAAGGTGCCCGCGTCGCGGCGGTACACCTGAATGAGGTAGGCACGTTGGGAATAACGGAAACCGGAGGCGCGCTCGGCGTCGATCGCGATGGGGCCGGTCCCGTTCGCGATGCGCGTGACCGCCTCGAGGTAGTCCGCTCGCGTATCGAGCACGACAACGGCGTCGTGCTCGGGGCGAGTGGACGTGGCGGCCGGGGCGACCGGCCGGTCGTGGCGCGTCTCAGTCACGCGCGGCTCGTCGGGCTGATAGCGAACTCACTCCCTCGCCGACCGGCGGAAGCCCGGCCAGCATGCACAGTAATTCTCCCCAGCCTTCCACATGCGCGGTGACATCGGAGTTCCTCGGCGTCCAGGACGCCCGTAGCTCTATCTTGGCCCCACTGCCCTGGCTGGCGAGCTCGCCGAAGCCCGTCGAGAGGATCTTCGTCGCGGTCCCGGACGCGGCCGTGTACTCGGCGCCGCGGGAGTTCAGGCCGTCGACGAGCCACGACCAGGCGACTTCGGCGAGGAACGGGTCGATGCCGATGTCGGTCTCGAGCGGGGCCTGCGCGAAGCAGACGACCCGGAAGCTGCCACCCCACGCCTCCGGCTCGCTCTCGTCATGCAGGAGGATGAACCGTCCGGTGCCGAGGTCCGAATCGCTGCCGTGTCGCGCGGGCGAGACGTCAGCGGCCAGTGCGACCGCGTTCGGCGCGAGACTGCCCGGCGCGGTGATCTCGTGCACCACGAGTTCCGGACGGGTCTCCGCCCGGCGCAGGGCCTCGAGCGCGGCGGCGAACTCCGGCGGCAACCGCGTATCATCCCGGGACTCAGGCACAGGATGAGACTAGAGTTCTTGAGGAATTCGGGGGCGTAGGCTCGCCGTTCGGCCGGAACGGTGTAAGAGCCTTCCGGAAGCGGGGACCGGTGTCGTCTCGGCGCATCGGACGGTCCGGGCACGGGCCGGATCGCACAGTCCAGGAGAGGGAGGGCGCGTGGCACGACGAACCGGTCGCCCGGTGTCGCGACGGAGGACATCGCGCTCGCCGCTCGCAGCGTCGGCGGGCGCGCTCCTTCCCGCCGGACTGTTCGTGGGGAGTCTCGGACTGGCCCTCGCCCTGTCCGCCGGTAGCGTCGCCACCGCTTTCGCCCGGGGCATCGTCACACCGGTGCGACGTCGGCATGAGAGCATCCGCGTGCTCGGTGTGAACACCGCGGGCGACCGGATCACCCTCCGCCCGCATCCCGATGCGCTGCTGCCCGGCAATTACAGCTTCTGGTTCGCGCAGGGCGGCGGGCACACCCGCGTGGGGGAGATCACCGGGCGCAGCGAGACGACCGTGACGCGCGAGCTGATCGCCACCGACTTCGGCGATATCCGGAGCGCCCGGACCGGACGCTTCGCCGGGTGGTTCTACCTCGGACCCCGGGAACTCGGGTTCCCCTACGACAATGTGACGGTCGCCACCCCCGTGGGGCGCGCGCCGGCGTGGCTCATCCCCGCCGAGCGGTCGACCGATCGGTGGGTGATCCACGTGCACGGTCGCGCCACCCGTCGACCCGAGGCCCTTCGGGGCGTTCCGGTGTTCCGGGAGGCCGGCTTCACATCGCTGCTCATCTCCTATCGGAACGACGAGGAGGCGCCGCCCAGCGGCGACGGGCGGTACGCCCTCGGCGACACCGAGTGGGCCGACATCGACGCCGCGATCGACTTCGCGGTGGCGGGAGGCGCGAAGTCCGTCGTGCTGATGGGCTGGTCGATGGGCGGTGCGGTGGCCCTGCAGGCGGCCCTCCGGTCCACGCACGGATCAGTGATCCGCGCCGTCGCGCTGGACTCTCCCGTGGTCGACTGGGTCGACACGTTGAACTATCAGGGCGACGCCCGCCGGCTCCCGCGGCCGGTCAAGCGCGGTGCGATCGGCATCCTGGGCAGCCGGTGGAGTCGGCTGCTCACCGGACTCTCGGTACCGGTCGACTTCGCGCGGCTGAACGTGCTCGAGCGTGCCCAGGAACTCCGGGTCCCGATCCTTCTGCTGCACAGCGACGATGACGGCTTCGTGCCGTCGAGTGGCTCGCGCGAACTCGCTGCGGCCCGCCCCGACCTCGTGACGTTCGTGCCGTTCGAGACGGCGCGGCACACGAAACTGTGGAACTACGACCGGGACCGCTGGAACGGAGCCATCGCGGAATGGCTGCACTCCCTCGGTCTCACCTCCTGAGACGACGCCCGCGCGCTCGATGGGGCGCACCGAAACACGGACAAGCGGGTCCCGGCGATGCCGGGACCCGCTTGTCGCGTTTCGTCGCTGAGCGTTACTGGACGGTGGTGACGGTGAAGTCGTCCCAGCTGACGGTGAGGGGGAGGCTGGTCATGCCGGATCCGATGTAGGAGCTGATTCCGGTGTGGCCGGCGGTCTGGAGGCCGGTGGTGCTGTCGGTGGTTTCGACCTGCCAGGTGGTGGGCTCGGTGGTGCC